>CAVWEC010000005.1:0-1566957 GCA_963754025.1 uncultured Actinomycetota bacterium | reverse complement strand
CACCAACGTGCGCAAGCACGCACCCGGCGCGGTGCTGAGGGTCGAGGTCAGCGGTGATCCGGAGGCCGGTGTGGACGTGGTGCTGCGCAACCCCCTCGGCTTCGGCCCGACGGCGACCCCGGGCAGCGGCCTGGGCCTGGTCGGGCTGTCCGAGCGCGCCGCGCTGCGCGGCGGCCGCCTCGACCACCACCAGGACGGCCGCGACTTCGAGCTGCACGGGTGGATACCGTGGCGGACATGACTCGGGTGCTCGTCGTCGACGACGACCCGCTGGTGCGGTCGGCGCTGACGCTGATGCTCGGCGGGCAGCCCGACCTCGACGTCGTGGGCGAGGCCCCCGACGGCCGGGCGGCGGTCGCGCTCAGCGCGACCATGCGACCCGACGTGGTGCTGATGGACATCCGGATGCCCGTGCTGGGCGGGCTGGAGGCCACCCGCGAGCTGCACCGCCGACCGGACCCGCCCCGCGTCATCGTGCTCACCACCTTCGACGCCGACGAGCTGGTCGTCGGCGCCCTCGCCGCCGGGGCCGACGGGTTCCTGCTGAAGGACACCCCGCCGCCGGAGATCGTGACCGCGATCCGCGCCGTCGTCGGCGGGGACCCGATGCTCTCCCCCGCCGCCACCCGCGCCCTCATCAAGCGGGTCCGGCGCGACACCGGCGACCAGCGGGGCGCCACGGCCCGCGAGGCACTGCGCGGTCTCACCGAGCGCGAGCTCGACGTCGCCCGCGAGGTCGGCCGCGGCCACAGCAACGCCGAGATCGGCGTCCAGCTCCACCTCTCGGTGCCGACGGTGAAGGCCCACGTCTCCCGGGTGTTCGACAAGCTCCAGGTCACCAACCGCGTGCAGATCGCCATCCTCGTCCACGACGCCGGGCTGGAGTAGCGCCCCAGCGTCCAGCGCCCCAGCGTCCAGCGCGGTGCTGCGGCGTCTGAGTGAGCGTCAGGACCCTGACCACGACGCCATACCCCCGCGCTCGACCACGGCGCTTGACCCCCGCCTGCCACGGCGCTCAGAGGTCGTGGCAGTCGCCGGCCCGGGCGAGGGAGACGGGGCCGTCGTACGCCGCGCGCGCCTCGCGCAGCGACTGCTCGGGGTCGTGCCACGGCGGGATGTGCGTCAGGAGCAGTCGCCCGACCCCTTGGCGTGCGGCGGTCTCGCCGCAGTCGGCGCCGGTGAGGTGGATGCCGGGCGGGTTGTCGGCGAGGGTGTGGAACGACGCCTCGGCCAGCAGCAGGTCGACGTCGCGGGCGACGTCCTCGAAGCCCTGGCACGGCGCGGTGTCACCGGAGTAGCCCAGGGTCGTGCCGTCGGCCGAGACCCGCAGCCCGAAGGCGTGCACCGGGTGCTCGACCGGAATCGCCTCGACGCGGAACGGGCCGAGGTCGACCGTGGCGCCGTGCTCGCGGAAGTCGAACTCCTCGTGCATGCCGGGGTCGGTCGGCAGGTCGTAGGCGCGTGCCATCCGGTCGGCCGTGCCGGCCGGGCCCCACACCGGCACCCGCGGCTGCGGTCCGTCGGGGTGGTAGCGGCGCAGCACGTGGTAGCCGCAGAGGTCGAGGCAGTGGTCGGCGTGGAGGTGGCTGAGGAAGACCCCGTCGATCGCCAACGGGTCGACGTGGCGCTGCAGCGCCCCCAGCGCCCCCGAGCCGAGGTCGAGCAGGATCCGCCAGGTGCGGCCCTCGTGCTCGGACTCCAGGAGGTAGCAGCTGGCCGACGAGTCGGGTCCCGGGTAGCTGCCCGAGCAGCCCACGACCGTGAGCCTCATGCCAGCCCTCCGGCGAACTGGGTGGCCGCCGCGAGCTCGTTGCCGAGGAAGCGTCGACCGATGGTGGCGAAGTCGTCGGGCGCCCCGGTGGTGAGGAAGTCGTAGGCCGGCTCGCCGCCGTCGCGCATCAGACCGGTGTCGACCAGCATCTTGTAGACGTCCTTCGCGCACTCCTCGGCGCTGGAGACGAGCGTGACGCCGTCGCCGACGACGAGCTGGATCACCGCCGTCAGCAGCGGGTAGTGGGTGCAGCCGAGGACGAGGGTGTCGACACCGGCGTCGGAGAACGGCTCGAGGTAGTCGCGGGCGACGGCGAGCAGCTCGTCGCCACCCGTCACGCCGGCCTCCACGAAGTCGACGAACCGCGGGCAGGCACGGACCAGCAGCTCGACCTGGGGCGCCGCTGCGAAGGCGTCCTCGTAGGCCATCGACTCCGCCGTGGCGCGGGTGCAGACGACGCCGATCCGACCGGCGTGGGTGGCTGCGACCGCCCGACGCGTGGCGGGCAGGATCACCTCCACCACGGGCACGTCGTAACGCTCCCGAGCATCGCGCAGCACCGCCGCGGAGGCCGAGTTGCACGCGATGACGAGCGCCTTCACGCCACGGTCCACCAGGTGGTCGAGGCACTCGAGCGCGTACTCGCGCACCTCGGCGATCCGCTTCTGGCCGTAGGGCTGGCGGGCGGTGTCACCGAGGTAGACGACCGACTCGTGGGGCAGCTGGTCGATGACCGAGCGGGCCACGGTGAGCCCGCCGAACCCGGAGTCGAAGATGCCGATGGGCGCGTCCCGATCGGCTCCGGTGGCTGCTGGCACAGCCAGAAGGCTACGGCCACACGCCCCCGACAGGCACCCCGACGCGGCGTGATCCGGCGTACTCTCGGCCCGTGACCGCCCCCCGGTGGTGCCTCGCCGTCGTGCTCGCCATCGTGCTCACCACCGTGCTCACCCTCGGGTCGACCTCGCTCGTCACGCCCGCTGCTGCCGGTCGCGGCGCCCAGGACTCCGCGGCCCGCCCGGATCCTCGGACCACCCGCGTCGTCGTGATCACCCTCGACGGCTTCGGTGCGTACGCCGCCCGGCGGCTCGGCCCCGAGCGCGCCCCGGTGCTGCACCGGCTGCTGGCCCACGGGGCCGGCACGCTCGAGGCCCGCACCGCGCGGGAGCAGACGGCCACGTTGTCCAACCACACCAGCATCGTCACCGGCCGACGGGTGGCCGCGGACCACGGGGGCCACGGCGTCACGTGGAACGACGAGCGACGGCGACCACGCACGGTGCAGGAGGCCGCTGGCCACCCCGTCGCGTCGGTGTTCTCGAGCGTCCGTGCGTCGGGCGGACGCCCCGGCCTCTTCACATCGAAGCGGAAGCTGACCCTCTTCGACCGCTCGTGGCCGCGCGGGGTCGCCCGGCTCGTCGTGGAGTCCGACAACGACCGGCTGACCCGGCTCGCCACCCGCGACCTGCGACGCCGCGGCCGCGCCCTGACGTTGCTCCACCTCTCGCTGCCCGACGACGCCGGGCACGACCACGGGTTCTCCTCCAGGGCCTACCTCCGCGCCGCCGAGCACGCCGACCGGTTGGTCGGCGAGGTGCTGCGCACGATCCGCTCGCAGCGACGCCTGCGCCGCCACACCACGGTCGTGGTCACCGCCGACCACGGCGGCCGCCGACGCGGGCACTCCGACGCGTCGCGACCGCGCGAACTACCGGATCCCGTTCGTGGTCTGGGGCGTCGGAACCGCCGCCGGGGAGGACCTCTACGACCTCAACCCCGACTACCGCGATCCCGGCCGCCGCCGCACGACGTACGCCGCCGCGCGGCAGCCGGTGCGCAACGGCGACACCGCCAATCTCGCCCTACGGCTGCTCGGCCTGGAGCCGCTGCCCGGGAGCGAGGCCGGGCACGAGGCCGTGCTGGACGTCCGCTAGCCCAGCCAGCGCTCGGAGGCCAGCGGCCAAGGGTTGTGGCGGCAGCCGTCGAGCCCCTTCGACTGCTGCTGCATGACCGGCGCGAGGTTGCCCCGCCCGGTGCACCCGCGGTGGCCGTGGCCGAGCCAGTGGCCGGTCTCGTGGTTGACGACCATGTGCCGGTAGCCGCGCAGGGACTGCCCGGCGGAGTTCCACGACGGCGACGCGTGCTTCCAGCGCAGCTGGTTGATGATCACGTAGCGACCCACCCGGCAGCTCCACTGGGCGCTGCACACCGACGAGAACCGCGGCACCTCGTCGGCCTCAGCGAGCACCACCGAGAAGTCGCCCCCACGGGCCACCCGGCGGAACGCGACGCCCGCGGAGCGCCAGCCACGCGGGTCGGCGAAGGTCTGGGCCACCTGCTTGCGGAAGACCGACATGCTCGCGGTGATGCGGCCCCGGGTCTCGATGCGGTAGGTCGCGGTGCGGCGCACGGGCCGCAGGTGACCGATCCTGGGGCCACGTCGCGACGTCACCCTGGCGGTGCGGTAGCCCTCCTTGCGGGCCGTGACCCGCACCTGCACCCGGTGGCCGACGTCGGTGTGCTGGAGCCGGTAGCGCCGACGCTTCGCACCGTCGAGAGGCTTGCCGTCGCGCAGCCACCGGAAGGTCACCTCCAGCCGGGGTTGCCGCCAGTCGCCGCGGTCGGCGGTGAGCCGGTGGGTCCACCGTCGGGTGCCGGTGACGGTCGGCCGGTCGAGCAGCTCGAGGTCGGCCTTGCGCACCCGCCCGGTCGGCTCGCTCGCGGCCGGCTCGGAGGCCTGGTCGAGGGAGTCGGTGGCGGTGACCGTGACGGAGAGCCGGGTGCGGAGGTCGTCGAGCCGCGGCGTGTAGCGGCGCTCGGTCGCACCCGCGATGGGTTCGCCGGCGCGCAACCACTGGTAGGTGTAGGTGAGGCCCTCCGACGGCTGCCAGGTGCCCGGGTCGGCACGCAGCTCCCCGCGGTAGACCGGGTCGCCGGACACGGTCGGCGGTGTGGTCGACACCGGCGGATCCGAGGTGCCGGCCGCGGCGACGCCGGCGGGCACGAACGTGGCGACCAGCAGCAGTGCCAGCAGACCCGGCCAGGTCGCCACGGCGTGCCTCATGCCCAGAGCTGCCCTTCGAGTCGGTCCTCGGCCTCGTCGACGGTGCCCTCGTAGGCACCGGTCGAGAGGTACTTCCAGCCACCGTCGCACACGACGAAGGCGATGTCAGCGGCTTCGCCCGCCTTGATGGCCTTGGCGGCCTGGCCGAGCGCCGCGTGGAGGATCGCGCCGGTCGAGACGCCGGCGAAGATCCCTTCCTGCTCGAGCAGCTCGCGGACGCGGCGTACGGCGTCGCGCGGGCCGACCGAGAACCGCGCGTCGATCAGCGAGGCGTCGTAGAGCTCGGGGACGAACCCCTCGTCGAGGTTGCGCAGGCCGTAGACCAGCTCGCCGTAGCGCGGCTCGGCGGCGACGATGCGCACGTCGGGCTTCTCCCGCCGGAAGTACCGGCTGACGCCCATGAGCGTGCCGGTGGTGCCGAGGCCGGCGACGAAGTGGGTGATCGAGGGCAGGTCGGCCAGCAGCTCGGGTCCGGTGCCCTCCTCGTGGGCGAGCGCGTTGGCGTCGTTGCCGTACTGGTACATCATCACCCAGTCCGGGTGGTCGGCCGCGATCCCCTTGGCGACGCGCACCGCCTCGTTGGAGCCACCGGCGGCGGGGCTGGAGACGATCTCCGCACCCCACATCCGCAGCAGCTGGCGCCGCTCCTCCGAGGTGTTCTCCGGCATCACGCACACCAGCCGGTAGCCCTTGAGCTTGGCGGCCATGGCCAGCGAGATGCCGGTGTTGCCGCTGGTCGGCTCGAGGAGGGTGTCGCCGGGCCGGATCCGGCCCTCCTTCTCGGCCATCTCGACCATCTTCAGGGCCGGACGGTCCTTGATCGAGCCGGTGGGGTTGCGGTCCTCGAGCTTGGCCCAGAGCCGCACGTCGGGGCTCGGGGAGAGGCTCGGCAGCCCGACCAGCGGCGTACCGCCGACCGAGGCGAGGAGGTGGTCGTACCGGGTCATCCGCCCACAGTGCTCGACCCGCCGGCAACAGCGGGAAGCACGACGACCTGGTCGCCGTCGCTCAGCTCCGCCTCGAGCCCGCCGAGGAACCGCACGTCCTCGTCGTTGACGTAGACGTTGACGAAGCGGCGCAGGTCGTCGCTGCCGTCCTTCTCCTCGAGCAGCCGCTCGCGGAGACCGGGGTGGTTGGCCTCGAGGTCGTCGATGAGCTGGGCCAGGCTCTCGCCGCTGCCCGTCACGGCCTTCTCGCCGCCGGTGTAGGTGCGCAGGATGGTCGGGATCCGGACCTCGATGGCCATGGGGTGCTCCTTGCTTCGTCAGTCGTTGCGGGGGGCGGGACCGTCGGCGCCGGACTCGGTCACGGCGACCTCTTCCTCGGTCACCTCGCCGTCGACGATCCTGTAGGACCTGAACTCCACGGGGCCCTCAGTATTCCCGTGCTCACGTGTGCTGACGAGCACGTAGTGGGCGCCGGGCTCCATCGCCAGGCCGATGTCGGTGCGACTGGGGTAGGCCTCGGTCGCGGTGTGCGAGTGGTAGATCACCACCGGTTCCTCGTCCCGCTCGTCCATCTCCTTGTAGAGGTGGAGCAGGTCGGTGGAGTCGAACTCGTAGAAGGTGGGGCTGCCCGCGGCGTTGATCATCTCGACCAGCCGCTCGGGTCGGTCGCTGCCCGCGGGGCCCGCCACCACGCCGCACGCCTCGTCCGGGTGGTCCCGCTTCGCGTGGGCGACGATGCCGTCGTAGGTCGCTCGGTCGATCCTCAGCACGCCCCCAAGGGTAGGGACACCGCGCCGGCAGGCC
This sequence comes from uncultured Actinomycetota bacterium, assembly GCA_963754025.1. GTDB lineage: Bacteria > Actinomycetota > Actinomycetes > Propionibacteriales > Nocardioidaceae > Nocardioides. The sequence continues at coordinate 1,560,371 of CAVWEC010000005.1, read as the reverse complement.
CACCGCGGCCACGATGTGGGCTGCGGCGCTCAGAAGCGCGCGGCGTCCTCGTCGGCGAGGCCGGCCTCGACGCGGGCCCGCATGTGGTCGCTCATGGGCGGCAGCGCGTCGCGCGGGAACCACGCCACCTCGCTGCTCTCGTCGTCTCCGACCGCGGCCTCGCCGGAGACCCACGTGCAGGCGAAGCAGAGGTCGAGGTACGACGCGCGGTCGCCGTTGTCGTAGATGACGGCGTGCACCACCGAGGTCGAGGCCAGGCGGTCGACCCGGGCGACGACGCAGGTCTCCTCCAGCACCTCGCGGGCCGCGCCGACGGCGGCCTCCTCGCCGGGGTCGAGGATGCCGGTGACCGGCGTCCACTCCCCCGTGTCGGAGCGGCGGACGAACAGCACGTCCTCGTGGCCGGGCTGCCCGCGACGCACCACGGCGGTGACACCGGGGAGCCACAGCTCCATCGGTCCCACCAGGCGACGGAGGGCGGCGACGTGGTCGGGGATCGGCACGGCGCGTCCTCAGGCGGTGAGGGCGTCGACCAGGGTCTCCTGGAGGTAGCCCACCCACTGGTAGATGTCGTGCGCCTGCACGCGCGGGTCGTCGTCGGGGAGCGCCTCCCAGACCTCGTCGTCCTCCTCCTCGACGCCGAGCCTGGTGGCCAGCGCCAGCCGGAGGTCGGTGAAGGAGCGCAGCCACGCCTCGGCGACCGGCTCCTCCATCTCGACGTCGATCATCAGGCCGTCCTCGGTGAGCTCGGACGGCAGCCCGGCGTCCTCGAGGGTGTCGATGATGGTGGCGGCGCCGTCGGCCTTGCCGTCGCGCAGGCCACCCTCGGTGAAGCGCCGGAACTCGGCGGCCGCCTCCTCGTCGTGCTGGTAGGCGGTCGGGAAGAGCCGCGCGAGCACCGGGTCCTCCGGGGCCGAGGTGGGGCCGGAGAAGTCCATCATCGCCTCGAAGGTGTCCTCGACGGACCGAGGGATCGCGGCCTCGTTGCGCAACAGCTCGACGAGCTGGCCGGCGAGCGAGCGCAGCAGGTCGGCCTCGAAGCCGGAGAAGGTCGCGATGACGTGGCCACTACGGCGGTGGCGGGCGAATCCGGACACTTAGCTCTGCTTCTCCATCGTGGCCCACAGGCCGTACTCGTGCATGGCCTGGACGTCGCGCTCCATCTCCTCGCGCGACCCGGTGCTCACCGCCGACTTGCCGTCGCGGTGCACCTCCATCATCAACCGCTCGGACGTGGCCTTGTCGTAGCCGAAGTACTTCTGGAAGACGTAGGTGACGTAGGACATCAGGTTGACCGGGTCGTTCCACACGATCGTCACCCAGGGTTTGGCCACCTGGGTGATCTCGTCGGGGACCTGCGTCGGGTCGACCTCGACCGGGCTCGGCGCTGACACTCCCTCATGGTGGCACAGTGACCGTCGTGATCCGCTCAACAGCCCTGCTCACCGACCACTACGAGCTGACCATGCTCCAGGCCGCGCTGGCGGGCGGCACCGCCGACCGGCGGTCCGTCTTCGAGCTCTTCCCGCGGCGACTGCCCGAGGGCCGGCGCTACGGCGTGGTGGCGGGCGTGGGGCGGGCGCTCGACGCCCTGGAGGCGTTCACCTTCGACGACGAGGTGCTGGAGGTGCTGCGCGGGGGCGACGTCGTCGACGAGCCCACGCTGGCCTGGCTGGCGGACTACCGCTTCTCCGGCGACGTGTGGGGCTACGCCGAGGGCGAGGTCTACCTGCCGCACTCGCCGCTGATCGTCGTGGAGCTCGACGTTCGCCGAGGCGGTGCTGCTCGAGACCCTGCTGCTCTCGATCTACAACCACGACTCGGCGATCGCGTCGGCCGCCTCGCGCATGACGCTGGTCGCGGGCGGGCGCCCCTGCATCGAGATGGGGTCGCGGCGCACCCACGAGGAGGCGGCGGTGGCCGCTGCGCGGGCGGCGTACGTCGCCGGCTTCGCCTCCAGCTCCAACCTGGCAGCCAGGCAGCGTCACGGGGTACCCACCGCGGGCACGTCCGCCCACTCCTTCACCCTGCTCCACGACTCCGAGGCCGACGCGTTCCGGGCCCAGGTCGACTCCCTCGGCCGCGGCACGACCCTGCTCGTCGACACCTACGACATCGCCGAGGCGGTGCGCCTCGGCGTCGAGGTCGCGGGTGCCGAGCTCGGCGCGGTGCGCATCGACTCCGGCGACCTCGGTGTGCTGGCCCACCAGGTGCGGGCGCAGCTCGACTCGCTGGGTGCGACCGGCACCCGGATCGTCGTGACCAGCGACCTCGACGAGTTCGCCATCGCCGCGCTGGCCAACGCGCCGGTCGACGCCTACGGCGTCGGCACCCAGCTGGTCACCGGCTCCGGCCACCCGACCTGTGGCTTCGTCTACAAGCTGGTGGCCCGCGAGGGCGCCGACGGCGCGGTCGCTCCGGTCGCGAAGAAGAGCCATGACAAGGCCTCGGTCGGCGGCCGCAAGTACGCCCTGCGCCGGCGTACGGCGGCCGGGGTCGCGGAGGCGGAGGTCGTCGGCATCGGCCGGCCCCCGGTCGACGACGGCGACGACCGGGCGCTGCTGGTGCCGCTGGTCCGCGACGGCGAGGTGGTCGGGCGGGAGCCGCTGACCGCGGCCCGTGACCGCCACACCGCCGCCCGCGCCGAGCTGCCGCTCGCCGCCCAGCAGATGAGCCGCGGCGAGGCCTGCATCCCGACGCTGGTGCTGGAAGGCTGAGCGCATGGCCCTCCTCGACGTCGACCTCTTCTCCGAGTCGCTGGAGGTCGGAACCTCCCTGAGCGTGGTGCTCCCCCAGACCACCCGCGCGCAGATCGGGGTCGACCCGGTGCCGGTGCCCGAGCACGGCTGGCCGGTGCTGTTCCTGCTGCACGGTCTCTCCGACGACCACACGGCGTGGCTGCGCTACACGGCGATCGAGCGCCACGCCGGTGCCGCCGGTCTGGCGGTCGTCATGCCGGCGGCGGGGCGCAGCTTCTACACCGACGAGGCCCACGGTCACGACTACTGGACGTGGATCTCGCAGGAGCTGCCCGCGCGCGTCGCGGAGATGTTCCGCCTCTCCACTAGACCCCGCGACACCTACGTCGCCGGGCTCTCGATGGGCGGCTACGGCGCCCTCAAGCTCGGCCTCACCCACCCCGAGCGGTACGCCGGTGTGGCCAGCCTCTCCGGCGCCGTCGACCTGCGGCAGCTCGAGGAGCGCCCCGAGCGCTCGGAGGTCGTGGAGCGGGTCTTCGGGGTGCGGTGCCCGCGTCGGCCACGCTGGAGCACCTGCTGGAGGAAGTCGACCCGGCAGCGGTGCCACCGCTCTACGTCGGCTGCGGCACCGACGAGGACCGGCTGCTCCCCGCCAACCAGCGGCTCGCCGAGCGGGCGGTCGAGCGTGGCATCGACGTCACCACGGACTTCCGACCCGGCGACCACGAGTGGGGTCTGTGGGACGCCGTGATCCCCGACGTCATCGCCTGGCTGCCGCGTTCCTGACTAGGGTCGGCCCATGACCGACTCCCCGCAGCGCGCGTTGATCGTGGTCGACGTCCAGAACGACTTCTGCGAGGGAGGATCCCTCCCGGTCGACGGTGGCGCCCGGGTCGCCAGCGACATCGGCGACCTGCTCCGTCACCGGGACCGCGACGACGACCGGGCGCCGCGCTACGTCCGGGTCGTCGCGACCAAGGACCACCACGTCGACCCCGGCGACCACTGGTCGCGCGAGCCCGACTTCCGCGACACCTGGCCGGTCCACTGCAAGGTGGGCACCGACGGTGAGGCCTTCCACCCCAACCTCGATCCGCAGCCCTTCGACGCGATCTTCCTCAAGGGCGAGCACGAGGCGGCCTACTCGGGCTTCGAGGGCCGTGCGCAGCAGGAGTCGCTCGCCGACTGGTTGCGCCGGCACGCGATCACCGAGGTCGACGTCTGCGGCATCGCGACCGACTACTGCGTGCGGGCCACCGCCCTCGACGCGGTCCGGGAGGGCTTCTCCACGCGGCTGCTCCTCGACCTCTGCGCGGGAGTCGCCGAGGAGTCGACGACCGCTGCCCTCGCCGAGATGTCGGAGGCCGGGATCCTTGTCGTCTGAGCTGCTCGTCGACCAGGTCGACGGCGTGCTCCGGCTGACCCTCGACCGGCCCGAGGTCCACAACGCGCTGAGCGACACGCTCGCCGACGAGCTGGCGGGTCGGCTGGAGGCAGCGGGAGCCGACGACGGTGTCCGGGTCGTGGTGGTCACCGGCAGCGGAGCCGCCTTCTCGACCGGCGCGGACATCAGCGGCGGCGACGACGGCGACGCGATCGACCGGTTCGACGTCTCGGCCCTCGACCGGGCCAACCGGGTCGTGCGGGCCATCACCCTGCTCGACAAGCCGGTGGTGGCGGCCGTGAACGGGATCGCCGCGGGGGTCGGCTGCTCGATCGCGCTCGCCTGCGACCTCGCGGTCGTGGCCCGGTCGGCGAGCTTCCTGCTCGGGTTCGCGCGGGTGGGCCTGATGCCCGACGGCGGGGCCACCGCTCTCGTGGCCGCCTCCGCCGGCCGCGCCCGGGCGATGCGGATGGCGCTGCTCGCGGAGCCGGTGTCGGCCGAGGAGGCGCAGACGCTGGGGCTGGTGACGGACGTGGTGGCCGACGACGAGCTCGACGCCGCGGTCGCCGACGTCGTGCGCCGGCTGGTGGCCGGACCGCCGCTGGCCCACGCGGCCACCAAGAAGGCCGTCAACGCTGCGGCCCTGGCCGGGCTCGAGGCGGCGCTCGAGCGGGAGCGCTCCGGTCAGGCGGTGCTGCTGCGCACCGCTGATGCCGCCGAGGGGATGCGCGCGTTCGGCGAGCGGCGCCCGCCCCGGTTCACCGGGGACTAGACCCCCCAAGAACTGTTTGACAGTCAGCTCCGGCGCCCGGCAGACTCTCCCCACCTCGTGGAGGGACGACGCGTGACCGAGAACTCGACCCCGACCCGGGCAGACGCCCAGACACAGGCCCAGACACAGGCCCAGACACGCCCTGCGCGCCACCGCCCACCCGGTCCGGCTGCAGATCCTCAGCCTGCTCACCGGCAGCGAGATGAGCGCGGCCGAGGTGGCCCGTGAGCTCGACCTCACCCACGCCAACGCCAGCTACCACCTGCGGCAGCTGCTCGAGGCCGGTCAGGTCGTGGTCGCCTCCGAGGAGGTGATCCGGGGCGGCGTCGCCAAGCGCTACCGACACCTGTGGGACCGCGAGAACCGCACCGCCCGCAGCTCCGAGGAGCGGGAGGCGTGGGTGGGGGCGATGGCGGCCGAGCTGGTGCGCCGTACCTCCGACGCCTGCGGCACGCCCGGCAACTTCACCGACGCCGAGCTGTGGGTGACACCCGCGGTGTTCGAGGAGGTGCGGGCGCTCCTCAAGGAGTGCTCCGACCGGCTGCACGGCGCCGCCCGGTCTCCGCGAGCCGAGGGGACGGTGAAGGTCGCACTCACGTCGGCGATCTTCGAGATGAACCCGTCGTGAGCGTGCTCGCCGGCGCCCTTGCACCGTTGCACGACCGCCGCTTCAGGTGGTTCTACGCCTCCCAGGCGATCGACCTGTGGGGCACGACGATGGCTCCCGTCGCGTTGGCCTTCGCTGTCCTGGCCATCGACGACAGCGTGACCGCACTCGGACAGGTGCTGGCCGCCCGCAGCATCCCCACCGTCCTGCTGCTGCTCGTGGGCGGGGTGATCGCCGACCGGGTCGGGCGGCGGCTGGTGATCCAGGCGTCGAACGCCGTGTCAGCGGTCTCCCAGGGCACGGCCGCGGTCCTGGTGATCACGGGACACGCCGAGCTGTGGCACCTGGTGGTGATCGCGGCGGTCAATGGCACGGCCGACGCCGCGAACTTCCCCGCGACCCACGGCATGGTGCCGCAGCTGGTGGCGCGCTCCGAGCTCCAGCAGGCCAACGCGCTGCTGGCCACCACGCGCGGCGCCCTGCTCGCCATCGGACCGACCACGGCCGCGGCGCTCGTGGTGACGGTCGGGCCCGGCTGGGCGCTGGCCGTGGACGCCTTCACCTGGCTGGTCGCGCTGCTGCTGCTCGTGCCCGTGCAGATCCCACCACGGGTCCGGCAGGCCGCCACCAGCGTGGTCCACGACCTGCGCGAGGGCTGGAGCCTCTTCCGGTCCACGGCGTGGCTGTGGCGGGTGGTGCTGGCCTTCGGGTTGCTGAACGCGATCATCGCGGGCGCCTGGCACACGTTGGGGCCGCCACGCGCCCTGGACACGATCGGCGCCGTCGGCTGGGGCTACGTCCTCTCGGCGTACGCCGTGGGACTGGTCGTCGGCGGGCTGGCGATGATGCGGTTGCGGATCCGGCGACCGCTGCGGGCCGGCATGGTCGGCTGCGCCCTGTTCGCCGCTCCGATGCTCCTGCTCGGGCTCGCCCCGGTGCTGCCCCTGCTGCTGGTCGCCGCCTTCGTCGCAGGAGTCGGGTTGGAGGTCTTCGGCGTCGGGTGGAGCCTGGCCATGCAGGAGAACATCGCGGAGGACAAGCTCTCGCGCGCCTACTCCTACGACGCGCTCGGCTCGTTCGTGGCGGTCCCGCTCGGGCAGCTGACCTTCGGCCCGCTGGCCGCCTGGCTGGGACTGCGACCGGTGCTGGTCGGCGCGGCCGCTGCCTACGCGCTGATCTGCCTGGCGACCCTCGGGTCGCGGGCGGTGCGCAACCTCGAGCGCGGGCCGGCCACCCTCCCGTCGCCGGTCAGCTGACGGCTCGTCGCACCACGACCGTGCCGGCCAGCTGGTCGTGCCAGGGACGCTGCAGCCGGTCCTGCTGCATCCGGTAGGCGTCGATGCCCAGCAGCGCCGCCCCGAGCGGCTGCGACCCGGGGAACATCAGGAAGAGCACGCCTCCGCCGCCGACGAGCGCCCGCCGGAGCGCCGTCGCGGAGTCGAGGCCTAGCGCCGCTCCGGGGGCGGGGTCGAGGCGTCGTACCTCGAGACCGAGCATGCGCTTGCCCACGCTGGGCGTGCCTCGCGTGAGCACGAACAGCTGGTAGCCCAGCCAGAGGCCGCCGACCACCAGCGGCCGGAGCGGGAAGCCGGCGAGCCCGAGCAGGTCAGCGCCCGCGAGCTCGCCGACCAGCAGCCGGGCGACGGCCACGAACCCGAGGACGACGGAGGCGACGACCCAGACGAGCAGGACGTCGATCGCGTAGGCCCCCAGGCGCGGCAAGAGCTGCGCGAGCGGCGTGCCGTCGGTGAGCACGGTCGGAGCGGGGGTCGGAGCAACCGGCGGCGCCGGGTCGTGGCCCGCGCGAGGGGGCGCGCTGCTCGAGACGGGCGCCACCGGCTGCGGCGGGGGCGGGGGCTGGACCCGGGTGTGGGCGGTCCAGGAGTAGCCGTTCCACCAGCGCTCGGCACCGGGCGCCTGGTCCTGCGGATCGGCGTACCAGCCCTCAGGGATCTCCGCGCTCACCGGCGGCACCACTTCGCGGCGATCGTGCGGATCACGGTGGCGTTGCGGTTGGTGGCCACGCCGAGGGCCTTCTCGACCTCGGCGTTGGTGAGGGTCGCGGAGTGGTAGTCGCCCTCGATGAGCAGGTGGACCGCGCGGCCGCGCACGACGGCACGCTCCCCCGCTCCGCCGGCCGTCTCGATCACCCGGCGAGCGGCCGCGGAGGGCTCCGTCTTGAGCAGGGACACGTAGTGGCGGCCCCCGTCGCCGAGGTCGGCACCGACGGCGTCGACGTCGTCGGCGACCTGCTCGAGCTCCGCGGTTGTCAGCACGATGGTCGGCACCGCGAACCCCCGGTCCTCCTCGTACGCCGCCTCGAGGTCGACCTCGACCTTCTCGCGCGTCCGGCGACCGCTGCTGAGCAGCACGTTGCCGGTGTTGATGTGGGTGGCGACGTCGGTGCCACCCGCCCGCTCGGTGGCCGCGACGATCGCCTCCTTCGGGAACTTGCGGGTCGCTCCCAGGTTGATCGCGCGCAGGAACGCGACGTAGGTCGGCATGGCGCCATCCTGCCCGACGCGCCTGTCGCGGAGCAGCGCCACGGCGACGTACGGTCGGGGACATGCCGTGCGACTACTGCGGACGAGAGTTCGACCCCATCTCGACCCGCTGGCTGTGCCCCCACTGCCACATGAAGGCCAACTGCTGCGACGGCGCCCCGCTGGGCGAGTGACGGCCCCGGCCCGTCTCTCTCCCGCCTCCGGCACCTGACCGGCCGAGCGCACCTGCGGTGCGCAGGGCCCACCGACCCCGTGACGTGCCCCGGAGGGGAATCGCGCACGTCACGAGGTCGGGGGCCTGAGCCGTCCCGGCCCGCCGACGCAGCAGGCGGCGGGCCGGGCCGGCGGCGAGCCCTCGGCCCCCGCGGCGCCGCACCCGGGGGGAGCAGGTGCGACGCGGGCTGGGGGGCTGCGGGGACCGAGGGAGGCCGGTCGTCGGCGCGCTCAGGTGCGCGCGGTCAGGTACCTCCTCCCCGCCGGGGCGAGGCACAGCAGGCCCGTCAGCATCATCAGCAGGGGCAGCCACGGCGTCCTCGGCTGGCCCGGGGGGAGAACCCCGGGTTCGGCCGCACCCGTCGTGGCAGTGGGTCGGAGGCCTGCCTGCACCTCCCGGGGTGCGCGGGGAGCGGTGACCACGGAGCCGGCTCGCGCCTGCCCCGGCAGCACGTCGATGTCGCCCGGAGAGACGTCACCGCCGTCCTGTCCACCCGGGCTCACGCTCGGGTCGTCACCACCACCGTCACCATCGCCGTCACCCGGGTCCACACCCGGGTCGTCCTCACCGTCGCCGACGAGGGTCAGCTGGTTGCCGGCGACCGCTCCCGGGAGGACGGGGGCGAGCACCGTCTGGTTGACCCACCCGATGCCGTCGGACCCGTTCGTCGAGCCCGCGGGTGCGGGGCCCGGATCTCCTGTGTCTGCCGAGGCCGAGGTGGCGGTGGCGACGCCGAGGATGACTATCCCGCCGGCGAAGATCCCGCTCACCACGCCACGGCGCAGTGCCGCGTTCATGGTTCTCTCCTGAGAGGTGTGTGGTCGTCAGCGGCCGAGCGGCCGCTGGGGGGCGACGACGACGCGGTCAGTCAGGGGAGAAGCCCGGCAGCGCGGGCGGGGACGCCGCGGCACGATCGCGTGCCTGACGCGGGATGGTGACGCCGTCCGACGTCGGGAGCACGACGCGGTCGACCGCGTCGGCGACGGCGCCTGGTCCGCCGCTGCCCGAGGAGGTGGGGCCGTCGAGCGGCGGGAGGTCGCCGAGGTCGGCCGGCGCCGAGGGGGCTCCTGCCAACTCCGCGACGGTGACGTCGGGCGCGGGCGCCGTCGTCAGACCGGCCGCGTCGGCGGGCGCCGAGTCGGTGGGCGTCGGGATCGCCGGCGCGCGGGTCGCAGCCGCCCGTCCGCGGCGCGGCTCGGCGTCGGCATCGGCGGGGCCTGCGAGCCGGTGCCCGATCCGCTGCGGCTTCGTCGGCGGCGGGTCGGTCTGCGCCGGCGGCTGGGTCTCGGGGGCGGGAGGCGGGTCGTCCTGCTCGGGCCCGGGCACGACGGTCCCGGGCGCGGTCTCGCGGACCTGCTCGACCACCTGCCGGACCGGCTCCGCAGTGACCGCGTCGACGGTGGCACCCACGCGGTCGACCGCGGTCGTCGCGGCGTCGACCGCGCGCTTCACCGGCGCCGGGGCAGCGTCACGGACCGGCCGTGCGGCCTCGTCCACAGCAGTGAGCACGTCGTCGGAGAGGGAGTCGGCCAGCTCGCCGAGGGCACCGCGCTCAGCGGGTGCGGGCGCTTCGTCGGCCGAGGCCGGAGCGGTTCCCAGGAGCAGCCACAGACAGGCGGCACCGAGCACGCCCGCGGCGTACCCGAAGACTCGCACCCACATGCCCACTGCAACCCCCGTTGCACGGCAGGACCGTCCTGCCCGACCTCATGGACCCACACGCGGCCCCGGCCCAACAAGATCATGTCTCGGATACGGCACACCCCCGGTCGGTGAGAGACCGGGGGTGTGCTGGGGTCGGTGCGGGACCCGGGGGCGGGGTCAGAGGTTGCCGCGGAGGTCCTGCTCCCGCTCGATGGCCTCGAAGAGCGCCTTGAAGTTGCCCTTGCCGAAGCCGAGCGAGCCGTGCCGCTCGATGAACTCGTAGAAGACCGTCGGCCGGTCGCCCATCGGCTTGGTGAAGATCTGCAGCAGGTAGCCGTCCTCGTCACGGTCGACGAGGATCTTGCGCTTCTTCAGCTCCTCGATCGGCACCCGCACGTCGCCGATCCGCTCGCGCAGCTCGGGGTCGTCGTAGTAGGAGTCCGGGGTGTCGAGGAACTGGATGCCGTTGTCGCGGAGGATGTCGACGGTGCGCAGGATGTCGTTGGTGGCGAGCGCGATGTGCTGGCAGCCGGCACCGTCGTAGAACTCGAGGTACTCGTCGATCTGCGACTTCTTCTTGGCCACGGCCGGCTCGTTGAGCGGGAACTTCACGCGGTGGTTGCCCGACGCGACGACCTTCGACATCAGCGCGGAGTAGTCGGTGGCGATGTCGTCGCCGATGAACTCGGCCATGTTCGTGAAGCCGAGCACCTTGTTGTAGAACTCCACCCACTCGTCCATGCGGCCGAGCTCGACGTTGCCGACACAGTGGTCGACCGCCTGGAACAGCCGCTTGGGGTGGCCCTCACGACGGGTCACCGTGGTCTCGCGGGCGACGAAGCCCGGCAGGTACGGGCCGTCGTACTTCGACCGGTCGACGAGGCTGTGCCGGGTCTCGCCGTAGGTCGCGATCGCGGCCATCCGCACGGTGCCGTGCTCGTCGGTGATGTCGTAGGGCTCGTCGAGGATGGTGGCTCCGACCGAGCGCGCGTGGGCGATGCACTGGTCGACGTCGGGCACCTCCAGCGCCAGGTCGACCACGCCGTCGCCGTGCCTGCGGTGGTGCTCGAGGAGCGGCGAGTCCGGGGTCACGCCGCCGGCGAAGACGAAGCGGGCGGACCCCGACCGCAGCACGAAGACCTTGGCGTCGCGCAGGCCGTTCTCCGGGCCGCGGTAGGCCTCGAGCTCCATGCCGAAGGCGAGCTGGTAGAAGTTCGCGGTCTGGGTGGCGTTGCCCACGACGAAGCAGATCGCGTCCATGGCGGTGACCGGGAACGGGTCGCTCGCCGCGTCGTACTCCACGAGGCCGACCAGCTGCTTGAGCTGGTCGAGCGTCAGGCCGGCCTGCTCCTCCTCGTGGGTGAGGATGGTCAGCGTCGAGTTCTCAGGCGGTGTCCGTCATGGCATCCAGCCTGCCGACTGAGCGCAACCTGTGCAACAGTACGGCGAAACACTGCACACAGTGCTCAATGAGGGAGCGCCGATGGACGATCTGGACGGCAGGTTGCTCGACCTGTTCACGCACGAGCCTCGCATCGGCGTGCTCGAGGCCTCGCGACGGCTCGACGTCGCCCGCGGCACCGTGCAGGCCCGGCTGGACAAGCTGGTCTCCTCAGGGGTGATCACCGGGTGGGGGCCGGAGCTGTCCCCCGAGGCGATCGGCTACCCGTGACGGCGTTCCTCACCCTCGAGATCCGTCAGGGCGCGGGGCACGACACCGTCGCCCGCCACCTCGAGACCATCGCCGAGGTCCTCGAGGCCTTCACCATCACCGGCACCGGGCGACATGTGGGCCGCGCGTGGTCGCGCGCTCCAACACCGACCTGCAGCGGGTCATCGACCTGGTGCTCGGCAACGAGGCGATCGTCCGCTCCTCCACCGTCATCGCCCTGGCCACCCAGGTCCCCTACCGGGTCCTCCCCCTCGCCCTGAGCTGAGGAGGGTGTCAGCGCAGGCGCTCGGCGAGCCGATCGGCGGCCTCGGCGACCAGCGGCACCGACCTTGGCCACGTCCAGTCGACCAGCGTCACGACCCCGACGCTCGCCTCCAACCCGCCGACACCACGCACCGGTGCGGCCAGGCCGCGGGCGCCGGGCTCGAGCTCGCCTGCGGTGGCGACGTACGGCGGCCCGTCGGGGTCACGCAGCGCGAGGATCGCCTTGCCCGGCGGCTCCCCGGGTGAGCGGGTGGCGGGCGCCGACCCGGTAGCGACGTGGAAGTCGGTCCAGGACGGCTCGATCACCGCGAGCGCCAGGGCCTCGTCCCCCTCGGCGACGGTCAGGTGGGCGGTGCACCCGACCCGTTCGGCGAGCTGGCGCAGCACGGGGATCGCGACGTCGCGCAGCACCGGCTGCACGGCAGTGGCGAGATGGAGCACGCCGAGCCCGACGTGGAGCCGCCCCTGGCCGTCACGGCGTACGAGCGAGTGCTGCTCGAGCGTGGAGACCAACCGGTAGACGACGGTGCGGTTGATCCCGAGCGCCTCGGCCAGCGCGGTCACCGTGAGCCCCTGCGGGGCGGCCGCGAGCACCATCAGCACCCGGATGCCCCGGTCGAGGGTCTGGCTCGTCTCAGCCGCCATTCCCGAACTCTAGCGAGGTCCGCGTCCGCCCGCGCTCAGCTCGTGCGCCGGGCCGCCCACTCGCGCAGTCGGTCGATGCGCAGTCGCAGCTGGTCGGCGTTGGCGATGGCCGCCGCCGGTCCGCCGCAGTCCTTGCGGAGCTGGGAGTGGGTGGTGCCGTGCGGCTGTCCGGTGCGGTGGTTCCAGGCCGCCACCAGCCCGTTGAGCTCGCGGCGCAGCACCGCGAGCTGCTCGTGGGTGGTGACCTCCTCGGTCACCCGGTCGCGGCCCTCCGCCTCGGCGGCCGCGCGCGTCGTACGCCGCGACTGCTGGCGGCTGTGGAGCAGCTCGCGCACCTGGTCGGGCTCGAGGAGCCCGGGGATGCCGAGGAAGTCCATCTCCTCCTCCGACCCGACGTGCACCTCGCCGGCGTGGCCGAACTGGGCCCCGTCGTAGAGCACGTGGTCGAAGCGGGCCTCCGAGCCGAGCGCCTGGTAGCCGGGCAGCGCGAGCTCGTCGGAGGCGGCGTCGCCTGCGTTGGCCTGGGCCAGCAGGTCGTCCTCGGCAGCGAAGATGTCGTCCTCGTCGGTGACCCTGCGGCCGAGCACGTGGTCGCGCTGCGCCTCGAGCTCGGAGGCGTAGCCGAGCAGCGTCGGCACCGAGGGCAGGAAGATCGAGGCGGTCTCGCCCTTGGCGCGGGCACGCACGAAACGACCGACGGCCTGCGCGAAGAAGAGCGGGGTGGCCGTGGTCGTGGCCCAGACCCCTACCGCCAGCCGCGGCACGTCGACGCCCTCGGAGACCATCCGGACCGCGACCATCCAGCGCTGGTCGTTGTCGCTGAACTGCGAGATCCGCTTGGACGCTGCCTTCTCGTCCGAGAGCACGATCGCCGGCTTCTCCCCCGAGATGTCGGCGAGCAGCGCGGCGTAGGCACGGGCCGAGTCCTGGTCGGAGGCGATGACGAGCCCGCCCGCGTCGGGGACGTGGCGCCGCACCTCCGAGAGCCGCTTGTCCGCCGCGGCCAGCACCGACGGCATCCACGAGCCCTGCGGGTCGAGCGCGGTGCGCAGCGCCTGCGCGGTGAGGTCCTTGGTGAGCGGCTCGCCGAGCCGTGCGGCCACCTCGTCGCCGGCACGGGTGCGCCACGTCATGTCACCGGAGTAGGCGAGGAACAGCACGGGGCGCACGACGTGGTCGGACAACGCGTGGGCGTAGCCGTAGGTGAAGTCGGGGACCGAGACGCTGACGCCGGGTCCCTGGTCGGGTGCGGGCGCGTAGGTCACGAACGGGATCGGGTTGACGTCGGACCGGAACGGCGTGCCGGTCAGGGCCAGCCGCCGGGTCGCAGGCTCGAAGGCCTCGCGCACGCCCTCGCCCCACGACAACGCGTCACCGGCGTGGTGGATCTCGTCGAGGATGACGAGCGTCTTGAAGCGTTCGGTGCGGATCCGCATCGCCAGCGGGTTGACCCCCACGCCGGCGTAGGTCACGGCGACGCCGACGAAGTCGGAGGAGGTGCGACCCTTGCCCGCGCTGTAGGTCGGGTCGAGCGGGATGCCGGCGCGGGCCGCCGCCTCGGCCCACTGGTTCTTCAGGTGCTCGGTCGGCGCGACCACCACGACCCGGTCGACGACCCGGCGACCGATCAGCTCGCTGGCGACCGAGAGGGCGAAGGTCGTCTTGCCCGCGCCGGGGGTCGCCACGGCGAGGTAGTCGCGCGGGGCGCGGTCGAAGTAGTCGTGCATCGCAGCGGTCTGCCACGCACGCAGGGAGGGCGCCGTCCCCCAGGCCGCGCGGTCGGGCCACGCGGGTGAGAGGGGGACCGGCTCGAGCCGGTCACTCACTCGGCTGAGTCCCCCGAGTCCCCGTCGCCGCCGTCCTTGTCGCCCTTGAACTTCTCCCAGATCTCCTTGCAGGAGGGGCACACCGGGAACTTCTCCGGCGCCCGGCTGGGCACCCACACCTTGCCGCACAGGGCGATGACGGGTGTGCCCATCACCATCGCCTCGGTGAGCTTGTCCTTGTCGACGTAGTGGGAGAACCGCTCGTGGTCGCCCTCGTCCGTCGGGACCGTCCGTCGGTCCTCGATCGTGTCCGTTCCGGTGCCGAATCCGAGGGTGCTCATGGTGGGGCCAGCCTACGTCACCGACGTCCGGCCCGAGGCCCCCTCCACCGGGTCGGGACGATCAGTTGAGCTCGGGGTCGACCGGCCGGGTCGAGTGCCAGGCGAGGTCGCCGGGCTGGCGACGGAGCACGTCGCGCCACAGCCCCGTGGCGTCGTCGCGGAAGACGTCGGCGGGCGAGCCGGGCACGACGTACCAGCTGCCCTCCTCGATCTCGCCCTGCAGCTGGGCGGCTCCCCAGCCGGCGTACCCGGCGAAGATCCGCATGCCCGACAGCGAGCCCTCCACGAGCTCGACCGGCGTGTCGAGGTCGATGACACCGAGCAGGTCGGCCACGCCGCGGAACCCGACCGGCACGTCGTCGGCGTCGCGCAACCAGCCGACGGCGAGCGCGCCCTCGGTGGAGACCGGGCCGCCCTGGAAGAGCACCTCGGGCTCGGCGACGACGTCGCGCCAGGGCTCGAGCACCTCGCTCACCGCCACCGGCGTCGGCCGGTTGAGGACGACGCCGAGGGCGCCGTCGTCGTCGACGTCGAGCAGCAGCACGACGGTGTCGGCGAAGTTCGGGTCGAGAAGTGCAGGGGTGGCCACGAGCAGCATCCCCGGCACGGGTCGCTGCGGGTCGGTGCTCATGTCCCCATCATGCGACAGCCCCGCCCGACGCGGGGGGGATGCGCACCGGCCGGGAGGGAGGTGGCCGGTGCAGGGAGGTGCGTCGAGCGGGGCTGCCTGGTCGTGGCGGTCCGGGTGCGCGGGTGCGCGGGTGGCTCAGGCGGCGAGGGCTGCCTTGAGCCGACCGACGAGGGTGCGGTCCTGCGCCCGGTCGTCGTACGACGCCGCCCGCGGCCGGTGGGTGGCGCGTGCCCGCTGCTCGATGGCCTCCCCCACGACGTGGGCGCGAGGGTCGGCGAGGCCGGACCGACCGGCCATGACGGCCAGCCAGGTGCGCTCCTTGCGGGTCGCGGTCTCCATGGCCTGGGCCATGTCGTCGTCGAGGGGGTGCTCCCGGTGGCGGTCCACGACCGCACGGATGCCGGGGAGCTCGTCGGCGGTGGCGTGCCAGGCGGCCACGACGGCCGCCTCGAGGTCGAGCGGCTGGCTCGCGAGCTCGCGGTCGATGCGCCCGGCGAGCCGGGTGTACCAGCGCAGCTGGAGGGCGCCGAGCAGGTCGAGCTCGTCGCGGAACGCGGCGCTCACGCCGGCGACGTCCAAGGGGAGGGAGCCGTCGCGACGCAGGTCGGCGGCGGTGGACACGTCGCGGAGGATCTCTCCGCGGGACCGTGTCGGGCGGGACTTCGGGGCGGTCCAGGTCATGGTCTGCTCCTTCGGTGGGACCGAGGCTACATACCCTCGGTACGTACTCAGAGTACGTCGGCATACCCACGGTACGCAAAGCAGCACAGGCGTGTTCCTGCTCACCTGTGACGCCTACACTCACCCGAATGACCAAGGCGACCGTGTCCAAGCTGGTGCCCCGCGTGCCCTCGCGGCGTCAGCAGTACTCCCAGGCCACCCGCCGCGCCCTCATCGCGATGGGCGAGGAACTCTTCACCGAGCACGGCTACGCCGCCGCGTCGCTGGACCAGATCGTCGCCGCGGCCGAGGTCACCAAGGGCGCGCTCTACCACCACTTCAGCGGCAAGCAGGCGCTGTTCGAGGCCGTCTTCGAGAAGGTCGAGGGTGAGGCGTCGCGCACCATCCAGGCCTCCCTGAAGGGACACGACGACCCCTGGGACAAGGCCGTCGCCGGGCTGCGCCAGTTCCTCGTGGTCGTCCAGCAGCCGCCCTACCGCCGGATCGTGATTCTCGAGGGCCCCGCCGTCCTCGGCTACGCCCGGTTCCGCGAGCAGGAAGAGCGCTCGGCGTACACCCACGTCTACGACATCGTCGACTCGGTGCTCGCCGCCGGCGCCTGGGACCTGGACGAGCCGATGGTCGAGACCTTCGCCCGCATCTTCTTCGGTGCGATGTCCTCGGCCGGCGAGGCCGTCTCGACCGCCGACGACCCCGAGACGGCTGCGGCCCGGGTCGAGGCCGCGATCACGTTCATCCTCGCAGGCTTCCAGTCCCTCGCCGAGCACGGCGGCGACGTCCCCGCCCTCGCCACGGACTGACTCCCCCGCCGCAGTCCTGCAGCCTCACTTGTCAGGCCTTTCCTGCACATGTCAGGGGTTGCAACCCCTGACAAGTGCAGGGATCCCCGGCTGGCCGGGGATTCCTGCAACCCGGCAGACGTCAGTTGAAGGTGACGTTCCCGGCGGCCTGCGGGACCAGCTCGATCCAGGTGTGACCGGCGGGGACGGTGAGCTTGCCCTTCTTGGTGGACAGGCTGATCGTGCCCTCGAGGCCGTTCTTCTCCCAGCTGCCCTTGACCACCTTGCCCCCGTGGAAGAGCAGCGCCGAGCCCTTGCCCTCGAGCTTGGTCTCGGGCACGGGGTTGCCGGCCGGGTCGGTGTAACCGGCGTCGCCGACCTGCACCCGCAGCACCAGCACGGTGTCGGTCGGGAACTGGTCGTCGGGGGCGGCGAAGGAGTTCTGGTTGACGTAGCCGCCGTCCTGGTAGGCCCACGTGGTGACGTGATTGCCGAAGCTGGCGTCGATGGCGGTCGCCTTCTTGCCCTTCGGCAGGTCGCCGGGCTCGCCCCACGGGAGGTAGTCGTCGGGACGGGCCTGCTTGATCGGCTTCTGCGCGTCGAGCAACGCGGTGAGGTCGGCCATGAGGTTGTACGGCGCCGCCCGGTCGCTCGCGCGCGAGAACCCGGCCGCGCCCTCACCGAAGAACTTGATGCCGGCGCCCTGGATGCGCTTGATGGTCACCGGGGCAGCGCCGCTGGTGACGACCTGGGCGTCGACCGGCGAGACGATCCCGATGTCGCTGGCGCGCATCGAGCGCACGGGGCCGACGGCGTCGGGGATGTCGGAGTAGAAGAAGGCGGCGAGCCGCGTGGTGCCGCCCTCGACCAGCTCCTCGACGACCAGGTCGGCCGAGCCGAGCCCGCGCTGCGGGGCGCTGGAGGAGGTGTTGTCGATCTTGGTGACCATGACCGGGTGGGTCATGGCCGAGGAGTCCTCGCCCTCGACGTCCAGGCCGGTGAGCGGCCAGGTCTGGGCGAACTGCGAGCCGCCGGCGATCTCCTGGCCCTCGGGCCCGGTCTCGGGTGCCGGCTCCTCGTCGCCGCCGCAGCCGGCCAGCACGAGGCTGGCGGCGAGGAGGCCGGTGGCGAGCAGCGAGGTGTGAGGGCGCAGTCGTCGCACGGGACGTGATCCGTTCGTTCGGGGGTGGTGCGGGTCAAGTGTGCGGGCTCCCGGCACGGCCGGGGGGCAGGCGCGCCCGGTCAGTCGAGGGTGGCGCCGCCGTCGACGTACAGCGTCTGCCCGGTGATGAACGACGCCTCGTCGCTGCACAGGAAGGCGGCCGTGGCCGCGATGTCCTCCGGGTAGCCGACGCGGCGGACCGGAGTGGCCTCCCCCCGCCGCTTGCGGAACTCCTCGACCGGCAGCCCGAGCCGCGCGGCCGTCGCGTCCGTCATGTCGGTGGCGATGAAACCGGGGGCGATCGCGTTGGCGTTGACGCCGAAGGGGCCGAGCTCGATGCCGAGGGTGCGGGTGAAGCCCTGGACGCCCATCTTGGCGGCCGAGTAGTTGGCCTGGCCGCGGTTGCCCAGCGCCGAGACGCTCGACAGGTTGAGGATCTTGCCGAACTTCTGGGCGACGAAGTGCTTCTGGGCGGCGCGGGTCATGAGGAACGCACCCTTGAGGTGGACGTTCATGACCAGGTCCCAGTCCTCCTCGGTCATCTTGAACAGGAGGTTGTCGCGCGTGATGCCGGCGTTGTTGACCAACATGTGCAGCCCGCCGAGGTCGTTGGCGGCCTTCTCGACCGCTGCCTCGACGGCGGCAGCGTCGCTGACGTCGCAGCCGATGCCGACGTGGCTGGTGCGCGGATGGTCGGCGCCGGGGAGGGCGGCCGCTGCCTTCTTGGCGGCCTCGGGGTCGAGATCCACCACCGCGACCCGGGCGCCTTCTGCCGCGAAGCGCTGGGCGATGGCGTAGCCGATGCCGCGCGCGGCTCCGGTGACGAGGGCGATGCGTCCGTCGAAGCGACCCATGCTCATGACTCCTGTAGGTGCTCGGGGTTTGTCCGACCGGTCACTCTAGGACGACGGCCGGCTCTGGGTGGATCGGGGTGGCGCCGGAGCGACCGGCTCAGCTCGCCTCGGCGAGCGAGGCGATGATGGCGTCGCCGATCTCGGCGCTCTGGGCGCGGTCGGGCGTGCTGACCGTGACGGTCACGACCTGGTCGCCGCGGGCGACGAGGTAGGAGACGCCCTCGACGGTGTCGTCCTGCACCTGCAGGGAGTACTCGACGGCGGTGACGTCGCCGACCTCGGAGTCCTCGTGGGTGACGTCGAGGACCTGCGCGCCCATCTGCGAGAACTGGCTCTCGATCTCCGCGTCCTCGGGGAGCCGGCCCTCCTGCTCCAGGACGTTGATGTTGGACAGGAAGTTCTCCTGCGGGCCGTCGCCGTCGACCACGAAGAGGTCGACCTGCTGGACGGTCGCCTGCAGCTCCTCGGCGGTCATGCCGAGCCCCTCGGCGACGTCGGCGCCGTCCTCACCGGAGAGACCGGCATCGTCGGCGTCGAGCGACTCCCAGCCCTCGGGCGCCTCGAAGGAGACGCCGGCGGCGGAGAACTCGTTGACCGAGGCCGACTGCTCTCCCCGCGCTCGCTCTCCGTGCTCCCGGAGCAGCCGGTGAGGGCGAGCACCGTCGCAGCGAGGACGGCAGTGAGGAGACGGGGCTGGAGGGGGGTCGAGATCATGGCGCCACCGTAGGCGACGACCTCATGGACCCACCAAAGCAGCCCGCAACCGGGCGGCGTGGTCGGCGGCCTCGCCGGCGGCGTACGTCGTGCGCGGCCAGAAGAAGCCGCGCAGCCCGTCGCCCTTGGTGCGCGGCACCACGTGGAGGTGGAGGTGGGGCACCGACTGGCTGACGGTGTTGTTCATCGCGACGAAGCTGCCCTGGGCGCCGAGGGCGTCCTTGACCGCGGTCGACAGCCGCTGGGCGTGCCCCAGGAAGGGGTCGCGCAGGTCGGCCGGGAGGTCGGGCAGCGTCTCCACGTGCGTGCGCGGGACGAGCAGCACGTGGCCCTTGAACACCGGACGGATGTCGAGGAACCCGACGAAGTCGTCGTCCTCGATCACCCGGTCGGCCTCGAGGTCGCCGGCGACGATGCGGCAGAAGACGCAGTCGGCCGCCATCTAGTGGCAGACCTCGTCGCCGCACTCCGCGGGCTGCACCCGGAGCGACGCGCCCCGAGGGTGCCGGGACGTCGAAGTGGTGGGCGTCCTCGGTGCCGTAGGTCCAGCGGAACCCGTTGTTCAGCATGATCCGGACGACGACGTGCTGCCGCGAGCGCCAGGCGACCCGGGCGTGGCTCCGGCTGGGCCACCAGCCGTTGGGCGTCCAGCCGTGCGAGGAGTGGTAGGGGTTCTCCCACGTGTTGACGTCGAAGGAGCGGCCGTAGGAGTGGGGCGAGCGAACGCCGGGCCGGCCGACGACGTCGCGACAGTTGAACGCGGAGGTGTTGCCCGACCGCATCGACTTGTAGTCGTCGGCGCCGCGCAGGCGGTCGGACCACCCGAACCGGTCGACGCGGTAGAGCGAGCGCAACGGCAGCTCACGGCGGTACATCGCGGTGAGGGCGCCCCGGATGTTGTCGATGGCGTCGGTGCGGGCGACGACCTCGCCACGGTGGCGGTAGCCGTCGTAGGCCCAGTAGTTGATCCGGAGCAGCCGCAGCTGCGAACGGCCGACAGGACAGCCCCGGTGCCAGGAGCGGCCGGTCATCTGGTTCCACATCCCGTTCGGGATCGTCGTGACCCGCGCGTTGGACCCCTCGCCCTGGGCGTGGGCCTGGTCGGGCAGGTTGATCCGCGGTCGCGGCGCCGCACGGGGCAGCCGGACCGGGGTGCCGGGCGGGAGGTTGTCGACCCGGTGGACGCCGCTGCGGTCGGCCGTGACCCAGTCGAGCCGGGGCGCCTTGACCCGCCAGCGGGTGTCGGTGCGGGGGGTGACCTCGAGGGTCGCCCGGCCCTCGGCATCGGTGCGCGGGCGTCGGTACTTCCTCCAGTCCTGGCCCGGGAGTCGGCGCTGGAGCAGCACCCGGCCGCTCACGGGGTCACTGTTGCCGGTGCGCCAGCGCAGCCGGAGCTCGACGGACTGCTCGTCGACGACCTTCCCCGGCCCGCCCACGGTGACCACGCCGGTGCGGCGCTGCAACGGGGCGTCGTGGCGGTCGGACTGCGTGGCGGCGTACGTCGCGTCGCCGTCGTAGCGGGCCCGGAACGCGTTGTCGGCCGCGTCCCGGTCGAGGCGCTGCAGCACGTCGGCGTGGCCCGCGTCGTCGGTGACGAGCACCGCCACCTCCGCCCAGCTGCCGTCGACGCGGCGCTCGAGGTGGACGGTCGCGGCCACGACGGGTGAGTCCTCGTCGGCGCGCAGGTCGACCGACACCGGCACCTCCTCGTCGGCGTGACCCCCGGGGCTGTCGACGACCAGCGTCGTCGGCAAGGGGTCGGCGGCGTGTGCCGGCAGGCTCGTCACCACCAGCACGGTGACGAGGGCGAGGACGAGCGTGGACAGTCTCCCGAGGACCATGCCCGTGATTGTGCCCTGCTCAGCGCTTCTGGTGGAGCACCCGGTCGATCGCGGCGGCGAGGGCGACGACGAGCCCGACGAAGGCCAGGCCCACCACCCAGGAGGGCACCCCGGCGACCAGGACGCCGTGGAGGACGGTCCACATCCAGAAGCCGCCCACGACGAACACCATGGCGGCCAACCCGACGACGAGCAGGCGCGACACGATGGTCGGCTCCCCGCCCAGGTCCGTCATGGGTCCATCGTCGTGGTCGCACCGTCCCCTGCGACAGGGTTATGGCCGGATCTCTCCCGCCACCGGGCGAAGATGCCCCGAGACGGCTACGCCGACGTGGTCGGAACGGGCCATGGCGCGGCGAGCCGCTTTCCGCTCCGGGGCACGGACGCACGAGAGCCGCCCCGACATGACGTCGGAGCGGCTCAGGTGTTCAGAGGGCTGACGTCCGGTGGGTGACCACCGGATCCGCTGGCTGGTGGAGCTGCGGGGAATCGAACCCCGGTCCTCGAGCGCCGGACCAGGTCTTCTCCGGGTGCAGTCAGTGAGGTCGCTTTTCTCGGCCCCGAGGCTCGCACTAACACGTCCTCGACAGGCCCAGTCAGGAAAAAGTCCCGCTCAACCCTCCTGACAGGAGTTGAGCAGCAAGTCTCCTAGTCGACGCCCAGATCCAGGCCGGAGACGGATACCTGGTTGGACGCTTCGATCACCGCTCAGGCGGCGAGAGCGAAGGAACTGCGCTTAGCGTTGGCAGTTGTTGGTTTCCAGCGACTTTTACGAGATGGCGCTGGCTTCTCGACCCGCTTCCCCTGGAACTAACGTCCCAAGTCGAAACCGATCAGCCCCTCTGGTGTTGTCAAGCAGCCCGGCGAACCGGGCGTCCCCCGAGTCTACGGGAGAACGCCCACAGGCCCCAGCCGATTCCCTTCGCCCCGATCTGGGCTCGGCAGGTCCCTGCCGGTGTGCCGGGGGAAACGCAGGTCGCGTGGCGTGCGCTCAGTCGCGCATCCCCTTCAGATGGCGGCCCAGCGCCTGCTGCTTCTCGCGCTCCGCGGTGCGGGTGGCGATGGTGGCACGCTTGTCGTAGGCCTTCTTGCCGCGGGCAACCGCGATCTCGACCTTCGCGCGGCCGTCCTTGAAGTAGATCGCCAGCGGCACGAGCGTGAAGCCCTTCTCCGACGTCTTGCGCTCGATCTTGTCGATCTCGCTGCGGTTGAGCAGCAGCTTGCGCTTGCGCCGCGCCGCGTGGTTGGTCCACGAGCCCTGCGAGTACTCCGGGATGTGCACGTTGTGCAACCACGCCTCGCCGGCGTCGATCTCGGCGAAGCCGTCGACCAACGAGGCACGCCCCTGGCGCAGCGACTTCACCTCGGTGCCGACCAGGACCAGGCCGGCCTCGTAGGTGTCGTCGATGTGGAAGTCGTGACGCGCCTTCTTGTTCTGCGCGACGACCTTGCGCCCCTGCTCCTTGGCCATCCGACCATTCTCCCAGAGCAGCGCAATCCGGTTCGAGTCGACGCCTACAGGTAGTTCATCGGGTTCACGGGCCGGCCGTTCTCCAGCACCGTGAAGTGGAGGTGGCAGGCGGTCGACCAGCCGGAGTTGCCGGTGCGGCCGATGGCCTGGCCGCGGGAGACCTGCTGCCCGATCGAGACGCCGTAGGACGCCGCGTGGTTGTAGACGACCGTGATGTTCTTGCCGTTGACCCTGCCGATGTAGACGAAGAGCCGGTTGCCGTAGACCGAGGAGTAGTACTTCGCCACGACCTTGCCCGACGCGGCCGCCTGCATGGTCAGCCCGCAGCCACCCCCGAAGTCGGTGCCGTTGTGGAGACCCCAGTAGCCGTAGATCGGGTGCTCGCGCATGCCGAACGGCGAGGTGACGTAACCACCCCGGACCGGCCAGCCGAGGAACCCGTCGGCCGCACCGCGGTAGCCCCCGGAGGTGCGGGCCGCCATCCGGGCGATGCGCTCCTTGATGTCCTGCTCGCGGGCCTTGAGCCGCTGCAGCGCCGCGAGGTCGCGCGATCGCACGGCGGCGGCGGCAGACTTCGCGCTGCGCCGCTCGGTGACCACGGTGCGTACGGCGGCACGCGCGTCGCGCGCCTGGGCGGTCAGGTCGCGCATCACCACGAGGTGGTCGGCGGCCTCCTGCCGGCGCTCCGCCACCGCGACCTCGGCGTCCTCGCGCTGCTGGGTGCGCACCTGCAGCAGCACCTCCGCGGCACGGAGCTCGTCGTAGGCCTCGGTCTGCTGGCCGACCATGACGCTCTGACCCTCCTGGGTCCACGTCAGGTCGGCGGGGTCCTCGGCCTGGATCATCGACGCGAACGCCTCGAGCCGGGGATCGCCGGCCTCGTAGATCTCGGCGATCATGTCGGTGACCGCGTGCCGCTGCTCCTCCAGGTCGGCCTGACCCTGCTCGAGGTCGGCCTCGGCCTGCTCGAGCCGCGCCTGCGCGAGCTCGAGGGCCTCCTGCATCTCCTGGTCGCGCACCTTCGCGGCGCCGAGCTTGGTCTTCGCGCTCGCCAGCTCGCCACGGGCGAGGGTGAGTCGCTCCTGCGCGGCCTGGAAGGCGCCGTAGGCACGGCGGTAGCGCGCGCTGGACTCATCCAACGCGTGGTCGGCGCTCTCGACCTTCTTCTCCACGCGCTTCTGGCGGTCGCGGATGTCGTCGGCGTGCGCCAGGGGGACGCTCACCACACCGGTCGCCAGGGCGACTGCAACACCGGCTGCAGCCAGGCGACGGCGTGCGGTACGGGGGAAGGAACGCACCGGTCAGCCTTCGTCTTGGGGTTGTCGGGCGAGACGACCGTAGACCAGCGACGTCAGACTTTGAGGTATTTCCGTGTCAGCACGAGTGTCGGGAGCAGCGTGAGCACCGGGCCCAGCGCCGCGACCCAGACCAGCGCGTAGAGGTACTCGTTCCAGCCGACCCACGGGATGAAGCGCGCGAAGTCGGTCAGTCGCTGCTCCACCCCGAAGAACATGAAGGCCGCCATCGAGCTCGCCGCGAGCGCCACACCGAGCAGCGCGGTCACCAGCGCCTCCATGAGGAAGGGCAGGGCGATGTAGAGCGTCGACGCCCCCACCAGCCGCATGATGCCGATCTCCTTGCGACGGGCGAGGGCCGCCAGCCGGATCGTGTTGGCGACCAGCAGCAGCGCCGCGACGACCAGGAACACGGCCGTCACGAACGAGCCGACCTGGAGCATGTCCATGCCGTTGAGGATCGGGCCGACCGTCGCCCGCTGGTCGCGCACCGAGCCCACCCCGTCGAGACCCTGCACCGCGCTGATGACGCCCTCGTACTGGTCGGGCTCCTTCAGCGTGATCCAGATCGAGGTGGCCATGTCGTCGGCCGACGCGGCCGCGTTGGGGCCGACGAACTTCTCCTCGCCGAAGAGCTCCTTGACCTTCTCGAACGCCACCTCCTTCGACTCGACGTACCAGCCGGCGACCTCGGGGTTCTGCTCGAGGGTCTTCTCGATGGCCTCCTGCTGCGCCGGGGTGACCTCGGTCGGGCAGGCGGGGTTCTCGTCGCCGTCACGGCACAGGAAGACGGTGACCTGGAGCTCGTTGCCCCACTGGTCTGCCATCCGCTCCGCCTGCTGGTTGAGCAGCACGCCGAGGCCGACGAGCGTGAGGGAGACGAACAGGGTCAGGATCACCGCGAGGTGCATCGACAGGTTGCGTCGAAGGCCCTGGCCGAGCTCGGAGAAGACGTAGCGCAGCTGCATGGTGGGGGTGTTCTCTCCTGTAGCGGGGAGTCGGGAGACCGTCCGTGCCGGATCGGGTCAGTGCTGGAAGCCGTAGACGCCCTGAGCCTGGTCGCGCACGACGCGACCACCCTCGAGCTCGATGACGCGCTTGCGCATCTGGTCGACGATGCCGGAGTCGTGGGTGGCCATCAGGACGGTCGTGCCGGTGCGGTTGATGCGGTCGAGCAGCTTCATGATGCCGACCGACGTCGCCGGGTCGAGGTTGCCGGTGGGCTCGTCGGCGATGAGGATCATCGGCCGGTTGACGAACGCGCGGGCGACGGCCACCCGCTGCTGCTCGCCGCCGGAGAGCTCGTCGGGCAGCCGGTCGCCCTTGCCCTCCAGCCCGACCATCTCGAGCGTCTCGGGCACCAGCTGCTTGATCTCCGAGGAGCTCTTGCCGATGACCTGCAGCGCGAAGGCGACGTTCTCGGTGACCGTCTTGTTCTGCAGCAGCCGGAAGTCCTGGAAGACGGTGCCGATCTGACGGCGCAGCCGCGGCACCTTCCAGCCCGCGAGCCGGTTGATCTCCTTGCCGGCCACGTAGACCCGGCCGGACGTCGGGCGCGACTCGCGCAGCACCAGGCGGAGGAAGGTGGACTTGCCCGAGCCGGACGCGCCGACGAGGAAGACGAACTCGCCCTTCTCGACGTCGACGGAGACGTGGTCGAGGGCGGGAGCGCCCTGACCGGGGTAGGCCTTGACGACCTTCTCGAAGCGGATCACCGCATCGAGGGTAGTCGAGGGGGGCGTGGGGCCCGAACCGGTACGACCCGAGGGGTCCGGCCGCGGGCCACGGCCCGTGGGAGAGTGGCGCCCATGCGCGGGCGGACGGCACTCATCGCGTCGCTGACGGTGACCGTGCTGGTCGTGGGCGTCGTGGTCCTGGTGCGGACCGGCTGGCCGGGCGGTTCCGACCCGGACCCCGGCCTCGAGGGCGCGGGGCAGCCGAGTTCGAGCAGCGAGCCGACCACGCTGGCGTCGTACGACGTGAGCGAGGTGCGCGTGGCGCGCGCGCCCTTCTGCGAGCGGGTCTCCCCCACCGGCGTCGAGCACGCGCTCGACGACCCGCCGGCCAGCCACGAGACGTGGGGCAACGGCGACCGCGTGCGGCTGCCCGACGGCAGCCGCGACCGGGTGCAGGAGTACGGCTGCACGTGGACCGCGGCCGACGGCACGACCGCGTCCGCGTGGGTGTTCGTGCCGCCGGTCGACCGCGCGACCGCCCGGTCCCTCGCCCGCCAGGAACCTGCCGCCGACTGCCGCTCCGTGGACGGCGACCGCTTCGGCGCCCCCTCCGCGACGTGGGTCTGCCCCACCGAGGGCGGCACCCAGGAGCGGTACGCCGGGCGTCTGGGCGACGCCTGGCTGACCTGCACGCTCACGTCCGCCGGCCCGCGTGAGGCGATCGGCACCCGCGCCAGCGAGTGGTGCGTGACCGTCGTGGAGGCGGCTCGCGGCTGACCCGCGGCGTCAGTGCAGGCGCAGCAGCTCCACGACCTGCTCGGCGAGCGCAGCCGGCGGCGCGGCGACGTCGAGCTCGAGGCCGCGCTCGTCGTCGCCGAGCGGCTCGAGGGTGTCGAGCTGGGAGGAGAGCAGCTCGGGCGGCATGAAGTGGTCACGCTCCCGCATCCGCTGGAGCAGCACGCCCTTGTCGCCGACGAGGTGCACGAAGCTGACGTCGGCGGGGTCAGCGGCCCCGCTGCGCAGCACGTCGCGGTAGGTACGACGCAGCGACGAGCAGCTCATGAGCGTGGGCTGCCCGGCCTCGTCGTGCTCACGGATCCACCGGGCGAGCGACCCCAGCCACGGGAACCGGTCCTGGTCGGTCAGGGGCCGGCCGGCAGCCATCGTCGCCACGTTCTCCGGCGGGTGGAACTCGTCGCCCTCCGCGAAGTCCCACCCGGTGAGGCGCTGCACCTCCCGGGCGACGGTGGACTTCCCCGACCCGGAGACGCCCATGAACACCACGTGTCGGATCACGGCACCGTTCACAGGGGCGCGTACCAGAGGCCGAGGGCGAGCACGAAGACCGACAGGCCGAGGGTCGTCTCCATGACGGTCCAGGTGCGCAGCGTGGTCTTCACGTCCATGCCGAAGAACCGGCTGACCAGCCAGAAGCCCGAGTCGTTGACGTGGGAGAGCACGGTGGCGCCGGCCGCGATCGCGAGCACCATCGCGACCAGGTCGGTCGAGGAGAGCCCGCCGGCCGCGGCGGCGGTGCTGAGCAACCCGGCCGTGGTGGTGAGCGCGACCGTCGCCGATCCCTGCGCGATGCGGAGCAGGGTGGCGATCACGAAGGCCGAGACCACCAGCGGCAGGCCGAGGTCGGCCAGCGAGTCGGACAGGGCGGTGCCGATGCCGCTGGTGCGCAGCACGCCTCCGAACATGCCGCCCGCGCCGGTGATCAGGATGATGGCGCAGATCGGGGCGAGAGCGTCGTTGAGGATCGTCTCGACCTGGGCCTGCGAGCGGCCCTTGCTGCCGAGCGTGTAGATCGCGACGAGCAGCGTGACCAGCAGCGCGACTGGCGTCTGCCCGATGAAGACCAGTGCGTCGGTGACCCCGGACTCGGAGACGGTGCCGGCCGTGACGAGCGTGGAGGCGACCGTGTTGAGCGCGATCAGCACCAGCGGCAGCAGCAGGATTGACATCACGTGGCCGAAGGACGGGGCCGGGCCCGTCGGCTCACGCTCGTCGCCCGCGGCGCGGCCGGTGAGCAGCGAGTCGTCGACGGGCACGAAGATCTTGCCGGCGTAGTAGCGGGTGAAGAGGAAGACGCCGACGTACCAGGCGGCCACGGCCACCGGCGTTCCGATGAGCAGGGTGAGGCCGATGCTGGCGCCGAGCGCGTCCGCCGCAGTGACCGGACCCGGGTGCGGCGGCACGACCGCGTGCATCGCCGCGAAGGCACCCGCCGCCGGCAGCGCGTAGACCAGCACGGAGCCGCCGAAGCGCTTGGCGACGGAGAAGATGATCGGGAGGAAGACCACGAGGCCCGCGTCGAAGAAGATCGGGAAGCCGAACAGCAGCGCGGCGACACCGAGCGCGAGCGGGGCACGCCGCTCGCCGAAGGTGTTGATGAGGGTGTCGGCGAGCACCTGGGCGCCGCCGGTCACCTCCAGCAGCCGGCCGATCATGGCGCCGAGGCCGACCAGGAGGGCGACCGTGCCCAGGGTCTTGCCGAAGAAGTAGGTCGTCACGGACGCGACGTCGGACAGCGGGATCTGGGTGGCGAGCGCGGTGAGCAGGCTGACCAGCACCAGGGCCACGAACGCGTGCATGCGCAGCTTGATGATGAGCACGAGCAGCAGCGCGACGGCTGCGCCCGCGATGGCGAGCAGGACGCCGGCGGAGTACGCCGGGTCGATGGGTGCGGGGTCCACGAGTACCTCCCGAGAGACGGACGTCCGTCCGACCCTAGGTCACCCCGGGCTCAGCCCTCGAGGGCAGCCTTCTCGGCGCCGCGGCGCCACCGGATGCCGGCCTCCATGAAGTCGTCGAGGTCGCCGTCGAAGACCGCGCTCGGGTTGCCGGACTCGTAGCCGGTGCGCAGGTCCTTGACGATCTGGTAGGGGTTGAGCACGTAGTTGCGCATCTGGTCGCCCCAGCTCGCGGCGACGTCGCCCTTGAGGTCCTTCTTGAGCGCCGCCTCCTCCGCCTTCTTCAGGGCGAGGAGCTTGGCCTTCAGCACGACCATGGCCGATGCCTTGTTCTGCAGCTGCGACTTCTCGTTCTGGCAGGACACCACGGTGCCCGTGGGCAGGTGGGTCAGCCGGACCGCGGAGTCGGTGGTGTTGACCGACTGGCCGCCGGGGCCGCCGGAGCGGTAGACGTCGACGCGGATCTCGTTCTCGTCGATCTCGATCTCGTCGGTCTGCTCGAGCACCGGCACGACCTCGACGGCGGCGAAGGACGTCTGCCGCCGACCCTGGTTGTCGAAGGGGCTGATGCGCACCAACCGGTGGGTGCCCGCCTCGACCGAGAGGGTCCCGTAGGCGAAGGGTGCGTGGATCGCGAACTCGGCCGACTTGATGCCGGCCTCCTCGGCGTAGCCGACGTCGTAGACCTCGACCCCGTAGCCGTGCTGCTCGGCCCAGCGCGTGTACATCCGCATCAGCATCTCGGCGAAGTCGGCGGCGTCGACACCACCGGCGCCGGAACGGATCGTCACGATCGCCTCGCGCTCGTCGTACTCCCCGGAGAGCAGGGTGCGGACCTCGAGGGACTCCACGGACTTCGCGATCCGGCCCAGCTCGCGCTCGGCGTCCGCGAGGGTCTCGGAGTCGCCCTCCTCGGTGCCGAGCTCGACCATGAGCTCGACGTCCTCGATCCGGCCGGCGAGCTCGGTGAAGCGGTCGAGCTGGCCCTGGAGCTGCGAGAGCCGTCCGGTGACCCGGGTCGCGTTCTCCTGGTCGTCCCACAGGTCGGGGGCAGCGACCTGCTCGCCGAGGTCGGCGATCTCGACGCGCATGGCGTCGAGGTCGAGCACCTGGCCGACGGTCTTCATCGTCGCCCGGAGCTGCTTGATCTCGGTGTCGAAGTCGCGTCCTGCCACGAGAGGGAACGTTACCGCCGAGGCGGGCGGCGCGCGGCATCGTGGTGGGCGAGCCAGCCCCCCACGGCGTCGGCGAAGTCGTCGGTGACCTGGGGCGAGTGGACGCCGCCGGTGACCGTCCACAACGAGACGGCCGCCGCGTCGTCGCAGCCCGACCACGTCGTGCGGGAGGTCTCGGCACCGGGGAGCGACGCGTCCGAGTCGAGGGGTGTCCCGGCTCGGCCGGTCTCCCTGCAGTGCTCCCGCGTGCGCCAGCCCTCGACGGTCGCGGTGGCAGAGGCGTAGCGGCGCCCGGGGAGCAGGGCACCGCCGTCGTAGCGGATCACCTCGTCGGCCGTGCCGTGCACCTGGAGCACGCTGACCCCCTCCGAGGGGCGGCACCCGAGCGGGCCGGTGGCGGTGGTGCCCGCCACCGCCACCACCGCGCTCACCAGGTCTGAGCGCTCGCAGGCAAGTCGGTGCGCCATGAACCCCCCGTTGGACAGGCCCGCGACGTAGACCCGCGCCGGGTCGACCGCGTAGCGGTCGGCGACCGCGCCGACCACGTCGGAGAGGTAGCCGACGTCGTCCACCTCCGCGTCGTCGATGTTGCAGCAGGCGCTGCTGGCGTTCCAGAACCGGCGGCCGCGGGAGTCGACGGTGCCGTCGGGCAGTGCGAGGAGCCAGCCGCGTCGCTCCGAGGTCGTGGACAGGCCGAGCTGGGCGGCGACGCGTGCGCCGTTGCTGCCGTAGCCGTGCAGGCCCACCACGAGCGGCACCGGCCGCCCCGCGTCGTACGCCGCGGGCACCTGCAGCCGGAAGGGCCGACCGTCGACCTCGAGCACGACCGCCGCGGCGCCGCCGGGCGAGGGGCGGTCCGGGTCGGCCTGTGAGCCGGACGCCCCACCGCAGCCGGTCGCCAGGAGCAGCGTCGCCACGACCGCCAACCGTGCCCGCACCGCTGCAGCCTCCTCGCGTCGCCGGATCGTCCCGTGCATTGTGCCCGTGAGCCGACGAGTTGCGTGATCCGGTGACCACGCCCTGGGCCGATGGGTCAGAATGGTGACGTCGGTGTGGGCGCAGGGTGAAGAGGGTGTCGTGAGGTCGGGTCAGCTGGTCGGTCGCTGGTGGCCGCGCGCCGCAGCAGCGGCCGCGCTCGCCGCTCCTCTGGTCGCCCTCCCGTCTCTCGCCTCGGCCGCCCCCGACTGGACCGAGGGCGCCCTGCCGCAGGTGGTCGTCGCCGGGTTGCGCGTCGAGCGCGCGGCGCCCGAGCCACGCACTCCGGCTCTCGACACGAAGGCCGTCGCCCGCCTGCAGCGCAAGGTGCGCGTGCCGACCTCACTCGACCTCACCGTGGCCCACGCGAACATCACCAGCCAGCAGAGCACGACCGCCTTCGCGGGCGACCTCACCCGGGTGCTCGCCCCGCAGCCCGACCTGGTGACCCTCAACGAGGCGGTCCGCCCCGACGAGATGCTGGCCCGCGAGGGCTACGACCACTACCGCGGCTTCGACAGCCGCTGGACCATGGAGACCACGGTCATGTGGCGCGCGGACCGGTTCGAGGCCGTGTCGACCGGCACCCGCTACCTCCACCGCCGCCCCGGCACCTGGGGCACCCGCGCGGTCAACTGGGTCGTGCTGCGCGACCGGCGCACCGACCGGACGCTGTCCCTGGTCTCGGCCCACCCCTCCCCCGACGGGCCGAGCAGCCGCGGCCTGCTGCCGGTCTACATGGGCGGCCTCTCGACGCTCGTGCGCGAGCTGTCGGTCAGCGGCCCCGTCTTCGTCGGCGGCGACCTCAACGCCCACTACACCTCCGGTCGCTTCCCGCGGCCGGGACTGACCGCCGCCGGCCTCGCCCCGACGTACGACGTGTGGGGCATGCCGCCGGGCGGCACCGGCGACCACGGCGGGTCGACGATCGACTACCTGCTCTACCAGCCGGGGGCGGGGGTCGCGTCGACCTCGCAGTGGAAGATCGAGCTGGCCTCCGACCACGACGCAGTCCTCGGCACCTTCACCTGGACCTTCTGAGGTCCGAGAGGCAGTGCGGGCCGGCCGACTACCTGCGGCCGAAGACCTGGCAGGCGTACTTGGTGCCGTCCGCGGACTGGCGCACCGCCATGCCGAGCAGTCGGTAGCCGGGCTTGAGGATGTTGGCGCGGTGGCCGGGTGAGTGCATCCACGCCTTCACCGCGGCACGACCGGTCGGATACCCGGCCGCGACGTTCTCGCCGACGCTGGACAGGTTGCAGCGGTTCATCACGCGCACCAGGTCCTGGTGGCCCATCTCGTCCTGGTCGGCCATCGCCTGCGCCTGGCGGCGCGCCCACTTCTGCACGCACGACCCTCGCCTGAGCTGCTTCAGCTCGTGGTGGTCGCGCTTGTTGTTGGTGACCGAGCGCGCCTGGTCCTCGTAGCGGGCCGCGCCCTGCGCCTGTGCGGGCGCGGGCAGCAGCGTGACGAGCAGGGCGACGAGGACGGCCGCGAGGGCAGTCCGTGACGGGGGGCAGTCCACGGGGGGCTCCTTCTCGGGTAAAGAAGTGTGGCCCGACTGTAGTGAAGGTAACAGCGCCTGTCGCGCGGTTCCGGCCCGATCGGTCCTACTGTGCTAGACCGCCCCCGCGCCCTCCGGCAGCGGCTCCTGCTCGGCGTCCGGGCCCGCACCTGCCACCCGCGGGGGGAGCAGGAGCACCAGCCCCACGACCGCGATCGCGATCAGCGAGGCCGCCCCGAAGGCCCACTGCACGCCGGCCGCGAACGCCTCGTCCGGGGGCACGCCGGCGTCGGCGAGGGTGCGGGAACGCCACGAGAGGACCGTGACGGAGACGGCCGTGCCGATCGCGGCCGACACCTGCTGGCTGGTGCCGAGCAGCGACGACCCGTGGGAGTAGAGGTGGCTGGGCAGCGCGCCGAGGCTGAGGGTGAACACCGGGGTGAACATCGCGGCCAGGCTGACCATCAGCAGCACGTGGGCGGCCAGGACGAAGGCGTAGGGAGTCTCGAGTCCGACCCGGCTCAGCAGCGCCAGCCCGACGACCACGCCGATCGAGCCGGGCACGACCAGCGGCCGGGCACCGAACCGGTCGAAGCCCTTGCCGACGCGCGGACCGAGCAGTCCCATCGCGATGCCGCCTGGCGCGACCAGCAGGCCGGTCTGGAGCGGGCTGAGGCCGCGCAGCTCCTGCAGGTAGAGCGGCAGCAGGATCATCGCGCCCATCATGGCCAGGAACGAGACGGACTGGACGACCACGCCGACGGCGTACGTGCGGTGGGTGAGGACGCGCAGGTCGAGCAGCGGTGCGTCGCGGCGCTGCAGCGACCGCTGCCGCCACACGAACAGCGCGACCACGGCCAGGCCCGCTGCCACCAACGCCGGTGCGGGCAGGTCCGTGGAGGCCTCGGAGCCGATCCGGCTCAGGCCGTAGACGAGGGTGCCGAAGCCCAGGGCGGCGAGCACGACGCTCGGGACGTCGAGGCGCGCCTCGCGGGTCTCGCCGACGTCGGTGAGGCGGCGCAGCGCCAACCAGGTGACGGCCACGGCGATCGGGAGCACCAGCCCGAAGAGCCAGCGCCAGCTCGCGAACTGGAGCACCACGCCCGAGACGGCGGGGCCGAGGGCGGGGGCGACCGAGATCGCGAGACTGACGTTGCCCATCACCCGCCCGCGGTCGTGCACGGGGACGATGGTCATGAGCGTCGTCATCAGCAGCGGCAGCATCACCGCGGTGCCGGAGGCCTGCACGACCCGGCCCACCACGAGCACCCAGAAGGTGGGGGCCACGGCCGAGAGCAGGGTGCCGGCGAGGAAGACCACCATGGCGGTGGTGAACGCCTGGCGCGTGGTGACCCGCTGGAGGAACCAGCCGGTCACCGGGATGACCACCGCCATCGTCAGCATGAACGCGGTGGACAGCCACTGTGCGCTGCGGGCGG
Organism: uncultured Actinomycetota bacterium; assembly: GCA_963754025.1. Taxonomy (GTDB): domain Bacteria; phylum Actinomycetota; class Actinomycetes; order Propionibacteriales; family Nocardioidaceae; genus Nocardioides. The sequence continues at coordinate 1,526,966 of CAVWEC010000005.1, read as the reverse complement.
TGATATCGAGCTCGACCATCAGTCGCGGGATCGCGTTGACCATGATCGTCTCGTTGAGGATCACCACGAAGGTGGCGAGGACCAGCCAGCGCAGCACCGCGTAGGGCGACTCCACACGCTCGCCTGCGGGCGCGGGTGACTGCTCGGGCACGGGTGCTCCCTCGTGGGTGGTGGTCATGCCCGAGTCGACCGGGCACGGGATGAGAACTCATCGGACCACGACGGCATTCCTGCCTCCACTTATTTTGCCGGTCCGGCAAGGTCCTTTGCCGCCACTGCGCCCCAGGCCGACACTGGAGCCATGAGCGAGACCGAAGCCTTCTGGGAGGACCTGTACACCACGCGCGCCGAGGGCGAGCCGATCTGGTCCGGGCAGGTGAACGCAGAGCTGGCGCGCGAGGTGCACGACCTGCCCGCCGGACTGGCGCTCGACCTCGGCTGCGGCGAGGGCGGCGACGCGATCCACCTCGCTCAGCGCGGCTGGCAGGTGGTGGCGGTCGACGTCTCCCCCACCGCGCTCGCCCGCGCGGGGGCAGCGGCCGCGCGGGCAGGGGTCCGCGAGCGGATCAGCTTCGAACGACACGACCTCGGCACGTCGTTCCCCGCCGGCGACTTCGACCTCGTCACCGCCGCCTTCCTCCAGAGTCCGCTCGAGCTCGACAAGGCCGGCGTGCTGCGCCGCGCACTGGCCTCGTTGGCGCCCGGCGGGCGGCTCGTGCTGGTCGAGCACGGTGCGGCGCCGGACTGGTCCGAGCACCAGCACGTGCAGTTCCCGACCCCCGAGGAGGTGGTCGACTCGCTCGACCTCGCCTCCCCCGATGCCGCCGGTGGAGCGGAGTACGACGTGCTGGTGACCGAGGGCCGCACCCGCGAGGCGGCCGGCCCCGACGGCCACCACGGCGTCCTCCTCGACACGGTCGTGGTGGTCCAGCGGCGATCCTGAGGCCCACCTCCCGACACGTCCTGGTCGACCCCTTGACGTGTGACGTGGCCCTCACCCATGATTCACATCTGCTCCAGACCATCACATTTGTTCAGGAACCTGACGGAGGGGTCGACGTGACCAAGCGCGTACTCATCATCTGCGGCACCGGGGTGGCCACGTCCACGGTCGTGGCGACCAAGGTGCGCGAGCACTGCGCCGCGGCCGGGCTCGACGTCGAGGTGTCCCAGGGCAAGGTCATGGACCTCCTCTCGGGAACCCACGGGGTGGACCTGATCGTGGCGACCACCCAGGTCCCCGACTCGGTCACCGTCCCGGTCGTGGCCGGCCTGCCGTTCCTGACCGGGATCGGCGCCGACAGCGCCATGGCCGAGATCGACCGCCACCTCCGCAGCTGACCCGCTGCACCAGCACGCCTGTCCCAGCTCGCTCGACCGACTGAACGGAGGACTGCCATGGAGGCGGTCTCGCAGTACCTCAACGATCTCGGCGCCGCCGTGGTCCTGCCGATCCTGATCACCCTCTTCGCGGTGGCCCTCGGCCAGAAGTTCAGCCGCGCCCTGCGGTCCGGCGTCCTGATCGGCGTCGGCTTCATCGGCATCGGCCTGGTCATCGGCCTCCTGTTCGGCCAGGTCAGCCCCGTCGCCCAGGCCATGGCCGCCCGCTTCAGCGTCGACCTCTCGGTCGTCGACGTCGGCTGGCCCTCGAGCGCCGCCATCGCGTTCGGCTCCCAGGTCGGGGCGGTCATCATCCCGTTCTGCCTGCTGGTGAACATCGTGCTGCTCGCGGTCGGTCTGACCCGGACCTTCGACATCGACCTGTGGAACTACTGGCACTTCGCCCTGGGCGGTGCGCTCGTCGCCGTCATCACGGACTCGTTCTGGCTCGGCATGGCCGCCGCCGGCATCGCGATGGTGGTCACCCTGGCGCTCGCCGACTGGTCGGCGCCGCTGGTGCAGAAGTACTTCAACTTCCCCGACATCTCGTTCCCGCACGGCACCAGCGCGCCGTACGTGCTCTTCGCGATCCCGCTGAACAAGCTCTTCGACAAGATCCCGGGGCTCAACAAGCTCGAGGCCAACCCGGAGTCGATGCAGAAGCGGTTCGGCATCTTCGGCGAGTCGATCTTCCTCGGGCTCGTCATCGGCCTGCTGCTCGGGCTCGCCGGCTACGGCTTCGACGACCCCCGCGGTGACTCGATCGCCATCCTGACCCTGTCCATCAGCCTGGCCGCGATCATGCTGATCCTGCCCCGGATGGTCGCGATCCTCATGGAGGGCCTGATCCCGGTCTCCGAGGCGGCTCGCACCTTCGTCCAGAAGCGGTTCCCCGGCCGACGCTTCTACATCGGTCTGGACGCCGCGATCGCCATCGGTCACCCGGCCGTGATCGCCACGTCGCTGATCCTGGTCCCGCTCACCCTGCTGGCCGCGATCGCCCTGGCGCCGTTCGGCAACCAGGTGCTGCCCCTGGTCGACCTCGCGACCATCCCGTTCATCGTCGCGATCATGGTGCCGATCTTCCGCGGCAACATCGTCCGCTCGGTGCTGGGCGGGCTGATCGTGATCTCCGGCGGTCTCTTCATCGCCACGGCGCTCGCGCCCACCTTCACCACGGTCGCCACGGCGTCGGGCTTCGAGGACACCCAGGGCGCCGCGCAGATCTCCTCGCTGGTCGACGGCGCCAACCCGCTCACCGGGCTGCTGGTCGGAGTGGGCAACCTCGGCGGTGGCGGCATCGGCGTCCTCGCCCTGGTCGCGCTGCTCTTCGCCTACTACGTGAAGCGGATCGTCGACCGCCGGGAGAAGGCCGAGCAGGCCGCAGCGGAGGCTGCCCAGACCGAAGGGGGCCAGACCGAGGCGGGCCAGACCGAGGCGGGCCAGACCGACGCCAGCCAGGCCTGAGCAAGCACCCCGGGTGGGCCGTGTCGCGGAGACACGGCCCACCCGCCCACGGACGGAGAGGCCCATGGACATGACCACCTCGCTCCAGGTCGCCGGCGAGCTCTGCCTCGTCCGGCCCGACGCCCGCAGCGCCCAGGAGCTGCTCGGCCAGCTCGGTGACCGTGCGGTCGCGAGCGGTCACGTCGCGACCACCTTCCCGGCGGCCGTCGTCGCCCGCGAGCAGCGGTACCCCACGGGGCTGCCGCTCCCCACTCCCGCAGCGATCCCCCACACCGATCCCGAGCACGTGCTGCGGCCGGCCCTGGCGGTGGCGCTGCTCGACCCCCCGGTGACCTTCGGGGAGATGGGCTCGGCCGACCGCACGGTCGACTGCTCACTGGCGGTGATGCTGATGGTGGCGTCGCCTCAGGACCAGGTCGACGTGCTCGGCCGGGTCATCGGCGCCCTCCAGCGTCCCGACTGGCCAGAGCTGCTCGGCGCGGCCTCCGACGGTGACGACCTCGCCCGGCGGTTCGCCGAGCTGTTGGGCTAGCCGGCCATGGCGACGGCACGGGACGAGGTCTCCCTCGTCCAGGTGGCGCGGCTCTACTACCGCGACAACCTCTCGCAGGCCGAGATCGCGACACGGCTCGACACCAGCCGGTCCAACGTCTCCCGGATGCTCACGGCCGCACAGGCTCGGGGCATCGTCGAGATCCGGATCCACGAGCAGGTGCCGCGCGACTTCGTGCTCGAGGACGAGCTGGTCGCGCGTCACGGGCTCTCGGCCGCCGTCGTCGCCAGCCGCGACCACCGCTACGACGTACGCCCGCTCGACCGGGTGGGTGAGCTGGCCTGGGCGTGGCTCCGTGAGCAGATCTCCGACGGCACGACGATCGCGATGTCCTGGGGCGAGGCCCTGCAGTCGGTGGTGATGGCGGCGCCCCCGCAGGTGCAGTCGTCCACCGAGGTGGTCCAGCTGCTGGGTGGTGTCTCCGCGCGTGCGTCGCTCGTGAGCGGCCAGGAGCTGGTGCGCGAGCTCGCCACCCGCCTGGGCGCCGGCTACCGCTACCTCCACGCCCCGGCCGCGTTCCACTCCAGCGCGGCCCGCGACGTGCTGATGGGCGAGCCCTCCATCGTGGAGGCGCTGGACACCGCCCGCGGAGCCCAGCTGGCGCTGGTCGGCATCGGCAACGTCACCGGCGGGTCCTCGGCGGCGATCCTGCAGGCCGTCTCGGCCACCGACCCGGAGCGGGCAGACTTCGAGGCGGCCGGGCCGGTGGGCGACATCGCGGGTCGCTACTTCGACGCCTCCGGGACCCCGATCCGTGGCGCCGTCGACGACCGGATCCTGGCGCTGTCGCTGACGGAGATCGTCGCCATCCCCACCGTGGTCGCGGTCGCGGTCGGGGTGGAGAAGGTCCGTGCCGCTCGAGGCGCCCTCGCCGGCGGCCTCGTCGACGTGCTGGTCTGCGACGCCGCGCTCGCCGAGGCGCTCGTCGACGACTGATTCCCGGGACAGCCGGGACCAGCACGCAGGGCACACACAGCCGTGCGCGATCAGCCCGCGCGCGGGGTCAAGGGCCACCTCACGAAGCAGAACGGGTTGCCGAAGGGGTCCGCCATCACGGCCCACTCCAGGTAGGGCTCCGCCTCGGAGGGGTAGAACCCCGGCGGCCTGAGGACCACGCCGCCGATCTCCTCGGTACGGCGCACCGCGTCGCCGACGTCGTCCACGCGGAGGTCGAGGTGCGTCCCGCCGACCCACGACTCCTCGTCGGAGCCCACCCGTTGGAGCAGCAGCCACAGCGGCTCGTCGGGATCGTGGAGCACCGCGTAGCGCTCCCCGGTCTCGTCCCCGTGCCGCGACGTCGGCAACAGCCCCGTCAGCGCCGACCAGAATCGCTCCCCCTGGTCCAGGTCCGTGACGTTGACGACCGGCTTCCACAGCGTGGCGATTCTGTCGTTCGATGGCATCGCAGGCTCCCTCAGACAGGCATGTGAGCGGCACGTGGGGTGGGTGAACCGGACTCCGCCGCGGGCAACGGCACGCGCACCGTGAAGGTGCTGCCCCGTCCCACCTCGGAGTCGACGGTGATGGCTCCGCCCATCAGGTCCGTCAGCCGGAGGCAGATCGCGAGGCCGAGGCCGGTGCCCTCGTAATGTCGGGTGGCGCTGGCGTCCACCTGGCTGAACACGTCGAAGACCTTCGCCTGGTGTTCGGGCGCGATGCCGATGCCCGTGTCGCGCACGACGAAGTCGATGCTCCCGGCCGCTGCCGCCGAGGACCGCACCACCAGGTCGACCCGGCCCTCGTGGGTGAACTTGAGCGCGTTGTCGAGCAGGTTGGAGACCACCTGGAGCAGCCGGCCCCGGTCGCCGACGACCGTGCGCGGCACGCCCGGGGCCACCTCACAGCTGAACCGGTTGCCGGCGCGGTCGGCCCGCAGCTCGTGGACGTCCGCGACCTCCCCCACCAGGGCGTGGAGGTCGAACGGCGTCGGCGCGAGCTCGACCTGCCCGGCCTCGATGCGCGAGAAGTCGAGGATCGTCTCCACCAGCTCTCCCAGCGAGCCGCCACAGCGCACCATCCGCTCGAGCAGCCTGCGCTGGAGGTCGTCGAGGTCGGTGTCCTCCAGCATCTCGACGCTGGCCAGCACCGTGGTGAGCGGGGTCCGGATCTCGTGGCTCATGTTGGCGAGGAACAGCGACTTCGCCTCCGACGCTGCGAGGGCGGCGTCGCGGGCGACCTCCAGCTTCGCGGCCAGGGCCTCGAGGTCGCTGACGCTGCGTGCCCGCTCCAGCGCGACCCCGGCATGCGCGGCGAGCGCCTCGAAGACCTGTTGGTCCTCCGCCCCGAAGGTCTCCTTCTCGAAGGAGCGGTCGCACACCACCAGCAGGTGCCGCACCGGGCCCGCACCCCCCAGCCGGGCGGCCAGACCGTCGCGGGGCTCGGACATGGGCGTGGTGCCGACCTCGGTGAGGGGCGCTTCGCCGCGCCTCGTACGGGGGCGGTGGTGCCGGACTGCGGGGCCGTCGAGCGCGGGCCACCACCAGTCGGTGCTGGCCTGCGCCGCGAGGGCCTCCACGTGCAGGGCGCCGTCGAGCACGGTGAGGCACCGGACGTCGTCCGGCCCCGCGACCTGCACGAGGTAGGCGCGCTCGGCGTGCATCAGCGCGCCGGCCTCGGCGAGGACGACGGACGCGACCTCGTCGGAGGAGGTGGCGGCGGAGGTGCGGTCCACGAAGCGGTAGAGCAGCCGGGTCTGTGCGTGGCCGCGGGCGAGCGACACGTAGACCCGGTAGGCCAGGGCGAGCAGGACCACGACGACCCCGAGGAGAGGCAGGGCGGTCGGCCTGACCAGCGCCAGCGTGGCCACGAGCAGGGCGACGCAGGTGTTGACGAACGCGGCGAACGAGCCCGACACCAGGGCCTCGTGGAGCACCTCGCGGTCGAACACGCCCTCAGTGAGGCTGATCGCGGCCGTGATGGCGGCTGCGGACATGAGGTCGGTGACCACGACGGCCACGATGGCGGCCGCCCAACCCGTGAAGGACAGGGGGTCGCCCCCCTGGAGGATCGCGTGGTAGGTCAGTGCGCCGAGGGCCGCCTCGAGGGCGAACATGGCGGAGTTGAACCCCAGCTTGACGCCCTTCATCCGGGCGCCGACGACGAGCGCCAGCCCCGCCCCCAGGACGTACGCCGTGACGTACTGCTGTGGCGCCAGGAAGATCAGGCCCAGCACCGCCGGGAGCTCGCGCAGCGTGTGACCGTGCGCGTTGCGCTGGGTGGGCAGGTGGATGACCACGACCTCGGCCAGGGCGAACAACGGCAGGAGGACCAGCCAGGCGAGGCCGGGCACGGCCGCGTCGGGTCGTTCGAGGATCCCGGGCGCGACCAGGAGGACGGCCAGCGCGGCCATCGCCGCCGCCAGGAGCCACGTGAGCGCCAGGGTCAGCCGCTCGGAACGCTCGGGAGGCACAGCCGCGGACGTTCTCGGAGGCTCGGGCTCCGGGCGCGCAGGGACGTCGGTGCGATCGACCGATCTCAGCTCGACGTCCATGGGGGCTCCTGGTGGGGGGTGACACGCCCCCCGTCGAAGGTAAGGCAGGAGGCGGCCGCGTGCTCCGTAATCGGCACAACGCACACGCCCGGATGAGTGGGTCGAGGGGGCCGTGCGGCCGGGGACGTCGGTCTAGCCCGCGGGGCCCTTTCCGCCTGAACACCCTCCGACGGCGGGGTCGGGGGTGCATCCTGCTCGTGGATGGGTGGGCCATCCGGAACTTGACGGTGGGGGAATGCCATGGCGACGACCGCGTGGAAGAGAGTTTCGTGCGGGCTGCTCGCGGCCGCCCTGGCGGCCGGTGTCTCGGCCGGCACGGCGTCCCCCGCGAGCGCGACCGGGGACGGACTCCTCGACGGCCTGCTGCCGCTGGACGGCGTCCTCTCCCTCCTCAGCACCGCCGGCGGCCTCGGCGACAGCCTGTGGGGCGACGACGACACCGGCCAGGGCGCCGGTGCCTCCGCCGACGGCACCTGGGACGGCTCCCGGGACCAGGGGTCGATGTTCTCGCTGACGAAGCGGATCGGCGCCCAGAAGGTCTGGCGCAGCGGCATCACCGGGGACGGCGTCACGGTCGCCCTGATCGACACCGGCGTCGCGCCGGTGCGCGGGCTCAACGACCGCGCCAGGGTGCTCCGCGGGCCCGACCTGTCCTACGAGAGCCAGCGGGCCGGCACCCGCTACGTCGACGGGTTCGGCCACGGCACCCACATGGCCGGCATCATCGCCGGCCGCGACACGACCTTCGACCCCCGCAACCCGTCGCCCGGCACCTTCGCCGGCGTCGCCCCGGATGCGGAGCTGCTCAGCCTCAAGGTCGCCACCGGTGACGGCGGCGCCGACGTCACCCAGGTCATCGCCGCCATCGACTGGGTGGTCGCCCACCGTCAGGACCGCGGCATGGACGTGCGCGTCCTCAATCTCTCCTACGGCACCCTCTCCACCCAGCCGTGGCAGGTGGACCCGCTCGCCGCCGCCGTCGAGAACGCGTGGCGCAACGGCATCCTGGTGGTGGCGGCCGGAGGCAACGACGGCGCCGGCCAGCCCCTGCTCATGCCGGCGATCGACCCGCACGTCCTCGCGGTGGGTGCGGTGGACCACGGCGGGACCGCCGGCGTCCTCGACGACAGCGTCGCCTCCTTCTCCAACAGCGGTGACCGCACGCGGCGGCCCGACCTGCTGGCCCCCGGCAAGTCGGTGGTCTCGCTGCGGGTGCGGAAGTCCTTCGCCGACCAGCTGCACCCGGAGGGACGGGTGCCGGGCACCAACGCGAAGCGGTACTTCCGCGGCAGCGGTACGTCGCAGGCGGCCGCGGCCACCTCCGGGGCCGCCGCCCTGCTCTTCGAGGCCCGTCCCGGCCTCACCCCCAACCAGGCGAAGGCGATCCTGATGCGGACCGCTCGACCGCTGCTGAGCCTCGACCCCGCACAGGGCCAGGGTGTGGTCGCGGTCGACGACGCCGTGTCCTTCGCCCAGACCGTCCGGTCCCTCCCCTCGTCGTCAGCTCCGACGCAGGTCTCGAACGGGTCGGGCACCCTCGAGGACACCCGGGGCGGTGAGCACGTGATCGACCCCTTCACCGGCGAGGCGCTGGTCGGGGAGGTCGATGCGCTCGGCTCACCCTGGGACGCCGCGGCCTGGATGTCCGCGCAGGCGACCGGTGACAGCTGGACCGGGGGCCGCTGGAACGGCCGCACCTGGACCGGCACGGCCTGGGTGCGCAACAGGTGGGAGGCCGCCCGGTGGGCGGGCCGTTCGTGGACCGGCACCCGGTGGCGGTCCTACGAATTCGCCACGGACCGTTGGAAGGCCCGCTCGTGGCGGGGCGACAACTGGGAGGCGCGGAGCTGGCGAGAGGCGTCGTGGCTGGCCCGCAGCTGGCGCGGCGACGAGTGATCCTGTCGCCGACCCGCGACGCGTGCGACGTCAGTCGAGCTGGACGGTCGCGGCCGCCCGGGCGCTGACGGTGGCGTGCTCGGGCGAGCCCGGCACGGTCAGCGGCAGCTCGAGGGGCGCACTGAGGTGGACCACGACGCTGTCGCGGTCGACATCGAACCCGACCGAGGCCCGCAGCCCGGGGTAGTCGGCGTGGGCGCCGGTCGCGCGCAGGTGGTCGGCCACGGCGGTCCGGGCGATCGTGCGGGCCTGGGCGAGACGCTCGGCCTCCCCGATCCCCTCGCCGTAGAGCGCCGCCGCGTTGCGGGACCCGGCGTCGGCGCCCGCGAGGGCGGCACCGTCCGCGACGCTGGTGAGCGCCTGCCGGTGCAGGTACGCCGCGCTCGCGTCGACCACGACACCGACGGCCATCAGCAGCACCACCGCGAGCCCGACGATCAGCAGCGTGGTCTGGCCGGCCTCGTCACGGCACGCGCGCGGAGTCACGGGAGGTCCCGGAACTGGCCGACTGGCACGGTGTGGGTGGCGTCGAGGCGGAAGCTCGGCGCGTCCCCGCCGAGCACCGCCGGCAGCAGCGGCAGCTGCACCGCGGAGCGGACGTCGACGGTGACGACCGCACCGGGCTGGTGGCAGTCCCCGCCGCCGCAGCCCACGTCGAACGTGAACGACTGCGCCTCGCCTCCCTGGTCGTCGAGCGCCTGCCGGATCGCGGCGCGGGCCTGCTCACGGCCGGCGGCGTCGGTCTCGGCGAGGGCATAGGCACGGGCCGCCGAGCGGGCGGCGCTGGTGACGGCGAACGCGCCCCGCTGCACCTCGAAGACGGACAGCACGATCCAGAGCACCGGCACGAGCAGCAGGATGCCGAGCCAGACCAGCTCGACGACGGCGCTGCCACCGTCGTCGCGCACCGGGCGCCTCACGGGGACTCGTCGACGGCGTGACCGACGACCACCAGGTCGACACCGGGGCCGCCGAGTCCGAGGGCCGGCACCCGCGCACGGACGACGACCTCGACCGTGGGACGCCCGCCGAGGCTGACCATCCGGACGTCGACGTCGCGAGTGAACCGGCCCGAGACGACGCCGGCAGCCACGCTGCGGGTGCGCTGCTCACCGGCAGCGAGGTCGCGGTCGAGCGAGGCGGCGTGCCGGGCCCCCTCGGCAGCGGCGTTGGCGAGGGTGTTGCGCACGAAGAGGACCAGCCCGACCTGGAGGATGCCGAGGAACAGCGGCACCAGGACGACGAGCACCAGCACGAAGTCGACCACCGCCGACCCGCGCCGTCCCCGCCGCCGGAGCACTCAACCGACCTTGTCGAGGGCCGAGCGCAACAGCTCGCGGAGCTCGTCCTTGGCGACGCCGTAGATGACCGCGACCAGCCCGGCGGTCATCACCGTGATCAGCACCCAGCCGGGCACGTCGCCGCGGTCGTCGCGTCGGGGCACGGCGGTCAGGGCCACCCAGGCCCGCAGCGCCTGCTCGTTGAGTGGGGACATCTCGTTTCTCCTTCTCCGGTGGGTCGGGGTGGTCAGGGGGTCGTGAGCGAGAGCCCGACGACGCCGGGCCAGAACGCGAAGAACACGGTCACGGGCAGCACCAGGAAGACGACGGGCACCATCATCACGACCTCCTTGCGCGCAGCCGTCTCGATCAGCTCCCGGCGTCCCGCTTCGCGCACGTCGGCGGCCTGGGCATGGAGGACGTCGGCGAGGGGGGTGCCACGTTCGACGGCCACCGCGATGCCCTGGGCGAACCGGGCGACGAGCGGCTGGCCGGACCGGGCGGCCCACTGGTCGAAGGCCTCGCCGACGGGGGTGCCGGTGCGGACGTCGGCCAGCACCTGGGCGAGGTCGCGCGACAGCTCGCCCCCGCTGCGTCGTACGACGCGGTCGAGCGCCGCGACCGGCGACTCTCCCGCCCCGACCGCGAGGGCGAGCAGCTCGGCGACTGTGGGGAACTCCAGCAGGATGCGCCGCTCGCGCTCGCGCACCTGACTGCTGAGGTGGTGGTCACGGGCGATCACACCGAGCCCGAGCCCGACCAGGCATAGCAGCACGGCGGACGCGGTGTCGCCGTCACCGCCCATGAACCGGAGCACACCGTAGGCGGCGGTGGCGGCGAAGCCGATCAGGCCCCACACCACCTGTTGCACCCGGAACTCCTGGACGGTGAGGTCGAGGCCCGCGCGGACGAGCCGGCGGCGTACGGATGCCGCCCCGCCGAGCAACCGCTCGACCCAGCCGGCGCCGGCACCGAGCAGCGGCCCCAGCAGGCCGCCGGTCACCGGCGTGAGCGCTGGACTGCGCGGATCAGCGAACTGGGGCAGGTCTCGCAGGTAGGGCAGCACCCGGGAGGCCAGCTGCGGGCGTCGGATCGCCAGCACCCGCGACCGCGCGAGCAGAAGGCCCAGCCCGGCCACCAGGCCGAGCAGCGCGCCCCACCACGTCAGCGTCATGTCAGGATTCGCCGTTCGGTGGGGAGCCGACCGATCCACATCATCAAGCGGTAGGCGACCACGCACGCCGCTGCGCCGGAGACGAGGACGACCACACCACCGGCCGATGCGTAGCGGCTGATCACCTCGCTCTGGAAGGACATGAACAGCAGCACCACCCAGGGAGCCGCGACCGCGAGGCGGGCCCCGTTCACGCTCCAGGCCTGCCGCGCCTCCATCTCCGACCGGGTGCGTGCCTCGTCGCGCAGGTAGCCCGACAGGTTGCGCAGCAACCTGCCGAGCTCGCCGCCACCGACCTCGCGGGCCACCCGCAGTCCTTCGACCACGCGGTCTCCGACGGGGTCGGCGAGCCGGTCCTTGAGCCGGTCGAGCGACTCCCCGAACCGACCCGAGAGTTGGTAGTCGGCGCCGAAGGACGCGAAGGCCGGTCGCAGCCCCTCGGGGCCCCGGTCGCCTAGGTTGGTGAGCGCCTCGGGCAGCGACATCCCGGCGCGGACCGCGCTGGCGAGGTTGTCGACGGCCTCGGGCCACACCTGGGCCAGCTCGCGGGTACGGCGACGGCCGCGGGCGCGAACCAGGCCCACGGGCGCCCAGCCCGCCATGACGGCGAAGCACGCGGCGACCGGCGGTGCGCCGGAGACCAGGTGCACCACCAGGCCTGCTGCCAGTGCGAGCACCACGCACATCACGAGCAGCGTCGACGGGCTGACATGCCCGAGACCGGCCCGGCCGAGCCAGACCCGCAGCGTCCCGGCCCGTGCTCGTCGCGGCGCGGGCGGCAGGGTGAGGGCCGACCAGACGAGGAGCAGTCCGACGCCGGCCCCGAGCCCGACCAGCGCCCCCATCAGCGATCCCCCAGCAGGGCGACGAGGTCGAGGCCGAGCCGTTCGAAGCGGTCGCGCCGCGGCGCCATCCCGCTGCCCCGGCGCAGCTCCCCGCCGACGAGCTCGAAGACGGTCTCGGTCTCGATCACGTCGCCCTCGGTGCGGCCGGGAACGGAGACGACCTCCTGCACCCGGCGTACGCCCCGGTGGTCGAGGCCGAGGTGGACGACGAGGTCGACGCTGGCGGCGACGGTCGGCACCACGAACCGGGCCGAGATGTTCTCCCCCGCCAGCAACGGCAGCGTGCACATCTTCACCAGCGCCTCGCGGGCAGAGTTGGCATGGATGGTGCACATGCCCGGCAGCCCCGCGTTGAGGGCGAGCAGCAGGTCCATGCACTCCTCGGCCCGCACCTCGCCGACGACGAGGCGGCTGGGTCGCATCCGGAGGCTCTCCTTCACCAGGTCGCGCAGCGTGATCTCACCGGTGCCCTCGAGCCCCGACTGCCGGGTCTGCATCGGCACCCAGTCGGGATGGCTGAAGCGCAGCTCGAAGACCTCCTCGACGCTCACCACCCGCTCCCCACCGGGGATCGCGGCCGCGAGGCCGTTCAGGAACGTGGTCTTGCCGGTCTGCGTGCCTCCCGCGACGAGCACGTTGAGCCCGGCCCGCACGCTGGCGTCGAGGAAGCGCGCCGCCTGCGCGCTGAGGCTGCCGAGCTCGACGAGGCCGTGGAGGCTGGTGGCGCGCAGCACGAACTTGCGGATGTTGACCGCCGAGAACCCTCGGCTGATGCCCTCGAGGACGACGTGGAGTCGGTGCCCGTCGGGAAGCATCGCGTCGACGAACGGGCGCGAGATGTCGACCCGACGCCCGCTCGACTTCAGCATCCGCTCGACCAGCTCGGTCACCTGCGCCGGGCTGAGCATCAGGTTGGTCAGCTCGTGGCGTCCCCTGCGCGCCACGAACACCCGGCTCGGGTCGTTGATCCAGATCTCCTCGACCGCCGGGTCGTCGAGGAACGGCTGCAACGGGCCGAACCCGGCCACCCGCGCCACCAGCTCGCCCACCACGGACTCGACGTCGGGCACCGGGGCCACGAGGCCGGCCAGCGACCGCTCGTCGTGCTCGCGCACCACGCCCTCGGCGATGCGGCGTACGACGACCGCGTCGCGCTGCGGGTCGACGCCCTCGTGGCGCACGTGGGCACGGACCTGCGCGTCGAGCGTCTCGACCAGCGCGGCGTGCGCGTCGGCGAGTGCCATGACGGACCCCCGTCCCGAGAGAGATGCAGCACGTCGAACCTAGAGGGTGACTACCCCCTCCCGCACCGCCCGAAACCTCTGCCTGTGGACAAGCAGACGCCTGAGGCTGGAGGGTCTGGTGAGGTCCTCGAAATTGTCCGGCGCGGCGCCGTTCGACGCCCAGTCCGATGACGGGCAGACTCGGATCCACGTCCTCGCCCCACTCGGAAAGGTCTCCCATGGCACGCGGTCGCTACGGCTTCTTCAACTTCGCCTTCGATGCCCTGCTCACCCTCGTGACCGGTGGGCTCTGGCTGATCTGGATCTTCGTGCGCGAGATGCGTCGCAGGTAGTCGACATGAGTGCCGAAGCGTCACGTGCCTGGGGGTCTGCGGCAGGCTGGACGTCATGACCGACCTCCGACTCCCCTTCCGCTTCGCCACGGCCTACCGGCTGCCGGCGCTCGTCTTCGGCATCACGCCGTACACCGCCTGGGTGGATCTCGACGAGACCCACCTGCGGGTGCGCTACGGACCGTGGTCGCTGCGGACGCCGCGGGAGAACATCGCCTCGGTGCAGCGCACGGGGGACTTCGCGTTCCTCAAGACCGCCGGTCCCCCGCACCTCTCCTTCTCCGACCGCGGCGTCAGCTTCTGCACCAACGGCGACGACGCCGCGTGCGTGTCCTTCCACGAACCCGTGGCCGGCATCGACCCCACGGGGCGGATCCGCCATCCCGGCGCGACCCTCACCGTCGCCGACGTGCCCAGGCTGCTCGACGCCCTGTCGTGACCGACGTCGGGTGAGTGATGCGGGACGTCATACGAATCGAGCTCCATGGCGACCGATTCGCATGACGTCCCGCGCGCTCACCCGAGGTCGGCGACCGTGACGAGCGGGGACATCAGCGACATGACGGCCAGCGCCTGGTCGTGGGCCTCGACGGTGCCGCCGGCGCAGGCGTCGCGGACGACGGTGACCCGGCGACCTGCGTCGGCCGCTGCCAGCACGGTCGCGACGACGCAGCACTCGGTCGCCACCCCGCAGACGACGAGGGGCGCGTCACCGACGACCGACGCGAGGGCCGGACCCCACTTGCCGAAGGTCGGCGCGTCGACCACCGGGTCGCCGGGGGCGGGCGGCGTGGTCAGCTGCCAGGCCGGGTCGTCGGGACCGACCCGGAACTCCGGCCACTCGTCGTAGTACGCCGACCACGCCCCGGGCTCGGCGGCGTCGCGCACGAAGCGCGTGTGCACCACCCGCCCCGAGTAGCGGTCACGCACGTCGAGCACGACCGGCTCCACCTCGGCGTACGCCGGTGCCGCCCAACGGCTCGCGGGATCGCCGAAGGCACGCTGCATGTCGACGACGACGAGCCACGGATCGGTCACCCCTCCAGCCTAGTGAGGGGCCGTACCCAATAAGGGCGAGCGCGGTCGCCAACCGGTCTCACCGGGGCTGACGCTGCCTACGTTGGCAGGCGGTAGACGAGCCAAGGGGGCGCGTCACGCGCCCACGAGGAACCACCCATGATCACTCGCCGCCGCCTCGCCGGGCTTGCCGCCCCGCTCCTCCTGATGCCACTCCTGGCGACGACGCCCGCGGACGCCGTCAGCGCCGACCTCGGTGACGAGGTGGTCTCGGCGTTCCCCAAGCTGGGCACGCCGCACGTCATGGACGGCGCCGTCATGGCCATCACCCAGGTCGGGTCCAAGGTCATCGTGGCCGGCACCTTCACCAAGGTCAGCCCGTCCGCCACCTTCACCGACACCAGCGACGACCTGACCCGCAACCGGATCTTCGCCTTCGACGCCGACACCGGCGTCATCGACCCGACGTTCAACCCCAACCTCGGCGGCGCCGTCAACTCCCTCGACACCGACGGCACCCACGTCTACGTCGCCGGTGCCTTCAACTCCGTCGGAGGCAGCAAGACCTTCAAGCGAGTGGCCAAGATCGACATGGCAGGCAACCCCGTCGTTGCCTTCAAGGCCACGCCCAACAAGGTCGTCAACGAGGTGCTGGTCCGCAACGGCAGCGTCTACATCGGCGGCGCCTTCACCTCGGTGAAGTCGCGCAACGTGGCCTACGCCAACGGCATCCTGGCCGCGCTCGATCCCGTGCGGGGCACCCCACTGCCCTCGGTCGGCCTCACCTTCGCGGGCGTCTACAACCCCAGCGCGAAGAACCCCGGGGCGACCAACGTCAAGCGGTTCGACGTGAGCGCCGACGGCAGCCGACTGGTGGCGATCGGCAACTTCGCCACCGTCAACGGACAGGCCCGCAACCAGGTCGTGGTCCTCAACACCAGCGGGGCCACCGCCACGCTCGCCCCCTGGGCCACCAACCGTTTCGACCGCAGCCACAGCGTCTGCGCCGGCGTCTTCGACACCTTCACCCGCGACCTCGACGTCTCACCCGACGGCAGCTTCTTCGTCATCTCCACCACGGGCGCCTTCGCCGGCGGCGCCAACAGCAGCACCCTGTGCGACACCACCACCCGGTGGGAGATGAACAGCACCGGCAACGACCCGACGTGGATCGACTACACCGGCGGTGACACGTCCTACGGCGTCGCGGTCACCGGCGACGTCGTGTACGTCGGCGGCCACATGCGGTGGCAGAACAACCCGTTCCAGGGCGACCAGGCCGGCCCCGGCGCCGTCTCCCGTGAGGGCATCGCCGCCCTCGACGCGGTCAACGGGCTGCCGCTGAGCTGGAACCCCGGCCGCGACCGTGGCGTCGGCGCCCAGGCGCTGTTCGCGACCAGCGCCGGGCTCTGGGTCGGCAGCGACACCACCCTGTTCGCCAACCAGCGGCGCGGCCGCATCGCCTTCCTGCCGCTGGCGGGCGGGACCACCCTGCCCACCCACTCCCAGGCGACGCTTCCCGGCGACCTGGTGGGCGTCCAGCCCGGGAGCGCGCCGGCCAACGTCCTGTTCCGCACCAACGCCGGCAGCACCAGCTCGGTGGCGGCGAGCGACGGCGGACCCTCGTTCGGCAGCCAGACCGGCCGCGTCAGCAGCGGCAGCAACTCCACCTACTCGACCTCGGTGTCCTACGACGCCACCATGCCGGGCAGCACGCCGGCCGGCATCTTCGGCAGCGAGCGCTACGGGCAGCAGGACTGGAACTTCTCGGTCCCGTCGGGGCGCAGCATCACGGTGCGGCTCTACTTCGCCAACCAGTACGCCGGCACCGCCGCCCCCGGGCAGCGGGTCTTCGACGTCCTCCTCGACGGCTCGACCGTGCTCAACGACTTCGACGTCGCCGCCGCCGTCGGCAACCGGGTCGCGACCATGCGCCAGTTCTCGATCACCAGCGACGGCAACGTCGACCTCGACCTGCGCACCGTCACCGAGAACCCCATGATCAGCGGCATCGAGATCCTCGACAACAACCTTCCGGGGGCGACCTCCGGCGCTCTGGTGCAGAGGCCGCTCAACGCCAGCGGCGCCCCCAGCGGGTCCGCCAGCACCCTCGACAACGCCGGGGACTGGTCCTCGGTGCGCGGCGCCTTCCTGCTCGGCGACCAGATGTACTACGGCCGCACCGACAACGCCCTCTACAAGCGGTCGTTCGACGCCGGCACCGGGGCGCTCGGCACGCCGGTCGCGGTGGACCTCCACGACGACCCCGACAACGGCGCCCGCATCCCGTTCGCCATCGCCACGATGACCGGCATGTTCTACGACCCGGCCACCCACCGGATCTACTACACCGTCGCGGGCGACTCCCGCCTCCTCTACCGCTACTTCACGCCGGAGAGCGAGGTCGTGGGCGCCCAGACCTTCGTCGCGGACGCGGGCGGCGTCAACTTCTCCACCGCGTCCGGCCTGGCCCTGGCGGGGGGCCGCATCCTCTACGGCTCCAGCAGCGACGGAGCCCTGCGCTCGGTGACGTTCGCCGGTGGGCGGGTCACCGGGTCGCCGACGGTGCTCAGCAGCGACGGCACCTGGAAGCTCCGAGGCATGTTCGTCGCGAACTGAGCGCCGGTCGGCACCCGGAGGAGTCAGCGGCGCGGCAGCAGGATCGTGACGCCCTCGTCGACGAGGTCGCCGGTGACCCGGCCGCCCTGCTGCTCGACGAGCTCGCGGGCCTCGGTGAGGCCGGGGTGCGGTGGCACCGAGGCGACCCCGGCGGGCACCTCGACACGGACGTGGCTGGGGCTGCCCTCGAAGAGCAACCGGACCGGGCCTGCGCCGCCGACCACCTCGTCGAGCAGCAGCTCCAGCACGTGCTCGACCGGGCCGGGCGTGAAGGTCAGCGTGAGGTCACCCTCGGCGCTGGCCGTGACCGTGCGCCGCTCGTCGCCGAGCCGGTCGGCCCAGGACTGGGTGACGTGGGTGGCGAGCTCGCCCAGCGCCACCTGGCCCCCCTCCACCAGCGCACCCTGCCGCGTGATCGCCACCAGCCGGCCGGCCGCGGCGTCGACGTCGCGCACCCGCTGGAGCCCGCGCCGCGCTGTCGCGCGCGCATCCTCGGGCAGGTCGTCGCGGATCGCGAGGTCGTCGAGCTCCAGCTGGAGGGCGGTGAGCGGCGTCCGCAGCTCGTGGGAGGCGTACTCCGCGAACTCGCGTTCGCGTTCCAGCCGGGTGGCGAGCTGCGCGACCCCCGAGCGCAACGCCTGCGCGATCGCGCGGGCCTCGGGAATCCGGGGCTCGGGCACAGCGACGTCGACCCGGCCCCGGCCCATCGCCGCTGCCGCCGTCGCCAGCGAGGCGAACGGCGCTGCGAGCCGGGAGGCCAGCCACCACCCGGTGAGGCCGGCCAGCAGCGCGAGCAGCAGGCCCAGCATCACCAGTGAGGTCACCTGCCGGGCCGAGGTGGCCGACAGCTGGCGGGCCGACGTCGAGAGCTCGACCTGACCCTCCCCCGCCTCGACGACCGCGGAGATCACGCCCTCGTCGGTGTCGTAGGCGCGACCCTCGACGACGACGACGGCGCCGTCGGGGCCGACGTACCGGAGCCGGGACTCGAGCCCGATCAGCTCGGTGAGCAGGGGCCGGTCGACCGGTTGCCCGGCCTCGATGTTGTCGGTGACGACCGCAGCGACGAGCTCGGCGGACTCACGCTGCTGGGCCTGCTCCTGGTCGAGGAGGAAGTCCTGCAGGGTCAGGACGCGGATGGAGACGACGATCGTGATCAGCACGACCGCGAGGAGCACGAAGGCGGCGGCGATCCGCTCACGCATCAGGCGGGCCCTCGAGGCGGAAACCCACCCCGCGGACGGCGACGATCCTCTCGGCCACCTCGGATCCCTCCAGCTTGCCCCGCAGCCGTCCGATCGTGACGTCCAGGGTCTTGGTGGAGCCGTACCAGTTCTCATCCCACACGTCGGCCATCAGGCGGTCGCGCGACACCACCTTGCCGCGCTGCCCGACGAGGATGTCGAGCACGTCGTACTCCTTGCCGGTGAGCATGACCTCGGCGTCGCCGTAGAACACGCGGCGCGCTGCCTGGTCGATCTGCAGCTGGTCGGGACGGCGCGCCGGCTGGGACGGCACGGCTGGCTGACCGGTGCGTCGCAGCAGCGCACGCACCCGGGCCTGCAGCTCGGCGAGGCCGAACGGCTTCGACAGGTAGTCGTCGGCGCCGTAGTCGAGCCCGACCACTCGGTCGAGCTCGCCGGCCCGGGCGGTGACGATCAGGATCGCGCCGGCATAGCCCTGCGCGCGCGCCTTCTGGCACACCTCGAGCCCGTCCATGCCGGGCAGGCCGAGGTCGAGGATCATGACGTCGGTGTCGTGCTCGTCGATGTAGTCGAGGGCGACCTCACCGCTGTCCACCCGGACCACCTCGTAGCCCTCACGCTCGAGGGTGCGGACGAGCGGAAACGCGATGTCCTCCTCGTCTTCCACGACCAGCACACGCGTCATGGAGAGGAGCATACGGGCGTGAGACCCCCGTCACGCGCGGGATCGGCGAGGTTGCTCCGGCGGGAGGTCCCGGGATCACCCCACGGGGGGCCCGGGCCGCGCCGCCGGCAGCCCCTCGACGGGTACCGGTACGACGTCGCGCCCGCCCGCACGTCCGGCGCGGCGGATCCCGAACAACACGGCCGCCAGGCCGACGGCGACGCCCGCCGGGGCCCAGGGCGGCACCGACATCGAGTCGACGGCCAGCAGCGGCCACCCGAGGGCCGGAACGCTGAACGCCACCCGTTCGGCGGCGGTCTCGGGCACGACCCAGGGGTCCCTCCCCGTGGCATCGCCCCGGGTGCGGATGCCGCGATCGCCCACGGACAGCACGCGGCGCACCACGAGCTCCCCTCCGGGCGCCGTCACCGTCACGACGTCCCCCACCGCCAGCTGGCCAGCGGCGACCTGCTCGTCGAACACCAACGCCCCGCGCGGGAAGTCCCCGGACATCGCGTCGTCACCGACGACGTGGGTGCTGTAGCCGAGCGAGGCGGGCACGAGCAGCGCGACACAGCCGGCGCACACGACCAGGAGGACCACCTTGAGGGCACGCACCCAGCCGCGGCGCCGGGGCCGGGCGGTGATCTCCATGCGTGTCCCCACGGGTCGGAGCAGACGTGGTCGGTGTGGTCGAACCTAGGGGGGCTCCGACCACGCTGCTGACACCTGATCGCCTCACCTCGCCCACGGTCGTTCACCAGTTGGGTAACCGGTCCGCCGCTGCGTCGTCGCGGGGCCGTCAACCGAGACCGGCGAGCAGGTCGCCGTGCTCGGCGACCCGCTCCAGCACCTGCTCCAACCGCAGTTGCTCGAGAGCCACGGGATCCGCGGCCCCGGCCTCGACCTCGTCCCAGGTCAGCGGTGCGGCGACGTACGGCTTCTCCTTGCCGCGCAGCGAGTACGGCGACAGCGTGGTCTTGGAGCCGGCGTTCTGCGACCAGTCGAGGAATACCTTGCCCGACCGCTTCGCCTTCGTCATCGTGGCCGTCACCTGCGTGGGGTGCGCCTTCTGGAGCTCCTCGGCCACGTCCCTCGCCAGTGCGGTGGTGCCCTCGGGGTTGAGGCGGCCGGGCAGCGCGGCGTACAGGTGGAGTCCCTTGCTGCCGCTGGTCACGGCGAACGCGTCGAGGTCGCGAGCCGCCAGCCGCTCCCGGACCAGCAGCGCGACCTCCGCGCACTCGTGGAGTCCGGCTCCCTCGCCGGGGTCGAGGTCGATCACCAGCCGGTTCGGGTTGCGCGGTCGCCCGTTGCGGCCGACGGTCCACTGGTGCACGTGGAGCTCGAGCGCCGCGAGGTTGGCCAGCCAGGTCAGGGTCGCGAGGTCGTCGCACACGGGGAAGTCGAGGTGGTCGCCGTGGCGGGACGCACCTCGTGACCCGGACGTCGGCACGTGCGCCGTACGGACCCAGGACGGCGTCCCCTGGGGTGCGTTCTTCTCGAAGAAGCTGGAGCCGGCGGTGCCGTGCGGCCAGCGGACCCGCGTGACGGCGCGGTCCCGCAGGTGCGGGAGCAGCACCGGCGAGACCTGGGCGTAGTAGTTGAGCACCTCACCCTTGGTCGTGCCGGTCTGCGGGTAGAGGACCTTGTCGAGGTTGCTCAACGTGAGGGTGCGGCCCTCCACGTCGACCCGGATCTCGTTGGCCCCGCTGGCTCTGTCGGTCGCCACGTCAGCGACCGACCGCGATCACGGGCTTCCGGTCCTGGTCGAGCCGGTTCATCAGCCGCCTGAGGAACCAGCGCGGCGCACTGACGCACCCCGCCGTCGCGCCGGAGCCGTTGACGTGGAGGAAGATGGCGCCGCCACGGTGGCGGACCTGATTGCTGTTGAAGCTGGTCGTGACCGCCCACTCGTACTGCACGGGATAGTCCTTCAGGCGCTCCGAGCCGTTCGCGTTGCCGGCGGGGAGCCGCCAGCGGAACCCGCCCTGCCTCTTGTTGCGGTAGCGGTTGTAGTGGTCGCTCTGGTTGTCGAGCACCCAGTAGTCGCCCCTGCGGACCTTGCGGTAGCTGCCGTCCCAGGTCTCCTTCTGACGGTGCATGCCGAAGGCCCACGGCATCCGGAACGTGCCGAGTGGGGTCCTGCCCGATCCCTGGACCCGGCGCTGGGCACGCACGAGTCCCCCGTAACCGACCCGACCGTCCGCGGCCGCGAACCGCTGGTGCCACCGCTCCCCCGAGCGCGACCAGAAGGTGACGCGGGCGTGCCACCCGTTCGTCCGGTTGACGGTGACGACCTGCTCGGTGCCGGGCCGCACCCGGACCTCGACCCCGTCGAGGGTGACGTCGTCGGCGGCGTGGGCGGGCACGGGCGCCACGAGCAGGGACCCGACGACCAGCAGCAGTGGGAGGAACGGCTTCACAGGTCCTCCGGGGTGAGGTCGGAGCGGACGCCCTGGAACGACGGCTGGCGCAGGCGATCGTAACCGAGGCCGTGGGTGTCGACGTCGACCACGACGACCGGGTCGACCCAGGTCGTGCCGCTCGCGTCGACCCGCGGCACCTCGTCGGCGAAGGGGCTGTCACCACGCGCCAGCGGGGCCAGCAGCTCCTGGAGGCGCCGGGAGGTGACGCCGGTGAGGCCGCTGCCGACGCGCCCCCGGTAGGCCAGCCCGTCGGGTGTCACCTCGCCCACCAGCACGGCCGCGAGCCGGTCGTCGGTGCCGACCTGCGGGCGCCAGCCCCCCACGACGTACGAGCCGCGGTGGCGGTGGGCCCGCTTGAGCCAGTCGCGGCTGCGGGTGTCGAAGCGGTAGCGCGAGGTCAGCCGCTTGCTGACCACGCCCTCGAGGCCCTGCTGGCGGGTGGCCTCCCACAGCATCGCGCCGTCGTCGTACGCCGCGGGCACCTGCCACCCGGTCAGCCCGAGCCCGGTCAGCAGCTCGCGGCGCTCGGCGAGCGGTCGTCCGGTGAGGTCGTCACCGTCGAGGCGCAGCAGGTCGAACACCATCAGCGTCGCCGGGATGGAGTCGGCGAGCCGGGCCGCGTCGGCGGCACGGCGGACGTGCATGCGGTGCTGGAGGGTGCGGAAGTCGGGGATGCCGCGCTCGTTGAGCGCGATCACCTCCCCGTCGACCAGGACGTCGCGGTCGCCCAGGGGCGGGTCGCTCAGGTCGGGCCACGCCGCGGTGACGACGTTGCCGTTGCGGCTCGTCATGCGCGCCGCCCCCGCCCCCACGCGCACGTCGACGAGCACCCGGACGCCGTCCCACTTCACCTCGTGGATCCAGGCCTCACCGGTGGGCAGGTGATCCGTCGCGGTCGCCAGCATCGGGCGCAGCTCGGCCATGGTCAGTCGCGTGCGGGCAGCACGCAGAGCTCGTTGCCGGAGCCGTCGGTGTAGACCCGCCACGGCAGCGGGCCCCAGTCGTGCTCGACCTCGCGACCGCCGAGCCCGAGGATGCGGGCCCGTACCTCGCCGGGGTCGTCGCCCGACTGCAGCCGGATGTCGAGGTGGATCCGGTTCTTGGCCGGGCCTCCACCCGGGGCACCGGGCCGGGCCTTGCGGGACTCCTCGGGGCACAGCTCGAGCAGCGGCCCGCGACCCGAGGGGTGGCGCAGCGACCGGGGCACTCCGGCCACCCCCTCGACGGCGGTCCAGCCCGAGAGCAGCGACCAGAGCCGGGCGTCGCGGTCGGGGTCGGCGGAGTCGAGCGGCAGGGCAGCGACCGGTCCGCTGCCGGCGTAGGGCGCCCGCTCCTCGACGACGCAGAAGGGGTTGCCCTCGGGGTCGGCCATCACCACCCACGGCACGTCTCCCTGCCCGATATCGAGGCGACGCGCGCCGAGCGCGAGCAGCCGCTCGACGGTGGCCTGCTGGTCGTCGCCCGGGGCGAGGTCGAGGTGGAGGCGCAGCGGCTCGTCCGGCGGCACCGGCACGTGCTGCACGCAGACGTCGAGCACCGGGCCGCCCTCGACGCGCACCCGGGTCTCGTAGGCGTCCGGCTCCCGGGTCAGCGTGCTGCCGCCCAGGGCCTGCTCCCAGAAGCGGCCGACGACGTCCCGGGTCGACCGCGTCCATCACGATGTTCTCGAGATACACGTGTTCACCGTATCGAGCGGGACCTGTCGGTGTGCGGTGCGACGCTCCACCGGCATCGTCATCCCCCGCCCGTCGCCACCACGTCCCCGTGGGCGAGAGCGGAGCAGCCGTCGTCGCGGCTACCCTCGAACCATGCGCGCGATCTGGAAGGGCTCGGTCAGCTTCGGGCTGGTCAACGTGCCCGTGAAGCTCTACTCCGCCACGGAGTCCCACGACGTCTCCTTCCGGCAGGTCCACGCCAAGGACGGTGGCCGCATCAAGTACCAGCGCACCTGCTCGATCGACGGCGAGGAGGTGGCCTACGCCGACATCGCCAAGGGCTACGAGACCGAGGACGGCGAGATGGTCATCCTCACCGACGACGACATGGCAGACCTGCCGGTGACGTCCTCCCGCGAGATCGCGGTCGAGAAGTTCGTGCCCTCCGACCAGATCGACCCGATGCTCTTCGAGAAGTCCTACTACCTCGAGCCGGAGAAGACCGGGGCCAAGCCCTACGCCCTGCTGCGCCAGGCCCTCCTCGAGGCCGACCGGATGGCGGTCGTGACCGTCGCGCTGCGGCAGCGCACGACGATCGCGGTGCTCCGCGTCAAGGACGACGTGATCGTGCTGCAGACGATGATGTGGCCCGACGAGATCCGCACCCCGGACTTCTCCGTCGAGACCGGTGAGGTCAAGGACTCCGAGGTCGCCATGGCGAACATGCTGGTCGAGACCCTCGCCGGCGACTTCGACGTCTCCGAGTTCGAGGACGACTACGCCGAGGCCGTGCAGGCCTTGGTGAAGGCCAAGATCGAGGGCGGCGAGATCAAGCGCACCCCCACCTCCACCAAGAGCTCCGGCGAGGTCGTCGACCTGCTCGCGGCGCTGCAGAAGTCGGTCGAGGCCGCGAAGACGGCGCGGGGCGAGGAGCCCACGGGGGACACGGAGCAGCCGAAGAAGAAGGCGGCGAAGAAGACGACCAAGAAGGCCGCGAAGAAGAAGGCCAGCTGACCGACGCTCCCACGGGTTTCCAGGATCGACTGCGCCCGGAGGCTCGCCGGGCTAACCTCTGCGCGCCGGGTCCCCGACCCCGACCCGAGCCCGTCAGCCCTGGAGGATCTCGTGGCGTCCACGCTGCCCACCCATCGACCGCGCCCCCACGCCCGCCGCCTCACCGCGGCGCTCACGGCGGTCGCCATGTCCGTCGCGACCGCCGGCTGCGGTGCCGGCTCCCCCTTCGCCGGCAGCGAGGCGGGGGCCTCGGAGGGCGAGCTCTCGACCCCGACGACGATGTCTGAGGTGAACGTCCAGTCCTTTTACGCCCTGGCGAGCGAGGCCTACCGGCTGCGCGACGCGGAGCGGCTGTGCCTGATGCACGCCCCGGCCTACCGGGACAAGGTCGTCCGGCAGGCCGTCAAGGGCGGACTCCAGGTCGAGACGTGCGAGGACCTGTTCGCGATCCTCTTCGCCGCCGAGCCCGACGGCTACCTGGACCAGCTCAGCAAGGTGAGGGTGAAGGGTCGGACGGCCACCCTCATGTCCGGCGACGACCCGTGGAGGATCAGCATGGTCGACGGCCGGATGATGATCGTGGACCCCGTGACCCGCGGGCGCTAGCCGCCGCTCCCAGTTCCTCGACCGGCAGTCGCGGCCAGCCGCCCGGCCCACTCGGCGAGCTTGTCGCGCACCTCGGGCGGTGCGTCCAGCAGCCGGACCGGGGCCTCGAGGTAGCCGACGCCGAAGACCGCCCAGCGCGGGTCGTGACCGATGAACTCCACGGTGACCTCGTCGCCGTCGACACCGGTCACCTGTGCCCAGGAGCCGATCCGCTGGCGTACGTGTTGCTCGGTCGCTGTCACGGCCACCGTGAAGCGGATCTCCTGATCACGTTGGTGGATGCCCTCACGCACGAACGCCGCCGCGTCGCCGCCTGGCACCTCCCGTGGCCGGAAGACGGCCTTCGTGCCGGACGGCTCGCGCAGCCGGTCGAGCCGGAACGAACGCCAGTCGTGGCGGTCGAGGTCGTAGCCGAGCAGGTACCAACGACGGCCGACGGTGACCAGCCTGTGGGGCTCGACGTGGCGGCGCAGATCCTCCCCCGGCTTGCTGCCCCCCCGGGCGGTGTAGCCGAACCGGAGCCGCTCGGAGTCGCGGATCGCCTGGGCGACGGTCGCCAGCACGCCGGCCTCGACCTCGGGGGCGCGCGAGAACGGTGAGTCGACGGTCGCCGCTCGCAGCGCCTCCGCCCGGCGACGCAGCCGGGCGGGCAGCACCTGCACCACCTTGGCCAGCGCCGACAGCGACGCCTCGGACAGCGTGCCGCTGTAGGTGGTCGCGGCGGTGCCGAGCGCGGCGACCATCGCGATCGCCTCGGCCTCGTCGACGACCAGCGGCGGCATCGAGCCGCCGGGGGCGAGCTGGTAGCCGCCCTCCAGGCCGCGGCTCGAATGGACCGGGTAGCCGAGGTCGCGGAGCCGCTCGATGTCGCGTCGCAGCGTCCGGTCGGAGACCCCCAGCCGTCCGGCCAGCTCGCCACCCGGCCAGAACCGGTGAGTCTGCAGCAGCGACAAGAGCCGCAGGGTGCGCGAGGAGGTGTTGGCCATGACCTCCACACTGTCCCACAAAGCGGTCAGGAAGTGACCGGAAGTCTGCCTAGCGTCGGAGGCATGGCACTCACACTCCAGACACCCACCCCACCGACCGGCGTGCTCACGGGTCGGGCGCGCACCGCGGCCTTGATCAGCCTGCTGCTCGCCTCGACCATGGAGCTGATGGACGCGACCATCGTCAACGTCGCGCTCCCCACGATCGAGGCAGAGCTCAGTGCGACCGGCGTCCAGCTGCAGTGGATGGTGGCGGCCTACCCGCTGGCGTTCGCGGTCGCGCTGGTGACCGGGTCGCGCCTCGGTGACGCCTTCGGTCGCAAGCGCCTCTTCGTGGCGGGCCTGGTCGGCTTCACGGTCACCTCGGCGGCCTGTGGGCTGGCCCCGACGGCCGAGTCGCTCGTGCTTTTCCGGGCCCTCCAGGGCTTCGGCGCGGCGGCCATGATCCCGCAGGTGATGTCGAGCATCCAGGTGCTCTACGCGCCCCACGAGCGGGCCAAGGCGATGGGCGCCTTCAGCGGTCTCGCCGGGCTCGCGACCGTGCTCGGGCCGGTACTCGGCGCCGTGCTCACCGAGGCCGACATCGCCGGCAGCAGCTGGCGGCCGGTCTTCCTGGTCAACGTGCCGCTCGGGCTGCTCGCGCTGGTCGCCGCAGTGAAGCTGATCCCGGAGTCGTACGGCGCCCGCCGGCCAGACCTGCGCGTCGGCAGCATGCTGACGCTCGGCCTGGGGCTGCTGGCGGTGCTCTACCCGCTGACCTCGGGCCGCGAAGGGGGCTGGCCGGTCTGGGTCTTCGTGATGATGGCGGTCGGCACCGGGGTGCTCGTCAGGTTCGCCGTGCGCCAGCAGCGCGCCGAGGCGGCCGGTGGTGAGCCGCTGTTGACCCTGTCGCTCTACCGCAACCGCGCGTTCGCGGCGGGCAGCACGGTGCTGTTGGTGCTGTTCGTCTCGATGGCGGCGTACTTCCTGGCGCAGACGGTCTACGTGCAGGCCGGCCTGGGCTGGTCGGTGCTGAAGGCCGGCCTGGTGAGCGTGCCCTTCGCGCTGACCACCGCCGTGTTCGCCGGCGTCGGCGTCACGGTCGTCGCGCCCCGGATCGGTCGTCGCGTGATGTCAGTGGGCGCGGTCGTCCTCGCCGTCGGCGTCCTGCTCCAGGCGCTGGTCGTGCACGGAGCGACCGCGAGCACGTCGTACTGGTGGTTCGTGCCGACCCTCGTCGTCGCCGGCGCCGGCTTCGGCCTGATGGTGGCACCGATCGGGATGTTCACGATCTCCGAGGTGCCGATCGAGCGCGCCGGCTCGGCGTCCGGGCTCTTCAACACCACCACGCAGCTGGCCAGCGCCGTCGGCATCGCACTACTCGGCACGGCCTTCTTCGAGGTCGCCTCCCGACAGGCGACCCGGGTGCCCGCCGAGGCCTTCGGCCCCGCCTTCGAGGTGGTGCTCGTCGCGGTCGCCGCCCTCATGGTCGTGGCGGCCGTCGCCTCCCGCGCCCTCCCCGAGGCCGCGCCCGCCGAGCCAGTCGACGTGCACTGAGGGTTGCGGTGACGGCGTCAGCCACCCGCCCCGGCCCCGCAGCCGGGCCCCGATCTCGGCGGCGACGGCGAGCGCGAGGTCGCGAGCCGACTCGCCGTCGACCTCGGGGACGACGTGGTGGACCACGCCGTCGGCGAGCAGGTCGGCGGCCTTGACCCGCTGCCGCGCCGCCATCTCGGCAGCGTGAGCGGTGTCGCCGTGCACGATCACGCTCGCCCCCTCGGGCGGCAGCGGTGAGAGCCAGGCGTGCTCCGTCGCGATGACGGTCTGTGCCGGCAGCAGCGCGAGCGCGCCGCCGCCGCACCCCTCGCCGAGGATCACCGACACCGTCGGCACCTTCATCGTCGTGAGCGTCGCGATGCACCGGGCGATCTCACCGGCGATCGCCCGTTCCTCCGCCTGCGGTGACAGCTCGGCGCCGGGGGTGTCGATGACGGTGACCAGCGGCAGCCCGAGCTCCTCGGCGAGCCGCATGCCGCGACGGGCCTCGCGCAGCGCCCCCGGGCCCATGGCGTGACCGGGTGCCTGGCGGGACCGGTCCTGGCCGACGACGACGCAGGGCTGGTCGTCGAGCCGGGTCAGCGCCACCATCACGGTCGAGTCGCGCTCGCCCTCGTCGGTGCCGCGCAGCTGCACGGTCCCGCTCGCACCATGGGCGAGCAGGTCGCGCACGCCGGCCCGCTCGTGCAGCCGGGTGCGCTCGACGCTCTCCCACGCCGACCGCTCCCCCACCCGGTCGCCGCCCTCGCGACGCGGCAGCGCACCGGGGCCGGGCGGGTCGACGAGCACGGCCAGCGCGAGGTCGACCATCGCCGGCAGGTCCTCAGCGGCCACGACGCCGTCGATGACGCCGGTGGCCGCGAGGTGCTCGGCCACCTGGACCCGGGGCGGAAGGGGCGACCGTGGAGCCCTTCGTAGACCTTCGGCCCGAGGAAGCCGACCAGCGCTCCGGGCTCGGCGACGGTGACGTGGCCGAGCGAGCCCCACGAGGCGTAGACACCACCGGTGGTGGGGTGGCGCAGGTGCACCAGGTAGGGCAGCCCGGCCGCCCGGTGGTCCATCAGTGCCCGGGAGATCTCGACCATCCGGACGAAGGCCGGGGTGCCCTCCTGCATGCGGGTGCCGCCCGAGGCGGTGGAGGCGAGCACCGGCAGCCCCTCCGCGGTCGCGCGGCGTACGGCGCTGGTGATCCGGTCGGCCGCCACCCGACCGATGGAACCGGCGAGGAAGCCGAACTCGTTGACGACCACCGCCACGGGTCGGCCGCGGACCTCGCCGCGGCCGGTGAGCACGGACTCGTCGGTGCCCGCCTTCGCCGCCGCCGCCTCGAGGGCGGCGCGGTAGTCGGCGTCGTGGGTGGTGAGGTCGACCGGCTCGTCCCACGAGGTGAAGGTGCCCTCGTCGAGCACCAGGTCGAGCAGCTCGTGGGCGGTCCAGCGGCGCGTCACGCGCCGCCCTCCGGCAGCACGTCGCCCAACCACTGGCGGATCGCGGGCCCGTGCTCGTCGAGCAACGGCGGCGCGGCGTGGTCGCGTCGAGTCACCTCGCCGGCGTCGTCGAAGAACCGCAGCGGCGGTCCGGGCAGGGTGAGCGGACCGAGCGTCGCGTGGTCGACGGCGATCTTGAGCCCCTGGCTCTCGACCTGGTCCCAGTCGTAGACCTCGTCGAGGGTGCGGACCTTGCCGGCGGGTACGCCCACCTCGGCGAGCCGGGCCAGCAACGGTTCGGCGTCGTGGTCGGCGAAGGCGGTCTCGATGACCTCGATCACTCGATCGCGGTGGGCGACCCGCTCCTGGTTGGTCGCCAGGCCCTCGGCGTCCGGGTCGAGCCCGAAGCCGGCGCAGAACCGGCGCCACAGCGCCTCGCTGCCCAGCGCGATCTGCACCGCCCCGTCGCGGCAGCGGAAGAGCCCGTAGGGCGCGATCGAGGGGTGGTGGTTGCCCTGGGCGCGCCCGACCTCGCCGGCGACGGTCCAGCGGGTGCCCTGGAAGGCGTGCACCCCGACCGCGGCCGCCAGCAGCGAGGTGCGCACGACCTGGCCCTCGCCGGTGCGGTGGCGCTCGTGCAGTGCGGCGAGCACCCCGTAGGCGCCGTACATGCCCGAGAGCAGGTCGGCGATCGGCACCCCGACCCGCTGCGGGTCGTCGGGCCCGGAGCCGGTCAGCGACATCAGGCCGGCCTCGCCCTGGGCGATCTGGTCGTAGCCCGCCCGGCCACCCTCGGGTCCGTCGTGGCCGAAGCCGGTGATGGAGAGGACGACCAGCCCGGGGTTGCGCCGACGCAGGTCCTCCAACCCGAGGCCGAGACGCTCCAGCACCCCGGTGCGGAAGTTCTCGACCAGCACGTCGGCCCGATCGACCAGTGCGAGCAGGACGGCCTTGTCCTGCTCGTCCTTCAGGTCGAGGGCGATCGACTCCTTGTTGCGGTTGGTGCACAGGAAGTACGTCGACTGCCGCGCGTCGCGGTCGCCGACGAACGGCGGCCCCCACCCGCGGGTGTCGTCGCCGTTGACCGGCGCCTCGACCTTGACCACGCGGGCGCCGAGGTCGCCCAGCATCTGCGTGGCGTGGGGCCCGGCGAGGGCGCGGGACAGGTCGACGACGAGCACGTCTGCGAGCGGTCCGGACACGTGTGTCACCAACCGGGCAGGACCAGGGCGGCCCAGACGAGGAGCGGTCCGACGAGAGTCACGACCACACCGTAGGTGAGGATCTGCTTGTAGTAGACGCGCTCCCCGATGCCGTCGGGCTTGTTGGCAAGCATCAGCGCCCCGTTGGTGGAGAACGGGCTCACGTCGACGATCGTCGAGCTCACCGCGAGCGCGGCCACGAAGAGCCCGGCGCTGATCCCGCCCTCGGCGATCAGCGGGATCGCGATCGGGATGATCACCGGCAGCAGCGCCGTCGAGGAGGCGAACGCCGAGACGACACCGCCGACGTAGCAGAGGATCAGCGCGCCGATGGCTGCGGCGCCCAGGCTCGCGGCCCAGGTGCCGACGAACTGCGGCGAGCCCGCGGTGGTGAGAATCGTGGCGTAGGTGCTGACACCCGCCACCAGCAGCACGGTCGGCCACGCGATCTGCTTGACGGTGTCCTTGTAGGAGCTGGGGAACAGCGCGGAGAGCAGCACGGCCGCGGTGATCGCGGCGAAGCCGATGTTCTTGTCGAACGCGAGCGCGATAGTCGCGACCGCGGCGAAGGCGGACAGCGTCAGCACGTGCTCACGCGTGGTGCCGAGGTGGTCGACGTCGGGGGTGCCGGTGGTGGGGGTGGCACCGGTGCCGGACGCGGCGGTGGCACGGTCGCGACCCCGCGGGCGCTCGGTCGCCAGGGCGGCACCGGGTCCGACCCCGGCCTGCACCAGCTCACCCTCGGCGTCCAACCGCATCGACATCAGCTGGCGGCCACCGAGGACCATGAAGAGGATCGCGGCCAGCACCGTGTTGACGGCCAGGCTGGCGAAGAAGATCGTCAGCGGCGACTCGGGCAGGCCCGCGTCGGCCACGACGGAGTTGGTGATGATGCCGTAGATCGAGATCGGCGAGAAGCCACCGGCCTGGGCGCCGTGCACCACGAACATGCCCATCATCAGCGGACTGATCTTGTAGCGGCCCGCGAAGCCCAGGGCGATCGGACCGATGATCGCGCAGGCGGCCGGGCTGGCGGCGCCGATGGCGGTGATCACGCCCGTCACCGCGAACATCACCCAGGGGATCAGGGCCACGCGACCGCCGACGAACCCCAACGCCTTGCGGACGATGAGGTCGACCGTGCCGTTCTGCCGCGCGATCGCGAAGAGGTAGGTCACCCCGATCAGGGTCAGCACCAGGTCGGCGCTGATGCCGCCCAGGATCTCCTTCTCGTCCAGGCCGAGGGAGTACATCCCGACCAGCCACGCGGCGACGTAGGCCAGCGCTCCCATGTTGAGCGGCAGCAGCGTGCCCACTACGAACAAGGCGACCAGGGCGAGGATCGCCACCCATTCCGGACCCATCTCAGACCTCCCGAGCTGTCGTCGCGTGCCGGCGTCGGTGATCGACGTCACGCGTTGGACCAGTGGCCTAGCCAATAGGACAACGGGCCTCTCGTCGATAGGGTGGCCCCATGAGTGAGCCGTCGTTCCCCCCGCGCCTGCTCCGCACCCGCCTCTACGAGCAGGTGGCCGGGCAGATCTCCGCCTGGATCACCGACAACGGGCTCCAGCCCGGCGACCGGCTCCCGCCCGAGCGCGAGCTCGCCCAGCGGCTCGGCGTCAGCCGGGCGACCCTCAGCCAGGCGCTGGTCGCCCTCGAGGTCGTCGGCGTCGTCGCGGTCCGGCACGGCGACGGCACCGTGGTCACCGGCCACCGGCACGCCGGGCGCATCGTCGAGGCGATCCGCGACCACGCCGACCGGCTGCCGGAGATCATCGAGACCCGTGACGCTTTGGAGACGAAGATCGCGGCCCTCGCGGCGCGGCGGCGCACGGACGACGACCTCACGCGCATCGACGACGCGTTGACCGACATGGCCGCCGACGTCGAGGCCGGTGGGCGCGGGGTGGAGGGTGACGAGCGATTCCACGGTGCCGTGACCGCGGCGGCCCACTCGCTGCTGCTCGCGCGCCTCATGGACGAGATCGGCGACCTGATCAAGGAGACCCGGCTGGAGTCGCTCGGCCAGCCCGGTCGCCCCCAGGACTCGCTCACCGGCCACCGCGCCATCGCCGACGCGATCCGTGCCGGCGACCCCGTCGCCGCCGCCGCCGCGATGCACGCCCACGTCGAGATGGTCAGCGACGTGGCGTTGCTGCGCGAGGAGGCGTGAGCGCCCTCGAGGCGCTGGTGGTGCTGGCCGCCGGACTCGGCGCGGGAGTGCTCTCCTCGACCGTCGGCGTCGCCTCGCTGCTCAGCTTCCCGACCCTGGTGGCGCTCGGGCTGCCGCCGGTGACCGCCAACGTCTCGAACACCCTCGGCCTGATCCCCGGCGGGCTCGGCGGCGTCGTCGGCTACCGCGACGAGGTGCGCGAGGCGCCACGAGTGGCCGCCGTGATCGTGGGGGTCTGCGCGCTGGGCGCGGTCGGCGGCGCGGTGCTGCTGCTGGGCCTGCCGCCCGGGGTCTTCGAGGCGGTCGTGCCGTGGCTGATCCTCTTCACCTGCCTGCTCGTCGGCGCCCAACCGAGGATCGCTCGGTGGCTGAGGCGGCGGGCGGGCGAGCAGCACCCCGAGCGCCTGCACATGAACCCGGTGACCACCGTCTTCGCGACCGTCACCGGGGTCTACGGCGGCTACTTCGGCGCCGGTGCCGGCGTCATGATGGTGGCGGTCCTCGGCCTCGGCACCGACCTCCCGCTGCGCGTCGTCAACGGCCTCAAGACGCTGTCGCTGCTGGCCGGCAACGTCGTCGCCGGGCTGATCTTCGTCGTCGTCGCCGACCCGCGCTGGGACGTCGTCGTGCTGCTGGCCGCCGGTTCGCTGGTGGGCGGCTACGTCGGCGCCCGCATCGGTCGACGGCTGCCCGACGCCGTCTTCCGCGGCGCCGTCGTCGTCGCCGGGGTCGTCGCCGCGGTCGCCATGTTCTGACTTGTTCTGACCTGCTGTGACGGCGCCGAGACGGACTCCCCGGCCGGCTCGACGTGACCCCTCGTCGGTGAGGTCAGTGGGTCTCCCACTGGAAGAAGCGGGCGGCCAGCAAGGTCAGCGCGGCCGCGAACCCGGTGAGCACGAGCATGGGCAGCAGCACGGCGGTCGGCCCCTGGCCCCGCACCAGCACGTCGAGCATGCCCTCGTTGAGCCAGCGCAACGGGAGCAGTCGCGAGACCCCCTGCAGCCATGCCGGGGCCGCGTCGAGCGGGAAGAACGAGCCGCTGAGGAAGGCCATCGGCAGCACGAGGAAGTTGGCCATGTTGACCGCCCCCTCCACCGTCTTCGCTACCGCCCCGGAGAAGAGCCCGACCGCCATGAAGCAGAGCGTGCCCACGACCAGCAGGGGCACCGACGCCCACCACGACCCCGACAGGGTGAGTCCGAAGGCGGCGGCACCGAGACCGAGGAACACCGCCATCTGCACGAGCGCGATCGCGATCGTGACGCCCACGCGGGCCGCGATGACGGTGCGGGTGGAGACGGGCGCCAGCTGGAGTCGCCGCAGCAGCTTGCTCTGTCGCCAGCCCTGGAGGGTCGCCGCGGCGCCGAAGGCGGCGCTCATCGCCACCGCCCAGCCCAGCAGCCCCGGCGTCACGAACTGGATCGTGGTGAGGCTGTCGTCCTCGACCCGTGCGGTCGTGAGCCGGTAGGTGGGCGGCGCTCCGGTCGCAGCGACGTTGGCCCCGTCGACGAAGGCCCGCAGGGTCCCCTGGGTGATGGCCGCCTTCACCTGGTCGGTCTGGGTGTAGTGGGCGACGAGCTCGTCGCCACGCATCTCGACCGCGACGTCGGCGTCGCCGTCGCGGACGGTGGCGATCGCGTCGTCGAGGTCGTCTGCCCGGGTGACCTCGAAGCTCTCGTCGAAGGCCTCCCTCGCACCCGCCGGCAACGCGTCGAGGAGCGCGACGTCCCCGACCTGCACCATCTCGACCTTCGACGTCCCCGGATCGGCGAAGATGCCGCCGAAGAGCACGAGGAACATGAGCGGGAACACCAGCGCGAAGAACACCGAGGCCTTGTCGCGCAGGAATCCCTTGAGGATCGCGATCGACAGGGAGCCGAAGGCCGTCGTCGACCGGCTCATCCGCGGTACTCCCGCCCGGTGAGGTCGAGGAAGACGTCCTCGAGGGTGCCGCGCTTCTCGACCACCCGCACCGGCGCGTCGAGCGCCTCGACCAGGGCGGCCGGGGTGTCCAGCCGCAGCACCCGGCCGCGGTCCATGATCGCGACCCGGTCGCAGAGCACCTCCGCCTCGTCCATGTAGTGCGTCGTCAGCACGACCGTGCGGCCGGCCTCGTTGATGCCGCGCAGCAGGTCCCAGAGCTTGCGGCGCGCCTGCGGGTCGAGCGCGGCGGTCGGTTCGTCGAGGAAGACCAGCTCGGGCTCGTGCACCAGGGCGCAGGCGATCGAGAGCCGTTGGGTCTGCCCGCCCGAGAGGTCCTCGACCCGGGTGTCGGCCTTCTCGACCAGGCCGACCCGCTCGATCCACTCGTCGCCGCGTGCCACCGGCACGCCGTACAGCGAGGCGAAGGTCCGGATCTGCTCACGCGCGGTCAGCCGCTCGAAGAACGACGACGCCTGCAGCTGGACGCCGATGCGCGGCAGCAGGCCGGGATTGCGCGGCCAGACCCGTTCCCCGAGCACCGTGATCGTGCCGGAGTCGGGCTCTCGCAGCCCCTCGATCATCTCCAGGGTGGTGGTCTTGCCGGCGCCGTTGGGGCCGAGGATGCCGAAGAACTCCCCCTCCGCGACCACGAACCCGACGCCGTCGACGGCCCGCAGGTCGCCGTAGGTCATGACGAGGTCACTCACCTCGATCGCTGCTGGCATGGCCCCACCCTTGCGGGGAGGCCCGGCGGGCTCAAGCGACTTTGGTAGCCGTCCGTGGCCACGGGTCGGCCGCCTCGAGCTGGGCCGCGAGCGAGAACAGCACCTCCTCGCCGTCGGTGGGACCGACCAGCTGCACCGACAGCGGCAGCCCGTCGGCCGCGACGCCGCGGGGCACGGCGGCCGCCGGGTTGCCGGCGACGTTCCACAGCGCGGCGTAGGCGATCGCCGGCATCGACCTCAGCGCGGCGCGCACCGGGCCGACCCCGTCGAGCACGCCGACCTCCGGAGGCCGGTGCGCGGTCGTCGGGGTGAGCAGCACGTCGACCTGCTCGAAGACCCGGTTGGCCCTCGCGGAGACCCGCTCGGTGGCGGCCAGCGCCCGCTCGGTGATGCCGTCGGTCACCCAGCTGCCGAGGCGGTAGGTGGTCCGTGTCCGCCGCTCGAGGCGCCGGTAGTGGGCCACCTCGTCGGCCTCGGTGCGGATGCCGGCGAAGAACTGCGGCACGAACGCGGGCGTCGGGTCGGGGTAGCGCGGGTCGACCTCCACGACGTCGTGGCCGAGCTCGGCGAGCAGCCGGCAGGTGGCGTGGACGGCCCGCACGTGGGCCGGGTCGGGCCGCACCCCGAACGTCACCGGCCTGGTCGACCAGCCGATCCGCAACCGACCCGGGTCGCGGCGCGCGGCCGCGACGAGGGAGCCGACCCGGCCGGCGTGCCAGCGGTCGGAGTCGAGGGAGCCGCCGATCACGTCGTGCACGATCGCGCTGTCCATCACGGAGCGTGTCAGCGGACCCACGACACCCAGCGCCCACCACAGGTGCGGGTGGGGCGCGGTCGTGACCCGGCCCCGCTGCGGCTTGAGCCCGAACAGGCCGCACATCGCGCTCGGGATCCGGATCGATCCGCCGCCGTCGCCGCCCATCCCCACCGGCACCATCCCCGACGACACCGCGGCTGCGGTGCCACCGCTGGAACCACCGGGGGTCCGCGTGGTGTCCCAGGGGTTGCGGGTGGCGCCGTACGCCGCGGACTCGGTGTAGGGCCAGGCCCCGAACTCGGGCATCCGGGTCTTGCCGACGACCACCGCGCCGGCAGCACGCAGGCGGCGTACGACCTCGCTGTCGGCGGCGACCGGCACGCTGTTGCCACGGCCGCCGAACGTCGTCACGCAGCCGGCGACGTCGAGCTCCTCCTTGATCGCGACCGGGACGCCGTGGAGCGGTCCGAGCCGCCCCCGGAGCGCTGCTCCTGGTCCCGGGCGTCCGCCTCTGCCAGCGCCTCCTCGCGCAGCACCACGCTGAACGCGTTGAGCACCCCGTCGCACTCTGTGATCCTGGCCAGCGCCCCCTCGGTCACTGACCTGGCCGTGGTGCCCGCCCTGATCGAGGCGGCGGTCTGCTCCACGGTGTCGGTCATGCCGCGGACCCTAGTGGTCGCGGGATTTCCCGGTCGGCGGGGGAACCTCAGGGTTCGTGACGCTTGCAAGCGTCACGAACCTCGGGTTTACCCGGTCGACCGGGTAAACCCGTTAGGCCTGCAGCAGCCCGCGCACCACCCGCAAGCCCACCGACAGGCGGGCCAGGTCGGCCTCGTCGTCGCGGCAGATGTCCTCCAGCGTGCCGGTGGCGCGGCTGACGGTGACCTGGTCGGCCTCCTCCCAGGCGGCGATCCGGCCAGCGGCGGAGCCGACGACCGGGGTGGTGTCGAGCACCTGCGCGGTGAGCTGGCTGTGGACGCCGTAGAGGTCGTCGCGCAGGGCGCCACGCGCCATCGTCTGCCACACGTCCTCGCGCGGCAGCGCGAAGATCCGCTGGTTGAGCAGCGGCAGCCCGAGCCGCTCGCCGAGCGCGAAGTGAACACGTGCCACGTCGGCCGGGTCGAGACCGTCGCGGGCCTGCGCGACCTCGACCACCCCGAGCAGTGCGTACGCCGGGTCGAGGACCGCCACGCGGGTGGCGAGCTCCTCGGGGACCCCCTGCGCGACCCACGCGTCACGGCGACCCTCGAGGTCCTCGCGCTCGCGGCCGGTCATGAGCTCCGGCAACCGCTCCATCAACGCCTGCACGGGTCCGCTGAAGTGCTCGACCGTCCCCTGACTGTCGAGCGGAGGCCTCCGGTTGGCGACCAGCCAGCGCGACGCCCGCTCGACGAGCGTGCGCATCTGGATGCGCAACCGGGTCTGGACGCCGGCGTCGATCTTGTTGTCCCAGCGATCGAGCTCCTGGCGCAAGGGCAGCGAGCCGAAGATCTCGCGTGCCACGAAGTTGGCCCGGGTCAGCTCGGCCGTGCTCGCCCCGGTCTCCCCCGAGAGCCGCGGCACGAACGTCATGCCGGCACCGTTGACCAGGTCGTTCACCACCTGGGTCACGATGATCTCGCGTCGCAGCGGGTGGTCGCGGACCTGTGGGACGAACGACTCCTGCACCGGCTTCGGGAAGTAGCCGACGAGGTCGACGTCGCAGTAGGGGTCGTCGGGCAGGTCGCTGGCGAGCAGCTCGTCGGCCAGCACGATCTTGGTCCACGACATCAGGACCGAGAGCTCGGGAACTGTCAGCGCACCGCCTCGCTCGAGCCGGCGGCGTACCTGCCGCGAGGTCGGCAGCCCCTCGAGGTCACGGTTGAGCACGCCGCGACGCTCGAGCTGCTTCATCCAGTCCTCGTGGACGTGCAGCAGCGACGGCGCGTGGGCCACCGCGTTGGCCAGGGCGACGTTCTGCTCGTAGTTGTCGCGCAGCACCAGGTGGGCGACCTCGTCGGTCATCTGGGCCAGCAGCTCGTTGCGAGCGTCCTGGCTCAGCCCGCCGTCGGCGACGACACGGTCGAGCAGGATCTTGAGGTTGACCTCGTGGTCGGAGGTGTCGACGCCGGCGGAGTTGTCGATGAAGTCGGTGTTGATGCGCCCTCCGCGCACGGCGTACTCGATGCGTCCGAGCTGCGTGAGTCCGAGGTTGCCGCCCTCGCCGACGCACTTGACCCGCAGGTCGCGGCCGTTGACGCGGATCGCGTCGTTGGCCTTGTCCCCCGCGTCGGCGTGGCTCTCCTCGGCGGCCTTCACGTAGGTGCCGATGCCGCCGTTCCACAGCAGGTCGGCGGGGGCCAGCAGGATGGCGCGCATCAGCTCGGCGGGAGTCAGCGACGTGACGTCGTCGTCGAGCCCGAGCGCCTGTCGCACGGCGGCGTGCACCGGGACCGACTTCATCGACCGCGAGTAGACGCCGCCACCCTCGGAGATCAGGGACGTGTCGTAGTCCTGCCAGCTCGAGCGCGGCAGGTCGAAGAGCCGCTGACGCTCGGCGTACGACGCCGCCGCGTCGGGCGTCGGGTCGAGGAAGATGTCGCGGTGGTCGAAGGCCGCCACGAGCCGGGTGGTGGGTGAACACAGCAGCCCGTTGCCGAAGACGTCGCCGGACATGTCCCCGATGCCGACCGCCGTGAACTCCTCGGTCTGGCAGTCGACACCCATCTCACGGAAGTGCCGCTGCACCGACACCCACGCGCCGCGAGCGGTGATGCCCATCGCCTTGTGGTCGTAGCCCACCGAGCCGCCCGACGCGAAGGCGTCGCCGAGCCAGAAGCCGTAGTCCTTCGCCACACCGTTGGCGATGTCGGAGAACGTGGCGGTCCCCTTGTCGGCCGCGACGACGAGGTAGGTGTCGTCGCCGTCGTGCCGCACGACGTCGCGCGGGGGCACGGTCTCGCCCTCGACCAGGTTGTCCGTGATGTCGAGCAGGCCCGAGATGAAGGTCCGGTAGCACGCCACGCCCTCGGCCAACCACGCGTCGCGGTCGCCGGGGTCGGGCAGCTGCTTGCAGAAGAACCCGCCCTTGGCACCCACCGGCACGATCACGGTGTTCTTCACCATCTGGGCCTTGACCAGCCCCAGCACCTCGGTGCGGAAGTCGTCTCGCCGGTCGCTCCAGCGCAGGCCGCCGCGCGCGACCGGGCCGAAGCGCAGGTGCACGCCCTCGACCCGCGGGGAGTAGACGAAGATCTCGTACGACGGGCGCGGCTCGGGCAGGTCGGGGATCGCCGACGGCTCGAGCTTGAACGACAGGTAGGACTTCGTCGCACCCTGCGGACCCGGCTGGAAGTAGTTCGTGCGCAGCGTCGCCCTGATGTGGGTGAGGTAGGAGCGCAGGATGCGGTCGTGGTCGAGGCTGGCGACGTCGTCGAGCGCGCCGCCGATGCGCTCCTCGAGCGCCGCGGTGCGCTCCGCCCGGTCGTCGTCCTTGCCGGCAGGGTCGAAGCGGGCCTCGAAGAGGCGCACCAGCAACCCGGTGATGTCGACGTTGCCGGCGAGTGCGTCCTCGATGTAGTCGAGCGCGAAGGGGCTGTTGCCCTGGCGCATGTACTTCGCGTAGGCGCGGAGCACCGTCGCCTGGCGCCAGGTCAGCCCGGCGTCGAGCACCAGCCGGTTGAAGCCGTCGATCTCGTTGTTGCCCTCCCACACCGCCCGCAGGGCGTCCTGGAAGCGCTCGGGCGAGTCGGGCTGTGCCCGCTTGTCGTAGCGGAGCCCGAACTCGTAGACGAAGGTGGGCCGCCGCAGACCCTCGAGCGCGTAGGGCCGCTCGTCGACGACCTCGACGCCCATCGACGACAGCATCGGCAGCACCTGGGAGAGCGACAACGGGCTGCCGGTGCGGAACACCTTGAGCCGTCCGTCGGTGGCGCGGCGGTCGGACCGGTAAAGCCGGAGGTCGATGCCGTCGTCGGCGAGGTCCTCGACGAGGGCGAGGTCGGCGGCGCCGATCGCCGGCGGGAAGTCCTCCTTGTAGGCCTCCGGGAAGCTGTCGGCGTACGCCCGCGCCAGTGCGGCACCGCGCTCCTCACCGAGCTCGGCCATCGCGGCGGAGATGAAGTCGTCGCGCCACGACCGCGACGCCTCGGCCAACAGCTTCTCCAGCTCGGCGGGGTCGACGTCGCGGATCTGCTCGCCCTTGGGCGGGTGCACGACGAAGTGGACGTTGGCGGTGGCCGACTCGCCCATGCGCACCGAGAACTCGACGTGCTCCCCGCCGAGCTGCTCCTCGAGGATCCGCGAGAACCGCTCACGGACGCTCGTGTTGTAACGGTCGCGCGGCAGGTAGACCATCGCCGTGACGTAGCGGCCGTAGGTGTCCTTGCGGATGAAGATCTTGACCTGGCGACGCTCCCGCGCCTGCATGACCTGCACCGTCGTGGCCGCCAGGTCGTCGGTGGGCGTGTGGAAGAGCTCGTCGCGCGGGAAGTTCTCCAGCGTGTCCATGAGGGCCTTGCCGGCGTGGCTGCGTGGGTCGAACGCAGCCCGCTTGAGCACCTCGCGCGCCTTCTCGCGCAGCATCGGGATGCGGGTCACCGACTCGGTGTAGGCGGCGCTCGAGAAGAGGCCGAGGAACCGTCGCTCCCCCACCACCTCGCCGGCGGCGTCGAAGGTCTTCACGCCCACGTAGTCGAGGTAGGCGGGCCGGTGCACGGTGGCCCGGCTGTTGGCCTTGGCCAGCACCAGCAGCGTCTTCTCGCGCGCCTTGGCGCGGACGGCGGCGGGCAGCTTGCCGAACGAGGAGGACATGTCCTGGTCGAAGCGCAGGATGCCGAGGCCCGTGCCCGGCAGCGCCCGCAGCACGTCGTCGCCGTCGACGGTCTCGAGCTGGTACTCGCGGTAGCCGAGGAAGGTGAAGTGGTCGTCGGCCAGCCACCCCATGAGGGCACGGCCCTGCGCGACCTCCTCCTCCGGCAGCGGCGGTGGTTCCGAGCCGAGCTCGTCGACCACCTGCAGTGCCGTGGCGTGCATCTTGGGCCAGTCCTCGACCGCCACGCGCACGTCGCCGAGCACCCGCTGCAGGGCCTCCTCGAGCTGCTGCGCCTCCTCGGCGTCTCCGACGCGCGGGATCTGGACCTGCATCCACGACTCCCGCTGGGTCCCGGCGGCCACGGCCACCGACCCGTCCTCGACGCCGTGCACCTCCTGCAGGTTGCCGGTGATGTCGCGCACGACGTCCATCTGCGGGTGGACGACGAGGCGTACGTCGTGACCGAGGCGGGCGACCTCCATCGTCAGCGAGTCGACGAGGAACGGCATGTCGTCGGTGACGACCTGCACGAGGCTGTGGCCACCCGCCGACCAGCCGGCGTCGGGACCGGGGGTGAGCACCCGTACGCGCGCCGTCCCCTGGGGCCGGTGGGACGCGAGCTCGAGGTGGGAGCCGAGCGCGCCGGCGAGGTCGACGGGGCCGAGCTCGCAGACGTCCTCGGCGGCGACGTTGCGGTAGTAGGGCCTCACCAGCGGACCGGCCGCCGGACCGGTGCGGTCGCCCTCCGCGACGGGGCCTGCGTCCACGGACGCGGCCGCGGTCAGCAGTGCGGACTTCTCCTCGTCGAGCGTCGTCGCCACGAGACCGACACTAGGACCCCCCGGCAGCGCCCACAACACGGGGTCGGGCCCCTGCCCGGGCGCGGCACCGTCGCCGCACGTCGGCCATGATGTGCCCATGGCGAAGCGCATCACGCACGACCTGACCTATGACGCCCCGATGGCCGACGTGGCCGCGATGCTGGCCGACCCGGCCTTCCGTCAGGAGGTCTGCGAGCACCAGCGCGTCCTGCGCCACGAGGTCGACATCACCGGCGCCGGCGAAGGCATGCGCGTGCGCGTCGAGCAGGTGCAGGCGGCCGCGGGCCTCCCCTCCTTCGCGACCAGGATCGTGGGTGACGAGATCCGGATCGTGCAGAGCGAGGTGTGGACCGCCGCGGACCACGGCGACCTCGTCGTGGAGATCCCCGGCAAGCCCGGGGAGATGACGGGCACCGCGACGCTGCGTGAGTCGGGCGGGGTGACCACCGAGACCGTGGACCTCACCGTGAGGGTCGCGATCCCGCTCGTCGGCGGCAAGCTCGAGGGCCTCATCGCCGACCTGCTGCTCAAGGCGCTCAAGGCCGAGAACACCGTGGGCCGCACCTACCTCGCGCGGGGCTGAGTCACCCCCGGGTCGTCACCGTCGTCGCCGCCGTCGCCGGCGTCGACGGTCGACCGGTCGGTCTCCTCCTCGCGGGCGTCCAGCCGTCGGCGGACGACGATGACGACCGCGAGCAGCACGAAGGGGCCGAAGGCGAGGCCGTAGGTCAGGGCCTCCTCGGCGGGGTGCAGCGGACCGAGGTGCAGTGGGTACATCACCGCCAGTCTCTCACCGGGTCGGTCGGGTGAGCAGCGCGCCCGTCCACGCCTGCCCGACCCCGGACCCGACCCCGGACCCGACCGTGAAGGTGCCGACCCGCGTGAAGCCGCACGACTCGTAGAAACGGACCAGCCGGCCACCGTTGCCCGCGAAGCAGTCGACCCGCACCTGCTCCACCTGCTGCTGGCGCGCGAGGTCGACGGCGTGGTCGAGCAGCAGGCGACCTGCGCCCGCGGCCGCCGGCTCCCGCGACGTCACGAGCGCGCGCACGTAGAGCTCGGGCACGTCCGGCGCGGGCACGTGGTCGAGCGCCGGGCCGACGGCCAGGAACCCTGCGGGAGCGTCACCCGCATCGGCGAACCAGGCACCGTCCCCCGTACACCACTCGCGGGCCATGGCCTCGCGCCGTGGCTGGCCCGTCCACGGCTCGGTGCCCCACTGGTCGGTGAAGCCCCGGGACACCAGCCACGCGACGGCCCGGTCGAAGAGGCCGAGCACGGCCGCCTCGTCACCCGGGCCGCCGCGGCGCAGCGTGAGGTGGGCACTCACCCCATGTAGGGGTAGCGGTAGTCCTTCGGCGGGTCGAAGGTCTCCTTGATGGAACGCTGGCTGGTCCACCGCATCAGGTTCTGCGGGGCGCCGGCCTTGTCGTTGGTGCCCGAGGCCCGCGCGCCGCCGAAGGGCTGCTGGCCCACGACCGCGCCGGTCGGCTTGTCGTTGATGTAGAAGTTGCCGGCCGCGAAGCGGAGCTCCTCGCGGGTCCACGCGATCGCCTGCCGGTCCTGGGCGATGACCGCCCCGGTCAGGGCGTACGGCGCGAACGACTCCATCTGCTTCACGACGTTCTCGTAGCGGCTGTCGTCGTAGACGTGGACGGCCAGGATCGGCCCGAAGTACTCGTCCTTGAACATCTGGTCGGTCGGGTCGGTCGACTGCACGATCGTGGGCCGCACGAAGTAGCCGACCGAGTCGTCGAGCTGGCCGCCCGCGAGGGTCGTGAGGTGCTTGTTGGCGCGCACCCGGCCGAGCGCCTTCTTGTGCTTGGCGAAGGCGCGGTCGTCGATCACGGCGCCCATGAAGTTGGAGAAGTCGGTGACGTCGCCCATGGCGATCGCCTCGGTCTCGGCGACCAGCGAGTCCTTCATCTTGTCCCAGACCGACCTCGCGACGTAGGCCCTCGACGCGGCGGAGCACTTCTGGCCCTGGAACTCGAACGCGCCCCGGATCATGGCCGTGCGGAGCACGTCGGGGTCGGCGCTGGGGTGGGCGACGATGAAGTCCTTGCCGCCGGTCTCGCCGACGATGCGGGGGTAGGAGCGGTAGTTCTCGAGGTTGTTGCCGACCTCGCGCCACAGGTGCTGGAAGGTCGGCGTCGAGCCGGTGAAGTGGATGCCGGCGAGGTCGGGGTGGGTGAGCGCGACCTTCGAGACGTCGAGGCCGTCGCCGGGGAGCATGTTGATCACGCCCGGCGGCATGCCGGCCTCCTCGAGCAGCTCCATCAGCAGCGACGCGGCCAGCTGCTGGGTGGGCGACGGCTTCCACACGACCGTGTTGCCCATCAGCGCGGGCGCGGTCGGCAGGTTGCCGGCGATGGCGGTGAAGTTGAACGGCGTGATCGCGTAGACGAAGCCCTCGAGCGGGCGGTGGTCGGTGCGGTTCCAGATGCCCCGGCTGTTGGCGATCGGCTGCTCGGTGAGGATCTGCTTGGCGTAGTGGACGTTGAAGCGCCAGAAGTCGATCAGCTCGCAGGCGGAGTCGATCTCGGCCTGGAACGCCGTCTTCGACTGCCCGAGCATGGTGGCGGCGTTGATGACCTGGCGCCACGGACCGGCCAGGAGGTCGGCCGCCTTGAGCAGGATCGCGCAGCGCTCGTCGACCGGCATCGCCCGCCACATCGGGGCGGCGTCGAGGGCGGCCTTCACGGCCGCGTCGGCGTCCTTGGTGGTGGAGTTCTTGAACGTCGCCAGCACGTGCTGGTGGTCGTGGGGCTGCACGACCGTCATCTCGGCGCCGGTGCCGTTGCGCCGGCGGCCGTTGACGACCGCCCGCAAGGTGGGCTGCCGGCGCTCCTGCCGGTCGAGCTCGGCGAGCAGCTCGTCACGCTCCGGCGAACC
Source organism: uncultured Actinomycetota bacterium (assembly GCA_963754025.1). Classification (GTDB taxonomy): domain Bacteria; phylum Actinomycetota; class Actinomycetes; order Propionibacteriales; family Nocardioidaceae; genus Nocardioides. Next base: position 1,482,859 of record CAVWEC010000005.1, on the reverse strand, counting down.
GGGCGCGTAGGTCAGGTTCGGCTCGTTGACGGGAGCCGGGGGCATCGTGATCGCGTCCATGGAGCCGACACTAGCGACCCGACGGGCTCAGATCAGGTCCGGGATCTCCTGGACGCCGAACCAGGCGAGGTCGTCGTCGGGGTCGTCGTCGGGCGTGCGGTCGGCGGTGTCGGCGTGGACGGCGGCCCAGGTGCGGAGCGGCAGCTCCCCCTCGCCGTCGCCGGTCGTGTCGACCACGACCACGACGCGGCGGCCGCCGGCTCGTGCCCCGCCGGTCGCGAGCGCGGTCGAGCGGTCGGCCGCGGTCATCAACGCGGCGTACTCGCTCTCCTCGTCCTCACCCGTCGCCACCACCCGCTCCGTTTCCGCAGGTACGGCGCCCGCCGCGTGCCAGGCGCCGAGCAGCTCGCGCGTCGCCGGGACGTAGGCGCGGCTCACCTGTCGTCCGTCCGCGTGCGGCCGGGGCCGCGACGGCCCCGCGGGGCCCGGGGTCGCCCGGCCGAGGCGGTGTCGAGCAGCTCCTCCAGCGCCTCGGTCAGGCACTGGCCGAGCACGTCGACGTCGGGCAGCAGGTCGCGGTCGGCGGTGACGCCGTAGAAGACGTGGCCGTCGTAGGAGGTGACGCCGATGGCGAGCGCGTGGCCCGGCAGCAGCGGGTGGACCGGGTAGGTCTCCACCATCCGTGCGCCGGCGGCGTAGAGGGGCGACTGCGGGCCGGGCACGTTGGTGACCTCGAGCTGGAATCCGCGGCGCAGCTCCTCGGCGGCGACCCGGGCGCCGATGGCGTGGAACGTGGCCGGGGCGAAGCCGGCGATACCGGCGAGTCGGTTGGCGGCGACCCCGCGGCCGGTGTCGCGGTGCACCTGGAACGAGTAGGACACCTGGTGGAGCCGCACGACGGGGCTCGGCTCCCCGACGGGCAGCGACACCCGGTGGGCCGCGATCTGGCTTCCCAGCGAGGTGGCCTCGAGCTCGTCGTCGATCACCGACACCGGCACCACCGCCTTGACGGTGCGCACCCCGGCGAGCGACTCGGACCGGGCCATCGCCCAGCCGCGCAGGGCGCCGGTGACGGTGGCCAGGACGACGTCGTTGACGGTGCCGCCATGGGCGTCACGCACCGCGCGGTGGTCGGCGAGCGACGTGCGCACGGTGACGACGCGGCGCTGCTGGGAGAGCCCACCGGTGATCGGCGACTCGGGTGCGGGATGTCGGTTGGTGAGGGCGTCGGCGACCTTGCTCGCGCGGTCGGCGACGTGACCCGCCGATCGCAGCACGGCGGCGGTGTTGCCGCGGACCGTCTCGAGGGCCAGCCGGGGACGGTCGAGCGTGTCACCCACGGCCTCGGCGACCAGCCCGAACGGGGTCGCGCGCCGCGCCGGGCGCCACTCGTCGCCACCCAGGGACTTCGGCTCGGGCGAGGTGTCGAGCAGCACCTGGCCGAGGTCGACGGTGTCGATGCCGTCGACCAGGGCGAGGTGGGACTTCGTCAGCACCGCCACCCGGCCACCCTCCAGGCCTTCGACGACGTAGACCTCCCACAGCGGCCGGCTGCGGTCGAGCGGGCGCGAGACGATCCGCGCGACCAGCTCGCGCAGCTGCTCCATGGAACCCGGACGCGGCAGCGCGGAGCGGCGTACGTGGTAGGCGAGGTCGAAGTCCGGGTCGTCGCGCCACACCGGGTTGGCGACCCGGCCCGGCACCCCGACGATCTTCTGCCGGTAGCGCGGCACGAACGAGATCCGGTCGGCGATCAGCTCCACCAGGCGGTCGTGGTCGAGGGTGTTGTCACCGGGCTCGAAGATCTCCACCGTCGCGTGGTGCATCGGCGACGAGGGTGACTCGAGCCCGAGCAGGTGGAGGTCGCGCGGTTGCAGCCGTTGACCCACAGTCATCCCCTCTCCCGAGTGCCCCAGCGGGGCACTCACGCCCCGGGTTGTCCCTCGTGGGATTCTGGCAGAGGTGTTCCGACGGGCTGCGGCCCGTCCCCGTGACGAGAGGACCGACGCGTGCGACGAGTGGTGCTGCTGGCAGCCGTGCTCACGACCCTGCTGACCCTGGCCGGCTGTGGCTCCGACGACCCCGCTCCGGCCCCGGCCGGCGGGACGGCGACGGACGACCGGATCGAGATCACCTTCGAGGGGGAGGCCGTCCCGCAGGTGCAGCGGGTGCCCGTCGACGTCGGCGAGAAGGTCGAGATCGTCATCAAGTCCGACCAGGCCGGTGAGCTGCACGTGCACGCCGACCCCGAGCAGGAGCTCGACTACGAGGCCGGCACCACCACCCTCACCCTGACGATCGACCAGCCCGGCGTCGTCGACATCGAGCGCCACGAGCCCGAGGCGCTGGTGCTCCAGCTCGAAGTGAGCTGACGTGAGCGGCTGGGACCTGCTCGCCCACGGCCTGGGCGGGCCGGCGGACCTGCCGATCCCCCCGGAGCTCGCGATCGCGGGCGCCGTGGCGGCGCTCGTGCTCTCCTTCACGATCCTCGCCCTCGCCTGGCGCAGGCCGCGTTACGACGCCGCCACGTCCGGACGACCCGCGCCCGGGTGGCTCGCGCGGCTCGTGGACCACCCGGCGTACGGGCTGGCGCTGCGGGTCGTCGGACTCCTCGGGTTCGGCTGGTTCTGCCTCGCCGCGGTCCTCGGCCGCGACCTGCTCACCAACCCGGTCTTCGGCATGTTCTACGTCTGGTGGTGGGTCGGCCTGGTGCCCGCCTCGGTGCTGCTCGGCCCGGTGTGGAAGGCGATCAGCCCGGTCCGCACGCTCAACGCCGGCTTCGCTCGACTGACCGGCAGCGACCCCTCCCGGGGGCTGCTCACCTACCCCGAGCGCCTGGGGCTCTGGCCGGCCGCGCTGGGCCTCTACGCCTTCGTCTGGATCGAGCTGGTCTACCCCTACTCCACCGAGCTCGGACCGGTGCGGCTCTGGGTGGCGGTCTACCTGGCCCTCATGCTGCTCGGTGGCGCGGTGTTCGGCTCCGGCTTCTACGAGCGCGCCGACCCCTTCGAGGTCTACTCCTCGTTGTGCGCCAAGCTCTCCCCCTGGGGCCGCCGTGACGGCGCGCTCGTCGTGCGCAGCCCGCTGGCCAACCTCGACACGGTCGTGCCCCACGCCGGGCTGGTCGCCGTCGTCGGCGTCCTCTTCGGCAGCACCGCCTTCGACTCCTTCCGCGACAGCCTGGGGTGGATCCGCTTCACGCAGGCGTCGACGGTGCCGACCGTGCTGCTCGACAACCTCGCGCTGCTGGTGTTCTGCGCCGGGGTCACGCTGCTGCTGACCGCGGGGAGCGCTGCCACCGGCGTCGGTCCCGACGTACGCCGCCGCGACCTGCCGAACCTGCTCGCGCACTCGATCGTGCCGATCGTGGTCGGCTACATCGCCGCCCACTACGTCAACTACCTCGTCGAGGTCGGCTGGGACACCTTGGTGCTGGCCAGCGACCCGCTGAGCACCGGCGCCGACTGGCTCGGCACCGGCGACCTCGACCGGATCACCTGGTTGTCGTCCCACCCGACGCTGCTGGCGTCGCTGAAGGTGGCCGCCGTCGTCGTCGGCCACGTGGTGGCGGCGGTCGCGGCCCACGACCGGGCGGTCAAGCTGCTGCCACGCCACCACCAGGTGACGGGGCAGCTGCCGATGCTCGCGGTGATGGTGGCCTTCACCGCGGGCGGGCTCTACCTGCTGTTCGCCGCCTGAGGCACGCGCACCAGCGTCCGCGCGACCGCGGCCACGGCGCGGCCGACGGCCGAGTCGCCCACCTCGGCGAGCGAGCGACCGGCGACGAGTGCGCGGTCGACCGCCACGCGGTCGTCGGGCAGGAAGTGGAGCCGCCCCGGGGCGGCGAGGGCGCCGAGCATCGAGCCGATCGACTGCTCGCTCCACCCGAGGGTGGGACGCATCCGGTTGACGACCACGACCGGGGCGAGGTCACCCAGCGCCTCGCGGAGCTCGACCAGTCCTCGCGCGAGCCGCGAGAGCCCCACCGGATCGGCGCTCCCGACGACCACGACGTCGTCGGCGGTCTCGAGAGCCTCGAGCGTCATGGAGTTGCGGCCGGTGCGTCCCGCGTCGAGGGCGGGGTCGCGCTCGAGGCTGGCGCCCGTGTCGACCACGGTCACCCCGTGACCGCGGGCCACGTCGAGGAGGTGGTCGACGACGCCGGCCCTCACCTCCACCCACCGGTCGGCGCGCGGCAGCCCGGTCACGACGGTCAACCGGTGGTCGAGCGAGCGCTGGACCGAGGCGAAGCGCTCGGACAGCTGTCCGACGGCCACCAGGCGCGCCGCCGTCAGCAGCCCGCTGGCCTCGTCGACGATGCCGAGCTGCTGCGCGACGGTGCCGCCCCACGGGTCGGCGTCGACCAGGAGGGTGCGGTGGTGACGGCCGATCTCGGCGGCCAGCGCGGTCGCGAGCGTCGTACGCCCCGGCGCACCGGCAGGACCCCACACCGCCATCACCCGACCGGGCCCCGTGGGGGCCGGCGCCACCGCCGGTGCGTCGGGCAGGTGGTCGGGCCGGGCGACGGCGTCGTCGGGCTCCTCCCCCGACGCGACCAGGGCGGGCAGCACGTCGAGCTCGTGGTCGCCGACCAACGCCCGTACGCCGATGCGGGTCGCGCGCAGGGCCGACGCGTCACGGTCCGGGCCGCCGGCGAGCACCGCGACGGGTCGCACGCCGTGGCCGCGCAGGTGGTCGACGGCGGCGCGGTCGAGGCCGGGCGCGTCGATGGCCACCACGGCGACCTCTGCCTGACCCGCCGCGGCGGAGGCGAGCAGGTCGGGCACGTCGACGCAGCGCTTGAGCACGACGACGTCGGCCCGCCCACCGAGCTGGGTGAGGGCGGCAGACTCCCACGCGGCCCCGGCTGCGAGGACGAGCGTCACGACCACCGGGCTCACCTGCCCGTGACCGTGACGACCGGCGCCTCGAGACCCGCGAGCAGCGCGAACCAGCGGTCGGCCTGCGACTGGTCGACCGCCACCACGACCTGCCGGGCACCGGTGAGGTCGTCGACCGACGGCGCATCGACGACGGTGACGCCGGGGAGGGCAGCGCCCTCGCACTCGCGGCACGGACCGGTGTCACGGACGTAGACGCTGACCACCGAGCCCGGGCGCACGCTGCGGGGCACCAGCGTCGGCTCCACCGCCAGCGGCAGGTGGAGCACGTCGCTCGCGGCCGCCTCGCCGAGCGCCGAGCGCGGCACCAGCTCACCCTCGCCGACGCCCTGCAGCAGCCGTGCGTCAGCGGGCAGCGGCGCGTCGGCCGGGAGGTAGCGCTCGAGGTCGGCGGCGTCCACGAACCGCACCCGTTGCGGGCGGAGGTCGTCGCCGACGAGGTCGTCGCCGGCCGCGAGGTCGGTGGCTGCCGCCCACACCGGGACCGACTCGTCGGCGCTGCCGAGCAGTCGCGCGCCGGCCACGACCGACACCATCACGATGGCGACGCCCACCCACAGGCGCGGGTCGCGCCATCCGGGGCGGGTCGCGCGGGTGGCGGGCGCGGGTGGTTGCTGGAGGTCCCCGAGACTGCTCACGTCCCCATCATGTCCGCGCCGCGCGGCTTCCAAACCCCGTCATCCACAGGGCTCGCCCTCCACAGGGGTGGTGTCGACGTCGCCGTCGTGGCCGTCGCAGTGCGACGATGGCGCCATGGCCGGATCGTCGCGCTTCCTCACCCTCGCCGATGTGGCCGAGGTGCTGAACACCTCCAGCGCTCAGGTCTACGCCCTCGTCCGGCGTGGTGACCTGCCGGCCATCAAGATCGGTGGCCGTGGCCAGTGGCGGGTGGAGTCGACCCAGCTCGAGGACTACATCCAGCGGATGTACGCCGAGACCCGCACCTTCGTCGACGAGCATCCCTACGTCGAGCCCGGCGCCGGCACCCCCGTCGACTCCTGAGGCCGAGCCGTCACTCGCGCAGGTTTGCAACCCGCCGAGCCGTCAGTAGTGCAGGTTTGCAACCCGCCGAGCCGTCAGTCCGGCGGGTCTGGGGAGTTCTGAGCGTTCAGTCGTGGGCGCACGTCGCGACCCGCGGCGCCGTACGAACCCTCGCAACTGACGGCTCGGCGCACCTCAAACCCTCGCAAGTGACGGCTCGGCGGGTCTCAAACCCTCGCGAGTGACGGCTCGCGCTGCTAGCCGACCTCGGAGTCGAGGGTGACGGCGACGGTGCTGGTGGCGTCGTCGCGGCGCACGGTGAACTCGATGGTCTCGCCGGGCTGGTAGGTGCGGATCGCAACGATGAGGGCGATGCCGTCGGTGACGCGCTGGCCGTTGACCGCGGTGATGACGTCGCCCTCGGCCAGCCCGCTGGCCTCGGCCGGGGTGTCGGGCATGACCTGGTCGATGCGGGCACCGTCTCCCTCCTCGGCCCCGCCCGTCTGCACCTTGGCCCCGATCACGGGGTAGCGCGCCTCGCCGGTGCGGAGGATCTGGTCGGCGGTGATCCGGACCTGCTCGATGGGGATCGCGAAGCCGACGCCGATGTTGCCGGACTCGCCGCCGAGGCCGCCGCCGGTGGTGGCGATGGCGCTGTTGACCCCCACGACCTGGCCGCGCAGGTTGACCAGCGGCCCCCCGGAGTTGCCCGGGTTGATGGCGGCGTCGGTCTGGACGGCGTTGATGTAGGACGAGTCGTTGGCAGAGGCCCCGGTCGTGACCGGGCGGTTGAGGGCGCTCACGATCCCCGAGGTCACCGTCGAGCTCAGCCCGAGCGGCGAGCCGAAGGCGACGACCGGCTCACCGACGCTGAGCCGCTTCGAGGCGCCGAGCGCGGCCGGCGGCAGGTCACCGATCTCGTCGGAGTAGAGGACCGCGAGGTCGTAGACGGCGCTGCGGCCCACCACCGTGGCGGCGTAGCGCTGACCCTCCTGGTCGACGATCTCGATCTCGCCCTCGTCGTCGGCCGCGTCGGCGACCACGTGGTTGTTGGTGACGACGTGGCCCTGCTTGTCCAGCACGAACCCGGAGCCGGTGGCGGCGCCTGACTGGCCCTCGACACCGGCGACGATCTGCACGGTGCTGGGCAGCAGCTGGTCGGCGACGCGCACGACCGACCGGTTGGTGCCGGTGAGGGGCGCGGTGTTGTTGGTCTCGACGCCGTCGAGACCGCCGGACACCGAACCGGGGCCCGCCGTGGACTCCACCAGCGCGCTGCCGACCGCGCCACCGATGACGCCGAGCACCAGCGCGAGGGCGGCGACCCCGGGCCAGAACCAGCCGGGCACCGCAGAGCGCGAGCGCTGGCGTGGTTCGCCCGGCGGGGCCGGGGCCCCGGCGTAGGTGCCGGCGTACGGCGGGAGCGGCCTGGTGTCGGGTGCCGACCAGCCGCCGGGGGGCGGCTGGTGGGCCGGAGGCAGCCACGAGGCACCGGCGCCGGGCTGGCCGGTCGGCCGGATCGGCTGCGTCGGCTCGGTGTCGTCGTGCTCGGGGTCGCTCACCGAGCCATTGTGACCCGTGGCCGGTGACGGCCCTACCGCGAGGGGCTCGGCTCGCCCGGCCGGAGCACCAGCCCCGGCACGTCGACCGGGACCGGACCGCGACGCGCCGCGTCGTCACCACCGATCTCGGTCACCGGGGCGCGGCGGTCGGGCGCGGGAGCCTGACCGGGACCCATCCCGAGCGCCAGGACGCCGAGCACCGCCACCCCTGCGGCCGAGCCGCCGAGCAGCGCGACGGCCGCTCGGCGCGGCCGCCCGGGGTCGGAGTGGGGATCGAGGAAGGACGCCGGCGCAGGTGCCCCGCAGCGCAGCGAGCTCTTCAGGTGGTCGGGGGCCGTCGTGCCGCGCGGCTCCGGCAGTCCGGAGAGCCTGGTCTTGATCCAGCCCTCGCGCTCGACGAGGTCGCGGCAGGAGTGGCAGGAGTGGACGTGCGCCCATGCCCGTTCCGCCTCGTCCGGAGGGAGCTGGCCGTCGAGCAGGGCGCTGACGCGCGAGCCCAGGTGGCCGATCACGAGGCTCCCTCGGAGGCCATCACCGGCCCGGAGTAGCGGACCCGGCCCTCGCTCGGGGCACGGTGGGCGAGCGCGCGACGCAGCATCGCCCGACCCCGGTGGATGCGGGAGCGCACGGTGCCCAGCTTGGCACCGAGGATGTCGGCGATCTCCTCGTAGGAGAGTCCCTCGACGTCGCAGAGCACGACCGCTGCCCGGAAGTCCGGCGGGAGCGAGGCCAGGGCGGCCTCGACGTCGTCGTCGAACATCCGGTCGTCGAGCGCCACGTCGGGCGCCGGACCGCTGCTGCGCAGCGTGGCCGAGCGCTCATCGGAGAGGGCGTCGAAGCGGATCCGCTGCTTGCGGCGGGCCTGGTCGAGGAAGAGGTTCGTGGTGATGCGGTGGAGCCAGCCCTCGAACGTGCCGGGTGTGTAGGTGTCGAGGCGCCGGAAGACGCGCACGAACACCTCCTGCGTCAGGTCCTCGGCGTCGTGGCGGTCACCGGTGAGGCGGTAGGCCAGGCGGTACACACGGTCGGAGTGACGCTCGACGATCTCGTCCCACGACGGGACCTCGTGCGGCTCGCTCATCGTGGACTCCTGGGGCTGGCGCTTGGTGAACAGCGGGACCTTCCTCGGTGTCGACGACGCTAGGCGCTGGTGCTGAGAGGAACCTGTGAGCGGCCCCTGACTTCCTGACCGACCCAACGAGCGGGCGCCCCCCCGTGTTCCCCGGAGGGCCCCGGGCCACGCGGTAGGGTTCCGGGCACGCGTCGCCGACTCGGGCGGCCGGACCCAGGAGGCCACCATCACCCCATCGACGCCCGGGCCGATCAAGCCCGCCAGCTGGTCCTACGCCGAGTCGTTCGTCGCCGAGGACGAGGTCCTCGCCGCAGCCCGGGCGCGCGCCGACGAGGTCGGGGTCGTCCCGATCGGCCAGGGCGGTGGCGCGGCGCTGCAGTTCCTCGCCTCCGTGCTCGAGGCGCGGGCAGTCGTGGAGATCGGCACCGGCACCGGCGTCTCGGGCCTGTGGCTGCTGCGCGGCATGCGCGCCGACGGGATCCTCACCACCGTGGACATCGAGGCCGAGCACCAGCGCCTCGCCAAGCAGTCGTTCGCGGAGGCCGGCATCGCCTCCCCCCGGGCCCGCACGATCTCCGGTGCCGCCCTCGACGTCCTCCCCCGACTGACCGACGGCCACTACGACCTGGTCTTCTGCGACGGCGACAAGCGGGAGTACGACGCCTACCTCACCGAGGCGCTCCGGCTGCTGCGCCCCGGTGGCGTCGTCGCCTTCGACAACGCCCTGTGGCACGACAAGGTGTCCGACCCGGCCCAGCGCGACGACGAGACCGTCACCGTGCGCGAGCTGGGCAAGCGGGTGGCCGAGCACGACGACCTGGTGGCCGTCCTGCTGCCGGTCGGCGACGGCCTGCTCTGCGCGAAGAAGGTCTGGACGCCCGAGGTCGGCGAGTAGCCCGCTCGCCCGGCGGCGTCAGTAGCGCGCGGCCGACTGGAAGCCGTCGCGGCCCTCGGCGATCGCGACGATCTCGCACTCCTCGATCAGCACCGGGGCGCTGCCGACGATCGTCGACCCCGGGGACTCCGCGGCACCCTGGCTGAACGTGTGCTGGAACGCGTCGCGGTCCTCCGTGGTCGCGAAGACGTAGCAGCCCTCGAACCACTGACCGGGACGCATCCGCCAGGTCTTGAACCGCAGCCCCGGCAGGTCGTTGAAGCGGCCGTGGGAGCTCTCGGCGACGTAGTCGGCGAGCTGCGCCTCGACACCCTCGGCGGCGTGCTCGAGCGACCAGCGCACCGTCAGTCCACACATGCGTCCGGGCATCAGGCGATCCCTTCGAGGGGGTTGTCGGAGGTGAGCCACCGCAGCAGGAGGCGGACCCCGAAGCCGGTCGGGCCCTTCGTCCACTCGTGGCGGTCGTCGGGAGCGTCGCCGACGGAGGCGATGTCGAGGTGGGCCCACGGGACGTCGCCCACGAAGTGCTGCAGGAACAGCGCCGCGGAGATCGCGCCGGCGTGGCGCGGCCCGTTGTCGGCGTCGGCGACGGGCGAGGCGAGGAACTCCTCGTAGTCGGGCACGAGCGGCATCCGCCACACGGGCTCTCCCGCGGCCCGTCCGGCGACCCGCAGGGCGTCGGAGAGCCCGTCGCGGTTGGCGAAGTAGCCGCCGGTGTGCTGGCCGAGCGCGACCTTCATCGCACCCGTGAGGGTGGCGACGTCGACCACCACGACCGGGTCGAGCTCGGAGACGGCGTAGGCCAGCCCGTCGGCGAGGACCAGGCGGCCCTCGGCATCGGTGTTGGTGACCTCGCTGGTGCGGCCACCGTAGTGGCGCAGCACGTCGCCCGGGCGCAACGCGTTGCCGCTGACGGCGTTCTCGGCGGCGGCCACCAGGCCCGTGACGCGGACCGGGCAGCCGAGGTCGCGCAGCGCTCCCATCACCGCCATCACGACGGCGCCACCGGTCATGTCGCGCTTCATGTTGGTCATGGCCTCGGCGGGCTTGATGGACAGGCCGCCGGTGTCGAAGGTGATGCCCTTGCCGACGAGGACCACGCGCGGGGCACGGCGACCCTTGGGCGGCACGTAGTCCAGCCGGATCAGGCGGGGCGGCGTGGCCGAGGCCTGGCCGACGCCGAGGATGCCGCCGAAGCCCTCCCGGGCGAGGCGCTCCTCGTCCCAGATCGTCGCCTCGAGGCCGGTCTCGGCCGCGAGCAGCTCGGCCTGGTCGGCCAGCCACGGCGGGTTCTTGATGTTGGAGGGCACCGTGGCGAGCATGCGCGCCCGCCACCCGGCACCACCGAGCACGACACCGCGGCGCAGCGCCTCGGCGGCCTGGCTGTCGGCACCGCTGCCGGCGAGCACCACCCGGTGCACGGGCCGGTGCTCGGGTCCGGCACCGAGGTGGAAGGCGAAGCTGCCGAGGGTCATGCCGACCACGAACGTGGTCAGGCCCTCGAGGTCGCTGGCCGCAGCGACCGCGGCGGCCACGGCCTCCCGGTCACGCGCGGCCCGCGCGAGGGCGGCGCCGGCGCGGCGCAGGTCGTCCGGCGACCGGGTGCCGACGCCCACGAGCAGCACCAGCCGCAGCGCCGGGTTGTCGTCGGTGCCGAGAGGCACCGGCACCGGGGTCACCTCGCCCGGGCGACCCGTGGCCTGCTGGACCGACGCCGCCTCGAGCAGGTCGACCCCGGCGGCCTCGCCGAGCTCGACGGCTCCCGGACCCAGCATCGGTCCGTCGGTGCCGGTCGCAGGATCGGCGCCGTCGGTGGCCGGGATCAGGGCGACCGCGACCACCTCGACGCCGGAGACGGCGTGGGGCCGGTCGGGGCTGAGCGCGAACTCCGGCGGGGTGACCTGGGGCGGGATGAGGCTGTGGGTGGAGGTCACGCGGGTCAGCTGGTGACGCCCTCGAGCGCCGTCCGCAGCTCCGCGGCCTCGTCAGCGTTCAGCTCCACGACCAACCGGCCGCCACCCTCGAGCGGGACGCGCATCACGAGACCACGACCCTCCTTGGTGACCTCGAGCGGACCGTCACCCGTGCGGGGCTTCATCGCCGCCATCCGCGCACCTCATTCCTTGTCTCAGCCAGGACCCCCGCGCCGCGGTGGCGGCCGTCGTCAGGTCTATACCGGACCATTATCCCCCATGCCGGCCGTGATGCCGACCACAGGGTGACGCTGCGGTGGCAGACTCCCCCGCATGCATGCCCGGTCCGCCCTCTTCGACGTCTACGGCGACCACCTGCGCGGGCGTGGCAGCCGGGCGCTGGTCGCGGGACTCGTGCGGCTGCTCGATCCGATCGGCATCCAGGCTCCCGCCGTGCGCACCGCGATCTCGCGCATGGTCGCCGAGGGCTGGCTCGAGCCGGTGCAGCTGCCCGGTGGCCGCGGCTACCGCGCCACGGACCGCACGATCCGGTGGCTCGACGACGTCGCCCACCGCGTCTACAAGGCCGCCGAGGAGCCGTGGGACGGCCACTGGCACCTCGCGCTCGTCGACGAGCCGGGCGACCGTCCCGACCGGCAGCGGCTGCGCGCCGACCTCGAGTTCGTGGGGTACGCCGAGCTGACGCCGCACACGTGGATCAGCCCCTACCCGCGGGCCGAGCTCGACGAGGTGCTCTCCCGTGCCGGCGCGACCGCCCGCCGGGTGCGCGCCGACCGCGTCGACCCCTCCCCGATCGGCGCCTGGGACCTGCCGGGGCTCGCGGCGGCGTACTCCTCGTTCGTGGCGGAGGCGGACGCGCTGCTCGGCGGGGTCGACGATGCACCCCCGGAGCAGGCCGACGAGGCGGCGTTCGCGACCCGCTTCCGGCTGGTGCACGAGTGGCGCAAGTTCCTCTTCACCGACCCGGGACTGCCGCGCGAGCTCCTGCCGGCCGACTGGCCGGGGCATGCCGCGGCCGAGCTGTTCGCGAGCGAGGCCAGGCGGCTCAAGCCCGCGGCCGACCGGTTCGTGGCCGCCTGCCTCGACTGAGGGCGGTGGGGCAGACTGCGGCCCATGACCACTCCCGTGCGGCTCGACGTCACCGAGGGCGTCGCCACGATCACCCTCGACCGGCCCGACGCGATGAACAGCCTCGACGTCGCCACCAAGGAGGCGCTGCTCGACGCCGTCCGAGCCGTGGCCGACGACCCCGCCGCGCGGTGCGTCGTCCTCACCGGGACCGGCCGCGCCTTCTGCGTGGGGCAGGACCTCAAGGAGCACGTCGAGCTGCTGCACTGCGACGGCGGCAGCGACCAGCTGTTCTCGACCGTCGACCAGCACTACAACCCGATCGTCACCACCCTGGCCTCCATGGCGAAGCCCGTGGTGGCGGCGGTCAACGGCGTCGCGGCGGGTGCAGGGGCCAGCCTGGCCTTCGCCTGCGACCTGCGCTACGTCGCTGACACGGCCGGCTTCAACCTCGCCTTCGCCAACATCGCGCTCTCCTGCGACACGGGCGCCAGCTACCACCTCCAGCGGCTGGTCGGCCGGGCGAAGGCGATCGAGCTCCTCTACTTCCCGCGCACGCTCTCCGCGGCCGAGGCGCTCGAGCTCGGGCTCGCCACGGAGGTCGTCGCGCCCGACCAGCTGGCCGGACGCGTGGGCGAGGTCGCGGCGCGGCTCGCCGCCGGGCCGACGGTCGCGCTGGGCGCCATGCGCCAGTCGGTCGCGTACGCCGCCGGCCACTCGTTCGAGGAGGCGCTCGAGGTCGAGAGCCGGATGATGACGCTCACCGGCGGCACCGACGACCACGCGGCGGCCGTCGCCGCGTTCCTGGCCAAGGAGAAGCCGGTCTTCGAGGGCCGCTAGTCAGTCGACGACGTCGCCCTGGAGCTCGGTGCGGCGAGCGCCGAAGACCGCCAGCGTGCGGGTCGGCGCGACCTTGCGCATCGTCCGGCGGCTCGGGGAGTGGCCGTACTCGACGGTCAGCGCCGCGCCGTCGAACTTGTGGTTGTACCAGCCGGTCATGGTGCCGTGGCAGACCCCGCCGCAGTCGAAGGTCTTGCGCGGCAGCTTGAGCGTGCGCGCCACCTTGCGGGCGAACTTCTTGTTCTTGGTGTCGGTGTCGACGCCGTACAGCGGCTGGTGGAAGCTGAGGATCCGTCGCGGCTCGACCCGCTTGAGGAAGCGCACCATGGCCCGGGTCTCGGGCTCGGACTTCGGCTTCGGCCCCGACTCGTGGTCCCCGTCGAGGTCGGTCCACCGGTAGGGGAAGTTGCGGTTGAGGTCGACGCCGTTGGCGTTCTTGCGCGTGCCCGCGGCCAGGCCGTCGGGGTTGTAGGTCGGCACCACCCACAGGTCGACGCCGACGATCCTGCGGCCGTCGCGCAGGGAGGTCAGGATGCGTCGGGTGTCGGGCTCGTCGCCGTGCATCGTCGAGATCAGCACCACCGGCGGCCGGCCCCGCTCCCCCAGCCGGTAGGCCATGATCGCGCGGCCGTCGACGGACTCACCGATCTTGCGCCGCTTGACCACCGCGTCGCCGACGGTGGTCGGCACCGCTGCGAGGGCGGCGGTGGCCGGGGCCACGGCAGGGACGGCGCCGGCGGCCTCGGCGGTCGCGACGACACCGTGCACCCCGACCGGCGCGGCCGCGACCAGCAACCCGAGAGTGACGACCCCCGCGCGCACCAGGGACCTCAGACCAGGGAGGTGGCGTAGGCGTACGAGAAGACCAGCACGCCCACCAGCATGCCGACGTGGGCGAGGATCGAGAGCCCCGGCCCGTCGGACCAGGTGTCCTGCTGGGCGACGGTGGAGTGACGCCCGCGGCTCGGCATCCAGCGCACCAGGATGAGCAGCCCGGCGAAGGTGACCACCCACCACAGGGCGAGCGCGACGATGCCGACCACCGGACCACCGGTCACGGTCGACTCCGGGGAGACGAGGTAGACCACCCACACCACCAGGGCGAGCAGCCCGGCGACGGTGTGGACGGTGAGGAGGCCCGAGCCCACGTTGACCCGTCCGGCACCCTCCTCCTTGCCGAGCCGGAGCCTGGTGAGGACGACGACGACGGCGGCGAGGGCGGTGAGGACGTAGACGATCACCTCGGTGGACACGGGGGCAGTGTGCCCTAGTCGAACTCGGTGTCGCCACGACCCCCGCGGGGTGGCGTCGGAGAGTCGTCGTGGCGGATCTCCGCCTGCTCGCGCTCGGTGGCGAGCCGGTCCAGCAGCGCGTCGACCTCCGACATCCGGTAGCCGCGCAACGCCAGCGAGAACCGCACCCGGCGCAGGTCGTCGCCCGACAGCGGGCCGTCGGTGGGCACGACGGCGTCGGGCCGGTCGTCGTACGCCGGGGCGAGCGGCGCCCCGCGACCGGCGGCGACGACGGCGACGCCGCCCAGCGCCAGCACGGCGAGGATCGCGAAGACCCAGGTCACGACCTCACTCCGCCCGGTGGGGGGCGGGGCCGGGGGCTCCGCCGTCGCGGGCGTGGACCATGGCGGCCACGGCCTCGTCGACGCTGTCGGTCACGGTGAGCATGTCGAGGTCGGCGGCGGCGATGTTGCCCGCCTCCAGCACCGTCTCGCGCAGCCAGTCGAGCATGCCTTGCCAGTAACCGGTGCCGAGCAGCACCACGGGGAAGGACGTGACCTTCTGGGTCTGGACGAGCGTCAGCGCCTCGAACAGCTCGTCGAAGGTGCCGAGGCCTCCCGGGAGGACGACGAAGCCCTGGGAGTACTTCACGAACATCATCTTGCGCGCGAAGAAGTAGCGGAAGTTGATGCCGAGGTCGACGTGGGGGTTGAGCCCCGCCTCGAAGGGCAGCTCGATGCCCAGGCCGACGGACGTGCCGCCCGCCTCACGGGCGCCGCGGTTGGCGGCCTCCATGGCGCCGGGCCCGCCGCCGGTGATGACCGAGAAGCCCTCCTCGGCCAGGCGGCGTCCGACCTCGATGCCCATGTCGAAGAAGGGCGACTCCGGCTTCGTGCGGGCAGAGCCGAAGACGGCGATCGCCGGTCCGAGCTCGGCGAGCGCACCGAAGCCCTCCACGAACTCGGCCTGGATGCGCAGCACCCGCCAGTAGTCGTGGTGGGTGTCGAGCCGGGTGCCGCGGTCGAGCAACCGCTGGTCGGCGGTGGTGCCCCCGCTCCGGCCGGGTCCGGGCTGCTGCGCCATCACGCGCCCCCGAGCCAGGCGCGCAGCTGCCGCTCGCACCGCTCGATGTGCTCGACCGGCACGTGCTCCTCCTGCTTGTGCGCCAGCATCGGGTCGCCCGGCCCGAAGTTGACCGCGGGCACGCCGAGCCCGCTGAACCGGGCGACGTCGGTCCAGCCGAACTTGGGGCGCACCTCGCCGCCCACCGCGTCGAGGAACTCCTTGGCGGCGGGCAGGCCGAGCCCCGGCATCGCCGCAGGTGCGCTGTCACGCACCGTCACCTCGAAGCCGTCGAAGAACTCGCGGAGGAACGCCTCCGCCTCCTCGACCGAGCGGTCGGGGGCGAACCGGTGGTTGACCGACACCACGCACTCGTCGGGGAGCACGTTGCCGGCGACGCCGCCGCTGATGGCCACCGCGTTGAGCCCCTCGTGGTACTCGAGCCCGTCGATCACGGGCCGGCGCGCGTCGTACGCGTTGAGCCTGGCGAGCACCTCGTGGGCGCCGTGGATGGCGTTGACGCCCTTCCAGCTGCGTGCGGCGTGGGCCCGCTCCCCGGTCGTGCGCACGTCGACGCGCATCGTGCCCTGGCACCCGGCCTCGACGATCGCGCCGGAGGGCTCCATCAGGATCGCGAAGTCGGCGGCCATCAGCTCGGGGTCGCTCTCGCTGAGCAGCCGGAGGCCGTTGAACTCCTCCTCGATCTCCTCGGCCTCGTAGAGCACGAAGGTGAGGTCGCGGTTGGGCTCGGGCAGGGTCGCGGCGAGGTGGAGCAGGACGGCGTCCCCGCTCTTCATGTCGCAGCTGCCGAGGCCGTGGAGGATGCCGTCCTCGAGCCGTGAGGGCAGGTTGTCGTTGACGGGCACGGTGTCGATGTGGCCGGCGATCAGCACCCGCTCGGGCCGCCCGAGGTGGGTGCGCGCGACGACCGTGTGGCCGCGTCGGGTCACCTCGAGGTGGGGCAGCGCGCGCAGCGCTGCCTCGATCTGGTCGGCGATCTGCTGCTCGTTGCGGCTGACCGACTCGATGTCGACGAGCTGGCGGGTGAGCGTCACGGGGTCGGCGGTGAGGTCGAGCATGCCCCCCATCCAACCAGCCGTGGCGACGCCGACCGGGCTGACCCGCGGGCTACCGGCCCAGCCCCTGCCGCAGCTCGGCCAGCGCCGCGTCGAGCCCGACCACGGGTGACCAGCCCCAGCCGTGAGCCCGGTCCGCGAGCAGCCGGCCGGTCCACACCGGGTCGTCGGTCCAGCTCGGCTCGACGGCCAGCGCCCCGGTCACGGTCCCGAAGTAGTCACGACCGGCGGCGGACGCCGCGGCCACGTTGACGGGAGTGCACGAGTCGGCGACCGGGCCGCGGGCGGGATCGTCGGCCGGGGGCACCCGCCCGGCGGCCACCGACGCCGCCAGCCGCGCGAGGTCGTCGACGTGCACCCAGGCGAAGGTCTGCTCCGGGTTGGCCCGGCGGGCACCGGGGTGCTCGCGCATCGCCGCCGGCCGCCGGGTGTTCCACACCGAGGTCTCACCGGGCCCGAGGACCGCCGGGGGGCGCAGCAGCACGACCGTGAGGCCGTCGCCGGCGATCTCGTCGAGCGCCCGGTCCGTGTCGCGCTTGGTGACGGCGTAGTCGTCCGCATCGTCGCCGACGAGGGGAGCGGCTTCGTCGACGTCACCCGTGCCCGGGGACCGGTCGTAGACGGCGGCGGTCGAGACGTGGACGAGCCGTTGCACCCCGGCGTCCCGGGCGGCCCGGGCCAGGGCCGAGGTCGCCTCCACCCCGACCCGGTGCTGGGTGTCCCGGTCGCTGCCCATCGGGTGCACGGTGGTGACCACGGCGTCGGCACCCGCGACGACGCGGGCGGCGAACGCGGGGTCACCGAAGTCGCCGACGTGCTCCGCGCCCGCACCGCCGAGCCCCTGCGGCGCCGTCCCGGCTCGGCGTACGACGGCGCGCACGGTGGCGCCGAGACCGGCCAGGGCGACGCAGGTGCGGGCACCGACCAGTCCGTTGGCTCCGGTGACGACGACGACGGGGGCGGTGCCGCGGGGGTCGCGGGTGGAGTCCTGGCTCATCCGGCCAGCCTGCCACGCCGGATCCACCGGACGGCCCGCCCGACGCTCAGGCGCGGGCGACCGCCACGGCGGTCTCGGCCGCCAGCTCGAAGGTGACCGAGTCGGCGAGGGTCTCGCCCGCGAGCAGCTGCTCGTGGGCCCGCGCGGCGACCAGGACGTCCTCCGGCCCGGAGACCACCAGCGTGATCCGGTCGGAGACCTCGAACCCGGCGCCGCGACGTGCCTGCTGCACCGAGCGCACCAGGTCGCGGGCCACCCCCTCGGCCTCGAGCTCCGGCGTGGTCGCGGTGTCGAGCACCACGAAGCCACCGCGAGGCAGCACCGCGGTCGCGGCGTCGCCGGCGTCGTCACCGGCAACCGTCTCGAGCGTGTACTCGCCCGCGACCAGCGCGACGCCGGCGCAGGTGACGGTGCCGTCTGTCGCGACGGACCAGTCGCCCGACTTCGAGCCCTTGATCACGGTCTGCACGTCACGACCCAGCCGCGGGCCGGCAGCGCGGGCGTTGACGGTGAGCCGCTGCTGCACGGCGTACGCCGCGGACTCCTCGGACCCGGCGGCCACCAGACGCACCTGCTTGACGTTGAGCTCGTCGGCCAGGATGCCCTCGAAGCCGGCCAGCGCCTCGACGTCGTCGACCACCACGGTCAGCGAGGCCAGCGGCAGCCGCGTGCGCAGCCCGTGCGCCTTGCGGAGCGCCAGTCCGGCGGACGCCACGTCGCGCACCTCGTCCATGGCCGCGACCAGCGCGTCGTCAGCGGGGAGCTCGTCGACCTCGGGGTAGTCGGCGAGGTGCACCGACCGTTCGCCCGTCAGGCCGCGCCAGACCTCCTCGGTGGTCAGCGGCAGCAGCGGCGCGGCCACGCGGCACACGGTCTCCAGGACGGTCCAGAGGGTGTCGAACGCCTCCTCGCTCTCGCCCCAGAAGCGCTCGCGGGAGCGCCGGACGTACCAGTTGGTCAGCACCTCCAGGAATGACCGGGTCGAGTCGCACGCGTTGGCGACCTCGTAGGCGTCGAGCTGCCGCGTCATGTCCCCGACGTACTCGCGGAGCTTGGCGAGGACGTAGCGGTCCATGACGTGGGTGCTCGTCGTGCGGCGGCCCGCGGTGTGCCCCGTGCCCCCGTGGGCCGCGTTGGCGTAGAGCGCGAAGAAGTACCACGTGTTCCACAGCGGGATCAGCACCTGCCGCACCGACTCACGGATGCCGTTCTCGGTGACGATCAGGTTGCCGCCGCGCAGGATCGGGCTGGACATCAGGAACCAGCGCATCGCGTCGGCGCCGTCGCGGTCGAAGACCTCGTAGACGTTGGGGTAGTTGCGCAGGCTCTTCGACATCTTGTTGCCGTCGGAGCCGAGCACGATGCCGTGACTGACACAGGTGGAGAACGCCGGCTTGTCGAACAGCGCGGTCGCGAGCACGTGCATCGTGTAGAACCAGCCGCGGGTCTGGCCGATGTACTCGACGATGAAGTCACCCGGGTAGTGGTCCTCGAACCAGTCGGAGTTCTCGAACGGGTAGTGCACCTGGGCGAACGGCATCGACCCCGACTCGAACCAGCAGTCGAAGACGTCCGTGACGCGTCGCATCGTCGACTTGCCCGTGGGGTCGTCGGGGTTGGGACGGGTCAGCTCGTCGATGAACGGCCGGTGGAGGTCGTCGGGACGGACGCCGAAGTCGCGCTCGAGCTCGTCGAGCGAGCCGTAGACGTCGACCCGCGGGTACTCGGGGTCGTCGGAGCGCCACACCGGGATCGGGCTGCCCCAGAACCGGTTGCGGGAGATCGACCACGGCCGGGTGTTCTCGAGCCACCGACCGAACTGGCCGTCGCGCACGTGCTCGGGGACCCACTGGATCTCCTGGTTGAGCTCGAGCATCCGGTCACGGATCTTGCGGGTGTCGACGAACCACGACGACACCGACATGTAGATCAGCGGCTGCCGGCAGCGCCAGCAGTGGGGGTAGGAGTGCTCGTAGCTCTCCCGGCGCACGAGCACGGTGCCGGGCGTGACCGCGCCGGTCTCGCCCTCGCCCCGCGTGGCGTTCTTCAGGTGCTCGATGATCGGGGCGTTGGCGTCGAAGACGTGCAGCCCCGCGTAGTCGGTGACGGGGTAGGTGAACGTCCCGTCCTTGGCGACCGCGACCACGAGCTCGATGCCCTCGCGGTCGGTGATGACCTTGTCCTCCTCACCGTAGGCGCCCGCGCTGTGGACCAGCCCGGTGCCGTCGGCCGTGGTGACGAAGTCGGCCTCGACCACGCGGTGCGCGTTCTCGGTGCCCGCGAAGTAGCTGAAGGGCGGCGTGTAGGAGCGGCCGATGAGGTCCTTGCCGGTCAGCCGCTCGACGACCACGGGCTCCTCCCCCAGGTCGCGCGCGTACGCCGCCAGCCGCTCGGCCCCCAGGACGTACCGCTCGGTCGACCCGGTGGGCAGGTCGGACTCGACCACGACGTAGTCGATGTCCTCGCCGACCATGATCAGCAGGTTGCTGGGCATGGTCCACGGGGTCGTCGTCCACACCAGGGCGATCGCCCCGTCGAGCGCACCTCCGGCGCCGGTGTCCGTCAGCCGCATGCCGACGGTCACGGCCGGGTCCTGCCGGTTCTGGTAGACGTCCTCGTCCATGCGCAGCTCGTGGTTGGACAGCGGCGTCTCGTCGTTCCAGCAGTAGGGCAGGACCCGGAAGTCCTCGTAGACCAGCCCCTTCTCGTGCAGGTTCTTGAACGCCCAGAGGACCGACTCCATGTAGTCGAGGTCCAGGGTCTTGTAGTCGTGGTCGAAGTCGACCCAGCGCGCCTGCCGGGTGACGTAGTCGCGCCACTCGTCGGTGTAGGTGAGCACCGAGGTGCGGCAGGCGTCGTTGAAGACGTCGATGCCCATCTCGACGATCTCCTCGGTCGTCTTGATGCCCTTGACCCGCATCGCCTCGAGTTCGGCGGGCAGGCCGTGGGTGTCCCAGCCGAAGCGACGCTCGACCCGGCGTCCGCGCATCGTCTGGTAGCGCGGGATCAGGTCCTTGACGTAGCCGGTCAGCAGGTGCCCGTAGTGCGGGAGACCGTTGGCGAAGGGCGGGCCGTCGTAGAAGACGAACTCGTTGTCGCCGTCGTCGCCGGTCGCCCGCTGCGCGACGCTGGCCTCGAAGGTCGCGTCGTCCTTCCAGTAGGCCAGCACCCGCTCCTCGATCGCCGGGAAGTTCGGCTGGCTCGGGACGTGCCCGTGCTCGGCGGGCCGTTCGGGCTGGCCGGTGGCGACCTGGGGGTACGTCATGGGCGGGGCTCCTGCGTGCTGGTGGTCGTGGACTGCTCGTCTGCCACGAGGACGACAGCCCTGGGCCTGCACTGCCGCGGTACCACCCCGCTTGCCGGCGTACGCCGACCGCTCGTTGACGGCTGTCACGGGCCTACCCGTCCGGGTCTAGTGGGGCCGCCCTGGCTTGGGTGGCCGGTTCTTCCGGAGGCTCGCCGCTGATGACGGCTCTGACGCCTGTGGGGCCAGCGTACGGCGCCCGCGGTCGCGGCTGCCAATCGGTTTCACGCAATCCGCTGGACGACGCAGGCCCCGATGAGTTCGCCTGTCGGTGGCGGTCACTACCGTCGACGGTGACCGGGAGGGGTACGCATGACGACGATGATCCGCGCGAGCGGGCTGGTGAAGACCTACCAGGAGGTCGAGGCGCTGGCCGGGCTCGACCTGGCGGTGCCGGAGGGTCAGGTGCTGGCACTGCTGGGCCCCAACGGCGCCGGCAAGACCACGGCCGTGCGGTGCCTCGCGACGCTGATCAGGCCCGACAGCGGCACCGCGGAGGTGGCGGGCGTCGACGTGCTCGCCGACCCGGCCGGTGTGCGGGCGCGCATCGGGCTCTCGGGCCAGTACGCCGCGGTCGACGAGCACCTCACCGGCCACGAGAACCTCGAGATGGTCGGACGCCTCTACGGGTTCAAGAAGTCGCGGGCACGGGAGCGGGCCCGCGAGCTCCTCGAGCGCTTCGACCTCGGCGACGCCGCCGACCGGCCGTCGAAGACCTACTCCGGCGGCATGCGGCGGCGCCTCGACCTGGCGGGCGCGCTCGTGGCCGAGCCGCCGGTGCTGATCCTCGACGAGCCCACCACGGGGCTCGACGTGCGGAGCCGTCAGCAGATGTGGGACGTGATCCGTGAGCTGGTCGCCAGCGGCGCGACGCTGCTGCTGACGACCCAGTACCTCGAGGAGGCCGACCGGCTGGCCGACGACATCGTGGTCATCGACCACGGCCGGGCGATCGCCCGCGGCACCGCCGACGAGCTCAAGTCGCAGACCGGCGGCGAGCGGATCGAGGTCGTGCTCCGCGACTCCGGCCAGCGTGCCGCCGCCTCCCGGGTGCTCGCCGAGGTCGCGGTCGGCGAGGTCAGCGACGACGGCGACAGCGCCGGACGTGCCCTGGTCGTCCCGGTGAGCGGCGGTCAGCAGGCCCTGGCCCGCGTGCTCGCGGGCTTCGAGGCCGAGCGGGTCGAGGTGCTCGACATCGGGCTGAGGCGCCCGACCCTGGACGACGTCTTCCTCACCCTCACCGGCCACGCCGCCGAGGACGCCGCCACCGACGACGAGGAAGAGGTGCGGGCATGAGCACGACCGAGGTGCGCAGCGGTGGCGTGGGCCGTGCGCTGGCCGACGGCTGGGTGGTCGCCAAGCGCAACCTGATCAAGATCAAGCGGGTCCCCGACATCCTGGTCTTCGTCCTGATCTCGCCGATCATGTTCGTCCTGCTGTTCGCCTACGTCTTCGGTGGTGCGATCAACGTCCCCGGCGACGTCGACTACAAGGAGTTCCTGATCGCGGGCATCTTCGCCCAGACGGTCGTCTTCGGCGCCACGTTCACCGGCTACGGCCTGGCCGACGACATGCAGAAGGGCATCATCGACCGGTTCCGGTCGCTGCCGATGTCACGCTCGGCGGTCCTGGTCGGCCGCACGACCTCCGACGTCGCCTACAACGTGATCTCGCTGATGATCATGGCGCTGACCGGTCTGCTGGTCGGCTGGCGCATCCGCGAGGGTGTGGTCGACGCGCTGCTGGGCTTCCTGCTGCTGCTGGTCTTCGCCTACGCGATCAGCTGGATCATGGCCTACGTCGGGCTGCTGGTGCCGAGCGTGGAGGTGGTCAACAACGCCTCGTTCGTCGTGATCTTCCCGCTCACCTTCGTCTCCAACGCGTTCGTGCCGCTGGAGTCGTTCGACGGCGTCCTGCGCACCTTCGTGGAGTGGAACCCCGTCTCGACCGTCACCCAGGCGTGCCGCGAGCTCTTCGGCAACACCGCGGCGGGGGTCCCCGTGCCCGACTCCTGGGCGCTGCAGCACCCGGTGCTCTACACGTTGATCTGGTCGGCGGCCATCGTCGCGGTCTTCGCGCCGCTGTCGGTGCGGCAGTACCTCTCGACCAGCAAGTGACCGTCCCCGTCACCCCCCGCGGCCCCGTGCGAGGCTGCGGGGGTGACGACTCGGGCGCGGGAGGACGCCGGCACGGCCGCGTTCCCCTGGCTCCCGGCGGGCGCCTTCGTGCTGGTCTGGTCCTCCGGCTACATCGCGGGGCCGGCGAGCGTGGCCGCCGTCGAGCCGTTCACGGTGCTGGCGCTGCGCTTCGCCCTGGCCACCGTCCTGTTCGTGCCGATCGTCCGGTGGGTCCGGGGGCCCCTGCGCATCGACCGACAGGCGCTGCTGCGGGTGTGTGCGGTCGGCCTGGTCATGAACGGGGTGCAGTTCGGCTTCATGTACCTCGCGTTCGAGGCGGGCCTCGGAGCGACCCTCGCCGCCCTCCTCCACTCGCTCTCGCCGGTGCTGACCGTCGTGCTGGCCGGACTCTTCCTCGGCGAACGTGTGGGACGGCGTCAGGTGCTCGGTCTGGCGGTCGGTGTGGCGGGCGTCGGCCTCGTGCTGGGCCCCGACGTCGACAGCGC
Organism: uncultured Actinomycetota bacterium; assembly: GCA_963754025.1. Classification (GTDB taxonomy): domain Bacteria; phylum Actinomycetota; class Actinomycetes; order Propionibacteriales; family Nocardioidaceae; genus Nocardioides. Next base: position 1,459,312 of record CAVWEC010000005.1, on the reverse strand, counting down.
CGGAGGGTTGCTCGGCCTCACCCTGGGCCTGCTCGGCATGCTCAGCCTCAGCCTCGGCACGATGGGGCTCCGGTGGATCCCCGCGCGCGTCGACCCGTGGTGGTCGGCGACCCTGCAGTTCGCCGCGACGACCCCCGTGATGGTCCTGCTCGCGCTTTCCCTCGAGGGCACCGACGCGGTGCGCGACCCTGTGGCCGGCGCGATCGCCATCGTCTTCCTCGCGGTGGTCAACTCGATCATCGGCCTCGTGCTGCTGGGCGCCGTCGTACGCCGCGGCGGAGCCGGCGCGGGTTCGAGCGTCTTCTTCCTCTCCCCACCCGTGACGGCCGTCCTGGCCTGGGTGGTGCTGGGCGAGACCCTCGGGGTGGCTCGCCGGGCTGGTCGTGGCCATCAGCGGGGTCGCGCTCGCGGTCACCGGTCGCTCGCGACGCGCCCCGGCCTGACAGGTCTGGACCACGGCGACAGCCCCCGGCGACGCTGCCACAGTCGAAGGACGTCCAGATCCAACCCTGGGGAGGGTCTCGTGTCCATCTTCCACACGTCTCTCAGCCGCCATGTCTCCGGCGGCAATGCTCGTGGCGATCTTCGCGCTCGTGGTCGGGGTCGCCGGCGCCGGCTACGCCGCCGGCAAGATCGGTACCTCCGACCTCAAGGACAACGCCGTGACCTCCAAGAAGGTCAAGAACGGCACGCTCAAGGCCGCCGACATGGTGAAGGAGAAGAAGTTCAAGTACGTCCGGGCCGCGCAGTTCGGCGACGGCGGCGACGGGGACTGCGTCTGGCAGTCGGGCCACAACCAGATTCCCGGCCTGGCTCGCGTCGGGTACCGGACCGACCGCTTCGGCACCGTGCACCCTCAGTCGGGTCGCGGTGGCCGAAGAACGGGCCGGTGGTGACGCACTGTGCGACTCCGCCGAAACGCCGACATCCAGGTGTTCCGCCTTCCCGCGGCGTACCGGCCGGTGAAGCACGTGCTGCGCGTCCAGAGCACCGGGACCGAGAGCGGCACGATCGTCGTCGCCGGGCGTGGCGGCCTGAACGTGCCCGGGATCGCGCTGCCCGCCGGCACCGTCGCGTGGACGGGCGACACCAGCTTCGGCATGGTCCTGACGGGGTCAGCTTCCCGGCCGCCGACACGAAGGTCTTCGGCCGCGACGCCGGACGCACCACCACGACCGCCGAGGGCCGCGCCCTGCTCAAGCGCCTCGGGTGCGCTGACCCGCGTCAGCCGCCGCACCGCGATCGGCGGTGCGGCGGCGACCGCCGTCGGGGCGGCCGGGTGGGTGCTCGCGCCGCCGTCGGTGCGGTGGCGCACGCGCGACGCTTTCGGCCTGACACCCGAGCCGTTCGTCCCCGACGCCCCCGAGGGCCGGGTCAGGGTGGAGCGGGTGGCGTCACGGCACCTCGGCGAGATCGACCTGTTCACCGCGGCCCCGACGGGTACGGCGCCGGGGTCGGGCTCCCGGTGGTCGTGGTGCTGCACGGCGCGTCGGCGTCCGCGGCCCAGCTGCCCGGCTTCGGGCTCGGCCGCTTCGTCACCGCCGCGGTGGCGGCGGGGGCGCCCCCGTTCGTCCTCGCGGGCACCGACGACGGTCCGACCGGCTGGACGCCCGGCGGCGGAACCGACCCCCGGGCGATGCTCCGCGAGGAGCTGCCGACGTGGCTGGACGAGCGCGGCTTCGGTGACCGGCGGGCGCTCTGGGGCTGGTCGCGCGGCGGGTACGGCGCGCTGCGCCTCGTCGCTCAGGAGCCGACGTGGGCGACGGGGCTGGCCCTCTTCAGCCCCGCCCTGCACCCCGGCGACGAGGTCCTCGACGACCTCTCGGCCCTCGCTCGCGTGCCGTGGGGGTTGTGGTGCGGCCAGGAGGACCCCTTCCGGGACGGCGCCGAGGCGCTGCTCGCCGCCGCGCCGCCACCAGCGCGGGAGGTGGCCGGTGCCGGCGGCCACACGCGCGTCTACTGGAACGAGCAGACCCTGCCGATGCTCGGGTGGCTCACCACGACTCTGGGGTAGCGCGGTCCACTCCGTAGGCTGGACCCGTGACCGAGACTGCGACTTCACCCACGTCCGCCTGGGGCCACGGCCTGGCCACGATCGTCACCAGCGGCGCCTCCGAGGGCACCGTCCTCGAGGCGTGGTTCCCGGCGCCCGCCCTGGGCGCGCGTCCCGCGGACGACCAGCCGCCCGCCCACCTGCTCGACGCCGCCGGCGACCACCCCGAGCGGCGGGTGCGCACCGAGGTGGTCACCGTCGAGATCGACCTCGGCGACCCGCCCCGGGACGCCGTCGACGCCTACCTCCGGCTCCACCTGCTCTCGCACCGCCTCGTGCGCCCCCACGGGCAGAACCTCGACGGCATCTTCGGCGCCCTCAGCAACGTCGCCTGGACCAACCACGGCCCCTGCCCCGTCGACGACTTCGAGGCCACCCGGACGAGGCTGCGCGGCCGGGGGCCGGTGCAGGTGCTCGGGGTCGACAAGTTCCCGCGGATGGTCGACTACGTGGTGCCCACCGGGGTCCGGATCGCCGACGCCGACCGGGTGCGGCTCGGCGCCCACCTCGCCGAGGGCACGACCGTGATGCACGAGGGCTTCGTCAACTACAACGCCGGCACGCTCGGCTCCTCGATGGTGGAGGGCCGGATCTCGGCGGGCGTCGTCGTGGGCGACGGCTCCGACGTCGGCGGCGGCGCCTCGATCATGGGCACCCTCTCCGGCGGTGGCACCCAGGTGATCTCGATCGGGGAGCGCTGCCTGCTCGGAGCCAACGCCGGCATCGGCATCTCCCTCGGGAACGACTGCGTCGTCGAGGCCGGCTGCTACGTCACCGCCGGCACCAAGGTCACGATCTCCGACATCGACAGCAAGCCGAAGGTCGTCAAGGCGGCCACCCTCTCGGGGGCCAGCAACGTGCTCTTCCGCCGCAACTCGGTGACCGGCACCATCGAGGCGGTGCCGTGGCAGGGCGACGGCATCGTGCTCAACGCGGCGTTGCACGCGAACTGATGGCCCGACCGTGAAGCGGCTGTGGGCCGTCGGCGTCGTCCTGGGCCTCGTGGCCGTCGGCGTCGTCACCTGGCGCCTGCTCGGCGACGGCGTCGTCCCGCTGCTGCGGGCCGACGACTGCCGCGCGACGGTCCAGGGCCGCACGGTCGTCCTCGCGCCCGAGCAGGCCGAGAACGCCGCGCTGATCGCCGCCATCTCCGTCGAGCGCGGGCTGCCCGCCCGGGCGGCGACGATCGCGCTCGCCACGGCCTACCAGGAGTCCAAGCTCCACAACATCGACTTCGGTGACCGTGACTCGCTCGGCCTCTTCCAGCAGCGACCGTCCCAGGGCTGGGGCAGCCCCCGGCAGCTCATGGACCCCGTCTACGCCGCCAACGCCTTCTTCGACGCCCTCGTCGAGGTCGACGGCTACCAGCAGCTCGAGGTGACGGTCGCCGCGCAGGAGGTGCAGCGCTCGGCCTACCCCGATGCCTACGCCGACCACGAGGCCGACGCCCGAGTGCTGGCCAGCGCGCTCACCGGGGAGTCGTGGGCCGCTCTCCACTGCGTGCAGACCGACGAGCCCGAGGGCGCGTCCGAGAAGCTCGACAGCTCCGGCCTGACCCGGCGTGCCGCCGTCGTGCGCCGCGACCTGCAGCAGGTGTGGGAGAGCAGTCGCTCGGCGGATTCGCTCCGGCGGGGTGACCGACGGCCACATGCGGGGCTCGGCGCACTACGAGGGCCGTGCCGTCGACGTGTTCTTCCGCCCGGTCTCCGAGGCCAACAAGGACCGCGGCTGGGCCATGGCCCAGTACCTCGTGGCCCACGCGGAGCGGCTCGACGTGCGCACCGTCATCTTCGACGGCCGGATCTGGACGGCAGGGTGGCGCTCCGGCGACGGGTGGCGGGCCTACCGCCCCGACACCAGCGGCCGGGACGCCGCGGCCGTCGCGGTGCTCGAGCACCGTGACCACGTGCACGTCGACGTCTACCCCTGACCCGTTCGGGCCATACCCGGAAGTCGTCCGGCCACACCTGACCCGGTCTGCGTGACCCCGGCCTCCTTCCTGCCCTACGGTCGAGGCTGGACCGGCCTCGTGGGCGGCCGGAACGGGAGGGGACCATCATGTCGTCGACGATCTACACGATCGGCACGGCCCTGGGTCGAGCCCGGGACCACGAGGTCGTGGTGTCGGTGCTGGTCAGTGGCCACTGGATCGACGGACTCGTCAACGAGGTCGACGGCCACGGCGTGGTCCTCACCGGCGCGGAGACGGGTCACCACGTCGTCCGGATCGAGGACATCTCTGCCGTGCGGGTGCACGCCGAGCAGCTGCTCGCCGACCCCGACCCCGACCCGTGGGACTCCTACGTGTCACCGCCCACGCCCCTCGCGAGCACCGGCACCCGCTGAGCCGGCCGGCTGCCTCCGCCGCCGGTCAGGCGGTGAGGCGGGACACCGCGGCAGCGACGCGCTCGTCGGTGGCGGTGAAGGCGATCCGCACGTGGGAGCGTCCGGCCCGGCCGTAGAACGAGCCCGGGGCGACGAGGATGCCTCGCTCTGCGAACCACTGCACGAGGCCCCAGCAGTCGTCGACTCCCTCGCCGGTCGTCCAGAGGTAGAGGGACGCCTCCGAGTGGTCGATGCGGAAGCCGGCACGCTCCAGCGCCTCGCGCAGCACGGCCCGCCGTGCGGCGTACGTCGCGTGCTGCGCCGTCGCGTGGTGGTCGTCGCCGAGTGCCGCGGCCATCGCGTGCTGCTGGGGCGTCGGCATCATCAGGCCGAGGTTCTTGCGCACCGCCAGCAGTTCCCCCAGCACGGCGGGGTCGCCTGCGACGAAGGCGCAGCGGTAGCCCGCGAGGTTGGAGCGCTTGGAGAGCGAGTGGACGGCGAGGATGCCCTCGTGGCTGCCCCGGCACACGTCGGGATGGAGCACCGAGGTGGGTGGCTCGCCCTCCCAGGAGCACTCGAGGTAGCACTCGTCGGAGACCAGCAGGGTGCCGCGTTCGCGGCACCAGTCGACGACCTTGCGCAGGTGGTCGGGCGGCAGCACCCGACCCGTCGGGTTGGACGGCGAGTTGAGCCACAGCAACGCCGGGGTCTCGGGGCCGAACGCCGTCAGCGAGTCGGTGGCCACCGCCCGGGCGCCGCACAGCGCGGCCCCGACCTCGTAGGTGGGGTAGGCGACCTCGGGGAAGCCGATCAGGTCCCCCTCACCCACCCCGAGGTGGCCGGGGAGCGAGGCGATCAGCTCCTTGGAGCCGATGACGGGGAGCACACCGTCGAGGCCGAGTCCCGTGACGCCGTGACGTCGCGCGAGCCAGTCGACCGCTGCCTGCCGGGTCTCGGCGAGACCCAGGGTCGTCGGGTAGCCGGGGGCGTCCGCGGCCGCGCGCAACGCCTCCTGGACGACGGCCGGAGTCGCGTCGACCGGGGTGCCGACCGAGAGGTCGACGATCCCGTCGGCGTGCGCGCGCGCCGTGGCGGCGTACGACGCCAGCTGGTCCCAGGGGAAGTCCGGGAGCCGGTCAGAGACCGGCGACCTCACTCGTCGTGCTCTTGCGGCGGGAGCGCGGCCACGAGCTGGTGGTCGTGGTCGATCTCGCCCATCTTGGCGGCACCGCCCGGCGAACCGAGGTCGTCGAAGAAGTGGACGTTGGCGTCGTAGTAGCCCTTCCACTCCTCCGGGGTGTCGTCCTCGTAGAAGATCGCCTCGACCGGGCAGACCGGCTCGCAGGCGCCGCAGTCGACGCACTCGTCGGGGTGGATGTAGAGCATCCGCTTGCCCTCGTAGATGCAGTCGACGGGACACTCGTCGACACAGGCCCGGTCCTTGAGGTCGACGCACGGCTGGGCGATGACGTAGGTCACCAGATCCTCCTCGTAAGACGGTGCAAGAGCTGCTGCAGGCAGCCTAGTCTCTCCGGGTGCCAGAGTCGCCGCAGGCCCGCCCGGACGGACCACGCCAGGAGCACGGTCTCGGTCCCCACGTCGTGGGGCAGCGCGTCGTGGTCCGCCGCGTGCTGCCGGGTGAGGTGGGCCCCAGCGGGGGGCCGGCGATGACCGACGTGCTCGGGACCTGCGTGCGCTGGGGCGACGGCGAGTGCGTCGTGCAGCCCGAGTCGGGTCCACCGGTGGTCATCGCGCTGTCCCTCGTGGTGTCGGGCAAGCCGGTCCCGCCGCGACCCTCGGTGCGGCACCGGGTCAGCCCCCGCGAGGCCGAGGGGCACTCGCTGGCGCTGTGGCCGCACGTGGAGACCGAGTCGCTCGGCGAGTGGGTGCTGCGCTCGGACCCCGCTCCGGTCGGGCGGCTGCTGAAGCGGGCCAACTCCTGCCTGGCCATCGGCGACCCCGGCGTGCCGACGGACGTCGCGGTCGAGCGGCTGCTCGCCTTCTACGCGGCCCGCGGTCGGGAGCCGCTGGCGCAGGTGGAGCCCGGGAGCGACGTCGACGAGCACCTCGACGGCGCCGGCTGGGAGGAGGTGGCGGGTGGGGCGTCGTACTTCCAGGTCGCCTCGCTGGCCCGCGCGCTGCGCGCCTGCGGGGACCGCGACCCCGCCGAGGCCGCCGACCTCGTGGAGCTCGAGGACGGTCCCCGCCTCGAGCTGCGACTGGTGCGCTCGGGCGAGGTCGTGGCCGGCGGGCGGGCGGCGCTCGACGGTGACTGGCTCGGCGTCCACGCGCTCCAGCTGGAGCCGTGGCTGCGCCGGCGCGGCCTCGCCACCGCGATGATGGCCCGGATGCTCGACTGGGGCGGCGCCCAGGGCGCCACGACCGCCTGGCTGCACGTCGAGTCCGACAACGCACCGGCCCTGTCGCTCTACGAGGGGATGGGCTTCCGCACCCATCACCGGCTGCGCTACCTGCGGGCTCCGGTCACGGGGTGAGGCTCACCCGTCGGCGCGGGGGTTGGTGCACACGACCGTGTCGCTCGGGGTGTAGGTGGTGTGGAACTTCTCCTGCTTGACCAGCTCGTCGGAGCCGGGTCGGCGGAAGTAGCGCCACACGTCGATGTCGAAGCCCCCGTAGCCCTCGTTGGCATGGCAGTCGGGGGTGTCGACGCGCCGCGTCTGCTCCTCGGTGAAGTTGTAGCGGTCGGACGTGCGGGTGGTGATGTCCCACGTCTTGGTCGACCACATGCTGACCGTCACCACCCCGGAGCTGCTGGGGGTGCTCGGCTTGACGTCGGCCGTGACCAGGACGCCGTGCTTCGTGTCGTTCCGGAACCGCAGGTCGACCGCTCCCCACGCGACCGTGGCCTCGCGACCGATCGGGTAGCGGTCGATGTAGAAGGAGTGCGGCTTGTGCTCGACGTCCTCGAGGCCCGCGAAGAAGGCGGCGTTGAAGAGCGTCGTCGCCATCTGCGAGACACCGCCGCCGAGGTCCTCGACGAGGATGCCGTCGGAGATGATGAAGCCCTCGGTGAACCCGTTCTCCCGGGTGCGCTCCCCCACGATGCCGTTGAGCGAGAAGACCTCGCCCGGCTCGAGGACGGTGCCGTCGACGATCTCGCCGGCCCGGCCGATGTTGGTGTTGCGGTAGTCGGCGTGGGGGTAGTACGTCGTGAACGTGGACACCCGCTCCTTGATCCCCCAGCCGCGCGCGTCCTTGGTGGACACCTCCGGCTGCTCGGCGACCGCCTCGATGCGGGCCCGGCGGTCGCCCGAGGGGCGGGTGACCACGCGGAGCAGCTGGCGCTCCACGTCGTCCGGCTCGAAGGTGACCCCAGGCTTTGCCTTGATCACCTTCGGCCTGCCGTCGACCAGGCGCACGGTCGCGTCCACCGGCTCACCGGAGCTGATGCGCCGGTCGAGCAACCGGGTCAGCTGCTTGCGCGCGACCGACGGGACCAACTCGCCGTCCTGGGCGCGGAGCCGCAGCGCAGGCAGGAACTCGCGCTGGGAGAGGCGGATCTCGGAGCGACCGAAGAGCAGCGTGACCGGCGCGGACACGGCGGGGTTGGCGAACTCGTCGACGGCCGTCCGGACGTCGGCGGAGTCGATGTCCGGCTCGACGGTGACCAGCTCGAGGCCGATCGGGGTCGCCTCCCGGGCGGGCCAGTCGTCCTCGATCGCCGCCCGCACCGCGTCGGGGTCGAGCTGCTGTCCCTCGCGGGGCTCGCGCTCGACGATCTGGGTGCCCTGGAAGCGGACGGCGCCGTTGCGCGCCGGGGTGCCGACCTGCTTGTCGAGCCGGGCGATCGCCGCGGTCATCGCGTCGTCGTCGACGTCGAGCACGGCGGACAGCTCGTCACCGCCGGTGTAGTAGTCCCAGAGCCGGGCGGGGTCCCAGGAGCGGCCGCCCCCGGCCGCGGCGACGGACTCCTCGATGTCGACCGCGAGGCCGAGGTCGTCGGGCCGCAGCCGCTGGGTGCTCGCGCCGACGCTCACCTCGAGCGGTGCGTCGACCCGGAGCTCCTCCTCCAGCGTCGCCGTCGCCTCGTCGGCCGTCTGCCCGCCGATGCCCACCCCGGCGACCGTGGTGCCACGAGGGACCCGGTCGCCCGCCGCGAGGTAGGCCGCCGAGTAGGCGCCCCCTGCGAGCAGCACCAGGCCGGCCAGCATCAGCAGGACGACGCGGCCGCCTTCCTTCTCGCGCTCCGGATCAGTCACGCGCGCCATGCTAGGTCGTCGACCCCGAGCCCTCCGCTTCCGGGACGCGCGCGGCGCCGGGGCGGGGCAGGGTCGCGACCGCCATCAGCACGGCCAGCACCACGACCCCGAGGAGCAGCAGGCCGCGGGTCGAGGTGGACACCAGGTAGTCGCCCTCGGGTCGGGCGCGCAGCGCCCAGCCGACGGCGCCGGTGAAGCCCAGGGCCAGCGGCAGCCGCGTCAGCCAGCCGGGGCCCACCGCCAGGTAGCAGGCCCCGAGACCGGCCGTGGTCAGCGGCAGGCTCCACCACAGCTCGTGGGACACGGCCGCCGCGAGACCGGTGACGACTCCCACGACCAGCAGGCCGAGCGCACCGGTCGCGCGTCGTGCTCCCGACACGGGTCAGAGCCCGGCGAAGAGGTCGGTCTCGAGGCCATCCGGACCGGGGGCGGCGGTGCCGCGCGCGAGCCGGTAGCTCTCCACGTCCCAGAAGGCGTGGCCGCTCTCACCACCGCCGAAGGTCTTGTCGTCGGCACGGATCTGGGTGCGGTAGGACTTCAGGGCACGCATCTTCAGCTCGACCAGGCCGGCGCCCTCGACCTCGGCGTCGATCAGCTCGTCGGGCGTGACGAACGGCGGGAGGTCGCCGTCGGGCTCCATGCCGGCGAAGGTCTCGGTGTCGCCGCTGTCGCGGAGGGCGCGCAACGACTCGCGCAGCCGCCTCTCCGAGAAGGCGGTCCAGTAGATCTTCGCGATGTCCCAGGGCTCACCCAGGTCGAGCTTGTAGGACGCCACGGCGGCCAGGTCGGCGGCGTACGTCGCCACCCGGTGGGCCTGGATGTGGTCGGGGTGGCCGTAGCCGCCGAACTGGTCGTAGGTGATCAGCACCTGGGGGCGCACCTCACGGATGACGCGGACGAGCTCGTCGGCGGCCTCGGTCAGGTCGGCGTGCCAGAACGCGTTGTCGGGCACGAACTCGCCGGCGACGGCGTGGCCGTCGGCGTGCCACGCCATCCCGGAGTCGTGGAAGCGGCCGAAGCCTCCGAGGAACCGGTGGTCGGTGACGCCGAGGATGCCCATGGCCTCCTCGATCTCGGTGCGTCGCTCGTCGCCGAGCCCGCCCTCCTGCTCGAAGGCGAGGTGCTCGAGGTCGGGCACCAACACCTCCCCCATCTCCCCCGCGGTGCAGGTGACGAGGGTGACGCCGCGGCCCTCGGCGACGTAACGCGCCATCGTGGCGCCGTTGTTGATCGTCTCGTCGTCGGGGTGGGCGTGGACCAGCAGCAGTCGCTGGTCGGGGGTGTGCGCCATGGCTCCAACGTATCCCGCGCCCTGACGACCCGGTTCAGACCGGGGGCTGCGGCGGACCGGGCGGCCGGTGGTGGCGCCGAGGGCCGGCGGGCAGGTCGATCACGGGCCGCGAGCGCTCCTGCGCCTCGGGCTCGACCTCGAGCCAGCCGTCGTACCTCTCGACCTGCAGCTCGAGTGCGAACTCCGGCGCGTCGGTCGTGACGGCCCAGGGGTGGTCCTCGTCGTCGTCCTCCCCGGCCAGCCGCTCCCGCACGACGTCGGCGTCGTAGCCGTCCGCCCGCAGCTGCGCGGCGGCGGCGTTCGCGTCGTCCTCGTCGAAGAAGATGCCTCTCACGGTGTCATCCTCCCCTGACCCACGTGGGTGCGCAGCAGCGGCAGGAAGGGTCTGTCGGGCTCGAGCCAGTCGACCTCCTCCAGCTCGTCGGGCGCCAGCCACCGCACCCGGTCGTGCTCGAGCGGCACGGGCTCGCCGTCGACGACGTGGGCCAGCGCGACCCGCAGCACGTGGCGCTCGCCGATCGGCACCTCGGCGTCGAGCCAGCCGTCGACGGCCACGGTGCAACCGAGCTCCTCGCGCAGCTCGCGGACGACGGCAGAACCGGGAGCCTCGTTCGGTTCGACCTTGCCGCCGGGGAACTCCCACCGGCCCGCGGCCTCCGGCGGCGTCGTACGTCGCGCGACCAGGACCCGACCGTCGCGGAGGACCGCCGCGCCCACCACCAGCACCCGTGCCACCCGCAGGAGGGTACGCCGCCGGGCGGCACCGGCTAGCGTGCCGGGGTGACCGGCGTGCACCTCACCCTCACCGACGACAAGGCCGCGGAGATCGACGCGCTGGCCGACCTGCTCGGTGGCCGCATCGGTCTCGCGGGGGTGCTCGAACGGCTCGACCGTCAGGCCCGGCCCTCGCGGCTGGGTCGCCTCTGCGGGTGGCTGGTCGACGAGGCCTACGCCTGGGAGCCGGCGGACGGCCGCGACCACCGGTGGTGGCCGCAGGGGATCTCCGGCTCGGCGGACGCCGACCCCTCCGAGCGGGTGCTGGGCCGGCGCCTGCTGCTGGTCAGCTGGTACGCGCACCCCGACGACGGCGTCTCGCACGGCACCCGCCTGACGGTGCTCGACCTCGACTCGCTGCGCTACCGCCACGTGCTGCTGGTCGTGCCACGACTGACCGACGACGGCGCGGTCGTCACCGACCCGCTGACGGTGCACGCGGGGGGGATCGTGTGGCTCGGCGGTGCCGTCCACGTCGCAGCGACCGCTCGCGGGCTGGTGACCTGCCACCTCGACGACGTGATGACCGCCGGTCCGGGGATCGAGTCGTTCGGTCACGACCTGGTGCTGCCCGTCCGCTCGGCCTACCGTGCCGGCACCGAGCCGGGTCACGAGCGGCTGCGCTACTCGTTCGTCTCCCTCGGCCACGCCGGCGCCGAGGGGGGACCGGTCCTGGTGGCCGGCGAGTACGGGCGCAGGCGGGGGGCGACGACGAGGTTGGCGCAGTTCGGGGTCGACGCCGCGACCTCGCTGCTCGCCGCGGACGAGGACGGGCGGAGCCGTCCCCGGTCGGTCGAGGACGGCTCCCGGGCCCGGATGCAGGGAGCCACGAGGGTGGACGGGAACTGGCACGCCACGGTGTCGACGGGTCCCTGGCTGCCCGGGGGTCTGGCGAGCGGGCGGCCGGGTGCGCTGCGGCTGCGGCCGCTCGCGCTGCCGATGGGTCCCGAGGACCTCACGTGGTCGCCCTCGACGAGGCGGCTGTGGTCGGTGTCGGAGCACCCGGGGCGCCGCTGGGTGTTCTCGTTCCCGCGGCCCGGCGAGCGCCGGCGCGCGACACCTCGGTAACAAATCCCCCGAAAGCGCGTCGTCGCAGGTCACCCGGGTCGAGAATCAGGTCCACTCGGGACCAGACAGGGGGACCACTCCATGACCTCCCCGCCCCACGCGGAGACCCCGGCGCGAGTCCGCCGGGCGCTGTGGGCTGCCTTCGTGGTCCTGGTCTGGGTCGTTGCCGTCGCGATCCACGTCGTGCGCCCGTCGGACACCTGGGTCGCCGTCGCCTTCGTCGGCGTCCAGGCAGGGTCGGCACTGGCGGCGTGGTGGGGCAGCCGCACGGCGTCACCCGGGTTGCGGCTGCCTGCGCAGCTGGTGGCGGCGGGCCTGGCGAGCAACGCCTTCGGCGAGCTGTCCTGGTACCTCTGGGTCAACGGCTCCGAGTCGACCGACGTCTCGTTGGCCGACGTCGGCTGGCTGACCGCCTACGTCTTCCTCGCCGCTGCCCTCGTCACCGCTCTGCACCGCTCGCGCGCCGGCCACGAGCGCGACGTCGACTCGCTGATCGACGCCGCCACGATCGTGACCGTCAGCGTGATGGTGCTGTGGACGATCTCGGTCGCGGAGATCGCCGGTGACCCGTCCCTCACGCCCTTCATCAAGGTCGTGTGGTCGAGCTATCCGATCGCCGACGCGGTGCTGCTCGCGCTGGTGATGCGGATCGCGACCGACCGGGTGGCTCGCCGATGGGTCGACCCGTGGTTCGGTGTCGGCGTGGTGGCCTGGCTGGTGGCCGACCTCGGGTTCCTGACCCTGCCCCTCACCGACGTCCACGAGAACTGGGAGAACGCCGGCTGGATGCTCGGTGCGATCCTGATGGCGCGGTTCCACCGGGGCGGCCGGGTCGAGGCCCCGGACGCACCGCCGAGCGACCACACCCTGACCCGGCTGTTCGTCGCGATCGGCCCGCTGTTCGCGGTCCCGGTCCTGCTGGCCTACAACAGCTTCACGAACCAGCCGGTCGCCTCGTCACCCCTCATCCTCGGCACCACCCTCCTGCTGCTGCTCTCCCTGGTCCGGACCGCGCGGCTGCTGCAGGGGCAGCAGCGCGACCAACAGGCACTCGCCGAGGCGCGCGACGAGGCGCTGCAGGCGTCGCGGGCCAAGTCCGAGTTCCTCGCCACGATCAGCCACGAGATCCGCACCCCGATGAACGGCGTCATCGGCCTCTCCCAGCTGTTGATGCACACCCACCTCGACGAGCGCCAGCGGCAGTACGCCGAAGGCGTGCACGGTGCGGGCGGGATGCTGCTCAACCTGATCGACGACATCCTCGACTTCGCTCGCGTGGAGAGCGACGAGGTCGAGCTCACCTACGGCGAGGTGTCGCTCGTGGACGTGCTCGAGGAGACCGCCGACCTGATCGCGCCCGCGGCCCACGGCAAGCGGCTCGAGGTCGTCACCCAGGTCGAGGGGCCGGTGCCCGACCTGGTGCGGGCCGACGGGGCGCGGCTGCGTCAGATCGTCTTCAACCTCGCGAGCAACGCGGTGAAATTCACCAGCGCCGGCGAGGTCACGCTGCGCGCCGTCCTGCTGCGCGACTCCGACGGTTGGGTCGACGTCCGGCTCGAGGTCCACGACACCGGCATCGGCATCGACGACGCGCTGCGGGGCCAGCTGTTCGAGGCCTTCTCGCAGGGCGACTCCTCCCACACCCGGCAGTACGAGGGCACCGGGCTCGGCCTGGCGACGGCACGGGAGCTGGTGCGGATCATGGACGGCCGGATCGGGGTCGAGTCGGAGACCGGCTCCGGCAGCACCTTCTGGGTCGAGCTGCACCTGCAGGAGCTGGCCCCCCAGGACGCCGCAGAGCTGCCACGCCTCGACGGCCTGCGGGTGCTCGCGGTCGACGACAACGCCACCAACCGCCTGGTCATCGGCGACCTCCTGCGCAGCTGGGGCGCGGAGGTCGACACTGTCGACGGCGGCACGGCAGCCCTCGAGGTGCTGGCCCACAACGCCCACTACGACGTCTGCTTGCTCGACCTGACGATGCCGGTGATGACCGGCATGGACCTCGCGGCCCGCATCCAGCAGTCGGCCGGCGGCGGCCCGGGACTGGTGCTGCTGACCTCCGACCCGGCGGTCGACCACACCCGCGCGTCGAAGGCCGGCTTCTCGGCGACGCTGACCAAGCCGGTGCACTCCGAGCAGCTGCGCGAGGTGCTCGTCGTGCTCTCCCGCTCGTCCCTCTCCTCACCCGAGGAACCGGCGGTGCGGGTGCTGGTCGTCGACGAGAACCCCACCAACCAGCTGATCACCGCCGGGATGGTCGAGTACCTCGGCTACCAGGCCTCCACCGCCGGTGACGACGTGGAGGCGCTGATCGCGCTCGCGCACACGACGTACGACGCGGTGCTGCTGGACTGTCGCCTGCCGCTGCGCGACGAGGCTGCGACCGTGGCGGAGATCCGGCGGTTCCAGGGCGCGAGCGGCCACGTGCCGGTCGTCGCGATGACCACCCACGACCCGGACCGGGTCGGGATCGACTCCCTGGACTGCCTACTGGCTGCGGGCATCGACGACCACGTCTCGCGGCCGATCGCGCTGGAGTCCCTGGCGACGGTGCTGGGTCGCTGGGTGCCCGTGGCGCAGCCCTGAGCCGGCTCAGCCGTCGGCCAGCGCCTGCGCGGCACGGGCGAGGTCGTCGACGCCTCGTGCGAGCTGGTCGGGGCGATCGGTGGTCAGGTCGAGGTGGAAGCCGTAGAGGGCGGAGTCGACCAACGTGACGATCCGACGCACCCGGCGTACGGGGGCACCGGAGCGCCGCAGGAAGTCACCCAGCGCCAGCGCCCACCGCTCGTTGGTGGTGCGGGCCGCCGTCAGGAAGGGCTCCTCCCCGATCAGGCCCGTGGCGGCGGCCTGGCAGTAGACGGTCAGGCACGGGCCGAGGGGCGCCCGGCAGTAGTCCTCCCACAGCCGGTTGACGGCGCTCCTGACCGACGGTGCCGCCGGCATCGCCTCGACGTGCGCGGTGGAGCGCTCGGTGACGCGCGAGACCACGTCGGAGACGAGCGCGTCGCGGCTCCCGAAGTGGTAGATCAGCATCCGGTCGCTGGTGCCGATCGCCGCCGCGAGGGGACGCAGGGTGAGGCCGATCAACCCGTGCTCCAGCACGTGGTCGGTGACCTGGTCCAGCAGCTGCTCGCGACGACTCACGCCTCCACTGTAGCGAGTGCTACATTAACAGCGTGTAGCGACCGCTACACGTGAGAGGAATTGATGTTCGCCGCCGCCATGCTGCTCCTGGCCGCCATCGGGATCGAGGTGGCCGCCACCGCCCTGCTCCCCCGCACCGCCGGCTTCACCGACCTCTGGTGGTCAGTCGCCGTGTTGGGTGGGTACGCCGCGTCGATCTGGCTGCTGGCCCTCGTCGTGCGCACGATCTCCGTGTCGACGGCGTACGCCGTGTGGTCGGGCCTCGGCACCGCCATCGTCGCCGTCATCGGCTACCTCTGGCTCGGCGAGCAGATGTCGCCGCTGCGGGCCCTCTCGCTGGTCATGATCGTCATCGGCGTCGTCGGCCTCAACCTCGCCGGCACCCACTGACGACCTGAACGTCATCCGCCGGGCGCCGTCCAGCGCGGTGCTACCGCGTCGTAGGGACCGTCAGGACCCTCACCCAGACGCCGTAGCCCCGCGCTCGAGCAGCTCGGGCCACCACAGCCGGGCGTCGGTCTGGGTACGTTGGGGGCAGGGACCACTGGTCCAGGTGGTTCCGTGCCGGGAGGCACGTGGTCACGACCGAGAGGTGCGTCATGCCGATCTTCATGGTGGAACGTCAGTTCGCCGAGCAGTTGGACGTCGATCCGGCGACGGCCGTCGAGATCAACGAGATCAACGAGGACTCCGGCGTGCGCTGGCTCTCCTCCTTCCTGTCCGCCGACAAGCGCAAGACGTTCTGCCTGTACGAGGCCGACGACATCGACGCGATCCGGGCGGCCGCAGTGCGCGCCGGCCTGCCGGCGGACACGATCGTGGAGATCTCCGGCACCATCTCTCCGGACGGCGCGTTCGCACCGATGCAGTGACCCCGAGGGTCGGCTCATCCACCAGGTCGGATCAGGCCGTGCTGGGTGGCGAAGATCGCCGCCTTCGTGCGGTTGGGGGCTGCGGTCTTGGTCAGGATGCTGCGCACGTGGTTGGCGGCCGTGTTCGCGCTGAGGAACAGGCGTTCGCCGATCTCACGGTTGGACAGCCCTTCGGCGACCAGGCGGAGCACCTCGACCTCACGCTCGGTCAGGCCGTTGGGCAAAGGCGGGTGGACGGCGTCGGGTGCAGGAACTGCATCGAGGTCGCGAAGCACGCGGCGATGCCCGATGCGGCGCGCCAAGGCACCCGCCTCGTCAGCGAGCGCCGACGCCGTGGGGCCGCCCGCCCTACCGGGGGTTCGAGCACGGTGCCTACCCCAGGCAGCCAGGGTCTCCGCCTGGTGGGTGACGGCGCCCATCCTCCGATCCATGGCGAGGGCCCGCTCGAAACCACCGTCGGCGTCCGCAGCGCCCAGCAACGAGTCCAGCTCCGCGATCCGGCGGTCAGCGCTGCCGAAGACACCGACGAACTGGCCGGCCATCAAGTTGGCACCGGCGTGATCGGCCAGCAGAGGGCGCAGGAGTCGTGCCGTCTGCTCATCCTCGAGCCTCACTGCCGCCTCGGTCATGAAGGCCAGCACCCCGCCCCACTGGGCGCCTGCTCGGTAGTCGTCGACGCGCCCGCACAGGTGCGTCAGCAGCCGGGCGGTCGGTGCCCACATCTCCAGCTCGGTGTACAGCGCCAGCAGACCCGGGAGCCAGTGATCCTCGAGACCCTCGTCACCCGTCACGAACGGACGCACCTCCGACAGGCGGTCGGTGACCCTGCGCAGCATGAACTGCTGCACGCCCCAGGAGCCCTCCGTCGCGCCGTCGAACTCGTCGTTGAACTGCTCCAGCCACGCCACGATCCGCTCCGCCGCCGCGTAGTCCCCGACGGCGTACTGGTGGGCATATCGACTGCAGCCGGCGACGTAGCGGAAGAACGGCTGACCGCGGGACAGCGCGAGCGCGGTCAGGTCGCGCTGAGCGCTGGTCCAGGCCGGCTCGTCGCCCACGATGTAGGCGAAGACGGAGCGGTAGAAGGCCGCCGGACCACGGTGGTCGTCGTTCCCGAGGCGCGAGCCGATCTCGTAGAGCTCGACTGCCCGCTCCAGCAGCTCGGGCGCCAGCTGCGGAGTCATCCCCTGCCACAGTGCCCGACCCAGCGCATGGGCGACCAGCTCCTCGTCTCCGTCCGCGCGTGCTCGCGCCAGCGCGTCCTCCCCCCATGCACGGGCCCGATGGGTGTCTCCGGTGAACGCGGACGCCCTCCCCAGGCTGGCGATCGCACGGACGTGGAGGGGGTCATCGCGATCCAGCGCAGCCGCTTCGAGTGCCTCGCTGAGCATGGCGAGCGACGACTCGCCGTTGACCCCGGGCCGGGCGGAGGCGTCCTCGTGCCCGATCGCCGCCATCAACCTCACGCGGGGGCTGGTGCTCGACGCCAGGTCGGCGTAGAGGCGCCGAGCGGTGGTGAAGTCGCCCGCGTGCATGTGGCACTCGGCTGCCGTGAGGAGCAGCTCGACCCTGGGTGGGCCGCCAGCAGCGCGCACCTGGGCTGCGCGTTCGTACAGGGCCGCGGCCTCACCGGGCGCGATGCTGCGCACCGCCTGTCGGGCCGCGAGCACCAGGTAGTGGACGGCCTTCTCCGCGTGCCCGAGCGCCCGGGCCTGGACGTAGTGGTGCGCCAGCTGGGCAACCAATCCCGGGTCGTCCTCGCCGAGGCGCCGCTCCAGGACCTCCGCGACCCGCGCATGGGCAGCCCAGCGGTCGCCGGACGACATCCGGTCCAGGACGGCCTGGCGTGCCAGCGCGTGCGCGAACCGGTATCCCGCATCGTCGCTGTCGGTCAGCAGGAGACCGGCACTGACGCCGAAGTCGACTCCTTCGAGGACGAGCTGTGCGTCGAGGTCGCAGGCCTCGACGAGGACCGAGGGGTCGATGTGGTCGCCGGCGACCGCAGCCAGCTCGATGACCCGGGCGTGATCCTCGGCGCAGGACGCCAGTCGACGCTCGAGCGCGTCCTGCACCGACCGCGGCGCCTGTGCGGACCACGCACGCATCACCGCGAGGCCTCCGCGAGCCTCCAGGTCGTGCCAGTACTCCTGGAGGAAGAACGGGTTGCCCCCGGTCTGGTCCCGCAGCACCGGCGCCGCGGAGCGCGCGGCCTCGCGTGACACCCCGGGCTGCCGTACCAGGAACTCCGCGACGTCCTCGGTGGCGAGTCCCACGAGGTCGATGCGCTCGACACCGTCCAGGCGGCACAGGTCCGCCAACGCGTAGGTGACGGCGTCGGTGCAGTCCGGAGCCGTGGTCCGGCGCGTCGCCAGCACCAGCAACCGCTCACCGGCAGTGGACTCGGCCACGTGGGACAGCAACGCCAGCGTCGGCTCCGACGCCCAGTGGAGGTCCTCCAGGACGAGCACCAAGGACCCCTGTTCGGCCACCGCCGAGAGAACGCGCAGCACCGCGTCGAAGAGAACCGGCCGCGACTCGCGATCGCCCGGCGAGGGTTCCGAGGCCTCCGGCCAGTGGCGGGACGCGGCGGCGGTCAGCCTCAGGAGCGGAGCCGCCGACTCGGGCGGTATCTCCCGCAGTGCTTCTGCTGACGCCTGGTCGAGTGCCTGCTCGAGGATGGCGACGAACGGGCGGTAGGGGATGTCGAGATCCTCGCGACAGCCACCCCACAGAACCTTGGCCCCGTGGTCTCGCAACGCTGCGGCCGCCTCGGACACCAGCTGGGTCTTGCCCACTCCCGGCTCACCGCCCACCAGGACCAGCTGCCGCCGATCGTCCTCGACCCCGGCCCAGATCCCCTCCAGGCGTTCCATCTCGGCCCGGCGGCCGACGAACGCGGTCCCTCTCCGCGGAGGAACCGTCGCTGAGCGCAGCCGAGCGGCCTCAGTCACTTCTCGACTGTAGCCGGATTCGGAGCAGTCCGACCTAGTCAGATCTGACCCCCTCCAGGACTCAGTCGATCAGGTCAGATCAGGTCATGTGCCGAGCGGTGGTCAGCCCTAGCGTGATCCGGGTCAGCAACGGTCGACGCAAGGAGCACCCGCCATGGCAACACCAATCGCCGACATCCCCGTCGAGGTCAGCCAGGGGGACCTCGAGACCAGGTACCTGGAGCTGGGCGACATGGCCATCCGCTACGCGCGAGTCCCCGCCGGCACCGACTTCGGGCCGGTCCTGAAGGGGCTTCCCGACGACCGGTGCCCCAGCCCCCACTGGGGCATCGTGCTGGAAGGCTCCATCCGGCTCGAGCACGCCGACGACACCGTCGAGACCGCGACCGCCGGGGAGGTCTACCACTGGCCGGCCGGACACACGGCGACCACAGCAGACGGGGTCGTGTTCCTGGAGGTCGGGCCGGTCACTCCGATGCGCGCCTTCCACGACCACGCCATGGAGCTCTTCAGCTGAAGCCACAACCACCAGACGAGCAACAGGAGCAGCGATGAACGGAACACCCGCACTCAGCATCCTCGAGGCAACGAGGGGTCCGGTGACCACCTCGGAGTCCGCCGGGTACGACCAGGCGCGCTCCGTCTACAACGGGATGATCGACCGTCGACCACTCGCCATCGTGCACGCCGTCGACGTCGCCGACGTCCGCAGCACCGTCGCGGCTGCCCGCGAGAGCGGCCTCGACCTCGCGATCCGAGGTGGCGCCCACAGCGTCCCGGGGTTCGGGACGGTCGACGACGGCATCGTCCTGGACCTCAGCGCCATGAAGGGAATCCGCATCGACCCGGATCGGCGAGTCGGACGGGTCCAGGGCGGTTGCACCTGGGGGGACTTCGACCATGCCGCGCACGCCTTCGGCCTGGCCACGACCGGTGGGATCATCTCGTCGACAGGGGTCGCCGGACTGACCCTCGGAGGTGGCATCGGCCACCTCGCGCGGGCGCACGGGCTCTCCATCGACAACCTCCGCTCTGCAGACGTCGTCCTCGCAGACGGGACGTTCGTGACCGCGAGCGAGACCGAGCACCCCGACCTGTTCTGGGCTCTGCGTGGCGGCGGCGGCAACTTCGGGGTGGTGACCGAGCTCGAGTTCGATCTGCACCCGGTCGACACCATCTACGGCGGTCCGATGTTCTTCGAGCTCGACTCCGCCGAGGCCCTCCTCAAGACCTATCGCGAGTGGATTGCTGCCGCGCCCCGGGCCATGGGTGCCTTCCCCGCGTTCCAGATCGCGCCACCGCTCCCGTTCGTCCCCGCTGACCGGGTCGGGCAGCCGTTCGTCCTCGTCGTGGCCTGCTTCAACGGCACGGACGAGGACGGCGAGGCACTCCTCCAGGACCTGCGTGGTGTCGCCGAGCCCGTCGCCGAGCACGTCGGCAGGATGCCCTACCCAGCGCTCAACAGCGCGTTCGACGGTTTGCTGCCCGCCGGCCTGCAGCACTACTGGAAGGCCGCCTTCCAACCGAAGCTCACCGACGGTGCGATCGCGGTCCACCTCGAGCACGGTCCCGGGGTGCCCGCGATGGAGTCCACGATGCACCTCTACCCGATCGACGGCGCCGTGCACGACGTGCCGGCTGACGCGACCGCGTTCGCCTACCGCGACGCCGACTTCGCCCCCGTGATCGCCGGCATGTGGCCCGACCCCGCCGACAACGACAAGAACATCGCCTGGGTGCGCGACTACCACGCTGCGCTCGAGCCCCACACGAGCGCCGGCGGCTACATCAACTTCATGGCCGACGACGACCAGGGCCGCATCCGGGCCAACTACGGCCCGAACTACGAGCGCCTCGCTGAGGCGAAGCGGACCTACGACCCGCACAACCTCTTCCACCTCAACCAGAACGTCTCAGCCACGGCCTAGACCAGGAGCGCCGGGCAGCCCGCAGGACGTCCCGCGCGTGGGACCATGCGGTGGTGGCCGAGCTCCTCGTCGTCGCGGCATCCGTCTACGGCTTCGCGCTCGTCTCGGGACGACTCTCGATGTCGCCCGTCACCGCCCCCATGGTCTTCACCGGGGTGGGACTGGCCGTCCCCGCGCGACGTCGGGCTGCGGTGCCCGTCGACCTGGGACTCGACGGCGAGGCAGGTCTCGACGGCGTCCTCCTCGAGGCAGCTCGTCCTCGTCGAGACGCTGGCGCCCTTCACGGACCCGTTCCGGATCGACCGGCGTCGCGTGCGCAAGGAGTTGACCGGTCGGGCGTGAGCTCGGGACGCTGCTGCAGCAGCTGGGCCGCCGACCGCTGACCCTCGCGGTCGTCTGCACGGGCCACTGCCACGGAAGAACCTGGGCCTCGTCCCGGTCATCAGGCCCTCGGGGTGCGCCCGATCTGAGTAGGAGCCGGGGGTCCGCAGCGAGACCACGGACTTCCCCGGCGCCAGAAGGTCGGGGCGTCGCTCCGGCGTACCTGAGTTGGTGAAGGACCCGGTGACGTCGTCCTTCTGCGAGGAGGTGCCGATGTGGTCGACGGCCCCCACGGCGAGGACGTGCGGGTCCGCGGCAGGCATCGTGAGCTGCTGCCCGGCACCGTCGTTGCCGGCCGCAGCCACCACGACGATCCCCTTGTTCCAAGCGTTCTCCACAGCAAAGGCCAGCGGGTCGACCGTGTACGGCTGGGTCGAGTGAGTTCCGTAGGACAGGTTGATGACGCGGATGTTCAGACCGTTCTGCCGGCGGTGCTGCACGACCCAGTCGATCGCCGCGATCACCTGACTGACGTCCGCACCACCGTCGGCGCTGGCGACCTTGAGGTTGATGATCCGGGCATCGAGGGCCATGCCCACGAACGCCCGTCGTCATCCTCCTCCATCTCGATGGCTGTCGCGGCCGGCGATGGTCCTGGCCGGTGGGCTGCGTGGGTCGGAACGTCGAGGTAGCGGGCTCCTCGCCGGGGTGGGCATCGAAGCGACCGTCAGGCCGTCGACTCCTTGCCCTGCGCGTGAGTCCGGCCACCGGACCGCCCCGGTGTCGACGAGCGTCTACTCGACACCGCGACCGTGACCTTCGCCTCGTGGCGTCCGACTTGCCCCAGGCCTGTGGCGCCGACTACTGGTGGGACGTGTAAGCGACCCCAGGTCGTCCTTGGCCTCTCACCGCCGGTCTCGCCTTCGACGCCTTTTCACCTAACGCGTCGAGTCGTCGCCCCATCCTCGTCCAGGACGGCACCGAGTGACCACGGAGAGGTGCTGCGCCGGGGCGGTCAGCGTTGCGTCGGTGCCCGGACGCCGCCGTACGCCGCCGGCTGCCAGGACCAGCGGTCCCAGAACTGCGTGTCGTGCGCCACTGCTCCGCTCGCCGGCCCCGGCCGTAGCGGCTGAACCAGACCTCACCCATCGTGCCCACTCCTGAGGGCCACAGGTAGTGCTCCGCCACGCCGCCCGGAGGGGTTCGCCGACAAGCGGCTCTTTGTCCCGCAATTGCTACGGACGTCGGGGGTGACGTCACCGTCGACCACCGCCGCTGGTCATGGTGGGGGTGGCAAACCCCAGGCCGCGCCCTGCGAGGGCGTTTCGATGTCGGACTCCGAGCCGGCGATCGAGCCCACATGATCTCCACTGAGTGCTTCTGCATGAGCAGCTCGGTGGTGATGGCCGCGTCGACCAGGTCTCGGGCCGGCAGGCGCGAGCAGCCCGCAGGACACCCTACGCGTGGGACCCTGCAGTGGTGGCCGAGCTCCTCGTCGTCGTGGATCCGTCTACGGCTTCGCGCTCGTCTCGGGACGGCTCTCGATGTCGCCCGTCACTTCCCCCATGGTCTTCACCGGGGTGGACCGGCCATGGGCGAGGTTCGCCGGCTCGACACGGCGCCCGACAGCCAGCCGGAGCTGGCGCCGGCACCCGAGCTGCCGACCCGACGGCGACTGCCCTGACGTAGGACTTCCCGGGACGACGGGCCGCGCCGGGCCGGGACCAACGACTCTGGGGCGGGGCCACCACGGAGCCAAGACTGGGGACCTACCCACCGGAGGCCTCATGGACATCCTCGTCAACACCGACACCAACATCGACCTCGACGCCGAGACCGTGGGTCGGATCCAGGCAGACCTGGCGGCCGAGCTGGACAGGTTCGGACGCCGTCTCACGCGGATCGAGGTCCACCTGCGCGACGAGAGCGCCGGGAGGGAGACCCTCGACGACATCCGGTGCCTGATGGAGGCCCGTCCGGCGGGCCAGGACCCGGTGGTGGTCACCCACCACGCCGACAGCGTGGACACGGCGTTGGGCGGCGCCACGGCGAAGCTCGACGCGCTGCTGACCAGCTTTTTCGACCGACGTCGCGCGACGAGGGGACGCGACACGATCCGGGGACGGTGACGACCGCGGACGTCTCCGTCACGCGGCGTCTCGCGTGGACGGCGCCCCTCCTGCTGCTGGGGGTCGCCGGCTGCGCGCCGTACCTGCACGCGGTGGACGATGGGACGTACGCCGCCCTGGTGCCGACGACGCAGCAGTGGGCCGACGAGCGGTCGGCCGAGATCCCCGGCGGCTACGCCGCTCTCAGCGCCGACGGGGTGGACCGGATCGAGGTGCGGATCGAGGGAGACACCGTGACCGTCGACCTGGACGGGACGACCGCGGCGACCCGGACGGTGGCCGAGCGCCGCGACCTCCAGGACAGCGAGGGCTCGGGTCCGTTCAAGGCCGAGACCCAGGCCCTCGCCCTGGGCCCGGAACCGTTGGTCCTGGGCTCGCTGCGGATCGACGACCCGGTGATCTGGTTCGCCGGCGGCTACGACGGCACCGGGGTGATCGCGCTCAAGCAGTGGGACCCCCAGGAGCGCGGGCCGATCACGCAGTGCGCCGCCACCGACGAGCACTGTCTGGCGCTGCCGGTCGGCGAGACGCTCGTGGGCGACCCGCGCGGTGACTACACCTACATCGACGCACCCGAGGCCGCGGGGAGCCCGGTGAGCTCGATCAGGGTGACCACCAGGGACGTCGTCTTCGTGCTCGCCACGGGCCGCGAGGTGAGCATCAGCCGCGAGCGGGAGCGTCTGACCCGGGCCTGTGCGCTGAGCGAGTCGGCGGTGTGGCCGGTCCCGGCCGCGGTGGGCATCGCGTTCGAGGACCCGGTGTTGGTGGAGACCGCGTGTCCCCTGCCCTCGGGAGAAGCGCCCAGCCTCACGGTGATGGAGCGTTCGGCACTCCCCGTGCTGGCGCCACTGGCACCGCACTGGGCCGGGGAGTGGTGCCATCCGGGCCCGGGCTGCCTCTGGTTCCTCGACGAGGAGGGCGGGCAGGGGTGAGCCGGCCCTCTGAGGTGGCACACAGGAAAGCCACAGACCATGCCGATGTCGGACGTGTTCGATGAGGTCATCCCGGCTCCCCGCAGCACTCCGACCCGCCAAGGACCTCCATGTCTGTCTTCACGTTCATCGCCGCCGACCTCGCGGCCATCGGCCTCATGGTCTTCGCGCTGTACTTCCCGCGCCACCGTCGCCGAGACCTGATCGTCGCGTTCCTGTCCATCAACGTGGGAGTCATGGGCGTCACCTACGCCATGTCCACCGCGGACCTGTCGCTCGGCTTCGGACTCGGCATCTTCGCCGTGCTGTCGATCATCCGCCTGCGGTCCACCGAGATGGACCATGCCGAGATCGCGTACTACTTCACCGCCATCGCGCTCGGCCTGCTGGGCGGCTTCCCCTCGATCTCGCCCTTCGTGAGCTTCACGCTCATGGCAGTACTGCTGGGCGTCATCGCCGTCGGTGACAGCCCGTCACTGTTCCCCCGCACCCGTCAGCAGACCATGGTGCTCGACCGGGCTGTCACCGACGAGACGGCAGCACGCGACATGCTCGGCCCTCTCCTCGGTGCGCGCATCGAACGCGTGACGCTGCGCAAGGTGGACCTGGTCTCCGAGACCACGATCTGCGACGTCAGGTTCACCCTGGACACCGACGTCCGTGGGACGGCGGGCTCCCCGCACGCCCGTGTCGAGCCCGCCACGCAGCAGGCCCCGGTGTACGCCGACGCCGCGAGCCTCCGATGACCGCTTGGACGAAGACGATGGGCGAGCTGCCGGCCCTCACGCTCGACGAGGTGAACGAGCGGGCCGCCCTGCAGACGAGGGTCGACCGCAAGTACGTCCTCGGCCCCGACACCTGGGGAGACGTGCTCTCCTCGCTGGAGCCTGCCCCGGGCGTGCTCGAGATCGGCGGCCGCCGCAGCTTCCGGTACTCCTCCACCTACTACGACACCGCCGAGCTGGACAGCTACCGCGACGCGGCCCGCGGCCGCCCCCACCGCTACAAGGTGCGGACCCGGCACTACCTGGACACGGGTACGAGCGCAGTGGAGGTCAAGATGCGGTCGTCGTCCGGTGCGACGGCCAAGAGCCGGCACTGGCTCACCGCGCCCTCGGCGCAGCCCAGAGGGGTCCTGGGCCCCGACGCGGCCACCTTCGTCGGGGAGATCGCACGCATCGGCGACACGGCTCACCGACTCACCGAGGTGCTGACCACGTCGTACGAGCGCGTGACGCTCGTGACGGCCGATGCACGGGTGACCGTGGACCAGCACGTCTCGGCAGCCGACGTCCTCGGCCGACACCTGGACTACGGCGACCTGCTGATCGTCGAGACCAAGTCAGCGGGCGGTGTCGGTGCCGTCGACCGCGCGCTGTGGGCCAGCGGTGTGCGTCCGGCCCGCATCAGCAAGTACTGCACGTCGCTCGCGGCCCTGCGACCCGACCTACCCGCGAGCAGGTGGTCACGGTCCATCCGTCGCTACCTCCCGACCGCCGCAGCAGCTGCTGCGGCCGCCTAGAGAGGCGCCTGACATGAAGAAGAACCCCACCACCATCCTCGCCGGTCTGGCTCTGAGCGCGACGCTCCTCGTCAGCGGATGCAGCACGAGCGCCGCCGACAGCACGTCCGCCGAGGACACCTCGTCACTGGCCGGATCCACCTCCGAGGTGGGCTGGACCGACCTCGACATCGACGATGCGGACCTGTCCTTCGACACCGACGACACCGACGACGCCGTCGAGGTGACGTTGGCCGACGGAGCGTCCGAGGGGAGCAGCGGCGTCGGCGTCGAGGAGGACATCGTCACCATCAGCGAGGCCGGCACCTACCGCATCAGCGGCACGCTCACGTCGGGGTCGCTCGTCGTCGACGCACCCGATGCCGTGGTCAACCTGCTGCTCGACGGGGTCGACATCACCGCAGCGGATGTGGCGGCGATCAACGTGGTCGAGGCCGATCAGGTGGTGGTGTGGCTCGCGGACGGCAGCGACAACGTCCTCGCGGACGCCGCGGGGGCCACCGTCGACGAGACGGTCGAGGACGCCCCCAACGCGACGCTGTTCTCCTCGGCGGACCTGTGGCTCGCCGGCGACGGCGCCCTGTCGGTCACCGCGCACGCCGCCGATGGGATCACCTCGAAGGACACCCTGGTCATGTCCGCCGGAGACGTCACGGTCGAGGCGGCCGACGACGGCGTGCGCGGCAAGGACCAGCTCGTGATCACCGGTGGAAGCCTCACGGTGACCGCGCAGGGGGACGCGCTGCGCTCGGACAACGAGTCGGTCACCGATGAGCCGGACGCAACGGTGGGCGTCATCTGGATCGACGGCGGGACGCTGGACCTCCACGCCGGCTCGGACGCGATGGATGCCGTCCGGCAGGTCACCGTGCTGGACGGGGACACGACGATCGCCGCAGGCGACGACGGCATCCACTCTGACAACGTGCTGCGCATCGCGGGAGGCACCGTGACCATCACCGAGAGCGTCGAGGGCATCGAGGGCGCCTACATGTACCTCTCCGGCGGCGACGTCTCCGTGGTCGCCGCCGATGACGGCATCAACGTCTCCGGTGGCGCGGAGGCGCTCGCGGAGGAGCTGGGCGAGACGACGGACGGTACGGCCGCTGGCGGCCGCCTCGAGGGTGGTCGGCCCGGTGGCGGTGCACGTGCCGGCGACCCCGCCCACGACCCTGCCGACGACCCTGCCGACGACCCTGCAGCCGTCGACGATCCCGCGTCGCTGACGGTGTCGGCGATGCGGGGCACCGGCTTCGGCGGCCCTGCCGAGGGCGACAACGGCGACCGCTTCCTCGAGCTCAGCGGCGGCACCTACGTGGTCGACACGACCAGCGACGGCGTGGACGTCAACGGCTCCATGACCATGACGGGCGGCACCCTGGTCGTCTCCAGCACCGAGGACGCACGTCAGGGCGCGATCGACGTGGACGACGTCTTCACCGTCTCCGGCGGGGCGCTCGCGGCCAACGGCATGTCCACCATGGCCGTCGCCCCTGGCGAGGACTCCACCCAGGCGACGCTCGCGCTCACCTTCGGCGGCACCGTGCCGGCGGACACGGTCGTCACCATCACCGATGGCGAGGGAGCACCGCTCGCTTCCTTCACCACCCCCAAGGCCTCGGACTCCTACATCTACTCCTCCGCCGAGCTGGAGGAGGGAGCCGACTACACGATCTCGGTGGGTGGCGAGGTCGACGGAACGGCCACCGGCTGGCTGGTGCTCGACGGCACCGTCTCCGGCGCCGACCCCATCGGCACGGTCACCGCGAGCTAGCACGCCCGAGACGCCCGCGCCGGCGTGCGGGCCCCTCGACGATGCACGTCGCTGTGGAACGGGAGGAGGTCTTGACGGACGTCGGCGGCTGGCGTAGAATCGAACATACGTTCGAACCTGTGCTCGACACCGGGGTTCGAGCTGGAGCCGATCGGCTCCGCCTCCCACAGGCACATCGTGTCGAGCACCGTGGGCCCGTCCAGGCGGGTGGTGCGCTTCCCCGGGCGGGGGTATGCCGGATGCGGTAGGGACTCGCCGGGTCGCCGTCTCGTGCGCGCGTTCCCCGGAAGGAGGCCAGCGATGCGTCAGCACCACCCGGACGATCCCCGTGACGACGGAGCAGCGTGGCGTGCCCCCGGGTGCGACCAGGGGACGTCACCCGTCGTCGCCGGGGTCCTCGACCTGCTCGACGACGCGCTCACCGACCTCCACGACCTCTCCCTCACCGGCCTCGCTGCGGACGACGTCACCCGGCTCCTGGACGCCGCCACCGCCACCGCGGCCCGGTTGAGTGCCGCGACCTGCCGGCTGGCGCGAGAGGCCGACCGGCGCCGACTCGCCGACGACGTCGGGGCCCGCAACACCCCGTCCTGGTGGGCCCACCGCACCCGCATCACCCGCGGCGAGGCCGGCCGCACCCTGGGCCTGGCCGAGCGGCTCGAGGACGACCTCCACGTCCCTGTCGCCGACTCCCTCGCCGCCGGCCGGATCCACGCCGACCAGGCGAGCGTCATCGTCCACGCCGTCGACACCCTCCCCGACCGGGTCGGCGCCGACCTCCGCGCCGAGGCCCGCGACCGGCTGCTGGCTCTGGCCGACGAGCACGACGCCCGGGCGCTGCGGATCCTCGGCAGACGGATCCTCGACGTGCTCGCCCCCGACGTCGCCGAGTCCGAGGAGCAGAAGCGGCTCGAGGACGAGGAGGCTGCCGCCACCGCGAAGGCCCGGATCACGGTGGTCGATGACGGCCACGGCCAGTGCCACGGCAGGTTCACCCTCCCCTCGGCCATCGGCGCCCTGCTCACGGCACAGCTCCACGCCCTCGCCAACCCGCGACGCCACCCGCTCGGCACCGACACCCCCACCACCGCTCAGGGAGACCAGCGTGAGGGCATGCCGGATCCGGTCGTCACCCCCGAGTTGCTCGGCCGGGCCTTCATCGCCTACGTCGAGAACTACCCCGCCGACAGGCTGCCCCGCCACGGCGGTGGCGGGTTCGGCGTCACCATCACCGTCGACCTCGAGGCCCTGCGCACCGGGATCGGCGCCGCCACGCTCGCCACCGGCGCACGAATCAGCGCCGGCGAGGCCCGCCGGATCGCCTGCCAGGCCGGGCTCGTGCCCGTCGTCCTCGACGGCGAGTCCCAACCCCTCGACCTCGGCCGCAGCCGACGCCTCTTCACCCCCGCCCAGCGCCGCGCCCTGGAAGTGCGCGACGGCGGCTGCACCACCGAGGGCTGCGGCCTGCCCGCCTCCGTCTGCGACGCCCACCACGACGACCCGTGGTCACAGGGCGGGCCCACCGATCTCGCCAAGGGCCGTCTGCTCTGCCCCCGCCACCACCGACTCGCCCACGACCGCCGTTACCAGGTGCGGCCCCTCGGGCAGTGCAAGGTCGGCTTCTACCGGCGGACGTAGCCCGACCGGCTCACCCTCCACCATCGACACCACCCGAGATCCGCCGTCAGGGGTCAAGGGGCAGGGCCCGGGCGACCGTGGTGCTGGTCTGACCGGCGGTGTAGCCGAGCTGCTCGTTCAGGCGGCGCATGCGTGAGTTGCCGGCCTGGGTCCAGGTGTAGAGCTCGCGCACTCCGTTGGCCGCAGCCCACTGCAGCGTGCGTCGCTTCAGATGCGTCGCCAGACCACGCCCACGCCAGTCCCGGCGTACCGCCGTCAACGCGTTCTCCGCGCGTTCGGGCTGGTCCGAGTCGACGTCGAGCCCCGCGCAGCCGATGACCTCGCCGTCGAACACGGCGAGGAACATGGGATCACCGCGCCATGAGGTGTTCCACTGCGCGGCGCTGATCTCCAGCGGCGTGTAGACGGCGAAGTCGGCGAGCGCCTCCTGGCCGAACCTCTCGAAGCAGGCCTCCCACAGCTCCGGACGCTCGTCCAGGGTGACGACGTCCACCCCCGTCGGCGGAGCCGGCGGCGGTGGTTCGTCGCCCACGGTGCGGACCTGCTCCACCTGGCGGTCCACCTCGACGAAACCGAACCGGCTGGCGAAGGCCACGGAACCCGCGTCGTCGGCATGGGCCCTGAGCGTCGGCAGGCCGAGACCGACGCAGTGCTCGGCGAGTGCTCGCAGCAAGGCTGACCCGACGCCTTGCCCGCGGTGCTCGGTCCGGACCATCGGAGCGACGAACCCGACGCCCGGGGTGGCGGAGAGGTCGGCCTCCCCTGCACCGACCACGTCCCCGTCGCGCTCCGCAAGCAGCAGCAACCGGCTCGGCGAGTCCGCCGCCCGGAGCTCGGCCACAGTGCCGCAGCGGTCATGGGGCATCGCGTCGATCCGGACCGCCCGCCACGCCTCGTACTGGTCGTCTGTCAGGCAGACGGTGAGCACCATGCTCGGCAACCTAGCGCCAGAGAGACACCCGGCACCGGCTTCTCACACGTTGAAGCGGAACTCCGCGACGTCGCCGTCGGCCATGACGTAGTCCTTGCCCTCCATGCGCACCTTGCCGGCCTCCTTGGCCTTGAGCATCGAGCCCGCGGCCATCAGGTCGTCGAAGGAGATGACCTCGGCCTTGATGAAGCCGCGCTGGAAGTCGGTGTGGATCACGCCGGCGGCCTCGGGGGCGGTGGCGCCCTTCCTGATCGTCCAGGCGCGCGACTCCTTGGGGCCGGCGGTGAGGTAGCTTGCTGGGCGATCTTCCACTCTGCGGAACGCAACTCGCGCCGTTCAGTCTTCTGGCTACTGCAGTCGGCAACGACCACCCGTCAGGGTGCGCGGAGCCCCTGCTCCGGCCAGCGTCGCCGAACCGGAATCACCCCGCGTTGGCGCCTTCAAGCCGCCGGCGAAGGCCACCCAGGCGCGACTCCTTGTGCAACAGGTCATCGAACGTGAGGCGGCGGTACTCGTTCTGGCACGGGTTTCCGTCACTGAGATACATGACCCGGTCGTCGAGGTCGAGCACCACCGACATCACGGTCGCCCACTGTTCCCATCGCGGCTCGCGCGGGTCGGGGTGGCAACACACGGCTGCCGGGAAATCGGCGTGACTCGACAGGGCGTTCCGCAGCGTCGGCACCGTGGCCAGCGTCGGCGCCTCCGCGATGGAGCGCTGCACGATCTGCAGCCGGACCAGGCTGTCGGCCATGGCGTAGTGCGCCGCGTCGCGGGGTCCAGCGACCTCACGCACGAAGTGATTGGTGTGCACCAGCGCGTCTTCGGTGGGCAGGATCGACGTGATACCGCGGTAGTCACCGGGAGCAGTCTCGAGATCTACCGCGATTCCGTCGGCATGAGCGATGAGGTAGTTCCCCGACGAGGATCTCACGTGCCTCGAGGCCACGTGGACTGCATCGGTGAGCGACTCGCAATCGGCAAAGGCCCGGATCAGAACATGGAAAGGAATGCCGGGCTCCCCCGTGTCAGCGGACGTCACCAGGGCGTTGACCGCCACGCCGAGGCCCGCCGAGTTGATGCTCGACTTCGCGAGGAGCCCTGCCTCCACCACGGTCACGAAGTTCGGCAGTTCCGGCTGCTCGACTTCAAGGATGACCAAGCTGTCGGAACTGTGCGCCAGCCAGTCCCAGTTCTGACCCAGGACGGTGTGGCCATTGTCCGTCCGCGAGGGCAGGAGCGCGAAGGCGCTGCACTCGCGAGCGAACCGGGCGCGCTCAGCCTCTGACTGACGCACGGTCGCGGCCCACATCACCTCGGTGCGAGCGTTCATCGCGAAGATGTCCCGGAACGGAAGCCCGGCCCCTTCCGCGATGCCGTGCATCTCCTCGAGGTACTGCGGGAAGGCGGCCTCGACGGGAGGGATGAGATCGGCCGTCGCTTCCAGTGCCTGCCCCCACGACCAACCGACCGAACGCTCGAAGGCCTCCTCGTAGGACCGGCGGCAGTGCATGACCTCGTCCAGTGCTTGAGCGCCGTATTGATGTCCCCGCTGGTGGGCGTCACCACTGACCCTGATCCGGCGGTACGTACTGCCTGTGTTCACAACGCCTGCTTTCGTGTCTGTGCGGCCATTTCTGCTGCGGTGGTGACGTTGATAGAAGATTCAGACAACGCCCGACGCAGCAGCCTCTCGAGGAGCGGCAGCCGCCCAGGACGGCCGATGAGCTGTGGATGAAAGGTGAAGATGGTCGCTCCGCCCATGGCGGCGATGCCGTCCGCCTCTGCCTGCATGATCTGCTCCACCTCGTCATTAGTGGAGATCTTCTTGGTCCAGGTCGATGCGTCGAACCAATAGTGGGCTGCGTCGTCGAGGTTCCAGTGCACGGGGAGTTCGACGACATCGTGGGACCGATGAAGGTAAGGCCGCACGTCATCCATGAAGTTGGATGCGTAGTCGAATCCGTAGCGCGCAACGAGATCCATGGTCCTAGCGCTCAGATCCCACGACGGTGCCCGGTATCCCTTCGGCCGTACCCCGAAGCGCTCCAGGGCCCCGAGGCCACGCTCGATCTCTTCGGCCTCCTCGTCAGGGGTCAGGTCGGCCGGTGCGCGGTGGGTGTGGCCGTGGTGGGCAATCTCGTGGTCGTCGGCCAGGATCGATTCCACCGCGGCTGGATGAGTTTCGGCCACTCTGCCCGGTACGAAGAAGGTCGCGCGCACCCCGTGCTCGCGAAGCATCTTCAGCACGGCTGGTAGTCCGACCTGTACACCGAAGGTTCCCTGTGACAGCAACACGGGTCGTCGGTGGGCGGTCGGCTCGTCTGCGAGCCACACCTCCTCGGCATCCAGATCGAAGGTGAAGGAGGCGGAGGGACGGGCGCCGGTCGGAGTGGCATCGGCCATCGGCTGGTCAATCACCGGTGTGCTTCGCCGCATTCATGCCTGCGGCGAGGCCACCGTCGACGTGGAACGGGTGCCCGGTGGAGAACGAGGACTCGTCAGAGCAGAGAAACAATGCCATGGCGCCGACTTCCTCCGGCTTGCCCATCCGACGCAGGGCATGAAGATTCCCAGCTTCGGCGCGAGCAGCGTCCGGGTCAGCGTGCAGGCTGGCCCAGTTGGTGACCATCGGCGTCTCGATGTACCCGGGAACGATGCAGTTGGCCCGGATGTTCTCGGGACCTACCTCGACAGCGAGGGCACGCGTCATCGACATGATCGCCCCCTTCGCGGCAGCCTGGACGGCGACCGCGTACTCCGGCAGGTAGGCGTAGGTGCCCGACATGAGGACGATCGAACCACCACCTAGTGCGCGCATCCTCGGCACGGCAGCGCGCGCACAGAGGTAACTGCCCTTGACATCCACGGACATCAACCTGTCCCAGTCCGCAGCGGCCGTGTTCTCGAGCGTCCCTTCGTACATGGACCCGGCCTGAGCGACGAGCGCGTGAGGTCCGCCCAATCCTTCAGCGGTTTCCATGAGCGCCTCGACAGCCACCTCGTCCGAGACGTCGCACAGCTGGGTGACTGCCTTTCCACCCTCCGCCTCGATGGCAGCACGGACCTCGTCAAGGTCTTCGACATTGATGTCGCCGAGCACGACGATGGCGCCTTCCGATGCCAGCCGCTCGGCGATCGCCCGACCGTTACCCCTGCCAGCCCCCGTCACGACGGCGACTCGTCCTTGCATCTGCATTTCTCTTCCTCCTGCGATTGTGCTGTCCAGGTCTGGCGACGTCAGCTCCACCGGATGTCATGTGCCTCACTGAGGCTCAACTTGTTGCCTTCGACGTCGTAGAAGTGCCGAAAGTAGAACCACGAACCGTTGGGGTGCCGCCACGTCTCCGCCGCACCACACCATTCGACCCGCCCGTCGAGCTCCTCGACAGCGGCATCGAGGTCGGCGACGAGAAAGGACAGTGACTCCAGTCCGGGCCTGTTCGCTTCCACGTCAGGGCCAGCCTTCGGCAAGTGTTCTCCCGTGCCTCGGAAGAAATACAGTGTGGTCCTCCCCGCAGTCGCCGCGAACCAGTCGCCTCCGTCCCAGGGATATGCGGGGACCAGTCCCAGAGTCTTGACGTAGAAGTCGTACATGGCTTTCACGTCGACACAGGCGACGTCATGGTTGTCCATTCCGATGATCAGGCTCATGCGTGGCTCCTCGACTCGAGGTATGGACTACCGGCAGGCGTCCCGGCTTCGAGTCGCTCCCCCGGGAGGACGACCGCGTCTTCGGTGTGCCAACCGAGGGTGACGAGAGTCCCGGCGGGACGCAGCGGGCCCTGCCGGCTACTGGTGCTCGACTCGCTCACCATGAACTCGAGGTCGTTCGAGCACCGCACGCGGTACTGCGTGGTGGCACCAAGGAAGACGGACGCAACCACCTCCCCCTGGATGCGAGCGTGCACTTCATTGTCGTTCGGGTCGATCAGCACGTGCTCTGGCCTGAGCAGGATTGTCATGGCGGTGCCGTCACCGACCTCCGCGGTGCCAGCGGGCAGTGGAACGTTGACGCCGCCGCCGATCTGAGCCCCCCCACCTGCTCGACTCGCTCGCACGAGGTTCGAGCTCCCGATGAAGCCGGCTACGAAGGGCGATGCAGGGCGTGTGTAGAGGACGGCGGGTGTGTCGATCTGCTCGACACGGCCCTCGTTCATCACCGCGATGCGGTCCGACATCGACAGAGCCTCTTCCTGGTCGTGCGTCACGTAGACGAACGTGATGCCGACCTCACGCTGGATTCGCTTGAGCTCGACCTGCATCTGCCGTCGCAGCTTCAGGTCAAGCGCCCCCAGCGGCTCGTCCAGGAGAAGCACCTGCGGCATCGTCACCAGGGACCTCGCGAGCGCGACTCGCTGGCGCTGCCCTCCGGACAGCTCTGCGGGCATCGATGCCCCCCGGTCGCGCATGTCGACCAGATCCAGCATCTCGCCGACCCTGGTGGCAATCTCGGCGCGCGGAACGCGTCGACGCTTGAGCCCGAACGCGACGTTCTGCGCCACGGACAAGTGAGCGAAGAGTGCGTAGGACTGGAAGACCGTGTTCAGGTCGCGCTTGTAGGGCGGCACCTTCGTCACGTCCTTGCCCCCCAGCCACACAGTTCCCTCGTCGGGCGTGAGGAACCCTCCGAGCATTCGCAACGAGGTGGTCTTGCCACAGCCAGAGGGGCCGAGGAGGGAGAAGAACTCCCCGGGTTCGACAG
Organism: uncultured Actinomycetota bacterium; assembly: GCA_963754025.1. Lineage (GTDB taxonomy): Bacteria > Actinomycetota > Actinomycetes > Propionibacteriales > Nocardioidaceae > Nocardioides. The sequence continues at coordinate 1,424,731 of CAVWEC010000005.1, read as the reverse complement.
CCAAGTCGACGGAATCGACCGCGACTGCGTCCCCGAACTTCTTCGTGACGGCCTCCAAACGCACAGCAGGTAGGTCTCTCGGCGATGCTTCAGTCACGGGTGGCTCCATCCAGTGGGTCGCGGAGTTTGCGCAGCTTGGTGGTGAGGTACAGCGCGGCTGCCACGGCGGTCACCGTCGCCACCAGCATCAGGACTCCGACGACATTCACCACGGGTGTGACCCCGAACTTCAACATGCCGTAGATCCTCACGGGCAACGGAGGGATCCCTACCCCGGAGGTGAAGAAGCTCGTGATGAAGTTGTCGAAACTGAGGACGAACGCCAGCAGCCCCCCAGCCACGATCGAGGGCCACAGCACGGGCAGTGCAACGAGGCGAAAAGCTTGGAATCTAGTCGCACCAAGGTCCATCGCGGCGTCCTCGACCTCCGGATTCAGGAGGGCCAGGCGACTGCCCACCACGACGGCGACGAAAGCCAAGCACAACACCGTGTGGCTGACGACGACCGTCGTGGTCGAAAGTGGGATGCCGAGCTGGGTGAACAGCAGCAGCAGCGCCACCCCGATGGCCGTCTCCGGCGTGAGCACCCGCAGGAACACCGACCCGCTGGTCGGCGACCCCAACCAACGGCGGCCCCTCCTGACCCCCACAGCCAGGAGTGTTCCCAAGACGACGGAGGCTAGGGAGGCGATCCCCGCGATGATCACGCTCAGACGCATCGACGCGAGTAAGTCCTCATCGCGGAAGAACTCGCGGTACCAACGCAGACTCGCCCCGTCGAAACTCGTCAGCGAGTCGGTGGCGTTGAAGGAGAACACCGCCACGACGAGCAGCGGCAGGAACAGGAATACGAGGGTGAGAACGGTGACCACCCACAACGTTCGTGGTCGATCGAAACCCTCGGCGGCACTCACGAGAGCACCTCCGTGACTTTGCCTCTGCCACGCAGGGCCACTCCAGTGACCGCCACGCAGAGGACGAGCGCCACGATGAGAGTGACTGCGAGCGCCGAGCCGAAAGTCTGTGAACCTGAGGCGATGAACTGGTCCGAGATGATGTTTCCAATCATGGTGTTGGACGCACCACCGAGGAACTGAGCCGTTGCGAAGTCACCGAGGACCGGTAGGAAGACCAGGAGGCATCCGCCGATGACCCCTTCGCGTGTGGCGGGGAGGGTCACATGGAAGAAGGTCTGCCGCGGGTTCCCGAACAGGTCCTTGCCGGCATCGATGATCGAAGGATCCAGGTCCTTGAGTGAGGCGTACAGCGGCAGCACCATGAGGGGGAGATATCCGTAGACCAGGCCTGCGACCACCGCGAAGGACGTCCCGGTCATGGAGATCGGCCCCACTCCCAGGTGATCGAGACCCTGGTTGACCAGCCCGCCATCACTCAGCAGTTGCTTCCACGCATAGATCCGCACGAGGTAGTCGACCAGCCAGGGGACGGTCACCATCACGATCAGCAAGCCTCCCCACCGACCGGCGAACCGAGCAGCGGTGTAGGCCACGGCGTAGCCGAGCACGAGGCAGCAGGCCGTGGCGGTCGCTGCGTACTGGACGGTCCGCGTCACCACGTCGACGTTGTAGCCCTGGAACACCAGCCGGTAGTTGTCCAGGGTGAGGCCAACCTCGGGACGCCCGACGATGTCTGTGGTCCCGAAGGAGTAGATGACCAGCAAGGTCATCGGGAGCAAGAACAACGCGGCCAGCGCGATCGACCCCGGGAGTGTGAGCAGGGTCCACTGTCGCCGTGCCGCGGTCACGCCGCCTTGAACCGGTTCCACTGCTGGGTCCACAGGTCCTTGCGCGGACCGGTGGCGGCCTCACGCCACAGGGCCGTCTCGTAGTAGCTCTCTGGCACGATCAGCGCGGGGTAGTCCTTCATGACGTCTGCGTAGGCAGCATCCCCACCCGTGGTGCCGGCGAGCTGGCCGGTGTACTGCACGTTCTTCGCCGACATCTTCGGGGACAGGATCCAGTCCATGAAGAGCGCCGCCGTTCCCGGTGACTGCGCGTTGGCGCCGATACTCAAGAGATCCATCCCGAACGGGACGCCCTCCTCGGTGGTCAGCTCGAAGTCGAGTTGGTCGGCGTATTTGGAATCGGTCATGAGGCCGAAGGCGTCGGGGACCCACGCATGGTGGATCCAGGCATCGCCGTTCCCGACGTTGGTCCTCGTGTCGTTGGAGACCCCACCAAGCCGGGGCTTCAGCTCGATCAACCGATCGACGGCGGCTGCGACCTCGTCGGGATCATCGGAGTTCAGATCAACCCCGTTTCGGAGCAGGCTTGCGCCGATGGCGTCCGGTTGGTAGTCGAGCAGGAAGATGTGCCCGCTCGCCTCCTCGTTCTCCCACAGGTCGTTCCACGACTCGGTCGGAGTCATCTTGTCCGTGCGGTAGAGGATGCCGGTCGGCCCCCCGGAGTAGGGGATCGAGAAGAGGTTGGACCCGTTGTCGTAGGCGGGCTTTCGGAAGTAGTCGACCACTTGGTCACCGTGGGTCATCGCGTCGAGCGCGATGGGCATGAGCAAGCCGCCCTGGACCGACTGCGGCATGTAGGCGCTGTTGTTCGTCACGAGGTCGTAGGGCAGACCCGCGGCCAGCTTCTGCAGCATGGTGTCGTTGGAGTCGTAAGGCGTGATCTTCACCCGCACGCCGTACTTGTCCTCGAACGCACTCACGACCGAGGGGTCAACGTATCCCTCCCATGTGAACCAGGTGAGGTCGCCGTCGACTTCGGGTTCGATGGTCGGCGTGGCTGACTGTGGGGCGCTCACCGAGTTGTTCCCACAGCCCGCGAGAGCCGCGGCCCCGGCGAGCCCGGCCAGCACGCTGCGACGACTGAAATGCGGGGACCGAACTGTATTGCTCATGGTGCATTCCTCTCGGGTGGCGTGGTCAAACAGCCATGCTGAAGTGTTTCGGGACGCTATCCAGTAAAACGTTTTATGGCAATGGGTCGTGTCGACGAGATGTTGGCTACAGTCCACGCATGCCGAGAAAGCCGCCGATCGAGATCGAGCGCAGCGGGGCTGGCCGCCCACGCCCGCGGATCCATGACGTAGCGGCGAACCTGGGCGTCTCGTTGTCGACGGTGTCCTTCGCGCTCAACGGAAAGGGCACCATCTCTGACAGCACCAGGGAACGAGTGATCCGCGAGGCGGCGCGCATCGGGTACGTCGCTCACCCCATGGCTCGGGGGCTGCGCGCTGGACGTACGAACGTCCTTGCTCTCAGTGTTCGTTCGCTCGACTTCGGCGGCAGCTACCGCCCAGAGGGTGTTGATCATTTCAACAGACTTGCCGGGGCTGCAGCCTTCACGGCTCTCGATCGGGGATTCCGTCTGATGCTGGTTCCGTCGAGCGACGAGCGGGACGACGATCCACGGTGGGCGGACGGGTATGTCATTGAGGATCCTCGCCGAAACGATCCACTCGTGCAGAGGCTGGTGGCCAACGGCGTGGCCGTTGTGACGATCGGCTGGGACCCCGCGCACAAGTCACGGACAGCGTGGGTCTCGAACGACGACATGTCGGCAACCAGACAGGTTCTCGACCTGCTTTCCAACCGCGGTGCCAGAGACATCGTGTTCGTCTCGGGAACCGAACCCAACTCGTGGAATGACATCGCCCGAAGGGCCTACCGATCGTGGGCCCGCGAACGTGGGATGAACCCTCGGGTCCGGAAGTTGCCGGAGGAGGGCGGGGTCGACGCAGGCGCCGAGCTGGCCTCCGAGCTGCTGAGCAGGCCGGATGCGCCCGACGCGGTGTTCTGCCAGACCGGTCGACATGCGGCGGGCTTTGCGCTGCGATGCCGTGAGATGGGCGTGAGGATTCCTTCTGACCTACTCCTCGCGGCGGGCAACGACGCCGAACAGGCACGCAACAGCGATCCGCCCATCACCGCGGTCGACCTGGCAGCGGAGTCACTGGGGCGCGAGGCCGTTGAGTTGCTGGCGGACATCGTCCTCAAAAACTCGACGGAGCGATCTCGAGTCGTGCTTGCCACACTCATTCAGCGCGGTTCGACGGATCGGTGATCGTAGTCCTTCGAGGTGGCTCCGGACCGAAATGCCCCTGGCAGTCGCGGGCAGGAGTCAGACGTTGAAGCGGAACTCCACGACGTCGCCGTCGGCCATGACGTAGTCCTTGCCCTCCATGCGCACCTTGCCGGCCTCCTTGGCCTTGAGCATCGAGCCCGTGGCCATCAGGTCGTCGAAGGAGATGACCTCGGCCTTGATGAAGCCGCGCTGGAAGTCGGTGTGGATGACGCCGGCGGCCTCGGGGGCCGTGGCGCCCTTCCTGATCGTCCAGGCGCGCGACTCCTTGGGGCCGGCGGTGAGGTAGGTCTGCAGGCCGAGCGTGTCGAACCCGACGCGGGCGAGCTGGTCGAGGCCCGACTCCTCGACGCCCATCTCGGCGAGCATCTCGCGGGCCTCGTCGTCGTCGCCGAGCTCGACGAGCTCGGCCTCGAACTTGGCGTCGAGGAAGATCGCCTCGGCGGGGGCGACGATGTCGCGCATCTGCTGCTTGAGGTCCTCGTCGGCGAGCTCGTCGGCGTCGCAGTTGAAGACGTAGATGTAGGGCTTCGCGGTCAGCAGCGAGAGCTCGCGGAGCAGCATCCGGTCGAGGTCGGTCGCGATGATGGGCGTCCCGGCCTGCAGCGCCTCGAGCGCCTCCTTGGCGGCCGCCAGGACGGGGGCGAGCTCCTTCTTGCCGCGCGCCTCCTTCTCCAGCCGGGGAACCGCCTTCTCCACGGTCTGGAGGTCGGCGAGGATCATCTCGGTCTGGATCGTGGAGATGTCGCTGGCCGGGTCGACCTTGCCGTCGACGTGGGTGACGTCCTCGTCGCGGAAGACGCGGGTCACCTGGCAGATCGCGGCCGACTCGCGGATGTGGGAGAGGAACTTGTTGCCGAGCCCCTCGCCCTCGCTCGCGCCGCGCACGATGCCGGCGATGTCGACGAACTCGACGGTGGCCGGCAGCACCTTCTGGCTCTCGAACACCTCAGCGAGCCGCGGCAGCCGCTCGTCGGGCACCCCCACGACGCCGACGTTGGGCTCGATCGTCGCGAACGGGTAGTTCGCCGCGAGCACGTCGTTCTTGGTCAGGGCGTTGAAGAGGGTGGACTTGCCCGCGTTGGGCAGTCCGACGATGCCGATGGTGAGAGCCACGGACGGCGAGTCTAGGTGCGCCGCCCGAGGGCCACCCAATCAGCGCCCGGAGGGTCAGGCGGTGGCCAGGGCCTCGATCTCGGCGTGGAAGGCGTCGAGGATCCGCTCGGGGTCCGGGATCACCCGGGTGTCGGTCTTGAAGCCGACCCGCACCGTGCCCGCGTAGGTGAAGATGCAGGTCCCCAGCGTCTGGTCGCCTGACCCGGGGACCCAGCCGAGCAATCCGGTGATCCGGGACCCGGCCAGGAAGCGGGTCTCCCGAGGGCCGGGCACGTTGGTGGTGACCCCGCTCGCCTTCCCCGCGAAGAAGGTCACGAGCAGTCGGCTCAGCCGGGCGCCGAGCCGTCCGATCCCCTGGATCAGTGCGAACGTGATCACCGGCTCCGGCGACCGCTTGATCCGGTCCATCCGCCGCTTGGTCTCCGCCAGCCGGGCCGACGCGCTGGTCAGCCCGGACGGCAGCAGCAGCAGCACGAGCGCGAACCGGTTGCCCAGCTCACGCGGCAGCGGCAGGTGCATCGGGCGCAGGTTGACCGGGATCATCGTCGGGATGTCGACCGGCTGGCCGCCGTGGTCGAGCTGGTAGCGGTCGAGCGCGCCCGCGAGCGCGGCGACCAGCACGTCGTTGACCGTGGCTCCGGTCCTGGCGGCGATGTCCTTGACCTGCTGGAGGTCGACCGGGGCGGACCACACGGCGCGCTTGCTGCTCGCCGGCAGCGCCGGCCAGGCAGGTGTCGGGGTTGCGGGTCACCAGCAGCTTGCGCACCACGCCGAGCCCGCTGAGGCCGTACCGGATCGCAGCGAGCACCCCCGAGCGGACCCGCTGTGGCGTCATCAGGTGAGGCACCTCGGGGGCCACCCGTCGCGCTGCCTGCACGACCTCGCCCAGCGTGTGGTGCCGCACCGCCTCGGCGTGCGAGCCGTCCCGGTCCCCTTCCGGCGTCTCGTCGGTCAGCGACAGCAGCACCTGGGTGAGCGCGATGCCGTCGGCGAGCGCGTGGTGCAACCGCACGTAGATCGCGGTGCCTTCGGCCAGCCCCTCGACGAGGTGGATCTCCCAGAGCGGGCGGTCGCGGGGCAGCGGGGCCGCCAGGAACCCGCCGACGTACTCCTGCATCGCGACGTCGTCCGCCGGGGCCGGCAACCGGACCTCGTGCACGTGCTGGGCGAGGTCGAGGTCCGGCACGTCACGCCAGCGGGAACGTCGACCGCCGCGGCCGTGGCGCACCGGGCGGCGGGAGAAGACCGGGTAGACGTCGATCAGCCGGCGACGCAGCACCTGCTCGAACCTGGCGCGGTCGACCGACCCCTCCAGGAACATCAGGCAGTCGATGACCATCAGGTTCTCGGCGCGGTCCATGCCGAGCCAGATGGCGTCGACGGGGTTGACCCGGTGCTCCCTCACCGTCCGAGCCTGTCATGCCCCCGCAACCGTCGCCGGCGATCGGCCTCAGCTGCCGTAGAGGGCCCGCGCTCCCGACCGGTCGGTCTCGGTCATGCTCAGGTCGCTGGAGGACCCGTTGCACTGGGGGTAGTGCATGATCGAGGCGGAGTCGTACGGCGTCAGCGCGCGCCAGTTGTTGTCCTCGAAGCAGGTGCCCGACTCCGGTCGCGTGTGCTCGTGCCGGAAGCCGAGCGCGTGACCGAGCTCGTGGGCGACGATGTTGGAGGGCGTCCAGGAGCCCGAGGTCCAGATCGAGTCGTCGACCAGCACGTTGCGCGAGCGCTTGGGGCTGCTCGGGAAGAACGCGCGGGCGATGTACTGGGTGGTGTTGACCGGCTCGACCGAGAAGAGCACCGAGTTGTTGCGGGTGTTGCAGCTGCTGTCCTGGGTCGGGACGTGGACGAAGTCGATCCTGGAGGACGCCGCCTCCCACTGGCCGGCACCGTCGGCCATCGCCGTCACCATGCGCGAGTAGTCGCCGCCGAACTTGGTCGAGACGCAGTAGGTGAGGTCGGCCGCCTGCGAGGCGCTCCACTTGTCGTCCTGACCGTTGACCCGGTTGACGACGAGACTGCCCTCGAGCTTCTTGCCGGTGTGCTTGTCGCCCACCATGTCGTCGTAGAACTGGCGGAGCTTGCCGTCGGTCGAGACCGGCTCGTCGCCGTTGACGACGTACTGGGTGTCGGCGTCGACGTACGTCGAGGCGCGAAACTGCTGGTAGCTGGGGACGTCGCCGTACTCGGTGGCCGCGGTGGCAGGCAGCATCGAGGTGGTGAGGGCACCGGCGGCCAGGGTGGCGGCAGCGAGCGTCCGGGAGTTGCGGAGCTTCATGCGAGGTCTTCCTTCGGTTCGGAGGTCACACGGGTATCGGGCAGTGAAACCCGGCCACCGGACGGTCGACCACACCCCGGTCGCCTCACAAACGTGCACTGCGAAAAGATGAGGCAGACCCGCCCGTTAGCCTCGCGACGTGCGCCTGGCCACCTGGAACGTCAACTCCCTCCGCTCCCGCATCGACCGCGTCGAGGCCTTCCTGCAGCGTCACGACGTCGACGTCCTCGCCCTGCAGGAGACCAAGGCCCGCGAGGAGCAGCTGCCCCTCATGGGCCTGCAGGCGATGGGCTACGAGGTCGCCGCGGCCGGCACCAACCAGTGGAACGGCGTGGCGCTGATCAGTCGCGTCGGGCTGGAGGACGTCGAGGTCGGCTTCCCCGGACAGCCGGGGTGGGGCGAGCCGGCCGAGACCGAGTCGCGGGCCCTCGGCGCGACCTGTGGCGGCGTACGCGTGTGGTCGCTGTACGTGCCGAACGGCCGCAAGCCCGACGACCCCCACTACGTCTACAAGCTCGACTGGCTCGCCCGGCTCCGCGACGCCGCGGGCGCCTGGCTCGACCGCCCCACCGCCCTGGTCGGCGACTGGAACATCTGTCCCACCGACGACGACGTGTTCGACCCCGCCCAGTTCAAGAAGAGCACGCACGTGACGCCGCCGGAGCGGGCGGCCTTCCAGGGCTTCCTCGACGACGGCTACGCCGAGGTCACGCGCCAGCACGCGCCGGGCTACACCTACTGGGACTACTACCGGCAGCGCTTCGAGCGCGACCGCGGCCTGAAGATCGACTTCGTCGTCGCCTCTCCCCCGCTGGCCGGTCGCGTCACCGGCGCCTTCGTCGACCGCGACGAGCGGGCCGGCACCGGCGCCTCCGACCACGCGCCGGTCGTGGTGGACCTGACCGACGGCGGCTGACGGCGACCCACCTCGGCGGGCCCCGGGACCCGCCGATTCACCCTCCGGACATCGGCTCCCCCTACGCTGACGGTCGTGCTGACCCACGACGACGCAGCGGAGCGCGACCAGGCCCACGCGGCCACCCCCGGTCGCCGTTGGTGGCAGGTGGACCCCTGGGGTCCGGCGCTGGCCGCCGTCGGCCTCGCCGTCTTCCTGCTCCAGGGCTTCGGAGGACTGCTCACCCGCGACCTCGCCCTCTACGCCTACGCCGGCCAGCAGTTCGCCGAGGGCGTGCCGCCCTACGAGGGCGTCATGAACCGGGCCGGTCCGCTGGCCCACATCGTCCCCGGCTTCGGCGCCATGGTCGCCCGCGCGCTCGGCACCGACGACCTGCTCACGCAGCGGGTCCTGATGATGGGGCTCTCGGTCGCCGCCGTCTGGCTCACCTACCTGCTCGGACGTGACACCTTCCGCTCGCGCCTCGCCGGTGCCGCCACCGTCGCGACGCTGCTGGCCTTCCAGGGCTTCGTGACCTACGCCGGGGGCGGACCCCGCGAGAAGACGACGATGATGCTCCTGGTGGTGTGCGCGATGCTGGCCGTGCTCCACCGCCGGTGGTTCTGGGCCGGGGTCGCGATCGCGCTGGCGACCCTCACCTGGCAGCCGGCGTTCTGGGCGACGATCACCATGGCCACCGCGGCGGTCCTGGTCGGCCAGCCCCGGCCGCGGTGGCTCCGCGGGGTGTCGGGCATCGCCCTCGGCGGCATCGCCGCCACGGCCCTGATGACGCTCTACTTCGCCGCCGTCGGCGCCCTCGAGGCCTTCTTCGACGGCTTCCTCTTCCTCAACGCGACCTCGACCCGCCAGATCGGACTCGTGCAGATGATGCTCGAGGAGCCCGCCGAGATCTCCGGGGGCTTCGGCTGGTCGATCTGGCTGGTCGCCGCCGGGCTGGTGGCCTCCGTCGTGCTCGGTGTCCGTGCCTGGCGCAGCTCCGAGCGCCGCCAGCCCCGGGAGGCCTCGCTCGTCGCCTTCGGCGTCGGGACCGCCGGCTACTTCCTGTGGTCGGTCGGGGTCTTCAACGGCTGGGCCGACGCCGTCGTGGTCCTCCCCCTCGCCGCGATGGGTGTGGGCGGTGTGGCCGCCGTCGTGCTGCGACGGTTCGGGTCGCCGGGGACGACCGTCGTGGCCGCGTACACCGCGGTGGTGCTGGTCGTCGCCGCCGTCGACACCTGGGTCTCGCGACCCGACGAGCTGGAGCCGATGCGAGCCGAGACGGACGCGATGCTCGCGCTCGCCGGGCCCGACGTCTCGGTCGCCTCGGTCGGCGCCCCGCAGCCGCTGGTGCTGGGCCAGCTGCGCAACCCGATCCAGCACCAGATGTTCATCGCGGGGCTCCAGGACTACCTCGACGAGAACTACCCCGGCGGCCTCGCCGGGGTCGCCGGCGACATCGACGACGCCCGGCCCACCTACATCACCATGGACCACCCGACCTGGTACGGCTGGATGTCCCCGACCCTCGACGCGCACTACGAGGAGGTCGGAACCACCCTCGACTTCACCTGGTACGCCGACCGCTCGGTCGGCGAGCAGAAGCTGGCCGAGATGCGCGAGATCCTGGAGAGCGGACCGTGACGACGAACGTGCCCCTGCGACGGGAGGACTACCTCTACTCGGTCGTCATCCCCGTCTACAACAGCGAGCGGATCGTGGGCGACACCGTCGACCGCGTGATCGAGGCGTTCACCGGGGCCGGGCTGCGCTTCGAGCTGATCCTCGTCAACGACGGGAGCCCCGACGGCAGCTGGGACGTGATCTCCGAGCGCGCGTCGCGCCACGAGCAGGTCGTCGCGCTCGACCTGATGCGCAACTACGGCCAGCACTACGCCAATCTCGCCGGCATCACCGAGGCCCGCGGCGACTTCGTCATCACGATGGACGACGACCTGCAGAACCCGCCCGACCAGGCGCTGCTGCTCATCGACGCGGCGATGCGCGGCCACGAGGTCGTCTTCGGCCAGTTCGAGCAGAAGCAGGCGGCCGGCTTCCGGGTGCTCGGCACCAAGGTCATCGGCATGATGAACAACCGGATCTTCGGCAAGCCCGCCGACCTCACGGTCAGCAACTTCCGGATCATGCGCCGCGACGTGGTCGACCGGATCGTCGCCCACCGCACGTCGTTCCCCTACATCACCGGCCAGGCGCTGATGTTCTCCGGCGATCGCGCCAACGTGACCGTGCGCCACGACCCCCGCCCCGTCGGCAAGAGCACCTACAGCCTCACCCGCATCGCGCGGCTGGTGCTGACCATCCTGTTCAGCTACTCCTCCTGGCCGCTGCGCGCGGCCGCCGTGCTGGGGTTCGCGATCTCGGGGCTGAGTTTCGTGCTCGGCGCCTTCCTCGTCGTTCGGGCCCTGGTGCTCGACACCGTCTTCCCGGGCTGGACCTCGATCATGGTGCTGCTCTCGCTCTTCGCGGGCTTCATCATCGCGCTGCTGTCCATGATCGGTGAGTACGTCGTCCGCACGCTGCAGACCGTCTCGACCGACGACAACTTCCACATCACCCGCCGGGTGGGCCGGTGACCCGCCACTTCCTGGTGATCGGCGCCCAGCGCTGCGGCACGACGTACCTCCACGACCTGCTGGCCGGCCACCCGCAGATCGCCATGGCCCGGCCCGCCCGTCCGGAGCCGAAGGTGTTCCTGCGCGACGAGCCGCCGACCGCGGAGGCCTACCGGACCGCCTACTTCGGGCACGCCGGGCCCCACGACGTGCTCGGCGAGAAGAGCACGTCCTACCTCGAGGTCGAGGGCGTCCCCGAGCGGGTGGCCGCGACCCTCGGCAGGCCCCAGCTCGTGGTGCAGCTGCGCGACCCGGTGGCCCGGGCGGTGTCGAACTGGAGCTTCAGCCGCGACCACGGCGTCGAGCAGCGACCACTGGCGGAGGCGCTGCGCGCCGACATGGGGAACGGCCAGGAATGGGACCGCGAGGCGTCGTCGGTCAACCCGTTCGCCTACGTCTCCCGCGGGCGCTACGCCGCCGACCTGCTCCGCTGGCGCGAGCACTTCGGCGACGAGGCGATCCACGTCCAGCTGCTCGAGGACCTGCTCGCCGACCGCGACACCGTCGGCGCGCTCTACGACTGGCTCGGCGTCGACCCCGACGTACGACCCGACGTCGGCGAGGCGCCGGTCAACGCCAGCGCCACCGCGTCGCCCGACCTCGAGCCCGACCTGCTGGCCGAGCTCCGCGAGCACTACAGCGAGAGCGACGAGCAGGTCGCCGAGCTGCTGGGGCGCGAGCTGCCCTGGCGCACCCCGTCAGCGGACCACCCGGAGGACGCATGAGCACCCCAGACATCCCCTTCAACCGACCCGAGGTGGCCGGCCGCGAGCTCGAGCTCGTCGGCCAGGCCATCACCGGCGGCCACACGTCCGCCGGCGGCCCCTTCTCGAAGCGGGCCGGGGAGCTGATCCAGCAGGCGACCGACGCCGGCGAGGTGCTGCTGACGACCTCGTGCACCTCCGCACTCGAGCTGAGCGCGATGCTCCTCGACCTCGGCCCCGACGACACCGTGGTCGTGCCGTCGTTCACCTTCACGACCAGTGCGCTGGCCTTCGCGCGGCAGGGGGCGAAACTGCTGTTCTGCGACGTGGAGCGCGACACCCTGGGGCTGGACCCGCGCCACCTCGCGGAGCTGCTCGACGACTCGGTCAAGGCGGTCGTCATCGTCCACTACGCCGGCATCGCCTGCGACGTCGACGGGATCCGCGCCGTCCTGGCCGACCGTCCCGACGTGGTGGTCGTCGAGGACGCCGCCCACGGCCTCCACGGGGCCCACGGCGAGGAGAAGCTCGGCAGCATCGGGCGGTTCGCGAGCCTGTCGTTCCACGAGACCAAGAACTTCAGCTGCGGCGAGGGCGGCGCACTGCTGCTCAACGACCCGGCCGACGTCGACCGCGCCCGGGTGCTCTACGACAAGGGCACCGACCGGCAGGCCTTCTTCATGGGACAGGTCGACAAGTACTCCTGGCGCGACACCGGCTCCTCGTTCGGCCTCTCCGACGTGCTCGCCGCCTACCTCACCGGCCAGCTCGAGGTCGCCGACCACATCCAGGCCCGGCGCCGCGCCGTCTGGGAGGGGTACGCCGCCGCGCTGGCGCCCCACGCCGACCGGCTCGGCCTGCGGCTCCCCGGCGTCCGCGACGGCGCCGCCCCCGCGTGGCACCTGTTCCACGTGCTGCTGCCCAGCGCCGACATCCGGCGGGCGGTGATGGACGACCTGCGTGCCGAGGGCATCGCGACCACGTTCCACTACGTGCCGCTGCACGACTCCGAGGGCGGCCGGCGCTTCGCCCGCCGCGACACGGAGTGCCCCGTGACGGTCGACGCCAGCTCGCGGCTGGTGCGGCTGCCGTTCTTCAACACGCTGACCTCCGACGAGGTCGAGCGGGTGGCCGCCTCGTTCGTGGCGGCCGTCGAGCGCCACGGCTAGGCCCGACCACATCCGGTCAGGTCCGGTCGGCCCGTCGTTCCAGCAGCAGGAAGCCGGCCCACGCCGCGAGCTCGACGACGAGGAAGGTCCAGCAGGTCCGGGTGAGGGCGTCGCCCGGCGCGACCAGCTGGGCCACGACGCCGAACGGGAGCGAGAGCAGCCAGGTGCGGGCCACCAGGCCGGGCAGGCCGCGCGCGAGCAGGCCGACGGTGAGCACCAGGTTGGCCAGCGCGAAGACGCTGCCGACCGCGACGATCGCGGTGTCGGCGCTCCCGAGCCGCACGCCCTCACCGAAGACGAGCTCCATCAGCCACGGCCCGAGCCACGCGCCGCCGAGGCCGCCGACGACGGCGAGGACGAGGGTCGCAGCGACCACCGCCTCCCGCACCCTGACCAGCGTGTCGTGACGCCCCTGCTCGACCAGCCGGGTCAGCCGGCCGGTCAGGCCGGACACCATGCCGAGCGCCAGCGTGTAGGGGGCGCGGAAGAGGGCGAGGCCGGCGAAGAGGGCGGTGACCTCCGCGGGTGCCCCGTTGAGGGCGGCGAGCAGGACGGGACCGCCGGTGAGCGTCACCTGGGCGAGCAGCTGGCCGGCCGAGGCGCCCGTCACGAAGCCGAGGGCGCCCGGGGCCGGCCCCTCGCCGGTGGTGCGCGGCAGCAGCGCCGAGGGCCGCAGCAGGGCCACGGCGTAGCCGGCCAGCAGCGCGAGGCCATAGGCCGCCGCGTGCTCGTTGTCGGCGGCCATCAGACCGGCCGCGACCACGCAGCGGATGCCGTTCTCGAGCACCAGGTTGACCCCGACGGCGCCGAACCGGTCCCGCCCGCTGAGCAGCCCGCGGACCACCCCGAGCACCCCAGAGCCGAGCCCCACGGTCACGACCAGCACCGGGAACCATCCGGCGTCCGGACCGAACAGCCGCTCCTCGAAGGCCCACGCCAGTCCACCCGCGACCAGGGACGCCGCCACGACCGCCGTCGCGACGCGACCGAGCCCGCGGCGTACCCCCTGCTCGCCGGCGGGCAGCGAGCAGGCCCGGGTGATCCAGTGCTGCACCGGGAAGGTGAACGCCGCGCCCGCGAAGCTCCACCAGGCCCAGAGCACCGCGACCGGGGCGGCCGGACCGGCGCCCAGGGCCCGGGTGACCAGGGCGAAGAAGACGTAGGCGAGCACGCCGTTGAGCACCGACCCCGCCGCGAGCATCGTCGTGTCGCGCCGCCCGCTCGCGCCCGTCGCAGTCGTCGTCGAGGGTGCCATCGCGGACATTGTGCCGGTCCCGGAGCCTGTCGGTGGTCACCGGCATGCTGAGGGGCATGGAGATCCTGTGGGTGGTGACCGGACTGGTGCTCGGGCTCGCGCTCGGCGCGGTGATCGGGGTGCTGTGGGCGCGCACGCGCGCCACCGGCGAGGTGGTCGAGGGCGCCCTCGACCGGGCCGAGGTCCTGCAGGGGCTCGACCGGCTCAGCGACCAGCTCATCGACCTCGACCGCCAGCGGGCGACCTGGCAGGGCGAGCTCCGCCGCCACGTGAGCGACCTCCAGTCCGAGACCCGCACCCTCTCCACGGCACTGCGCCGCCCGCAGGTGCGCGGCCGGTGGGGCGAACTCCACCTCCGACGGGCCGTCGAGCTCGCCGGGCTGGTCGACCGGTGCGACTTCCGCGAGCAGGTGCAGGTCGCCGGCGGCGCGCTGCGCCCCGACCTGGTGGTCCAGCTCGTCGGCGACCGCAGCGTGGTCGTCGACGCGAAGGTGCCGCTGGAGGCCTACCTCGACGCCACCGCCACCGACGACGCCGCGACCCGCGACGAGGCCGTCCGGCGCCACGTGCGCCAGCTGCGCACGCACGTCGACCAGCTCGGCTCCAAGGCCTACTGGCGGGCGCTGCCCGAGAGCCCCGAGTTCGTGGTGCTCTTCGTGCCCGCGGAGTCCTGCCTGGCGGTGGCCCTCGAGGCCGACCGCGACCTGATCGAGTACGCCGCCGACCGCGACGTCGTGCTCGCCTCCCCCACCACGCTGATCGCGCTGCTGCGCACGATCGCGCACGGCTGGCGCCACGAGGCGCTCGCCGACCAGGCGCGCGAGATCCAGGGGCTGGGCCGCGACCTCCACGACCGGCTCGGCACCTTCGCGGGCCACCTCGACGCGGTCGGGCGTTCCCTCGGTGCGGCGGTCGGCCACTACAACTCCGCGGTCGGCAGCCTCGAGGCGCGAGTGATGGTCTCCGCCCGCAGGTTCCGCGACCTGTCGGTCACCGACGAGGTGCTGGAGGGCCCGCGCCAGGTCGAGGCGGGGGTGCGCTCGCTCGGCGCGCCGCCCCCCGACGGCGAGGACGTCGCCCTAGTTTGGCCTCGTGCCCGATAGCCACGCGCCCGCACGTCCGGGCCCGGCTGGTCGGACCCTCTGGGAGGAGGGCCACGAGCCCGGTCGGCAGGTCGTCGCGCTCGCGGCCGCCCTGGCCCTGTCCGGCGTGGTGATCGACCTGGCCGTCGGGGCCGACGACCTCGGACTGCTCTTCGACGTCGCCTTCGTCGCCCTGTGCGTCGCCGGGGCGCTGCTGGTGCGCCCGCGCGACTTCTTCGTCGTCGGCGTGCTGCCCCCGCTGCTGATGGTGGGGGTGCTGGTGCTGCTCGAGCTCACCCGTCCCGCTGTCCTCGGAGAGGCGCAGGACGGCGTCGTCCAGTCGGTCGTCACCGGCCTCGCCCACCACGCGGGCGCCCTGGTGGTCGGCTACGTGCTCTGCCTCGCGGTGCTCGCCGTGCGACACCGCTTCGTGGCCCGCGGCCGGGAGGCTCAGGCGGCGAACCTGTCGGGGTCGCCCGCCCCCACGCGCACGACCTCCGGATAGCCCTCCGACCAGTCCACGACCGTGGTCGGCTCGGCGCCGGTCTCGCCCGCCTCGACGACGATGTCGACCTGGTGGTCGAGGTCCTCCTTGATCTCCCAGCCCATCGTGCGCGGCTCCTCCTCGCCCGGGAGGATCAGCGTGCTCGTGAGGATCGGCTCGCCGAGCTCCTCGAGCAGCGCGCAGACGACGTCGTGGTCGGGGATCCGCACGCCCACGGTGCGCTTCTTGGGGTGCATCAGCCGGCGGGGCACCTCGCCCGTGGCCGGCAGGATGAACGTGTAGGGCCCGGGGGTGGCTGCCTTGATCGCACGGAACGCCGCGTTGTCGATGTGGACGAACTGCCCGAGCTGGGCGAAGTCCTTGCACATCAGCGTGAAGTGGTGGCGGTCGTCGAGCTGGCGGATGCGCACGATCCGGTCGCGGCCGTCGCGGTTGCCGAGCTGGCAGCCGAGCGCGTAGCCGGAGTCGGTCGGGTAGGCGATCAGCGCGTCGTCACGCAGCGCGTCCACGACCTGGCCGACCAGCCGGGGCTGCGGGTTGTCGGGGTGGATGTCGACGTAGCGGGCCACGGCTCAGGCCCGACCCGCCCGCTCGGCCTCGGCGGCCTTGAGGTCGCGGCGCAGCTCCTTGGGGAGCGAGAAGATCAGCGACTCCTCGGCGGAGTGGACGGCCTTGGCGTCGGGGTAGCCGCGCTCGGCGAGGAACTCCAGCACGCCGTCGACCAGCTCCTCGGGCACGCTCGCCCCGCTGGTGACGCTGACGTTCGAGACGCCCTCGAGCCAGGCCTCGTCGATCTCGCTGGCGTCGTCGACGCGGTAGGACGCCGTCGCGCCGGCCTCGAGCGCCACCTCGACCAGCCGGACGCTGTTGGAGGAGTTGCCCGACCCGACCACGATCAGCAGGTCGGCGTCGCGGGCGATCTCCTTGACGGCGAGCTGGCGGTTCTGGGTGGCGTAGCAGATGTCGTCGCTCGGCGGGTCGAGCAGCGCGGGGAAGCGCTCCCGGATCGCCGCGACCGTCTCGAGCGTCTCGTCGACGCTGAGCGTCGTCTGCGACAGCCAGGCGACCTTCTCGGGGTCGCGGACCACGATGCCCGGCACGTCGGCGGGGCTCTGGACGAGCTGGATGTGGTCGGGTGCCTCGCCGGCGGTGCCCTCGACCTCCTCGTGCCCCTCGTGGCCGATGAGCAGGATGTCGTAGTCCTCGTCGGCGAACCGCTTCGCCTCGTGGTGCACCTTCGTCACCAGCGGGCAGGTGGCGTCGATGGTCTTCAGCGACCGGTCGCCGGCCTGGCGGTGCACCTCCGGGGAGACGCCGTGGGCGGAGAAGACGACGGTGGCGCCCTCGGGCACCTCGTCGAGCTCCTCCACGAAGATCGCGCCTCGCGACTCGAGGGTGGAGACGACGTGCTTGTTGTGGACGATCTGCTTGCGCACGTAGACCGGGGCGCCGTAGAGGTCGAGCGCCTGCTCGACGGTCACCACCGCCCGGTCGACGCCGGCGCAGTAGCCACGGGGAGCGGCGAGCAGCACGCTGCGCTCGTCCTCGCTCAGCAGTCGCGGAGTTCCGAGGTGGGTCGACATGGCCCCGAGTCTACGGACCCCGGTGCGCTCGGCCGAAGTCGTCGACACCGGTGGTCGGGGGCGGGCCCTAGGGTTGCCCCGTGCCCTCCCTCCGTGACGCCACCGCTGAGTCCCCGGCGCCCGTGCGTGCGGTTGCCAACGCGCTCTCCCAGTGGATCGGTCAGCTCGGCGCGGTGTGGGTCGAGGGACAGGTCACCCAGTTCACCCGGCGCCCCGGTCTGGCCACCGTGTTCCTCACCCTGCGCGACCCCGTGGCCCAGGTGTCGGTGCCGGTCACGTGCTCCCGCACCCTGTTCGACTCCCTCGACCCGCCGCTCGTCGAGGGCGCGAGCATCGTGCTCCACGCCCGCCCGAGCTACTACCCCGCCAACGGCAGCCTCTCGCTGGCCGCCACCGCCATCCGGATGGTCGGCCTCGGAGAGCTGCTGGCGCGGCTCGAGCGACGCCGGCAGCTGCTGGCGGCCGAGGGGTTGTTCGACCCCGCGCTCAAGCGGCGCCTCCCCTTCCTGCCCTCCTGCATCGGGCTGGTCACGGCCCCCGGGTCGGCCGCCGAGCGCGACGTGGTCGACAACGCCCGGCGGCGGTGGCCGGCCGTGCAGTTCGAGACGGCGTACGCCGCCATGCAGGGCCAGCGGTCCGCGCTCGAGGTGATGGAGGCGGTGGAGAGGCTCGACCGGCTGCCCCACGTCGACGTGATCGTGGTGGCCCGTGGCGGCGGGTCGGTGGAGGACCTGCTGCCCTTCTCCGACGAGGGTCTGGTCCGGGCTGTGCGCGCCGTGCGCACCCCCGTGGTCTCGGCGATCGGCCACGAGCCCGACACCCCCCTGCTCGACCTGGTCGCCGACGTGCGCGCCTCCACCCCCACCGACGCGGCCAAGCTGCTGGTGCCCGACGTCGCGGAGGAGCTCGCCCGGGTCGCGGCGGCCCGTGACCGGCTGCGCGGCGACATCTCCCGGCTCGTCGCTCGCGAGCAGGTCGCGCTCGACTCGCTGCGCTCACGACCCGCGCTGGCCGACCCGCGCACCCTCGTCGCCGAGCGCTCCGAGGAGGTGGTCGCGTTGCGCGAGCGCGCCCGCCGGTCGCTGGGTCACGCCCTCGACCGCGCGGCCGACAACCTCGACCACCAGCGTGCGCGGGCCCGCGCCCTGTCACCGCTGGCCACCCTCCAGCGCGGCTACGCCGTCCTCCAGGACGACGCCGGCCACGTCGTCACCTCCGTCGCCGGTGTCACACCGGGTCAGGAGGTGCGGGTGCGCGTCGCCGACGGCCGGGTCCTGGCCACCACCACCGGCACCGAGTCCACCGCCGACACCGAGGAGAGCGCATGAGCAAGGCGACCGAGGAGAGCGCATGAGCAAGGCAACCGAGGAGCAGGTCCCCTACGAGCAGGCCCGCGAGGAGCTGGTCGAGGTGGTGCGGTCGCTCGAGGCCGGCGGCCTCACCCTCGAGGAGTCCCTGGCCCTCTGGGAGCGCGGTGAGCAGCTCGCCACCACCTGCCAGGCGTGGCTCGACGGTGCCCGCGAACGTCTCGACGCCGTCCTCGAGGCCGACGACGAGGGTTGAGCCGCCACCCGGGTCGGTCGAGCTGTCAGCTCGACCTCACTCCGGGAGCGGGTCGGTGGTGAGGGAGGCCGCGAAGGAGCGCAGGTCCTCCCGTGACGCCGAGCCGTAGACGAGCACCTGCTGCCCGTCGACCTCGCCGAGGTAGCCGACGTCGCCGCCGTCGTCGGTCCACGTCGCCCACTGCGAGCCGGCGATGGTGACGGGGTCGCCCTCGACGGGGTCCTCGTCGACGTAGGTGGCGACCACCTCACGCGAGGAGCCGGACGACTGGTGGAGCCCGGCGAACCCGTCGGGGGCCAGGAAGCCGATGCCCCACTGCCGGCCCGGCTGCGACTCGACGCTGGTGGCCGTCCACCCCTCGGGCACGACCAGCGGGTAGACCACCGTCAGGTCGGCCTCCTGCGCGAAGCCCACGGCCTCGAGGTAGTCCACCGCCTCGACCTCGACCTCGAGGTCGTCGCGGGTGACGGCCCGGAAGGCGACGAAGCCGGCGATCACGAGGAGCAGGACCACCAGGGCCCCGAGCATGCCGGAGAAGGACCGCTGATGACGACCGGGCTGCTCGCTCACGGGTCCAGTCTCACAGGTCAGCGGTGCCGGGGTCCGCGCACCCCGGGCAGTCCGCCGACACGATCGGGTCCGCAGTTGCGGAAGTTCTGTTGTCAGACGACCGCAGATGCGGCACGCTTCACTGGTGACGAGCTACCGGATTGCGGAGGTGGCCGAGCTGCTCGGCGTCAGCGACGACACCGTACGCCGCTGGGTGGAGGCCGGGCGTCTCCCCGCCGACTCCGCGGGCGGCCGGGCCACGGTGCGGGGCGACGACGTGGCGCGGCTCGCCGAGGAGCTCGCCGACCACCCCGACCGCGACCGGACCCGCGCCAGCGCGGTGAGCGCCCGCAACCGGTTGCCGGGGATCGTGACCCGGGTCAGGAAGGACACGGTCATGGCCCAGGTGGACCTGATCTGCGGCCCCTACCGGATGGTGTCGCTGATGAGCGCGGAGGCCGCTGACGAGCTCGGGCTCGTGCGCGGCGCCCGAGCCATCGCATCGGTCAAGTCCACCAACGTCGTCGTGGAGCGTCCGTGACGAGGTCCCGGCTCGCCGTCCTGGCCCTGCTCCTGCCGTCGGCGCTCGCCGGCTGCAGCGGGGGTGACGGGGACACGGCGAAGCTCCAGGTGCTCGCCGCCGCGTCGCTCACCGAGGCCTTCACGACACTCGCCGACGACTTCGAGGCCGACCACGAGGGCGTCGAGGTCGAGCTGCTCCTCGGGTCGAGCACCGACCTGGCCGAGACCGTCGCCGACGGCGCCCCGGGGGACGTGCTCGCGACCGCCGACGAGGCGGCGATGGCGATCGCCGTCGACGCCGGGGTGACGGCGGGAGAACCGGTGGAGTTCGCCCGCAACGAGCTCGTCATCGTGACCGCTCCCGGCAACCCCGAGGAGGTCGGGTCCCTCGCCGACCTCGCCGACGTCGACTGGGTGCGTTGCGCCGACGACGTGCCCTGCGGGCGGGTCGCGCTGGCCCTGCTCGACGACGCCCGCACCGCGGCCGAGCCGGTGAGCCTCGAGGTCGACGTCAGGGCGACCCTGGAGAAGGTCGCGACCGGAGAGGCCGACGCCGGGCTCGTCTACGCCTCCGACGCAGAGGCGGCAGGCGCCGACGTCGAGTCGCTGCCGATCGACGGCGCCGACTCCGTCCCCGCCGTCTACTACCTCGCCCCGCTCACCCAGGGCACCGACGCCGGGCTCGCCGCGGAGTGGATCGAGCACGTCGCGAGCCCGTCCGGTCGTCGGACCCTGGAGGACGCGGGGTTCACCACACCGTGAGGGATCCGCTCGGCCGCGTCCCGGTCGTCCTCCTGGTCCCCGCCGCGCTGGCGACGGCGCTGCTCGTCGTACCCCTGGTGGCCATGGTGGCGGCGACGGACTGGGCCGGCCTGCCCGAGCAGCTCCGCTCCGAGCCGTTGCGCGAGGCACTGTGGCTCTCGCTCACCACCGCCAGCGCCGCTGCCCTGATCTGCCTCACGCTCGGCCTCCCCCTGGCCTGGGTGCTGGCGCGGATCGACTTCCCCGGTCGTCGCGTCGTGCGAGCCCTGGTGTCGGTGCCCCTGGTGCTGCCGCCCGTCGTCGCCGGCGTCGCGCTCCGCACCGCCTTCGGTCGCCGCGGCGTCCTCGGCGAGCCGATCCTCGACCTGACGGGCTTCAGCTTCCCCTTCACCACCTGGGGCGTCGTGCTCTCCCACGTCTTCGTGGCGCTGCCGTTCGTCGTGATCTCGGTCGAGGGGGCCTTCCGCGCCGCGGGACGGCAGTACGACGCCGCGGCCGCCACCCTCGGCGCCGGCCGCTGGACGACCTTCCGGCGGGTCAGCGTCCCGCTCGCGCTGCCGGGCATCGTGGCCGGCCTGGTGCTGGGGTGGGCCCGGGCGCTCGGGGAGTTCGGCGCGACGATCACCTTCAACGGCAACTACCCCGGCACGACGCAGGTGATGCCGAACCTGATCTACGTCACCCGCCAGTCCGACCAGGACGCCGCGCTCGCGCTGAGCCTCGTGATGCTGCTGGTCTCGGTCGGCGTGCTGCTGCTCCTCCGCGACCGCTGGTTGGGCACGTCATGAGCGGGCCCACGGAGGGGCTCAGCGTCGACGTGCGGGTGCCGGGCCGGGTGGAGGCGGCGTTCGACCTCCGGCCCGGTGAGGTGCTCGCCGTCATCGGCCCCAACGGCGCCGGCAAGTCGAGCCTGGTGCAGGCGCTGGCCGGGCTGGTGGCTGCGGAGGGCAGCGCCACGCTCGACGGTGAGCCGCTGCTCACGCGTCCTGCGCAGGAGCGCCGCGTCGGCCTGGTCTTCCAGCAGCAGCTGCTCTTCCCCCACCTGTCCGCCCTGGCCAACGTCGCCTTCGGCCCCCGTGCCCGCGGCACGGCCCGCGCCGAGGCCGAGGCGACGGCCCAGCAGTGGCTCGACCGGTTCGGAGTGGGCGACCTGGCCCACCGCCGGCCGCGACAGCTCTCGGGCGGCCAGGCCCAGCGGGTCGCCATCGCGCGGGCGCTGGCCACCGACCCGCGGCTGCTGCTGCTCGACGAGCCGCTGACCGGACTCGACGTCAAGGTCGCGATGGCGCTGCGCATCGAGCTCGGCCGCCACCTCGCGGCGTACGACGGCGCCACGCTGCTGGTCACCCACCACGCCATCGACGCCCTCACCATCGCCGACCGGGTGCTGGTGCTCGACGACGGACAGGTCGCCCAGGTCGGCACCCCGGCCGAGGTCTCGCAACGGCCGCGCACCGAGCACGTCGCACGGCTGGTCGGGCTCAACGTCGTGCGCGAGGGCGGTGCGCTCATCGCGTTCCCGCCCGAGGTGGTGGCGGTGTCGCTGTCCGCGACCGAGGGGTCGCCGCGGCTGCGGTGGGCGGGGCAGGTCGCCGACGTGTCGCCCCACGGCGACGCCGTACGCCTGCTCGTCCACACCGACACCGGCCCCGACCTGATCGCCGACGTCACCCCCGGTGCCGCCACCGAGCTCGGGCTGGCGCCGGGCCGGCCGGTCTGGTTGTCGGTGAAGGAGACGGCGGTCAGGCGTTACGAGTCCGACCCCGGCGACTGGGGTACGGTCTCGCCATGACTGAGCCCCAGCTCCCCCTCGACGCCGGCAAGGTCGACCGCAACCTCGCGATGGAGCTGGTGCGGGTCACCGAGGCGGCCGCCATGGCCGCAGGTCGCTGGGTCGGCAAGGGCGACAAGAACGGCGCCGACGAGGTCGCCGTCAACGCGATGCGCGTGATGATCTCCTCGATCAGCATGACCGGCACCGTCGTGATCGGCGAGGGCGAGAAGGACCACGCCCCGATGCTCTACAACGGGGAGCGGGTCGGCGACGGCACCGGCCCCGAGTGTGACGTCGCCGTCGACCCGATCGACGGCACCACCCTCACCGCCAAGGGCATGAACAACGCGATCGCGGTGCTGGCGGTCGCCCCCCGCGGTGCGATGTACGACCCGAGCGCCGTCTTCTACATGAAGAAGCTCGCCACCGGCCCCGAGGCCGCCGACGTCGTCGACATCCGCAAGCCGGTCGCGGAGAACATCCGTGCCGTCGCGAAGGCCAAGGGCTCCCAGGTCGAGGACGTCACCGTCGTGCTGCTCGACCGGCCGCGCCACGAGTCGCTCGCGGCCGAGATCCGGCGTACGGGCGCCCGCATCAAGTTCATCACCGACGGCGACGTCGCGGGCGCGATCATGGCCGCCCGGGCCCACACCGGCATCGACCTGCTGCTCGGCATCGGCGGGACGCCGGAGGGCATCATCGCGGCCTGCGCCATGAAGTGCACCGGCGGCGTGATCCAGGGCCAGCTGTGGCCGCAGGACGACGCCGAGCGGCAGAAGGCCCTCGACGCGGGCCACGACCTCTCCGACGACCACGTGCTCACCACCGACGACCTGGTGCGTGGCGACGACGCCTTCTTCGTCGCCACAGGCATCACCGACGGCGAGCTGATGCAGGGAGTGCGCTACCGCGCCGGCGGCTGCACCACCGAGTCGCTCGTCATGCGCGCCCGCAGCGGCACCATCCGGCTGATCAGCAGCGAGCACCAGCTCGCCAAGCTCCGCACCTTCGCCTCGATCGACTTCGACCACTAGTCGGCGGCGGGGCGCGCCGGCCGCTGGCGGAGCAGCGCCGCGGTGACCGCCTCGATGGTGGCCGGGTCGACGGCCATGCCGACGTGCGAGGCGGTGACCTCGACCTGCTCGGCGATCGGGTCGACGCAGGCGCGCCAGTCGACGATGCCGTCGCGGCGGCTGTAGACGGCGGTGAACCCCACCCCCGCCGGGATCGACTGCCGGCTCTCGTCGAAGCTCTCGCGGGCGCAGTCGCCGCCCACGCAGTCCTCCGCCATGAGGCCGGGCAGGCCGGCGCGGCTGAGCCGCACCAGCACGTCGACGCTGCGGGCCAGCGAGGCGTGGTGGGCGCCGGGAGCGAGCATCGGGCTCCCCAGGGTGACGATGCCGGCGACGAGGTCGGGTCGCCGCACGGCCAGGCCCCGGGCGAGCATCCCCCCGAGGCTGTGCCCCACGACGTGCACCCGAGCGCCCCGGCGCTGGGCCACGGCCTCGATCCGGGCCTCGAGCTGCACGGCCGCGGCCACGGTGCAGCCCGCGTTGACGCCGATCAGCGAGCGGTAGGTCCGGTAGCCGTGCCGGCGCAACGAGCGGCCCATCAGCGACAACGACGCGTCCCCGGCGAGGAAGCCCGGGACCAGCACGACCGGGGCACCGCGGACCGAGGGGCGGGCGGCGTACGGCGTGGCGCGGCGCAGCCGCCGCTCGCGGGCGGACCAGACGACGTGGCGGCCGGCCTCGCCGACGAGCGATCCCTCGCGCAGCACCGCTGCCAGGCCCGGGGGCGAGAAGCCCTCGGGCAGCAGGAAGGTGCCCACCGCGCGTGCCACCCGATCGAGGCTAGGGGGCGGCGCCCCGCTTGTGGTGGATTTCGGGCAGCAGGGATACTGCCGGTATGACGTCTTCGACCCGCCTGGACGCCGACGTCCCCGTGTCCGAGGAGCTCTTCGCCCCCGTCGGGAGTGGTGTGGAGCTCTGCTACCAGACGTTCGGCAGCCCCGACGACACCCCGCTGCTGCTCGTGATGGGCCTCGGCGGGCCGATGACCTGGTGGGATCCCGACTTCTGCCGCATGCTCGCCGCCCGCGGTCACTACGTCGTGCGCTACGACAACCGCGACACCGGACGTTCGACCCGGATCCGTGAGCGGGTGCGCCGCAGCGCCCTCCTCCGCGCCTTCGCCGGCCGCCCCGTGCGCCCGCCCTACACGCTGACCGACATGGCCCACGACGGTCTCGGGCTGCTCGACCACCTCGGGCTCGAGGGTGCCCACGTGGTCGGCATCTCCATGGGCGGCATGATCACGCAGGCGATGGCGATCGCGGACCCGGCCCGGGTGTGGTCGCTGACCAGCATCATGTCGACCACGGGCAAGCGCACGGTCGGGTGGCAGCACCCCACGCTGCTGCCGATGATGATCGCCCCCCGCGGCGGCGGCCGTGAGTCGTACGCCGCCGGCTCGGCCCGGATGTGGCAGGTGATCGGTTCGCCGGCCTACCCGCAGACCGAGGAGGAGGTCCTCGCCCGGGCCTTCGACACCTTCGACCGCGGCGTCTCGGCGAGCGGGGTGCTGCGACAGATGCTGGCCATCCTCGCCGAGCCCGACCGCGGACCCCGCCTGCGCGCGCTGACGATGCCCGCGCTGGTCATCCACGGGACCGCCGACAAGATGGTCCACGTCTCCGGCGGCCGCGCCACGGCCCGCGCCGTGCCCGGCGCCGAGCTGCTGGTGGTCGACGGCATGGGCCACGACCTCCCCCGTGACCTCTTCCCCACCTTCGTCGACGCGATCTCCCGCACCGTCGCCCGCGCCTGACCCCAGGTCGAGTCGCGCCCGGGTGACAGGCGAGTCGCGCCCCCGTGACATGCGAGTCGCGCCCCGCTGACACCCAGGTGTCAGCGGGACGCGACTCGATGGTCACTCAGGCGCGACTCGACCTCAGTCCGAGAGCCGCTCGCCGGTCCCGTTGTCGAAGACGTGGACGTGCTCCGGGTCGGTGGTGACGTAGATGGTCTCGCCCTTGCGCACGGAGTCGCGCGCCGAGGAGACGCGGATGATCACGTTGCCGGGGACTCCCTCGACGTCGCTGGTGCCGTAGAGGAAGCCGTCGGCGCCGAGCTCCTCGACGACGGTGACCTTGACGGGCAGCCCGCCCTCGCTCTCCGACACCAGTCGCCACGCCTCGGGCCGCACGCCGACGGTGATGTCGTTGTGCTGCGGCCCCAGCTTCTGCGACGCGGTCGGGTCGACCGGCACCTCGTAGCCGCCGATCGAGGCCTTGCCGTCCTTGGCGGTGGCCTTGAGCAGGTTCATCTGCGGGCTGCCGATGAAGCCGGCGACGAAGAGGTTGACCGGCTTGTCGTAGAGGTTGAGCGGGGTGTCGACCTGCTGGAGGTAGCCGTCCTTCATGACCGCGACCCGGTCGCCCATCGTCATGGCCTCGACCTGGTCGTGGGTGACGTAGACCGTCGTGACGCCGAGGTCGGCCTGGAGCTTGGCGATGTCGGTGCGGGTCTGCACACGCATCTTGGCGTCGAGGTTGGACAGCGGCTCGTCCATGCAGAAGACCTGCGGGTCGCGGACGATCGCGCGGCCCATCGCCACGCGCTGGCGCTGACCACCCGAGAGCGCCTTCGGCTTCCGCTCGAGGTACTCCTCGAGCTGCAGGATCTTGGCCGCCTCGGTGACGCGCTTCTTCCGCTCCGCCTCGGGGACCTTGGCCATCTTGAGCGCGAACGCCATGTTGTCCGCCACTGTCATGTGGGGGTAGAGCGCGTAGTTCTGGAAGACCATCGCGATGTCGCGATCCTTCGGCGGGGTGTGGGTGACGTCCTTGTCGCCGATGTAGATCTTGCCGGAGTTGACCTCCTCCAGCCCTGCGAGCATGCGCAGGGTGGTGGACTTGCCGCACCCGGAGGGTCCGACGAGCACCATGAACTCGCCGTCCTTGATCTCGAGGTCGATGCCGGGCACCGCGGGCTTGTCCGCCCCGGGATACCAGCGCTGTGCCTGCTCAAAGGTCACCGTTGCCATGTTGAGTTCTCTCCTTCACCGGCAGGTACGTGCCGGACGATCCGTAGTGAAGTGACGGCCGTCACTCTACGGCCAACGACGCCCGCAGGACACGGGCGGTCTCAGGGGCCACGACGCCGAGCCGTACGCCGAGTGCGCCCAGCGTGCGACCGGAGAGCACGGCGTCGACCCGGCGTGGCGCCAGGTCGAGGTCGTGCTGGACGCCCTCGGGCGTCTCCTCGGTGACCCGGTAGCGGGCCTCGGGGTCGAGCCCCTCCAGCAGCACGGGTGACTGGTGCTGGAAGGTCGACCGGTCCGTCTGCGCCACGACCCACCAACCCTCGCTCCGGTCCGGGGCGACGACGCCGGTGACGAAGCATCCGGGATCGGGGTGGTCGCTGCGGACCAGCCGACCGTCGGCGACCAGCGGCCTCATCCGCTTGTGGAGCGCGACCCAGGCGGCCACCTCGGCACGGTCGTCGGCGGCGACCGGGCGCAGGTCCCACTCGATGCCGTAGTGGCCGATGAGCGCGGTCGCGGCCCGGAACGGCAGCGCGTGGCTGCGACCGGTCGTGTGTGCCACCGGACCGCCGAGGTGGGCACCGGTCATCTCGGGCGGCACCAGCAGCTGGGTCCAGCGCTGGATCCGCTGGCGCTCGACGGCGTCGATGGTGTCACTGGCCCACACCCGGTCGGTGCGCGCGAGGACACCGAGGTCGATGCGTCCGCCTCCGGAGGCGCAGGACTCGATCTCCAGGGTCGGGTGGACCGCGCGCAGGTCGTCGAGGAGCCGGTAGAACGCCAACGTCTGTTCCCGGGTGCCGGGCACGTCCACGAGGTCGCGGTTGTGGTCCCACTTGAGATAGGCGATGTCGAGCTCACCGAGCAGCGCCAGCAGCTGCCCCCGCACGTGGTCGTACGCCGCGGGGTTGGCCAGGTCGAGCACCTGCTGGTGCCGCCATGCGGGAGGGTGTTCGCCGCGGGCGTGAGCACCCACTCGGGATGGGCACGCACCAGGTCGGAGTCGAGGTTGACCATCTCCGGCTCGACCCACAGGCCGAAGTCCAGGCCGAGGGCGTGCACCCGCTCGACGAGCGGTCCGAGCCCGTCCGGCCAGGTGTCGGCGTCGACGGTCCAGTCGCCGAGGCCGGCGTGATCGTCGCGCCGCCCGCGGAACCAGCCGTCGTCGAGCACGAACCTCTCGGCGCCCGCAGCAGCGGCCACCTCGGCCAGCTCGGTGAGCCCGTCGAGGTCATGGTCGAAGTAGACGGCCTCCCAGGTGTTGACGAGCACCTTGCGCAGCGGTCGTGGCGTCGTCCGGCGCACGAAGTCGTGCACCCGGGCCGAGACACCGTCGAGCCCGGCCTCGGACCAGCTGCCGACCAGCCACGGCGACGAGCAGGACTCCCCCGCACCGAGCACTACCTCACCCGGGGCGAGCAGCTCGCCCCCACCCAGCAGGCAGTCGCCCTCGGGCGTGCGGTCGGCGTAGGTCTCGTGGTCGCCGCTCCACGCCACGTGGACGGACCACACCTCGCCGCGCCGGAACCCGAACCCGGGGGTGCCGGCCGACAGGAGCAGCGTGGCGTCGTGGCCGGTGCGGCCGTGGCGTCCGGCGCGCTGCCAGGTGCCGACGGACCAGGGGTGGCGCTGCGGCACGCGTTCACCGATCCACCGCCCCGTGAGGTCGAGGAGCTCGCTCGCCCGCGCCGGCACGGGGAGTGCCGAACGCGCGGCGGCCACGTGCAGGCCGTCGGCGCCGGCGTTGCGCACGGTGGTGCCCGAGCGCACCAGCCCCTCCGGGGTCAGCTCGAGCTCGACCGTCACCTCGCAGCCGAGGTCGTCGTCGCGGCCCGTGACGGCGAC
This sequence comes from uncultured Actinomycetota bacterium, assembly GCA_963754025.1. Classification (GTDB taxonomy): domain Bacteria; phylum Actinomycetota; class Actinomycetes; order Propionibacteriales; family Nocardioidaceae; genus Nocardioides. The sequence goes on along the minus strand of CAVWEC010000005.1, from coordinate 1,396,394 downwards.
GCTGGTGTCCTCCCGCGCCCACGACCAGCTACCCAGCCGGACCGGCACGGCCCGGTCGCGGAAGACCTCGACCGCCGGTGTGCCGGTGTAGCCGTGGGCGGACAGCGGCACCAGTCCGGTGTCGCGTGGCTCGTCGAGCGCGCTGTGGGAGACCCCGGGGCGATGAGCCTCGGCGAGCGCCGCGACGTCGACGTCTCCGAAGCTCTCGCCGAGCGCCCGACCCCAGTGCAGCAGCACCGGGACACCCGACGTGGCGGGCGCGAGCACGATGCTCACACCCGCCGCGGTCAGGTGGACGAACGGTGAGGTCAACCCTTCACGGCGCCCGCGGTCAGACCACGGACGAAGAAGCGCTGGAGGAACAGGAACACCATGACCGGGACCACCATGGTCAGGAAGGCGCCCGCGGTCGTCAGGTTGGTGCCCTGGCCGAACTGACCCTTGAGCTCGGTGAGCTTCTGGGTGATGGGCGCGTTCTCACCGGGTCCGATGAACACCAGCGCCACCAGCAGGTCGTTCCACACCCACAGGAACTGGAAGATCGCGAACGCGGCCAGGGCCGGCACCGACATCGGCAGCACCAGGCGCCAGAAGGTCTGGAAGTGGCTGGCGCCGTCGATCTTCGCCGACTCGATCACGGTCATGGGCAGGGTGGCCATGTAGTTGCGCAGGATGTAGATCGCCAGCGACATGCCGAAGCCGATGTGAGCCAGCCACACGGCCGGGAACGTGCCGCCCATGTCGAAGGTGCGGTAGATCTGCTGCAGCGGGACGAAGGCGACGTAGTTGGGCACCACCAGGAGGCTCACGATGGCCAGGAACAGGAAGTCCCGGCCCTTGAACTGCATGAAGGTGAAGGCGTACGCCGCGAACGCGGCCACCAGCAGCGGGATGAACGTGGCCGGCAGCGAGATCGCGAAGCTGTTGATCAGGCCACCACTCATGTCGGCCGACCCGGTGAGGGCCCGCTTGTAGTTGTCCAGCGTCAGGCTGTCGAGCGAGCCGAGGACGGTCCACCACCCCGAGGAGTCGGCGGCCTGGACGGTCCGGAAGGACGTGATGAACGTTCCGACGAGCGGCACGAGCCACAGGAAGCACAGCACCCCGAGGACGACCTTGGTGGCCCAGCCCGCCTTCGCCGGGTTGGCGTCGAAGTGGGCCGGCGACTTCTTCTTGGCGCGTGAGTCCGCGGCCGGGGTCGCGGCCGCGACGCTGGTGCTCGGCTGCGTGCTCATGCGTTGGCCTCCTCGGCCTTGAAGTGGCGGACTTGGTAGAACATGACGGGGATCACGACGATCATCATGATCACGACGATGGTCGCCGCCGAGCCGTAGTTGAAGTTCGTCGTCAGCTGGTTGTAGAACTCGTTGCCGAGCACGTTGGTGTTGAAGTTGCCGTTGGTCATGACGTAGACGACGTCGAAGATCTTGAGCACGGCGATCAGCACGGTGATGAAGACCGTGATGATGGTGCCCTTGACCTGCGGCACGATCACCGAGAAGAAGACCTGACGCTCGGTGGCGCCGTCGATGCGCGCCGCCTCGAGGGTGTCGACCGGCACCCCCTTGACTGCCGCGGAGAGCAGGACCATCGCGAAGCCCACCTGCGCCCACAGCAGCACCAGCATCAAGAGGAAGCTGTTGAGGTGGAGCGTGCTCTCCTGCAGCCACACGATCGGGTCGAAGCCGAGTGCGGTCACGATCGCGTTCTGCACGCCGATCTGTTCCTGCCCGGCGGGCTTGGCGTTGTAGAGCGTGTCCCAGATGACGGCCGAGCCCGCGAGCGCGATGGCCATGGGCAGGAAGATGATGGTCTTCGTGAGCTTCTCGGTGCTCGGTCTGAGTCGATCGGCGAGGGTGGCCACGGCGAGCCCGATGATCACCGTGAGCGTGGGTACGACCGCCATCCACAGCACCGTGTTGAACATGGTGTCGCGGAACGACGACGATCCCAGCAGGTCGGCGTAGTTCTGGAGGCCCACCCACTCCTCGGACGTACGGTTCTGGAAGCTGTTGAGGACGCTCTGGATCGCGGGGTAGAGCAGGTAGATGGTGATCGCGAGGTAGGCCGGCAGGATGTAGAGGTAGGGCTTCAGCCGCTCCTCCCACTTGGGCGGGAGCATTTCGGCCAGCTTGTTGAGCGCGTAGTAGACCAGCAGCGCCGCCCCCACGCCGTAGAGCACCGTGAGGAAGGCGTTGATCAGCTTGATCAGCAAGGGAAGTCCCTTTCCCGTGTGGCCGGCACGAGCGCGACCTGGTCGGTGAACTGGTGGTTCCGGGGGCCCGGCTCAGCCGGGCCCCCGGAACGTCGACTCAGCTGGAGGGCCAGCTCTCGTCGATGTTGGTGAGGGTGGTGTCGAGGTCCTGCTGGTCCGCGATCCACGCCGTCATCTCCTTCCAGAACGAGCCGGCGCCGACCTCGCCCGGCATCTGGTCGGAGGCGTCGAACAGGAACGCCGTCGAGTCGTAACCCACGCTGGCGATGTCACGGGTCAGGTCGTTCGGGTAGAGCGAGGCGTCGAACGTGGTGTGCGGCGAGATGAAGGAGCTGTTCGGCGCCGCCTCCTCACCGATCGTCGGGTCGGCCAGCAGGTTCATGACGGCCGCGGTGTTGTCGTCGTCGGTGAGCATGACCGCGAGGTCACCACCACCGAGGACGGGGTTCTCACCGCCGGCCTCCGCGGGCGGGAAACCGAAGACGCCGACCTCCTTGTCGAGGTCCTTCACGCCGCCGCTCTCCTGGAAGAAGCCGGTGATGAACGACCCCTGCTTGTACATCCAGCAACCGGGCTCCGCCTTGAACATCGGGTTGCCCGCGGTGCCGAAGTTGGTGCTCGCGATCGCGTCACGGCCGCCGAGCACGTTGCCGTCGGTGAACATCAGCTCCTCGAACTCCGCAGCAGCCTCGCGCACGACCTCGGAGTCGAAAGGCACCTCGTGGGTGACCCACTGGTTGTAGACGTCGGCGCCGCCGTAGCGCATCACCAGGTCCTCGAACCAGTCGGTGGCAGGCCAGCCGGTGGCCGCCTCGGACTCGATACCCATGCACCACGGGGTGCCGCCGTCGGACTTGATCTGCTCGGTGAGCTGGTTGAGCTCGTCGATGCTCTCGGGCGCCTCGTAGCCGGCCTTCTCCCAGGCCGGCTTGTTGTAGAAGACGAGCGACTTGATGTTCATGCTGACCAGCAGGCCGCGCAGCTCACCGTCGACGGTGCCGGCGTCGAGGGTGCCGGGCGTCATGGTCTCCTCGAGGGCGCCCATGTCGAGCACCTCGTCGAGGGCCACGGTGTCGGTGCGCGCGACGACGTCCTTGACCACGCCGGGCTGCGGGATGAGCGCGATGTCCGGCGTGTCGCCGGCCTGGATGCGCTGCATGATCAGGGAGTTGATGTCGTCGACACGCTGGACGGTGATGGTCACGCCATCGGGCGCCTTGGCGTCGAGGGCGGACTGCAGGCCGTCGACCACGGGTGGGTCGACGCTCACCCAGACCAGGACCTCGTTGCCCCCGCCGGCCTCCTCGTCACCACCCCCGGCCAGGCATCCCGTCATGGTCATCGAGACCACGCCTGCCATGCCGAACGCCGCCGCGCGACGCATGCTCCTCGTCCTCATGGATAACTCCCTCGGTGTCGGGGGCGACGCCGTCGGCGCCGACGTGTGACTTCAGTCATACTCCGGGTCTGTGACGGTTGTCCACGTCCGTCCCGGCTTCGTGGACCATCCGCCGATAACGAAGTGGCAACGGCCGATCCCCGGCGGCGTGGCCCCTGTGGTGCTGGTGTCGAGTCGGCCTCACAGGACCCACTCCGGGTTGAGCAAACGTTTACGCAATCATCGTGGCGCACGTCACAGCCGCGGGTCAAGAGTGGTGGCGCAAACGTTTGCTTGCTGAGTACCCTGAGCCGCGTGAGCAACCCGTCGGACGGGCACCCCGGCCACCCCGAGCTCAGCGACACGGCCAACACGGTCAACATGGCGGACGTCGCCGCTCGCGCCGGGGTCTCGATCGCGACCGTCTCCCGGGCGCTGCGGGACCTGCCCGGCGTCGGAGAGGCCACCCGCACGCGGATCAAGGCCGTCGCCGACGAGCTCTCCTACGTCGTGTCCCCGGAGGCCTCGCGGCTGGCACGGCGAGAGACCGGCCGGGTGGCGGTCGTGGTGCCCCGGGCCGACGTGTGGTTCTACTCGGCCATGCTGGCCGGCCTCGAGCGCGAGCTCCGGCTGGCCGGGCTGGACGTCCTGCTCTACCAGGTCGACGGGGTCACCGCCCGCCGCAACTTCTTCCGCGACCTGCCCTCGCGACGCAAGGTGGACGCCGTGGTGCTGGTCGCGATGCCCGTGCTGGCCGAGGAGGAGCGGCGGCTCGACCTCATGGGCGCGGAGGTCGTCGTCGCCGGCGGTCGGCTGCGGGACTGTCCCCACGTCCGCGTCGACGACCACGAGGTCGCCCGGCTCGCGGTGCAGCACCTGCTCGACCTCGGCCACCGGCGGATCGCCGTCATCCGCACCAGCGACACCGACGGCACCCGCTGGTCGGCCGACGTCGAGCGGGTCCGGGGCTTCCGCGACACGCTCGAGGTCGCAGGGTGCCCGCAGCCCGAGGAGTACGTCGTGACGCGGCCGTTCGGCGTCCATGCGGGCGCCGAGGCGATCGACGTCCTGCTCGACCTGCCCGAGCCGCCCACGGCGGTGTTCACCTACTCCGACGAGCTGGCGCTGGCTGCCCTCCACCGGCTGCGCGAGCGTGGCCTGTCGGCGCCCCGGGACGTGTCGGTCGTCGGGGTGGACGGGCACCCCCTGGCCGCCCTCGTCGGGCTCACGACGGTCGATCAGGGGGTGGCGGCCCAGGCCGCTGCCACCGCCTCGCTCGTGGTGGGGCTGCTGCGCGGCCGCGTCCCGCAGCGGGCCACGGTGCTGTCGAGCCGGCTCGTCGTGCGCGCGACGACCGCCGCGCCGGCAGGTCAGTGACCGAGGAGCTTGCGCTTCAGAACACCCGGCGCACCCGGCGGCCCCTTGCGGGTGACGGTGACCCCGGCCATCAGCGCGAAGCCCTTGACCCGGACGACGGGAGAGTCGGCCGTGATCTCGGCCGGCACCCGGTCACGACCCTGGTCGAAGGCGCCCATGATGCCGACCCCCTCGACCACCACGTGCGTCCGCGCGTCGACGTAGATGTCGATGCCGGCCATGACGGCGTTGGCATAGACCACCGTCTCCCGCGCCGCGAACGTCGCCTCGCGCATGTCGAGGGTGATGCCCCCCATCAGCGCGAAGGCGTTGTGCCGTGCGGGAACCAGCCAGGCGCCCTTGCGGGTGCAGTCGCCCATGATCGACAGCGAGTTCTCGAAGGTCGCCTGCACCGGGGCCGTCTCGCGGGGCACCGCGGGGGCGGCGTGCTGGGGGTGTGCGGGGAGGTCGACGGTGATCGGCACCAGGTCGGCGTACGTCTTGGCGGCGTACGTCGCCTCGAGCCGCTCGTCGAGCTCCTCGATGTCGATGCGTCCCTCGCCCGCGGCGTCGCGCAGCAGCTCGGCGACGCGGTGCCGGTCGGCGTCGGAGATCCGCAACCGGGACGGGTCCGGCCTCTCGAGGTCTCCCATGCCGTCAGCCTAGTCGTCGCCGCGGGGTCGCCAGCGACGGTGGCGGGTCCCGGTCTCGCCCTCGCGGATCAGGTCCAGCCGGGGCCGGGGACCGTCGCTGCGGCCGGTCTGGGGCTTGCGCCGCCCGGCCCGCCAGGGCAGCGGCCACACCGCGCCGGGACCGTCGTAGTCCTGCTCGACCGCCGCGTGAAGCGTCCACGACGGGTCGTAGAGGTGGGAGCGGCCCAGCGCGCACAGGTCCGCGCGTCCGGCCAGCAGCAGGGAGTTCACGTCGTCGTAGGAGGAGATGACCCCGACGGCGATCGTCGGGACGCCCAGCCGGTTGCGGATCGCGTCGGCGTACGGCGTCTGGTAGGAGCGGCCGAAGGCAGGTCGCTCGCGCGCGGTGACCTGCCCGGTCGAGACGTCGATGGCCGCGGCACCCGCGTCGATGAACGCGCGGGCGATGACCAGCGCGTCGTCCGGGGTCTGGCCGTCCTCGACCCAGTCCGTGGCCGAGATCCGGACCGTCAGCGGCCGCTCGGCCGGCCAGACCTCGCGCACCGCGGTAAAGACCTCGAGCGGGAAGCGCAACCGACCGGCGACGTCACCGCCGTACTCGTCGGTGCGACGGTTGGTGACCGGGGAGAGGAAGCCCGAGAGCAGGTAGCCGTGGGCGCAGTGCAGCTCGAGGAGGTCGAATCCCGCCTCCGCGCCGCGCCGCGCGGACTCGACGAACTCGTCGCGGATCGCGTCCATCCCGTCGCGGGTCAGCTCGCGGGGCACCTGGTTGACGCCCTCGCGGTAGGCGACCGGCGACGGCGCCACCACCTCCCAGTTGTCGGTCTCGAGCGGCTGGTCGATGCCCTCCCACATCAGCCGGGTCGAGCCCTTGGCGCCGGAGTGGCCGAGCTGGAGGCCGATCCGCGCGGACGTCGTGGTGTGCACGAAGTCGGCCACCCGCCGCCACGCCGCCTGCTGCTCGTCGTCCCAGATGCCCGCGCAGCCCGGGCTGATCCGCCCCTCGGGCGAGATGCAGACCATCTCGGTCATCACCAGGCCGGCGCCGCCCAGGGCCTTGCCGCCGAGGTGGACCAGGTGGAAGTCCGAGATCAGGCCGTCGACGGCGACGTACATGTCCATCGGCGACACCACGACCCGGTTGACCAGGTCGAGGCCGGTGCCGTCGGGAGTGGCGAGCCGGACCGGCTGGAACATCGGCGGTCGTACGTCGCCCGCGCCGACCTGCTCGGCGTACCAGGCGTCGCAGCGCGCCACGAACTCCGGGTCGCGCAGCCGCAGGTTCTCGTAGGTGACCCGTCGGCTGCGGGTCATGATGTTGAACCCGAACTGGATCGGGTCCTGGTCGACGTACTGGTCGAGGTTCTCGAACCACTCCAGGCTGGCCTGGGCCGCGCGCTGGGTGGAGAGCACGACCGCCTTCCGCTCGGTCTCGTACGTCGCGAGCGCGGCCGGGAGCGACTCCTCCTCGTGCACGCACGCCGCGAGCGCCAGCGCGTCCTCCATGGCGAGCTTGGTGCCGGAGCCGATCGAGAAGTGGGCCGTGTGCGCGGCGTCGCCGAGGATCACGACGTTGTCCTTGACCCAGTGCTCGTTGCGCACGGTGGTGAAGCTGATCCAACGGGAGTTGTTGGCCATCACCTCGTGGTCGCCGAGGACGTCGGCGAACAGCTCGCGGATCAGCGCGATGGACCGCTCGTCGGACTCCCCCGGCGCCCACGTGCGGTCGGCATGCGTGGCGAAGCCTGCCTTCTCCCACACGGCCGAGGTCATCTCGACGATGAACGTGCTGCCGTGGGCGTCGTAGGGGTAGCCGTGGATCTGCATCACGCCGGCCGGGGTCTCGGCGATGTGGAAGGTGAACGCGTCGAACACCTTGTCGGTGCCGAGCCAGATGTACTTGCAGTCGCGCTGCTCGAGCGTCGGCCGGAAGGTGTCGGCGTACCGGGCCCGGATGCCCGAGTTGAGCCCGTCGCAGGCGACGACGAGGTCGTGGGTGCGGGCGAGCTCGTCGACGTCGGGCGCGTCGGTGCGGTGGTGGAGCGTCACGCCGAGGTCGCGGCACCGCTCCTGCAGGATCTCCAGCAGCCGCCGTCGCGACATCGCGGCGAAGCCGTGGCCGCCGCTGGTGACCACCTCACCCTTGAAGTGGACGTCGATGTCGTCCCAGACCGCGAACTCGCGCTGCATCCGGGCGAAGACCTCGGGGTCGGCGTGCTCGATGCCGCCCAGGGTCTCGTCGCTGAACACGACGCCGAAGCCGAACGTGTCGTCGGCCGCGTTGCGCTCCCACACGGTGATGTCGTGGGGCCGTCCCGTGCGCTCGCCGAGCTGCTGGGCCAGGGCGCTGAAGTACAGCCCGCCGGGACCGCCGCCGACCACCGCGATCCGCATGGCACCTCCGTTGGTCGAGCCTGTCGAGACCATAGTGCGTTCTTGACGGAAGTTGTCAAGGCGCAATACGGTCGCCGACATGGGCGTCGGGCAGACGGAGGAGTACGTCGCCCGGGTCCGCGCCGTCGCGATCGACCACCTGCTCGCGGTCCCGGCCGTCCACGGCGCCGTCAACCGGCCGCTGCTGCTCGCCCTCGGGGAGCACGGCCTGCTCCGCGGCCTCTTCGGCGGCCAGCCCGGCGAGCCGGCGCGTGACGCCGCCGCCCTGCAGCTGTGCCTGCTGCGCGAGACGCTCGCGAGCGTCACCACCGAGGCCGAGACCGCGCTGGCGCTGCAGGGACTGGGCAGCTACCCGATCCTGCAGGCGGGGTCGCCGGCGCTGGTGGAGCGGTGGATCCCGCCCGTCGTGACCGGTGAGGCGGTGGCCGCGTTCGCGCTCTCCGAGCCCGGCGCCGGGTCGGACGCCGCCGCACTCTCCCTCGCCGCGACCCCCGACAGCGACGGGTCGTGGCGGCTGCACGGGGAGAAGACCTGGATCTCGAACGCCCCCGAGGCCGACGTCTACTCCGTGTTCGCGCGCACCGGCCCCGACGGGTCGCGCGGCGTCACCGCGTTCGCGGTGGCCGGCGACGCCGAGGGCCTCTCCGGCGAACCGCTCGACCTGCTGGCCCCGCACGCGATCGGACGCCTGGTCTTCGACGGGGTCCGCGTCACCGCCGACGACGTGCTCGGCGAGGTGGGCGGCGGCTTCGCGGTGGCGATGCGCACCCTCGACCTGTTCCGGCCGAGCGTGGGCGCGTTCGCCGTCGGGATGGCCCAGGCCGCGCTCGACGCCGCCCTGGACTGGGCGCTGACGCGTGAGGTGTACGGCGACCTGCTGGTCCGGCAGCAGTCGGTCGAGCACACGCTGGCCGAGATGGCCACCCGCACCGAGGCCGCGCGACTGCTGGTCCGGGCCGCCGCCTCGGCGTACGACGACGGCGCACCGGCCGCCCGGATCACCCGCAGCGCGGCCATGGCCAAGCTGTTCGCCACCGAGAACGCGCAGTGGGTCGTCGACCAGGCGGTGCAGATCCACGGCGCGCGCGGGCTGGAGCGCGGGCACCTGCTCGAGCGGCTCTACCGTGAGGTGCGGGCGCCGCGCATCTACGAGGGGGCGTCCGAGGTCCAGCGCACGATCATCGGCCGCAGCCTGGTGCGTGCCCGGCAGAACCGTGAGGAAGGGCAGCAGTGACCCGCTACCGAGGCAGCGTCCCGATCACGCAGGCGTGGCAGCACTTCCGCTTCTCGGTCGCCGACCGGGTCGCCACCGTGACCCTGGACCGGCCCGAGAAGATGAACCCGCTCACCTTCGAGTCCTACGCCGACCTGCGCGACCTGCTCCACGAGCTGCCGCACCGCGGTGACACCGACGTGCTCGTGATCCGCGGCGAGGGCAAGGGCTTCTGCGGCGGTGGTGACGTCAACGAGATCATCGGCGAGCTGATCGCGATGGACGCGCGGGACCTGATCGGCTTCACCCGGATGACCGGCGACGTGATCAAGGCGATGCGCGAGTGCCCGATCCCGATCGTCACCGGCATCCAGGGGATCGCCGCCGGTGCGGGGTCGGTGATCGCGATCGCGTCCGACTTCCGGGTCTGCTCGACGTCCGCACGGTTCGCCTTCCTGTTCACGAAGGTGGGGCTCTCGGGCGGCGACATGGGGGCGGCGTACCTGCTGCCCCGGCTGGTCGGTGCCGGCCGGGCCACCGAGCTGCTGATGCTCGGCGACACCATCGACGCCACGACCGCGCGTGACTACGGGCTGGTGTCGCAGCTGGTCACCGACGACGAGCTCGACGACGCCGTCGCTGCCCTGGCGCGGCGTCTCGCCGACGGGCCGACGCTGGCCTTCGCACAGACCAAGTCACTGATCACCCGCGAGCTCGACATGCCGATCGGGGCTGCCATGGAGCTGGACGCGATGACCCAGGCGCTGCTGATGACCACCTCGGACCACGCGGAGTTCCACGCAGCCTTCAACGAGAAGCGGCCTCCCGAGTGGACCGGCCGATGACCTCGCGGATCGCGCTGGTCACGGGCGCCTCGCAGGGCATCGGTGCGGCGTGCGCGCTCGCGCTGTCGGAGGCGGGGCACCGGGTGGCGCTCGTCGCGCGCAGCGTCTCGTCGCTGGAGGCGGTGGCGGCCTCGCTTCCCGGCGAGTCGCTGGTGATCCCGACCGACGTCCTCGATCCCGCCGCCCTGGAGGCGGCCTTCACGCAGGTCGAGGCGACGTGGGGCCCGGTCGAGATCCTGGTGGTCAACGCCGGCGCCGCGATGTCCGCGCCGGTCGTGAGGACGACGGACGAGGACTGGCAGCGGATGCTGGACCTCAACCTGACCGCGCCGTTCCGCTGCCTGCGCCGGGCGCTGCCCGGCATGACGGACGCCGGCTGGGGGCGCGTCGTGGTGATCGCGTCGATCGCGGGCAAGGCCGGCGGCGCCCGGATCGGGGCCTACACCGCCAGCAAGCACGGCGTGCTCGGCCTCGTCCGCACCGCGGCGATGGAGGTGGCGCGCACCGGGGTCACGGTGAACGCGGTCTGCCCGGGGTTCGTCGACACCCCGATGACCGACGAGTCGGTCGCCAACATCTCCGCGGGCACCGGCCGGTCGGCGGAGGAGGCCCGTTCGATCCTCGCGAACAACCAGCCGATCGGGCGTCTGGTGACGCCGTCCGAGGTGGCGTCGGTGGCGATGCTCTGCGTCGACAACGGCGCGGTCAACGGCCAGGGCCTCAACGTCGACGGAGGGGCAGTGCAGTCATGAGGCGCATCAATCCCCCGTCCCTCGCCGTCCCGTCCGGCTTCTCCCACGCCGTCGTGGCGACCGGCACCACGGTGTTCCTCGCCGGCCAGACCGGGATGGACCCGTCGGGCTCGATCGTCCCGGGTGGCGTGGTCCCGCAGTTCGAGCAGGCGCTGTCGAACCTGTTGACCGCCCTGTCCGAAGCGGGCGGCGCGCCGGGCGACCTCGCGTCGCTGACGATCTACATCGTCGACATGGCCGACTACCGCACCCACGCCCGGGAGATCGGCGCCGTCTGGAAGCGTCTCGTCGGCTCCGACTATCCCGCCATGGCCGGCATCGGGGTCTCCCGGCTCTGGGACGACGACGCGGTGGTCGAGGTCCAGGGGTTCGCGGTCCTGCCGTAGGACGAGCGGCGCTCGACCGGCGCGCCCTACACCGGCCGGTGACGGACGACGTGGGGCACGTGGATCCGGTGCCGGAGCCGGGCGATCCGGTGGGTGCCCGGTCGAGCCTGGCGCGGCCGTCGCACGGGGGCGGAGCGCCGATAGCGCTCTGCCTCCGCCATCCGCTCGGCCATGATCGCCTTCGCCAGATAGACGTCTCCGACGTACATGTCGACCTCCTGGGGTTTCGTGGGCTCGACTCCGAGCCTGCGGATAAGGCCCCCCGGGGCACATCAGGCAGTCGCCCTATTTCGAGATCAGGAGGATGCTGAGGGCGTGCGTAGGATGCGCAGCGCGCGTCTGGTGGGGCGGGAGGCCGAGCTCGACTCACTGCGGGAGAGCGTCGCCCTGGCCCGGGAGGGGCAGCCACGCCTGCTGGTCGTCGACGGCGAGGCGGGCGTCGGCAAGACCCGGCTGGTCGAGGAGGCTGTGCGGGCGTTGCGGCGGCCGACCGATCTGGTGGCCACCGGTCGCGGGCTCGCGATGGGCGGGGCGATCCCGTTCGGTGTCGCCTCGGACCTGCTGCGTGACCTCGTACGCCAGCAGCATCCCGGCGGCCTCGATGCCGCGGTGGCCGCGTTGCAGGGTCGGAACCGCACCGAGGTGTTCGACGCGTTCGCGACGCTCGTGGAGCGGCTGGCCACGGACCGTCTGCTGTGGCTGGTGTTCGAGGACGTCCACTGGGCCGACGGCTCGAGCCGGGACCTGGTCGACTACCTCGTCCGGGTCGTGACCGGGGGCGAGCTCCTGGTCCTGGTCACCCGACGCACCCACGACCAGCCACCGTCGGCCGACCTGGAGCGCTTCCTCTCCGAGCTGGTGCGCCGCCCCAACGCCGACCACCTCGAGCTCGGCCGGCTCCGCGCCGAGGAGGTCCGGGTGCAGGTCGCCGACATCCTCGGGGCGGAGCCCGAGGCAGCGCTCCTCGAGCACGTCGTGACGCTCGGCCAGGGGAACCCGTTCCTGACCGAGGAGGTCGTCGCGGGCCCGCGCGGCGGCGTCGGCTCCATCGGCAGGTCGATGCTGTCGCGTGTCGCCGACCTTCCGCCGCGGGCCCGCGACCTGGTCCACGCGGCCTCCCTGGGCGAGGGGCACCTGTGGCACAGCCTGCTCGCCCGCGTGCTCGGTGTCGACAGTGACGCGGCCGGGGCGGCGGCGGCGGACGCCGTCGCGGCGCACGTCCTCGAGGTGGACGACTCCCGGACAGGGCTACCGGTTCCGGCACGCGCTGCTCCGCGAGGCGGTGGCCGACTCGCTGCTGCCGGGCCAGCGGAACACGTGGCACCGGAGGTGGGCGGAGCAGCTCACCGCCGACCCGGGCCCGCTCGGCGCCGCCGAGGCGGAGATCGCGGCAGCACACCACTGGCACCACACCGACGACACCGTGGCCGCGCTCGAGTCGGCCGTGAGGGCCGCAGCGGCCGCCGAACGGATCCAGGCAGCCCCCGAGCAGGCCCTGCTGGACCTCCGGGTGCTGGAGCTGTGGCCACGGGTCCCCGACGCCCGCGAACGCGCCGGCGACCGGCTCGACTACGCGTGGGACGCGTTCGCGGCGACCGGCGCCTGCGAGGAGTGGGCGGCCGGGCTGGCCCTCGCCGAGCAGGAGCTGCGCCACCCCGACGCCGCCGCCGACCCGGTGTGGCGGATCAACCTCGAGATGGAGCGGATCGGATTCCGGCAGCAGCTGGGGCTGGAGGCCGACGCGCCGGTCACCCTCGAGGCCGACATCGAGACGTTGCTGGGCACCCCGCCCGAGCGCGCGAACAACCTGCTGAGCCGGACGCTGCTCCACTACAGCGAGCTGGTGCGGTGGATCGGTCGGACGGCGGACGCCGACCGGTTGCTCGACCACGCGTTGCGGGTGAGCCGGAGCAACCTGGCCCCCGACCGGACGCAGGGCGCCCATCCGGAGTACCTCAGGAACGCCACCGAGACCCTCTGGATGGCCGAGTGCTCGCTCGCGGAGCGCGCCCTGGAGGACGGCCGGACCGACGAGGCGCTCGCGGAGCTGCGACGCGTGTGTGCCGAGGCGGCGGTGGCGGACTACCCGGGCTGGGTCTCCCTGCTGCTGCCGACGGTGCACAGCGCTGCCCTGTCCACGGCCGGGCGCCACCGGGAAGCGCTCGCGGTGGCGCGGCAGGCACTCGCGCGGGTGGACCACCCGCGGCTGCACAAGACCGACGCGTTCCACGCCATGGAGGCGGTCTGGGAGGCCCTGCTCGACCTCGGCGACTGGGACGAGGCCCAGCACTGGCTCGACGTGGCGGGGGACCTCCAGCTCACCGGCGTCCGGGCCGGGCTCCGTCACCTCGCGCAGTGCCGGCTCTCGTGCTCACGCGGGGATCCTGCCGGGGCCGAGCGGGCTCTCGCAGACGCCACCCGGCTGCTGTGGCGGACCGCAACACCGGTCGTCCCCACGGCTCTCCGGACCTGGGCGGAGGTCCAGCTGGCCGAGACCCGGGGACGACACCGGGACGCGGTCGCACTGGTGGACCGGGTCGCGACCGAGCCGGTCGGCGGCCAGGGGCCGGGATGGGCGGACCTGCTGCTGGCCGCGCGCGTGGTCGCCGACGCCGGGGTGCCGGACCCCGAGAGGTGGTCGACGAGGCTCCGCTCCCTGGCCGCCACCGTCCCCGCCCACGGCGACGTCGGGGCGGCGTGGACCGCGCACCTCGACGGCGAGCTGTGCCGCCTGGCCCAGGTGAGCGACCCGGAGCCGTGGCGGCAGGCGGTCCGTGCCTGGGGGCGGGTCGAGCGACCGCACGAGCAGGGCTGGGCGTCGCTCCGCCTGGGTGCGTGCCACGTCCGCGCCCGGGACCGCGCACAGGCCGTGGAGCCGCTCGAGGCAGCGCTCCGGATCGGCAGACGCCTGCGGGCCGTGCCCCTGGTCGAGGCGGTCGCGCGGGTCGCGCGGCCGGCGCGGCTCGACATCGGGCTGCAGCCGGCCGACCAGCGCCCGGCACTCCCGTTGACGCCGCGCGAGCTGGAGGTGCTCCGGCTGGTGGCGGCCGGGCGCACGAACGGCGAGATCGCCCGTGTGCTCGTGATCTCGCCCAAGACCGCCAGCGTGCACGTGTCACACATCCTCGAGAAGCTCGGCGTCCACACCCGTACGGAGGCCGCGGCGATCGCGCTGCGTCACGACCTCCTCCCCGAGGGGTGACCTCGCGCTCCAGCGTCGTTCCCTCCGCTGTGGGACGATCGGGTGATGACGACGACCACCAGCACGACGGTCCAGATCGATGCGCCCGCCGATCGGGTGTGGCAGCTGCTCACCGACGCGGAGTGGTGGAACCAGCGCCCAGAACGGCGTGATCCGCGTGACCGGCACCATCGCCTCGGGCGAGAAGATCGAGCTCCTCTCCGAGATGCAGCCCAAGCGCGGTTTCACGCTGACCGTCGCCGAGATGCAGGCCCCGTCGCTGATGACCTGGACCGGTGGCATGCCGCTGGGGCTGTGCACCGGACGACGGACCTTCACCCTCGAGCCGACCGGCGACGACGGCTGCACGTTCACCATGGCCGAGGACTTCACCGGCCCGCTCTCCGGGACTGATCATCCGGTCCTTGCCGGACTTCTCGGCCTCCTTCGACCAGTTCGCCGAGGCGCTCAAGCACGACAGCGAGGCCTCCGGCGGCAGCCCGGCCGAGGGCTCCTGAGGCGCGCTCGCCCACGCTACTGTCGGCAGCACCAGCCCTCGCCAGGTCAGGAGCCGCCATGTCGCACCCGCCGCAGCACAAGTTCGAGCTCGCCGAGAGCGAGATGCCCACGCGCTGGTACAACGTGCTGCACGACCTCCCGACCCCACCGCCGCCGGTGCTGCACCCGGGGACCGGGCAGCCGGTCGGCCCGGACGACCTGGCACCACTGTTCCCGATGGACCTGATCCTCCAGGAGGTGTCCACCGACCAGTACGTGGACATCCCCGAGGAGGTGCTCGACGTCTACCGGCTGTGGCGTCCGAGCCCGCTGTACCGGGCACACCGGCTCGAGAAGGCGCTGGGCACGCCGGCGCGGATCTACTACAAGTACGAAGGGGTCTCCCCCGCCGGCTCGCACAAGCCCAACACCGCCGTCCCGCAGGCGTTCTACAACGCCAAGGCCGGGATCAAGCGACTGACCACGGAGACCGGCGCCGGCCAGTGGGGCACGGCACTGGCGTTCGCGTGCGCCCAGTTCGACCTGGCCTGCGAGGTCTGGCAGGTGCGGGCGTCGTACGACCAGAAGCCCTACCGGCGGATGATGATCGAGACCTTCGGCGGCACGGTGCACCCCAGCCCCTCGGAGCTCACCGAGGCGGGCCGGCGCATCCTGGCCGAGCACCCCGACTCGACGGGGTCACTCGGCATCGCGATCAGTGAGGCGGTCGAGGTCGCTGCCCAGGACCCGACCTCCAACTACGCGCTCGGCAGCGTGCTCAACCACGTGCTGATGCACCAGACGATCATCGGCGAGGAGGCCCTGCTCCAGCTCGCCAAGGCCGGGGAGACCCCGGACCTGCTCATCGGTTGCACCGGTGGCGGCTCGAACTTCGGGGGGCTGATGTTCCCGTTCCTGAGGGAGAAGTGGGCGGGCCGGATGGACCCGGCCGTGCTGGCGGTGGAGCCGGCTGCGTGCCCCTCACTGACCCAGGGCACGTACGCCTACGACTTCGGCGACACCGCAGGGCTGACGCCGTTGATGAAGATGCACACCCTGGGCCACGACTTCGTCCCCGACCCGATCCACGCCGGTGGCCTGCGCTACCACGGGATGAGCCCGCTGATCAGCCACCTCTACGAGACCGGTGAGATGGACGCGGTCGCCAAGCCGCAGACCGAGTGCTTCGCCGCCGGCGTGCAGTTCGCCCGCACGGAGGGCATCGTGCCCGCCCCCGAGCCGACCCACGCGCTCGCGGCGACCATCGAGGAGGCGCTGCGGTGCAAGGAGACCGGAGAGGAGAAGGTGATCGTCACCGCGCTGTGCGGCCACGGCCACCTCGACCTCCCGGCCTACGACGCCTACCTCTCCGGCAACGTCTCCGACCACCGGTGGGAGGACGCCGACATCCAGTCCGCCCTGGCCGACTCGCTCTCGAGGCTGCCGACGCCGACGTAGGCGAGGCCGGGGATCCTGAGCCCGTCCGAGGTCTCGAACTCCGACAACCCCTCGCGGACCGTCTCCCTGATCGCGGCCAGCTCGCCGGCTGGCAGGGCTGGAGGCGCTTCTTCAGAGGACCGGCGAGATCGGTGCGTAGCCGCCAGTACTCGTCGAAGGAGGCGTCGTCAGTGGGCACGTCCACCTGCTGCACGCTGACCTGGTCGAGGCCGGCCGAGATCATGACGGCCTCCAGCGCGCCGTCGGCGCCGAGGGAGAATGGGCCCGGTGTGCCGCGAGGCGGCACCGGCGTCCCGTGTGCTGCTCCACTGCTTCGGCCAGCACGCCGAGCCACGGGTTGCGGTCGCTCGGTCCCCACACCGCGATCGCCGCCCGGCCACCTGGTCGCAGGACTCGCGTGATCTCGGCGACGGCTCGCTCCGGCTCGAGCGCGAACATCAGTCCTTCGCGGCAGACGACGATGTCGAACGAGCTGTCCGGCAGGTCGATCTGCTCCAGATCGAGGACCTGGGTCCTGACGTCGGTGGTGGCACCTCCGGCCAGGTCGTGGGACGCCACCCGCCTGGCCGCGATCTCCACCATCTGTGGCGCCACGTCGGACAGCACGACCCGTCCTCCTGGCGTGACCCGGTCCGCGATCACGAGGCCCAGACCGCCTGCGCCGCAGGCGAGCTCGAGCACCTCATCGCCGGGAGCAGGCGTGACAGCCTCGATCATGCGCTCGGTGACCGGCCGCGCGCGGTCTTCGACGTGGTCCACGTGCTCACCCCAGGACTCCGCGACGGAGTCCCACATCTGGTGCACGCGACTGCGGACCTGTTCGGCAGTCGGCCGTTCGACAGTCTCTGGTGCCATCTCGCATCCTCCTCGGCCTTCGTTACACGTTGCGTGTAACGAATACTGATAGGCTAGCCGTGTGACCGGCGACGTCAAGGGTTCGCGGCCCTACAACTCCTCCCGGCGCACGCAGCAGGCCGACGCGCGGCGGCGCAGGCTGGCCCTGGCCGCCCATGACTCTTCGTCGAACGCGGGTATCCCGCGACCACCATGGACTCAGTGGCGGCCCGCGCCGAGGTGTCGCTCAAGACCGCCTACAACGCCCACGGCAACAAGGCCGGCCTGCTGAGAGCGGTGTGGGACCTCTCCCTCAAGGGTGACCTCGACGACGCACCCGTCGCCGAACGGCGCTGGTACGCCGATCTCCTGGCCGAGCCGGATCCGCACCGGCAGCTGGCGATGACGGCGGAGAACTCCCGCATCGTCAAGACGCGCATCGGACCCATGCTCCGGGTGATCCGGGATGCCGCACCCGTCGACGACGACCTCGCGACGCTGTGGGAGCTGATCCAGACAGACTTCTGGGCCAATCAGCGCGCCATCGTCGAGCGGCTGGCCGAGAGCGGCTCCCTGCGCCCTGATCTCGACGTCCAGCGCGCCACTGACCTGTTGTGGACGCTCAACCACCCGGACGTCTGGCTGTTGCTGGTCGGTCGCCGAGGCTGGTCACCAGAGGAGTGGGAAGGCTGGTTCGTCCAGACCTCCCGGGAGCAGTTGCTCGCGCGTCCCTGATTGTCAGTGGTGAGTGCTTGGGTTGAGACATGACCACCTCGCAGCTCGAGAGCCCCGGGATCCACCCGGTGCTTGAGCACGCGCTGACGGGGCGGCTGGCGCGGCTGCGGGAGGAGCTGGCGGCGATCACCGGAGATCCTGGCCAGGTGGGTCGCATGTCCGACGTGCACCGGATCGACCAGCTCCGACTCCTCGAGGAGATCAAGGCTGCCGCGGCCGCGGCGCAGGCCTCGATCACCGTCGCGTTCGAGCGGTCCCAACTCGCCCAGCAGGATGCCGCCGGCGTGCGCCGCGACCAACGCGGCCGTGGCATCGGCGACCAGGTGGCGCTGGCGCGGGGGTGCCCGTCCTCGCAGGGGGCGCGCCACCTCGGGTTCGCGAAGGCGATGGCCGAGATGCCCCACACCTTCGCCCTGCTCGGCGACGGTCACCTCGACGAGTGGACCGCGACGCTGCTGGTCCGTGAGACCGCGATCCTCTCGCTCGAGGACCGCCGGCTCGTCGACGAGCGGTTGTGCGCGATGACCGTCGACACCACCACCGGCGAGGTGAGCGACCCGCTGGTGCTCGGCTGGACACCGCGGAGGGTCGCCGGCGCCGCCCGCGCGCTGGCCGTCGAGCTCGATCCGGCCTCCGCCGTGCGCCGCAGCGCCAAGGCCGAGGGTGACCGACGGGTCAGCATCCGGCCGGCGCCCGACACCATGGCCTACGTGACCGGGCTGCTCCCCGTCGCCCAGGGTGTCGCGGTGTGGGCCAGCCTGCGGAGCGCGGCCAGGGCCGAGAAGGCCGCCGGCGACGAGCGCAGCGAGTCCCAGCTCATGGCCGACCTCTTCGTGCAGCGCCTCACCGGCCAGGCCACCGCGACTGCGGTCCCGGTCGAGATCCAGCTCGTGATGACCCCCGACTCGCTCCTCGGCGCCTCCGACCGGCCCGCCCGCATCGGCGACTGCGTGGTCCCGGCACGGACCGCGCGCGACCTCGCCGGCCGCACCGACGCCCCTCGCTGGCTGCGCCGACTCTTCACCGACCCGGTCTCGGGGGTCGCGACGGCGGCAGACCCGCGCCGCCGCCGGTTCACGGGTGAGGACGCGCGCTTCCTCGACCTCCGCGACCAGACGTGCCGCCATCTCGGCTGCGACAGTGCGATCGCCGACCACGACCACGTCGTCCGCGTCGCCGACGGCGGCCCGACCCTCCGGCACAACGGCCAAGGCCTCTGCGAGGCACACAACCTGGTCAAGGAGCTGCCCGGCTGGTGCAGCCGGGTTCGTCGACCCGACGCCCGGGCGCCACACCGTCGAGATCCGGACCCCGACCGGACACACCTACCGCTCCCACGCCCCGCCTGCCCTGCCGCCGACCGTGTGAGGCGCGTGCGAGCGTCGACTACCGGTCGGTCCCGTGGGCCGAGAGCCGCGAGCACAGGTACGGCGCCGTCGCGCTGCCCTTGACCGTGACGATCGTCTCCGGAGTGCCGGTGGCGACCACGCGGCCGCCGTCGTCCCCACCACCGGGGCCCAGGTCGATCACCCAGTCGGCGCTGACGATCGTGTCGAGGTCGTGCTCGACCAGCACCACGGTGTTCCCCGCGTCCACCAGCCGGTGCAGCTGGCGCACCAGCAGCGCGATGTCGGCTGGGTGCAGTCCGGCGGTGGGCTCGTCGAGCAGGTACAACGCGTGCCCACGACGAGCCCGCTGCAGCTCGGTCGCCAGCTTGATCCGCTGCGCCTCACCACCGCTGAGCTCGGTCGCCGGCTGCCCGAGCCGCAGATAGCCCAGGCCCACCTCGCGCAACGTGGTGAGGCTGCGCGCGGCGGCCGGCACCTCGGCCAGGAAGTCAGCGGCCTCGTCGACCGACAGCGCCAGCACCTCGGCGACGCTCTTGCCGCGGTAGCGGATCTCGAGCGTCTCGGCGTTGTACCGCGCTCCACCGCAGGTGGGGCAGGGAGCGTAGGTGCCGGGCAGGAAGAGCAGCTCGACGGAGACCGACCCCTCCCCCTGGCAGGTCTCGCACCGTCCCTCGCTGACGTTGAAGGAGAAGCGGCCGGCCCCGTACCCGCGCTCGCGGGCCTCCGGGGTCGCGGCGTACACCTTGCGCACCGCGTCGAACAGTCCCGTGTAGGTGGCCAGGTTGGAGCGAGGCGTGCGCCCGATCGGGCGCTGGTCGACGCGCACGAGCCGGTCGAAAGCCTCCAGGCCGGTGGCGTCGTCGACGTCGATCTCGAGCTCGCTGTCCTCCTCGTCCTCGGCCGACTGCCCGAGGTGGCGGCGCACCAGCTCGGCGAGCACCTGGGTCACCAGCGTCGACTTGCCCGACCCCGAGACCCCGGTCACGGCCGTCAGCACGCACAGCGGGACGTCGACCGACAGGTCCTCGAGGTTGTGGCGGCTCACCCCGCGCAGGTGCAACCAGCCGTGCGGTGAGCGCTGGGGTCGCTCGAGCGGCTCGGCGCGACCGAAGAGATGGTCGGCGGTGATCGACCCCTCGACGTGCTCGAGGTCGGCGACCGGCCCGGAGTAGAGCACGTGCCCCCCGCGCTCGCCGGCCCCCGGACCGATGTCGACGATCCAGTCGGCGCGACGTACGACGTCGAGGTCGTGCTCGACGACGAACAGCGAGTTGCCCGAGCCCTTGAGCTGGTCGAGCACGTCGAGCAGCGGCTCGGCGTCGGCCGGGTGCAACCCCGCGGACGGCTCGTCGAGGACGTAGACGACCCCGAAGAGGCCCGACCGCAGCTGGGTGGCGATCCGCAGCCGCTGCGCCTCACCCGGGGACAGCGTCGTCGACGTACGGCCCAGCGACAGGTAGCCCAGTCCCAGGCCGAGCAGCACCTCGACCCGGGCCACCACATCGGCGCAGATGCGCACCGCCACCTCGGTCCCTTCCCCCGAGTCGGCGGTGGAGGTCGCCGCGGCGGCCTCGGTGAGCTCGGCCACCGGGCGCAACAGGGCGACCAGGTCGGCGAAGGACAGGTCGTTGACCTGGGCGATGCTCAGCCCCCGGAAGGTGACGGCCAGCGAGCTCTCCTGCAGCCCGGTCCCGTCGCAGGCCGAGCAGCCGACGCTGCGGACGAACCGCATCGCCTTGTCCCGCATCATCTGGCTCTTCGACGTGGCGAGGACGTGGTGGACGTGCGCGCGGGCGCTCCAGAACAGGCCGTAGTAGCCGTGGTCGATGCGGTCGCGCTCGGGTTGGACCAGAACTTTGGGCTGTTCCTCGGTGAAGAGCAGCCAGTCGCGGTCCTTCTTGCGCAACGTGCGCCATGGAGCGTCGACATCGATGCCCAGACCGGTCACGATGCTGCGCAGGTTCGCGCCCTGCCACGCCCCCGGCCAGGCGGCGATGGCGCCCTCACGGATGCTCAACGAGGTGTCCGGCACCATCAGCTCCTCGCTGACGTCGTGCTCCTCACCCAGGCCGTGACAGCGCGGGCAGGCTCCGGCCGCGGTGTTCGGCGAGAACGCCTCCGCCTCGAGCCGCGCTGCACCCTGGGGATAGGTGCCGGCTCGCGAGAAGAGCATCCGCACCAGGTTGGACAACGTCGTCAGCGTGCCCACCGTCGAGCGGGAGCTGGGGGCACCGCGCCGCTGCTGCAGTGCCACGGCCGGCGGGAGCCCGGTGATCTCCTGCACGTGCGGAGCCCCCACCTGCTGCAGCAGCCGGCGGGCGTACGGCGCCACGGACTCGAAGTAGCGACGCTGCGCCTCCGCGTAGAGCGTTCCGAAGGCGAGCGAGGACTTGCCGGAGCCGGAGACCCCGGTGAAGACGACCAGTGCGTCCCGTGGGAGATCGACATCGATGTTCTGGAGGTTGTGCTCGCTGGCTCCCCGCACGTGGACGAAGTGGTCGTGCGGGTCGCGGGTCACGCCCCCTGTCTAGCCGCTCGGCTCCCGGTCCACACCATCGGACCGTGCCTGCGGCCTCCCGACCCGACGATGCGCGTGCGCGTGGGCTGCCTCCCGCAGCCGGGCGTCCAGCGACGCGAACACCTCCTCCGCCTCGATGCCCGGCCACGCGGCCGGCAGGTGCTCCAGCGGCAGGCCCGGATCCAGGTAGGGCAGTCGACGCCACGCCGTGAGCATCGGGACGTACGCCGCGAACGCGCTCGACGGCGACCACGCCGCTCGGCGCCGGGCGACCGGGCGCCACGCGGCGCAGAAGTCCTCGTACAGGCCGCTCAGCTGGTCGAGGTCCCACCACTCCCGCATCCGCGCGGCCACGTCACCGGCGCCGAGGTAGTCACCTCGGAAGAACTCCGTGTACGCCGTGAGCCCGGCCGCGTCCAGCACCCGCAGGGTCTCCTCGTACAGCGTCGCGGGGGCCACCCAGACCCCCGGCGCGGCCGTGCCGAACCCGAGACGCGAGAGCTCCGAGCGCAGTGCGTGCCGCCGCTCCCGCATCGACTCCGGCACCGAGAACACCACCACCAGCCAGCCGTCGGCGGCCGTGGCCCGGGGGTGCGACCAGATCCGCCGGTCCCCCTCGCGCAGCACCGCCAGCGAGCCGGCCGACAACGCGTAGCCGGCCTGACCGTCCCGGGTCACCGACTCCAGCACCCCGCGCCGCTTCAACCGCGAGACCGACGACCGGACCGCCGGCGAGTCGACCCCGAGCTCCGCCATCAGCGCGATCAGCGAGGCCACCGACAGCCAGTCACCCTCCTCGCGGGCGTAGAGCCCGTAGAGCGACAGGATCAGGTGCCGCGGCGCCTGGTCCACGCGGTCAGGCCTCCTGCCGCAGCCGGAACCGCTGCAGCTTGCCGGTGGCGGTCCGCGGCAGCTCCGCGACGAACTCGATCGCTCGTGGGTACTTGTACGGCGCGATCTTGGCCTTCACGAAGTCCTGCAGCTCGCGCGCCTTCGCAGCTGCCTCACCCGGCCCCTCCCCGGCCGGCGACGCGAGCACGACGTAGGCCTTGACCAGCGCTCCGCGTGCCTCGTCGGGTACCCCGATCACCGCGCACTCGGTGACCTCCGGGTGCTTGAGCAACGCCTCCTCCACCTCCGGGGCCGCGATGTTGTAGCCGGAGGAGATGATCATGTCGTCGCTGCGGGCGTGGTACCAGAAGTAGCCGTCCTCGTCGCGGCTGAAGGTGTCGCCGGTGATGTTCCAGCCCCCCTGCACATAGGACCTCTGCCGCGGGTCACCGAGGTAGCGGCAGCCGGTGGGGCCCTTCACCGCCAGCCGCCCCGGCTCCCCCGGCGCCGCCTCGGCGCCGTGGACGTCGAGCACGGTGGCGGTGTAGCCCGGCACGGCCCGCCCCGTCGACCCTGGCCGGATGTCGTCCCCCGCGGCCGAGATGAAGATGTGGAGCAGCTCGGTGGCACCGATCCCGTCGATGATCCGCACCCCGGTCGCGTCGCGGAACGCCTCCCAGACGGCGGCGGGCAGGTGCTCGCCCGCCGAGACCGCGGCACGCAGCGAGGGCAGGGTCGCACCGGCCGCCAGCATCGCCTTGTAGGCGGTGGGCGCGGTGAAGCACGTCGTCACCGCGAACTCGTCGATGATCGCGGCCAGCTCGGCCGGCGAGGCCTTCTCGACCAGCACCGTCGAGGCCCCCGCGTGCAGCGGGAAGAGCAGCACCCCGCCCAGGCCGAAGGTGAACGCGTACGGCGGGGTCCCGGTGAACACGTCGTCGGGGGACGGCTGCAGCACGTGGCGCGAGAAGGTGTCGCAGATCGCGAGCACGTCGCGGTGGAAGTGCATCGTGGCCTTCGGGCGGCCGGTCGTGCCCGAGGTGAAGGCCAGCAGCGCCACGTCGTCGGAGGAGGTCGCGACGTCCTCGTGCGTCGTCGGCTTGTCGGCCAGCAGGTCGTCGAGCTCGGCGTCGCCGCCGAACGCGACCACTCGCACTCCGTCCTCCCCGGAGAGAGCCTCGGTGCCCTCGATGAACCGCGCGTCGACCAGCGCCAGGTCGAGCCGGGCGATCTCGTGGATCGTGGCCAGCTCGCCCGCCCGCAGCAGCGGCATCGTGGTCACCGCCACCGCCCCGGCCTTGAGCACCCCGAACCAGCATGCGGTCAGCCACGGGTTGTTGGGGCCGCGCAGCAGCACCCGGTTGCCCGCGACGATGCCGAGGTCCGTCACGAGCGCGTGCGCCACCCGGTTCGCGGCGGCCAGCAGGTCGGCGTAGGACCAGGTGGCCGAGCCGGGCGCGTGCAGGCACGGCCGGTCCGCGCCGTACGCGGAGACCACGTCGTCCAGCAGCCGGGTCGCGCAGTTGAGGCGGTCCGGGTAGGCGAGATCCGGGTGGTCGAAGCCGAGCTCCGGCCACTGCTCGGCCGGCGGTAGGTGGTCGCGGCAGAAGGTGTCGACGTGCGCGGAGGGCAGCAGGTCCATCCCGGCAACGTATGGCCCCTCTTCAACGACCGTCAAGAGTACGACATACCACCCTCGGCCTACTAGCCTGCTCTGCGTGAGCGACCCCGACTTCCGCTACTCCGACCTGCTCCCGCTCGGCCCGGACCAGACGCCGTACCGGCTCCTCACCAGCGAGGGCGTCTCGACGTTCGAGGTCACCGTCGACGGGGAGAGCCGGACGTTCCTGCAGGTCGATCCCGAGGCGATCCGGCGGCTGACCGCCGAGGCGATGCACGACATCGCCCACTACCTGCGCCCGGCCCACCTCGCGCAGCTGCGCCGGATCATCGACGACCCCGAGGCCTCGGGCAACGACCGGTTCGTCGCGCTCGACCTGCTCAAGAACGTCAACATCTCCGCGGGCGGCGTGCTCCCGATGTGCCAGGACACCGGCACCGCGATCGTGATGGGCAAGAAGTCCGAAGGCGTCCTCACCGGGGCCGACGACGCCGAGGCGATCAGCCGTGGCGTCTACGACGCCTACACGTTGCTCAACCTCCGCTACTCCCAGCTCGCCCCGCTGACGACGTACGAGGAGAAGAACACCGGCACCAACCTGCCGGCCCAGATCGAGCTCTACTCCACGCCCACCGGCCCGGACGGCGCACCGGAGTACAAGTTCCTCTTCATGGCCAAGGGCGGCGGCTCGGCCAACAAGTCCTTCCTCTACCAGGAGACGAAGGCGATCCTGAACCCCCAGCGGATGCTCACGTTCCTCGACGAGAAGCTCCGCTCGCTCGGCACCGCGGCCTGCCCGCCCTACCACCTCGCGGTCGTCATCGGCGGCACGTCGGCGGAGTACGCGCTCAAGACCGCGAAGTACGCGAGCGCCCACTACCTCGACCACCTGCCGACCGAGGGCTCGATGGACGCTCACGGCTTTCGCGACCTCGAGCTGGAGGAGGAGGTCTTCAAGCTCACCCAGGCCTTCGGCATCGGCGCGCAGTTCGGCGGGAAGTACTTCTGCCACGACGTCCGCGTCGTGCGACTCCCCCGTCACGGCGCCTCGTGCCCGGTCGCGATCGCGGTGTCGTGCTCGGCCGACCGCCAGGCCCTCGGCAAGATCACGGCGGACGGCGTCTTCCTCGAGCAGCTGGAGACCGACCCGGCCCACTACATGCCCGACGGCGGCGTCTCCGAGGAGATCTCCGGCGGCGAGGTCGTGCCGGTCGACCTGACCCGGCCGATGGAGGAGATCCTCGCCGAGCTGACGAAGCACCCCGTGAAGACCCGGCTCGCCCTGACCGGCCCGCTCGTGGTCGCCCGCGACATCGCCCACGCGAAGATCAAGGAGCGGCTCGACGCCGGCGAGGAGATGCCGTCGTACCTGCGCGACCACCCCGTCTACTACGCCGGCCCGGCGAAGACCCCGGACGGCATGGCCTCGGGGTCGTTCGGCCCGACGACCGCGGGTCGCATGGACTCCTACGTCGAGCAGTTCCAGGCAGCGGGCGGTTCCAGGGTGATGCTGGCCAAGGGCAACCGCAGCAAGGTCGTCACCGAGTCGTGCGACGCCCACGGCGGCTTCTACCTCGGCTCGATCGGCGGTCCCGCCGCCCGGCTCGCGCAGGACTGCATCCGCTCGGTCGAGGTGCTCGAGTACGAGGAGCTCGGCATGGAGGCGGTCTGGAAGATCGAGGTCGAGGACTTCCCCGCCTTCATCGTCGTCGACGACAAGGGCAACGACTTCTTCACCGACCCCTCCGGCACGGTCACCGTGCCGCTCACCGGCGTCCGGGTGCGCTCGGCCGAGTAGCCGGGGGCGTCAGTCGTCCGCGGAGCGGGTGTCGGTCTCGCCGGGGTCGTTCTCCCAGTCGGGACGCGCGTTGGGCCCCTGGGGCCCCTCGTCGACCTCGCCGCTCTCCGCGTCCGGGGCGCCAGCGACCGACTGGTCGGGCTGGATCGGGGTGTCGGCCTCCGCCGGGTCCATGCCTGAGACCTCGGAGACCTGGCCGTCCTGCTCGTCGCTGCTCATGACACCGAGTCTGCCCGACCGGCGGTCAGGCGGGCGGCCAGCTCGCGGGCGGCCTGCCCCGGGCGGTGGCCGAGCGGCTCGGCGCCGTCGACCCGGTCCTGGTAGGCGCCGCCGGCGAGCACCAGGGTCAGCCGGGCGAGCGCGGAGGCGAGCTCACGCGCGGCCGGCAGGTCCTCCACGAGGGGTACGCCGACCACGACCGCGGCCGGCTCGGTCGCCCGGGCGGTGGCGACCCATGCCTCCAGTGGCAGGTCGCTGCCGAGGTAGGTGACGTCGAGGCCACGGGAGCGGAGCGCGACGGCGAACGCCAGCACGCCCAGCTCGTGCCGCGACCCGCGTGGCAGGCCGACCAGGACCCGCGGGGCGCCCTCGGGCGGCTGCGGGATCTCGTCGTAGAGCCGCGACAGGCGGCGCTGGACGGCGGCGCTGGCGAAGTGCTCGCCGGCCACGGTCACCTCGCCGGAGGCCCACGCCTCACCGAGCTGGACCAGCGAGGGGATCAGCCACCGGTCGACCATGTCACCGGGCTCGCCGGCAGCCAGCTCGCTGTCGAGCAGCCGGTGGAGCCCCAGCGCGTCGAACTCGACCGCGCACCGCGTGAGTGCGTGCAGGTCGCCGACCGTCTCGCCGTCGTCGCGGGGCCGCAGCACGGCCACGACGGCCCCCTCGAGGACCTGGCGGGCCGCGTCGCGGGCCGACCAGCCGGCGTCCACGAGGTCGCGCATTGCACACAGCCGGCGTACCGCCTCGTCGCTGTAGAGGCGGTAGTTGCCGTCGGTCCGGGCCGGCTCGACGATGCCGTAGCGCTGCTCCCACTTGCGCAGGGTCGCGGCTGGGATCCCCGTGAGCTCACTGGTCCTGCTGACCGTGTACATGCCCGAAGTGTAGGACAAGTTGAGACAAACTATGGACAAGCCGTCGCGGCGGGGGCACAGTGTCTGCATTGGACACACGTTGGACACGGTTGGACGCACTGTCCGCATCCACGACGACATCCCCGACGAAAGGCACTCCGATGCGATCCCGAATCCTGCTCGGCACCGCAGCACTCGCGCTGGCCGCGACCGGCGCGGTCGTGACGACCAGCCCCGCGAACGCCGCCGGCCACAAGCCCGACACCACCTGCATGCAGGCCGGCATCAAGACGCTGAAGGGCGCCGGACTGCTCTCCAGCGCCGCCAAGGACGGCGTCCCGATCAGCTTCGCCGTGAGCCTCGGCGTCACCGTGCGCGACGGCGCCGACATCTCCGGCGTGCCGGACCCGATCCCGTTCCCGCTGCTGCTCGCCGACCACCGTGCGGGGTCGGGCAGCCTGTTCGTCTACCCCTGGTGCTGACCTCCGGCTGACGCTGTAGAGGTCCCGGTCCATCCCCGACCGGCCGGGACCTCCGGGGTCCCGGAACGGGTTAACCTCGGGCGCGTGCAGCCCCCGGTGGAGTACGTCGAGGTCGCCCGCGCCGACTCCGAGCGCGGCGAGCTCGTGCTGCGCGAGCGCCGCCAGCACGGTGCGCCACCCGTCGTCGAGCTGCGCGCCAACGGCGTGTTCGTGATGGACAGCGCCGAGTTCGCCAGCGAGGAGGCGCTCGCCACGGCAGCCCTGGAGCTGGTCGACCGCCCCCGGGAGGTGCTGGTCGGCGGCCTCGGGCTCGGCTTCACCGCCCACCGGGTGCTGGCCGACAGCCGGGTCGAGCGCTGCACGGTGGTGGAGATCGAGGAGGCACTGGTCGGCTGGCTGCGCGACGGCACCGTGAGCCACGGGCCGTCGGTGCTGGCCGACGCGCGCGCCCGCGTGGTGGTCGCCGACGTCGGAGCGGCGCTGGCCGAGGCGGCTGACGCGTCGTACGACCTGGTGCTGCTCGACGTCGACAACGGCCCGGGCTACCTGGTCCACGAGGGCAACGCCGACCTCTACCGCGCTCCTTTCCTCTCCGACGTACGACGCGTGCTGCGCCCGGGCGGTGCGCTCGTCGTGTGGTCGATGGACGAGGCGGAGGAGCTGCAGCAGGCGATGGCCGCGGTCTTCGACGACTCCTCGGCCCTCCCCCACCCGGTGCGGCTGCAGGACCGCGACGAGGACTACTGGTTGCTGGTGGGTCGGCTGCTCACGCACGCCGGGACGGGGTAGCCCCCGCCGGTCACACGTGCAGCCGGGCGATGTGGCGGCCCAGGTCGGCCATCGTCGCCCGCAGCTCGACGGGCAACAGCACCTCGACCTCGGCGCCGAGGCCCAGCAGCTCCTGGGCCGCCGCCTCGTAGGACGTGAACCGGAAGGAACCCTCCAGCCACCCCGGCCGGTCCGGGTGCGGTTCCGCCCCGGGCCGCGGGCGCCACGCCTCGGGACGGCCCTGCACCAGGGCCAGCTGCAGCGCGGCCGGCGAGAGCCGGACCCGGACCCGGCGCAGCCGGCCGGGAGGAGCGACGATGCCGGCGGGCAGCGCGGGCACCTCGTGGTCGAAGGTGTCGAGCAGCTCGAACCCGCCCCGGCAACCGCGGACGGCGTAGACGGGCACCCCTGCCGAGCCGAGCCGGTCGAGGTCGCGCAGCACCGTCCGCTCGGAGACCTCGAGCCGCCGCGCGAGCTCGCCCGCGGTGAGGCGGCCGCCGTTCTGCAGGAGCAGCAGCAGGCCCAGCAGCCGTCGGGCACTCACGAGATCCGCCAGATCACTGACACATGATGTCAGGTATCGGCCGTCACCATGGACCCATGACCACCTTCGAGGCCCGCACCGACATCGACGCACCCCCGGACCGGGTCTGGGCGCGGCTCCTGGACCTGGCCGCCTGGCCGACCTGGGACTCCAGCCTGGAGCCGGTCGAGGGCTCGATCGTCCCGGACGGCCGGGTCACGCTCCGCGTCGCCGACAACCCCCGGCCCTTCCGGCTCCGCGTCGTCGCCCTCGAGCCGGACCGCCGCCTGGTGCTGCGGGGCGGCATGCCGCTCGGCCTGTTCAGCGGCACCCGTGTCTACTCGCTCGAGCCGGTCGCCGACAGCCGGACCGGGTTCACGATGCGGGAGACGTACGCCGGGGCGCTGGCCCCGCTGGTCACCCGGTCGATCCCCGACCTGCAACCCTCGTTCGACGCGTTCGTCGCCGGCCTGCGGCACGACGCCGAGTCCACGACCCGCAGCGGTCCCGACCGGGAGGACCACCGATGATCGACCACGTCGAGGGCGCCGGCACCCCCGAGGACCCCTGGATCCTGACCACCCCTCCCGGCAGCTCGGAGTTCGACGCCTGGCACGACGTGGAGAAGGACGCGCTCGTGGTGCGGGTCGGGACGACGACCCTGAGCTACCGGTGGCGCTGCATCTCCGACCTGCACGCGATGCTGCTCGAGCACGGCGACTGGATGCCCCTCGGCAACGCCGACGAGCAGAAGCAGGCCAAGCCCGACACGGTGGAGGCCTGGGCGCGCGCCGCCGACAACCCGGTCGGCGGCTGGTACGGGCTGCGCAAGGGCTACCGCGGGCGGTTCGGCACCTACGTGCCGCCGGTGCTGGAGCACCTGGGGCTGGTCGAGCTGGAGCACCAGCCCCGCAACAACCGGGTGCGCGCGCTCCGCTGACCCGGGCTCGGCGGGTAGCCTCGGCGAGGTGGACGACTACCGGATCGAGCACGACTCCATGGGCGAGGTGCGGGTGCCCGCCGACGCCCTCTGGCGCGCCCAGACGCAGCGCGCGGTCGAGAACTTCCCGATCAGCGGCACCCCTCTCGAGCCCCGGCTGGTACGGGCGCTGGCGATGGTCAAGCAGGCGGCCGCCCGCGCCAACCGCGAGCTCGGGGTGCTCGACGAGGACCGGGCCCGGGCGATCGAGGCGGCCGCCGCCGCCGTGTCCGCCGGAGAGCACGGCGACCAGTTCCCGGTCGACGTCTTCCAGACCGGGTCGGGCACGTCCTCGAACATGAACATGAACGAGGTGCTCGCCTCGCTCGCCGGCCGCGGTGACACCGAGGTGCACCCCAACGACCACGTCAACGCCAGCCAGTCCAGCAACGACACCTTCCCCACGGCGATCCACGTGGCCGCCGCGATCGCGGTCGTCGAGGACCTGCAGCCGGCGCTGCGGGTGCTGCACGCCAGCCTGGTCGCGAAGGCCGAGGAGTTCGCCGACACCGTGAAGTCCGGCCGCACGCACCTGATGGACGCGACGCCGGTGATGCTGGGTCAGGAGCTCGGCGGGTACGCCGCCACGCTGGCCCTCGCGGCCGAACGGCTCGACGGCGTGCTCCCCCGGGTGCGCGAGCTGCCGCTGGGCGGCACCGCGGTCGGCACCGGCATCAACACACCGGCGGGCTTCGCCGCGGCCGCCATCGGCGCGCTCGCCGAGCTCTCCGGCCAGCCGTTCACCGAGGCCCGCGACCACTTCGAGGCCCAGGGCACCCGCGACTCGCTCGTCGAGCTGAGTGGTGTGCTGCGCACCATCGCGGTCGGCCTGACCAAGATCTGCAACGACCTGCGGTGGATGGCCAGCGGACCGACGACCGGCCTCGCGGAGATCCGGCTGCCCGACCTGCAGCCGGGGTCGAGCATCATGCCGGGCAAGGTCAACCCGGTGCTGCCCGAGGCGACGCTGATGGTCTGCGCGCAGGTCATCGGCAACGACGCCGCCGCCACCACCGCCGGCGCCGCCGGCAGCTTCGAGCTCAACGTCATGATGCCCGTGCTCGCCCGCAACGTGCTCGAGTCGGTGCGGCTGCTCTCGACCTCCACCCGGCTGCTGGCCGAGCGCTGCGTGGACGGCATCACCGCCGACAGCGAGCGGATGCGCGGCTACGCCGAGTCGTCACCCTCGATCGTCACCCCGCTGAACCGCCTGATCGGCTACGAGGAGGCGGCCAGGATCGCCAAGCAGGCGATGGCCGACGGCGCGACGATCCGCGACACCGTGGTCGCGATGGGCTACCTCGAGCGCGGCGACCTCACCGAGGAACAGCTCGATGCCGCGCTCGACGTGTCGTCGATGACCCGGCCCTGACCAGCCGGTCCTGGCCGGTCCTGGCCGGACGTCAGTGGCCGGACGTCACCGGCCGGACGTCATTGGGCGGTGTGGTCCTTGCCGCCGCCGCCGCGGATCACGTCACGGCCCTTCAGCCCGGTGATCCAGTCGGCGTGCTTGCCTCCGAAGAGCCGGTCAGCCCCGTCGCCGCCCCGGATCCAGTCCCGACCGGCGCCACCGTGGATGCGGTCCCGGTCGGTCGCGCCGCCCAGGTAGTCGTTCCCGCGGCCGCCGAAGAGGGTGTCGCGTCCGGCGTCGGCCAGCACGGCCATCTCGATGGTGGCGGGCAGGCCGCGGCCGTCGATCCGGTCGTTGCCCAGCCGGGGCCGGATCTCGAGGAGGACCGGGTCGGACCTGTCGGTGCCGTCGGGGATCCGGCAGGAGGCAGCCGAGCCCGGACTCACCCGCAGTCGCTTGCAGGTGCCGGGCAGGGACTTCCACGACCACACGCTGGTGTCGCGGAAGCGCAGTCGTCCGTTCGTCACCTTCACCCGCAGGCGCGCGCCCTGGGCCCCGGAGATGAACAGGTAGCCGTGGGTCGTGCGGCGGATGAGCGCCTCGTGGCCGGTCACCTTCGGCTGCGGACCGTCGTCCGGCATGATCGAGTCGTCGAACGGGTGGGCGGGGCCGTAGCCGTTCGGCTGGTCGGCCGTGGCGGACGGGCTGAGGGCCACGAGAGAGATCGTGGTGGCGAGCGCTGCGACCATGGCGCAGAGCACTCGCAGGGGGGTGCGAGTCATGGGGGGTTTCCTTCGGTGGGGGGAGACCGAGTGGGCTGTATCGCGGAGGATTCTAGGCGTCCGGGAGCGGGCTGACCACCCCCGATCGGACCGGTACATCAGTACCAGTTGTTGGACTGCTTGAACTCCCAGGCGCTGCACGGGGACCCGTAGGCGTCCTGGATGTACTCCAGACCCCAGCGGATCTGCACCTCGGCGGAGGTGAAGTAGCCCGGCGGCATGTCGTGGGTCTCGGTGAGCGCCTGCGGGATGCCATAGGCCGACGAGGTCGGGTTGTCGGCGTCGATGCGCCAGTTGCTCTCGCTGACGTAGAGGGAGTCGAGGCACCCGAACTGGTCGGCGGAGAACCCGTACTCGGGGAGCAGCGCCCGGGCGATGTCGCGCGGGTCGGAGGCGTCGAGATTCTCGCTGCCCGTGACCGCGCCGCCCTGCGACTGGTCGAGCGAGGCCTCCTTGGCCTTGTCCTTGCGGTCACGGCTGTCGGAGCGGGAGAGCAGCTCGGAGCGCTCCTCGAGCTCGACCTTGCCGAGCTTCCCGGTGTCAGTGCCGGTGCCGGTGTCAGTGCCGGTGCCGGCGTCGCCCACGGAGGAGCTCATGGCGGTGGCGCTCACGTCGCTGCCGCCCATGACTCCGTTGACCACGACCGCTCCGGTGGCGGCCACGGCTGCCGTGGACAGGACGGCGGCGTTGCGCACGACCGTGCGCTGCGCCTGCTGGGCGAGCGAACGCTCGCGCACCGTGCGGTGCTTGGGGACGTACTTCGGACGGCTGGACTTCGACAGGGGCATGAGGAGGGGGCGGGGGTAGGCGACAGGGGTCGAGTGCTGCAGGTGGTGCGGGGGGGTGCAGGCACCCGGCTCCGTGGTTCCTCGGGGGCCCGATCCACCCAAGGTCACGAATTGATCACGAGTCACCATGCAGGAGGCGGGAGGAGGATGCAAACCGAACACCGGGTAGATCCGCGAAATCCTCGTTCCTTCCTGCCCCACCGGCACCACCGGTCACACACGCCGCACCGGCCCCGGACTGGCACTCCCCGGGGCCGGTGGACGAGGTGGGTCAGAGCGTGACGTTCTCGAGCATCTCGGTGACCAGCGCGGCGATCGGCGAGCGCTCGCTGCGGGTCAGCGTGGTGTGGCTGAACAGCGGGTGACCCTTGAGCTTCTCCACGACCGCGACCACGCCGTCGTGGCGCCCGACCCGCAGGTTGTCGCGCTGGGCGACGTCGTGGGTGAGCACCACCTTGGAGTTGGCCCCGATCCGCGAGAGCACCGTCAGCAGCACGTTGCGCTCCAACGACTGGGCCTCGTCGACGATGACGAAGGCGTCGTGGAGGGACCGGCCGCGGATGTGGGTCAACGGCAGCACCTCGAGCATGTCGCGGGCCAGCACCTCGTCGATGACGTCGCGCGAGGTCATCGCACCCAGCGTGTCGAAGACCGCCTGGGCCCACGGGCCCATCTTCTCCGCCTCCGAGCCGGGCAGGTAGCCGAGCTCCTGGCCGCCCACCGCGAACAGCGGACGGAAGACGACGACCTTCTTGTGGTGCCCCCGCTCGAGGACGGCCTCGAGACCGGCACACAGCGCCAGCGCCGACTTGCCGGTGCCGGCGCGGCCACCGAGCGACACGATCCCGACCTCAGGGTCGAGCAGCATCTCCAGGGCGATCCGCTGCTCCGCGGAGCGGCCGTGGATGCCGAACGCCTCCCGGTCACCCCGCACCAGGTGGACCAGCTTGTCCGGGCCCACCCGGCCCAGCGCCGTCCCCCGCTCGGAGAGCAGCACCAGCCCGGAGTGGCAGGGCAGGTCGCGGGCCGCGTCGAGGTCGACCGTGCCGTCGTCGTAGAGCTCGTCGAGGTCGGCGGCGGTGACGTCGAGCTCGGCCATGCCGGTGTAACCGGTGTCGGAGTCGCTGATCGCCTCGGCCTTGTACTCCTCGGCGGTCAACCCCACCGCGGAGGCCTTGATCCGCATCGGCAGGTCCTTGGACACCAGGGTGACCGCGTGCCCCTCGTTGGCGAGGTTGCGCGCCACGGCCAGGATCCTGGAGTCGTTGTCCCAGGGGCCGTTGGCAGGCCGGAAGCCGCTGGGCAGCGACGTGGCGTCGGTGTGGTTGAGCTCGACCCGGACGGTGCCACCCTCCTCCCCGATCGGCACCGCCTCGTCGAGCCGGCCGTGCGTGATGCGCAGCTCGTCGAGCATCCGCAACGCCGACCGGGCGAAGTAGCCCAGCTCGGGGTGGTGGCGCTTGCCCTCCAGCTCGGTGATGACCACGACCGGGAGCACGACCTCGTGCTCGTGGAAGCGGCGCAACGCGGCCGGGTCGGCCAGCAGCACGCTGGTGTCGACCACGAAGGTGCGATGGGCAGGGGGCTCCTGCGAGTGCGTGGACGTGGTGCGGGACGAGCTGGCGGGCGCCTCTGACGTGGTGGCCTGGTTCGGCACGGTGTCACCCCTCACGGACCGGCGCGCGCACTCCTCGCCCGGTCCTTGGCTATGCGATCTCGGACCGGGAACAGAGCTGTGGACCGGAGTGCCGGCCCCCGCGCACGCCACGGGGTCTCCGCGGTGTCCGTCGGTCGTGAGCTCTCACGAACTGTCCTCCCAGCACGGCGGGCTTCCCCACTCGCCGTTACGGCGAAAGTACGCCGCGCCGACGGCGCTTCCGGGGACGACACGCCCGGACGCGGGTGAACGCCGGGTGACAGCGGACCGGGCCGGTCAGGAACCGAAACGGCGCTCGCGCTGGGCGTAGGCCCGGATCGCGCGCAGGAAGTCGACGCGTCGGAAGTCGGGCCAGTACGCCTCGCAGAAGTAGAACTCCGACCTCGCGCTCTGCCACAGCAGGAACCCGCCCAGCCGCTGCTCCCCCGACGTCCGGATCACCAGGTCCGGGTCGGGCTGGCCCTTGGTGTAGAGGTGGTCGGCGATGTGCTCGACGTCGATGATCTGCGCGAGCTCCTCGAGCGAGGTGCCCAGGCCGACGTGCTCGGTCAGCAGCGACCGCACCGCGTCGGCGATCTCGCGCCGGCCGCCGTAGCCCACGGCGATGTTGACCAGCAGCCCGTCGACGTCGCGGGTGTCGTCGGCGGCCTGCTTGAGCCGCGCAGCCGTGGCGGCGGGCAGCAGGTCGAGGGCGCCGACCGGGTGGAGTCGCCAGCGACGCTGGTCGGCCAGGGTCCTGACGGCGTCCTCGATGATCTCGAGCAGCGGCTCGAGCTCCTCGTGGGCGCGGTTGAGGTTGTCGGTCGACAGCAGCCACAACGTGACCACCTCGACGCCGACCTCCTCGCACCAGTCGAGCAGCGGCTCGATGTTGGCGGCACCGGCGCGGTGGCCGTGGGCGGTGTCGTGGCCGACGGCCTTGGCCCAGCGCCGGTTGCCGTCGAGCATGACGCCGACGTGCTTGGGGAGCTGGTCGGCGGGCAGCGACCGCACCATCCGCGCCTCGTAGGCCGGGTAGAGGCGTCGACGGACCGCGTCCTTCACCCGCCTCGTCGTCGACACGATGCTGATCGTAGACCCCCCGGTGGCTACTCTTTCGACATGCGTGAGCAGGTGAGGAACGGGTTCGACCACCTCGCGGACAACCTTGCCGAGGTCGCCGCCGAGCTGAAGCCGAAGCTGCGTGGGTGGCTCCACCTGGTCAACGCGCCGCTCACCCTCGCCGCCGGCGTCGTGCTCATCGTGCTGTCGCCGACAGCCGCCACCCGGCTCGGCTCCACGATCTTCGCGCTCTCCGCGCTGGTGCTGTTCACGGTGTCGGCGATCTACCACCGCGGCAGCTGGTCACCGCGGGCGCACGGGTTCCTCAAGCGCTTCGACCACGCCAACATCTTCGTGCTGATCGCCGGGTCCTGCACCCCCTTCGCGATCCTCCTGCTCGAGGGGCGCGACCAGTGGACGATGCTGGCGATCTCATGGGGCGGCGCGTTGAGCGGCGTGCTGCTCAAGGTCTTCTGGGCCGGGGCGCCCCGCGGCCTGTCCGCCCCCGTCTACATCGCGCTGGGCTGGGCGCCGGTCTTCTTCTTCGGCGGCTTCGTCGACGGCGCCATGTCACTGGGCAACGCCATCGGCACCGCGGTGATCGTGCTGATCGTCGTCGGCGGTGGCCTCTACACGCTCGGAGGCGTCGTCTACGGCACGAAGTTCCCCGACCCCTCCCCCCGCTGGTTCGGCTTCCACGAGGTCTTCCACACCTTCACGATCCTCGCCTTCGTGACCCACTACGTCGGCGTCTCGCTGGCGACCTACTCGCTGCGCTGAGGCTCCGCCCCACCCGGCAGCCGACGTGAGTCCGATCACGACGGGAATCCCGGAGGGGGTCGCGCTCGTCGTACTCGTGATGTCCCAGCACGAAACCACCCCCCGCACCCGCACCGTCGACGTCTCCGTGCCACAGCTCGTCGGCGGATCGGTGGCCGCCGCCACCGCCGCCGCACTCAGCAGCAGCCTCGGACTGCTCGGCACGATCGTCGGGGCCGCCTTCGCCAGCGTCGTGTCGGTGGTCGTCGCCGCCGCCCTCGCCGGCTGGCTCCACCGTGCCCGCGACCTCGCCGTACGCCGCGAACCGACCCGGCTGCGCACCGTCGCGGTCGGCGCGCTGGCCCTGGGCCTCATCGGCGTCGCGTTCCACACCGGCCTCGACCTGCTGCTGCGCGACCTGCCG
Source organism: uncultured Actinomycetota bacterium (assembly GCA_963754025.1). Lineage (GTDB taxonomy): Bacteria > Actinomycetota > Actinomycetes > Propionibacteriales > Nocardioidaceae > Nocardioides. The sequence goes on along the minus strand of CAVWEC010000005.1, from coordinate 1,359,752 downwards.
TCGGACGCGTTCGCGTCGCGGCTGCTGGTGGAGATGGGGCTGGGTCAGGACAGCGCGTAGGCGGCGAACCCCATCAGCGCCAGCGTCACCGCGCTGGCTCCGAGGACCGTGGACACCGCCGGCGCGGCCCGCACCAGCCGCTCCACGAGCCGGTAGAGCCCGGTGAGCAGCAGCAGCGCCACCGTGACGTGGAGCAGCAGCGCGAGGAGCACCCCCAGCACCGCACCGGCCACCCGGAACCGGCCCCACGTCAGCCCGAGCAGGAACGGGATCGCGACCGCACCGGCGGCCCCGCCGAGCAGCTCGCTCCACCACGGTCGCTCCCCCATCCACGGCAGCGCGACCCCGGCGTCGAGGAGGTCGAACGTCGCGAGCGTGCCGACGAGCAGCACGATGGCGAGCGTCGTGGCTGCCGCGACCCGGTAGCCCCAGGTGCGCCCACGCGACCAGGCGTCGCTACCGACCGCGATCGTCGCCGCCGTCACCGCCGACCACACCACCCAGCGGCGCACCGGACCCGTGCCGGTGTCGGCCATCGCGTCGCGGAAGACCCGGTCGGCGACGTCGCGGGTGACGACGTGGCCCTCGGTCGAGACGTAGGACGACGCGCCGTCGGCCCCGCCGACCAGCCCGTCGTGGAGCAGCGCCGCCGGCAAGTGGGCACCGGTGCGCGGCACCAGCCAGGTGAACAGCCACGGCACCGAGGTCAGGTCGGTGCGGAACGCCCCGTCGGGCCCGGGGTCGGCCGGGACCAGCAGCTCGCCGAGCTCGCGGTCGTCGTAGCCGACGCGCCGCTCGAGTCGGAAGACCTCCGCACCGCGCTCGGTGAGTCGCTCGAGCACGATGCGGAGGTCGGCGTCCCCGTCGGGCGGCTCGGTGGCCGTGCCGCCGTCGTGGAAGCGCCGGAGCTGGGGCTGGACCCGAGTGACCTGCATGGGGTCACTCTGGCACCGGCTGGTGACGGGCTGGCGGCTTGTAACGCCGGGTTAGGACCTGTTGCCCCCAGGGTATTTCCGGGGTGGAACAGTTCGTAACCCGGCGTTACAGCGGGAGTGCTGCTCAGCAGCCGAGCTGCCAGTACCCCGGTGAGGTCCCCGCCAGCGAGGTGGTGACGTAGGTGTTCCACAGGCCGAGGTGGTCGTTCGAGCCGACGGCGTAGGCGTAGCCGCCGGACTGGTAGGCCCGGCCGGCGACGGTGTGGGCGTAGTTGCTCGAGGTGGTGCAGGTCGGCTCCGGCTGCGGGTCGGGGTCCGGTGGCGGGTCACAGGTCGGCGGGGTCGGTGACCGGGCGCTCGCAGACGAAGCCCCGGCAGACGTACGCCGCGGGGCGGCCGTCGACCGCGGCGCGACCGACCAGCAGCGGCACGTCGTCCCGCGGGCCGTCGGCGACGACCACGACGGAGCCGAGTCGGCGGCGGGCGGCCAGGGCCAGCGCGTCGCGCTCGGGGCCGGCGGGACCGACGACGGCGATCTCCTCCGGACCCTCGAGCATGGACACCGCGGCCACCAGGGACCAGCCGGCGAAGCGCGGGGCGCGCTCGCACAGCACGGACGCCGTGGCCAGCGCCGCCTCGGCCGCGTCGCGGTGGCGGCCGGAGCCCGTGACCGCGGCGTACGTGGCCAGGGCGTGGATGGTCGACGACGTGCCGCTCGGGGAGGCGTTGTCGGAGGGGTCGCGCGGCCGGGCGACCAGGGCCTCGGCGTCGTCGGCGGTGTCGTGGAAGCCGCCGTCCTCGGCCCGGAAGTGCGTGAGGGCCGCCTCGAGGACCACCCCCGCCCGCTCCAGCCAGACCGGGTCCCCCGTCGCCTGCAGCAGGTCGAGGTAGCCGGAGGCGACGCAGCCGTGGTCCTCCAGCACTCCGGCCGGGCTGCCCACGACCCCGTCACGGGAGACGCGCCGGAGCCGGCCGTCGACCACGTGGACGTCCCACAGGAGCCGACCGGCAGCGACCGCCGCGTCGACGTACGCCGGCTGCTCGAGCAGGGTGCCGGCGATGCACAGGCCGCTGATGGCCAGTCCGTTCCAGGCGGCGACGACCTTGTCGTCGCGGTCGGGGCGCACCCGCTGCTCCCGCGCGGCCAGCAACCGGCGGCGGGCCGGCTCCCAGCCGTCGAGGTCCGCGCGCATCTGGAGCACCGAGGTGCCGTGCTCGAAGGTGCCGGCCGCCGTCACGCCGAGCGCGGCGGCCCAGCCCTCGTCGTCGGTGCCGAGCGCGTCGGCCACCTGCTGCGGGGTCCACACGTAGTAGGTGCCCTCGGCTCCCTCCGAGTCCGCGTCGAGCGCCGAGGCGAACCCGCCCTCCGCGGTGAGCAGCTCCGCGAGCAGGAAGTCGGCGACGCCGCGGGCCACCCGGTCACCGAGGCCGGTGCCCCACTCGGCGTAGGCGCGCAGCAGCAGGGCGTTGTCGTAGAGCATCTTCTCGAAGTGCGGCACCACCCAGTCGGCGTCGACGCTGTAGCGCGCGAAGCCACCGGCGAGCTGGTCGTGGATCCCGCCCCGGGCCATCGCCTCGAGCGTGTGGGCGGCCATCTCGCCGGCGTCCTGCGACCCCTCTCGCAGCAGGAAGGGCAGCACCATGGACGGCGGGAACTTCGGCGCCCCGCCGAAGCCGCCGCGCTGCGCGTCGTACTCACGGGCGAGCAGCCCCACCGCCTGCCCCACCACCTCGCGACCCACCGGCGCCGGTGCCGCGGCCAGCGGCTGGCGCAGGTGCTCGCGCAGGTTCGTGGCGACGCGGCGCACGTCGTCCGCGCGGTTCTCCCACGCGTCCACCATCGCCGCCAGCACCTGCCCGAAGGCCGGCTGGCCGTGCCGGGGCTGGTCGGGGAAGTAGGTGCCGGCGAAGAACGGGTTGCCGTCGTGGTCGAGCACGCAGGTCATCGGCCAGCCGCCGTGACCGGTCATCGCGGTCGTGGCGTTCATGTAGACCGCGTCGACGTCCGGACGCTCCTCCCGGTCGACCTTGATGCTGACGAAGTGCTCGTTGAGGTACTGCGCCGTCGCCTCGTCCTCGAACGACTCGTGCGCCATCACGTGGCACCAGTGGCACGCGGCGTACCCGACCGACAGCAGCACCGGGACCTGGCGGCGCCGCGCCTCGTCGAAGGCCTCGGGTCCCCACTCCCACCAGTCGACGGGGTTGTCCGCGTGCTGCAGGAGGTAGGGCGAGGTCGCTGACGTCAGACGGTTCGACACGCTCGCCACGCTAACGCGGACACCCGGGGACGTCGTCAGTCGACGAGCCGGGTGTCGGGCTCGAAGGCGGCCCAGGCGAACCAGAAGGTGTCGAGGTGGCGCACCTGCTCGAGTCGCTCACCACGCAGCGGGCCGGACACGGCCCGGCCGGTGATGTCCCAGCGCGAACCGGTCCGGTCGTCGACGAACCCGCCGCCCGTACGCCGCCAGCTGAGCTCGCGGCCGTCGACCACCGGCGAGAAGGTCGCGACGCTGCCGACGTCGTAGCTGTCGGAGATCTCCTCCAGGTCGAGGGCGGAGGCCTGGCCGGGCAGGTGCCAGAGCGTCACCGGTTCCCCGTCGACCTCGAGCTCGACGACACCGGCCTCGGCCACGGAGTCCCGCAGCACGGCGACCGGGTCGCTGCCGCCACCGACCCCCACGACCCGCTCCTTGACCGGCAGCCGGTCGTCGACCCCGCCGGGCACCGGCGCCAGCAGCCCGCCGTCCGGCAGGTCGTAGCCGACGTACGGGTTGGAGCCGTAGCTGCGGTCGTGACCGGTGTCGCGGGTCAGCACCAGGGCGTCGGGGTGCGCGTCCGCGAACTGCTCCCACCCCAGGACACCCATCGGGATCGCCTCGAGCTGGGTGCCGGTCATCGCGCCCACCGAGGCGAGGCCGGTGAGCTGCGGCCACAGCGACTGCGTCTGGCGGTCGTACATGACCAGGTTGTCGGCGTAGAGCATGCCGGAGGTGCCGAAGTCGAGACGCTCGCCGTCGACGGTGCGCAGGAACGCGACCCCGGAGTTGCACAGCGGGCAGTAGGTCACCGCGACCGGCTGGCCGGCGACCTCGTCGTTGACGATCTCGTGCCAGGTCATGATCCCCACGGGGTAGCCCCGGGTCTCGCCGTCGACGGTGAGGGACAGGACCGGGTCGTCGTCGCCGAGCCACCCGACCTCGCCGACCTCCTCGAACTGCGGCCGGTCGATGGGCGGGATCCCGTCGGGCGGGGGCCCGCCGCTGATCAGGTCGTCGAGCCCGATGAGCGGCTCCGGGAACAGGTCGCTATCCGGCTCACGCAGGGCCGACGGCAGGTCGTCGCGGGCCACCGACGCCGATCGGTCCGTCGGGTCCGCACCCGGGTCGGACGTGGCCTCGGTGTCGGAGCCGAGCGAGCTCAGGCCGAGCCCGACCGTCACCAGCACGAGGGCCAGGACGGCGAGCACGGCGACCTTCGTGCCGCGCGACGAGAGATCCATCCACTCAGCCTGCGACCGTCGACCCCGGACTTCAGTGAGGACGCTCACAGAAGGCCCACCGGACAGCGGGCACGCTCGGAGCATGCGCACCGTCGTCCTCCTCGTCGTGGCCGGACTGCTCTCGCTCGCCGGCTGCGGCACGGGCGCGTCCACGACCCCCACCTCCGACTCCGAGACGGCCCCGCTGCCCAGCACCGGGAAGGTCGCCGACTACGACTTCACCGCCACCGCGCTCGACGGCAGCACCCTCGAGGGCAGCAGCCTGCGCGGGAAGCCGGCGGTGCTGTGGTTCTGGGCGCCCTGGTGCCCCACCTGCCGCGCCCAGAGCCCGCAGGTCTCCGAGCTCGCCGAGACCTACGCCGGGCAGGTCGCCGTCGTCGGGGTGGGCGGGCTCGACGACCGCGACGCGATCGACGACCTCGCGGGCCGGATCCCCCACGTCACCCACGTGGTCGACCCCGACGGCGAGGTGTGGAAGCACTTCGGGGTGACCGCGCAGTCGTCGTACACCGTCATCGACGCCGACGGCGAGATCCTCTCCGAGCGCTATCTCGACGACGGCGAGATCAGCGACCTCGTCGCCCGGCTCGCCGCCCGGACCTCCTGACCTGACCACCCGCACGACCGAGGCTGCGACCATGGGAGCTCAACCACCCACGTGCGTGGGTGTCAGCCGGCCGGAGGAGCTCGCGGGCGGAGCCCGCCCGTGGTCCCCCGGTCGCCGAGAGGACGACGTGGACATGGAGCGAGCCGCCGACGGCGGGCAGGACCGGTGGTGGTGCATGGCCGAGGTCGACATCTTCCGCGACCTCGACGACGACGACATGGGAGTCCTGTCGCAGGCGGCGCCGATGCGCCGCTACTCGACCGGCGAGCTGCTCTACACGCCCCACCAGCCGCTGGAGGCGCTGTTCATCCTCAAGGAGGGACGGGTCCGGATCTTCCGGGTCTCCCCCGAGGGGCGTGCGCTGACCACCGCGATCATCGCCCCGGGCACGATCTTCGGCGAGATGGTGATCGTCGGCCAGCAGATGCACGACTCCTTCGCCGAGGCGCTCGACGACGTCGTGGTGTGCGTGATGTCCCGGGCCGACGTACGCCGCCTGCTGCTCAGCGACCCCCGGATCGCCGCACGCATCTCCGAGACGCTCGGCCGGCGGCTCGGCGACCTCGAGCAGCGGCTGTCCGACGCCGTGTTCAAGTCGGTGCCGCAGCGCCTGGCGGGAGCGTTGGTGACCCTGGCCCGCGGATCGAGCGCCAACTTCGGGCGCGACGTCCAGGTCAGGCTCACCCACGAGCAGCTCGCGGCCCTGGCGGCGACCTCGCGGGAGACGACCACGAAGGTGCTCGGCGAGCTCGCCGAGGCCGGCGTGATCTCGTTGGGACGGGGACGGATCACGATCCGCGACCGGGAGCGGCTGCGCGAGCTCGCCGAGGGTTAGCGGTACTCGGGGTTGGGGTGGTCCGGGTCGGTCAGGTCCCAGTTGGAGGTGACGTTGCCGTGGGCCGGCAGGCCGCCGGCGTCCTTGAGCCGCCGGGCGGTGTGGAGCATGTTCCAGGCGGCGAAGACCGTGTTGCGGGTGGTCCAGTGGTTGCGGGCCCCCTGGCCGTCGTCGAGGTAGGAGGGGCCCGGGCCGGCCTCGCCGAGCCAGTAGGCGTCGGACTGCGGCGGGATGGTGAAGCCGATGTGGCTGAGCGCGTAGAGCATCTGTGCCGCGCAGTGCTTGCCGCCGTCCTCGTTGCCGGTGACCACGACCCCTCCGACCTTGCCGTAGTAGCTCCACTGGCCGGCGGAGTTGAGTTCGCCGGACCAGCCGTAGAGCCGCTCGATCGCGAGGCGGGTGAGCGACGACTGGTCACCCAGCCAGATCGGCGTGGCCAGGACCAGGATGTCGGCCGGCTCGACCAGCGAGCGGTAGAGGTCGGGGAAGTCGTCGCGCTCCCAGCCGTGCTCGCGCATGTCGGGCTGCACGCCGGGAGGGATGACGTGGTCGACGAGCCGGACCGTGTCGACTTGGGCACCCACTCCCTCCAGCACCCGGCGCGTCACGTCGAGCAGCCCGTCGGTGTGGCTGGTCTCCGGGGACCGCTTGAGCGTCCCGTTGAGGACGACGGCGCGCAGGTCGTCGTAGCGCGTGGTCGCGGCGGCGACCTCGGCGTCGATGAACCGGGCGACGGACTCGGGGATCATGGGGCGCTCCTCTGCTCGGCGTGGGACTCCACGACGGTGTCCTCGACCCGAGTCTCCTCCGGCAGCGGGTCGGTGGCGAGGGCCCACTGCGGTTCGCCCCCGTCGGGCAGCAGCACCCGCACCCGCTCCCCGTTCCGGCCCGACGGACCGGGGGCACCGGGCTCGAGCTCGACCTCCGCGCGGGAGCCGTCCTCGCACGCCAGGGTCGCGACGACACGGGTGCCGGACGGACGTCGCCGTTCGACCCGGGCCACGACCCCGGCCCCGGGGGTGCTCGCGTCGGCCGCGACGACCCGCAACGCCTCCCGGCGCGCGAGCAGGACGGCGGCGCCGTCGCCGGGCGCACCCTCCGTGAGCGGCACCCGGCCCCACGCGGAGTGGTGAACGCCGTCGCGGACGGTGCCGGGAACTTCGGTGAAGCCCCCCAGGAGCCGGGCGACGGCCAGGCTCGCGGGACGACGGTAGAGCTCGGACATCGGTGCCTGCTGGTGCACCACGCCGTCGATGAGCACCACCGTCGACTCCGCGAGCGCTGCCTCGTCGAGCTCGTGGGTCACCATCAGGATCGTGGGTGCCAGCGCCGCCCGGACCTCGGCCAGCAGGTCGTGCATGGAGGCCCGCAGCTCGCGGTCGAGCGAGCTGAACGGCTCGTCGAGCAGCAGCACCCCGCGCTCGGCGGCGAGGGCCCGCGCGAGCGCGACCCGCTGCTGCTGGCCCCCCGACAACGACGACACGTCGCGGCGGTCGAGGCCCTCGAGGTGCACCAGCCGCAGGTAGCGCTCGGCGCACCGGCGGGCCTCACGACGCCCCACCCCGGCCAGCCGGGGGGCGAAGCCGACGTTGCCGGCGACGTCGAGGTGGTCGAAGAGCAGCGGCTGCTGGAACATCACCGTCAGGTCGCGCTTCTCGGTGGCCAGGCCCACCACGTCGCGGCCCCCCACCAGCACGCGGCCCGCGGCCGGGTCGACCAGGCCGGCAGCGACCCGCAGCAGCGTGCTCTTGCCCGAGCCGGACGGTCCCACCACCGACACCATCTCGCCCTCACGGACGTCGACCGAGGCACCCCGCAGGGTGTCGTCGGCGGCGTCGGGGTAGCGGTGCCGCACCTCCCGGATCTCCAGCGTGCTCATCAGCGCATCCTCTCCTGGGCAGGCATCGGGTCGGCGGGGGTGACGCGATCGCGCCGGCGCAGGGCTGCCGCGGCCGTGACCAGCAGCACCGGCGGCAACAGGGTGGCGACGGCCAGCACGGCCACCTGGGCGTCGTTGCCGGAGCCGGACGCCGCGGAGCCCAGCAGGACCGGTGCGGTGATCAGTCGCCCCCCACCGACCAGCAACGTCACGACGTAGTCGCTCCAGCCGACCAGGAAGGCCAGCAGCCCGGCCACCAGGATGCTGCCGCGCATCGCGGGCAGCACGACCCGCCACCGCGCCTGCCGGGCGCTCGCTCCGAGCGCCCGGGCCTGGGCCTCGAGCTCGGGGGAGGTCCGGGCGAACCCGGTCGCACTCGTGTACGCCGCGTACGGCAGCGCCACCACCGCGAGCACCAGCACCACGGAGACCAGCCCGGGCAGGCCCACCCGGATCAACGCCACGTCCAGCCCCATCGACACCGCGAACGGCGGCAGCACCAGCGGCACCAGCAGCAGCCCGACCACCAGCCGCGGCCGGCGGGTGAGCCGCCAGCCCAGCACCCGCCCGGTCATCACGCCGAGCGGGGTCGCGACCAGGGCGACGGCGAGGCCGAGGCCCAGCGAGCGCAGCAGCGCCGGCAGCAGCCCGGCGTCCACGGCGTCGTACCACCCGCCGACGCCCCAGCGGGTGGGCAGCGGGTCGGGGAAGGACCAGCGCTCGGCGCCCGCCCACAGCAGCACCGGCAGCAGCGGGAGGGCGAGCCAGACCAGCGCGAGCCCGGCCGCGCCGCTGCGCACGAGGCGGCTCACGGAGCACCACTCCCCCGGGTCGGCTGCAACCGGAGCCGCGGCAGCGCCGCCAGCGCCGGGACGGCCGCGCACAGGGCCAGCGCCGCCCCGGTGACGGCGGCGGCCGCAGCGGCGGGCCGGTCGGTGAGCTCGATCGACCCGAACAGCCGGAACGCGAGCACCGGGAGCGGCTCGGGCACGGCACGGCCCAGCAGCCAGGCCACCTCGTAGGAGCCGATCGCGTAGACCAGCGTCACCAGCGACGCGGCTGCGAGGGCGGGCACGGCCGTCGGCAGCAGGACCCGGGTCACCCGCTGGCGGGCGCGGGCACCCAGGCCCGCCGCGACCTCCATCCGCTGGCGGTGGCCCGGCGCCACGGCGGCCAGCACCACGAGCGCCACGAAGGCCGACTCCTTCCACGCCAGCTCGAGCACCGTCGCCCACGGCCAGCGGCCGCCGACGAGAGCCGGCCAGGCACCCTCGACGGCCGGGGCGGCCAGCCGCTCGGCCAACCCACCGTCGCCGAGCAGCAGCCCGACGGAGGTGGCCCCCACCAGGTGGGGCACCGCGAGGACCGCGAGGCAGCCGATCCGGACCGGCGCGGCCGACCGGCCGCCGCGCAGCATCAGGGTGGCGAGCAGCAGCCCGACGACGGCGGCCACCAGGGTCGCCGGCACCGCGATCAGCAGCGACTCACCGATGCCGGCCACCAGGTCGGGGGCGGCGGCCCGCCACCCCACCAGCCCGGGGACCGGCTCACCGTAGAGCGGCATCAGGCCGACCGACGTCGCGACCACGGCGACCATGCCGGTGCCGGCGACCGCGGTGATGGTGACGATCCCGGGGACAGCGCCGCCCGCCCCGGGGATGCCGGAACCTCTCATCGGCTCCCCAGCACCTCACGACGCCAGCCCTCGTCGAGCGGGTTGACCCACGCCGAGGAGAGCTCCGGCTGCGCGTTGGCCGACAGCTCGTCGTAGCCCGGCACCACCGGCGAGTCGGGCAGCTCGTCGAAGGCCGCGGCGTCGGTCCGGTCGAGCAGGTCGACGTCCAGCACCGTGAACTGGCCCCACACCTCGGGGTCGGCCTTGGCCACCTGCTGCTCCGGCGAGAGAGCGAGGTCGGCCACCACCATCGCCCCGGCGCTGTCGGGGGAGCTCGCCGGGATGCCGAGGAAGCTGGCGTTGCCGACGGTGCCGTCCTCGAGGGTCAGCACCCGGGTGGTCGCGGGGAAGGTCTCGTCGGCCACCAGCTCGGTCAGTGCGGCCGGCCCGTAGGTCATCGTGAAGTCGACCTGCCCGTCGGCGAAGAGCCGGTCGAGCGCCACCTGGTCGCGCGGGTAGGTGCGACCCTCGCGCCACAGCGAGGGGGCGAGGCCGCGCAGCCGCTCCCACAGGGCCGGAGCCAGCTCCTCGAACGCCGCCTCCTCGAAGCCGGCCGGCACGGCGTCCGGCCCTCCGGAGAGCCCGTAGAGCGCCTGTCGGACGAAGACGGAGCCGGTGAAGTCGGGGGGTGCGGGGTAGGTGAAGCGACCGGGGTTGGCCTCCGCCCAGTCGAGGAGCCCGCTGACCGTGGTCGGGGGGTCGCTGACCCGGGCCTCGTCGTAGACGAAGGTGAACTGCGCCTTGTGCCAGGGCGCCTCACACCCCTCCACGGCGACGCCGAAGTCCTCGGTGACCAGCGGGTCGTCGGGCGCGACGTACTGCATGTTCGGCAGGTCGTCGGCCCAGCCGCAGAGCCACGCCCCGGCCTCCTGGCCGGTGGCGAAGTTGTCGCCGTTGACCCAGACCAGGTCGACGGTGCCGTCGTCGGTGCCGGCCGCGTTCTCGGCGAGCATCCGGCGTACGGCGTCGCGGGTGTCGGCGACCGGCACCCGTCGCAGGGTCACGCCCAGCTCCGAAGCCGCCGGGGTCAGCACGTCGTCGACGTAGGCGTTGCCGCGCTCGTCGCCGCCCCACATCCACAGGTCGACCGTCTGGCCCTCCGCCTCGGCCAGCACCTCTTTCCACGGCCGGTCCGCGGCCGCAGCCGTGGGCTCGGAGGGTGCGGCACAGGCGCCGGCCAGGAGTGCGCAGGCCGCCGCGAGCGCGGGGGCCAGGGAACGGGACCTCATGGGCGGGAGTGTCTCCTCGGGTCGGGTGCGGACGGATCCTTCCCCGTCGCAACGGGAACACGGTGGGAGGTCCGGAGACTTCCCCTACTGTGCAGAACTGTGCAGACGACCGGAGCAACGGGTGGGGCCTGGGTCTGGGTACGCCTCGGCGTCATGGTGGCACTGCTGCTCGCAGTGTTCGTCGTCGAGCACGTCCGCGGATGGGACGACGTCCGGCTGCTGCGTGAGCAGGTGACGGACGCGGGAGCACTGGGCGTCGCCGTCTTCCTGGTCGGCTACTCGCTGCTGTGCCTGCTGCCGGCCCCCAAGGCACTGCTCACGGCGCTCGGCGGGGCGCTGTACGGGCTCTGGCTCGGCGCGCTGCTGTCCTGGGCCGCCGCGATGGTGGGCGCCCTGGTGGCCTTCGGCCTCGGCCGGGGCCTGGGCCGGGAGGCGGTCGACCGGCTCACCCGGGGCCGCGTCGCGCGCGCCGACGATCTGCTGACCCGCCACGGCCTCGGTGCCGTGGTGGCCGTCCGGCTGGTGCCGGTGGTGCCCTACACGGCGATCAACTACGCGGCCGGCCTCACCGGCGTGCTCCGACGGCACTACGTGCTCGGCACCGCCCTCGGCATGGTGCCGGGCAGCCTGGCCTACGCCGCCCTCGGCGCCTGGGGAACCGACCCCGGCGGCGTGTTCGCCGGGCTCGCCGTGCTGGTGCTGCTGGTGGTCGCGGGCGGGGCTCTCGGCCGCCACCTGCTGACCCGTGAGGAGCCCTGATGCTCGACGCCGTGCTGCGCCGCCACCTGGACCCACCACTGGCGCGGCTCGCCGCGCTGGTCGACCGGCCCGGGGTCACGCCCGACCGGCTGACCGTGGCCGGCCTGATGATCGGCCTGGCCAGCGCCTCGCTGGCGGCCGGCCAGCTGTGGGGGTGGGCCCTGGTCGCGTGGCTGGCCTCGCGGGCGCTCGACGGCCTCGACGGGCCGCTCGCCCGCCGCCGCGGACGCGACGATCACGGCTCCGCGGCCGGCGGCTTCCTCGACATCACCGCCGACTTCCTGGTGTACGGCGCCACGGTGGTCGGCGTGGCCGTCGGGGCCACCACGGCCACCGGCGACCCCGTCACCCTCGGCGACTGGCTGCCGTTCGCGGCGGTGCTCCTCGCCTACTACGTCAACGGCACCGCGTTCCTGGCCTTCTCCTCCGCCGCCGAGCGCACCGGCCACCGCATCGACGACGGCCGCTCCCACAGCTTCCTCGCCGGCGTCGCCGAGGGCACCGAGACGATCCTCGTGCACTCGCTGTGGCTGCTGCTGCCCGGCCACGCCGCCCTGATCGCGAGCGTGTGGGCCGCGGTCGTCGGAATCAGCGGCCTGCAGCGGATGGTGGTCGGCTACCGCACGCTGCGCACCCCGCCGCCCGGTGACCCCGACCCCGGCGGGTCCTGACCCGGGAAGTGTTCGGCGGGCCCACCGGGTTACCAGTGGCGTGACGACCTCTGCGCAGACCGATCACCCTGGGCACCCCGGGCAGCCCGGGTCCGGGAATCCCGGGCACCCGGTGCCCCCCGTGGACGAGCAGGTGACGCGACCCCCGTCGCGCGGGGCGTTGCTCCGGCTCGGGGTGCTGGTGCTCGCCTTCGTCGCCGTGGCGGTCGGGCTGCAGCTGAGCGGGTGGAGCGGCCCGGAGCGGCTCCAGGAGCTGGTGCAGTCGACCGGCTGGGCCGGAGTCGCCGTGTTCGTGGTCGGCTACGCGCTGCTGGTGATGGTGCCGACCCCGGCCTCGGTGCTCACGATCCTCGGGGGCGCGCTCTTCGGCCTCTGGTGGGGCACGCTCCTGGTCTGGGCCGGCGCGCTGCTCGGTGCCACCGGCGGCTTCCTCGTCGGCCGACGGCTGGGGCGGCCGGCGGTCGACCGGCTGCTGCACGGCCGGCTGCAGCAGGCCGACCGGGTGCTCGCCTCCCACGGGCTGGTCGCCGTGCTCGCCGTCCGGTTGCTGCCGCTCTTCCCCTTCACCCCGCTCAACTACGCCGCCGGGCTGGTCGGCGTGCGGGTGCGCGACTACGTCCTCGGCACCGCCGCCGGGATCCTGCCCGGCACGTTCGCCTACGTCGCGGTCGGCGCCTCGGGCGCCGATCCCCGCGGCATCGCGCTCGGCGTCGGCGGGCTCCTCGCGCTCGTGCTGCTCGGCGGCACGATCGGACGCCGGCTCCTGCTCAGCAGCAGCCGCGACTGAGGCCGTGCGCCCTCAGTCCACCGAGCGGTGGGCCTCCACCCAGCGGCGGTCGATGGCGCGCTTGAGGGTGACGCTGCTCCGGCCCAGCCACCACCAGCGGCCGCGCACGGCGAGGCCGGTGCCACTCCCGAGGTCGAGCACCGACAGCGCGTGCCGCTGCGGTCGGTAGGTCGGGGCAGGAGCGCCCGTCGCCCGCGCCAGCAGGGCCTCGAGCAGCACCGGGCCCTGCCGCACCCCGTGCACGCCGATGCGGGGCAGGGGCCGCGGCAGGAAGTCGGCGCAGTCGCCGGCGGCGTAGACGTGGTCGTGGTCGCGGTGCTGGAGCGTGGCGCGCACCGGGAACCCGTCGGGGCCACCCAGCGGCCCCGCGGTCACCAGCGGTGGCGCTGCCAGGCCGGTGGCGAGGACGGCGACATCGTGGGCCAGCGACGAGCCGTCACCGAAGCGCGTCTCGTGGTCGTCGACCCGCTCGACCCGGACCCCGGTCGTCACCTCCACACCCCGGCGTACGAGCAACCGCCGCAGACGCGCGGCGGCGCGGGGCGGGAGGCAGCCCCCGACGTCCGTGCCTGCCTCGAGCAGGTGCACGCGGTCCGTGTCGGGCCGGGCTGCGAGGTGGGCGGCCAGCTCGAGACCGCTCGCGCCGGCACCCACGACCGTCACCCGGTGCCCGCGGCCGTCGGCCGGTGGCCGTGCGAGGCGGTCGCGGAGCCGCGCGAGGTCGGAGAGCGGCTTGATCCGCACCACGGCGTCGGCGACGGTCACGCCGGAGGGCACGGCGGCGACGCTGCCCACGTTGACCGACACCACGTCCCAGTCGAGCCGCGCGCCGGCGTCGGTGGTGGCGCGGCGGGCGGCCGGGTCCAGCGCGGTGACCCGGTCGGGGAGGTGCTCCACGGCGCCGCCGGTCAGGGCCGAGACGTCGATCCGTCCGGCTTCCGGGTCGCGGCCTCCGGCGGTGACGGAGGCCGCCACCCCGCTGTAGTCGAAGCAGCGGGGCGCGACCAGCGTCGTGCGGTAGCCGGCCGCCGCGAGCCGGGCGCCGTGCCGGAGCAGGTGGAGGTGGGCGTGCCCCGCCCCGACGAGCAGCAGGCGGCGCTCAGGCAGCACGCTGCCCCAGCCACCAGCGGCGGGAGCGCGCGAGCGCCCCCAGCACCCGGCGGGTCGCCGGGCGCTCGAGCTGCTCGCGGACGTCACCCACCGCGGCGTTCCAGGCGCCGTCGTTCCAGGTCGGGTAGGCGTGGGTGATGCCGGCGAGGTCGCGGGTGCGCAGCCCGCGGCGGACGGCGACGGCGAGCTCGCCGAGGGTCTCCCCCGCCCTCGGGCCGACCACGGTCGCCCCGAGGATCCGACCCTTGCCGTCGACCGCGAGACGGGTGAGCCCGTCGGTGCGGTCCTCGGCGACGGCCCGGTCGACGTCGTCGTGCGTGATCGTCAGCATCCGGACGCCGGGCCGCTCGCGGCCGGTGTCGACGCCGACCGCCGCCACCTCGGGGTCGGTGTAGGTCACGCGCGGCACCGCCGTGGTCTCGACCTTGCGGCGGACGCCGAGCACGGCGTTGCCGGCCGCCAGGCTGCCGTGGACGCCGGCGGTGTGGGTGAACTGGGGGTGCCCGGTGAGGTCGCCGGCCGCCCAGACCCGTGGGTTCGTGGTGCGCAACCGGTCGTCGACCACGACGAACCCGCGGTCGTCGACGTCGACACCGATCGTCTCCAGCCCGAGGTCGCCGGTGCGGGGCTGGCGGCCCACCGCGACCAGCAGCCGGTCGAACTCGACCGCGCTGCCGTCGGCCAGTCGGAGCGACCCGGCGTACTGACCGTCGGGGACTGCCTTCTCGACCGACCGGCCGACCCGGACGGTGACACCGTCGGCCTCGAGCGAGCGGTGGACCGCGGCTGCCGCGTCGGCGTCCTCGCGCGGCAGCACCCGTTCGGCCCCCTCGACCAGCGTCACCTCAACGCCCAGCCGGGCGAAGGCCTGGCCGAGCTCGCAGCCGATGCTGCCGCCGCCGAGAACTGCCAGTCGTCCAGGCGCGTCGGTGAGGTCCCAGACGGAGTCACTGGTGAGCACGTCGACCTCGTCGAGGCCGGGGACCGGCGGCAGCGCCGGGCTGGCGCCGGTGGCGACGACGGCCTGGACGAAGCGCACGGTCTCACCGTCGACGTCGAGCTCGCCGTCGCCGGTGAACCTGCCCCGGCCGGAGCGAACCGTGACGCCGGCCGCCTCCAGTGCTTCGGGCGAGTCGATGGGTGCGATCCGGAGGATCGCACGGTGGACGTGGTGCATGGTGCGGGCGAAGTCGACGCTCACCCCGTCGACGAGGACGCCGAGCCGCGCGGCGTCGCGGGCGGACGCGGCCGCACCGGCAGCGGCGAGCAGCGCCTTCGAGGGGACGCACCCCGTCCACAGGCAGTCACCGCCGGTCCGGTCGCGCTCCACCAGCAGGACGCTCGCCCCGAACCGGGCGGCCGTCTTGGCGGCGACGATGCCCGCGGTGCCGCCTCCGAGGACGACCAGGTCCCACCGCTGGTCGCGGCTCACGTGCGCCGCCCCTCGACGAGGTCGTCGAGCACGGTGCGCATCCGGTCGACCGTGCCCGGGTCGACGGGGCGCCGGCGCGGCCACAGGCTGAGGGCGCCGTGGAGCAGCCGGTGCTGCCGCATCACCTCGCTGCACTTCTCGCACGTGGCGAGGTGCTCCTCGAGCCGGGTGACCTCGCCCGGGGTCAGCGGCGCCGCAGGGTCGGCGTCGAGGTAGCGCTGGATGCGACGTGCCGACCAGTGGCACGTGAGCATCTGCCGGAGGGCTCCGCTCATGACTGCTCTCCTCGGGTGGTGGTGAAGGTGGGGCCGAGTGCCGTCCGGACCCGGTTGCGGGCCCGGCTCAGCCGCGACATGACGGTGCCGACGGGGACGTCGAGCACGGCCGCGGCCTCGGCGTACGACAGATCGTGGACGTCGACGAGCACCAGCGCGGCCCGGAACCTCGGGTCGAGGTCGTCGACGGCGTCCTGGAGCGCCTCGTCGAGCTCCTGGTCGACGTAGGCGTCCTCGGCGCCGGCGACCTGCGCGGCACCGAAGGCGGGCCGGGAGGTGTGGATCAGCTCCCAGTCGTCGACGGTGACCGGGCGACGACGACGGTGCATGTTGGCGTTGGTGTTGCGCACGATCGTGAGCAGCCAGGCGCGCGGGTGCCGCCCGTCGAAGCGGTCGACCGCCCGGAAGGCCCGGACCAGGGCCTCCTGCACGAGGTCCTCGGCGTCGGCCGCACTGCCGGTGATGCTCCGCGCGACCCGCAACATCACCTCGATCTCGGGCTCGACGACCTCTCCGAAGGCGCGCCGGCGCTCCGCGTCGGCCGAGGTCTCCGTCTCGCTCATGCCAGGGGAACCCGTCGAGGGCCCGGATGTGTTCCAGTGTCTCCAGCAGGTCGTGAGCAGAGCGTGCCGCCCACGCCGGACGTCGAGTCGAGGAGTTCGCATGTCACCCACACCCCCCGAGCCTGTCACGGGCCGCCCGGACCTGGTCGTCCTCGACGTCAACGAGACGCTGTCCGACCTCTCGCCGCTCGGCGACGCCTTCGCCACCGTCGGGCTGCCGCCGGACGCCGTGGGTGTCTGGTTCGCAGGTGTGCTGCGCGACGCGTTCGCCCTCACCGTGCTGGGCGAGTGCCCGTCGTTCGCCGACGTCGCAGGGGCGTCGCTCCGGGTGCGCCTGGTGGCGGCCGGTGCCGACGACCCCGCCGCCGGAGCCCGGCGGGTGATGGAGCAGTTCACCGCGCTCGAACCGCACCCGGACGTCGTCCCGGGGCTGCGGGCGCTGGCCGACGCCGGCTGCCGGATCGTCACGCTCAGCAACGGGTCGGCAGGCGTCGCGCGCGCCCTGCTCGAGGACACCCCGGCCGGCGAGGTCGTCGAGGACTACTTGTCGGTGGCGGACGCCGGCGTGTGGAAGCCGGCCGCAGGCGCCTACGAGCACGCGTTGGCCGCGACGGGGGTCGCGGCCGCGCAGGCGGTGCTGGTGGCGGTGCACCCGTGGGACATCGCCGGCGCCCGACGGGCCGGCCTCCGGACGGCCTGGATCAACCGATCCGGGGGCGCCTACCCCGACCACCTGCCCGCCGCCGACGTCGAGGCGACGTCGTTCACGGACCTGGCCGCGGCGTACGCCTGAGGCCGGCTCCCGGAAGGTCCGGGATCGCCGGTCAGATCTCCCGGGTCAGACGGCGGGCGCCTCCGGCACGTCCAGCTCCGTGTGGACGTGGTGGTTGAAGTAGTTCGTGAGCAGGTTCAGCACCACGTGCGTCGTCAGCTCGGTCAGCTGCTCGTCGCTCCAGCCGGCGTCGAGCGCCGCCTGCCACGTCTCGTCGGTGGTGTGGCCGACGTCCGCGGTGAACTCCCGGGCCAGCCCCAGCAGGGCGTCGAGGGCCGGGTCGAACGCCGCGTCGCCGCGACGGATCGCGATCATCTCGTCGTCGCTGAGCCCGGCGGCCCTGCCACCTCCGGTGTGGGCGGACTGGCAGTAGGTGCAGTCGTCCTCGTTGCCGACCGCGAGGGCGATCGCCTCGCGGACCCGGCCGTCGAGCGTCGCGTGCTCGCGGATGACGTCCTGCAGGGCGAGGTAGGAGTGGAGCACCACCGGGGAGTGGGCCATCTCGCCGTGGATGTTGAGGACCTTGCCGTACTTCTCGGCCAGCTGCTTGAGGCCGTCACGGCTGGCCTCGGGCGCGGTCTCGGGGGTGTGCACGGGGATGCGGGGCATGTCGGCTCCTGGAGGGGGGGTCGGCAGGGATGCTGTCCACGGGGGAACCCGGCCACCCCCCGGCGACATTCCACGGCCGGCCCCGCTGCGACCCGTCTCACTCACCCCACGCGCTCGCCCAGCACCCTCAGGAACTCGTCGGCCATGGCGAGCTGGCTGGCGAGCCGGTCGCGACGGGCGGCCGCCTCCTCGAGCACCGCCTTCAACCGCTCGCGGGCGGCGTCCGCCCCGGGCCCCCCGGCCATGACCGCCTCGATGTCCCGCATCGCCACGGCCATCTCGTCGAGGCTGAACCCCAGTGGCTTCATGCGGCGGATCAGCAGGACCTTGTCGACGTCCTGCTCGGTGTAGAGCCGGAAGCCACCCTCGGTGCGGGCGGAGGGCCGCAGCAGTCCGACCTCGTCCCAGTGGCGCAGGCTGCGCAGCGAGAGCTCGGTCCGCTCGGCGACCTCCCCGATGTGCATGCTGCCCGGTGCCGTGTCGTTGCTCACGGATGCACCCTAGGCACAGGCCGAGGATTGCGAACCCTCACGTGGCGTGAGGTTGACTGGTGACACGTGACCACCAGCCACGCCCCCACCGTCCGTGCCACCCTGCGCGACCCGCGATCCCTGCGCACCGAGGTGCTCGCCGGACTCGTCGTCGCCCTGGCCCTGATCCCCGAGGCGATCTCGTTCTCGATCATCGCCGGGGTCGACCCCCGCGTGGGCCTCTTCGCCTCGTTCACGATGGCTGTCTCGATCGCGTTCCTGGGCGGCCGCCCGGCGATGATCTCGGCCGCCACCGGCGCGATCGCCCTGGTGATCGCCCCGGTCGCGCGCACCTACGGCATGGACTACCTGATCGCCACGGTGCTGCTCGGCGGCGTGCTCCAGGTGGCGCTGGGCGTGGCCGGCGTCGCCCGCTTGATGCGTTTCATCCCGCGGTCGGTGATGGTCGGCTTCGTCAACGCCCTCGCGATCCTGATCTTCTGGGCCCAGGTGCCCCACCTGGTCGACGTCCCGGTGCTGGTCTACCCGCTCGTCGCGATCGGCATCGCGGTGATCGTGCTGCTGCCGCGGGTCACCCGCGCCGTCCCCTCGCCACTGGTGGCGATCGTGGCGCTGACGGCGTTCACCCTCGCGGCGGGCCTGGCGCTCCCCGACGTGGGTGACGAGGGCGACCTCCCCGACAGCCTTCCGTCGCTCTTCGTCCCCGACGTCCCCCTCACCCTGGAGACGCTCGAGATCATCGCGCCGTACGCCGTCGCCATGGCCCTGGTGGGCCTGCTGGAGTCGCTGCTCACCGCCAAGCTCGTCGACGACGTCACCGACACCCGCTCCGACAAGACCCGCGAGGCCTGGGGTCAGGGTGCCGCCAACGTCATCACCGGCTTCTTCGGCGGCATGGGTGGCTGCGCGATGATCGGCCAGACGATGATCAACGTGAAGGCGTCGGGAGCCCGCACCCGGATCTCGACGTTCCTGGCGGGCATGTTCCTGCTGGTGCTGGTGGTCGGCTTCGGCGACGTGGTCGCGTTGATCCCGATGGCTGCCCTGGTCGCCGTCATGGTGATGGTGTCGGTCGCGACCTTCGACTGGCACAGCGTGCGGCCGGCCACCCTGCGCCGGATGCCGAAGTCGGAGACCATCGTCATGGTCTCGACCGTCGTCGTGACCGTCGGAACCCACAACCTCGCCATCGGCGTGGTGATCGGCGTCCTGGTCGCCATGACGCTGTTCGCCCGCCGGGTCGCCCACCTCACCGAGACCCACCGCGAGCTCGTCGAGGACCCCGAGCACGGCGCCACGGCCGTCTACCGGGTGACCGGTGAGCTGTTCTTCGCCTCGAGCAACGACCTCTACACGCAGTTCGAGTACGCCGAGGACCCCGACCGCGTGGTCATCGACCTCAGTGCCTCCCACGTGTGGGACGCCTCGACGGTCGCCGCCCTCGACGCCATCACCACGAAGTACCAGCGACGCGGCGCGTCCGTCGAGATCATCGGCCTCAACGCAGCGAGTGCCGAGCGGCACGGCCGCCTGAGCGGGTCCATGCCCGGGCACTGAGCCCGCACGCACCGGGTCCGTCAGCCGAAGCGCACCGCCAGGCGGCGACCGAGCTCCGCGACGGCGGCGTCCAGGTCGCCGGGCGGCGCCCCCGCCCCGGGGAGGCAGGCCTCCCACGCGACGTCGAGCGCCCGGCGCAGCTCGGCCGGGTCGGCGGCGGGCACCGTGTCGGGCTCCGTGCCCGGGTCGTCGACCGGCAGGTCGGAGGCGGGCCCCACCAGGCGGACGACGTCGCGGGAGGCGGCGCGGAGGATCTTCTGGTTGAGCCTGCGGGCGGTCGCGCCACCGGTCGCGTCGAGCGCCGGCCGCTGCTCGTCCGCGCGGAGCGGGAGGAGCGCCTGCACGGCCGGGCGGCGGGCGCGTTCGTAGGCCAGCCGGTTGAGCCCGACCAGCGACTCGTTGAGCCGTCGTACCAGGTCGCAGGAGGCGTAGCCCAGTGACTCGTTGACCCGGGTGCCGGCGTCGGGGGGCGAGACCGGCGCCAGGCCGGTGGCCTCACCGAAGCGCTGCCACAGCAGCTCCGCCGGCGCCCCGGGGAGCGGGACGGCGACCACCGACAGCCGCGAGACCCCGGGGTGGCCGCTCCACGCGCGCACCATGCGCGGGACGTCCTGGGTCCGACGGTAGTTCTGCGCCGGCCGGGGGCTGGTCGGTCCCGACCGCGGCCGGGGGCGGGTGGCCTTGCGCGATCCCTCCACGGCTGCGAGGTAGTCCTGCCAGGACTCGAGCCCCTTGTTGCGTACGAAGCTCTGCCACTGGGCCGGCAGCGCGGAGTGCTGGTCGCGGACGGTGAGCACCACCTCGACCGGTGTGCCGGCGAACGGTTCGACGACCTGCTGCACCCGGTCCTTGGTGGCGAAGGAGAGGAACTCGTGGGAGTACACGGCGGTGCCGTCGCGCTCAAGCACCTTCGCGGCCAGGTCACGCCACGCCCGGCCGCCGCCCTTCTTGGTGATCAGCGGCAACCCGTCGACCGCCCGCGACTGCGCCCGGAACGCGCCGCCGGCGTAGAACGCGCCCACGTTCTCCAGCACGCCGCTCTCCAGCACGCGTTGCAGGTAGGACGTCCCCGACTTCATCGTCCCGATGTGCAGGACCACCCGATCGACCACCGACCGCACCTTCTCCCTGCTCGTGGGCTGACGCCGCGGGACGAGCGGGACAAGAATGGCACCCCGAGTCGGCCGCGTCAGCCCTCGAGGACCGAGGGGGGGAGGTCGAGCCCGGGGACGAGCCCGACCAGCAGCTCCCGCACGCGTGCGTCGAGGTCGGCGACGATGCCGCGGACCGTGGCCTCGTCCTGCCCGCCGGGGTCGGCGACCGGCCAGTCGACGTACGTCACGCCGGGGACGTAGGGGCACTCCTCGCCACAGCCGAGCGTGATCGCCATGGTGCTGGCGGCGATCGTCTCCCGGGTCAGCAGCTCCGGGGTCTCGCGCGAGGTGTCGAGGCCGAGCTCCTCGAGCACCTGCGCGACCTCGGGGTGGATGTGCTCCCCGGGCTGGGTCCCGGCCGAGAGGGCGACGACGCGGTCGCCCGCGTAGTGCTCGGTCAGCACCCGCGAGATGACGGAGCGGCCGCCGTTGCGGACGCAGGCGAAGACGACGTGGGGAACAGCGGTGCTGACGGTCATGGACGACCTCCTGGGGTGACGACCTCGGGGAAGAAGCGGCGGGCCCAGAGGCTGACGTAGACGAGTCCCACGAGCACGGGGACCTCGATCAACGGACCGACCACGCCCGCCAGGGCCTGGCCGGAGGTGACGCCGAAGACCGCGATGGCCACGGCGATCGCGAGCTCGAAGTTGTTGCCGGCGGCGGTGAAGGAGACCGCGGTCGCGCGGGGGTAGTCCAGGCCCAGCGCGCGCGTGAGGAGCATCGATCCGCCCCACATCACGACGAAGTAGACCAACAGCGGCAGCGCGATCCTGGCGACGTCGAGGGGCTGGCTGGTGATCGTGCCGCCCTGCAGCGCGAAGAGGATCACGATCGTGAACAGCAGGCCGTAGAGGGCCCAGGGGCCGATCCGCGGGAGCACCTGCGCCTCGTACCACTCACGCCCCCGGCGTCGTTCTCCGAGGGTGCGGGTCAGGAATCCTGCGACCAGCGGGATGCCGAGGAAGACCAGGACCGAGGAGGCGATCGTCCACACCGACACCTCCAGCCCGCTCTGCGCCAGACCCAGCCAGCCCGGGAGCAGCTCGAGGTAGAAGTACCCGAGCAGTGCGAAGGCCACGATCTGGAAGACCGCGTTGATCGCGACCAGGATCGCCGCCGCCTCGGGGTCGCCGCGCGCGAGGTCGTTCCAGATCAGCACCATCGCGATGCAGCGCGCCAGGCCGACGATGATCAGACCGGTCCGGTAGTCGGGCAGGTCGGGGAGCAGGAGCCAGGCGAGCGCGAACATCAGCGCCGGACCGAGGACCCAGTTGAGGACCACCGAGCTGACGAGGAGGCGGGCGTCGCCGGTGACGTGCCCCAGCTCGTCGTAGCGCACCTTGGCGAGCACCGGGTACATCATCACGAGCAGCCCGATCGCGATCGGCAGCGACACCGAGCCGACCTCGACCCTGGCGAGGGCGTCGTCGAGACCCGGGACCAGCCGACCGAGCATGAGCCCGACGACCATCGCCACGCCGATCCAGACCGGCAGGAACCGGTCGAGGGTCGAGAGCCGCTGGAGGACGTCGGCCTCGTCGCGGCGTACGTCGCGCATCGTCTCGCTCATGCGGGGCCTGCCTCGGACGCCGTGAACAGCTGGGCGAGCGCCGTCATCGCCTCGGGGCGCGCGAGGTAGAAGACCCAGGTGCCTCGCTTCTCGCGGGCGAGCAGGCCTGCCTCGTGCAGCACCTTGAGGTGGTGGCTGATGGTGGGTTGGGAGAGGTCGAAGTGGGGCAGCAGGTCGCACACGCACGCCTCGGCGCCCTGGTGGGAGAGCACGAGCGAGAGCAGCCGGAGCCGGGCGGGATCGGCGACGGCCTTCAGCATCGGCACGATGGCGGCCGCGGCCTCCGCGCCGAGCGGGTCACGGGCCAGAGGCGTGCAGGAGGCCAGCGGATCATCGGCCAGGGGCAGGGCGCCGCGGGGCGGGTCCTTCACGCCCGACGAATTCGACATGCGTCAATGTTCACAGCCATCGATGTCATGCGCAAACCGGCCGTCAGCCGAGATCGAGGGAGCGGTCGGCCCGGCCGAGCAGCAGGGCGGCAGCCACCGCCACCCCGGCGAGCACGAGGAAGGCCGCCGCGTAGGACCCGGTGAGGGCGGCGAGCGCCGCTCCGGCGAACGGGGCGGCCGCGGACGCCGCCAGCGCCGGAGCGGTCAGCACCCCGTTGAGCCGGCCGTAGTCCGCCGGACCCCACCGGTCGGTCACCGCGGTCGCCTGCACCAACGTGTAGAGGCCGCGGGCCAGCCCCAGCACGAGGCTCAGCACCACCGCCAGCAGCAGCTCCGCGGGAGCCAGGGCGAGCGCCGCCGTCAGCACCGCCATCGCGCCGACCACCCACACGCCCCGCGCCGTGACCCCGGTGCTCGCCGCGAACCGCGGGTAGCCGATCCGGCCGAGCACCTGGCCCAGTCCTCCCAGCCCCAGCACGACGGCGGCGGTCCGGGTGTCCAGGCCCTGCTCACGCAGCATCGGCACCAGGTTGACGACCACCGCGAACGCAGCGAGCGTCGCGAGGGCGTTCGCCGCGGCCAGCAGCACGAAGGGACGGGTCAGCACCACGCGGGCGCCACCGTCGACCGGACCGGGATCCCCGTGGTCGGCCGCAGGCCACGGCTGGTCCAGCCCCCACCAGTGCAGCGGCACGGTCACGGCGAGCACCACCAACGCCAGCACCACGTACGCCGCGCGCCAGCCGGCGACCCCGTCGACCGCGGCGGCCAGCGGTGCGAACACCGTGCTGGCCAGGCCGCCCGCGAGCGTCACGGTCGTGAGGGCGCGCACCCGACGCGCCCCGCCCCACCGGGTCACCGCGGCGAACGCCGGCGGGTAGAGCGTGCCCGCCATGGAGGCTCCGACGACCAACCAGCCGAGGAAGAACCAGGGCAGCGAGGGTGCCACGGCCACCGTCAGCATCCCCGGGCCGGCGAGCAGGGCACCGCCGGTCATCACCCGCCGCGGGCCACGAGCGTCGAGGTGCCGACCCACCCAGACGCCCAGGACGCCGCTGACCAGCAGCGAGAGCGAGAAAGCGGCGGTCACCGCGGTCGCCGACCACCCGGTGTCGCGGGTGATCGAGGACTGCAGCGCCGCGAAGCCGTAGTAGAGGCAGCCCCACGAGACGACCTGGCCGAGGCTGAGGACCGCGACGACGCGCCGCAGCTCCAGCGCGGCCAGGCTCACGACGCCGGTCGGCCCACGGTGAGCAGCTCGGCCTCACCGACGCTCCCGCAGCAGCCACCGGCGCTGCCGCCGGCGTTGTCGCCGGAGACGGCGGCGGGCGCGTCGAAGGCTCCCGCACCGTTGCAGACGCCCGTCTCGGGCAGCACCAGGTCGACCCGGTCGGCCGCTTCGAGGTCGCCGTCGATCGCCGCGACCACGGAGCGGACCTGCTCGAAGCCGGTCATGGCGAGGAAGGACGGAGCGCGACCGTAGGACTTCATGCCGACCAGGTAGAGCCCCGGCTCGGGCTGCGCCAGCTCGCGGTGCCCGTGAGGGGCGACGTCGCCGCACGAGTGGTGGTCGGGGTGGATCTGGTCGGCCAGCACCTTCGGGGAGCCGAGCGCCGGATCGAGGTCGAGGCGGACCTCGGACAGGAAGGACAGGTCGGGCCGGAAGCCGGTCACCACGACGACCTCGTCGACGTCGGCCACCTGCTGTCCGTCACCCGACACGAGGGTGACCCGCCCGTCGTCCTGCCCACGGACCTCCGCGGTCCGGAACCGTGTCACCTGGGACACGACCCCGCCGGACGCGGCCTCGCGGGCCGCCTGGCCGAGCCGACCCCGTTCCTCGAGCTGGTCGTTGTCGCCACCGCCGAAGGCGTCGCCGACGCTGGGTCGCCGCAGCAACCAGGTGACCCGGGTCCCGGGGTGGTCCTGCGCGATCCGGGTCAACCCGACCAGGGCACCCTGGGCCGACGCTCCCTTCCCGGCCAGCGCGACATGACGGCCCGCGTAGCGGGCGACCACCCGGGGGTCGGAGAAGTCCGGCGTGCCGTGGGCGATCCGGGCGCCGTGCTCGGCCTCCCCGAGGGCGGGGTAGCCGTCGGCCCCCAGCGGGTTGGGGCTGCGCCACGTGCCGGAGGCGTCGACCACGGCACGGGCCAGCAGCCGCTCCGGACCGGTCGCGGTCTCGAGGTGGACGGCGAAGGGGTCGTGCTCGCGACCGGAGTCGACCAGCAGGTCACGACCGGAACGGCCGACGCCGACCACCCGGGTGTCGTAGCGCACCTCCGCCCGGGGGTGGGCGGTCAGCAGGTCCGCGAGCGGGCGCAGGTAGGTCGAGACCCACGCCGCCCCCGTCGGGTAGTCGTCGGGGCCCGGCGCGGCCCAGCCCTCCGCCTCCAACAGCTCGCGGGCCACGGGGTCGACCAGCTCGCGCCAGGCCGAGAACAGCCGCACGTGGCCCCACTCGGCGACGGCGGCGCCGGCGCCCGGTCCGGACTCGAGCACGACGACGGGAAGGCCGCGGTGGACGGCGTGGGCGGCGGCGGCGAGGCCGACCGGCCCCGCCCCGATGACGACGAGCGGGTGCTCCATGGTGACTCCCTGGGGTGTGATCGACATTGATCGACATTGATCGATGTAGAGACGCCGACTGTATCGACTCGCGTCGATGAATACAAGGTAGGCTGGGTTCATGACCGTCGACACCCGCTCCGCCAGCCCGGCCCTTGCCGCCGACCAGGCCGCCGAGTACGCCGAGTGGTTCTCGGTCCTCAGCGACCCCACCCGGGTCCGGCTGCTGCACCAGCTCTCGACGTCCCCGGCGGGCGCGCTGCGAGTCGGCGAGCTGGCCGCCGACCTGGGGATCAGCCAGTCCACCTGCTCCCACCACGTGGAGCTGTTGCGCAAGGTGGGATTCGTCGTCGTCGACAAGGTCGGCACCTCGAGCATGGTCTCGGTCAACGCCGCCTGCTGCACGGGCCTCCCCCACGCCGCCGACGTGGTGATGGGCACCCTCGCCTCGCGACCGTGCTGCCCCACCGACCTGCCGACCGACGTCCACGTCCGCCCGGTCGCCGACGGCGACCTCGACGCCGTGCTCGCCATCTACGCCGAGGGGCTCGCGACCCGCAACGCCACCTTCGAGACGACGCTGCCGACGGCCGAGGAGCTGCGTTCCCGGTGGCTCCCGGGGCTGGCCTGGGTGGCAGAGCTCGAGGACCGGGTGGTCGGCTGGACCGCCGTGACGCCGACCTCGGCACGCGCGTGCTACGCCGGGGTCGGCGAGACCTCGGTCTACGTCACCGAGGCCGCCCGCGGCCGCGGGGTCGGCACGGCACTGCTGCACACGCAGGTCAACGAGGCCGACGCGGCGGGAATGTGGACCCTGCAGATCTCCGTCTTCCCCGAGAACCGCGCCAGCCTGGCGCTCCACCACTCGGCCGGCTACCGCACGCTCGCGGTGCGCACCCGGATCGCGAAGCTCGACGGCACCTGGCGAGACACCGTCCTGCTCGAGCGCCGCAGCGACGTTGTCTGAGCGACCCCGCGAGGTCGACGTCGCGGTGGTCGGCGGCGGACAGGCCGCCCTCGCCACCGGCTACCACCTGAGACGACTCGGCCTCCTCCCCGGTCGCGACGTCGTCCTGCTCGACGCCTCCGCCACCCCCGGGGGCGCGTGGTCACGCATGTGGGAGGACCTGCGGCTGTTCTCCCCCGCCGCCTACTCCTCGCTCCCGGGCTGGCCGATGCCCCCGGACCCGGAGGTCGGCGCGCAGGGGGCACCGTCGCGGGCCCACGTCGTGGACTACCTCACCGCCTACGAGCAGCGCTACCAGCTGGCAGTCGAGCGCCCCGTCCGGGTCGGTCGCGTCCGGCCTGCCGGCGACCGGCTGCTGCTGGAGGGCACCGGCGCTCCCGTGGCCGCCCGGGTCGTGGTGTCGGCGACGGGCACCTGGGACCAGCCGTTCTGGCCCGCCTACCCCGGGGCCGCGGACTTCCGCGGCACCCAGCTCCATGCCCGGTCCTACCGCTCGCCCCAGCGGTACGCCGGACGCCGGGTCGTCGTGGTCGGCGGTGGCAACTCCGCCGCGCAGGTGCTCGCCGAGGTCTCGACCACGGCCGCCGCCACGACCTGGGTCACGCCCCGACCACCCCGCTTCCTGCCGGACGACGTCGACGGCCGGGTGCTGTTCGAGACCGCGAGCGCACGGGTGCAGGCCCGGCGCGAGGGGCGCGACCACGAGGGCGTCGGCGGGTTGGGCGACATCGTGGCGGTCCCGACCGTGCGGGCGGCACGGGAGCGGGGGGCACTCGTGGCGCGACCCATCTTCTCCCGGCTGACCCCGACCGGCGTCGCGTGGGACGACGGGTCGACACTCGACTGCGACACGGTGCTCTGGTGCACCGGCTTCCGTCCGGCCCTGCGCCACCTCGCGCCCCTCGGCCTGCGCGAGCCCGACGGGACCGTGGCTGTCGACGGGCCCTCCGGCACCCGGTCGGTGCGGGAGCCACGGCTGTTCCTCGTCGGCTACGGCGACTGGACCGGTCCCGCGTCGGCGACGTTGATCGGCGTGGGCCGGACCGCACGCGCCACGGCGCAGGAGGTGGCGGTCCTGCTCGGACACCCCGCCGTACCCTCGCCACGTGGAGAAGCGACCTGACCTCGACGTCGACGCCTGGCTCGCCGATCAGGACGACCCCACGCTGACGGCGCTCGACACCGACATCCGGACCGCCATGCCGGGGTGCAGCCGCCAGGTGTGGACCGGGCGGTTCTGGGGCGGTACCGACCAGCAGATCGTCGGCTACGGCGACCTGGTCCAGCCGCGCCCCCGCGGGCCCGGGGTCGAGTGGTTCGTGGTCGGTCTCGCCCGCCAGCGGCGTCACTACAGCCTCTACGTCAACGCCGTGGAGGACGGGCGCTACCTCGGCCAGCACTACGCCGAGCGGCTCGGTCGCGTGCGGGCCGGGTCGGCCAGCCTCGGCTTCGGCTCGCGGGAGGCGCTGGACCTCGCGGTCCTCGACGAGATGCTGCGCCACGCCCACCGGCTCACCGCCGGCTGAGGCCCTGCCCACGCCGACTCGGCACCCGGGCTCGGTTTCGTTACCGTTGCGGCCATGGACGAGTACCGATGTCCCGACCGTTCACCCGCCGCGAAGGGGGGTGAACGGGCCTGATGGACGCCCAGATCCTGCTCAACTTCGGGCTCGTCCTGCTGTTCGTGCTCATGGGTGGCGTCTTCGCGGCCACCGAGATCGCGCTCGTGTCGCTGCGCGACAGCCAGCTGTCCCGGATGGAGCGCGAGAGCCTGCGCGGGGCCAAGGTCGCCGCCGTCGCGCGTGACCCCAACCGGTTCCTGGCCGCGGTCCAGATCGGTGTCACCGTCGCCGGGTTCTTCTCCGCGGCGTACGGCGGCTCGACCCTCGCGCCGGCGCTCTCCCCCGGCCTCGAGGCGGCCGGCGTCCCGGAGAGCGCTGCCGAGACCACCGCGCTCGCCGTGATGACCCTGCTGATCGCCTACCTCTCGCTGGTGCTCGGCGAGCTCGTGCCCAAGCGGCTGGCGCTGCAGAAGTCAGCCGGGCTGGCGCAGCTGGTGACCCCCACGCTCGACCGGTTCGCCACCGTGATGCGACCGGTGATCTGGCTGCTGTCCATCTCCACCAACGCCCTCGTGCGCCTCCTGGGCGGAGATCCCAAGGCCACCGGCGAGGAGCTGAGCGAGGAGGAGCTGCGCGACCTGGTCTCGACCCACGAGGGGCTCGAGGAGGACGAGCGCCAGATCCTGCAGGACGTCTTCGCGGCCTCGCGCACCACGCTGCGCGAGGTGATGCAGCCCCGCGCCGACGTCGTCTTCCTCGAGGCCGCCACCCCGCTCGTCGAGGCCGGCGCCTGGGTGCGCGACCAGCCCTACTCCCGCTACCCGGTCACCGGCGAGGGCGGCTTCGACGACGTGCTCGGCTTCCTCCACGTGCGCGACCTGCTCGCCGTCGAGGCGGGCGACACCCGCGCCGTGGGCGACGTCGCCCGCGAGGTGCTGGTGCTGCCGCGCACCAACATGGTGCTGCCCGCCGTGCAGCTGATGCGCCAGTCACGCACCCATCTGGCCGTGGTCGTCGACGAGTACGGCGGCACCGACGGCATCGTGACCCTCGAGGACCTCGTCGAGGAGCTGGTCGGCGAGATCGAGGACGAGTACGACGCCGGCGAGCCCGCCGAGACCGAGGACGACCCGAGCCTCGACGGCAGCACCACCCTCGAGGACGTCGCCGAGCGCACGGGGGTCGTGCTGCCCGACGACGGCGACTACGAGACGATCGCGGGCTTCGTGCTCGCCCGGCTGGGCCGGATCCCCGAGGTCGGCGACACCGCCCCGCTCGACGACGGTGGCTCCATCGAGGTCCAGGACATGGCGGGACGCCGGATCACCCGGGTGCGGATCCACCCCGCGCCGGACGAGCCGGACGAGGCCCCGGAGACCGACTGACGCCGGGCACCAGCACCAGTCCCACCACGAGCCAGAGCCAGGTGCCGACCACGACCAGCTGACCACCACGTCACTGACGTGGTGGGCGCCCTGGTAGAGCCGGCAGCCGGCCACGACGAGCGGCACCAGCGCGAGCGGCCAGACCCAGCGTCGGCTGCCGGGCGCCAGCCACCACAGCACGACCATCGCGCCGGCGTACGCCGCCACGGCGGTGCCGACGTGGCCCGAGGGGAAGCTGTGGTCGGGCACCAGCCCGGGGTCGAGGACCTCCACCGGCGGCCGGTCCCGGGTGATGAGCGTGGTGCCGACCTCGTAGAGGGCGCCGGCACCGGCCGTGGTCAGGCCCAGCACCAGGACCGGCAGCCAGGATCGTCTCCACCACGCGACGGCCACCGCGACCACCGCGGCGAAGCCGGCACCGACCGGGGTGTCGGCCAGCAACGTGCCGACGTCGGCGGCCGTGTCGAGCGCGGGCGTGCGACGCTCGGCGATCGCGCGGGCGACGTCGTCGTCCCACGCTCCCACCGATCCGGTCAGCGGGTGGGTGAGCAACCAGCCGGCACCGAGCAGCGCGGCGCACAGCGCCACCCAGCCGACCATCAGCCACGCACCGGCACGCGGGACGGATCGCTCGGTCACGGACCGCAGCGTAGGGCTCCTGGCGCGTCAGCCCTGCCAGACGTGCCGCAGCTCGTCGACGAGCCCCTGGGCCTGGCGGTGACCGGCGCGTGCGGCGTCGGCGCGCTTGGCGGGGTCGAGCAGGTTCTTGCCGAAGTCGGCGAGCGCCTGCGCGTCGGGCGCGACGACCGACCACTCCCGCGGACCGACCTTCTCCAGCTGCGCCCGGATCGATGCCTTCTTGCTGAACGAGCGCGGCAGTGGTGCCAGCACCACCACCCGGTCGGCACCCGCGACCAGGTCGACGTTGGCGGTCGACCGCATGCCGCCGTCGACGTAGTGGCGCTCCCCCACCACCACGGGTGGCCAGACCGTCGGCACGGCACAGCTCGCGGCGACCGCCCTGACGAGGTCGACGTCGCTGTCGCGGTCGAAGACGGTGAACCGGCCGGTCTCGGCCTCCACCGCGGTCACCCGGAGGTCGCGGTCGGGCCACTCGTGCACGGGAAGTCCTTCCCGGAAGACGCTCTCGCGGTCGGCCGAACCGGGCGCGTGCGCCTTCAGCGCCACGCTGCCCACGCGCCGCAGCCGGTCGCGACCGCTCCCGGGCAGCACGAACGGGACCATCAGCCGCAGCACTCCCGAGCGGCTGAGGGCGCCGCCGATCTCGGCGTCGGCCGGCGCGAGCTGCTCGGCGTACAGCTCCGGGAGCGGCTGGCCCGTGGTGATCTGGGCGCCGACGACCGACCCGGCGGACGTGCCGACCACGACGTCGGCGTCGGTGAGGTCGACCCCGTGCTCGGCCAGGCCGTGGAGGAGGCCGATCTCCCACGCGATCCCCGTGATGCCGCCGCCCCCGAGGACGAGTGCGGTGCGGCCGGGCATGCCGCCACGCTAGCCGGACAGGACAATCGGCTGGTTCAATCGCCGGGTGGACGCCGAGGCCTGGGACGAGCGGTACGCCGACAGCGAGCTGGTGTGGTCAGCCGGGCCCAACCAGTTCGTGGCCGACGCGCTCGCGGACCTGCCGCCCGGACGGGCCGTCGACCTGGCCGCCGGCGAGGGACGCAACGCGATCTGGCTGGCACAGCAGGGCTGGCAGGTCACCGCCGTCGACTTCTCCCAGGTGGCCCTCGACAAGGGCCGCCGGGTCGCGGGTGACGCGGCGGTGGACTGGGTCCGCGCCGACGCGACCACCTGGCGGCCGGACGACCCCGTCGACCTCGTCGTCGTCGCCTACCTCCACCTGCCCGCAGACCAGCGCCGGGCCGCCCTCCGCGGCGCCGTCGGCTCCCTGCGGCGGGGCGGCACCTTCTTCCTCGTCGGGCACGACTCGACCAACATCGCCGAGGGCACCGGCGGGCCGCAGGACCCCTCGGTCCTCGCGACCGCCGCGGACGTGCTCGACGACCTCGCGGGTCTCGACGTCGAGGTCGTGCGCGCCGAGCGGGTGGCCCGCCGCGTGGAGCCCGAGCACGGCGGCGAGGTCGGGGTGACCGGTGGGCGCACCGCCTGGGACTGCCTGGTCCACCTGGTGCGCGACTGACGCGCTCGCCTCACCGCGCCAGCGACTCGAGGACCAGTGCCAGCGGTGCCCAGCGCGCACGCCCGCGCCGCACCGCCGTGTAGGCCCGCAGCGTCACCGCGGGGTCGCGCAGGGGCAGGACCGCGACGTCGGGATGGGTGGGGGCGTCGAGGGGCAGCAGCCCGACGCCGAGCCCCGACCGGATCAGGTCCTGCACCAGCTCGAGGGTGTCGACCCGGTGCGTGATGCGGGGCGCGAAGCCGGCCATCGAGGCGAGCGTGTGCACCACCTCCTCGTCGGCGCTGTTGCGTGAGTTGACGATCCACGACGCGTCGCGGTGGCGCTCGAAGGTCGTCGTCGAGTCGCGTCCGGTGCCCCGGCCGGCGTCCGCCACCGGCACGCCGAGGCCCCAGCCGACCGACCAGAGGGGCTGCGTCTCCAGGGTGGCGTCCGCGACGGCGGGTGCCAGGTTGTAGTCGTAGGTCAGCACCAGGTCGACCTCGTCGCGCGCGAGCAGCTCCAGCGCCTCGCGCGGCTCGTACTCGTGGATCTGCAGCTCCACGAGGGGGTGGCTGGCGGACAGCTCGCCCACCAGCGACAGCAGCGATCGGCGTACCGCCGTGGCGAACCCGGCGACCCGCACCCGGCCCTCGGGCTCCGCGCCGGGGTCGAGGTCGGCGCGGGCGGCGTCCACGGCGGCCAGGATGGTCACGGCGTGGTCGGCCAGCCGCCGACCGGCGGGGGTCAGCCGCACGCGTCGGCCGACGGGCTCGAGCAGGGGCGTGCCGACCTCGCGGGCCAGCGCCGCGATCTGCTGCGACACCGTCGAGGTGGTCACGCCGAGGTCGTCGGCGACCTCGCGCATGGAGCCCACGCGCGAGAGGTGGAGCAGCATCTGCAGGCGGCGGGGGTCCACGACCCCCATTCTTCGTGCAGAGTGAACGGTGTGTCCAGGATTCTCACGTGGACGCGAACGGTCACGGTCCGCTGGACTCCTCCCATGAGCACGAGCGCCACCCCTCGCACCACCTCTCCCACCGGGCCCCCGACCCGGAGCTCCACGGACCTCGCACGCAGCGGCGCCACCATGGCCCTGGCGTCGATGACGTGCGTCCAGCTGGGTCTCGCGGTGTCGATCGGCCTGATCGACCAGCTCGGTCCGGCCGGGGTGGCCTGGTTGCGGCTGGCCTGGGCCGGCGTGCTGCTGCTGGTGCTGGTCCGACCGCGCCCCTCGGCGTTCACGCGGTCCAGCCTGGCCGCGTCCGTCGCCCTCGGCACGGTCACGGCCGGAGTCACGCTGCTGTTCATGGCGGCCGTGGCGCGACTGCCGCTCGGCACCGCCAGCGCACTGGAGTTCCTGGGCCCCCTGGGGGTGGCGATAGCGCGCAGCCGCGGCCCGGCCCGGTGGTGGGCGGTGGTCGCCGCCGCCGGGGTGTTGCTGCTCACCGAGCCCTGGCACGGCACCGCCGACCCGGTGGGCGTGGCGTTCGCCCTGGCGGCCGCCGCCTGCTGGGCGGGCTACATCGTGCTGACCCAGAGGGTGGGCGACGAGGTGTCAGGCCTCCAGGGACTGGCGATCTCGATGCCGGTCGCCGCGGTCGTGGCCACCGTGGTCGCCGGCCCCGCGGCGCTCGCGGCCCTGACCCCCGAGCTGCTGCTGGCCGGCCTCGGCCTGGCACTGCTCCTCCCCGTCGTCCCCTTCGTCCTCGAGCTGGTCGCCCTACGACGCCTCACAACGGCCGCCTTCGGCACCCTGATGAGTCTCGAGCCCGCCATCGCCCTGGTCGTCGGCCTGGTCCTGCTCGGTCAGGTGCCCGGCTGGGCGCCGGTCGCGGGGATCGGCCTCGTCGTGGCCGCTGGTATCGGTGCGCAGCGGACCGGTGCGAGACCGGCACCGATGTCGGTGGCGCCGCCCGAGCACGGCGGTGCCCACACCTGAGGCCCACACCTGAGGCCCGCGCCGGACGGCTCAGGAGCCTGAAGAGGCGTTGCGGAGCAGCTCCTCGAAGGGCACCGGGTCGTCGTCGCGGGCCGCGGTGAGCCGGGGTCGGCGGGCCGACGTCACCGTCGGGCCCGCCGAGGGGCGTACGGCGACCGCGAGCTCACCCGCGGCCCGGGCGATCCGGCCGGAGAGGTCGGCGTCGCGCCCGAAGTCGTCGGTGGCCGCGAAGACACCGGTCGGCACCGGCACCGCCCGCAGGTAGGAGAACAGCGGCCGCAGGGCGTGCTCGACCACCAGCGAGTGGCGGCCGGTCCCGGCCGTGGCGGCGAGCAGGACCGGCGTGCCCTCGAGCGCGCCCTGGTCGATCACGTCGAAGAACTGCTTGAACAGCCCCGAGTACGACGCGGCGTACACCGGCGTCACGGCGACGACGGCGTCGGCGGTCGCCACGGCGTCGAGCGCGGCCTGGAGCGTCTCGTCGGCGAAGCCGGTCAGCAACCGGTCGGCGAGCGGGCGGGCCAGCGGTCGAAGCTCGACCTGGGTGACCTCCACAGCGTGGTCCCCGAGCGCGCCGACGACGGCCTGCGAGAGCCGGTCGGCGAGCAGCCGGGTGGCCGACGGCACTCCGACACCCGCGGAGACGACGGCGATCCGGGTCGGCGCGGTCATGCGGAGGCCTCCTCGGACTCGTCGGAGGTGGCGGCCAGGGCCTCCACCCGGGCGCCGTGGGTCGGCGCGTCGGGGACGTGGGCGGGCCGGCCCTCGGCGAACCCTGCCCGCAGCTCGGGCAGGATCTCGCCGAGCAGGTCGAGCTGCTCCAGGACGGTCTTGAGCGGCAACCCGGCGTGGTCGACGAGGAAGAGCTGGCGCTGGTAGTCGCCGGCGTACTCGCGGAACCCGAGCGTGCGCTCGAGCACCTGCTGCGGGGAGCCGACGGTCAGCGGCGTCGCCTCGGTGAACTCCTCCAGCGACGGGCCGTGGCCGTAG
The DNA here is from genome assembly GCA_963754025.1 of uncultured Actinomycetota bacterium. Taxonomy (GTDB): domain Bacteria; phylum Actinomycetota; class Actinomycetes; order Propionibacteriales; family Nocardioidaceae; genus Nocardioides. Next base: position 1,325,394 of record CAVWEC010000005.1, on the reverse strand, counting down.
ACGGGCGCGTTGTCGAAGTAGGGCCGGAACTCCCGCACGGCGGCCTGGCTGTCGCGGCGCATGAAGAACTGCCCGCCGAGGCCGACGAAGGCCTGGTCGGCACGGCCGTGGCCGTAGTGCTCGAAGCGGCGGCGGTAGAGGGCGACCATCTGGCGGGTGTGGGACGCGGGCCAGAAGATGTGGTTGTGGAAGAACCCGTCGCCGTAGTAGGCGGCCTGCTCGGCGATCTCGGGACTGCGGATCGACCCGTGCCACACGAACGGCGCGACACCGTCGAGCGGTCGCGGCGTCGCGGTGAAGCCCTGCAACGGGGTGCGGAAGCGCCCCTGCCAGTCGACCACGTCCTCGTGCCAGAGCCGGTGGAGCAGCGCGTAGTTCTCGATGGCGAGGTTGATCCCCTCGCGGATGTCCTTGCCGAACCACGGGTAGACCGGGCCGGTGTTGCCACGACCGAGCATCAGGTCCATCCGGCCGTCGGTGAGGTGCTGGAGCGTGCCGTAGTCCTCGGCGATGCGCACCGGGTCGGTGGTGGTGATCAGGGTCGTGGAGGTCGACAGCACGATCCGCTCGGTCTGGGCGGCGATCCACGCCATCGTGGTCGTCGGGGACGACGCGACGAACGGCGGGTTGTGGTGCTGGCCGACGGCGACGACGTCGAGCCCGACGTCCTCCGCCTTCTTCGCGATCTCGACCTGGGCCTTGATCCGCTCGTGCTCGGTGGGGGTGCGCCCCGTCGTGGGGTCGGTCGTCACGTCACCGACGGTGAAGATGCCGAACTGCATCACGAGGATCCACGCTCCTGAAACTGGTTGAATGGCGAACCACTCTGGGAACGGTGCGGACCACCACGCTATTCCGCCCCTGGAGGTGACGGCATTGCGGGCCTGCCGCCGCGCTCCTAGGTTCGACGGCCATGGAGACGCCAGCACGCACCCGCATCCGCTCGGGCGGTCCACCGCAGGTGGCACGACTCGGTCATGTGGAACGACCTGATCCAGCTCGGGAAGTCGGTGGCCGCCGCCGTCATCGCCTGGGTGCTCGCCGCGGAGGTCCTCGAGCTGTCCCAGTCGTTCCTCGCCCCGTGGTCGGCGCTGCTGGTGGTGCACGCCACGGTCTACCGCTCGATCTCCCGGGGCGTGCGTCAGGTCGCGGCGACGGTGGTCGCGATCCTGCTCGCCGCCGGGGTGGGCCAGGTCCTGGGCCTGGACCCCGTGGGCCTCGCCGTGCTGCTGGTGCTGGCGATGCTGATCGGCTGGGTGCCGTGGTTCGGCCCGGAGTCGATCACGATCACGACGACCGCCCTGATCGTGCTCACGACCGGCTTCTCCGAGAACTCGCTGCTGGTGGCGCGGCTGCTGGACACCGGCATCGGCGTCGCCGTGGGCCTGGTGGTCAACGCGATGGTCTGGCCACCGCTGCTGCGGCACACGGCGGTCGAGGCCATGGACCGGCTCGACCGGGGCATCGGCGACCTGCTGCAGGACATCGGTCGCCGGCTCGCCAGCGGCCCGGTGGACGACGCCGTGGCGGACTGGGTGGAACGCACCCGCGACCTCGAGGGCAACGTGTCGGAGGCCTGGTCGCTGGTCCGCCAGAGCCGCGAGGCGGCACACGTCAACCCCCGCCGACAGGCGGGCGAGGTACGGGATCCGCAGCAGTGGCTCGACCGGCTACGGCGTCGGGAGCAGTCGCTCGCGGAGGTGCGCAGCATGGCCCGCACGCTCGCCACCGCCGTCCCCAGCGAGGCGCCCTGGGCCGCGCCCTTCGGCCGGATCTGGCCCGAGCTGCTCATCGCCACCGGTCAGGCCGTCCACGACGCCGACCCCGCGGGGGTGGGCGACGTGCGCCGGCGGCTGGACGAGCTGGTGGCCGCCCTCGAGGCCGAGGGCACCCCGCCCCACTGGACGGTGCACGGGGCGCTGATCATCAACCTGCGGAACCTGCTCGACGAGCTCGACTCCGTCACCGTGGTCGGGCGCCGGGTCGGATGAGGCCGGGAGGGGGGCTCAGTCGCGGTCGGCGGAGTCGGCCTGCTCGACCGGCTGGTCGCCGTAGACCCCGGCGTCCTTCGCGGCCTGGGCCTTGCGCAGCTGCTTGACCAGGCTGAAGGACAGGACCACGACGGCCGCGACCAGCAGCAGGAACACGGAGAACCCGAGCCAGCCCGCCTTGACGTCCTCGGCCTCGATCTCCTCGGCGGCCCGGAGGAGGAAGGGCATCACCTGCGACTGCATGACACCCATGCTCTCAGGTGGCGCCAGTCACCCGGCAGGCGGCACCGGGGTCGGGATGCCCGCGAACAGGTCGTCCTCCGGCGTCGGTGCGTCGACGTGGGAGACGACGAGCTCGTAGTCCTCCGTCGGCCAGACCCGTTCCTGGATCTCCCGGGGCACCGCGAACCAGTGACCGTCGGGGTCGATCTGCGTGGCGTGGGCCAGCAGCGCCTGGTCACGCACCCCGAAGTAGTCGGCGCACGGCACCTTGGTCGTGATCCGGGCGTCCCACTCGGGCTCCGGCTTCCACTCCTTGAGCCGCTCCCCCCAGGGCGACTCGAGGCCGTGCCGCTGCATCTCGTCGTGGATCGCCTGCATGCGGGGCCGGTTGAAGGAGTGGTGGTAGTAGAGCTTGAGCGGCTGCCAGGGCTCCCCCGCGTCGGGGTAGCGGTCCGGGTCACCGGCGGCCTCGAACGCCGCCACCGAGACCAGGTGGCAGGCGATGTGGTCGGGGTGGGGGTAGCCACCGCGCTCGTCGTACGTCGTGACCACGTGGGGGCGGAAGTCGCGGATCAGTCGCACCAGCCGCTCGGCCGCCTCCTCCGTCGGCACCAGCGCGAAGCAGCCCTCCGGCAGCGGCGGCTTGGGGTCGCCGTCAGGCCAGCCGGAGTCGACGAAGCCGAGCCAGTCCTGCCGTACGCCGAGGATGTCGCGCGCCCGCTCCATCTCCTGCCGGCGCACCTCGGTGATGTTCTCGAGGATGTCGGGTCGCTCCATCTTCGGGTTGAGGATCGAGCCCCGCTCGCCACCCGTGCAGGTGGCGACGTGGACGTCCACGCCCTCCGCGACGTAGCGGGCGGTCGACGCGGCACCCTTGCTGGACTCGTCGTCCGGGTGGGCGTGCACGTGCATGAGGCGATAACCCGCCAGTGGCAGCGACATGCGCCGAATTCTAGGCGGGACCCGCGTGCCACCATGGAGCGGTGACCACCGACCTGTCCGAGCGGTACGGCGCCCCCTCCTCGAGCGGCCGCCGCATCGCCCTGGCGACCGTCGGGGTCGTCGTGCTCGCCTTCGCCGGCTGGCTCGCGTGGACCGCCCTCTTCCACGCCACCCCCGCCGTGAGCTCGGAGATCGGCGGCTGGGAGGTGGTCGACGACGGCACCGTCGAGACCACCGTGTCGGTGGCCCTCGAGGAGGGCGTGGTCGCGAGCTGCACCCTGCGTGCGTACGCCGAGGACCACTCGACGGTCGGTGAGGTCGCCTTCGAGCCGGTCGACGGTCGCAACGCGGTCACCCTGCGCACCGAGCGCCGGGCGACGTCGGTGACCCTGATCGGGTGCACCGCGCCGGGGCAGCCGCGACCCCGCTGACCGGGCGCCCCGCGTGACCCCGGTCTCGCGACGACCTGCATCTGTCGCTCCCAGTTGCTAGGCTCGGTGGTGAACTATCCCGCAGGGCCGTCCCCACGACTCGAGGCGCCCCCGCGGGTTTTCCTTTTGCACAGGAGTTGACACCCCATGACGACGCCCGCCCAGCCGACCCAGGTCTGGCTGACCCAGACGACCTTCGCCCGGCTCACCGCCGAGCTCGAGGACCTCAAGGGCCCCCGACGCCAGGAGATCATCGAGCGCATCAGCTCGGCGCGCGACGAGGGGGACCTGAAGGAGAACGGCGGCTACCACGCCGCCAAGGACGAGCAGGGCAAGATCGAGGCCCGCATCATCCAGCTCGAGGAGATGCTCAGCCACGTCTCGACCGAGCCCTCCCCCGACGACCACACGGTCTCCCCGGGCAAGGTCGTCACCTACCGCTACGCCGGCGACGACGAGGACGAGGTCTTCCTGCTCGGCGCGCGTGAGATCGACGACGACCACGAGATCGAGGTCTTCTCCCCGCAGTCGCCGCTCGGCGCCGCCATGGTCGGCGCCACCAAGGGCTCGACGGTCGACTTCGACGCCCCCAACGGCAAGACGCTCAAGCTCGAGATCGTCGACGCCGTCCCCTTCGACGAGTGACCTGACCGCGGCGGGTGCCCGCGGCCGCCGCCACGGCGCGCCCGGGCACCTGCCGCGTCACTCCGAGACGCGGTAGCCGCACTCCCGCAGTCGGGCCATGACCTGCTCGGCGTGGTCGTCGCCGCGGGTCTCCATCTGGATCCGCACCTCCACCTCGTCGATGGCGAGGCTGGGCGAGATCCGCTCGTGGGAGACCTCGAGGATGTTCGCGCCCCGGTCGCCGAGCTCGGCGAGCAGCCGCGCCAGCCCGCCCGGCCGGTCCGGGATGTTGACGCGCAGGTAGAGGTAGCGACCGGCCGCGGCCATGCCGTGCCGGATCACCTTGCCGAGCAGCAGCGGGTCGATGTTCCCGCCCGAGAGGACCGCGACGGTCGGCTCGCCGAAGGCGGCCGGGTCGTCGAGGATCGCGGCCACCGCGGCGGCACCGGCCGGCTCGACCACCATCTTCGCGCGCTCCAGGAGCGCCACCAGCGCCCGGGAGAGCGACTCCTCGCTGACCGTCAGGATCTCGTCGACGTGCTCGCGCACCGCCGCGAACGTGATGTCCCCGGGCAGCCCGACCGCGATCCCGTCGGCCATCGTCTGCATCGACGGCAACGCGGTCGGCACGCCGGCCGCGAGCGAGCCGGGGAACGCGGCGGCGCCCTCGGCCTGCACGCCCACCATCCGCACGTGGGGGCGCGCCAGCTTCACCGCCAGCGCGATGCCGGCGAGCAGCCCGCCGCCGCCCGTCGGGACCACCACGGTCTCGACCTCGGGGAACTGCTCGAGGATCTCCAGTCCGCAGGAGGCCTGGCCCGCCACGATGTCGGCGTGGTCGAAGGGGTGGATGAGGACGGCCCCGGTCTGCTCGGCGAACTCGCGTGCCCGGACCAGCGCGTCCTCGAGGTAGCGGCCGTGGAAGACCACGTCGGCGCCGTACCCGCGGGTCGCCTTCTCCTTCGGGATCGGCGCTCCCTCGGGCATGAAGACGGTGGCCCGGATGCCGAGCATCTGGGCGGCCAGCGCCACCCCCTGGGCGTGGTTGCCGGCCGAGGCGGCGACGACGCCGCGGCGGCGCTCCTCCTCGGAGAGGCGGGAGATGCGCACGTAGGCGCCGCGGGCCTTGAACGACCCGGTGCGCTGGAGGTTCTCGCACTTCAGGCTGACCGGGCCCCCGGTCAGCGCCGAGAGCCAGCGCGACTCCTCCATCGGCGTCACCACGGCGATGCCCTCGAGCAGGTCGCGGGCGGACCGGAGGTCCTCAGGCGTCGGCAGGGAGGTCACCGGATGCTCCTTCGGGAGGTGGGTCGGGGTCGCGCTCGCGGGCGTCGAGCGGGTCGGCGCCGACCGCGGTGAACGACGCGAGGTGCTGCACCACCGCGTTGAGCGCCGCCGCCAGCGGCACCGCCACCAGGGCTCCGACGATGCCGGCGACGATCACGCCGGCACCGAGCGCGAGGATGATGCCGAGCGGGTGGATCGAGACGAAGCGGCCCATGAGGAACGGCTGGAGCACGTGGCCCTCGATCTGCTGGACGGCGATGACGCCGGCGAACATGAGGAGAGCGTCGACCGGGCCCTGGTCGACCAGGGCCACCAGGACCGCGACCGTGCCGGCGATGGTCGCGCCGATGACCGGCACGAAGGCCCCGAGGAAGACGAGCACGCCGAGGGCGAGCACGAACGGCACCCCGAGCACCCACGCCACCAGCATCACGCCGATCGCGTCGACGGCGGCGACGAGCACGGTGGCGCGGACGAACTGGGTGAGGCTGTGCCAGGCGACCCGGCCGCTGGAGTCGACCCGCTCGCGGGCGGCGCGGGGCGCGATCCGCACCAGCCACGCCCAGATCCGCTCGCCGTCGGCGAGGAAGAAGTAGGTCGCGAAGAGCACGATGAAGAACCCGGCCACCAGGTGGCCCAGGGCGGTGCCGAGCTCGACGGTGCGGGTGACGACGCCGTCCTCGCCGGTGCTCGAGGTGATCGTCTCCTGGAGCCGCCCCAGCACGTCGTTGATCTGGGAGTCGCTGGCGTTCAGGGGGCCGCTCTTGAGCCAGTTCCTGACCTGGTCGATGCCGGCGACGACGGAGTCTGCGAGGTCGGACGCGCCGGCCGCCACCTGCGAGCCGGCGAAGGTCAGGAGCAGCCCGATGCTCGCCAGGCCGCTGAGCACGACGACCCCGGAGGCGAGCGGGCGCGGGACGCGTCCCGCGGCCATGCGGTTGACGAGCGGTGAGACCAGGGCGCTGCCCAGCAACGCGATCGCCACCGGCACCGCCAGCACGGAGAAGAAACCGAGGAGCTGGAGCAGCAGCCAGCCGGCGCCGGCGATGACCAGCAGCCGCCACGACCAGGCGGCGGCGAGGTCGACGCCGTGGGGCACCTCGGCGCGACGGAAGTCCGACGCGCCGCCCACCACGGGCAGCGGCTCGGGACGACGCTCGGCCCGCGCGGTCGCCCACTGCTCGGCGATGCGTTCGCCGAAGCGCCGCCGGCCCTCGCCCTCCTCGCTCACGGTGGACAGGCTACGCACCCGTCGTCGCCGTCTCCGCGAGCCCGCGCGCGAGCCGGTACGCCGCCTCCGGCTCGGACGCCGCGAGCAGCCCGATCGCGCACAGCGCGTAGTCGTGGTCGACCACCACGCGCGGTGCCCGCGGCAGCTGCCAGCCGCCCTCGGGGTCGGGCCCGACGCTGGGACCCAGCACCCGGTCGGCCACGCCGGGGCGGCCGTTGCGCAGCACGCCGCCCGAGCCGAGCAGCAGGTCGACCTCGCGCAGGTCCTTGCCGGTGCGCTCCAGCACCCGGCCCTCCGGGCTCATGACGACGCGCGAGCGTCCCGCGTGACGACGCAGCGCCAGACCGACGGCGGCCCGGGCGATGTCCTCGTCGACGTCCGCCCCGGCCTCGTCGGTGGGCAGGTGGCCCGGGTCGTCGTGACGTGCCTGCGCCTCGTCGAGGAGATCGTCGAGACCCGCGGCCTCCACGGTCGACACGGCCGACCAGCGCATGCCGAGGTCGCCCTCGACCGTGCGCGTCACCGGGGTGACGGCCACGACCTCACGGGACAGGCCGGCCTCCTCGGGGTCGAGCGAGACCACGCTGTGGACGTCGGTGGTGGCGCCACCGACGTCGACGACGACGACGTCACCCGCGCCCGGGCGACCCTCGTCGAGGCCGCGCGCGAGCAGCTCCACCCCCGCCAGCACGACGTCGGGGGTGGCGCCGCGCACCATGGCGCGGAAGTCGTCGCTGGCGCTGAGGTGCTTGCCGCCGATGACGTGCTCGAGGAAGATCTCGCGGATCGCGAGGCGGGCCGACTCCGGTGCCAGGACCCCGATCCGCGGGACCACGTTGTCGGCGACGACGTGCGGCAGCTGCGCCAGGATCGACGTCACCTCGTCGTGGGCCTCGACGCTCCCCGCCACGACGACGGGTCCGGTCCACCCCGCGTCGACCAGCGCCCGCGCCCCACCCACCAGCGACTCGGCGTTGCCACCGTCGGTGCCGCCCGTCAGGAGCACCACGTCGGGCGCCAGGCCCGCGAGCGCGGTCAGGTCGCTGCTCCGGCCGAAGACGCCGACCACCTTGCCGCCGCTCGAGAGGGCGACCCGGCGGCCCGCCTCCGCGGTCACCAGCTCCTCGTTGCCGAGCACGGCGATCCGCAACCCGCCCCCGGCGCTGGAGCAGGCCAGCGCCGTCGCGGCCGCCGCCCCGGGCTCGGCCGCCTCGAGGGCGGCGCGGCACGCGGCGTACCCCTCGAGGACGTCGCCCCCTCGACCGGGCACCGGGATGGTCGTCGGGTGGGAGGCCGAGGCGCGGATCCGGCCGGCGTCGAGGTCGACCAGCGACGCCTTGGTGAACGTGGACCCGAAGTCCACGCACACGGCGAGGCGGCCGCTCACGCCCGTCACGACAGGGCGTTGTCCAGGTCGGCGACCAGGTCGGCGGCGGTCTCGATGCCGACGCTGAGCCGCACCAGGTCGGCCGGCACCTCGAGGTCGGTGCCCGCCACCGAGGCGTGGGTCATCCGGCCGGGGTGCTCGATCAGGCTCTCGACGCCGCCGAGCGACTCCCCGAGGGTGAAGACCCGGGTCCGCTCGCACACGCGCAGCGCCTGCTCCTCACCGCCCGTGACCCGGAAGGACACCATGCCGCCGTACCGCTTCATCTGCCGGCTCGCCACGGCGTGGCCGGGGTGCTCGGGCAGTCCCGGGTAGACGACGTGGCTGACCGCCGGGTGGCCTGCCAGGAAGTCGACGACGGCCTCGGCGTTGTCGCAGTGACGGTCCATCCGGACCGCGAGCGTCTTGAGTCCGCGGTGGGTGAGGAAGGCGTCGAACGGGCCGGGAACGGCGCCGATCGCGTTCTGGTGGAAGGTGATCTGCTCGGCGAGGTCGAGGCCACGCACCACGAGCGCGCCGCCGACGACGTCGGAGTGGCCGCCGACGTACTTCGTCGTGGAGTGGAGCACGACGTCGGCGCCGAGGGTGAGCGGCTGCTGCAGGTAGGGCGAGGCGAAGGTGTTGTCGACGACGAGCAGCGCGCCCGCCTCGTGGGCGACCGCGGCCAGGGCCTCGATGTCACCGACGTTGAGCAACGGGTTGGTCGGCGTCTCGAGCCACACCATCTTCGTGGTGCCCGGTCGGACGGCGGCACGCACGGCGTCGACGTCGGCGACGGGAGCGGTCGTGTGGTCGACGCCCCACGCCCTCTCGACCTTGTCGAAGAGCCGGTGGGTGCCGCCGTAGGCGTCGTCGGGGAAGACGACGTGGTCACCCGGCTGCAGCGCAGCCTTCACGAGGGTGTGCTCGGCGGCCAGGCCGGAGGCGAACGCGAAGCCGCGCTCCCCCTCCTCCACGGCGGCGAGGGCGCCCTCGAGCGCGGTCCGGGTGGGGTTCGCGCTGCGGCTGTACTCGTAACCGCCGCGCAGACCGCCGACACCGTCCTGCTTGTAGGTCGAGGTCGCGTAGATGGGCGGGATCACCGCACCGGTCGTCGGATCCGGCTCATAGCCCGCGTGGATCGCGCGCGTCTCGAAACCGGCCTTCTGGGCATGCTCCTGGGTCACCCCCCGAGGCTACTCACGCACCCGCCCCCGCGGCGTCGGACCCCCGCGTGGGGCGCGGGTCAGCCCTCCACGCCCAGCGCGTCGGCGAGCTCCTGGTCGACGTGGACCTCGGGCCGTTCGCCGGACACGTCGGTGACCTGGCGCCACTCCCCTCCGCGCACCCAGAAGACGTGCGGGGCGAGCGGGCCGGGCGCGTCACCGAAGCCCCTCATCGCGAACCCGAACAGGTGGTTGAGCGCCAGCGCCGCGCCGGGCCCGTCGACCACGCGCCACGCGACCTGGTGCCGGAACGGAACCGCGACCAACAGCCCCCGCCCCACGTCGACCCCGGGCGTGAAGCGCTGCACCAGCTCCTCACCGAGCAGGGCGAGGCTCGCGGTGAAGAAGGAGTCACCGAGGACGACGTCGAAGTCGCCACCGTTCTCCGGGCGCACGGTCTGGTGCTCGACGTCGTCCGAGTGCAGCAGGCTGCGCAGGTTGGCCGTGCCGACCGCCTCCCACCGCTCGACCCCGCCGTGGGCGTCCCACGCACTGCGCTGCGGCGTCGTCACCGTGTCGGGCAGGTCGACCGACGGCACCACCAGCAGTCCCTCGCCCAGCCGGCGGGCACCCTCGTGCCACCCGGGGTCCGCGATCGTGGCGGCCTCGACGAGACGCAGGTAGGTGTCCCGGGTGAGCTGCTCCTCCGTCATCTCCTCGAGGCCCCGCTGCGGCGCCAGCAGGCCGACGACGTGGCGCTGCACGAGGGCGGGCCACTCCCGCTCCGACTCGCCCGCGCACAGGGCGGCCAGGTTCCAGAGGCCGTAGCGCCTGCCCTGGTCGTCGACGACGTGGTCGGGGGCCACGGCGACCTCGATGCCGGCGCGCGCGAACTCCTCGCGCACCATCACCCGCAGCCGTGCGGCCTGGTCGACCGGCATCGGCAGGTCGGCGTCGTGTGGCGCCGGCTCCTGCTGCCGCTTGCGGAACAGTCCCATCGTCCCTCCCCCGGTTCGGTGGGAGAACTGTAGGCGGGAAGGTTGGGCGGGCGTGGCGTGTTGGGGAGGATGGAGGAAGGACCTACCCCCTCCCGAGGAGGAGCACACGATGTTCGGACTGGGCCGCAAGACCGAGATGGTCACCGCCGACCAGGCGCTCGCGGGACGCGACGACCGCCCCTGGCAGCTCGGCGAGCACGTCGTGCTCCACACCCCCGTCGTCACCGACGACGTTCCCGAGGGGCACGAGGTCGCCATCTTCGGGCTCGGCTGCTTCTGGGGCGCGGAGGAGGTCTACTGGCAGCTGCCCGGCGTGTGGTCGACGTCGGTGGGGTACGCCGGCGGGCACAGCCCGCACCCGACGTACGACGAGGTCTGCTCCGGCGGCACCGGCCACACCGAGGCGGTCCGGGTCGTCTTCGACCCGACGGTCGTCTCCTACGCCGACCTGGTCCGGCAGTTCTTCGAGGTGCACGACCCCACGCAGGGCATGCGGCAGGGCAACGACATCGGCACCCAGTACCGCTCGGCGATCTACTGGACCACCCCCGAGCAGGAGCAGACCGCCCGCGAGCTGACGAAGGTCTACGGCGACGAGCTCGCCAGGCGCCACCTCGGCACGATCACCACCGAGATCCGGCCGGCCGACGAGACGCCGTACTACTACGCCGAGGACCCGCATCAGCAGTACCTCGCGAAGAACCCCTTCGGCTACCGCTGCCACGCCAACACCGGTGTGAGGTTCCCTTCCTGACCCTGATCGGCGTGGCCGAGAGCCTGTCCAGCCGCAAGAGCCGGACCGGCTGACCAACGCGGGCCGGCACTGGCCCGGGGAACGATCACGCACCTTGCTCCCCGCTCGCCGTCGTCGGCTCAGCCCAGCGGCTTGGCGAACCAGACGTCGGCGTCGGCGTTGCCGTTGTAGTCGTCGACGCGCGCGTAGCCGCTGGCCTCGTAGAGCGCGACCGCGCTCGTCAGCGAGCTGTTGGTGTCGAGCAGCGACCAGGTGCAGCCCTCGCGGGCGAGCACCGACTCGAGGTGGGCCAGCAGCGCACGGGCCACCCCCTGACCCCGGGCGTCGGGTGAGACCCACATCCGCTTGACCTCGCCGCGGTCGGGGTCGAGCAGCTGCACGGCGCCGCAGGCCAGCGGCGACTCCTCGGGCCCGGTGAGCACGAACCAGCCGCGCGGGGGTGAGTAGGCCGCCGCCGCGTCGTCGATCGCGGAGCCGACGGCGAAGCCGAACCGCTCGGCGAGCTCGGCGAAGTACTGCTCCATCGCCCATCGTGCGGCCGGCGAGGCCGGGTCGACGGTACGGAAGGCGTGCACCCCCGCATCGTGCCACCGGGCAGGTGGCAGGATGCACACCATGACGGTCGAGACCCGGCGGGCGCCGTACGCCGGCTGGCGTGCCCTCGCCGCGACCGTCCTGGTCATGATCGGTGCCCTCGGCGCCCACACGGTGGCCGGTGGCGCCGTCCCCGACGGCGCCGCCCTGGTCGCCCTCGGGGCCCTGGTGCTCGGCGGCTCGCTCCTGGTGATGCACGACCTGGTGGCGCCGCGCTGGCTGCTGCCGCTGGTCGCCCTCGCCCAGGTCGGTCTGCACACCGCGTTCGCCGCCATGCCCGCCACAGGTGAGCACGTGCACGCCGGGCACGACGTGTGGACCTGGCAGATGCTGCTGGCCCACGGCGTCGTCACGCTGCTCACCGCCGTGGTCTGGCGACTCTGCGCCCGGGCGGCGACCGCCGTGCTCGGCGCGCTGCCCACGGTGCGGCACCGGGTGACCCCTCACCCCACGCCCCGTCCCGTCGCCGGCCGAGCCCCGCGCACCCGTGCCCGTCTCGCCCACACCACCGTCGCTCCACGTCGGGGTCCGCCGGTGCTGCCACGCCCCGCGTGACACCACCCCGCGACACCCACTCCAGGAAGCAGACACCCATGCACACCCGACCTGTTGCCGCGCGCCCGTTCCTGCGCGTCGCCGCCCCCACCGCCGCGCTCGCGCTCGTCGCGCTCGGGGCCTCCCCCGCCGCCGCCCACGTCACCGGTACGCCGAGCACCACCGCGGCCGGCGCCTACACCGTCGTCACCTTCAGCGTCGGCCACGGCTGCGAGGGCTCCCCCACCACCGAGATCGAGATCCAGGTGCCCGAGGGCGTCAACGCCGTGACCCCGACCCGCAACCCGCTCTACACGCTCGAGAAGAACATCGAGGAGCTCGACGAGCCGGTGACCGACGCCCACGGCAACGAGGTCACCCAGCGGGTCGGCTCGGTCACCTACACCGCCGAGACCCCGCTGCCCGACGGCCAGCGCGACACCTTCGAGCTGTCCTTCCAGATCCCCGCCGACGCGGAGGGCGAGACGCTCGCCTTCCCCTCCGTCCAGACCTGCGAGAAGGGCGAGACCGGCTGGACCCAGCTCCCCGAGGAGGGCCAGGACGCCGACGAGCTCGACACGCCGGCGCCGTCCTTCGAGGTCACCGCGGCGGAGGGCGACGGCCACGGCCACGGCGAGGAGTCGGCCGACGAGACGGCCGAGTCCGACAGCCACGACGAGGGCCACGACGAGGGTGACGAGACCACCGAGGCCTCGGCCGGCAGCACCGTCGGCTGGGCCGGTCTCGTGCTCGGCGGCCTCGGTCTCCTCGTGGGGGGCATCGCGCTCGCCCGGAGCCGCGCCACCGCATGAGGTCGCGGCTGGCGCTCGCCGTCCTGCTCGGCGTCCTCGCCCTGCTCGGGACGGCGGCGCCGGCCGCCGCCCACGCCCAGCTGGTCGCCACCGACCCCTCCGACGGCGCGTTGCTCGACACCGCACCGTCGGAGGTGACGCTCACCTTCGACGAGCCGGTGCGGCTGACCGCCCAGGAGATCGCCGTCTACGACGCCGAGGGCCGCACCGTCGCCTCCTCGGCGCGCACCGCCGGGCTCGACGTCGTCGTCACCCTCGACGACCCGGCCGCGATGAGCGGCACCTTCGTCATCGGCTGGTTCGTCGTCTCCGCGGACGGCCACCCGATCTCCGGCTCCCTCACCTACTCGGTCGGAGAACGCAGCGACAGCGTGACCGACCCGCCGCCACCGCCCACGTCCTCGCGCTTCGTCACCGTCACGCAGGGCGTGCTGGCCGGGCTCACCTACCTGGGGCTGCTGGCCGCGTCCGGGCTGGTGCTGTTCGTCGTGCTGCTGCTGCCCGCGTCGTACGACGGTCAGGTGCTCCGGCGGCGGCTGGGCACCCTGGCCCGCGCCGCAGCCGCGGTGGCCGGTGTCGCAGTGGTGCTCGCGGTCCCCGTCGCCTCGGTCTACGCCCGAGGGGCCGAGCTGACCGCCGTCGCCGACGGGCTCGACCTCACCCTCGTCCGCGACGAGCTGGTCTCGGCGGCGCTCGTCGTCGCGGGCCTCGGCACGGCCGTGTCGCTCCTCGACGACCGCCCCGGGTCGGGCCTGCGCCGCTGGACACCCCTGGCGGCCGCGGCGGCGGCGCTGCTCGGCCCCGTGGTGGTGGGGCACACCCGTGCCTACCAGCCGACCTCCCTGCTGGTCGCGGCCGACGCGCTGCACCTGGTCGCCGGTGCGACCTGGCTCGGCGGGCTGCTCGGGCTGTGGTTGTCGCTGCGGGCCCTGGCGGGCAGGGAGCGGCTGGCGGCCGAGACCCTGGCCCGGTTCTCGACCGTGGCCGGAGGTCTGGTGCTGGCCGTCGCCGCGACCGGCACGGTGCTGGCCTGGCGGATCCTCGACGGCTGGGCGCCGCTCCTCGGCACGACGTACGGCCTGCTGCTGCTGGTGAAGATCGGCCTGGCTCTCGTGGTCGCGGGGCTCGGCGCATGGAACCGCTTCCGGTTGCTGCCGCGGGTGCGCGGGGCCGCCGGGCACGACGACCGGCTCACGACCGTCGGCGTGGTCACCCGCACGGTGCGCGTCGAGGCGGTGGTGCTGGTCGCTCTGCTGGCGGTGACCGGGTTCCTCGTCAACCAGTCCCCGCGCCCCGCGCCGGTCACCGTGCCCGAGGGCCGGACCGGGGTGCAGGACGGCTCGATCTCCGACTTCGAGGTCTACGTGCTGCTCACCCCGCGCCGCGAGGGCAGGACGACGCTGCTGGTGCAGCTGCAGGACGAGACCGGTGAGCCGGTGGTCACCGACCGCGCGCCCGACGTCCAGCTGCGCACCACGGGTCTCGACCTGGGCAGCGTGCCGGTGCAACCGGCCGACGCCGGCACCTGGTCGGCCGACGTCCTGCTCCCCCGGCCCGGCACCTGGGAGGTGCAGGTCGGCCTGCGCCTCTCCCGGTTCGAGAACCCCGTCACCACCGTGCGGTTCGAGGTCGCCCCCCGGGAGTGAGTCAGGCCGGCGCCGCGCCGACCGTCACCGCGACCGGGACGGTGTGGAGGTAGCCGTCGACGCGCACCTGCACGAACAGCCGGTAGTCGCCGGGGTCGTCGATCTCGGTGTGGAAGCTCAGCGCGGAGCCGTCCTCGGTGACCGCGGGAGCGTCGAGCGGGTGCACGTGCACCATCGCCCCGCTCCCGGTGTGGAAGCCGGTGACGTGGCCGAAGGCGCCGAGGTAGGTGCCCAGCCGCACCGGCTCGCCGTCCCGGTCGGTGACGGTGAGCTCCATCCGGCCGTTCGGTCCGGCGACCGGCGACTCGGTCGCCGTCACCTCGAGCACGGGGTCGGCCGGCGCGTCGAACGTCGCGGGCCCGGAGGGCACCGGCACCGACTCACCGAGCACCAGGTGGTCACCGTTGCCGCCCGAGTCGCGGGCGACGAACTCCGCCACCACGCGGTGGTCCCCGCCGGCCGGCAGCTGCACCGGTGCGGTCCAGGTGCCGTCGTCGGCCATCACCGGGTGGAGGTGGCGGAACGTGGTGAGGTCCGCGGAGACGACGTAGAGGTGGAGGTCGCGGGTGAGCTCCTCGATGTACCTCGTGACCGGCTCGTCCTGGTAGGTGACGCGGAACGACACCTCGCCCGTCGTCCCGGCGCGGTCGGGGAGCGACACGTCCTCGAGGGCGTAGCCGACCTGCTCCGACTCGGTGCCGTCGCCCACCGGGAGCGACACGATCGCCTGCCCGGCGCCGTGGCTGTGGCCGGTCGGCGCCGTCCCGTCGTCGCCCGTGGAGCAGCCGGCCGCGGCCAGCAGGACGGCGGCGGCGGGGAGCAGTCGGAGGGCACGCACGGCACCAGTCTGCCTGCGGATGGGTGACCGTTCACCACGGGTCGGTGACAATGGGCCCATGTCCGACCTGCCTCGCAAGGCCGCCGCGCGTACGGCGCGGCTCGCGGCGCTCCCGCTCGGGTACGCCGGCCGTCAGGCCGTCGGCTTCGGCAAGCGGCTGGGCGGCGCGCCGGCCGAGGCCGTGCTGATCGAGGTCCAGCAGCGCACCGCCGAGCAGCTCTTCCGCACCCTGGGCGAGCTCAAGGGCGGGGCGATGAAGTTCGGGCAGGCGCTCAGCGTGCTCGAGGCGGCGCTGCCGGAGGAGGTGGCGGCGCCCTACCGCGACCAGCTGACGGCCCTCCAGGACTCCGCGCCACCGATGCCGACGCAGACCGTGCGCGAGCAGCTGGCGCGCTCGCTGGGTGAGGACTGGCGCGATCGCCTGGTCTGGCTGGACGGCGCACCCGCCGCGGCCGCGAGCATCGGGCAGGTCCACCGCGGCCGCTGGCACGACGGCCGCGAGGTGGCGGTCAAGGTGCAGTACCCCGGTGCCGGCGAGGCGTTGCTCTCCGACCTGCGCCAGCTGTCGCGGGTCGCCCGCGGCATCGCGCCCGTCTTCCCGGGCATCGAGATCAAGCCGCTCGTCGAGGAGGTCCAGGCACGCGCCGCCGAGGAGCTCGACTACACCCTCGAGGCCGACGCGCAGCACACCTACGCCACCGCCTTCCACGACGACCCCGACGTCGTCGTGCCCGACGTGGTCGACGTCGGGGAGCAGGCGTTGATCACCGAGTGGCTCGAGAGCCCCCACTCGCTGTCCCACGTGATCCGCGAGGGCAGCCAGGCCGAGCGCGACCACTACGGCCGGCTCTACGCGACCTTCCTCTTCGAGGGCCCGCGGCGCACCGGCATGCTCCACGCCGATCCCCACCCCGGCAACTACCGGGTGCTGCCGCGCGAGGACGGTTCGCCCGGGCGCCTCGGCGTCCTCGACTTCGGCGCCGTCGCCCGGCTGCCCGAGCGAGGGCTCCCGTCGGCGATGGGCCGGCTGATCCGGATCGCCTCGGAGAACACCGCCGACGAGCTGGTCGCCGGACTGCGCGCCGAGGGCTTCATCAGGGACCGCATCCAGGTGGACCCCCAGCTGGTCCTCGACTACCTCTCACCCTTCATCGAGCCGACCCGTCACGAGACCTTCCGGTTCACCCGCGAGTGGATGCGCGAGCAGTTCGAGCGGATCAACAACCCGCGCAACCCGTCGTTCACGGTGGCGACCAAGCTGAACCTGCCGACGTCGTACCTGCTCATCCACCGGACCTGGCTCGGCGGTCTCGGCGTCCTGTCCCAGCTCGAGGCCGAGGCCCCCTTCCGCGCCATCCTGGAGCAGCACCTCCCGGGCTTCGCCGAGCAGGGGTGAGGCGGGTCGGGTTTACCCGGCCGACCGGGTAAACCCGACGTTCGTGCCGTTTGCAAGCGTCACGAACGTCTGAAAAGGGCTCCGAAGCTCGGTCACTGCCTGGAGGCGAGGATGCGCAGGATGCGTTGCGCGGTGCGACGGGGGTGGGCCAGGTCCTGCCACGTGATGCGGATGCACACCCACCCCGTGACCTGACAGATGAGCTCCTCGCGTCGCTTCTCCCTCAGCACGTACTCCTCGACGGTCTCCCCGGGCCGTCGGTACCGCTCGTACTTGATACGTCCATCGAACTCCAGGAACACCCCGCGCGACCTCCACGCGAAGTCGGCGTAGGCGAAGACATCGCCCAGCTCGTCCACGATCGGGACCTGCGGCTCGGGCCGCGGCAGGTGCTGGGACCAGCAGAGGTGCATGGTCCGCGACTCGGCGACCGACTGGATCCGCGGGTCGCTCAGGCTCTGTACGAGCCTCGTGTTGAGGGTCCCCGGCCAGTCCCGCAACCGTTCGACCTCCGCCTCGAGCTCTTCCGGGGTCAGTGCGCCGGCATGGAGGAGGCCGTTCACGAGGACAAGCGCCTGCTCCACGGGGACCACGGTGGTGACCTCGACCGCGGCCCGAGCTGCCGGAGTCACTGGCACGCCGTTGCGAACCACCACCTCCGTGGGGTCGAGTCGGCCACGGTGGTGCCGGATGCCGGCCTCACGGCGGCCGTTCTTGCCGTCCAGCCGCGTGATGTCGGTCTGCTGCAGGTCGATTCCCCACGGCTCGGCACCGTGCTCGAGCGCGGAGGAGACGTGCGAGGCGACGCTGGCCGGGTGACCACGGCGAAGGACGGCACGCAGACGCACACGATGGCGCTCGGCGTCCGTCAGGTCCTTCCACCAGCCCGCGTCCACGTAGGCACCCTGTCGAACCCGTTGCAGCTCCCCACGCCGTACGAGGCGGGCGATGGTGTCGTCCGTCAGCCCGTCGCGGATCAGCTCGCGACGAAGGGTCACTGCAGCCGCGAGCTCGTCGTAGGCATCGATCGTCATTCCCATGACGGTGCCCCTACGCTGGTCCGCTCGCCGCGGCCTGCTCACCGTGTGTGGACCGCGGCCCGACCGGCGCACTTGTGGACGATCAGTGGTCTCTCAGTCCGGTTCGGTCACTGCTGCCACACTGGACTCCCACGGCCAGCTTCGGGAAGTAATCCTCGACGTTCGTGACACTTGCAAGGGTCACGAACGTCGGGTTTACCCGGCCGACCGGGTAAGCCCGGTCAGGACAGGTCGAGGTACATGACGTGGAGACCGACGAGGCCGTGCTCGCGTGAGCGGAAGGCCGCGGGGACGGTGCCGACGGTGACGAAGCCGAGCGAGTGCCACAGCGCCACCGCGGAGGTGTTGGTCTCGACCACGGCGTTGAACTGGATGCCGCGGTAGCCCTGCCGGCGGTGCCACTCCACGACGTGCTCGGCGAGCCGGCGGCCGACGCCGCGCCCGCGCGCCGACGGCGCCACCATGAAGGACGCCGTGCCGACGTGGTCGCCGCGTCCGGGGCGGTTGGGGCCCATCTTCGCGGTGCCGAGCAGCAGCCCGTCCTCCTCGAGCACCACCGTGCGCCCCGGCGGCCGCTCGAGCCACAGCGCCGCCGCCTCGTCGCGGTCAGGTCCTCGGGATAGGCGTAGGTCTCCCCAGCCGCCACCGTGTCGCGGAAGATCGGCCAGATCCGCTCCCAGTCGGTGCCGGTGGCGTCGCGGATGGTCACGCGGGCGCCCGGCCCGTGATGCAGTACGCCGCCCCGGTCGGGTCGGTCAGCACGGTCCACTCGTCGTGCACGGCGACGACGCGGGCGCCGAGCGCCTCGTGGCGCGCCGTCTCGCCGGTGACGTCGGAGCTGGCGACGTCGAAGTGGGCGCGCACCTCCCCCAGCGGGTCTCCGAGGCGCTGCACGAGCAGGTGGAGTGGCTCGCCGGCCGGCCGCGGCAGCCGGTGGAACTCCGGGTGCCCCGGCACCCCGGTGAGCTCCCGGCCCGTGAGCGCGTGCCAGAAGGTGAGCTCGCGGTCGTGGAGCTCACCGGGAACGTCGAGGCAGACCTGGTCGACCGCGGACCGGTGGCCACCCGGCCAGGACACGGCAGGAGCGGGGGTCGACGCCGGGTGGGTGACCAGGCAGAAGGGGAAGCCGCCGGGCGAGCGGAGCACGACGTAGCCGACGTCGGCGACCTCGCGGGCACCGAGCGAGACGGCCCGGTCGGCGGCCTCCCGCGGGTCGGTGACGTGGAGGTCGAGGTGGAGCCGCGACCGCCCGGAGGCGAGCCGCTGAACCCGCAGGTGGTCGTCACCTCGGGCAGGCAGGAGCGTGACGAACTCCCCGGCCTCGCCGCGCACGGGCGACACGGAGGTGCCGGCCACGTCACGCCAGAAGGCCAGCCCGGCGGCGTGCGTCGCGGCGGAGAGGTCGAGGAACGCCGAGGTCCAGAACGGGGTCATTCGACCGGCGCGCAGTCGTGGCCGCAGCCCCCACTGCCGACGGGGCCGTCGACCGGCCCGTCGGCGTGGTCGGCGGGCCGGTGCAGCACCGCCGACACCGGCGTGAACGCGATGTCGTCGTCGGTGGCGCTCGCCGTCCCGTCCACGAGCAACGTGTGGCCGCGCGCCACCGGCGGCGGGAAGAGCAGGGTCGCGCTCGGGTGGGCGCTCAGGTTGCGGGCCGAGCCGCGGCTCGGGGCGCAGTGCAGCACGCCGTCGCGCAGCGTGGGCTCGACGGTCACCGCCTTCACCTGGCCCTCCGCGTCGGCTGTCAGCAGGTAGCCGGGTCCGCGACCGACGAGCGCGTCGCCCAGCGCGGCGATGTCGACGGGGATGCTCACACGGCGAGGATAGGCCGTCGCTCCTCGACCGCGTCGTCAGTGGCCGAGCAGCCCGCGCACGTACGCCGCCTGCCCGAGGTGCTGGGTCAGGTCGCTGACCACGCTGACCAGCCGCACGCCGAGCGTGACCGGGGGGTCCCACCGGTCGTCGACGACGCGGTCGAGGTCGGCCGCGTCGAGGTCGGCGACCCAGGGACCCATCCGCTGGTGCACCGCGGCGGCGTACTCGGCGAGCAGCTCCCCGGAGGCATGCACGGCCGCGACCTGCTCGGCGGTGTGCCCGTAGCCGATGTCGCCGTCGTCGAAGGGCAGCGCGAAGCGCGCGGCGTACCCGCCCTCGAGGTAGACCTGCGGCAGGTCGGAGACGCCCGCCACGTGGTCGTCGTAGACGCGGGCGAGGTGCCACACGAGCCACCCGACCGGGTTGGCGTCGGGTGCGGGTCGGTGACCGAGGTCGTCGGCGGTGAGGCCGTCGAGGACGTCCGGCACCCCCTCGGCGACCCGGCCGAGGGCGTCGGTCAGCAGCTGGCCCGGGGTCATGCCACCGACGGTAGCCCTTCCCCCGCCACGACACGTCCACGGCTTTGCAACCTTCCTCCCCCCGTTCGCGTCTGGGGGACGATGGAATGGAGGTGCAGCCGATGGGCAGCACGCACGCACTCGCGGGGACGGGAGTGACGATGGCAGGACAGCCCGACCGAGGCGCGGACCGGGACGCCGACTTCGCGGCCTACATGCAGGCGCGACAGGCGAGCCTGCTGCGCACCGCGTTCCTGCTCACCGGCGACCGTCACACCGCTGAGGACCTCACCCAGACCGCCTTCGCCAAGCTCTACCTGGCGTGGGACAAGGTGCGTGACCAGGGGTCCATCGACGGCTACGTGCGCCGGATCGTCGTCAACGAGCACAACTCGCTGTGGCGCCGCGCGTGGAAGCGGCGCGAGCTCAGCTCGGATCAGCTGCCCGAGAACCCCCACCACGACGAGTACGACGCCGGCGCCGGCCGCGAGCTGTGGGACCTCGTCCAGACGCTGCCCCGCAAGGCGCGCGCGGTCGTCGTGCTGCGCTACTACGAGGAGATGTCGGAGGCCGAGACCGCCGAGGTGCTCGGCATCTCCGTCGGCACCGTGAAGTCGCAGGCCAGCCGGGCCCTCGCGGCCCTGCGGGAGCGTGCGCCCCGCACCCTCGACCCGAACGACCCGACCGACCCCGCCGAGACCTCCGGGGAGGAGGACCGATGAACGACGAGCTGACCACCCGCCTGAGCCGGCAGCTGCACGACCAGGTGGACGGCTGGCACGACACCCCGCTCACCCTCGAGGGCGTGCAGGGGCGGGCCCGCACGATCCGCCGTCGCCGTCAGGCCCTGACCTCCGGGGTCGTCGCCGCCGCGGTCCTCGCGCTCGCGATCCCCGTCGGCATCGGGCTCGCCGGCAACGACACCTCCGCACCGCAGCCCGCCGGCCCGAGCCCGACCCGGGTGGTCGACACCCCCACCCCTCGTGCCGACGGCACCTTCCCGCTGACGATCGACGCCGCGCAGGGCCCGGTGCCCGACAGCGGCTACCTGGTGCCGGACGACGAGACCTTCGTCGACGCCGACGGCACCCACGAGCTCCCGGGCCGCTTCTCCCAGCTGCTGCCGTTCGGCGACGGCTGGGTGGGTCAGCGTTCGGTTGCCGTCGCCGGCAGCGAACGCATCGAGGCCGTCGAGCTCGACGCCGACTTCGAGGAGGTCGACGTGCTGGCGGAGGGCCTCGAGCTCGGTCTGGTCGGCAACGCCGACGGCACCCGCGTCGCCTGGGTCGAGGGCGGCGACGGCAGCTGGCTGGTCGTCAACGCTGCGTCCGACGGCGGCGAGACGATCCGGAGCGGCGCGGCGCAGGCCACCACGGTGCAGGGCTACCTCAGCGACGACCGGGTCGCGGTCAGCACCACCGACCAGCAGTCCGGCGACGTCCGCCACGGCGAGGCCGGCCGCGAGGGGATCTCCGAATCCCTGGTGCTGGAGGGCGCGGGTGACCGGGCCCCGGCGTTCCAGGACGTGCGCGGCATCTCCCAGGTGTCCGTGCTGGTCGCCGGCCAGACCGAGTTCCGCGGCGACAGCACCTGCTCGCAGGTGCGTGAGGCCGCCCCGCCGGTGACGGTGGTCGCCGAGACCTGCGACCACGGGCTGGGCGCCTTCAGCCCCGACGGGCGCTGGATCATCGGCTACGGGTCGTACTACGACCTCGGTTCACCGACGTTGGCGATCCTCGATGCCTTCACCCTCGAGCCGGTGGTGGAGTTCCGCGCCGACCGGGGACAGGGTGGCGCGACCGTGCTGCAGGCCGTGTGGCAGGACGACGAGACCCTGGTCGCGCTGGTCGAGCAGCAGGGCGAGCAGGTGGTCGTCACGGCGCACAGCGACGGTCGGCTCGAGGTCGTCTCACCGCGGCTGCCGGTGCGCAACATGTCGTTGCACTACCTGCTGCCGGCGTTCATCCTCGCGCAGAACTGAGGCTGGACCGGCTCCGGTCAGACCAGCACCTGGGTCACCGGCTGGCTGGAGTCGGCCGGCAGGTCGAGCGACGACGGCGTCCGTCCTCGGGCCACCATCTCGGCCCCCAGCGCGGCGACCATCGCGCCGTTGTCGGTGCACAGGCCGGGTCGCGGCACCCGCACCCGGATGCCCAGCGCGGACGCGCGTTCCTCCGCGAGCACGCGCAGCCGGGAGTTGGCGGCGACACCACCGCCGATGAGCAGGTCCTCGATGCCCTGGTCGCGCGCGGCGTCCAGAGCCTTGCGGGTGAGCACGTCGCACACGGCCTCCTGGAACGACGCCGCCACGTCGGCCACCGGCACCGGCTCGCCGGTGCGCTCCCGCATCTCCACCCACCGCGCGACCGCGGTCTTGAGCCCGGAGAAGGAGAAGTCGAAGCGGTGCCGCTCCAGGTCGCGTCGGGCGGTGAGGCCGCGGGGGAAGTCGATCGCGACCGAGTCGCCCTCGCGCGCCGCCCGGTCGATGTGCGGGCCGCCGGGGAACGGCAGGCCCAGCAGCCGCGCGACCTTGTCGAAGGCCTCGCCGGCCGCGTCGTCGATGGTCGAGCCCAACGGCTCGACGCCGACCGTCACGTCCTCGACGCGCAGCAGGCTGGAGTGGCCGCCCGACACCAGCATGGCCAGGCAGGGCTCCGGCAGCGCGCCGTGCTCGAGCTGGTCGACCGCCACGTGGGAGGCGAGGTGGTTGACGCCGTAGAGCGGCTTGCCGAGCCCGAGCGCCAGCGCCTTCGCCGCCGCCACGCCGACCAGCAGCGCGCCGGCGAGCCCCGGGCCGCTGGTCACGGAGATCGCGTCGACGTCGTGCAGCTGGATCCCGGCCGTCTCGCAGGCACGCTCGATGGTCGGCACCATCGCCTCGAGGTGGGCGCGGCTCGCCACCTCGGGCACGACCCCGCCGAAGCGGGCGTGCTCGTCGACGCTGCTCGCGACGGCGTCGGCCAGCAGCTCGTGCCCGCGCACGATGCCGACGCCGGTCTCGTCGCAGGAGGTCTCGATCCCGAGGACCAGGGGTGCGTCCATGGCCCCATTCTCACCGACGTCCGTGCGCCGGTGAGAATGGGCCGGTGACATCGAGCGCGCACGCCGTGGAGGTGGCAGACCTCGGGCACGTGCCGTTCGTGCGCCACCAGGTCGACCCGGCCCTCGTCGAGGGCGCCTGGGCGCAGGGCGGGGCGTGCGTCGTGCTCGCCCACCGGCCGCTCCCCGGGGGGCCCGTGCTCGCCGTCCACGGCTTCGGCCCCGCCGACGACCTGGCGCCGCTGCTCGCCCGGGTCGCCGCGAGCGGCGTCCGTCCCGACCGGGTGATGGTCGACGCCGACGCCGCCACCGTCCCCGACGCGTGGGAGCTGACCGGGCTGCGGGAGTGGCACTGGATGCTGTCGACCACCTCGCCCCCCGACGACCCGCTGCCGGTCGAGCGGATCGACGACGAGGACGAGGTCACCGCCCTCCTCGACGCCGAGGCCCCCGACTCGCTCGCCCGCCCGGGTACGCCGGGCGTCGAGTCGTGGCACGGCGTGCGCGCGTCGGGCGAGCTCGTGGCCGTGGGCGCGGTGGTGCGCCAACCCGACGGCACCGGGCACCTGCGGGCGGTCACGGTCGCGACCGGGCTGCGTGGGCGCGGCCTGGGCCGGGCGCTGAGCACGAGCCTCACGCGGCTCGCCCAGGCCGGCACCGGCGTGTCGAGCCTGGGCGTCTACACCGACAACGGGCCGGCGCTGCGGATCTACGAGGACCTCGGCTACGCCGTGGCCCACACGTTCCGCTCCGGGCCGGTCAGCGGGAGCACCAGGACCAGGGCCGCGGCGCCGTCGCGGTAGTAGCGCGGCCGACGGTCGAGCTCGGTGAAACCCGCGGTCACGTAGAAGGCGCGCGCTCCCTCGTTGTCCTCGCGCACCTCGAGCAGCATGCGTTCCGCCTCCCCCGACGACGCGACGCCCGCGTCGAGGAGCGCGGTGGCGACGCCGGAGCGACGCCGCGACGGGTCGACCGCGATCCGCTGCAGCTCCGCGACGTCGGCGGCGACACTGACCACGGCGTAGCCGACGACCACTCCGTCGAGGCGAGCCACGAGGTAGTGCACCGTCGGCAGCCGGCCGCCGATCCCGTCCTCGACGAGCCGCCGCGACCAGGCGTCGACACCGAGCGAGACCTCCTCCAGCCGGGCGACGACGTCGACGTCGTCGGGGCCGGCGCGCTCGACGACGAGCGTGGTCACGACGCGGGCTTGCGCGGTCCCGGCGCCACCGCGTCGGGGCGGCGCAGGTAGAGCGGCTCGGGGTCGGTCAGCTCGGCCCGCTCACCGGCCACGGTGCGCGCGAGCCACCCCGCGCTCGGTCGCTGCGGGCCGACGGCGGTCGGGAACGACTCCGGGTAGAGCAGCGCGCCCTCGCCGACCACCTGCGCGTCGGTGGCCAGCTCGGCCGGCCGGTCGACGACCGGCCCCGCGATGCGGACCCCGTCCTCGTCGTACGACGCGAGGTAGACCTCCTTGCGCCGCGCGTCGGTGGCCACCACGAACTCCCCGATCACCGCACCGGTGTCGGCGGCCTCTACGGCCAGCACGTCGAGGGTGCAGACCCCGTAGACCGGGATCTCGAGGACGTGCGCGAGGGTGCGCGCGGTGACCAGCCCGACCCGCAGGCCGGTGAACGGCCCGGGCCCGGTGCCGACGGCGATCGCGGTCAGGTCCTGGCGGACGGCACCGACGTCGGCCAGGCAGCGCTCGATCAGCGGCGCGAGCTGCTCCCCGTGCTTCAGGGCCTGCTCGCTGGTGTGCTCGACGACCACGTCCGTGCCGTCGTGGAGCGCGACGGTGACCGTCGGCGAGGCGGTGTCGAAGGCGAGCAGCACGCGGTCAGGGTAGCCGCGCTCAGGTCCCGCGCAGCACCCGCACCAGATGGGCGTCGATGGCCGAGAGGTTGGTGTGGTCGTCGACCGGGTCCCACCACGACAGCGCGTCGACGTCGCCCCCCGGCGCCATGCCGGAGTCCTGGGGCAGGGAGGTGCGGTAGAGCGCGACCCGCTTGATGAAGCGCTCGTGGCCGTACTGGATGGTCGCGACCCCGGCGAACTCCGGTGCGAGCGGGTCGGTGCCGGTGACCAGCCGGAACTGGTCGACCACGGCGGCCCGGGGCGACTCGTGGTCGCGCAGCCGCGCCAGCGGCAACTCCCACTCGGCGCTGCGGGGGTTGTGCACGAGCAGCACCCGGTCGCCGTGCTCGGCGACGACGATCGACATGGTGAGCGGCACGTCGCGGCCGAGCTCGTGGAGGTCACCCTCGTCGCACGCCCAGAAGTCGACCAGCAGCGTCTCGTCGGGCTTCGCGGCGAGCGGGGGCCGCTGGGAGTCGGGCACGTCCAGCTCGTACCACCGGGGCCCGACCGGCGTCATCAGCACCCGGCGGGGGTCGAGGCCCTCGGGGTCCTCGTCGTGGGCGAGCGCCCGGATCACCCGCAGCTCCAGCCGCGACTCGGCCAGCCCCTCGGCGATGCCCTCGCCCCACTCGACCACGGTCACGGCGTCGTCGAGGGACGCGTCGAGGTCGAGGTCGTCGAGCTCGTCGATGCCACCGAGCCGGTAGGCGTCGACGTGCACGAGGGACGGCCCCAGCACCAGCGAGGGGTGGACCCGGGCGATCACGAACGTCGGGGAGGTGATGCCGCCGCGGACCTCGAGACCGGCGCCGATGCCCTGGGTCAGCGTGGTCTTCCCGGCCCCGAGCTCGCCACTGAGCACGACCAGGTCGCCGGCCCGCAGCTGCTTGGCGAGGCTGGCGCCGAGGTCGCGCATCGCCTCGGCGTCGGGGACGTCGAAGAGGAAGGTGTTGAGCGGCCGGCGCAGCTCGACGTTGGGCTCGTAGCGGCGTACCTCGCGGAAGCCGCGGCGCTCCCAGAAACCGACGGTGGCCGGCAGCTCGAGCCGCGCCACCACGGTGAGGTCGTCGTAGCCCTGCGACTCCTGCACGGCCGCGGCGATCAGCCGGGCGGCGATGCCGTGCCCCTGCACCTCGGGCCGGACGCCGAAGCGGCGGATGTACATCGTGGTGCCCACCGGGTCGAGCACCAGTCCGCCGACCGGCTGGCCCTCGAACGTGGCGATCAGCCCGCCCCGGCGCGCCAGCAGCTCGGCCAGTGAGTCCGGGGACTCGGTGAGCGTGGCGGCCGGCGGGTCGAGCGGCGGCCGCGCCTCGAAGGCGGGCCGGATCGTCTCCAGGAGCAGCCCGGCGTCGTCGGGGCCGATCAGGCGGACCTCCACGCTCACCGCCCCACCCGCTCCCCGGCCGCGGCGAAGAGCTGGTCGAGGGCCGCGTTGACCTGCTCGTGGCGCTCCATGATCACCAGGTGGCCCGCTCCCTCGCACTCCACCAGCGTCGAACCCTCGATCGTGGCGTGGAGCTTGCGGCTGTGCCCGATCGAGGTCATCCGGTCGGCGGTGCCGCACACGATCGACACCGGCACCGCGGACAGCGCCCGCACCGTGCCGAACTTGTCGAGGGAGCCGAAGGTCGGGAAGAACTCCGCGATCACCTCGAAGGGGGTCTCCGCCAGCATCTTGTCGGCGAACTTCACGTAGCTCTCGGGCACGTCGTCACCGAAGGCGAAGACGTCGGTGACGACCTCGGCGACGGAGCGGCTGGCCCGGCGCAGCAGGTCGACGGTGCGGTGGCCGCGGGCCATGAGGGCCACGGCCCGAACGGCGACCTGGCTGCCGAGCGTGCGCGGGAGCGCTGGGACGAAGAACCGGTGCGGATCGAGGCCACCGGCGGTGGTGGCCACCAGGCCGACCCCCACGACCTTGGTGCCGAACAGCTCGGGGTACTCCTCGGCCAGCGAGATGATGCTCATGCCGCCCATCGAGTGGCCCACCAGCACGACCGGGCCCTCGGTGACGTCGTCGAGCACCCGGCGGAGGTCACGGCCGAGCTGCTCGATGGTCGCGTGGCCCTCGGTGGAGCGGCCCGACCGGCCGTGGGACCTCAGGTCGTAGTAGACCGCCCGCACCAGGCCCCGGTAGCCCGCACGCTGGAAGTGCCAGCAGTCGAGGTTGAGCGCGTAGCCGTGGACGAACACCACCGTCACCGCGGCGCCCCGGCCGTACGGCTCGTCGACCTCCACGTGGAGGGGCACGCCGTCGTCAGCGACGACCGTCACCGGCGTGGACCGCAGCCCCCCGAAGTCGACGGAGTCCCCCGCCCCGCGCCGGGCGATGACGCGTCGGTGGCGGGCCACCCCCACGGCGGTGCCGGCGACGGCCACCCCCGCGGCGGAGGCGACGGCACCCAGCACCCTCCGGCGCGCGTTCATGCGTTGCTCCCTCCGACCGACTCGTCGATCCAGCCGCGCAGGAACCGACCGCCGATCCGGCTCACGATCTCGTAGCTGATGGTGTCGCTCCACTCGGCCCAGTCCTGGGCAGTGGGCTCGCCGTACAGCCCGGACCCGAACAGCCACGCCTCGTCACCGGGCTCGGCGTGGTCGTCACCGAGGTCCACGACGAACTGGTCCATGCAGATCCGTCCGCGCACCGGGCGCCGCTTGCCCCGGACCATCACCTCGGCCCGGTTGCTCGCGTGGCGGGGCACGCCGTCGGCGTACCCGACCGGGACGAGACCGAGCGTGGTGGGCCGGTCGGCGGTCCACGTGTGGCCGTAGGACACCGACTCACCGGCGGCGACCCGCTTGACCATGGCCAGCCGGACGACGGCGCCCATCGCGGGCAACAGTCCCGGGCGGTCGCGGGTCTCGAGGTCGGGAGTCAGTCCCGGAGCCGGGTCGAGGCCGTACGACGCCAGCCCGGTGCGCACCAGGTCGTAGCGGGCCGAGGGCCGCAGCAGCGCAGCGGCGGAGTTGGCGAGGTGGCGCACCTCGGGGCGCAGGCCGCTCGCCGACGCGAGCGCCAGCGCGTCGTCGAAGGCCGCCTGCTGGGCGTCGTTGGCGGGGTGGTCGGGGTCGTCGCTGCACGCGAAGTGGGACCAGACCCCCGTGACCCGGACCCGACCCGCGCGCTCCTCCTCGGCGCACCGCCGGAACAGCGCCGGCCACGCCTCGCGGGGGGCGCCGCCACGGCAGAGCCCGGTGTCGACCTTGACCTGGACCCGGGCCGGTCGCCCGCCGGCGGCCTCGACGACGGCGTCCAGCTCGGCCTCGGAGTAGACCGTGACGTCGACGTCGGCCTCGACCGCCGCCCGGAGGTCGTCGCCCGGCACCGTCAGCCAGCACAGCACCCGGCCGGTGTCGCCCGAGTGCCGCAGAGCGAGCGCCTCGTCGACCGTGGCCGCCCCGAGCCAGGCCGCGCCACCCTCGCGGGCAGCCCGTCCGGCGGGTGCGAGGCCGTGGCCGTAGCCGTCGGCCTTGACGACCGTCATCACCGGCACGCCGGTGTGCTCCCGGAGCAGCCCGACGTTGTGACGGATCACCGGCAGCTCGACGACGATCTCGGCGCGGCCTCGGGTCACGGACCGGATTCTTCCATCCCCGGGGCGAGGACCTGTCGCACCGTCTCGGGAAGTGCGCGGGCGACGTCCCCGGCGGTGACCGGTCCACCGCGGCTCGCGAGGGTCGCCGCGGCCCCGTGCAGCCAGCTGCCGACCGACGCGGCGTCGTACGGGGCGAGGCCGGAGGCGAGCAGGGCGCCGACCACGCCGGCCAGCACGTCGCCGGCTCCGGCGGTCGCCAGCCAGGGCAGCCCCGTGGTGGTCACCCGCACCGGACCGGCGGGGTCGGCGACGAGCGTGTGACGCCCCTTGAGCAGCACCACGGCGTCGTACGCGCGCGCGGCGGCGGTGGCGTGGTGGAGCGGCCGGGCCTCGACGTCTGCCCGGTCGACCCCGGTCATCGCGGCGAGCTCCCCGGCGTGCGGCGTGAGCACCGCCGGCACCCCCAGCGGGCCGTCGATGTGCCTCAGCGCGTCGGCGTCGACGACGAGGGGGACGCCGTCGGCACGTGCGGCCGTCAGGGCGTCACCGGCCCCGTCGCCACCGCCGGGGCCGACCACCCAGGCCTGCACGCGGCCCTCCCCCACGACCTCCGGGTGGTGGGTGAGGACGTCCTCGGCGGCCTCGCCGACGAAGCGCACCATCCCCGCCAGGCCGCAGCCGGCGCCGGACACGGCCAGCCGGGCGGCGCCGGGGTACTGCGCCGAGCCGGCGCGAACCCCGACGACCCCGCGGGTGTACTTGTGGGCCGTGCTGGCGGGCCGCGGCAGCAGGCGGCGTACGTCGAGGGGCTGGAGGGCCTCGACGACCGGTGGCGGGAGGTCGAGCCCGAGGTCGACGAGGTGCACCACCCCGCACGCGGCCGAGGCGGGGTCGACGAGATGGGCGACCTTGTGGGTGCCGAAGGTGACGGTGACCGCCGCGGTGACGTGCGGGCCGTCGAGCTCGCCGGTGTCGACGTCGACGCCGCTGGGGGTGTCGACCGCGACGACCGGGGTGCCGGCGAGGTGCGCGAGGGCCTCGACCGCGGGCTCGCGCAGCCCCGGTCGTCCCCCGATGCCGACGATCCCGTCGAGCGCGACGTCGGCCCCGTGGTCGGGGCGAGGTCCGGCGACCCGGCCACCGGCGGCCCGCAGCGCCGCGAGCCCCGCCTCGTGGGCCCGGTCGGCGAGCAGCCAGGCCTCGACCGCCGCCCCGCGCCGGGCGAGCACCGCCCCGGCGTACAGCGCGTCACCACCGTTGTCGCCCGGGCCGACCAGCAGCACCACGCGACGGCCGTAGCCGCCGTCGAGCAGGTCGATCACGGCGGAGGCGAGGCCGGCCGCGGCGCGCTGCATCAGCGCCCCCTCGGGCAGCCGGGCGAGCACCGTGCCCTCCGCCGCCCGCACCTGCTCCACCGTGTGCGCCCGCCGCATCCCCCCACCGTATCCGCGGCGTGTGCCTGAGAACGCCGCACAGGTCGGTCTCAGGCACACGCCGCGGGTCAGGACTCCAGGATGACGACGGCGGAGGCGATGCCGGCGTCGTGGGAGAGCGAGAGGTGGTGGTGCCGTACGCCGAGCTCTTCGGCGCGGGCGAGCACGGAGTCGCGCAGCACCAGCCGGGGACGCCCGGAGTCCTCGGACTCGACCTCGGCGTCGTGCCAGGCCATGCCGACCGGCGCGCCGAGCGCCTTGGCCAGCGCCTCCTTCGCCGCGAACCGCGCCGCGAGCGACGCCGGTGGCCGGCTCGCCTCGGCCGGCGTGAACAGCCGGTCGCAGAGGCCGGGGGTGCGTTCCAGCGACTCGACGAACCGCTCGATGTCGACCACGTCGATGCCGACCCCGATGACCGGCACCGCTCACTCCACCGTGACGGACTTGGCGAGGTTGCGCGGCTGGTCGACGTCGTGGCCCAGCAGCGTGGCCAGCTCGCAGGCGAAGAGCTGGAGCGGCACGGTCGCCAGGACCGGCTGGAGCAGCGTCGGCACCTTCGGCAGCCGGATCAGCCGGTCGGCGTACGGCGCGACCTCGTCGTCGTCCTCCTCGGCGAGCACGATCGTGTGGGCGCCACGGGCCCGGATCTCCTGGATCGCGCTGACCATCTTGTCGTGGAGCTGGTCGCGGCCGCGGGGCGGCACGACGCAGAAGACGGGCAGCCCCTCCTCGATCAGCGCGATCGGGCCGTGCTTGAGCTCACCAGCGGCGAAGCCCTCGGCGTGGAGGTAGGCCAGCTCCTCCAGCTTGAGCGCTCCCTCCAGCGCGACCGGGTAGCCCGCGTGGCGGCCGAGGAACAGCACCGTGCGGGCGTCGACGAGGTCGCGGGCGAGCGCGTAGATGCTCTCGGCGTCGCCCAGCACCCGCTCGAGGTGGGCCGGCATCGCGGCGATCTCGTGGACGACCGCGGTGATCTCGTCGCCGAACTTCGTGCCGCGCACCTGGGCGAGGTAGAGCCCCAGCAGGTAGCAGGCGACGAGCTGGGTCAGGAAGCCCTTGGTCGAGGCGACACCGATCTCGGGTCCGGCGTGGGTGTAGATGACGGCGTCCGACTCCCGCGGGATCGTCGAGCCGTTGGTGTTGCAGATCGCGAGCACCTTCGAGCCCTGGGTGCGCGCGTGGCGCAGCGCCATGAGGGTGTCGGCGGTCTCCCCGGACTGGCTCATCGCGACGACGAGCGTGTTGCGGGTGAGGATCGGGTCGCGGTAGCGGAACTCGTGGGAGAGCTCGACCTCGCAGGGGATCCGGCACCAGTGCTCGATGGCGTACTTCGCCACGAGCGCGGCGTACGCCGCCGTGCCGCACCCGATGATGATGATCTTGTCGATGTCGCGCAGCTCCTGGTCGGAGAGCCGCACCTCGTCGAGCTGCAGCGCGCCGGCCGTGGTGTGACGCCCGAGCAAGGCGTCGGCGACGGCGCGGGGCTGTTCGAAGATCTCCTTGCGCATGAACCAGTCGTAGCCGTCCTTCTCGGCGGCCGAGAGGTCCCAGTCGACGTGGTAGGGCGTGCCCTCGCTGGGAGTGCCGTCGAAGCCGGAGACCGAGACGCCGTCCGGGGTGATGGTGACGACCTGGTCCTGGTCGACCTCCAGGGCCTCGCGGGTGTGCTCGATGAAGGCGGCCACGTCGGAGCCGACGAAGTTCTCGCCCTCGCCGAGCCCGACCACGAGCGGGCTGTTGCGGCGGGCGGCCACGACGGTGCCGGGGGCCTCGGCGTCCGTGGCGACGAGGGTGAAGGCACCCTCGAGTCGCTGGCACACCTGCTGCATGGCGGTGGTGAGGTCGGCTCCCGCGACCACGGCGTCCTCGAGCAGGTGCGCGACCACCTCGGTGTCGGTCTCCGAACGCATCTCGTGACCCGCGCCCTCGAGCTCCGCCCGCAGCCGCGCGAAGTTCTCGACGATGCCGTTGTGCACCAGGGCCACGCGCCCGGTCGCCCCCAGGTGGGGGTGGGCGTTGCGGTCGTTGGGCGCACCGTGCGTGGCCCACCGGGTGTGACCGATGCCGGTGGTGGCGGCCGGCAGCGGTGCCTCGTCGATGGCCTTCTCGAGGTTGGCCAGCTTGCCGGCCCGCTTGTCGGAGGCGATGGAGCCGTCGTTGACCAGGGCGATGCCGGCCGAGTCGTAGCCGCGGTACTCCAGGCGCCGCAGTCCCTCGATCACGACGTCCTGCGCCTGCCTCGGCCCGACGTAGCCGACGATTCCACACATGGCCGCGAGTCTACGGGTGGGCGGCGTCCTGCAAGAATGCCGCGCATGTCTGTAGCCGGCGGGTCGCCCGACGACTCCGGACGTGAGCCGTCGCCGTACGTCGAGCTCGACCGGGACGCGTGGTCCGCGCTCGGCCGCGAGGTCGAGAGCCCGCTGTCCGCGGCCGAGATCCGGCGGTTGCGGGGCCTCGGCGACTCGCTCGACCTCGAGGAGGTCGAGCAGGTCTACCTGCCGATCTCGCGGCTGCTGAGCATGTACGTCGCGGCCGCGGGCCGCCTCCACCGGGAGCAGGAGTCGTTCCTGCGCCAGCCCCAGCCCCGCCGCACGCCGTTCGTGATCGGCGTCGCGGGGTCCGTGGCGGTCGGCAAGTCGACCACGGCCCGTGTGCTGCAGCAGCTGCTGGCCCACTGGCCCGAGCACCCCAACGTCGAGCTGGTGACCACCGACGGCTTCCTCTACCCCAACGCCGAGCTCGAGCGCCGCGGGCTGCTGCAGCGCAAGGGCTTCCCGGAGTCCTACGACCGACGCGCGCTGCTGCGGTTCGTCGTCGACATCAAGTCGGGCAAGGACGAGGTCACCGCGCCCACCTACTCCCACCTCGTCTACGACGTCGTCCCCGACGAGAGGGTCGTCGTGCAGCGCCCCGACATCGTGATCGTCGAGGGACTCAACGTGCTGCAGCCCGCGCGGGTGCGCGACGACGGCCGCGCCGGCCTGACGTTGAGCGACTTCTTCGACTTCTCCGTCTTCGTCGACGCCCGCACCGACGACATCCGGGAGTGGTACGTCAGCCGGTTCCTCCGGCTGCGGGAGACGGCCTTCCAGGACCCGGAGTCCTACTTCGCCAAGTACGCCGGGCTCAGCGAGGACGAGGCTGTCGAGATGGCCTCGCACCTCTGGGACACCATCAACGGCCCCAACCTCACCGACAACGTGCTGCCCACCCGCAGCCGCGCGACGCTGGTGCTGCGCAAGGACCGCGACCACTCGGTGCGCTACGTCCGCCTCAAGAAGCTGTGAAACCCCGCGACCACGGGGTCGCGGGGTTCCGTGTGGCAGCGGTCAGACGCCCTTGCCGGTCACGATCACCGGGACGTTCCCGCGGATCGCCTTGGAGTAGGGGCACAGCTCGTGGGTGCGGTCGACGAGCTTCTGCGCGGTCGCGTCGTCGACGCCGGGGATGGTGACGTCGAGCTCCACGCTGATGGCGAAGGACTCGCCCTCGGGCCCGAAGCCGACGGAGACCTCGGTGGTGGCGCCGGAGGTGTCGATCCCCTCGGCCTTGCCGGCGAGACCCAGCGCACCGGTGAAGCAGGCGCCGTAGCCGATGCCGAAGAGCTGCTCGGGGTTGGTGCCGCCGCCCGGGCCGCCCATCTCGACGGGAGCCTGGAGGTCGACCTCGAGCTGGCCGTCCTCGGTCCGGCCGTGGCCGCCGCGACGACCGCCGGTGACGGTGGACGTGGCCGTGTACACGATCTTCTCGGGTGTCTTCGTCATGGCCGGCGCAACGAGCGCGATGCCGACGGTGTTCCCGGCGGTGTCCGGGATACGAGACGTTCCTTCTCAGAGAGCGAGCTGGCTGCGGACGACGCCCGCCAGCCTGTGGGCCACGTCACGGGCGATCTCGTCGGTCGGGGCCTCGACCATCACCCGCACGATCGGCTCGGTGCCCGAGGGCCGCAGCAGCACCCGGCCGTTGCCGCCGAGGCCTGCCTCCTCCTCGGCGACGGCCGCGGCGACCACCGCGTCGTCGTCGGCGCGCGCCTTGTCGACGTCGGGCACGTTGACCAGCACCTGGGGCAGCCGGGTCACGACCGATGCGAGCTGCTTCAGCGACTGGCCCGTCGTGGCCATCCGGTTGAGCACCGCGAGGGCGGTGAGGATGCCGTCCCCGGTCGTGGCGTGGTCGCTCATGATCACGTGGCCCGACTGCTCACCACCGAGCGAGTAGCCGGAGACCTTCATCGCCTCGAGGACGTAGCGGTCGCCGACCTTGGTCTGGCGCACGCCGATGCCGGCACCCTGCATCGCCTTCACGAAGCCCAGGTTGCTCATCACGGTCGCGACCACGGTGTCCTTGACCAGCCGGCCCTCGTCACGCAGCGAGAGCGCCAGGACGGCGAGCAGCTGGTCGCCGTCGACGACCGTGCCCTCGTGGTCGACCGCGAGGCAGCGGTCGGCGTCACCGTCGAGGGCGAAGCCGACGTCGGCCCCGTCCTTGAGCACCGCCGCCTGCAGCTCCTCGAGGTGCGTGGAGCCGCACTGGTCGTTGATGTTCAGCCCGTCGGGCATGGCGTGGATCGCGCTGACATCGGCGCCGGCGCCGACCAGCGCGCGCGGCCCGACCTCGGAGGCCGCGCCCTCGGCGCAGTCGAGCACGACCTTGATGCCGACCAGCGGGTGGTCGATGGAGTCGATGAGGTGGCCGACGTAGTCGTCGATCGCGGCGCCGTACGTCGTGACGCGGCCGACGGAGCCACCCTGCGGGCGCTGCCACTCCTCGCGCATCCGCTGCTCGATCGCCACCTCCACGGCGTCGTCGAGCTTCTGGCCCCCGCGGGCCAGGAACTTGATGCCGTTGTCGGGCATCGGGTTGTGCGAGGCCGAGAGCATGACCCCGAGGTCGGCGCCGAGCTTCTCGGTCAGGAAGGCCACGCCGGGGGTCGGCAGCACGCCCAGCAGCAGGACGTCGACGCCCGCTGAGGCGAGACCGGCCACGACGGCCGCCTCGAGGAACTCCCCGGAGATCCGGGTGTCGCGACCCACGACCGCGACCGGCCGGTGACCGGCGAAGTCGCCGCGGTCGGCCAGGACGTGGGCCGCGGCGACGGAGAGGTCCAGGGCCAGCTCAGCGGTGAGATCACCGTTGGCCAGGCCCCGGACCCCGTCCGTGCCGAAGTAGCGCTTTGCCATGAGTGGGAAGGCGCTCCCTGCTCGTGTCAGGCCGTCAGATCAGCGCTTCGAGAACTGCGGCGCCTTGCGGGCCTTCTTCAGACCGGCCTTCTTGCGCTCGATGACGCGCGCGTCGCGGGTCAACAGGCCGGCCTTCTTCAGGACGGCGCGGTTGGCGTCGAGGTCGACGGCGTTGAGGGCGCGGGCCACACCGAGGCGCAGCGCGCCGGCCTGGCCGGTGATGCCACCGCCGTGGATGCGGGCGATGACGTCGAAGCGGCCCTCGAGGCGCGTCTCGGCGAACGGCTCGTTGACGACCTGCTGGTGCAGCTTGTTCGGGAAGTAGGAGTCGAGCGAACGGCCGTTGACGGTCCAGTTGCCCGTGCCCGGCACGATGCGCACGCGCGCGACGGCCTGCTTGCGACGCCCCGTGGCGGCGGCCGGCGCGATGGCGGAGGCGACCGGCGCGTCGGCGGCCGGGGTGCTCTCCGAGCTGTAGGCGACGCCCTGCTCGTTGGTCTCGAAGGTCTCCTCGACCCCAGTGGTCTCTGCGGTGTTCTCGCTCACGATGTTTCCTTCGTCCTCAGTCACTGGGAGATCTGCGAGATCTCGAACGGCGTGGCCTGCTGGGCCTGGTGCGGGTGGTGGGGCCCGGAGTAGACCTTCAGCTTCTTGATGATCTGGCGGCCCAGCTTGTTCTTGGGGAGCATGCCCCAGACGGCCTTCTCGATGACCTTGCGGGCGTCCTTCTCGAGGATCTCGCCGACCGGGGTGGCCGTGAGGCCGCCCGGGAACCCGCTGTGGCGGTAGGTCAGCTTCTTGGTGGCCTTGTCGCCGGAGAGGGCGACCTTCTCGGCGTTGACGATGACGACGAAGTCGCCGGTGTCCATGTGGGGCGCGTAGATCGGCTTGTGCTTGCCGCGCAGCAGGTTGGCGGTCTGGACGGCGAGCCGACCGAGGACGATGTCCTCCGCGTCGATGACGTGCCAGCTGCGCTGGATGTCACCCGGCTTGGGGCTGTAAGTGCGCACGTGAGTGGCCCTTCTCGTTCGTGGATCCGACCCGGCGGACGCCGGTCGGCGGTGGTGCTGCGGCTTCTGACGAACACGGCCCGGCTCGAATTTCAGTCCGGGACTGCACCCCGACCCACGTGGGAGGTCGTGGCGCGGCAGGAGTCGCGACATGTCAAGGTACCGGCGGCGCGTCGTACGGGTCAAAACCCCGGACACCGGATTCGCACCGCTCCGCGACCGGGGTTAGGTTGGGCGGGTGACTGATTCTCTCACCGTCCGCGACAACCGCACCGGACAGGAGTACGACGTCCCGATCACCGACGGCACCATCAAGGCCGCCGACCTGGGACAGATCAAGGCCTCCGGCGACGACGAGCCGGGCCTCGCCGTCTACGACCCGGGCTTCGTCAACACCGCCTCGTGCCGCAGCGCCGTCACCTACATCGACGGCGACAAGGGCATCCTCGAGTACCGCGGTTACCCGATCGAGCAGCTGGCCGAGAAGTCGAACTTCCTCGAGGTCGCCTACCTCCTCATCCACGGCGCACTGCCCACCAAGGCCGAGTACGACGCGTGGGTGCACGAGATCACCTTCCACACGTTCGTGCACGAGAACGTGAAGAGCTTCATGGAGGGCTTCCGCTACGACGCCCACCCGATGGGCATGCTGATGGCCTCGGTCGGGGCGCTCTCCACGTTCTACCCCGACGCGCGCAACATCTCCGACGCCGACAACCGCCACATGCAGATCGTGCGGATGATCGCGAAGATGCCGACGCTGGGCGCCTGGTCGTTCCGCCACGCGCAGGGCAAGCCGTTCATCTACCCCGACAACGACCTCTCCTACACCGCGAACTTCCTCTCGATGCTCTTCAAGATGAGCGAGAAGAGTTTCGAGGCCGACGAGCGCCTGGTCCGCGCCCTCGACGTGCTGTTCATCCTGCACGCCGACCACGAGCAGAACTGCTCGACCAACGCGGTCCGGTCCGTCGGGTCCAGCCAGGTCGACCCGTACTCCGCCGTCTCCGCCGGCGTCGGCGCCCTCTTCGGCCCGCTGCACGGCGGCGCCAACGAGGCCGTCCTCCGGATGCTGCGCCGCATCGGTGGCAAGGAGAACATCCCCGCCTTCATCGAGGGCGTGAAGAACGGCAACGAGCGGCTGATGGGCTTCGGCCACCGGGTCTACAAGAACTACGACCCGCGCGCCAAGATCATCAAGAAGTCCGCCGAGGACGTCTTCGAGGTCACCGGCACCAACCCGCTGCTCGAGATCGCGCTGGAGCTGGAGAAGATCGCGCTCAACGACGAGTACTTCGTCAAGCGCAAGCTCTACCCCAACGTCGACTTCTACTCCGGCCTGATCTACGAGGCCTTCCAGTTCCCGCCCGAGATGTTCACGGTGCTCTTCGCCATCGGCCGTACGCCGGGCTGGCTCGCGCAGTGGCTCGAGCTGGTGCAGGACAAGGAGCAGAAGATCGCCCGTCCCAAGCAGATCTACACCGGCGACCGCACGCTCGACTTCGTGCCGGCCTCCGAGCGCTGGGCCTGACCCCACCACCCCCAGCGCACCCCCAGCGCACCCCCAGCACCGCCTCGTGTGCCTGAGAACGCCCTCTGGGTAGTTCTCAGGCACACGCCGCGATTTCAGTGGGTGTGGTGCGGGCGGCCCGGGTCGTCGTACACCGGCTCCTGCTCCCCCGCGCGCAGCGCCTCGAGCTGGGCGCAGACGGCGATCCCGTAGAAGAGGCCCATCGCCGAGAGCAGGCTCCACAGCAGCAGCGCGAAGATGCCGGCCAGGGGCCCGTAGGTGCTGGAGAACGACTCGCTGAGCGAGACGTACGCCGCGAAGCCGGCCGCCGCCACCGTGCTCACGACCACGGCGACGGTCGACCCCAGGGCCAGCCAGGACAGCGCCGGCTGCCGGCGTCGGGGCGCGTGGTCCAGTAGGACCGCGATCGAGAAGACCAGCAGCGAGAGCCCGGCCGGCCAGCGCAACACGTCCCACCACGTGTGCACCCTCGCGCTCCAGCCGTACTGGTCGACCATGGCGTCGCCGAAGGCGCCGCCACCGACGATCAGCAGGAACCCGGTGCCCACCGGCACGGCCAGGACGGCGGTCATCACCGCCGCGCGGCCGTACTTCCACAGGGCCGGCCGGTCCCGCCGGATGCCGTAGATGCGGTTGGCACCGCGCTCGACCTGGGCCATGGCCGTGGTCATCGACGCCAGGGCCACGAGCAGCCCCACGGTGAGCGCGATCTCGCCGGTCCCGTCGGAGCTCTTGCCGAGCGCGTCGGCGAGGGCGTCGCGCTGTCCGTGACCGGGCGAGATCGCGTTCACCGTGGCGGCGACGACGCGCGCCGGCTTCTCCTCGTCGAGGTCGGCGGCCAGGCCGGTCACCGCGATCATGAAGGGCACCGCAGCGAGGCACGTCTGGAGCGCCAGCGCCCGGCTGTTGGTGAAGCCGTCGCCGTAGCGGAACCGCACGAACGCCTCGCCCAGCACCCGCCCGACGCCGTGGTGCCGCACCAGGTGCCAGGCGTCCTCGACGTCGAGCTCGTCCCCGTCCATCTCCGTGGTGACGGGAACCGTCCGGGCTGTGGTCATGCGGGAACGCTACGGGGTCAGCGCTGCAGCACCGCCGTCGTCCGCGCCGGGACGGTGACCGTGCCGCCGTCCACCGCGGTCTGCTTCACGACCGGGTCGGAACCCTCGGCCTGCACCGGGTGGAGCACGAGGCCGTCGGCCCCGGCCGCCACCCGCTGCGCCTCGGGGGTCGCGTTGACGACCACGACGATGGCGTCACGGTCGGCGTCGACGTCGTCGCCGGCGGTGTCGTCGATCTGCATCACGATGACGCCGTCAGGCGCGTCGAGGAAGCTGACCTTGTCCTGCACCTGCTCGTAGGAGCCGAGCCGGAACAACGGCGACGACGACCGGATCCGCAGCAGGTCGAGCGCCTGGGCGCGGGCTGCCGCCATCGCGTCCGGCCCGGGCTCCAGCGAGCCGTCGGCCAGCAGCGGCCGCATGAAGTCCCACTTGGCCTCGTTGTCGGCGCGCGGCGGCAGGCCGGAGCCGAAGGTGTTCTCCTGGCCGGTCCAGTCGATCCGGTTGAACCAGTCGCCGGAGTCGTAGGAGTTGCGGTCGAGGCTCTTCGAGCGCAGCAGGTCGGTGCCGGCGTGCCAGAAGGCGACGCCCTGGCCGAGCGCCACCGTCGACAGGGAGACCGTGTTCATCCGGGCCCGGTCCGCCATCGAGGTCTCCTGCGGCAGCTTGAGCTGCAGCGCGTCGAACAGCGTCTCGTTGTCGTGGGCGTCGACGTAGGTCACCGTCTCCGACGGGTCGGCGGCGTAGCCGGCCGGCTGGCCGTTGTAGTCGACCTCCGAGCCCACCACGGTGCCGCCGGTCTCGGAGGAGGCGAACTCGAAGTCGGCGAGGTTGCCGGCCATGCCGAGCTTGACCAGGTCCTCGGCGTGGGCGAGGCGCGCAGCCTGCTCCTCGGCGGTGCCGTTGACGTCGGCGCCGTTGGGGTCGGTCGAGAGCCCGGAGCCGAGGCCCTGGACCCGCGGGTCCTCGTCGAAGGGCCCGCCGCCGCGCACGGCGTCGCGCAGCCGGTCGCTGAAGGAACCGATGCCGGTGCCGGCCAGGTTGAGCTGGGTGGCCTGCTCGAAGCGTGCGTCGTCGGCGACCTCACCGAAGTTCCAGCCCTCGCCGTAGACGTAGATCGAGGAGCCGTCCACGCCGTCCTCGGCGACGGTCAGCCCGTCGAGTGCCTCCCGCAGCCGCTGCATGTTCTCGAGCGAGTGGTGGCCCATCAGGTCGAAGCGGAACCCGTCGACGCCGTACTCGCGCGCCCAGGTGAGCACCGAGTCGATCATCAGCTTCTCCATCATCGCGTGCTCCGACGCGGTGTTCGCGCAGCACGTCGACGTCTCGACCCGGCCCTGCGCGTCGAGGCGCTGGTAGTAGCCCGGGACCACACGGTCGAGCACGGACTTCGCGTCCTGCCCGCTGGCGGCGGTGTGGTTGTAGACGACGTCCATGACGACCTGGAGGTCGTCGCGGTGGAGGGCCTGCACCATCCGACGGAACTCCAGCGTGCGCCGGGTGCCGTCGGGGTCGGTGCTGTAGGACCCCTCGGGGGCCGTGTAGTGGAACGGGTCGTAGCCCCAGTTGAAGCCGTCGTCCGCGCGGATCTCCTCGATGCAGGCCTGCTGCTCCTCCGAGGCCGGGCCGTACGACGCGAGGTCGCACGGCGGGGTCGCCTGCTCGGACCGCCGCTCGGTGACGGTGGCGATGTCGAAGACCGGCAGCAGGTGGACGGTGTTGAGGCCGGCGTCCGCCAGCTCCCGCAGGTGAGTCATGCCCTCGCTGTCACGCTCGGTGAAGGCCTCGAAGGTGCCGCGCTCGGGCTCCGGGACGGTGTCGTCACCGATCGAGAAGTCGCGCACGTGCAGCTCGTAGACCACGCGGTCCTCGGGCTGCGCGACCTCCGGCCGCGCAGTGGAGGCCCAGCCCCGGGGCGTCAGCGCCCGGTCGTCGAGGTCGACGACGAGCGAGCGCCGCGAGTCTGCGGTGAGGGCGAGCGAGTAGGGGTCGGTCACCGTGTTGGTGACGACCCGGTCGGCGCTCGGCGACCACGCCCGCACCTCGAACCGGTAGGGCTTGCCCTCCCAGCTCCGGGTGCCGCGCACGGTCCACGTGCCGTCGTCGAGGCGGTTCATCGCCACCCGGCGGCGGCCCAGGAGCAGGTCGACGTCCTGGGCGGTCGGCGCCCAGACCGACAGCCGCGGCCGGCCGCGCGTCCAGACCGGACCCAGCTCGCGGTCGTACGCCGCCGCGTGGACGTCGTCGAGCACGCCGGGCAGCTGCACCCCGGTCGCGTCGTGGAGCCGGCCGTCGGCGTCGTACGACGCCACGGCGACCTGGCCGCGCAGGATCGACGGCACCTGGTCGAGGCGTCCCGCTGGCAACCGGAAGGCCTCGTAGCCCTCGAGGTGGGGGAAGTCCTCGAGGACGTCTGCGGGCAGCCCGGCGTCGTCGTGGGTCAGTCGCAGGGATCGGCCCCCGGCGACGTCCTCGGCGTCCGGCACGAGCCTGCCGGAGCGCGACCAGTGCAGTCGGTGGCTGCGGCTGTCGGCGTCGGGCACGTCCCACGCGACCAGGTCGTCGCGCAGCCACTGGGCGCGTTCGACGCTCAGGTCGGGGGCCGCCCCGGCGACGCCGGTCGACACCGTCAGCACGTGGGTCTCGAGGTCGTAGGAGAACCGCACCCGCGCGCCACCGGGAACGTCGAAGGCGATGTTCGAGCCGCCGGCGGCGCCGCCCTGGCCGTAGTTCTCGTCCCAGGTCTGGCCGTGGGTCACCTTCACCTCGTAGGACCCGGCCGGGATGGCGTCGGTGGTGAAGGTGTAGGTGCCGTCACCGTCGGGGTCCTGCAGCCAGCTGCGCAGGCAGTCGGGCGCCCAGTCGCCGGGGCAGCCGAGCTCGGACTGGAAGCTGCCCGCGGCGGTCACGATCGGCCCGTTGGCGTCGCTGGTGACCCAGTGGGTGCCGTGGTCGTAGTAGAAGGTGACCTCCTGCCCGGCGGCGAGGTCGAGCGCCACGTTGCCGCCGTTGGGCGCACCGCCGGCGCCGTAGTTCTCGTCCCACGTCCCGTCGATGGCGGCCTTGTACTCGTACTGCCCCGCCGGCAGCGTGGTGGTGCGCTTCCAGACCTGGTCCTCGGCGTCGAGCGACAGCTGCGCCTCGGAGCAGCCGGGTTGCCAGTCGCCGGGGCAGCCCATCTCGGAGTTCTGGCTGCCCGGCACGGACACGGCGCCGGGCTGGGTGACGGGCCCACCGCCCCCGGGGTCGCCGGGCTCGGTGACCGGGTCGCCGACGACGCCGTACGACGACGCGACCGAGCGGTTGCCGCTGCTGTCGGTGAGCACCGCTCGGTACTCCAGGAGGGTGCCGTCGGCCAGGTCGCGCACGTCGTGGACGACCCGGTAGGGCGCGTTGTCGTCGGTGCCGAGCGGCGTCCACCCGCTGCTGCCGGCGTGGCGCCAGCCGAAGGTCACCTGGTTGAACCCGCCGTCGGGCACGCCCGCGGAGATGAAGGCACGCCCGCCGACGGTGCCGCCGGCCGAGGGGCCCTCGACGTGGACCGCCGGCGCCTCGTCGCGGGCGGGGACCCGCGCGTCGGCACGGTAGACGACCGCCGACAGCGCCGGCACGGTCACCTCGACGCGACCCTCGCGGTCGGCGCGGACCCGCTGGGTCGCCGATCCCCAGATCCGGCTCATCGAGCCGCGGGGCGAGAGGGTGCGCAGCGACACGGTCTTGGCGCTGGAGGCGTTGTTGACCGCGACGAGGAACTCGCGGTTCGCACCCCGCTGGATGCGGGAGAACGCGTAGACGCCCGCCTCGTTGCTGCTGTGGCGGTGGAGCTGGGCCCCGTCGGCGAGGGCGGGGTGGCGCTCGCGCAGTGCCGACAGCCTCCGGATCGACCGGTAGAGCGGGTGACCGGGATCGAAGTTGGCCGCGGCGGTGGTCGCGTCGGTGCCGATCAGGTCGTCGTCGTTGTAGCTGTCGACGGTGCTGGCGAACATGTCCTGGCGCGCGTCCTTGTCACCGCCGTCACCGGTGAAGCCCTGCTCGTCGCCGTAGTAGACGACTGGCTGGCCGCGGGTGAGGTACATCAGCGAGTGCGCGAGCCGGTCGCGAGCCAGCAGCTCCTCGCCGGAGAAGTCGTCGTCGAGGAAGCCGCCGATGCGGCCCATGTCGTGGTTGCCGAGGAAGGTCGGCAGCGAGTAGGCGTTGGAGTCGCCGTCGGTGTACCAGTCGTCGTCGGCGTAGAAGTCCCGCAGCCGCGTGGTGGCGCCGCCCTTGGCGAATCCGGTGCCGACCGACTGGAACCCGAAGTCGAGGGTGGCGTCCATCTCGCCCTCGGTCGTGTACTGGGAC
The DNA here is from genome assembly GCA_963754025.1 of uncultured Actinomycetota bacterium. Classification (GTDB taxonomy): domain Bacteria; phylum Actinomycetota; class Actinomycetes; order Propionibacteriales; family Nocardioidaceae; genus Nocardioides. Next base: position 1,282,192 of record CAVWEC010000005.1, on the reverse strand, counting down.
ATGAAGGCGGCGCTGGCGTCGTAGACCTCACCGAAGGCGAAGAAGTCGGGGTTGCCGGCGGCGGCCGCGTGCTCGCGGATCGCGGGTGCGAACTCCTGCCAGAACTCCATGTTCACGTGCTTGGTGGTGTCGATCCGGAAGCCGTCGATGCCGAAGTCGACCCAGGCCTCGTAGATCTCGGTCATGCCGTCGACGACGTCGGGCTGCTCGGTGAACAGGTCGTCGAGGCCGACGAAGTCGCCGTACGTCGAGGACTCACCGGCGAAGGTCGAGTCCCCGCGGTTGTGGTAGTTGGTCGGGTCGTTGAGCCACTCGGGCTTCTTCACGCTCTCGTCGGCCTCGCTGCGGAAGGTCGGCGTGTAGGGGAAGGACGTCGCCGGGTCGAGCTCCGGGAAGTCGTCGGTCCCGGCGAAGTCGCGGTCGTCGAAGACCTGGCCGCTGGCGTCGCGGTAGGGCTCGGCCTCCTTGGAGACGTAGCCGTACTGCTGCTCCTCGTAGTCGATGACGTCGGCGGTGTGGTTGGTGATGATGTCGAAGAAGACCTTGATGCCCCGCGCGTGGGCCTCGTCGATGAAGGCCTCGAGCTCGGCGTTGGTGCCGAAGTGGGGGTCGATCCGCGTGAAGTCGGTGACCCAGTAGCCGTGGTAGCCGGCGCTGGCGTTCTCGCCCGCACCCTGCACCGGCCGGTTCGCGAAGCTGGGGGTCAGCCAGATCGCGGAGGTGCCCAACCCCTCGATGTAGTCGAGCCGCTTGCGCAGCCCGGCCACGTCTCCGCCGTGGAAGAAGCCCTTGTCCGCCGGGTCGTGACCGTGCTCGAGGCGGGTGCCGTCGAGGCCGCCGGTGTCGTTGGAGCGGTCACCGTTGGCGAACCGGTCAGCCATCACGAAGTAGAAGCGTTCGCGCGTGAGCGGGGTGCGCAGCGAGGCGCCGGCGAGCTCTCGGTCGGCGTCGGTGACCTCGCCGCTGGGCAGCTCGGCGGGCGCGAGGGCGACCCGGTGGCTCTCGTGGTCGTAGGAGAACCGGAGGGTGGCAGCGTGCTCGAGGTGGAGCGGCAGGTTGCCGTCGCCGTCGCCGTAGGCCTCGTCCCAGGTGCCGTCGAGGGTGACCTTGAGCTCCCACGTGCCGGCGGGCACCTCGAACGTGCCCTCCCACACCGGACCGCCGTCGACCGGGGCGAGCGCCGTCTGGTCGCACGCCGGCGCCCAGTCCTCCGTGCAACCGAGCTCGGACTGGAGGCTGCCGACCAGCGTCACCCGCTCCGGGGCGTCGGTGTGGTCGGCGTACGCCGGCGCGGTGGGCGCGGCCGTCAGGGTGGCGGCGAGGACGGTGGCGACGGCTGCGGTGAGGGCAGGACGCAGGGTGCGCAGGCGCAACGGGGGCTCCCGAGAGGTCCGAGTGATGGAGTGAGCGTCGTCACCGTACGGCGCGTGCAAGACGTTCTGCAAGACCTGCAAGATCTTTCAAGCACCGCCCGAGAGATCTTGCAGTCCCGCCTTCTTGCCGGCGTGCCAGCGGCCTCTCAGGAACGGCACAGGGTCGGTCGGCACGGTGGACGCATGTCCGACGAACGAGTCCTCCCACCCCCTCCCGACCACCCGTACGCGGCGCAGCCCCAGCCCGCGCCCGCGGCCCAGCCCGCGCCCGGAACTCCCCCGCCTGCCCGCGGCCGGGTCGGCTTCGCAGCGGCGGTCGTTGCCGGCGCCCTCGTGGTCGGGGCCGCGGCCGGCGTGGGCGGTGCGGCCGTGTACGAGACGGCGCAGGGCGGTGGCGCGGACACCTCGACCTCTCCGGCGTCGGCGCAGGTCGTCGACACCGGCGACTCCCCCGCCGCGCCCGGCTCCGTGGAGGACGTCGCGAGCACGGTGCTCCCCTCGGTGGTCAAGATCGACGTCGCCACCGGCCAGGGGGAGGGCTCTGGTTCGGGGATCGTCCTCAGCTCCGACGGCCAGATCCTGACCAACAACCACGTCGTCGACGGTGCCGGGGAGGGGGGCCGGATCACGGTCTCCTTCAGCGACGGCAGCCACGCCGACGCCACCGTGCTGGGCACCGACCCGCTCACCGACACCGCCGTCATCCAGGCCGAGGACGTCAGCGGGCTCACCCCGGCGACGATGGGCCGGTCCGACAACGTCGACGTCGGGCAGGAGGTCGTCGCGATCGGCTCGCCCTTCGGCCTCGACGCGACGGTGACCAGCGGCATCGTCAGCGCCCTCGACCGCCCGGTCAACGTCGGCACCGACACCACCGGCAACGCCACCGTCTACCCGGCGATCCAGACCGATGCGGCCATCAACCCGGGCAACTCCGGCGGCCCGCTCGTCGACATGGAGGGCCACGTCATCGGCATCAACTCCTCCATCCGGTCCAGCGGCTCGTCCTACAGCCAGGCCGGCTCGATCGGGCTCGGCTTCGCGATCCCGATCGACGAGGTGATGGACATCGTCGACCAGCTCGCCGCCGGCGAGACCCCGACCCACGCCCGGCTCGGCATCGGCGTCAGCGACGCCACCACCACCTCGACCGCCGTGCAGATCACCGACGGCGCGGTCGTCGGCGAGATCACCGACGGCTCGGCCGCCGAGGCGGCGGGGCTCGAGCCGGGCGACATCGTGACCAGGGTCGACGACCAGGAGATCACCAGCGCCGACTCGTTGATCGCCACCGTCCGCTCCTACCGCCCCGGCGACGAGGTCACCCTCACCTACCAGCGTGACGGCCAGGAGCAGACCACGACCGTCGCCCTGGAGTCCGACTCCAGCACCTGATTCCGGGCCGGCAGTGCGTCGCGGCGCCGGACCGCTTGTAACGCCGGGTTACCAGCTGTTCCACCCAGGCTCTTTCCTGGGTGGAACAAGCCGTAACCCGGCGTTACAGCCGCTGAGTCGCGACTACTGCGGGCCGAAGACCTGCAGCTCGGCGATGCGGACCTGCTCGAACGGCGGGGAGAGGACCGCCCGGTCGGGGGTGGTCTCCTCGCTGTCGCAGTCCGGGTTGCTGAACACCGGGTCGTTCGAGGGGTTGGCCTCGCCCTGGTACGCCGGGCCGCCGGTGCACTGGTTGTCGCGCACCCGGATCCGCACGTGGGTGGCGTCGACGCCGTCGAACCGGAAGCTGCGCAGCGTCAGGTCGGGCGCCGCCGGACGGGGGCGGACCCCCGGGAAGGCGTCGGCTGCACTGCGGTAGGCAACGTCGAACTCCGCCTCGTCGTCGGTGCAGGTGTTGCCGCCGCGGGTGGCGTCGCAGACCAGGATCTCGAACGAGCGCAGGGCCGAGAAGCGGCTCTGGCTGCCCGGGTCGGCGTCCTGCTCGTCCGTGGGCCGCAGCGCGGCGCTCACGTTGACCCGGTTGATCCTCACCGCCTCGTCACCGAGTGCGACCGTCACCTGGCGGCCCTGGACCTGGCGGCCCTCACCCCGCCCGGCGCTCGCCGTGCCGGCCGACTCCAGCGAGGCCCAGTTGGTGCGCTCGGTGTCGTCGATCAGCGCCTCGAGGTTGACGCCGTCACCGACGGCGACGGCACCGTTGTGGACGGAGGCCAGGTTGCGACGCAGCGGCACGTCGACCACGACGTCCGCACCCGGCCCGAACGTCCGCGAGAAGCGCACCGCTCCGTGGCCGGGGGCCTGGGCGATGAACTCGTAGCGGCCCGGCACGAACGTCACGGTGCGGCCGGTGTCCGTGTCGGCGATGTTGTCCGCCGTCGGCGAGATCCGCGCCTCGTAGACACCGGTGTAGACCGAGGTGTCCTGCGCGTCCGAGCGGAAGGTCACCCGCGCCTCGTCGGACTGCAGCGGGGAGGACCAGCCCGGCACGGGCTCGCGGTCGTCGGCGCCGGTCGAGGACGCGGTCTCACCCATGCCCCGCTGGGCGAACTCGCGCCACAGCACCGACTGGTTGCGGCCGCCCATGCGCAGCCGGTCGGCGGCCAGCATGGCGTCGCGGGAGTCCAGCATGGTGGCGCCGCTGGGCATCAGCAGGAAGCTGTCGAACATGATCTGCGCCCAGCGCCGGTTGCCCGGGCACTTGTTGGCCGGCAGCCGACCCTTCGAGCACTTGCGCTGCAGGGTCTCGTTGGTCGACGGGAAGCGCGCGTCGTACTTGTCGTTCAGCGCCTCCGCGATGTCGAAGTTGACCGCGCTCCAGATCTCGCCGTCGGCGTGCGGCGACGTGGTGCCGTTGCCGTCGTACTCCAGGTCGGAGTAGTTCAGCGGGCTGTCGTTCATGCCGTAGTTGCGGATGCCGCGCTCCTTGTTGCCGGAGACGTACGGCGCCAGCGCGAACGGGTTGGCGCCGGGGCCGGTGGAGATGCCCTTGCCGCGGAAGTACTCGGCGAAGACCAGGTCCGACCAGCTCTCGGTCTGGCCCTGGGTCGCACCGGTGCCGGTGTCGGGCCCGGCGATCATCCGGTTGCTGATGGCGTGGCCGTACTCGTGCGCCACCACGGCCATGTCGTAGGCACCGTCGGTGCAGGCGGCGTAGAACGCGCCGGCGAGCGGCTGCCACAGGTACTGGTTGGTGATCGGCGCGATGCCGTCCTGCAGCGTGATCTGGTTGGCGTTGTCGCGACCGTTGAAGGTGCGACGACCCGCCTGGGCGTTGCCGACCTCCGGGTCGTTCTCACGTGCGGGGCCGGTGTTGCCGAAGTTCGACACCTGCATGTTGGAGTTGAGCTCGGTGAACCCGAGGAAGTAGCTCCAGTCGTGCATCCGGTTGTGGCTGACGAACAGGTTCGACACCGAGGCGTCGTCGTCGTTGCCCGACGGGCGGTCGAACGTGGTCGGGTCGCAGTCGGAGTTGAACCAGGTGTTCTCCCACGGGAAGTCGTAGGAGCGGTCGGGGCTGACCGGACGCTGGAAGACGGTGTCCGGGGTCACGAAGCTGACCTCGGAGATCGCGGTGCTCGCGTTGTTGCCGAGGGTCGTGAACGTCGCGAGGCTGGGGGCCAGCACGTCCCACGGGGTGCGGGAGGCCACGTTGCGCTGCTGCTCGTCGCACTCCGCGCTGTCCTTGACCCAGCACCACAGCTCGCGGATGTCGGCGTCGGGCGACGTGGAGTCGGTGAAGTGGGGGTTCGACTCGAACTGGCGCCACCGCGGCAGTGCCGCGCCGGTGGCCCCGCCCTCGCTGGCACCGAACGCGCCGGCGTAGCCGATCGATCCGGCCGCGGGGGTGAACTCGCAGACCTCGACGAGGTAGTCACCGGCGGGTACGCCGCCGGCGGGGGCGTAGGTGAGGACCTCGGGGCTGGTCAGCAGGTCCTGGGAGGCGACGGGGTTGTCCTGGCCCGCGACGTAGAGGTTGATCGTGATGTCGTCGTCGGCGCCGTTGGGCGTCGTGGCTGCTGCCGCGACGCTGATCTGCCCGGTGCCCTCCTCGACGGCGTACGGCCCGTGACGCTCCACGCTGCACGCGCCCGCATCGGCCGTGCTGCCCTGGAAGGGCGTGCCGGAGGGTGCCGCGGTCGGCAGGGCAAGACCCTGGGCGAGGTGGTCGACCCGGTTGTCGCGCAGCAGGACCTCGCCGGTCTCGGCGTCCACGAAGCTGATGAACGCCGCGGGGTGGCCGTGACCGTCGCCCTCGTCCGCGTGGTCGGAGGCCAGCAGCGTGGTCTCCCACGCCAGGCGGGTCCCGTCGGTCGGGGTGGGGAGCGCCATCAGGCGGGCCCGCTGGAGGTCCCGGGTCACCGGGGACTTGAAGGTGGTCCACGGACCCTCGGAGCCGACCGCGGTCAGCGTCCCGAGGTCGACACCGGCGTCGGCAGCGGCCTTCTGCAGGGCAGCCGCGGCACCGAGCGACCGGGAGCCGGTGACCTGCTCGTCCCCGGTGACGGAGGAGGAGACCCAGGCCACGCGGCCGTCGCGCTGGACGCCGACGGTCAGCAGGCCGTCGTTGCCGGCGACCAGGTCGTCGGCGAAGGTCTGGCGGAAGGTCACGACGTGGGCGACGTCATCGGTCGACACCTCGCGGCCCTGCTGCTGGCGCGTGAGCTCGGGGCCCTCCAGCAGCGGGGACTCGGTCACGACCTCGAGAGTCTCGACGCCCGCGGCGGAGAGCTTGAAGAGCCCGGCCCGGTCCGCCACGAAGCCCCGCGCCACGTCGACGGCGTCGCCCGCTGCCTTGCCCGACAGGTAGCCGCGGTTGTTGAACAGGATCCGGGGGGTCCCGAACTGGTTCCACCGGGTCGTGGTCGCGCCGGTCGCGGCGGCGGCGGACCGCTGCGCCGCGGTCGGGGCCACGGAGCCGTTCCGGAAGTCGGCGCTGTCGACCTCGTCCTCCCCCTCCCCTTGGAAGGACCAGCTGAAGGAGTCGGGGTCGGGTGCGGCGGGGGGCTCCCCCTGCGCCGGGACGAGGGTCGCGGCCAGCACGAGGGCAACGGCGGGAGCGCCGAAGGTGGCGGCTCTGCGAGCCCGAGAGGTGGGGTGACGCATCGAAGAGGATCTCCTGGCTGTCGGCGGATCGCGCCGACGTCGCTGGTGCAACCCGAGGTGGGATCGCCGGTCGGTGGTGCCGCAGGAGCGCACGGATGGGCCCGAGCCACCTGCACCCGGGACAACGACCGGGAGTGGCCCAGGTCACGCCGGGCGGCAGGTGCGCTTCACTGGAACCGTGCCCACCGACCACTGGCAGATCGACCAGCTCGACCTCGACGGCTACCTCGAGCGCCTGGGTCTCCCCGCGCGGGAGCCCGACCGGGCCGCGCTCGACGCGTTGCACGAGGCCCATGCGCGTGCCTTCACCTTCGACAACATCGACGTCCTCCTCGGCACCCACCCCGGGGTCACCCTTCCCGACGTCCAGCACAAGTTCGTCGCCCGCGGTCGCGGTGGCTACTGCTTCGAGCACGCCACGATCTTCGCCGCCGCCCTCGAGCGGCTCGGCTACCAGATCCAGCGGCACCTGGGCCGGGTCGGCGATCCCGCGGCAGGCACGCAGCAGGGACGGACGCACATGGTCGTCGAGGTGGTCCTCGACGGTGATCGGCTGCTGTGCGACCCCGGCTTCGGGATGAGCCTGCTGCGCCCGATCCCGATGGCCGACGGCGCCGAGGACGACTACCTCCCCGGGTGGCGCCACCGGGTGAGACGCACGGAGACGGGTGGTTGGGCCCTCCACCGCAAGCGCGAGCAGGGCTGGGAGGTCGCCCACACCACGGACGAGCTGGAGGTGCGCCCGGTGGACGTGGTGATCGGGCACCACTTCACCAGCACCTACCCGGGGTCCCACTTCTCCACCGGCCTGATGCTCACCCGGCACCTCCCGGGACGTCACGTCACCGTGACCCACGAGACGCTGACCGTCCGCGTCCCCGACGGCCCCACCGAGCACCGGCCGCTGCGCGAGGGCGAGCTCGAGGACTGGCTGGCGGCACTCGAGGTGCCGCTGACCCCGGGCGAGCACGCCGGGCTGCTGGCGCGGCTGCGCGACCTCGCTCGGTCGCGCGGTCAGCGGGGCTGACGGGCGACGTACACGGTCGCCGTGGACTCACCCCGGGTGAGCGGGTTGGGGAAGGTGACGACCTCCGCGGAGGTGTCGTGGAAGGTCTCCTCCAGGGCCGCGACGAAGTCCGCGTCCGGCGGGTCGTCCGACCAGAGCCCGAAGACCCCGCCCGGCACCAGGTGCCGGTGCAGCGCCCGCAACCCGTCGGCGGTGTAGAAGGCCGCGTGGCTGGGGTGGAGCACGTGGCGCGGGCTGTGGTCGACGTCGAGCAGGACGGCGTGGAACCGGCGCCCTTCGGGGGGATCGCCACGCACCATCGCGAAGAAGTCGTCCTCGACGAGGCTCACCCGGGGGTCGGTGGTCAACACGGCCGCGTCGGGCAGCAGCCCCTGCCGGTGCCAGCCGATGACCTCGCCCAGCGCGTCGACGACCGTGAGCGCGCGGACCCGCTCGTCCTGCAGCGCCGTCACCGCGGTGTACCCGAGGCCGAGCCCGCCGACCAGGACGTCGAGGTCGTCGCCGTCGCTCGCCGCGAGACCCCGTGTGGCCAGCTCGCGCTCCGCGACGGTGAAGAGGCTCGACATCAAGAACTCGTCGCCCAGCTTCACCTCGTAGAGCTCGACGTGGAGCTGGGGGTCGACGCGTCGGCGCAGGCTGATCTCGCCGAGGCGGGTCTGCTGCCAGTCGAGCTCTTCGAAGCGGTGTGCGATGGGTCCTCCAGCTGAAGGTGGATGGGGCGTGCGTGCCCAGTGTGCCCTTCGCACCGGGCGACCGGGAGTGTGGCGACGAGGTGTGGCGGGGCTAGGGTCGTCGGTGATGGACGCGTCGACCGACTACTGCGAGCTGTGTGACCTCCCGAGGTCGCAGTGCATCCACGGCCGGCCGCCCCCGGAGCCGGCGAGCGCACCCACGCCGCCACCCAGGAAGCGGACCACCCCCAGGCCCACGGCACGGACCGCACCCGCCAAGCCGGTCGTCCGGCGATGGACGCCCCCCGAGGTGTTCAAGCCGCTGATCGTGACCGCACTGGAGCAGGCCGGTGGCCAGCTCGAGGCGGACGACGCGCTCCTCGCACTGGAGGTCCTGGCGGAGGACCGGCTGGTGCCGGGCGACCACGAGCTGACCCCCTCCGGCGAGCTGCGGTGGCACTATGCCGCCCGCCGGGCCCGGGTCGCGCTGGTCGACGAGGGCGTGCTGACCAAGACGACCCCTGGTCTCTGGCAGCTCGCCTGAGCGGGCAGCGAGCTCGTACCGCGCCGATATCGAGTGGCGCACCGCGCCCGGGGGCGCAACCCTGTCGCCATGACGACCAGCGATCTCTGGGACGTCGAGGCGGCTGAGCGGTACGACGAGAGCTCGGCGTTCATGTTCGCCCCGGATGTGCTCGACCCCGCCGTTGCCTTCCTCGCCGACCTGGCCGGTGACGGCCGGGCGCTGGAGCTGGCCATCGGCACCGGACGGGTGGCCATCCCGCTGGCCGAGCGCGGCATCCCGGTGACCGGCGTCGAGCTGTCCCAGCCGATGGTCGACCAGCTGCACGGCAAGCGGCCCGACCTGCCGGTGGTGGTGGGTGACATGGCGACGACCCGCGCGCCCGGCGGGTTCGCCCTCGTCTACCTGGTCTGGAACGGCCTCGGCAACCTGCGGACCCAGGCAGAGCAGGTCGCGTGCTTCCGCAACGCAGCACGCCACCTCGAGCCCGGAGGACGCTTCGTGATCGAGCTGTGGATCCCCGGCATCCGGCGGCTCCCGCCCGGTCAGGACGGCGTGCCGTTCCACATCGGGGAGCACCATGTCGGCTTCGACACCTACGACATGGCGACACAGCAGGGGACTTCGCACCACTACCGCCGCCATCCGGACGGCCGGGTGAGCCACGGCACGAGCAACTTCCGCTACGTCTGGCCGGCCGAGTGCGACCTGATGGCGCAGCTGGCCGGCATGACCCTCGAGCGCCGGATGGCCGACTGGGACGGCACTCCGTTCACCGGCGACAGCGAGAGCCACGTCTCGGTGTGGCGCACGCCGGAGTGACCGCTTCCAGGAGGGAGGGCATGGCAGCAGCCCAGGGACTCGACGCACGCGGGGGTGCGGCCGGATCCGGTAGACAGTGCAGACACGGGGGCACCATGCGCGGCGCCCCACCACACGCCCACCCCGTCAACGAAGGAAGCGTATGTGCCGAGTGCTCGCCTACATCGGGCCGGAGACACCCCTGGACAGCCTGCTCCTCAAGCCGGTCAACAGCCTCGTCAACCAGGCCCTCGACCCCGAGCGACACCCGGAGCTCCAGCTGGCAGGGTGGGGGTTCGGGGCCTGGAGCGAGCACCTGCTCGCTCCGGAGAAGCCGTTCGTCTACCGCCGGCCGATGGCTGCTTTCTACGACGACAACGTCGAGCGCATCGTTCCCAGCCTCCGGGCCGGCACGATGCTCGCGCACGTACGAGCGTCCGCCTACAACGCGAAAACCGTGCTGGCCGACGAGAACTGCCACCCGTTCTCCTTCGAGGAGACCCCCTGGATCATGGCCCAGAACGGTGACCTGCCGCACTGGATGCTCCTGCAGAGGGAGCTGTTGCAGCACTGTGAGGACAGGTACCTGAAGCAGATGCGGGGCACGACGGACACGGAGTTCCTCTACGTGCTCCTGCTCTCCCTGATGCAGGGCGACAGCGACGAGGACGTCCAACGCGCGGTCGAGGAGATGCTCAGGCTGATCGCCCGGGCCATGACGGAGCTCGACCTCCCCGCCCTGACCAAGCTGAAGATGGCCCTGGCGTCACCGGGCCGAGTCGTCGGGGTCAACGTCGGTCTCGGACACCGGGGCGAGACCGACCCGGCCGGGGACTGGGAGGAGCTGCGGAAGTCCGGGCCGGGCACCGACGACTTCGCCCTCTCGATGCTCCTGGAGCCGATGTACCTGCTGATGGGCCGCAACTTCGAGCACGACGAGACGACCTACGACTTCGAGGAGTGCACCGAGCAGGAGGCCACGGCCGCCATCTTCGCCTCGGAGCCGCTGACGGACGGGGACGACGGCTGGTCGCGGCTCGAGTTCGGCGAGATCGTGTTCCTGGAGAAGGTCGGCGAGCACGTCACCCGAACCGTCAACAGGTTGCAGGTGTAGCCGGCGCGTCCGGGCCTCCGCACGTCCTGGACAGCGGTCCGCGAGGCGGACGTGGGTGGCCGGGCGAGGCCCGTTCAGTCGAGGGGGGTCACGTACGCCGAGCTGATGCCACCGTCGACGAGGAACTCGCTCGCCGTGATGAACGAGGAGTCGTCGCTGGCCAGGAAGGCCACGGCCGCCGCCAGCTCGGTGGGCTCGGCGAACCGCCCCATCGGCACGTGCACCAGCCGCCGCTGGGCGCGCTCGGGGTCGGAGGCGAAGAGCTCCTGCAGCAGCGGGGTGTTCACCGGGCCGGGGCACAGCGCGTTGACCCGGACCCCCTTGCGGGCGAACTCGACGCCGAGCTCGCGCGACATCGCCAGCACCCCGCCCTTCGAGGCGCTGTAGGAGATCTGCGAGGTCGCCGCACCCATCACCGCGACGAACGAGGCGGTGTTGATGATCGAGCCCCGGCCCTGCTCGACCATGTAGGGCAGCACGTGCTTGCAGCCGTAGTAGACGCTGGTCAGGTTGACCTCCTGCACCCGGCGCCACACGTCGATCCCCGTGGTGAGGATCGAGGCGTCCTCGGTGGGCGAGATGCCGGCGTTGTGAAACGCGACGTCGATGGCGCCGTAGGCCTCGTGCGCCCTGGCGTAGAGCCGCTCGACGTCGGCCTCGTCCGCGACGTCGGTGCGCACGAACATGCCGCCGACCTCGGCGGCGACCTCCTCGCCGAGCTTCTCGTCACAGATGTCGGCCACCACCACCCGGGCGCCCTCGGCCGCAAGCCGACGGGCGCTGGCCAGGCCGATGCCACCCGCGCCGCCGGTCACCACCGCGACCCGGCCCGCGAGTCGCTGGGTGAGGTCCTGCTGCTCGATCGTCATGGTCGTCTCCTCAGGGAAGTGGGGGGCTCAGCTGTCGGCGAAGAACACGGTCTTGAGCTCGGAGAACGCGTCGAGCGCGTCGGGCCCGAGCTCGCGGCCCAGCCCGGACTGCTTGAACCCTCCGAACGGCGTGTTGTAGCGGACCGAGGCGTGGGAGTTGACCGAGAGGTTCCCCGCCTCGACCCCACGGGCCACGCGCATCGCCCGGCCGACGTCGCGGGTCCAGATCGACCCGGCGAGGCCGTACGCCGTGTCGTTGGCGAGCCGGACCGCCTCCTCCTCGTCGTCGAAGGGCAGCACGCTGATCACCGGTCCGAAGATCTCGTCGGTGAACGACGGGTCGTCGGCGCTCTCGACGCCGAGCACCGTCGGCGGGAACCAGAAGCCGTCGCCCGTCGGGCAGGAACCCTGCACGAGCACCTCGCGCCCCGTGACGTAGGAGGAGACCTGCTCGCGCTGGGCCGCCGAGATCAGCGGCCCCATCGCCGTGTCCTCGGACGCCGGGTCGGCGCAGACGAACCCCTGGACGGCCGGGGCGAGCTCGGCCAGGAACTCCTCGAGGACCGGGCGCTGCACCAGCAGCCGCGACCGGGCGCAGCAGTCCTGTCCCGCGTTGTCGAAGGCGCCCCCGGGAGCGGCGGCCGCCGCCGCCGCCAGGTCGGCGTCGGCGAAGACGATGTTGGAGTTCTTGCCGCCCAGCTCCAGGGTCACCCGCTTCACCTGCTCGGCACACCCGCGCATGATCGAGCGGCCGACCTCCGTGGACCCGGTGAAGACGACCTTGCGCACGTCGGGGTGGGTCACGAACCGCTCCCCCACCACCGAGCCCTTGCCCGGCAGCACCTGCAGCACGTCCTGCGGGATCCCGGCCTCGAGCGCCAGCTCGCCGAGCCGCAGCGCCGTCAGCGGGGTCAGCTCGGCGGGCTTGAGGACCACGGTGTTGCCGGCGGCCAGCGCCGGGCCGATCGCCCAGCCGGCGATCGGCATCGGGAAGTTCCACGGCACGATCACGCCCACCACGCCGAGTGGTTCGTGGAACGTCGTCGCCACCCCGCCGGCGACGGGGATCTGCTGCCCGAGGTGGCGCTCGGGCGCGCCCGCGTAGTAGCCGAGGACGTCGCGGACGTTGCCGGCCTCCCAGCGGGCGTTGCCGATCGCGTGCCCGGCGTTGCGAACCTCGAGCTGTGCCAGCTCCTCGACGTGGGCGTCGACGACGTCGGCGAAGCGCCGCAGCAGCCGCGCGCGGTCCGCCGCGGACGTGCGCCGCCAGGACTGCAGCGCCCGCGTGGAGCGGGCGATCGCCTCGTCGGTGGCGTCGACGTCGAGGCTCTCGACCTCGGCGATCGGGGCCGCGGTGGCCGGGTTGAGCACGGACGTGGTCATCGGTGGGTGTCCTCCAGTCGGTGGGAGTGCTGGACCAGCGCTGCGAAGAGCCGGTCGTCGTTCGGGTCCTCCTCGGGGTGGAACTGCACGCCGAGGGCCCAGGCCGGGCCGGCGGGCTCCAGCGCCTGGACCAGGCCGTCGTCGGAGCGAGCGGTGACGTGCAGCCCGTCGGCGACGCGGTCGACGGCCTGGTGGTGGTAGCAGGGGACCGTGGCCTGCTCCCCCAGCGCCGCCTCGATCCGGGAGCCGGGCTCGGTCCGGACCCGGACCTCGCCGTACTGCCCGGGCGCCGGCTGGTAGATGGTGCCGCCACCGGGCTCGCCGGCCAGGTCGGGCACGACGTCGGGGACGTGCTGGTGCAGGGTGCCGCCGAGCGCGACGTTGAGCACCTGCACCCCACGGCAGATCGCGAGCAGCGGCGTGCCACGGTCGAGGGCCGCGCGCACGAGGGCCAGCTCGTGGTCGTCCCGGTAGGGCTCCGGGCGGGTGGTGGGGTGGGGCTGCTGCCCGTACGTCTCCGGCTCCAGGTCGCTGCCGCCGATCAGCACCAGCGCGTCGAGCACGTCCAGCACGGAGGTGTCGGTGCCCAGCGGGGGCAGCAGCAGCGGGGTGCCGCCGGAGCGGACCACCGCCCTGACGTAGGTCGCCGGTGTCACCGCAGCGGGTCGGCGCCAGTCACCCCAGGCGGCCTCCTTGAAGTACGTCGTGAGGCCGACCCGAGGGGCCCGCCCGGCGTTCACAGCCGCTCGAATCCGCGGCGCAGCTCCCAGTCGGTCACCGCGGCGTCGAAGGCCGCGATCTCCACGTCGGCGAAGTTGACGTAGTGGTCGACGACCTCGTCACCGAAGACCTCGCGCGCGATCTCGGAGTCGCGGAACAGGTCACGCGCCTCGTGGAGGGTGTGCGGGACGTGCGGGGCGTCGGACTCGTAGGCGCTGCCCACCATCGCGGGGCCCAGCTCCAGCTCGTGCTCGATGCCGTAGAGGCCACCGGCCATCATCGCGGCCAGCGCGAGGTAGGGGTTGGCGTCGCCGCCGGGCAGCCGGTTCTCCAGCCGGGCCGAGGACCCGCTGCCGACCAGCCGCACCGAGCAGCTGCGGTTGTCCATCCCCCACGCGACCGCCGTCGGGGCGAAGGAGCCCTGGGCGAAGCGCTTGTAGGAGTTGATGTTGGGCGCGTAGAACAGCGTGAACTCCCGCATCGTCGCGAGCACGCCCGCGATGAAGCTGTCGTAGATCGCGGTCCGCTCCCCGGACTCCGCGTCCCAGAAGATCGTGCTGTCGTCCTGGCCTCGCAGCGACAGGTGGATGTGGCAGGAGTTGCCCTCACGGTCGTTCGGCTTGGCCATGAAGGTGATCGAGTTGCCGAGATCGGCCGCGATCATCTTGGCGCCGGTCTTGTAGACGCTGTGGTTGTCGGCCGTGGTCATCACGTCGTCGAAGAGGAAGCCGATCTCGTGCTGGCCGAAGTTGCACTCGCCCTTCGCGGACTCCACGACCATGCCCGCGGAGTACATGTCCCCACGGATCCGGCGCAGCAGCGGCTCCACCCGGCCCGAGCCCATCACCGAGTAGTCGACGTTGTACTGGTTGCCAGGGGTCAGGTCCCGGTAGCCCTTGGTCCAGGCCTCCTCGTAGCTGTCGCGGTAGACCACGAACTCCAGCTCCGTGCCGGACACGGCCTTCCAGCCACGCTCGGCGGCCTTGTCGACCTGGGCGCGCAGCATCGAGCGCGGCGACATCGGCACCGGCTCCCCGTCGGTGGTCGCCAGGTCGCACTGGACCATCACGGTCCGGTCCAGCCACGGCACCCAGCGGATCGTGTCCAGGTCGAGCACGAACTCCATGTCGCCGTAGCCGGAGTCCCACGAGGAGATCTCGTAGCCGTCGACGGTGTTCATCTCCGTGTCCACCGCGAGCAGGTAGTTGCAGCCCTCGACGCCGTGGACCAGCGCGTGCTCCAGGAAGTACGCCGCGTGCAGGTACTTGCCCTGCAGGCGGCCCTGCATGTCGGTGAAGGCGACCACCACCGTGTCGACGTCACCACCGGTGATGGCGGCGCGGACCTCGTCGACGGTGAGCATGCGGGAACTGCGCGGGTGGTCGCTCTCGGGCATCGGGCGGCTCCTGGAGTGGTGTCGGCTCGGGCTGACGGGTCAGCGGAGGTCGGACTCGGCGCTGGCGATCTGGGCGAACTCCTCCTCGGGGGCGGATCCGACCAGGTGGTGGCGGCTGTAGAACCAGAAGTAGGCGATGAACGCCACGAACACGGCGGCCGTGATGCCCGCGGCGCGCACGTCGACGACGAAGGTCGCCATCACGGCGACCACGCTGAGCACGAGCGCGACACCGGTGGTGACCACACCGCCGGGGGTGCGGTAGCCGCGCTCGAGGTCGGGCTCCCGGCGCCGCAGCAGGATGTGGGAGAGGTTCAGCAGCACGTAGGAGACGGTGGCGCCGAAGACCGCGATGTTGATCAGGATGTCGCCGTCCCGGACGATCGCAGCGAGCAGGAAGCCCACGGTGCCCGGCACGATCAGGGCGACGTACGGCGTCTTGCGACCGCCGGTCAGCGACAACCAGCGCGGCAGGTACCCGGCGCGGGACAGCGCGAAGAGCTGGCGGGAGTAGGCGTAGATGATCGAGAAGAAGCTCGCGACCAGGCCGGCCAGGCCGGCGTAGTTGACGAAGTCGGCCAGCAGCGAGCTGCTGCCGTAGGCCACCCGGATCGCCTCCGGCAGCGGGTTGGTCGACTCGCCCATGACGTCCGCGCCCGCCGCACCCGGGACCACGGTGAGGATGAGCCCGGCGAAGACGAGCAGCACCAGCATCGCGACGATGATGCCGCGCGGCATGTCGCGCTTGGGGTCGGCGGTCTCCTCGGCGGCCAGCGGCACTCCCTCCACGGCGAGGAAGAACCAGATGCCGTAGACGAAGGCGGCGAGCAGGCCGGAGATGCCGAACGGCAGGAAGCTGCTCGCCATGGCCGAGCCGTCGGGGTCGATGTTGAAGAGGTTGGAGGCCTCGAACTTCGGCACCAGGCCGACGACGGTGGCGACGAGCGCCACCACCGCGACCATCGTGATCGCGAACATCAGCTTGAGCGCCTCGCCGACACCCCAGAGGTGGACGCCGACGAAGAGCAGGTAGGCGACCAGGTAGATCCACCAGCCGTCGGTGATGCCGAAGAGGTCGAGCGCGTTGATGTAGCCGCCGATGAACACGGCGATGGCGGCCGGCGCGACGGCGTACTCGATGAGGACCGCGACCCCGGTGGCGAAACCACCCAGCGGGCCGAGCGCTCGGCGGGCGAAGCCGTAGCCGGCGCCGGCGGTGGGCAGCGTCGAGGACATCTCGGCGAGGCCGAAGACCATGCAGGTGTACATGATCCCCATCAGGATGGTGGCGATCAGCAGGCCGCCCCACCCACCCTCGGCGATGCCGAAGTTCCAGCCGGCGAAGTCACCGGAGATGACGTAGCTGACGCCGAGACCCGCCAGCAGCACCCAGCCCGCGGCGCCGGCCTGGAGCTGGCGGTGCTCCATGTAGCCCTCTTGCGTCGCCTGGTAGTCGACCCTCGATCTGCTCATGCTGCCGCCTCGACTCATTGGATCAGTTGTAGACCATTACGCGGATGCTCGGAGTCTGGACCTCGCGGCCGGGAGGCGTCAAGGGTCTCCTTCGGGCGTAGCCTGAGCCCGTGACCCAGCAGATCGGCCCGCCGGTCCCGCCGGTCCGGGCCGGCAACGTCTTCGAGGAGACGATGGAGCGGCTGGTGCGTGCGATCCGTCTCGGCCAGTTCCCGCCGGGCTCGCGGCTGCCACCGGAACGCGACCTCGCCGAGCTGCTGCGCGTCTCGCGCACGACGCTCCGCGAGGCCCTGGCCGAGCTCCAGGCCAGCGGCTACGTCAGCGTCCAGCGCGGTCGCTACGGCGGCTCCTACGTCACCGAGTCGCTGCCGCAGCAGGCGGCTGCCGCACCGCTCGACCCCGACGAGGTCTGGGACCTGCTGACCCTGCGACGCATCCTCGAGCCCGCTGCCGCCGAGCTGGCCGCGTCGCGCGACATCTCGCCCGCGCAGCGCGAACGGCTCCGGTCGCTGCACGAGGAGCTGGCCGCCGCGTCCATCGGCAGCTACCGGCCGC
This sequence comes from uncultured Actinomycetota bacterium, assembly GCA_963754025.1. Taxonomy (GTDB): domain Bacteria; phylum Actinomycetota; class Actinomycetes; order Propionibacteriales; family Nocardioidaceae; genus Nocardioides. Next base: position 1,265,229 of record CAVWEC010000005.1, on the reverse strand, counting down.
TCGACTCGCGCCTCCACCTGCTCCTCGCCGAGCTCAGCGGCAGCCCCAGCCTGCTCAGCGCCGTGGCGGACACCCGGGCCCGGGTCAACGCGCTGCTCGACCGGATCCCGCTGCTCCCCACCAACCTCGAGCACGCGAACCTCCAGCACGAGGAGGTCGTGCGGGCCGTCCTGGACGGCGACCCCGAGGCGGCACGGACGGCGATGCTCGACCACCTCGACGGCACGGCCGCCCTGCTGCGCGGCTTCCTCGGCTGACCGACCCGGATCCGCTCACCGGGCTCGGGCGACCCGCCCCTCGTCCCAGACGGGCCCGTCGGACTCGTAGACCGAGCCGTCGGCGCCGTAGACGAGGAAGCGGTCGAAGCCCCGCGCGAACCAGCGGTCGTGGGTGACGGCGAGGACCGTGCCGTCGAAGGCCGCGAGGCCCTCCTCGAGCGCCTCGGCGCTCTGCACGTCGAGGTTGTCGGTCGGCTCGTCGAGCAGCAGCAGGGTGGCGCCGGAGAGCTCGAGCAGCAGGATCTGGAACCGGGCCTGCTGGCCGCCGCTCAGCGACTCGAACCTCTGCTCACCGGCGTGGGCCAGCTCGTAGCGGTCCAGCACCCGGGCCGCCGCCTCGCGCCCCATGCCCGAGCGGTGCTCGTCCCCGCGGTGGAGGATCTCCAGCAACGTGCGGCCGACCAGCTCGGGGTGCTCGTGGGTCTGCACGAACCAGCCCGGGCGCACCCGCGCCCCCAGCTTGGCGCGGCCCCGGTGGTCGACGGCCGCCACGGGCACGTCGCCGACGGGCTGGTGCTCCTTGTCGGGGTCGGTCCCCCCGGCGGCGAGCAGTCGCAGGAAGTGGGACTTGCCCGACCCGTTGCTGCCGAGCACCGCCACCCGCTCGCCGTACCAGACCTCGAGGTCGAAGGGCTTCATCAGCCCGGTCAGCTCGAGCTGCTCGCACACCACGGCCCGCTTGCCCGTGCGACCGCCCTGCAACCGCATCCGCACCTGCTGCTCCCGGGGCTGCTCGGTGGGCGGGCCGGCCTCCTCGAACTTCCGGAGCCGGGTCTGGGCGGCCTGGTAGCGGCTCGCCAGCCCGTCGTTGTAGGCAGCCTTCTGCTTGTACATCTGCACCAGCGCCTTGAGCTTGGCGTGCTCCTCGTCCCACCGCCGGCGCAGCTCCTCGAAGCGCGCGAACCGGTCCCGGCGGGCGTCGTGGTAGCTCGCGAACCCGCCCGGGTGGGTCCACACGAGGTTGCCGGCCGCGCCGAGCTCGACAGTGACGACCCGCGTCGCCGTGTTGTCGAGCAGCTCGCGGTCGTGGCTGATGAACAGGATCGTCTTCTCGGACGCGGCGATCCGCTGCTCGAGCCAGATCTTGCCCGGTACGTCGAGGAAGTTGTCGGGCTCGTCGAGCAGCAGCACCTCGTCGGGCCCGCGCAGCAGGTACTCCAGCACCAGCCGCTTCTGCTCGCCGCCGGACAGCGTGCGGAGCTCGCGATACTTCGCCCGGTCGTAGGCGACGCCGAGGCCGGTGGTCGTGCACACGTCCCACGTGACCTCGAGGTCGTAGCCACCCGCGTCGGCGTACTCGGCCAGCGCGGCGGCGTAGTCCAGCTGCGTCCTCTCGTCGTCGTGCTCCATCAGCCGCAGCTCGAGCCGGTCGACCTCGGCGTGGGCGGTGCGCACCCGCGCCGGTGCCACCGAGAGCAGCAGGTCGGCGACCGTCGGCGCCTGCCCCAGCCCGTGAGCGACCATCTGCCGCATCACCCCGAGCCCTCCGGTGCGGGTGACGACGCCCGCGTGCGGCACGAGCTCGCCGGTGACGATGCGCAGCAGGGTCGTCTTCCCGGCCCCGTTCGCGCCGACCAGCGCCACCTTCGCGCCGTCACCGACGCGGAAGGACACCTCGTCGAGCAGCACCCGGCCGTCGGGGGAGCTCGTAGCGCACACCGGCGACGTCCACGTGACCCATGGGTCCAGTCTCGCCGCCGCAGCGCCCGAGGGCGAACCGTTTAGCGCCAGTCGAAGCCCTCGAGGAGAGGCCGGGCCACCGCGGCGGTGTCGACCAGCCGGCGGCCGTCGGCCTGCACGAGGAGGAGGACGGAGCGGTCACCGTCGACGATCGGGACCAGGATCTTGCGGTGGGGCTCGGGTCCGCCGGACGGGCAGTCGAAGATCAGTCGCGGCTTCCCGAACGTCGGGTCGTCCTCGCGCCGCCGGCAGGCGACGTCGGCCCCGTCCGCGAGCCTCGCGGCCGCGAGGATCGCGGTCTCCTCGGCACCGTCGGCGGTCCCGAAGGAGCTGCCGACCAGCTGCGTGGTGGGTCGGTCGACGACCTCCACGGCCAGGGAGGCGTCGGCACCGGCCGGCACCGGCACCTGGTGCCACCCCGGCGGCAGGGTCACGGCGTACCAGCCGTCCTCGGAGCTGGCCACCCGATCCGTGTCCGGCGGCGGGGCGCAACCCGGGAGGACCACCGCACAGGTGGCGAGGGTGGCGAGGGTGGAGAGAGCGGGCGTGCGGGGCATGTCGGCAGTCCACCAGGTCCGCCACCGTGCCGTCGGGCGTCATCCACAGGCCCGGCCGGGTCCACGCGGCACGGGGCAGGGGAAGCCACGGCTACGCCGTGGTCGAGCCGCTCGGCTGACCGCCCACCCGCTTCACCAGCATCGCGACGGTGTGGCCGTCGAACTCGCGCTCACCGACCTGCTCGAAGCCACGGCCGGCGTGGAAGGCGAGCGAGGCCTCGTTGGGCGGGTCGCTGTTCACCTCGAGCGCCAACAGCGGCGCCGTGAGCGCCGTCCGCGCCTCGACCGCCTCGTAGACCCGTCCCGCCAGACCGAGCCTGCGGGCGTCCTCGTGCACGATCACCCGGTCGAGGTAGGTGAAGGCGTCGAAGCGCTCGCCGAACCAGCCGAAGTTCTCCCCGTCGTACGCCGATCCGCTGGTCACCGTCACCACGAAGCCGGCGAACCGGCCGCCGTGCCGGAACACCTCCACCTGTCCGACCGAGTCGAGCAACCGCAGCCGCTCGAGGTCCATCGGCGCGGTCAGCTCGACGTGCCGGTCGTTGAGGCCCAGCACGTCCTGGTGGTCGCCGTGGCCCAGCGGCTCGAGGAGGCTCACTCCTCGGTCGACTTCGCCCACAGGTTGATCCCGGACTCGACGGCGTGCTGGTCGATCTCGACCAGCTCCTCCTCGGTGAGGGCGGGACCGCTGACGGCGTCGAGGTTGGTGTCGAGCTGCTCGACGCTGGAGGCCCCGATGACCGCGCTGGTGACCCGCGAGTCGCGCACCGCCCACTGCAGCGCGAGCTGGGCGAGCTTCTGGCCGCGACGCTCGGCGATCCCGTTCAGGGCGCGCACCCGGCGCAGCACGTCGTCCTCGAGCCCCGCGATGGTCGAGTCGTCGCGGGCGGCGCGCGAGTCGGCCGGCACGCCGTCGAGGTAGCGGTCGGTGAGCAGGCCCTGGGCGAGCGCGGTGAAGACGATGCACCCCATCCCCTGCTCCTCCAGAGCGTCCAGCAGGTCGCCCTCGATCCAGCGGTTGAGCATGGAGTACGACGGCTGGTGGATCAGCAGCGGCGTCCCGAGGTCGCGGGCGATCGCGGCGGCCTCGCGGGTCTTCTCCGGCGAGTAGGAGCTGATGCCGGCGTACAGCGCACGCCCGGACCGCACCGCCGTGTCGAGCGCCTGCATGGTCTCCTCGACGGGCGTCTCGGCGTCGAAGCGGTGGCTGTAGAAGATGTCGACGTAGTCCAGGCCCATGCGGGCCAGCGACTGGTCGAGCGAGGCGAGCACGTACTTGCGCGAGCCGCCGCCCTGGCCGTAGGGCCCGGGCCACATGTCGTAGCCGGCCTTGGTCGAGATCACCAGCTCGTCGCGGTAGGGCTTGAGGTCGTCGGCGAGGTAGCGTCCGAAGTTCTCCTCGGCCCGGCCGTAGGGCGGGCCGTAGTTGTTGGCCAGGTCGAAGTGCGTGACGCCCCGGTCGAAGGCGCGTCGCAGGATCGCCCGCTGGGTCTCCTCGGGTCGGTCGGTGCCGAAGTTCTGCCACAGTCCCAGGGACAGCACCGGCAGCTTCAGTCCGCTCCGGCCGGTGTGGCGATACTCCATCTGGTCGTCGTACCGGGTCTCGGCAGCCTCGTAGCTCATGCCTTCCAGCCTGCCAGCACAAGGTCTACGGTGCCCACATGGGTTTCGCGGTGAGCGCCGAGGCGTACGACCGCTTCATGGGGCGCTTCTCGGCCCCCCTGGCCCAGCGCTTCGTCGACTGGGCCGGCATCGCCCCGGGCACGAGGGTGCTCGACGTCGGCTGCGGACCGGGAGCGCTCAGCGCCGCCCTCGTCGACCGGGTGGGCGGCGACGGCGCGGTGGCCGCGGCCGACCCGATGCCCGACTTCGTCGCGGCCCTGGGTTCCCGGTTGCCCACCGTCGATGCCCGGGTGGCGTCGGCCGAGTCGCTGCCGTTCGCCGACGACACCTTCGACGCGGCCCTGGCCAACCTGGTCGTGTCGTTCATGGCCGACCCGGACGCCGGCGTCAGGGAGATGGTGCGCGTGACCCGTGGCGGTGGCACGGTGGCCGCGACCGTGTGGCAGCACGCCGACGGCGTCGGGCCGTTGGCGCCGTTCTGGCGGGGCGTCCGCCGCCTGGAGCCGGACGCGGCCGGCGAGGCCACGATGGTCGGCACGGCGCGCGGCCAGCTGGTGGAGCTCTTCGTCGCGTGCGGGTTGGACGGCGTGCGCGAAGGTGCGCTCGAGGTCGCGCTGGAGTTCGACGACTTCGACGAGTGGTGGGACCCGTTCACCTACGGCGTGGGACCTGCCGGCGCGTTCCTCGCGGCCCGGCCGGTCGAGGTCCGGCAGGAGATCCGGGCGGCGTGCGCCGACGTCCTCGGTGCGCCACCGTTCACCGTGCTCGCTCAGGCCTGGTGCGCGTTCGGCACGGTCACGCCGGGCGGGTCTCCAGCACCCTGAAGCCCTTGGCGCTGGACAGCCGCACGGTCGGCCAGCCCTGGTCCCCCAGCCAGCGCTGCAGCGAGTCGGCACCGAGGTGCTTGCCCACGACCATCACCATCCGGCCGCCGGGGCGCAGCCGCGGCAGCCAGGTCAGCAGCAGCTCGTGGAGGGCGTCCTTGCCGATCCTGATCGGCGGATTCGACCAGATCTCGTCGTACGTCGCGTCGGAGGGGACCTGGTCGGGCCTGACGGCCACGAACCGCCCGCTCACCCCCAGCGCGCGGGCGTTGTCGTTGGCGAGCAGCAGCGCCCGCTCGTTGACGTCGACGCCGGTGACGTTGGCCAGCGGCACCGCCCGGGCCATCGCCAGCCCGATCACGCCGTAGCCGCACCCGAGGTCGAGGAACTGCCCCTGCGCCGGGGGCTCGGTCTCGCGGAACAGCACCGCGGTCGCGTGGTCGAGGTGGCCCTTGCTGAAGACCCCCGACCCCGACTCGAGGGTCAGCTCGTGTCCCCAGACCTCGCACGTGAAGGACTCGCGCTTGAAGGGGGCCGCCGGGTCGGCGGTGAAGTAGTGCTCGTCGTTCACCGGGGGATCTCCCTCCTCGCCCGGGCGCGTCCCGCCTGGGCCATCAGCTCCGTGACGTCGCCGGGGTAGCCGACCTCCTCCAGCACCAGCCCGTGGGCGGGCACGACGGCGACCGCCGGGTCGCGCTGCGCCGATGCGAGCACGGAGTCCGCCCAGTCCGGCGGCACGGCGCCCGTCGCCGACGGCGAGCAGGCAGCCGACCAGCGACCGCACCATGTGGTGGCAGAAGGCGTCGGCGCGCACCGTCGCCACCGCCAGCCCGTCGTCGGTGCGTGCCCACGACAGGTCCAGCAGCGTGCGCACCGTCGTGGCCCCCTCGCGCTGCTTGCAGAACGCCGCGAAGTCCTGGAGCCCGAGCAGCGGAGCGCACGCGGCGTTCATCGCGTCGAGGTCGAGCGGCCGCGGCCATGCCAGCACGTGACCGCGCGTGAGCGGGTCGACCGATCGCGCCGCGTCGGCCACACGGTAGGCGTAGCGGCGCCACACGGCCGAGAACCGGGCGTCGAACCCCGCCGGCGCCTCGGCCACCGTCCGGATGCGGACATCCGGAGGGAGGATCCCGTTGAGCCGCCGCAGCAAGCGGTCGTCGTACGCCGTCTCCTCGCGGAGGTCCACGTGGACGACCTGACCCCGGGCGTGGACCCCGGTGTCGGTGCGGCCCGCGCAGACGACGCGCACCTCCGACACCCGGAGCACGGTGGCCAGCGCGGCCTCCAGCGTGCCCTGCACGGTGCGCAGCGCGGGCTGGGTCGCCCAGCCCCGGAAGTCGGTCCCGTCGTAGGACAGGTCGATCCGCAGCCGCACGGTCGACCATCCTAGGGGCGCACCGTGTTCAACCAGACGGTTGACAAGTCCGGTCGCGAGTTCTACCTTTGATCAACCAAGCAGTTGAACAAGGAGCACCGATGGCCGACCAGCTCTCCCGGGTCTTCGCCGCCCTGGCCGACCCCACCCGGCGCGACCTGGTCGCCCGGCTCACCGACGGCGACGCCACCGTCTCCGACCTCGCGGCGCCGTACGACGTGAGCCTCCAGGCCGTCTCCAAGCACCTCAAGGTGCTCGAGGACGCCGGCCTGGTCTCACGCAGCCGGGAGGCGCAGCGTAGGCCGGTGCACCTGGAGGCCGAGGTGTTCGACCTGATGACGACGTGGATCGAGCGTTACCGGCGACAGGCGGAGGAACGCTTCTCCCGCCTCGACGCCGTGCTCGCCGAGCTGGACGACGAGACCGAGCAGGACCAACCCCAGGACGGGAACCGCATCATGACCACCACCCAGACCACGCGCATCACCGAGGCGACCATCGAGGCCGTCCCCGACCTGCCGATCGTCCGGATCACCCGCGACTTCCGGGCCGGCCCGGCCTCGGTGCTGCGCGCCCACACCGACCGGGACCTGTTCCAGCAGTGGATCGGCCCCGACGCCGCCACCACCCGGGTCGAGGAGTGGGACTGCCGGACCCTCGGCTCCTACCGCTACCTGATCGAGGTCGGCGGGCAGGAGCACGCCTTCCGCGGCACCTTCCCCGAGATCGGCGAGGACCGGATCGTCCAGACCTTCTGCTGGGAGGGAATGCCGGAGGCCATCGCCCTCGAGACCCTCACCCTCGAGGACCTCGGCGACGGCTGGACCCGGCTGCACGCCCAGTCGCTGTGCGACTCCCTCGAGGGTCGCGACGCGATGCTCGCCAGCGGCATGGAGGTCGGCATCCACGAGGGCTACGCCAAGCTGGACGGGCTGCTCGACCGCTGAGGCCCTGGCTCAGCCGAGCTCACGGCGGTACGGCGGATCCGCTCCCGGCCGTCCCACGGTCACCGACGCGGCCCGGGCGGCGTGCGCGAGGACCGAGACCACCGTGTCCCGGGTGACCTCGCGCAGCATCTCCCGCCGGTCGGCACCGAGCAGGCCGCGCTCCCACAGCGCGTCGACCATGCCGGCGCAGAAGGTGTCACCGGCCCCGATCGTGTCGGCCACCACCACCGGCACCGAGGCGACGTCGATCTCCTGCGACCCGCTGAGCCAGGTGGAGCCCGCGTGGCCCCGGGTGACCACCACCGCGGCGGGACCGAGCGCCAGCAGCCGCTTGGCACCCGACAGCGGATCGGGGTCGCCGTAGAGGACCTCGAGGTCCTCGTCGCTGGCCTTGACCACGTCGCTGAGCGCGGCCACCGCCTCCACCCGCTCGACGAGCTCGGGGCCGGCGCCGGTGATCGCCGGGCGGGCGTTGACGTCGTAGCTCACCGTCGCGGACGCACGCAGTCGTGCGAGCAGCGCCAGCACGTCCTCGCAGCCCGGCGTCAGCACCGCCCCGAGCGAGCAGGTGTGGACGACGTGCGCGTCGAGGCCCGAGGAGACCTCGTTGAGCCGCCAGGCGAGGTCGAACTCGTAGGACGCGGCGCCGTCGGAGCCGATGGTGGCCAGCGCGGTCGAGGTGTGACCCACCGCGTGGGGATCGGCGGCCAGGGTGATGCCGTCGCGGGAGAGCCGCGCGTCCAGGGAGTGGCCACGGTCGTCGTCGCCCCAGCTCGAGGCGAAGTGCACCTCCCGGCCGAGGCGGGCGAGCGCCACCGCGACGTTCGCGGCGCTCCCACCGGGAAACTCGACCGTGCGACCGTCGCCCCCGCGCACGATGTCGACCAGGGACTCCCCCACGACCAGCGCGCGCTCGGGCATGGAGCATTGCTACCGCATCCGCACCCGCCGCGCGAGAGCCCGTCCGCGGGCAGCCACTAGTCTCGACGCGTGAGCTTCGCCGACGCCGTCCGCACCTGCCTCTCCAAGTACGCCGACTTCTCGGGACGTGCCCGACGGTCGGAGTACTGGTACTTCTTCCTCTTCAACGTCCTCGTCGGCATCGTCGCCAGCGTCCTCGACAACGTCCTCGGCACCGAGACGGGATCGGGCAGCGGCGTCATCGGTGGACTCGCCTCGTTGGCCCTGCTGCTGCCGAGCATCGCCGTGGGTGCCCGCCGGCTCCACGACATCTCCAGGAGCGGCTGGTGGCTGCTGATCGGGCTGATCCCGCTCGTGGGCTGGATCGTCCTCATCGTGTGGTTCGTGCAGGACAGCCACGGCGACAACGAGCACGGCCCCCGCCCGAAGGGCTCCCCCGCCCCCGTCTGAGCCGTCCTGTCGGTGGGCAGTGCCACCCTCGGAGTCCTTCCGCACGACCGCACCCTCGGGGGACTCGATGACCATCTCCGACCGCACCATCGACCGCGACCACGACACCCTGCTGGCCCGGGTCCGCAAGCTGCTGGCCAAGGCGGAGGATCCCGCCGCGACCACCGAGGAGGCGGAGACCTACACCGCCAAGGCCACCGAGCTGATGGCCGCCTACGGCATCGACCGGGCGCTGCTGGCGGCGAGCGACCCGACCCTCGACGTGGTCGGCGACCGGGTCCTCGTGCTCGACCGGCCCTACGCTGCGGAGAAGGGGCAGCTGGTGGGCGAGGTCGCGCTCTCCCTCGGCTGCCGAGCGGTCCGGCGCACCCGCTACCCCGGCGGCACGAAGGAGGAGTCGGTCCACCTCTTCGGCCACCGGTCCGACCTGGAGCGGGTCGAGATCCTGTTCACCAGCCTGCTGCTGCAGGCGATGCAGGCCCTGGCCCGCACCCCCGTGCCCGGCTGGGAGCATCCCGCGGCCTTCCGTCGCAGCTGGTTGACGGGGTTCAGCGCCGCCGTGGGTCGCCGGCTGGAGCTGGCGGAGCAGACCGCGGCCGAGCGGGCCGAGGAGAGCTTCGCGCCCAGCGGCACCTCAACCGCTCTCGTGCTCGCCGACCGGTCGAGCGCCGTGTCGGCGGCCCGGGACGAGGCCTATCCCGATCTTCGCCGGGCCGCGACCCGTCGGCTCGCCGGATCGGGCAGGGCCGACGGCTGGGCTGCCGGGCAGCGGGCCGACCTCGGCGGCTCCCGACTCACCGGCGGACGTCGGGCACTGCGTCGCTGAGAAACGGAGTCGCTGGAACCGACCGAGCGGACCGTTCGTGCGGGTACGGTCTGGGAATGGTGACAGGACCTGAACGACCTCAGGCAGATCAGTCCCCGACGGATTACCGTCACCTTCCGGCGGAGGTGACGTCGGACGAGGCCATCGCGAGCGTCGCGCCTGATCCCGTGCCCGATCCCGAGGCGAGCAGGAACGCCGACCAGCACCGGGCTCTTCGGGACGACTGACGGCGTCGACCAGACCGTCGTCGCCAGCGCCTGCCGAGACGCCTCGCTCAGGAAGCCTCCGACGGTTGCTCGAGGTGATCCTTCCACGCGCTCAGGAACGCCTTGCCCATGCTGCCGCTCCCGAGCTTGCGGTAGAAGAATCCCAGAACGCCGCTGGCCTCGACGCCGCTGATCACCATCGTGTGGTCGACACCCCGGTCGCCAGAGCTGAATCGATGGTGGAAGTGCGAGGTGGCCGTGACCTTGGACCCGGCCTGGTACTCCTCGTCGTAGTCGATCACCACGCCGTCGGACCCGTCCGTCACCGTGATGCCGGTGCGGCTCATCCGGCCCTCGTTCGTCACGATGACGACGGTTCCGGGCTCCTGATCCACCAGGTCGGCGCTGGTCATGCCGGGCATCCGACCCACCACGCCCGCGAAGAGACGACCTGGCTCTGCGGCCTCCTCCAGCACGTGGGCGAGGTCGCACTCGATCCGGTCGCTGCCCTCGAACCAGGTCGCCATCTCGAGTTCCTCTCTCGTGCGGTCGACTCTACGCCGAAAGCGCGTCACCGCTCGTCGCATGTTGTCAGCGCTGGGCGCCGTGGCGCAGTGGCAGCGCTCCCTCGCCGCAGCGATCTCCGACGACAGTGGGCTCGATCCCGCCGGCCTGGTCGACACGATCCGAGGGCTCGAGGAGCTCGTCTGCACCGCCACGGCGGCTCGGGCGACGCTGAGCGCCGAGCTCGATGCCACCCAGCAGGCCGAGCAGGCCGCCGCCGGCATCCCCGCCTCACGACGCGGTGGCGGCGTCGCCGCGCAGCTCGCGCTGGCGCGACGCGAGTCCCCCACCGCGGCCAGCGGCTGATCGCCCGAGAGACCGCGTGCCTCTCCCGCGACGACCGCGCCACCGTCGACGCCCTCGTGGCCCGCGACCAGGCGCGGATCGAGGCGATGAGCTTGCGCGAGGTCGTCTCGACCTGCCAGCGGGAGGCGGCACGGCTCGACGCCGCCTCCGTCCTGCCAGAGGTGAGGCGACGAGCAAGGGCCAGGCGATGGCTGACACCCTCGTCGGCGCCGTGCTGTCCTCGGCCGCGGAGCGAGACGACGCCGCCACCCTCGCGCTCAGCCTGGATGACCGACCGCTCGCTCCGCCCACCGCGAGCTCGTGGTCGGCGCCTGCACCCGCGACGAACGGGTGTGGCTGCGTCGGCTCTACACCAGCCCCACCACCGGCGAGCTGCTCGCCATGGACGCTCGGAGCCGACTGTTCCCTGGGGGCCTTGCCCGCTTCGTGCGGCTCCGCGACCAGACCTGCCGCACACCGTGGTGCGACGCGCCGATCCGCGACACCCACCACGCGGAGGAGCACCACACCGGCGGCGGCGCCAGCAGCGACAACGGCCAGGGGCTGTGCGAGGCGTGCAACCACGCCGAGCAGGCCCCGGGTTGGCGGCGAGACCCTCGCCGCACCGGGCCGCCACCGCATCGACACCACGACCCCGACCGGTCACCGCCACCGACGACAACGGCCCGCCACCCTCGTGGGGTGACGGGCCGTGCCGTGGTGCTCGGATGCCTCAGGCGTCCTTGGACTCCTCGTCGGCGGCCGCCTCGTCAGTCGAGTCGGCAGCCCCCGTGGTCTCGTCCGTGGTCTCCTCGGCGGGAGCGTCCTCGGTGACGGCCTCGTCGGTCGTCTCCTCGGCGGGCTCCTCGACCGTGGTCTCCTCCGCGGCCGGGGCCGAGGCGGCGGTCTCGGTCGTCGAGGTGGCCGACTTCGGCGTGTACGGCTCGGTCACGAGCTCGATGACCGCCATCGGGGCATTGTCGCCCTTGCGCGGACCGATCTTGGTGATCCGGGTGTAGCCACCGGGACGCTCGGCGAAGGTCGGCGCGATCTCGGTGAAGAGGGTGTGCACGACCGACTTGTCGCGCACGGTCTTGAGGACCTCGCGACGGTTGTGCAGGTCGCCCTTCTTCGCCTTGGTGATCAGCTTCTCCGCGTAGGGACGCAGCGTGCGCGCCCGCGACTCGGTGGTGGTGATCCGACCGTGCTCGAACAGCTGGGTGGCCAGGTTCGACAGGATCAGCCGCTGGTGCGCCGGGCTGCCGCCGAGGCGGGCGCCCTTCTTGGGGGTAGGCATTCTTCTTCTCGATTCTCCCCGGCCGTGTCAGGTACCGGGATAGAGGGGATCAGGCGGGATGGTCGCTGACTCAGTACTGCTCGTCCTCGACGAAGGCGTCGTCGTCGTCCTCGGCGCCGTAGGCCGCCAGGGCGGCGTGCGGGTCGAAGCCGGGCGCGCTGTCCTTGAGCGAGAGGCCCATCTCGACCAGCTTGGCCTTGACCTCGTCGATCGACTTCGCGCCGAAGTTGCGGATGTCGAGCAGGTCCTGCTCCGAGCGGCTGATGAGCTCACCCACGGTGTGGATGCCCTCGCGCTTGAGGCAGTTGTAGGACCGGACGGTGAGGTTGAGCTCCTCGACCGGCAGGGCCAGGTCGGCGGCGAGCTGCTCGTCGACCGGCGACGGACCGATGTCGATGCCCTCGGCCTCGACGTTGAGCTCCCGGGCGAGCCCGAAGAGCTCGACCAGCGTCTTGCCGGCCGATGCGATGGCGTCGCGCGGGCGGATGGACGGCTTGGTCTCGACGTCGATGACGAGCTTGTCGAAGTCGGTGCGCTGCTCGACTCGGGTCGCCTCGACCTTGTAGGTCACCTTGAGCACGGGCGAGTAGATCGAGTCGACCGGCATCCGGCCGATCTCGTTGTCCGCACCCTTGTTCTGCACGGCCGAGACGTAGCCGCGGCCACGCTCGACGACCAGCTCCATCTCCAGCTTGCCCTTCTCGGACAGCGTGGCGATCTTCAGGTCGGGGTTGTGGACCTCGACACCGGCCGGCGGGTTGATGTCGGCGGCGGTGACGTCACCGGCACCCGACTTCCGCAGGTACATGGTGACCGGCTCGTCGTGCTCGGAGGAGACGACGAGGCCCTTGAGGTTGAGGATGACCTCGGTGACGTCCTCCTTGACGCCGTCGACGGTCGAGAACTCGTGGAGGACGCCGTCCACCTTGATGCTCGTGACCGAGGCACCGGGGATGGACGAGAGCAGCGTACGACGCAGGGAGTTGCCGAGGGTGTAGCCGAAGCCGGGCTCCAGGGGCTCGATGACGAACCGCGAACGGAACTCGTCGACGGACTCCTCCGACAGGGTGGGGCGCTGTGCGATGAGCACTGATTCTTTCCTTTCCGGGCCCGACCGCTATTTGAGGGACCCAGATCTGCGAGGTGTGGCGGAAGGGAGTGTCTTACTTCTTCGAGTAGAACTCGACGATGAGCTGCTCCTGGATGGGAAGGTCGATCTGGGCCCGGACGGGGACCTGGTGGACCAGGACCCGCATGCGGGACGGGATCGCCTCGAGCCAGGCGGGGACGACGCGCTCGCCGTGGGTCTCGCGAGCCACGATGAACGGGGTCATCTCCAGCGACTTCTCCCGGACGTCGATGACGTCGTGGGCGGTCACCTGGAAGGACGGGATGTTGACCTTCTGGCCGTTGACCGTGAAGTGGCCGTGGTTGACCAGCTGACGGGCGTGGCGGCGGGTGCGGGCGAAGCCGGCACGGTAGACCACGTTGTCGAGGCGGCACTCCAGCAGCTGCAGGAGGTTGTCACCGGTCTTGCCCGACCGGCGGCTGGCCTCCTTGTAGTAGCGGAGGAACTGCTTCTCGAGGACGCCGTAGGTGAAGCGGGCCTTCTGCTTCTCCTGCAGCTGCGAGCGGTACTCGCTCTCCTTGATCCGCGCGCGGCCGTGCTGGCCGGGAGCGTAGGGACGCTTCTCGAAGGCGGCGTCGCCGCCGACCAGGTCGACACCGAGACGGCGCGACTTCTTGGTCATGGGGCCGGTGTAACGGGCCATGTCAGTCTCTCTTTCTCAGTATCGGTGGTCAGACGCGCCGGCGCTTGGGCGGGCGGCAGCCGTTGTGCGGGGTGGGGGTGACGTCCTGGATGGTGCCGACCTCGAGGCCGATCGCACCCAGCGAGCGGATCGCGGTCTCGCGGCCCGAGCCCGGGCCCTTGACGAAGACGTCGATCTTCTTCATCCCGTGCTCCATCGCACGACGACCAGCGGCCTCGGCGGCCATCTGCGCGGCGAAGGGGGTGGACTTGCGCGAGCCCTTGAAGCCGACGGTGCCGGCAGAGGCCCACGAGATCACCGCACCGGTCGGGTCGGTGATGGTGACGATGGTGTTGTTGAACGTGCTCTTGATGTGGGCTTCGCCCTGAGCGACGTTCTTCTTCTCCTTGCGACGCACCTTCGTGGCGCGGCTCTTGGGAGGCATTCGTTATCTCCTGAGGTAGCTGGAAGCTGTGAGTTCGAGGAAGAGGGTCGGTGACACGTCAGGCTCGCGAGGAGCCGTGGGTCACTTGGCCTTCTTCTTGCCGGCGACGGTCCGCTTCGGACCCTTGCGGGTGCGGGCGTTGGTCTTGGTGCGCTGGCCGCGGACCGGGAGGCCCTGGCGGTGACGGCGACCCTGGTAGCTGCCGATCTCGATCTTGCGGCGGATGTCGGCCTGCACCTCGCGGCGCAGGTCACCCTCGATCTTGAGCTCGCGGCCCTCGATCTCGTCGCGGAGCTTGACCAGCTCCTCGTCGCCCAGCTGGTGGACGCGGAGGTCCGGGGAGACCCCGGTGGCGGCGAGGACCTGCTGTGCGCTGGTCCGGCCGATCCCGTAGATGTAGGTGAGTGCGACCTCGATGCGCTTGTCGCGCGGAAGGTCGACTCCCATGAGGCGTGCCATGGTTGGCCCTTTCGGTTCACGGTGGTGTGGTCGTGATGCGTTCCCTGCACTGGGGCGGGGCTCCGGCCATCCGTTCCGGAGGTGGTTCGGCCTGTGTCAGGCCTGAGCGATCACGTGGTGGTGGTGGTGTTCAGTTGTGCGCTGCGGTTCAGCCCTGGCGCTGCTTGTGGCGCGGGTTGCTGCAGATGACCATGACGCGGCCGTGGCGACGGATCACCTGGCACTTGTCGCAGATCTTCTTGACGCTGGGAGCGACCTTCATCAGTCGGACCCTCTCTGGGTGGTGGGCGGCTTCTGCTTACTTGTAGCGGTAGACGATCCGACCCCGCGTGAGGTCGTACGGCGAGAGCTCCACCACGACCCGGTCCTCGGGGAGGATCCGGATGTAGTGCTGGCGCATCTTGCCGCTGATGTGAGCGAGCACCTTGTGGCCGTTGCTCAACTCCACGCGGAACATGGCGTTGGGGAGGGCCTCCACGACGGTGCCCTCGATCTCGATGACGCCTTCCTTCTTCGGCATGTCCTCCACAATCTGTCGTGTGCGTACGGGAATCGTGTGTCTACCGTCGACCCGCGAACCTCCCGCTCGGCCCGATGACCGGGCGGGTGGACCTCGTGCAGTGGTCGTGCACCCCTCAGTTCCCGCGCGCAACCAGACCTCGTCAAGAAGAGATCCGGTCGTGGACGGGCAGCCGCAAGGCAGCACACAACACAACCCACGTTGGGCCGACACGCCAGTGTAGGGCGAAGCCGCCGCCAAACCCTAATCGCGCTCAGGCGGCCAGCAGCCGGAGCGTCTCCTCGCGTGCGGGCGCACCGGCCGGGTCCTCCCCCTCGTGCGCGCCCGCCACCGGATGGACCATGACCTCGTCCACACCGAAGCGGGCGGCGAGCGCGGCGACCCGCTCGCGCGCTGCGGCCGGCGCGTCGATGATCCATCGCCCGCGCATCGCGTCGACCACGTCCCGATGGGGTCCCGGCAGCTCCACGGCGGCCGCCGCCTCGACGCTCATCTGCGCCGTCAGCGGCTGCCCGGTGCGCAGCGCCAGCATCGACAGCAGCTGCGGGCCGGCCAGTGCCTCGGCCTCCCCGGCGGTCTCCGCGACGGCGGCGTTGACCGTGAGCAGGGTGCGCGGCTGGTCGAGGTGCTCGGAGGGACGGAAGGTCGAGCGGTAGAGCTCGAGCGCCTCGGCGGTGCCGGAGCCGGAGAAGTGGTGGGCGAACACGTAGGGCAGCCCCTTCTCGCCCGCCAGCCGGGCCGAGTAGTCGGAGGAGCCGAGCAGCCACACGTCTGCGGCGCCATCGGCCCGTGGCGTCGCCCTCAGGGTGTGCGTGCGCCCTCCCACGGTGAGGCCGGCGCCGTCCGGCGACATCATCGCCAGCACGTGGTCGACGTACTCCGGGAAGCGGTTGACCGCCTCGTCGGTGACTCCCCCGGCCCCGTGGCGCAGCGCCCAGCTGGTCACCGGGTCGGTGCCGGGGGCCCTGCCGAGGCCGAGGTCGATGCGGCCGGGGTGGGCCGCCTCGAGCAGCCCGAACTGCTCGGCCACCACCAGGGGGGCGTGGTTGGGGAGCATCACCCCGCCGGAGCCGACCCGGATCCGTTCGGTGGCGGCCGCCACCATGGCGATCAGCACCGGCGGGTTCGTCGCCGCGACGGCGGGCATGTTGTGGTGCTCGGCCAGCCAGTAGCGGCGGTAGCCGAGTCCGTCGGCGACCCGGGCCAGGGCCCGGGTCGCCGACAGCGCGTCGCCGGTCGTCTGGTCCGCGCGGACCGGGACCAGGTCGAGGACGGAGAGCGCAGGAGCAGTCATCACCCGCAGGAACGCCTCGGACCGTCAGCCGATTCCCGGGGGCGGCGTGTCGGGGGCGACCTCCTCGAGGTCCTGCTCCTCGGCGTCGCGCGCGCTCTTGCGCAGGCTGAGCACCGCGGTGAGCGCCAGCGTGACCAGGATGACCGCCAGGCTCATCAGCGTGGGCACCTCGAAGCCGACCAGCTCGGCCTCGTGGGCCGCGTGCACGATCAGCTTGACGCCGATCCACGCGAGGACGAAGGCGAGTCCGAGCGAGAGGTAGACCAGCTTCTTGAGCAGCCCGCCGAGCAGGAAGTAGAGCTGCCGCAGACCCATGAGCGCGAAGACGTTGGCCGTGAAGACCAGGTAGGGCTCCTGGGTGATGCCGAAGATCGCGGGGATCGAGTCCAGCGCGAACATGATGTCGGTGAAGCCGAGAGCGATGATCACGATCAGCATGGGGGACACGACACGGGTGCCGTTCTCCTGCCACCACAGCTTGAGGCCGCGGTAGTCGTCGGCGACGTTGAGGTGGCTCTGGGCGAACGTGATGATCCGGTTGTCCTCGGGGTGCTCCTCCTCGTGCTTGCGGTAGCTCCTCACCAGCCCGAAGGCGGTGTAGATCAGGAACGCACCGAAGATGTAGAAGACCCAGGAGAAGTTGTTGACCAGCTGGTAGCCGACGGCGATGAAGATGGCTCGGAAGACCAGCGCGAGGATGATGCCCACCATGAGGGCTTCCTGCTGGTACTGCCGGGGCACCTTGAGAGCCGCCATCAGCACGATGAAGACGAACAGGTTGTCGACCGACAGGCTGTACTCGACCAACCAGCCGGTGTAGAACTCGATGCCGAAGTCGTGGCCGTGGAAGATCCACACCCACGCACCGAAGACGAGCGCCGCGCCGACGTAGACGGAGAGCGCGGTCGCGCTCTCCCTCATCGACGGTTCGTGCGGGTGGCGGGCGATGACGATGACGTCGAAGAGCAGGACTCCGATCGTCACGGCGATGGTGATGCCCCACTCGAGGGTGCTGACGTCCACTGGACCTCCGATGTTGTCGCGCGTGCTGAGACACTCGGAGGTCTCTTCCGCCGCTGGCGCGACTCACGGCCCCGGACCGCGCTGGGGCGATCGTGATGACGAGACCGAGACGTAGGGAGTACTCCCCTCCTGCCGGGACATCCTCCCACAGGCGACCTGAGGTTCAGGAACCGCCGAAGGGGACGCCGAGCTCGCGCAGCCGCTGCTCGCCGCCGTCGAGGTCGGTCAGGACCCACGCGCCGTCGGGCGTGAGGGTGAAGGTGTGCTCGTAGTGGGCGGCCCAGCGGCCGTCGGCGGTGCCGACGGTCCAGTCGTCCGGGAGCAGCACGGTCTCGTTGTCGCCGAGCACCACCATCGGCTCGACGGCGAGGGCCAGGCCCCGCACGAGCCGGGGCCCCTTGCCGGGCCGGCCGTAGTTGGGGACGTTGGGCGGCTGGTGCATCGCCGAGCCGATGCCGTGGCCGACGTAGTCCTCGAGGATGCCCCAGTCAGCCCCGTCGGGGTGGGGCTGGGAGCGCACGTAGGTCTCGACCGCGTGGGAGATGTCGGTGACCCGGCCGCCGAGGCGCGCGGCCGCGATGCCGTGCCACAGCGACTCCTCGGTGACCCGCATCAGCTCGCGCACGTCGGCGGGCACCTCGCCCACCGCGATCGTGGTCGCGGCGTCGCCGTGCCAGCCCTCGACGATGGCGCCGCAGTCGATGGAGATGACGTCACCCTCGGCCAGCACCCTCTCGCCGGGGATGCCGTGCACGACCTCGTCGTTGACCGAGGCGCAGATGGAGGCCGGGAAGGGCGGGTGGCTGTAGCCCTTGAAGGACGGCACGGCGCCCGCGGACCGGATCGAGTCCTCGGCGATCGCGTCGAGCTCGCCGGTCGTGATGCCCGGACGCACCGCACCCCGCAGGGTCTCCAGCGTCCTCCCGACCACGAGGCCGGCCCGACGCATCACGTCGATCTGCTCGGGCGTCTTGATCTCGACGCCGCGGTCACCGAACACTGGCTCAGGACTCCGGGACGACGTCCAGGGCCTCGAAGATCCGCTGCGTGACCTCGTCGACCGTGCCCATGCCGTCGACCTCGACCAGGATGCCCCGCTCGCGGTAGACCCCGATCAGCGGCTCGGTCTGCTCGGTGTAGACCTCCTGGCGGCGTCGGATGACGTCCTCGGTGTCGTCGGAGCGACCTGAGGACTCCGCGCGCTCGAGCAGGCGGGCGACCAGCTCCTCGGCGTCCACCGTGAGCACCACGGCGGCGTCCAGCCGGTGCCCCGTGAACGTGATCATGCCGTCGAGCTCCTGGACCTGCGCGAGGGTGCGCGGGTAGCCGTCGAGCAGGAAGCCGGGCTCGGCGTCCTCCTCGTCGATGCGGTTGCGCACCATGCGGTTGGTGATCTCGTCGGGGACGTACTCGCCGGCGTCCATGAAGCGCTGCGCCTCGACGCCGAGCTCGGTGCCCCGGGCGACGTTGGCCCGGAAGATGTCGCCGGTGGAGATGGCGGGGATGCTGAAGTGGTCGGCGACCACCTGGGCCTGGGTGCCCTTGCCGGCCCCCGGGGGCCCCATCAGGATCAGCCTCATCAGCGCAGGAACCCTTCGTAGTTGCGCTGCTGGAGCTGGCTCTCCACCTGCTTCACCGTGTCGAGGGCGACGCCGACCATGATCAGGATCGACGTGCCGCCGAACGGGAAGTTCTGGTTGGCGTTGATGAGCACCAGGGCGATCAGCGGGATCAGCGAGATCAGGCCGAGGTACAACGCGCCGGGCAGCGTGATGCGGGACAGGACGTAGGACAGGTAGTCCTCGGTCGGCTTGCCCGCCCGGATCCCGGGGATGAAGCCGCCGTACTTCTTCATGTTGTCGGCCACCTCTTGGGGGTTGAAGGTGATCGACACGTAGAAGTAGGTGAAGAAGATGATGAGGCCGAAGAAGATGGCCATGTAGACGGGGTGGCTGCCCTGCACGAGGTACTTGTTGAGCAGCTGGACCCACTGCGAGTCGCTCGTGGCGTTGAACTGCACCGCCATCGCCGGCAGGTACATCAGCGACGAGGCGAAGATGACCGGGATGATGCCGGCCTGGTTGACCTTGAGCGGGATGTAGGTCGAGGAGCCGCCGAACATCTTGCGGCCGACCATGCGGCGGGCGTACTGCACGGGGATCCGTCGCTGTGCCTGCTCGATGAAGATGACGGCCGCGATGATGATCAGGCCGATCACCATGACCACGCCGAAGACCCACCAGCCCTGGCTCTGGCCCACGGCCCACAGGGAGGCGGGGAAGGTGGCGACGACCTGGGTGAAGATCAGCAGCGACATGCCGTTGCCGATGCCGTGCTCGGTGATGAGCTCGCCGAACCACATGATGACGGCCGTGCCGGCGGTCATGGTGATGACCATGATCAGGAAGGTCTGGGTGTCGTTGCTGTGCAGCAGGTCGAGCGCACAGCTCTGGCCCAGCAGGTCGCCGGAGCGGGCCAGGGCCACGATGCCGGTCGCCTGGAGCAGCGCCAGACCGAGGGTGAGGTAGCGGGTGTACTGCGTGATCTTGGTCTGGCCGGCCTGACCCTCCTTCTTGAGGGCTTCCAGCCGCGGGATCACGACCACCAGCAGCTGCAGGATGATGCTCGCCGTGATGTACGGCATGATCCCGAGCGCGAAGATGGTGAGCTGGAGCAGGGCTCCGCCGGAGAACAGGTTGATCAGGCTGAACAGCCCGTCGTTCTCCACCTGGCTCAGGCACGTCTGGACGTTCGCGACGTTGACGCCGGGAGCGGGGACCTGGGACCCGAGCCTGAAGATCGCGACGATCATCAGCACGAACAGCAGCTTGCGCCGCAGGTCCGGGGTCTTGAATGCGTTGGCGAACGCGCTCAGCACGACTTCCTCTTTCCTGACAATGGTACGGCTCCAGCCCTCGTCTCACAGGGCTTGGCCGACGACGGGGAGGAGCCCGGGGAAGCCTAACAGGCACCCGAGTGCCCTCCGGATGCGCCGCCGGACAAGTGGAGGGGCGCGGCCCGGACGAGGTGTCCTCGTCCTGTCCGCGCCCCTCGGCGACGTCGTGGGCGGAACGTCAGACGGTGGTGACCGAGCCGCCGGCCGCCTCGATCTTCTCGCGGGCGGAGCCGGAGAAGGCGTGGGCGGTCACGTCGACCTTGACCGAGATCTCGCCCTGGCCGAGCACCTTGACCGGGTGGCCCTTGCGGACCGCACCCTTGCCGACGAGGTCGTCGACCGAGACGGTGCCGCCCTCGGGGAAGAGCTCGCCGAGCTTGTCGAGGTTGACGACCTGGAACTCCACCTTGAACGGGTTCTTGAAGCCCTTGAGCTTCGGGAGCCGCATGTGGATGGGCATCTGGCCGCCCTCGAAGGCCACCGGCACCTGGTTGCGCGCCTTGGTGCCCTTGGTACCGCGGCCGGCGGTCTTGCCCTTCGAGCCCTCACCGCGACCCACGCGGGTCTTGGCGGTCTTGGCTCCGGGGGCCGGACGCAGGTTGTGAAGCTTCAAAGTCATGGGGTCACTCCACTCCGCCGATAACTTCGACCGTCACGAGGTGACGGACGGTCTGGACCATGCCCCGGATCTCCGGGCGGTCCTCCTTGACGACCACGTCGCCGATGCGCTTGAGGCCGAGCGAGCGCAGGGTCTCGCGCTGGTTGGCCTTGCACCCGATCGTGGACTTCTTCTGCTGGACCTTGAGCTGCGCCATCAGGCCGACACCTCCCGCGAGACACCCTCCGGCACCTCGGCAGCGGCCTTGAGGAGGGCCGCCGGGGCGACCTCCTCGACCGGCCGGCCACGGCGGGCGGCGACGGCCTCGGGCTGCTCCAGCATCTTCAGCGCCTCCACGGTGGCGTGGACGATGTTGATCTGGTTGGAGGAGCCGAGGGACTTGCTCAGGACGTCGTGGACGCCGGCGCACTCGAGCACCGCACGCACCGGGCCACCGGCGATCACACCGGTACCGGGGGCGGCGGGGCGCAGCAGGACGACGCCTGCGGCCTTCTCGCCCTGGACCGGGTGGGGGATGGTGCCCTGGATGCGGGGGACGCGGAAGAAGTTCTTCTTCGCCTCCTCGACGCCCTTGGCGATCGCGGCGGGGACCTCCTTGGCCTTGCCGTAGCCGACACCGACCAGGCCCTCGCCGTCACCGACGACCACGAGGGCGGTGAAGCTGAAGCGACGACCACCCTTCACGACCTTGGCGACACGGTTGATCGCGACGACGCGCTCGAGGTACTGGCTCTTCTCCTGCTGGCCACCACGACCACCGTCGCGGCCGCCGCGGCCACCACCGGCGCGCTGCCCGCGCTGCTGGGATCCGCTCATCAGATAACTCCCTTGAATGTCATGTCTGCCATCAGAAGGTCAGGCCCGCGGTGCGGGCGCCGTCGGCCAGGGCCGCGACGCGACCGTGGTACTTGTTGCCGGCCCGGTCGAAGACGACCGACTCGACACCGTTGGCCTTGGCGCGCTCGGCGACGAGCTCACCGACCTTGCGGGCCTTGGCGGTCTTGTCGCCGTCGAGCGACCGGAGGTCGTCCTCCATCGTGGAGGCGGACGCCAGGGTCTTGCCGACCAGGTCGTCCACGACCTGCACCGTGATGTGGCGCGAGGAGCGGGTGACGACGAGGCGGGGACGCTCGGCGGTGCCGGCGACCTTCTTGCGACCGCGGACCTGCCGGCGCAGCCGGCTCCTGGTGCGGGTCGCGGTGTGCTTGTTGTTGGACAGCTTGATGCCCATGGTCACTTACCAGCCTTTCCGACCTTGCGGCGGACGTGCTCGCCGGCGTAACGGACACCCTTGCCCTTGTAGGGCTCGGGCTTGCGCAGCTTGCGGATGTTGGCGGCGGTCTCGCCGACCAGCTGCTTGTCGATGCCCTGGACGCCGAGCTTCGTGGGGCCCTCCACCGTGAAGGTGATGCCCTCGGGCGCGTCGAAGGTGATCGAGTGGGAGTAGCCGAGCTGGAACTCGAGCTGGGTCGGCCCCTTCGACAGCACGCGGTAACCCACGCCGACGATCTCGAGCTTCTTCTCGTAGCCGTCGGTGACGCCCACGACCATGTTGTTGATCAGGGTGCGGGTCAGGCCGTGGAGCGAGCGGCTCTCGCGCTCGTCGTCGGGACGCTTGACCTCGAGGACACCGTCGCTCTTCTCGACGGTGATCGGGGATGCGACGGTGTGCGACAGGGTGCCCTTGGGGCCCTTGACGGTCACCAGTCGCTCCTGGACGGCGACGTCGACACCCGACGGCACCGCGATGGGGAGCTTGCCAATGCGCGACATGCTTCTTCTCTCCTTACGGGTGTGGTCGGGTCACCAGACGTAGGCGAGGACTTCGCCGCCCACGCCCTTCTGGTTGGCCTGGCGGTCGGTGAGCAGGCCCTGGCTGGTCGAGATGATCGCGACGCCGAGACCGCCGAGCACCTTGGGCAGGCCCGTGTGCTTGGCGTAGACGCGGAGGCCGGGCTTGCTGATGCGGCGGACGCCGGCGATCGAGCGCTCGCGGTTGCGGCCGAACTTCAGCGTGATCGTGAGCACCTTGCCGGGGCCCTCGGTCGCGTCGGTCACCTCGAACGAGGTGATGTAGCCCTCCTGCTGGAGGATCTCGGCAACGCCCTGCTTCAACTTGCTGTAGGGCATGGAGACGTCGTCGTGGAACGCCTGGTTGGCGTTGCGCAGACGGGTCAGCATGTCTGCGATCGGGTCAGTCATCGTCATGATGGATGTTCTTTCTCGTCGTGGTTTCGCCCGAGCTCGGAGGCCGGGCGACCTGCAACGTGTGTGAGGTGATTACCAGGAGGACTTGGTGACGCCGGGCAGTTCGCCGCGGTGGGCCATCTCGCGCAGGCAGATCCGGCAGAGGCCGAACTTGCGGTACACGGCCTTCGGACGACCGCAGCGCTGGCAGCGGGTGTAGCCGCGCACTGCGAACTTGGGCTTGCGGGCCGCCTTGACCTTCAAAGCTGTCTTCGCCATGACTGAATCCTCACTGCTCCTTGAACGGGAACCCGAGCTGCTTCAGCAGCGCACGGCCCTCGTCGTCGTTGGTCGCGGTGGTCACGACGGTGATGTCCATGCCGCGGGACCGGTCGAGCCGGTCCTGGTCGATCTCGTGGAACATGACCTGCTCGGTCAGCCCGAACGTGTAGTTGCCACGGCCGTCGAACTGCTTGGCCGAGAGACCACGGAAGTCGCGGATGCGGGGCAGCGCGATCGACAGCAGTCGGTCGAGGAACTCCCACATCCGGTCGCCGCGCAGCGTGACGTGCGCACCGATCGGCATGCCCTCGCGCAGCTTGAACTGCGCGATGGACTTGCGGGCCCGGGTGACCATCGGCTTCTGACCGGTGATCGCGGTGAGGTCCTTGATCGCGCCCTCGATCAGCTTCGAGTCGCGCGCGGCCTCGCCGACGCCCATGTTGACCACGACCTTCACCAGGCCGGGGACCTGCATGACGTTCGGGATCTCGAACTCTGCCTGCAGCGCGGGCAGGACCTCGTCGCGGTAACGGGTCTTGAGCCTGGGCGTGACCTTCACCTGGTCAGCCGGCGTCTCGAGCGTGGACTCGCTCATGTCAGATCTCCTTCCCGGTCTTGCGGGACACCCGAACGCTGCGGGTGGAGGTGTAGGTCGAGCCGTCGGGGCGACGCTTGGTCACCTCGTCGCGGCGGAAACCGATCCGGGTGACGGCGTCACCCTCGATCAGCATCACGTTGGACACGTGGATCGGCGCCTCGGCGGTGATGATCCCGCCCGTGGTGCCGGCCCGGCCGCCCTGGTTGACGACCTTGGTGTGCTTCTTGATGCGGTTGACACCCTCGACGATCACCCGCTGCTCCTCGCGGAGCACCTGGATGACCTTGCCCTCGGCGCCCTTGTCCTTGCCCGAGATGATCCGGACCTGGTCGCCCTTCTTGATGTTCACGGCTGCCTTCTTCTGCTTGGCCATTGTCAGAGCACCTCCGGCGCGAGCGAGATGATCTTCATGAACTTCTTCTCGCGCAGCTCGCGGCCCACGGGGCCGAAGATGCGGGTGCCTCGCGGCTCGCCGTCGGACTTGAGGATCACGGCGGCGTTCTCGTCGAAGCGGATGTAGGAACCGTCGGGGCGGCGACGCTCCTTGACGGTGCGCACGATCACGGCCTTGACGACGTCGCCCTTCTTGACGTTGCCACCGGGGATCGCGTCCTTGACGGTGGCGACGACGACGTCGCCGATGCCGGCGTAGCGACGACCGGAGCCGCCGAGCACACGGATGCAGAGGATCTCCTTCGCACCGGTGTTGTCGGCGACCTTGAGTCGCGACTCCTGCTGAATCATCGATTTCTCCTGGTTGTCGAGCTGGTTCTCGCCGCCTCAGGGGCGGTCGAGCCTGGCCGAACGGGTGATGGGATTACTTGGCGCGCTCGAGGATCTCGACGACGCGCCAGCGCTTGGTGGCCGACAGCGGGCGGGTCTCCATGATCAGGACCCGGTCGCCGATGCCGCACTCGTTCTGCTCGTCGTGCGCCTTCAGCTTGGACGTCCTGCGCAGGACCTTGCCGTAGAGCGCGTGCTTGACGCGGTCCTCGACGGCCACGACGACAGTCTTGTCCATCTTGTCCGAGACGATCAGGCCCTCACGGACCTTGCGGGTGTTCCGCTCCTGGGTCTGCTGCTCACTCATGCGGAAGCCTCTTCCTTCTCAGCCTCGGTGCCGGGGTTCGACCGGATGCCGAGCTCGCGCTCACGCACCACGGTGTAGATCCGGGCGATGTCCTTCTTGACCGTACGGAGCCGACCGTGGCTCTCCAGCTGGCCGGTGGCCGCCTGGAAGCGGAGGTTGAACAGCTCCTCCTTGGCCTCGCGGAGCTTCGCCTCGAGGTCGATGTCGGTCATGTCGTCGAGCTCGTGGGCCTTGGCCATCAGAACTCACCTGCCTCACGGGAAATGAACCGGCACTTCATGGGGAGCTTGTGCATCGCGCGGCGCATCGCCTCGCGGGCGATGTCCTCCGACACACCGGAGAGCTCGAACATGACGCGGCCGGGCTTGACGTTGGCGACCCACCACTCCGGCGAACCCTTGCCGGAACCCATGCGGGTCTCGGCCGGCTTCTTCGTCAGCGGACGGTCGGGGTAGATGTTGATCCAGACCTTGCCGCCACGCTTGATGTGACGGGTCATGGCGATACGCGCGGACTCGATCTGGCGGTTGGTCACGTAGTGACCCTCGATCGCCTGGATGCCGAACTCACCGAACGCCAGCGTGGTCCCGCCCTTGGCGGCACCCCGGCGCTTGGGGTGGTGCTGCTTGCGGTGCTTGACGCGACGGGGCATCAGCATGGGTCAGGCCTCCGTTCCGGAAGAGCCGTCGGTGCTCGGCGTGGCCGCCGGCGCAGCCGCCTCGGCGGGCTGCTCGGCGCCACGGTCGGCACGCGTGGGACGGGAGCCGCGGCTGGGGCGGTCGCCGCCCCGGCTGGGGCGACCACCGCGACCGGGAACACCGGCGCGGGCCGCGGCCTGGGCCTGCCGCTCGGCACGGGAGCCGGCGACCTCGCCCTTGTAGATCCAGACCTTCACGCCGATCCGGCCGAAGGTCGTGCGGGCCTCGTAGAAGCCGTAGTCGATGTCGGCACGGAGGGTGTGCAGCGGCACGCGGCCCTCGCGGTAGAACTCGGTGCGCGACATCTCGGCGCCGTTGAGGCGACCCGAGCACTGGATCCGGATGCCCTTGGCACCGGACCGCATCGAGGTCTGCATCGCCTTGCGCATGGCACGACGGAACTGCACCCGGCCGGCGAGCTGCTCGGCGACGCCCTGGGCGACCAGCTGGGCGTCGACCTCGGGGCTCTTGACCTCGAGGATGTTCAGCTGGACCTGCTTGCCGGTGAGCTTCTCCAGCTCGCCACGGATCCGGTCGGCCTCGGCGCCGCGGCGACCGATGACGATGCCCGGACGGGCGGTGTGGATGTCGACGCGGACCCGGTCGCGGGTGCGCTCGATCTCCACCTTGGAGATGCCGGCCCGCTCCATGCCCTTGGAGAGCAGCTTGCGGATCGCGACGTCCTCACCGACGTAGGACTTGTACAGCTTGTCGGCGTACCAACGGGACTTGTGGTCCGTCGAGATGCCGAGGCGGAAGCCGTTGGGGTTGATCTTCTGGCCCATCAGGCGGTCCGTCCCTTCTTGGCGGTCTTCCGTGCAGGCTTGTTGGCGGCCACGACCTCGGCGGGCTGGACCACGAGGGTGATGTGGCTCGTGCGCTTCAGGATGCGGGTCGCACGGCCCTGGGCCCTGGGGCGCCAGCGCTTCATCGTCGGACCCTCGTCCACCTGCGCGACCGCGATGACCAGGTCGCCCCGGTCGAGGTCCTCGGTGGTCGTGGCGTTGGCGATGGCACTCTCCAGCACCTTGTAGACGGTCTCCGAGGCGCCCTGCGGCGCGAACTGCAGCAGGGCCAGTGCCTCGTCGACGGGCATGCCTCGAACCATGTCGACGACACGGCGGGCCTTCATCGGGGTGATCCGCGTGTGACGGGCGGTCGCGTAGGCGCCCGGCTGGTCGCCGAGCAGCGACTCGCGGCGGGCGCTCGTGCGCCGGCGCTCAGTAACGCTCATTTGCTCGTTCTCTCCAGTTTCCTCGAGTCGCCCCGCCTCAGCGGCGGCGACCCTTCCGGTCGTCCTTCACGTGCCCGCGGTAGGTGCGGGTGGGGGCGAACTCGCCCAGCTTGTGGCCGACCATCGAGTCGGTCACGAACACCGGGACGTGCTTGCGGCCGTCGTGCACGGCGATCGTGTGGCCGATCATGGCCGGGACGATCATCGAGCGGCGCGACCAGGTCTTGATGACGTTCTTGGTGCCCTTGTCGTTCTCGGCGTCCACCTTCTTGATCAGGTGGTCGTCGACGAAGGGGCCCTTCTTCAGGCTGCGAGGCATCCTCTATCTCCTGCTCAGCGCTTCTTGCCGGACTTGCGGCGGCGGATGATCTGGGCGTCAGAGGCCTTGCGCTTGCGCGTGCGGCCCTCGGGCTTGCCCCAGGGGGACACCGGGTGGCGACCACCGGACGTCTTGCCCTCACCACCACCGTGGGGGTGGTCGACCGGGTTCATGACGACACCACGGACGGTCGGGCGCTTGCCCTTCCAGCGCATGCGGCCGGCCTTGCCCCAGTTGATGTTCGACTGCTCGGCGTTGCCGACCTCGCCGATGGTGGCGCGGCAGCGCACGTCGACGAAGCGCATCTCGCCCGAGGGCATGCGCAGCGTGGCGCGCGAGCCCTCACGGGCGACGAGCTGGGCGCTGTTGCCGGCCGAGCGGGCGATCTTCGCCCCGCCACCGGGCCGCAGCTCCACGCAGTGGATGGTCGAGCCGACCGGGATGTTGCGCAGCGGCAGGTTGTTGCCGGGCTTGATGTCGGCGGTCGGGCCGGACTCCACGCGGGTGCCCTGCGTCAGGTCCTTCGGCGCGATGATGTAGCGCTTCTCGCCGTCGGCGTAGTGCAGCAGCGCGATGCGCGCGGTGCGGTTGGGGTCGTACTCGATGTGAGCGACCTTGGCCGGCACGCCGTCCTTGTCGAAGCGACGGAAGTCGATGATCCGGTAGGCCCGCTTGTGACCGCCACCCTGGTGCCGGGTGGTGATCCGGCCCTGGTTGTTGCGGCCGCCCTTCTTGGGCAGCGGACGGGTCAGCGACTTCTCCGGCGTGGTCCGGGTGATCTCGACGAAGTCGGCCACCGAGGAGCCACGACGGCCCGGGGTGGTCGGCTTGTACTTGCGGATAGCCATGTCTGTCTTCCTTCGGGGGCGCCCGCTCAGGCGCCGAAGATGTCGATGCGGTGGCCCTCAGCGAGGCTGACGATGGCGCGCTTGGTGTTGGCGCGCTTGCCGATGCCGTACCGGGTACGACGCGACTTGCCCTGGCGGTTCAGCGTGTTGACCGAGGTGACCTTGACGTTGAACACCTTCTCGACCGCGATCTTGATCTCGGTCTTGTTGGCGTCGGGACGCACCAGGAAGGTGTACTTGTTCGCGTCGAGCAGGCCGTAGCTCTTCTCGGAGACGACCGGCGCGATCAGGACGTCGCGGTGGTCCTTGTGGAGCGTGCTCACTGGTCGGTCTCCTTCTCGTCGGCACGGGTGAGGCCAGCGGCCTCGGCGTCCTCGACGGACTTGAACCAGAAGTCCGCGGCGGCCGGGTCGTAGCCGGCGTCGCCCTCGAGGGCGTAGACGCCGGCGGTCCGACCGAGCACCTCGTAGCCCTTGGGGGCACGCGCGCTCTTCAGCGGCGCCTTCGCGCCCTGCGGCAGGGCCGGCTCGTCGGTGGTCTCCTCGACCGGGGCTGCGGTGGCCTTGGTGGCCTTCGCCGGCGCACCGGAGGACTTGCCCACGAACGCCTCGTAGGCGCCCTGGGTGAAGACCACGTCGTCGCAGGCGATGACGTCGTAGGTGTTGAGCTGGTCGACGGCCACGATGTGGACCTCGGGGGCGTTGCGCAGCGACAGCCAGGTGAGGGAGTCGGTGCGCTCGAGCACCACGAGGTACTTGCGACGGTCGGTCAGCGCGGTGAGCGCGGCCACGGCCGAGCGGGTCGACGGCTTGTCGCCGCTGACCAGCGAGTCCACGACGTGGATGCGGTCGTTGCGGGCCCGGTCGGACAGGGCGCCACGCAGTGCGGCGGCCTTCATCTTCTTGGGCGTGCGCTGGTCGTAGCTGCGCGGCTGCGGGCCGTGGACGACGCCACCGCCGGCGAACTGCGGCGAACGGGTCGAGCCCTGGCGGGCGCGGCCGGTGCCCTTCTGCTTGTAGGGCTTCTTGCCACCACCGCGGACTTCACCGCGGGTCTTGGTGGCGTGCGTGCCCTGGCGGGCGGCAGCCTGCTGGGCCACCACGACCTGGTGGATCAGCGGCACGTTGGGGTCGACGTCGAAGATCTCGGCAGGGAGGTCGACGGAGACGGTCTTGGTAGCCATGTCGTCAGGCCTCCTGCGTCTTCTTGGCGGCGGACCGCAGCACGACGAGCGAGCCCTTGGGACCCGGGATCGCGCCCTTGACGAGGATCAGGCCCTTGTCGGCGTCGACCGCGTGCACGGTGAGGTTCTGGACGGTGACGGTGTCGCGACCCATCCGGCCGGCCATCCGGACACCCTTGAACACGCGACCGGGGGTCGCGCAGGCGCCGATGGAACCCGGCTTGCGGTGGTTGCGGTGCGCACCGTGGGAGGCGCCCACGCCGGAGAAGCCGTGACGCTTCATGGTGCCGGCGAAGCCCTTGCCCTTGCTGGTGCCGGTGACGTCGATCTCGTCGCCGCTGGCGAAGGTGTCGACGCCGAGCTCCTGGCCGACGGAGAACTCACCAGCGAGGCTGGTGCGGAACTCCACGACGTGGCGGCGCGGGGTGGTGCCGGCCTTCTCGAAGTGGCCGGTCTGCGGCTGGGTCACCTTGCGACCCTCGATCTCGCCGTAGCCGACCTGGACGGCGTTGTAGCCGTCTACCTCGGGGGTCCGGACCTGGGTCACGACGTTCGTGCGAGCGTCGATGACGGTGACAGGGACGATCCGGTTGTTCTCGTCCCAGACCTGGGTCATGCCGAGCTTGGTGCCCAGCAGGCCCTTCAGGTTGCGTTCGAAAGTGGCAGTCATCGCTTGATCCTCAGAGCTTGATCTCGATGTCGACGCCGGCAGGCAGGTCGAGCCGCATCAGCGAGTCGACGGTCTTGGGCGTGGGGTCGATGATGTCGATGAGGCGCTTGTGGGTGCGCATCTCGAAGTGCTCGCGGGAGTCCTTGTACTTGTGGGGCGAGCGGATGACGCAGTAGACGTTCTTCTCGGTCGGCAGCGGCACAGGGCCGGCGACCTTCGCACCCGTCCGGGTGACGGTGTCCACGATCTTGCGCGCCGAGGTGTCGATCACCTCGTGGTCATAGGCCTTGAGCCTGATGCGGATCTTCTGTCCCGCCATAGGTCTCTCTCGTCCTTCGTAGTCAGTGCCGCGTTGCGTTCCTGGGACGTCCTCCGGAGTGAGTCGGTCCCGCCTTGTTGCCCAGCCCCGAGCTCCGACCCCCGCGGTCGGGCGTGTCGCGCAGTTTGCACAACACAGAACCGCCGGGTCCTGCTCGGTGTCGGTGGCTGCCCAGCAGGTTTCGCCGGGCCGATCGGGTCTCACGGTTCGGTGCGGCCGCACAGCGACTACCGATCGATCGTGAGACGCGATTCAGTAGTCAAAGTTGTGAGCGCACCCCGGCAACCCGCCGAAGCAACCTGGCTATCTTGGCAGACGTCTCCGCCGCAGACCAAATCGGACCGTACAGGTCGCCGCCGGTGCCGTCCGCAGAGGCCGTGGGCGCCCGGTCGACGCGGGAGTACCGTGGGGAGATGGCCGGGCCGATCGAGGCCATCGCCTCGCTGCTCCTCCTCGCGGCGGCACCCGTGGTGCTCCTCGCCGCGCTCGTCCGCTGTCACCAGGTGACGGGCGTCCGGCTCTGGACACGGGTCTGGACAAGGGGGTCCTCCCGGCCCGACCCACCGCCGCGCACCCTGGAGGTCGTGGGCGCCGACGTCCGGCGCATCAGCGCGCGCTTCCACCAGGACGGCATGCGCTTCGCGCAGTACGAAGGGCGACGACAGGCCTACGACCGCGTGCTCGCCGAGGTCGCCACGATGCTCGAGGTCGAGCACCTCCTCACCGTGCTGCCCAACGGCGCCCACCTCGACGACGAACGGCGACGGGTCGAGGCCGTGCTCGCGGGCTACGGGGTGCTCCCCCACCGGTTGCCCGGCGCCGGACCGCGCCCTCCCTGACCCCCGTCGCCGGGATGCCGCCCGGTCGGGCGCGACGCCTGACAGGATGGGCGCCCAGCATCCGGCAGCCGTACGAGGGGACACACAGTGAGCGGCTCCTACCCACCGCCCGGCGGCCCGTCCGACGGTCACCCCGGCGCCCACCCGGGCGCCCACTCCGGACAGCCGTCCTACCCGGCGCCGGGTCCGCGGCCGGCACCGCCGACGCCGCCACCCGGCTGGACCGGGGCGGTGCACAAGCCCGGCGCCGTGCCGCTGCGACCCCTGGGGCTCGGCGACCTCTACGACGCGGCGTTCAAGATCATCCGCTACAACCCCGGAGCCACCGTCGGCTCCGCCGTGCTGGTCACGGCGGTCGCGATGGCGATCCCCGTCGCCGTCACGGCCGGACTGGCGACCACCGTCGACCTCACCACCTCGCTCTCCGACCCCGCCGGCCCCACGGGCGACCAGCTCGTGGGCATCCTCGGCGCCATGGGGTCGCTGGTGCTGGGCGTGGTGCTCCAGTCGATCGGGCTGGTCCTGGTCACCGGGATGATCGCCCACGTCACCATGGCCGCGACCCTGGGCCGCCGCCTCACCCTCGGTGAGGCCTGGGCCGCGACCCGGGGACAGCGGTGGCGGCTGATCGGCCTCACCTTCCTGCTGGGGGTGCTGGTCACGGTCGCGATCGGGATCTACGTCGGGCTCTGGTTCGTCGCAGCCAGCACCCTGGAGGGCTGGGGGCTGTTCTGGTTCGGCCTGATCTCGCTACCGGTGTTCCTGGGCGCCCTGATGCTCTTCTGGGTGCGGGTCTACTACCTCGCCGTCCCGTCCCTGATGCTGGAGGACCTGCGGATCTGGCAGGCCCTGGGCCGGGCGGCCACGCTCACCCGCAAGGCCTTCTGGCGCACCTTCGGCATCGCGCTGCTCACCGCGCTGCTGACGCAGCTCGCCGGAGCGCTGCTCAGCACACCGGTCTCGTTGGGCACGATGGCGCTGACAGTGCTGGGCGGCGTCGACCCCGAGAGCCCGCTGCTGCTGGTGCTCTCGCAGGCCACCTCGTCGGTGGTGGCGGCGGCCTTCGTCGCACCGTTCGTCACGGCCGTCACCTGTCTGCAGTACATCGACCTGCGCATCCGCAAGGAGGGCTACGACGTCGAGCTCATGACGCGGGCGGGGCTGCCCCGGCCGTGAGCCCCCTCCAGCTCCCTCCCGCACCGAGCCGCCTGCTCGACGTTCCTGTCGACCCCACCCCCGCCGAGGCCCGGTCGTGGCTGCGGCGGGAGATGCTCGACCCCGACTACCACCAGGGCGACCTGCTGCAGCGGATCCTGCGCTGGATCGGTCGCGTGCTCGACGACGGGATCGCCGTCGCCGAGCGCACGCCCCCGTTGTCGCTGTTCGCGGCGATGCTGGTGGTGCTGGGCCTGGTGCTCGGCCTGGTCTGGCTGCTCGGGCGGGCCGATCGCTCCCCCGGGCGTCGCCCCGGGGAGACGCCGCTCGTCGACGACCCGTCGCTCACCGCCGAGCAGCTGCGCTCGCGGGCAGAGGCGGCGTACGCCGAGGGCCGCTGGGAGGACGCACTCGTCGACGCCTTCCGGGCGACCGCGACCCGGCAGGCCGAGCGGGGCCGGCTCGAGGACCTGCCCGCACTCACCGCCCACGAGGTCGGTGAGGCGCTCGCGGCAGCCCACCCGGACCGGACGACGCAGGTGCGCGAGGTGACCCGACACTTCGACGAGGTGCTGTACGGCGACCGCGCGGGAGAGCAGGCCTGGGCCGACGCCGCCCTCGCCCTCGACGACGCGCTGGCCCGTCGCGGGGCGGTGACCCGATGAGCGCGTGGCGTCGGCACCGCACGACGGCGCTGCTCGTGCTCGCCGTGCTGGCAGCACTCGGCGTCGCCGCGCTGACGGCCGGTGGCCCGGTGACCACCGCGACCTACGACCCGGACAACCCGGGGCCCGGAGGGGCACGTGCCGCCGCCGAGGTGCTGCGTGACCGCGGCGTCGACGTGCGGGTCGTGCGCGACGCGGCCGGGCTCGAGGGCGAGGCGGTCGCCGACGGGACCACGGTGGTCGTGACCTCCTCCGACCTGCTGGGCAGGAGCACGGCCGACCGGCTGCTCGCCCACGTGGGGGACGCACCCCTCGTCGTCGTCGAACCGGGTCCGGGCACGACGCAGGCGCTCGGCGTCTCCGCCGCGCCGGTGTCGACCCGGCCCCTCGGCCCGGTCGCCGCGACGTGCGACGACCCCCTGCTGAGCGGGCTCCGGGTCGAGGTCGACCGGGCCACGGCCTTCGAGTCGCCGGGGTGCTTCGCGGTGGCGGACGGCCAGCTGCTCGCCCAGCCGCGGGCGGGCCTCACGCTGCTGGGTGTCGGCCAGGCACTGCGCAACGATCAGGTGCTGCGGGCCGACAACGCCGCCGCGGTGCTGCGGCTGCTGGGTCAGCAGCCCCGACTCGTCTGGTACGTCCCCGACCTGACCGACCTCGGCGCCGATGACGGCGTCAGCCTCCAGACGCTCCTCCCCTCGTGGTTGCGCCCGGCCTTCCTCCTCGTCGTGCTCGCCGCCCTGGCGCTGGTGGCGTGGCGTGCCCGCCGGCTCGGGGCGCTCACCGTCGAACCGCTGCCGGTGGTCGTGAAGGCGCTGGAGACCACGCGCAGCCGAGGCCGGCTCTACCGCCGGGCGGGCGCCCGCGACCACGCCGCCGCCGCGCTGCGGCGCGCCACCCGGCGCCGCCTCGCCGCCACGCTCGCGACCGGTGACCCCGACGACGCGCAGGCACTGGTGGACCAGCTGGTCGCACGGCTCGGTCGCCCCCGCGACGACCTCGCCGCGCTGCTCGACCCCACGGCGGCTCCCCCCACGCACGACCGTGACCTGATCACCCTGGCGACCACCCTGGCCGCTCTCGAGGAAGAGGTACGACGCCGATGACCACACCGTCCACACCCACCGGCACACCCACGGGCCCGCCCGACGCCCGCGAGCGGCTCGCCGCCGTGCGCCAGGAGGTCTCCAAGGTCGTGGTCGGCCAGGACGCCGCGGTCTCGGGGCTGCTGGTCGCGCTGCTGTGCGGCGGCCACGTGCTGATGGAGGGCGTGCCCGGCGTCGCCAAGACGCTGCTGGTGCGCACGCTCGCCGCCTCGCTCGACGTCGAGACCCGCCGCGTGCAGTTCACCCCCGACCTGATGCCGGGCGACATCACCGGGTCGATGGTGATCGACGGCCGTGCCGGGGAGCTGAGCTTCCGCGAGGGCCCGATCTTCACCCAGCTGCTGCTCGCCGACGAGATCAACCGCACCCCGCCCAAGACCCAGTCGGCGCTGCTCGAGGCCATGGAGGAGGGGCAGGTCTCGGTCGACGGCGTGTCCCGGCCCCTCCCGCGACCGTTCCTCGTGGCCGCGACCCAGAACCCCGTGGAGTACGAGGGCACCTACCCGCTGCCCGAGGCACAGCTCGACCGGTTCCTGCTCAAGGTCGTGCTGCCGCTGCCCCCGCGCGCCGACGAGGTCGAGATCCTGACCCGGCACGCCGCCGGGTTCGACCCGCGCGACCTGGCGGCCGCCGGGGTGACCGCGGTGGCCGGTCCCGCCGACCTGGCGGCCGGGCAGGCCGCCGTCCGCGGCGTGCAGGTCGGACCCGAGGTCGCCGGCTACGTCGTCGACGTCGCCCGCGCCACCCGTGAGTCGCCGTCGGTCCTGCTCGGCGTCAGCCCGCGCGGGGCCACCGCGCTGCTCCGCTCCGCCCGTGCCTGGGCGTGGCTCTCGGGACGCGACTTCGTCACGCCCGACGACGTGAAGTCGCTGGCCGGCGCCACCCTCGCCCACCGGATCGCGCTGCGGCCCGAGGCGGAGCTCGAGGGTGTGGACAGCACGACGGTGCTGCGCTCGGCGATGGACTCGGTCCCGGTGCCGCGCTGATGGTCCTCACCGGCCGGGTGCCGCTGCTGCTCCTGCTGGGGATCGTCCCCGTGGTGCTGCGGCCCGCGTACTCCACGGCCTGGCTGTGGCTGCTCGCGGTGCTGCTGCTGGTGGCCGTCGACTGGGTCGCCGCACCCTCCCCCGCACTGCTCCACGTCGTACGCCGCCCGACGGGACCGGTCCGGCTGGGCGAGGAGACCTCCACGACCCTGCTGGTCGAGGCCGGGGGCCGGCGCCGGGTCAGAGGGCTGCTGCGCGACGCCTGGCAGCCCACCGCCGGTGCCACCGGCAACCGCCACCGGGTGTCGCTCTCCCCCGGTGACCGGGTCCTGCTGACCACGACGTTGCGACCGCGTCGGCGGGGCGACCTGCGGGCCACCGGGGTCACCGTGCGCTGTCGGGGTCCGTGGGGACTCGCGGCGCGCCAGCGCACGACCGACGTCCCCGGAGCGGTGCGCAGCCTGCCGGCCTTCGAGTCGCGGCGCCACCTGCCGTCACGGCTGGCCCGGCTGCGTGAGCTCGACGGCCGGGCAGCCGTGCGGGTGCGGGGTCGCGGCACCGAGTTCGACTCGCTGCGCCAGTTCGTGCGCGGCGACGACACCCGCTCCATCGACTGGCGCGCCACCGCGCGCACCCGCACCGTGGTGGTGCGCACCTGGCAGCCCGAGCGCGACCGGCGCGTCGTCCTCGTGCTCGACACCTCCCGCACCTCCGCGGCCCGCGTCGGCGACGTGCCCCGGCTCGACTCGGCCATGGACGCGGCGCTGCTGCTCGCCACCCTCGCCTCGCGGGCGGGTGACCGGGTCGACCTCGTGGCGGGCGACCGCACCGTCCGCACCCGCGTCAAGGCGGCGGGGGGTCGCTCGGTGGCGACGGGTCTGCAGGACCGGCTCGCCGACCTCGAACCGGTGCTCGCCGAGGCGGACTGGTCGGCGCTGACGGGCGCGGTCTCGTCGATGGGGCGCCAGCGGGCGCTGGTCGTGCTGCTGACGCCGCTCGAGCCGTCGGCCGTCGAGCAGGGGCTGCTGCCGGTGCTGCCGACCCTGACCCGCCACCACCGCGTGGTGGTGGCGTCGGTGCGCGACCCGGGTCTGTCCGAGCTCGCCGCGCGGCGCGCGACCGTCGAGGAGGTCTACGACGCGGCCGCCGCCGAGCAGGCCCTGGCTCGCCGCGAGGGCACCGCCCGGGTGCTGCGCGCCCTCGGCGTCGACGTGGTCGATGCCGACGCCACCGACCTGCCCCCGGCGCTCGCCGACCACTACCTCTCCCTCAAGGCCCGCGGCCTGCTCTGAGGCACCTCAGGCCTGGCTGGCGACGCCGTCCTCGAGGAGCGCGGCGTCGAGGTCGCCGGTGTGGCCGCGGCGGGCGGCGGCGCGCCCTGGGCCGAAGACGTAGGCGAAGAAGACCAGCTCGGCGAGGATGCCGATGGCCAGCCGCGCCCACGTCGGCAACGGCGACGGCGTCACGAAGGCCTCGATCACGCCGCTGAGGGCGAGCACGAGGACCAGGCCGAGGGCGACGGTGCCGGCGGTGCGCCCCTCCCGCGCCAGCGCGCGCGAGCGGGACAGGTCACCCGGTTCGATCCACGACCAGAACAGCCGCAGGCCGACCCCGCCGGCGACGAAGACGGCGGTCAGCTCCAGCAACCCGTGGGGCAGCAGCAGCCCCCAGAAGTGCCCGGCGTGGTCGTGGCGGGTCATGATCGAGCCGATCACGGCGAGGTTCATCAGGTTGTTGAACAGCAGCCAGACGACGGGGGCACCCAGGACGCCCAGGGCGAGGCAGAGCGCGGCGACCCAGACGTTGTTGATCCAGACCTGGGCGGCGAACTCACCGGCGGCGTACTGGCTGTAGTAGCCCTCGAAGTCCTCCGAGACCAGCTGGTCGACCTCCTGCGGTGACATCAGGCTCTGCTCGACCGCGGGGTTCTCGAGGAGCCACCACATCATCACGCCGGTGACCAGGACGCTGGCGGCCGTGGTGGCCAGCCACCAGTGGCGCAGGCGGTAGAGCGCGGCCGGGAACCGCTCGGTCACGAAGCCGCGCACGCCCGCCCAGGTGGTGGTCCGACTCCCCTCGGCCCGGGTGCGGGCCCGCGCCAGCAGGCTCGACAGGTGGGCGACGACCTGGGCGTCGGGGGCGGAGGTCCGCACGACCGAGAGGTGCGTCGCGGTGCGCTGGTAGAGCTCGACCAGCTCGTCGCCCTCGGCGCCGTCGAGACGCCGGCGCTTCACGAGCTCCTCGAGCCGCTGCCACGTGTGCTGGTGCGCGAGCACGTAGGCGTCGAGGTCCACGGAGGTCACTGTAGGCGGCACGTGGGGCCGGCAGGCGCCGTATGCTCCGGCAGCATGGAGCACGGGGCGGCGTCGGACGGCTACGGCTCCCTGACCGTCGACGACCTGGTCACCGGCGAGGCGGTGGCGCTCGACCTCCCGCCGGCCAGCATCGCGATGCGCATGGTCTCGGGGCTGCTCGACATCCTCGCCACCCTGGTGCTGCTCCTCGTCGTCGTCTTCCTCTACAGCGCCGCGACCGTCCGGGCGAGCGGTGCGCTGGCCCACGTCGCCCTGGTCGGCACGCTGATCACGGTCTTCCTCGTCGCCCCGACCACCGTGGAGACGCTCACCCGCGGCAAGTCCCTCGGCAAGCTCGTGACCGGCCTGCGCACCGTGCGCGACGACGCCGGCCCGATCTCCTTCCAGCACGCGTTCGTGCGGACGCTGGTCGGCTTCGTCGAGATCTACGCCTTCACCGGGGTGCCCGCCTTCTTCTCCGCGCTGGTCAGCAGCCGCGGCAAGCGGCTGGGCGACCACGCCGCCGGCACCTACGTCGTGCGGGAGCGGGTCAAGCTCCGGCTCGTCCCCCCGCGACCGATGCCGCCCCCGCTCGCGGGCTGGGCCGAGGGCGCCGACATCGTGGCGCTGCCGACCCCCCTTGCGCTCGGCGTGCGGCAGTTCCTGCTGCGGGCGCCGGCGATGGCCCCCGGACCGCGGGCGGAGCTCGCCCATCGGCTGACCCAGCAGGTGCTGCCCCACGTCGCACCCGCCCCACCACCGGGCACCGCCGACGAGGACCTGCTCGCAGCGGTCGTCGCGGCTCGCCGCGCCCGGGACTACGCGCGGCTGCAGCGTGACGCGGCCCTGGTCGACCGGCTCGTCACGCGCACCCGCCCCGGTCAGGTCCGCCGGTAGCAGAAGTCGGTGATGGCGCGGTCGACCGCGAGGCCCTTGCGCTCGAACTTGGTGACCGGCCGATCGGCCCAGCGCTCCACCTCGCCCCCCTCGAGGTGCGGCTCGGCGTCGAGGACCTCACGCATCTGCTCGGCGTAGTCGGCCCAGTCGGTGGCCAGCCGCCACTCGGCCCCCGGGGCGAGTCGCGACGCGGCGAGGGACGCGAAGTCACGGCCGACCAGCCGCCGCTTGTGGTGCCGGGTCTTGGGCCAGGGGTCGGGGAAGAAGGTCCAGAGGCCGGCGAGGGAGTCGGGCGCCACCAGGTGCTCGAGGACCCAGGCGGCGTCGACGGCGCAGAACCGGACGTTCGTGGCACCGGCGGCGGCGACCTCGGCGAGCGCGGCGGCGACCCCGGGCCGCCAGACCTCCAGGGCCAGCACGTCGTGGTCGGGCCGGGCCGCGGCCAGGACCCCGGTCGCCTCGCCCACGCCCGGGCCGATCTCGACCACCAGCGGCGCCTCACGGCCGAACCACCGCGACCACGCGAACCCCGGGTCGTCGACCGCCTCGTCGGGGATGACCCAGTCGGCGGCGTGCCGCTCCCAGGCCTCGGCCTGGCTGGGGGTGAACCGGTTGCCGCGCCGGGAGTAGCTGAGCACCTCGCGCATGCGACGGCCGTCGTCGGTGAGCTTCTGGTGGGGACGGGCGGGGCGGACTGGTCCGGCGGGGTCGTTCACGCGCCCATCCTCCCGCTCCACCGCTCGCGGCCCTAGATTGCCCCCATGATCGACCGTGACCGCCTCGCCGCCCTCCACGCCGAGGAGGAGCAGCGCTTCGTCGACCTCCACCCCCGTTCGGGCGAGCTCGCCGCCGAGGCGCGCGGCTCGCTGCTGGCGGGGGTCCCGATGCCGTGGATGACCCGGTGGCCCGGCGCCTTCCCCCTCTTCGTGGACCGGGCGGAGGGCGGCCGCTTCACCGACGTCGACGGCATCGAGTACGTCGACCTGTGTCTCGGCGACACCGGGTCGATGACCGGGCACTGCCTCCCGGCCGTGGCGGAGGCGGTGCGGGAGCGCACCGAGCGCGGGATCACCACGATGCTCCCCTCGACCGACGCCACCTGGGTGGCGCAGGAGCTGGCGCGGCGGTTCGGGGTGCCGCTGTGGCAGATGGCGATGACCGCGACCGACGCCAACCGCTTCGTGCTGCGCTTTGCCCGGCACCTCACCGGCCGGCCGCGGGTCGCGGTGATGGACTGGTGCTACCACGGCACGGTCGACGAGACGCTCGCCGTGCTCGAGCACGGCGTCGCCGGCGACCGGGTGGTACCGCGGCCCGGAGCGCTCGGACCCCAGGTCGACGTCGCCGTCACCACCGCCGTCGTGCCCTTCAACGACCTCGACGCCCTCGACCGACGGCTGGCCGAGGGCGACGTCGCCTGCCTGCTGATGGAACCGGCGTTGACCAACATCGGGATCGTGCTGCCCGAGGAGGGCTACCTCGCCGGGGTCCGCGACATCACCCGCCGGCACGGCGTGCTGCTGGTCAACGACGAGACGCACACGATCTGCGCCGGACCCGGCGGCGCCACCGCGGCCTGGGGCCTGGACCCGGACTTCGTGGTGATGGGCAAGCCGATCGGCGGCGGCATCCCGGTGGCGGCGTACGGCATGACGCAGGAGGTGGCGGACCGGCTGACCGGACCGATGCTCGGCCACGAGATCGACGTGGCCGGCGTCGGCGGCACCCTCACCGGCAGCGCGCTGGCCATGGCCGCGGTGCGCGCGACGCTGAGCACCGCCCTGCGCCCGGAGGACTTCGACGTCGCGATCCCGCTCGCCGAGCGGTTCACCGACGGCATCCGCGGCGTTCTCGACGAGCACGGACTGCCCTGGCACGTGCAGCGGCTGGGCTGCCGGGCGGAGTACTGGTTCTGCCCGCCGCCGCGCTCCGGCGCCGAGGCCGCGGCCGCCGTCGACGAGGAGCTCGACGCCTTCATGCACCTGTGGACCGTCAACCGGGGCGTGCTGCTCGCGCCCTTCCACAACATGAGCCTGTTCTCGCAGTTCCACGGCACCGCGGACGTCGACCGGCACACCGAGGTCTTCGCCGACGCGGTCGCCGCCCTGCTCCGCTGAGCCGCGCGCGAGCGCCGACTACCCCCGATCGCCCGGACGTGCGTCGACGACGTTCTCGCAGCCCCGGGTGCTGTCGTGGGGATCGATGCGTCGCAGGTAACGCACGGTGTCCTCGCCCTTCCCGCAGCTGAAGTCGTCGGCGGCACCGTCGACACGACGCACGACGATCACGTCGTCCCCTGGACCGAGGTGCACCTCGTCCGCACCGGGTCCGTCGACGTACCGGTCGTCGCCGGCGTCTCCGTGGATCCGGTCCCGACCGGGCCCACCGTCGAGCCGATCAGCGTGCTGGTCCCCGTCGAGGTGGTCCCGGCCCCGACCCCCGTGGAGCTCGTCGGCCCGGCCACCACCCTGGAGCGCGTCGGCACCGAGGCCGCCGCGAAGCACGTCGCGGCTGCCGTACCCGAAGATCGAGTCGTCGCCACCGCGTCCGCGGATCGTGTCGGCCGCCGGGGTGCCGAGCAGCTCGTTGTCCCGACCGTCGCCGACGATCACCTCGGCCAGGGCTGGACCCGAGACGAGGGCTGGGACGGTGGCGACGATGGCGAGCGCGGCGGTGGCAAGGGTCGTGCGCATGGGTGGTTCCTCCGAACCTCGGTGGTGGAAGCTGTCGTCGGTACGACGCACCCACCCGGCTCGAGGTTGCCCGCGGACGCCGAGTTCCGGGACGCAGAACGGCCCCGGGCGTGAGCCCGGGGCCGATCTGGTGGTTCAGGTGAGGCTAGATCACTTGGTGATCTTGGTGACCCGACCGGCGCCGACGGTGCGGCCACCCTCGCGGATCGCGAACCGCAGACCCTCGTCCATGGCGATGGGCTGGATCAGCTCGACGGCCATCTCGGTGTTGTCGCCCGGCATGACCATCTCCTTGCCCTCGGGCAGGGTGACGACGCCGGTGACGTCCGTGGTCCGGAAGTAGAACTGCGGACGGTAGTTGTTGAAGAACGGCGTGTGACGGCCGCCCTCCTCCTTCGAGAGGATGTAGACCGAGGCCTCGAAGTTGGTGTGCGGGGTCGTGGTGCCCGGCTTGATGACGACCATGCCGCGCTCGACGTCCTCGCGCTTGGTGCCGCGGAGGAGCAGACCGACGTTCTCACCGGCCTGGCCCTCGTCGAGCAGCTTGCGGAACATCTCGACACCGGTGACGGTGCTCTTCTGCGAGCCCTCGCGGATGCCGACGATCTCGACCTCCTCGTTGACCTTCACGATGCCCCGCTCGATGCGACCGGTGATGACCGTGCCGCGACCGGTGATCGTGAAGACGTCCTCGACAGGCATGAGGAACGGCTTCTCGGTGTCACGCTCGGGGGTCGGGATGAACTCGTCGACCGAGTTCATGAGCTCGAGGATCGACTGGCCCCACTTGTCGTCGCCGTTGAGGGCCGGGAAGGCCGCCACGCGAACGACGGGGATGTCGTCACCCGGGAACTCGTACTCGGAGAGGAGCTCGCGCACCTCCATCTCGACGAGCTCGATGAGCTCGTCGTCGTCGACCATGTCGCACTTGTTGAGCGCCACGACCAGGGCCGGCACGCCGACCTGGCGGGCGAGCAGCACGTGCTCCCGGGTCTGCGGCATCGGACCGTCGGTGGCGGCGACCACGAGGATCGCACCGTCCATCTGGGCCGCGCCGGTGATCATGTTCTTGATGTAGTCCGCGTGACCGGGGCAGTCGACGTGCGCGTAGTGGCGGCCCTCGGTCTGGTACTCGACGTGCGCGATCGAGATGGTGATGCCGCGCTGGCGCTCCTCGGGAGCCTTGTCGATCTCGTCGAACGGCGTGAACGGGTTGAGCTCGGGGTGAGCGTCGTGCAGGACCTTCGTGATGGCCGCCGTCAGCGTGGTCTTCCCGTGGTCAATGTGACCGATCGTACCGATGTTGACGTGCGGCTTGGTCCGCTCGAACTTCGCCTTAGCCACTGTGGGCTCCTCCTGGTGTGGTGATTACTTGACTCGTGTTGCTGGGGTGGGCCGAGGGTCTCAGGCGCTCTTACTCGCCGCGGACCTTCTTGACGATCTCGTCGGCGATGTTCGCGGGAACCTCGGCGTACGAGTCGAACTCCATCGAGTACGAGGCCTGGCCCGAGGTCTTGGACCTCAGGTCGCCAACGTACCCGAACATCTCTGACAGCGGCACGAGGGCGTTGACGACCATGTCCCCGTGACGCTCCTCCTGGGCCTGGATCTGGCCGCGGCGGCTGTTGATGTCGCCGATGACCGTGCCGAGGAAGCTGTCGGGCGTGGTGACCTCGACGGCGAACATCGGCTCCAGCAGGACCGGCTTGGCCATGCGGGCGGCCTCCTTGAAGGCCTGGTTGCCCGCGATCTTGAAGGCCAGCTCGGAGGAGTCGACGTCGTGGTAGGCGCCGTCCTCGAGCGAGAACTTCACGTCGACCATGGGGTAGCCGGCGAGCACGCCGAACTCCATGGCGTCCTGGCCGCCCTGGTCGACCGAAGGGATGTACTCCTTCGGGACGCGGCCGCCGGTGACGTTGTTGACGAACTCGTAGCCCGCACCGGTGCCGGTCTCGGGGTCGATGTTCGGACCCAGGTTGACGACGACCTTCGCGAACTGGCCGGAGCCACCGGTCTGCTTCTTGTGCGTGTAGCTGTGCTTGAGCACCTCCTTGCGGAGGGTCTCGCGGTAGGCCACCTGCGGCTTGCCGACGGTCGCCTCGACGCGGAACTCGCGCTTCATGCGGTCGACCAGGATCTCCAGGTGCAGCTCGCCCATGCCGGCGATGATGGTCTGCCCGGTCTCCTCGTCGGCCTTCACGGTGAAGGTCGGGTCCTCGTCGGAGAGTCGCTGGATCGCCATGCCCAGCTTCTCCTGGTCGGACTTGGTCTTGGGCTCGATCGCGACCTCGATCACCGGAGCCGGGAACGTCATCGACTCGAGGATGACCTGGTTCGCGGCGTCGCTGAGCGTGTGGCCGGTCTTGGTGTCCTTGAGACCCATCACCGCCACGATCTGGCCGGCGCCGACCGACGCGATCTCCTCACGCTTGTTGGCGTGCATCTGGTAGACCTTGCCGATCCGCTCCTTGCGGCCGTTGACCGAGTTGACCACCGTCGAGCCTGCCTCCAGCTTGCCGGAGTAGACGCGGACGTAGATCAGCTTGCCGAGGTGGGGGTCGGTGGCGATCTTGTAGGCCAGTCCGGAGAAGGGCTCGTCGTCGGAGGGCTTGCGGATGATCTGCTCGTTCTCGTCCTTGACCGAGTGGCCGACGATGCCGTCGACGTCGAGCGGGCTCGGGAGGTACTTGACGACCGCGTCGAGCAGGGGCTGCACGCCCTTGTTCTTGAACGCCGTGCCGCACAGGACCGGGTTGAGCTTGTCGGCCAGGGTGGCGCGACGGATCGCGGCCTCGAGCTCCTCGACGGTGAACTCGCCCTCCTCGAGGAACTTCTCCATGATCGCGTCGTCGGCGTCCGCCAGCGTCTCGAGCAGCTTCTCGCGGTACTCGGCGGCCTGCTCGGCCATCTCGGCGGGGATCTCCTCGACGTCGTAGTCCTCACCCATCGTGGTCTCGCCACGCCAGGTCAGGGCACGCATGCCGACCAGGTCGACGACACCGAGGAAGTCGGACTCGGCACCGATCGGGAGCTGGAGCACCAGCGGGGTGGAGTTGAGGCGGTCGACCATCATGTCGACGCAGCGGAAGAAGTCGGCACCGGTGCGGTCGAGCTTGTTGACGAAGCACATCCGGGGCACGGAGTACTTGTTGGCCTGGCGCCACACCGTCATGGTCTGCGGCTCGACACCCGCGACCCCGTCGAACACCGCGACGGCGCCGTCGAGGACGCGCAGCGAGCGCTCGACCTCGGCGGTGAAGTCGACGTGCCCGGGGGTGTCGATGATGTTGATCTGGTGGTCCTTCCACCAGCAGGTCGTCGCGGCGGACGTGATCGTGATGCCGCGCTCCTGCTCCTGCTCCATCCAGTCCATGACGGCCGCGCCGTCGTGCACCTCACCGATCTTGTAGGAGATGCCGGTGTAGAAGAGGATGCGCTCGGTGGTGGTGGTCTTGCCGGCATCGAT
Organism: uncultured Actinomycetota bacterium; assembly: GCA_963754025.1. GTDB lineage: Bacteria > Actinomycetota > Actinomycetes > Propionibacteriales > Nocardioidaceae > Nocardioides. The sequence goes on along the minus strand of CAVWEC010000005.1, from coordinate 1,220,863 downwards.
GTGCGCCATGATGCCGATGTTGCGGACGACGTTGAGGTCCGTGGTGATGTCGACAGCCACTGTGGTCAGCGTTCCTTACAGTCGGAGGTGGGTGGTCGGCGGGCGGCGCCGGCTGCTGCCGGGGCACCGCCCGCCGGAGGTCACCAGCGGTAGTGGGCGAAGGCCTTGTTGGACTCGGCCATCTTGTGGGTGTCCTCGCGCTTCTTCACCGCGGCACCGAGGCCGTTGGAGGCGTCGAGGATCTCGTTCATGAGCCGCTCGGACATGGTCTTCTCACGGCGGTCGGCGGCGTAGCCGACGAGCCAGCGCAGCGCCAGCGTGGTGCCGCGCGTGCCCTTGACCTCGATCGGGACCTGGTAGGTCGCACCGCCGACGCGGCGGGACTTGACCTCGATCGCGGGCTTGACGTTGTCGAGCCCACGCTTGAGCGTGACGACCGGGTCGGTGCCGGTCTTCTCGCGGCAGCCCTCGAGGGCGCTGTAGACGATGCGCTGGGCGACCTGCTTCTTGCCGTCGCGGAGCACCTTGGAGACCAGCTGGCTCACCAGCTGGGACCCGTAGACCGGGTCGACGTCGATCGGCCGCTTCGGGGCCGGACCCTTGCGCGGCATGTCAGCTCTTCTCCTTCTTCGCGCCGTAACGGCTGCGAGCCTGCTTGCGGTTCTTGACACCCTGGGTGTCGAGGGTGCCGCGGATGATCTTGTAGCGGACGCCGGGAAGGTCCTTCACACGGCCGCCGCGCACGAGCACGATCGAGTGCTCCTGGAGGTTGTGACCGACACCCGGGATGTAGGCGGTGACCTCGACGCCGCTGCTCAGGCGCACACGGGCGACCTTGCGCAGGGCGGAGTTCGGCTTCTTCGGGGTGGTCGTGTAGACCCGGGTGCAGACGCCACGGCGCTGCGGGGATCCCTTCAGGGCAGGCGTCTTGTTCTTCGACACCTTGTCCTGGCGGCCCTTGCGGACCAGCTGATTGATGGTGGGCACCTTGGGTGGTTCCCTTTCATGTCTCGTTCTCGCCGCGGCACGGTGCCGGGGCGGGGTCCTGCGTGTCCTGCTGCGTGCCTGTGTCGGGCACCCGTCGTCCCGGACGATGAGGTCACGGAGGGGGAGGGCGCGCGCAACGGTCTGGTCGTCCCAGACACGAGGATCGATGCTACTCGTGGCCCCAGAGGGGGTCAAAACGGCGGATCAGGCGGCGACGCCGGCCGGCACCGGCCCGTCGGGCACCTCGTCCGGCCGCGCGGCGCGCGCCCGCTCACCGCGCAGGAAGAGCGCCGCCGAGAGGAGGACCCCGAGCACCGTCGCCGCTCCCCCTCCGAGCAGGGTCCAGCGGGCCCCCGCCACCTCGCCGACCCACCCCACGAGCGGCGCACCCACCGGGGTGCCGCCGATGAAGATCATCATGTACAGGGCCATCACCCGACCACGCAGCAGCGGGTCGGTGTGGAGCTGCATGTACGAGTTGGCGGCCGTGATCATGGTCAGCGCACTCAGGCCGAGCAACGGGGTCATCAACGCGAAGGTCAGGTACGACGGCATCAGCCCGGCCACCATCTCGAGCACGCCGAAGGCGAGGGCGGCGGCGAGCACCAGCCGCATCCGCACCCTGGTCCGTCGCGCTGCGACCAGCGATCCGGTGAGCGAGCCGACCGCGAGGAACGTGCCGAGCAGTCCGTACTCCGTGGCGCCCTTGTCGAAGACCTCGGTGGCCATCAGCGCCGAGGTGAGCTGGAAGTTGAGGCCGAAGGTGCCGGCGAAGAACACGATGCCGAGGATCAGCATCAGGTCGGGCCGGCCGAGCACGTAGCTGACCCCCGCGCGGATCTGGCCGGGCTCGCGCAGCACCGGCTCGGGCGTGTGGAGCAGCCGGGCGTCGAGCGAGCGCAGCGTCATCACGGGTGCGGCGTAGCTGACCGCGTTGGCCAGGATCACCCAGCCGGTGGCGACCACCCCACCGCCGAGGGCGGCGATCATGACGCCGGCGAGGGCGGGACCCACCAAACGGGCGGCGTTGAAGCTGGCGGAGTTGAGCCCGACCGCGTTGGTGAGGTCGTCACCGTCGACCAGCTCGGACACGAAGCTCTGCCGGGCGGGCGCGTCGAACGCCGCGGCGACACCGAGCACGAGGGCGAGGACGTAGACGTGCCAGACCTGGGCGGTGCCGGTGACGGCCAGGAGGCCGAGCACCAGCGCCGGGACGGCCATGCCGATGTTGGTCAGCTGGAGCAGGCGTCGCTTGGGGATCCGGTCGGCCACGAGGCCGGCCAGCGGGGACAGCAGCAGGAAGGGCAGGAACTGCAGCCCGGTGGTGATGCCGATGGCGATGCCGCTGTTGGCGGTGAGCTGGAGCACCAACCAGTCCTGGGCAACCCGCTGCATCCACGTGCCGGTGTTCGACACGACCCCGCCGGCGGCGTACCGGCGGTAGTTGGGGTTGTGGAGGGAGCGGAAGGTGGGACTCATCCGGGGTCCCTGCGGAGGCGTGAGCGCAGCGAGCGGCTTCGTGGGGTGGTCAAGTAGAGGAGAGCCTTTCGAGGATCGGGGCAGCCTCTCGCAGGACGGCGCGTTCGTGGGGGCTGAGCTCGGAGAGACGACGGGCCAGCCAGGCGTCGCGGCTGCGCCGGTCGGCGAGCACCGTGGCCCGGCCGGAGTCGGTCAGCTCGACGACGACGAGCCGTCCGTCGGACTCGTGGGCACGACGCACGACGTGACCCGACCCCTGGAGGCAGTTGATGGTCCGTGTCATCGACGGCGGCTGCACCCGTTCGAGGGCGGCGAGCTCGCCGACGGTGAGCGCGCCGTGACGGTGGAGCGAGCCCAGCACCGCCATGGTGTTGAGGCTCAGCTCGTTGTCGGGGTGGCGTTCGACCGCCAGCCGGCGGCGCAGTCGCATGACCGAGAGCCGCAGCTGGGAGGCCAGCCCGGCGTCGGTGCGCGCTGCCTTCTCGACCGTGGGTGTCATGTCGTTAGCATAACTCATTACCCATGCTAAGTATTCCGCCGGAGAGAGGCCGAGCCCTCGCGGGCCCGGCCCCCGGTTCAGGTGAGCAGGTCGGTGATCGGGTCGATGAAGAAGTAGACGAGGAACAGGGCGCTCACGACCCACATCAGCGGGTGGACGTCGCCGACCTTGCCGCGCACCGTCTTGATCAGCACGAAGGCGAGGAAGCCCGCGCCGATGCCGACGGTGATCGAGTAGGTGAACGGCATGAGCACGATCGTGAGGAACGCCGGGATCGCGATCTCGAGGTCGTCCCAGTCGATGCCCTTGACCTGCTGCATCATCAGGAAGCCGACCAGCACCAGCGCCGGCACCGCCGCCTCCGACGGGATCGCCTCCACCAGCGGCGCGAAGAAGGTCGTCAGGAGGAACAGCAGGCCGGTGACGACCGACGCGAGACCGGTACGGGCGCCCTCGCCGACACCCGACGCGGACTCGATGTAGGAGGTGTTGGACGAGACTCCGGCGGCACCACCGGCCAGGGCTGCCACCGAGTCGACCACGAGGATCTTCTGGGAGTGGGGCGGGATGCCCTCCTCGTCGTTCAGGCCGGCCTCGGCGCCGATCGCGGTCATCGTGCCCATCGTGTCGAAGAAGTCGGCGAGCAGCAGCGTGAAGGCCAGCAGCACCGCCGCGAGCACGCCGACGGAGGAGAACGCACCGAAGAGGGAGAACTGACCGAGGGTGCCGAAGTCGGGGACGTCGACGACGCCGCTGAACTCGGGGACGTTGAGCGACCAGTTGCCGGGGCCGTCGACGGCGGCGGCGCCGAGGTCGAGCACCGCCTGGAGCACGAAGGCCAGCGCCGTCGTGGCCACGATCGAGATCAGGATCGCGCCGCGCACCCGGCGCACCCACAGGGCGACGACCAGCACCAGGCCGATCGCGAAGACCAGCACCGGCCAGCCGCTGAGCACACCGCCCGCGCCCAGCTGCACCGGCACGGTGGTCTGGAAGGCGTCGGGGATGCGGGTCACGAAGCCGGCGTCGACGAAGCCGATCAGCGCGATGAACAGGCCGATGCCGACCGAGATCGCGACCTTGAGCTGCTGGGGCACGGCGTGGAAGACCGCCTTGCGGAAGCCGGTGAGCACCAGCACCAGGATCACGAGGCCCTCGAGCACGACCAGGCCCATCGCGTCGGCCCAGGTGGAGCGGGTCGCGATCGCGTTGGCCACGAAGGCGTTGAGGCCCAGACCGGTCGCGAGCGCGAGCGGGAAGTTGGCGACCGAGCCCATCAGGATCGTCAGGACGCCGGCCACGAGGGCGGTGCCGGCCGCGATGACCGGCAGGTTGGCACCGCTGCCGTCGCCCCCGCCGAGGAAGGCGCCGGTCGAGTCCGGGACGAAGCCGAGGATGAGGGGGTTGAGGACGACGATGTAGGCCATCGTGAGGAACGTGACCAGGCCGCCACGCACCTCCCGTCCCACCGTCGAGCCGCGTTCGGAGATCTTGAAGTAGCCGTCGAGGGTCACGGGCGGCAGCATGGCAGAACCGTTGTGACGACTCGGTCACCGCTGTGTTTCGCGGACGTCGGACGTCGACTACCGTCGGTCCCGTGGAGCTCCGCGACGACCAGCCGATGAAGCACGAGATCGGCAACCGCACCTACATCGTCGCCGACGTCGACCCGCTCGACGTCGACGGCGTGCGCACCGTCGAGGTCGGGTCCGCCGTCTGGCTGCTCGGTTTCGTCGCGCTCCTCCCCTTCTACGGCGAGCTCGAGGCCCACGGCCGGGTGTGGTGGTTGTGGGCCTGCCTGGCCGGCTTCGGTCTCGGCCTCTTCGGCCTGGAGTACTGCCGGCGGCGTCGCAAGGCGCGCGTCGAGCGTGACGGCCTTGCCGACGACTGAGCCCACCCGCTGGGCGCTGGCCGGCACCGGCACCAGCGGCTACGGCCGCTGCTTCGGCCGGTTGGTCGCCGAGGGCGCCGACGTCGACGGCGAGGCCCGGCTCGCCGACTCGCTGCTGGCGCGCGGCAGCCGGGTGCTCGACCTGGGGTCGGGGATGGGACGCGTCGCCGCGGCGCTCGCCGCACGGGGGCACGCCGTGGTAGCCACCGAGCCGGACGCCGGGCTGCGCGCGCAGTCGCGTGCGACGTACCCGGGGCTCGAGGTGCTGCCGCACGAGGCGCTGGCGCTGGACCCGGAGTCGGTGGGGCGCTTCGACCTCGTCGTCGCGGTCGGCAACGTCATGGTCTACCTCGGCGAGGGCACGGAGCGGGCGGTGCTGTCACGGGTGCGGGCACTGCTGGCACCCGGTGGCCGGGTGCTCGTCGGCTACCACCCGCACTCGGGTCCCCCCGGCGCCCGGGACTACCCGCCCGACGAGCTGGTGGCCGACGCCACTGCTGCGGGGCTGCGGCCCGACCACCGGTTCGGCAGCTACGAGCTGCACCCGCCCGCCGACGACTACGTCGTGCTGGTGCTGTCGGCGGCCGGCTGAGCCAGGGCCGCCCGGGACCGCCCGGGCAACGCTGGACTAGTGGCGCTCGGCCTCGTGGTCGTCGAGGGTGTCGTAGACGTGCTGCGGGAGCGGCTGCGGGTCGTACTTCTTGGCCAGCTGGGCCTCGGAGTGGGCACCGCAGCCGTGGTCGAGGGAGACCACCCGGCCGTCGTCGTTGGCGTTGCCGTTGGCGCACACGCCGAAGGTCTCCGACAGCGGGCCGGCGAGCCGCACGAGGAAGCCGCAGCCGTGGCACTGCCCGGGGGCCTGCTGGGTCAGCTGGTTGTCGGGCCCGCCGTCGCCGTCGTACCACCGCTCCGCGGCGAGGTCGCGGCCCTCGGGCGAGAGGGTGCGCACCCGGCCGAGGCCGAGCTCCTTGGCCACCTGGCGGATCTGGGCCTTGTCGTCGTCGTCGAGCGGGTCGTCGCCGAAGGAGTACGTCGGCACGAGGCGCGGGTCGCCGTCCTCGACGGGCAGCAGGTCACCGGCGGAGAGGTCGCCGGACTGCACGCGCTCCTTGTAGGGCACCCACGCGGGCGCCGTGATCGCGGCGTCGCCGGGGACGAGGACGACCTCGTCGACGGTGACGTCCTTGGCGCGGGTGGCCCGGACCACGGTCACCGACCAGTGCCACCCGACGTAGCCGCGGCGGGTGCAGGCGAACTGGTGGGTGACGAGGCGCTCGCCCTCGACGAGGTGGCCGAGGTGGTCACCCACGTCAGCGGCGTCGACCTCCTGGAGCAGCGCGGCGCGCGCCGCATCGACGGCCTTGACGGCGACGCTGTCGGCTCGGGGGCTGCGCAGGGACGGGCTCACGTGCGCATCATGACAAATCGGGCGAACCCCTGTCAGGTCGGGGCGCCGCGCGGGACCTGGTCGGCGGCTCGGGGCAGGATGGGCGGCATGACCGAGGAGCCCCGCGACGACGACACCGTCACCGGCTCTGTCACCGGCTCTGACACCGGCTCTGACACCGGCTCTGACCCGGGCACGGGCCCCGGATCGGACAGCGGCTCGGACACGGGCTCGGGCTCGGACCACAGCCGGTCACGGACCAGGGCGGTCGGTGACGGGCTGCGGGCGGGTGCCCGGGCCACGGCCCGGGGCGCCGCCGGGGCGGCCCGGGGTGCCGGTCGGGCCAGCCGCTACACCGTGCAGCAGGCGACCCGGGCCTCGGAGGCCGAGGGCGCCGGCGAGTCCGGGTTGTCCCGGCTGATCCAGATGCACTTCTTCAACGCGGCGGGCGACACCGCCGTCGCGATCTCGCTGGCGGGCTCCCTGTTCTTCCAGGTGCCGTCGGGCGAGGCGCGCGGTCAGGTGGCGCTGTTCCTCGGCCTCACGATGCTCCCGTTCGCGATCGTGGCGCCGCTGATCGGGCCGTTCCTCGACCGGTTCGCCCACGGCCGCCGATGGGCGATCGGCGCGACCATGTCGATCCGGGCCTTCCTGTGCTGGGCCCTCGCCACGTCGGTCACCGGCGACTCGCCGTGGCTCTTCGCGGCCGCGCTCGGCGTCCTCGTGTCGTCGAAGGCCTACGGCGTCACCCGGGCCGCCGCCGTGCCCCGGCTGCTCCCGCGCGCCTTCACGCTCGTGCGCGCCAACGGCCGCGTGTCGCTGGCCGGCACCGTCGGGGCCATGGTCTCCGCACCCGTGGCCGGCCTGCTCTCGCTCGTCGGACCGGAGTGGTCGCTGCGCTTCGGGTTCCTGGTGTTCGTCGTCGGGACGATCGCCGCCATCCGGCTGCCGGAGAAGGTCGACTCCGCCATGGGCGAGGACGACCTGGTCCTGCGCGGCTCCGAGGCCGCGGCCGCCACCTCGAGGCGGGGGCGGGCGAAGGTCCGGATCCCCTCGGCCGTCGCCTTCGCCCTGCGCGCCAACTGCGGGCCCCGCTGGCTGTCGGGGTTCCTGCTGATGTTCATGGCCTTCCTGCTGCGCGAGAACCCGCCACCCTCCGACCTGCGGGCCGAGCTCCTGATCGGGCTCGTGGTCGGCGCCGCCGGTGCCGGCAACGCGCTCGGCATCCTGCTGGCCTCCGTGCTCAAGCGCATCACCCCCGCCGTCACGGTGGTGCTGGTGCTGCTGATGGTGACCGCCGTGACGCTGGTCGCGACGATCTTCTACGGCGTGCTGCCGCTGGTGCTCCTGGGCCTGAGCGCCGGGTTGGCGCAGTCGCTGGCGAAGTTCTGCCTCGACGCCACCATCCAGAGCGACGTCCCCACCCGGGTGCAGGCCAGCGCCTTCGCGCGCAGTGACACCACGCTCCAGCTGGCGTGGGTCATCGGTGGGTTCGTGGGCATCGCCCTGCCCCTCGAGCCGGCGCGGCTCGGGCTCGGCGTCGCCCTCGCCGTGCTCGCCGCGTGGGCGCTGTTCGTGCTCGCCAGCCGGCCCGACGCCCGGTCCTCCGCGCCCGTCGCCGGGTGAGGGTCGGCCTGCCCAGCCCTCGAGCCAGCCCTCGAGCCAGCCCTCGAGCCAGCGATCAGAGTCAGCCCTCGAGCTCGTCGGCGAGCGCGCGGAGGAGCTTGGCGGTCGGGCGGGCCGTCTTCGGCTCGGGGTGGCGACCGCGGCGGTAGGTCTCGCCGACGTCGTCGAGGAGCCGGATGGTGTCCTCGACGATCGTGACCATCTCCTCGGGCGACTTGCGCCTGGCCTGGGCCTGGTTGCGCTGCACCGACGCCCGGGAGTCGAGCAGCCGCACCTGCAGCGCCTGCTCGCCGCGGCGGCCCTGGGCGATGCCGAACTCCACGCGGGCGCCGTTCTTGAGGGTGGTGACGCCCTCGGGGAGCGCGTCGGTGTGCACGTAGACGTCAGGACCCTCGTCCTGCGACAGGAACCCGAAGCCCTTCTCGGGGTCGAACCACTTCACCTTGCCGGTCGGCACGCCACTGACCTTCCCTCTCCGGCCGCGACCCTGCGCCGCGGCGGCGACCAACTGTAGAGGGCCGGGACCACGCAGCCCAAGCGGGTATCGCCCCTCAGAGCCGGTCGTTGAGCGAGCCGGACCGGAAGCCCTGGCCGTCGAGGTCGGCGTGGCCGAAGCCGGCGCCGCGGACCTCGCCCAGCAGTGCGGCCGCGGTGGCCTCGTCGAGCGGGAGCAGGGTGGCGTCGAGCTCGAGGGAGGCGCGGTCGCCGAGGTCGCGCACCCGGAGGTCGCGCAGGGTGAGTCCGAGGTCGTGCGCCACGCGGCGTACGCCGGCCTCGGCGCGCTCCACGCGAGCCAGCCGGTGGGGCGAGACCTCGATGCCGTAGGCGATCCGGCTGGACAGGCAGGCAGCCTGCGGCTTGTCCCAGGTGGGCAGGCCCCACGCCCGGGAGGCGGCACGGACGTCGGCCTTGGTGAGCCCGGCGTCGGCCAGCGGCGTGATGGCGCCACGCTCGGAGGCGGCGCGGATGCCGGGGCGGAACCCGGCGACGACGTCGTCGGCGTTGGTGCCGGTGGCGACGTGGGCGAGCCCGTGCTCCGCGGCCAGGGGCGTGAGCACGTCGAGCAGCTCGGCCTTGCAGAAGAAGCACCGGTCGCCGGCGTTGGCGCGGTAACCCTCCCGCTCCATCTCGCGGGTCTCGGGCGTCAGCACCCGGACGCCCAGCGACTCGGCGAACTGGCGGGCCGGGTCGCGCTCGACCTGCGGGAGCGAGTGGGAGTAGCCGGTGGCCGCGACGACCCGATCGGCTCCGACGGCGCGCACGGCGGCGGCGAGCAGCAGCGCGCTGTCGGCGCCGCCGCTGTAGGCGACCAGCACCGAGCCGCGGGCGCGGAGGTCGGCCTCGAGGGCGACGACCCGCTGCTCGAGCACGTGGCCCGCCAGCCAGTCGGGGAAGTCGGCGAGGCTGTCGAGCACCACGTGGGTGCCGGCCGCCTCGAGCTCGTCGCGACCACAACCGCCGGTGAGCACCGACACGCTGGTCGCGCCGGCGGCGAGCGCCCCCTCGACGTCGTGCACGTGGTCGCCGACGTAGATGCTGCAGCCCTCACGGGTCAGCACGTCGCCCTTGCCGACGCCCCACACCTCACCGGCCAGCACGTCGTGGTCGAGCCCGAGGTGGTCGAGGTGGCGCTGGGCGTTGGGGGTGAACTTGCCGGTCACCACGACGACCCGCCCCCCGTGGCGGCGTACGGCGCCGAGGGCCTCGGTCGCTCCCGGCAGCAGCGGCACGGTGGTGATGGCGTGGTCGGGGTAGAGCGCACGGAACCGGTCGACGGCCGGACCGATCGCCTCGTCCGCCAGGTGGGGACCGAGCAGCAGGTCGAGCGGCGGACCGAGCCTGCTCGTCAGCTCCGCCACCGGGAGCTCGACGTCCAGCTCGGCCCCCAGCGCCTCGAGCACCGCACCGAAGCCGGGCACGGTGTCGATGAGCGTCATGTCGAGGTCGAACCCGACGGCGAGGGGCGGGGCTGGCACGGAGCCCAGCGTAGGCGGGGGCCCGGCGTCGGCCGAACTCGCGGGGTGGGCGGTGACCCCCCGCCGGGACGGCTGTGTGGCGGTTGCTCGTGCAGTCAGTAGGTTGGGGCCATGAGCGGTCTCGACACCGGCGCGGTGCTCGCCCTCGTCCAGGACGTCGCCGAGGAGGTGGTCGTCCCCCGGTTCCGGGCCCTCGAGTCCGAGGAGATCGACGAGAAGGGTCCGGGCGACCTGGTCACCGTCGCGGACCAGGAGGCCGAGCGACTGCTCACGAGGGCGCTGCTCGCGGCGTACCCGGACGCGGTGGTGCTCGGCGAGGAGGCCACGGCCTCCGACCCGTCGCTGCTCGACCGTTACCGCGGTGCCGACCACGCCTTCACCGTCGATCCCGTCGACGGCACCAAGAACTTCGTCAAGGGCAGCCCGGACCACGCCGTCATGGTGGCCGAGGTGCGCAGCGGCGACGTCGTCCGCTCGTGGATCTGGCAGCCCCAGCACCGCCACGCCTACGTCGCCGAACGCGGTGCCGGCGCCTGGCGCGACGGCACCCGGCTGGTCCGGCCGCCGGTCGGCGAGCTGCGTGGCGTCACCTCGCGCCGCTCCTGGATCGGCCGGACCCTGGGAGCGTTGTCGGCGCTGGAGCTGACGTGGGTCTGCTGCGGGGTCGACTACCCCAAGCTGGTCGAGGGCGACGCCGACTACGCCGTCTACCGCAAGGGCAACCCCTGGGACCACGCCCCCGGGTCGCTGCTGGTCACCGAGGCCGGTGGCTACGTCGGCACCTTCGCCGGCGAGCCCTACCGGCCCCAGGACCCCGAGCCCGCAGGACTGGTCGCCGCCGCCGACCGCGCGACCTACGACCTGGTCCAGGGGCAGCTGCCGTCGCTGGGGTGACGGTGCCGGTTTCCCCTGATGGCCGGGGATCCCTGCACTTGTCAGGGGTTGCAACCCCTGACAAGTGCCAGTTTCCCCTGACCAGTGAGGGGGTCGCTGTCACCTGTTGGGGGTGCTGCCGAGGTTTCCTCGTACGACGACGCCGGCTCCCCGCGGTCGGGGAGCCGGCGTCGACAGGGGCCTGATCGGTCAGTCGTGCGCGCCGCGGACCACGCGGTCGTGGCGCAGCGAGGAGGCCTTGGTCTCCTTCGCGGCGAGCACGGCCACGATCGTCAGCACCGCGGCCCCGGCGACGTAGATGCCGACCGCCGTCTGGTTCGGGTTGGCGACGTCGTCACCGAGCAGCTCGAGGGCGATGATCGGCGCCAGCGCACCGGCGAAGATCGAGGCCAGCTGGTAGCCCACCGAGGCGCCGGTGTAGCGAACCGAGGTGCCGAACAGCTCGGAGAAGAACGCCGCCTGCGGGGCGTACATGAGCGAGTGGAAGAACAGGCCCACCAGCACGGCGACCATGATGCTGCCCGGCGTCTTGTTGTCGAGCAGGCCGAAGAAGACGAAGCCCCAGACGCCCACGCCGATGGCGCCGGTGAGGTAGAGCGGGCGGCGGCCGACGCGGTCGGAGAGGGCCCCGATCACCGGGATGATGATGAACTGCATGCCCGCACCGATGAGCAGCACCTTCAGGATCAGGTCCTTGTCGGCGCCGAGGTAGGTCGTCACGTAGGTGATCGAGATGATCGTGAAGATGTAGTAGGAGATGTTCTCCGCCATCCGCATGCCCATCGCGATGAGGACCTCCTTGGGGTAGGTCCGGATCACCTCGAGGATCGGCAGGTGCGACTCGGCGTGCTTCTTCTCCGCGATGTCCGCCTTGGCCTCCTGGAAGACCGGCGACTCCTCGAGCGAGAGGCGGACGAACAGGCCGATGATCACGAGCACCGCGGACAGCAAGAACGGGATCCGCCAGCCCCAGGCGAGGAAGGCCTCGTCGGACTGCACCGCGGCCAGGATGAAGAGGACACCGGTCGCCAGCAGGTTGCCCAGCGGGACGCCGGCCTGCGGCCACGAGGACCAGAAGCCACGGCTCTTCTCGTCGCCGTGCTCGGCGACCATGAGCACCGCGCCACCCCACTCGCCGCCGACCGCGAAGCCCTGCACGAGTCGGCAGACCAGCAGCAGGATCGGGGCAGCCACGCCGATGGAGGCGTAGGTCGGCAGCAGTCCGATGGCGAAGGTGGCGACACCCATCATCATCAGCGAGGTGACCAGCATCGCCTTGCGGCCGACCCGGTCACCGAAGTGGCCGAAGACCACGCCGCCGAGCGGACGGGCCACGAAGCCGAGGGCGTAGGTGCCGAAGGCGAGCAGGGTCGCGGTGACCGGCTCGGACTCGGGGAAGAACAGCGTGCCGAACACCAGGGCGGCGGCGGAGCCGTAGAGGAAGAAGTCGTACCACTCGACGGCGGTGCCGATGAGGCTGGCGAAGACGACCTTGACGATCGAGGTCGCCGACCGGTTCTCGACTGCGGGGGCTTGGGTGGACATGTCTCTCTTTCTTTCCTTTCGGGACGGCCGTCAGGCGGCGGTCCAGCCTCCGTCGATGACGAAGGAGGAGCCGGTGACGGACGCGGCCGCGGGGCCGCACAGGAACGCGACGGTCTCGGCGACCTCCGCGGGCTCGACGAGGCGCTTGAGCGCCGTACGGGCGAGGAGGACGTCGTCGACGACCTCGCCCTCGGGGATGCCGTGGGCCTTCGCCTGGTCGGCGATCTGGCCCTCGACGAGGGGGGTCCGGACGTAGCCGGGGCAGACGGTGTTGCTGGTGACGCCCTTGTCGGCGCCCTCGAGGGCGATCACCTTCGAGAGGCCCTCCAGGCCGTGCTTGGCGCTGACGTACGCCGACTTGTAGGGCGAGGCCCGGTGGCCGTGGACGCTGGAGACGTGGACGACCCGGCCCCAGCCACGGCCGTACATGCCGGGCAGCACCTGCTGGGTGAGCGCGAACGGCGCGACCAGCATCAGCCGGTGGATCAGCTCGAAGCGGTCCAGCGGGAAGTCCTCGACCGGGGCGACGTGCTGGACGCCGGCGCAGTTGACCAGGACGTCGGTGTCGAGGCCGAGGGCGCGCACGGCGTCGAGGTCGGAGAGGTCCACGGCGCGGTGGTCGGCGCCGAGCTCGCCGGCGAGCGACGCCGCGGCGTCCTCGTCGCGGTCGAGCACCAGCACCTTCGCGCCGGCGGCCACGAGCCGGGCCGCGACCGCGGCACCGATGCCGCTCGCGCCGCCGGTCACGACGGCGTGCTTGCCGGCCAGGGGCTCGGCAGGCGCGGCGGCGGGGGGCGTGACGGTCGTCTCAGGCATGCGCCTGACGTTAGGGATCCGGGTCAGCCCGGTGCCATGTGGACCCAACCCATATCCGAGGGGGCCACATGTGGAGTCGGACTACAGGGCGGCGTCGAGGTCCTGCCACAGGTCGTCGGCGTGCTCGAGACCGACCGAGAGCCGCAGCAGCCCCTCACCGGGCTTGGCCTCGGCGGCGACCGGCCGGTGGGTGAGCGCCGCCGGGTGCTGGATGAGGGTGTCGACCCCGCCGAGGGACACCGCGTGGGTGATCAACCGGCAGCGCCCCGCCACGGCCGCCGCGGCGTCGTACCCGCCGACGAGCTCGAAGGCGAGCACCGACCCGGGGCCGGCCATCTGGGTGCCGACGAGTCCCTGCGGGTCGCACTCCTTGTGCCCGGGGTAGAGCACCCGGGCCACGGCGGGGTGCTCGACGAGCCGGTCGGCCAGCACGGCCGCGGTCTCCTGCTGGGCCCGGACCCGCATCGGCAGCGTCTGCAGCCCCCGGTGGAGCTCGTAGGCGGCGAGCGGGTGGAGCAGGCCGCCGGTGACGGCGCGGACCTGGCGGAGCCGGGTCAGCCAGCCCTCCCCGGCTGCGACCACACCACCCATGACGTCGCCGTGGCCGCCCATGAACTTGGTGGCGCTGTGGAGCACCAGCGAGGCGCCGACGGCCGCGGGCTGCTGGAGCACGGGCGTGGCGAAGGTGTTGTCGACCAGGACCGGGACGGCCCCGGCCGCCGCCACCACCGCCGCGACGTCGACCAGGTCGAGCGTGGGATTGGCGGGCGTCTCGACGACGACGAGCCCGGTGTCGGGTCGGACCTCGTCGGCCACGCCCTCGACGGTGGTGAAGGTGACGCGGGTGCCGAGCAGGCCGGTCGCGAGCAGGTGGTCGCTGCCGCCGTACAGCGGGCGGACCGCGACGACGTGGGGCGTCCCGGCGGCGACGGCGGCCAGCAGGACGGCGCTCAGCGCCGCCATCCCCGTCGAGAACGCGACGGCGCCGGCGGTGCCCTCGAGCCCCGCGACGCCGCGCTCGAAGCGGTCGACGTTGGGGTTCCAGAGCCGCTGGTAGACCGGCGAGTCACCCTCACCGGGACGCCCCCCGGTGGCCAGGGTCTCGTAGGCCTGCCCGCCCCGGTCGACACCGGGCAGCGGATAGGTCGTCGACAGGTCCAGCGGCGGCACGTGCACGCCGAGGCCGGCGAGGTCCTCGCGGCCGAGGTGGACGGCGTCGGTCTCCAGGCGGTGGGTCGTCATGGTCGTAGGGTGGGGAACCTGCGCTCCGGGCGCAACAGTTCCGCAGGATCCTCGTCCAACCACCTCACGAACGCGGATCATGCGCCCCGAGGCGCTATTGTCGGCGGCATGTCGCAGGACCTTCCCCGCCGCGCACCCGGCCCGCCACCACGCTCCCGCCCGGTGCTCGACGACGTCGACCGGGCGCTCGTGCGCGCGCTGCTGCGCGACGGCCGCACCCCCAACGTCGCGCTCGCGCGGGAGGCAGGGATCGCCGAGTCCACCTGCGTCACCCGCGTCCGCAGCCTGCGCGAACGCGGCATCGTCACCGGGATCACGGCCGACGTCGACCTGGTCCGGCTCGGACTGCCGGTGCAGGCGATGGTGACGATCCGGTTCTCGGGCCACGCCCGGGCCGACGTCGACGCCTTCGCTGCGGAGGTGACCGAGCTGCCTGGGGTGGTGGCGACGTGGAACATCTCGGGCGCCGACGACTTCCTGGTACACGTGGCCGCGGTCTCGCCGGACGCACTGCGCGACTTCGTGCTCGACCACCTGACCGGTCGACCGGGCGTCGTGCACGCCGAGACCAGCCTGGTCTTCCACGGCTACCGCGGACACAACCTCCTGCCCTGACTCCTGCCCTGAGCGGCCGGCTCAGGACTGCCGGTGGCTGCCCCGCAACCGGTGGACGCGCAACGCGAGCTGGAGGTCGAGCGCCCGGCCGGGGTCGCGCCAGCCGGGGCCGAGGAGCTCACCGACGCGGTCGAGTCGCTGAGAGACGGTGTTGGGGTGCACGTGGAGCCGGGCCCCGGTCTCCTTGACCCGTCCCCCGGTGGCGAACCAGGCGTCGAGCGTCTCGCGCAGGGCGGTGCCGCGCTCGGCGTCGTAGGAGAGGACCGGACCCAGCGTGGTCGTGACGTACGCCGCCAGCTGCTCGGGCCCGTTCTCCCCGAGCAGCAGCCGGGCGAGCCCGAGCCCGGCCGGGTCGCTGACCTCGCCGTGACGGCCGAGCGTGAGCAGGGTGTCGAGGCAGCGCCGGGCCTCGTCGTGCCCGGCACCGAGGGCCTCGACCGTGGTGGCGCTGACGCCGACCGTGGCCGCACCGCCGGCCGACGCGACCGCGGCGGCGAGTGCCTCGCCCACGCCGACCTGGTCGGCGCCGGGCACGAGCAGCACCGGCCGTCCCCGGTGGTCCCCGGCCAGGCCGCGATGCTCACCGGCGAGCCGGGCCACCGCGCGCCCGGCGGCGAAGCGGGTCATCCCGGTCACGTCGGCGACGGCGATGACGAGCGGGCCGTCGAGGCTCAGCTGACGGCGCCGCGCGCGCTCGCGCAGCGCCGGCAGGGCCTCGGGGCGGGCGTCGAGGAGGTCGCCGAGCAGCTCGCCGCCGAGCCGGTCCTCGGTCTCGGCGACAGTGCGGGCGAAGAGGATCACGAGCGCGGTGACCAGCGCTCCCCGCTCGAGCGTGCGTCGCTGCGGCTGGGGCAGCTCGGACGCCGTGCGCAAGACCAGCGTGGCGACGTGCTCGGGCCCGGTCTGGGCGGTGGCGACGTGGGCCCCGCAGGCGTGGACGCTGCGTCCGGAGGCCAGCGCCTCGGCGACCGCCGGCGGCCAGTCGGCGTCGACGGGGGTGCCGGCGAGCAGCGTGCCGTCGGGCTCGTGGATCGCCAGGTCGCCCCCGAGCACCTCGGAGAGCACCGCCGCCACCTGCTGCACGCCGCCGCCCGAGACCAGCAGGTCGGTGAGCCGGTCGTGGGCGACCGCGGCGTTCTCCACGGCCTCGGTGTGCTCGGTCATGGTGCGGTGGGCTGCGTCGAGGTCGGCGAAGAGCTGGGCGTTCTCCAGCGCGACGGCGGCGTGGGCGGCGAACGAGGTCAGCAGCGAGACCTCCGACGGCGGGAAGGGCCGCACCGTGCGGTGCACGGCCAGCAGCGCGCCGATGACCCGACCGTCGAGCATCAGCGGCACGCCGAGGATCGCGCGGATCTTCTCCCCCGCGACCGCGTCGTCGATGAAGTCCTGGTGCACGAAGCGGGCGTCCGCCTGGTAGTCCTCGGTGAAGTACGGCGCCCCGGACTGCGCCACGAGCCCCAGCAGGCCGGTGCCGAGCGGCAGCCGCAGCCGCCGGAACTCGGGCGTGAGCGCGCCGTCGGTGACCTTCATGTACGACGCGCCGTCCGCCTCGTCGTTGAGCGACAGGTAGGTCATGTCGGCGTTGAGCAGCTGGCGGGCGCGCCGGACGATCGCACTGAGGATCGCGTCGACGTCGCGGATCGCGGTGAGGTCGCTGGCCGTCTCGTAGAGGGCCCGCAGCTCGGCCTCGCGGGCCTGCCTCCGGGCCAGCAGCTCGCGCAGGCGCAGCGCGAGGTCGTACTGCTCGCGCAGCGAGGCCCGCTCGTCGTCGGGCGAGGCCCGCGGCCTCGGCGTCGGCCAGGAGCCGGTCGTAGGCGGCGCGCGGCGCCTCTCCGTAGAGGAGGTCGAGGAAGGAGTCGGTCACGGTGCTCGGCTCACGGCTCCCGTGCGACGACCCGGATCGTGACCTCGTCGCCGAGGTCGAGGACGGCGCCGGGGTCCAGCCGCACGGCGACGCCGGCGACGAGGTCCTCCGGCGGCCGGTCGGGAGGCACGAGCACGGAGCCGTTGGTCGAGCCGAGGTCGGTGACGACGGCGCTGCCGAGGTCGGCTCCGTTGCCGGGGCGGATCTCGAGGTGGGTGGAGGAGATCTCGTGCTGCGGGCTCGGGACCCGGACCAGCCGGGGCTGCTCCTCGGCGGTCGCCCCACGGGCCTCGGGCGCGCGGCCCACCAGCACCGGCCGGTCGACCAGCACGTCGTCGCCGTGGGAGAAGACCAGCCGGGCCACCGGCCGGGGCTCGACGGCGGCGACCGGCACGGCCTCGGTGGGCGCGTCCACGGGTGCCGGCTCCGGCTCGGACTCCGGCTCGGGCTCCGGCTCGGGCTCCGGCTCGGGCTCCGGCTCCGGCTCCGGCTCCGGCTCGACGGGCTGCTCGGGAGGTTGGCTCACCGAGCGGACGCGCACGAGCCCGCCGCGGATGGTGAGGGGGTCGTCCCCCGCGTCGCCCTCCCCCACCTCGAGGGTCAGCGACCGCACGCCGGTGAGGGCGCGCTCGGCCCAGGTGGCGGCCTCGCGGCCGTCGACGACGACCTCGCCGCCGTCACGGGTGGTGACGCTGGCCCGGGCGTCGCCGCGCACCACGACCCGGGTCGTGGCGTCGTCGGTCGCCACCAGGGCGAAGCCGGGGAGCTCGCGCAACCCCCCCGAGATCAGCGCGTCGAGCACGACGTCGAAGCCGGCGCCGTCGTCGACCAGGGCCCACAGCGCCCCGACCCGGGACTTCTCGCTCGGCGGCAGCAGCACCGCCGCGTGCTCACCGAGCACGGCGAACCAGTCGCCCGGACGATAGCTGCGCAGCGCGGGGGACGAGGTGGTGCTCACGGCAGGGCCCCCCGCTGGCGGTCGGGATCGTCGTCGGCGTCGGCAGCTCCCGCCACGTCGACGACCACGGCCGTGGCGTTGTCACGACCACCGGCGGCCAGCGCCCGCTCGACCAGCTGGTCGGCGGCGTCGCGCGGGTCCGCTGCGGCGAGGAGCACCTCGGCGATCTCGCCGTCGCCGATCATGCCGTTGATGCCGTCGGAGCAGAGCAGCAGCCGCTGCGCCGACCCGAGCGGGAGGAGGAAGTAGTCGGCCTGAGCCGGCTCCGGGCCGCCGAGCGCGCGGGTGATGACGTGGCGCTCGGGGTGGGAGGCGGCGTCCTCGCTGGAGATCGTGCCCGCGTCGACCAGCTCCTGGACGACGCTGTGGTCGACGCTCACCTGGTCCAGCTGCTCCCCCGCGAGCCGGTAGACCCGGGAGTCGCCGAGGTTGACCAGCAGCCACTGCGGTCCGCCGTCGTCGACCAGCAGCGCTGCCACCACCGTCGTGCCGGCGTGGGCGCGCGCCTGGCCGCTGGCGACCCGCTCCGCGCCGTACGCACTCACCCGTCGCTGGCACTCGGCGAGGGTCGCGGCCGCCTGGTCGCGACCGCGGGCCGGGTCGTAGCCGGAGTCGGCGAGACGCTGGAACTCCTCGACGACGATGCGGCTGGCGACGTCACCGCCGTCGTGCCCGCCCATGCCGTCGGCCACCACGAAGACCGGGGGCGTGGCGAGGAAGGCGTCCTCGTTGACCTCGCGCACGAGCCCGACGTCGGTGCGGGCACCGTGGCGCAGCTCGACCTGCTTCATGCGGCTCACCTCCCGGGCGGTCAGCAGCGTACGGCGTCGCGCCGCCCGCGTGCCCGGTAGCGTGGCAGGGATGTCAGGAGCAGCATCGTCCAGGGGGGCGACCGGCGCAGGGCACCGCACCCTGGCCGACCAGCTGAGGGGGTGGCCGGACGACCGGCTCACCCGGCTTCTGCGCGATCGTCCGGACCTCGCCACCCCTGCTCCCCTCGACTCCGGCCAGCTGGCCTCGCGTGCTGCCACCCGGGCCTCCGTCGTGCGTGCCCTCGACCAGCTCGACGTGCTCGAGCTCTCGGTGCTCGACGCCCTCGCGGTCGCGGGCCAGACGTCGCAGGTCGAGCTGGTCTCCCTGGTGCACGCAGACCCCGGGTCGGTGGTCACCGCCGTGGAACGGCTGCTCGACCTCGCCCTGGTGTGGGAGTCACCCGCGGGGCTGCGTCCGCTGACCGGGGTCGTGGAGTCGGTCGGCGCCGGCGGTCCGGGCTTCAGCGGACTGCGCCCGCTCTCCCCCGAGCCGGGTGACCGCGACGGGGTCGCCGACCGGCTGGCCGGTCTCGGCGACGCCGCCCGGGCGATGCTCGAGCACGTCGACGGCCACGGCGGCCAGGCCACCGCCGGCCGCACCGACGGCCCCCTCGAGGAGCTGCTGGCCCGTCGACTGCTCGTGCCCCGCGGCGGGTTCCTCGTCGTCCCGGGCGAGGTCGGCATCGCCCTGCGCGGCGGCCGTACGACGCGTGAGCCGGTCGACCGGCCGCCGGCCGTGGCGACCACGACCCGCGGGGCCGCCCTGGTCGACCGGGCGGCGGCCGGGGCCGCGCTCGAGACCGTCCACCGCGTCGAGCTGCTGCTCGACGCGCTGGGGCACCGACCCGCCGGGCGAGCTGCGGTCGGGCGGACTGTCGGTGCGCGACCTCAAGGCCACCGCGAGCCTGCTGCACACGACCGAGCGCACCGCGGGGCTGGTCGTGGAGGTCGCCCGCGCCGCCGGCCTCCTCGGCAGCCGGGCCGATGCCGCCGGTGACCCGGTGTGGGTGCCGACCGACTCCTTCGACGCCTGGGTCGGCCACGACCTCACCGACCGGTGGCTGCGGCTGGTGCGCGGCTGGCTCGACTCGGCCCGGCACTCGGGCCTGATCGGCTCGCGCGACGACGCGGGCAAGGGACGCAACGCGCTGGGACCCGACCTGGTGTCGCTGATGGCGCCCGAGGTGCGTCGCCAGGCGCTCGCAGCGCTGGCGACGCTGCCGCCGGGCGAGGTGCTGGCCACCGGCACCGGACTGCCCTCCCTCGTGGCGCTGCTGACGTGGCAGCGGCCGCGCCGCCCGCGCAGCCGCGACCAGCACGCGGCGTGGGCGGTCGAGGAGGCTGCGGCGCTCGGGCTGACCGGCCTCGGCGGCGCGGCGTCGTACGTTCCGGCGGTGCTGTCCGGTGACGACGAGGCCGTGCGGGGCACGCTGGCGCCGCTGCTGCCCGAGCCGGTGGCGCAGGTGCTGCTGCAGGCCGACCTCACCGCGGTGGCCCCGGGGCCGCTGGAGACGTCGGTGGCGCGGCGGCTCCACCTCGTCGCCGACGTGGAGTCGCGCGGCGGGGCGACCGTCTACCGGTTCACCCCGACCTCCGTGCGTCGCGCGCTCGACGTGGGCTGGTCGGCGGCCGAGGTCCACGCGCTGCTCGACGAGGTCGCCGCCACCGAGGTCCCGCAGCCGCTGCGCTACCTCGTCGACGACGCTGCCCGCACCTTCGGCACGATCCGGGTCGGGCACGCCGAGGCGTTCCTGCGCGCCGACGACGAGACGGCGCTGACCGAGCTGCTCCACCACCCGCGCGCCGGCACCCTGGGGCTGCGCCGGATCGCGCCGACGGTGCTCATCTCCGACACCCCGCTCGACGTGCTGCTCCCCCGGCTGCGCGACCTCGGCGCCGCGCCGGTGGTCGAGGCGGCCGACGGCACCGTCCGGATCTCGCGCCCCGACCAGCTGCGCGCACGCAACCCGCGCAGCGCCCGTGCCACGGGCGCCGTCGTGGCTCGCGAGACCGCCCACGCCGCACAGGTGGTGGCGGCCATCCGCAGCGGCGACGAGGTCGCCGCGACGCGTCCCGCCGGGCCGACCGAGACGCTGACCCCGAGCGGTTCGCTGGCCGCGCTGCGGGAGGCCATCGAGACCGGGAGCGCCGTGACCATCGGCTACGTCGACAACCACGGCACCCGGTCGGAGCGGCTCGTGGAACCACGGCGCGTCGAGGGCGGGCAGCTGACGGCCTACGACGTGCGCAGCGACGACACCCGCTCCTTCGCCATCCACCGCGTGACGTCGGTGCGCGCGGCCGGGCCGGGCCGCCCCGCCCCGCAGTAGGCTCGAGCCGTGGACTTCATCCGGTACGCCGAGGCGTCGGCGGCGCTCCTCAACGCCGACCTCGCCGACCGTGACGACCTGGTGGCGACGCTGCCGTCGCGGCAGTGGCTCCACGACCAGGCGACCGACCGGGACGCCACGGTGCTGCGGCGCTTCCAGCGGGAGCTGCGGGCGGTCTTCGAGGCGTCGGCCGCCGACGACGTGCGCGGGGTCATCGACGGGCTCAACGCGCTGATGGAGAAGTACCCGATCACCCCGATGATCTCCGACCACGACCCCGCCGACCTCCACCTCCACGTGGCGACGCGGGCGGCGACCGTCTCCGAGCTGCTGATCGGCGAGGCGCTGCTCGGGCTGGCGACGCTGGTCTGCGACCTCGGACCGACCCGGCTGGGGGTGTGCGCGGAGGTCCGCTGCGACCAGGTCTTCGTCGACACCTCGCCCAACCAGTCGCGGCGCTACTGCTCCGACCGGTGCTCCTCGCGCGCCAACGTGGCCGCCTACCGCGCCCGGCAGCGGTCCGCTGTCTGAGCCGCCGGGGCCGCCGGGGCCGCCGGGGCCGCTCGTGGCACGGCTGCGGGCGGCCGGCTGCGTCTTCGCGGAGGACGAGGCGGCGCTGCTGACGGCCGCGGCCTCCGGAGCGACGCTGGAGGCGCTCGTTGAGCGCCGGGTGGCCGGTGAGCCGCTGGAGCACCTGCTCGGCTGGGCCGCCTTCGACGGCCTGCGGGTCGTCGTCAGCCCCGACGTCTTCGTGCCGCGCCGTCGCTCGGAGCTGCTGGTGGCGATCGCGGGCGAGGGTGCGCCGCGACGCGTCCTCGACCTGTGCTGCGGCACGGGGGCGGTGGGGGCGGCGCTGGCCGCCCGGCTGCCCCGGGTCGAGGTCTGGGCGAGCGACGTCGACCCGGTGGCGGCGGCGTGCGCCCGGCACAACCTTCCGCCCGAGCGGGTGGTGGAGGGCGACCTGTACGACGCGCTGCCGAGCGGGCTGCGCCACGCCTTCGACGTGGTGGTCCTCAACGCGCCCTACGTGCCCACCGACGCCCTGTCGAGCTTGCCGCCGGAGGCGCGCGACCACGAACCGCGCCAGGCGCTCGACGGCGGACCGGACGGCGTCGACCTGCACCGACGGGCGGCCGCGGGCGCCCGTGAGTGGCTGCGTCCCGGGGGTCGCCTGGTGGTCGAGACCAGCCGCGCCCAGTCGTCGTTGACCGTGGCGGCGTGCGAGGCCGCGGGGCTGGCGGCGTCCGTCGTGAGGGACGGCGAGCGGGACGCGACGGCGGTCGTCGCCACCGCTCCGTAGGCTGGACCCGATATGAACGACGGACCCCTCATCGTCCAGAGCGACAAGACGTTGCTGCTGGAGGTCGACCACGAGCGGGCGGCCGACTGCCGCAAGGCGATCGCGCCCTTCGCCGAGCTCGAGCGCAGCCCCGAGCACGTGCACACCTACCGGCTCACACCCCTGGGCCTGTGGAACGCGCGTGCTGCCGGCCACGACGCCGAGCAGGTCGTCGACACGCTGCTCGACTACAGCCGCTACGCCGTGCCCCACGCCCTGCTGGTCGACGTCGCGGAGACCATGGCGCGCTACGGCAGGCTGCGGCTGGAGAAGCACCCCGTGCACGGCCTGGTCCTCGCCAGCAACGACCGGCCGGTGCTCGAGGAGGTGCTGCGCGCCAAGAAGATCAAGGGCATGCTCGGCGAGCGCATCGGGGGCCCCGACGGCGACACCGTCGTCGTCCACGGTTCCGAGCGCGGCAACCTCAAGCAGGCGCTGCTCAAGCTCGGCTGGCCGGCCGAGGACTTCGCCGGCTACGTCGACGGCGAGGCCCACCCGATCGAGCTGGCGCAGGACGGCTGGGAGCTGCGCGACTACCAGCGCGACGCCGCCGAGACCTTCTGGCACGGCGGCTCCGGCGTCGTGGTGCTCCCGTGCGGCGCCGGCAAGACGATCGTGGGCGCGGCCGCGATGGCCCACGCACGCGCGACGACCCTGATCCTGGTCACCAACACGGTGAGCGCGCGGCAGTGGAAGGCCGAGCTGCTCAAGCGGACCAACCTCACCGAGGACGAGATCGGCGAGTACTCCGGCACCGTCAAGGAGATCCGGCCGGTCACGATCGCGACCTACCAGGTGGTGACGACCCGCCGGAAGGGCGTCTACCCCCACCTCGAGCTCTTCGACGCCCGCGACTGGGGCCTCATCGTCTACGACGAGGTCCACCTGCTCCCGGCGCCGATCTTCCGGATGACCGCCGACCTCCAGGCCCGGCGCCGGATCGGCCTGACCGCGACGCTGGTGCGCGAGGACGGCCGCGAGGGCGACGTGTTCTCCCTCATCGGCCCCAAGCGCTACGACGCGCCGTGGAAGGACATCGAGGCGCAGGGCTGGATCGCGCCGGCCGACTGCGTCGAGGTCCGGGTGACGCTGCCCGAGGGCGAGCGCATCGCCTACGCCACGGCCGAGCCCGACGAGCGCTACCGGCTCGCTGCGTGCACCGCGGCGAAGACCCGGGTCGCCGAGCAGCTCGTCGCGCAGCACCGGGGCGAGCCGACGCTGGTGATCGGGCAGTACCTCGAGCAGCTCGACGAGATCGGCGCCGACCTCGACGCGCCCGTGATCAAGGGCGACACCTCCGTCAAGGAGCGGCAGCGGCTCTTCGAGGCCTTCCGCTCCGGCGAGATCAGCCTGCTCGTGGTCAGCAAGGTGGCCAACTTCTCCATCGACCTGCCGGAGGCGGCGGTGGCGATCCAGGTGTCGGGCTCGTTCGGGTCACGACAGGAGGAGGCGCAGCGGCTCGGCCGGCTGCTCCGACCCAAGGCCGACGGGCGCACGGCCCGCTTCTACGCCATCGTCAGCCGCGACACCGTCGACGCCGACTTCGCCGCCAACCGGCAGCGGTTCCTGGCCGAGCAGGGCTACGCCTACCGGATCCTCGACGCCGTCGACCTGTGAGCGCGGCCCTGCGCCGCCGGGGTCAGCGGGCGGTGTCGCGCAGCACCTGCTGGGCGGCGAGCCGACCCGGTGAGCCGATCACGCAGCCGCCGGGGTGGGTGCCCGAGCCGCACTGGTAGTAGCCGTCGATCGGGGTGCGGTACTGGCTCCAGCCGGGGGCCGGACGGAAGAAGTACATCTGCGGGGCGAGGAACTCGCCGGCGAAGATGTTGCCCTCCGTGAGGCCGGTGCGCGCCTCGATGTCGACGGGGGTCACGACCTCGCGGTGCAGCACCAGGTCGCCGAAGCCCGGGAAGTGCTCCTCGAGCACGGCCTGCGCCTTGTCGCCGAACGCCTGCCGCTCGGTCTCCCAGTCGGAGCCGCGCAGCTCGTAGGGGGCGTACTGCACGAAGCACGACATCACGTGCTTGCCCGGCGGCGCCATGTCGGGGTCGACCACGGACTGGACCGCGGCGTCGATGAACGGCCGCTCGGAGTACCAGCCGTACTTGGCGGCGTCGAAGGCCTTCTCGACGTACTCGATCGTCGGGCCGATGTTGAGGAAGCCACCGAAGTGGTCGACCGTGTCGGGCAGCGCCGGGAAGACCGGCAGCGAGTCGAGCGCGAAGTTGACCTTGGCCGAGACCCCGCGGAACTTCATGCGGCGCACGTTGTCGACCAGGTCGAGCGGCAGCTCGCGGGGCTCGACGAGGTCGAGGAACGTACGCCGGGGGTCGAGGGCGGAGACGACGACCGGGGCACCGGAACTCGGTGCCGTCCTCGAGCGCGACGCCGACGGCGCGACCGTTCTCGGTGAGGATCGCGGAGGCCTGCGCACCCAGCCGGATCTCCGCGCCGTAGGCCGTCGCGGCGCGCGCGAGCACCTGCGTGAAGCCGCCGTTGCCCCCCTTGTGGAACGCCCACGAGCCGAGGTGGCCGTCGTGCTCGCCCATCTTGTGGAACAGCAGCACCAGCGCCGACCCGGGCGACATCGGCCCCACCTTGGAGCCGATGATCGAGGAGGAGGCGTGGTAGCCCTTGATCGCCTCGTGCTCGAAGTAGTCGTCGAGCCAGTCGGCGGCGCTGCCGGTCAGCAGCCGCACCACGTCGTGCATGGTCGACCGGTCGACGCCGCCGAGGTGGTCGAGCAGCCACTTCACGTCGACGGCGTCCTGCGGGTCCTGGCCCCAGAGGTCGGGCGGCGGGTTGTCGAAGAGCGGCCGGATCGCCTGGCAGGCCTTGTCGAGGTCGCGGTGGTAGCGCTCGTAGGCGTCGGCGTCGCGCGGTGAGTGGCGCCGGATCTCCTGCAGGTTCTGGGCGTGGTCGTCGCCGAAGAGCAGGTAGTCGCCGTCACCGGTCGGGTGGAACGACGACGGCATCATCAGCGGCAGGAAGCCGTGCCTGACCAGGTCGAGCTCGTGGATGATCTCGGGCCGCAGCAGGCTCAACGCGTAGGAGAAGGTGGTGAACGAGAAGCCGGGCATCAGCTCCTCCGTGATCGCGGCGCCGCCGACCAGGTCGTTCTTCTCCAGGACCAGCGTGCGCAGCCCCGACTTGGCGAGGTACGCCGCGTGGGTCAGCCCGTTGTGGCCCCCGCCGACGACGATGGCGTCGTACTCGTGGCTGGACTGTGAGGTGCTCAAGACTTCTTCCTCTCCGGGTCGAAGAACGGCATCCGGGTCGTCGTGACCCGCACCGTGGTGTTGTGGTGGGCGACCGCGAGCTCGAGGCGCAGGTCGGTGCCGGCGGCGGCGAGGTCGGGACGGACCCGGGCGATGCCGATGTGGTTCTGGAGCACCGGCGAGTAGACGAACGAGGTGCAGTAGCCGATCTCGTGGCGGTCGTCGTCGAGCACCATCGACTCGTATGACAGCGGGTGCTCGGACTTGGTCGGGAAGAGCCCGGCGTCGCGGTGGAGGCGGTCCCAGTCGGCCGGGTCGACGGCGAGGCCGGTGGTCGCCCACCGCGACGTGCCGTCCACGAGCTCGCGGCGGATCGCCTCCGAGCCGACGAACCGACGCGAGCCGTCGCGGACGCCGCGGAGCATCCAGCCCAGGCCCAGCTCCTTCGGCGTCACGCACTCGGAGTCGGCCATCGAGAGCCGCGCGTCGTGCCACTCGACGTCGACGAGTGGCAGACCCGCCTCGATCCGCAGCGTCATCAGCGCCTCCTCGCCGAAGGGCCGGATGCTGTGGGGCCGTCCGGCCTCCAGCACCGCGTCGAGGACGGCGACGGCGTCGTCGGCGGCCACCGTCAGCTCGTAGCCGAGGTCGCCGGTGTAGCCGGTGCGCGAGAGCGTGACCGCGGCGTCGGCGACCTTGGCCGGCACGTGGTCGAAGTAGCCGAGCGACTCGACCTCGGGCGTCAGCGCGGCCAGCACGGCGCGCGAGCGCGGGCCCTGGACGGCGAGCATGCCGTAGTGGTCGGTGACGTCCTCGAGCTGCACGCGCAGGCCGGTCGCCAGCTCCTGGAACCACGAGAGCGCGGGGCGACCGGCGGTCAGCAGGAACTCGTCGGCCGAGTGTCGGAAGACGACCCCGTCGTGCATGACGTAGCCGCGGTCGTCGCACCAGGCCGTGTAGTGGGCCTGGCCCGGGCGGCAGCTGCGGATGTCGCGCACGAGTGCCCCCGCCAGCAACCGCTCGGCGTCGGGCCCGGTCACGGCGTACTTGTACAGCGGCGAGGTGTCGAAGACCCCCACCGAGTTCCGGACCGCGAAGTACTCGTGCTTGGGCGCGTGGGAGTAGCGCAGCGGCGACAGCGTGTGCTGCCAGTGGGTGTAGAGGCCCTGGTCGTTGAGCTCGCTCAGGCGAGGGTGGAACGGTGTGGTGCGCACGGCACGAGGCTAGCGCTCGACATCGGTCCTGCCGACTGGGAGGCTGGCTTCTACTGATCCACGAGTCAGTAACGGAGGCGGCATGGCCGAGGGGCTGCAGGCGGCGCTGCCGCGCGAGATGTACGTGGACGAGGGTGCGTGGGCGGTCGAGCGCGACGCGGTCATGTGCGGCCAGTGGTGCTGCGTGGGACGGCGCGACGACCTCGGGCTGTCCGGCCCGAGGCGCGTGGCGACGGTCGAGGTGGCGGGCGAGTCCGTGCTGCTGACCAGCGACGAGCAGTCGGTGCTGCACGCGGCGTACAACGTCTGCCGGCACCGCGGCTGCCAGCTCCGGGCGCCGGAGCAGCCAGCCGGCGACGCCTCGGCGCTGCGCTGCCCCTACCACTCCTGGACCTACGGGCTCGACGGCCGGCTGCTCCGCTCGCCCCACGCCGAGGTGCCCGACCCGGCCGCGTTCTCGCTCACCCCGGTGGGGGTCGCGACGTGGGGCGGCTTCGTCTTCGTGCACCTCACGCCCGGGGCCGCCGGCCCACTGGACGCGCAGACCACCCGGGCGCAGTCGGTGCTCGCCCACTACGACCTGGAGCGCCTGGTCAGCGGCCAGGTCATGACCTACGACGTCGCGGCCAACTACAAGGTGCTGCTCGAGAACTACAACGAGTGCTACCACTGCGGTCCGGTGCACCCCGAGCTGTCCCGGCTGGTGCCGTCGTTCGCGGGCGGGGGCGACGACCTCGACTGGGAACGGGGCATCCCCCACCGCGACGGCGCGTGGACGTTCACCACCACCGGCACCACCGAGCGGGCGCCGCTGCCGGGGCTCGACGAGGACGAGCGGCTGCGCCACAAGGGTGACCTCGTCTACCCGAACCTGATGGTCTCGGCCTCGGCCGACCACGTCGCCGGGTTCGTGCTCGAGCCGCTCGCCGTCGACCGCACCCGGGTGACGTGCACGCTGCTCTTCGACCCCGACGAGCGTGCCCGGGAGAGCTTCGACCCCAGCGACGCCGGCGACCTGTGGGACCTGGTCAACCGGCAGGACTGGGCGATCTGCGAGGCGGTGCAGCGCGGCATGTCGTCGCGCTCGTACACGCAGGGCTGGTTCGCGCCGATGGAGGACGACAGCCTCGACATCCGCCGGTGGCTGCTGCCCCTGCTGGAGGCGCGTCGTGGTTGAGCAGGTCGACCACGTCGTGGTCGGCCTCGGGGCGCTCGGCAGCTCGGCCGCATGGCACCTCGCGCGGCGCGGGCACCGCGTCGTCGGCCTCGAGCGGTTCACGCTCGGGCACGACCGCGGCGCCAGCCACGACACCAGCCGGATCCTGCGGCACAGCTACCACACCCCGGCGTACGTCGGGCTGACGCTGGAGGCCTACGCCGACTGGGCGGACCTCGAGGCAGCCAGTGGCGAGGCCCTGGTGACGAGGACCGGGGGGCTCGACCTGTTCCCACCGGGAGCCGCGATCCCACCCGGGGACTACACCGCGTCGATGGACGCCGTGGGGATCGACTACGAGGCGATCGACGGGGTCGAGGTGTCACGACGCTGGCCCGCCTTCCGGCTGCCCGACGACACCCTCGCGCTGTGGCAGCCTGACGCCTCGATCGTGCCCGCCGCCCGCGGCACGGCCGCGATGCAGGCGCAGGCCGTCCGACACGGAGCCGACCTCCGGCCGCACCAGCGGGTGGTGGGTCTGACCGACCTCGGGAACGCGGGCGTCCGGGTCGAGACGCCGGACGGCGCGGTCCGCGCCCGCAGTGTCGTGGTGACGGCCGACGCGTGGGCCAACGACGTGCTCGGCCAGCTCGGCGTCCACGTGCCGCTCGCCACGACCTGGGAGCAGGTCACCTACTTCGCCCCCGACGACCCTGCCCGGTTCGCGCCGGGCTCGCTGCCGTTGTGGATCTGGATGGACGACCCGTGCTACTACGGCTTCCCGACCTACGGCGAGCCGACGGTGAAGGCCGCCCAGGACTGCGGCGGGCCGCCGGTGGACCCCGAGGACAGGCACGGCGACGACCCCGTCGACGAGCTGATGCAGGCCCGGCTGGGCCGGTTCCTCGGACGCCTCCTGCCGGGCTCGGGCGCACCGGTGAGGTCGCGGCGCTGCCTCTACACCCTCACCCCCGACCGCGACTTCGTGCTCTCACCCGTGCCCGGGCACGAGCGGGTCACCGTCGGGCTGGGCGCGGCCCACTCGTTCAAGTTCGCCCCCACCTTCGGTCGGCTGCTCGCCGACGTGGCCACGACGGGCACCTCCGCCACCGACCTGTCGGCCTTCCGCATGGACCGGCCGGGCCTCACCGACCCCGGCTACGCCGCGCACTGGCTGGTGTGAGGAGCCGGACTCACCGGGGCTGCAGCACGCCCGCGTCGAGACCGAGCTCGTGGGCGACGTGGCCCGCGACCCACGACCTCAGCTGGGGGCGGGTGACGGTCCGGTAGACGAGGGTGGCCACCGAGAGCCCGTCGAGCAGCGCGGAGGTGCGACGCACGGCTGCGGCCGGCTCGGCGCAGCGGAAGTCCCCCGCCGCGACCCCCGCCTCGACCACCTGGAGCAGCGCGTCCTCCCAGCGCACGTCGAGGCGGCGCAGCACCACCCGGATGTGCGTCTCTCGCTGCGCCAGGGCCCAGGCGTCGATCCAGAGCCGCCAGCCCGCCGCTGCCCCCGTCGGCCCGTAGAGGCGGAGCAGCCTCCTCAGCTGCTCGACGGGGTCGTCGGAGGCCAGCGCCCGGTCGATGCGGGCGAGGTCGCGCTCGACGGCGTGGGCGAACGCGTCGGCGACCAGGTCGTCCTTGGTGCCGAAGTGGTAGAAGACGAGCGAGGGGCTGACGCCGAGCTCGGAGGCGACGTCCGCGACCCGGACCGCCGCGAGGCCCTCCCGGTCGATCAGGCCGACCGTCGCCGACAGGATCTCGTCGCGTCGTACGTCGACGGAACGACGGGCGCGACCTGTCATGCCTCGCACCCTAGTCGGCCCCTGACTCCCCCCTGAGATTCGCGTCCCGGGGGTGAGAACGTGGGGTCGGCGAGTCAGGATCGGGGCATGTTCAGCACCGCCGACCGCTCCCTCGTCCGTCCCACCGACGACCGCTGGGTCGCCGGCGTCTGCTCCGGGCTGGCACGCCGGTTCGGGATGACGCCCAACACGATGCGCGCGCTCTTCGTCCTCAGCTGCCTGCTGCCGG
The DNA here is from genome assembly GCA_963754025.1 of uncultured Actinomycetota bacterium. Classification (GTDB taxonomy): domain Bacteria; phylum Actinomycetota; class Actinomycetes; order Propionibacteriales; family Nocardioidaceae; genus Nocardioides. Next base: position 1,190,981 of record CAVWEC010000005.1, on the reverse strand, counting down.
GACCACAGTTCCTGGTCTACGTCGCGCTGTGGATCCTGGTGCCGTCGGAGGACTGATCGCACCGTCCGCGTCGCCGCCCTCGGTGACGACCGTCCGGTTCTGACCCGCGGGCACCGGCTGCAGCCCTATCCTCCGAGGATGTCGCTCCTGGTCTGGCTGCTCGCGATCCTCTTCCGGTTCAGCAGCGTCGCACCGGCCGACGACATGGCCGCCGAGCCGGTCGAGCCGCCTGCGCCGGTGTCCTCCGAGCCGTTCCCGGCCGATCTGGGCCCGGTGCGGACGCAGGCAGCGATCGAGGACCGCTTCCTCTCGCGGAGCCCCATCGCCGCCTGTGGCGTCGTCCGGACCGGGGCCTCCGGTGAGTCACGGCCCGAGGACTACGCCTGCCTGCAGCAAGCCGCCGACGCCGGCGCGCCCGCCGAGCTGATCGTCTCCAGCCAGCAACCGGACGGCACGGTCCTCGTCTACTACCGCGTCAATCCCGGTGGACCGCTGGAGATCTTCGTCGACCGGCGTCAGGCAGAGGACCGGCCGGCGTGGATCTACCGCCGTTGCCCGGTCCCCGACGACATCCGTAGCGCCACCTGCGACTAGGAATCCGGCTGGGAGCACCCCCGTAGCCTCGGGACCATGGCGGTGCGCGAGCGACTCGGAGACGCCCTGTTCCGCGTCACGGCGGGACCCGACGGGCCGAAGCACCGCGAGCGCATCCACGGCCGGCCCGGCCCCCGCTGGTTCGACCCCGCCTCGCCGATCGGCGTCGTCCACGGTGACGCCGCCATGTACGTCGGGGGCCTGCGCGCGCTGCTGCTCCAGACGCTCCACCCGGCAGCGATGACCGCCGTGGCCGAGCACAGCGACTACCGCACCGACATGCTCGGCCGGCTGGCCAACACCAGCCGCTACCTCGCGGTCACCACCTTCGGCCACGAGGACGACGCCGCAGCCTCCGTGGCAGCCGTGCGACGCATCCACGAGCGGATCACCGGGGTGATGGCCGACGGCACCCCCTACCGGGCCGACGACCCCCACCTCCTCGAGTGGGTGCACGTCGCAGAGATCGACAGCTTCCTCGCGGCCCACCAGGTCTACGGGCGCCACCGGCTCGACCAGGCCGGGCGCGACGAGTACGTGCGCCAGACCGGGGAGGTCGCCCGTCGGCTCGGGGTGGTCGACCCGCCGACGACCGAGGCCGGGCTCGCCGAGCGGATCGAGGCCTTCCGGCCCGAGCTCACGGCCACCGACCACGCGCGCGAGGCGGTGCGGTACGTCGTGCTGCGGCCGCCGCTGCCGGTCGTGGCGCGGCCCGCCTACGGGGTGCTGGTCGCCGCGGCCGTCGGGCTGCTGCCCCGGTGGACCCGGCGGCCGCTGCGGCTGCCGTCGCTCCCGGTCTCCGAGCGCACGGTGGTGCGCGCACTGGGCACGGCGGCCACGGGGACGATCCGGTGGGTGATGACGCCGGGCCACGACGCCGCGCGGGAGCTCACGGATGCCCGGTGACCTCGCCGCCCGCTGGCCCCTCGCGGACCACCACGACGTGCGCGACGAGCTGCTGGCGGCGTACGGCGCTGCGGGGCGGAGCTACCACGACCTGCGCCACCTCGCCGAGGTGCTCGACCGGCTCACCGACCTCGGCTGCCACGACGACGTCGTGCTGCTGGCCGCCTGGTTCCACGACGCCGTCCACGACGGCGCGGCCGGCGACGAGGAGCGCTCCGCGCAGTGGGCCGCGCGGGCGCTGCCCGACGCGCTCGCGGGCGAGGTCGCGCGCCTGGTGCGGGTGACCGAGCACCACGACCCGGCCGCCGACGACGAGCGGGGCCGCCTGCTCTGCGACGCCGACCTCGCCATCCTGGCCGCCCCCGCCGACCGCTACGCCGAATACGCCGCCGACGTGCGCGCCGAGTACGCCCACGTGGCCGACGCCGACTTCGCTGCCGGTCGCGGTGCGATCCTCGCGGAGCTCGTCGGCCGGCCGACCCTCTTCAGCACCTCCCGGGCCCGCGAGCTCTGGGAGGACGACGCCCGCGCGAACGTCGCCGCCGAGCTGAGCCGCCTGAGGTCGGGCGGCTGACACGGGCCGCGCCGGTACCTCAGCCCTCGCTCTTGCGCCGCCGCAGGCCCGCGACGACCAGCCGCGAGACGAGCTCGCGGGAGGACACCGGGGTCGCCCCCAGCTCGACCATGGCGTCGTACCACTCCTCGGGCACGTCGTAGTGGTCCCGGTCGAAGCCGCGCTCGGGGATGCCGGCCCCACGGGCGAAGTCGTGGAGCTCGTCGTAGGAGGTGTCGCTGGCCAGGTGCGACCACAGCCGGCCGCGCCCCTCCGCCAACGGCGGGTCGATGAGGATCATCCGGCGGTCGCGGACCGCTCGGCCAGGGCGACGGCGTCGTCGAGGAGCAGCCGCCACGACCGGACGTGACCGGCGTCGACGTAGGCCTTGTCGGTGCCGCCGGGCCGGACCTGGCTGCCCACCTGGAAGGTCCTGGCGCCGACGCGCACCAGCCACGGCACGTGCTCCCCCGCGAGCCCGCCGGCGGCCACCAGCCGCTCCGCGATCCGGGGCCACCGGGTCGCCAGGGCGAGCAGGTCGTCGTAGCCGACCGCCATCCCGCGCGGCGACCCGGCCGACTGCACACCCACCAGCCCCGGCAGCTCGAGCACCTGCGCCCACGCGCGCTCGGGCTCGAGCGCGTCGTCGAAGCCGCGGGAGAAGACCCACGGCACCCCCGACATCGCCTCGGCCACGTGGGCGGTGACCTCGGCGTCGATGCGGAGGTCGGCGTCGAGGAAGCCGAAGGACAGGCCCACCGCCCCGCACCGCAGGAAGTTCTCGGCCAGCCCGACGAGCCGGGCGAGCTCACCGCCGGTGGTGGTCCAGGTGTGGTTGAGCCGGAGCTGCACGTGGACCGGGAGCTCGGTCTCCCGGCAGACGGCGGAGACCAGGGCCGGTTCGGGAGACAGGTCGTCCTCGCCGACGAGGTGGAGCCGGTCGGCGCCGCCCTCGTCCGCGCCCGCCACGTCACCGGGGTGGCGGACCAGCACCTCGAGCCGGGCCTGGGCCATGAACCCACGGTAGGGCCGTCCTCACGCCGCCGGGTGCCGCCGCGCCCACCGGCGCGGCACAATCGAGGAGTGGACCACCGGCTGTACCTCTCTGCGCGCGCCCAGGTCCTCGCCGACCTCGCGGCGCAGCAGCGGGCGACGCCCGACCTGGTCTCCGCCCTCGAGGACGCGGTGTCATCGCGCAAGTGGTGGGCCGAGCAGTGGCCGGAGGGGGCGATCTACGTCGCCGGGCTGGTCGCTCAGGACGTGCAGGACGCCGCCCTCGACGGTGGAGAACGGTGGCCGGTGTGCCGCACCTGTGACGGCGCCGCCGAGCACGCGCTGCACATCGAGCCCGACCTCGGTGGCCCCGACCCCTGGTGGGTGTGCGAGGAGTCGGGTCAGGCCGTGGCCGCGCTGGGCCGGCTGGACGACGGCTCGGGCGTCAGTGGTCCTCGCCGAGCTGGACCCACCAGGTGAAGCGGTCGGCGCGGTAGACCGAGCGCGAGACCTCCACCACCTTCTCGTCTGCGATCGCGCGGCGTGACTGGCGCAGCACCGGGCTGCCCTGCGCGACCTCGAGCAGCTCGGCCTCCTGCTGGCCGGCGACGTCGGCAGCGATGGAGTCCTCGGCCCACGACGGGCGCAGGCCGCGCTGGTCGAGGGCCTCGTAGAGGCTGGTGGGCATGCCCGACTGGAGGAAGCCGGGCAGCAGCACCTCGTTGAGGTAGGCGTCCTCGAGGCACATCGGGAGGCCGTCGGCGCGGCGCAGCCGCTTCCAGTGGATGACCGCGTCGCCGGGCGTGACGCCGAGGGCACGGGACACCCCCGGTCCGGCCTGCTCGCGCCGGGCGAGCAGGGTCTGCGACTCCGCGAGCAGGCCGCGCGCGGCCATCTCCTCGGAGTAGCTGAGCAGCCGGCCGACGTCGCGGCGCGGCTGGGCCACGAAGGTGCCGCGGCCGGGGATCCGCTCGAGCAGGCCGTCGCCCACCAGCGCGTCCATCGCCTGCCGGACGGTCATGCGTGCGACGTGGAACTGGTGCACCAGCTCGCGCTCGGAGGGGGCCGCGGTCCCGGGCTCGGCGTCGCGCAGCAGTCCGCGAACGTACTCGCGGACCTGCACGTGCTTCGGCACGCCGGTTCCGGTCATGAGGCCCTCCATGCTTGGCATGGTATGGGCCAGAGGTCCAGACGGGTTCGAAAATGGCCAACCTGTTACCGAACACGCGTTCGAACCGGTGCTAGCGTGGCGGCATGCAGTTCCAGGCGACCCTCTTCGATCCGGGTCCCGGGCCGGGCGCGCCCGCCCCGTTGACGCCCGAGCGCACCGAGCTGGGCAGGGGTGCGTGGCTCGACGTCCAACGCTCCTGGCTGCCCGAGGCCGACGACGTCTTCGCCGCCCTGGTGCGCGACGTGCCGTGGCGCACGGAGCGACGCCAGATGTACGAGCGCACCGTCGACGTGCCGCGGCTGATCTACACCTACATGATCGGCGAGGAGCTGCCCCACCACGCGCTCACGGCCGCCCGCGAGGCGCTCGGCGACCACTACGAACCCGAGCTCGGCGAGCGCTTCCGCACGGCCGGCTGCTGCTACTACCGCGACGGGCGCGACAGCGTGGCCTGGCACGGCGACACGATCGGCCGCGGCTCCACCCACGACACGATGGTCGCCATCGTCTCCGTGGGCGACCCCCGCAAGCTGGCGCTGCGCCCGCGCGGCGGGGGCGACTCCTTGTCGGTCGAGATGGGTCATGGCGACCTGGTCGTCATGGGCGGCACCTGCCAGCGCACCTTCGAGCACGCCGTGCCGAAGGTCGCCTCCGCGGGGCCCCGGCTCTCGGTCCAGTTCCGCCCCTTCAACGTCTTCTGAGTCGGCCGCACGACCGGGCACGACGTAGCGTCACCCCCATGGCGCAGGAGAGCCCGGTGGGCACCTCGTCCCCGCGGCCCGCCGCCGCGGCACTGCTCCGCGCCGCGCATCCCGGTCCCACCGTCGCCGTGACCGCGCTGGCCGGTCTCTACGGCGCCTCGCTGGGCGTGCCGCTGCGCGACCTGGCGCTGCCGGTGGCGGCCGTGCTGACCGGCCAGCTGTCCATCGGCTGGTGCAACGACCTGGTCGACGCCGAGCGGGACCGGGCCGTCGGTCGGCGCGACAAGCCGCTGGCCACCGGGGCGCTCGCGACGTCGGTGGTGCGCGCCTGGTGCGCGGCCGCCCTGCTCGCCACCACCGTGCTCTCCCTCGCCTGCGGCCTCGTCGCGGGGCTGGTCCACCTGCTGCTGGTGGCCGCCGGCTGGGCCTACGACCTGGGCCTCAAGGCGACCGCCGTGTCGTGGGTCCCCTACGCCGTGGCCTTCGGCGCCCTGCCGGTGTTCGTGGCCCTGGCCGGCACCGGGGAGCCACCGCCGCCGGCGGTGCCGGTCGCGGGTGCGCTGCTCGGCATCGGCGCCCACCTGCTCAACGTGCTGCCCGACCTCGCCGACGACGAGGCGACGGGGGTGCGCGGGATCGGCCACCGTCTCGGCCACCGGCGCGCCGCCGCCGTCGCCGTGGCCTCGTTGGGCGCCGCGACCCTGGTGCTGGTCCTCGGTGGCGCCGCGGGCGTGGCCACCGGCTGGCGGGTCGTGGCCGTGCTGCTGGTCGGGCTGCTGGCGGTCGTCGCGTTGCGCGGGCGTGGTCGGGTCCCGTTCCGGGCGGCGATCGGGATCGCCGCCGTCGACGTGCTGCTGCTGGCGGTGGGCGCGTGAGCAGGGACGAGGTGTGGGACCTCGTCGTCGTCGGCGCCGGCCCCGCGGGCGCCACCGCGGCCCTGGCCGCGCTCCGGGCGCGACCCGGCCTGCGGGTGCTGCTGCTGGACCGCGCCGACTTCCCGCGCGACAAGTGCTGCGGCGACGGCGTCGCCCCCCACGTGGTCGACGTGCTCGAGCCGCTGGGTGCCGCCGACGTGGTCGACGGCTGGGCCCCCGTGCGCCGCCTCGGCCTCTCGCGCGGCGCGACCTCCGTCTCGGGCCGGCTCGCGCGGCCCGTGTGGGTCGTGCCGCGCTCGGTGCTCGACGCCCGACTGGTCGACCACGCCGTCGCGGCCGGCGCGGTGCTGCGGCGCCACCGGGTGAGGGAGGTCGTCGCCGGGCACGACGGGGTGCGGGTCGACGAGATCACCGGCCGGGTCGTGGTCGGCGCCGACGGCGCGAACTCGGTCGTCCGACCCGGTCTCACCGGCACCCCTGCGCGGCGCCGCGCGCTGGCGATCCGCGGCTACGCGCCCACCCGCAGCGAGGGCAGCGGGCGCCAGCTGATCCGCTACGGCGAGCGGCGGCAGCCGGCGTACGCCTGGGCCTTCGACCGGGGCGACGGCTGGTCGAACGTCGGCTACGGCGAGCTGGTGGACGACGGGCCCGCCCCCACCCGCGCACTGCTGATCGACCAGCTCCGGCAGCTGCTGCCCGGCAGCGCCGACGACGGCCGCGACTGGCGCGGCCACCACCTGCCGCTGTCGGGGTGGGGCTGGGGGCGTGAGCAGCCCGACGGTCCGGTGCTGCTGGCCGGCGACGCCGCCGGACTGGTCAACCCGATGACGGGCGAGGGCATCTACTACGCCGTGGCCACCGGCGCCGTGGCCGGCCGCACCGCCGCCCACGTGCTCGCCCGGGACGCCCCCGCCGACGCCGGCGCCCGTCACCGGCGGGAGGTGGGCCGCCGGCTGGGGTGGCACCTGCGTCACACCTGGACCGCGGCGCGACTCAGCCGCCACGGCACCGTCGTGGACGCCGGTATCGTCGCCGCCGGCCGCGACCGCCGCACCTTCGATGCCCTGGTCGAGCTCGGCCTGGGCGACGGACGCATCACCCCCCGGCTGGCGACCCGCCTGGCCGCGGGTCTGGTCAGGACCTGAGGACGGAGACCCATGGAGATCTGCGCAGTACGCGGGGTGGTCCCACCCCACGGCCACGACCAGTCCGACATCACCGACGCCTTCGCGCGGGTCGTCTCCGAGGGCGGGGTCGACGACCGGCTGATGCGCCGCTTCCACGGCAACGCCGGTGTCGATCGCCGCCACCTGGTGCTGCCCCTGACCGACTACGCGGGCCTCGCCGACTTCGGGCAGGCCAACGACCACTTCATCGAGCACGCCGTGGAGCTCGGCGCCCGCGCGCTCGAGGACGCGCTCAAGGCGGCGGGACTGACCCCGAGCGACGTCGACGTCCTGGTGTGCGCCACGGTCACCGGCCTGGCGGTGCCCTCGCTCGACGCCAGGATCGCGGCCGCGCTCGGGCTGCGCCCCGACGTACGCCGGGTGCCGCTGGTCGGACTGGGCTGCGTGGCCGGGGCTGCCGGGGTGGCGCGGCTGCACGACTACCTGCTCGGCCGGCCCGACCACGTCGCGGCGCTCGTGGCGGTGGAGCTGTGCTCGCTGACCGTGCAGCGCGACGACCTGTCGGTGCCCAACCTCGTCGCCAGCGGACTGTTCGGCGACGGGGCGGCCGCGGTCGTGGCCCGGGGCGGGCTGCGCGCGGAGGACGGGGTGCGGGTGCTCGACTCGCGCAGCCGGCTCTACCCCGACAGCGAGCGCACGATGGGCTTCGACGTGAGCCACCGCGGGCTCAAGATCGTGCTCGACGCCGAGGTGCCGGCCATCGTGCAGCGCTACATCCGCGACGACGTCGACCTCTTCCTCGCCGACCACGCCCTCACCCGCGACGACGTCGGCTGGTGGGTGTGCCATCCCGGTGGCCCCAAGGTGATCGACGCCCTGCGCGACGCCCTCGGCCTCGACGACCACGACGTGGCCCTCACCCGAGCGTCCCTCGCCAGGGTCGGCAACCTGTCCTCCGCGTCGGTGCTGCACGTCCTGGCCGACACGATCCGCGAGCGACCACCGGAGCCCGGGAGCCACGGGCTGCTGATGGCGATGGGGCCGGGCTTCTGCTCGGAGCTGGTGCTGCTGCGTGCCCCGGGCGGCCCGTCGTGACCGGACTGACCGCCTTCACGGTCGTCGTCGCGCTGGTCGCCCTCGAGCGGCTGGCCGAGCTGGTGGTGTCCCGGCGCAACACGGCGTGGAGCCTGTCCCGCGGCGGCCGCGAGAGCGGCCGGGGCCACTACCCCGTCATGGTCGTGCTCCACACGGGCTTCCTGGCGGCGATGCTGCTCGAGGCGTTCGTCCGACGGCCGGACGTCGCTCCCGTCCTGGCCTGGTCGATGCTCGCCCTCGTGGTCGGCGCCCAGGCCCTGCGCTGGTGGTGCATCGCCGTCCTCGGTCGGCAGTGGAACACCCGGGTCATCGTGGTGCCGGGGCTCGAGGCCGTGCGCGGCGGGCCCTACCGCCTGCTGCGCCACCCCAACTACGTGGCCGTCGTCGTCGAGGGGATCGCGCTCCCCCTGGTGCACGCCTGCTGGATCACCGCCCTCGGCTTCACGGTGCTCAACGCCGCGCTCCTCACCGTCCGGCTCCGCACCGAGAACGCCGCGCTCGCCGAGCTGGCGGAGCCCTCCCGTGCGTGACCTGGTGGTGGTGGGCGGCGGCCCGACCGGCCTGGCGAGCGCCCTCCACGCCGCCCGGGCCGGATTGTCGGTCGAGGTGCGCGAGCGCCGGGCCGGCGTGGTCGACAAGGCCTGCGGCGAGGGACTGATGCCCGGCGCCGTGCAGGCGCTCACGGCTCTGGGCGTCGAGCTCCACGGCCACCCCATCGAAGGCATCCGCTACGTCGACGGGGACCGGCGGGCGGAGGCCGGCTTCCGGCGCGGTCCCGGGCTGGGCGTGCGCCGCACCGTCCTCCACGGCGCGATGCTGGCCGCGGTCGAGCGGGCCGGCGTCACCGTCAACCGGCAGCCGGTCCACGACCTGGTCCCGCACGACGACCACGTGCTCGTCGACGGCGAGCCGGCGGCGTACGTCATCGGCGCCGACGGCCTGCACTCGCGGGTGCGGCACCGGCTGGGCCTCCAGTCGACCCCGGCCCGGGTAGCGGCGCTACGGCCTGCGAACCCACGCCGCGCTCGCACCCTGGAGCCGCTGCGTGGAGGTGCACTGGTCGCCGCGCTCGGAGGCCTACGTGACCCCGGTGGCCGACGACCTCGTCGGCGTGGCCGTGCTGAGCAGCGCCCGGGGTGGCGACCTCGGCGCGCTGCTCGACGACTTCCCGGCGCTGCGCGAGCGGCTCGCCGGCACCGCGACCACCCCGGTCCTCGGTGCCGGTCCGCTGCGGCAGCGCAGCACGCGCCGGGTCGTCGGGCGGGTCCTGCTGGTCGGCGACGCCGCCGGCTACGTGGACGCCCTCACCGGTGAGGGGATCTCCGTCGGGGTGGCCCAGGCCCGGGCGGCCGTCGAGGCCGTCGTCGCCGGCGACCCGGCCGGCTACGAGGCGGCGTGGCGCCGGATCGGGCGTCGCCAGCACCTCGTGACCGCGGGGCTGCTGACCGCGACCCGGGTGCCCGTCGTCCGTCGCGGCATCGTGGGCGCCGCCGGCGCCTGGCCCGCCGCCTTCGGGGCGGCCGTCGACCAGCTGGCGAGGCCGGCATGAGCGTCGCGGAGCTGGTGGTGCTGCTCGACGAGGAGGGCCGGGCCATCGGCACCCAGCCCAAGGCCGAGGTCCACCACCGCGACACCCCGCTGCACCTGGCGTTCTCCTGCTACGTCACCGACGGTGCCGGCCGGCTGTTGCTGACCCAGCGCGCCGCGAGCAAGCGCACCTGGCCGGCGGTGTGGACCAACACCTGCTGCGGCCACCCGAGTCCGGGCGAGTCCCTCTCGGACGCCGTACGCCGCCGGCTGGCCGACGAGCTCGGGCTGGAGGTCACCGACCTGCGGCTGGTGCTACCAGGATTCCGCTACCGCGCGGTCATGCCCGACGGGATCGTGGAGAACGAGATGTGCCCGGTGCTGGTGGCCCGGGCCGACAGCGACGTCGAGCCCGATCCCGACCCTTCCGAGGTCGCGGCCACCGCCTGGGTCCCGTGGGCCGGGTTCCGCGACGACGTGCTCGCCGGTCGGCGCCCGATCAGCCCGTGGTGCGCCCAGCAGGTGGCCGCGCTGCCCGAGGACCCCTGGCACGGCACGGCAGACGCCGGACCGTTGCCGCCCGCCGTGGTCCTCTGAGCATGCCGGGGCTCAGTCGCGGGAGACCCACCAGATGATCAGCGCGATGACGGCGAGCGCCGCTGCCCCCTGCTTCCAGTAGGCACGGGCGAGCGCCGGAAGCACGGCGGCGCCGAGGTCGAGGGCCTCGTCGTCGCGCCGTGGTTCCGGAGCGACCGGTGGCGCCGCAGCAGTCGGGGGCGGGGTGGTGCCCCCCGGAGGAGGTGTCGGGGCGGACGTCTCCTCCGGGGGAGCCTCGGTCGCCGGGGGCGGAGCTTCGGGCGCCTCGACCTCTGCCTCGGCGGGGGTGTCCATGCGCTGCTCGAGGCAGTTCACGAACTGGCCGAGGAGCTTGTCGGACACGTCCTTCATCACGTTGCCTCGGCCGAACTGCGCCGCCTTGCCCGTGATCGCTAGGTCGGTGGTCACCGACACCTCGGTCGAGCCCGGCTCGGTCTCGGTCATGATGGCGGTGACCTTGGCGCCCGCCGTCCCGTTGCCGCGCTTGTCCTTGCCCTTGGCGTCGATGACCATCCGATGGGCGGCCTCGTCCTTCTCCACGAAGGTGCCGGTGCCGTTGTAGACCAGGGCGATCGGCCCGAGCTTGACCTTCACGGTGCCGGTGAAGGAGTCGGCGTCGGCCTCGGTGACCTGCGCCCCCGGGAAGCACTGCGCGACACTGGCGATGTCGTTGAAGTGCGCCCAGGTCTCCTCCACGCCCGCCGGGACGGTGAACCGGTGCTCGAGCTCCATCAGGCGCCGGCCGCCTCGAGGACGGCGCGTCGCGTCAGCACGGTGGCGAGGTGCCTGCGGTAGTCGCTGTCGCCGTTGAGGTCGGCCGGCGGCGAGGTGCCGTCGGCAGCCTTCGACGCGGCCTCGCGGACGCCGTCCTCGGTCGCGGGTGCGCCGACCAGGGCCTCCTCGACCGCGCTGGCGCGCAGCGGGGTGTTGCCCATGTTGGTCAGCCCGATCCGGGCCTCGGCGATGGTGCCGCCCTCGACCCGCACGGTCGCCGCGACCGCGACGATCGGCCACTGGTGCTTGATCCGCACGAACTTCTGGTACGCCGCACCCCAGCCGGTGTGCTTGGGGATCCGCACCTCGGTGAGGATCTCGTCCTCGCCGATCGCGGTCTCGAAGAGGTCCACGAAGAACTCCGAGGCCGGCACGGTGCGCGTGCCCTCGCTGCCGGCGATGACGAACTCCGCGCCCAGCGCCAGGGTCGGGGCGCCCATGTCGCCGGCCGGGTCGGCGTGGGCCAGTGCCCCACCGAAGGTGCCGCGGTGACGGATCTGGGCGTCGGCCAGCTCGGTCACCGCGTGGTGCACGATCGCGGCGTGTTCCTTCACCAGGTCGTCGGTCAGCACGTCGTGGTGGGTGGTCATGGCCCCCACGACGAGGGCGTCGCCGTCGTCTCGCACCCCCCGCAGGGAGTCGATGCGACCGAGGTCGATCACCGTCTCCGGCGCGTTGAGCCGCATCCGCAGCACCGGCAGCAGGCTCTGGCCGCCGGCGATGATCTTGGCGTCCTCGCCGTGCTCGGCGAGCGCTGCGAGGGCGTCCTCGACCGTGGTCGGTGCCACGTAGTCGAACTGTGCCGGGATCATGCGCCCGCCCCTTCCGTGGAGTCCTGCCCGGGTTCTGCCTGGTCGAAGTGAGGCATCGCGGCGCCCTCAGTGGCACCACCCTTGCCGCCCTCGTTGATGGCTCGCCACACGCGCTCCGGGGTGCACGGCATCTGGATGTCGTCCACGCCGAGGTGTCGCACGGCGTCGACCACCGCGTTGACGACGGCCGGGGTCGAGGCGATGGTGCCCGCCTCGCCGACGCCCTTGGTGCCCAGCGTGTTGGTGGTGCAGACGCTGGGCTCGTCGGTGTGCAGCACGTCGAAGGAGATCGTGTCGGCCGCGGTCGGCAACAGGTAGTCGACGAACGATCCGGACACCAGCGTGCCGGCCTCGTCGTGGACCGCCTCCTCCCACAGTGCCTGGGCGATGCCCTGGACCAGGCCGCCGTGCACCTGCCCGGAGACGATCAGCGGGTTGATGATGTTGCCGATGTCGTCGCAGCAGGTGTACTTGCGCATCGTCACCTCCCCGGTCTCGGTGTCGACCTCCATGGCGCACAGGTGGGTGCCGTGGGGGTAGTTGAAGTTCACGGGGTCGAACGTCGCCTCGGCGTCGAGGCTCGGCTCCATGTCCTCGGGGTAGTTGTGCGCCGCGAACGCCGCCGTGGCGAGCTCCTGGATCGAGACCCCCGAGTCGGTGCCGCGGACCGCGAACCTCCCGCCGGAGAACTCCAGATCGTCCTCGCTCGCCTCGAGCAGATGGGCCGCGAGGTGCCTGGCCTTCTCGATCACCTTGTCGGCGGCACGGACCAGGGCCTCACCACCGACCACGAGCGAGCGTGAGCCGTAGGTGTCGAGGCCCTTGTGGGCGATCTGGGTGTCGCCGTGGAGGACCTCGACGTCGTCGAAGGGCACCCCCAGCCGGTCGGCCACGATCTGGCTGAACGCCGTCTCGTGCCCCTGGCCGTGGGCGCTCGCGCCGGTGACGACCTCGACCGTGCCGGTCGCCAGCATCCGCACGCTCGCGTGCTCCCAGCCGCCGGCGCCGTAGTCGAGGCTGCCGAGCACGCGCGAGGGTGCGAGACCGCACATCTCGGTGAAGGTCGAGACGCCGATGCCGAGCTGGACCCGGTCGCCGGCGTCACGGCGTCGCTGCTGCTCCGCGCGGAGCTCGTCGTAGCCGAAGGACTCCTTGGCGCGCGCGGTCGCGGCCTCGTAGTTGCCGGAGTCGTACTCCAGTCCCGCCACCGTGGTGAAGGGGAACTCCTCGTGCTTGATCCAGTTGCGCTCGCGGATCTCGAGCGGGTCGACGCCGACGGCCGCGGCCAGGTCGTCCATGATCCGCTCGATGGCGTAGGTCGCCTCGGGTCGCCCGGCACCGCGGTAGGCGTCGGTGAAGGTGGTGTTGGTGAGCACCGTCTGGCACTCGAAGCGGTAGGAGGGGAACTTGTAGATCGCGTTGAACATGAACGCGCCGAGCACGGGGACGCCGCCGCCGACGAGCGCGACGTAGGCGCCGAGGTCGGCGTCGAGGTGCACCTTGAACCCGGTGACGTTGCCCTCCTTGTCGGCGGCCAGCGTCAGCGTCTGCACCTGGTCGCGGCCGTGGTGGGCCGCCATCAGGCTCTCGCTGCGGGTCTCGGTGTACTTCACCGGCCTGCCGAGCCGGCGACCGACCGCCCAGGCGATCCACTCCTCCGGGGTCGCCTGCAGCTTGCCGCCGAAGCCGCCGCCCACGTCGGGCGCGATCACGCGGATCTTCGACTCCGGCACACCGGTGGTCGCGGCGAGCGCGAAGCGCAGGATGTGAGGGATCTGGGTGGCGGAGTACATGGTGATCTGCTCGCCGGTGGGGTCGACCACCACCGAGCGGGGCTCCATGAACGCCGGGATCAGCCGCTGCTGGCGGAACTCGCGCTCGATGACGATGCCGTCGGTGCGGGCGGTGGCGATGGCGTCCTCGACGTCGCTGCCCGTGCCGGCCTCGGCGGAGTCGAAGACCCACAGCGCCGACTTGTTGGAGCCGAGGTCGGGGTGGGCCAGCACGGAGTCCTCGAGCGCGTTCTTGATGCCGATGACGGCCGGCTGCTCGTCGTAGTCGACGTCCACGAGCTCGGCGGCGTCGCGCGCCTCGGCGGCGGAGCGGGCCACGACGACGGCGACGATCTCACCGGCGAAGGCGACCCGGTCGGCCGGCATCGGCGAGTGGCCCGGCGTCTTCTGGTCCGGCGTGATCGGCCAGGCGTTGATGCAGACGCCGAGCTCGTCACCGAAGTCCTTGCCGCTGAGCACGGCGACGACGTTGGGCGCGGCCTTGGCCGCCTCGGTGTCGACGGAGGTGATCGTCGCGTGGGCGAAGGGGCTGCGCACCATCGCGAGGTGCAGCATGCCCGGCAGCGTGATGTTGTCGGTCCAGCGGGTGCGGCCGGTGATGAGGCGCTGGTCCTCCTTGCGGCGGCGGTCGCGGCCGATCTCCTGCGAGGGAGCGTCCTGCACGGCGGTCATGCGGAGGCCCCCTCTCCGGAGCCGCTCCTGGCGGCGTGGAGGACGCTCTTGACGATGTTGTGGTAGCCGGTGCAGCGGCAGAGGTTGCCCTCGAGGCCGAGCCGCACCTCCTCCTCGGTCGGGTCCGGGTTGTCGTTGAGCAGGTCGACGCTCTGCATGATCATCCCCGGGGTGCAGAAGCCGCACTGCAGACCGTGGCACTCGCGGAAGGCCTCCTGCACGGGGTGCAGCTGGTCGCCGTCGGCGAGACCCTCGATGGTGGTGACCTCGTGGCCGTCGGCCTGCACGGCCAGCACGTTGCACGACTTCACGCTGCGTCCGTCGAGGTGGACGGTGCAGGCACCGCAGTTGCTGGTGTCGCAACCGACGACGGTGCCGGTCTTGCCGAGCTTCTCGCGCAGGTAGTGCACGAGGAGCATGCGGGGCTCGACGTCGTCGGAGACCGAGCTCCCGTCGACGGTGAGGTTGATCCGTGCCATGGACGACTCCTTCTGGAGGTACGACGAACCTGTGACTGCGGTCACGGTAGGGATCTGATGGTTGGCTGACGGTTGGCTAGCCTCGGGCCGTGACCTCCCGCCGCGACGCCGCCGTGCTGGTGGCCCTCGGCGGCTCCCTCGGCAGCCTCGCCCGGTGGGGGCTGGCGCAGGCCGTCCCGGGCCCGTGGGCGACCTTGCTGGTCAATCTCTCGGGCTGCCTGGCGATCGGCCTGCTGGCCGGCTGGGTCTTCGAGGCGCGCCCCCGGCTGCGGCTGCTCGTCGGGGTCGGCTTCCTCGGCGGCTTCACCACCTTCTCGACCCACCTGCTCGAGGCGCACTCGCTGACCGCCCTGCCTGGCGCGGCGTACGTGCTCGGGACCCTGGGCGGCTCGGTCCTGCTGGCGGCGCTGGGACTCCGGGTCGGCAGGCGGCTGCGGTGAGCGGCGTGCTGCTGGTGCTGGTGGGCGGCGCCGCCGGCGCGCTGCTGCGCTGGGGCCTGACGCTGCTCGGCCGCTCCCCCTGGCCGACGGTGGCCGCCAACGCCGCCGGGAGCCTCCTGCTCGGCGCGGTCGTCGCCGCCGGCCCGGCATGGTCGGTGACCCTGCTGGGTGCGGGTGTCGCCGGCGCGCTGACGACCTACTCGACGTTCGCGTTGGAGACGGTCACGGTTCCGCTGCGCACGGCGCTCGTCCACGTGGCGGTGACCGTGGTCGTCGGCGGGATCGCCCTCGGCCTCGGGCTGCTCCTCGGTCGGCTCGTCTGACGCCCCGCGTCGGCTGGACGGGGGTATCAGCGACCCGCGGCCGCCAGCCGGCCCTTGAGCAGCGGCTTGGCGGGGTGGTCCCGGTCGCCGAGCACGGCGAGGCAGCGCTCGACGACCTCGGTGTCGTAGGGCGCGAGCTCGACGTAGCGGAGCACCGCGGTGGGTTCGGGGTCGGCGAGCAGCGCCTCGCGCATGCTCACCGCGACGTAGTCGCCGAGCTCGGTCAGGGCCGGTGCGTTGGTCCCGGGCAGCAGGTCGCCGCGGTAGGCGGCCACCGCACGCCGTACGTCGCCACGGCCGAGCAGCGCCAGCACGTCCTCGACGTCGGTGCGGACCGGCATCATCAGCCGGTAGGGGCGCGAGGCGAGCTGGCCGCCGACGGCGGAGCGCAGGTGGGACACCTCGGCCTTGAGCGTCGAGAGCGTGACCGCCTGGTCGCCGTAGAGCATCGCGTGGAGCCGCTCGAGCGAGAGACCCTCGGGGTGGAGCGCGAGCAGCGCGACGATCTCGGTCTGGCGCCGGTTGAGCAGCAGTCGCTGGCCGTCGAGCCATGCCTCGGCGGTGCCGAGCAGCGACAGGTCGAGGCCGGGGTCGGCCGGCCCGGTCGCGGACGACGGGCGGCCCCACTGCGCGGAGGTCGGCATCGCGCCCTCGATCAGCCGGGCGAGCACGCGGGCGGTGGCGAGACCGATCGGGTGGGTGCGGTCCCAGGTGGTCGAGAGGTCGACGACGCCGACCGGCTCGCCGGACACGGGGTCGTGCAGCGGCGCGGCCCAGCAGACCCAGTTGTGGACGATCGGCGCGAAGTGCTCGGCGCTGAAGACCATCGACGGGTCGCCGGTGCGCGCGGCGATCGCCAGTGCGTTCGTGCCCACGCTGCTCTCGTCCCAGCGGCCGGCGGGCACGAAGTTGACGGTCTCGGCCTTGCGGCGCATCACGCGGCCGCCGTAGGTCCACAGGATCTTGGTGTCGGCGTCGGTGACGGCGAGCACCAGGTCACCGTCCTCGGCGGTGCGCCGCAGGTCGGCCTCGACCCGTTCGACCGCGACCTGCAACGGCGAGTCGCGGAACATCGCCTCCGTCTCGGCCTCGTCGGCCAGCGGCGCCTCCCGCAGGTCGGTGCCGACGCTGCCGGAGAGCTCCCAGCTACGCAGGATCTCGGGACGCACGCTCTCGGCGTCGCCGTGCTCGACGAAGCTCGTCCACGCACGCACGGCCTCCAGCCGCCGCGACTGCAGGTCGCTCGATCCCATGTCCGCCCCTTGAGTGATGTCGGTCACGGTAGCCCGCGGTCCCTGACGCTTCAACGACGCGACGGAGCCCCGGCGCTACGGTCCGGCGCGGCTGCAGCCGGAGCCGCGGTGGAGGGGTCGGTCGGGTGGGGTGACGTCGCGGGTGCCGGTGGTGTCGACGAGGAACTGCTGGCCGTGGGGGTCGGACCAGAGGAAGGTGGTCTCGTCGAGGCGGGTGTGGCGCCAACCGGCGTGGGTGCGGAGTCGGTGGTGGCGGCGGCACAGCGGTGCGAGGTTGTCGTTGCAGGTGGCGCCGCCCTGGCCGTGGGGGACGACATGGTCGGTGTCGCAGCCGCGGGAGGGGCGGGTGCACCAGGGGAAGACGCAGTGCGGGTGGAGCAGGTCGACGTGGTCTCGGAGCCGGCCGCGGGCCTCGTAGGCGTCGGAGTGGACGTGGTCGGCGAGGTCGAGGACGGGCTGGACGGTGACGTGGGTGTCGGTGCGGCCGAGCCAGTCGCGGAGCTGCTGGACCAGCATCGGGGAGGTCTGGCAGCGGGCGACGGGGTTGCCGGCGACCACGGCATCCTCGGCGAGGTGGAGCACCAGCAGCGCCTGCTTGCGGGGCGCGGGGGTGGGTGCGTGGTCGAGCAGGGCCTGGGCGGTGGCGGGGTCGGCGAGGACGCCGACGGCGCGGGAGCGGCGTACGTCGAGGGAGTCGTCGGGCCGTCCTTCGGCCGCGTCGAGGTCGGCGAGGCGGGCGGCGATCGCGGCGACGGTGTGGTCGAAGTCGTGGAGGTCCTTCCAGTCGCCGCGGATGGACAGGTCGGCGACGCCGGTGTGGTTGATGGAGGTGTCGTGGAGGGTGACGTGGCGGTGGTCGAGGGCCTGGACCTGGTCGAGCTCGCGGTCCTCGGGGTGGAGCCGCATCATCGCCTCGTCGAGGAGCGTGGCGAGGGTGGTGGCGCCGACACGGTGGGCGAGGGTGGAGAGGTCGCGGTCGAGGTGGTCGCACACGTCGTCGGGGGCGCCGAGGACGAGCTGGGCGATCCGGCGGGCGCGCCAGGTCTCGAGCTCGGCGGCGACGACTCGTCGCCACAGCCGTGGCAGCCGGTGGCGCAGCACGAGGGCGTCGCGGATCAGGGCGTCGCCGGCGAGGGTGGAGCGGCCGATCGCTGCGGCGAAGGGGGCGGCCGCGGACCAGGACCAGCCCGGGATGCCGCGCTGCTCGTCGAAGCTCCCGCCCGGCCTCGACGGCCGGGTCGAGGGCAGGTGCGTCCGGGGACGCCGGGAAGGGCTCGTCGCCGAGGTCGGGGTGGGCGTCGGCCCACTCCGCCGCCAGCACCAGCAGCTCGGCGTCCGCCCGCAGCTGCGCCGACCGGGTCGCGCGCACCCGTGCCAGCAGACCGGTCGGGGTGACCGGAGCGGCATCGGCGAATGTCTCGAACATGTGTTCGATTCTAGGTAAGGGGTCTGACAACCCCCGCCCCGAGCGCGAGCTCAGTGGTGGATGCGACCCTCCGCCGCGGCGAGCCGACCGCCGCTGCCGCCCCACTGGAGCGCGATGATCTCGGCGGCGATCGAGACAGCCGTCTCCTCGGGCGTGCGGGCCCCGAGGTCGAGGCCGATCGGGCTGGAGAGCCGGTCGATCTCCTTGTCGGTGAGCCCCGCCTCGCGCAGCCGCTCGAGCCGGTCGTCGTGGGTGCGGCGACTGCCCATCGCCCCGACGTACGCCGGCCGCTGGTCGTCGGGGAGCCGCAGCGCCACCTCGAGCAGCGGCACGTCGAACTTGGGGTCGTGCGTCAGCACCGCCAGGACCGTGCGCCGATCGATCCGGCCGGCCTCGAGCTCGGCGCCGAGGTAGCGATGGGGCCAGTCGACGACCACCTCGTCGGCCTCGGGGAACCGGCTGCTGGTGGCGAAGACGGGCCGGGCGTCGCAGACCGTGACGTGGTAGCCGAGGAAGCTGCCGACCCGCGCGACCGCGGCCGCGAAGTCGATCGCACCGAAGACCAGCATCCGCGGCTTGGGCGCGAAGGCCCACACGAAGACCCGCATCCCCTCGCCGCGTCGCTCGCCGTCGGGGCCGTAGGACAACGTGGCGTTGTGGCCCTGCGCGAGCTGGCCGAGCGCGTCGTCGCGCACGGCGTCGTCGGCGCGCGGGCTGCCGAGCGAGCCGGCCACCGACTCGTCGGGTCGCACCACCAGCCGTCGGCCGAGCCAGGCAGGGTCGGGGTGCTCGATCACCGTCGCGAGGGCGACCGGTCGGCCGGCACGGACGTCGGCCGCGATCTCGCCGAGCTCGGGGAAGGTCTGCCGGTCCACCTTCTCGACGTAGACGTCGAGGATGCCGCCGCAGGTCAGCCCGACCGCGAAGGCGTCGTCGTCGGAGACGCCGTACCGCTCCAGCACCGGCTCGCCCGACGCCACTACCGACTGCGCGAGCTCGTAGACCGCGCCCTCGACGCAGCCGCCCGACACCGAGCCGACCGCCGACTCGTCGGGGCCCACCAGCATCGACGCCCCCGCGGGGCGGGGCGCGGACTGGAAGGTCGCCACGACGGTGCCGACGCCGACGGTCTCGCCGGCCTCCCACCAGGCCATCAGCTCGTCCAACACATCACGCACGGGACACCAGCTCCGTCAGCTCCGCGAAGGTCGCCAGCGAGTGGCCGGCGACGAAGTCGTCGCAGTGGGGCAGGGCGGCGACGACGCCGGCCTGCACCGGCTCGTAGCCGGCCTTGCCGCGGTGGGGGTTGACCCACACCACGCGGTGGGCCACCCGGCGCAGCCGCGCGAGCTGGTCCGCCAGCAGCGTCGGGTCGCCCCGCTCCCAGCCGTCGCTGAAGACGACGACGACCGCGCCACGGGCCAGCCCCCGCTGGCCCCAGCGGGCCATGAACATCTGCAGCGTCTCGCCCAGCCGGGTGCCGCCCGACCAGTCCGGCACCGTGCCGCCCGCGGCCACGATCGCCCGGTCGGGGTCACGCAATCGCATTGCGCGGGTGACGTGGGTCAGCCGGGTGCCGACCGTGAACGTCTCCACCGACGACCCTCCGGTCTGCGTCCAGCGGTGGGCGAGCCGGAGCAGCGCGTCGGCGTACCCGCTCATCGAGCCGGAGACGTCGACCAGGAGCACCACCCGCCGCGGCCGGTCCGAGCGCCGCCGCCACGCGATGTCGGACGGCTCTCCCATGCGCCGCAGGCTGTCCCGGAGGGTGCGGTGGGCGTCGACGGTGCCGCGGTGCCACCGTCGGTGCCGGGCCGTACGCCGCCGCGGTGGCCGGCAGTCCAGCGTCGCGAACATGCTGTCCAGCCGCTGCTTCTCGCCCGCGCTGAGGGCTGCGACGTCGCGGTGGCGCAGCACCTCGATCCCGCTGGCCGCGGCGCGCAGGGCGTCGTCCTCGTCGGCGTCGGCACCTCCCCCGCCCGGCTCCTGCTCGGGCAGCACCGACACCGGCTGGACCGGCCCCTGCGCCTCGCGTCGGCGAGGCAGCCCGTCGGAGGCGTTGAAGAAGGCGTCGAAGACCTGGTCGTAGCGCTCGAGGTCGTCGGGGCCGGCGCACAGCGTCGCCCGGCCCGCCCAGTAGGCGTCACGCCGCTCCTCGACCCCGAGCAGGGCCGCGGCTGCGAGGAACCCGTGGGCACGGTCCTGGGTGACGCCCACGCCGGCCGCCCGCAGCGCCCGGGTGAAGGCCAGCAGGATCCGGTCCGCGTCGTTCCCGGGCACCTCGCTCACCTCGGTCACCGCGCCAGCATCCGGTCGAGCGCCTGCTTCACGCGGTCGCTGTCCTCGCGGTACTTCACCAACGCCCCGAGCGTCGCGGCCGCCGACTCGAGGTCGATCTCGTCGGTGCGCAGGTGCTGCAGCGCGCGCGCCCAGTCGAGCGTCTCGGCGACGCCGGGCGGCTTGAGCAGGTCGTCGCGCTGACGCAGCTGCTGCACGATGCCCACCACCTGCCGGGCCAGCGCCTCGCTGACCTCGGGCGCGCGGCTGCGGACGATCTGCAGCTCGCGGTCGAGCCCGGGGTGTTCGATCCAGTGGTAGAGGCAGCGGCGCTTGAGGGCGTCGTGGAGCTCACGGGTGCGGTTGGAGGTGAGGACCACGACCGGCGGCTCGGCGGCCGCGACCGTGCCGAGCTCGGGGATGCTGACCTGGTAGGTCGAGAGCACCTCGAGCAGGAACGCCTCGAACTCGTCGTCGGCGCGGTCGACCTCGTCGACCAGCAGCACGGCCGGGGCCTGCTGCAGCGCCTGCAGCACCGGGCGCGCGAGCAGGAAGCGCTCGTCGTACAGGCTCTTCTCGGCCTCCTCCGGCTCGGCACCGCCGGCGGCCTCGAGGGCGCGCAGGTGGAGGATCTGGCGCGGGAAGTCCCAGTCGTAGAGCGCCTGGCTGGCGTCGATGCCCTCGTAGCACTGGAGCCGGATCAGCGGCAGGTCGAGCGACTGCGCCAACGCCTCGGCGAGCGCGGTCTTGCCGGTGCCGGGCTCGCCCTCGAGCAGCAGCGGGCGCTGCATGCGCAGGGCGAGGAAGCCGACCGTGGCCAGCTCGCCGTCGGCGAGGTAGCCGGTGTCACCGAGCCGCTCCGCAAGGTCGGCCGCGCTGACCGGGATGTGCTCCATGTTCTCGAGCCTACGCACCGGCTCGTTGGCGACAGGTTGGTCTCGGCGCCCGACCTCAGGCGGACGGCGGCCGGTCGACGTCGTGGCCCGAGGCGAGGTCACCGCACTCGACGAGCGCGACCTCGTGCGCGGCGAGGTAGGCGCGCGCACCCTCGTCTCCCCGCGCGGTGGCGGCCACCCCGTCCCAGTGGTCGCGGCCCAGCAGCACCGGGTGGCCCGGCCGACCGTCGTACGCCGCCCGCGCGAGCGACCGGCTCGACACCCCCGACCCCAGCAGCCGGGAGACCACCGGCGCCCCGACGTCGGGCAGGTCGACGAGCAGCACGACCGCCGCCTCCGCCTGGGTGACGTCCAGCGCCCGGAGACCGACCCGCAGCGACGCGCTCATCCCCTCCGCCCACTCCGAGGCGACCACGTGGTCGACGGGTCCGGCCGGCAGCAGGTCGAGCGCGTCGTCGACCGCCGCCCCGAGCACCACCGTCACCGCGTCGCAGCCCCCGGCCAGCAGGCTGTCGACGCCCCCGGCCAGCCAGCCCGGCACCAACGCCTTGGGCCGGCCCATCCGCGACCCGGCGCCGGCGGCGAGCAGCAGCCCGTGGGAGGTCACGGCCCGGTCACCCGCCGAAGGCCTCGGCGTAGAGGCGTGCGAGCCGCTCGTCGTGGACACCGCTGAACCCGCACACCATCACCTTCCCGTCCTCGTTGGCGGCGACCAGGTAGCGCTGTCCCTCCTCGAAGCGCGGGGCCCCGATCAGCGCCTCGAGGTCGGCCGAGCCGGCGGCGACCTCGACCTCGTCGGTCTCCTCGCCGGCGTACCAGGTGGTCGGCGACAGGGTGGCGGTGCCACCCTCCACCGAGGTCACCTCGGCGTCGACGGCGTAGGCCGCCCTCCCGAGCACGTCGGCGCTGGGCACCATGCAGCGCGCGGCGCCGTCGCCGGCCAGCGACAGCTCGGTCACGGTGGGCACCCCCGTGAGGGTGGGCATCGGCTCGATCCGGTCGTCGCCCAGGAGCAGGACGCTGCCGGCCACGCCGATCAGCACGAGCGCTGCGGCGGCGACCAGCCAGGTCAGCGGGTGGCGGCGACGGGTCTCGGTCACGCTCTCCTTGCCGGTGTCGCTGTCGCTCATGACGTCCTCCAGGAGTCGGTCGACCCGCGTCGGGTCGGCGGGGGGCAGGGCGGCACCGGGATCGGCCGCCCGCAGGCGGTCGAAGAGCTCGTCCTCGTCGGTCATCCGGCACCTCCCGACTCCTCATGTCCGGCAGCGGCCTCGACCTTTCCGAGCTCCTCGCGCAGCTTCGCGCGCGCCCGGGTGAGTCGGATGCTGATCGCGTTGGCGGTCACGTCGAGCACCGTCGCGATCTCCGAGGCCGTCAACCGCTCCCACGCCCACAGCCGCAGCAGCTCGGCGTCGGCCGGGTCCAGCCGCGTGAGGGCGTCGTGGAGCGCGTCGTCCCGCGGCCCGGGACCGGGGGCCCGCTCGATCGGCGGGTCGACCACGGCGATCCGCGCGGCCACACGCTGCTGGCGGCGTACGGACCGCGCGGCGTTGGCGAGGCAGTTCCGCGCCACGCCGTAGGTCCACGGCAGCGCCGGCTCGGGCAGCTCCTCACGCCGTCGCCAGCAGACCAGCAGCGTCTCGGCGAGGACGTCGTCGGCGGTCGCCGGATCGGTACGCCGGGCGAGGTAGCGCCGCAGCGGCTCGAGCAGCTCCTCGCGCACCAGCGCCTCGAACTCCTCGGCGTCCACGGCACCACCGTGCCACAGCGGTCCGGGTGTGGCCGTCAGCCCCGCAGCTCGCGGTCGAGGAAGGCCAGGGTGCGGTCCATCGACTGCTGCCAGAGCGCGTAGAAGGCGTGGTCCTCGCCGGGGTACCAGGCGAGCCGGGAGTCGACCCCGGCCGAGCGCATCGCCCGCTGGGTCTCGGTCGCCCACACCGGCGGGCAGGTGGCGTCGGCCCGGCCGTGGTGGCTGAGCACCGGCACCTCGATCCGGTCGAAGTACGAGCGCGCCGACAGGCCGCGCCACACCTCCGGCGACTGCCGCGGCGAGCCGAGCTCGTCGTACACCGACCGCGCGGCGTCGGGCCGGTTGGGCTCGGTGAAGTGGCGGACGTTCTCGATCGCCCGCGAGCTCACCGACGCGTAGATCACCGCCGCGTCGACCAGGTCCGGCTGGGCGACGATCGCGTTCATCGTGACCGCGCCGCCCATCGAGCGACCCAGCATGGCCAGCCGGTCGCCGTCGACGTAGGGCAGCCTGCGCAGCGCGGGAACCGCGTTCACGGCGTCGCGTGTGTAGGCGATCCGGGTCTCGCGCTCCAGCGGCCGCACCGGATCGGACGCCGCGTGCCCGCGGTAGTCGGTGTGGAGCACGACGTAGCCGGCGCGGGCGAGCGCGTCCTGTTCCCGGGCCAGGCCCTGCCCGGTGACGTAGGAGGCGGGGTCGATGTAGCCGTGGTTGAGCACGATCGCGGGGAACGGGCCACGGCCCTCCGGCACCAGCAGCACCCCCGAGACGTCGACGTCGCCACTGCGGTAGAGCACGCGGTGGCGCGTGTAGGCATCGGTCTCGAGCTCCGTGGAGGTGATCCGCGGTCGCCCGCCGTCGGGCTCCTCCCGCATCAACGCCGGGAGCGACAGCCGCGAGGGCACGGGCGGCAGCCGATCGGCGCGGGGGCTGCGGGTCGGCTCCCCAGCAGGCTCCTCGGCGGACTCCTCGGCGGGCTCCTCGACGCGATCGCCCGCGGCGGAGGGCGTGTCCGTCGCGGACGGGGACGCCTCCTCCGGCGACGGCGCCGGCCGTGCGGAGCAACCACCGGCCACCAGGACCAGGGCGACCACCACGAGCCGGGAGCGCATGCCCCCAGTCTGCCGAGACCGGCAAGCTCCTCAGCCGATGGCGGGCTGCTCGCCCAGCAGCGCGCGCACCTGCTCCGCGGCCACCGCGACGTCCGCGTCGAGGCAGGTGAGCCCGGTGGTCGCGGCGAGGGCGGCGGTCGCACCCGCACCGCCGAGCACCACCCGGGTGTCCCGGGCGAGCCGGCGCCAGACACTCGTCCGCGCCTCGAGCACGGTGGTCCGGGTGCCGGAGACGACGACCAGGTCAGGCCGGGTCAGCTGGCAGGCCCGCGCCAGCACCGCGGGCGGGGTGTCGGCGCCGAGGAACTCCACGCGCCACCCGTCGTCGTGCAGGAGTGTCGCGAAGGCGAGCGGGCCGAGGTCGTGCCGCTCGCCCGGGGGACAGGCGACGACCACCAGCGGTCGGTCGTCCGGCGACGCGGACGCGTGGTCGGCCCCGATCGCGTGGATCAGCTGCTCGCGCGCGAGCCCGCTGGCGAAGTGCTCGTGGGCCACGCTGCGCGACCCGTCCTCCCACTGCTCACCCAGCATCTTCAGGTAGGGGAGCAGCACGTCGCGGACGGCGCCGACGACGCCGAGCCCCGTCACGGCGTCACGCCACGCGCCGTTGAACGACGGGCCGTGGAGGGCGCCGCACGCCTGGTCCAGGCGCTCGATGTAGGCGCGCGCATGTGTGCGTGATCGGGGGGAGGTCACGACGGACAAGCCTGTCACGGATCACCAGAGGTGCCACCATCCCCACGGATGGCAGCCGGTGGCGTCCGGCTGCACGTTTCGCCACCACCGCGAGGCCGATCGTCGATAGGGTCCGCGAGACAGCGTGCGACATCCGGAACGCGCGCGAACGACGAAGGGACCTTCGGAGATGTCGCAGACACCTCCCTCCTACGGGGGCGACGACTCGAACAGCCAGGGTGGGGCCTACGGGGCGCCGCCGAACACCCCCCAGTACGGCTACGGCGGAGGTGGCCCGCAGGGCTCGCCGCCGCCCAACCACCTGGTGTGGGCGATCCTCAGCACCCTCTTCTGCTGCCTCCCGCTCGGCATCGTGTCGATCGTGTTCGCCGCGCAGGTCAACTCCAAGTGGACCTCCGGCGACGTCGCCGGCGCCCAGGAGGCCTCCGCCAAGGCGCGCAAGTTCGCGCTGTGGAGCACCATCGCCGGTGTGATCTTCCTGGTCCTCTACATCGTCCTGTTCGCCGCCGGCGCCCTCACGATGAGCGGTTCGTTCGACACCTACTGAGCCGATGAGCACGCAGGAGCTGGACCCCGTCGCCACCGGCACCCGCCGGCGGCGCGGGGTCCTGCCTGCGTGGGCCTACCCCACCGCGGTCACGGTCGCCGCCGCCTCGGCCGGCGCCCTGCTCTACTCCGTCGACCCGAACCAGCCGGGCCACTACCCGACCTGCCCGTTCCTCTCCGTGACCGGTCTCTACTGCCCCGGCTGCGGTGCGTTGCGCGCGACCCACGACCTCCTGCACGGCGACGTCGCCGGCGCCTTCGCGCGCAACCCCGCGCTGCTGCTGGCCCTGCCCTACCTCGCCCTGGCCCTCGTGACCTGGTTCCTGCGCTCGACCGGGCGACCCGCGCCGCGCTCCACCTCACTGCCCCCGGCGGTGATCTGGGGGCTGCTGGCCGCGATCTCGGTCTACTGGGTGGTGCGCAACCTGCCCGGCTTCGACTGGCTCTCCCCCGCCTGACAACCGCGGCCGGACGCCGGACGACGACAGGGCCCCGACCACCTCGCGGTGATCGGGGCCCTGCGTCGTGCGAGCGCTGGGCTGACGCGGCGCTCCCTCCTGCGACTCAGAGGTCCACCCTGCTCGACCGATCGACCAAGGCCCGCCTGCGGAGCCGGCCGCGCTCCGGTCAGAAGTCCATGCCGCCCATGCCGCCCATGTCGCCGCCGCCGGGCATGGCGGGCGCCTTCTCGGGCTTGTCGGCCACGACGGCCTCGGTGGTGAGGAACAGCGCGGCGATCGACGCGGCGTTCTGCAGCGCCGAGCGGGTGACCTTGGCCGGGTCGAGGATGCCTGCCTCGATCATGTCGACGTAGTCACCGGTGGCCGCGTTGAGGCCGTGGCCCGGGGTCAGGTTGCGCACCTTCTCCACGATGACACCGCCCTCGAGGCCGGCGTTGACCGCGATCTGCTTGAGCGGGGCCTCGGTGGCGGCGCGCACGATGGCGGCACCAGTGGCCTCGTCCCCCTCGAGGTCGAGCTTCTCGAACGCCGAGACGGCGGCCTGCAGCAGGGCCACGCCACCTCCGGCGACGATGCCCTCCTCGACGGCAGCCTTCGCGTTGCGGACGGCGTCCTCGATGCGGTGCTTGCGCTCCTTGAGCTCGACCTCGGTGGCCGCGCCGACCTTGATGACGGCCACGCCGCCGGCCAGCTTGGCGAGGCGCTCCTGGAGCTTCTCGCGGTCGTAGTCCGAGTCCGACTTCTCGATCTCGGCGCGGATCTGGTTGACCCGACCCTCGATCTGGGCGGCGTCGCCGGCGCCCTCGACGATCGTGGTCTCGTCCTTGGTGATGACGACCTTGCGGGCCTGGCCGAGCAGCTCGACACCGGCGTTCTCCAGCTTGAGGCCGACCTCCTCGGAGATCACCTGGCCGCCGGTGAGGATCGCGATGTCCTGCAGCATGGCCTTGCGGCGGTCACCGAAGCCCGGGGCCTTGACGGCGACGGACTTGAAGGTGCCGCGGATCTTGTTCACGACCAGCGTGGACAGGGCCTCACCGTCGACGTCCTCGGCGAGGATGACGAGCGGCTTGCCGGACTGCATGACCTTCTCGAGCAGCGGCAGCAGGTCCTTGACGTTGCTGACCTTGGAGTTGGCGATGAGGACGTAGGGATCCTCCAGCACCGTCTCCATGCGCTCGGGGTCGGTGACGAAGTAGGCCGAGATGTAGCCCTTGTCGAACCGCATGCCCTCGGTCAGCTCGAGGTCGAGGCCGAACGTGTTCGACTCCTCGACCGTGATGACGCCTTCCTTGCCGACCTTGTCCATCGCCTCGGCGATGATCTCGCCGACGGTGGCGTCAGCGGCGGAGATCGACGCGGTGGCGGCGATCTGCTCCTTGGTCTCGACGTCCTTGGCCATGCCGAGCAGCTGCTCGGACACGGCGTCGACGGCCGCCTCGATGCCCCGCTTGAGGCTCATCGGGTTGGCGCCGGCAGCGACGTTGCGCAGGCCCTCACGGACCATGGCCTGGGCCAGCACGGTCGCGGTCGTCGTACCGTCACCGGCGACGTCGTCGGTCTTCTTCGCGACCTCCTTGACGAGCTCGGCACCGATCTTCTCGTACGGGTCCTCGAGCTCGATCTCCTTGGCGATCGACACACCGTCGTTGGTGATGGTGGGTGCGCCCCACTTCTTCTCGAGCACGACGTTGCGGCCCTTGGGGCCGAGCGTGACCTTGACCGCGTCGGCGAGGGTGTTCATACCCTTCTCCAGCCCGCGGCGGGCCTCCTCGTTGAAAGCAATCAGCTTCGGCATAACTCCTGCGATTCCTTCTGGGAGTCTGGTGGTCGACGTGGTGGGTTGCCCGCGACGGACGGCCCGACCGTACGGCGAACCCTGCTCGCCGTCCGGGCGCGGACCTCAACGTCACCGCGTCCTCTGTGTTGTCACTCTCATGCTACGAGTGCCAGCCTCATGTTTAGCACTCGGGGTGTGCGAGTGCAAACGGTCTACGGGAGCCGGATCAGCCTGATCCCGCCACCGGCGGAGCCGATCGCCGTCACGAACAGCGACGACATGTCGTCGCCGCTCGCGGCGCAGAAGAAGAAGTCACCGTCGACGTTCTCCGTGCTGCGCAGCGCTGCCGTGGTGCAGTCGTTGTCGGAGTCGCTGGCCGCGCCCGTGGAGTCGGGTGAGGCCGATGCCGCGAGCACGTCGGTGACGTAGGAGCCGCCGCTGGCGCACCGGTCGTTGCCGAGGTTGTAGGCGATCGTGATGATCAGGATGCCTTGCGCCTTGGCGTTGTCCGCCACCGTCTGCAGCTGGTTGCACGCGGTCGTGCCGTTGCTGTTGCCCGGCGACGCGGTGGTCCCCAACGCGGTGCTGTTGCCGGAGAAGGACTCGTTCGGCTGACCGTCGGTCTCGAAGATCAGCACCTTCTTGGGGGTCCCGGTCCTCGCCGGCATGCTGCCCAGGTTGTTCGGCTCGTAGTTGGGCGCCCCGAGCAGGTAGCGCGCAGCGGCCTTCATGGGTGCGGCCAGGTGCGTGCCGGTGCTGGACTTCCGGGTCAGGCAGTTGACCGCCTTGACCAGGTCGCTGTTGTTGTTGACGGTCGCCGGCGACCCGGCGTTCAGGTAGTCGTCGTGGAAGGGCAGGGAGTGCCACTTCCAGCCCGTGCCGGTGGAGCTGAGGGACCCGCTGTAGGGGTTCGACCTGCAGCTGGCGAGGTCCGCCGCGCTCGGGCTCGCCTGGGCAGGGCCGATGGTGCCCAGCGAGACGTACTGCTGCGCCGGGGTCATCACCTGGAGCATGCCCCTGATGCCCGAGACCATGCTGGTGACGTCGGACGCGCTCATCGAACCGGTCCGGTCGGCGACCACCGCGACGTCCATCGGGTTGGGCACCTCGTTGCCGCAGCTGCCCCGGCAGGCGGTCGAGGTGATCAGGCCGGTGGAGCCCTCGTCGTAGCCGATGGCGGGTGCGAACGCGAAGGGCACGTCGGCGGAGTCCGCGACGCTGATGGTGTTGCAGACGTCGTTCTGGGGGGCCTGCGGGAAGCAGGGGATCGCACAGATGGTGTCGTTGCAGCGCAGGCCGGGATAGGTCAGGGCGGTGTACGGCGGCGGCCCCGGGTCGCAGGTGCTGGGGATGTGGCTGGTCAGCACGACGTGGGGGGCGGTCGCGGTGGCGCCGACGATGCAGTAGAAGGTCGAGGCCGGGGAGGTCGTGGAGTCGTTGGCCTGCGCCATGGCGGTGGCCGCGGCCGCGGCGCCGGCGCCGTTGCCGGGGAGCTCGTAGGCGCCGGCGTGAGCAGCGGTGTCCATCGTGTCGTGCAGCCGCTGCTTCGACTGCACCTGCTGGGCGATGTCCACGCCGAGGGCCGCGGCACCGAACAGCACGACGACCATGGCGGCGACGATCACGGCGACGGCCCCGTGCTCGTCCCGCCTGCGCTGGAAGCGGCGGCGCAGGGTGCGGAAGGTCATCACTCGATCCTCATCTGGGCGGCACGGGTGACACCCACCGAGCTGCCGAAGATCGCGGCGATCGGAGTGATCATCTCGTGCGAGTAGAGGATCGTGACGATCGTCGTGCCACCCGAGGCAGCGTCGGTGTCGTAGCTGCCGCAGGCGGTGCCGTCGGGCTTCTTGCACGTCACCGTCACCGTGGCGCCCGGGACGCCGTTGAGGGCCGTGGTCGCCGTGCTCGTGATCTCCGCCTCGGTGGCGTGGAGGCTGCCCTCGCGCGCCGCGTCGCGGGCCGCGTTGTTGACCAGCGACACGCGGTTGATCAGGTAGCCGAAGTCGATGATGCCGAAGACCAGGATGACCAGGATCGGGAACACCAGCGCGAACTCGACCGCGACCGCTCCCCGGTCGCGCCGGCGTCCGGGCATGCGCAGACGACGCATCGTCCCCCCTCTTCCTCCGAGACCCACGGACTTCAGATCCCCCCACGGGATCTCCGTCAGGGTAGGAGGCATGAGTGCTCGCCCGCAGGGCTTCGCTCGGGTGGTCCAGCCCTCCAGACGGGTCGGCCGAGTCTCGTCCTCCCGCTCAGGAGCCGCCGGCGACCGCCGGGATGACCGAGACCTGGGTGCCGTCGGGCGTGGCGGTGGCGAGGTGGTCGAGGAAGCGGACGTCCTCGTTGCCGACGTAGACGTTGACGAAGCGGCGCAGCTGCCCCTGCTCGTCGAGGATCCGGCCCTTGATCCCGGAGTACGACGCGTCGAGGTCGTCGAGCACGTCGGACAGCGTGGCGCCGTCGGCACTCACCTCCGACTCGCCGGCGGTGTAGGTGCGCAGGATCGTGGGGATGCGGACGGAGACGCTCATCGGTTCCTCTTCTCTCGGGCTGACGGGCCGGTCACGCCAGGCCGGTGGCGGTGAAGGCGTCGTAGGACGGCGGGATGGTCGCGGCGGGGCCGACCCGGTCGGCGATCGCGTCGAGGGTCTTCAGACCCATCCCGGTGTTGATCACGACCGTCTCGAGCGTCGGGTCGAGCTGGCCGGTCTCGACGAGCTTCTTCAGCACCGCGACCGTCGTCCCCCCGGCGGTCTCGGTGAAGACGCCCTCGGTGCGGGCGAGCAGCAGGATGCCGTCGCGGACCTGGTCGTCGGTGACGTCCTCGACCGCTCCGCCCGTGCGGCGGCAGATGTCGAGCACGTAGATGCCGTCGGCGGGGTTGCCGATGGCGAGGCTCTTGGCGATGGTGTCGGGCTTGACCGGGCGGATCGCGTCGGTGCCGGCCTTGTAGGCCGCCGACACCGGGGAGCAGCCCTCGGCCTGCGCCCCGTAGATCCGGTAGGGCTTGTCCTCGACCAGGCCGAGGGTGACCAGCTCCTGGAAGGCCTTGTCGACCTTGGTGAGCTGGGAGCCGGAGGCGACGGGGATGACGACCTGGTCGGGGAGCCGCCAGCCGAGCTGCTCCGCGATCTCGTAGCCGAGGGTCTTCGAGCCCTCGGCGTAGTAGGGACGGACGTTGACGTTGACGAACGCCCAGCCGTCCTCCTCCCCCGCGATCTCGGAGGCGAGCTTGTTGACGTCGTCGTAGTTGCCGTCGACGGCGACCAGTGAGTCGGTGTAGACGGCCGAGTTCACCTGCTTGGCGTGCTCGAGGTTGCTGGGGATGAAGACCACGGTCTTGATGCCGGCGCGGGCACCGGCCGCCGCCACCGCGTTGGCGAGGTTGCCGGTGCTCGGACAGGCGAAGACCTTCGCGTGCAGCTCGAGGGCGGCGCTGAGCGCGCAGGCGACGACGCGGTCCTTGAAGGAGTTGGTCGGGTTGGTGGAGTCGTCCTTGACCCAGAGCCGCTCGATGCCGAGCTCGGCGGCGAGGTTCTTCGCCGGGAGGAGCCGGGTGAAGCCGGGCTCGGTGTTCGGCGAGTCCTGGATGTCGGTGGGCACCGGCAGCAGCGCCTGGTAGCGCCAGATGTTGCGCGGCCCGGCCTCGATCTCCTCGCGGGTGATCGCCGGGAACTCGTAGGCGACCTCCAGCGGGCCGAAGCACTCCGGGCAGGCGTAGTGGGGGCCGAGCTCGGTGCGGTGGCCGCACTCGCGGCAGGCGAGGGCCACGGCGTTGCCGAAGGCGCCCTCGCGCGGGCCGGTCGTGGCGGGTTCCTGGCCGGGGGTCGACGTCTCGATGGTCGGTGCGCTCACGGACTCCTCCTTCTCATCTTCCCCGTGGCGACTCTCGCCACGGGCCGGAATTGGCACCGTCTCCACCGGCGCTGCGGTTGGCAGTGCGGTGGCGGTTGCCGGGACGTCGACGGGCCGTTCCCTCAGTCCCTCTCGATGAGCTGTCAGGAACTGTACGCCGCCGCGTCTCACCATGCGTCCGGCAGTCCCGGCATGTGGATGGTCTGAGGTGACCTCGTCAGCGGACGACGCGACCGCCCTGACGCAGCCACCAGCGCGCCCCGGGGCCGGCCGGGTGGGCCGGGTCGGTCGCCAGCTCGTGGAGCGCCGGGTCACCGGCCATGCCGAGAGCGAAGAGGGCGGCGCGGGCGGTGCCGTCCGCGGCTCCCCACGCCGCCTCCAGCACCCGGGGCCCGACCCGGTCGCCGGCCGTCCCGGCGAGCAGGAGGCCTGCCTGCAGTCGCTCGCTGGAGGCGCAGCGGAGCCACCGGGCAGCCGCGTGCGCGGGTGCGGGCAGCCGCGACCCGGCCAGTCGCCGGGCCACGCGGCGGCGTACGAGCGGGTCGGCATGGGCGTCGACGAGGCCGGCGAGCTGGGCGACGGCGGGTCCGGCCAGGGCCGGCACCGCACCGAGGAGCATGTAGGAGGTGACCGCCCGGCTCTCCATGGGCGAGTGGGCGATGTCGAAGAACAGCCGCGCCAGCACCGGCTGCTCCGGGAGCCCGAGCGGACCGGTCACCGCACGGGCCCGGTCCTGGACGTCGTTCCACTCGGCGTTGACGCGCGACTTGGAGGGGTGGCTGACGCGCGGCACCGGCGCCAGCGGCCGCCGCACGCCGCGGCGTACCTGCTCGCGCACGGGTGCCGGCATCAGCCGCACCAGGTGGGAGAGCCACTCGTGCCTCACCGAGTCGGCGGGGCTGTCGTTCAGCAGCGCCACCACCGGCGTGGCCACGGTGGGCCAGAGGTCGGACTCCGGGGCGACCTGCGACATGTTCTCCAGCGCCAGCGCGCCCCCCACGTGGACGAGGTCGCGGGGGTCGGAGAGCAGCTGCACGCACCACTCGACCGACTCGTCGTCGACGGCCTCGCCCACCGCGCTCATCAGGTCGCTGACCACCTGCACGGCGGGATCGGCCACGACCTGCTGCGCCACCTCGAGCACGACGTGTCCGTAGCCGCTGCCGCGCAGCAGCGCGAGCGCCTCGTAGCGGGCGGGGTAGGCGGGCCCGACCGCGCGCGACAGCTCGCCGACCAGCCGGTGCACCAGCTCGCGGGCCAGGCTCTCGGGCAGCCCGACCGCCCCCGGTTGCGACAGCGCCCGGGCCCAGGCCAGCCACAGCCCTCCGGAGGTGACCCCGCCGAGCAGCTGCTCGGTGGCCTCCGAGACCTCACGGACCGTGCGCCATCCCGGCGACGGGTCGTGGTCCACGGGACTGACGGCCGGGAAGGTGCGACAGATGACGTCGACGGGCGCGCGGAGGGAACCACCGGCCAGCCCGAGCACCGGCTCGATCCGGTCGAGCAGGGCGCCGTGGCGCAGCTGCCCCAGCTCGAGCCGGTGGAGGGTGGTGGGGCTGGTGCCGATGTCGTTCGCCAGCGCCTGCATGCTCGGGGCGGCGCCGTGGGTGCGGCCGGCGAGCCGGGCCATGCGGACGATCCAGCCGATCCGTGAGGGCACGTCGATGTGCGGACCGAACAACGCCGTCGTGTCGTCGAGCACAGCGGCGGGAGCCCCCCGCTTCATGTGCGGACCTTACGACCTGATTCGCCCAGAACGACGGACTACGGGAGGAAGGGGTGTCAGCGGTCGGCCCCCAATGCCATGGTGACCGCGCACGCGTTGTCGCGCGACGGGCCGATCGACATCGGGGGACGCCGCGCGACGTCGGTCGCTCGCGGCGGCCGTCCCGATCGGCCAGCGCCCGGAGGCCAGGCCGCCCGGGGCGGCCCCGGGAGAGGCGTCTCAGGCCTGCGCGTCCGTGGTCAGCCGACGCAGCAGCTCCAGCACGCCGTCCGGGCCGTCGACCACGACGTCGGCGCGGTCCGCGAGCGCCGACTCCTCCTCGGAGAGCGAGCACACCAGCAGCGTCGGCAACCCCTGCTCGCGCAGCTCGTCGACAGCGTCGAAGGCGTCGAGGTCACCGAGGTCGTCACCGGCGAACAGGAACCCGCCGGCCTCCTGCTCCTCGACCAGCGTGCGAACCGCCTGACCCTTGCCCATGCCCGGGGAGCGGACCTCGATCACGTTGCGGCCCGGCTCGAGCGCGAGCCCGTGGCGCTCGGCGAGCTCCCGGAGGGGCTCGAGCAGCCGGTCGCGCGCCGCCGCCGGCTCCGGCAGCCGGCGCGTGTGGACGGCAACCGCGAGCCCCTTCTCCTCGACGTACGCCTCCTCAGCCGCGGCGCGGCGCAGCAGCCCGGGGAGCTCGCGCTGGAAGGTCGAGAGCCCCTGGGGTGGACGTGGGGAGACGACGCGGCGACGCGTCGAGCTCCACCGCTCGTTGCCGTACTGGCCGAAGACGAAGAGCTCCTTGCCGTGGTCACCGATCTCGCCGCCGACGACGTCGAGGTCACCGAGGGCCAGGGCCTGCCGGGCCGGCCGGCCGGTGACGACGGCGATGGCCCGCACCACCTCGGCCAGGTCGACCAGCACGCCGCGGGCGTCGGGGTGGATGTGGGCCTCGGCCGGGTCGTCGACGATCGGCGAGAGCACGCCGTCGAAGTCGAGCCCGATCACGCTCCGGGCGGCGGCCGCCGCCAGCGCTGCGTACCGCTGCTCCGCCTCGGCAGAGGTGAAGTGCATGCCCCCATCTCACCAGACGCAGCGCCGCGGCGCCCCGTCGGCGTCAGGGCCGGCGTCGGGGGCCGGCGTCCGGAGAGGTCAAGCGGCGTCGGCGGTCAGGACGACCGTGAGCCGGTCGAGACGCATCTCCCCGACCGCCGGCATGGTGCGGCGGATGCCGAGGTCGAGCGACAGCTGCTTGGCGGCGGCCTCGAGGCGCGCGGGGTAGTAGACGGTGGAGGAGGGGATGGTGCCCATCCAGTTGTCCTCGCCCACGACCTGCCAGCCGACGTCGCCGGCGCGCCCGGCGTAGCGGCTCGCCAACCCGGTGATGCCGGAGTTGTTGTAGACCTCGACGTAGACGTCGCCGCGCACGACCTTCGGCTTCTTCTCGCGGATCCTCTCCGCCTTCTCCGGCGTGCCGGAGGGCGCGACGTCATCGTCGGGGGTCGAGGGCCGGGCGACGGTGGTGACCTCACGCTCCGTGGGCGCTGCGCCCTGGGTGGCGACGAAGGCGATGCCGGCCATCGCGACCGCGAGGACGCTCAGCATGGCGACCGGCGAGGGGAAGGCGACGCCACGCTGGTTGCGGATGTGCACCGGCCGGCCTAGATCTCGAAGCCGAGGCGGCGCGCCGAGCGCTGGCGCTGGCGGGCGGACCGGAGGCGGCGCAGCCGGCGCACGAGCAACGGGTCGGCCTCGAGCGCCTCGGCGCGGTCGATGAGGGCGTTGAGGACCTGGTAGTAGCGGGTGGAGCTCATGTCGAACTTCTCGCGGACCGCGGTCTCCTTGGCGCCGGCGTACTTCCACCAGTGGCGCTCGAACTCGAGGATCTCGCGGTCGCGGTCGCTCAGGCCCGACTGCTCACCGGCCGGCTGGCCGTGGAGGGCGTTGGCGGCGTCCATGCGGGGTCTCCCCTGGGTAGAAGGTGGTGCTGGAGCCCAAGGATAGGCGACGAACCACAACGGTGTCATTCGCTCTCCGGCGAGTCGTCGGACCGGCCCCGCGTCGTAGGTTGGGCGGCATGAGCCACGACGTCACCCCCCTGCGCTGGGGCATCCTCGCAACCGGCCGGATCGCCAGCGGCTTCGTCACCGACCTGCGCGACGTGCCGGGGGCCAGTGTCGCCGCCGTCGGGTCCCGCAGCGCGGGCGGGGCCGAGCGCTTCGTGGCCGACCACGGGCTCGACGGGGCGCGCGCGCACGCTTCGTACGACGCCCTGGTGGTCGATCCCGACGTCGACGTCGTCTACGTCGCCTCGCCGCACTCCCTCCACCTGCAGCACGCGATGCTGGCCCTCGCCGCGGGCAAGCACGTGCTGTGCGAGAAGCCGCTGACGATGAACCTCGGCGAGGCCGAGCAGCTCGTCACCGCCGCCCGGCAGGCCGACCGGTTCCTCATGGAGGCGATGTGGACCGCCTGCCACCCGGTCATCAGGGCGGTCGTCGAGGGACTCGGGACGGGCCGCTTCGGCACGCCGCGCCAGGTGCACGCCGACCTCGGGTTCCCGGTCGACCGGCCGGCCGACGACCGGCTCAACGACCCGGCCCTGGGCGCCGGGGCGCTGCTCGACATGGGGATCTACCCGCTGACCCTGGCCGACCTGGTGCTGGGTCCGGCCGAGCAGGTCGTGGCCACCGCCGCCCTCAACGACGACGGCATCGACGTGGACGTGGCGATGGCCACCCGGCACGCGGGCGGAGCGGTGGGCGCGCTGACCGCGTCGATGAGCAGCTGCTCCCCGCGCACGGCGAGCATCGCCACCGACACCGGCCGCCTCGACCTGCCCGAGGGCTTCCATCACCCGGCGCACGCCACGTGGACGCCCGCCGGTGGCGGGCCCGAGCGGGTCGAGGGCCTCGAGCCGGTGCTCGGCTCCGGGCTCGGCAACGAGGCGCTGCACGTCGCCCACTGCCTGCGCGACGGGCTGCGCGAGAGCCCGCTGGTGCCGCACGCGATGTCGTTGCGTCTCGCCTCGCTCATGGACGAAGTACGCCGCCAGGTCGGCGTGCGCTACGCCGCCGACGACCGCTGACACCTCGGGGTGGGCCGCGGTGGGGGCCCGACCCCTAGGGTTGGGGACGTGTCGCTGTCCAGCCAGCTCGTCATCGTCGCCAATCGCCTCCCGGTCGACCGCGTGGAGCTGCCGGACGGCACCCCCGGCTGGCGCCGCTCCCCCGGCGGGCTCGTCTCCGCGCTCGACCCGGTGATGCGCCGCAATGACGGCGTGTGGATCGGTTGGCCCGGCGGCAACGAGCAGGGCCTCGAGCCGTTCGAGGACGACGGCCTCAAGCTGGTGCCGGTCTCGCTCTCCGCCGACGAGGTGGAGGAGTTCTACGAGGGCCTGTCCAACGCCACCCTCTGGCCGATCTACCACGACGTGATCGCCAAGCCGGAGTTCCACCGCGAGTGGTGGGACAGCTACGTCACCGTCAACCGCCGCTTCGCCGAGAAGGCGGTGCAGGTGGCCGAGGAGGGGGCGACGGTCTGGGTGCACGACTACCAGCTCCAGCTGGTGCCGGCGATGCTGCGGGAGATGCGGCCCGACCTGCGCATCGGGTTCTACCTGCACATCCCCTTCCCGCCCGCCGAGCTCTTCGCGCAGCTGCCGTGGCGCCGACAGATCCTCGAGGGCCTGCTCGGGGCCGACCTGATCGGCTTCCAGATGTCCGGCGGGGCCCAGAACTTCGTGCGGCTGGTGCGGCAGCGGGTCGGGCACAAGACCCACCGCGACCTCGTCTACCTGCCCGACGGGCGCACCGTCCGGGCCGCCGCGTTCCCGATCTCGATCGACACCGAGGGCTTCGAGGAGCTCGCCCGCGAGAAGTCGGTGGTCGCGCGGGCCGAGGAGATCCGCACGGCCGTCGGCAACCCGAAGAAGGTCTTCCTCGGCATCGACCGGCTCGACTACACCAAGGGCATCCACGCCCGGCTGCGCGCCTTCTCCGAGCTGATCGAGGACGGTGAGATCGACGTCGAAGACGCCGTGTTCGTGCAGGTCGCCACGCCGTCGCGCGAACGGGTCGAGCAGTACCGCATCCTGCGCGACGAGATCGACCGGCTCGTCGGGCACGTCAACGGCGACCTCGGCCGGATCGGGCGCCCCGCCATCCACTACCTCCACTCCTCCTACCCCCGCGAGGAGATGGCCGCGCTCTACCGGGCCGCCGACATCATGGTCGTCACGCCCTACCGCGACGGGATGAACCTGGTGGCCAAGGAGTACGTCGCCTGCCGCTACGACGACGACGGCGCGCTGGTCCTCTCGGAGTTCGCCGGCGCCGCCGACGAGCTGCGCCAGGCGTGGCTGGTCAACCCCTACGACATCAACGGCATGAAGGCCGCCCTCCTCGACGCCTACCACGCGTCGCCGAAGGACACCTCGCGCCGGATGAAGGCGATGCGCAAGACGGTGCGCCGCCGCGACGTCTCCGCCTGGGCCACCAGCTTCCTCGACGGGCTGTCCGACGTCAGCCCCCACACGAAGTCCCCGCGCCCCGCGTGAGCCGAGCCCTCCCCGCGCGCAGTCGCCCGGCGCCGGCCTGCCGAGGACGGGGTACTTTGCGGCCATGGATCTGATCCCCAAGCCCGGTCAGGTCGTCTCCGCGGCCAGCAACGTGGCCCACAAGGTGCTGTACGGGGGACTGGCCGACCTGCGGTCGATGCCCCGCACACTCATCGACGAGGGCACGCTGCGCGAGGTCTACCACTACCGACCGGCCGCCGCCGTGCGCGAGCAGGGCGACCCGGTGCTGCTGGTGATGCCCCTGGCCGCACCGCCGCTGTGCTTCGACCTGCGCCGCGGCTGCTCGCTGGTCGAGCACCTGGTGACGCAGGGGCGCCCGACCTACCTCGTCGAGTACGGCGAGGTGTCGTTCAAGGACCGCAACCTCGGCATGGAGCACTGGGTGGAGGAGGTGGTGCCGGAGGCCGTCAGGGCGGCGTCCCGGCACGCCGGCGGTCGCCCCGTGCACGTCGTCGGCTGGTCTCTCGGCGGCATCTTCGCGCTGCTCGCCGCAGCCGACACCCGCGACCTGCCGATCGCCTCGCTGACCGTGATCGGCTCCCCCTTCGACGTGTCCCGGGTGCCCCTGGTGGCACCGATCCGTCCGCTGCTGCACCTGAACGTCACCCAGAGCCGGGGCATGGTCACCCGCGCCTACCAGGCGATGGGCGGGGCGCCGAAGCCGCTGGTGCGCTGGGCCTTCCAGCTCTCCTCGTTCCAGAAGCTGGTCACCAAGCCGCTCGCGCTCGCCCAGCACCTCGACGACACCGAGTTCCTCGCCCAGATCGAGGCGGTCGACCGGTTCACCGACAACATGATCGCCTACCCCGGCCGCACGTTCGGGCAGCTCTACCACCGGTTCGTGAAGGGCAACGGTCTCGTCGGTGGCGAGTTCAAGCTCGGCGAGCGCACGATCCGGATCGCCGACGTCGACCGGCCGGTGCTGGTCTTCGGCGGCGCCACCGACGGCATCGCACCGATCCCCGCCGTGAAGGCCGTCGTGCCGTTGCTGTCGAGCTCTCCGGAGGTGCGGTTCGAGGTGGTGCCCGGCGGCCACCTCGGCATGCTCACCGGCCGCGCCGCCCGCGGCACGACCTGGCAGGTGATGGACGAGTGGATCGACCAGTGGTCCTCGGACGTCGACCCGGCTGACGACGCGCCGGCGTCCCCGGCCCCCGCGGTCGAGGACGGACCCGGCCCGATCGGCGCCAACCCACGCCGCCGCTACGGCTCGTCGGGCTCCCGTTCGCTCGCCCGCTGACTCTCCGCTGACTCTGTCCTCGGACCCGGGGGGGTTGACCCCTCCCCCCGACCCCGCTTGTCTGGCTCCTGACCACTCCGCTCTCGGGAACCCAGGAGTTCGCATGCACGTCCGACCGCGCCTTCGCGCCCTCGTCGCCAGTCTCGCCCTCGTCCTCTCGTCGTTGTTCGTCGTCACCGCGACGTCGGCCCCGGCCCATGCCGACGAGTGCTACTCGTGGGGCCGCACCCTGTCCGAAGGGGCCTCCGGCTCCGACGTCGCCGAGCTCCAGGTCCGGGTCGCCGGCTGGGCCGGCTACGGCGTCAACATGACCATCGACGGCTCCTTCGGCCCCCAGACCCGCGCCGCCGTCGCCAGCTTCCAGTCCGCCTACGGACTCGCCTCCGACGGCGTCGCCGGCTCCGCGACGTACAGCAAGATCTACGCCCTCCAGGACGCGGACTGCACTCCCGCGCACTTCTCCTGGGCGGAGGTCGACGGCGGCTGCGGGGCGGGCGGCTACAGCGGCGGCTCGGTGTCGGCGGCCACGGTGAAGCAGAACCTGTTGCGGGCGATGTGGCGGGCCGAGGCCCTGCGGCACCGGATGGGCGACCAGCCGCTGCGGGTGACCTCCGGCTTCCGCTCGCAGTCGTGCGACCGCGCGGTCGGCGGCAGCGGCACCGGCCAGCACACCTACGGCACCGCCCTCGACCTCGTGCCGGCCAGCGGCGGCTCGCCGTCGTTCTGCACCATCGCCTCCAACGCCCGCTACTCCGGCTTCGGCGGCATCTTCGGCCCCGGCTACCCCGGCCACGACGACCACACCCACGTCGACACCCGGACCTCCCGCTCCTGGAGCGCCCCCAGCTGCGGGATCTGACGGCCCACGGCCGGCTGCATGAATCCCCGGCCATCAGGGGAAACCGGCACTTGTCAGGGGTTGCAACCCCTGACAAGTGCAGGATCCCCGGCCATCAGGGGATTCATGCAGCCACTAGCCTCGCCGGCATGGGCACGCTGAGCGACCTGGTGGACAAGCGCCTGGTGGCGCCGGACTGGGCCGAGGCGCTGGCCCCGGTGGAGGACCGGATCGCGGCGATGGGCCGGTTCCTGCGCGAGGAGCAGGCGTCGGGGCGCGGCTACCTCCCGGCCGGGGACCTCGTGCTGCGGGCCTTCGAACGACCACTGGCCGACGTCAGGGTGCTGGTCGTGGGGCAGGACCCCTACCCCAACCCGACCCACCCGATCGGGCTCAGCTTCGCCGTGGCCCGCGACGTGTGGCCGATCCCCGCCAGCCTGCGCAACATCTACGTCGAGCTTCGCGACGACCTCGGCGTCGTGCCCCCGAGGCACGGCGACCTGACCGCGTGGGCCGACCAGGGCGTGATGCTGCTCAACCGGGTGCTCACGGTGCAGCCGAACCAGCCCAACAG
This sequence comes from uncultured Actinomycetota bacterium, assembly GCA_963754025.1. Classification (GTDB taxonomy): domain Bacteria; phylum Actinomycetota; class Actinomycetes; order Propionibacteriales; family Nocardioidaceae; genus Nocardioides. Next base: position 1,150,552 of record CAVWEC010000005.1, on the reverse strand, counting down.
CCACCGCGGCCGGGGCTGGGAGGAGGTCACGGAGTGCGCGATCCGGGCCCTGGCCGCGCGCGGCGGTCCCCTCGCGGCGATTCTGTGGGGCAGCCACGCGCAGACCCTCAAGCCGTTGCTCTCCCCCGTGCCGTGGGTCGAGTCGGCCCACCCGTCCCCGCTCGCGGCGTACCGCGGGTTCTTCGGCTCGCGGCCGTTCAGCCGCGTCGACCGGCTGCTGGTCGAGCAGGGCGGGGAGCCCGTGGACTGGGCTCGCGGGTGGGCGGACGCGCCTTCCCTGGAATGAAGTTCAATCTTGAACTACTATGAGTGCGTGTGAACGATCGCATCCCCGCGCTCTTCCTCGGCCACGGCGCCCCGCCACTCCTCGACGACCCGGTGTGGTCGGGCCAGCTCGCGGCGTGGGCGGCCGACCTCCCCCGCCCGCGCGCGATCCTCATCGTCAGCGCCCACTGGGAGTCGGCACCGGTCATGCTCAGCGCCAGCGGTGCGCCGTTGGTCTACGACTTCGGCGGGTTCGACGCGAAGTACTACCGCATGACCTACGAGACCCCCGACGCCACCGCGCTGGCGGCCCGGATCGCGGGGCTGATGCCCGACACCGAGCCGGTGCACCAGCACGCCTCCCGCGGCCTCGACCACGGCGCGTGGGTGCCGCTGCGGATCATGTACCCGGACGCCGACATCCCGGTGCTGCAGATGTCGCTGCCCACCCAGGACCCCGAGCGGCTGATGCGGCTCGGCGAGCGGCTCCGGCCGCTGCGCGACGAGGGCGTGCTGATCGTGGGCTCGGGCTTCCTCACCCACGGGCTGCCGTTCCTGCGCGAGTTCCGCATCGACGCCGACGCGCCCGGCTGGTCGAGCGACTTCGACGCGTGGGCGGCCGACGCCCTCGCCCGCGGTGACGTCGACACGCTGGCGGCGTACGCCTCGAAGGCCCCCGGCATGCCCTATGCCCACCCGACCGTCGAGCACTACACCCCGCTCTTCGTCGCGCTCGGCGCGGCCACCACGCCCGATGCACCGGGCACCCAGGTGATCGACGGCTTCTGGATGGGCCTGTCGAAGCGCTCACTTCAGGTGGCCTGACCCCCGGGCCTACGATCGACGGGTGCGCATCCTGTCGATCCAGTCCCACGTCGCCTACGGCCACGTCGGCAACTCCGCCGCCGTCTTCCCGCTCCAGCGGCTCGGCCACGAGGTGTGGCCGGTGCTGACGGTGAACTTCTCCAACCACACGGGGTACGGCGCGTGGCGCGGACCGCTGATCTCCCCCCGCGACGTCACCGATGTGATCACCGGCATCGAGGAGCGCGGCGCCTTCGCCGCCTGCGACGCCGTGCTGTCGGGCTACCAGGGCAGCCCCGCGATCGCCGAGGTGATCGTCGACGCCGTGCGGCGGGTCAAGGAGGCCAACCCCGACGCGACCTACACCTGCGACCCCGTGATGGGCAACGCGAAGTCGGGGTGCTTCGTCAACCCGGAGATCCCGCCGGTGATCCGGGAGCTCGTCGTGCCGGTCGCCGACATCCTCACCCCCAACCAGTTCGAGCTCGGCTTCATGACCGACACCGACCCCCACACCCTCGACGAGGTGCTCGCCAGCGCCGACATGGCGCGGGAGATGGGACCGTCGACGATCCTGGTCACCAGCGTCGAGACCGGGGAGAACACCATCGGGTTGATGGCCGTCGACGACGAGGGCGCCTGGCTCGTCGAGACACCGCTGCTGCCGATGAAGGCCAACGGCTCCGGCGACATCACCGCCGCCCTCTTCACCGCCCACCTCCACGAGACCGGCTCCGCCGAGGTCGCCGTCGCCCGGACGGTCTCCTCGGTCTACGCGGTGCTCAAGGACACCCTGGAGTCGGGTGAGCGGGAGCTGCGGCTGGTCGCCGCCCAGGACGCCATCGCCTCCCCTGCCGGGGAGTTCGAGGTGACCCGGGTCCGATGAGGCACCTGCTCGTCCTGCTCGTCACCGGCATCGCGCTGCTCACCGCCTGCGGCCCGGAGGAGCCGTCGTCGTCGATCCCGGAGTCGGAGCCCTTCAACCAGACCGACGTCGACTTCGCGACCGACATGATCCTCCACCACTCCCAGGCGCTGACGATGGTCGACATGGCCGCGCCGCGGGAGGGCCTGCCGCCCCGGATGACCGCGCTGCTCGAGGAGATCCGGACCGCACAGACGCAGGAGGCCGAGCAGCTGACCGACTGGCTCGAGGACTGGGGCCAGCCGGTGCCCAACAACCCGCGCAGCCACGGGGGCGCCGACCACGACGCCATGACGGACACGGACATGCCGGGGATGATGAGCGAGGACCGGATGGCCGAGCTCGAGGGCGCCGACGGCGACGCCTTCGTGCAGACGTGGCTCACGATGATGATCGAGCACCACGAGGGCGCCATCGAGATGGCCGACGCCGAGGTGACCGGCGGCGAGTTCCCCGGGACGGTCGACCTCGCGGAGCAGGTCGCGACCAACCAGGCCGACGAGATCGACCGCATGGAGACGTTGCTCGACTGACCGTCGGTGCTGCGTTCGGCCGGCGCACGGGCGCAGTGGCGTGGAGCCGCGTGACGGGGTCGAACCGACGACCTTCTGTTTACAAGACAGATGCTCTACCAGCTGAGCTAACGCGGCGGGGGCGCCGCACATGCTAGCCGCCAGGGGTGCCTAGGCTCTCCTCGTGACTCGCGTCGACGACTGGCCCGCCCTCGCTGCCCTCTGCGACCGGTACGGCGTGTCCCGGGAGTACTGGGACTGGCAGGGCAACCACGTGCCGGTCCCGGTGACCACCGCCCAGGCGCTGCTGGGGGCGCTCGACGTCGACGCGTCGACCGAGGAGTCGGTGCAGGCCGCGCTGGCGGCGTACGACCTGGCGCCGTGGCGCCGGATGGTCCCGGCCGTGACCGTGGGCCGCGCCGGCCACCCGGTCGACGTCGTCGCCCACGTCGCCCACGGCTCGCCGCTCGAGGTCGAGGTCGTCACCGAGGACGGCGCGGTCGTGACCGCCCGCCAGGTCGAGCACCACGCCGAGCCGCGCGCGGTCGACGGCGTCGTGGTCGGCGAGGCCCGGTTCGCGCTGCCAGACGATCTGCCGACCGGCTACCACACCGTCCGCGCCCGCAGCGGCGCGCAGACCCAGGACGGCCTGCTGGTCCTGGCCCCCGACCGGCTCGAGCTGCCGGCGAGCCTCGGCCGCCAGGCGTGGGGGCTGATGACCCAGCTCTACTCCGTGCGCTCGCGCGAGTCGTGGGGCATCGGTGACTTCGGGGACCTCGCGGCGCTCGGGAAGTGGGGCGGTGGGCTCGGCGCCGAGTTCGTGCTGGTCAACCCGCTCCACGCCGCCGAGCCGGTGCCGCCGGTCGAGGACTCGCCCTACCTGCCGACCTCGCGGCGCTACCTCAACCCGCTCTACGTCCGGGTCACCGACGTCCCCGAGCTCGCCGGGCTCGCCGCCGACGACCGCGCCCGGGTCGACGAGCTCGCTGCCGGCCCCTTCGACGACCTCGACGGCCTCCTCGACCGGCAGGCCTCGTACGCCGCCAAGCTGGCCGCACTCGACGTCGTCCACGACGTGCCGAGGAGCCCCGACCGGGAGGCGGCGTACGCCGCGTTCCTGGCCGACCAGGGGCCCGAGCTGCGCCAGTTCGCGACCTGGTGCGCGCTCGCCGAGGACCTCCACGGCGAGGAGTGGCCCGACGCGCTGCGCGACCCGACCTCGCCCGCGGTGGCGGCGGCGACCGAGCGGCTGGCCGACCGGGTCGACTTCTTCTGCTGGCTCCAGTGGGTCGCCGACGAGCAGCTCGCTGCCGCCCACGGTGCGGCCGTCGACGCCGGCATGGCCGTCGGCCTGGTCACCGACCTCGCCGTCGGCGTGCACCCGGCCGGGGCCGAGGTGTGGACCCTCGGGCCGGCGCTGGCCCGTGGCCTCACCGTCGGCGCCCCGCCCGACGCCTTCAACCAGATCGGCCAGGACTGGTCGCAGCCGCCGTGGCGACCCGACGTGCTGGCCGACCTCGGCTACGCCCCCTACCGCGCGGTGCTGCGGGCCGCGCTGCGTCACGCGGGCGGACTCCGCATCGACCACGTGATGGGGCTGTTCCGGCTCTGGTGCATCCCCCACGGCGACGCGCCGTCGCAGGGCGCCTACCTGCGCTACGACCACGAGGCGATGGTCTCGATCCTGCTGCTCGAGGCCGAGCGGGCCGAGGCCTTCGTCGTCGGCGAGGACCTCGGCGTCGTCGAGCCCTTCGTGCGCGACTACCTCGCCGGCCGGGGCGTGCTCGGCACCTCGATCCTGTGGTTCGAGATGGACGGCGACCGGCCGCGGCCGCCGGAGTCGTGGCGCGAGCTGTGCCTGGCGACCGTCACCACCCACGACCTGCCGCCGACCGCGGGCTACCTCGCCGGCGAGCACGTGCGGCTGCGCGACTCCCTCGGCCTGCTGACCCGGTCGGTCGAGGAGGAGCTCGCCGTCAGCGAGCGCGAGCGTGAGACGTTCCTCGCCGAGCTCCGCGCCCGCGGCCTGCTCGCCGACGGCGCGTCGGAGGAGGAGACGGTCGCCGCCCTCCACGAGCTGCTGACCCGCTCCCCCAGCAGGCTGCTCGGCGTCGCGGTCTCCGACCTGGTCGGTGATCGGCGCACCCAGAACCAGCCCGGCACGCACCGCGAGTACCCCAACTGGCGGGTCCCGCTCACCGGTCCCGACGGCACCCCGCTGCTGCTCGAGGACCTGCCGGCGTCCACGCGCGCCAGCGCGCTCGCGGCGAGGCTCCAGCAGCCCTAGGCTCAGGGGCATGGCGCTCAGGATCGTGGCGAGCAGGCCCGACCCGGCGATCGTGACGCTGCCGTGGTCGGTGCCGCTGGAGGAGTGGGGCGACGAGCACGTCGTGCCGCTGCCGCGTGGCCTGTCGCGCCACGTGGTGCGGATCGTGCGGCTGAAGGACCGGGTCTACGCGGTGAAGGAGACCGTGGAGCCCATCGCCTTCCGCGAGTACCGGCTGCTGCGCGACCTGCAGCGGATGGGCCTGCCGGCGGTGGTGCCCCAGGGCGTCGTCACGGGCCGCGAGGACGCCGACGGCGAGGAGCTCCCGGCCGCCCTGCTCACCGAGCACCTGCGGTTCTCGCTCCCCTACCGCAGTCTCTTCAGCCACGGCCTCTCCGCCGACAGCCTGCCGTCGCTCGTCGACGCGCTGGTCGTGCTGCTGGTGCGGCTGCACCTCACCGACTTCTACTGGGGCGACGTCTCGCTCTCCAACGTGCTCTTCCGCCGCAGCGCCGGCGGCTTCGCCGCCTACCTCGTCGACGCCGAGACCGGCGAGCTCAAGGACAGCCTGTCGGCGTGGATGCGCGAGTACGACGTCAGCGTGGGCTGCGAGAACGTCTACGCCGAGCTGCTCGACCTCCAGGCCAGCGGCCAGCTCGACGAGCACGTCGACGCCTGGGACATCGTCGAGACGATCGAGTCGCGCTACGCCGCGCTGTGGTCCGAGCTGACCAGAGAGGAGCAGTTCCCCTCCGGTGAGATGTGGCGCATCGAGCAGCGCATCGAGCGGCTCAACGACCTGGGCTTCGACGTCGAGGAGCTCGACATCGTGACCGACTTCGACGGCGACGAGGTCCGGATCCAGCCGCGCGTCGTCGAGCTCGGCCACCACTCCCGCGAGCTGCAGGGCCTCACCGGGATGTACGCCGAGGACGCGCAGGCGCGGCGCATGCTCAACGACATCGCGGCCTACACCGCGGCGAAGGACCTCGGCCGCGAGGACCGCACGCTGGTCGCCAACCGGTGGCTGACGGAGGTCTACGAGCCGCTGATGGCGATGGTGCCGCCCGAGGCGCGCGGCAAGCTCGAGCCGGCCGAGATCTTCCACGAGCTGCTCGTGCACCGGTGGTACCTCTCCGAGCGCGCCGGTCGCGAGGTCAGCCTGAGCGACACGGCTGCGGACTACATCGACGAGATCCTCAGCGCGAAGCCCGAGGAGGCGGTCGCGACACCGACGCCGCTGGACGCGAGCGGCGAGCTGACCGACTGACTCCTCAGCGGTCGCGCGCACCCGGGGTCGGGTCGGCGGCCGGGGTGAGGTCCAGCGGCTCGTAGTCGTCGACCTCGAAGCTGCCGTTGGTCTGCAGGGTCACCGACTGGATGCCGACCGGCCGGTCCTCGCGGTAGGTGATGAGCGAGACCATCGCGTCACGGCGCGGCTTGCTCCCGATCGCGATGGCGTACGCCGCCCCGCCGGTCGTGCCGTTCGTGTAGTCGTAGCCGACCCGTCCGTCGGGGGCGACGACGCGGAGCGGGCCGACCTTCACGTGCACGTGACCGCCCACGACCAGGTCGACGCAGCCGCGGTCGAGCGCGTCGCGCGCGAGGTCGGTGTCGTGGACCAGCACGGTGGCGACCCGCTCGTCGGCCGCGCAGAGCGACTCGCTGAAGCGGGCCGCGACCTCGCCGAACCCGAGGCCGGTCTCGTCGCGCCAGGAGCCGAGCCCGCTGGAGCGCGGGTCGGGGATGCCGGCGATCCGGCCCATGCCGGGCGCGTCCACCACCTCGTCGTCGAGGACCTCCCAGCCGAGGCGGTCGAGGTAGTCGCCGACGAAGTCGCCGTGGTCGTGGTTGCCGGTGACGGCGTACCGCTCGTAGCCCTCGTCGAAGGCGGCGGCGAGCGAGTCGAGGCTGAACGCCTCCCACGACGAGCCGGTGGAGGTGTCGTCGCCGGCGTCGAGCACGACGGTGGCGCCCGCCCGGTCGCCGACGGCCCGGGCGACCCGGTCCATGCCGATGTTGTCGTGGCGGTCCGAGACCATCACCGCGACGGTCTCGTCCTCGGCCGGCTCGCGCACCTCCAGGTCGGCGGCGCGGGTGACGGCGAGGTCGTAGAAGCCGGTGGACTTCTCGTAGGTGGTGATCGCGCTCTCGACGAGCCGGCGGGTGTCGAGGGCGCTGGGGTCGCTGCGGATCTCCACGCCGGCCGCGGCCTCCGGCACCAGCACGTCCCGCCCGACGAACTGCTGCAGCGTCAGCCAGGTCTGCTGGTCCTCCACCGCGGGGGTCTGGTCAGCCCACGGCTCCCACAGCAGCACCCCGGCGACCGTTGCCGCCGTGGCCGCGGCGATGCCACGGCGCGAGCGGACCATCGCCCAGAGCTCGCGGCGCCGGCGGCCCCCGAGCAGCAGCCACACGCCGACCGGCACCAGCCCCACCAGGCCGCCGCGCAGCGCCGCGTCGAGCGCCATGCCGCGCACGGCACCCTCCACGCGGGCGATCGATCCCTCGGGCTGGCTGGCGATCAGGGCGTAGCGCTCGACCAGCTCTCCGGTCGTGGTGGCCGTCGTCTTGCCCAGGGTGATCTCGACGCCGAGCCGCTGGCCGGAGCCGACCCGGATGTCGGGCAGCACCGGCCCGGTGCGCACGATCACCACCCCGTCGAGCGTGGGCTCGACGACGGCGTCGTGGCTGGCGAGGACGACCTCGCGCTCCGAGCCGAAGAAGTAGGCGGAGCCCGCGACCGCGGACGCGCCGACCCACACCGCGGCCAGGACCAGGCCGTGGAGCAGGGTCGTGCGTCGCATCAGCGCGATGCGCGGGCCTGCGCGATCGCGTAGAGCGTCACGGATGCAGCAACCCCGGCGTTGAGCGACTCCAGGTCGTTGGCCATCGGGATCGACACCAGCTGGTCGCACGTCTCGGCCACCAGCCGCGACAGGCCGCCACCCTCGGCGCCGACCACGACGACGAGCGGGCCGTCGGCCAGCCCCCCGGGGCCGACCAGCTCGGGCAGCGACACGTCGCCGTCGGCGGCCAGGCCGACGACCATGCAGCCGGCGTCCTGGTAGACCTTGAGCTGCCGGGTGAGGTTGACCGTCTGCGCCACCGGGATCCGGGCGGCCGCCCCGGCGCTGGTCTTCCACGCCGAGGCCGTCATGCCGGCCGCGCGCCGCTCGGGCACCACGACGCCGTGGGCGCCGAAGCCCGAGGCGCTGCGCACGACGGCCCCGAGGTTGCGGGGGTCGGTGACGGAGTCGAGCGCGACAATCAGGGCCGGCTCGGCAGCGTCGCTCGCGCGCTGGAGCAGGTCGTCCGCGTGGGCGTACTCGTAGGAGGGGATCCGGGCGCCCAGCCCCTGGTGCACGGCACCGTCGGTGTGGCGGTCGAGCTCGGCCTTGGTGACCTCCAGCAGGGCCACGCCCTGCTCGGCGGCGAGCCGGAAGACCTCACGCAGCCGGCCGTCGCGCTCGGTGCCCTCGGCGACGTAGACCCCGGTGACCGGGATCCCGGCGCGGAGCACCTCGACGACGGAGTTGCGACCGGCGACCCACTCGGCGTCGGTCGACGTACGCCGCTTGGGCCGGCGCTGCTGCTGCTTGTCGGCCGCCTGCCGGGCCTTGTAGACCTTGTGGTTGGGGCGGTCCTTCGCCTTGGGCGTGGGGCCCTTGCCCTCCAGGCCGCGCTTGACGCGCCCGCCCGACCCCGCGGTCGGCTTCTTGGCGCTCTTGCGGATCGAACCCTTGCGCTGGCTGTTGCCTGCCATGTCTCTCACACACTCCACTTCGGGCCGTCGGGGGTGTCCTCGATCTCGACGCCGGCGGCCTTGAGCCGGTCGCGGATCGCGTCGGCGCGCGCCCAGTCCTTGTCGGCGCGGGCCTGGGTGCGCTCCTCGAGCATCCCCCGGACCAGGGTGTCGACGACACCGTGGAGCGTGTCGTCGCCGGCGTCGTCGTCGAAGTCGGCCGGGTCGAGACCCAGCACGCCGAGCATGGCCAGCACCGAGGCAGCGGCGCCCCGTGCGGCCGTGTCGTCGCCCGCCGCCAGGCTCCGGTTGCCCTCGCGCACCACCTCGTGCATCGCGGCGAGTGCCGCCGGCGTGCCGAGGTCGTCGTCCATGGCGGTCACGAAGTCGGCGCAGGGCATGCCGCCCGAGAGGGAGCCGCCGAGGTGGGCGGCCCGCTCGAGGAACGCCTCGACCCGACGGAAGGAGACTGCGGCCTCCTCGAGCGCCTCGAAGGAGAACTCGACGGTGGAGCGGTAGTGGGCGCTGACCATGTAGTAGCGGAGCTCGACGCCGCGCACCCGCTCGAGCACGCGGGGGACGAGCAGCGAGTTGCCGAGCGACTTGCTCATCTTCTCGCCGGCGGTGGTGATCCAGGCGTTGTGGAGCCAGTACGACGCGAAGTCGTCGCCGGCCGCGCGCGACTGCGCCTGCTCGTTCTCGTGGTGGGGGAAGCGGAGGTCGACGCCGCCGCCGTGGATGTCGAAGGCCGGTCCGAGGTACTTGCGCGCCATCGCCGAGCACTCGATGTGCCAGCCGGGACGGCCGCGCCCGAAGCGCGAGGGCCACGACGCGGTGGCCGGCTCGGACTCCTTGGCGCCCTTCCAGAGCGCGAAGTCGCGGGGGTCACGCTTCCCACGGGGGTCGGCATCTCCCGCCGGCTCCATGTCGTCGACCTGCTGACGCGTGAGCTCGCCGTAGGACGGCCAGGAGCGCACGTCGAAGTAGACGTCGCCCGACCCGTCGTCGGCGGCGTAGGCGTGACCCCTCTCGACCAGCACCTCGATCAGCTCGAGGATCTCGGGGACGTGGCCGGTCGCGCCCGGTTCGTAGGTGGGCCGGCGGACGTTGATCGCGGCCAGCACGTCGTCTAGCTCGTGGTGCATCCGCTGCGCCAGCTCGTACCAGTGCAGCCCCTGCTCGTCGGCCTTGCGCAGGATCTTGTCGTCGATGTCGGTGACGTTGCGGATGAAGTCGACGCTGAGCCCGGAGTGCTCCAGCCACCGGCGCAGCACGTCGAAGTTGACGGCGGAGCGCACGTGCCCGACGTGGGGCTCCGACTGCACGGTGAGACCGCAGACGTAGACGCTCGCGTGCCCGTCCCGGAGCGGGACGAAGTCGCGGACGTCGCGGGTCGCGGTGTCGTGGAGTCGGAGGGTCACCCGGCCGATTCTAGGGATTCGGGGGTGGCGACCCCGCATCGACGGATCGTGTGACTCGTGGGACAGGAGTGACGGACCCACGTACCCTCGATCGCGTGCTCCCCCGATCCTCCGCCCGCCTGCTGCTGGCGCTCGCGCTCGCGCTCCCCCTGACCGCCGTCGCCCCTGCCGGCGCGGCGCCCGAGGCCGGGAGCCGCCAGGTGCGCTACGACGAGTGGCGCCAGGGCGACCTCAAGGACGGCGCCTTCAACGGCACCCGGATGCGTCAGGGCAGGTTGCGCATCAGCCGGCCCGTCGCCACCCGCACGCTGGGCGGCACGTCCTACGACATGGGCCGCTGGGCCTCGCCGTGGACCGAGCCCGGGTTCGCGCTCACCGAGCTGATCGCCTCGTGGACCGCCCGGACGCCGGGCAACAGCCTGGTGGAGGTGCAGGTGCGCGGGCGCACCAGCGCCGGTCGCACCACCAGCTGGGACACGCTGGCCCGCTGGGCTGCCGGCGACAGCCACGTCCGGCGTACGTCGGTGGGCGGGCAGGGCGACGACCTCGCCGACGTCAACGTCGACACCTGGCGCGTGCCGGGCGGCGCGGTCGCCTGGCAGCTGCGGGTGAACCTGCTGCGCGCCGGCGATGCGAAGCCCCACGTCCGCGCCGTGGGCGCGATGGCTTCGCGGCTGCCCGACGTCGACGGCGTGACCACCTCCGCGCCCGGTGTGGCCTCCGGCCCCGACAACGTCGTGCTGAAGGTCCCGAAGTACTCCCAGATGGTGCACTCCGGCCACTACCCCCAGTGGGGCAACGGCGGCCAGGCCTGGTGCTCGCCGACGTCCACGTCGATGGTGCTCGGAGGGTACGACGCGCTGCCGCGTCGCCGCGCCTACTCCTGGGTGGCTGGCGACCACGCCCAGCCGTGGGTCGACCACGCGGCCCGCTCCACCTACGACTACCGCTACGACGGCGCCGGCAACTGGCCGTTCAACACCGCCTACGCGGGCTCGCTCACGGGCGCCCCGAGCTTCGTCACCCGGCTGCGCAGCCTCCGCGAGGCCGAGCGGCTGGTCGCGGCGGGCATCCCCCTCGTCGCGTCGGTCTCGTTCGGCCCCGGCGAGCTGGACGGGGCGCCGATCTCCAGCACCGCCGGCCACCTGCTCGTCATCCGCGGCTTCACCCGCAGCGGCGACGTCGTGGTCAACGATCCCGCCGCCCGGACCAACAGCGGCGTGCGCCGCACCTACGGCCGGGGCCAGTTCGAGGACGTCTGGCTGCCGACCTCCGGCGGCCTGGTCTACGTCATCAGCGACGCCGACCACCCGTTGCCGAGAAGCCCCGCCGGCAACTGGTGAGGCTCAGCCGGCCGTGACGTCGACGGCGTGCCAGCCGGTGGCACCGTCGGGCACGACGTCACGCTCGGTGCCGGTCTGCACCTCGCCGTCCTTGCCGGTCGCCCGCACCCGCAGCACGTGGTCGCCGGGAGGCAGGTCGACGGTGCCGGCCCACTGCACCCAGGTGTCGTCCGTCGGCGGGGAGGCGATCTCGACCTGCTGCCAGTCGCCGCCGTCGACGGAGACCTCCACGGCGGCGATGCCGACCTGCTGCTGCCAGGCCACGCCCCCGACCCGCACCTGGCCGGCCTCGACCCCGCTGCCGCTGCGGGGCACGTCGATCCGCGAGGCCAGCCGCACCGGCGCCTGCTCGGCCCAGCCCTTCGTCGTCCAGTAGGCGTCGAAGTCGCTGAACTTCGTGACCTCGATGTCCACCAGCCACTTCGTCGCCGACACGAAGCCGTAGAGGCCCGGCACGATCGTGCGCACGGGGAAGCCGTGCTCGACCGGGAGCGGCCGCCCGTTCATCGCCAGCGCCAGCATCGCGTCGCGGCCGTCGGTCACCGCCGCGAGGGGGGTGCCGCACGTCCACCCGTCGTCGGAGGTCTGCAGCAGCGCGTCGGCGCCGGGCTGCACCCCGGCCTCCTCGAGCAGGTCGGAGAGCCGGACCCCGCTCCACCAGGCGTTGCCGATCAGGTCGCCGCCCACGGGGTTGGAGACGCAGTTGAGGGTGATCCAGGCCTCCGTGCGCTTGCGGTCGAGCAGGTCCTGGTAGCTCAGCGTCAGCTCGCGGTCGACCAGGCCGTGGATGCGCAGCGTCCACTCCGCGGGCTCGATCGTCGGCAGCGCGATCGCGGTGTGGATCAGGTAGAAGTCCTTCTCCGAGGTCTGCCACGACGAGACCCCGCGCAGCCCGATCCGGGCACGCTCGGGCACGTTGGGCTCGGTGACCCGGGGGATGCGCAGCAGGCTGCGACTGGCCTCGACGTTGCGGCGACCGCGGCCCCAGAACCGGCCGAGCACGCCCAGGCCGGCCGAGACCAGCACCACCGAGCCGACACCGAGCAGGAAGCCGCGGCGTCCGGCGCCGGCGTCCTCGGGGTCGGGCGGGGGTCCCTGCCCGAAGCCGGGCTGCGGGTCGTCGAGCGCCCGCAGCCGGGTCGCGAGCACGCTCATCACCCCCAGCCAGGTGGCCAGCCCGAGGGCGATCGGGAGGTAGGACAGCATCGAGGGCTGCTCCTGGATCGCGATCGCGGCCACGCCGACGGCCGCGAGGCCGCCGTAGACCAGCGAAGCGGCCCACCAGCGGCGGGCAGCGAGGATGCCGGCCCAGGCGAAGGCCAGCGCCAGCAGCACGAGGATGCCGCCCACCAGCAGCGGCTTGTCGGCCGCGCCGAGGCGCTCGATCGCTCGTTCGACCAGGGCACCCGGCGCCAGCCGGATCACCAGCTCGGCCACCGCGACCACCGGCGAGTCACGCACGGCCATCACCGCGGCCACGGCATAGCTCACCGCCAGGCCCGCCGCACCGGCGACCAGCCCGGCGAGTGCCCAGGCTCCGCGGTTCGTCCTCATGGGTGAGATTCTCCCTCAGGCATGATCACCCCGTGCACACCACCGGCTCAACCCCCTCCAGTGCCCCCGTCGGCGTCCCCTTCCGGGTCGGCGTCGGCACCGACGTCCACCGCCTCGTCGACGGCGTGCCGATGCACCTCGCCGGGCTGGTCTGGCCCGGGGAGCCGCAGGGCCTCGAGGGCCACTCCGACGCCGACGTCGCGGCCCACGCCGCGTGCGACGCCCTGCTGTCGGCAGCGGGCCTCGGCGACCTGGGCAGCAACTTCGGGACGTCGGAGCCGGAGTGGGCCGGGGCGGCGGGCGTCGCACTGCTGGAGGAGACCGTGCGCCGGGTACGCGCGGCCGGCTGGGGCGTCGGCCACGTCGCCGTCCAGGTGATCGGCAACCGGCCGCGGCTGGGCCCGCGGCGTGCCGAGGCCGAGCAGGTGCTCTCCGCCGCGGTCGGCGGCGCGCCCGTCTCCCTCTCCGCCACCACCACCGACGGCCTCGGCCTCACCGGCCGCGGCGAGGGCGTGGCCGCGATCGCGACCGCCCTGCTGGTCGCCGGCTGAGCCCTCACACCCCGGTCACACCCCGTCAGACCCCGTCACACATGGCGGCGGGGACCGACGGTGACCGTCCCGTCGCACACCCGGACCTCGTAGACGGCGACCGCGACGCCGACGTCGTCGAGGCAGCGACCGGTACGCAGGTCGAAGGCGTGGCCGTGGCGGGGCGAGGCCACGAAGGGGACGTCCTCGCGGCGGCCGACGATGCCGCGGGCCAGGCTCGTGGTGTGGGAGTAGGGGTCGTGGTTGGAGAGCGCGTGCACCTGGCCGTCGGGCAGGCGGAAGAGCGCGATCGCCTGACCGTGCACCAGCGCGGTCGCCCCCCGCTCGACCTCGAGGTCCTCCACGCGGCACACCGGGAGGAAGTCCTGGTCCGTCGCGCTCACCCTCGCGACGCTAGGAACCGGGTGTTTCAGCGGGTCTCGGCCCGTGTTTCGCCCGTGTGACGAAGCCTCCGGACGCACGAGACCCCCGCGGCGTGCGCCGCGGGGGTCTCGTGGATGAACGGAGTCAGATCAGGACGCAGGTCAGGACGCGAGGACCTCGTCGAGGACGGCCTCGGCCTTGTCCTCGTTGGTCTTCTCGGCCAGCGCCAGCTCGGAGACCAGGATCTGGCGCGCCTTGGCCAGCATCCGCTTCTCGCCGGCCGACAGGCCGCGATCACGCTCGCGGCGCCACAGGTCGCGCACGACCTCGGCGACCTTCATGACGTCGCCGCTGTGGAGCTTCTCGAGGTTGGCCTTGTAACGACGCGACCAGTTGGTCGGCTCCTCGACGTGCGCCGCACGGAGGACGTCGAACACACGCTCGAGCCCCTCCTTGTCGACGACGTCGCGGACGCCCACGAGGTCGAGGTTGCAGGCGGGAACCCGAACGACCAGGTCCTGCTGGGCGACGATCCTCAGAACGAGGTACTGACGGTCCTCTCCCTTGATCTTCCGCATCTCGATGTCCTCGATGACTGCGGCCCCGTGATTTGGATAGACAACCGTTTCGCCGACGGTGAAAGTCATATGTGAAGTACCCCTTTCCAGATGTCGATCATATCACGGCCCGGGGACCCTCCCCGACGCGTTTGTGCAGGTCAGGGCCGGAATGCGGGCTTGACAGAACGACAGATCATGTGGTGGCGCGCACCCGCTACCCGCCAGTTCGACGGGTTCCCTCCCGGGCGGGGCCTCGTGGTCGATACTGCGTGTCATGTCGTGGACGAGTCGCGTGGAGGGCCGCGAGAGCCTGCCCGCCCTGCTGCTCACGGCCGCCCACCCACGTCTCGGCATGGCGACCGCCGCCGGTCTCGGGCTGGCCGCCACCCTGAGTGGACGCCCGGCGCGCGAGGTGGGCATGGTGCTGCTCACCGCGCTCGTGGGCCAGTGCGTGCTGGGCTGGGGCAACGACCTCGTCGACCGTCGCCGCGACGCCGCCGAGGGGCGCGACGACAAGCCGGTGGCTCGCGAGCTGCTCGCTCCCGGCGACCTCGGCTTCGCCCTCACCTGCGCGCTGCTGCTGGTGGTGCCGCTGGCCATGTCCCACGGGCTGTGGGCGGGCACCTCCTACCTCGCGGCCCTCGCGGTGGCGCTGCTCGGGCTCGTGGTGCTGCGCGGCGGCTGGCTGTCGTGGCTGCCGTGGGCGGTGTCCTACGCCCTCTACCCGGCCTTCCTCGCCTACGGCGGCTGGGCCGGGGACGGCCGGGAGACACCGCCCGAGCTCGCGATCACGGCCCTGGCGGCGGTGCTCGGCGTCTGCGTCCACGTGATGACCGCCCTCCCCGGCCTCGTGGGCGACCACGAGGCGGGACGCCGCCACCTGCCCCTGCGCATCGCGCTGCGCACCGGCGCACCCCGACTCCTCTGGGCCGGCGGCGCGCTCACGGCCGCGGTCCTGGGGGCCCTGCTGTACGCCGGGTCGCAGGTCGGCCTGCGTCAGTGACGGCACGCACGCCGGCGACCGATAGCATGCGGGCATGCACCTGCGACGTCCCGCCGCCGTACGTCTCGCGCTCGGCGCGGTCCTGCTGACCGCCCCGCTCACCTCCTGCGGGTTCGACCTCGCGACCGACCGCGTCAACACCATCGCCAACGGCGCCACCGACCGTGACGCCACGGTCGACGTGCTCAACGCCGTGATCGTCTCGACAGAGGAGGGCTCGGGGGTCTTCGTGACCTCGTTGTCCAACAACGACGTCGAGGCGCCCGGCTCGCTCGAGGCGCTGTCGGTCGACGACCCGGAGGCCGGGCAGGTCGGCGAGTTCACGCCCGTGGAGGTCGATGCCGGCGCGCTGGTCAACCTCGCGGCCGAGGACGAGGAGGGCATCCCGGTCGAGGGCGAGGAGATCGTTCCCGGCCGGTTCGTCGCGATGACGCTGGAGATCTCCGGCGGCCAGGTGCTGCAGCTCGACGTCCCGGTCGTCGACAACTGCGGTGACTACGCCGGCATCGGCGGGGTCGCCGGTCCCGAGGTGTGCGAGGTTTCCGAGCCGGTGGGAGAGCACTGATGAGCTACACCCTGGTCCTGCTCCGCCACGGCGAGAGCGAGTGGAACGCCAAGAACCTCTTCACCGGCTGGGTCGACGTCGACCTCACCGACAAGGGGCGCGACGAGGCCGTCGACGGCGGCCGGCAGCTGGTGGACGCCGGGATCCTCCCCGACGTCGTCCACACCTCGCTGCAGCGCCGGGCGATCACGACCGCCCACCTGGCCCTCGACGCCGCCGACCGCCACTGGATCCCCGTGCGCCGGTCGTGGCGGCTCAACGAGCGCCACTACGGCGCCCTGCAGGGCAAGGACAAGAAGCAGACCCTGGAGCAGTACGGCGAGGAGCAGTTCATGACCTGGCGGCGGTCCTTCGACGTACCGCCCCCGCCGATCGACGACGACGACGAGTACTCCCAGGCCGCCGACCCGCGCTACGCCGGCCTCGGTGACGAGCTGCCCCGCACGGAGTGCCTCAAGGACGTCATCGCCCGGATGCTCCCCCACTGGGAGAGCGCCGTCGTCCCCGACCTCCAGGCCGGTCACACCGTGCTCGTCGCGGCCCACGGCAACAGCCTGCGCGCGATCGTCAAGCACCTCGACGGCGTCAGCGACGAGGACATCGCGGGCCTCAACATCCCCACCGGCATGCCGCTGGTCTACCGGCTCGACGACTCGCTCCGGCCCACCGTCGCCGGCGGCGAGTACCTGGACCCCGAGGCTGCCGCCGCGGCAGCCGCCGCCGTCGCCAACCAGGGTCGCTGACGCAGCGCGCGTGTGCCTGAGACCTACCCCTAGGGCGTTCTCAGGCACACGGGGCGCGGGGCGGCGTCGGGGTTCAGCCCCGCCGGAGGGCAGCCGGGAGCCGGACCGCGCCGGGGGCGTCGTCGGAACCGGCGAGCACGTCCTGGGGGTTGTAGATCGTGCAGCGCTGCAGCGAGAGGCAGCCACAGCCGATGCAGCCGTCCAGGTCGTCGCGCAGCCGCTCGAGCGCCGCGATCTGCTCCTCGATCCGGCCCCGCCAGTGGCGCGAGATCCGCGTCCAGTCCGCCTTCGTGGGCGTGCGGTTGTCGGGCAGTCGGGCGAGCTCCTCGCGGATCTCGCCGAGCGTCAGCCCGACGTTGGACGCCGCCCTGATGAAGGCGAGCCGGCGCAGGGTGGCGCGCTCGAACAGCCGGCGACCACCGGGTGAGCGCTGGGCCTGGATCAGGCCCTCGGCCTCGTAGAACCGCAGCGCCGACGCGGCGAACCCGCTGCGCCGTGACACGTCCCCCACCGACATCAGCTCTCGACTGTCCACGTCGCTCCCTTGAACTCAAGTTAACTTGAACTTCAATACTGGACTGCATGACACCAGAGATCAAGAAGAACGCCCTCGTCACCGGAGGCTCCGAGGGGCTCGGCCTCGCGCTCGTGCGACTGCTCGTGACCGAGGGGTGGCGCGTGGTCACGGACGCCCGCACCGGCAACCGCCTGCACGACGCCGTCGACGACCTGCCCGGCGTGACCGCGCTCGTCGGTGACGTCGCCGACGCCGACCACCGAGGCGAGCTGGTCGCCACGGTCGACCGGCTCGGGGGCCTCGACCTGCTCGTGCTCAACGCGAGCACGCTCGGCCCCCTCCCGATGCGCCCGCTGACGGAGCTCACGGCCACCGAGCTCGGCGACACGATCCGCGGGACCGCGGGCGCGAACGCGGCGCTGATGATCGCGCTGGCCGGCCAGCTGCGGCGCCGCGACGGCGTCGTCCTGGGCATCAGCTCCGATGCGGCCGTGGAGCACTACGAGACCTGGGGCCCCTACGGCGCGGCGAAGGCCGCGCTCGACCACCTGGTGCAGACCTTCGGCGCCGAGACCGGCCTGGCGGCGTACGCCGTCGACCCCGGCGACATGCGCACCCGGATGCACCAGGACGCCTTCCCGGGCGAGGACATCTCCGACCGACCGCTGCCCGAGGCGGTCGCGCCCCGGCTGCTCGCGCTCGCGGCCACGAGGCCCGCCCCGGGGCGCTACCGCGCCGCGGACGTGCACCTGCCCGAGGAGGTGTCGGCGTGAGCCTGCTGGCCGAGCGTCCCACCACCACCTTCACCGCCCCGCCCGACGCCGCGGCCCCGGCACCGGCGGAGGCCCGCGGCCTGCCGCGCGACGGGGTCCGACTGCTGGTCGCGACCGCCGACGGCGTGCAGCACGCCCGGTTCGGCGACCTGCCCGAGCACCTGGACGCCGGTGACCTGCTGGTCGTCAACAACTCCGCCACGGTCGCCGGCGAGCTCGACGCCCACCTGGTCGGCCCCGGCGCCGACGGGCCGGTCGTGCTCCACGTCGGGGCCCGCCTGCCCGAGGGTGACCGCGTCGTCGAGCTGCGCACGGCTCCCGACGCCGCTCGCGCCGTGCTCGACGCAGCCGCCGGCCAGCGGGTGCGGGTCGACGGCGGCGCCGAGCTGGTGCTGCTGGCGCCGTACCCGCACGAGGGGTCCTCCCCGACCGGCCACGGCAACCGGCTCTGGCGGGCGAGCGTGGCCGACCACCTCGACGCCGCGCTGCGGCGGCACGGACGACCGATCAGCTACGGCTACCTCGACCGCAGCTACGCACTCGACGAGTACCAGTCGGTGTTCTCGACCGTGCCGGGAAGCGCCGAGATGCCGTCGGCGGGGAGACCGTTCACGCCCGAGCTGGTGACCCGGCTCGTCGCGCGGGGCGTCGGCGTCGCGCCCGTCACGCTGCACACCGGCTTCTCGTCCCAGGAGGCGGGAGAGGCACCGCAACCGGAGTGGTACGACGTGCCGGCCGCGACCGCACGCGCAGTCGCGTCGACCCGGGCCGCCGGCGGCCGGGTGGTCGCGGTCGGGACGACCGTGACCCGGGCGCTCGAGTCAGCGGTCGACCCGACCGGGCAGGTGCGGGCGTCGTCGGGCTGGACCGAGCGCGTCGTCACGCCCGCCGAGCCGCCCGTCGTCGTCGACGGGCTGGTCACCGGCTGGCACGACCCCGGCGCCTCGCACCTGCTGCTGGTCGAGGCGGTCGCCGGGCCCGGGACCACGCAGGCGGCGTACGACGCGGCCTCGACGTCCGGCTACCTCTGGCACGAGTTCGGCGACGCCGGACTGCTTCTGCGGGGGCCGGGGTTTACCCGGTCGGCCGGGTAAACCCGACGTTCGCGGCCCTTGCAAGCGTCACAAAGGTCGAAGTTACCCGGCCGGCCGGGTAATCCAAGGTCGGCGTCGCTCAGGCGTCGACGGGCTGCTGGCCGGTGACGACGAAGACGATCCGGTTGGCGACGGACACGGCGTGGTCGGCGATGCGCTCGTAGTAGCGGCCGAGGAGGGCGAGGTCGACGGCCGCCTCGACGCCGTGGGACCACTCGTCGGCGAGCAGCTCGCGGAAGCTCTGGCGGCGCAGCCGGTCCATCACCTCGTCGTCACGACCGAGGGCGATCGCCGCCTCGACGTCCTTGGTGGTGATGATCTGGGCGACGCGGGACACCATGTCCTGGGCCACGTCGGCCATGTGGGCCATCGTCGGGCGCACCTCGTCGGGCACGGCCACCTCGGGCACCCGCAGCCGGGCGATCTTGGCCACGTGGACGGACAGGTCACCCATCCGCTCGAGCTCGCTGACCATCCGCAGCGCCGAGACGACGACCCGCAGGTCGCCGGCGACCGGCGCCTGGAGCGAGAGCAGGTTGAAGCAGTCCTGCTCGACCTCCTCGCGGGCCGCGTCGATCTTGGCGTCGGAGGTGATCACCCGCTCGGCGATCTCGGCGTCGCCGTTGAGCAGCGCCTCGGAGGCGTCGCGGACGGCGGTCTCGACCGACCGGCAGATGCCTGCGAGGTCGTCGAAGATGGAGTCGAGCTGGTCATGGAAGGCCTCACGCATGAGCCCCACCCTAGGCGGCCGAGGTGACCGGACGGGGTTGATGCATGAACGAGCGGTGAACAGTCGGCGGCACGTCGTCCGCGGGGGGAACACCGGGTGGATGGCGCCGTACCCTGTGAGTCGTGGATCCCACGACCCAGGCGTTCCTGGCGGCGCTGCTCGGCGCTGCCGTTGCGGGCACGGCCGTGCTCGCGTGGGCCCTCAGCGACCGGATCCAACAGCGGGCCGAGCCGGTCGAGGAGTCGCCGGTCCCGCCGGGCATCGCGACCGTCCTGTCCGTGCTGCGGAGCAGCGCCGTCGTCGTGGGCGACGACGACGCCGTGCTCAAGGCCAGCGCGCCGGCGTACGCCTTCGGGCTGGTGCGCGACGGGGCCCTGGTCTCCGACGAGCTCGCCGACCTGGTCCGTCAGGTACGCCGCGACGGCACGATCCGCGAGACCGAGCTGCTCCTGGGCCGGCCGGGACTGTCGCCGCGCCACGTCACGGCCCGGGTGGCGCCGCTGGGCAGCCGGCTGGTGCTCGCACTGGTCGAGGACCGCACCCGGGAGCGCCAGGTCGAGGCCGTGCGTCGCGACTTCGTCGCCAACGTCAGCCACGAGCTGAAGACGCCGGTGGGAGCGATCCGGCTGCTCGCCGAGGCGGTCCACGACGCCGCCGACGACCCGGAGGCCGTGCAGCGCTTCAGCGGCCGCATGCTCATCGAGTCCGACCGGTTGAGCCGGCTGGTGCAGCAGATCATCGAGCTGTCGCGGCTGCAGGCCAACGAGCCGGTCGACGGGCCCGCCCCGATCTGCCTCGACGACGTCGTCAAGACCGCCGTCGACACCAGCGCCATCGATGCCGACTCGCGCGCGATCTCGGTCGTGACCGGTGGTGCCGAGGGGCTCGAGGTCTACGGCAGCACCGAGCAGGTCACCGCGGCCGTCGCCAACCTCGTCGCCAACGCCATCGCCTACTCGGGCGACGGCTCCACGGTGCTGGTCACCACGAAGGCGCTGCCCGAGACCGTCGAGGTCTCCGTGGTCGACCAGGGCATCGGCATCCCCGAGCGGGAGGTCGACCGGATCTTCGAGCGGTTCTACCGCGTCGACCCGGCGCGTCACCGCTCCACCGGCGGCACCGGCCTCGGCCTCGCGATCGTCAAGCACGTCGCCGCCACCCACGGTGGTGACATCAGGGTGTGGTCCGTCGAAGGGCAGGGATCCACCTTCACCCTCACGCTGCCCCGCAGGAAGCAGGAGGACGAGACGTGACCCGGGTACTGGTCGTGGAGGACGAAGAGAGCTACAGCGACGCCCTCGCCTACATGCTGCGCAAGGAGGGCTACGAGGTGTCGATCGCGGCCACCGGGCCCGACGCGCTCACCGACTTCGACCGCAACGGCGCCGACATCGTCCTGCTCGACCTGATGCTGCCGGGCCTGCCCGGCACGGAGGTCTGCCGCCAGATCCGGGCCACCTCCAACGTGCCGGTGATCATGGTGTCGGCCAAGGACGACGAGGTCGACAAGGTCGTCGGGCTCGAGCTCGGTGCCGACGACTACGTCACCAAGCCCTACTCGCCGCGCGAGCTGGTCGCCCGGATCCGAGCGGTGCTGCGCCGCGGGGCCGGCGAGGGCGACCTCGACGAGGGCGCCCTGGAGGCCGGGCCGGTGCGGATGGACGTCGAGCGCCACGTGGTCACCGTCAACGGCAGCGAGCAGCGGCTGCCGCTCAAGGAGTTCGAGCTGCTCGAGATGTTCCTGCGCAACCCCGGCCGGGTCCTCACCCGGGCCCAGCTGATCGACCGGGTGTGGGGCGCCGACTACGTGGGCGACACCAAGACGCTCGACGTCCACGTCAAGCGGCTGCGCGCCAAGCTGGAGCCGAACCCCTCGGAGCCGGCCTACCTGGTCACGGTGCGCGGGCTGGGCTACAAGCTCGACCTGTAGGAGGTTGGCGGGAAACGACGGTTGCCCGTCCGAAAACCGCTCGATCCTCGTCATCGGCGTGACTAGCCTTGGCCTGTGACGACCCGCCCCTGGCTGCCCCTCGCCGCCGTCGCCTGCACCCTGGTGTTCTGGGCCAGCGCCTTCGTCGCGATCCGCCACCTCGGCGACGACTTCTCGGCAGGAGCGCTGTCGCTGGGCCGGCTCCTCGTGGGAGCCGCCTGTCTCGCAGTGGTCGCGCTCGCGAGCGGGCTGCCCCGGCCGACCGCCGCCGAGTGGCGCTCCATCGCAGTCATCGGGGTGCTGTGGTTCGGCATCTACAACGTCGCGCTCAACGAGGGCGAGCAGCGGGTCGACGCCGGCACCGCGGCGATGCTGATCCAGGTGTCGCCCGTGCTGATCGCGCTGCTGGCGGCGCTGTTCCTCGGCGAGCGCTTCACGGCGCACCTCGGCGTGGGGCTGGCCCTGGCCTTCGGCGGCGTCGCGCTGATCGCGCTGTCGACCTCACCCGGCGGTGACCGCGACCCGCTCGGGGTGCTGCTCGTGCTCGTCTCGGCGGTGGTCTACTCGATCAGCGCGGTGCTGCAGAAGCCGCTGATGGCCCGGCTCCGCGCCGTGCACGTGGTGTGGCTGGCGTGCACCATCGGTGCGATCGCCTGCCTGCCGTTCGCCGGACAGCTGTGGTCGGAGGCCGCGGCCGCCCCGGCGTCCTCGCTGTGGTGGCTGGTCTACCTCGGCGTCTTCCCGACCGCGCTCGCCTTCACCACCTACGGCTACGCCCTCACGCACATGACTGCCTCCAGCCTCGGCGTCACCACCTACCTGGTGCCGCCGATCACGATCGTGCTCGGACTGGTGTTCCTGGGCGAGGCGCCGCCGGCGATCGCGTACGTCGGGGGCGCGCTGGCCCTGGTCGGCGTGGCGGTGGCGCGGCGCAAGCCGCGCCCGGCACCGGTGCGCGAGTCAGTCCCGGCCTGAGCCGGCCTCGAGCCAGCCGCGGAAGGCCTCGAGGTTGCGGGTCGACTCGCCCCGCGCCGTGCGCCACTCCCACTCCTTGCGGATGGACGAGGCGAAGCCGAGCTCGAGGATCGTGTTGAAGGACTCGTCGGCGTAGGTGAGCACCGAGCCCAGCAGCCGGTCGAGCTCGTCGGGCGTCACGGCGGCCAGCGGCAGCCGGGCGTCGAGGTAGATGTCGCCGAGCGGGTCGATGCCGAACGCGACGGCGTACATGCGCAGGTTGCGCTGGAGCAGCCACCGGTGGACGCCGCCGGCGTTCTCGTCGGGGCGGCGGCACACGAAGGCGTGCACGCCGAGGGCGTGGGGGCCGACGTCGAGCCGGACCGGGACCTGGAGCTTGCGCTCCCCCGGCATGGTGACGCTGAAGACGCCGGGCCCGAGCTCCTCGTGCTCGACCTCGGCGTCGGCGAGATAGGTGCGCAGCACCTCGACCGTCTCGTCGTGAAGCTCGCTCACACGAGCACCTCCATCCGTTCCCACGCCTGACGGTAGACGGCGAGGGTGTGGTCGGCGGTGTGCTCCCACGAGAAGGCGCGGGCCTGCTCGACGGCGCCGGCGCGGAGCCGGGCGCGGAAGGCGTCGTCGACGACGACCCGTTCGAGGGCCGCGGCCCAGTCGCGCGGGTCGTGGGTGTCGACGAGGAGCCCGGAGCGGCCGTCGCGGACGACGGTGGTCAGGCCGCCGACGGCGGCGGCGACGACGGGGGTGCCGGAGGCCTGCGCCTCCACCGCGACCAGCCCGAAGGACTCGTTGTAGGACGGCACGGCGACCAGGTCGGCCGCGGCGCACCAGCGGCTCAGGTCGGCCTGCGCCACCGGCGGCACGAACCGGACCACGTCGTCGAGGTCGAGGTCGGAGGCGAGGTCGGCCAGCGCCGTGGGGTGCTCGAGCCCGGAACCGGACGGCCCGCCGACCACCGGCACCACCAGCCGCGAGCGCAGGTCGGGCCGCCGGTCGAGCAGCACCGAGACCGCGCGCAGCAGCACGTCGGGCGCCTTGAGCGGCTGGATCCGGCCGGCGAAGAGCAGCACGGCGGCGTCCGCGGCGAGGCCGAGCTCGCGGCGTACGACGGCCTGGTCGTGCGGCCGGAACACGTCGAGGTCGACACCGGGGTGGACCACGTCGACACGTCCGGGGTCGGCGTCGTAGAGCTCGATGAGCTGCTTGGCCTCGAGCTCGGTGTTGGCGATCAGGGCGTCGGAGGCCGCGACCACCTGCTCCTCGCCGATGATCCGCCCCTCGGGCTCGGGGGTGTCGCCCTCGGCGAGCGCGGCGTTCTTGACCTTCGCCATGGTGTGCATCGAGTGGACCAGCGGCACGCCCCAACGGTCGCGGGCGAGCGCGCCGACCTGGCCGGAGAGCCAGTAGTGGCTGTGCACGGCGTCGTAGTGGCCGACGGGATGCTGGGCCTCGGCGCGCAGCACCTCGCGGGCGAAGACGCAGAGCTGGCCGGGCAGCTCGGTCTTGCCGAGGCCCTCGTAGGGGCCGGCGGTGATGTGTCGCACGAGCACGCCGTCGGCGGCGAGCACCTCCGGCTCGAGGGCGGAGGTGGTCGCGCGGGTGAAGACGTCGACCTCGACCCCGCGCGCGGCGAGCCGCTTCGCGAGCTCGACGACGTAGACGTTCATGCCGCCGGCGTCACCGATGCCGGGCTGGTCGAGGGGCGAGGTGTGGAGGCTGATCATGGCCACCCTGCGCAGGTTGCGTTCCTCGCCCACGTCACTGCCCCTTCTCGTCGTCGACCACGGCCACCCGGGAAAACCACCGGGGGCGCCGGAACATTCCGACCTACGCTGGAGCCGTGCTGATCTACGACGGCGGATGCGGCTTCTGCCGCCGCAGCCTGCGCTGGGCCCGCGCCGTGGGCGGTCGCTTCGAGGCGGTGGCGAGCAGCGAGGTCGACCCGGCGTCGCTGGGGCTCACGGCGCACGACCTGGCCGAGGCGGCGTGGTGGGTCGAGCCCGACGGCCGGCTGCTGCGCGGCCACGAGGCGGCGGCCCGGGTGCTCCGGACGTCACGGTGGTGGCCGGTGAGGCTGGTGGGACGGGTGGTGGCGAGCCGGCCGGTGGCGCCGTTGTCCCGGCGGGCCTACGCGTGGGTGGCGGCGAACCGCTCGCGCTTCCCCGCCTGGCTCACCTGACCCCCGCCGAGCCGTCACTCGCGAGGGTTTGGAGTACGCCGAGCCGTCACTCGCGAGGGTTTCGAGTACGCCGAGCCGTCACTCGCGAGGGTCAGCGGGCGTGGGAGCCGGGCTTGCGCTTGACGGGCTTGTCGTGCCGGCTCCCGCCGTCCTTCGCGCTCGTGCCCCTGCCCCGCTGCGCGAGGCCGAGCGCCACCAGGCTCCAGACCACGGCGATCGCCCCGACCACCCCGTCGAGCACGACGGAGTCCCCGGTTCCCCGCACGACGGCGTACACCGACCACATGAGGGCCGGGAAGGCCACGGCCACGATCAGCCGGAGCCACACAGCCGAGCGGCTGACCAGGCCGGCGCCGACGACGGCCAGCGCGAGGGCCAGCAGGACCACCCCCGCCCAGTGGGCGGCTGCGCCCCAGCCGGGGTCGTCGGCGAGCCAGCGCGCGACCCAGCACCCTCCCCCGAGCACCCCGACGACGGCGGCGAGCACCCGTAGTGACATGGACAGCGATTGTGCCAGCCGGCCTCCCGGTGGGCGAGGGCAGGCAGGATGGGGGCATGACTCCCTCCCGCAGCGCCGTCGTGACCGGAGCCAGCAGCGGCATCGGCGCGGCCACCGCCCGCGCCCTCGCCGACGAGGGCTTCCACGTGGTCTGCGCGGCGCGGCGCACCGACCGGATCGAGGCCCTCGCCTCCGAGATCGGCGGTGAGGCGGTGGCGTGCGACGTCACCGACCCGGCGTCGGTCGCCGGGCTCGCCGAGGCCGTCGGCGAGACGCTGCACGTGCTGGTCAACAACGCCGGCGGCGCGTTCGGGGCCGATCCCGTCGCCACCGCCGACCCCGAGCAGTGGCGCGCGATGTACGACGTCAACGTGCTCGGCACGCTCCACGTCACCCAGGCGCTGCTGCCCGCGCTGCGCGCCTCCGGCGACGGGCTCGTGCTCAACGTGGGCTCCACCGCGGGTCGCATCGCCTACGAGGGCGGCGGCGGCTACACCGCGGCCAAGCACGGCACGCAGGTGCTGACCGAGACCTTGCGGCTGGAGCTGTGCGGCGAGCCGATCCGGGTCTCGGAGATCGCCCCCGGGATGGTGCGCACCGACGAGTTCGCCACCAACCGCTTCGGCGGCGACCAGGACAAGGCCGAGGCCGTCTACGCCGGCGTGCCCGACCCGCTGGTCGCCGAGGACGTCGCCGACGCGATCGCCTGGATCGCGACCCGTCCCGCCCACGTCAACATCGACGAGCTGGTGATCCGTCCGCGGGCGCAAGCGGCCCAGCACAAGGTGCACCGGGTCTGAGAGACTCGGCTGCGTGCAGACCATCGGACTCGTCGGCGGCATGAGCTGGGAATCCAGCCTCGTCTACTACCGCGACCTCAACCTCGGCGTCCAGGAACGGCTCGGCGGGCTCTCCTCGCCCAAGCTGGTGCTGTCCACGGTCGACTTCGCCGAGCTCACCGCGCTGGAGGACGCCGAGCGGTGGGACCGGATCGGCGACCTGCTGGCCGAGGCCGCCCGTGGCGTCGAGCGAGCCGGCGCCGACTTCCTGGTGCTGTGCACGACGACGTTCCACAAGGTGGCCGACGAGGTGGCCGCCGCGGTCGACATCCCGCTGCTCCACCTCGGTGACGTGGTGGCCGAGGCGGTCAAGGCCGCGCGGATCACGACGGTGGGCCTGCTCGGCACCACGGTGGCGATGAACGACCCGTTCTTCGCGGACCGGATGGCCGAGCACGGCGTGCAGGTCGTGGTGCCCGACGTCGCCCACCACGACTTCCTCAACACCGCCATCTACGACGAGCTGGTGCACGGCCAGGTCGTCGACACCACGCGCCGCCGGGTCGTGGGCATCGTCGAGGAGCTGTGGGACGCCGGCGCCCAGGGCATCCTCGTGGGCTGCACCGAGCTCGAGCTGCTGATCTCGCAGTCGGACATCGACCTGCCCGCCTTCCCCTGCACCACCCTCCACGTCGCCGCCGCGCTCGACCGCGCCCTGGGTTGAGCCGCCACCCGCGCGGTCAGCGGTCGCCGAGGACGAGGGAGACCAGGCGGCGGAGGTCCGCGGTGAGGGCTGCCTCCGGCACGTCGACCTCCTGCGTCGCCTCGCCGTCGCCGACGCGGAGCCGGTAGGTGTAGCGGTCCGGCTGGCCGCCGTGGCCCGCCGCGGCGGCTCGGAGGTCGACCCGGCCGACCAGCTCGCGCACCTCCCGCGCAACGTCGACGTCCGCCGTCGGGTCGTCCGGGTCGAGGTGGCCCTCCACGACCTGTCCCAGGATGCCCCCGCTCCGCCGCACCACCACCGGGCCGGAGAGCACCGCCGGCCGCTCCGGGCCCGTGGGTGAGGACGACCTTCCGGGGGTGACACCGACCTCCTCCCAGCCCGACCGCACCGCGTCGGCGTGCTCGCCCGCGACCGCCACGGTCACGGCGGCGAAGGCCGCGAAGTCGGACGTCGGGGTGAGCTCACCGGAGGTGAGCGCGTCGTACCAGACCCGGCCGGCCCCCGAGGCGGTGTCGCCGCCGATCCCCTGCGCGGCCAGCACGAACGCGCGGTTGGGGATGCCGGAGTTGAGGTGCACACCGCCGTTGTCGTCGGTGGTCTCGACGTAGTCGCGCAGGTGGGCAGGCTGCGGGTCGCTGCCCAGGCGCGGGTCGTCGTACGCGGTGCCGGGCCGTTCCATGTCGCGCAACCCGCGGGCCGCGACCCCGTCGGCGAAGATCTCCTCGCCGATCAACCAGGAGCCCGACCCGGCGTGCTGCCCGAGGACGCGGTGCTTCAGGCAGATCGCGAACACGTCGGAGACCGACTCGTTGAGCGCGCCGGACTGGCCCCGGTAGACCAGCCCCGCGGTGTGCTCGGTGACGGCGTGGGAGAACTCGTGGGCGAGCACGTCGACGGCGCGGGTGAACCGCCGGAAGACCCGGCCGTCGCCGTCGCCGAAGACCAGGTGCGTGCCGTCCCAGAAGGCGTTGGCGTAGTGCCGGCCGTAGTGGACGGTGAGCAGCAGCTCGGCCCTCGCCCCGTCGTAGGACTCGCGCGCCCAGGCGTCGCGGAAGAGGTCGAGGGTGGCCGTGATGCCGGCCGCGGCCTCGTCGACCGCCTCGTCCCCCGTCGCCGGCTCACCCTCGCGCCGCGCGGGCTGGCCGGGCAGCCGCTCGGAGCCGTCGGAGGTGTGCACGGTCCAGCGCGCGACACCCTGGTGCGGCTCGGTCCCCCCCGCGCGACCGGGGCCACGCCGGTCGCGGAACGCAGCGTCCACGCGCAGGCAGGCGTCGACGTAGCCCGCGTCGAGGGTGCCGCGCCGCGCCAGCTCGGCCAGCAGGTAGGGAGGGACGAAGCAGGTGATCCCGAGAGCGGTCATGCCCCCATGCCTACCCCTCGGCGGTCCCCTGATGGAAGCGCTGCAGCCAGCGCTCGCCGGCTCGGACCCACAGCGAGCTGCGCAGGGTGGCCTCCCCCGAGTCACGGACCCCCCGCCACAGCAGGAGTACGACGCCGGGCGCGACGGTGGTGACGGAGACCGGTTCGAGGGTGACCCGCGTGGGCAGCGGTGCGACGACGTCGAGCAACTCGGCCCGCGTCCACCGACGTCCGGAGCTGCCGACCTCCTCCCACGCGGGATCGAGCAGGGCGGCGACCGCAGCGGGGTCGGCGCGGACCTCGTCGGTCAGCAGCGACCGCTCGAGGGCGACGACCTGGTCGTCGTCGCTCAGCTCCTCGGACAGCGAGAACAGGTCGGGCTCCGGCTCCGGCGGCGCGGTCACGCTGAAGTCGTGAGCGGATCGCTGGGCCGAGAAGCCCGGCCCGGCCGCGGGGGCGGACCCGGCCTGGTGGGCCCGGGCTGCGGCGTTGGCGAGCTCGTCGGCCTTCTCGTTCAGCTCGTGGCCGGCGTGCCCCTTGACCCACTCGAAGCGCACCCGACGTCCCTGCATCGCCGCGTCGAGCGCCTTCATGATCTCGACGTTGGCGACCGGCTTGCCGTCGCCCTTCTTCCAGCCCTTGCGCTTCCAGCCCGCCATCCACTTCGTGATGGCGTTGATCGTGTAGGTCGAGTCGCAGTAGACGAGCAGGTCGTCGTCGACGTCGGCCGTCTGCTGGAGCAGGTCGAGGACGGCGGTCAGCTCTCCCATGTTGTTGGTGCCGTGGGCCCAGCCACCGCTGGCCCAGCGGTCGTCGTCGACGTACCAGGCCCAGCCGGAGGGCCCCGGGTTGCCCAGCGCGGATCCGTCAGCAGCGGCCACCAGCGTCATGGGCGCCAGACTAGGTGGCGGCGACCGCCGGCCTGACGGTGCGGTAGACCCGCGACATCAGCCACAGCCGCGGCTGGCAGGACTCGCCGCCCTGCTGCCACAGGGCCAGGTAGGCCTCGGTCACGGCGGCACAGGCCGCCTCGTGCGTCGCACCACTGCCGCGGGCGGTGCGCCACACGTCGTCGACGGTGGCGTCGTACAGCTCCGCCATGTCTGCCAGCGTCACGCCCACCACCCCGCCCGTCCGTCGACTTGTTGAGTCTTCAACGTAAACGGTTGTCTAAGGTTTGTCCAGTCTTTGCTCCGCGGAATCGTGGCCCCGGGCCCCCGCTCCGTAGAATCCGCCGGTGCCCACCACCACTCGCTCGGACCTCCGCAACGTCGCGATCGTCGCGCACGTCGACCACGGCAAGACCACGCTCGTCGACGCGATGCTCCACCAGGCCGGTGCCTTCACCGCCCACCAGGCCGAGGGGGTCGCCGACCGGGTCATGGACTCCGGCGACCTCGAGCGCGAGAAGGGGATCACGATCCTCGCCAAGAACACGGCCGTGCACTACGCCGGTCCGGCCGCCGAGGGCAAGCCGATGACGATCAACATCATCGACACCCCCGGCCACGCCGACTTCGGCGGCGAGGTCGAGCGCGGGCTGTCGATGGTCGACGGCATCGTGCTCCTCGTCGACGCCTCCGAGGGCCCGCTCCCCCAGACCCGCTTCGTGCTGCGCAAGGCGCTCAACGCCGACATGCCGGTGATCCTGGTGGTCAACAAGACCGACCGCGGTGACGCCCGCATCAGCGAGGTCGTCGACGAGACCTACGAGCTGTTCATGGACCTGCTCGACGAGTCGCACAGCCAGGACGCGCTCGACTTCCCGGTCGTCTACGCCTCCGGCAAGGCCGGCATCGCCTCCCTCGAGCAGCCGGCCGACGGCACCATGCCCGCGGGCGACGACCTCGAGCCGCTGTTCCGCACCATCCTCGAGACCATCCCGGCGCCGACGTACGACGAGGGCGCGCCGCTGCAGGCCCACGTCACCAACCTCGACGCCTCGCCGTTCCTCGGCCGGCTCGCGCTGCTGCGCATCAAGCAGGGCAACCTGCGCAAGGGCCAGCAGGTCATGTGGATGCGTCGTGACGGCTCGCAGAAGCAGGTCAAGATCACCGAGCTGCTGATCACCGAGGGCCTCGAGCGCAAGCCGGGCGAGAGCGCAGGGCCGGGCGACATCGTCGCCGTGGCCGGCATCCCCGACATCACCATCGGCGAGACCCTCGCCGACGTCGAGAACCCCGTCGCGCTGCCGCTGATCCACGTCGACGAGCCCGCCATCTCGATGACCATCGGCACCAACACCTCGCCGCTGGTCGGCCGGATCAAGGGCGGCAAGGTCACGGCCCGCCTGGTCAAGGACCGGCTCGACGCCGAGCTGATCGGCAACGTGTCGCTGCGCGTCCTCCCGACCGAGCGTCCCGACACCTGGGAGGTGCAGGGCCGCGGCGAGCTCGCGCTCGCCATCCTGGTCGAGCAGATGCGCCGCGAGGGCTTCGAGCTCACCGTCGGCAAGCCGCAGGTGGTCGTCAAGGAGGTCGACGGCAAGGTCCACGAGCCGGTCGAGCGCCTCACGATCGACGCCCCGGAGGAGTACCTCGGCACGATCACCGAGCTGCTCGCCAGCCGCAAGGGCCGCATGGAGCAGATGACCAACCACGGCACCGGCTGGGTGCGCATGGAGTTCCTGGTCCCGGCGCGCGGCCTGATCGGCTTCCGCACCGAGTTCCTCACCGACACCCGCGGCACCGGCATCGCCCACCACATCTCCGAGGGCTACGAGCCGTGGGCCGGCGAGATCCGCTCGCGCAACAACGGCTCGCTGGTCGCCGACCGCAAGGGCGCGGCCACGGCCTACGCGATGACCTCGCTGCAGGAGCGCGGCGTGATGTTCGTCGAGCCGACCACCGAGGTCTACGAGGGCATGATCGTCGGCGAGAACTCCCGCGCCGACGACATGGACGTCAACATCACCAAGGAGAAGCAGCAGACCAACATCCGGTCCGCCACCTCCGACAACTTCGAGAAGCTGATCCCGCCGAAGCGGCTCTCGCTCGAGCAGTGCCTGGAGTTCTGCCGCGACGACGAGTGCGTCGAGGTGACGCCGGAGTCGGTGCGGATCCGCAAGGTGGTGCTCGACCAGAACGAGCGGGCGAAGACCGCCGCGCGGGCCCGCAAGGCCGCGAAGTAGCGCGTGCCTGAGCGGGCCGAGCGACTCGCCGCCTGGCTCGAGGAGCTCGGCCTCGCCGGGCAGCTCGAGGCGGCAGGGCTGCCGTCGTTCGTACGTCGCGACGACGGGTCGGTGCTCTGGACCGAGCCCGGCGGCGACACCCCGGTCAGCGCCGAGCGGCTCGCGCAGCTCGACGACCTCCTGCACTCCGAGGGCGACGACCCGGCCCACGCCGTCCCGGTGGGCCTGGTCGCGCTGCGCCGGCAGGCCGCCGTCCGCCGCGCGCTGCTCGACGGCGGCTGGCTGTCCTACGCCGAGGTCGGCGCGCGCCGCGGGGTCTCCGAGGACGCCGCCCGGTTCGCGGTCCACCGGGCCGCGCAGCGCCACGCGCTGCTGCTGGTGCAGCACGAGGGCCGCACCCTCGTGCCGGCCTTCCAGCTCGACGCCGCCGGCGAGGTGCGCACCGAGCTGCTCGGGGTGCTCGAGCCGCTGCTCGCCGCCGGCTCCGACCCGTGGTTCGTGTGGACCTGGCTGACCACGCCCGCCGGCCTGCTCGGCGGCCTGGTGCCCCACGAGGCCGCCCGAGACGTGAGCGAGCTGCCGCTGGTGCAGCACGCCGCCGTCCGCCTCGCCGAGGCCCGGTAGCCTCACCGCCCGTGCCCCTGCTCCCCCACGACGCCGCGCTCCCGGGCCGGCCCCGGCGGGTGCTGGTCGGGGGTGGCTCCGGTTCGGGCAAGACGACGCTGTCGCGACGGATCGCGACGGTGCTCGGCGTCCCCCACACCGAGATCGACGCCCTGCACCACGGCCCCGGCTGGGTGAAGCGGCCCACCTTCGAGGCCGACGTCGACGCCTTCACCAGCGAGCCGGGCTGGGTGACGGAGTGGCAGTACACCTCGGTCCGGCCGCTGCTGGCCGAGCGCGCGGACCTGGTCGTCTGGCTGGACCTGCCCCGGCACCAGGTGACCCGGCAGGTCACCGCACGGACGCTGCGCCGGTGGGTACGCCGCGAGGAGCTGTGGAACGGCAACCGCGAGCCGGCCCCGTGGCGGATCCTCACCGGACCCCGAGCACGTGATCCGCTGGGCGTGGAACACCCACCACCTCGTCGCCGGCCGCGTCGACGCCCTGCTGGCCGCCGACCCCTCACGCCCCGTCGTACGACTGCGGTCGCACCGCGAGTCGGCGGCGTGGCTCAGCGGCCCCCTCGCCGATCAGGCGCGGCGGTAGCGGTTCAGCAGCACCCCGCCGGGGAGCGGACGCGACTCGGCCAGTTCCATCGACGCCAGCGACCTCGCCCGACCGACCAGCGGCACGCCGTCGCCGAGGACGACGGGGCTCACCTTGAGGTGGAGCTCGTCGATCTCGTCCGCGAGCTGGCCGGCGAGGTCGCCGCCGCCGCAGAGCCACAGGTCGAGACCTTCCTGCTGCTTCAGCCCGCGGACCAGCGCGACCGGGTCGTCGACCGTGGTGACGGTCGGGTCCACGGGCAGCTCACGGTGCGTGACGACGTACTGCGCGAGGTGCGGATAGGCGCTCGTCAGGCCGGCGTCCAGGGCCGGCTGGTGGGTGCGGGCACCCATCAGCACGGTGTCGAAGCGGCGCGCCTCACCCGTCACGCCGAGGACGTCGCGCACGTGGGCCGGGCAGGTCTCGGGATAGAGCGAGAAGAGCTCGCCGAGCAGCTCCGGTGTCTGCACGAAGGAGTCCGCGCCACCGTCGGCGTCGGCGATGAAGCCGTCGAGGCTGACGGCGACGTAGTAGACCAGGGCGCGCAAGAGTTCCTCCGAGACGGCGTGGGCGAGGGGCCGGCCACGAACCGGCCCAGCGGGACGCTAGCAGCGCCCGGTCGACCGCGGCGCTACTGCGTCGGAGTCAGGGTCCAGACCCCCACTACGACGCCGTGGCACCGCGCTGGACGGTCAGGGTGGGCGCGAGCACCAGCAGGCCGAGCAACGGCAGCACGGCGAGCACGAGCAGCGCGCCGCCCATGCCGAGCACGCCGCTGAGCCCGGCGACGACGGCCGAGCCGACGCTGCCGCCGACCAGGAAGAGCAGGGTGGAGATGCCGAGCGCCACCCCGCGCACGTCGTCGGCGACGGCGTCACCGACGGCGGCGCTGAGGGCGGGTTGCCCGAGTCCGAAGGCGAAGGTGACCAGCACGATCGCGGCCACCAGCAGCGGGGCGCTGGTCAGGTGGGCGCCGAGGGCGGCGACGAGCAGCGCGACGCTGGCGGTGACCCCGGCGACGGCGAGCGAGAGGCCGGAGCCGATCCGGTCGAGCAGCGGTCCGGCCACGCGCGGCACGAACAGCGCCACGACGGCGCTGGGCACCATGGCGAGCCCGACCTCCCAGGCCTCCCAGCCGACGCCGAGCAGCACCGCCGGCAGTGCGATCAGCATCGCGAACCACGACGCCGGCACCGCCGCGGCGGCGACCGCGCTGCGCACGACGAGCGGGTTGCGGATCACCTCCAGCGGCAGGAATCCGGCCGGTCGGCGGCGTACCTGCGCCGTCACGGCGGGGACGCCGAGCACCAGCAGGCCGGCGCCGACGACCGCGACCGCCAGGCCGGCGGACGGCGACTGCACCAGCAGCACCATCCCGGCCGCGGTCAGGGCGACCAGCACAGCACCGAGGATGTCGAGGCGGGCGCCGCTGCCGCCGGCGTTCAGCGCGCGCCACAGCAGCGGCACGAGCAGCAGCCCGAGGATCGGCAGCGCCATCACGGCCCGCCACCCCAGCGCCGCCTCCACGGCGCCGCCGACCAACGGGCCGAGGCAGCTGACGGCGGCCGCGGTGCCGGCGAGCCGGCCGAAGGCCAGACCGCGTACCCGGCCCGAGTAGCGCTGCGACAGGATCGCGACGCCGAGCGTCGGTACGGCGGCAGCGCCGGCGCCCTGCAGGACGCGCGCGGCCAGCAGCGACCCGAACGTCGGGGCCAGGGCCGCGACCAGCGCGCCCACCGACATCAGCACCAGGCCGGCCAGCAGCGGCGCCCGGACGCCGACGAGGTCGGAGATCCGGCCGTAGACGGCGGTGGTGACCGCCAGCATCAGCACGTAGAGGCTGATCGTCCACGCGGCCAGTCCCTGGGTCACGCCCAGGTCGGGTCCGAGCAGCGGCAGCGTGACCGCGGCGCTCGACGACCCCATGCCCGCCAGCCCGAAGAGCAGCCCGAGCAGGATCGAGATCCGGCGGGAGTCGTCGCGGGTGGGCGTCGAGGACGCGGTCGTGGTGGCCATCGACATCCCACAACGCCGACGGCCACCACTTGATTCCGCGGGGTCAGCCGCCCGTGAGCTGGGAGAACTGGTCGATCAGCAGCACGACCGAGAACCCGCCGTAGAACACCACGGCCCAGCAGAGGACCACGAGCCGTCCGCCCTTGAGCCCGATCTCCTTCGGCAGCGTGAACCGGTTGAGCTGGATCAGCAGCACCGAGTAGACGAACATCACCAGGCCGTTGAGGGAGGAGGCGATGACCAGCAGCAGCACCGGCTGGGTGACGCCGGAGAGCAGGATCACCGAACCGAAGAGGATCTCGGTCCACACGACGGCGAAGTAGAGCTTGCTCTCGGTCCAGGTCGAGCTGTCCTTGAGCAGGCCGGTCTTGAGGACGTCGGCGGTGATCCGCCCGACCATGTCGAGCACCGCGAGGTTGGTCGAGAACAGCACCACGGTGCCGATCAGCCAGAAGGTCGTGGACAGCCACGAGCCCTGCACCTCGCCGAGGGCCTCGCCCTGGACCCGGATGAAGTCGAAGCTCTCCTCCGCGCCCCCCTGGCCGACGGTGACGAAGGTCAGCGCCATGAAGACGAAGAGCGTCACCGCGCCGATGACGAAGAAGGTCGTGAACTGCTCGCGGTGCGCCAGCTTCCACCAGGCGTTCCAGCGCCGCATGTTCTCCGCGTCGCGCTTGAAGAAGTAGCCGGTCGTCGGCGCCGCGATCTCCTCGCCCGTGAACGGCGAGACCACCTTCGGCAGTCGCGCGCCCATGCCGAGGCCCTTGTCGCGCATCCAGTTCGACTGCGCCAGGTTCATCGCTCCGCCGGCACCGGCGAAGGCGATCGCGCCCAGCAGGGTGGCGGTGCCGATCGAGCTGACCCCGTCGGGGATCTCGCCGACGGAGGTGAAGCCCTTGGCCAGGCCGACGTACCCGTCGCCGCCGATGAGGAAGAACATCGCGTAGAGGACGAAGAGCACGATCAGGGCGACCATGAAGAACTGGATCTTCTCGACCGTCTTGTAGACGACGGGAGAGGCCGTCAGCACCGCGCCGATGAGCACGAGGACCCCGATGGTGATCCACGGGATCGCGTCGGCGGAGAAGCCGAAGACGAAGCTCAGGGTGGTCGTGCCGCCCGTCGCCCAGCCGGGCCAGGCCCAGGGGACGACGGTCATGACGATGAACAGCAGCCCCCACGGCTTCCACAACCGGGTGAAGCCGGTGACCGCCGTCTCTCCCGTCGCCAGGGTGTAGCGCTCGATCTCCATGTTGAGGAAGTACTGCGTCGTCACGCCGAGCAGCGTCAGCCAGACCAGCGTCAGCCCCACCTGGGAGGTGATGTAGGGCCACAGCACGAACTCGCCCGAGCCGATGGCACCCGCGAGCAGCAGCACGCTGGGGCCGAGCACCTTGCGCAGCGGCACCGGCTCCGGCAGATCGGCGTACGTCGCGGGGGCGACGTGCTTGCTCGGCAGCTCGAGCGCGGCGTCACCCCGCTCGATCGGTTCGGTCCGAGACATGGTCAGTTCCCTTCGTTGTGCGGACCGGGGAGTCCTGCTCCCCGGAGCGAGGCGTCGAGCAGCTCGACGGTGTGCATCAGTCGCATCGGGTGGCCCGAGCGCTCGATCGCGCTGGCGACCTGCATCAGGCACCCCGGGTTGGCGGTCACCAGGACGTCGGCGCCGGTGGCGACGATGTTGCGCGCCTTGCGGTCACCGAGCTCGCGGGCCGGCTCGGGGTTGAGGATGTTGTAGATGCCCGCGGACCCGCAGCACAGGTCCGACTCGGCCACCTCGCGGATCTGCACCCCCGGGATCGCGGCCAGCAGCCGGCGCGGCTCGGCGCGCACGCCCTGGGCGTGGGAGAGGTGGCAGGCATCGTGGTAGGCGACGGTGGCCTCGACCGGGTGGCGCACCGCCACCGGTCCGAGCTCGTCGAGGATCTCGGAGACGTCGCGCACGCGGTCGGCGAAGGACGCGGCCCGCTCGGCGTACGCCGCGTCGTCGGCGAGCAGCGCGGCGTACTCCTTCATCGTCGACCCGCAGCCCGCGGCGTTGACCACGACGTGCTCGACGCCGCTGCCCTCGAAGGCGTCGACGAGGCGGCGGGCGTAGTCCTGCGCCTCCTCCTCGCGGCCGTTGTGGGCCGAGAGCGCGCCGCAGCATCCCTGCCGCGCCGGGACGACGACGTCGAGGCCCTCGGCCTGCAGCACCCGGGCGGTCGCCGCGTTGACGCCGGGGAAGAAGGCCCCCTGCACGCAGCCGGTCAGCAGCCCGACCACCCCGCGACGGGGGCCGGCGGCGGGGATGTGCGGCGGCAGCGGCTGCGGCCGACCCAGCGGCGGCGCCAGCCCCTCCATCGCCGCGAGCTGCGGCGAGAGCCGCTCCAGCAGGCCGGTGCGGCGTAGCGCCCGGTCGAGCCCGGTGGCCTGCAGCGCCCGCAGCGGTCCGCGCAGCAGCCGCAGCCGCCGCGGGTGGGGGAAGATCTCGAAGATCAGCCGGCGCAGGGCCCGGTCGGACCGGCTGCGCTCGTGGCGGCGTTCGACCTGGGCGCGGGTCTGCTCGATGAGGGTGTCGTACTGCACCCCCGACGGGCAGGCGGTCACGCAGGCCATGCAGCCCAGGCAGGCGTCCCAGTGCTCGACCATCGAGTCGCTCATCGGCTCGCCCTCGAGGCCCTGCTTCATCAGGTAGATCCGGCCGCGCGGCGAGTCCATCTCCTCGCCCCACAGCACGTAGGTGGGGCAGGTCGGCAGGCAGAAGCCGCAGTGCACGCAGTCGCCGACGAGCGCGGCGTCCGGCGGGTGGTGCTCGTCGAAGGCACCGCCGGGCACCGGCCCGTCGACGTCCACGACCGAGCCGGTCTCGGGCGCGTCGGGCTGGGCGTCCAGGTGGTCGCTGCTCATTCAGATGCCTCCCACGAAGCGTCCCGGGGCCAGCCGGCGCCCGGGGTCGAACTGGTCCTTGACCCGCACCATCAGGTCCAGGGCGGGCACCTCGCCCCACAGGTCGAGCGTCCGCTCGAGCTCCGGTGGCGCCTCGAGGACGACGGCAGCGCCGCCGTGGCCCTCGCAGGTGCGGCGCAGTCGGTCGAGAGACAGCGCGGTCGCGGTCGCGGCCCCGTCCGCGGGGAGCGCGGCGTACAGCACGCCCGCGCCGGCCGACCCGCGCACGGCGGCGCCGACCCCGGCCGCCTCGGCCAGCACGTCACGGAGCCCGGAGAGCACGCAGGTGAGCTTGAGCCCGACCTGCCCGTCCTGCCAGGGGTACGCCGCCCAGTGCGCGGGCGCCGCGTCCTCGACGGTCGCTCCGTCCCCGAGGAGCCCGGCCACCGTCGCGGCCCGCTGGCCGACGGCGTCGCGACGTCCGTGGAGGAGCGCCGTCAGGGTGCCGCGTCCGGAGGCGTCGAGGTCGACCTCGACGGCGGCGGCGACCGCCTGGGAGTGGACGACCAGGTGCCCGAGCCGGTGGGCCTCCTCGGCACCGGACACGGGCACGGTGACCCAGGCCTGCTCCTCGGGCACGGGGTGGAGCCGGAAGATCGCCTCGGTGATCACGCCGAGGGTGCCGAAGGAGCCGACCAGCAGCTTGCCGAGGTCGTAGCCGGCGACGTTCTTGACGACGCGCCCGCCCGCCTTGGCCACGACCCCGTCGGCGCGCACCATCGTGACCCCGATCAGCAGGTCGCGCACGGTGCCCACGAGCAGCCGCTCCGGGCCGGAGGCGTGGGTGGCCAGGGAGCCGCCGACGGTGGCTCCGGGCGCGGTCTCGTCGACGACGAGCCGCTGGCCGCGCTCGCCCACGACCGACCGGAGGGCCGACAGCGGGGTGCCGGCCTGTGACTCGACGATCAGGTCGCCGGCCTGGTGGTCGAGCACCCGGTCCATGGCGGAGAGGTCGAGCAGGACGTCGGCGGAGGTGGGCGGCGGCCCCCACCCGAGCTTGGTGCCGGCGCCGCGCGGCACGACGGTGAGTCCCCGGGCGGTCGCCTCGGTCATCACCTCGGCCACCTCGGCGGTGCTGGTGGGCCGGGCCACGAACCGGGCGGGGACGCCGTCGACGACGTCGCCGGGGCCGGCCTCGAGCAGTGCGTCGGCCATCTCGAAGACCTCCGCCACGCCGGCCTCCTGCAACGGGTGGGCGCCCTTCTTCCTGCCGGGCACCTCCCCGCACAGCCGTGGCGTCGGGAAGACCTTGCCGGGGTTGGCGATGTTGCCGGGGTCGAAGGCGCAGCGGACCAGCTGCATCGTGTCGAGGTCGTCCGCGCCGTACATCCGCGGCATGTACTTCGCCTTGTCCATGCCCACCCCGTGCTCACCGGTGATCGACCCGCCGTGCTCGATGCAGAGGTCGAGGATGGCGCCGCTGACCGCCTCGGCGGCGTCCCCCGCTCCCTCGACCGCGTCGTCGAACAGCACCAGCGGGTGCAGGTTGCCGTCGCCGGCGTGGAAGACGTTGGCGACCCGGACCCCGGAGCTGCGGGAGACCTCGGCGATCGCCGAGAGCACCTCGGGCAGCGCGGTGCGGGGGATGACGCCGTCCTGGACGATGTAGTCGGGACTGATGCGGCCCACGGCGGCGAAGGCCGACTTGCGGCCCTTCCAGATCAGCGCCCGCTCGGCGGCGTCGGTGGCGAGCCGCTGCTCGAAGGCGCCGTGCTCGGCGCACAGCCGCTCGACCTCGGCGTACTCCGCCGCCACCTCGGCGGCAGGGCCGTCGAGCTCGATCACCAGCACCGCCCCCGCGCCGTCGGGATAGCCGCAGTGGACGGCGGCCTCGGCGGCCTCGATCGCGAGCGCGTCCATCATCTCGATGGCCGCGGGCACGACCCCGGCGGCGATGATCGCGGAGGTGGCCGCGCCGGCCTGGTCGGTGGACTCGAAGCCGACGAGGATCGTGCGCACCTCCTCCGGCAGCCGCACCAGCCGCAGCGTCGCCTCGGTGACCACGCCGAGGGTGCCCTCGGAGCCGATCACCGCCCCGAGCAGGTCGTAGCCGGGGGCGTCGGGGGCCTCCGTGCCGAGGCGTACGACGTCGCCCTGCGGCGTCACGAACTCCGCAGCGAGCACGTGGTTGGTGGTGAAGCCGTACTTCAGGCAGTGGGCGCCGCCGGAGTTCTCGGCGAGGTTGCCGCCGATCGAGCAGATCTGCTGGCTGGAGGGGTCGGGGGCGTAGTAGTAGCCCCCGGGCGTGGCGGCCCGGGTCACGTCGAGGTTGATGACGCCGGGGTCGACGACGGCCCGCTGGTCGTCGGGCCTGACCTCGCGGATGTCGCGCATCATCGAGGTCACCACCAGCACCCCCTCGGCGTGAGGCAGCGCCCCGCCGGAGAGGCCGGTGCCGGAGCCCCGGGCGACGAAGGGCACGCCGTGGTCGTGGCAGGCCCGCACGATGGCGGCCAGCGAGGCCGCGTCGGGCGGGATCACCACCAGGGCCGGGGTGACGCGGAAGTGGGCCAGCCCGTCGCACTCGTAGGTGCGCAGCCGGGCGTGGTCGGTGATCACCGCGTCGGCCGGCAGCAGCCGCCGCGCGACGTCGGTGATCGCCGCGACTCCGAGACTCATCGCTGGTGCTCCTAGTCGACCTGGGCGGTGAGGCCGGCCGCCTCGATGCCGGCGACCGCCGCCGCCTCGTCGTGGTCGGAGGTGTCGCCGGTGATGCCGACGGCGCCGACGAGCCGGTCGCCGTCCCTGACGAGCACGCCGCCCGGCACGGGCACGAGCGCCCCGCCGATGGCGGCTCCCGCGGCGCCGACGAAGTAGGCCTGCTGCTCGGCGCGGGCCATGGTGGCGCGCGACCCCTGGCCGAGGGCGAGCGCGCCGTAGGCCTTGCCGAAGCCGATCTCGAAGCGGCCGATGGAGGCGCCGTCCTCACGCTCGGCGGCGACGACGTGTCCGCCGCCGTCGAGCACGACCACGGTCAGCGGCTTCAGGCCGGCCTCCCGGCCGTGCGCCCGGGCGGCGGCGACGATGGTGCGGGCGGTCTCGAGGTCCATCAGTGGCCCTTCTTCTTGTCGGCCCGGCGGCGGTGGAGGATCGGCTCGGTGTAGCCGCTGGGCTGGGTCAGCCCCTCGAACACCAGGTCGTGGGCGGCCCGGAACGCCTGGCCGTCGTAGTCGGGCGCCATCGGCTCGTAGCCGTCGGCACCCGCGTTCTGCTCGTCGACGACGGCCGCCATCCGGCGCAGCGTCTCCTCGACCTGGTCGGCGGTGACCACGCCGTGGTGGAGCCAGTTGGCGACGTGCTGCGCGGAGATCCGGCAGGTCGCGCGGTCCTCCATCAGCGCCTCGCCGGTGATGTCGGGGACCTTGGAGCACCCGACGCCGGAGTCGACCCAGCGCACGACGTAGCCGAGCAGGCCCTGCAGGTTGTTGTCGATCTCCTGCTGGCGCGCGTCGGCCGACCAGTCGGCCGGGTCGCCGAGGGGTACGGCGAGCAGGTCGTCGCGGTCGCGGCGGCGTCCGGCCTTGGCCAGCTCCTCCTGCCGCGCGTGGACGTCGACCTGGTGGTAGTGGAGCGCGTGCACGGTCGCGGCGGTGGGCGAGGGCACCCACGCGCAGCTCGCCCCGGCCTGCGGGTGGCCGATCTTGGCGTCGTACATGGCGGCGAGCGAGTCGGGGGCGGCCCACATGCCCTTGCCGATCTGGGCGCGTCCGAGCAGGCCGCACTCGAGGCCGATGTCGACGTTGAGGTCCTCGTAGGCCGAGATCCAGGTCTCGCCCTTCATGTCGTTCTTGCGGACCACCGGGCCGGCCTGCATCGAGGTGTGGATCTCGTCGCCGGTGCGGTCGAGGAAGCCGGTGTTGATGAAGGCGACCCGCTCGCGGGCCTGCTCGATGCAGGCCCTGAGGTTGAGGGTGGTGCGCCGCTCCTCGTCCATGATCCCGACCTTGATGGTCAGCGGGTCGAGGCCGAGCAGCTGCTCGACGCGGCCGAAGAGCTCGACGGCGAGCGCGACCTCGTCGGGGCCGTGCATCTTCGGCTTCACGACGTACATCGAGCCGGTCAGCGAGTTGCGCCGCTGTGTCTCGCCGCGCACGTCGCGCAGGCTGCCGAGCGCGGTCATGACCGCGTCGAGGATGCCCTCGGGCACCTCGCGGCCGTCGGCGTCGAGCACCGCGTCGGTGGTCATCAGGTGGCCGACCTGGCGGATGAAGAGCAGCGAGCGTCCCCGCAGGGTGACCTCGCCGCCGTCGGGTCCGGTCACGGTGCGGTCGTCGTTCATCGCGCGGGTGAAGGTCTCGCCGCCCTTGGAGACCTCCTCGGCGAGGGTGCCGTCCATGAGCCGCAGCCAGTTGCGGTAGCCCAGCACCTTGTCGGCGGCGTCGACGGCGGCCACCGAGTCCTCGAGGTCCATGATCGTGGAGACCGCCGACTCCAGCAGCAGGTCCTTGACCCCCGCCCGGTCGGTGGCGCCGATCGCGTCGTCGGGGTCGACCTGGATCTCGACGTGCAGGTCGTGGTGGACCAGCACGACGGCCTCGGGCCGGGCCCGGTCGCCGCGGTGCCCGACGAGCTGCCGCGGCTCAGCGAGGCGGCGTACGTCGCCGGCGACGGTGACCGCCAGGCCGTCGTCGTCCACGGCGTAGGACTCGGCGTCGGCGTGGGAGCCGTCGGCGAGGGGGAAGTGGGCGTCGAGCAGCGCACGACCCCGCCGGATCACCTCGTCGCCGCGGGCACGGTTGTAGCCGTCACCGGGGGCGAGGTCGCCGTCGTGGGGCACCACGTCGGAGCCGTAGAGCGCGTCGTAGAGCGAGCCCCAGCGGGCGTTGACGGCGTTGGTGGCGAAGCGGGCGTTGAGCAGCGGCACGACCAGCTGCGGGCCGGCGATGCGCGCCACCTCGTCGTCGACGCCGTCGGTGGTGACGCTGACCAGCTCCGGCTCGTCGAGCGAGGTAGCCGATGTCGCGGAGGAACGCGCGGTAGGCGGCCGGGTCGGGCCGACCGGGGTGGGCGCGGTGCCAGTCGTCGAGCTGCGCCTGCAGCTCCTCGCGCCGCTCCAGCAGCGCGCGCTGACGCGGGGCGAGGTCGGAGATGATCGCGGCGAGGCC
Organism: uncultured Actinomycetota bacterium; assembly: GCA_963754025.1. Classification (GTDB taxonomy): domain Bacteria; phylum Actinomycetota; class Actinomycetes; order Propionibacteriales; family Nocardioidaceae; genus Nocardioides. Next base: position 1,107,986 of record CAVWEC010000005.1, on the reverse strand, counting down.
CTCCCAGAAGGCGCCGGCCTCGAGACCGGTGCCCGGCAGCGCCTCCGACTCCACGAACGCGTGCAGCTCCGGCGCGACCCGGAGGCCCCCGACGTCGACGCGTCCCCCGTGGGTGTCCTGGTCCGCCATGCCGCTCCTCCTGGTTGCCTGGACTGATGCCTGAACCGCTTGCCCCGAATTTCGCATCGTGGAACACTGGCTCTACATCTCGAAACTAGACACCCGCTGGCCGTGGTGTCAACCACACGAGGGGGTGGACGTGGCCGTTGCTGGAGGACCGGGCGGAGTGCAGTCGCTGCACCGCGCCCTCGACCTGCTGGAGGTCGTGGCCGCCCGCGGTGGCCGGCTGGCCGTGGGCGAGATCGCGACCGGTGCCGGGCTGCCCGTCCCGACCACCCACCGGCTGCTGCGCACGCTGCTGGAGCGTGGCTACGTCCACCAGACGTCCGATCGCCGCTACGCCCTCGGCGCACGGCTGGTGCCGCTCGGCACGCTCGCTGCGTCGCTGGTCGGGGTCGACGCCGAGGCCGTGCTGGCACGCCTCGTCGACGAGCTCGGCGAGACCGCCAACCTCGCGATGCTGTCGGGCTCCCGCGCGCAGTACGTCGCGCAGGCGCCCGGTCGCCACGCGATGCGGATGTTCACCGAGGTCGGCCGCCTGGTCGACCTGCACTCCACGGGGGTCGGCAAGGCGCTGCTGGCGCGCCTCGACGACGAGCGCGCGCTCGACCACGTCCGCCGCGTCGGGCTCGCCCGCTGCACCGACCACACGCTGGTCACCGAGGCGGCGTTGCTCGCCGACCTCGCCGTCGTCCGCGAGCGTGGCTACGCCCTCGACGAGCAGGAGCAGGAGGTCGGCGTGCGGTGCGTCGCCGTCGCGGTCGGCGAGCCGCTGCCGTGGCTGGCGGTCTCGGTCTCGGGGCCGGTGACCCGGATGACCGACGACCTCGTCGACCGGGCGGTCCCGCTGCTGCGGGCGGCGGCGCGCGACCTCAGCCCGTGACGGGCTGACGCAGGATCGTGCGGAGCCGCTCGGGCGCCGTACGCCGGGCGTCGTTGAGGTAGATCTCGTGGTGGGTGCCGGTCATCGTCAGCCCCTCGCCGGGGATGAACGTGTGGTGCATCGCGGCGAGCACCGGGCCCTCGTCGTCGTAGGGCCCGACGTGGAGGGTCTGCACGCACCGTCCCTCCGTCAGCGTCCCGACGCGCACCGGGCCCTCGGGCGCGTCCTCGACGAGGGCGTCGTCGACCACGTCGGGCACCAGCAGCATCACGGTCCACGACCACCGGTCCTTGTCGCGCCGCACGGTGAAGACCTCCGGGTCGTCCGCCTCCCACAGCGCCTCGAGCGGCGGCACCACGTAGTCGTGCCCGGCGGCCTTGGCAGCGAACTTCAGCCGGTAGGCCACCGGGTAGAGCGCGGCGAGGGCGTCGGCGTAGGCGGGCGCGGTGTTGGGGTCGCCGCTGCCGTCGACCATCAGGTAGCGCTGGGGTGGCAGGTCGAGCAGCCGGAACTCCCCCACCCTGGCCCGGTAGGGGTCGGTCTTCTTGACGTCGGTCTTCACCGCCGTCGCTCGACGAGGTGGTAGGCCGCCAGCACCCCGCCGACCGCGCCGAAGAAATGCCCCTGCCAGGAGACCCCCGGGGTGCCGGGCAGCACACCGAGCAGGATGCCGCCGTAGGCGAAGAAGACACCGATCCCGACCAGGATCCGGATCGCGCTGCGCTCGAGGAACCCGGCGATCAGCAGGTAGGTCAGCAGCCCGAAGACGAGGCCCGAGGCGCCGACCGTGATCGAGCTCGACGGGGCCACCAGCCACACCCCGAGCCCGCTGACCACCCACGACCACGCCAGCACCGCGACGTACCGCGCGATCGACACGACCGCGACCAGGAAGCCGAGCACGAGCAGCGGCAACGAGTTGGCCTCGAGGTGGGTGAAGCCGCCGTGGAGGAACGGGGCGAGCGCGATGCCGAGCAGCCCGTCCTCGCTGCGCGGGGCGATGCCGTAGCGGTCGAGCGACTGCCGTGGGGTGAGCGCGTCGGCGATCTCGACGACCCACAGCACCGCCACGAAACCGACGCTGACGACGAAGGCGCGCACCCAGTCGCGGGTCGGGTCGGCGGCCGTCGTGCTCACGGGGAAACGCTAGCCGTCTGACCCAACGGGGGCGTCCCCTACGGTGGCCCTACCGCTTCCCGCCCCCACTCCCAGGAGGACACCGATGCCCGCGACCCGGGTCATGCCCACCGAGGAGTCCGCCGAGCTGATCAGGCTCGTCCGCGACTTCGCCGCCAAGGAGCTGCTGCCGCGCAGCGCCGCCGCCGAGGCCGACGAGGCCTTCCCGCGCGACGTCTTCGCGATGCTGGGCGAGCTGGGGGTGCTGGGGCTGCCGTACGCCGAGGAGCACGGCGGCGGCGGCCAGCCCTACGAGGTCTACCTGCAGGTGCTGGAGGAGATCGCGTCGGTGTGGGCGAGCGTCGGCGTCGGGGTGTCGGTGCACGCGCTCTCGTGCTTCGGGCTGGTCACGCGGGGCACGGCGGAGCAGCAGGACCGCTGGCTGCCCGACATGCTGGGCGGCGAGCTGCTCGGCGCCTACTGCCTCTCCGAGGCCCACGCGGGCTCCGACCCGGCCGCGATGCGCACGACCGCGAAGCGGGAGGGGGACGACTACCTGCTCAACGGCGCGAAGGCCTGGACCACTCACGGCGGCCACGCCGACTTCTACAAGGTCATGGCCCGCACCAGCGACGACCGCAACGGCATCTCCTGCTTCCTCGTCCCCGCCGACACCGACGGGCTGGTGGCCGACGCACCCGAGCGGAAGATGGGGCTGACCGGCTCGGCCACCGCCACGATGCGCTTCGACGGCGTGCGGGTGCCGGCGGAGCGGCGCCTCGGCGAGGAGGGCGACGGGCTGCGGATCGCGCTCGAGGGACTCGACTCCGGCCGGCTCGGCATCGCCGCGGTCGCCACCGGCCTCGCCCAGGGCGCGGTCGACCACGCGACGGCGTACGCCAAGGAGCGCGAGACGTTCGGGGTGCCGATCATCGACCACCAGGGCCTCGCCTTCCTGCTCGCAGACATGGAGGCCGCCGTCCAGGCGGCCCGCGCGACCACGCTCCACGCGGCGCGGCTCAAGGACGCCGGCCTGCCCTTCGGGCGCGAGGCGAGCATCGCCAAGCTGGTCGCCACCGACAACGCCATGAAGGTCACCACCGACGCCGTGCAGGTGCTCGGTGGCTACGGCTACACCCGCGACTTCCCGGTCGAGCGGTTCATGCGCGAGGCGAAGGTGATGCAGATCTTCGAGGGCACCAACCAGATCCAGCGGATGGTCATCGCCCGCAGCCTCGCCAAGGGCGGCGGCTCCGTCACCCACCTCTGACCCGGCGTACGCCGCCGGTCCCACTGGTCGAGGTCGGCGGCCCGGTGCTGCTGCCCGTCGTACTCGATGACCAGCTTCAGGTCGGGGTGGACGAGGTCGAGCCGGGTGCGGAAGCCGCCGTCGCGCACCTCGGGGTTGACCTGTGGCTCGGGGAGCCCGGCCAGCCCCGGCCGGAACCATGGCCCGCGGACCGTCGACCACGACCGCTCGTCGCGCACCATGCGCGGCGTGAAGGGCTGGCTGAGGTCGACCACGTGCTCACCCTGCCGTCTCCCGGCCTACGCCGCCGGACGTCATCCACAGGGGTGGTGGGCACCCCTTCGGGTGACTCGTAACGTCGAGAGCATGACCACCAAGATCGCGTTCCTGACCGCACACGAGGGCATCGAGCGGGTGGAGCTGACCGAGCCGTGGGCAGCCGTGACCGACGCCGGCCACACCGCCGAGCTGGTCTCGCCCGAGGAGGGCGAGGTGCAGCTGTTCGACCACCTCGACAAGTCCGAGACCCGCACGGTCGACGTGACCGTGCAGGCCGCCGGCGTCGACGACTACGACGCGCTGGTGCTGCCCGGCGGCGTCGCCAACCCCGACGCGCTGCGCATGGACGAGGGCGCCGTCGCCTTCATCAAGGCGTTCGTCGAGTCGGGCAAGCCCGTCGCGGCGATCTGCCACGCCGCGTGGACGCTCGTGGAGGCCGACGTGCTCGACGGCCGGCAGGTCACCTCGTGGCCGAGCCTGCAGACCGACATCCGCAACGCGGGCGGCCGGTGGGTCGACGAGCAGGTCGTCGTCGACGGCAACCTCATCACCAGCCGCAACCCCGACGACCTCCCGGCCTTCACCAAGGCCCTCCTCGACGCCGTCAGCGGCTGACGAGCCACCGCGCCATCAGCGTCCCCTCCTCCTCCACCATCGAGTGGAGGGTGAGGTGGGCGTCGATCGGCGGGCCGTCGCTGATGCGCGGGTTGCCGCCGCCGATCATGCGCGGCACGGTCGTGATGCACACCTCGTCGGCGCAGCCCTGGTCGAGCAGGTCGCGCAGCAGGTGGGGGCCGCCCTCGGAGAGGATGCGCGTCATCCCGCGCTCCACGAGCAGCGAGCGCAGGGCGGCGAGGTCGACCCGGTGCGACCCGAGCACCAGGACGTTCTCCTCGCCCAGCTGCGACCGGGCCTGCTCGAGGCCCTCGGCGTTGGCGGTCGTGGCGAGCAGCAGCTTGCCCGGCTCGCTGTCGGCCAGCGTGGGCGGCACCTTGCCGCTGCGGCTGACCGCGACGATCGGGAGCCGGTTGTGGCCGTAGCCCTCGTCGCGCAGCGTGCCCGCGCCGACGACCAGCACGTCGGCCTGTGAGCGCAGCAGGTCGAAGACGACCTTGTCGGCGGCGTTGTTGATCGAACGGCTGGTGCCGTTCTCGCCGGTCGCGGCGCCGTCGACGGTCGCGACCATGTTCACGCGCAGCCACGGGTCCGCCGGGGCGGCGTACAGCTCGGGAAGGGGGGCGTCGGGTCCGACGAGCACTCGCATGGACCAACGCTAACGGTCGCCTCCCTAGACTCGATCAGGTGATCACCCTCGCGGCCCTCGCCGAGCTCCACGCGCAGTACGCCGACGACCTGGCGCGGCCGGTCGAGCCGGTCCACGTGAGCGACGACGTCGTGGTCGGGGACGGGGAGGTGGCGCTGATGGGCGTGGTCAACCTGTCGAAGGACTCCAGCTATCGCGAGAGCATCGCGGGCTCGACCGAGGCGGCCGTCCGCAAGGGGCTGGTGCAGGCCGCGCAGGGCGCGTCCATGATCGACGTCGGCGCGGAGGCCAGCGGCGACGCGGCCGACCGGGTCGACGCGCAGCGCCAGGTCGACCAGCTGGTGCCCGTCATCGAGGGACTCGCGCCCCACACGGTGGTCTCGGTGGAGACCTACCGCCCCGTCGTCGTGAAGGCCTCGCTCGAGGCCGGCGCCCGGGTCGTCAACCTCACCGGACGCGAGGACGAGGACGAGATGCTCTCCTGCGTCGCCGAGCACGACGCGACGCTGCTGATGTGCTTCGGCACGGCGGCCAACGTGCGCGAGGCCGAGGAGCTGCCCCGCCACACCGACCTCGCGCCGTTCCTCGTCGACCACTTCGCCGAGCGGCTCGAGCACGCCCGGTCGTTCGGCGTCCGGAAGATCGTCGTCGACCCCGGCATGGGCTTCACCTACCGCGGTCTGGCCAGCCTCGACCGGGTGCGGCTGCAGTCGCGGGTCATCACGCAGACCTTCCGGCTGCGCGAGCTCGGCGTCCCGTCCGCGAGCGTGCTGCCGCACAACCTCGACGTCTTCGAGGACCAGTTCCGCAAGGCCGAGGGCTTCTTCGCGGTGCTGGCTGCGCTGGGCGGCGTCCACCTGCTCCGCATCCACGAGATCGACCACGTGGTGACGGTGCTGCGGGCGATGGACCTCCTCGAGGTCAGCTGAGCAGCACCATCGCGACCACGTCGGGCTCGACGTCGGGCAGCCAGGGCGGCCGGACCCGCGCCACCTCGGTCCAGCCGAGCCGCTCGTACATCACCAGCGCTGCCGCGTGCACCGGCACCACGTCGAGGCAGGGGGCGAGGCCGCGGTCGCGCAGCCACCCGACCGACGCGTCGTGGAGCGCGCGGCCGACCCCGCGGCCGCGGACGGCGGGGTCGACGAAGAGCGTGCCCATGATGCCGAGCTCCCCGACCGGCCGGCCGTGCCCCGCCGACCACGCCCGCCCCAGCTCACCCGGGGAGAAGACGTCGTCGACGGCCTGGGCGGCGACGTGGCCGACCACGCGCCCGTCGACCTCCGCGACCCAGCCCGCGAGGTCGCTCGAGCGTCGGATGAAGTCCTCGGTCGGGAACGGCAGCGGCCACCGCAAGGGATAGCGGGCCGCGTCGCGCTGGGCCGCCAGCACCTCCACGAGCGCCGGCAGGTCGGCCTCGGCCCGCGCTCGTACGACGGTGTTCACCGGCGGCTCACCGGAGGCTCGTGAGGGTGGCTCACGTCGGTGGCCGGCCGTGGGCGAGCAGCCGGCCGGCCCCGACGTCGACGAGGGCCAGGCAGGAGGTCGGCATCGCGACCGCCTCCCCGGTCAGCAGCTCGACCAGCTCCTCCACCGCCGGGTTGTGCCCGACGAGCGCGAACGCGCGGGCCTCGACGGTGGCGACCAGGTCCCGCAGCTCCTCCCCGTCGAAGGCGTACGCCGCCTCCGCGACCCGGACCGGCGGCGGCTCGGCCAGCGCCCCGGACACCCGCTCCCAGGTGGCCCGGGCGCGCTCCGCCGGGGACACGACGGCCAGGTCGAGGGTGAGGCCGAGGGCCGGTCCGTGCGTGGCGAGCCAGCGGCCGGCCTCGGCGGCCTGCCGTCGACCGCGGGGCGCGAGCGGCCGGTCGCGGTCGGCGTGGGAGCCGGACCAGTCGGACTTGGCGTGCCGGACGACGAGCAGCAGGGTCACGGCAGGTCGGTCACGCGGACGCCGGCGTGGGCCCGGTAGCGGCGGTTGACGCTGATCAGGTTGGCGGTGAGGGCCTCGACCTGGTGGCAGTTGCGCAGCCGGCCGCCGTACACGCCGCGCATGCCGGGGACGCTGCTGGCCAGCGCCTGCACGAGGTCGGTCGCCTCGCGGTCGTCGCCGAGCACGAGGATGTCGGTGCCGACCTCGACGACCGTGGGGTCCTCCAGGAGCACGGCGCTGACGTGGTGGAAGGCGCCGACGACGACGGAGTCCTCGAGGATGGCGCGGGCCTGCATCGCCGCGCTCCCCTCCTCGACCGGCAGCGCGTAGGGGCCCTGCTTGTCGAAGCCGAGCGGGTTGACGCAGTCGACGACGACCTTGCCGGCGAGCTGGCCCTTCAGATCGCGGAGCAGCTCGGCGTGGCCGTCCCACGGCACCGCGATGACGACCACGTCGCCCTGGCCGGCGGCGGTGGCGTTGTCGGTGCCGGAGACGGTGCCGCCGACCTCGTCGGTCAGGGTCGTCGCCGTGGCGGCCGCCCGCTCCGCGGAGCGTGAGCCGATGACGACGGGGATGCCCGCGGCGGCGAAGCGCCGGGCCAGCCCGCGACCCTGCGGGCCGGTGCCGCCGAGGACCGAGACGATCGTCCCGGCGGGGAAGTCAGTCATGCGCGGAGCCTAGTCAGGCTGGTCGGGGCTGGTGAGGGCGTCCGGGTCCTGTCGCACCGGCAGCGCGGCGAGCGCCTGCAGCACCAGTGCGGTCCGCGCGGCCACGGTGGCCTTGCGCCGCAGCCGGCCGCCGCCCGACTCCCCCATCGACTGCTCGACCGCGGCCGCGACCTGGGCGGTCGTGAAGGTGGGCCGGGTGCCGGCCTCGACCTCGACGTCCGGCAGCGCGATCAGCGCCGGCAGCACCTGGCCGCCCACCGCGTCGAGCACGTGGTAGCGCTCCATCGCGTCGAGCCGCTCCCAGTCGAGCCGCTTGCGCCGTCCAGACGCCACGGTCCGGGCCGCGGCCCGTACCGCCACCGTCATCTCGTGCTCGGTGAACCGCATCCACCCTCCAGAGGTCGAGTTCCCGGCGTCAGTCGGAGTAGCCGGAGGGGTTCTGCGACTGCCAGCGCCAGGTGTCGGCGCACATCTCCTCGACGGTCTTCACCGTCGACCACCCCAGCTCGGCGTTGGCCTTCGAGGGGTCGGCGTACGACGCGGCGACGTCGCCGGGGCGCCGGGCGACCACCTCGTAGGGGAGCTCGCGTCCCACGGCCCGCTCGAAGGCGTGCAGCAGCTCGAGCACCGACGTACCGCGACCGGAGCCGAGGTTCCAGGTGCTGACCGACTCGGCCGTTGTGGCGAGCTTCTCGAGCGCGGCGACGTGGCCGGCGGCGAGGTCCTCGACGTGGATGTAGTCGCGCACTCCGGTGCCGTCGACGGTGTCGTAGTCGTCACCGAAGACCGACAGCTTCTCCCGCTTGCCGACCGCGACCTGGGCGATGAAGGGCATCAGGTTGTTGGGGATGCCCGAGGGGTCCTCGCCGATGGTGCCGCTGGGGTGGGCTCCGACGGGGTTGAAGTAGCGCAGCAGCGCGAACCGCAGCTGGGGCGAGGCCGCGGCGACGTCGCGCAGGATCTGCTCCTGCATCACCTTGGTCCAGCCGTAGGGGTTGGTGGCGAACGTACGCCGGTCCTCGGTCGCGCCCGCCTGGTCGGTGCCGTAGACGGTGGCGCTGGAGGAGAAGACGAGCTTGTCGACGCCGTACTTCTCCATCGAGCGCAGCAGCGAGAACGTCGAGCCGAGGTTGTTCTCGTAGTAGTCGAGCGGCTTCGCGACGCTCTCGCCGACGGCCTTGTAGCCGGCGAAGTGGATGACGGCGTCGAAGTCGTCGGTGGCGAAGAGGTGCTCGGTCTTGTCGTGGTCGCACAGGTCGAAGGAGTGGCACTCGATCGCCTGCCCGGTGAGCGCCTCGAGGCGCCCGAGCACCGCGGGGACCGCGTTGCTGAAGTCGTCGACGATCACCACGTCGTGGCCGGCTTCCACCAGCTTCACGACCGTGTGCGACCCGATGTAGCCGGCACCACCACTCACGAGAACCTTCACGGGGGATCACCCTAGACTCCGGTGGTGCGCACAGCCCTCATCACCGGCATCACGGGGCAGGACGGCCTCTACCTGACGGAGTTCCTGCTGGCGAAGGGGTACGCCGTGCACGGGCTGGTCAGCCCCCGCGGCGAGGCCACGGACGAGCTCGAGGAGCTCGTCGACGAGACCCACCTCCACCGCGGCGACCTCACCGACCTCGCCAGCCTGATGCGCACCCTGCGGCGCTGCGAGCCGGACGAGGTCTACAACCTCGGCGCGCTCAGCTCGGTCTCCTACAGCTTCGACAACGCCCACGAGACCAGCTCGGTGACCGGCATGGGCGCGCTCAACCTGCTCGAGGCGGTGCGGCTCCACACCGAGCACGACCCGGGCCGGATCCGGGTCTACCAGGCGTCGAGCTCGGAGATGTTCGGCAAGGTCCAGGCGGCGGTGCAGGACGAGCGCACGTTGCTGTGGCCGCGCTCGCCGTACGGCGTGGCGAAGGTCTTCGCGCACTACATGACCATCAACTACCGCGAGTCCTACGGCATGCACGCCAGCTCGGGGATCCTCTTCAACCACGAGTCGCCGCGGCGCGGTCCCGAGTTCGTGACCCGCAAGATCAGCCTGGCCGTCGCCCGCATCCACGCGGGCCTGCAGGAGCACCTCACCCTCGGCAACCTCGACGTCGAGCGCGACTGGGGCTTCGCCGGCGACTACGTCGAGGCGATGTGGCTGATGCTCCAGCAGGACCTCCCCGACGACTACGTGGTGGCCACCGGCAGGAGCCACTCGATCCGCGACTTCCTCGACCTCGCCTTCGGCCACGTCGGCATCGACGACTGGACGCCGTACGTGCGCCAGGACAAGCGCTTCATGCGGCCCGCCGAGGTCGACCGGGTGGTCGGCGACGCGAGCAAGGCCGAGCGGGTGCTGGGCTGGCGCCCGACGGTCGAATTCTCCCAGCTCGTCGCGATGATGGTGGAACACGACCTGTCGCAGGCCTGATCCGGCGCTGGTTCCGCCCTGGGATCGCGACTTCGGTTACATCTTCAAAGTTTTACTCCCGATTTCCGCGCATCCGGGATACAACCGTCTTGTCAGGGCGGACTCAGTCCGCGGGCAGCCACGGGGGATCTCAGAGGGCATGTCGCTCACCAACCACATCACGCAGCCGGACACCACGGGGCAGACCATTCCGTCCGGCGACGGCGTCGGAGTCCTGCGACGCATGCTCAAGGTGCTGCCCTTCGCCGCCGTCTCCTTCGACCTCGCGGTCATCACGCTCGCGATGGTGTTGGCCTCCCAGCTGCGTCAGACCCCGTTCCTGTTCGAGGAGCCGGCATCGCTCGACGGCGTCGGCGCGGCGATGCCGCTGATGGGGCTGCTGTGGGTCGCGATGATCGCGCTGCGTGGCGGCTACGACATCGAGGTGTTCGGTGCCGGGGTCGACGAGCTCAAGCGGGTCGTCAATGCGACGGTGTACGCCGCCGGCGCGGTCGGCATCGCCTGCTACCTCGCCCAGTACCCCCTCTCCCGCGGGTTCTTCGTCTACGCCTTCCTCATCGGCCTGCCACTGCTGCTGGCCGAGCGGGCCGCGCTGCGCCAGGTCGTGCAGTGGGCACGCCGTCAGGGCCACTTCCGCCGCAAGGTCGTCATCGTCGGCAACGTGTCCGCGATCGACCAGGTCGCCTCGGTCCTCCAGCGCGAGACCTGGCTGGGCTACGAGGTGCTCGGCGCGATGACCCCGCCCCACGACCTCACGATCGAGACGCCCGCCGGTGTGCCGGTGGTCGGCAACCTCGACGACGCGGCCTCGATGGCGCCGGCCCTGGGCGCCGACCTGGTGTTCTTCGCCGACGGCGGCGTCACCTCCAACAGCCAGATGCGCGCGGTGATGTGGGAGCTCGAGCACCACGACGTCCACGTCGTGGTGGCGCCGTCGGTCACCGACATCTCCAGCGAGCGGGTCCGGGTGCGCCCGGTCGGCGGCCTGCCGCTGATCCACCTCGGCAAACCCCGCAGCCTCCAGGCGCTGAGCCAGATGAAACGCGGCTTCGACATCGTCGGCTCCGCCGCACTGATCCTCTGCGCCCTGCCGCTCCTCGCGCTCGCGACGCTCCAGGTCAGGCTCCACGACGGCGGCCCGGTCCTCTTCCGCCAGCAGCGGGTGGGCCAGGGCGGCACGACCTTCGACTGCCTCAAGTTCCGCACCATGGTCGTCGACGCCGAGGCGCGGCTGGCCGCCCTCCACGAGGAGACCGGCCACTCCGAGGGCCTGTTCAAGATGAAGGACGACCCGCGCATCACGGGGCCGGGCCGGTGGATGCGCCGGTTCTCCGTCGACGAGCTGCCCCAGCTCTTCAACGTTCTCAAGGGCGACATGAGCCTGGTCGGCCCGCGCCCGGCGCTGCCGACCGAGGTGGCGGCGTACGACGTGACCGCCGCGCGACGGCTGCGCGTGCGACCCGGCCTGACCGGCCTCTGGCAGGTCTCCGGCCGCTCCAACCTGTCGTGGGCCGAGACGGTGCGCCTCGACGTCTACTACGTCGACAACTGGTCCATGGTCCAGGACCTCTCGATCCTGGCGAAGACCGCGAAGGCCGTACTCGGCTCGAGCGGCGCCTACTGACCCGGGAGCCGGATCAGGGCTCGAGCAGCTCGAGCAGGTAGTCGCCGTAACCGCTCTTCTCGAGCTCCTCGGCGATCGCGCGCAGCTGGTCGTCGTCGATGAACCCGAGCCGCCACGCGACCTCCTCGGGACAGCCGATCTTGAGCCCCTGCCGACTCTCGACGGTGCGCACGAAGTCGCTGGCGTCGTTGAGGTCGTCGAAGGTCCCGGTGTCGAGCCAGGCCGACCCGCGGGGCAACTTTTCGACCTTGAGCCGGCCCTCGGCGAGGTAGGTCCGGTTGAGGTCGGTGATCTCGAGCTCGCCGCGGGCCGACGGCTCGAGGGCGCGGGCCCGCTCGACGACGTCGGGGCCGTAGAAGTAGAGCCCGGGCACGGCGTACTTGCTCTTCGGCTTCTCCGGCTTCTCCTCCAGCGAGATGGCGGTGCCGTGCTCGTCGAACTCGACGACGCCGTAGGCCGTCGGGTCGCTGACGCGGTAGCCGAAGACGGCCGCGCCGTCGATGTCGCGGAAGCGGCGCAGGTGCTGGCCGAGGCCGACGCCGTAGAAGATGTTGTCGCCGAGGACGAGCGCGACCGGCTGGTCGCCGATGTGGTCCTCGCCGATGAGGAACGCCTGCGCGAGCCCCTCGGGCCGCTCCTGCACGGCGTAGGTGATCGTGAGTCCCAGCGCCGACCCGTCGCCGAGCAGCCGCTCGAACTGGTGCGCCTCGTGGGGCGTGGTGATCACGAGGATCTCCCGGATCCCGGCCAGCATCAGCGTCGAGAGCGGGTAGTAGATCATCGGCTTGTCGTAGACCGGGACCAGCTGCTTGCTCACGCCCCGCGTGATCGGGTGCAGTCGGGTGCCGGTGCCACCGGCCAGGATGATGCCGCGCATGGGCACGACCCTAGGGCTTCCCTAGACTCCGCGGCATGCAGCACGTCCTGGTCACCGGCGGTGCCGGCTTCATCGGCGCCAACTTCGTCCACCACCTGCTCGCCCACACCGGCGCGCGGGTGACCGTCCTCGACAAGCTGACGTACGCCGCCAGCGAGGCGTCGATCGCGGGCGCCGACCCGGAGCGCTGCCGACTGGTGGTGGGCGACGTGGCCGACGCCGAGGTCGTCGACCGGCTGGTCGGCGAGGTCGACGCGGTGGTCCACTTCGCGGCGGAGTCGCACAACGACAACTCCCTCGACGACCCGAGCCCCTTCATCCGGACCAACCTGGTCGGCACCTTCACGCTGCTCGAGGCGGTCCGCCGCCACGGCGTGCGCCTGCACCACGTCTCCACCGACGAGGTCTACGGCGACCTCGAGCTCGACGACCCGGCCCGGTTCACCGAGGAGACGCCCTACCGCCCGAGCAGCCCCTACTCGGCCTCGAAGGCCGGCTCCGACCACCTGGTGCGGGCGTGGGTGCGCAGCTTCGGCGTCCACGCGACGATCTCCAACTGCTCCAACAACTACGGGCCGTGGCAGCACGTGGAGAAGTTCATCCCCCGCCAGGTCACCAACCTGCTGATGGGCGGTCGGGTCAAGCTCTACGGCACCGGCGAGAACGTGCGCGACTGGATCCACGTCGAGGACCACTCCTCGGCGGTGCTGGCGATCCTCGAGCGCGGCCGGGCCGGCGAGACCTACCTGATCGGCGCCGACGGGGAGAAGAACAACCTCGAGGTGGTGCGGATGGTGCTGCGGCTGATGGGCCGGGCCGAGGACGACTTCGACCACGTCACCGACCGCGCCGGCCACGACCTGCGCTACGCCATCGACTCCACCAAGCTGCGCAGCGAGCTCGGCTGGCGGCCGACGTACGACGACTTCGCGAGCGGGCTCGAGCAGACCGTCGGCTGGTACCGCGAGCACGAGGACTGGTGGCGCCCCTCCAAGGAGGCCGTCGAGCAGGGCTACGCCGCCAGGGGCCAGTGACCCGTGGGGCGAGGCCTCAGCGCTGGTAGAGCCCCTTGAGCGCCGGCCGCACGTCGGCGAGGTAGACGAACGCGGCGATCAGGAAGGCGAGGTTGAGCAGCCCGATCGGGTTGCCCGACCAGATGATCGCGGCGAGCACCCCCAGCCCGAGGATCGCGACCCACGCCTGCTTGGTGAGCTTGTCGGCCGCGCGGTAGTGCTCGGGGGTGAACATCAGCGCCGTCACGAGGGCGAAGATCTTGACCCCCGTCACCACGAGGGCGACGACGAGCAGGAACCAGCTCTGGATCTCGAACACGAACGGCACGCCTCAACCGTAGCCGACGACACAGAGGGCCCCGGGCGTCACGCCCGGGGCCCTGCTGGTGGTGCGGGGTGCGTCAGTCGCCGACCTTCTCGGCGGCGTCGGCGGCAGCCGTGGTGGCCGTCTCCGCGGTCTTCTTCGCCGCGGTGGCGGTGGCCTTGGCGCTGGACTTGGCCGGCGCCGACTTCTTGGCCGCGGTCTTCTTCGCGGTGGAGGCCGACTTCTTGGCGGTGTCGGCGGTCTTCTTGGTCGCCGTCTTCGCCTGGGTGGTGGTGGTCTTGGCCTTGGTGGTGGTCGTCTTCGCGGCCGTCTTGGTGGCCTGGGTCGACTCCTGCTTGCGGATCCGGGTCACGAGGCCCTCGCCGCGGACGACGAGGTCGCCGTAGGCGTCGGTGACCTGGGCCTGCACCTTGCCGGGCAGGGCGAGCGCCTCGACCTGCAGCTCGGCGACGCGCTTCTCGACCGCCGTACGACGGGCCTTGGCGTCCTTGCTGATCGCGTCGACGCGGGAGTTGACGACGGTGGTCGCCTGGTCGCGCAGCGCCTTGGGCTCGAGGTCGATCTTCTTGACCGACTTCTGCATCTCGGTGACGTAGTCGCGGACGACCGCGACGACGCGGTCGGTGGCGCCGACGCCGGCGTACAGCGGCTTGGTGGCCTGGGTCTTGAGGGTGTCGAACGTGGTGGCCATGTGGCTCACTCCTTCGTGGTTGACGAGTCTGTGGAAGCTTCGGTGGGTGCTTGGGTGGGTGCTGCGTTGAGTGCCAGGAACGACGCGTAGACGTCGAGGAGGGACTGCTTCTGGCGCTCGTTGAGGTGCGGGTCGTGCAGGACCGCCAGCTCGACGGACCGCTCCGGGGAGCCCGAGGTCGGCTCCGGGCTGACGATGCCGGCCCGGACGTAGAGCTGGTCGGCGGAGATCCGCAGCGCCTTCGCGATCTGCTGGAGCACCTCGGCCGAGGGCTTGCGCAGACCGCGTTCGATCTGGCTGAGGTAGGGGTTGGACACGCCGGCCTGCTCGGCGAGCTGCCTCAGCGAGAGCCGTGCGCTGGTGCGCTGCTCCTTGAGGTAGTCCCCGAGGTTGTCGACGGTCTTGCCGACTTTCTTGGAGACGTTGCCCTTGGCCATGCCCCCATGGTGCTAGCTGCAGCTAGCGAAATGCAAACTCGGCTAGCGTGAGCCTGTTCACACTCGCCCACCTTCGTGCCGGAACTTCGCCCTTCGTGCCCCTTGCAAGCGTCACGAACGTCGGGTTTACCCGGCCGACCGGGTAATCCCGGCTCAGAACGCCGCCCGGATCTCCCCCACCGGCTCGCCACCACCGAGCAGCACGACCCGGCCGGTCCGGCGCACGGCGTCGGCGTCGACGGCGGGGTCGTCGAGGACGCCGGAGCGCTCGAGGGCGGCGGCCATGAGCACGGGCCTGACCCGCGGGGCGCCGTCGTCGGTCTTGGTGGCGAAGGCGCGACCGTCGGGCAGCGCGATCGCGTAGCAGGACTCGGCGCCGGCCTTGCCGATCGCGCCGGGGACGGCGGTGAGCAGCTCGCGCTCGTCGCGCCGGCTGCCCGAGACGTACGCCGGGTGCGAGCGGATGGCGTCGGCGATGCGGGCCGACGCGGCGGCGGGCTGGTCGTGGCCGTCGACCCCGAGCGCGAGCCGGGAGAAGGCACGGGCGAGGCCGACGAGCGACGTCGAGAGCAGCGGGGCGCCGCAGCCGTCGACGGCGACGTGGGCCACGGGCTCCCCCGTCATCGACGCGAAGCTCGCGGCGATGGCGACCTGGAGCGGGTGGTCGGGGGCGCGGTAGGTGGCGGTGTCCCAGCCGTTGACGACGCACGTGGCGAGCATCGCGGCGTGCTTGCCGGAGCAGTTCATGAGGACCGGCTGGCGGGTGCCGCCCTCCCGCAGCACCGCGTCGCGCGCCGTGTCGTCGAGCGGGAAGTCCGGCGGCGTCTGCAGCGCGTCGTCGGTCAGCCCCACCGACGCGAGGATCGCCCGGGCCCCCTCGACGTGGAACGACTCGCCGCTGTGGGAGGCGCAGGCGAGCGCGAGCAGCTGGGGCGGCAGGTCGAGCCCCAGCTCCACCATCGCGAGCGCCTGCAGCGGCTTGTTGCACGAGCGCGGAAGCACCGGCTCCTCGGCCGGACCCACCGCCCAGTCGACGCTCCGGTCGGAGCGGAGGGCGACGAGTGAGCCGTAGTGGCGACCCTCGACGAACCCGGAACGGACGATCTCGGCGACGACGGGACGCATGGGCCGCACCCTAGCCACCGGGCGGGCAGCCCGATCACGGTGGCAGGATGACCGCCGTGCCTGTGCCCCAACACTGCCCCACCCCGCGCGAGCTGGACGACCTCGAGCTGCTCGCGACCGGCGCCCTCGCCCCCACGACCCGGTTCGGCGAGCCCGGCAGCCCGGTGACGCTGGCGCTGCCGGCCGACCTCGCGGCCGAGGAGGTCGTCGAGCTGGTCGACCCCGAGGGGCTGCCGCTGGCGCGGCTGACCACCGCCACCGGCGAGGTCGAGGTGCTGACGCACCACCAGTACGGCGCCTTCCGCCGGCTCCACCTGACGCCGGCCCAGGTGCGCGAGCAGTACGCCGGCCGCACGGTCGTGCCGGTCGTCGACGCGCTCGACACGACCCAGCTCGACGAGCTGCGCGGCCTCGGCCCGGTCGTGCTGCTGGCGCTGACCGGCCACGGCACCGCCGAGCTGACCCCGACCGCGCTGCTGCGCGCGAGCCTCGCCGCCGCGGCCCAGCTGCCCGACGCCGCGGTCGTGGCCGTGCCGCTCGCGGCCCACGACGACCCCGAGGCCGACCACGAGCTCGGCGTCCGGGTCGTGGCGACGTACGCCGCGGGCGACCCCGTCCACGCGCTGACCGAGGGCACCGGCGAGCGAGCGACGAGGTCGCCGCGATCGTCGACGCCGACCGGCCGACCCCCGACGAGCAGGGCCTGGTGCTGTTCTTCACCGGTCTCTCCGGCAGCGGCAAGTCGACGCTGGCCCGGGCGCTGATGGACCGGATCCTCGAGGAGACCGACCGCCCGGTCACCTCCCTCGACGGCGACGTGGTGCGCCGCCACCTCTCCCAGGGCCTCACCTTCAGCAAGGCCGACCGCGAGACCAACATCCGCCGCATCGGCTGGGTGGCCGCGGAGATCTCGCGCCACCGCGGCCTCGCGGTCTGCAGCCCGATCGCCCCCTTCGCCGAGACCCGCGCCCAGGTCCGGCAGATGGTGGAGGACGCCGGCGGCGCGTTCTTCCTCGTGCACGTCGCGACCCCGCTCGAGGAGTGCGAGCGCCGCGACCGCAAGGGCCTCTACGCCAAGGCCCGGGCGGGCGAGATCCCGGAGTTCACCGGCATCTCCTCGCCCTACGAGGAGCCCGACGACGCCAGCGTGCGCGTCGACACGACCGGCCGCAGCATCGAGGACGCGCTCGAGGACGTGATCGTCGCGCCTGCGCGACGAGGGCTACCTCGAGCCGCCACCGGCTGACCGAATACCCGGAATCAAGGAGTAGCGTCGCGGTCACCTGAATTCGACAAACTCGTGTAGTTCAGTAGTGTTCGTCGGTCTGCAGGACCACTCGGTCGTTCGCTCCTCAGGAAGGGTCACTCCATGGGCGACGTCATCACCATGACGTTCTTGAGCATCATCGTCGCCGGCTTCGTGGTCGGCATCGTCGTCGGCCTCACCGGCATGGGCGGCGGCGCGCTGATGACGCCGGCGCTGATCTTCCTCGGCGTGGGCGAGACGACGGCGGTGGTCACCGCCGACCTCACCGCGGCCGCGGTCTACAAGACCGGCGGCGCGATCGTGCACAAGCGCGAGGGCTCCCCCAACATGCAGCTCGCGAAGTGGCTGATCATCGGCTCGGTGCCGATGGCCCTGCTCGGGCCCTACCTGATCGACTGGGTGGCTGCGGACAAGGACGAGCTGGACCGCCTGCTCAAGCTCTCCATCGGTTTCGCCCTGCTCTTCGCCGCGACGACCTACGCGCTGCGGCTGTGGATCGGCCTGCGGCGGGTGCGTCAGGGGAACGACGACTTCGACGAGGACCCGGCCGTCCGGATCCTCCCCACGCTCCTGGTCGGCATGCTCGGCGGCCTGCTGGTCGGCATCACCAGCGTCGGTTCCGGCTCGGTCATCATGATCGCGCTGCTGATGCTCTACCCCGGCCTCTCGGCGGTGAAGCTGGTCGGCACCGACCTCGTGCAGGCCGTGCCCCTCGTCCTGGCCGCCGCCATCGCCAACATCTCCCTCCACGGTCTCGACTGGGGCCTGCTGATCCCGCTGCTGATCGGCTCGGTGCCGGGCACGGTGATCGGCTCCCACATCGCGCCGCGGGTGCCGCAGTCGATCATCCGCCGCGGGATCGTGGTGGTGCTGACCATGAGCGGCGTGGCGCTGCTCGACAAGGCCGGCTGGGCGCCGCTGGGCGCCGGCGAGGACGAGACCTACCCGATGCTGATCGCGGGCGTCGGCCTCGCGATGATCGTGCTGGTGCCGGTGGTCTGGGGGTTCATCAGGCGGTCCCAGGGGCTGCCGATGTTCGGCTCCCCCACCGTCGCCGAGCTGGAGGATCCGACCTACCGCCCCGGCATCGTCGGCATGAAACGCACCGACACCTGAGGTCCGACCGGTGCGTCAGTCGTGACGCGGACCACCCCGACCCCGGCCGAGTTGAACCGATGGCCCCGCACGCGGCTAGCATGAGTCCGCTTACCCGAGGAGAGGTATCCCGATCTGATGAGTGCACCACCGACCCACGCCGACTACCAGCTGTCCCAGCTGGACCAGCTCGAGGCCGAGTCGATCCACATCTTCCGTGAGGTCGCCGCCGAGTTCGAGAAGCCGGTCCTGATGTTCTCCGGCGGCAAGGACTCCATCGTCATGCTGCGGCTGGCGGAGAAGGCGTTCTACCCCGCGAAGATCCCGTTCCCGATCCTGCAGATCGACACCGGTCTCGACTTCCCTGAGGTGATGGAGACCCGGGACCGCTGGGTGCAGCGCCTCGGCGTCAACCTGGTGGTGGCCAGCATCGACGACGCCATCGCCAAGGGCGTGGTGGTCGAGGACGGCAAGACCTCGCGCAACCGCATGCAGATCGGCACCCTGCTCGACGCCATCGAGGAGAACGGCTTCACCGCCGCCTTCGGTGGTGGCCGCCGCGACGAGGAGAAGGCCCGCGCCAAGGAGCGCGTCTACTCCCACCGCGACGAGTTCGGCCAGTGGGACCCCAAGATGCAGCGTCCCGAGCTGTGGAGCCTCTACAACGGGCGCCTCCACGAGGGCGAGCACATGCGGATCTTCCCGATCTCGAACTGGACCGAGCTCGACGTGTGGTCCTACATCGCCCGCGAGGGCATCGAGATCCCGACCATCTACTACGCCCACGAGCGTTCGGTGTTCAAGCGCGGCGGCATGCTGATGACCGAGACCCCGCTCAACCCGATGAAGGACGGCGAGTCCGCCGAGGTCCGCACCGTCCGCTTCCGCACCTGCGGCGACATCACCCTGACCGGCTGCGTGGAGTCCACGGCCAGCACGATCGAGGAGATCATCGAGGAGATCGCCGTCGCCCGGGTGACCGAGCGCGGCGAGACCCGCGGCGACGACAAGTTCTCGGAGGCCGCCATGGAGGACCGCAAGAAGGAGGGCTACTTCTGATGGCCGACAACGAGAACACCGCCCCCGAGACCGCCGGCGAGGCGATGGTCGAGAACGTCACCCAGAACATGGACCTGCTCCGGTTCGCGACGGCCGGTTCGGTCGACGACGGCAAGTCGACCCTCATCGGTCGCCTGCTGCTCGACTCGAAGTCGATCTTCGAGGACCAGCTCGAGGCCGTGGAGACGTCCTCGCAGGCCAAGGGCTACGACTACACCGACCTGGCGCTGCTGACCGACGGCCTGCGCAGCGAGCGCGAGCAGGGCATCACCATCGACGTGGCCTACCGCTACTTCGCGACGCCCAACCGCAAGTTCATCATCGCCGACACCCCCGGCCACATCCAGTACACGCGCAACATGGTCACCGGCGCCTCGACCGCCGACCTGGGCCTGGTGCTGGTCGACGCCCGCCAGGGCCTGACCGAGCAGAGCCGGCGCCACGCCGTACTGCTCTCGCTGCTGCGGGTGCCCCACCTGGTGCTGGCGATCAACAAGATGGACCTCGTCGACTACGACCAGACCATCTACGAGAAGATCCACGCCGAGTTCCGCCAGTTCGCGACGAAGCTCAACATCCCCGACCTCGAGGTCATCCCGATCTCGGCGCTCAAGGGTGACAACGTCGTGACGCGCAGCGAGTCGATGCCGTGGTACTCCGGCCCGACGCTGCTCCACCACCTCGAGCACGTCCACGTCGCCTCCGACCGCGACCTCGTCGACACCCGCTTCCCCGTGCAGTACGTCGTGCGGCCGAAGTCGGACCAGTACCACGACTACCGCGGCTACGCGGGCCAGGTCGCGGGCGGTGTCCTCAAGCCGGGTGACGAGGTCGTCGTGCTGCCCAGCGGCATGACCTCCACCATCGAGGCGATCGACCACTTCGACACCGAGCTCGACGAGGCCTACCCGCCGATGAGCGTCACGGTGCGTCTCACCGACGACGTCGACGTCTCCCGCGGCGACATGATCGCCCGCGTCAAGAACGCGCCGACCCCGGCGCAGGACATCGACGCGATGGTCTGCTGGATGACCAACGCCCCGCTCAAGCCGCGGCAGAAGCTGGCCATCAAGCACACCACCCGCACCGGTCGCGCGATGGTGAAGGACCTCCAGTACCGCCTGGACGTCAACACCCTCCACCGCGACCAGGAGACCGGCGAGCTCGGCCTCAACGAGATCGGCCGCGTCACGCTGCGCACCACGGTGCCGCTGCTGTGCGACCCCTACTCGAAGAACCGCACCACGGGCTCGTTCATCCTGATCGACGAGGCCACCGGCGTCACCGTCGGCGCCGGCATGATCAACTCCGGCTCCTGACCCAGCACCTCCGAGGAACCCCCGGCCGCCGCAAGGCGCCGGGGGTTCGTCGCATCCACCCCAACCGAGTTGGTCGAGCAGCGAGCGCAGTGAGCGAGGTCGAAGACCCCGCACGCCGCGACCCCGGTGGTTGAGGTGCGGGCGAAGCGAGCCTCGAAACCTCGTCACCCGCACAGCAACGCGCCACCACACATAGACTCGTACACCGGCCACAACGTTGGTCGAGCCTGCCAAGACCTCGGATCCAGGGAGCCGCGTGTACCGCCTGACCAGCCCCGTGCTGTGGCGCCGTCTTGGAGTCCTACACCCCTGAGGGCGTGTCATCCCGTGGCGGTCGGGCGCGAGGCTGGGGGCTTGACCTTCCCCCGATCCACGAGGAGTTCTTCCGTGGCACGAGACACCCTGTCCCGCACCCTGCACGACGTCGGCCTGGCCGCCTGGTTCGGTGGCACGCTGGCCAACGCCGTCTCCCTCAACCCCGCCTCCGCGGAGGCCGACAGCTCGACCTCGACCGGCGCCGTCGCCAACGTCGGCTGGGACCGCTGGACGCCCGTCAACGCCGGCGCCATCGGGCTCCACCTGGTGGGCAGCGTCGGCCAGCTGCTCGGCAACAAGGGTCGCGTCGCCGGGCAGCAGGGCGTCGCGTCGATGGCGCTCACCAAGACCGCGCTGACCGCCGCAGCCCTCGGCGTCACCGCCTACAGCCGGGCGCTGGGCCGCAAGGTCAGCGAGGAGACGCGGATGCCCGCCCACTCCGCCACCGAGCCCGACGAGGGCACCCCGCCGGCCGTCGCCCAGGCCCAGAAGCAGCTCCAGCAGCTGCAGTGGGCCGTGCCCGCCCTCACCGGCGCGCTGGTGGCCGTCAGCTCCTTCGCCGGCGAGCAGCAGCGCGCCAACGAGGTGCGCCGCGGCGTACGCCAGCGGCTGACCCGCTGACGCAGTCCGGCCCCGGTCGCGCGTAGGCGACCGGGGCCGGAGCTCGGGGCGAGCGTCAGAGCAGGACGTCGACCTCGGCGACGGTGCCTCGCTGGGCGGTCACCTGGTCGTCACGGGGGTCGGCCTTGGGCGCCAGCGTGCGCAGCGTCCAGGAGCCCTCGCCGGCGAAGAACCGGAACTGGCCCGCGTCGTCGGTGGGCACCTCGGCGGTGAACTCGCCGGTGCTGTCGAGCAGCCGCACGTAGGCGCTGCCGACCGGCTCACCGGCCCGGGTCACGGTGCCCTGGATGACGGCCTCCTTGGTCAGGTCGATGCCCTCGATCGAGCGGCCGCCGACCACGGCGCCGCACCCCATCAGGCCTCGCCCTTCTCGTCGCCGAGCGCGACCGGGACGCCCACGAGCGAGCCGTACTCGGTCCACGAGCCGTCGTAGTTCTTCACGTTGTCCTGGCCGAGCAGCTCCTTGAGCACGAACCAGGTGTGGCTCGAGCGCTCGCCGATGCGGCAGTAGGCGATGGTGTCCTTGTCCCAGTCGACGCCGGCCGCGGAGTAGATCTCCTTCAGCTCGTCGTCGGACTTGAAGGTGCCGTCGTCGTTGGCCGCCTTGCTCCACGGCACGCTCGCGGCGGTCGGGATGTGACCGGCGCGCTGCGCCTGCTCCTGCGGCAGGTGGGCCGGGGCGAGCAGCCGCCCGGCGTACTCGTCGGGGCTGCGGACGTCGACCAGGTTCTGGGCGCCGATCGCGGCGACGACCTCGTCGCGGAAGGCGCGGATCGAGTGGTCCTGCTCCTGCGCGGAGTACGACGTCTGCTCGCGCTGTCGGCAGCTCGTCGGTCAGCTCACGGGAGTCGAGCTCCCACTTCTTGCGGCCGCCGTCGAGCAGCTTGACGTCGTCGTGGCCGTAGAGCTTGAAGTACCAGTAGGCGTAGGCGGCGAACCAGTTGTTGTTGCCGCCGTAGAGGACCACGGTGTCGTCGTTGGCGACGCCCCGCTGGGAGAGCAGCGCCTCGAACTGCTGGCGGTTGACGAAGTCGCGCCGGACCTGGTCCTGCAGGTCGGTCGTCCAGTCCAGCTTGATGGCCCCCCGGATGTGGCCCTTGTCGTAGGCGGAGGTGTCCTCGTCGACCTCGACCAGCACGACGTTGTCGTCGTCGAGGTGCTGCTCGACCCAGTCGGCGGTGACGAGTGCGGTGTCGCGGCTCATGGTGTGGTGCCTTTCGGTGTGGCGTGCTGGTGGTCAGTGGGACGTGGCGGGGACGGCCCGCTTGGTGAGGAGGTAGATCTCGCAGCCGAGGCAGAAGCCGGTGGCCGCGTTGAGCAGGGCGGCGGCCAGGGCGAACCCGACCGCGACCAGGCCCAGCGTCGTGGCGCCGGCCGCGAGCGCGACCAGGCCGACGAAGGAGAAGCCGAGGCCGACCGCCTGCGCGAACCGCGGCGGCGCGGCGTCCTCGAGCTCGGCGGGCGGGCCGAGCCGGGGACGCAGCAGCGTGCGGAAGAACAGGGAGTACGGCGTGTGCTGGACGCCGCTGACGGCGCCGATCGCGAAGACGGCGGTCTGCGCCGCGAGCAGGCCCAGGGCGAGCGGCCCCGGGGCGGTGAGCAGCACGACGGCGAGCACGATGCTCGTCAGCGTGGCGGCGACGCGGGGGCCGCGCGGGTCGATCTGGGGCGTGGTGGTCATGTCAGTCCTGTCCTGGGGTCCGTTGAGGTGCAGCGGAGGAGAGGGGCACACCCGGAACGTCGGTCGACGGTGTCGACGAGACATGAGGCAGAACGCCGGCGGGGTGCCCTAGGACATGCGACACATGGCCGAGCGCACGAGGCAGTGGTCCACTGCGCGGCGCTTGGTCAGCATGGTCGAGGACATGCTCGGAACTGTAGGGGTGCTCACGCCTGCGTCCCATCGCTCGTCTCGTTGGACGAGACGACTGTCTGCAATGCGGACAGCACCTGCTCCTTGCGGGGCGCACCGGCCGCCCGCGTGACCTCCTGGCCGAGGGCGTCGAGCACCAGGGTGGTCGGGGTGCGCAGCACGCCCACCTTGCGCACCAGGTCGAGGTGCTCCTCGGCGTCGATCTCCACATGGGTCACGCCCGGCACGACCTCGGCCACCTCGGTCAGCACCCGACGGGTGGCACGACACGGGGCACAGAAGGCGCTGGAGAACTGCAGCAGGGTGGCCCGCTCCCCCAGCTGGTCGGCCGGCAGCAGCGGCTCGACCGACGGCGCGACCGGCGCGTCGGCGCCCTTCACGGCGTGGGTGCCGCGGAACCGGCCGTCGGCGTACGCACGCCAGAGCCCGAACGCCACGACCAGCAGCACGCTCGCGACGAGGATCCAGGCGCCGGTGGTCATGCGGGGCTCAACGCTGCCGGAGCCTGCTGCATTCCGCACGGAGCCGGACTATCTCCTCCTCCAGCGCGAGCACGCGCGCGATCCCGGCGAGGTTGAGGCCATCGGCGAGCAGGTCGCGGATCCGGTGGAGGCGGTCGACGTCGGTCTGGCTGTAGCGACGGGTGCCGCCGTCGGTGCGCTCGGGCTCGAGCAGGCCGTGGCGCTCGTAGACCCGCAGGTTCTGCGCCGGCATGGCCACCATCTCGGCCACCACGGAGATCGCGTAGACGCCGCGTCGGGCCATTTTCGCTCACCTACTTGAAATCTGGTTGGCAGAGAATCTATAACAGTGATTGCAGGTTACTGCACCACATGCGTCACACGACAGAGCCAGAGGAGGATTCGTGATGCTGCTCCGCACGACCGACCCGTTCCGCGACTTCGACCGCCTGACCCAGCAGCTGCTCGGCACGACCAACCGCCCCGCGGTGATGCCGATGGACGCCTGGCGCGAAGGCGACCGCTTCGTCATCGAGTTCGACCTGCCCGGCGTCAGCCGCGACAGCATCGACCTCGACGTCGAGCGCAACGTGCTGACCGTGCGCGCCGAGCGGGTGGCGCGCAACGGCGACTGGGAGATGCTCGCCAGCGAGCGCCCGCGCGGCGTCTTCAGCCGCCAGCTGGTGCTCGGCGACAACCTCGACCTCGACGGCATCGAGGCGGCCTACGACGGCGGGGTGCTGCGGTTGCACGTGCCCGTCGCCGAGAAGGCCAAGCCGCGCAAGATCGAGCTCAAGGGCGCCAGCGGCGACGACCGGCAGGCGATCGAGGCCTGAGGCCCGTCGGACCCCGGGGGCGCGACCTCCGGGGTCCTCAGCCGCCGGCGAAGGGGGGGAGGAACTGGATCTCGTCGCCCGGGTGGATCGTGACGTCGGCGGGGTCCTCGGTGGCCACCGGCCGGTCACCGACGAGCACCGAGCAGACCTCCAGCACCCCGACGAGTCGGCCCTCGGGGTGGGCGGCCACGACGCGACGTACGACGTCGGCGAGCGTGACCGGCCCCTCGACCGGCAGGTCGTCGTGGTCGGTGCCGGCGGCGGCGCGGGCTGCTGCCCAATAACGGACAGTCACGGTGGAGGTGCTCATCGCCGACTATCCTTGCCTACTCGACCACACCGTGTGGAGGCCAGGCGATGACCAACATCTTGCTGCTGACGAGCGCGCTCCAGCCCTCGGCCGAGGTGATCCCGGGGCTGGCGCTGCTGGCCCACCCCGTCAAGGTGCTCCCCGCCGAGGGCAGCGCCCTGCTCGACGCCCCGCACGCCGACCTGCTGCTCGTCGACGGCCGCCAGGACCTGGTCTCCGCGCGCGACCTCTGCCGGCTGATCCGCACCACCGGCGTCGACGTGCCGGTGCTGCTCATCCTCACCGAGGGCGGGCTCGCCGCGGTCACCCACGACTGGGGCATGGACGACGTCGTCCTCAACACCATCGGCCCCGCCGAGCTCGAGGCCCGGATGCGCCTCGCCGTCGGCCGGCTCGCCGCCCAGCGCGACGCCGACGACCCCGAGTCGCACGTCATCCGCTCCGGCGAGATCGTCGTCGACGAGGCGACCTACACCGCCAAGCTCGGCTCGCGCACGCTCGACCTGACCTTCAAGGAGTTCGAGCTCCTCAAGTACCTCGCCCAGCACCCCGGCCGCGTCTTCAGCCGCCAGCAGCTGCTCCAGGAGGTGTGGGGCTACGACTACTTCGGTGGCACCCGCACCGTCGACGTCCACGTGCGCCGGCTGCGCGCCAAGCTCGGTCCCGAGCACGAGACCCTCATCGGCACCGTGCGCAACGTCGGCTACCGCTTCGTGCTGCCGACCAAGACGTCCTCGTCGAGCTCCACCACCGATTCGGCACGCGACTCCCAGGACGCCTGACGCCGGTCGCGTACGGTCGGGGTGTGGACGCCGACAGTCTCAGACAGATCGCAGACGTCGCTGCCGACGTGGAGGCGGCCGACGGACCGGCCCCGATCGACGAAGCCACGTGGCTGGCGCTGCGCAACCGGCCCGAGGACGTGGCCTGGTGGGTCACCGACGACGGCTTCGCCCTGGTCATCGGCGGCGACCTGTCGCTCGTCGTGCGGCCCAAGGCCCGCCGCGAGGGCGTGGGCGGGTCGCTGCTGGCCGATGCGCTGGCGGCGTACGACGGGCCGCTGCGGGCCTGGTCGCACGCCGACCACCCCGGCGCCGCACGACTGGCGGAGCGGCACGGCTTCGCGCGGGTGCGCGAGCTGTGGGTGATGCGACGGCCCGGCTCCGGGCCGACCGGCCCGGTCTCGCTGCCCGAGGGCGTGAACATCCGCAGCTTCCACCCCAAGGACGCGACCGAGCTGCTCCGCGTCAACGCCGAGTCGTTCTCCGCCCACCCCGAGCAGGGCGCCATGACCTCGAGCGACTTCGCCGAGCGCACCGGCGAGCCGTGGTTCGACCCCCGCGGCCTGCTGGTCGCGATGCGGGGCGGGCGGATGCTCGGCTTCCACTGGACCAAGCAGCACTCCGCCGCGCTCGGGGAGGTCTACGTCGTGGGCGTCGCTCCCGAGGCCCAGGGGCTCGGGCTCGGCCAGGCGCTCACCCGCGCCGGGCTCGCCCACCTCGCCGAACGCGGCGTCAGCGAGGTCGAGCTCTACGTCGAGTCCGACAACGCCGCCGCCATCCACGTCTACACCCGCTCGGCTTCACCCACGACGACCGAGACACGCACGTGATGTACGCGCGCCCTAGACTTTCGCGCCTGACTTCTGTGGTAGTCGTCGGTCTCGGCTACGTCGGCCTCTCGGTGGCCGCGCTCCTCGGCCAGAAGCACCCGGTCGTCGGCATCGACGTCGACGACGGCCGGATCGACCTGCTGCGGCAGGGCAGGAGCCCGATCAACGACGCCGAGCTCGAGGAGTACCTCGCGCAGCGCGACCTCGACCTCACCTTCACGACCGACACCGCGGCGTACGCCGACGCGGACTACGTCGTGGTCTCGACCCCGACCAACTACGACCCCGAGAGCGACGCCTTCGACACCGAGTCCGTCGAGGCGGTGATGCGCGACGTATCCGCGGTCAATCCCTCGGCGACGATCGTCGTGAAGTCGACGGTCCCGGTCGGATTCGTGACCGGGCTGCGCAAGCGGCTCGGCACCGACCAGGTCGTCTTCTCCCCCGAGTTCCTGCGTGAGGGCCGGGCGCTGCACGACAACCTCCACCCCTCGCGGATCATCGTCGGCGAGAAGTCCGACCGGGCCCGCAAGTTCGCCCAGATGCTGGCCGACTGCTCGCTCGAGCCCGACGTGCCCGTGCTGCTCACCGACCCCGACGACGCGGAGGCCGTGAAGCTCTTCGCCAACACCTACCTCGCGATGCGGGTGGCGTTCTTCAACGAGCTCGACTCCTTCGCGATCGCCCACGGCCTCTCCTCGCGCGAGGTGATCGAGGGCGTCGGGCTCGACCCGCGGATCGGGTCGCACTACAACAACCCGTCGTTCGGCTACGGCGGCTACTGCCTGCCCAAGGACACCCGGCAGCTGCTCGCCAACTACTGGAACGTGCCACAGAACCTGATGCGCGCGATCGTCGACGCCAACACCACGCGCAAGGACTTCATCGCGATGGAGATCATCAAGCGCGAGCCCGCCGTCGTCGGCGTGCACCGGCTGATCATGAAGTCCGGGTCGGACAACTTCCGCTTCTCGTCCGTGCAGGGCGTCATGAAGCGGATCAAGGGCAAGGGGATCGAGGTCGTCGTCCACGAGCCCGAGCTCGAGGACGACGCGTTCTTCGGCTCCCGCGTCGGTGCGCGACCTCGACGCCGTTCAAGGCCGAGTGCCGACCTGATCGTCGCCAACCGCATCGTCCACCGAGCTCGCCGACGTCTCCGACAAGGTCTTCACCCGCGACCTCTTCGGCGGCGACTGAGGGGTTGTCCACAGGGGACCCCGGACCCCGTTGTGGGCGTCCTGTCGTCCGGGCACGGTCGACCCCGTGTCCCTGCCTTCACCCGTGGTCGAGCTGCTGGGCCTGCAGTCGGGGGTCATCTCCCGGCGCCAGGCCGTGGCGGCCGGACTCGAACCCCACGACCTCCGACGCCTGGTGCGCCGTCGCCTCTGGGCGCCCGCCTTCACCGGGGTCTTCGTCGACCACACCGGCGAGCCGACGTGGGCACAGCGCACGTGGATCGCCGTCCTCGCGCTGTGGCCAGCCGCCCTCGCGGACCGGTCCGCGATCCGTGCCGCCGCGGGGCGCGGGCTCCGCGGTCACGACGACGCCGGTCCGATCCACGTGGCGGTCGACCGCTCGCGGCACACGCTCGTGACCCCGCCGGGAGTCGTGCTCCGCCACCTGAGTGACCTGTCCGGCCGGGTCCTGTGGACGGCTTCGCCGCCGAGGGTCCGCCTGGAGGAGGCCGTCGTCGGCGTCGCCGCCTCGGAGGCCACCGACATGAGGGCGATCGCAACGCTCGCCGATGCCGTCCAGGGGCGGCTGACGACGCCCGCCCGGCTGCGGACCTCGCTCGACGGTCGGATCCGCATCGCCCGCCGGCCGCTGCTCAGCGGAGTGCTCGCCGATCTCGACGCGGGCGCATGCTCCGCCCTCGAGCACGGCTACCTCACGCGCGTCGAGCGGGCGCACGGTCTGCCGACGGCCTCCCGCCAGGTGAAGGCGTCGTTGCGCGGCACGGTCTACCGCGATGTGGAGTACGACGACCTCCGGCTCGTCGTCGAGCTGGACGGGCGGCTCTTCCACGACAACGCGGCGGCCCGCGACCTCGATCTCGACCGGGACCTCGACGCTGCGGCGACCGGTCGGCTCACCGTGCGACTCGGGTGGGGCCAGGTCTTCGACCGGTCCTGCCGCACGGCGTACGCACTCGGGGCGATCGCACAGCGACGCGGCTGGACCGGCCACGTCCACGCCTGCCCGGACTGCACTACGCCGCTGCTGTGAGTCACCTGGTGACTCACAGCAGCGGCACAAGCACCTCAGCGCAGTTTCGGGCGGACGTGCAGGCCGACCTCGGGGTCGACCACGACCTCCTGCGCGGCGACGAGGCCGTCGGCGTCGAGGACCGCGTCGAGCGGCACGTTGCGCTTGACCATCGCCAGCGCGATCGGGCCGAGCTCGTGGTGGCGGGCGCTCGACCCGACGTACCCGACGACCTTGTCGCCCTGCTTGAGCTCTGCGCCGCGCTCCGGCAGCCGGTTCTCCGACCCGTCGAGGTGGAGCAGCGTCAGCCGTCGCGGCGGTCGGCCGAGGGTGTGGACGCGGGCGACAGTCTCCTGACCGCGGTAGCAGCCCTTGTCGAGGTGGACGGCACTCGGGATCCAGCCCGCCTCGTTGGGGATCGTGCGGTGGTCGGTGTCGACGCCGAACCGCGGCTCGCCGCGTGCGATGCGCAGCGCCTCGAAGGCCCACATTCCGCACGCCGGCCCCGCCGCCTCGGCGTACGCCGCCAGCTGGTCGCGCGGCACCAGGTCGTAGCCCTTCGGCCGCCACATCACGGCCAGCTCGTCGGTCACGTCGGAGATCTCGACGCGCATCATGAAGACCATCCGCTCGAGCCACTCGCGCAGCGGCGTGCCCAGGCCCGGCTCGGTGTGGAGGGTCAGCGCCTCGCCGTCGTCGACGCCGGTGAAGGCGTGCTCGACGTGGCCGTTGGGGGTCAGGACCAGGGCGCTGGTCCACTCCCCCGGCCGGAGATCGGTGAGGTGCTGGGTGGTGAGCGAGTGCAGCCACGTCAGCCGGTCGGGACCGGCGATGCGCAGCACGTCGCGGTGGGAGAGGTCGACGAAGCCGTCTCCGGCCTCGAGGGTGCGCTGCTCACGGTTGAACGAGCCGTAGTGGGCGGCGACGGGCGCGTCGGCACCCTCGCCGGCGACGGCGTCGGGCAGGTCGAGGAGGGGGCTCAGCGGCATCGGTCACACCTCCCGAAGACGGTCAGGTGGCCGACGTCGGCGACGAAGCCGTGGTCGGTGTCGAGGCGGTCGAGCAGTGGTCGCAACACATCAGGGTCAACGGAGATGACGCGCTGACAATTCCGGCAGACCAGGTGGAAGTGCTCGTGGTCGGTCACCGAGTGGTAGGTCGGCGCCCGGTCGCTGAGGTGGGCGTGACGCACCAGCCCGATCTCCTCCAGCACCTCGAGGGTGCGGTAGACGGTGGAGTGGTTGACCGCGCTGGAGTGGGTGCGGACCTCGGCCAGCACCTCGTCGGGCGTCGCGTGACCCAGCCGCTCGACGGCGGCCAGGATCAGCTCACGCTGCGGGGTCAGCCGGTAGCCGCTCCCGCGCAGCTTCGCCTTCCAGTCGGTCTCGCTCACTGCCTCACCAGTTGTGCGTGGGTGTGCGGCTGCAGCTCCTGCCCCATCGCCGCCATGTCGTAGGCGTACATGAGGTCGCCGTTGACGTAGCCGTAGAGCCGCTTGCCGCCGGCGTACTCCTTGGCGGTCGCGGTGCGCGCGACCGCGTCGGTGACCAGCTCGAACCGCGGCTGCTCGGGGTGGAGCTCGCCGTGCCAGATCTCGACGAAACCGGTGTTGTGGGTCAGCACCATCTCGATGGTGCCGTCCTCCTGCGGCCGGATGAAGCCGGTCTCCTGCGCGGCCGGGCGGATCGTGTTGCCCTGGGCGTCGGTGATCCACGCGCGGCTGAAGTAGTGGATGAACGGCCGCCCGTCCTGCTGGAAGATGACCTCCTGGCCGAACTGGAACGGCTCGATCGTCGAGTACTCGCCGTGTCCGTTGCCGGCCCACGAGCCGATCAGCCAGGCCAGGCGGGCGCAGCTCGGGTGGATGTTGTCCGGGATCTCGAACGGCATGACCCCGAGTCTAGGGTTTCCCCATGGCACGGGACTTGGTGGTCAAGGCGACCTGCGGCGAGGACGACGCCGAGCGGGTCAATCAGGCGTTCACCGTCGCCGCGGCGGCCGTCGCCTCCGGCGCGCGGGTGTCGCTGTGGCTGACCGGCGAGGCGGCCTGGCTGGCGGTGCCGGGACGGGCCGCCGACTTCTCCCTGCCGTTGGCCACACCGCTCGACTCGCTGCTCGACGCCGTGCTCGCAGGCGGGACGGTGACCGTCTGCTCCCAGTGCGCCGAGCGCCGCTCGATCACCGCCTCCTCCGTGGTCGACGGCGTCCGGATCGCCGGCGCCGCCGTCTTCGCCGAGGAGGTCCTCGCCGACGGGGTCCAGGCGCTCGTCTACTGACACCCGTCACACGCTCGCAGCGGGCGGCGCAGGATCGTCGCGAGCCGCTGCGCCGTCCGGCACCGACGTCGCGTGGCCTGCCCCCACCCCAGCCGTACGGCGACCCGCCCGCCGGCCACGTCGTCCAGGTCGCGGTCGAGATCACGGTCGCGCTGCCGCGCGTTGTCGTGGAACTGCCGCCCGTCGAGCTCGACGACCAGCCGCTCGGCCTCCCACTCGCAGTCGCGCAGCTCGCGGCGTCCGCCCTCGTCGGTGAGGGTCCTGACCCGCTGCTGCCCGGGCATGGGCAGTCCGTGGGCCCTCACCACCCCGTTGACGAATCGGTGTTCGAGCGCCGAGCAGGTGCCGGCCGCGACCACCATCCGTGACTGGCAGGCATCGGCCACGATCTGCACGACCTCCAGCTCGTCGGGCGCCGCGATCGCGAGGTCGGCCGCCGCCTCGGGCAGCAGCAGTCGCGGCGGCGTACGCAGGGCGTCGACCTTGTCCGCGAGACCGGACACCCGCACCGTTCGACAGCCGCGCAGCGGCCGCACCGTGCGGCGCGCATCGATCGCGACCTCGATGACGCCTCGTCGAGCCCACTCGCCGCGTGCAGCACCCCCACCATCGCCCGCTGCTCCCAGGTCGTCGGACCCGTGTGGTCGACGTAGACCCCCTCGCCGACGGCGGCCACTCCCGCCTCCGCAGTCGACGACGGATGTCGTGCGGCTGCTCCCCGGCCGCGAGGACCTGGGCGCGCGACACCACCCCGCCCTGCCGCCACATCACCTCGTCCAGCCACATGCCGGCCACCCTCGGCCGCCCCACCGACAGCAAGGTCGTGATTGCGAGTCACCTGATGGCTCGGAATCACGACCTTGTCGGGTTTGAGCCGCAGCGGAACGGGGCAGGCTGCGTCGAGAGCCGGTTGTCCACAGGCCGTTGTCCCGGGGGTGTCCTGCGGTCAGCTCGCTCGCTAGGTTCAAGGAAGTCTCTCGGGAAGGCTCCTGATGTCGGTACGTCGCACCGCGATCTCGGCGCTCGCCGCCGGGCTGCTGCTCGCCGGGTGCAGCGACGACCCGGAGCCGCGGTTCGAGCCGACCCGGTCGCCGTCGCCCACCGAGTCCTCCCCCACCGCCACCCCCGAGGCGCAGTCGCCCGAGGCGTTCATCCGTGAATGGTTCGAACTCAACACGGAGATGCAGAACACCGGCGAGACCGAGGCATTCCTGGCATTGAGTCGTGGCTGCGCCACCTGCGAGCAGCTCGCCGCTCGAATCGAAGGTATGTATGCGCACGGCGGATACGTCGCCATCGATTTCCAGAAGGTGCAATCGATTGAACGGCGAGCGGGAAAGGAGTTCTCGGTAATGGTGCAGGCTGCCCCAACCACGTACCGAGAAGACGCCAACGCAGACGTCGCCCGCCTCAAAGGCGGACCGAACGAATTCATCATGCACGTCGCTCAGGACGGTGACGACTGGCGCATGCTCGACTACGTAGACACGCCCTCATGAGTCGGCTCGGATTGGCGCTACTACTGCGCGCTCGGCGTCCTGGGTGTTGCGGGTAGCCCGGCGGCAGCAGGCTGCGAGACGGCGAGCAGCCTCACCCAGTCAGGCACTGAATGCAGGAAGAGTCACGGGGAGGTCCGCGACGCGATCGCGACGGCAGCGGACGACGGCTACACGTACACCCTCGAGTCGCGGTGCAAGGTCGGCGGCACCGTGGCCGACTGTCCTGCCAACGCGACCTGCACGCAGGAGACGGGGCGGCGAGGGCTGATCTACGTCATCTACCGCAAGGACGACGCGACCGGCGACACCACCCGCTACGGCACGACCTGCCTCGCCCCCGGCCAGTACGACACCCTCGAGACCATCACGCCGGCCATGGTGCGGCGGGAGTTCGAACGCCTCGCGTGGCCGACGTCGGAGCTCGAGCTGCAGCCGCCGGACGGGCAGACGCTGGTCAACTTCGACACCAACTTCTTCACCGACAACACCGAGCCCACGACCCGCAGCGTCACGCTGCTCGGGCAGCGGGTGGAGATCGAGGCGACGCCGGCCGAGTACACGTGGGACTTCGGTGACGGCACCAGCGACACGACCAGCAGCCCGGGTGCGGCGTACCCGGACCTCGACGTGACGCACGAGTACGCGGCCGCAGGGCGGGTGAGCCCGAGCGTGGCGACGACGTACCAGGGCCGCTACCGGATCAACGGCGGCGGCTGGCAGCAGATCCCCGGCAGCCTCACCCTCGACGGGGAGCCCGAGGCGCTGCGGGTACGCAGCGCCAGCCCGCGGCTGGTCGGGACGACCGGCTACTGACCGCGGATCCCCAGGAACGTCCGCGCCTCGGCGGGCGTCATCGGGGTGCGCTGCGCCAGGCGCCCCAGGTCGGCGGCGCGCGAGACCAGCTGGCTGTTGTGCTCGACCGGCACGCCCCGGGACAGGGTGAGCACATCCTCCATGCCGACCCGCAGGTGGCCGCCCTTCGACAGCGAGGCGAGGGCGACGGAGAGGGTCGAGCGGCCGATGCCGGTCGCCGACCACGAGGTGACGTCGGCCGGCAGGTCGCGCACCGCGGCGACGAGGGCGTCGGTGGTGCCGTTCATGCCGCCGGGCACGCCCATGACGAGGTCGCAGTGGACGCGGCCGCCGTAGGGCAGGCCGTACTTCGACAGCAGCCGCGACAGCGCGTGCACCTGGCCGAGGTCGAACAGCTCGAACTCCGGCACGACCTCGCGCTCCTGGCTGAGCTGGTAGAGCTCGCACACGAACGGCCACGGGTTGGAGAAGACGTCGTCGCCGAAGTTGGTGGTGCCCATCGTCAGCGAGCACGAGTCGGGGCCGGCGTCGAGCACCTGCAGCCGCGCGTCGAGCGGGTCGTGGACCGAACCGCCCGTCGACAGCTGCACGACCAGGGTCGAGGCGGACCGCACCGCCGCCACCCACTCCCGCAGCAACCCCAGGTCGAGCGTCGGCCGGTGCGCGTCGTCGCGCACGTGGATGTGGATCATCGCGGCCCCGGCCGCCTCGCACGCCGCCGCCGTCTCGGCGATCTCCTCGGGTGTGGTGGGCAGCTGGGGGCAGTCCTCCTTGGCCGTCTCGGCACCGGTCGGGGCGACGGTGATCAGGAGCCGGTCGGCGGGCACGTCAACACTCACGGCTGGGAGACTAGCCCCATGCGTGCGGTGATCCAGCGGGTGCTCTCCGCCTCCGTGACCGTCGACGGCGAGGTGGTCGGCGCGATCGACGAGGCCGGGCTGCTGGTCTACCTCGGCGTCACCCACGACGACGGCGCCGACGAGGTCGCGTGGACGGCCGGCAAGATCCGCGACCTGCGCCTGCTCCGTGACGAGCAGTCGGTCGCCGACGCGGGCGCTCCGGTGCTCGTGGTCAGCCAGTTCACGCTCTACGGCGACGGCCGCAAGGGGCGCCGGCCCACCTGGTCGGCAGCCGCGCCCGGCCCGGTCAGCGAACCGGCGTACGAGGCCGTGTGCGCCGCCCTCCGTGCCGACGGCATCCGCGTGGAGACCGGCAGCTTCGGCGCCGACATGCGCGTCGCCAGCGTCGGCGACGGCCCGGTCACGCTGATCGTCGAGAGTCCCTGACCGTCGATCCGCGCAGCGCGTCGGCCACCCGGTCGGCCACCGCCTGGGTCGCCGCCCGTCCCGACGGGCTCACGCCGACGAGGTGGACGAAGCCATGCACCTGGTCGGGGAAGCGCTGCAGCTCGAGCTCCACCCCGGCGTCGGCCAGCAGCCGGGCGTAGGACTCGCCCTCGTCGCGCAACGGGTCGAACCCGGCGGTCGCGACGTACGCCGGCGCGACCCCGGCCGGGATCTCCGCCAGCACCGGCGAGGCCCGCGGGTCGCGCTCGTCGTCGTCGCCGACGAGGAAGTGGGCCGAGGTCTCGTCGAACATGTGCTGCGTCAGCACCAGCCCGTGCGCGTAGCGGCGGCGGGTCTCGGTGTCGCCGCGAGAGTCGGCCGCCGGGTAGACCAGCACCTGCAGCGCCAGCGGAAGCCCCTCGCGCGCCGCCACCAGCGCGACGTACGCCGCCAGCGTGCCGCCCGCGGAGTCACCGCCCACCGCCAACCGAGAGGGGTCGGCGTCGAGCGACGCGGCGTGTGCGACGACCCAGCGGTAGACCGCGGCGCCGTCGTCGAAGGCGGCGGGGAAGGGGGCCTCGGGGCCGAGCCGGTAGTCGACCGACAGCACCCGCACCCCGGAGCGCTCGGCGAGGAAGCGGCAGGCCGGGTCGTGGGTGTCGAGGTCGCCGTAGAGGAAGCCACCGCCGTGGAACCACACCAGCAGCGGCCCGACACCGCTGACGCCGCGCGGGGTGTAGAGGCGGCCGCGACGGTCGCCGACCATCAGGTCGCGCACCGATCCGACCGGCTGGTCGCCGCCGGCCAGGGCGGTCTGGCGGCGGTAGAGCGTGCGTGACTGCGCCACGGGCAGGGTGCCGAGCACCGGCTCGCCGCTGAGCCGGGTCAGCTGCAGCATCGCCTGCAGGTCCGGGGCCAGCGTCTGGCCCTCGCAGCGCAGCGGGCGCCCGCCGAGGCGTCGCAGCAGGGGGGCCGGCAGGCCCAGCACGCCGCGGACCAGTGGCGCCTCGATCCGGGCTGGCAGCTTCATGGCGGCACGATATCGGCGCCCGGGAGAAGGGACACCCACCGTTCACCTGCCGGTGAGAGACTGGCCCCATGAGCACCCTCGACGCCGACGCCGACGCCGACGACCGACACCGCCGGCACCGACGAGCTGCTCCTGGCGGAGGGCGACGGCGCGGCGCCGTACGTGCCGGACGAGGCGGCGCTCGAGGCGGTCGCCAAGCACGACGACCGGTTCCTCGACCGCGAGATCTCGTGGCTCCACTTCAACCAGCGGGTGCTCGAGCTGGCCGAGGACCCGCGGGTGCCGCTGCTCGAGCGCACCCGGTTCCTCGCGATCTTCGCCAGCAACCTCGACGAGTTCTTCATGGTCCGCGTGGCCGGCCTCAAGCGACGCATCGCCGCGGGTGTGGCCGTGCGGGCGGTCTCCGGCCTGATGCCGCGCGAGGTGCTGGAGGCGATCTGGGCCGAGACCAGCAAGCTCACCGACCGCCACGCCTCCCTCTTCCGTGACGAGATCGTGCCGGCGCTGCTCGACCAGGGCATCCAGCTGGTGCGCTGGGACGACCTCGACAAGGACGAGCAGAAGGCCTGCAAGAAGCTCTTCCGCGACCGGATCTTCCCCGTCCTCACCCCGCTCGCCGTCGACCCGGCCCACCCCTTCCCCTACATCTCCGGGCTGTCGCTCAACCTCGCGGTGCTGGTGCGCAACCCCAAGTCGGGCAAGGAGCACTTCGCGCGCGTGAAGGTGCCGCCGACGTTCCACCGCTTCGTCAACGTCGGCAACCAGCGCTTCGTGCCCCTCGAGGACGTCATCAGCGAGCACCTGCGCCGACTCTTCCCCGGCATGGAGGTGCTCGAGGTCCACAGCTTCCGCGTCACCCGCAACGAGGACGTGGAGGTCGAGGAGGACGACGCCGAGAACCTGCTGGCCGCGCTCGAGAAGGAGCTGCTGCGGCGCCGGTTCGGGCCGCCGGTGCGGCTCGAGGTCGAGGAGACGATCAGCCCCGCCGTGCTGGAGCTGCTGAAGAGCGAGCTCGACATCACCAGCGACGAGGTCTTCCAGCTGCCCGGCCCGCTCGACCTGACCGGGCTCCACGACATCGCCGACCTCAACCGCGAGGAGCTGAAGTTCGAGGCGTTCATCCCCAGCGCCCACTCCCACCTCGCGGACGTCGAGTCGGCGGCGCCGGTCGACGTGTTCAAGGCCGCCGCGCGCCGCGACGTGCTGCTGCACCACCCCTACGACTCGTTCGCCACCAGCGTGCAGCGGTTCATCGAGCAGGCCGCGGCCGACCCGCACGTGCTGGCGATCAAGCAGACGCTCTACCGCACCTCCGGCGACTCCCCGATCATCGACGCCCTCATCGACGCCGCCGAGGCCGGCAAGCAGGTGCTGGTGATCGTCGAGATCAAGGCGCGCTTCGACGAGCACGCCAACATCCGCTGGGCCCGCAAGCTCGAGCAGGCCGGCTGCCACGTCGTCTACGGCCTGGTGGGCCTCAAGACCCACTGCAAGCTGTCGATGGTCGTGCGCGACGAGCCCGACGGCATGCGCCGCTACGTCCACATCGGCACCGGCAACTACAACTCCAAGACCGCCCGCCACTACGAGGACCTCGGCATCATCACCGTCGACGAGACGATCGGCGAGGACGTCGCGCACCTCTTCAACAACCTCTCCGGCTACAGCCGCAAGGCGTCGTACGAGCAGCTGATGGTCGCGCCCGACTCGGTGCGCAGCGGGCTGATCGACCAGATCTTCGGCGAGATCGCCCACCACCGCGCCGGCCGGCCCGCCGGCATCCGGTTCAAGGCCAACTCGATCGTCGACGAGCAGGTCATCGACGCGCTGTACGTCGCCTCGCAGGAGGGCGTGCCGGTGCAGCTGCTGATCCGCGGGATCTGCTCCCTGCGGCCCGGGGTGCCCGGCCTCTCGGAGAACGTCGAGGTGCGGTCGGTGCTGGGTCGGTTCCTCGAGCACAGCCGGGTCTTCTGGTTCGAGAACGGCGGCGAGCCCGCGGCGTGGATCGGCTCGGCCGACATGATGCACCGCAACCTCGACCGCCGCGTCGAGGTGCTGGTGCGGCTGCCGGGTGAGTCGAACGTCGCGGAGATGCGGTGGCTGCTCGACCTCGCGTTCGACGACGGCACCTCCGCGTGGTTGCTCGACGCCGACGGTGAGTGGCACCGCAACGACGGCGAGATCCACCTGCACGAGGCGCTCATCGATCGGCAGCGCCGGCGGCGTACGGGCGGCTGACTGCCGGAGTCGGTCCGTTACCCCCTAGTCTGTCGCGTTCCGCTCCGCGCCCCTAGGAGTTCACGTGCGCCTCAAGTTCCGCCCGGTCGATGCGTCGTTCTACGACCTGTTCGCCGAGTCCGCCAGCCACCTCACGACGGGCTCGTCGCTGCTGACCGAGATGCTCGCCGGCGACAGCGACCGCGAGGGCGTCGCCCGTCGCATGCGCGAGGCCGAGCACGAAGCCGACGAGACCACCCACGCCATCGTGCGCCGCGTCAACAGCACCTTCGTGACGCCGTTCGACCGCGAGGACATCTACGCCCTCGCCTCGGGCCTCGACGACATCATGGACATGATGGACGAGGTCGTCGACCTGGTGCTGCTCTACGACGTGCGCGAGCTGCCCTCGGGCTTCGACGACCTCGTCGAGGTCATCCAGGAGTGCGCGCGGATCACCACCGAGGCGATGCCGCGCCTGCAGTCGATGAAGGACCTCGACGAGTACTGGATCGAGATCAACCGGCTCGAGAACGCCGGCGACAAGACCTACCGGCGTACGCTCGCCAA
Source organism: uncultured Actinomycetota bacterium (assembly GCA_963754025.1). Classification (GTDB taxonomy): domain Bacteria; phylum Actinomycetota; class Actinomycetes; order Propionibacteriales; family Nocardioidaceae; genus Nocardioides. The sequence continues at coordinate 1,069,299 of CAVWEC010000005.1, read as the reverse complement.
GCTCTTCGACGGCCGCTACGAGGCGCTCGAGGTGCTCAAGCTCAAGGACATCGTGAACTCCCTCGAGGGCGCGATCGACGCGTTCGAGAAGGTCGCCAACATCGTCGAGCAGATCGCGGTCAAGGAGTCCTGACTCGCATGGAGCTCGCGATCATCATCGCGGTGGTCGTGGTTGCCCTGGTGTTCGACTACACCAACGGGTTCCACGACGCGGCCAACGCCATCGCCACCTCGGTCTCGACCGGGGCGCTGACGCCCCGCGTCGCGCTCGCTATGGCGGCCGTCATGAACTTCGTGGGCGCGTTCCTCGGCCAGAAGGTCGCCCAGACGGTCTCCGACACGATCTCGCCACCGGCCGGCACCCACGGGCTGGTGATCGTGATGGCCGGTCTGCTCGGGCGCCATCACATGGAACATGATCACCTGGTACTACGGCCTCCCGTCGTCCTCCTCCCACGCCCTCATCGGCGGCCTGGTCGGTGCGGCGATCGCGGCCGGCGTCGGGTTCAACGGGGCGGTCGTGATCGAGAAGGTCGTCATCCCGATGATCCTGTCGCCGCTGTTCGCCTTCGCGGCGGGCTTCGCCGTGATGGTCGCGATCATGTGGCTGTTCCGCAACGCCAACCCGGCGCGCGCCAACCGCGGCTTCAAGCTCGGCGCAGACCATCTCCGCGGCCGCGATGGCGCTCGGCCACGGCCTGCAGGACGCCCAGAAGACGATGGGCGTGATCTTCCTGGCGCTGCTCACCGGCGGGTACGTCGGCGCCAGCGACGACCTGCCCCTGTGGGTGATCTTCGCCGCGGCGGCCGCGATCTCGCTCGGCACCTACTCCGGCGGCTGGCGGATCATGCGCACCCTCGGGCGCCGGATCATCCACCTCGACCCGCCCCGCGGGTTCGCCGCCGAGTCGGTCGCCGCGTCGGTGCTCTACACCACGGCGTACGTCTTCGAGGCGCCGATCTCGACGACCCACACCATCACCTCGGCCGTGATGGGCGTCGGCGCGACCAAGCGCCTCTCCGCCGTGCGCTGGGGCGTCGCCCGCTCGATCCTCACCGCCTGGGTCCTCACCTTCCCGGCGGCCGGGTTCGCCGCCGCCGTCTGCTACTGGCTCTCCCACTTCTTCATCGAAGTCCTCCGAGCGCGGGTCGGGCCGCCGGACGTCATACGGTCCGGTCGCTATGACGCACGATTCGTATGACGTCCAGGCCAGCCGGCCGCGGTGAGGGCCTGCTCGATCTGGGCGAAGAAGTCGTCGGCGGCGATGCGCAGCCCCAGCAGGGGCAGCCGCAGCACGACGTCGCCCCCGAGCACGACGTGGTTCTGCCGCAGCGCGTCGTCGATGACGTGCTGTGCCCACGTGTGGTGGATCCCGTCGACCTCGACCACGAGGCCCCACCCGTCCCAGACCACGTCCAGGTAGAACCTGCCGTTGCGCCCGCGGCGGACCACCTGGCGCGAGGGCTCGGGCAGGCCCCGTCGCCGGCACTCCCGCGCCAGGTCGAGCGCCTCGCCGAGCGAGCGGACGCCGCCCAGCAGGTCGAGCACGAGCGACTGCAGGAGCACCCGGCTCCGGTCCCGCCTGACCCGCAGCATCTCGTGAGCGACGTCGCGCTCGTCGGCAGGACCAGGCCCTGCTGCACGGCCATCGTGACGAGCAGCGCGGCCTCACCGTCCGTGCGTGCCCACAGTGCCCCGCGGACCGCGGCTACCGCCGGCCGGCTCCGCGGCGGGCCGCTCCGTCTGCCAGGTCCTCGGCGGCCCACCGTCGGGTCTGCCGGACGTCGAGCCCCCTGCCCCGGCGTACCCGCGCCCCGCGCGGCACCGACACCCGGATCTTCGCCGACCTCGAAGTGCCGCAGCCCGCCTGGACGAGGGAGGAGGCCCCGTCCAGGAAGGCGCGCGGACCGGCTTCGAACACGGCGGCCCACTCCCGTGCCACCCGAGGCAGCGGCCCGGTGGACAACGCCACCGACTGGGTGCCCACCCGCTGCCACCGGCGCGCGCGCACCTGGGCCCGCAGCTCGGAGCGGGTCAAGCCCACGGCGTACGGCTGGAGTCGCCACACGACGCCGTGCTGTGCCGGCAGCGCCTCGGCCCGAGGCTCGCGAGGCCCGGACGCCCCGCTCGTCGTCGTCATGCCGCGAGCCTGACCCGGGACGGGCGCCCGAAACGGGACGCCGTCGATCTGTGGAGGACGCCCGGAATGTCATACGGTCTGGTCGTCATGGCGACCGGACGTATGACCCGCGCGCGGAGCGAGGCTCAGCCGAAGCGGCCGGAGATGTAGTCCTCGGTACGGCGGTCGTGCGGGTTGGAGAAGATGTTGCGCGTCTGGTCGAACTCGACGAGCAGTCCGGTGCGGTTGCCGGTGACCTCGTCCGGCTTGGCCGTGAAGAACGCCGGTGCGGTCGGAGACGCGGGCGGCCTGCTGCATGTTGTGGGTCACGATGATGATCGTGTAGGCCTGCCGCAGCTCGACCATCAGGTCCTCGATGCGGGCGGTGGCGATCGGGTCGAGGGCCGAGCACGGCTCGTCCATCAGGATCACGTCCGGCTGGGTCGCGATGGTGCGGGCGATGCACAGCCGCTGCTGCTGCCCGCCCGACAGGCCGTAGGCGGACTGCTTCAGCTTGTCCTTCACCTCGTCCCACAGCGCCGCACGACGCAGCGCCTGCTCGACGACGTCGTCCATGCTGTCGACCTTCATGCCGATGACCCGGGGGCCGTAGGCGATGTTGTCGTAGATCGACTTGGGGAACGGGTTGGGCTTCTGGAAGACCATCCCGATGTGGGTGCGGACCGCGATCGGGGTCGACGCCGCGGGTGTAGATGTCCTGCCCGTGGTAGGTCACCTAGCCGGCGACGCGGGCGCTGGGGACCAGGTCGTTCATGCGGTTCAGGCAGCGCAGCACGGTGGACTTGCCGCAGCCGGAGGGCCCGATGAGGGCGGTGATCTCGTTCTTCCCGAAGGCGAGGTCGACGTCGTGGACGGCGTGGAAGTCGCCGTAGTAGACGTTGAGCGCCTCGGTCTGCATGACCGGGTGCGGCGGCTGGTACGGGAATCTCCCGCCCTCGCTCTCGGAGACCACGGGCGACGAGTTGTCGGGGTCAGCGGTCGGCACGGGGCCATCCTCTCTGGTCGAGAACGTCGCGGGGCGCATCACCATGATCACCAGCTCCTCTGGAACTTGTTGCGAATGAAGATTGCGACGGCGTTGAGCGCCAGGATCATGACGAGCAGCACGACGATGCCCGCCGAGGCCGCCTGCTGGTACTCGATCTGCGACTGCGAGCTCATCCGGTAGATCTGGATGGGCACGGCCGTCACCTGGCTGAGGAAGCCGTTGGGGTCGAAACGGATCGCCCCGATGCCGAGCAGCAGCAGGGGCTGCCGCCTCGCCGATCGCGCGGGACAGACCGAGGATGGTGCCGGTCGCGATGCCGGGCACGGCCGACGGCAGGGTCTGCCGCCAGGTCGTCTGCCACGGGGTCGCACCCAGCGCCAGCGAGGCGTGCCGGATGTCGGTCGGTACCGCGCGCACCGCCTCACGCGTGGTGATGATGACGACGGGCAGGATCAGCAGCGCGAGCGCGATGGCACCGCCGAGGACGATGTTCTTCAGCTGGAAGCCCAGCAACGCCATCACGGCGACGGCCAGGAGGCCGTAGACCACCGACGGCACGGCGGCGAGGTTCTGCAGGTTGACCTCGATCAGCCGGTTGTACCACTGCTGCTGGTCGGAGAACTCCTCGAGGTAGACACCCGCGCCGACGCCGAGCGGGACCGCGAAGATCGCGGTCCCGAGCATCAGCCACGCGGTGCCGATGATGCCGGCCCGGAAACCGGTCGACTCCGGGGTGAGCGTCGACTCGTAGCTGAACAGGAGGTCGGCGTCGAAGCGCGGCGCCCCCTTGACCGCGGTGTCGACGATCAGGACCAGCAGGACGACGACCCCGAAGAACAGCGAGAACCAGAGCAGACCCATGAAGACCACGGAGGCGAGGTTGCGATCGCGGCTGCGTCCGGTGGTGATGCGGACCGTGTCGCGGGCCGTCTCGACGGCGAGGCTCATCAGTAGACCTGCCGGTAACGACGGACGATGGAGATGCTGACCATGTTGATGGCCAGCGTGATCAGGAACAGCAGGAGCCCGACGGCGAAGAGCATGTTGTAGTCGACCGAGCCCACGGGGTTCTCGCCGCCCGCGGTCTGGGCGATGAAGCCGGTCATCGTCTGGGCACCTTCGCGTACGTCGACGGTGAGGTTCTTCCGGGCACCGGCCGCGAGCGCCACGATCATGGTCTCGCCGATGGCGCGTGACATGCCGAGCACGACCGCCGCCATGACGCCGGAGAGCGCGGCCGGGAACACGACCCGCAGCGTGGTCTGCATGCGGTTGGCGCCCATCGCCAGCGAGCCCAGTCGCAGCGACTGGGGGACCGCCGAGAGCGAGTCCTCGGCGAGCGACGCCACGGTCGGGACCACCATCACCCCCCCAGGACCAGACCGGCCGAGAGCAGGTTGGTGAAGTTCACCTGGAGTCCGAGCAGGTCCTGCAGCAGCGTCGGCGTGACGAAGTACAGCGCGAAGAAGCCGTAGACGACCGACGGCACGCCGGCGAGGAGCTCCACGGTCGGCTTGAGGACCTTGCGCGCCCGCCGCGAGGCGTACTCGGAGAGGTACATCGCGGCACCGAGCCCGATCGGCACCGCGACGAGGAGCGCGATCGCGGTGACGGTGAGCGTCGCGGCGCACCAGCGGCACGACTGCGTACCTGCCCTCGACGGCGAAGAAGTCCCCGACCGGCACCTGACCGAAGAAGTGGAGCACCGGCTCGATCAGCGCCGCCAGGATGCCGACCGTGATGGCGACCGAGAGCAGCGCGCACGCGACGAGCGCGATCATGATGACGCGCTCGCCCGGTCGGGCGCGGAGGCTGAGGTCGACGGCGGGCAGGCCCGCCCCGGAGGGCGAGCCTGCGTCGGTGGTGACGAGGTTGGTCATGCGAAGGGTCTCGCTCCTAGCTCAGCCGAGGCTCTCGACCGAGGACTGGGTCTCCTCGTAGGTGGCGTCGTCGAGCGGGATGAACTGGGCCGCCTCGGCGATGTCGGAGAGGTTCCCGATGTAGAAGTCGACGTACGCCGCGACCGCAGCGTTGTCGGCGTAGGCCGTGTTCTTGACGTAGATGAAGAGCGGGCGCGACAACGGCGTGTACTCGCCGGCGCGAGCGGTCTCCGCGGACGGCTCGACGCACCCGTTGCCGTCGTCGATGGCCAGCGCCTTGAGGTTGTCGGCGTTCTCCTCGTAGTAGGAGTAGCCGAAGTAGCCGGTGCCACCCTGGGTGCCGGCGACGCCCTGCACGAGGACGTTGTCGTTCTCGGAGGCCTCGTAGTCGTCGCGGGTCGTCTCCTCGTCGGCGCCGATGACGTCGTTGGCCATGTAGTCGTAGGTGCCCGAGTCGGTGCCGGGGCCGAAGAGCGCGATGTCCTCGTCGGGGAAGCTCGGGTCGAGGTCGCTCCAGCTGGTGACCTCGGAGTCGGGCTCCCAGAGCTTGACGAGCTGGTCGGTGGTGAGGCAGTCGACGGCCAGGTCGGGGTGGACGACCACGGTCAGGGCGTCGGTGGCGACCTGGAGCTCGGTGAACTCGACACCGTTCTCCTCGCAGGCCGCGACCTCGTCCTCCTCGATCGGCCGCGACGCGTCAGAGATGTCGGTCTCGCCGGCGCAGAACTTCTCGAAGCCGCCGCCGGTGCCCGACTCGCCCACGCTGACCTGCACGTTGGGGCTCTCCTCGCTGAGCAGCTCGGCAGCCGCGTTGCTCATCGGGAAGACGGTGGACGAACCGTCGACGGCGACCGACCCGGAAGCCGCAGCGCCCTCACCGGAGGCGCCGGACTGGCCACCGCACGCGGTCAGAGCCAACGCGAGGACGACGATGCCGGGGACGATCGCCCGGCGCATGGAAGTGCTCTTCACTTCGTTCTCCTGATGTCTGAGTGCATCTGACAGTGGAAAACCTAGGAAGCCGAGGTGACCGGACCCGCGGCCGTCGGTGAACGCGAGGTGAACTGGATCCGGCGGCTTCCCCACAACCGCTGGACGTGAGACGGCGGTCACATGAACTGACCCCGGATCCGGCCGGGTTCCCGGCTCAGGGACGCTGGTGGACCTCGGTCGCGACGACCCGGCCCTTGCGGTGGTGCACGACCAGCGCCCCGGCCGGATCGAGCTTCTCGCCGGCCACGCCCAACGCCTCCCACACGGTCGGCAGCACCGGCCGGTGGGTGCACACCACCGACCCGGCCGGGTCGTCGAGCAGCTCGCCGACGACCTTCGACACCTTCTCCGGCGACGCTCCCTCCTCGGAGAGCCGCTCCCGGGTCTCGAGCTCCCACTCGGTGGTCTCGGCGTAGGGCTGCACGGTCTGCACGCAGCGGGTGCTCGGCGAGCTCACGACCCGCGTCACGTCGTACGCCGCGAGCAGCCCGACCAGCCGCTGCGCCTGGTCGTGCCCCAGCGACAGCAGCGGCCGCTCGCTGTCGGGCTTCTTCTTCGCCCAGCTCTTGCGCGAGCGGGCCTTCGCGTGGCGGAGCACCACGAGCGCCCGGGTCCGCTTGCGCAGCTTCCGTGCCTCGGCCAACGTGTCGCGGTCGTGCGGGTAGGTGAGCAGCTCGAGCGCGTCGTCGTAGGGCACCCAGCGGACGTCGTCGATCTCGTCGTTGGGCTCGTAGCCGGAGACGTCGTCGTCGCTGACGGCCCAGCCCACCCAGTAGTGGACCAGCTTCTGCCGGTCCCCGGAGACGGGGTAGCGCTGGTCGGCGAGGGGCGGCCCGAGCCGGACGTGCAGCCCGGTCTCCTCCCACACCTCCCGCACCCCGGCGACCGCGGCGTGCTCCCCGGGATCGAGCTTGCCCTTGGGGAACGACCAGTCGTCGTAGCGCGGGCGGTGGACGAGCAGCACCTGACGCCCTGACCGGAAGACCACGGCGCCGGCAGCGACGACGTCCCTGCGCTGGGGCATGGCAGTAGTCTCACACGGTGCGCAGGTGGCTGGTGACGACCCTCGCGGCGGTGGTCGTGCTGGCCCTCCTGGCCGTGGGGGTGCGGTGGTGGCTGCACCGCGGCGACAGCGCGCTCCAGCGCGCGGTGGCACTGGCGCCGGCCGACGCGCAGCGCCTGACCTTCACCCACTGGGCAGGTGTACGCCGCGAGCTCGGCGCCGAGCTCGACGCGACGTCGTCCCCCGCGGAGCTCGAGGACTTCCTCGGCGAGGCCTTCGAGGCCGACCTCTCCCCCATGTCGGCGCTGGTGGAGTCGGCGAGCACGATGCAGGCCGACTACGGCTTCTCCCCCGCCAGCCTCGAGTGGGAGCTGCTGACCCAGAGCGACGTGGGCGCCGCGGTGGTCATGCAGCTGCCCGGGGACGCCGACCTCGACGCCCTGCAGGAAGGCCTGGCCGACCTCGGGTACGAGCGTCCCGACGACGACACCGGCGTGTGGCGAGGCGGCATCGACCTGCTGCCGTCGATCGGGGGCACCCTGACCCCGGAGCTGCAGTACCTCGCCGTCGACGAGGGCTCCGGCATCGTGGTCGCGTCCGACACCGCGGAGTACGCCGCCGCGGCGATGGACGCGGTCGCGGGTGGAGCAGGCCGGCTGGAGACGCTCGACGACGTCGTGGCGGCCGCGGGCGACCCGCTGGCCGCCGCGGTCTACGACAGCACCGTGGCCTGCGGCTCGCTGGCGATGGGCAGCGCCGACGAGACCGACCAGTCGCAGGCGGACGCGCTGGTCGCGGCCGCGGGGCCGGTCGACCCGCTGACCGGGTTCGCGATGGCGGCGCAGCCCGGCGGCGGCGTACGGGTCGTGATGTCGTTCGACGACGCCGACGAGGCGCGCGCCAACGCCGACTCGAGGTCGGTGCTGGCCTCCGGCCCGGCGCCGGGCCAGGGCGGCGACTTCGCCGACCGGTTCGAGCTCGGTCGGGTGGCGGCCGACGGCGAGGTGGTGACGATGGCGCTCGAGCCCCTGGCGGGCGAGTACCTGCTCTCCGACCTCACCAGCGGGCCGGTGCTGTTCGCGACCTGCTGACTGCGGGGGCCGTCAGAGGTCGCGCGAGTGCACGCCGAGGATCTCGTCGATCTCCTCGGCGGAGAGGTGCTCGTCGGACTCGCTCGCGGCGATGATCAGGTTGGTGGTGAGTTCCACCTCACCGAGCAGGTCGGCGTCCTCGAGCGACACGTCGAACTGATCGTGCACTGTTGCTCCTCCTGCCCCCGTGTCGTGCCAATGTGCGGCCCCAAATGTGCGGTCCCAGTGTCCACGATGCCCACAGAGGTCGTGGCGCAAACCCCAAACCTGTACCGAGAACGAGTGACGGGCGCCGAGGGTGCCCGCGGTCTCCGGGACGGGACGAGGCCCCACCCGGGCGGGTGGGGCCTCTCCGAAGTCCGATCAGGTGCTGATCAGACGGGGCGGACGTTCTCGGCCTGCGGACCCTTGGGGGACTCCTGGACGTCGAACTCCACCTTCTGGTTCTCGTCCAGGGACTTGTAGCCGTCCGACTGGATCGCCGAGTAGTGCACGAAGACGTCGTCGCCGCCGTCCTCCTGCGCGATGAAGCCGAAGCCCTTCTCGGCGTTGAACCACTTCACGGTGCCCTGAGCCATCTGCTCGTTACTCCTTGTGTCGGGGCGAGAGCCGCCACTTCGGCGGCCCACACCAGATGCGGTGACACGTCGCTCCGACTTGCGTGACTGGCCGACACACCCGAAAGAACGCCGTTGGATCACAAACTCCGCGGGCGTCAGACCTGCTGGAACTTGCACCTGTTGCACGTCCGACATTACCAACGACACAGGCGAACGGAAGAGCACTCCCACGCGATTTCTCACCGCTGGAGACGGGTCTTCCGTGACCCCCGCCGGAGTCGTTCGTTGGGGCTCTGTCAGGTCGCCACTCGGGCGGCACACCCGACAAGCAAGGACATCCATGCGTCTCCGTACCCCGGCCCTCGTGGCCGCAGCCACCACGGCTCTCGCGCTCTCCGTCGGTACGACGGCCGGCTCGACGGCCGCCACCACCGCTCCGGTCGGTTCCCTGGCGGGCATCCCGTCGGCGACCGGCAGCTACGTCGTCATGCTCGACGACGACCGGGCGGCCCGCAGCGTCGCCGCGCTCCACACCGACCGCTTCGGCTTCGATCTCGGCCACGTCTACTCCTCCGCGATCCAGGGCTACTCCGCGTCGATGAGCCCGTCGACCGCCGCCCTCGTCGCCGCCCTGCCGGGTGTGGCCTCGGTGCGGGCCGACACCCCGGTCGCGGCGAGCGCCCAGTCGACCCCGACGGGCATCAACCGCTCCAACGCCGACGCCTCGCCGACGGCCGCCATCGACGGCGCCGACCAGCGGGTCGACGTCGACGTCGCGGTCATCGACACCGGTGTCGACCTCGACCACGCCGACCTCAACGTCAACCGGGCCGGCGCGAAGAACTGCACCATGTTCGGCATCGGCAGCGCCGACGACCAGCACGGTCACGGCTCCCACGTGGCCGGGACGATCGGCGCGAAGGACGACGCCACCGGCGTCGTCGGCATGGCCCCCGGCGCGCGGATCTGGCCGGTCAAGGTGCTCGGCCCCTCCGGTGCCGGCCTGAACTCCGACGTCATCTGCGGCATCGACTACGTCGCGGCCAACGCCGACAAGATCGAGGTGGCCAACATGAGCCTCGGCGGCAGCGGTGAGGACGACGGCAGCTGCGGTGCCGCCAGCGGCGACGCCATGCACGCGGCGATCTGCGAGGCCGTCGACAACGGCGTGACCTTCGTGGTCGCGGCCGGCAACGACTCCGCCGACGCCTCCGGGTCGACGCCCGCGGCGTACGACGAGGTGATCACGGTCAGCGCGCTCGCCGACTTCAACGGCCTGCCCGGCGGCGGCGCCCCCTCGACCTGCCGTGCCGACCAGGACGACACCTTCGCCTCGTTCTCCAACTACGGCGCCGACGTCGACATCATCGCGCCCGGCGTCTGCATCAACAGCACCTGGATGAACGGCGGCTACAACACCATCTCCGGCACCTCGATGGCCGCTCCGCACGTCGCCGGTGGCGCCGCGCTGTACGCCGCCACGCACCCCACGGCCACCCCGGCCCAGGTGCAGGCCGCGCTCCGGTCCTCGGGCAGCAGCGACTGGAACGCCTCCGACGACCCGGACAACACCAAGGAGCCGCTCCTCGACGTGACGGGCTACTGAGCACCACACCCCGTCGCACCACGTGATCGACACCGCCCGGTCCCCCAGGGGCCGGGCGGTGTCGTCTGTCGCCGACATCACGTCGGCGGGTATTTGATCGTTCCAATGGATGCGCGCACACTGGGGACATGCGCCTGATCGATGAGCTGAACGAGCTGCACGCCTCCTACGTCGCGGCCGTGAACGCGGCCGTCGCCGACGACGACCACGAGCGCGCCGAGCGCCTCGCGGCGGCGTACGACGACGACGCGCTGCAGCTGGTCGCGGAGCGGGAGGGCAAGACCCACCTGCTGCCGCTCCTGCGCAGCACCCCCGACACCCCGCTGCGCCGGCTGGTGGCGCGACTGCGCGCCGCCGGCAGCCACCGCGCCGCCTGAGGCACCCCTGCAGGTGAGGCCCCCGGGGGCCCGCCGCCCTAGCGTGACCGGGATGAGCAGCACAATGATCGTCATCCTCCTCGTCGTCCTCGCCCTCATCATCGTCGGCGTCGTCCTCGCCCTCCTGGCGTCGGGGCGTCGCAAGCAGCAGGCCCGTGAGACGGCCGAGGAGCTGCGGGGCGAGGCGCACCAGCGCCGCCCTGCCGTCGCCGAGAGCGACCTGGCCGCCCGCGAGGCCGAGGCGGAGGCCGAGCAGGCCCGCGTCCGGGCCGAGCAGGCCGAAGCCCGCGCGAGCGAGCTGCGCCGCGACCAGCAGCACGAGGCCGCCCACGTCGAGGACCGCCTCCACGAGGCCGACCGCGTCGACCCCGACGCCCCCGCCCCCACGCCCGAGGCAGCCCCCGACACGGCGCCCGACACGGCGCCCGAGACGGCGCCCGAGACAGAGGGCCGTCACCGCAGCTGACCGGCCGGTCTGCCAGGTGAGCAGCGGCGGCTTCCACCGCCTGACGTCCCGGGCCCGCGCGGCGGATACGCTGGCGCCCGCCCCGGGCCCTTAGCTCAATTGGCAGAGCTCCGGACTTTTAATCCGTTGGTTGTGGGTTCGAGTCCCACAGGGCCTACTGACTGACTCCGCCCCCACCTCTGAGGGTCGGCTGCCGCCGACCTCAGCCCTCGAGGAGGCCGGCCTCGTCCTCGGCCGAGGTCACCTCGAGGCGCAGGCCCCACACCGAGTCGTGGGGAACGCCGAGCCGGGTCATGATGATCTGCACCTGCGGCAGCACCCACGTCTGCCTCTCCAGCAACGCCCGCTGGGCGCGGGTGTGCGTGCGCAGCCAGACCACGGGGTGGCCGTCCCGGTCGGGCAGCCAGTGGGCGCTCTCGACGCCGCCGCAGCCGAGGGCGGCGACCATCGGCAGCAGCGCCGCGTCGAGCTGCTTGTCGAACGGGTCGGCCGCCATCCCTCCACGGTAGGCCGGGGGTGGCGAGCGGCTACCGCTGCTCGGCGGGGAGGCCGCGGACGCCGGCGTCGGTGAGGCGCGCCTCCTCGGCGGCCTGCGCCTCGAGCTCGGCGCGGCGGGTCGCCTCGATCATGTCCCGTGCTGCGTCGTAGGCCCCGGGGTCGGAGACCAGGTCGGCGGCGCCACCTCGCAGCCGCTTCAGGGCTGCCCGGGCGAAGATCTGCTGCTCGGTGGTGGTGCGCTCGGAGCGGCCGCGGCCGAGGAACGACACGAACCAGTGGAGCAGCGCCGTCACGCGGCTCTTGAAGCCGGTGATGTAGACGAGGTGGACCGCCAGCCACATCAGCCAGGCGATGACGCCGGTCAGCCGCAGCTTGCCGACCATCGCGACCGCGCGGAAGCGGCTGATGATCGCCATCGAGCCCTTGTCGAAGTAGTGGAACGGCTCCTGCGGGGCCTTGCCCTGGATCCGGCCGTCGATCTCCTTGGCGGCGTACTTCGCGCCCTGGATGGCGACCTGCGCGACCCCGGGCAGGTTGTCGAGGCTGATCATGTCGCCGACGACGAACACCTCGGGGTGACCGGGGAGCGTGAGGTCCGGGTTGACCCCGATCCGCCCGGCGCGGTCGAGCGGCGCGCCGGTCTGCTCGGCGAGGGTCTGCGTGAGCGGCGAGGCCTGCACGCCGGCGGCCCAGATCTTGGTGACGGTGTCGATCCGCTCGGCCCGGCCGTCCTTGAACTTCATCTCGATGCCGCGCTCGTCGACGTCGGTGACCATCGCGCCGAGGATCACCTCGACGCCGAGCTTCTCCAGCTCGGCCTTGGCCCGGTCGCCCAGCTTCTCACCGAACGGCGGCAGCACCTGGGGGGCGGCGTCGAGCAGGATGACCCTCGCCTCGCGGGTGTTGATCGCCCGGAAGTCGCGCTTGAGCGTGCGGTGAGCGAGCTCGGCGATCTGGCCGGCCATCTCCACGCCGGTCGGGCCGGCACCGACGACCACGAACGTCAGGTGGTGGTCGACGTTGTCGCCGCGGGTCGCCCCGAGCTCGGCCATCTCGAACGCGCCGAAGATCCGGCCGCGCAGCTCGAGGGCGTCGTCGATCGACTTCATGCCGGGCGCGTGCTCGGAGAAGTGGTCGTTGCCGAAGTAGGACTGGGCGGCACCCGCCGCGACCATCAGCGAGTCGTACGGCGTCACGGTCGGGCGGCCGAGCACCTGGCTGGTGACCTCGCGCCGCTCGAGGTCGATGGCGGTGACCTCGCCCAGCAGCACCTGGGCGTTCTTCTGGCTGCTCAGCACCTCACGGGTGGGGGGCGCGATCTCGCCCTCGGAGAGGATGCCGGTCGCCACCTGGTAGAGCAGCGGCTGGAACAGGTGGTGGGTGGTCTTGGCGATCATCGTGACCTCGACGTCCGACCGGCGCAGTGCCTTGGTGCCGAACAGTCCGCCGAACCCGGAGCCGATGACCACGACCCGGTGCTTGCCGGGGGTCGCGTCGGTGGAGTGCTGGCCGGTCTCCTGAGGGGTCGCCATGGGCCCATTGTCCTCCTCCGGCGCCGGGGAGCCCGAATCGCGCCCACCGTTCGGTCGGTCACACGGCGCGTCGTGGACAGGGCCGCGCAGGAATGCTGGACGTGACAGGGTTTGAGCGCGACCACCACGGGGAATGCAACACTCATCAGGTCCGCCACAGGTCCGCCGCTGCCGGAATGAGGTCCACTCGTGCCGTTGAGGTCAGCACTGCGCGTGGGTTCCGGGCCGCGCAGTGTGCACGAGGCCCGCCAGTGGGTGGTCGAGCAGATCCACCGGCTGGGCCGGCCAGACCTCGCCGAGACGACCGAGCTCGGAGTCTCCGAGCTGGTCACCAACGCCATGCTCCACGGTGTCGGCCCGATCGAGGTGCGCGTGCGGGGCACCCGCCTCCACCCGCGCGTGGAGGTGCGTGACGCCTCCTCCGAGCAGCCCGAGATGCCGACCCCGCGGCGCAGCGTCCTCGACCCGGCCGAGCTGACCGAGGACGACCTGCTGGTCACCGTCGGGCGCGGCCTCGACATCGTGGCCCGCTGCGCCGAGGCGTGGGGCGCCGAGATCGAGGACGCCGGCAAGGTGGTGTGGTTCGCCCCCGCCCTCGAGCTCGCCGACGTCGGCGTCCCCGGCGCCGTCACCGGCCAGCTCGACCGGATCACCCGTTCCGCCCGCGCCGACAGCAGCGAGTTCCACCTGCTCCGGGTGCCCGTCACCGCCCTGCGCAGCTTCCAGCGTCACTACCAGGAGCTGCAGCGCGAGGTCCGGTTGCTGGCGCTGACCCACGAGGCGGAGTACCCGCTCGCCAAGACCCTCTCCGATCTCTTCGCCTCCATGCAGCGCGAGCTGCGCGACGGCCTCCACCTCGGCGGCAGCGACCGGCTGCGCCCCCGGGCCGACGGCACCGTCGACCTCACGGTGCGTACGTCGCCCGGCGCCGCCGACGCCATGGGTCGGTTCGTCGAGCTGCTCGACTTCGCCGACGAGTTCTGCCGCCGCGAGCGCATGCTGTCGCTCGCGCGGACGCCGGAGCAGCGGGCCTTCCAGACCTGGTTCCTCTCCGAGTTCGCCCACCAGCGGGCCGGGCGTCCCCCGGCCGCGTGGCACGACCCCGACGAGCCCGCCGTCCGCGCTCAGGCGTAGCCGAGGTCGTGCAGCCGGTCGTCGTCGATGCCGAAGTGGTGGGCCACCTCGTGCACGACGGTGATCCGCACCTCGTCCGCCAGCTCGTCGAGGTCCTCGCAGAAGTCGAGCAGCGGCCGGCGGAAGACCAGGATCCGGTCGGGCAGCTCCATCAGCGGCTCCCCCCACCGCTCGGTGAGCGCCACCCCCTCGTAGAGCCCGAGCAGGTCCGGGTCGTCGGCCGGGGCGTCGTCCTCGACGATGACGACCACGTTGCGCACCAGCACCGCGATCTCGTCGGGGATCGACTCCAGGGCCTCCTCCACCAGCCGCTCGAACGGCTCCCGCTCCATCTCCACCGGCACGTCCCGACCCTACGGCGCGACCGGGGGTGGCCCGGAAATGCAGGACACCCCGGACCTCATCGGTCCGGGGTGTCAGCTGGCGACCCCGACGGGACTCGAACCCGCGGCCTCCGCCGTGACAGGGCGGCGCGCTAACCAACTGCGCTACGGGGCCTCATGGTGCTCCGGCGAGCGGAGCGGTGTGACTCTAACCCATGGGCGGCAGCGGCTCCCAATCGAGGCCCTACCGCACATCTGGAGCACCCCCAACGGGATTCGAACCCGTGCTACCGCCGTGAAAGGGCGGGGTCCTGGGCCGCTAGACGATGGGGGCCGGACTGGCGCCATCCTAGAGGCGGCGCGCTCGGGCACGGCAATCGACCACGCCCGTTTTCGTGGCGCCCGCACCCCTCCGGTATGGTTCCCCTGCCTGCGGCCAGGTAGCTCAGTTGGTACGAGCGATCGACTGAAAATCGATAGGTCGGCGGTTCGACCCCGCCCCTGGCCACAGTGAGAGACGAGGGCCGCACCCGGACGGGTGCGGCCCTCGTCGTGTCCGGTCATGAAGATTACCTGTGAAACAGGAGTGAAGTCTCCCGCGAGCAGGGATGATGGAGACCTCCTGCCTCCCCCCGGAAGGACCCTGCGCAGTGCCCGAGGACCTCGAGCTCTACCGGAAGCTGGTCGACGCCAGCTCCGGTGGCGTCTGGCTGCTCGACGGCGAGGGCGACACGCTCCTGTTCAACCCGCGGATGGCCGAGCTGCTCGGCCGCACGCCGGAGCAGATGAAGGGGCTCAGCGCCTTCGACGTGCACGACGAGCAGGGCCGGCAGGAGTTCGCGGTCCACCTCGAGCGGGCCCGCGCCGGCGACCCGGGGCACGACGACATGGAGACCATGTACCTCCAGCCCGACGGCACCCCCGTCTGGCTGCTGGCCAGCTGGCGACCGGTCCGCGACGACGACGGCCGGACCCTCGGCTACCTGCACCAGTACTCCGACTACAACGACCTGCGCCACCTGATCCAGACCCTCGCCGACCGCGAGCACCAGCTCGCCGCCGCCCAGCGGATCGCCCGCATCGGCAGCTGGGAGTGGGACGTCGCCGGCGATCGCACCGTCTGGTCCCAGGAGCTCTACCGCATCTACGGCATCGAGCCCGAGGAGTTCGGAGGCGACTACGAGGCCTTCCTCGAGTTCATCCACCCCGACGACCGCGACCAGGTGCGCGGCGCGGTCGCGGCGACGTACGACGGCACGAACGAGTTCTCGTGGCAGGCCCGGATCGTGCGCGGCGACGGCGAGGTGCGCTGGTGCCGTGGGCTCGGCCAGGTCGAGCGGGGAGCCGACGGCACCCCGGTGCGGATGCGGGGCACCGACCAGGACATCACCGACCAGATCAACGCCGACCTCGAGCTCGCCGAGGCGTCTCGCCGCCTCGCCCTGCTGCGCGACGTCGCCGAGGTCGCCAACAAGTCCTCCGCCCTCACCGAGGCGCTGATCCTGACCAGCCGCGTGCTCGAGAGCACTCCCGGGTGGCACATGGCGTGGGCGATCAGCCAGGACGAGCAGGGGGCCACGGCGACCTTCCCGCTCACCTACGACGGGCGGGTGGGCCACGTCCCCACCGACGTGGAGCTGGTGGAGAAGGCGTTCCGCACCGGGGAGCTCACCACCTCACCGCTGCCGGGCCGCGAGCAGACCCACACCCTGGTCGCCATCCCGATCCGGGACTCCGAGGACGTCGTCAGCGTGGTGCTCGCCGTGGGCCAGGAGATGCCCCTCGACGACCACTCGCACGACCTGATCGAGCAGGTGGCCGCGATGCTCGGCCGGGTGGCCGAGCGAGAGCGCACCGCGGCCGACCTCGCCGAGGCACGCGACGAGGCGATGCACGCCTCACGCCTGAAGTCGGAGTTCCTCGCAACGATGAGCCACGAGATCCGCACGCCGATGAACGGCGTCATCGGGCTCACCGACCTGCTGCGACGCACCCCCCTCGACGACCAGCAGACCAAGCTCGCCGAGGCGCTCCACGGCGCCGGCCTGACGCTGCGCGGCATCATCAACGACATCCTCGACCTCTCGAAGATCGAGGCCGGACGGCTCGAGCTGGAGCTGGTCGACTTCGAGGTCCGCTCGGTCGTCGAGCAGACGGTCGGCCTGCTGCGCGGGCTGGCCGACGAGAAGGGGCTCGACCTGCACCTGAACGTGGCGCCCCGCGTGCCGACGTACGTGCGGGGCGACGCGGTGCGCTTCGAGCAGGTGCTGACCAACCTCGGCTCCAACGCCGTGAAGTTCACCGACCACGGGTCGGTGCGGGTGGCCGTCGACGTCGCCGAGCGGCGTCCCGACGGGCACCTGCTGGAGGTGGTCGTCACCGACACCGGACCGGGCATCCCCGAGAGCGCCCAGCGGCGGCTCTTCGAGGCCTTCACGCAGGTCGACCCCTCCACCACGCGTCGTCACGGCGGCACCGGGCTGGGGCTCACCATCGTGCGACAGCTCGTCGAGGCCCTCGGTGGCGAGATCGAGGTGCGCAGCGAGCTCGGCCACGGCAGCAGCTTCCGGTTCACCGCCGAGTTCGGCACGGCCGTCGGCGACGCCCGCGAGGAGCAGGGCCTGCCCGGCACCCGCACCGGCGTCGCACCGCCCGCCGCCACCCACAAGGTCCTCGTCGTCGAGGACAACCAGGTCAACCAGATGGTGGCCGTCGGGCTGCTCGAGAGCGTCGGCTTCGCCACCGAGGTGGCCGTCGACGGCGTCGAGGCCGTGGAGGCGCTCGCGGGCGACCACGGCTTCTCCGCGGTGCTGATGGACTGCCGGATGCCGCGCATGGACGGCTACACCGCCACCGAGACCATCCGCGAGAACGAGGCGCCCGGCCAGCGGGTGCCGATCATCGCGATGACCGCCTCGGCCCTCGAGGGCGAGCGCGAGCGCTGCCTGGCCTGCGGCATGGACGACTTCCTGACCAAGCCGGTCGACTCCGACCGCCTGCACCGCACCCTGCGGCACTGGGTCGGCGACGACGAGACGCCGAAGCCCACCCCGCCGCCCGCTCCCACCGCCCGGGAGAGCCTGGCCGCGGAGCCCGCGTCCCCCCCGCCGGCCGGCGACCTCGTCGACACCGAACGGATCGACATGCTCCACGAGATGGTCAAGGACGGCGTCAGCCTCTTCCAGCGGTCCTCGGGCAACTTCATCGCCCACGCGGCCGACCACCTCGCAGCCGTCAGTGCGGCCGTGCAGACCGCCGACGCCGAGCAGCTGATGGCCACCGCCCACAAGCTCAAGGGCAGCGCGCTCAACCTGGGCCTCCCCCGGGTCGGCGCGGCCGCCTTCGAGCTCGAGGAGCGGGGCCGGGCGGGGCGGCTCGACGGCGCCGAGGCGGCGTACGTCACGCTGACGCGGGAGATGGGGCTGGCGCTGGCCGCGCTCGAGCGCGAGCGCGCGGCACGCGCCTGAGCGATCTACTTCTGGGTACGCCGCGGCGGCCCTACGCTGGAGGTGCGCGCCGCGCCACCCCTGCGGCCGCACCAGCAGAGGCAGCCACCCACCCGCGTGGCACCCGACCAGAAAGCGGCCACCGCCATGAGCACCCGTCCGTCCAGCCAGCCCCCCGTCGACGTCTTCGAGCTCGGTGACGAGCACGAGCAGGTCGTCTTCTGCCACGACCGCGCCTCGGGGCTGCGCGCCATCGTCGCGATCCACTCCACCGCCCTCGGCCCGGCGCTCGGCGGCACCCGCTTCTACCCCTACGCCACCACCGACGACGCGGTGCGCGACGTGCTCAACCTCTCCCGCGGCATGTCCTACAAGGCCGCGCTCGCCGGGCTCGACCTCGGCGGCGGCAAGGCCGTGATCATCGGTGACCCGGCGACGCTCAAGACCGAGGCGCTGCTGCGTGCCTACGGCCGCTTCGTGCAGTCGCTGAACGGTCGCTACTACACCGCGTGCGACGTGGGCACCTACTCCGAGGACATGGACCACATCGCCCGCGAGTGCGACTTCGTCACCGGTCGCACCACCGCCCACGGCGGCGCCGGCGACAGCTCGGTGCTGACGGCGTACGGCGTGTTCCAGGGCATGCGCGCGGCGGCGGAGGCGACCTGGGGCGAGCCGACCCTGGGTGGGCGCACCGTCGGCGTGGCGGGCGTCGGCAAGGTCGGGCACCACCTCGTGCGCCACCTCGTCGAGGACGGCGCCACGGTGGTCGTCACCGACCCCCACCAGCCCTCGCTCGACCGGGTGCTCGCCGAGCTCCCGCAGGTGCAGGTGGTCGCCGACACCGACGCGCTGGTCGCCTCCGCGCTCGACGTCTACGCGCCGTGCGCCCTCGGAGGAGCGCTGACCGACGAGGTCGTCGAGACGCTGTCGGCCGCCATCGTCTGCGGCGCGGCCAACAACCAGCTCGCCCACCCGGGCATCGAGAAGGCGCTCGAGGAGCGCGGCATCCTCTACGCGCCCGACTACTGCGTGAACTCCGGTGGCCTGATCCAGGTCGCCGACGAGCTCGAGGGCTTCTCCTTCGACCGTGCCCAGCAGCGCGCCGCCGGCATCTTCGCCACGACCCGGTCGGTCTTCGAGACCGCGCGGCGCGACGGCGTACCGCCGGCCGTCGCCGCCGACCGCCTCGCCGAGAAGCGGATGCGCGACGTCGGCCGGTTGCGCGGCCTCTGGCTCGGCTGAGGGCGCGCCACAGCGTCCAGCGCGGTGCTACGGCGTCGGAGGGGGTGTCAGGACACCCACTTGGACGCCGTACCGCCGCGCTCGACCGTGCCCGATCGTGCTGAGGCACGGTCAGCGGATCAGGTCAGTCCCGATCTCGTTCCGCCAGGTCGGCCCACTTGTCGTACTCGTCGGGGTCGGGCTGTGGCTCCTCGACTCCGCTCGCAGTGGATTCATCGCCGTGCAGCTCGCGCGCCAGCGCGCCGAAGTCCGTCTCGTGAGAGCGGTACTTCAGCTCGCGTGCGACCTTCGTCTGCTTGGCCTTAGCTCGGCCGCGTCCCATGGGGTCGACCCCCTCGCACACTGGACCGGGTCACGAGGGCTGCTGACACGCGCACTGTGACTCCTGGTCGGATCGGTCTGATTCGTCGTGGGGGCAACGCTACCTGCTGGGCGTCTGTTCCCGCACACCACCTCCGGCAATTCGCGCACCGGTCAGGCGGTGGGACTCACCACCCGGGGTGCTGACCGGTCAGCGAGACGTGTCCGGAGCCGTCGCCGACCACCTCGCCGGCCACCCACGCATCGACGTCGTGGCCGGCCAGGAGCATCAGCGCCGCCTCGACGTCGTCGGGGGCGACGAGCGCGACCATGCCGACGCCGCAGTTGAGGGTGCGCTCCAGGTCGGCCTGGGGCACGTCGCCGACGCGGCGGACCAGGTCGAAGACCGGGGCGGGGGTCCAGGTGCCGCGGGCCAGGTGGGCGTCGAGCTCGACCGGCATCACCCGCTCGAGGTTGGCGGCGAGGCCGCCACCGGTGATGTGGGACATCGCGTGGGCCCCGGGGAGCGCCGCGAGGGCGAGGCAGGCCTTGGCGTAGATCCGGGTGGGCTCGAGCAGCTCCTCGCCCAGGGTGCGGCCGACCTCGTCGACGTGGCGGTCGAGCGACCAGCCCGCCTGCTGGAGGAGCACGTGACGCACGAGCGAGTAGCCGTTGGAGTGCAGACCGCTGGACCGCATCGCGATCACCGCGTCACCCGGCCGCACCCGGCCGGGACCGAGGAGCCGGTCGGCCTCCACCACGCCGGTGGTCGAGCCGGCGACGTCGTACTCGTCGGGCTCGAGCAGGCCGGGGTGCTCGGCCGTCTCGCCGCCGATGAGCGCGCAGCCGGCGGCCACGCAGGCCTCGGCGATGCCCTTGACGATCGCGGCGATGCGCTCGGGCACGACCCGCCCCGTGGCGATGTAGTCGGTGAGGAAGAGCGGCTCGGCGCCACAGACGACGAGGTCGTCGACGAGCATGCCGACGAGGTCGAACCCGATCGTGTCGTGCTTGTCGAGCGCCTGGGCGATCGCGACCTTGGTGCCGACACCGTCGGCCGAGCTCGCCAGCAGCGGACGCGTGTAGGACTTGAGCGCCGAGGCGTCGAACAGCCCGGCGAAGCCGCCGATGCCACCGACCATCTCGGGGCGGCGCGCCTTCTCGACCCACCCCTTCATCAGCTCCACGGCCCGGTCACCGGCCTCGATCGAGACGCCGGCGGCGGCGTAGGCGTCGCTGCGGGGGGCGTCGGGCAGGGGTACGGCGTCGGTCACGGAACGTCCTGTTCGGGGTGTCAGGGGTTGTTGAGCACGGGCAGCGACTCCGACGTCAGAGACGCCTCCAGCAGGTGCTTGCCGAGCAGCTTCTCGTCGGGCAGCGGGATCGGGTAGTCGCCGGTGAAGCAGGCGCGGCAGAGGTTCTCCTCCGGCTGGCCGGTCGCCTCGATCATCCCCTCGAGCGAGATGTAGCCGAGGCTGTCGGCGCCGACGCTGGCGGCGATCTCGTCGACGTCGAGCCCGTTGGCGATCAGCTCGGCGCGGGTCGCGAAGTCGATGCCGTAGAAGCACGGCCACTTCACCGGCGGGCTCGAGATGCGCACGTGGACCTCGAGCGCGCCCGCCTCGCGCAGCATCCGCACCTGGGCGCGCTGGGTGTTGCCCCGCACGATCGAGTCGTCGACGACGACGATCTTCCTGCCGCGGATCATGTGCTCGAGGGCGTTGAGCTTGAGCCGGATGCCGAGCTGGCGCAGCGTCTGGCTGGGCTGGATGAAGGTCCGCCCGACGTAGGCGTTCTTCACGAAGCCCTGCCCGAAGGGGATGCCGCTCTCCTCCGCGTAGCCGGCCGCCGCGGGGGTGCCCGACTCGGGCACCGGCATCACGAGGTCGGCCTCGACGGGGAACTCGCGCGCCAGCCGCCGGCCCATCTCGACGCGCGCCTCGTGGACGCTGCGACCGCTGATCGTGGCATCGGGGCGGGCGAGGTAGACGTACTCGAAGACGCAGCCCTTAGGCGCGGGGTCGGCGAACCTGTGGCTGCGCAGTCCGTTCTCGTCGATGGCGAGCAGCTCCCCGGGCTCGACCTCGCGCACCACGCTCGCACCGATGGTGGCCAGGGCCGAGCTCTCGGAGGCGACGACCCAGCCCCGCTCGAGCCTGCCGAGCACCAAGGGCCGGATTCCCTGCGGGTCGCGCGCGGCGTACAGCGTGTCCTCGTTCATCCACACCAGGCAGAAGGCTCCGCGCAGCGTCGGCAGCACCTCGAGGGCCCGCTGCTCGAGCGAGGTGTCGGGGTGGTGGGCCAGCAGTGCGGTGACCAGCCCGGTGTCGTTGGTGGAGGTCTCGAGGTTGCGCGCGTGGATGTCGAGCTCGTCGCCCGCGCTGGGCAGCCCGGCGACCTGGGCGCGGAGCTCGTGGGTGTTGATGAGGTTGCCGTTGTGGCCCAGGGCGATGGAGCCGTCGACGGTCGGGCGGAACGTGGGCTGGGCGTTCTTCCACACGCTCGAGCCGGTCGTGGAGTAGCGGCAGTGGCCGATCGCGAGGTGGCCCTTGAGCGAGGCGAGGGTGGTCTCGTCGAAGACCTGCGAGACCAGGCCCATGTCCTTGTAGACCAGGATCTGGCGGCCGTTGCTCACCGCGATGCCGGCGGACTCCTGGCCGCGGTGCTGCAGGGCGTAGAGGCCGAAGTAGGTCAGCTTGGCGACGTCCTCGCCCGGGGCCCAGACACCGAACACACCGCAGTGGTCCTGGGGTCCCAGGTCCTGGGGGTCGAGTGCTGCGCTGAGGCGGCCGTCGCCCGGTCGGTTCCAGCTGGCTCGGAGCACGTGGGCAGTCTAACGGCGTCGCTCGACGGGGGCCGCCGGCGCCCGCATCCCGTTCGCCGCAGCCACCGATTTCGAGACATCGAGGACACCGGCCGACCACGCACGTACGATTCAGCGCGGGGAGAGACTCACGGTGGGGGGTGCTATGACCCAGGAGGGGGCAGCCGCCTCAGCCGCGCGCGGCCACGTGCCCGGCCGCGTCGACCGTGAGGCATTGCAGCTGATCGCCGAGGGCGTCACCGAGACCGTGGGTTTCCGGCTCGCGACCATCAGCGTCGTGCGCACCGGCGCCGACGGCACCCAGGAGCTGGAGGTCGTCGCCGACGCCGGTGACGACGGCACCGACGAGGTCATCCTCGGGCGGCGTACGCCGTTGTCGGGCCTGCTGGAGGAGATCCAGCACGCCGAGGTGTGGGGCCAGTTCCGCTTCCTGCCCCACGAGCTGCTCGAGGACAAGGACGTCGAGAACAACTACGGCTGGATCGTGCCGGACTTCGAGCCGATCGACGCCCCCGACGCCTGGCACCCGCTCGACCTGCTGGTCGCGCTGCTCCACGACAACCAGGGCCAGCTGCGCGGCACCCTGGCGATCGACCTTCCCGAGAACGGGCGCCGCCCCGGCGACGACCAGCGTCGGCTGCTGGAGAAGTTCGCCGTGCAGGCGGCCCGCACCGTGGTCACCACCCTCGAGCGCGAGGAGCTCTCGGAGCAGGTCCGGCTCGCCGAGACGGCGCGTCAGATCGTCCGCAGCGCGAGCGCCCAGCACGACCTCGCGAAGGTGCTCGCCGAGTGCCAGTCCGGCCTGGTCGACGGCTTCCGCGCCCACGGCTCCTGGATCCAGACCTTCGACGAGGACGGCCGCGGCACCGGCGCGGTGCACGCGTCCAACGGGGACGAGGTGGCGCTCCCCGACACGCTCGTCGACGTGGCCGAGCGCTCGGCCCGACGGTGCTGGACCCAGCAGGTCGCCGTCGTGATCGCGCCCGACCGGCCGGTGCCGGCGGTGCTGAACGCCGCCGAGCAGGCCGCCGTCATCTCCTTCCTCCGTGAGATCGGGATCGGCTCGCTGCTCTTCGTTCCCCTCGGCGCCGGCGAGGAGTGCCTCGGCAACCTGGTGATGACCCGGGCCGGCGACGTCGACTGGACCGACCTCGACCAGCAGGCCGCCCTCGACATCGGCCACGACCTCGGTCGCGTGATCCTCAACGCCCGCACCTTCCAGCGCGAGCACGACCTGGTGCTGGAGCTGCAGGCGCTCGACACCTACAAGAGCCAGCTGATCGCGACCGTCTCCCACGAGCTGAAGAATCCGCTGTCAGCGATCCGCGGCTACCTCGAGCTCCTCGACGGCGCCCCCGGGCTCGGCACGGGCGAACGCACCGCGCTCGCGGCCGTCGGCCGCGGCGCCGACCGGCTCAACCGCGTCGTGGACGACCTGCTGCTCATGTCCAAGGTCGGCGACCCCCACCGCCCCTTCCTCCCTCGAGCCGTCGATCTGCGGGAGGTGGTCGACGAGGTGATCGACCTGGTGTCGGTCACCGTCAAGGCCAAGGACCAGCGCCTCGTCACCACACTGCCCAGCTCGGTGGTCTGCGCGCACGGAGACGAGGCCGAGCTCGACCGGCTGGTGGCCAACCTCGTCAGCAACGCAGTGAAGTACACCCCGCACGGTGGCCGGATCTCGGTGAGCGTCAGTCGCGACGGCGACCACGCCGTGCTCGAGGTCGCCGACGAGGGGCTCGGCATCTCCGAGAGCGACCAGGAACGGCTCTTCGAGGAGTTCTTCCGCTCCACCAACCCCGCCGCCACCCGGGTCCCCGGGACCGGCCTTGGCCTCGCGATCGTCAAGCGGATCGTCGAGCGTCACCACGGCGACATCACCGTCCGCTCCGCCCTCGGCGCCGGCAGCGTCTTCACGGTGCGACTCCCCGTCGCTGCGTGACCGGTTCAACGGGGGTCGCGGACGCCTACCGGATCTCCTTCGGCACCCTCTGCGCCGGCACGGGCGACCGGATCCTCGCTGACGCCCTCGCCGGGCCGCTGGTCGACGTCGGCTGCGGCACCGGGGAGCTCGCGGCGCGTGCCGTGGCGCGCGGTCACGAGGTCGTGGCGTTCGACGCCGACCCCGCCGCGACGGCGCTCGCTGCCGCGGCCGTGCCGGGTCGGGTCGTCGCCGCCGCACTCCCCCGGCTCCCCCTCCCCGACGACGCCGCCACCACCACGACCGCCAACTTCGTGGTCAACCACGTGGCCGACCCACGCGCGGCCGTGCGTGAGCTCGCCCGGGTCACCCGGCGTCGCGGGCGGGTCGCCCTGACGTCGTGGACCACCGCACCCCCGGCGTGGGCCGGGCTCGTGGGCGGCGCCTTCGAGGCCGCCGGTGCGGTCGCGCCGCCAGCGACCCGGCTGGCCCCCGGGCTCGACTTCGAGCGGTCGGCCGACGGACTCGCGGGGCTCGCGGTCGAGGCGGGCCTGACGCCGCTGATTGTCACCGAGCTGCGCTGGACCTGGCGGGTCGACGTCGAGGCGCTGTGGGCCGGCGTGGCCGGTGGTGTCGCCGGGCCGGGCCGCACCTACGCGGCGCAGCTGCCCGAGGTCCAGGACGCCGCGACCGCCGCCTTCCGCGCCGCCGCCGGTCGGCAGGCGGAGGACGGCGTGCTGCGGTTGGCCGCCGTGGCGGCGTACGTGCTCGGCGAGGCGTGACGTCGGGGACGTCGTCCCTCAGCCCAGACGCTGGAGCAGCAACGCCTCGGCGAGCAGGACCTTCTCGAACTCGGCGAGGTGGAGGCCCTCGTTGGCGCCGTGGGCGCGGGTGTCGGGGTCCTCGACGCCGGTGACCAGCACGCTCGCCTGCGGGAACGCCTCGAGGAACTCGGCGATGAAGGGGATCGAGCCACCGACCCCCATGTCGACCGGCGCCGTGCCGTCCCAGGCCTCGGTGAAGGCCTCCCGCGCGGCTTCGTACGCCGGGCCGGTGGCGTCGATCGCGGTGGCCTCGCCGGTGTCGACCACCGTGAAGTCGAGCTCGGCCCCCCACGGGACGTGCTGCTCGCAGTGGGCGCGCAGCCGCTCGACGGCGTTGGCCATGGTGTCGCCCGGGGCGGTTCGCATCGAGATCCGGCAGCGGGCGGCGGGCACGAGCGTGTTGCTGGCCCCCTCGACCTTGGGTGCGTCGAGGCCGGTGATGCTCAGCGACGGCTTGGTCCAGAGCCGCTCGACGACCGAGCCGCTGCCGATCCACTCGACCTCGGCGGTGGCGCCGGACTCGGCGCGCAACCGCTCCTCGGGGTAGACGACGTCGGCGGCCGGGCCGGAGTGGAGGCCGGCCACGGCGACGTTGCCCTCGTCGTCGTGGAGGCTGGCGATGAGCCGGCTCAGCGTCATGAGGGCGTCGGGGACCAGGCCGCCCCACATGCCGGAGTGGACCGCGTGGGTGAGGGTGCGGACCTCGACGTCGGCGCGCACCAGGCCGCGGAGGCTGGTGGTGAGCGCGGGCTCGCCGATGTCCCAGTTGCCGGAGTCGGCGATGACGATGACGTCGGCGGCGAGCTCGGCCTGGTGCTCCCGCAGCAGTGCCGGGAGGGTGTCGGACCCGACCTCCTCCTCGCCCTCGATGAAGAGGGTGACGTTGACCGGCAGGTCGTCGCCGAAGATGCGCAGCGCCGCGAGGTGGGCGGCGATCCCCGCCTTGTCGTCGGCCGCTCCGCGAGCGAAGAGCCGCTCGTCGCCGCGCGCGTCCTGGCGCGCCGTGGGCTCGAACGGCGGGGAGTCCCAGTCGGCGTGGTCGTTCTCGGGCTGCACGTCGTGGTGGGCGTAGAGCAGCACCGTCGGCGCTCCCTCGGGACCCGCCTTGTGGGCGATGACGGCCGGCGCGCCGCCGTCGGCGCTGACGATGCGGGACCTGCACCCCTCGGCCTCGAACAGCGCCTGCACGGCCTCAGCGCTGCGCTGCACCTCCGCCGCCCGGGCCGGGTCGGCGCTGACCGACTCGATCCTCACCAGGTCCTCGAGGTCGCGGCGGATGCCGGGCAGGACGTCGGTGACACGGGCGCGCAGGTGGTCGGACATGCCGGTCACCCTACGGGTGGGGTTGGCTGCCGGATTCCCCGGTCATCAGGGGAAACTGGCACTTGTCAGGGGTTGCAACCCCTGACAAGTGCAGGAATCCCCTGATGGCCGGGGATTCCTGCAGCACGTCAGCCCCGGTGGACGACGTTGCGGGGCGGTTCACCTGCGGCGTACGCCGCGAGCTGGTCGCGCAGCAGGGCGGCCATCCGGGGCAGCATGGCGGTGGTGCCGCCGGCCACGTGGGGGGTGACGAGCACGTCGGGGGCCGACCACAGGGGGTGGCCGTCGGGGAGCGGCTCGGGGTCGGTGACGTCGAGCGCGAACCGCAGCCGGCCGGCCTCGGCGAGGACCGCGTCGGTGTCGAGCACCCCGCCGCGGGCGACGTTGACGACGACCGCGCCGTCGGGCAGCAGTGCCAGCCGCTCGGTGCCGAGGAAGCCGCGCGTGTGGTCGGAGAGCGGGAGCAGCAGCACCACGACGTGCTGCTGCGGCAGCAGCCGCTCGAGCTCGTCGACGCCGTGCACGTGCCCAACCAGGTCGTCCTCGCGGGCGCGGCTCGCGACGGCGGTGACCTCGGCCCGGTGGGCCAGCAGCCGCCCCGTGAGGGCGCGGCCGATCGATCCGTAGCCGAGCACCATCACCCGGGAGTCGGCGAGCGACCTCATGTCGGTGCGCAGCTGCTGCCAGCTGCCGTGACCACGGACGGCCTCGGGCACGTGGCGCAGCACCGCGAGAGTCAGGGCGACGGCGTGCTCGGCGGTGGCGTCGTCGTGGACGCCGGCGGCGTTGCAGAGCGTGACCCCG
Organism: uncultured Actinomycetota bacterium; assembly: GCA_963754025.1. Classification (GTDB taxonomy): domain Bacteria; phylum Actinomycetota; class Actinomycetes; order Propionibacteriales; family Nocardioidaceae; genus Nocardioides. The sequence continues at coordinate 1,042,020 of CAVWEC010000005.1, read as the reverse complement.
TCGGGCAGCAGCGCGACCTGGCCGTCGTAGCCCGCGAGCTGGGTCTGGACCAGCCGGAGGTCGGGCAGCTCGCCGAGCCGGTGGAAGTGGCCGAGGTCGCGGTAGTCGGGCACGCACACCTCGATCCGCGGGTCGGGGTCGTCGCGATGGGGCCACACGACGAGCTTCACGCCCTCGACCGGCCCCACCGCCGCGCGCAGCTCCTCGCTCGGCACGGAGGCCACGACGGTCATGACGGGCTCCCGTGGAGCGGCAGGTGGTCCGCCAGGTCGGCCCGTTCGCCTGAGGCCTGGATCCGACCGCCGCCGACCGCGTCGGCCCAGGACAGCGCGCCGATGGCCAGCGCGATCCAGGTCTCGGCGTCGGTCTCGACCACGGCGGGCGGGGTGCCGCGGGTGTGGCGGACGCCGGGGATCGCCTGCACCGCGGCGTACGGCGGCACCCGCACCTCGACCGACCGGCCCGGGGCACGTTCGGCGAGCACCGCGAGGAAGTGCTTGGTCAGCAGCCGCAGGTCGGCCGGCTCGCGACTCGCGAGGGCGGCATCGACCGCGTCGGGATCGGCGACGCGCAACCGGGCAGGCATGTCCCCGACCCTAGGCGTCGTCGCCGGCCGCGCGGCTCTCGGGGAGCGGCTGCAGGATCGCGAGCGTCGAGTAGGTGCGCCGACCGGGGTCGCGGCCCCGGGTGCGCTCGGTCCACCGCTGGAGCACGTCCCCGAGCTCGGTCGCGAGCTCCCGGGCTTCCTCCGTGGTCAACCGCACCGTCTGGTCGACGATCGCGCGGTGGGCGCCCTCCGGCTTCGTCCCGGCGTACGCCGCGTCGACCAGCGCGTGGGCCCAGGCCGCCGACTGGGAGCGGAAGACGGTGGTCGCCGCCTGGCCGCCCGGCAGCTTCGCCAGGGCCCCGAGGTCGAGGTTCAGGCCGGTGTCGTCGACGAGGCGCCACACCCGGTCGCGCCGGTCGCGACCCTCGCCCACGGCCTCCTCGACGACGCCGTACTTCGCGAGCTGGCGGAGGTGGAACGACGCCTGGTTGGCGGGGATGCCGAGCTCGGTCGAGAGGTCGGCCGCGCGCAGCGGCCCCTGCGCGGACAACTCCCCCAGGATCCGGTTGCGCACCGGGTGGGCGATCGCGCGGAGGACGGTCGGGTCGTGCACCTGCCGGGTCATGCCCCCACCCTATCCGCACGCCTCATTGCGCAAGACTACTTGCGCACGTGTTGTTGCGCATTTACTCTTGCGCACATGACCGGCTACCGCACCCTCGCCCGCAACCGCGACTTCACCCGGCTGTGGGTGGGCGAGGCCGTCAGCCAGCTCGGCACCGGCGCCGCCCTCTTCGTGCTGCCGCTGATCGGCTACGCCCTCACCGGCTCCGCGCTGACGGCCGCACTGCCGGTCGGCGCCTACACGCTCGGCATCGCGCTGGCCCTGCTGCCGGCAGGCGTCGTGGCCGACGCGGTCGACAAGCGCCGCCTGCTGCTCGCCGCCAGCGCCCTCGGCGCCGTGCTGGCGGGCTCCGCAGCGGTCGCCGGGTTCCTGGGCACCCTGACCCTGGCCCACCTCGTCGTCGTATCGCTGGGCACCGGCGTCGCGGCCGGGTTCTACATGCCGACCGAGATGTCGGCCGTGCGTCAGGTCGTGACCCGCGAGGAGCTGCCGACAGCGATCAGCCAGAACCAGGCCCGCCACCACGTCGCCGCGTTGCTCGGCGGTCCCCTCGGAGGCGTCCTGTACGCCGTCGCCCGGCCGCTGCCGTTCCTCGTCGACGCGGTGAGCTACCTGGTCTCGCTCGTGCTGGTCGCCCGGGTCGAGGCGGACCTGTCCCCCGTCCGCCGGAGCCGCCGTCGTCCGGTCGCCGAGCTCGCCGAGGGGCTGCGCTACCTGCTGGCCCGTCCCTACTTCCGCGCCACGGCGGCCTTCTCCGCCAGCGTCAACCTCGTCGTCAACGCCGTCTTCTACGTCGCCGTCGTGCGGCTCGTTCAGGACGGCGTTCCGTCGACGACGATCGGACTGGTCGAGGCCCTCGCCGGCGCCGGCGGGGTGCTCGGCGCCCTCGTCGCGCCCTGGCTCATCGACCGGATGCGCACCGGCCACCTCACGATCAGCGTCGCCTGGGTGTGGGTGCCGTTGCTGGTGCCGTTGGCACTGTGGTCCTCGCCCTGGGTCGTCGGCGCCATGCTCTTCGTCGGCCTGCTGCTCAACCCCGCCGGCAACGCGGGCGGGCAGTCCTACCGCGTCGCCATCACCCCCGACGCGCTGCAGGGCCGGCTCGCCAGCGCCCAGCAGTTCCTGGGCTTCACCACGATCCCGCTCGCGCCGCTCCTGGGCGGCTGGCTGCTCGAGACCTGGGGCGGGTCCACCGCGATCACGATCCTCATGGTCGCCGCGGTGCTGAGCGCGCTGATCCCGACCCTGACCCGCGACGTCCGCACGGTGCCGCGACCGCGCGACTGGCCGGTGCTCGACGAGGCCGGCGACCTCGTGCCGGGTGCTGCCGGCACCACCCGAAAGTGTGACGGAGAAACTCCGGCGTGTCGGGTCTTGTCACAGTGACCTGGGACACATACGGTCCGGCCTACGTCCCCGGATCGGGTGACGTCGATGCAGGACCCACTGGAGGAACCCACGTGACGACACACCGCAACCGCCTCACCGGCGGTGCAGCCATTCTCGGAGCGGCCGCCCTCGCGGCAGCCGCGCTCAGCGTGCCCACGGCCACCGCCGTCGAGACCGGCGAGCAGCGCAAGGACAAGAACGGCACCCTCCGCGGCGCCTACGACCACCTGATCGCCCTCGAGGAGATCGCGGACGACAACGGCGGCAGCCGCGCCTCCGGGACGCCCGGCTACGAGGCCTCCGCCGACTACGTCGCCGGCCGCCTGCGCAAGGCCGGCTACCGGGTCGACAAGCAGGCCTTCGACTTCCCGTACTTCTCGCAGAAGTCGCCGTCGGTCTTCGAGCAGACCGCGCCCGGCGAGGTCACCTACGAGGAGGAGGTCGACTACGCGCTGATGACCTACTCCGGCTCCGATGACGTCACCGCCGCCGTGCAGGGCGTCGACCTCTCCCTGGCCGACCCGGCCGCGTCCACCAGCGGCTGCGAGGCCTCGGACTTCACCGACTTCACCGCCGGCAACATCGCGCTGATCCAGCGGGGCTACTGCGCCTTCTACGACAAGGCCGTCAACGCCTTCGACGCGGGCGCCACCGGCGTCATCGTGTTCAACCAGGGCACGGAGGGCCGTCTCGACGCCTTCGGCGGCACGCTCGGCGAGCCGGTGGAGGACGCCGGCCCGGTCATCGGCACCAGCTTCGCGATCGGCGAGGCGCTTGCCGTCGACGGCGCCGAGGCGCACCTGATGACCGACACCGTGTCCGAGCTCCGCGAGACGTGGAACGTCATCGCCGACTCGACCAAGGGCAACCGCAAGAACGTCGTCATGGCCGGCGCCCACCTCGACAGCGTCGACGGCGGCGAGGGCATCAACGACAACGGCTCCGGCAGCGCCGCGCTGCTCGAGACCGCCGAGGCCATGGCCGACCGCCGCACGCCGAAGAACGCGCTGCGCTTCGCCTGGTGGGGGGCCGAGGAGCTCGGCCTGCTCGGCTCCGAGGAGTACGTCGAGACGATGGCCGAGGAGCAGCCGCGGAAGTTCCAGAAGATCGCGCTCTACCTCAACTTCGACATGGTGGCCTCGCCCAACTACGTGCTGGGCGTCTACGACGGCAACAACGACTCGTTCCCGGAGGAGGAGTCGGCCACCGCGCCGCAGGGCTCGGCCGCGATCGAGCGTCGCTTCCACCGGTTCTTCGACAGCATCGGCACCGGGTCGGTCGACACCGCCTTCAGCGGCCGCAGCGACTACGGTCCGTTCATCGCCCTCAACGTGCCGGCGGGCGGCCTGTTCACCGGCGCCGAGGGCGTGAAGACCGCGGAGGAGGCCCTCATGTTCGGCGGCACCGCCGGCGAGGCCTACGACGAGTGCTACCACCAGGACTGCGACGACATCGGCAACATCAACCGTCGTGCCCTCAAGGCCAACCTCGGCGCGATCATGGACTCCGTGAAGCGCTACGCCCGCACCACGCGCACCGTCAACGGCGACAGCACCGGCCACGAGCCGCCGTCGGAGCCGATGCGCACCGCCAAGCGGTCGGACGAGCTCCACAGCGCCAAGGACGCCGACCACCGCCTCGACTACCACGGCAAGACGGCCACGCGCTGACGCGTGAGCACTGACGCCTGAAGCACAGCGACGGCCCGGGACCTGCTGGTCCCGGGCCGTCGTGCGTCCTCACAGGGAGCGCAGCAGCGCGAGCTGTGTGCGCCAGACGTCGGAGCCGGGATCGATGACGGCGAAGTGGTCGCCGTCGACCTCGACCAGCTCGGCGCTCGCACCGGCCGCGGTCGCGGCGGCCACGTAGTCGCGGGACTGGCTCACCGGCACGACGTCGTCGTCGCGACCGTGGACGCACCACACGGGCACGTCGAGGGGAACCATCCGGATCGGGTCGGTGTCGCGGTCGACCCTGCCCGGCGGGTGGCCGAGGAACCTCTCGACGGCGCCGTCGCCCAGCGCGGCGTCGTACGCCGAGCGGAGGTCGAGGACGCCTGCCTGCGAGACGACGTGGGTCAGCCCGCCACCGGCCGCGGCCCAGGTGACGAGGTGGCCCCCGGCGGAGTGGCCGAGACCGACGACGGTGTCGACCTCGACGGGGAGGTCGGCCACGCGGTCGACGGCCGCGCGGACGTCGGACAGGGTGTCCCGCGCCCCGGAGCGGCGGTACTCCACCGCCCAGGTGGCCCAGCCCTCCTCGACCAGGCTCGGGACGAGCGGTCGGGCGTACTCGATGCCGTACTGCGGCTTCCAGAAGCCGCCGTGGACCACGACCGCGAGCCCCCGCGGGTCGCCGGCCGGGATGGTCAGCTCGCCGTACTGGTCCGAGCGGTCGCCGTAGCGCACCACTGACGACCCCAGCTCCTTGCTCATGCGGCGCTGCACCGGTGGCGGGTCCGCGGCGCAGCCGGCGAGGCCGCCGACCGCCAGCAGCGAGAGGAATCCGCGCCGGCGCACCGGCTCATCGTCCGAGCACGGCCGGCAGCGTGACCGTCCACGTCTGCCGCAGCTCCTCGAGGCCGACCTCGAACTGTCCCTCGACCACCAGCGCGTCGCCACCCGTGGTGCCGATCCGGGAGAGGGGCACGCCGTGGGCCCCGGCCAGGGCGACCAACCGCTCGGCGTCACCGGGCGCGACAGTGACCACCGCGCGGGCGGTGGACTCCGAGAAGAGCGAGACGAACGCGTCGCCCTCGAGCGCGAGCGTCGCGCCGACCCCGGAGCGCAGCACCGACTCGACCAGGGCATGGCCCAGGCCGCCGTCGGAGAGGTCGTGGACGCTGGCCAACAGGCCGACGCCCTCGGCGAACAGCGTCGCCAGCCGTTGCTCGGCCGCGAGGTCGACCTGCGGCGGTAGTCCGCCGAGGTGGTCGTGGACGACGTGGGCCCACTCCGAGCCGGAGAGCTCCTCCCGGGTCTCACCGAGCAGCCAGACCTCCTCGTCGGCGGCCCCGAAGCCGGTCGGCGTGTGCCGGGTGACGTCGTCGACGACCCCGAGCACGGCGACCACGGGGGTCGGCAGGATCGCGGTCTCGCCCGTCTGGTTGTAGAGGCTCACGTTGCCGCCGGTGACGGGGATGCCGAGCTCGAGGCAGGCGTCCTTCAGGCCGCGGCAGGCCTCGGCGAACTGCCACATGACCGAGGGGTCCTCGGGCGAGCCGAAGTTGAGGCAGTCGCTGACCGCCAGCGGCCGGGCGCCGCCGGTGGCCACGTTGCGATAGCTCTCGGCGAGAGCGAGCTGGGCTCCGGCGTACGGGTCGAGGCGGGCGAACCGGCCGTTGCAGTCGGTCGAGACCGCGACGCCGAGGTTGGTCTCCTCGTCGACGCGCACCATGCCGGAGTCGCTGGGCTGGGAGAGGACCGTGTTGCCGCGGACGTAGCGGTCGTACTGGTCGGTGATCCACGACTTGTCGCAGAGGTTGGGACTGCCGGCCAGTCGCAGCAGCGTCTCGCGGAGCTCCTCGCCCGTCACCGGACGCGGCAGCCGCTCGGCCCGGTCGGCCTGGAGCGCGTCCTGGTCGTCGGGCCGCGCGAAGGGACGGTGGTAGGTGGGGCCGTCGTGGGCGACGGAACGGGGCGGTACGTCGACGACGCGCTCGCCGTGCCAGTCGATGACCAGCCGGCCGGTGTCGGTGACCTCGCCGATGTCGACGGCCTCGACGTCCCACTTCTCGCAGATCGCCAGGAAGGCCTCGAGGTCGTCGGGCTCGACGACCGCCATCATCCGCTCCTGGCTCTCGCTCATGAGGATCTCCTCGGGAGCCAGTGTGGAGTCGCGCAGCGGCACGCGGTCGAGCTCGACGTGCATGCCGCCGTCGCCGGCGCTGGCGAGCTCGGAGGTCGCGCAGGAGAGCCCGGCGCCGCCGAGGTCCTGGATGCCGGCCACGACGCCGGCCGCGAAGAGCTCGAGCGTGCACTCGATCAGCAGCTTCTCCATGAAGGGGTCGCCGACCTGCACGCTGGGGCGCTTGGCGGGCCCGCCCTCGTCGAAGGTCTCGCTGGCGAGCACGGAGACGCCGCCGATGCCGTCGCCGCCGGTGCGGGCGCCGTAGAGGACCACGCGGTTGCCGGTGCCGGAGGCCTTGGCGAGGTGGAGGTCTTCGTGGCGCAGCACGCCGACGCAGAGCGCGTTGACCAGCGGGTTGCCGAGGTAGGTGGCGTCGAAGACCGCCTCGCCGCCGATGTTGGGCAGTCCGAGGCAGTTGCCGTAGCCACCGACGCCGGCGACGATCCCCGGCAGCACCCGCTGGGTGTCGGCGGCCTCGAGGGGACCGAAGCGGAGCGGGTCCATGACCGCGACCGGACGGGCGCCCATCGCGAGGATGTCGCGGACGATGCCGCCCACGCCGGTGGCCGCGCCCTGGTAGGGCTCGACGTAGGAGGGGTGGTTGTGCGACTCGACCTTGAAGGTCACGGCGTAGCCCTGGCCGATGTCGAGCACCCCGGCGTTCTCGCCGATGCCGGCCAGCATCTTGCCGACGGGGGTCTCCTGCGGGATCTCACCGAACTGCTTGAGGTGGACCTTGCTGGACTTGTAGGAGCAGTGCTCGCTCCACATGACGGAGTACATCGCCAGCTCGCTGCTGGTGGGTCGGCGGCCCAGGATCTCGCGGATCCGTTGGTACTCGTCGGGCTTCAGCCCGAGCTCAGCCCAGGGCTGGTCGTGGTGGGGGTCCTCGGCGGCGGTGGCGACGGTGTCGAGCACGCGGTCAATCTACCGGCGGGGCGCCGGCCCCCTCGCGGCAGTCCGCCGCGGGCCGCGAACTACCGCCGTGTAGTTCCCCGGAATCCTTGATACGGGTGTGACTGGTGGGGTTATCGTGCGGCACGCCCCCCTTCCCCTGGAGCCTCCCATGCGTACCCCCGCCCGCCGCCTGGCCGGCCTGCTGACCGCAGCAGCCCTCGTCAGCAGCGCCCTCGTCACCGCCTCCCCGGCGGCCGCCGACAACGTCGCCACCCCCGGCAACTTCACCGGCCACGGCTTCGACCAGTGCCTCGCACCGACCCAGCGGTCGATGAACGCGTGGCTGAGGAGCTCTCCCTTCCTCGCCGTCGGCATCTACATCGCCGGCGACAGCCGCGGCTGCCGCAACCAGCCCAACCTGACCCGGAAGTGGGTCGCGACCCAGCTGCGCAAGGGCTGGAAGCTGCTGCCGATCACGCTGGGGCCCCAGGCCGCCTGCCACCCCAGCTTCCCGCGCTACGCCGACGACCGCACGATCCGGACCCGCCCCGGGCGGAACGGCAGCTACCCCAAGGCCCGGCGCCAGGCGCGCCGCGAGGCCGTGAAGAGCGTCGACGCGGCGCAGGCGCTCGGCATCGTGGAGAAGAGCACCCTCTGGTACGACCTCGAGGGCTTCGACATCACCAACACCCGCTGCCGTGAGTCGGCGCTGGCGTTCCTCTCGGCGTACAACAAGAAGATCAACGGCCTCGGCTACGTCTCCGGCGTCTACTCCAGCGCGAGCTCGGGCATCAAGATGCTCGACGACGCGCGCGTCGAGCGCCCCGATGCCTTCACCCTTCCCGACCAGATCTGGATCGCCCGGTGGGACGGCAAGGCCAACACCTCGACCACCTACATCCGGTCCGACGGCTGGCGCCCGGGCGGCCGCATGAAGCAGTACCGCGGCGGCCACCACGAGACGTGGGGTGGCGTCACCATCAACATCGACAGCAACTGGCTCGACCTCGGCAAGGGGTCGTGGGCGCCGAAGGTCGAGCACTGCGGGGGCGTCAAGGTCAACCTCGGCAGCTACCAGGTGCTCGCCGAGGACACCTCGTCCGCCAACCAGGTGAAGGCGCTCCAGTGCCTGCTCACCGAGGCCGGCCACTACGACGGCAGGATCCACGGCACCTACAACGAACGCACCATCGCGGCCGCCAACGCCTGGCAGACCGACCGCGGCTTCCGGGCCACCCGTACCTGGGGACGGGTGCACTGGACGGGCCTGCATGCGGCGGGGCGGTCACCCGTCCTCAAGCTCGGCTCCGCCGGCGAGGAGGTACGCCGGGTGCAGCGGGCCCTGAAGTCGGCGAGCGCATCGCTCGACCTCAAGGTCACGGGCGTCTTCAACAAGGCGACCGTCAAGGCCGTGAAGGCCTACCAGGACCGGCGCGACCAGACGACCAACGGCATCGTGGCCGGCTCGACCTGGAAGGCCCTGCGCCGCGGCAAGCGCTGACCTCCGCGGCGGCCGGACGCCTCAGACCGGCGGGCCGACGAGCAGGGCGACGCCGGTGAGGACGACGACGCCGGCGACACCCGCCGCCGCGCCGCGGGCGGGGTGACGCACCAGCCAGGCGACCAGCCGCTCGGCCGCGCTCCCCGGCTCGGCCGCCCGCAGTCGCCACCGGTCGGCCAGGAGGCCGTGCGCGGCGGCGTACCGCTCGAACCACAGGGTGACGAACGGCGGCACGGCGCTGGCGAGGCCGAGCAGGGTGCGCGAGCGCGACCACCGCTGGTCGACGGCCACCACGGCCGTGGTGAGCACGTAGGCCACGAACACCGTGCCGTGCAGCATGCCGAAGACCTGCACGCCCACCTCGGTGGTGCCGGTGACGTACTTGAGGAACATCCCGACCAGCAGGCCGGCCCAGGTGACGGCCTCGGCGACGGCGACGTGGCGGAAGAGCAGCGGGCTCACGGGCTGCTCACGCCAGGACGGCGGCGGCGAGCGAGGTGAAGAAGCCGAGCCCGTCGGTGCCGGAGCCGGTGAGCTCCTCGACCGAGTGCTCGGGGTGGGGCATCAGGCCGACCACGTTGCCGCGCTCGTTGGTGATGCCGGCGATGTCACGCAGCGACCCGTTGGGGTTGTCGTCGAGGTAGCGCGCCACCACCAGGCCCTCGCCCTCGAGCCGGTCGAGGGTGGGCTCGTCGGCGACGTACCCGCCCTCGCCGTTCTTGAGGACCACGGTGATCTCGTCGCGCGGCTCGTAGGCGTTGGTCCACGCGGTGGCGGCGTTCTCGATGCGCAGCCGCTGGTCGCGGCAGACGAACTTGCGGTGGTCGTTGCGGATCAGCGCGCCCGGCAGCAGGTGGGACTCGCACAGGATCTGGAAGCCGTTGCAGATGCCCAGCACCGGCATGCCGCGGTGGGCGGCCTCGACGACCTCGGTCATCACCGGCGCGAAACGGCTGATCGCCCCGCAGCGCAGGTAGTCGCCGTAGGAGAAGCCGCCCGGGAGGACCACCGCGTCGACGTCGCGCAGGTCGTGGTCGCCGTGCCAGAGCGCGACGGCCTCGTGGCCGCCGATCGTGACGGCGCGGCGGGCGTCGTCGTCGTCGAGCGATCCGGGGAAGGTGACGACCCCGACCTTCACTCCTCGACCTCGGTCTCGACGTAGACCGCGTAGTTCTCGATGACGGGGTTGGAGAGCAGCGTCTCGGCCATCTCCTCCACCGATGCGAGCATCTCGTCGGTGACGTCGCCGTCGATCTCGAGCTCGAAGCGCTTGCCCTGGCGGACGTCGCTCACGCCCTCGAAGCCGAGGCGGGGCAGTGCTCCGAGCACGGCCTTGCCCTGGGGGTCGAGGATCTCCGGCTTGGGCATGACGTCGACGACGACACGGGCCACGGTGCTACTCCTGAGGACGGGCTCTCGGGGACGGCCCCCATCCTAGGGCGAGGGGGGAGACTCGTGGCATGAGCACCCAGTCCCCGGGCCCCGACGACCGACCGCTGCGCCTCGACTTCCCGCAGTCGCTCGCGGTCTACGACGACTACACCGCCGCGCAGCGCACCGTCGACTTCCTCTCCGACGAGGAGTTCCCGGTCGAGCACTGCATGATCGTCGGCACCGACCTGAAGCGGATCGAGCGCATCACCGGCCGCCTCACCACCGGCCGGGTGATCGCCGGCGGCGGTCTCACGGGCCTGTGGTTCGGCCTCTTCATCGGACTGGTCTTCGCGCTGTTCGCCGAGGGGGAGGTGCTGGGGGTGGTGCTGTTCGCGGTCGTCACCGGCGCCTTCTTCGGCGGCGTCTGGGCGTGGGCCGGGTATGCCGCGACCCGCGGGCGCCGCGACTTCGCCTCGGTCACCCAGGTCGTCGCCACCCGCTACGAGGTGCTGGTCGAGCACAAGGTGGCCGCCCGCGCCCGCGAGCTGCTGCAGGGCCTCCCGGGCGCCCTGCCCGACCCCTTCGCGTGACCCGTCACTCGTGCAGGTTTGAAGTGCCTCGAGCCGTCACTCCTGCAGGTGTGAACCTGCAGAAGTGACGGCTCGGCGGGTCCTGAACCCTCGCGAGTGACGGGTCAGCGGGGGTAGAGCTGGCGGCGGGGCTTGCAGACGGTGCCGGGGCGGGGCAGGTCGCCGTCGACGAGGTAGGCCGCGTAGGCGTCGTCGACGCAGCGGCTCGCCGCCAGGGCGCCGTGGCCCCACCCGTCGAGCACCAGCAGCCGCGAGCCGTCGAGCAGCCGGTTGACGGCGCGGGCACCGTGGAGCGGCGTCGCCGGGTCGTAGCTGTTGCCGACCACCAGCACCGGGTTGGCCGGAGCGACGTCGAAGGGCCCGGCGAACCGGTCCTCCTTGAACTCCTCGGGCCAGCCGGCGCACGGGCTGGAGATCCAGGTCCACAGCTTGCCGAACCACGGCGAGGCCTTGTCGGCACGGTTGCCCGCCGCGAGCCAGGCCCAGGGGTCGGTCGGGTTGTCGGAGTCGGAGCAGGCGACGCCGACGAAGGGGGCGCCGATGCGTGCCCAGGGTCCGGCGTACGGCCCGGGGAGGCTGCGCTCCTCACCGACCCGGCGTTGCACGGCCCCGGGTCGCCACGCCCCGACCCGCAGCGCACCCTTGCCGTACAGGGCGCGGTGCAGCCGCTTGATCTCGCGCATCAGCCACGGGACGGCCTCGGGCGCGTAGAGGTAGGACAACGCCGACCCGACGACCATGTCGTAGCTGATGCGGCCCCGCTTCGTGCGGACCGGACCCTTGCGCAGCTTGCGGATCACGTCGTTCCACGCCTCGCTGGCGTGACCGGCGAGCACGCACCGCCGCTTGCCGGCGCGGTCGCACTCGGCGAACGCGGCGGTCAGGGCCTGCCACGCGCCGTACCCGCTGCCGAGCCGTTCGGAGAACGGGCGCGTGGCGCCGTCACCGTGCCCGGTCGTCCACTCCTCGGGGTCGAGCACGCCGTCGAGGATCATCCGGCCGACGGTGTCGGGGAACATCGCGGCGTACGTCGCGCCGAGCTGGGTGCCGTAGGAGATGCCGTAGTAGTGCAGCTCGGTGTCACCCACGGCCTGGCGCACGAGGTCCATGTCGCGGGCCGTGTCGGCGGTGGACATGTTGGCCACGACCTTGGACGGCCTGCCGGTCTCGGGGTCGCAGGCGGCGCGGGCCCAGTTGTCCAGGCGGATCTGCTTCCTGGCCTGCTTGCGGTTGGTCGGGAACCAGCTGCGGGGGTAGCCGGGGCTGCGCTCGGAGGTGCGGCACACCATCGGTGCGCTCGGCCCGACGCCGCGCGGGTCGACGCCGACGACGTCGTAGTGCTCGGAGACCGACGCGGGCACGAGCATGCCGAAGTAGGCGGCGAACTCCCGCGAGGGCCCGCCGGGACCACCGGGGTTCACGAAGAGGGTGCCGATGCGGTCCTCCGGAGCGCCCGTCGCGGGCACCCGCAGCAGGTCGAGGTCGATCGTCTCGCCCGCCGGCTCGTCGTAGTCGAGCGGGACCGTCAGCGTCGCGCACTCGACGTCGGAGCCACCCTCCTCGCAGGCTTCCCAGGTGATGACCGGGACATCGGCCACAGGTGGTGCCGCGGCGCTCACCGTCGGAGCGAGGAGACCTCCCGCCAGGGCGAGTGCGAGCAGGGGCCCTGAGAACGTCCGCCGGTTCATGACCGGAGCGTAGGCCCGCTCGCACCGCTCCGGTAGAGACTTCGGTCGGGGTCAGTCCGTCGCGTCGACGCAGAGCCCGATGGGTCCGCCGTCAGTGCTTCCCGCCGCGTCCGAGCACCGTGATCGCGAGCGCCACACCCAGCCCGGCCACGAGCGGACCGATGATCGCCCAGGCCTGCGAGCCGGTCATGGAGCTGCCGCCGACGTACCCCAGGCCCTGGAGGGTCCACACGCCCCCGGCGAGCACCATCAGGGCTGCGGCCGTGAGACCGAGGACGCGTCCGGTCACGAGAGCTCGCGCTTGAGGATCTTGCCCGTCGCGGTCATCGGCAGCTCGTCGCGGAACTCCACGATGCGCGGGTACTTGTAGGAGGCGAACTGCTCCTTGCCCCAGGCGACCAGGTCGGCCTCGGTCACGTCGTCGTGGTCCTTGTTCTTGATGACGACGGCCTTGATCTCCTCGCCGTGGCTCTCGTGGGGGACGCCGATCACGGCGGCGAGCGAGACCGCCGGGTGCTCGAGCAGCACCTCCTCGACCTCACGGGGATAGACGTTGTAGCCGCCGCGGATGATCATGTCCTTGGAGCGGTCGACGATGTAGTACCAGCCGTCGGCGTCGCGCTTGCCCAGGTCGCCGGAGCGGAACCAGCCGTCGTGGATCGCCTCGTCGGTGGCGTCGGGGCGGCCGTGGTAGCCCTTCATGATGTTGGGCCCCTTGATCGCGATCTCCCCGACCGCGTCGGGGTCGTCGTCGACCTCGCTCCAGTCGGGGTTGATCAGCTTCATCTCCACCTCGGGGATGGGGAGGCCGATCGAGCCGACCCGCACCTCCCCGCCGAGCGGCGAGAACGACGCGACGGGCGAGGTCTCCGACAGGCCGTAGCCCTCGAGGATCGTGACGCCGAAGCGGCGCTCGAACTCCTTGTGCACCTCGACCGGCAGCGCCGAGCCGCCGGCGACCGAGACCCGCAGCTTCTCGGCGAGCTGCCCGGCGTCGACGCCCGAGTCGTCGAGCGCCCCGAGCAGCCCCCAGTACATCGTCGGGACGCCGGCGAAGAACGTGACCCCTTCGGCTGCCATCGCGCGCAGCGCCGGCTCGGCCTCGAACCGGGGCAGCATCACCACGGTGCCGCCGTAGGCGAACCCGCCGTTCATGATCACCGTCTGCCCGAAGGAGTGGAACAGCGGCAGCACGCACAGGTAGGTGTCGGGGCGGCTCGCGTCGGCGCCGAAGAGTGCCTCACCCGTGAGGGCGTTGCTGTGCATGTTGCGGTGCATCAGCTCGGCGCCCTTGGGCTGGCCGGTGGTGCCGGAGGTGTAGAGGATGACGGCCGTGTCGTCGGCGTCGGTGTCGACCGTGTCGAAGGTGGGCGGCTGGTCGGCCATCCCCTGGCCGAGCGTGCCGGTGCCCTCGATCGGTGAGGGGGCTGCCGGGTCGGCCGTGATCATGAAGAAGTGCTCGCACCCGTCGGTGGCCTCGAAACCCTCGTGCCCGGCCTGCCCGATCGGGAGCTCCGGGGTGCCCTGGAAGCAGAAGAACGCCTTCGCATCGCTGTCGGCGAGGTGGTAGGCGACCTCGCGGCCCTTGAGCAGCACGTTGAGCGGCACCACCGTCGCGCCAGCCTTGAGGATCCCGTAGTAGACGATCGGGAACCAGGGCAGGTTGGGGCAGCTCAGCGCCACCTTGTCGCCGGGCCGGATGCCGCGGCTGAGGAGCAGGTTGGCCACCTGGTTGGCCGCGCCGTCGACCTGCGCGTAGGCGAGTCGGGTGGTCTGGCCGTCGGGGCGCACGAACACCACGGCCTCGCGGTCGCCGTGCTGCGCGGCGGAGTCTTCGAGCAGGGACGCGAGGTTGAGGGTCGCCATGACCCGACACTAGGGGAGGTGTGGTGGAGGCAACAGGGTGCTGCCGCCCGGCGCTACCGGGGAGTACGGGACAGGATCTCGCCGACGCGCGCCAGGTCGTGGCGGATGGCGGGCCCGGCGAGCCGTCCCGCCGCGCGCACCGGCAGCGACCAGATGCCGTCGCCTGCGAGCGATCCCGTGGCGTCGACCCGGGTGCCGGAGGTGATGGCGGTGAAGTGGAGCCGCAGGACGGCGGTGACGCCGCGCCAGCTGCCCTCCTCGGTCCACAGCCGGAACGGCGTCAGCTCCGTGATCCGCAGGGTCGGCCGGACGCCCGCCATCGTGTTGTCGCGCCAGGTCAGGCCGACGTGGGGCTCGGCGGTGCGGTCCTCGAGCGTCACCGACATCAGCGACGACTGCCACTCCGGCCGGTTGCGCGGGTCGGCGAGGTAGCGGAAGACCGTCTCCGGCGGGTGGAGCACGTCGACCCGTTCGGAGAACTCGACCGTGCTCAGAACCGCTCCCCGGTCAGCAGCTCGTAGGCCTCGACGTACCGCTGGCGGGTGCGGACCACGACCTCTTCGGGAAGGGGCGGCGGCGGGTCGCCGGAGTCCTTGTCCCAGCCCGACTCGGGCGACAGCAGCCAGTTGCGCACGATCTGCTTGTCGTACGACGGCTGCGGGCGGCCCGGCTGCCAGTCGTCGGCAGGCCAGAACCGGGAGGAGTCGGGGGTCAGGACCTCGTCGGCCAGCACGATCGTGCCGTCGTCGCGGTGTCCGAGCTCGAGCTTGGTGTCGGCCAGGATGATGCCGCGCTCGCGCGCCATCGTCTCGGCCCGGCCGTAGACGGCGAGCGTGAGCCGGCGCAGCTCGGTGGCGACGTCGGGGCCGACGGTCGCCTCGACCGCGGCGTAGGAGACGTTCTCGTCGTGCTCGCCGAGGTCGGCCTTGGTGGCGGGGGTGAAGATCGGCTCGGGCAGCCGGCTGCCGTCGATGAGCCCGTCGGGCAGCGCGATGCCGCAGACCTCCCCGGTGGCGCGGTAGTCGAGCAGCCCGGAGCCGGTGAGGTAGCCGCGGGCGACGCACTCGACGGGGTACATCGAGAGCCGTTCGCACACCACGGCGCGGCCGCGGAACCGGCCGTACTCCTCGGGCAGGTCGGTGGACACCACGTGGTGGGGCACGAGGTCGGCGAGCTGGTCGAACCACCACAGCGACATCCGGGTCAGGATCTCGCCCTTGTCGGGGATCTGGGAGTCGAGGACGAAGTCGAAGGCGCTGATCCGGTCGCTGGCCACCATCAGCAGGCGGTCGTCCGGCAGGGCGTAGAGGTCGCGCACCTTGCCGGAGTGGAGGTGCTCGAGGGTCACGGGACCAGCCTAGTGCGACTCGAGCAACGCCTTGAGCCGTGCCAGGTCCTTGGTCGTGGCGCGTCGCATCGCGCGCTCCATCACGGGTGCGGCGAGCCCGGCGAAGCCGCTGGGACGCCCGCGGTTGCGCAGCCTCATCAGGGTGGTGCCCTCGCCGGCGGGCTCCCAGGTGTAGGTGGTCTCCATCGGGAACGGGCCGTCGGCCGTGCGCATCACCAGCCGCTCCCCCGCGACGAGCTCGACCACCTCGTAGGTGTAGGCCAGGCGCCGGCCGAGGAACTGGGCGACGAAGTCGAGTCGGCTGCCCACCGCCACCGGCGGTGCGGTCTGCCACCGGACCTCGCGGATGTTGACGTACCACTCCGGCGCGTGGCTCGGGTCGCCGGCGTACGCCGCCACGGCGGCGACCGGTCGCTCGATCAGGGTCTCGACGACGACGTCGACGTTCGCTCCGGACACCATGTGTGGAGCCTAGTGAGAGGCTGGCGGTCGATGAACGAGCAGCCCGACCCGCGCCGGTGGCGGATCCTCGGCGTCACCCTGGTGGTCGGCTTCATGTCGCTGCTCGACGTCACCATCGTCAACGTCGCGATCCCGTCGATGCGCGAGGGGCTCGGCGCGACCGCCGGGCAGATCCAGTGGGTGGTGTCCGGGTACGCGCTCGCGTTCGGGCTGGTGCTCGTGACCGGTGGCCGGCTCGGCGACGCCTACGGGCGCCGGCGACTGATGCTCCTCGGCCTCACCGGCTTCATCCTCAGCAGCGCCGCGGTCGGCCTCGCCCCCAGCACGTCGCTGGTCGTCGCGGCACGGCTGGTGCAGGGCATCTCGGCCGGCTTCCTCACGCCGCAGAGCTCCGGGCTGATCCAGCAGCTCTTCCGCGGCGCGGAGCGGGGTCGCGCCTTCGGGATGTTCGGCTTCACCGTCGCCCTGTCCTCGGCGCTCGGCCCGGTCCTCGGAGGCGCCATCATCCGGGTCGCCGGCGAGGAGGACGGCTGGCGCTGGCTCTTCCTCGTCAACGTCCCGATCGGCCTGGTCGCCCTGGTCGCCATCGCCCGGCTGGTCCCGGCGGCGCCGGACGGTGGTCGCCCCGACGAGCGGCCGCGGCTCGACGTCCGCGGCGCGCTGCTCCTGGGCGGCGGCGTGCTGTGCCTGCTCTACCCGCTCGTCAGCCTCGAGAGCGGCGCCCGCTGGCCGCTCGTCCTGCTCGCGGGGGCCCCGCCACTGCTGTGGGCGTTCGCGCGCTGGGAGCTCCACCTGGGGCGTCGCGGGGGCCAGCCGCTGCTCGACGTGGACCTGCTGCGCCGGGTGCCCGGCTACGCCAGCGGGCTCGGGGTGGGCACCCTGTACTTCACCGGCTTCACCGGCATCTTCCTCGTGCTCTCCGTGTTCCTGCAGGACGGTCGCGACCTGTCACCGCTGCAGACCGGCCTGCTGCTGACCCCGTTCGCGCTGGGCGCCGCCGCCACCTCACCGGTCGCCGGACGCCTGGTCTCGACGCTGCACCGGCGGCTCACGGTCGGCGCGATCGTGTGGATGATGGCCGGGATCCTCGTCGTCGCCCTGGTGGTGCCCGGCCGCGGCGACGACGCCCTGGTGTGGCTGCTCCTGGGCGGGCTGCTCTTCTCCGGCCTCGGCGCCGGAGGCGTGATCTCACCCAACTTCACCCTGACCCTGGCCGAGGTGCCGTCGCGGATGGGCGGAGCGGCCGGCGGCGCGTTGCAGACCGGGCAGCGGATCGGCTCCGCGCTGGGCGCGGCACTGCTGGTCACCGTCTACGAGGTGGTCGCCACGAGGGCGGACCCCGGCCGCGGCCTCCAGGCTGCGTTGCTCACCTCCCTGGTGGTGCTCAGCACCGCCCTGGTGATGGCGGTCTGGTCGCTGCGCCACGAGGGGGAGCCACGGGAGCCGCAGCCGACCCGGTAGCCGCGCAGCCCCGGGAGCTGGTCCCGGGGCCGCACGTCCGCCGTCGGGCGGGCTCAGCCGTCGAGGTCCTGGAGCATCCGGCGCGCGAGCGGGCCGGAGGACGCCGGGTTCTGGCCGGTGTAGAGGGTGCGGTCGACCACGACGTTCTCCGCCCAGGGGTCACCCTCCGAGAAGTCGGCGCCCAGGGCGACGAGCCGGTCCTGGAGCAGCCACGGGGCGACGTCGGCGAGGCCGGCCTGGGTCTCCTCGGCGTTGGTGAAGCCCGTCAGCCGGTAGCCGGAGAACGGCGAGCCGTCCTCACCCTCGGTCGCCAGCAGCGCGGCGGGGGCGTGGCAGACGATGCCGAGCGGGGTGCCGGCCTCCAGCGCCTGCGTCAGCAGCCGCGCGGAGTCGGCGTTCCCCGACAGGTCCTCCATCGGCCCGTGACCGCCGGGGTAGAACACGGCGTCGTAGGCGGCCAGGTCGACGAGGTCGAGCGACTCGGGCGACTGCAGCTGCTCGATCCCCTCGATCGCCTCGCGGAGCGCGTCGGCGTTCTCCTGCCCGCCGTTCGCCTCCGCGGCCAGGCTGCCCTCGTCGACGACCGGGGCCACACCGCCCGGGGTGGCGACCACGACCTGGTGGCCGGCCTCGGTGAAGGCGTCGTAGGGAGCGACGAGCTCCTCGGCCCAGTAGCCGGTGGGGTGCTGGCTGCCGTCCTTCAGGGTCCACGCGCGGGCGCCGGTGACGACGAACAGGATCTTGCTCATGCGGGGTGCTCCTTGTGGTTCGGGGTGGTCCGGGGTGGTCCGGGATGGTTCGGGCACTGCCCTACCCCACCCCAACCAGCCCCCGGGGCACTGCATTCCGTGCGAGACCTCGCAGGGAGCGGCTCCCGCTCAGAGGATGGCGCCGGGTGAGTACGCCGCAGCCTCGGGGTGGCGGGCGCACAGGTGCTCGACCGCCCGGACCACGGCCTGGGTCTGGGCGACGGCCGCTCCGGTGAAGGCGATCGGCTCGGCGACGAGGGAGTCGATGTCGGTGCGCGTGAGGCCGAGGCGCTCGTCCGCCGCGAGCTTGTCGAAGACGTCGTTGTCGACCTGGCCCTGACGCATCGCCAGCGCGGTGCCGACCGCGGCCCGCTTGATCGCCTCGTGCCCGACCTCGCGCCCGACGCCGCGGCGCACGGCCGCCATCAGGACCTTCGTGGTGGCGAGGAAGGGCAGGTAGCGGTCGAGCTCGCGCTGGATCACCGCCGGGAAGGCGCCGAACTCGTCGAGCACGGTGAGGAAGGTCTGGAAGAGCCCGTCGGCGGCGAAGAACGCGTCGGGCAGCGCGACCCGGCGGACGACCGAGCAGGAGACGTCGCCCTCGTTCCACTGGTCGCCGGCGAGCTCGCCGACCATCGAGAGGTAGCCGCGGGTGATCACGGCCAGTCCGTTGACCCGCTCGCAGGAACGGGTGTTCATCTTGTGGGGCATCGCGCTCGAGCCGACCTGGCCCTCGACGAAGCCCTCGGTGACCAGCTCGTTGCCGGCCATCAGCCGGACCGTGGTCGCCAGGTTGGACGGAGCCGCGACCAGCTGCACGACCGCGGAGAGCACGTCGAAGTCGAGGCTGCGGGGATAGACCTGACCGACGCTGGTGAGCGACCCGCTCGAACCCGAGGTGGGCGGCGACCCGCTGCTCGAGCTCGGCCAGCCGCTCGGCGTCGCCGTCGAGCAGGTCGAGCATGTCCTGGGCGGTGCCCATGGGCCCCTTGATGCCGCGCAGCGGGTAGCGGGCGAGCAGGTCCTCCACCCGCTCGACCGAGACCAGCAGCTCGTCGGCGACGGTGGCGAAGCGCTTGCCGAGCGTGGTCGCCTGGGCGGCGACGTTGTGGGACCGCCCGGCCATCACGGTGGTCTCGTGCTCGGTGGCCAGGCGAGCCAGCCGGGCGAGGGTGGCGACGGCGCGGTCGCGCAGCAGCGCCAGCGACTGGCGCACCTGCAGCTGCTCGACGTTCTCGGTGAGGTCGCGCGAGGTCATGCCCTTGTGGACGTGCTCGTGCCCGGCGAGGGCGCAGAACTCCTCGATCCGCGCCTTCACGTCGTGGCGGGTGACCCGTTCGCGGGCGGCGATGGAGTCGAGGTCGACCTTCCCGACGACCTCCTCGTAGGCCTCGACGACGCCGTCGGGCACGTCGACGCCGAGGTCGCGCTGGGCCTTGAGCACCGCGATCCACAGCTGTCGCTCGAGCACGATCTTGTGCTCGGGCGACCAGATCGCGACGAGGTCGTCAGCGGCGTAGCGGGTGGCGAGGACGTTCGGCACGGTCACGCGCCTCATCCTCCCATCCTGCGGGAGTCGTCAGCGACCGCCTGCGATGTCGGTGCGGTGCTGGGCGCCGTCGAAGGAGATCGTCGCCACCCCGTCGTACGCCGCGGCGCGGGCGTCGGCCACCGACGCACCGGTCGCGACGACCGCGAGCACGCGGCCGCCGGCGGTCACGAGGTCGTCGCCGGACAGCGCCGTGCCGGCGTGGATGACGTGGACGTCGACGACCGACTCGGCGTTGCCGACGCCGGTGATGACGTCGCCCGTGGACGACGACTCGGGATAGCCGGCGCTGGCCATCACGACGGCGACGGCGGCGCCGTCCTTCCACCGCGGCGCTGCGACGTCGGCGAGGCGCCCGGTCGCCGCCGCGTGGAGCAGCGGCGACAGCGGCGAGTCGAGCAGCGCCATCAGCGGCTGGGTCTCGGGGTCGCCGAACCGGGCGTTGAACTCGACCACCCGGGTGCCGCGGCTGGTGAGCGCGAGGCCGGCGTACAGCAGGCCGGCGAAGGGGGTGCCGCGGCGGGCCATCTCGTCGACGGTCGGCTGGAGGACGTCGCGCAGCACCTCGTCGACCAGGTCGGCGGGCGCCCAGGCGAGCGGCGTGTAGGCGCCCATGCCGCCGGTGTTGGGACCGGCGTCGCCGTCACCGATGCGCTTGAAGTCCTGGGCAGGCTGGAGGGGGCGGACGGTGGTGCCGTCGGTGAGCGCGAAGAGCGAGACCTCGGGGCCGTCGAGGTACTCCTCGACCACCACCCGGTCACACGCCAGCGCGTGGTCGAGGGCGGCGGCCCGGTCGTCGGTGACCACGACCCCCTTGCCGGCGGCGAGCCCGTCGTCCTTGACGACGTACGGCGCCCCGAGCTCGTCGAGTGCCGCGGCCTTCTCCTCGGCGGTGGTGCACACCCGCGCGGCAGCTGTCGGCACTCCGGCGGCGGACATCACGTCCTTGGCGAAGGCCTTGGACCCCTCGAGCCGGGCCGCCTCGCGGCTCGGGCCGAAACAGGCGATGCCCTGCGCGCGCACGGCGTCGGCGACCCCGGCGACCAGCGGTGCCTCCGGACCCACGACCACCAGGTCGACCCCGAGGTCCGCGGCCAGGGCCGCGACCGCGGCGCCGTCCATCGGGTCGACGTCGTGGAGCGTGGCGACCGCTGCGATGCCGGGGTTGCCCGGCGCGGCGTGCACCTCGCTGACGCCGGGGTCGAGGGAGAGGGCACGCGCGAGCGCGTGCTCGCGGCCTCCGGTGCCGATCACGAGGGTCTTCACGTCGCTCCTGCGGTCAGTCGGGGATCAGTCGTCGTGGACGAGGAGGGTCTGCTCGCGGCCGGGACCGACGCCGACACCCCAGATCCGGGTGCCGGACATCTCCTCCAGCGCCTGCACGTACTTCTGGGCGTTGACGGGCAGGTCGGCGAAGGACCGGCAGCCGGAGATGTCCTCCCACCAGCCGTCGAGGTACTCGTAGACCGGCTTCGCGTGGTGGAACTCGGTCTGCGTCATCGGCATCTCGTCGTGCCGCACGCCGTCGACCTCGTAGGCCACGCACACCGGCACCCGCTCCCAGCTCGACAGCACGTCGAGCTTGGTGAGGAAGAGGTCGGTCAGGCCGTTGACCCGGCCGGCGTAGCGCGCGATGACGGCGTCGTACCAGCCGCAGCGACGGTCACGGCCGGTCGAGACACCGACCTCGCCGCCCACCTTCCACAGCTTCTCGCCGTCGGCGTCGAAGCAGCTCGGTGGGGAACGGGCCGGAGCCGACCCGGGTCGTGTAGGCCTTGATGACGCCGATGACCCGGTCGATGCGGGTCGGGCCCACGCCCGAGCCGGTGCTCACGCCGCCCGCGACCGGCGACGACGACGTCACGAACGGGTAGGTGCCGTGGTCGACGTCGAGCATCGTGGCCTGGGCACCCTCGAACAGCACGGTGCGGCCCTCGTCGAGCGCCTTGTTGAGCATCAGCGAGGTGTCGGCGACCATCGGTCGCAGCCGCTCGGCGTACGACAGGAGCTCCTCGACGGTCGCGTCGACCTCGACCGCGCGGCGGTTGTAGACCTTGGCGAGGAGCTGGTTCTTGAGGTCGAGCGACCCCTCGACCTTGTCGCGCAGGATCTTCTCGTCGAAGAGGTCGGCGATCCGGATGCCGAGGCGGTTGACCTTGTCGGCGTACGCCGGGCCGATGCCGCGGCCGGTGGTGCCGATCTTGTTCTTGCCCAGGAACCGCTCGGTCACCTTGTCGACGGTGACGTGGTAGGGCGCGATCACGTGGGCGTTGGCCGAGACGACCAGCCGGCCCTCCACCCCCTCGACGCCACGCGCGACCAGGCCGTCGACCTCACGGAAGAGGGCCTCCGGCGAGACGACGACCCCGTTGCCGATGACCGACGTGGCGCCGGGCGTCAGGATGCCCGAGGGCAGCAGGTGGGTCGCGTACTTCTCGCCGCCGACCACGATCGTGTGGCCGGCGTTGTGGCCGCCGCTGGTGCGGACGACGAAGTCGATGGTGTCGGTCGTGGCGAGGAGGTCCGTCGCCTTGCCCTTGCCCTCGTCGCCCCACTGCGCGCCGAGGATGATGATGGCCGGCATCTCTGCCCTGCCTTCCACGTATTGGTTCCGGGTGGACAGGCAGAGACTAGTGTCTCCTCCGTGGACTCCTGTCTCGTGATCACCAACGAGGGCGCCGGGACCGCCGACCAGGAGAGCCTCCAGCGGGCGCTCGACGTGCTCGACGGCCAGTGCTCCGTCGAGGTCGTCGCCACCTCCGGCCCCGGCGAGCTCGACAGCGTCCTGCACCGAGCCGGCTCGCGACGCATCGTCGTGGCGGGCGGTGACGGCAGCATGCACGCCGTCGTCGCGGCGCTCCACCGTCGCCACGACCTCGAGGGCAGCGAGGTCGGCCTGATCCCCCTCGGCACCGGCAACGACTTCGCGCGCTGCATGGACATCCCCCTCGACCCCGAGGAGGCGGCGCGGCTGCTGCTGCACGGTGAGGTGCGGCCGGTCGACGTGCTCGTCGACGAGCGCGGCGGGATCGTGGTCAACAACGTCCACGTGGGCGCGAGCGCCCAGGCCAGCCGTCGCGGCCACCGGTGGAAGACGCGGCTCGGCGCGATCGGCGTCGGCAAGGTCAACCTCGGCAAGGTCGGCTACCCGATCGGGGCCCTGCAGAGCGCCTTCCTCCCGCCGCAGCTGCGGTTGCGGGTCGAGGTCGACGGCGAGGTCGTGGTCGACGTCGACGACCCGGTGCTGATGGTCGCGGTCGGCAACGGCACCAGCGTCGGCGGTGGCGCCGAGCTCACCCCCGAGGCCGACCCCGAGAACGGCAAGGTCGACGTGATGATCTCGAAGTCGATCACCCTCGGTGCGAAGCTCGCCTACGGCGTGCAGGTCGCACGGCGCACCCACACCCAGCGCGACGACGTGCTGTACCTGCGGGCCTCGGAGGTCACGGTGTCCGGCGAGGAGTTCTACTGCTCGGCCGACGGGGAGATCTCGGGGCCCGAGCGCCGCCGCTCGTGGCGCGTGGTGCCCGGCGCCTACTCGATGGTGCTGCCCTGAGCGTCACAGCCAGCCGCGGCGTACGGCCTCGACGCCGGCCTGGAACCGGGAGT
Organism: uncultured Actinomycetota bacterium; assembly: GCA_963754025.1. Classification (GTDB taxonomy): domain Bacteria; phylum Actinomycetota; class Actinomycetes; order Propionibacteriales; family Nocardioidaceae; genus Nocardioides. The sequence continues at coordinate 1,018,516 of CAVWEC010000005.1, read as the reverse complement.
CGACCCCGAGCTCGCTCATCATCGACGCCACCCGGCGGCGCACCGTCCGCAGGCTGACACCGAGGAGGCGAGCGATCTGCTCGTCCTTGGCGCCCCGCGCCAGCTGGGCCAGCAGCAGCTCGTCGAGGTCGGGGGTCGCCTCGCCGCGCTCGAGCGCCGGAACGGCGACCGCGCGGTCCCACAGCGCCTCGAAGTAGGCCCGGAACATCTCCACGACGGCCGGTTGCCGCACGACGAGCAGCCGCTCGCTCGTCATGCCCGGCGGCTCCGGCACCATCGCCCGGCTGCCGATGATCGCGAGCCGGGTGGGCACCTCCGGGAGCACCCGGATCTGCTCGCCGATCGCGGCGCGCCCGATCAGCACGGCCGGCGCCTCGCGCAGGGCGCGGGCGGGGTAGACGGCGCGCGCCACCCGGCCCTGGAGCACCGCCTGGGTGACCGCGACCGCCATCACCGACTCGCTGGGCATCCGCCACTGGTCGGGCCGCAGGAACAGCAGGTCGTCCGCGGACTCCTCGATCCACCCGACCAGCGTGCTCGGCACGTCCCCGCCGACGAGGACCTCGCCGTCGAGGGGGACGGTCTCGCCGTCGACCGCCGGCGCTGTCGGCGCGGCGTCGGGCGCCAGCTGCGGCACGGCACGGGCGAGGTGGGTGAGCTGGTCACCGGCCTCCGCCAGTGACGCCGCCCAACGGGTCAGCATCAGGACGACGACCTCCGACGGTGGCGCCACGTCCAGCGTGCCGTCGTGGACCCGGACGATGCCCTCGCGCACGAGCGGTCCGAGCTCCGTGAGCAGCTGGTCGGGCGTGCGGCGCAGGCCCGCCGACACCTCGACCAGGCGCTGGCCGGACGCCGGCAGCAGCTGCCGGTAGAGCTGCTCCTGCGCAGCCGACAGGCCCAGCGCGGTCCCCAGGTGCCTCACGGCGTGGCAGTTTAGTGCCAGCGGCAGGTTCGCGACACGGAAGGGACGTGTCGGATGCCACACTGTGCCCCGGAGACGTGGGCCGTCACCGAGTCACATCGCGGGGGAGTGTGACTACGGCACTGCCCCCTGATCTGGACGAGGGCCCGGGTTCGCCTACGGGGGTAGCGACCGGGGCCCTCGTCCGCCTCCGTACGCGTCGTACGCGTCCGTCCGCGTCCGGACGCGGAGTCTTCGTCGCGCCAGCGCCGCCGGTAGCGTGGCCCCGCCGTCCCACCAGCCGCCGCACAGGAGTTCCGCAGACATGCCACGAGGCCAGCAGGGTCCCCCCACCGACTGGGTCACCCGCGCCGCCGACGACGCCGTCCGCCACGCCCGTGAGGGCGAGACGATCACCTGCTCCTCCGGGGCGTCACCGTCCGGGCCGGTGCACCTGGGCAACCTGCGCGAGTTCCTCACGGTCCACTTCGTCGCCGACGAGCTGCGCCGACGCGGGCTGCCCGTGCGACACCTGCACGTGTGGGACGACTTCGACCGCTTCCGCAAGGTGCCGGCCGGGGTCGACGCGTCGTGGGCCGACCACATCGGCCGGCCGCTCTCGGGCGTGCCCGACCCGTGGGACTGCCACGCGTCGTGGGCCGAGCACTTCAAGGAGCCGCTGCGCGACGCGCTGCACCAGCTCGGCGTCGACATGGAGGAGATCTCCCAGACCGAGCTCTACCGCGACGGCGCCTACCGGGAGCAGGTGCTCCACTCGGTGCGCCACCGCGACGCGATCGAGGAGGTGCTCGCGCAGCACCGCACCAAGCAGGTCGACCCCGACGACGCGTCCACGGTCGACGACCTCTCGCGCTTCCCCTACAAGCCCTACTGCCGGCAGTGCGGGCGCGACACGACGACGCCCGCGTCGTACGACGACGAGACGACCGACCTCGCCTTCAGCTGCTCCTCCTGCGGCTTCGAGGGCACCACCAACCTCACCACCCAGGCCGAGGGGAAGCTGGTGTGGAAGGTCGACTGGCCGATGCGGTGGGCGCACTACCACGTCGACTTCGAGCCGGCCGGCATGGACCACGCCACCCCGGGCTCCTCCTTCACCGTCGGCCACGAGCTGGTCGAGAAGGTCTTCGACATGCCCCGTCCGGCGTGGTTCGGCTACGGCTTCGTCGGCTTCGCCGGCACCCAGAAGATGTCGTCGTCGGCCGGCGGCGCCCCCACGGCGTCCGACGCGCTGCGCGTCCTCGAGGCGCCGATCCTGCGCTGGCTCTACGTGCGCCGCAACCCGCGCCAGACCTTCGACATCGACTTCGGTCCCGAGGTCGTGCGGCTCTACGACGAGTGGGACGCGCTGGGTCGCAAGGCCGCCTCCGGCAAGCGCGACGGAGCCGTGCTCGCCTGGGAGCGGGCGTCGGCGACCGCGACCGACGCGCTGCCCACCTCGCCGGTGGCCGTGCCCTTCCGGGTGCTGTCGTCGGTGGCGGACGTGACCGCCGGCTCGTCGTCGCTGATCAGCACCGTCGTCGGCGACCTCGGCTACCCGCACTCCTCGGTCGACGACCTCGAGCCGCGGCTGACCAAGGCGATGCGGTGGACCGAGGAGTACGTGCCGGCCTCCGAGCGCACCACGGTGCGGACGGAGCCCGACGCCACCGCGCTCGCCGCTCTCGGGCCGCAGGAGAGCGAGTGGCTCTCGCTGCTGCTGCAGGGCATCCCCGCGGGCGGCGAGCTCGCGCTCGACCAGGTGACCTCGCTGGTCTACGGCGTACCCAAGCTCACCCGCGGGCTCTCGCTCGACGACAAGCCGACCGACGAGGTGAAGGCGGACCAGAAGGAGTTCTTCACCCTCCTCTACCACCTGCTCGTCGATGCCGAGCGCGGCCCGCGGCTGCCCACCCTCCTCGTCGCCCTCGGCGCCGACCGGGTGCGCTCACTGCTCGGCGGCTGAGCCGTCACTCGTGCGGAGGCTGAACCGTCCCGAGTGACGGCTCGAGCCCTGCTGAACCTGCACGAGTGACGGCTCGTGCCCTTTCAGACCTGCACGAGTGACGGCTCGGTCAGGGGAGGAGCTCGGCGGCGGCCTCGGGGGAGGAGTCGTGCAGGAAGGCGGCGCAGCGGTCGGCCTCGTCGGTCTCGCCGATGGCGCGAGCGGCGAGGGTGAGCAGCCCCAGGCAGCGCAGGAAGCCGCGGTTGGGCTCGTGCGACCAGGGCACGGGGCCGTGGCCCTTCCAGCCGTTGCGGCGCAGCAGGTCGAGCGAGCGGTGGTAGCCGACGCGGGAGTAGGCGTAGACCGTCACCTCGTCGGCACCCTCCTCGGCGGCGAGCGCGGCCATCGCGGCCCAGGCGACGGGCGAGGCCGGGTGCCGGCGTACGACGGCAGCCGGGGCGGCACCGTCGGCGAGCTCGGCCGCGGCCGGGTCGTCGGGGAGGTGGGTGGGCGGGGGTCCGGCCATCAGGTCCAGGTGACTCATGGGCACCAGCCTGCCACTACCGTGAAGCCCATGGCCGACCCCCAGCTGGCGCACGACGTCGACGCCCTGTGCCGCCTCTCCGGCGAGTTCACGCTCCGCTCCGGGCAGGTGAGCCACGAGTACTTCGACAAGTACCTCTTCGAGGCCGACCCCGCGCTCCTCTCGCGCGTCGTGGCGCAGATGGAGCCGCTGCTCCCCGCCGGCACCGAGCTGCTCGGCGGCCTCGAGATGGGCGGCATCCCGATCGCCACCGTGCTCAGCGCGCGCACCGGACTGCCTGCCCTCTTCGTGCGCAAGCAGGCCAAGACCTACGGCACCTGCAAGCTCGCCGAGGGCCCCGACGTCGACGGGAAGCGGGTCACGCTGGTCGAGGACGTCATCACCACCGGCGGCGCGGTGCGCGACGCGACCACCGCACTGCGCGGCTACGGCGCCACCGTGACCGATGTGGTGTGCGCGATCGACCGCAGCCCGGCCGGCGAGAACCCCCTCGCCGACGTCGGCCTCACCGTCCACCCGGTGCTGACCAAGGCCCAGCTGGACGCGGTCCGTGGCTGAGGCCACCGAGGCGCTCCCGGCCCGGCGCCGCGCGCTGCTGCCGCTCGACCTGGCGCGGGGCTTCCTGATCGGGATGGCCGAGCTGGTTCCCGGAGTCTCCGGCGGCACCGTCGCCCTGGTGACCGGGCTCTACGAGCAGCTGATCGGGTCGGCCTCCCACGTGGTCTCCGCCGGTCGCCGGCTGGTGACCGGCCCCGACCGGCTGCGCTCGGCCGCGAGCGAGCTGCGGCGGACCGACTGGTGGCTGGTGGTCCCGGTGCTGGCCGGCATGGCCGCGGCGGTGCTCACCATGGCCGGGGTCATGAGCGTCTTCGTCGGCGACCACCCGGAGCACGCCCGCGGGCTGTTCCTCGGCATGGTCGCGGTCAGCATCGTGGTGCCGCTGCGGATGCTGCCGCCGGCCCACCGCCCGGCGTTCGTCGACGCGGGGGCCGTGCTCGCGGCCGCCCTGGTCGCCTGGCTGCTGATCGGGCTGGCCGGTGGCGGCACGGTCGTCGACCCTGCGGCACCGGTCGTCTTCCTGGCTGCCGCGGTCGCGATCTGCGCCCTGGTGATCCCCGGGGTGTCCGGGTCGTTCTTCCTGCTGGCCGTGGGGCTCTACACCACGACGCTCGACGCCGTGCACGACCGCGACCTCGGCTACGTGGCGGTGTTCGCTGCCGGCGCGATCGCCGGCCTCGCCTCGTTCGTGCAGGTGCTCCACTGGCTGCTCGACCACCACCGGCGCACGACGCTGCTGGTCATGGCCGGCCTGATGGTCGGCTCGTTGCGCGCGCTGTGGCCGTGGCAGTCCGGTGGGAACGACGAGCACGGCGGGCCGGGTGCGCTGCTCGCGCCGCAGGCGCCGGTCCTCGGTCCGGTGCTGCTGGTCCTGCTCGGCGCGGCCGTCGTCGGCGTGCTGGTGCTCGCCGAGGCACGGCAGGGCCGGGGCGCGATCGCCGACTAGGTTGGTCGGCGTGCCGCTCTCGCTCACCGCCGACGTCCTCGCCACCGCCCGTGCCGTCACCGGCCTCGCCCTCTCCCCCGAGGTGCGTGAGCGGTGGACCGACGAGAGCTCGTGCGCGGGCCTGACCGTCGGGGGCCTGGCCCACCACACGGTGCGGCAGGTGGAGCTGCTCGTGCGCCTGTTCCCGGACGCCCGGACCGACCGGACGCCGATCAGCCTGGCCGAGCACTACCGCCGCGCCGCCTGGGCCACCACCGACCTCGACGACGAGGTCAACACCTCGATCCGCGACACCGAGAACCGGAGCGCCGCGAGCGGCCCCGCCGACCTGTCGGGCCACGCGACGGAGCAGCTGGTCGGGCTCGCCGCCTCGCTGGCCGCGGTCGAGGACGACGACGCCGTGCTGCTGGAGTGGCAGGGCTGGTCGCTCTCCGTCGCGGACTTCGCGGTCACCCGGCTGATGGAGATGATCGTCCACGGCGACGACCTCGCCGCGAGCGTGGGCCTCGAGACGCCCGACTTCCCCGAGGAGGCGGCGCGGCTGGTGCTGTCGCTGCTCACCGAGGTCGCGGTCGACCGCCACGGCCAGATCGCGCTGGTGCGGGCCCTGAGCCGGCCGCAGCGGGCGCCCGCCAGCGTCTCGGCGTTCTGAGGTGGAGGACAACGCGCCGTACGACCCGATGCCGCACGGCCCGCCCGAGGTCGGCGTCGGGCCCTGGCAGGGCGAGTGGCCCACCGGGGAGCAGTACGACGCCACGCTGCTGCGCGACGGCGACCGCCGCAACGTCGTCGACCGCTACCGCTACTGGACCGTCGACGCCATCCGGGCCGACCTCGACACCCGCCGGCACGGGTTCCACGTGGCGATCGAGAACTGGCAGCACGACTTCAACATCGGCACGGTCGTCCGCACGGCCAACGCGTTCCTGGCCGCCGAGGTGCACATCGTGGGCAACCGCCGGTGGAACCGGCGCGGCGCGATGGTCACCGACCGCTACCAGCACCTGCGCCACCACCCGACCGCGGCCGACCTGGCGGCCTACGCGCACGAGCGCGGCCTGACCCTGCTCGGCATCGACAACCTGCCGGGGTCACGGCCGCTGGAGACCACGACCCTGCCCCGCGACGTGTGCCTGCTGTTCGGTCAGGAGGGTCCGGGGCTCAGCGACGCGGCGCGCGAGGCGTGCGACGGCACCTTCTCGATCGCTCAGTTCGGCTCGACCCGCTCGATCAACGCGAGCGCGGCGGCCGCCATCGCGATGCACAGCTGGGTCACCTCCCACGCCGACCTCTCCGGTGGAGGGGCCTGGCGGGGAGGCGACCCGGACTGACCGGGCGGGACACCGACCCTCGTCACGGCGTCCCGCCCGGCGGGCGGGGTCAGCCGCGGCCGCAGGCCCGCAGGTTGACGCGCACGCGCTGGCCGCGCTCGACGACGACCGGCAGCACCTGCTGCACCGTGCCGTCGCGCTCGCAGGTGAGCGTCCACGTCTCCACGAGCGGCTGGGTGTAGTCCTCGGTGGCGTCGTAGAGGCCCGCGGTGACCGTGTAGCTGGGGGCGACGGAGGCGAAGTTGATGACGCGCAGCACGTAGGTGCCGGGCTGCGGGTCGCTCAGCGTCACCTTCTCCTTCTCGTTGACGAAGTTGCCCGAGCTGCCGACCTGGGTCAGCCCGCCCTGGGCGTCCTTGCGGTAGACCTCGAGGTCGAGGTCGTCGGGCGTCGGCCAGTCCAGCAGCACCTGGAGGATCTCCTGGTCGGTCTCGGTGACCTCGAACTCGTGGTCGACCTGGCTGGCCGGCGGCACGGTGCCGGTGAAGGTCTCCTGCCGCGTCGGCTCCTCCCCCAGCAGCTCGATCAGCCGCGACTGCACCACCGGGCGCGTGGAGGGGTTGACGTCCCAGGTGAAGGACTTGCCCGTCGTGACCATGGTGCTCTCGAGCCGGTCGGTGAAGTCGTCGGCGTCCTCCCAGGTCGGCGTCGAGAACTCCTTGCGCAGCCGCAGGGTGACCCCGGCGGGGGCCTTGCCCGCGATCACGGCGTGGCTGGACGGCGCCACCGCCTCCTCGAAGGCCACCAGGTAGGCCTCACGGTTGCCGCCACCGGCGTACTCCCCGGCGCCGAGGTACTCGTCGACGACGTGCTCGAACGGCGGGTGGAACTCGTCGGGGCCGATCTCGAAGGTGTAGCCGAAGCCGCCCGTGGCGTTGTAGGACCAGTCCTCCGTGGTGCCCGTGGTGTCGTAGAGCTCCCAGCCGTGGATGTTCTGGTAGCCGTTGTGCGCGGTCATCTCCGCGCCGAGCGCCTTCATCGCCTCCTCGTCGGGCGCGTAGCCCACCGGCAGGCCGTCGGTGCCGACGGTCGTCGGGTTCACGCCGTTGGGGCGCAGCACCAGGTTGGAGAAGGTGTGGTTGGAGATCATCATCGTGACCTGCCGGCTGGAGATCAGGTCGCGGACGTTGCGGGTCTCCGGCTCCGAGAACGGCGCGGCTCCGCGGTAGGTCGGGTCGGCGAACGTGTCCGACGCACCTGGGCCGCCCCACAGTCCGCCGTAGTTGCGGTTGAGGTCGGTCCCGATGCCGAAGCCACCGGGGCTGGTGGCGCTGAACGCCGCGCACGTGCCGTCGGGGGTGTCCTGACCGTCGACGACCCGGCAGTTCTTGCGCTTGTAGGCGTTGCCGGGCGTCCCGAGGATCGACGCCGTGCCGCCGCCGTCGAGCTCGCGGAGGTCGACCCGCTGCCCGTCGGTGAAGGAGAGGTCGAAGCCGTCGGGGTTGACGACGGGGACGACGACCATCCGGCCCTGCTCGAGCAGGCCGCTGATGCGCGGGTCGCCGCTGCGGGCGCCCTCGACGAGGTCGATCGCGAACTCCATCGCGTGCTCGCCGGAGGGCCACTCGCGGGCGTGGTGGAGGCCGAACATGGCGAAGGTGGGGCGGCCGTCGCGGGCGGCGACGTCGGTGGCGATCTCGACGCCGAGGACGGTGCGCCCGTCGAGCGTGGGCTCCGGCAGCTCCAGCAGCCGCACCAGGCCGGGGTTGTCCTGCGCCAGCTGCCGCATCTCGGAGTTGTAGTCGGCCAGGCTCCGGTAGCCGTCGCGGCCCGAGGGCAGCGGCGACGTCGACGTCCGCAGGGCGTAGGCGTCGTCGAGCCGGTTGATCTCGCCCTCGCGGCGCACCAGGTCGGCGATCCGGACGTCCCAGGTGAAGCCGGCCTGCCGCAGGGAGGCCAGGTCGGCAGCCGTGTGGAGCACGACCTCGACGTAGTCGTGGCCGGCGTGCTCGGTGAGGTCGAGGCCGAGGAGCTGCAGCCGCTCCTTGTCGGCCCGGGTGGGCGTGTCGACGGTGACGAGGCGCGGGGCGAAGTACTCCGTCCCGGGGAGCACGCTCCCCTGTGCGGCGCCGCCCGTGACTGCCAGGGCGGGAACAGAGACGGCGAGGGCGGTGAGGGTGCCGATCAGGGCGCTGCGGGCGCGGGGCCTGCGGATCATGGATGGTCCTCCAGGGACGTCGGGGGTGTGACCTGCCTAACGTCCTCGCGCCCGGGAGGTCACGCCTGAGACGATCGGCGACGTCCCGTCCGGACCGTGGAAGCACGCCTCAGCCGACCCGCGGGTAGCGACTAGGGTGGCGAGCATGCCGATCGCAACCCCTGAGAAGTACGCCGAGATGCTCGACGCGGCGAAGGCGAACGCCTTCGCCTTCCCGGCCATCAACGTGTCCTCGTCGCAGACCCTCAACGCCGCCCTGCAGGGCTTCGCCGAGGCCGGCTCCGACGGGATCATCCAGGTCTCCACCGGAGGAGCCGAGTACCTGTCGGGTCCGCAGGTGAAGAACATGGTCACCGGCTCCGTCGCCTTCGCGGCGTACGCCGCCGAGGTGGCCAAGAACTATCCCGTCAACATCGCGCTCCACACCGACCACTGCCCGCAGGACAAGCTCGACGGCTTCGTGCGGCCGCTGCTGGACCTCTCGGCCGAACGGGTCTCGCGGGGCGAGGCACCGCTGTTCCAGTCGCACATGTGGGACGGCTCGGCCGTGCCGCTCGACGAGAACCTCTCGATCGCCGAGGAGCTGCTCGAGAAGTGCATCGCCGCCAAGATCATCCTCGAGATCGAGGTGGGCGTCGTGGGCGGCGAGGAGGACGGTGTCGAGAACGCCATCAACGACAAGCTCTACTCCACCCCCGACGACGCCCTCGCGACCGTCCGGGCGCTGGGCCACGGCGACCGCGGCTACTACATGACCGCCCTGACCTTCGGCAACGTGCACGGCGTCTACAAGCCCGGCAACGTCAAGCTGCGGCCGGAGGTGCTGCAGGAGGCGCAGGCGGCGGTGGTCCAGGAGCTCGGCCTCGAGGAGGGCTCCAAGCCCTTCCACCTCGTCTTCCACGGCGGCTCCGGCTCGACCGCCGAGGAGATCGCCGCGGCCGTCGACTACGGCGTGGTGAAGATGAACGTCGACACCGACACGCAGTACGCCTTCACCCGCCCGATCGCCGGCCACATGCTCGCCAACTACGACGGCGTGCTGAAGATCGACGGCGAGGTCGGCAACAAGAAGGCCTACGACCCGCGTGCGTGGGGCAAGGCGGGCGAGGCCGGCATGGCCGCCCGCATCGTCGAGGCCTGCGAGAACCTGCGCTCCAGCGGCCAGTCGCTGGGCTGATATTCCCTGCCGTCGCGCGGGGGTCCGGCCCTAGGATCTCCCGCGTGGCGAAGGGGGCGGGGCTCAGGCTGGTGGCGCAGCGCGCCCGCGCCAACCCCGCACCGGTCGCCTCCGTGGCGGTCAACGTCCTCGTCGTCTGCACCCTGGTCTCCGGCCTCGTGGCCAGCCTCGGCCTGCTCCAGCGCGACGCGCTGCGCTCGGCGCTGACGCTCGCGCCGCCCGACGAGACGGTGCTGGTCGCCTCCTCGCCGTACGACGCCGACGACCCGGCCGCCCAGGACGAGGCGTTCCGCGCCGCCCTGGCCCCGCTGGTCGCCGTCGCCGGCGGCGACGTCGTCTCGATCGCCGAGTCGGGCAGCTTCGACCTGCGCGGCGGCGCGGGCGACCCGGTCGTCTTCGCTGCCGTGACCGGTGGCGACCGGTGGCTCGACGTCGCTGACGGGGCGCTGCCCGCGGCCGGTGGCGACCGGATCGAGGTGACCGCGCCGGCAGGCGGCGACCTCGCCGTGGGCGACGAGGCCGTGCTCGTCGGGCGCACCGACGACCGTCCGGTCGCGGTGGCGGTGGTCGGCACCTGGGCGCCCGCCACCGGCGGCGAGCGGTGGCTCGGTCCCCTCGACCCCGAGGCCCTCCTCGTCGCCGGCGACGACTTCGGTGCGGTGGCCGTCACGGGCAGCCAGGCCCGCTGGCGCGCCGTACCCGACCTCGACGCCGTGCGTCAGGACCAGCTCGCCGCCCTGTCGGCCGCGGTCACCGCGACCCTCGCCGAGGTCGACGCGACCGCCCGGTCGCTGTCGAGCAGCGCGCAGGCCGACACCGGGCTGGGACCCGTACTGGAGGCCCGGGCCCGCGAGCTGACGGTGCTGCGCGCACTGCTGGTGGTGCCGGCCGGCCTGCTGGTGCTGGTCGCCGCGGCCGGGCTGGTGCTGGTGGCCGTCGGGCTGGCCGGCGTCCGGCACGAGGAGGAGTCGCTGCTGCGTTCGCGCGGTGCGGGCTACCGGCAGCTCGCCGGTCCCACGATCGCGGAGACCCTGCTGCTCTGCGGTGGCGCCGGGCTCCTCGCACCGCTCGTCGCACACCTGATCGTGCGGATCGGCGACGTGCGGCCCCCGCTCGACCCCGCCGCCTGGGTCGGCAGCGGCATCGCTGCGGCCGCGTGCGCGCTGGCGCTCTCGGTGCCGGTGGTCGTGCGTGCGGTGACCGGCGACCGTGGCGAGCAGCTGGCCGTGGAGACGCGCCGACGACGCTCGCTCACGCTGCTGGTGACCGCGCTCCTCGTGGCCTCCGGGCTGGGCGTGCTCGCGGTCGTGACGCTGCGTGGCTTCGGTGACGCCGTCGGCGCCGCCTCCGTCGCCACCGACGGCGTCGACCCGTTGCTCGTGGCCTCCCCCGCCCTGCTGCTCCTCGGCCTCGCCGCGCTGGTCTCGGTGCTGGTGCTGCCCCCGTTCCTCGGTCTGGTCGCCCGCGTCGTCGCCGGCCGCGGCGTCCCGGTGGCGATCGGCAGCCGCTTCGCCAGCCGGGCCCCCGGTGCGGTCGTGCCCGTCGCCCTCGCCACCACCCTCGCCGTCGGGACGCTGGCCTTCGCCGCGGTCGAACGCGCCAGCTCCGCCGAGGCCCGCGTCGACCGGGCGGAGCACGTCGCGGGCGCCGACGTCCGGGTCGTCACCCCGCCGCCCGCGCTGCGTGCGGGCGCGGCCGACGAGGAGCAGCGGCTGCGCGCACTCCCCGGCGTGACCGAGGTGCACGCCGTACGCCGCTCGAGCGTCTTCGTCGACGACCTGCGGGCCGAGGTGCTGGTCACCGACCTCACCGACCGGCCGGACCTCGTCGACGCGGCCCTTCCCGAGATGTCAAAGGCCGACGACGGCGTGGTCCCGGTCGTCGTCAGCGAGCGGCTGGCCGACAGCGCTGCGCTCGAGGTCGGTGACACCCTGAGCCTGACGGTGCTCGGCATCCCCACCCAGGTGCAGGTCGCCGCCACCGTGCCCGCGGTCCGCACCGTGCCCGACGGCAGCGGCGCGGTGCTCGCCGACGAGGCGGCTGCGCTGCCCGCGCTGGCCGACGAGGGCTACGCCGACGATCCCAGCGAGTGGTGGCTCGACCTCGCCGGCACGGCCGACCCGGCGACGGTGGCCGCCGCCCTCACGGACCAGCGCGACGTCGCCGCCGAGGTGATGACCCGGGAGAGCGTGCTCCAGCGGCTGGACGACGACCCGAGCACCGGCGGCGCCGCGCTCGGCCAGGTGCTGCTGCTCACCGGCGCCGGCACCCTCGTGGTCGGCGGCCTGCTGCTGCTGTCGGTGGTGCTGCTGCGTCGGCGCGAGCGCGCTGCCCAGGCCTGGATGCTCGGCAGCGCCGGCGCCGACCGGCGCGACCTGCTCGGTGTGCTGGGCTGGGAGTACGGGTTGGTCACCGGCGCCGCCGTCGTGGCCGGCCTCCTCGCCGGCACCGCCGTCGCCGCGGTCACCCTGGTGTCGATGACGTTGGGCCCCGACGGCCAGCTGCTCGTGCCGACACCGCGGCTGGTGCTGCCGTGGCCGCTGCTGCTGGGCGCACCGACGGTGATGGCCGTCGTCCCCCTGCTCGGGCTGCTGTGGCTCACCCGCCGCGACCACGGCCGGGCGCTCACCGCCGACGCCCCGGTCGGAGGCCACCGGTGACCCGCGCCCACCGCGGCCTGGTGCTGCTGCTCACCCTGCTGTGCGGGGTGCTGACGGTCGCGACCGCGCTGACGGCGTCCTGGCTGAGCAGCACCGCCGACGACCTGTCGGCCTCGGCGTTCCGCGACGCGCTCCACCCGGCGACGCAGGTGCAGGTCACCTACACGGCCGTCCGCGACGACAGCGTGCCCGAGGGCGCGGCGCAGGAGGTGGCGGCGGCCGTCGCGCCCGCCCTGGGCGAGGTGCTGACCGAGCCGCGGCACGCCGTCACGACCATCCAGATGGTGCCGAAGGTGCTGCCGGCACGACCCGGCGAACCGGCCTACCTCGCCGTCGCCGGCTTCCCCGACGCCGCCGACCTGGTCGACGTCGTCGAGGGCCGGATGCCCGAGCCCGGGGACCCGGTGACGGCGCTGCCCCCCGCGGTCGCGGCCGAGTACGACGGGCCGGCGCGCGCGCCGGTGGTCGAGGTCGTGCTGCAGGAGGACGCAGCGGCCGAGCTCGACGTCCCGGTCGGGTCGTGGGTCGCCCTGTCGGGCGCGTCCTACTACGGCAGCGACCAGGCCCGCACCGCCGTCCTCCACGTCGTCGGCACCGTCCGCGCCGCCGACGGCTACCCCTCGCCGCTCGACGACGTCGACGCGTTGCGGGCCCCCTTCGTCTCCGACACCCCGGAGCTCAACCTGGTGCGCGCGACCGCCCTCGCCGCCGACGAGCAGACGGTGCTCGAGGCCACCTGGGAGCAGGACACCGACCTCCGCTTCTCCTTCGACCTCGCCGGGTCGCCGACGGCCGAACAGGCCGCGGTGCTGGTCGAGGAGGGCCGCAAGGCCGGGCTGCAGGCCTGGCCCCAGGTCGTCGAGTCGGCGTCCGGGACCGCCACCACCGGCATCGGCGGCATCGCGGACACCGTGGTCGACCAGCGCACCACCAGCGACGGGCTCGTCGTGCTGGTCGTCACCGCCCTCGGCGCGGCCGCGCTCGTGCTGCTGCTCGCGACCGCGGGGGTCCTCGCCGTACGCCGCGAACCGGTCACGGCCGTCGTCCGCGCGCGCGGTGCCGGGACCGGGTGGTTCGCCCGCCACCGCGGCGTCGAGGCACTGCTGCTCGTGCTGCCCGGCTGGGTGATGGCGCTCGCCCTGGCTCCCGGCGCCTGGGTGCTCGCGGCTGTCGCGGCCCTGGGCTGCGCCGCCCTCGTGACGGCAGCACAGACGGTGCGGGTGCCGGGTGACCAGCTGGGCCTGGTGCTGCGCGACTCCGTGCAGCTCGGCGTCGTGGTGCTGGCCGGCGGCGCGGTCGCGCTCGTGATGCTCGGTGGCGACCTCGCCGCGGACGACCCGGTGCTGCTGCTCGCCGCGCCGCTGGTCGGCGCCGGCACCGCCGTCGCGGTGATGCGGCTGCTCACGGTGATGCTCGGAGCCGGGCGCGCGCTCGCGCGGCGTACCCGCGCCGCCACCGGGCTCGTGAGCCTGAGCCAGTCGGTGGCCGTCGCGCAGCGGGTCGTGCTGCCGGCGACCGCGCTCGTGCTCGCGGCCTCGGCGGGGGTGCTGGCCGTCGCCGTGACCGACTCGCTCCACCGCGGCGCGGCCGACGCGGGCTGGGAGCAGGTGGGGGCCGACGTGACGGTCACCGCCAACGGGCTCGACGACGCCACGGTCGCGCGGGTGGCCGACCTGCCGGGAGTCACCGGCGTCGCCTCCGTCTTCACCGCCGGCAGCGTCTCCCTCGACACCCGCGGCGGCGTGGAGGGCGTGACGGTGCTCGGCGTCGACCCGGCCGCCCTGGCCTCGGTCGGTGAGGAGCGGCTGCGCGGCCTGTCCCTGCCGGCGCCCGTCGACGGCGAGGTCGCCGGCGTCCTCTCCCCCGACCTCCAGCTCGACGACGACCGTGCCTCGCTGCGCTACGCCCAGGACCTGGTCGGGGTCCGCGTCGTCGACCGGATCGACCGGGTGCCCGGCGTGACCGAGGGCGAGTCGTTCCTGCTCGTCGACCGCGCCGACCTCAGCGACGCCGTCGGCCGACCGCTCGACCTCTCCACCCACGTGCTCGTCGCCGGCGACGTCGACCCCGCCGCGGTGCGCGAGGTCGTGAGGGAGCGCGACCCCGCCGCGACGGTCACCACCCGAGCGGCCGTGGCGGAGCAGCGGCTCGCCGACGAGGCGGTCGCCCGCACACTCGCGATGACCCGCGTCGCCGGCGTGGTCGCCATCGTGCTCGCCGGCTTCGCCGTGCTGCTGGCCACCGGCCTCGGCGCCCCGGTACGACGTCGCAGCGCCGCCGTGCTCCACGCCATCGGCGGCGACGCCCGCGGCGGCCTCCGGGCCGGGGTGCTCGGCCTGCTGCCGGTGGTCGCCGGCGCCTGCCTCGCCGCGGCGGTGTCCGGGGCGCTGCTCAGCCTGCTCGCCGGTTCCGGTTTCGACCTGGCCGGACTGACCGGCACCCTCGCCCGCCAGCCGGTGCGGCCCTCGGGCGGCTCCGCGCTGGCCGTGCTCGGCGTCCTCACGAGCCTCCTGCTCCTCGCCGCGGCGGCCGCCGGGGCGACGGGGTCGCGGCGTACGACATCCACCGACACCTCCCACCCGGGGCAGCCATGAACCCAGTGACCACACCCTCCTCGACCGGCGGCACCGTCGCCGTCGACCAGATCACCTGCGAGGGGCTCGTGCGCATCTACAAGCGCAAGGGCGTCGAGGTGGTCGCGCTCCAGGGCCTCGACCTCCACGTCCGGCAGGGCGAGCTGACCGCCATCGTCGGCGCCTCCGGCAGCGGCAAGTCGACGCTGCTCAACATCCTCGCGGGGCTCGACGCGCCGAGCGCCGGCCGGGCCGAGGTCGCCGGGCACGACCTGCTCGGCATGGGTCGTGGCGAGCGGCGCCACTACCGGCTGCGCACCTGCGGCTTCGTGTGGCAGAAGTCGTCGGACAACCTCGTGCCCTACCTCAGCGCCCGGCAGAACGTCGACCTGCCGCAACGGCTGGCCGGTGCGAGCCGGGGCGAGCGCGGCCACCGCACCGAGCTGCTGCTCGACCAGCTCGGCATCGCCGACACCGCCGAGCGACGGCCCTCCGAGCTGACCGGTGGCCAGCAGCAGCGGCTCGCGATCGCCACGGCGCTCGCCAACGAGCCGCAGGTGCTCTTCTGCGACGAGCCGACCGGCGACCTCGACACGGCCGAGTCCCACGAGGTCTACGGCGCGCTCCAGCAGGTCAACGAGACCCACGGCACCACCGTCGTCGTCGTCACCCACGACCCCGCGGTCGCCGGGGAGGTGCGCCGCACGGTCGCGATCCGCGACGGACGGACGTCCTCGGAGACGCTGCGCGGCGACGGCGCCAGCGCCCGCGAGTACGCCGTGCTCGACCGGGTCGGCCGGCTGCAGCTGCCCCGCGACTTCGTCGACGCCCTCGGGCTGCGGCAACGGGTGCGGGTCGAGCTCGTCGACGACCACATCGAGATCTGGCCGGAGGACCACTCATGATCAGCGTGCGCGAGCTGCACAAGACCTACCGCCGCGGCGGCGGTGACGTCCACGCGCTGCGCGGCCTCGACCTCGACGTCGCCGAGGGACAGCTGGTCGTGCTCACCGGCCGGTCCGGCGCGGGCAAGACGACGTTGCTGACGCTGCTGGCCGGGCTGCGCCGCGCCGACAGCGGCACCGTCACCGTCGCCGGTCAGGAGGTGACCGGCGCCCGGGAGGCGGACCTCGTCGCACTGCGGCGTACGACCGTGGGGATGGTGCACCAGGAGCTGGCGCTGCTGCCGCTGCTCACCGCGGAGGAGAACGTCGGCCTCCCGCTCCGGCTCGCGCGCACCGATGCGGCCGCCCGCGACGCGGTGGTCGCCACCGTGCTCGCCGACGTGGGCCTCTCGGCGCACGCCCGGCAGCGGCCCGACGAGCTCTCGGGGGGCCAGCAGCAGCGGGTGGCGATCGCGCGGGCGCTGGCGATCAGGCCGCGGGTGCTGCTCGCCGACGAGCCCACCGCCCAGCTGGACTCCGAGACCGGTGCCCAGGTGATGGCGCTGCTGCGCGGCCTGGTCACCACCGCCGGCACGACGGCCCTCGTCACCACCCACGACCCCACCGTCGCCGAGCACGCCGACGTCGTCGTCCACCTCGACGACGGCCGCCTCACCACCCCCTGACCGGTCGAGCGCGGTGCTGCGGCGTCGAAGTGCGGGTCCTGACGCCCCCTATGACGCCGTAGGACCGCGCTGGACCCCGAAGATGCGCTCGCGCCGCTCGGCGGCGAGACGGTCGAGCAACGCGTCGAAGCGCGCCGGACGCACGCTGCCGTAGACCCGCGTGGTGACGGCCGCCTCCGCCCGGATCCGCTGGCGCGCCGCCTCGCGTGCCTCACCCCAGAAGTCGTCCCAGATGATGCGGGACATCCCGAGCTCCTCGGCGCAGATCAGGCGCTGGCGTTCCTTCTCGTCCCAGGCCGTGCCACCACCGTCCCGGCCGTACTTGATCCGCCCGTCGAACTCGATGGCGTGGCACCCGACCAGCATGTCGACCCAGAACAGGCGGCCGTTCGCGACCCGCACCGGGACCTGGGTCAGCACCTCGCCGGGCAGCGACTCGAGCACCAGCTGGCGAGCCAGCGTCTCACCGGCGTTCTCGGCGCCGGGGTCGCCGAGCCCCACCGCCTCCCTGGCGACGGTGATCCACCTCCAGTGGCGCATCAGCCGAGCCTCGCGCAGGAAGTCCTCGGCCCTGACGCCGGCGCGCATCGCGCTGTCGACGGCGCACATGCCGGCCCGGAGTCCGTCCTCCCGTGCGATGTCCAGCGCGGTGCGTGCCAGCGGCGTCACCGGGAGGCCGGCAGCGACGGCGCCGACCCACGGCAGGTCCTGGTTCTTGTGGTGCTTGACGTGGTGCTCCGTGCGCGAGCCTCCGACGCCCGGCCGCGTGACGTGGGTGAGCTCCGGTCGCCGCGGCCTCAGCAGCGACAGGTCGTGGGCGCGGCCCGCGGCGTGGTGGCTCATCACGTGCTGCTTGGTCATCGTCAGGTGGGCGGCCCAGTCGCGGGCCAGCGGCTGGCCCCGCCACTCGTCGAGCGCGTCCCACACCTCGCGCTCGGCGTAGACGGAGCGCCGCACGCCCACCCAGGCCCGGCGCCTCACCTGGAACCGGATGTCGTGGTCGGAGTAGCCGGCCGCGACGGCCTGGGCGCGGGTGAAGACACCCGACTGGTTGCTGGCGACGACCTTCAGCTCGGCTCTCACCCGCTCGACCCTGCCGGATCGGAGGCGGCCGTGGGGCCGTCCGCCGGCCACCTGTGGAGAGGAAGGATCGAGCGCGGTGGTGCTGCGTCACAGGGGGTGTCAGGACCCTCACCCGGACGCCGTACCGCCGCGCTGGACGTCGGGAGGGGGGTGGCTACGGTGGGACGCATGCCGGTCAGCAGACTTCGAGGGATCCCGCCGACGATCTTCAGCACGATGTCGGCGCTGGCGATGCGGACGGGGGCGGTCAACCTCGGGCAGGGGTTCCCGGACGTCGACGGGCCGGCGGAGCTGATCGGGGCAGCCCAGCAGGCGATGGCCGACGGCGCCAACCAGTACGCACCCGGCATCGGCATCGCGCCGCTGCGCGCCGCCATCGCGCGCCACCAGCACCGCCACCACGGCATCGAGCTCGACCCCGACCGCGAGGTCTGCGTGACCACCGGCTGCACCGAGGCGGTCGCGGCGGCGCTGCTCGGGCTGGTCGAGCCGGGCGACGAGGTCGTCGTGCTGGAGCCCTACTACGACAGCTACGTCGCCATGCTCCAGGTCTCGGGCGCCGTACGCCGTCCGGTGCGGCTGCGTGCCCCGGACTACCGGCTCGACCCCGACGAGCTGCGCGCAGCGGTCACGCCGCGCACCCGGTTCGTGCTGCTCAACACCCCGCACAACCCGACCGGCACCGTGCTCTCCGACGCCGAGCTGCAGGCCGTCGCCGACCTCGCGGTCGAGCACGACCTCACCGTCATCACCGACGAGGTCTACGAGCACCTCGTCTTCGACGGCCGCCGCCACACCCCGATCTCGACGTTGCCGGGCATGGCAGAGCGGACGCTGTCGCTCTCGAGCATCGGCAAGTCCTACTCCGTCACCGGCTGGAAGATCGGCTGGGCCACCGGGCCCGCGCACCTCGTCGGCGCCGTCCTCGACGCCAAGCAGTGGCTGTCCTTCTGCAGCGGCACGCCGTTCCAGCACGCCGTCGCGCACGCCCTCGACCACCTGCCCGACTGGCCGACCGACCTCGCACGCAGCCTGCAGGACCGACGCGACCTGCTGTGCGCCGGGCTCGAGGAGATCGGGCTGGGGCCGCGGGTGCCGGAGGGCACCTACTTCACCCTCACCGACGTCGAGCACCTCGGCTGGGCCGACGGCCTGGAGTTCTGCGAGGCGCTGCCCGAGCGGGCCGGCGTCGTCGCCATCCCGGCCCAGGGGTTCCACGAGGCGGGGGGTGCCGCGGGTGGCCGCCACCTCGTGCGCTGGGCCTTCTGCAAGGAGCCGGACGTGATCGAGGACGGCCTGCGCCGGTTGCGCGGGGCCGTCCTCGAGAAGTAGCGGGTCAGGCGACGGGCGGCGCCATGCCGCTGCGCCCGGTCGGTACGCCGGTGCGGGAGTACCACTGGCTGGCGCCACCGGTGAACAGCAGCACCACCACCGCGAGCGACCCGAGCAGCCAGACGATGGGCACGAGCGTGGTGAACGTCGGCACCACCGAGAGCAGGCTGGCGAGCACAGACGAGACCACGAGGCCGATCCGGGCCACGCTGGAGCGACGCATCGCGAAGATCGCGAGCACGATCGCCAGCAGCGCCCACACCGCGAAGCCGATCACCACGCCGATCGTGATCGTGACGACGAACGAGGGGTCGAAGCCCTGCAGCTGCTGCTCGATAGTCGGGTCGGCGGCGATCTGCCGCTCGACCTCGGCGACGATCTCGCCGCGCGCGAGGGCGATGCCGAGAATCGCGAACACGCAGCCCAGGACCACCAGGGCGCTCAGCACGATGGTCAGGATGCCGGCCGCCGTGACGGTGCCGGGCCGCTTGTCCGGCTGCGGCGCCACCGGGGCGCCGTACGCCGGGGTGGGGGCGCCGTAGGCCGGCTGCTGGGCCGGCGGCTGCTGGGCCGGCTGGCCGAAGGGCTGGCCGGGACCGGCCGGCGGCTCACCCTGGGCGGGCGGTTGCTGGGCGGGCGGCTGCTGGGCGGGCGGCTGGCCGTAGGGGTTGGACTGCGGCGCCGGGTAGGCCGGCGGCTGCTGCTGACCCGAGGGCTGGCCGTAGGGCTGGCCGGGCTCGTGCTCGCTCATGGCTGCATTGGACCACGCGGGCCTGTGCACCACGCACGCACCTCGGGGCGGTTGAGCAGGACGACCGTGACCAGGGCTGCGGCGGCCGGGAGCACCATGATCACGGTGGCGACCACGCCCAGCAGCGAGATGACCGCGGCCACGGCGGCGGAGGCGAGCAGCCCGCTGCGTCCCCACGACACGCCGCGGAAGGCCAGCACCGCGACGAACGACGCGAGCAGCGACCACGCGACCACCACCGAGGCACTGAGGTAGACGGCGTCGGTGATGGTGTCGACCGCGGTGTCACCCAGGTCGTTGCCCTGCCGCTGCATCTCCTCGATCACCAGGTCGGGGCTGGTGGCGATCAGCACGACGCTCGCGCCCATCACCACCGCGGCGAGCGCGGAGAACGCCCAGGTGAGCACGCAGGCCCACACCAGGGCGTCGGGCCGGCGGACGGGCTCGGTGGCGACCGGACCGGCCGGATGGGCGTCGGGCTGGGCGTCGGGACGCGGGACGGGGCGCGGTGAGCGTCGTGCCCGGCGCCTGCGGCGGGCGGGACGCCCCGGGGCGGCGCATGGGCAGCGGCGGGACCTCGCCCCCCTGCCGGGGCCGCGGCGGCGTGGGCACGGGCTCACCGCGGAACCAGTACGCCGAGGGGCCGATCCACATCATCATCGTGCCGGCGGCGACCAGCGCCGTGAGCACGCCCCCGGAGGCGACCCCGACGAAGAAGATCGGGAAGGCGAGGAAGCTGAGCCCGAGCCGGGCCCCGGTGCTGCGGCGCAGCGCGTGGAACCCGAGGACGGCAGCGGCGGTGGCGCAGCCGGCGAGCACCATGAGCAGCACGCGGAGGATGGCGAGGGCGGAGCTGACGGTCAGCCCGAGCTCGGCGCCCGGCGAGGCCGTCAGGAACGTGGAGACCTGCTCGCGCGTCTCGAGCGAGTTGAGCCCGGAGAGCTGCTCACCGACCGAGAAGACCACCCCGACGGCGCCACCGATGACGAAGGCGCCGGCCAGCGTGGTGTGTCCAGGGCGTGGGTTCTTCTCACTCACGCCGCCCATTCTCCCTGACGGCCCTGACCGCGCTGCCCGGAGGGACGGTACGGCGCCCCGGGTGCCCGGTCGTCGGGACCCGGCGTCACGGACAATGGGCCGGGTGAGCCTGATCGACGACCTGACCTCGAGCCTCGGCCCCGGCGCGGTCCTGACCGACCAGTCCGATGTGGCGGCCTACTGCACCGACTGGCGTGGGACCGGCTCCGGGCGGCCGCTGTGCGTGGTCCGGCCGTCGTCGACGGCAGAGGTGTCGGCGACCGTGCGGCGCTGCCACGAGGCGGGCGTCGCGGTCGTGCCCCACGGCGGCGGCACCGGGCTCTCCGGCGGTGCCCTGCCCGACGACAGCGGCACGCAGGTCGTCCTCTCGCTGGCGCGGATGCGGCAGGTGCGGTCGGTCGACGCCGCCGGGGACACCGTCACGGTCGAGGCCGGCGTCGTGCTGGCCGAGGTGCAGGCGGCCGCCGAGGCGGTCGACCGGCTCTTCCCGCTGTCGCTGGGCTCGGAGGGCTCCTGCACCATCGGCGGCAACCTGGCCACCAACGCCGGCGGCACCGCCGTGCTGCGCTACGGCATGGCGCGCGAGCTGGTGCTCGGGCTCGAGGTGGTGCTGCCCGACGGCCGCGTGTGGAACGGGCTGCGCCCGCTGCGCAAGGACAACACCGGCTACGACCTGACCCAGCTGTTCGTCGGGTCAGAGGGCACCCTCGGCGTCATCACGGCCGCCACGCTGCGACTCTTCCCCGCCACCCCCCGGCACGCGACGGCGTGGCTGGGCCTGCCGTCGGTCGAGGCCGCGGTGTCGCTGCTGCCCGTGGTGCGGGCGCGGGCGGGTGGGTCGCTGACGACGTACGAGCTGGTCTCGCGGGAGGCGCTCGACACCGTCCTGCGCCACGTGCCGGCCGCCCGCGACCCCTTCGGCGCCTCCTCCGACTGGTACGCGCTGGTCGAGCTCGCCGGAGCGGTGACCGACGAGGGGCTGGACCCCGGGCTCGAGGCGGCACTGACCGCCGGCTTCGAGGAGTCGCTGGTCGTGGACGCGGTGGTCGCGGGCAGCCCCGCGCAGCGGGAGTCGCTGTGGCTGCTGCGGGAGGGCATCTCGGAGGCCCAGAACCACGACGGCGCCAGCCTCAAGCACGACGTCAGCGTCCCGGTCGCGCTGCTCCCCGACCTCCTCGCCGACACCGCCGGACGGCTCGACGCGGTGCTGCCCGGCGTACGACTGGTGACCTACGGCCACGTCGGCGACGGCAACGTCCACCACAACCTCGCCGCACCGGCCGGCGGCTCCGACGACGACCTGCGGGCCGCGGCAGGTGACCTCGCCGACGCCATCTACGACGCCGTCACCGAGCGGGGCGGCAGCATCTCCGCGGAGCACGGTCTCGGCACCGCCAAGCGCGACGCCAACGCGGCACGCATGGACCCCGTGGAGCTCGACGTGATGCGCAGCATCAAGCACGCCCTCGACCCCGCCGGCCTGATGAACCCCGGCAAGGTCCTCCCCTCCTGACAGGATCGCACCCATGAGGCAGATCGACCACCTGCTCGAGGTCCCCGTCGACCACGCCGACCCCTCGGGGCCGACGCTCACGCTCTACGCGCGGGAGGTGGTCGAGCCCGGCGGCGAGGGCCGGCCCTACCTGGTCTTCCTCCAGGGCGGTCCGGGCTCGGAGAGCCCCGGCCCAACGCCCACACCGGTCTCGCGTGGATCACCCGGGCACTGCGCGACTTCCGGGTGCTGCTGCTCGACCAGCGCGGCACCGGTCGCTCGACCCCCGTCGGCGCCTACGACGACATCCCGGGGAACGACGTGCACGCCAAGGCGGCCCACCTCACCCACTTCCGCGCCGACGCCATCGTGCGCGACTGCGAGCTGCTGCGCGAGCACCTGGGCGTGGAGCGGTGGAGCCTGCTGGGGCAGTCGTTCGGCGGGTTCACCTCGACGACCTACCTCTGCCTGGCGCCGGAGTCGCTGCGCAGCGTGCACGTCACGGGCGGGCTGCCGCCGGTGGGTGTCGGACCCGACGAGGTGTACGCCGCCACGTTCGACCGGATGGTCGAGCTCAGCCACCGCCACCACCGCCGCTTCCCCGACGACGGCGACCGGCTGCGCCGCGCGCTCGACGCGGCTCGGGCCGGGCGGGTGCGACTGCCCGGGGGCGTCACCCTCTCGCCGGAGCGGATCCGCAGCCTCGGCAACAAGCTCGGCATGGACGGCGGCTCCGAGCAGATCCACCACCTGCTCGAGCTCGACCCGACCTCGCCGGCCTTCGCCTCCGACGTCGCCGCCGGCGTGCCGTTCACGCCGCGCAACCCGATCTACACCTTCCTCCACGAGTCGTCGTGCTCCGACGGCCACCCGACGCGGTGGTCGGCTGAGCGGATCCGTCCGGCGGCCTACGACGACGACGAGACCCTGCTGACCGGCGAGCACCTCTTCCGCTGGCACTTCGAGCAGGTGCCGGGGCTCGAGCAGTACGCCGAGCTCGCCGACGTGCTCGCCGAGCACCCCTGGCCGCGGCTCTACGACGAGGACGCGCTACGCCGCGCCGACGTCCCGGTGGCGGCCGCGGTCTACTGTCGACGACCCGTTCGTGCTGCGCGAGCCCTCCCTCGCGGTCGCCGACCTGCTGCCGCGTGCCGAGCCGTGGATCACCAACGAGTGGCTGCACAGCGGGCTGCGGGTCTCGGGCGAGGTCGTCCTCGACCGGCTGATCGGGATCGCCCGCCACGCCTGACCCGCACCGGAGGGGGCAGGGGTCAGCTCGACGGTGGGCGGACCCGCCCGGCCACCTTGACCCGCTTGCGCAGCCGACGCAGCTGGTCGTCGACGGGCCGGGCGAGGTAGGTGCCCAGGGTGGCGCCGGCCGCGATGCCGAGGGCGACGAGCAGCGCGATGAAGAGGGCGCGCCCGCCCGCCACGATCGCGGGGTTGGCAGGGTCGCTGTCCATCATCCGCAGCAGGCCCTGCAGCAGCATCAGTCCCGGCACGAGCGGCAGCAGCGCGCCCGACTCCATGCCGAAGCCGGGCGCGTTGGTGCCGCGCACCGCGATGGTCGCGAGCGCGCCGACGACGAACGCAGCGGTGGCGTTGGACAGCACCTCGGGGGAGTCGGTGGCCGCGAGCGTCAGGTACACCGACCAGCCGACCAGCCCGATCGCCGTCGTCAGCGCGGCGGTGGCGACGTCGGCGTAGCAGTAGATCGCGAACGAGAGGCAGATCAGTCCCGCGCCGGCGTACTGCGCGAGCACCGGCGCCGTCGAGATCGGGCTGCTGAGCATCTCGAAGGCGACCCCCTGGCTCTCGAGGAAGTCGAGGGCGATCACGATGCCGGCGACGATGCCGGCGGTGCGCATCACGACCTCCATCACCCGCGCGGAGGCGGTGACGTAGAACTGGTCGATCGCGTCCTGCACCGCCCCGACGATCATCACGCCGGCGAGCAGCATCACGATGCCGCCGACGACGATCAGCGTGGGGTCGACGTCCTCGAGGAGGGGCACCCCCAGCCGGCCGAGGTGGTCGACGCCGGCCGCGATCATCGTCATGCCGCCGGCGACGAGCGCCTGGCTGAAGAACGGCGGCACGCGGTGGCGGTAGAGCCACATCAGCAGCCGGTCCATCGCCACGACTGCGAGGAACGAGATCAGGACCAGCAGCCAGGAGGTGGAGAAGGTGAGCGTCACGCCGGCCGCGATGCCGCCGGCGCCGAAGCCGGAGAGCCAGCGCGGGTAGGGCGCCTGCTGGAAGGAGATCCGGTCGTACTCGGCGGTGGCGTCGGCGACGTCGAGGCCGTCCTCGATCATGCCGAGCAGCCGGTCGAGGTCACGCACCTTCGTGTAGTCGACGACGAGCGGCTGCACGACGCGGCTCACGGTGAGCGGCGCTCGCGTGGGGCCGCGGTGGTGCGTGACCGTGATCGAGGTGTAGGTGAGGTCGACGTGGACGCCGGCCAGGCCGTAGGCGCGGGTCACGCGGAGCATCTGGACGACGACGTCGTTGGCCGACATCCCAGAGGCCAGGAAGTGGTCGCCGATGCGCATCGCGAGGTCGAGCACCGGCATCGACGGCACCCGGCTGGGCCGGGGTCGATGCTCGCGCGTGGTCACTCCCCGATGGTGACAGCCGGGGCCCGCTGCGATCCAACCGGCGGCAGCGAGATCTGCGCCACCCGGAGGGCCCTACCCTCGACTCCATGAGCAGCCTCGCCCGTACGACGGCCCGGGTCCTCCTCGGCAGCGCGATGGTGGGCGCCGGCGTGCTCCACCTGACCAGCCAGCGCGAGGAGTTCCAGGCCCAGGTGCCGGGCTGGTTCCCGGTCGACGACGACCTCACCGTGGTGGCCTCCGGCGTCGTCGAGATCAGCCTCGGGGCCGCCTTCGTGGCCCTCCCCCGCCACCGCCGCCTGGTGGGCGGCCTGCTCGCGGCGTTCTTCGTCGCGATCTTCCCCGGCAACGTCGCGCAGTACGTCGAGGGCACCGACGCGTTCGGCCTCACCACCGACCGGGGCCGGCTGGTCCGGCTCTTCTTCCAGCCGGTGCTGGTGCTCTGGGCGCTGTGGGCCGGCGGCTGGTTCCGTCGACGGCAGGACGATGACCCGGTCGGCCCCCGGACCGGTCGCTAGGGCGTCGGGAGCCAGTCGACCCGGCCGGCGAGCACGGCGTAGCCCACGAAGGCACCCACGTCGAGCAGCGTGTGGGCGACGACGAACGGCATCACCCGGCCCCAGCGCCGGAAGAGGTAGCCGAACAGCAGCCCCATCGCGAGGTTGCCGACGAAGCCGCCGAGCCCCTGGTAGAGGTGGTAGCTGCCGCGCAGCAGCGCCGACAGACCGATCGCCGCGGAGTCGCCGAAGCCGATCTGGCGCAGCCGCACCTGCACGAAGCCGAGGACCACGACCTCCTCGAGCAGCGCGTTCTCGGCCGCCGCCAGCACCAGGACCGGCACCTGCCACCACTCCCCCGGCAACGACTGGGCGACGACCGTCAGGTTGGTGCCGAGCGCGAAGGTCGCGAGGTAGAACACCACCCCGACCGAGCCGACGCCGGCCGCGAGCAGCGCACCACGGCCCCAGTCACCCCGCGTGCTCCAGCCGCCGTCGCGGGCCCACACCTCCCGCAGCCGGGTGCCGGAGCGCACCAGGAGGTAGCCGGCCAGTGCCACGGGGACCAGCGCGAAGCCGATCCGCAGCAGCTGGTAGGCCAGGTCCAGCCACGGCCGGTCGGGAGCCAGCGAGCTGTTGAGGTCGGCCGCCTGGGAGGACAGCGGGCCGGGTGCGGTGAGGGCGGCGACGATGCTGACGACCGAGTAGACCGCCGAGCGCCCGAGCGAGACGAGCAGCACCAGCGCCAGCTCGGTCCACAGCAGCGCCCGCGCCAGGTCCGGGACACCGCCCGGAACGGGGGTGTCCCGGAGCCGCCACCACCGGCGGTCGTCGGCGGCGTCGGTGCTCAGCGCAGCACCAGCCCTGCGTCGTCAGGACCTCCGACGTCGACGGTCACACGGCCGCCGTCGGCGACGTCGCCGGCGATCAGCAGCCGGGCGAGCGGATCGCCGATGGCCGACTGGATCAGCCGCCGCAGCGGACGGGCGCCGTACGCCGGGTCGTAGCCGGTCTCGGCGAGCCAGGCCTTCGCGGCGTCGGTGACCTCGATCGCGATGCGGCGGACCGCGAGCCGCTTCTCGAGCAGCGCGAGCTGCAGCTCGACGATGTGCGCCAGGTCGGCCTTCGAGAGCGCGTCGAAGAGCACCGTCTCGTCGAGCCGGTTCAGGAACTCCGGCTTGAAGGACGACCGGACGACCGCCATCACCGACTCCCGCTTCTTCTCCGGGTCGAGCGTCGGGTCGACGAGGTAGCCGGAGCCGAGGTTGCTGGTGAGCACCAGCAGCGTGTTGCGGAAGTCGACGGTCCGGCCCTGGCCGTCGGTCAGCCGGCCGTCGTCGAGCACCTGCAGCAGGATGTCGAAGACCTCGGGGTGGGCCTTCTCCACCTCGTCGAGCAGCACCACGGAGTACGGGCGCCGACGCACGGCCTCGGTGAGCTGGCCGCCCTCGTCGTAGCCGACGTAGCCCGGAGGGGCGCCGACCAGCCGCGAGACCGAGTGCTTCTCGGAGTACTCGCTCATGTCGATGCGCACGATCGCCCGCTCGTCGTCGAACAGGAAGTCGGCCAGCGCCTTGGCGAGCTCGGTCTTGCCGGTGCCGGTGGGTCCGAGGAAGAGGAAGGAGCCGGTCGGCCGGTTCGGGTCGGAGATGCCGGCCCGCGAGCGGCGTACGGCGTCGCTCACGGCCGTGACCGCCTCCCGCTGCCCGATCAGCCGCTCGCCGATGACCTGCTCCATCTCCAGCAGCTTGGCGGTCTCGCCCTGCAGCATCTTGCCGGTGGGGATGCCGGTCCACGCCTCGACCACGTCGGCGATCTGCTCGGCCCCCACCTCCTCGCCCACGAGGGGCTCGATCTCGACGGACTCGGCGGCCTCGATGTCGCGGATCTGCTGCTCGAGGTTGGGGATCGACTCGTAGCGGATCTTCGAGGCGGCCTCGAGGTTGCCCTCGCGGAGGTAGCGCTCCTCCTCGACCTTGAGCCCGTCGAGGGCTCGGCGCAGCTCGCCCTCGCCCTGGAGCTGGTCCTTCTCGCGCTCCCAGCGCAGCTCGAGCCCGCGCAGCTCCTCCTCCTGGTCGGCGAGCTCGCGGCGCAGCACCTCGAGCCGTTCCACCGAGGCGTCGTCGCCCTCCTTGGCGAGCGCGAACTCCTCCATCTTCAGCCGGTCGACGCTGCGGCGGAGCTGGTCGATCTCCTCCGGGCTCGACTCGTGCTCCATGCGCAGCCGCGACGACGCCTCGTCGATCAGGTCGATCGCCTTGTCGGGGAGCTGTCGGCCGGTGATGTAACGGTCGGACAGGGTGGCGGCGGCGACCAGGGCGGCGTCGGTGATGCGCACGCCGTGGTGGGCCTCGTACTTCTCCTGGATGCCCCGCAGGATCTGGATCGTGTCCTCCACGCTGGGCTCGCCGACGAACACCTGCTGGAAGCGGCGTTCGAGCGCCGGGTCCTTCTCGATGCGTTCGCGGTACTCGTCGAGCGTGGTGGCGCCGATCATGTGCAGCTCGCCACGCGCGAGCATCGGCTTCAGCATGTTGCCGGCGTCCATCGCGGAGTCGCCGCCGGCGCCGGCGCCGACGACGGTGTGCAGCTCGTCGATGAACGTGATGACCTGCCCACCGGCGTCCTTGATCTCCTCGAGCACCGCCTTGAGCCGCTCCTCGAACTCACCGCGGTACTTGGCGCCGGCGACCATCGCCGCGAGGTCGAGGCTGAGCACGCGCCGGCCCTTGAGGGAGTCGGGCACGTCGCCGGCGACGACGCGCTGGGCGAGGCCCTCCACGACGGCGGTCTTGCCGACGCCGGGCTCGCCGATGAGCACCGGGTTGTTCTTGGTACGGCGCGACAGCACCTGGACGACGCGCCGGATCTCGGAGTCGCGGCCGATGACGGGGTCGAGCCGGCCGTCCTCGGCGGCCCCGGTCAGGTCGACGGAGTACTTCTCCAGCGCCTCGTAGGTCGACTCGGCCTCCTGGCTGGTGACCCGACGGTTGCCGCGGACGGCGGTGAGTCCCTCGCGCAGCCCGTCAGCCGTCAGCCCGGCCCCGGTGAGCAGGCCCTGCGCCGGCGACTCGACCGTGGCGAGCGCGATGAGGAGGTGCTCGGTGGCGACGTAGTCGTCCTTGAGGGAGGAGGCGAGGTCGAGGGCGCTGGCCAGCACGCGGGTCAGCGCCGCGGAGGCCGCCGGCTGCTGGACCGTGGCTCCACTGGCTCGCGGCAGCGCGTCGCGCGCCTGCTCCGCGCGGGCCGTGAGGCCGTCGACGTCGGCGCCCGCTCGGGTGACCATCGTGCGCGCCGTACCCCCCTCCTGGCGCAGCAGGGCGGCCAGCAGGTGGAGCGGGTCGGTGGCGGTGTTGCCCGCCGTGGTCGCGGACAGCTGCGCCGCCTCGATCGCCTCACGACTGCGGGTGGTGAACTTCTCGGCTCCGAACTGGCTCACGTCGGTGTCCCTCCTGTGCTCGTGTGGTCCCACCATGTCAACGCACACAGAGTTGAGTCTGTTCCACTCAACTCTGGCTCTCTTCCGCGGTGCCCAGCCGAGTCACCGACCCGCACGGACCGCGTGGATGTCCGGACGCACGGGCCTGACGACGGCTACTATCCACCAGACGGCCCTGACCCCCACGGGCCCGATGGAGGAGGACTGCGACGCATGGCGCTGGGCAAGCTCTTCGGCAAGCGGAAGGACGAGTCGACCGACGTCGTCCCCGTGGCCCCTGAGCCCGAGAAGCCGAAGCTGAAGGTCGTCATCATCGACGACGACCCCGATGCACGCGACTTCATGCGGATGGGCCTCGAGGTCGGCGGTTACGACGTGGTCGGTGAGGGGGGCGACGGACCGTCGGCGATCCAGGCAGTCACCGACGGTGAGCCCGACCTGGTGCTCGTCGACCTCCACATGCCCGACATCGGGGGCCTCGAGCTGCTGCCGCAGCTGCGTGAGGTCCACTGGCCCACCAAGTTCGTCGTGGTGTCGGCCATCGGCGCGACCCGCATGGTCGAGGCCGCCATCGAGGCCGGCGCCATCGGCTTCATCGAGAAGGGCGTCTCGCCCCGGTCGATCAACATCCACCTCGAGAAGGTCGCCCACGCGGGCGCCCTCAAGGTCGTGCGGCCCTACCCGCTCAACCACGAGTACCCCTGAATCGCTGCATGAATCCCCTGATGGCCGGGGATTCATGCACTTGTCAGGGGTTGCAACACCTGACAAGTGCCAGTTTCCCCTGATGGCCGGGGATTCATGCACGCCCGCTCAGTCGCCGGCGTCCTCCGGCACCTGGTGGGCCGGGAAGTCGCGGTCGTCGCCGGACTCGATGAGCACTGCCCGGCAGAAGTCCTCGCCGAACGGGGTGAGGTGGATGCTGCGGCGCACAACGCGGGTGAACCGCTGGGAGTGCAGCGCAGCGAGTACGTCGGGCTGCGCCTCGAGCACCTGGTACTCCATCGGGTCCATGAGCTGCTCGCGCGAGAACCACACCAGCCCCAGCCGGTGGAGGTTGTTGAGGTAGGCCGGCACCCGGTCGAGGTAGCGGCAACCGGCGCGGGCGCCGATCATGGTCAGGCCCGGTGCGATCAGCTGGCTGTTGAGCTTGCCGACGGGCCCGCCGGTGCGCACGTCCACGCTCGGCTGCGGGCCCGAGGTCACCAGCAGCACCAGCACCCGCGCCTCGTCGGGGGCGAGGTCGCCCAGGATCCGCCCGTACGCCGGGTGTTCCGCCTCCTCGTGCCACACGTCGCGCGAGCGCTCGAGCAGCTCGGCGCCGCGCTGGCGCAGCGAGGCGTCGGGGTCGTCGTCATGCTCGGCCGGGGCCTCGCGCCCGTCGGCCGCGACCGCCGCCACCGCCTCGTGGACGGGCACGCCGCCGGCCACCGCGCGGGCCACGTCGACTACCTGCGCGGCCGTCACCCCGAGCTCGTGCGCGAGCTGCGCGGCCACGGCGGGGTCGCGGGTCGCCCGGAGCAGCCGACGGGTGTTCCGCGCCGTGGCCAGCACGCCCCACTGGGCCGCGTTGAGCCAGGTGGCGCCAGCGATCCGCGCCAGGCCCGGCAGCGCGGCGGCCGCCTCGGCCGGCGTCGGCAGCCTGAGCTCGCCCCCCGCCGTACCGGCAGGGTCACGGTCGTCGTGCATCATCCCCCCACTCCGAAGATCCACAGGTGCAGCACTCCGCCGCCGAAGCCCATGATCGCCCCGTGGGCGTAGAGCATCCACTCGTCCTCCCGGATGGCGGCGCGCATCATCCCCACGAAGTCGCGCGGCGGCAGCTCCCGGGTGCGGGTGGCGATGAGGGCCCGGATCTTGTCGGCCTGCTCCCGACTGAAGTCCTTGTCGCGGAACGGCGTCATCGTGTACTCGACGCCCTCGAGCGCGACGGCACGCCGGATCGACTCGTAGCGGCCCCGGCCGAGCGCCACCTTCACCGCGGGCCGTACGACGCCTGCCGCCCGGTCGATGGCCGGCCCCAGCGCGACGGCGAGCATCTGGCGGGTGCGGTCGCCGCGGGGCCCGTTGAGCAGGAACTCACCGATGTTCTCCAGCGTGATCACGTCGTCGGCGATGATGCCGGCATAGATCTCGGCCGCCTCCGGCTGCCGGCGCGGGAAGAGCCCGTGGACCTTGACGCCGAAGATCCGGCGCGGCTCCGGCGGCTCGAAGATCAGCCACATGCCCAGCGCGTTGGTGATCCAGCCGACGACGACACCGAGCAGGGGCAGCAGCCACCACTGGTGGAAGGTGTGGTCGATGACGGCCACGGGGATTCCGAGCAGGAACCCGAAGATGCCGCCGAACCAGACCATCAGGCGCAGCTCGCGCTGACCGAAGTCGCGGAAGATCCGCACCACGAGGGCCGGGTTCTCGCGGAAGTGCTCGATCACCATGATCTTCGGGTCGAGCAGCTGGTCGATGTGGTTGCCGATCTCGGTGGTGATGGTGCGGACGACACCGGGCAGCTGGTCCCGCACGCGGGTGACGACCGCTCGGCGACCGGCGGGCGGGAGGTCGCGCCAGAGCGCGGGGTGCTCGGCCTGCATCACTTCGTCGATGAGGTCGGGCAGCTCGGGGCTGAAGAGCTCGACGATGTGCTCGGCGATCCGGTCGGGCTCGAGGTTCTGGTAGAACTCCGCCGGCGTCCCGAGCTTGGAGATCGCCTTGTCGACGGCGATCGATCCCATCTTCGCGGCGCGGGCGGGGATGATGCCCTGCCAGCCGATGCCGCCCTGCATGAGGCCGGGCACCTCCTGCGCCTGGCGGGGCAGCACTCCGGCGAGCTCGCGGAGGCCGGGCACGGTGACGCCGTGGAAGCGCACCGGGCTGAAGAGCATCACCAGGCCGGTCCAGTTGATCAACCAGCCGACGACCGCGGTGAAGACGGGGATCGACCAGAAGACCCACCAGTTGACGTCGGCCAGCCACGTGATGACCGCGTCGACGACAGCGTCCACGTCCAGACCTCCCTCCGCCCCCGCGCTGATGCCGACCGTCCGGCCCCGCTGAGACTAACGACGGTGCAACGATGGGGTGATGGAGACGCGGGGGGACCTGCCGCAGCTGTCGGCCGACTGCTCGCGCTGCGACGGGCTGTGCTGCGTGCTGCTGCCCTTCCGCCGCAGCGCAGACTTCGGGGCCGACAAGCCAGCCGCGACGCCCTGCCAGCACCTCGACCCGCGCGACGGGTGCGGCATCCACGACTCGCTGCGGGACACCGGCTGGTCGGGCTGCGCCGCGTTCGACTGCTTCGGTGCCGGACAGCACCTCACCGGGACGATCTACGCCGGCCGCCACTGGCGTGACGCCACCGGCAGCGAGCTCGCCGAGATGGGGGTCGTGCTCGGCGTCGTCCGTCAGCTGCACGAGATGCTCGCCCACCTCGCCGAGGTGGAGCGCCGCTCTCCCGACGACGGGGCGCGGGCCATGACCGCCGAGCTGGTGGCCCTCGGCCGGGCCGACCCGGCCACCCTGCTCGCGGCCGACCTCGGCGCGGTCCGGGCACGGGTCAGTCCCGTGCTGCGCGCGGCGACGGAGCGGCTGCACGGTCCGGCGACGCCGATGCCGGCCGACCTCGCGGGCGCCGACCTGCGCGACCGCTCACTGGAACGGGCCGACCTGCGGGGTGGCTTCCTGGTGCGCTGCGACCTCCGGGGCGCCGACCTCACGCACGCCGACCTGCTCGGTGCGGACCTGCGCGACGCGGACGTCCGCGGCGCCCGCCTCGCCGACGCCTGGTTCGTCAGCCAGTCACAGCTCAACGCCACGGTCGGCGACGACCACACCACGCTGCCGGCCGCGCTCGCCCGTCCCACGCACTGGGCCGGAGGCGACTGACCTCCCCGCCGCAGCGACGTGCGCGTGTCAGCGCTGGCGGCGCCAGACGACCACGGAGGAGCCGGGATCGGTGGCGCGGAGGACGGGCAGCCGGTTGGGGAGCGCCGTGGCCGGACGGGAGGCCAACGCCTGGCGCAGCGCCGCGCGGGTCGCCTCGAGCTCGGCGACGAGCTCGGCGTTGCGCGAGCGGAGCGCATCGATCTGCGTCTCGAGGTCGAGCAGCCGGCGTACGCCCTCGACCCCGACGCCGGAGGAGGTGAGGTCGGCGATCATGCGCAGCCGCTCGATGTCGCGGTGCGAGTAGCGGCGGCCACCGCCTCCGGTGCGGCCGGGGGTGATCAGGCCGATCCGCTCGTAGGCGCGCAGCGTCTGCGGGTGGAGGCCGGAGAGCTCGGCGGCCACGGAGATGACGTAGACCGCCGCCTCCGGGCCCGGGGCACCGAAGCTGCTCACGGCCCGGCCTGCTCGAAGAGGTTGGCGCGCAGCGGCTTGCCGGCGGTGGCGGCGCGATAGGCCTCGACGGCCTCGCGGGCGGCGCCCTCGAGCACGGCCGGCACGTGCACCTCGACCGTGGCGAGCAGGTCGCCCGCGGTGCCGTCGCTGCGGCGGGCGCCCTTGCCCCGCACCCGGAAGGTGCGGCCGTTGGGCGTGCCGGCCGGGAGCCTGAGCGTCACCGGTGGGCCACCCAGGGTCGGGATCCTCACCTCGGCGCCGAGCGCCGCCTCGTCGAAGGAGACGGGGACGTCGAGCGTGAGGTTGTCGCCCTTGCGCCCGAAGACCTGGTGGGGGCGCACCTTGACGGTGACGAACAGGTCGCCCGCGGGGCCGCCCTGCTGCCCGGCACCGCCCTTGCCCTTGAGCCGGATCCGCTGGCCGTCCTTGACCCCCGCAGGGATGCGGGCCTGGATCGTGCGCGCGGAGGTGCCCCGCCCCGTGCCGTGGCAGCTGGGGCAGGCCTCGTCGTAGACGAGCTGCCGACCGCTGCAGGCGGGACAGGTCTCGTTCATCGAGAAGGCCCCACCCGCGGAGACGACCACGAAACCCGCCCCGTCGCACTCGGTGCAGACGTGGGGCTTGGTGCCGGGCTTGCCGCCGGTGCCTGAGCACTGCGGGCACGGCGCGTCCGAGCTGAGCCGCAGCGAGATGGTCACGCCCTCGAGCGCGTCGGTGAACCCGATGGTCGCCGTGCTCTCGACGTCGGCCCCGCGCTGCGGGCGGCGAGTCTGCTGGGTGCGGGCCCGGCCACCCCCGAAGAGGTCGCCGAACATGTCACCCAGCCCGCCGCCACCGCGCCCGCGGTCGCCGAACAGGTCGTTGACGTCGAAGCCCGGGCCACCGGCGCCCCCCTGGCCGAACCCTCCCTGGGGGTAGCCGTAGCCACCCGAGGCGTAGGCCGAGCGCAGCTCGTCGTACTTCACGCGCTTCTCGGGGTCGCCCACCACGTCGTAGGCCTCGGCGACCGCCTTGAACTTCTCGTGCTTGGCGGAGTCACCGGGGTTGGAGTCGGGGTGGTTGTCGCGCGCCAGGACGCGGTAGGCCTTCTTGATGTCGGCCGCACTGGCGTCCTTGGCGACACCGAGGACCGCGTAGAAGTCCTTGGTCGCCCAGTCGGCACGGATGCCGTCGGTGCTGCTCACCCGAACTCACTCCTCTCCGGTCTCGTGGTGGGTGCGGGTGCTCTCAGGCCGGGTCGACGACCAGCACCTGCGCGGCGCGGACGACGCGCTCGCCGATGCGATAACCGGCCTTGGCGACCACCTTGCAGGTGGTGACCTCCACCTCCGGATCCTCCCCGATGTGGGAGAGGGCCTCGTGGAGGTTGGGGTCGAACGGTTCGCCCGGCGCGCCGAACTTCGTGAGCCCGAGGCCGGTGACGACCCGTTCGAGCTGGTCGGCGACGGCCGCGAAGCCGTCGTCGAGGTCCCCGTGCTCGCGCGCCCGGTCGACGGTGTCGAGGACGTCGATGATCGGGACCAGCACGCGGTAGGTCGCGTTCTCCGCCACCATCTCGCGGTCGCGCTCGACCCGACGCTTGTAGTTGAGGAACTCCGCCTGCAACCGCTGGAGGTCCACGGTCAGCTCGGCCACGCGCGTGTCGTGCGGAGCCTCGACCTCCTCGACGTCGGACGGCTCGAGCGGACCACCCTCCTCGACCCAGTTGTCCACCCCGCTGGTGTCGGGCTGGTCCGGGTCGACGTGGTCGGCGCTGCCGCCGGCCGGGGCCGAGGCGCCCTCGAGGGGCGCCTCGACCTCGGACTCGTTCGGCATCTCGGCCGCCTCGTCCCCGAACCCGTGAGGGTCCTGGGTCACTTGGACTCACCCTCGTCGCCGGCTGCCTCGCCGTCGGTCTCGTCGACGATCTCGGCGTCCACGACGTCGTCGTCGGCCTCGCCCGTCGCCTCGCTGGTGCCGCCCGCCGCCGCCTGGTCGGCCTCGGCCGCGGCGTACATCGCGGCGCCCATCTTCTGCGACGACTCACCGAGCTTGCTGACGCCGGCCGTGAGGTCCTCGGCGGAGGCGTCCTCGTTGGCCAGGGTCTCCTTGAGCGCGTCGAGGTCGGTCTGGACCTCGGACTTCACGTCGTCGGGGATCTTCTCGCCGTTCTCCTCGAGGAACTTCTCGGTGGAGTAGACGAGGGAGTCGGCCTGGTTGCGGGTCTCGATGGCCTCGCGCCGGTTGGCGTCCTCCTCGGCGTACTGCTCGGCCTCGCGGACCATGCGGTCGATCTCGTCCTTGCTCAGGGCCGAACCACCGGAGATCGTCATCGACTGCTCGCGACCCGACGCCTGGTCCTTGGCGGACACGTGGACGATGCCGTTGGCGTCGATGTCGAAGGTGACCTCGATCTTCGGGATGCCGCGGGGTGCCGGCGGCAGGCCGGTGAGCTCGAAGTTGCCGAGCGGCTGGTTCTGCGCCCACATCTGGCGCTCGCCCTGGGCGACCTTGATCTCGACCGAGGGCTGGTTGTCGTCGGCGGTGGTGAAGATCTCCGAGCGCTTGGTCGGGATCGTGGTGTTGCGCTCGATGAGCGTGGTCATCACGCCGCCCTTGGTCTCGATGCCGAGCGAGAGCGGGGTGACGTCGAGCAGGAGAACGTCCTTGACCTCGCCCTTGAGGACGCCGGCCTGCAGGGCGGCGCCCACGGCGACGACCTCGTCGGGGTTGACGCCCTTGTTGGGCTCCTTGCCACCGAGCAGCTCCTTGACCAGCTCACCGACGGCCGGCATCCGGGTGGAACCTCCGACCAGCACGACGTGGTCGATCTTGTCGACGGCCACGCCGCCGTCCTTGAGCACCGACTGGAAGGGCGCCTTGGTGCGGTCGAGCAGGTCGCTCGTCATCTTCTGGAACTCCGAGCGGGTCAGCTTCTCCTCGAAGTGGAGCGGGCCGGACTCGCCGTGGGTGATGTAGGGCAGGTGGATCGTGGTCTCGCTGGAGCTCGACAGCTCGATCTTCGCCTTCTCGGCGGCCTCCTGGAGGCGCTGCTTGGCGATCTTGTCGGCCGCGAGGTCGACGCCGTTGCCCATCTTGAACTTGTCGACCATCCACTGCACGACGCGGGAGTCCCAGTCGTCACCACCGAGGTGGTTGTCACCGGAGGTCGCCTTGACCTCGACGACGCCCTCGCCGATCTCGAGCAGGGACACGTCGAAGGTGCCGCCACCGAGGTCGAAGACCAGGATGGTCTGGTCGTCACCCTTGTCGAGGCCGTAGGCCAGAGCCGCCGCGGTGGGCTCGTTGACGATGCGCGAGACGGTGAGTCCCGCGATCTCCCCTGCTTCCTTGGTGGCCTGACGCTGGGAGTCGGAGAAGTAGGCCGGCACGGTGATGACCGC
Organism: uncultured Actinomycetota bacterium; assembly: GCA_963754025.1. GTDB lineage: Bacteria > Actinomycetota > Actinomycetes > Propionibacteriales > Nocardioidaceae > Nocardioides. The sequence continues at coordinate 982,182 of CAVWEC010000005.1, read as the reverse complement.
GTCGGTGACCGTCTCACCGAGGTAGGCCTCGGCGTCACGCTTCAGCTTCTGGAGCACGAAGGCGCTGATCTGCTGGGGGGTGAAGTCCTTGTCGTCGATCTTCACGTCCCAGTCGGTGCCCATGTGGCGCTTGACCGAGCGGATGGTGCGGTCGACGTTGGTGACCGCCTGCCGCTTGGCCACCTCGCCGACGAGCACCTCGCCGGACTTGGAGAACGCCACCACCGAGGGGGTGGTGCGAGCGCCTTCGGCGTTCGCGATGACGGTGGGTTCGCCACCCTCCAGCACCGCGACGACGGAGTTGGTGGTGCCGAGGTCGATGCCGACCGCACGAGCCATGATGGTGGTCCTTCCGGAGTGGGGACTGTTGCTTGATCTGGGAGTTGAGCCCTGACGACTCAACTTATGTGTGCCACTGTAGCGAAAGACCCTGACGAGGTATTCCCGGGGCCGTCCTGACGTGCACACCCCCGTGCGGCCGAGGTGCGCGACCCGGGACACGCAGGGTGGGGACCGAGGCCGGGAACGCCGGCTCAGCGCCCTACACTGACCGACGCAGGGCCACCGCTGGGGGGTGGTGGCCGCCAGACCGAGGGTCCACCGGCTCCGGCATGACCGGCGGGCTCGTGGGGGGTGAACTCATGCCACGTCCGAACCTGTCCACGTCGTTGGTCGCGCTGCTGCTGGCGGCGTCCTCGCTCGCCGTGACCAGCACCGCCGCGGAGGCCGCCTGGACGCGTCCGGGCGACCTCGTGAAGTACCGCGTGTGCAAGGCCAACGACCCCGGCAGCGACGTCTGGGTGTTCAGGAGCCGCGTGCGCAAGCACTTCCGCACGCCCGACGCCCGCGCCTCGTTCTCCGCCTACTCCGGCAACCAGCGGGTGGCCCTCTGGCGCACCGGCTGGCTCGACCGCGGCGAGGTCGAGGTCGCCCTCGTGCGGGTGAGGAAGTCATCCGGGGTGCGGGTCTACATCAGCCAGGAGGCAGGCGACCGCGAATCGTCGATCGGCACGTCCCTCGAGGCCGTGGCGCTCAAGCCCGGGCGCGTCCGCCGCTGCGGCTGACCATCCCGCGATCCGCGGGTGGAACACCCGGCGGCGGAATACTCAGGGCCCGCCACGTGTCACACCTGGCATGACTTCTCTCGATGTCCCGACCCTGAAGCTCCACGACGGCACCGCCATCCCGCAGCTCGGCCTGGGGGTCTTCCAGGTCCCGCCCGAGGAGACCGCGGCGGTCGTCAGCGACGCGCTCGAGGTCGGCTACCGCCACCTCGACACCGCGCAGATGTACCGGAACGAGGCCGGCGTCGGGCAGGCGATCGCCGAGTCCGGCATCGACCGCGACGACCTCTACGTCACCACCAAGCTCAACAACGGCTTCCACCGGCCCGACGACGCCCGCCGTTCGTTCGAGGAGTCGCTCGAGCGGCTGCGCCTCGAGCAGGTCGACCTGTTCCTCATCCACTGGCCGCTCCCGACGCGCTACGACGGCGACTTCGTCTCCACGTGGCAGACCCTCGTCGAGCTCGTGAAGGACGGCCGCGCCCGCTCGATCGGCGTCTCCAACTTCCAGCCCGCCCACCTCGACCGGATCATCGAGGAGACCGGCGTGGTCCCCGTCGTCAACCAGGTCGAGGTGCACCCCTACTTCGCCAACAGCGACGTCCGCGCCGCGGACGCCCGCCACGGGATCCTCACCGAGGCCTGGTCGCCCATCGCCCAGGGCGCGATCAACGACGACGCCTCGATCGGCGCGATCGCCGACGACCTCGGCCGCACCAGGGCCCAGGTCGTGCTGCGCTGGCACGTGCAGCGGGGCGACATCGTGTTCCCGAAGACCACCAAGGTCGAGCGGATGCGCGAGAACGCCGCCATCTTCGACTTCGAGCTCGACGCCGAGCAGATGTCGACGATCGACGGGCTCGACCGCGGCGAGGCCGGGCGTCGCGGGCCCAACCCCGACGAGTTCGACTTCATCCCCGACTGAGCGCACGCCGTCACGCCGTGCGCCGGGCCACCGAGCCCGGGGTACGGCGTGACGGGCGGGGTCAGCCGCCGATCATCACCTTGACCTCGTTGGACGGCTTGCCGCTGTCGGTGTCGACCACACGGAACCGGTTGGCGCCGGGCTGGCTGGTCTGCACGTAGGTGGAGAAGGTCTGGTTGCTGACCGAGACGGTGACCGGGAAGTCCTGCCACGAGCCGTTCTCGAAGCGCTGCACCTGCAGGATGGCGCCCTCCCCCGCGGGGTAGACGCCGGTGAGGTCGATCTGCTGCATCGGCGACACCGAGGTCTGGCCGGCGGACAGCGAGATGACCTTCGACTTCTTCTTCTTGGTCTTCTTGGTCTTGTCGGGGCTCGACTCCGGCTGGGCCACCGTCTCCTCACCGGGGGCCAGCGTCACCGAGGGTCCGTCGGCGGCCTTCGTCTTCTCGGGCTTCGGGAGGTACATCGACGCCTCGCCCCCCGTCGTGCTGGCCTCCTCGGCACCGTCGACGCCCATCACCTTCGCCCCCGCGAGCGCGGCGAGTCCTGTGATCAGGCCGATGACGACGGCGACGCCGACCAGCGCCAGCAGCCCGTAGGTGACGGGACGTTCGCGGTGATCGGGGAGTTGGTCGGCCATGCCACCCATTGTCACGGGTGGTGGACGAGCGACCAAACGCACCGGTCCTGGTGCTGGCCTTCTCCACGACGACCGAGCCGGTCCAGCGCCAGCCGACGCTGCTCGTCGACGCGATCGCGCAGACGCTCGAGGTCGGCTAGCGCCGAGCGACCCGCAGCCGCGAGCCGCGCATCGGGACGCTGGTGATGTTGCGGACCCGGGGCCGGTCGTCGCCGATGGCCTCGATGTCGCACCTCACGAGCACCTCGCGCAGCACCGCCACGCCCTCCATCAGCGAGAAGCCGGCGCCGATGCAGCGGCGCACGCCCCCGCCGAAGGGGATCCAGCTGTTGGCCGGCGGGTTGTGGCCGGCGAACCGCTCGGGGCGGAAGGTCTCGGGGTCGGGGTGGCTGTCGGCGCGGGCGTGGGAGAGCAGGATCGACGGCCCGACCGTGACCCCGGCCGGGAGGTCGAGGCCGCCGACGGTGGCCGGCTGCTGCAGGGTGCGCACCACCATCGGGATGACCGGGTGGAGCCGCATGGCCTCCTTCAGCACCGCCTCGAGCCAGGCGTCGTCACCCTGGCGCGCGGCCGTGGCAGCGCGTCGACGCTGCTCTGGGTCGCGACCGATCTCGCGCAACGCCCACGCCAGCGCGCTGGCGGTGGTCTCGTGACCGGCGAGCAGCAGCGTCACCAACTGGTCGCGCAGCTCCTCGTCGGAGAGCCGGTCGCCGTCGTCGTCGATGCGGATCAACCGGGACAGCACGTCGGTGCGCGTCGCCAGGTCGGGCGCCTGCCGACGCTCGTGGATCTCGGCGTAGAGGAGCCGGTCGAGCTCGTAGGCGTTGTCGACCATGCGCTTCCACGGGCCGAGCTTCTGCAGCCGCGGGTAGCCCCAGCCGAGCAGGACGACGGGGCTGATGTCGACGGTCGCACGTACCCGCGGACGCAGCTCCTCGAGCCGCCGTTCGTCGGTGACGCCGAACACGACGCGCAGGATCACCTCGAGCGTCACGCCGTTCATGCGGTCGAGGGAGCGGAACTCCTCGCCGTCGTGCCAGCGTGCGACCTCCTCGCGCGCGACCTCGGTGACCACGGAGGCGTAGCCGCGCAGCGCCTGGCCGTTGAAGGCCGGCATCAGCAACGCCCGGGCACGTCGGTGGGCGCCGGCGTCCTGGAGCAGCAGGGAGTGCTCGCCCATGATCGGGCCGAGGATCGCGTTGCCCTTGCCGGCGTGGAAGACCTCGGGGTCGCCGGCGAAGATCTCCTTGGCGTGCTCGGGACGGGTGAAGAGCACCAGCGGCTGTCCCTTCGGGAGCATCCGGACCGTGAACACGTCTCCGTAGCGTCGGTGGAGCCACGGCACGAACGTGTGGCGGAAGCGCAGCAGCGCGGCGCTCTGGAGCAGCATCGGCCACCGCGGTCCCGGCGGCAGCGTGCTCGTGTCCACGGGGGGCGGGGCGTCGCCACCGAAGGGCTGCATCCGCCGGAAGCGGCGCTCGGCGAGCCGGGTGACGTCGTCCTGGAGGGTCGTCATCCTCGGCATACTACGAGTACGCGAACGATCAGGACAGAGCCTGCAGGGAGCGGATCTCGTGGTGGGGCAGCGGGTTGTCACGACCCGCGCCGCACGTCAGCCGCGCCTGCTCGGGGCCGGTCGTCGTGACCACCTCGACGGCCCAGCCCCGGCCGGCCACCTCCAGCTCCACGCGGGTGAGTCCCGCGTCGGCGTCGCGCCCGCGGCGTACCAGCCGGACGGCGTCGACGCCGGTCTCCCCCAGTCGGCGCCGCAGCGCGATCTCGGCCGCCTGCACCGGCATCGCCCACCCCGACCGGCCGCGCAGGTGGTCGAGGTCGACCCGGCCCCCGAGGTGGGCGGCGGCCACGGTGAGCGCCGTGGTCGGGTCGATCCGGCCGTAGTAGAGGCCGTGCGGGAGCACGACCAGGTTGCCGGCGAACCGGTCGCCGCCGATGTGGCTCACCTGCCACGACTCGGCGGGGTGCGCCTCGGCGAGGGCGGCCGAGGCCGGTCGACCCCGCTCGGCGCAGCAGGCGTCGTGCCGGCCGTGGGTGCACACCGCGATGACGGGGGTGTCGGTGGGAGTGAGTCCGGGTGACTCACCACGACCCAGCGCCGCGAGGTCGAGCGCGAGCAGGTCGTCGTCGCGCTCGACGACGGTCGTCTCGAGCCACGGTCGGTGCGGGTGGGCGAAGGCCGCGAACACCCGCCGCCCCGCGCTGACGTCGGAGCGGCCGTGGCGGCGTACGAGGAGCGGCCGGACGCCGGCCTGGACGGCCGCGCGCTTCAGCGCGGCACCCCCCGGCAGCCGGCTGTCGGGCAGGGCGTCGACGCCCCACGGGCCCGGTTCCTCGACCAGCAGGAAGGCCCGCACCTGGGAGGCGGTGCCGGCGAGGTCGTCGGGACGACCAGCGGACTCGACCGCACAGCGGAAGCTCACCGCACGACCTCGAGCAACCCCTCCCGCACCAGGCGTCGCGCGAGGACGAGCCGGCTCTCGGGATCGAGCCCCGGCAGCGCGGCGGGGACCAGCCACTCGCTCGCACGCACGTGCTCGAGTGCGGGCCGGATCCGGGCGGGGACGTCGAGGTGTCGGTCGCCGAGCAGCACCCTCAGCCGTTCGCCGGGCAGGTCGCGCAGCACCATCGGGCGGCCAGGTCGCCGGCGTACGGGGGTGTCGGCCGCGAGCGTGTCGACGGCCAGCACGTCGGCGAGCCCGCCCCGGAAGAGCTGGCCGCGGGTCGTCAGGAAGCGCTCGACCTCGCGGTCGACCGCCGCGCCGGTGTCGAGGCCCTCGACGGCGTCGGCGAGGGCGCGCAACCGTGTGGCGAGGCCCTGGGAGAGCTCGGACGGGTCGTCGAGGTAGCCGGCCGGGAGGTGGCCGTCGTCGACGTCCCTCAGCAGCGGATCGACCGCACGGCGCACCAGGCCGCGCCAGGTGAGCTGGTTGATGCCGAGGGTGACGTGGAGCGAGGCGCCCTCCTGGGCGCGGGCGGCGTGGGGCGTGCCGGTCGGCAGGTACATCGACCGGCCGGGACGCAGCAGCACCTCCTCGGCGTCGGCGCCGGACTCGCCGTGGACCTCCCACAGCTTGGTGCCGTGGGTCTGGAAGACGAACACGTCGTGGCTGTCGGAGTGGACCGCGAAACCCTGGGAGCCCGGCGGCGTGAGGTAGGCGTTGGCCTGGCAGGGGTGGCCGAGCTCGAGCTCGAGCTCCGCGGTCAGCTCGCGCAGGGGCGACCAGTAGCGGTGGAGTCCCTGCAGCACGACGGTGGCACCCCCCGCGAAGAGGTCGAGCACCGCGCGGGCGTCGACGAGGCCGCTGAGCGGCTGACCCGCCAGCGAGGCACCTCGCCGGGTGTAGGCCGCGGCGGGGAGCACGGCGCCGTCCTGGGCGAGCCGCACCGCCGGCGTGCGGATCGCGGTGGAGGTGAGGAGGTGGTCGACGTCGTCGAAGGAGAGCAGGTCGACCAGCGGCTCGGGGTCGGCGTCGTGGACGTGCACCCGGGACGCCCAGACCTTCGCGAGGAAGGTCTGGGCGTCACCGGCCAGCAGGTCGAGGGCGCTCAGCTCGCGTCACCGTCGGTGGTGTCGGTGGCGTCGCCGTCGGTCGCGTCGCCGTCGGTGCCGTCGGCGTCCGAGCCGTCACCGTCGGTGGTGTCGGTCGCGTCACCGTCGGTCGCGTCGCCGTCGGTGCCGTCGGCGTCGGCGCCGTCACCGTCGGTGGTGTCGGTCGCGTCACCGTCGGTCGCGTCAGCGTCGGTGCCGTCGGCGTCGGTGCCGTCGGCGTCCGCCGGGCTGGGGGTCGAGGACGCCTGCGGGGCGGCGCCGGTGGTCATCTCGTCGTCGGACAGGGACTCGTCGGTCACGGGCGTCTCCTCAGGATCGTGGTTGGTCGGTCGTCAGCGAACCTAGCGCCCCGCCGGGTGCCGGCCCACCCCCCCACCGGGTGGCAGTGCCCTCGCCACTGGGGGCGGGGCCACTCGAGTCAGTCGAGCAGGCCGCGGCGGCGCGCCAGGGCAGCGGCCTCGGTGCGCGATGCGGCGCCGAGCTTGCCGAGGATGCGGGAGACGTGGACCGAGACGGTCTTGGTCGCGATGAACAGCTGACGGCCGATCTCACCGTTGGTGCGGCCCTGGGCGACGAGCCCGAGGATCTCGAACTCGCGTGGGGTGAGCACCTCGCTCCCGGCTGGGTGCCGGGCGGGGCGCGCACCGGTGGCCGTGAGCGCGTCGAGCAGCGGCTGGGCGCCGAGGGCTCGCGCCTGCTGCCGGGCGAGGTCACCGACCTCCCGGGCACCGACAACGTCGCCGCCGGCCCGCAGGATGCCGGAGAGCACCACGCGCACCGTCGCGAGCTGGTGGGCCTCGCCGTAGGCCGCGAACAGCACCTCCACCTCGCGCCACGCGCCCACCAGCCGTTCGTGGTCGACGACGTCGCCTCCGAGCCAGCGCAGCCGCAGCACCTCGGCCTCGAGCCGTGCGGACCAGGCCCGGCCCTCCGGCCCCCAGCCGCCGGCGCTCCCGGTGAACCGGGCGGCGACCTCGCGGCCGTCGGCCTGCAGCCGCGCGGCCCGGTCGAGCAGGGCCCCGTGCTCGGCGGTGGGGGCGGCCGGCAACGTCTCGGCCAGCGAGCCGAGGGCGGTCGCGGCCAGCCGCACCCGGGCCGGGAAGGTGGAGCTCCACAGCCGCGTGAGCACCGCGACCGCGTCGTCGTAGGGACGCAGCGTGCCGTCGACGTCACCCCGGCGCGCGGCCGCGACCATCTCCAGCGGCGCGGAGTGGACGGCGGTGAGCCCCTCGGTCACCCACAGCCGCCGCATCGCGGGCAGCCGGTCGGTGACGTCGCCGCCCCGTGCCTGCTCGACGTGGAGCCGGAAGAGGTCGAGCAACGCCCCCTGCACGGCCGGCGGGCGACCCGACGTCTCGGCGACCTCGAGCGCAGCGTCCCACTCGCCGCGCACGACGTACTGGAAGACGAGGTGCCAGCGGGCCTCGAAGGCGTAGGGCGCCCACGGCAGCCGGAGCTCGTCGCCCCGACGCAGCCCCTCATGGAAGGTCTGCTCGGCCTGCTCCCACTCGGCGTGGTCCTCGAAGCTGCGCCCGAGCAGGAACTGGGCCCGCAGCTCCGCCTCCGGGGCACCGGCAGCGCGCGCCGTGGCGACCGCGTCGACCAGCGCCTCGCGCAGGCCCGCGCGCGGGCCGGCGTGGCGGACCTGGCTGAGCGTGACGACGAGGTCGGAGACGGTGTCGGTCAGGCCGAGCCGCTCGGCGAGGGCGAGCGCCTCCAGCGCCACTGCCTGTGCCTCGTCGTGGCGGCGGAAGCCCGCGAGGATCCGGGCGTGGGTGGCCAGGACGCGGGCGCGCAACGGCGTCTCCTCGTCAGGCAGCAGCGCGACCGCCTCGGCGCTCAGCTCGGACGGATCTTCCTCGGTCTCGGTGATGAGGAGCAGGAACGCCCGCAGCGCCAGCAGTCGGGACCGCCACCCTGCCGGGGCCGACGCGGGCAACCGGTCGAGCTCCTCCCCCAGCAGCGCGGCCGCCCGTTGGGGACGGCCGGACGTCGTGAGCGCCTCGGCGAGGTCGGCGACGAGGGCGGCCCGGTCGACGTCGGGCCGGTCGACGTCGGCGCGGCCGTCGCCCGGGTCGCCCAGCAGCTGGAGCGCCTGCTCGAGGTGGGTGACCGCCTCGTCGGGGCCGCCGACGGCCATCGCGTCACGGCCGGCGCGGATGCTGGCGTGGAGCGCCGTCTCGAGGTCGTGGGCCAGTCGTGAGTGACGGGCGAGCTCGGCCGCGGTGCCGGGCACCTCACCGCCGTGCAGCGCGGCAGCGAAGGCCTGGTGGAGCCGCACCCGCTCGCCGGGCAGCAGGTCGTCGTAGACCGCCTCGCCGAGCAACGCGTGCCGGAAGGCGTAGCGGTCGGCGTCGGGCACCAGCACGTGGGACTCGACGGCCGCGCGGAGGCCCGCGTCGAGCGCACCCCCGTCGAGGCCCGAGGCCGCAGCGAGCAGGACGTGGGAGACCGTCCGACCGGCGACGCTCGCCGCACGCACGACCTGGCGGGCGTCGTCGTCGAGACGGTCGAGGCGCACCAGCAGCAGGTCGGCGAGCTCGGTGGGCACCCAGCGACCGGGCTCGGCGGCGGCGCTCGCCAGCTCCTCCACGAAGAACGCGTTGCCCTCGGCCCGCGCCACGATCTGGTCGGTCTCGCCGGCGCCGAGGCCGCCCGGCACCAGCTCGCCGACGAGCCGCACGACGGCGTCGTCGGCGAGCGGGGCGAGCCCGAGGCGTCGTACGCCGGACAACCGCGACCACTCGGCGAGGTGGCGGCGCAGCGGGTGTCGCCGGTGGAGGTCGTCGGCGCGGTAGCTGACGACCAGCGACACCGAGGGGCCGAGCTCACGGGTGAACAGGACGGTCAGCAGGTCGCTTGTGGACTGGTCGGCCCAGTGGGCGTCCTCGACCACGACGACCAGCGGGCGGTCGGCCGCTGCGGCCTCCAGCAGCGCGCGCACGCCGTCGAAGAGGGCGGAGCGGTCGACGGACCCGACGGCCTCCCCCTCGCCCGCCAGGGTGCGCCGCCCCGGTTGGAGCCGCGCGAGCGAGGCGTGGCGGCCGACCACCTCGGCCACGGTCTCGGGGAGGTCGGCAGCGAGCCGCTCGAGCAGCTCGGTGAGGGGGAGGTAGGGGAGGCCCGAGTCGCCGAGGTCGAGGCAGTGACCGGCCACGACCCGGCGGCCGTCGGCGACCAGCCGGTCGCGGGCCTCGGCGAGCAAGCGGGTCTTGCCGACGCCGGCGTCGCCCGCGAGCAGGACGACCGGGGCGCGGACGGACCCGGCGTCCCCCGCGTCGACGCCGAGCCAGGAGCACAGCTGCTCCAGCTCGGCGTCTCGTCCGACGAGGGGGACGGTCGTACGGGTGGCCACGTCCCCCATCATGGCGGGACCTGCCGGCGACCTGCCGACCAACAGGCCGGTGCTCACCGCACGGCGCGGGATCCGCGCCGACCGCGCAGGAAGCGGGCCGTGACGGGGCGGGCGTGCTCGGCCCGGCGGGGCGTGCTCAGGCCGCGGAGCCGCTCGGCGCGGTAGGCGGCCTCGTACTCCAGGAAGGTGGGGGTGGTCTCGTTCATCGCTCTCGCTCCTCAGGTGGTGGTGAGGTCGAGATTCGTCGTCTGAGGTAGGCCCGCACATCGGGCAGGTGCCCTATCCCTGGCCGGTCCCCCTCCGCCTACCTCAGGCACCGTCGAGCGCGGGGGTACGGCGTCGTGGTCAGGGTCCTGACGCTCCCTATGACGCCGCGGCGCCGCGCTGGACGGTCAGGGGACGGCGGGCCAGACGGGGCGACCGCCCTGCCAGACGCCCGCCACGAGCGGCACCCCGGGCCGGTAGGCGAGGTGGAGGTGGGAAGGGGCGTCGAGCAGCACCAGGTCGGCGCGGGCGCCGGGAGCGAGCACCCCGACGTCGTCGCGACCCAGGGCCCGGGCGCCGCCCGCGGTGGCCGCCCACACCGCCTCGGTGGGGGTCATCCCCATCTCGCGCACGGCGAGCGCGATGCACAGGGGCACCGAGCTGGTGAAGCACGAGCCGGGGTTGCAGTCGCTGGCGAGCGCCACCGTGACGCCGGCGGCCAGCAGCCGTCGGGCGTCGGGGTAGGGCTGCCGGGTCGAGAACTCCACCCCCGGCAGCAGCGTCGCCACCGTGCCGCTGTCGGCCAGGGCGGCGACGTCCTCGTCGCTCAGGAAGGTGCAGTGGTCGACGGCCGTGAGCCCCAGCTCCGCCGCCAGCCGTACGCCGCCGCCGTAGCTGAGCTGGTTGGCGTGGAGCCGGCCACGCAGACCCGCGGCGGCCCCGGCGGCCAGCACGGCCCGCGCCTGGTCGACGTCGAAGGCGCCCTCCTCGCAGAAGGCGTCGATCCACCGGGCGTGGGGCGCGCACGCCTCGAGCATCGGACCGGTCACCAGGTCGACGTAGTCGCCGGGGTCGGCGCCGGCCGGCACGACGTGGGCGCCGAGGAAGGTCGTCTCGTCGGTGAACTGCCGCGCGACGGCCAGGCTGCGCGCCTCGTCGTGGACGCTGAGGCCGTAGCCGCTCTTGACCTCCAGGGTGGTCGTCCCCTGCCGCAGCATCTCCGCGACCAGCCGACCGACGTGGGCGGTGAGCTGCTCGTCGGTCGCCGCGCGGGTCGCCGCCACCGTGGTGCGGATCCCGCCGGCGGCGTAGGGCTTCCCAGCCATGCGGGCCGCGAACTCCTCGCTGCGGTCGCCGGCGAAGACCAGGTGGCTGTGGCTGTCGACGAAGCCGGGGATGACGGCCCGCCCGCCGGCGTCGACCACCTGGTCGGCGGCGGGGGCGTCGACGGCGTCGCCCACCCAGGCGATGCGGTCGCGCTCGAGGACCACCGCCCCGTCGCGACGGACCGGTCGCTCCGGGTCGTTGGTCGTCAGCTCGCCGACGTGCGTGATCAGCGTCGTCGCGGTCATGCCCACAGTGCTCCTACCGCTTCGTCGAGCTCGCGCCCGATCTGCTCCCGGTCACCCTCGGTGTGGACGACCTCGCCCGCCACCACCACCTGGCGCACGTCGGCGGCGGTGGCGGCGAACACGGCGGTGTGCTCGTCGGCCCCGGTGCCGGCGGTGCGTGGGCTGGTCGGGTCGATGGTGACCATATCGGCGGAGGCGCCGACCCCGATCCGGCCGGCGTCACCGATGCCGAGGACGTCGTGGGCGGTGCCGACGTCGAGCAGCTCGGCGGCACTCCAGTGCCCCCGTCGTTGTGTCGCGAGCCGCTCGTCCATCTCCAGACCCCGCAGCTCCTCGAAGGGGTCGACGACCGCGTGGCTGTCGGTGCCGATGCTCACGCGGCAGCCGGCGTCGCGCAGCCGTCGCGCCGGCCCGATGCCGTCGGCGAGGTCACGCTCGGTGGTGGGGGTGATGCAGACGTTGGTGGCGGTGCTGCCCAGCAGCTCGACGTCGTCGTCGGTGAGGTGGGTGGCGTGCACGACCGTCGTCCCGGGGCCCAGCAATCCCTCGTCGTGCAGCAGTCGCGTCGGCGTCACGCCGTACGCCGCGAGGCACGCCTCGTTCTCCGCGACCTGCTCCGACAGGTGCACGTGCAACGGGGCTCGGCCCCGGAAGACGTGGAGCTCGTCGCGGGGCACGGCCCTCACCGAGTGGATCGCGGCCGGACCCTCCCCGACCCGCTCGGCCCAGGCCGCGGCGGAGCCGTCGCTGTAGCGGGCCTGCACGCCCTCGGGCGGGGCCCCGAAGCCGCTGGAGAGGTAGCAGGTGTCCAGCAGCGTCAGCCGGATGCCGGCCTCCTCGGCAGCCGCCCGCAGCGCGCGACCCATCGCGTCGGCCTCGTAGGGCGTGCCGTCGAGACGGTGGTGCAGGTAGTGGAACTCCCCCACGCCCGTGAACCCGGCCGCCACCATCTCGCGGTAGGTCGCACGGGCGAGGGCGAAGTAGGAGTCGGGGTCGAGGCGCTCGGCGACGGCGTACATCTGCTCGCGCCAGGTCCAGAAGGTGCCACGCCCGCGCTGGGTGCGTCCGCGCAGCGCCCGGTGGAAGGCGTGGCTGTGCGCGTTGGCGAGGCCGGGGACCGTGAGTCCGGGGAGCCGGGGAGCACCCGCGGCGGCGGCGGGCTCGACCCGGGTGAAGCGGCCACCGGCCATCTCGACCAGGACGTCGTCGCGGACCGCTCCGTCGACCCACGCGCGCTCGAGCAGGTACGCGGTCGGGCTCACGCGAGCAGCCGCTCGAGGGAGTCGGCGAGGGCCGAGACGCCGACCAGGCAGTCGCCGGTCTCGGCGTGCTCGTCGGGCGAGTGGGAGATCCCGGTGGGGTTGCGGACGAAGAGCATCGCGGTCGGGACGCCGGCGGCGGCGAGCACACCGGCGTCGTGACCGGCCGCGGTCGGGATGACCGGCCAGTCGCCCTCGGCGTGGTCGGCCGCCAGCCGGGCCGCCAGGTCGGCGTCGAAGGACACCAGGCCCGAGACCGACTCGGGGGTCACCTCCAACGCGGTGCCGTCGCGCGACGCCCGCTCCTGTGCCTGCCGGACCACGCCGTCGACGAGGTCGTTGAGCGACGACTCCGAGGCCGCCCTCGCGTCGAGCCAGCCGGTCACGCTCGACGGGACCGCGTTGGTGCCGTTGGGCTCGACCTCGACCCGGCCGAAGGTGGCGCGGGCGTCCCCGAGCCGGGCCTGCTTGTTGGCCGCCAGCGCGGTCATCGCATAGCTCAGCATCGGGTCGTGGCGGTCCTCCATCCGCGTCGTCCCGGCGTGGTTGGCCTCGCCGGCGAAGTGGAAGCGGTAGCGACCGTGCGGCCAGATGCCGCTGCCGACGCCGACGGCCGCGCCGCGGTCGACGAGGTCGCGGCCCTGCTCGACGTGGAGCTCGACGAAGCAGCCGACGCCGTCGAGCAGGGTCGAGCCGTCCGACCCGTCGACGACGTCGCCGAGCGCGACGCCGGACCGGTCACGCAGGCCCACCACGTCCTCCCAGGCCACGGTGCCGGCGGCGAGCCTCGACCCGAGGCAGGCCAGTCCGAAGCGCGAGCCCTCCTCCTCGACGAAGACGCCGACGCCCAGCGGCCGGGAGGGGACGACGCCCCGCTCGCGCAGCAGGTCGACCGCGGCCAGCGCGGAGACGACGCCGAGCGGCCCGTCGTAGGCACCGCCGTCGAGCACGCTGTCGAGGTGCGAGCCCGTGAGGACGGCCGACCGCTCCCCGGGGGCGTCCCACCACGCGACGGTGTTGCCGAGCGCGTCGCTCTCGAGTCGCAGCCCGCGGCCGGTCGCCTCCTCGGCGAACCACGCGCGCAGCTCGGCCTCCACGGTCGTCCACGGCTGGCGGAAGTAGCCGCCCGAGGACGCCGACCGTCCGACCGGTGCCAGCGCGGCCCACATCTCCTCGAAGCGCATGGGCCCAGTCCACCGTCGGAGGCGGCCGGCGGCAAGCAGCGCGACGAGCGACGTGTCTCGCATCCGAGACGTGACAGGGTGGGTCCATGGAGTTCCAGCAGGTCGTCGACCAGCGCCGCATGATCCGCCGCTACGCCGACCGGCCGGTCGATCCCGGGGCCGTGCAGCGCGCGCTGCGCAACGCGACCCGCGCACCGAGCGCCGGCTTCAGCCAGGGCTGGGCGTTCGTCCTGCTCGACCAGCCGGACGACGTGCGTCGCTACTGGGAGTCGACCGCCACGCCGGCCCAGCTGGCCCGGCCCGACTCCTGGCTCGCGGGCGTGCTCACCGCCCCCGTGGTCGTCATCCCCTGCTCCAGCAAGGACGCCTACCTCGACCGCTACGCGGAGGGGGACAAGGGCTGGAGCGACCGCGACGAGGCGCGGTGGCCGATGCCGTTCTGGCACATGGACACCGCCATGGCGAGCCTGTTGATCCTCCAGACCGTCGTCGACGAAGGCCTCGGCGCGCTGTTCTTCGGCATCCCGCCCGACCGCGCCGGCGACGTGCGGCGCGAGTTCGCCATCCCCGACTCCCACGACCCCATCGGCGCCATCACCATCGGTCACCTCACCGACGACGCCGGCGCCCCGGGGTCGCCGTCCCGACGACGCCGTACGCCGCTCGACCAGCTCGTCCACCACGGCCGCTGGTCCGGCGACCCGGCCCGGCAGGCCCCCGCCTCGTAGACTCGGAGGCACCTCGACGCCGGACCGCGAGGGGGGCGACCATGGACGAGGAACGACGCCAGGCCGAGGGGCGGGCCCGCGACGAGCGCGATGCGCGCACCGGCAGCCCGGCGGCCGCGGCACGGATCCGCAGGCAGCACCAGTGGGTCGACCTCCAGGTGCAGCAGGCGATGGCGCGCGGCGACTTCGACGACCTACCAGGAGCCGGCCGACCGATCGAGGACCTCGGCGCCGCGCACGATCCCGACTGGTGGGTCAAGCAGCTGATCGAGCGCGAGCAGATCACCGGTGTGCTGCCGCCGGCGCTCCAGCTGCGCAAGGACGACGCCGGGCTGGACGACGACCTCGACCGGCTCGCCGCCGAGGCCGAGGTGCGGCGCGAGGTCGAGGACTTCAACACCCGCGTCGTCGCCGCCCGACGTCAGCTCGAGGGCGGGCCACCGGTCATCACCCCCACGCGCGACGTCGACGTGGAGGTCGGACGGTGGCGGGAGCGGCGTACGTCGCGGCACACTGGTCGGCAGGCGCCGACCGCGCCCGAGCCACCCCGACCCCGTCGCCGCTGGTTCCGGCGCTGACGACGGTCGCCGCCGGGGAGGTCACGGTGTCGGTGCTGGAGGCACGGGAGGCCTGGGCGCGCGGCGACTGGCGGGCGACCCACGACGCGCTGCTGCCGGTGCGCGACGACCTGGACCCGGCCGACCTCGAGCTGCTCGCGCTGGCGGCGTGGTGGCTCGGCGACTCGCCGGGGTCCATGGCGGTGTCCGAGGACCTCTACCGTCGGCTGGTCGCGGTCGGGGCCCACCGGCAGGCCGCCGAGCGCGCGATGCGGCTCTCGCTCGAGTGGTTCACCCGCGGCGACCTCCAGATCGGGCAGGCCTGGCTCTCCCGGGCCACGCGGCTCCTCGACGACCTGCCGCGCTCGGAGGCGCACGGCTACCTGGTCTACCTGACCGCCTCCCTCGACCTCCTGACCTCCCCCGGCGTCGCGGACGCCGAGGCCGCGGCCGTCGAGCTGGAACGCTTCGCCACGGAGTACGACGACCCGGCGCTCACCAGCTTCGCGCTCGTCCTGCGTGGCATGGCGTCCGTGGCCGGCGGCGACACGACCACCGGCTTCGGCCACCTCGACGAGGCGATGCTGCCGCTCCTGGGCGGCGGGGTCGACGCGCTGTGGACCGGCGACTTCTTCTGCACCGTCATCCACCTCTGCGACGAGCTCGGCGACCTGGCCCGGATGCGGGCCTGGACGACGGCGATGGCCCGGTGGTCCGCCCCGCGTCCGCCCACCTTCATGTATGCGGGGGTGACCCGCGTGCACGAGCTGCAGCTGCTGGTGGCCGACGGCCAGTGGGACGCCGTGGAGCGCGAGCTCGGCGAGCGCAGCGCCGGACTCGTGGGTGCCCACGGCTGGCTCGCGGGCGAGGGGTACTACACGCTCGGTGAGGTACGACGCCTGCGCGGGGACACCGAGGGCGCCCGTGCGGCCTACGAGCGGGCGCACGCGCTCGGCCACGACGCCCAGCCAGGTGAGGCGCTGCTGCTGCGCGGCGAGGGTCGCGCCGAGGAGGGCCTGAGCAGGCTCCGGGCGGCCCTCGCCGACGGCGACCCGCTGTTCCGGGCGCGGCTGCTGCCCGCCGGGGTCGACCTGGCCCTCGACGTCGGCGACGCGCTGTCCGCGACCGCCATGGCCGTCGAGCTCGAGGCGACGGCGACCCACTTCGGCTCGCCCGGACTGCTGGCGCGGGCCGCCGAGGCGCGCGCCGCGCTGCTCCTGGCGGGCGGCGACCCGGAGGCCGCCGTCCCGCTGCTGGAGCAGGCGGCCACCGTCCACCGCTCCCAGCGGCACCGCCACGCCTCGGCACTCGTCCACGAGCGGCTGGCCCTCGCCCGCGAGGCACTCGGCGACGCCGACGCCGCCCGCGCCGAGCGGGCGACCGCCCTCGCCATCCACGACCAGCTCGGCGCCGCCCCCGACGTCGCCCGGCTCACCCCGCACGGCGCCCCGGGAGGCCTCACGAGCCGTGAGGCCGAGGTGCTCACCCTGGTCCGGGCGGGGGCGACCAACCGGGAGGTGGCACAGACGCTCACGATCAGCGAGAAGACGGTCAGCCGTCACCTCGCCAACATCTTCAGCAAGATCGGCGTGGGCTCGCGCACCGCCGCAGCGGCGTGGGCGCACGAGCACCGCCTCTGAGCTGCACCATCCACCCCACAGCGGTGCCGCGGGATGGGGTCTCCGACCGAAGCGACGAGCCGTCGTCGGCTCCTAGCGTCCTGGGCAGGACCCACCGCCCACGACCCAGGAGCCCACCATGACCACCACCGAAGCCGTTCCCGTCCCGACCGCCGACCCTGCCGCCGACCCCGAAGCGGTCGCTGCCCGCGTGATCGGCATCCTCAACGACGGCGCGATCTGCCTGCTGGCCGGCATCGGCCACGAGCTCGGCCTCTTCGACACCCTCGCCGGACTGCCGCCCGCCACGAGCGCCCAGCTCGCCGACGCCGCCGGGGTCGACGAGCGCTACGTGCGGGAGTGGCTCGGTGGAGTCGTCACGGCCGGCTTCGTCGAGCACGTCCCGGCCGACCGCACCTACTACCTGTGCCCCGACCACGCGCCCTTCCTCACCGGCACCGGCCCCGACAACCTCGCCCGCGTCATGCGCTACCTGCCGCTGATGGCCCAGGTGACCCCGCAGATCGTGGACAAGTTCCGCACCGGCGGCGGCCTGTCCTACGACGACTACCCGGGGTTCCACGACCTGCAGGCAGCCGAGAGCGCCGCGGTCAACGACAGCGCGCTGCTCGACACCATCGTGCCGATCACCGACGAGGTCGGCCGGCTCGAGGCCGGGATCGACGTCGCCGACATCGGCTGCGGCGAGGGCCACGCGATCAATCTGCTGGCCCGGGCCTTCCCGCGCAGCAGCTTCGTCGGCTACGACTTCAGCGAGGACGCCCTGGTCGCGGCTCGCGCGGAGGCCGCCGCGTGGGGGATGACCAACGCCCGATTCGAGACCCTCGACGTGGCCGCGCTCGACGTCGAGGCGGCGTACGACCTCGTGCTCACCTTCGACGCGATCCACGACCAGGCCCACCCGGCCACCGTCCTCGCGAACGTACGCCGTGCCCTCCGCCCGGGCGGCACCTACCTGATGGTGGACATCAACGCCCAGAGCGACCTCGAGGGCAACCTCGAGCCTGCCGTGGGCGTCGTTCCTCTACACGGTCTCGACCTGGCACTGCATGTCCGTGTCGCTCGGCCAGGGAGGCGACGGGACTGGGCACGGTGTGGGGCGTGCAGACCGCCGAACGGATGCTGCGGGAGGCCGGTTTCGCCGAGGTCACGGTGCACGAGGTGCCCGACGACCCCTTCAACGCCTACTTCGTGGCACGGCCCTGACGCGAGTGGAGTACGTCATACCCCCCGGCCACGACCGGGGGGTAGGTTCCGCCGCATGCCCAGTGCCAGCAGGTCAGCCAAGGACTTCTTCCGGCCGCTCGCGGTCGGCGCCCCGGACCCCGTCCACGAGGTGCCGGCCCGCCCCAGCCGCGCGATCCACTTCTTCGACCCGAGCAACGAGAAGATGGCGGCGAAGATCCCCGCCATGGTCGGCAAGGTCGACGTCCTGCTCGGCAACCTGGAGGACGCCGTCAAGGCCGACAACAAGGAGGCGGCGCGCGCCGGGCTGGTCTCGATCGCGCAGTCGACGGACTTCGGCCCCACCCAGCTGTGGACGCGGATCAACGCCCTCGACAGCCCCTGGGTGCTCGACGACCTGACCACCCTGGTCACCGAGATCGGCGACAAGCTCGACGTGATCATGGTGCCGAAGGTGCAGGAGCCTGCGGACATCCACTACGTCGACCGGCTGCTCGCCCAGCTGGAGGCCAGGGCCGGGCTCGAGCGCCCGATCCTGGTCCACGCAATCCTCGAGACCGCCCGCGGCGTCGCGAACGTCGAGGAGATCTGCGGCGCCAGCCCGCGGATGCAGGGGCTCTCGCTCGGCCCGGCCGACCTCGCGGCAGACCGGCGGATGAAGACGACCCGCGTCGGCGGCGGCCACCCCGGCTACCTGGTGCGGCAGGACCCCGACCCGCAGCAGCCCGACAAGCAGCGGCAGACCTTCCAGCAGGACCTGTGGCACTACACGATCGCGCGCATGGTCGACGCCTGCGCGATGCACGGCATCTACCCCTACTACGGCCCGTTCGGCGACATCGCCGACGAGGTCGCCTGCGAGGACCAGTTCCGCAACGCCTTCCTGCTCGGTTGCGTGGGCACCTGGAGCCTCCACCCGAAGCAGATCGCCATCGCCCACCGGGTCTTCAGCCCCAGCGTCGAGGACATCCGCCACGCCCGCCGGGTCGTGGCCGCCCTGCAGTCAGAAGGGGGCGACGGCACCGGCGCCGTGATGCTCGACGGGAAGATGGAGGACGACGCCTCCCTCAAGCAGTGCCTGGTGATGGTCGAGCTCGCCGAGCAGCTCGCGGCCGTCGACCCGCAGCTGAAGGAGCTCTACGAGGGGATCGGCGATGAGTGACTTCCGGCCGCGCCGCAGCGTCCTCTACATGCCCGGCGCCAACGCCCGGGCGCTGGAGAAGGCCAGGACGATCCCCTGCGACGGGCTGATCCTCGACCTCGAGGACTCCGTCGCCCCCGACGACAAGCCCGCCGCGCGTGACGCCGTCTGCGCGGCCGCGACGTCGGGTGAGTACGGCGCCCGCGAGGTGACGATCCGCGTCAACTCGATCGGCACCGAGTGGCACGACGACGACCTGCGGGCCGCCGCCGCGGCGGGGCCCGACGCGGTCGTCGTCCCCAAGGTCGGCAGCGCCGACGAGGTGCGCGCGCTCGTCGCCGCGATGGAGGCCGCCGGAGCGCCCGACCACACGATGCTCTGGGCGATGGTCGAGACCCCCGTCGCGATCCTCGACGCCCTCTCGATCGCCCAGGCCTCCGACCGGCTCGGCGCCTTCGTGATCGGCACCAACGACCTGGTCAAGGAGCTCTTCGCCGAGCACGTGCCCGGGCGCTCGCCGATCCTCCCCTCGCTCCACACGGCCCTGCTCGCGGGACGCGCCGCCGGCATCGCGGTGATCGACGGCGTCTACAACGACGTCAAGGACACCGACGGCTTCCTGGCGGAGTGCCGGCAGGGCCGCGAGATGGGCTTCGACGGCAAGACCCTCATCCACCCCGGTCAGGTCGAGGGTGCCAACGAGGCCTTCGCGCCGTCCGCCCAGGCCGTCGAGGACGCCCGCGGCATAGTGGCGGCCTGGGAGTCACGCACCTCGGGCGTCGTCACCTACCACGGCCGGATGATCGAGTCGCTGCACGTCGACTCCGCCCACCGCACCCTGGCCGTCCACGACGCCATCGCGGCCCGGCAGACGGAGGGCTGAGCGCCGAGGCGTCGCTCAGCCGGTCACGCCGACAGCCGCGAGGCCAGCAGCCGGCCGACCAGCGCGGCGTCGCCGCCGATCGTGACGTCGTCGCTGCGCCTCCAGAGCCGCAGCCAGACCTGCTCCGCCGTGCCCGTCACGCGGTCGGCGACCGGGTCGCCGTGGGAGACGGCCGGGGGGCCGGCGGTGGCCGGGTGGAGGGTCCAGGTGTCGCCGGTGTCGGTCGCGACGAAGGAGACGGGCCCCGGTAGGTCGACGCGGACCCCGCGGGCGTGCAGCCGCGGCCCGAAGACCTCGAAGGTCTCGCTGATGCCGTCGGCGCAGGTGGCGGGGTCGAGAGCGGTGGTGCGGCCGGAGGCCTGGTCGAGGTCGACGAGGTGCATCAGCACCTCGTGCAGCTGGCGGCGCACCCAGAAGCCCGTGGTCTCGTGCACCCCCGCGAAGTTCCAGCACGGGGCAGCGGGGTCGCTGGCGAGCAGGACGCCGAGCAGGTGGGTGGCGCGCGCGGCGTACCACGCGTCGAGCGGCACCTCTCCCGGGTTGCTGGACGGGTGTCTCGACGGACCCCTGCGACGTCACGACCGCCGCGGCCCAGGTGTGGATGTTGCCGACGTGGGCGACCAGGTCGCGCACGGTCCACCCCGGGCACGCGGGGACGACGGCACCGGGGTCGGCGTCCGCCAACCCGGTGGCGAAGCGTTCGGCGGCGACGGCGACGTGCTCGGGGGTCCAGGTCACGCGCCCATCCTGCCCGGCGGCCGGGTCAGGCGTCGTCGGTGCCCGTACGTCGCCGCAGCTGCTCGTCGAGCCAGCCCTTCGCGCTGCCCACCCAGCCGGCGACGTCGTGCACGAGGCGGCCCAGGACGTCCTGGGAGTCGCGGAAGGCCTCCGAGTAGGAGCGCGCGGCCTCCTGGGCGGCCGCGCTGACCGGCGCACCGGCGTCACCCTCGCGACGCGGATAGTCGCCCGCGAGGATGCGGGTGTAGTCACCGGAGTCGACCCAGCGACGCAGCTCGCTGGCGCGCGAGACGGGGAACGGGTGGGTGCGGTTCTCGATGAGGAGCAGCTTGAGCACAGCGTCGCGGATGTCCTGCGCCTCGTCGTACTCCTGCCCCTGGGCGAAGAACGAGGTCTGGTCGAGGTCGTCGAGGTGGCCGCCGGAGGCCATCTTCATGTGCGCCCGGAAGGCGACGGCGGGCTCCTGGGTGGCGAGCAGTCCGGCCCGGTCGGCCGAGAGCTCGGACTTGCGGACCCACTCCATCAGCGCGGCGGTGATGACGCGGAAGCCGATGCCGCCGAGCGGGATCGACGACAGCACGCCGGTCAGGGCGAGCAGCCGCATCAGCAGCGTGCGGTAGAGCGCGTGGCCCGACAGCGCGTGGCCGAGCTCGTGACCGATCACGAAGCGCAGCTCGTCGTCGTCGAGCAGGCCGATCAGTCCGGAGTCGAGGACGATGATCGGCCGGTCGAGCCCGATGGTCATGGCGTTGAAGCCGGGGCTGGCCTGCACGAAGAGCTCGGGCAGGTCGGAGGCGTCGAGCACCGCGGCGACCTCGGCGAGCGAGCGGTGGAGCGCGGGGAACTGCCGCTCGTCGACCTTCACCGCCGACCCGAGGTAGAGCAGCCGCACTGCCCGCTCGTTGATCAGCCCCGACATCGTCTTCAGCAGCTTGTCGAAGCCCTTCAGCCGCCGCAGCGCCACGAGGGCGCCCCTGTCGGCGGGGTGCTCCCACGCGCGCGAGCTGATGTCGGTCAACGTCACCCGGGTCTTCGCCGGCCGCTTCTCCCCCATGACCCCTTCATACCCCACTCAGGCCGGGCACCACCGGGGATCGCGGCCGATGAAACCGAGAAGCCGGTCCTGCGCCGGGGCGTCGTCGGGCACGGGCACGCGGGGTCCGTACTGGCCGCTCGAGCGGACCAGCTCCTCGTAGGGCTCCATGCCGGCCACCATCGCTGCGCATCGGTCGGGGTCGAGCGTGGCGTCCTGCCCGGTCGCGACCGCGAGGTCCCACGTGTGCAGGAAGACGTCGGCGGTGAAGAACTGCGAGACCGCCTGCGGCAGCGGCATCGACCCGGTGTGGGGGTTGTCGAAGGGCAGCGCGTCGGTGGCAGGGTCGTCGAGCAGCGCCTGCACCGACGCCGCGAAGGACTCCCAGGCCAGCACCGGGTCGTCGTCGGCCGACGGTCCCGGCGGCAGGGTCACGGGCGACCCGCCTGCCACGAAGCCGGGGAACCACCCGACGAGGTGGCCCACGACGTCGCGCGCCACCCAGCCCTCGACCGGCGTCGGGTCGTCCCACCGCCCGTCCGGCACGCCGCGCACGACCTCGCCGAACCGGCCGCTGACACCGCGGAACTCCTCGGCGGCCGCGCTCACGACCCGCCCTTCCGGTCGAGCGCCGCCACGCGGCGCACGCCGGCGGTGAGGCGGTAGGACGCGTCGAGCAGCTCGGCGACCTCGTCCCAGTCGGTCCGCTCCACCCCGTCGAGGTCGACGCCGAGCCAGCCGGAGGGTCCGAGGTAGGCCGGGACGAAGCACCGCTCCTCCTGCAGCAGCGCCTCACGGTCCACCGGGTCGAGGAGCACCATCACGCAGCTGTCGTGGCGGACCCACTCACCGTCGACCTTCACCGAGCCGCCGTAGTAGGCGAACACCTTGGTGGTGAAGAACGCCGGCCGACCGTGGGAGACCTTCATGTCCGCGTCGGGCAGGGCGAGCGCGATGTCCTTCACCCGCGCGAGGACCGGGTCGTCGTCGTCGAACATCTGGGGGTGCGGCACGGCCGCCACGCTACGCCGGGCCGACGGGTCCCGGGTTTACCCGGCCGGCCGGGGAACTTCGACGTTCGTGACGTATGCAAGCGTCACAAAGGTCGGGTTTACCCGGCCGACCGGGTAGACCCGGCGAGCCCACCAGCCGCGGTCAGGCCTCGCGGACCGGGATCCGGACGCCACGCTCGGCGGCCACCTCGACCGCGCGGTCGTAGCCGGCGTCGACGTGCCGGATCACGCCCATGCCGGGGTCGTTGGTCAGCACCCGCTCGATCTTCTGCGCGGCGAGGGCGGTGCCGTCGGCGACGCAGACCTGGCCGGCGTGGAGCGAGCGGCCCATGCCGACCCCACCGCCGTGGTGGAAGGAGACCCACGAGGCGCCCGAGGCGGTGTTCACCAGCGCGTTGAGCATCGCCCAGTCGGCGATGGCGTCGGAGCCGTCGAGCATCGCCTCGGTCTCGCGGTAGGGCGAGGCGACCGAGCCGCAGTCGAGGTGGTCGCGACCGATCACGACCGGCGCCTTCAGCTCGCCGCTGGCGACCATCTCGTTGAACTTCAGCCCGGCGAGGTGGCGCTCGCCGTAGCCGAGCCAGCAGATCCGCGCGGGCAGCCCCTGGAAGGAGACGCGCTCCCCCGCCATCGTGATCCACTTGTGGAGGCGCTCGTTGTCGGGGAACAGCTCGAGGATCGCGCGGTCGGTCGCGGCGATGTCGGCGGGGTCGCCGGAGAGCGCGGCCCAGCGGAAGGGGCCCTTGCCCTCGCAGAACAGCGGCCGGATGTAGGCCGGGACGAAGCCCGGGAACTCGAACGCCCGGTCGTAGCCGCCCTTGCGCGCCTCGTCGCGGATCGAGTTGCCGTAGTCGAAGACCTCGGCGCCGCGGTCCTGGAACTCGACCATCGCCCGGACGTGCGCGGCCATCGAGGCCTGGGCCTCGCTTGGTGAACCCGGCCGGGTCCTCGGTCGCGCGCGCGCTCCCACTCCTCGAACGGCACGCCGGCCGGGCAGGTAGGACAGCGGGTCGTGGGCGGAGGTCTGGTCGGTGACGATGTCGATCGGCGCGTCACGCCTCGAGCAGCTGCGGGCAGCCAGCTCGGCGGCGTTGCCGAGCACGCCGATCGACAGCGGACGGCGCTCGTCGCGGGCGGCGACGGCCAGCTCGACGGCGTCGTCGAGGGAGTCGGCCTGGACGTCGAGGTAGCGGTGCTCGATCCGACGGTCGATGCGGCGCTCGTCGCACTCGATGCAGATCGCGACGCCGTCGTTCATCGTCACCGCGAGCGGCTGCGCGCCGCCCATGCCGCCGAGGCCGGCGGTGAGCGTGATCGGTGCCGGCCAGCGTGCCCGCCGAACTGCTTGTCGGCGACCGCAGCGAAGGTCTCGAAGGTGCCCTGCAGGATGCCCTGGGTGCCGATGTAGATCCACGAGCCGGCGGTCATCTGGCCGTACATCGTCAGCCCGAGGTCCTCGAGCCGGCGGAACTCCTCCCAGTTGGCCCAGTCGCCGACCAGGTTGGAGTTGGCGATCAGCACCCGCGGCGCCCACTCGTGGGTCCGCATCACGCCGACCGGCTTGCCCGACTGCACCAGCATCGTCTCGTCGTCCCCGAGGGTGCGCAGGGTGCGCACGAGCGCGTCGTACGCCTCCCAGCTGCGCGCCGCCTTGCCGGTGCCGCCGTAGACGACGAGGTCCTCCGGGCGTCTCGGCGTTGTCGGGGTCGAGGTTGTTCATCAGCATCCGCAGCGGCGCCTCGGTCTGCCACGAGCGGCAGGAGAGCTCGGTGCCGGTGCGCGGCGTGGATGGGCAGGCGCGGGTTGGCGTCGGTCATGCGAGTTCTCCGATCACGGACTCGGCGGCCGCGAGCACGGCGCCGGACTGGACGAGCTCGACGGCGGTCTCGATCTCGGGCGAGAGGTGGCGGTCGGGGCCGGGGCCGTCGATGCCGGCGTCGCGCAGCAGGCGTACGACGGCGCCGGTGGCGGGCGACGGCTCAGCGGCGCCCGCAGGTCGAGGGCGCGGGCGGCGGTGAGCACCTCGACCGCGACCACCCGGGTGAGGCCGTCGACCGAGCGGCGCAGCTTGCGCGCGGCCGACCAGCCCATCGAGACGTGGTCCTCCTGCATCGCGCTCGACGGGATCGAGTCGACCGACGCCGGCACCGCGAGCCGCTTGAGCTCGCGAGACGATCGCGGCCTGGGTGTACTGCGCGATCATGTGGCCGCTGTCGACGCCGGGGTCGTCGGCGAGGAACGGCGGCAGCCCGTGGTTGCGGGCCTTGTCGAGGAAGCGGTCGGTACGCCGCTCGCTGATCGAGGCGACGTCGGCGGCGACGATCGCGAGGAAGTCGAGCACGTAGGCGACCGGCGCGCCGTGGAAGTTGCCGTTGGACTCGACCCGCCCCTCCTCGGGGAGCACGACCGGGTTGTCGACGGCGCTGGCGAGCTCGCGGTCGGCGACCGGTCGCGGCGTGCTCGACGGTGTCGCGGGCGGCGCCGTGCACCTGCGGCGAGCAGCGCAGCGAGTAGGCGTCCTGGACCCGGTTGCAGTCGGGGCCGCGGTGCGAGGCGACCACGCCGGAGTCGGCGAGCAGCGCGCACCAGGTTGGCGGCGCGAGCGCGCCTGGCCGGGGTGCGGGCGGATCGCCTGCAGCTCGGCGGCGAAGACCCGGTCGGTGCCGAGCTGGCCCTCGACCGACATCGCGGCGGCGACGTCGGCGGTGCGCAGCAGCGTCCGCAGGTCGGCGATCGCCAGCACCAGCATGCCGAGCATGCCGTCGGTGCCGTTGATCAGCGCGAGCCCCTCCTTGGCGGCCAGCTCGACCGGCGCGAGCCCGGCCGCGGCGAGCGCCTCGGCCGCGGGCACCAGCGCCCCGTCGGCGTCGCGCACCTCGCCCTCGCCCATCAGCGCGAGCGCGCAGTGCGAGAGCGGCGCGAGGTCGCCGGAGCAGCCGAGCGAGCCGTACTCGTGCACCACCGGCGTGATGCCGTGCGCCAGCAGGCCGGCGAGCAGCTGGGCGCGTCTCGAGGCCGCACGCCGGTGTGGCCGGTCGCCAGCGTCGACAGCCGCAGCAGCATCAGGCCGCGCACCACCTCGCGCTCGACCTCCGGGCCGGAGCCGGCGGCGTGCGAGCGCACCAGCGAGCGCTGCAGCTGGGCGCGCATGTCCGTCGGGATGTGCCGGGTGGCGAGGGCGCCGAACCCGGTCGAGATGCCGTACGCCGGGGTGGCAGCGGCGGCCAGCGTCCTCGACGACCGCGCGGGCCCGACCGATCGCGGTCTCGGCCTCCCGCGACAGCGTCACGGCGGCCCCGTCGCGCGCGACGGCGAGGAGCTCGGACGGGGAGACCGGTCCGGTGCGGACGACCACGGGTGAGGGGTTCATGGCACCCCATCGAACTCGTCGCCGGACGCCGCCGCCAGACGCGCCCCGCCGTTCCTGTCTGGGATACGAGACAGCAGTCGCACCGCACCGATCCGAGGCAAGCGGACCGGGCACCAGTGCCAAAGCGTCCGGCGAAGCCCTAGCCTCTCGTCATGAGCCAGGTTCCTGCAGCCACCCGGTGCCTCCGGGTGCTCAGCTTCCTGGCGAGCCAGCCGGAGCCGGTCCCGTTGGACCGGATCCGGCGGGCCTGCGAGCTGCCGCGCAGCACGGCGTACCACCTGCTGCAGGCGATGGTGGAGGAAGGCTTCGTCGCCCACCTCGAGGACGAGCACCGGTTCGGGCTGGGCGTCGCGGCGTTCGAGGTCGGGTTCGGCTACTCCCGGCAGGAACCGCTGCAGCGCCTGGCCCGGCGGGTGCTCACCACCGTCGTCGACCAGACCCGGCAGAGCGCCCACTTCGTGGTGCTCCAGGGTCGCGACGTGCTGTACGTCGTGGAGGAGCGGGCCCCGGGCCGACCGAGCCTGGTGACCGACGTCGGGGTCCGGCTCCCGGCCCACCTCACCGCCAGCGGCCGCGCGATCCTCGCCGCCCTCCCCCCGCCCCAGGTGCGGGTGCTCTACCCCGACGCCACGGCCTTCGCCGACCGCCACGGGAGCGGCCCCGGGTCACCCGGCGAGCTCCGCGCGCTGCTCGCCGAGACCCGGCAGCGGGGCCATGCGGTCGAGGACGGAGAGGTGACCCCGGGCTTCTCCAGCGTCGCCGTGGCCGTGCACGACCACTCCGGCCACCCGGTCGGGGCGGTCGCGATCACCTTCGAGAGCCAGCAGGCCCGGGTGCAGCCGCTGATCGAGGCCGTGCACCAGACCGCGCGTGCCCTCACGCAGCGCATCGGCGGCCGTGTGACCTCCTTCTCCGCGGCTCGTTAGGGAGGCACACGCCAGCGCCGAGGAGGGCCCGTGGACCGATCTGGGAACCGACCCGGGCCGACGTGGGCACGCCTCGTGGCTCCCGCCGCGGCCGCGGCCGTGGTCGTGGGTGGGGCGGTGACCGCCTCGGCGACCGGGTTCGGCGTCGACCGGTCCGGCGACCTGCTCACGACCTACGACCGAGCCACCGCCGCCACCGCAGCCGGGACCGCCGGTCCCGACGGACCCGACGACCCGACGCACCCCCCGGGCCGCGAGGCGGAACCCCACGACCACGCCGACCCGGACACGAAGAATGCGGTCTCACGGGCGGGCGAGAGCACGGCACGGGCCCAGGACCCGACCTCGGCGCAGGAGAAGGTCGCCAACGCCGCCGCCGTGGGCGCCGGCCGCGCGCAGGCACCTCCCCGGCTCACCACGCGTCCGGCGAGCGTGGCCCGCGCCGTCCACCCGCCGACCCGCTACGCCCTGGCCAACGGCTGCTACCGCCTGACCCGCGGGGGCGAGCCGCTCTACTTCAAGCCGACGGCCCTGGGCCGCTACCTGCTCCACGACGCCGACCGCCGGTTCGTGGTCGCCGACGGAAGGGCCGAGGAGCCGTCGCGGGCGACGACCTGGACCGCACGGCGCAGGGACGGTCGTACCCGGTTCGTGCGGGCGGGGCAACGGCTCGCGTTCGAGGGCCGGACGTCCTTCGTGCCCACCCGCACCACCGGCTGCGCCCGCTACCCGGAGGCGCAGGTCGACGTGTCGGGCGATCCCTTCGCCGGCACCTCGGACTTCCAGGAGGTGCGCGGCTACGTCGACGCCCACACCCACGGCACGGCGTTCGAGTTCCTCGGTGGCGGGGCCCACTGCGGCAAGCCGTGGCACCGGTTCGGTGCGCCGTACGCCCTCGTCGACTGCCCCGACCACCAGTCCGGCACCAACCCGCTGGAGGCGCTGCTGTCGGAGGAGCCGACCCACGACCCCGTCGGCTGGCCGACGTTCGCGGACTGGCCGGCGCCGGACTCCCTGACCCACGAGGGCACCTACTTCCGGTGGCTGGAGCGGTCGTGGCGTGGCGGACTGCGTCTGTTCACCAACCTGCTGGTCGAGAACAACCAGCTCTGCCAGCTCTACCCCTTCGGCGAGGACGGCACCCCGCTGTCGAAGAACTCCTGCGACGACATGGACTCGATCCGACTCCAGGCCCAACGGATGTACGAGCTCCAGGACTACGTCGACGCGCAGTGGGGTGGCCCCGGCAGCGGCTGGTACCGCATCGTCACCAGCCCCTGGGAGGCGCGGCGCGTCATCAACGACGGCAAGCTCGCGGTGGTGCAGGGCATGGAGACCAGCGTGTCGACTTCGGCGTGACCATCCTCCCGGGCCGTGCTCGGCGACGACGTGCCGCGCTGCGACGAGGAGCAGATCGACGAGCAGATCGACGGCCTGTGCGAGCTCGGCGTGCGCCAGATCGGCGCCTACCACGAGATCGACAGCACGCTCTCCGGGGTCGCGGGCACCGGCAGCTCCGGCGACGTCATCAACTTCCCAACTTCCTCGACACCGGCTCGTTCTGGCGCACCTGCGGCACTGCAGCCCGGCCGCCGGCGACCACGACCGAACCTGTACCCGGCGGGAGCGGCGAAGCGATCAGCGCCGACCAGCAGGACGCGCTGTTCGGCGATCGGCAGCTACGGCCTGGCCGGCACCGTGGTGCCGCGTCTACCCACCGCCCGGCCACTGCAACCGGCGGGGACGTCACCCCGCTCGGTGCCCACCGCGTCCGACCGGCTCGCCGACGAGGGCATGCTGGTCGACCCCGACCACATGAGCTGCTCGAGGCCCGCAATGCTCCTCGACCTGGCCGAGGAGCAGACGCGGTCTACCCGTTGTCATCTCCGCGCACTGCGGCCACCGCGGCATCGCCTACCCGCGCAGTGCTACGCCTCGGCGGGTTGGTCACCCGTACGGCCGGGCGCGACCCGTCGGCTTCGTCCCGAAGATCAAGGCGCCGCGACGTCAGCGCCGGCCGGCCCGCAGAGTACCTCTTCGGGTCGGCTACGGCGCCGATATCAACGGCCTCGGCGGCCACGGCGAGCCTCGCGGCGGCGACGTCGGCGCCCGTGGTCACGTACCCGTTCACGCGGCTCGGCGGCGCCCATCGAGCGGCAGCGCGCCAGGCGCTGCGCCGCTACGACTCAACGCCGACGGTGTCGCGCAGCGGCACTCTACCCCGACGGACCGCAGGCGCATGACCCTGGTCGCCGACTGTCGAGGACGGTGACGGCGACGCGATCGGCGAGGACATGGCGCGCGGGGCCGAGGCCTACCTGCAGATCTGGGAGCGGGCGCAGGGCGTGTCCCCCGACCCGTGCCGCAACCCCGACCTCCAGGTGCGGGCCGGCCGCTTCGACGACCTGGTGCGCCCGGGCATGTCCTCGCGGGCGGTGATGGCCGCGGTGGGCCAGCCCTTCCTGCGACGCGACCTGACCTACACCTACTGCGCCTCCTCCCCCACGGGTGAGGTGAGGATGGCCGTCGACCTCACGGCGGGGGGACGGGTCACCGAGGTCCGGCCGGCACCGTGACCCGCGTCCGGCCTCCACGGTTACCGCCGGGTAGCCTTTCTCACAGCCCAGAGGGCTGACCCGGGCACTCGCCGCGCCGTAGTCTCGGCGCACGCGCCGCGCCCGACCGGTCGCTGGCGTCGTCGTACCCGTGCCTTCCGAGGAGACACTGTGACCTGGGTCCTGATCATCGGCCTGATCATGCTGGCCGTGGCGTTACCGATCGTGGGACGGCGCGTGCTGTTCCTGTTCCGGCTGATCCGCAGCGGACAGCCCGCCCCGGACCGCATCGAGGGGGTCACGGGACGCCTCGGCGCCGCCGTCCGCAACCAGCTGGTCGAGGTGCTGGGCCAGCGCCGGCTGCTCAAGTGGAGCATCCCCGGCGCGGCCCACGCGATGGTGTTCTGGGCCTTCGTCATCCTCGGATCGGTCTACCTCGAGGCCTTCGGCATCCTGTTCAGCCGCAACCCCGAGTGGTCGATCCCGCTGATCGGCCGCTGGGACCTGCTGGGCTTCGCCCAGGACACGATCGCGATCCTCTGCCTCGTCGGGCTGGTGCTCTTCTGGCAGATCCGGCTGAAGAACTCCCCCGACAAGCTCGGCCGGCAGTCCCGGTTCAAGGGCTCCCACCTCGGTGGCGCCTACCTCGTCCTCTTCATGATCTTCAACGTCATCTGGACGATGTTCTTCTTCCGCGGCGCAGCGGCGGCGCTCGACAACCTGCCCTACGGCTGGGGCGCCTACGGCTCGCAGGGCGTCGGCGCGCTCTTCCAGGGCCTGGGCATCGGCCACGACGCGCTCGAGGTCATGGAGGGCGTGGGCCTGCTGCTCCACATCGGCATCATGCTGGTGTTCCTCATCGAGGTCGTGCACTCCAAGCACCTCCACATCTTCCTGGCGCCTCTCAACGTGCTGTTCAAGCGCGAGGACGACGGCGTCGCGCTCGGCGCGGTCAAGCCCCTCACCTCCGCCGGCAAGCCCGTCACCCTCGAGGACATCGAGGACATGGACGAGGACACGACCCTCGGCGTCGGCTCGATCGAGGACTTCTCGTGGAAGGGCCTGCTCGACATGGCGACCTGCACCGAGTGCGGTCGTTGCCAGTCCCAGTGCCCGGCCTGGAACACCGAGAAGCCGCTCTCGCCGAAGCTGCTGATCATGAACCTGCGCGACCACGCCTTCGGTGCCGGTGACTACCTGCTGGCCGACCCCGAGAAGCGCGCCACGATGACCGGTACGGCGGTCGCGGAGGCCGAGCGTCCCCTGGTCGGCGAGACCGAGGGCGACCCCGCGATGCCCGACGCCGGCGGCGTCATCGACCCCGACGTGCTCTGGTCGTGCGTCACCTGCGGTGCCTGCGTGCAGCAGTGCCCCGTCGACATCGAGCACGTCGACCACATCGTCGACATGCGCCGCTACCAGGTGCTGGTGGAGGCCAACTTCCCCGCCGAGCTCAATCAGCTCTTCAAGGGCATGGAGTCCAAGGGAAATCCGTGGAACCTCTCCCCCAACATGCGCATGGACTGGGCTCAGGGCCTCGACTTCGAGGTCCCGGTCGTCGGCGAGGACCTGGAGTCGCTCGACTCGGTCGACTGGCTGTTCTGGGTCGGTTGCGCCGGCGCCTACGAGGACCGCGCGAAGAAGACCACGCGCGCCGTGGCCGAGCTGCTCGACATCGCCGGCATCTCCTTCGGCGTCCTCGGCAAGGGCGAGACCTGCACCGGTGACTCCGCCCGTCGCGCCGGCAACGAGTTCGTCTTCCAGGGCCTCGCGCAGCAGAACGTCGAGACCTTCAAGGAGTACAAGGTCAAGAAGGTCGTCTCGACCTGCGCCCACTGCTTCAACACGCTCAAGAACGAGTACCAGGAGTTCGGCATCGAGCTGGAGGTGGTCCACCACACCCAGCTGCTCAACCGCCTGGTCCGCGAGGGCAAGCTGACGCCGGTCAAGGACGGCGCCGGCGCTGCCAAGCGGTCGATCACCTACCACGACCCCTGCTACATCGGTCGCCACAACCAGGTCTACGAGCCGCCCCGCGAGCTGCTGCAGATCATGCCCGGCGCCGAGCTGGTCGAGATGGAGCGCAACTCCGAGCGGTCCTTCTGCTGTGGCGCGGGTGGCGCCCGGATGTGGATGGAGGAGACCATCGGTGAGCGGATCAACCTCAACCGCACCACCGAGGCAGTCGGCACCGGTGCCGACCAGATCGCCGTCGGCTGCCCCTTCTGCCGCGTCATGCTCTCCGACGGCCTCACGGCCATGCAGGACTCCGGCGACGCGCGTGAGGAGGTCGAGGTCCTCGACGTCGCCCAGATGCTGCTGGCATCGGTGAAGGGCGAGCCCGCCACCCGTCAGAAGAAGGCGTCCGCGTCGTCGTCGGCCGCGACTGCAGCGGGCGCCGCCACCGACACGCTGGTGCGCGAGGAGGAGACCGCCGCCGAGCCCGAGGCCGGGGACGCCACCCAGACGCCTGGCACCATCACCGAGACCGCCGACGCGGGCCCGGCCGCCAAGGCCTCCGGCGGATCCTCGCTGTTCGACCTCGGTGGCGACGAGCCGGCGGACGAGCCGGCCACCGCCTCGGCGGAGAAGTCGGTGCCGGCCGAGGCCGCCTCCGGTGGATCCCTCTTCGACCTCGGCGGCGACGAGCCCGCCCAGGACACCACGCAGGAGAAGCCGAGCGAGCCCGAGGAGCCGGCGACCAGCAGCAGCGGGTCGCTCTTCGATCTCGAGGCCCCCACCGAGCCGGAGCCCGCAGCAGCTGCAGCAGAGCCCGAGGTCGAGGCAGCAGCCGAGCCGACGAAGGCCCCGGCATCCCCCGCACCCGCCTCGGAACCGGCATCCGAGATCCCCACCGGCGGCTCGCTCTTCGACCTCGAGGCCCCCACCGAGCCCGAGCCCGCAGCAGCTGCAGCAGAGCCCGAGGTCGAGGCAGCAGCCGAGCCGACGAAGGCCCCGGCATCCCCCGCACCCGCCTCGGAACCGGCATCCGAGATCCCCACCGGCGGCTCGCTCTTCGACCTCGAGGCCCCCACCGAGCCCGAGCCCGCAGCGGAGGCAGAGCCCGAGGTCGAGGCAGCAGCCCCGGCCGAGCCCACGACCCCGGACCCCGCGCCGGAGAAGCCGGCCGCGGCGCCCTCGTCCGAGATTCCATCGGGCGGCTCCCTGTTCGACATCGCCGCGCCCCAGCCCGAGGCCGACCCGACGCCCGAGGCAGGGGCAGAGCCTCCGGCCGACGCGGAGCCAGAGGCAGAGCCCGCACCTACGCCTGCCAGCGGCACCGGCAAGCCGGACCCGACGGCCCTCAGCGCGGCGGCCACCGCCGCTTCCTCGGACGAGGCGACCGCGGAGGCAGCGGTGACCGAGCCCGAGGAGGAGGCAGCGTCGAAGGCGCCCTCGCAGGAAAAGGCTCCGAAGCCGTCGCCGTCCTCAGGCGCGGCCCACACGCCGAAGACCGACGAGGACATCAACGAGAAGGGGTCGTTGTTCGACCTCTGACCACCAGGTCAGCTCATTCGCGCCGCGGCCGGTGCCGGATCCACTCCGGTGCCGGCCGTCGGCGTGTGGGGGGTGGGAGGAACTCGGGTCGGCCGTCGCTGCTGGCGAGGCGGACCTCCCAGGGGGTGTGGTGGAGGGTGCGGTGGTGGTGGCCGCACACCAACACCAGGTTGTCGAGGCTGGTCCGTCCGCCCTCGGCTCCAGTGGTGGATGTGGTGGGCGTGGCCCATCACCGGTGGTCGGGTGCAGCCGGGGAACGCGCAGTGGCGGTCGCGCGCGACCAGCGCGGTCCACAGCGCAGGAGTGACGAGCCGGTGGCGGCGTCCGACGTCGAGGACGCGGCCCTCGGCGGTGAGGACGACGCGGACCAGGTCGGCGTCGCAGGCCCACCGTGCGACCGCCGACCCCGAGACCTCGGAGCCGTCGTCACAGCGCGCGGCGCCGGTCTGGTGGTGGAGGTCGTCGGCGTCGATGTGGACCACGATGGTCGGGCGGGTGCCGTGGGACTCGGGCACGGCGGCGGTGTCGAGGGCGTGATCGGCGAGGGCGACGAGGGCGTCCCACATCCGGGTGCCGTGGTCGGAGGGGTCGGTGTCCTCGACGCACTCCTCGGACGCGGGTCGAGGCCTCGTCAGCGGCAGCAGTGCGGCGCGCAGGGCGGCGGCGTCCTCCACGGTGCCGCGACCGCGGAGACGGACCCCTCCGGCGCCGTCGTCGGTGATCGAGAGCCGCCGGCCGAGGTGGGCGGCGCGCTCCTCCCGGACCAGGGCCGCGTGGGTCCTGCGGTCGGCGCGGTCGGGGTCGAGGACCTCGGCAAGGTGTCGGGCGGCCCGGGTGAGGTCGGTGGCGTCGAGGCGGACGGCTTCGCCGATCAGGTGGGCCTCCGCGTCGGTGCGGTGGCTCCCCGTCAACGGCAGGTCCTCGACGCCGGCGAGGATCACGTCGGCCTGGTCGGGGGAGACGGCACCGCCGCGCAGCGCCGCCAGCGTGGCACGGCAGTGACCGACCAGCCGGGGGGCGTTGGCCACGGTGCGGCGGCCCTGGTGGCGGCTGGTGCCGGCGAGGTGGGTGTACCAGTCGGTGGTCGAGGCCCACGCGAGGTGCTGCTTGGCGACGTGGCGGGTGTCGATCTCGGCGAGCAGCTCGGCCTCCAGGGCCGCAGCGCGGGCCTTCAGGAGCTGGAGCTCCTCGACGCCCTCGAGGAGCTCCTCGGGCCGTCGCGCGGCCCACAGGGTGTCGTCGAGCTCCGCGAGCCGGTCACACGCATCGGCCACGACACCGGCGGGTGTCGGGGTCGGGAGCGGTGCGATGGCCATACCTCATCCAAGCCGCCGCCACTGACACTCCAGGACCCCTTGCCCACAGGGGTTCTGAGCATCGTGACCACATCGAGACCACTCGCGAAGCCACCCCTGGCGCCGACCTCGCCACGCACGGCCCGACTTCCAGTCCGGCACGAGGTTCCCGCATCGGGTCATGATGGGGGCATGACCACGTATTCGGGTACGGACGAGTTCGAGGGCGCCACCTTCGTCAGGACCAGCTTCAAGGGGGCGACCCTGCGGTTCTCCGACGTCAGCGGTGTGACGATGCGCAGCGTCGACGTCGACGGGCTCGACATCGACAGCCACGACCTGTTCATGGGCAGCCTCGTCGTCAACGGGGTCGACGTGGTGCCGCTCGTGGAGGCCGAGCTCAACCGGCAGTTCCCGGGACGCGAGCTGCAGAAGGCCCAGACGCCCGAGGGCCTGCGTGAGGGGTGGGTCGCCGTCCAGGCCGCCTGGCAGGAGACGGTGTCGAGCACGCCCGCCGAGCTCGTGGACGCCCACGTCGAGGACGAGTGGTCGTTGGCCCAGACCCTGCGGCACCTGGTGCTGGCGACCGACACCTGGCTCCGCGGCGGGATCCTGCGGCTGGAGCAGCCGTTCCACGAGATCGGCCAGATCTTCACCGGTGCCGAGGCGATGGGCTTCGACATCTCGATCTTCCGCGCCGACCTCCCGGCGTACGACGAGGTGCTGGCGGTGCGCGCCGAGCGGCAGCAGCTGGTGACCGACTTCCTCGCCGCGGCCACCCCGGAGCTGCTCGCCGAGGAGCGCCGGGACCCGTGGGGCTTCGACTGGAACCCCACCGTCGGTGACTGCCTGCGCGTGATCCTCGAGGAGGAGTGGGCCCACCTGCGCTACATCAGGCGGGACCTCGCGCTGCTGCGCTGATCAGCGCCGGCCGGAGACGCCCGGTGCTCGACAGCGAGCGGATCGACTGGATCCTCACCACGCCGGACATCGTGACCTCCTACGCCGCCGTCGACACGTCCGAGCAGGACGGCCGGTTCCCGAGCGACCACCTGCCGGTGCGTGCGGTCCTCAGGCTGCCGGCAGCGCCGCCTCAGGCCGGCGCGCGGGCGCGGGCTGTGGCTCCTGGGCGGGCTGCGGCGCGCGACTCTCGACGACGAAGGACCAGCTGACCGTCGTGCCACCCGAGCCGTCGACGCCGCAGTTCGAGCAGCCGTCGTCGCCGACCGAGGAGCGGTAGTCGTAGGTGTCGGTGCCCTGCACCTGCCACTGGCACGTGGTGTCCGGCACGCACTCGCCGATCGGGGTCACCGTGGCGTCACTGCTCGACAGCCGACTCTGCTCCGGCCACCACCACGCGTTGTAGAGGCCGAGGTGGCCGAGGTTCGAGTAGTAGACCTCCCCCTGGTAGGGCTCGTAGCCGCACGCGACCGATCCCGAGCCGGTGTCGCGCATCGGCACCCGCGGGTACTCGTTCGACCAGTCGGTGTCCCAGGCGCCGAGCGAGCCCCACCACCAGTTGTCCTGCCACTCCCCGACCGGCGTCTGCTCGTCCCACCACCAGTAGTGGTCGAGCAGCTCGCCACGCAGGCCCTGGTCGGACGTGGGCGCCACGGCCACGCCGGACTGCCAGTACGCACCCCCGAACTCGACCGGGCCGACACTCCTCGTCGCCCAGGTCTGGCTGCAGCCGTAGCCGCTCCAGCGGGACGTGTGGTCGACGTCGTAGCTCCAGGAGTTGAAGATCATGGGGGCGTAGAGGGCGTCCTCGACCTCCGGGTCATTGGCGAACCTGGGCACCCACTCCCCCCCGCCGTCGGCGACGCGGAGGGATGCGTTGCTCGTCTCGCTGAAGGTCTCCGAATGGGAGGTGTCCGGGTTGTCGTCGTCACACCAGCCGGTGTTCGTGCACCCCCCGGACCACGTCGAGGAGACGCTCACCGATCCGCTGGCGATCCGGTACTCCGACGGGGCGCACGTGTTCGGGTAGGTCCAGGGACTGCCACCCCAGTCGGCACTGCCGTTGAGGAAGGGGACGTCGAGGTCGGCGGATATGTCGCGCTTGCCCAGCCAGGCGACAGCCGTGAGCTGGACGCTGACGCTGCGGGTCGCGCTCACCTCCAGGCAGTTCTGTCCGAGAACCGCCGACGCGCGGGCGTCGAGAGCGGTGAAGGTGCCCCTCGCTCCGACCAGGGCGCCGGCCCTGGGATTGCCGCTGCCGATGCCGAGCTCGATGTCGGCGCCGATGGTCAGGTACATCTCCCCGGCCACCGTCACGGTGGCATGGGGGTCGACCGAGGTCACCAGCTCGCCGTCGATGTAGTCCTCCCCGCCGAGCCCGAAGTAGCCGTCGAACCGAGCGCCGAGGCTCGCGGTGACGCCGACCGTCTCCGTGGCCTCCCCGCTGACCCCGGCGGAGCCGGTGGGCTGGGCCGTCAGGACCATCGGCACCGGGCCGGCCATGAACCAGATGGCGATCTTGGGCAGGTCGAGCTCGCAGCTGGCACCGGCCTCGACCTCCGCCTCCGCCGACAGGGACGCCTCGACGCCGAACTCGCCGTCGAAGGCTGCCCCCACGGGGATGTTCTTGCCGAAGACCTTCTTCTTCGTCAGCGTCGCGTGGATGTCGCCGTAGGGTTGCAGGTCGCGGTCCACGTCCAGTTCCCCCTCGACCTCACCACCACAGCTGATGACGCCGCGTGCGGCACGACGGCCCGCCGCGGCGGTCTGCACCGGCAGGGACTGGAAGCTGGGGACGTTGATGTCGAGGTAGTCGAAGGCATCGGCGAGTGCCGCAGGCTCCAGCTGGACCGACCGGCCGTCCGGCGAGATCGACACCACGTTGCCGAGGTAGCCGGTGGGGATGTCGGTGTCGGGCGGCAGCACCCAACTCTGGCCCAGGACGGGCGTGCGACCCGCGGGGACCGTGCTGGTGACCGTGCCGCCGGCTGCGCTGGTGGCGACCGCGGCGGCGTCGGTGACCATGATGGTCGAGGGGTTGGTCACCACGGCGGCGGTCTCGCCGGCCATGCTGCTGGGAGGTGCGGTGACCACGGTCGACACCGGACCCACCCACTGGCTCGAGCCCGTCGCCTGGGCGAAGACCGAGTACGCGTAGGTCGCCCCCGGGGACACGCTGGTGTCGACCGCCTTCGCACCCTCCAGGGTGACCGGCGTACCCGCGCCCACCGAGGCTGGGGCCGTGGCACCGACCGCGCGACGCACTGAGTAGGTGGCGTCGGCCGACGGCCCGGTCCAGCCCAGCTCGATGCGTGTGGGCTCGATCGCCGCGATGTGGAGGTCGCTCACCGAGGGCGCTGGCGCGTAGTCGACCCTCGCCGCGACCGTGCCGGTGGCCGGGACGTCGAGCACAGGCGCTCCCGGCGTGCCGGTGAAGAGGACGGAGTCGTGGACGACGTCCTCGGCCACCACCTGCCACTGGCCCGGGGGCACGTCGAGGTCCAGCGTCTGCGTCGTGCCGGCAGGGGCTTTGCCGGCGAGGATCGTCTCTGCCCCCGACACCAGGCGCACCGTGCCGGGTACCCCGGCCGGAGCAGTGATGGTGAGCGCGACATTTCCCGGGGTCCGAACCTGCTCGTAGGCGACGGTCACCCCGGTCGTGCGCCCGGCGCGGACGCGGACCGTCGACCTGGAGGCCGCGCCCTCGTAGGTGCCGGCCTCGGTGACGGTGTCCTTGGGGGCCACCCTCCACCGGCCCACCGGCACCGTCAGCCGCACCCTGGTCGAGGTGCCGGCAGCCCGCTTCCTCGCAACCTTGGTCCGCCCCTTGGAGGTCAGGCGCACCGTGGCCGGCACGCCAGCGGGGGCCTTGATGGTGACGACCACGGTGCCGGTCCGCGCAGCTGCCTCCGCGGGCGCCGAGACCGAGACGGCGACGGGGATGCCGAGCACCGCCGACAGCAGCGCGAGGACCACGACCTTGCCCAGCCACTGATGAGTACCCACGACGACCCCCGCTCCCGGCACGCAGCCAAGGGCCGAGAGCGTGCTTGATGAGCGGAAGTTAGCAGTGCGATCTCCACGTCACGCCGACAGTGCGGCAACAGTTCAGGCACCCGCCGAAGCGGCTCACCCGCCCTGCCGTCACCCCGGAGGGCAGAGACCGCTCCTCGGCCGAGGG
Source organism: uncultured Actinomycetota bacterium (assembly GCA_963754025.1). GTDB lineage: Bacteria > Actinomycetota > Actinomycetes > Propionibacteriales > Nocardioidaceae > Nocardioides. Next base: position 943,928 of record CAVWEC010000005.1, on the reverse strand, counting down.
CTGTCTCATCTCCCGGGGGCGGCGTCCTCGTCCTGCTCGGGGTCGGCGGGGACCACGATCGGCTTGAACCGCGCCCACGCGAGGAAGCCTGACCCCACCACGAGCAGGGCGAGCCCAGCCCACAGGTTCGCGTTGACGCCACCGGTCTTGTCGGTCTCGGGGTCGGCGAAGATCCCCATGAACGTCAGGATCACGCCGTAGGCGGCCAGGAGCATCCCGATGATCGAACGGATGTCGAGCGCACCCGCGGTCTTCTTCTCAGCCATGACTGCCTCCTCAGAATGCCATGTTCAGGGCGACGACCATCGCCAGCGCGACGCCGGCGAGGGGCACCGTGCGCCGGTACCACGGCGCCGAGGCCTCGTCGGGATCGGTGCGCTCGTCGGTCGGGGTCTCGGAGTAGACGAGGCCCCGCAGCTGCTCGACCGGTTTGGGCGTCGTCCTCAGCGAGACCAGGACGCTCAGCACGATGTCGACCACGAAGGCCGTGGACGCCGCCAGGAACGCCGCCCCCTGGCCGGCCACCGGGATGACCCCGGCGCTCAGCGAGCCGAACGCGTCCTCGCTGAGGTAGGCGACGACGACGGCCGAGAGCGTGCCGGCCACGAGGCCGCTCCAGCCGGCGGCCGGCGTCATCCGCTTCCAGAACATGCCGAGGATGAAGGTGGCGAAGAGCGGGGCGTTGAAGAAGCCGAACAGCGTCTGCAGGTAGCTCATGATGTTGGAGAAGGACGCCGCGAAGGTGGCCGTGCCGATCGCCAGCAGCGTGGCCACGACCGTCGCGATCCGGCCGATCCGCAGGTAGTAGCCGTCCTCGCGGTCCTTGACGACGTAGCCCTGCCACAGGTCGAAGCTGAAGACCGTGTTGAACGCCGAGATGTTGGCGGCCATGCCGGCCATGAACGCCGCGAGGAGGCCCGTGATCGCCAGGCCCAGCAGTCCGTTCGGGAGCACGTCGCGCATCAGGTAGAGCAGCGAGTCGTTGTAGGTCACCGCTGCCCCGGTGGCCACGCCCTCGGGCGAGCCGCCGGACTTCAGGTCGGCGATCTCGGTGACCAGCACCGCCGCGATCATGCCGGGGATGATCGTGATGAAGGGAATGAACATCTTCGGGAAGGCGCCGATGATCGGCGTACGCCGCGCGGCGCTGATCGAGTCGGTCGCCATCGCGCGCTGCACCTCGACGAAGTTCGTCGTCCAGTAGCCGAACGAGAGCACGAACCCGAGGCCGAAGACGATGCCGATCACCGACAGCACGGGGTTGTCGAGGCCCGAGAGCGCCTGGCCCGGCCACGACTCGAGCTGCTGCTCGGCGGGCGGGCCGGCGCCGTCGGCCGCGGCCCGGGTGATCTTGTCGGTGAGGCCGTCCCACCCACCGACGCGACGCAGGCCGAGCAGCGTGAGCGGCAGCAGCGCCGCGACGATCACGAAGAACTGCAGCACCTCGTTGTAGATCGCCGCCGAGAGTCCGCCGAGGGTGATGTAGGAGAGCACGACCGCGGCCGCCACGAGCAGCGCCACCGGGAGCGGCCAACCGAGGAGGGCCCGCACGATGGTGCCGAGCAGGTAGAGGTTGACGCCGGCGATGAGCAGCTGGGCCAGCGCGAAGGAGATCGCGTTGACCAGGTGGGCGCCCGGGCCGAACCGGCGGAGCATGAACTCCGGGACCGACCGGACCTTCGAGCCGTAGTAGAAGGGCATCATCACGACACCCAGGAACAGCATCGCCGGGATCGCGCCCACCCAGAAGTAGTGGACCGTCGGCAGGCCGAACTCCGCGCCGGAGGCCGACATCCCCATGATCTCGACCGCGCCGAGGTTGGCGGAGATGAACGCCAGTCCGGTCACCCACGCCGGCAGCGACCGCCCGGAGAGGAAGAAGTCGACCGAGTCGGACACGTGCCGGCGGGCCAGCAGCCCGATGCCGAGCACGAAGCCGAAGTAGATCGCGAGGATCGCGTAGTCGACGAGGTCGGCGTCGATCAGCGTTCCCGCCATCACCGTGAGCTGGGCCTGCATGCGCTCCCCCTTCCGAGACCGTGCGCAAACCTCGTCACCCTAGACCGAGGCCGCCGGGGCGTTGCTCGCCCACCCGGGTGACACCCGGCCGTCAGGAGGCGTGCAGCTCGCCGAACCCCGCCTCCACCAGGTCGAGCACCGTCCGCACGGCCAGCTCGGCGTCGGGGCCGTCCGCGATGACCCGGACCTCCATCCCGCGCCCGGCCTGGAGCGTCATCAGCTCCAGGGAGCTCGCCGCGTCGGCGCTGCGGTCCTCGCACTCCACGCTCACCCGGGCGGTCAGCGAGCCGACCGCCGCGGCGATCTGCGCCGCGGGGCGCGCATGCAGCCCGGCCTCGTTGACCAGGCTCGCCTGGGCCGACACCTGTCCCGGTACCTGATCAGGTGCCTGATCAGGTGCCCGGTCGGCACCGTTCTCCGCGGCGGCCGGTGCGGACCCGTGGGACGCGAGGGCCGCGGTCTTGGGCAGCAGAGCGGCCTCCGCCTCGCGCGCGACGACGTCCAGGCCGGCGCCGCCGGCCGCTCGCACGACGGCAGCGACCAGGCCCTCCACCAGGGGTGCGGCCGAGAGCCGGACGTTGCCGGCGTGCGGCGCGAGCTCCAGGGCGAGCTCGGCGCTCAGGACCGCCGAACCCAGATCCATCAGCACCAGCACGCCGTCGGGCGAGGCCGCGCGCTCGAGGGCCCCGACGACGTCGGTGGCGTCGGTGCCCAACCGGCCGTCCGCCCCGGCGGCGACCTCGACGACCGGTCCGACGCCGTTGACCATCTGCTGCGCCAGGTCCACGGCAGCCGCGGCCAGGGCAGGGCTGTGGGAGACCACCACGATCCCGATCATGGGCGCCGTCACCCCACCGCGTCCGCGAGCGAGCCCAGCAGCAGGGCCGACGACGCCGAGCCCGGGTCGATGTGGCCCACGCTCCGCTCGCCGAGATAGCTCGCCCGTCCCTTGAGCGCGAGCATCTCCGACGTCTCGTCGCGACCCGCCTCGGCGGCGCTCGCCGCCAGCCGCACCGAGGCGGCCAGCGACTCCCCCCGCTCGAGCGCCGCGGCCAGGGCAGCGACGGCGGGGGCGAGCGCGTCGTACATCGTCTTGTCGCCCGGCTCGGCGCGACCCCGGGCCACGATCCCCTCGAGCCCGGCCTGCAGCGCCGCCAGCAGGGCCGGCCCGTCCAGCTCGCGGGCGTCACCCACGGAGGTGCCGAGCCGCAGGAAGAACGTGCCGTAGAGCGGCCCGCTGGCACCGCCGACCGAGGTCACCAGCGTCATGCCCACCTTCGACAGCAGCGGGCCCGGCGACTCCGCGGCGACGTCGGGCGAGCCGACTGCTGCCATCACGGCATCCATGCCCCGCGTGAGGTTGGCTCCGTGGTCGGCGTCACCGATCGCCGAGTCGAGCTCGGTGAGGTAGTCCTGGTGCTCGTGGACGGCGTCGGTGAACGAGTCCAACCAGGCGACGACGTGATCCTGTGTGATGACCCCGGTCATGGTCAGACCCCCCATCGCAGCCCCGCCGTCCGGACAGGAGCATCCCACAGGCGGAGCAGCTCGTCATCGGCTCGCAGGACGGTGAGCGAGGCCCCCGCCATGTCGAGCGAGGTGATGTAGTTGCCGACCAGCACCCGGGCGGGCTGGACCCCGGCCTTCTCGAGCAGCGTCGCCACCTCGCCGTAGAGGAGGTAGAGCTCGAGCAGGGGCGTCCCGCCCATACCGTTGAGCATCACGATGCTGGGCCCGCCGGTGAAGTCGAGGTCGCCGGTGACCGGGGTGACGAGCTGCTCCGCGACCTCGGCCGCGGTGCCGAGCGGCACCCGGTGGCGGCCCGGTTCGCCGTGGATCCCCACGCCCATCTCCATCTGGTCGTCGGGCAGGTCGAAGGTGGGCTTGCCGGCGGCCGGGACGGTGCAGCTGGTCAGCGCCATCCCCATGGAGCGACCGGTCTCGTTGATCCGGCGGGCCAGGCCCAGCACGGCGTCGAGGTCCTGGCCCTCCTCGGCCGCGGCTCCGACGAGCTTCTCCAGCAGCACCGTCAGGCCGACCCCACGACGCCCCGCGGTGTAGGTGGAGCCCTCGACCGCGACGTCGTCGTCGACCACGATCGCCTCGACCCGGGTGCCCGAGGTCGTGCCCGCCAGCTCGCCCGCCATCTCGAAGTTCATGACGTCGCCGGTGTAGTTCTTCACGATGTGGAGCACGCCGGCCCCCCGGTCGACGTCGATCGTGGCGGCCATGACCTGGTCGGGGGTGGGCGAGGTGAACACCTCGCCGGCGCAGGCCGCGTCGAGCATGCCCGGGCCGACGAAGCCGCCGTGGAGCGGCTCGTGCCCGGACCCGCCTCCCGACACCAGCGCGACCTTGCCGGCCTCCTTGGCCGTGGCCCGGTAGATGACCCGGTGCTCGTGGTCGACCCGCAGGTCGGGGCTGGAGGCGTCGATGCCACGCAGGGCGTCGGCGAGGACCTCACCGGGGTCGTTGATCAGCTTCTTCATGTCAGACCTCCACAGTCGTCGGGGTGCCGGACACGACGGCCCGGTCCACCTGGGTGTGAGCAATGATGCCGAAGCAGACGGCCGCGAGGACACCCGCGAGCAGCTCGGCTGCCACGTAGACCGGCCACTGCGACCAGATCACGTCGCCGCCGAGCACCTGCTGCACCAGCATCGGGCCCGTGGTGCGGGCCGGGTTGATGGAGGCACCGGTGGTCGGCGCGACCGGGATGATCGCGGCGAACACGACCATCCCGATGGCCAACCCGGCCCATCCCGGTGCGGCCTTGCGGTAGATCACCCCGAACACGGCGAAGACCAGCAGGAAGGTGCCGACGAACTCGGCGAGGAAGGCCTGCGGGACCGACACGGTGTCGGCGTACGCCGCGACGCCGAGACCGACGTCGCTGGCCTTCTTGCCCAGCACTCCGGCGATGAGGAAGGCGCCGAACACGGCGCCGAGCACCTGGGCCGTCAGGTAGCTGGGCACGGAGCGCCAGGGGAACTTCCCCGTGGCGGCCAGGCCCACGGTGACGGCCGGGTTGATGTGGTTGCCCGAGATGTATCCGAAGACGTAGACCGTGACGATCACGATCGACGCGAACGCCAGGGAGATGATCCCCAGGTCCGAGCCGCTGAACGTGGAGCCGTTCGCCTCGTTCACGATCAGCAGAGCGGGCACCGAGCCGACGCCGACGAAGACCAGGAAAGCCGTGCCGAGGAACTCGGAGGCCAGCTTCTGCCAAGCAGTGTTCTCGTCCATCAGGGGACCTTTCGTGTGATCTGAATTACATTCGACATTGTCGAACGATGCGCCGACGTTCACGGAAAGTCAAGGGTCAAACTGAAAAGTGTGCGCGGCCCTGCATACTGTCCGGGACGGAAGGGGAACGAGTGATCCAGGCCATCGACAGGGCGGCGCAGATCCTGCGCGCGCTGCAGGGCTCACGCCACCTCGGCGTGAGCGAGCTCGGCAGCCGACTCGGCCTGCCGCCCTCCACGGTGCACGGGATCGTGAAGTCGCTGCAGGTCCACGGGCTGGTGGTCCAGGAGCCGCACGGCCAGCGCTACATGCTGGGCCCGACGTTGCTGCAGCTCTCCAACGTCTACCTCGACACCCTCGACGTGCGTGCCCGCGCGATGCGCTGGACCACCGACCTCAGCGAGCGGACCGGGCTGGCCGTCCGGCTCGGCGCCGAGCACTTCGACGAGGTCATCGTGATCCACCACGAGCCCCGGCCCGACGGCAGCCGGCAGATGCCCGAGACGGGCCTGACCATCCCGGCCCATGCGTCGGCCCTCGGCAAGGTGCTGATGGCCTACCGCCTCCCCTTCCGCGAGCGGGTGCTCGCGGGAACCCTGCGCAGCCTCACCGGCGAGACCCAGGTCGACCCCGACGCGCTGGCGCGCTCGCTCGACCAGACCGCCCTGACCGGCCACGCCCTGGAGAACGAGGAGGCCGTGCTCGGCGAGGCCTCTGTCGCCGCCGCGATCGCCGATCGCGACGGGGAGGCCGTGGCCGCCGTGGCGGTCGTCTTCCCCGCCGACCCGGAGCCCGTGGACGCGAAGGTGCTGACGCTGCTGCGTGAGTGCGCCCGCAACGTCTCCCGCGAGCTCGGCGCGACCTCGTGGCCGCCGGTCACCTCCGACCAGCCCGGACGAGCGGGCTAGGACCGCATCGCGACGCCACCACGCGGGAGCGGGCCCCAGCCCGCCGGACGGCGGCCCTCAGATGGTGGTGCGGTGGAAGTTGGCGAACGACCGCGACGCCGTGGGGCCACGCTGGCCCTGGTAGCGCGAGCCGTACTTCTCCGAGCCGTAGGGGTGGTCGCTGGGCGAAGAGAGCCGGAAGAAGCAGAACTGCCCGATCTTCATGCCCGGATAGAGCTTGATCGGCAGCGTGGCGACGTTGGCCAGCTCGAGCGTGACATGGCCGGTGAAGCCGGGGTCGACGAAGCCTGCGGTGGCGTGGGTGAGCAGCCCGAGTCGGCCCAGCGACGACTTGCCCTCGACACGGGCGGCGATGTCGTCGGGCAGGCCGACGGTCTCGTACGTCGAGCCCAGCACGAACTCGCCCGGGTGCAGGATGAACGGCTCCTCGCCCTCCTGCTCGACCAGACGGGTCAGGTCTGACTGGTCGGCCGCCGGGTCGATCGACGGGTACTTGTGGTTGTCGAAGACGCGGAAGAACCGGTCGAGCCGGACGTCGATGCTCGAGGGCTGCATCATCGTCTCGTCCCAGGGGTCGAGCGTGATCCGCCCGCCGTCGATCTCGGTCAGGATGTCGCGGTCGCTGAGCAGCACGGCCGCAGGCTACCCCGGCTCTGGCAGCATCGGCGGCGTGTCCGCTCCGGTCCCCTCCCCCGTCTTCCGTCGCTACGTGGCCCTCGGCGACTCGTTCACCGAGGGCGTCGGTGATCCCGACGCCGCACGACCCAACGGCTGGCGCGGCTGGGCCGACCGGGTCGCGGAGGTGCTCGCCCTGCACGCGCAGCACGCCGGGGCCGACTTCGGCTACGCCAACCTGGCCGTGCGCGGCCGGCTGCTCGCCCCGATCCTCGCCGAGCAGCTCGACTCGGCGATCGCGCTCGACCCCGACCTCGTCACCATCTACGCCGGCGGCAACGACCTGATCCGGCCGCGGATCGACGTCGACGCCCTCGCCACGACGTACGACGCCGCGATCGGTCGGTTGGCGGCGACCGGCGCGACCCTCGGCGTCTTCACCGCCTTCGACCCCGGCGCGGGCGGGCCCTTCGGCCGGCTGCGCGGCCGGTTCGCGATCTACAACGAACGGGTGCGCGAGATCGCCGAGTCGCACGGTGCCGTCGTGCTCGACTCCTGGCGGATGCGCCCCGAGCGGCCCGAGCTGCTGTGGTCGGAGGACCGGCTGCACCTCGGCCCCCTCGGGCACCGCGCAGTCGCCGCCGAGGTGCTCACGACCCTCGGCGTCCCCCACGACCTCGACCCGCACGATCCGACCGGCGCCGTCGGCGACACCCCCTTCCGGGCCGGTCGCCGCGCCGACGCCGACTGGCTGGTGCGCCACGCGGTGCCGTGGGTGCGTCGCCGGCTCACCGGGCGCTCCTCCGGTGACGGCGTGGAGCCCAAGCGCCCCACGCTGCAACCGATCTGAGCCGCGTCGGGTAGCATCCGTCCCGCCGGAGCGAGCCCGCTCGACCGGCATGCGGATGTAGCTCAGTTGGTAGAGCGCGACCTTCCCAAGGTCGATGTCGCGAGTTCGAGTCTCGTCATCCGCTCCACCCCCCGTCGTCCGCCCCGTGTGCCTGAGAACGGCCCCCGGCCAGGTCTCAGGCACACGCCGCGATGTCCTGCGGTGACGGGTGGGGCCCTTGCGCTTTCTGTGACTGGTGGGGACAGTGGGGTGTCCCCTTCCCCGGACGGAACGAGCATCCCCATGTCTCGGAACCCCACGACCGCGACCGACCTCGGACCCCGCCAGCGCCTCGTGCTGGTGGGCGGCACCCTGCTCTCCCTCGTGCTGGTGGCCGCCCTGCTGATGCCCGAGGGCGGTGGCTCCGACGAGGGCTCGCTGACCCCCGCGGCCGAGCCGGCGTACGCCGCCCGCACCACCGCGCCGCCCGCCGGCGCGATCGACGCGCGAGCCCGTGCGGAGATCGACCGGGTGCTCGACGAGGACCCGGACGAGGCCGTCCGGTGCGCGGTGTTCGAGGAGCAGCGCTACTGCCTCGGCATCGGCTGGACCAGCAGGACCGAGGCCGAGGAGGAGGCGCGGATCGACGCGGGGCAGGCCGCCCGGCGGCGGGCGACCGAGACCACCGGCGACCTCACCACCGCCGACCTGCTGGAGCAACGGCGAGCACTGTCACCCGCCCAGCGCGAGCGGGCCGAGCGGACCGAGCTCGAGGAGGCCGCGAAGGGCGTCGCGAAGGTCGTCCTGCTGCGCCACCACGTGCTCGGCGAACCGCTGCCGGAGGGCTTCCTCGAGCGCCACCCGGAGGCGCGAGCAGCCGCGGCCACCGGCGCCCGCAGCGCCGCCGCCCGGAAGGGATTCCGGGACTACCCGAAGCGCGACACCGTGCTGAGCCCCCGGAACACCCGCGCCCAGCGGCGCACCTACTGGTGCGGCCCGGCGACCATGCAGATGATCGCGTGGGGCTGGCAGGACGAGCGGCGCCGGCAGCGTCACTGGGCGAAGCGCCTCGGCACGACGTCGAACGGCTCCGCGATCTCGGAGATGGTGCGGGTGATCAACAAGGCCACGGGCTACGACCGGGAGAAGCGCGCCGGCAGGTATGTCGTGCTCGACGTCTCCGACTGGAAGTTCAAGCAGTGGATGCTGCTCCAGCTGCGCCACGTCCACGACTACCGCGCCCCGCTGGTGCTCCACCCGGTCCTCGAGAAGCGCTTCTACCCCTACCTCGACGACGACGCGTCCGGCCACTTCCAGGTGGGACGGGGCTACGACAAGAACGGCAGGAAGCCCGGGCTGGTCGGCTACTTCGAGCCGTGGAACCAGCAGCGGTTCGACCCCTCCGAGCCCTACATCGCCCGGGTGCAGTGGCGCCGCGCCTACAACAGCTACCGGGCCAACCAGGCACACCCCCACCAGAACATCGGGGTCTGAGTGCGCGCCCGCCTCGCCCCCCTGGCCCTCACGACGGCACTGGTGCTGACCGGCTGCACGGGGGACGAGCCGACCCCGTCCGAGCCGACGGGTAGCACTCCCACGGACGAGGCGACCGGCGAGGACCCGAGCGGCACGCCGGTCGCGCTCGAGTGGCAGCCGGTGCCGGGGCCGGTCGACGACGTCGTGACGGTCAGCGGCCGGTGGACGCTGACGGTCGCCGCCGACGGCGGCAGCGCCGACCTCGACGGCCCGCAGCCCCGCACCGTCGCCGCGCCGGCGGGCTTCGCGATCAGCGAGGCCCTGGTCGACGGGCGGTACGCCGTCGTGGTGGCGGAGCACGAGCAGGCGAGCCGGCCCAACGAGGTCACGGTGGTCGACCTGAGGACGGGCCGCGAGGTCGAGGCAGACGTCGCGCCCGGCGTGGGCGGCGCCTGGGCGCTCGGCTCCGGCCTGCTCGCGAGCACCGCCCCCCGCGGTCGTGACTACTGCGTCGGCGTCGTCGACCTGGTCGCCGGCACCAGCAGCCGGGGACCGTGCGTCCCGCCACGTCACGGTGTCTCCAACCTCGACGTGGGCCCGGCCGGCCTGTCCGCGATGACGTTCGACGACAGCCGTCCGTCGTGCCGCACCCTCAACCGCGTCGAGGGCGGGCAGCTCATCCGCGCTGACCGGCGTCACCGACTGCCAGGGGTGGGAGGCCGTCGTCTCCGAGACGTTCGCGATCTGGGGCGAGGTCGACGACGAGCGGCGCATCGAGGCCGCCACCTACCACCTCGACACCGGTGACGGGCCGGTGGAGCTCGGTGCCGGGACCACCGGCTCCCTCACCTGGTGCGGCGACGCGGCGTACGTCGTGCGCGACCCCCAGCGCGGCCGGGACCCCGCACGACTGCTCCGCGTCGACGTCGCGGCCGGCTCGACCGAGCTCGTCTACGAGACCGACGCCACGGGACGCGCCTTCCTCTCCGAGCCGCGCTGCGGCGGCACCGACCTGACCCTCACGGCCTACACGAGCCGGGGCGACGAGCAGGTGACCGCCCCGCTGCGCTGACGTCGCTGCCGCTCAGCCGAGGCCCTCGAACAGGTCGGTCAGCATCGGTGACCCGTGCGGGGGCTCGGGCGAGGCGATGGTGTACCACTCGCGTCCGACCCGTCGCTCCCACTGTGCGGTGTCCGTGGGGTCGTCGGACATGACGTGCAGCTGGCTCCGGTGCTCGCGGAGGCCGGCGACCACGCGGCCGGTCACCGCACGGCAGTCGACGGTGATGTGGATCCTGGCGTCCGGCACGCCCCTCATGTGGTAGGTCTGCGTGGGGTCGAAGGTGAACAGCCCCAGGTCCTCGCGCTGTCGATTCCACCGCTCGAACACCGACTGGGGGACCGCGCCGTGGACCAGCCGTCGGGGTCCCGGCCGCCGCCCCTCACGCAGCCGGGCGCACGCCTGGTCGGTGGCCGCGCCGATCGCCACGTGGTCGGGGTGCCCGAAGACGCCGTCGGGCCCGAACGTGACGACGACGGCCGGATCCTCCTCGCCGAGGATCTGCTCCACCGCGCCGACGACGTCGCCGAACGGAACCCGGTCGACCCCTCCATCGGGCAGACCGAGCCACTCGTGACGATCGGGCTCTCGCCCCAGCGCCCGCCAGGCGGACTCGTCCTCGAGCTGCCGGACCGCACCGAGGGTCTCCGGGGTTGCGGGGAACCCCTCACGGATGTCTCCGAGCTCACCCGCCGTCGCGTGGACGAGCACGAACCGGAAGTCCGACTCGTCGGCATGGAGCGCCACGCTGCCGGCCGCGCCATAGGCATCGTCGTCGGGGTGGGCGAACACGCACACCAGGGTCCGGTGGTGAGTCACCAGTGCAGTATCCGCCCCGGCCTCCCGCTGGGCCAGACCCCCACGGTCCCGCGAGGGGGTCGCGCCTAGCATCTCGAACATGGCTGAGTTCCACGGCTTCCCCGTCAGCGCCCTCGACTTCTACGACGACCTCGAGATGGACAACACCCGGTCGTTCTGGGAGCAGCACAGGGCCACCTACGAGCGCGACGTCCGCGCGCCGATGCAGGCGCTGGTCGCGGCGCTCGAGCCCGAGTTCGCCCAGGCGGGGCAGCGGGTCAAGGTCTTCCGGCCCCACCGCGACGTGCGGTTCGCGAAGGACAAGACCCCGTACAAGACCCACCAGGGCGCCTTCGTGCCGGCGGGCGAGGCCACCGGGTGGTACGTCGAGATCTCCGCGCGCGGCACCCGCGTCGGCGCCGGCTACTACGAGGCGTCGGGGCCACGGCTGGCCGCGATGCGCGAGGCGATCGCCTCCGACCGGTTCGGGCCCCGGCTGGAGCAGGTCGTCGCCGACCTCGAGGCCGAGGGCTTCGAGATCGGCGGCGAGAAGCTCAAGACCTCGCCCGCGGGTACGACGCCGACCACCCGCGGATCGAGCTGCTGCGCCACAAGCAGCTGATGGCCGGGCGGCGCTACGGCTTCGACCCCGACGACATCGGCGCCGGCCTGCTCGACCGGGTGCGCGACGACTGGCGGGCGCTGCGACCGCTCGTCGAGTGGGTCGCGGAGCACGCCCGCACCTGACGTCAGTCGAACCAGGCGTCGCTGCCGGCGACCTCGAGCAGCTGGTCGATGCTCAGACCGGGCTCCGGCCTGGTGGGCGTCGCCTCCTTGGCCTCGGGTGCGTTGCTCGACCGCGTGATGACCTCCCACCCGTCGACGGTCCACCAGGTCACGTGATGGGCAGTGGCGCCGCCGTCGACCTGCGGCGCCGTCGTGGTGTCCTCGGTGTGGGCAGAGCCGTCGGCGTGGCGGTGGCAGTCCCTCGTGCGTCCGGGCTCACGACGGCAGGAGGCGTAGGGCGTGGGGCCGCTCGCGCGCCAGATGGCCACCCACGTCGCCATCCCGTCGAGGCGGAAGTCGGCGTAGACCTCGCCGCCGTCACCCCACGTGCGCGCGTCGTCGACCTCGCCGCCCACGAGGCCGGCGACGGCCCCGGGCACGTCGGCGGCCCGGACCGCCAACCCACCGGAAGGCTCGAGCGAGGGGTCGGGAGACGGCTCCGGCGGCTGCTCGGCGGACGACCCGGGTGCGGCGGGCACGGGGGCGTCCAGGGGGACGGTGGTCACCGCCGGCGCTTCCGACGTGGGGGTCGACGTCGCCGGCGACGGATCGGCCACCGGCGCGTTGGGCACCCGGGTGATCCGGCGCGACGACACCGTCGTCTGCTCTCGACCGCCCGGTCGACACCGGTCGGGTCGGGCAGCACGTCCAGCACCGCGGGGTCGCGTTCGTCGGAGCGGTCGGCGTCGGCCAGCACCGCCAGCACCGTCGGGAACGTCAGCACCCCCACGACGGCCAACCCCGACGCCAGCACGGCCGGCCAGGCCGCGCGGCGGCGTACGGTCAGCCGCCGGTCACTGGTGTCGTCCATCGTTCCCCCGAGATGTTCGTGCATGCGATCAGTGCGGCTGCCAGGCGTCCTCGTCGGCGGTGCGCGAGGTGACCTCGCGGGGCAGGTCGCCGATCGCGAGCTGGGCGATGGTGACGTGCTCGAAGACGTCGCGCAGCGAGCGGCGGGCGGCGATCCAGACGTGCTGGAGGACGGCCGCCTCGGTGTTGTACTCGACGGCCTCGGGTCGCAGTCCGTAGACGGAGACGAGCGGCCCGTCGACGGCCCGGATGACGTCGGCGACGGACACGGAGTCGGCGCTGCGCGCCAGCCGCCAGCCGCCGGACTGGCCCCGCTGGGAGATCACGACCCCCGCCCGCCGCAGGTCGGCGAGGATCGCCTGCAGGAAGCCGTGGGGGATGTCCTGCCGCCGCCCGAGCTCCTCGGCGCTGATGGCCGACCGCTCGGTCTCACGCGCGATCTCGATCAGCGCCCGCAGGGCGTAGTCGGACTTGGCGGAGACGCGCATGGCGTCATCTTGTCAGACACCCACGGGTGGGCCGGGTCACACCACACCCGCTCGTGCGACTCGGTTCAGGCCCGGTCCGGGCCCTCGGGCGACCCGATGTCGCGTGACCGCTTGCGTGCGTGACGAAGCCGGGCGATACTCGTTGTTACCGGTGAGTACAACTACTCGGTAACCGGTCCCCGACCCACTCCCACGAACGAACAGGTGGAGCTGTGAGCCACTACAAGAGCAACCTCCGCGACATCGAGTTCAACCTCTTCGAGGTGCTCGGCCGCGACGACGTCCTCGGCACCGGTCCCTTCGCCGAGATCGACTCCGAGACCGCTCGCGCCATCCTCTCCGAGGTCGACCGACTCGCCCGCGAGGACCTCGCGGAGTCCTACGAGGACAGCGACCGCAACCCGCCGGTCTTCGACCCCCAGACCCACACCGCCCCGGTGCCGGAGTCCTTCAAGAAGAGCTACGACGCCTGGATGGACGCCGAGTACTGGCGCCTGCAGGTCGGCGAGGAGCTCGGCGGGACCCCCGCCCCCTCCTCGCTCAACTGGGCGATGGGCGAGATGGTGCTCGGCTCCAACGCCCCGGTCTGGATGTACGCCGCGGGCCCGGCCTTCTCCAACGTCGTCTACCGCAACGGCAACGAGCGCGACAAGCGGATCGCCCAGCTCATGGTGGAGAAGGGCTGGAACACCACCATGGTGCTGACCGAGCCCGACGCCGGCTCGGACGTGGGCGCCGGCCGCGCGAAGGCCACCCCCAACGACGACGGCTCGTGGAACATCGAGGGCGTCAAGCGCTTCATCACCAGCGCCGAGAGCCAGCTCTCCGAGAACGTGATCCACCTCGTGCTCGCCCGTCCGGCCGGCGTCGAGGGCGCCGGTGGCCCGGGCACCAAGGGCCTCTCGCTGTTCATCGTGCCGAAGATCCACTTCGACCACGAGACCGGCGAGCTGACCGGCGAGCGCAACGGCGCCTACGTGACGAACGTCGAGCACAAGATGGGCATCAAGGTGTCCAACACCTGCGAGGTCACCTTCGGCGACGCGTCCGTCGGCGGCGGCGAGCCCGCCAAGGGGTGGCTGCTCGGCGAGGTGCACGACGGCATCGCGCAGATGTTCCAGGTCATCGAGAACGCCCGCATGATGGTCGGCACCAAGGCGATCGCCACGCTGTCGACCGGCTACCTCAACGCGCTGGAGTACGCGAAGACGCGCGTGCAGGGCCCCGACCTCACCCAGGCGGCCGACAAGACCGCGCCGCGGGTCACCATCACCCACCACCCCGACGTCCGTCGGTCGCTGATGGTGCAGAAGTCCTTCGCCGAGGCGATGCGCTCACTGGTGCTCTACACCGCCAGCTGGCAGGACAAGATCCAGGTGGCCGAGCACGACGGCACCACGGACACCGACGAGACGAAGCTGGCGATGGCGGTCAACGACCTGCTGCTGCCGATCGTGAAGGGCTACGGCTCGGAGCGCTCGTGGGTGCTGCTCGGCACCGAGTCGCTGCAGACCCTCGGCGGGTCGGGCTTCCTCACCGAGTACCCGATCGAGCAGTACGTGCGCGACGCCAAGATCGACACCCTGTACGAGGGCACCACCGCGATCCAGGGCCAGGACTTCTTCTTCCGCAAGATCGTCAAGGACCAGGGCCGCGCGCTGGGTCACCTGGCCAAGGAGATCGAGGGCTTCATTGCGAGCGAGGCCGGCAACGGTCGGCTCAAGAACGAGCGCGAGCTGCTCGGTCGTGCGCTCAACGACGCCAACGCCCTGGTCGGCCTCATGATCAACGACCTGATGTCGGCCGATGCGTCCGCCGAGGGCGGCGACCTGCGCAACATCTACAAGGTGGGCCTCAACACCAGCCGCCTGCTGATGGTGCTCGGCGACGTCGTCTGCGCCTGGCTGCTGCTCCGGGGAGCCGAGGTGGCCCTCGACAAGCTGGGCGGCGAGGTCTCGGAGAAGGACCAGAGGTTCTACGAGGGCAAGATCGCTGCCGCGCAGTTCTTCGCGCAGCACAACCTGCCGCTGGTCACCGCCGAGCGGAAGATCGCCGAGGCGACCGACCTGTCGCTGATGGACCTCGACGAGGCCGCGTTCTGACCCGCACCTGACGCACGCCGTCCGACGCCCCCGCCCGACTCCGGGTGGGGGCGTCGTCGTCCGTCCACCCCTGCCGCGGGCTCGGTCGCTACCCTCGCTCAGACGGGGACCTGCGACGAAGGAGAGACCATGGGTATCGGTGTGGGAATCATGCTGCTCGTGATCGGCCTGATCCTCGTGACCGGGGCGATCGACCTGCCCGAGGCCGTCACCGACGCGATCGAGGCGGGGACCATCGGCTGGATCTGCGTGATCATGGGCGCCCTCGCGCTGGTGCTGGCGCTGGTGATGAACCAGCAGCGCTCCCGCACCAGGCACGTGGAGGAGCGGCGCCAGGTGTGACCACGCTCGGGATCGTCTCGCCGGGCGCGATGGGCTCGGCACTGGGCCGGGCGTGGGCCGCCGGCGGCGCCCGGGTGGTGGCCACCGTCGACGGGCGCAGCGAGCGCACGCGAGAGCTCGCGCACGGGCTGGAGCTGGTGCCGTCGCTGGGTGACGTCGTGGCGGCCGCGGACGTGGTGGTCAGCGTGTGCCCACCGACCGAGGCCGGGGCCGTCCTGGAGTCCGTCCTCGCCGTCGTCGGCGACCGGCGACCGCTCCTGGTCGACCTCAACGCCGTCTCCCCGACGACGGTCGGCGGCCTCGCGACCCGTGCCGCGGCCCACGGGCTCGACCTCGTGGACGGCGCGGTCAGCGGCCGTCCCCCCGAGCCGGGCGACGACACGATGGTCTACCTCTCCGGCGCCCGGGCGCCCGAGGTGGCCGGGCTGCCGGCCGACGGGATCCGCACCTGCGTCGTCGGCGACGACGTGGGGGCCGCCTCGGGGGTGAAGATGTGCACCGCGTCGATCTACAAGGGCACCACCGCGCTGTGGTGGCAGGCGCTGCACACCGCGCACGCGCTCGGGGTGCTCGACGTGGTGACGGCGGAGCTGGGCGAGGTCTTCCCCGAGCAGGTGCCGGGCGTCGCGCGGCGGATCGCGGTCGCGACCAGCAAGGCGCACCGGTTCGTGGGCGAGATGGAGCAGATCGCGGCCACCCAGGCGGCCGCCGGCGCCGCCGGAGCGCTCTTCGAGGGCATGGCCGACGTCTACCGCCGGCTCGCCTCGACCGACCTCGCGACGCTCTCGCCGGAGGAGGCGCGGGCGCTGGCCGACCTGGAGGAGGTGCTCACTAGGCTCCGGGCATGAGCGATCAGCTGGCGTCGTACGTGCAGGTCTGGTGGCAGGCGGTCGAGGACCTGTCGTCGCTCCTGGAGGAGGTCGCCGGCGAGGACTGGTCGACCCCGACCGACCTGCCGGGCTGGGACGTCCACGCCGTGGCCGCCCACACCGCCCACCTCGAGGGCATGCTGGCCGGCGCCGAGCACGACCAGGTCGAGATCGGCGAGCCGGCACACGTGCACGGCGCGATGGGGCAGTTCACCGAGCAGGGCGTCGTCGCCCGGCGCGACCGCACCCCCGACGAGCTGATCAACGAGCTGCGCTCGTCGGCGACCACGCGCCACACCTCGCTCCTGGCCGACCCGCCGACCGACCCCGAGGCCACCGCGCCCGGGCTCTTCGGTCTCATCGGCTGGGACACCCGGCGCCTGCTGCGCAACCGCCCGCTCGACCTCTGGATGCACGAGCAGGACGTACGCCGCGCGCTCGGTCGCCCCGGCAACCTCGACGGACCTGCGGCGGTCCACACGGCCGACTACCTCGCCGAGAGCCTCGGCTTCGTGGTGGGCAAGCGCGTCGGCGCCCCCGCCGGCACGACCGTCGTGCTCGAGATCGCCGGCCACGCCCCCACGGCCGTCGCGGTGGGCGACGACGGGCGTGCCCGTCCGGTCGAGGTCCCCGCCGACCCGACCGCCCGCCTGGCCATGGACCGCGAGACGTTCGTCCTCCTCGCCGGGGGCCGGCGCAGGGCCGAACCGGGCGCCGTGCAGGTCAGCGGCGACGCCGACCTCGCCCAGCAGGTGCTGGCGGGGCTGGCGGTCACCCCGTGACCCAACCGAGCGCGCACCCCGGGGCCTGGGACCTCCAGGACCTGCCCGACCAGGCCGGCCGCCGGACGATCGTCACCGGCTGCACGGTCGGGGGCCTGGGCTTCCACGTGGCGCTCGAGCTCGCCCGGCGCGGTGGCAGCGTCGTGCTGGCCGGTCGCACCGCGGCGCGCCTCGACGAGGCCGTCGCCGCCATCGAGGGGGAGGTCCCCGGGGCGGACACGTCGACGCTCGTGGTCGACCTCGCCGACCTCGACGGCGTCCGTCGCAGCGCCGCCACCGCCGCGGCGTACGGCCCGCTCCACTGCCTGGTCAACAACGCGGGGGTGATGGCGACGCCGCAGCGGCGTACGGGGGACGGCTTCGACCTGCAGCTCGCGACCAACCACCTCGGCCCCTTCCTCCTCACCGGGCTGCTGCTCCCGCAGCTCGTCGAGAGCGGCGACGGCCGCGTCGTCGCCGTCTCGTCGCAGATGCACCGCACCGCGACCGCGGCGCCGGTGGACGACCCGCGCGCGCCGACGACCGGCCACTACCAGCGCTGGCAGACCTACGCCCGCACCAAGCTGGCCAACCTGCTCTTCACCTTCGAGCTCGACCGCCGGCTGCGGCGGGCCGACCTCCCCGTGGTCGCGACCGCCGCCCACCCCGGCTACGCCGGCACACACCTCGTCGTCAACGGCCGGACGGGCGGTCTGGGCGGGCCGGTGGCCTCGATCCTCCACGCCGCCAACCGCGCCGTCTCCCAGTCGGCCGCCGACGGGGCGCTGCCGCTGCTCATGGCCGCCACCGCCGACATCCCCGGCAGCAGCTACTGCGGCCCCGGCGGTCTCCGGGAGCTGCGCGGCGAGCCGCGGCTCGTCGGCTGCACCCGCCGGGCGCTCGACGAGTCGCTGCAGGCGCAGCTGTGGAAGGTGAGCGAACAGGCGGTCGGCCTCACCTGGCCCTGAGTCGGGCATTCCGTCTCCGACCGTCTCGCGGCAGGATGGGTGGCATGGTCGACCCACGCGCCGGAACCCCAGCCACCGAAGCCGATCTCGTGGACGTGTCCGCGTTGCTGGCGGCCTACCACGAACGGGTGCCCGATCCCGACGACGTCGACCAGCAGGTCGCCTTCGGCACCAGCGGCCACCGCGGCACGTCGTTGCGGACCTCGTTCAACGAGCACCACATCCTCGCGACGACGCAGGCGATCTGCGACTACCGCCGCGAGCAGGGCTACGACGGCCCGCTGTTCATCGGTCGGGACACCCACGCGTTGTCGGAGCCGGCGTGGGTGTCGGCACTGGAGGTGCTGCTGGCCAACGACGTCGAGGTGCTGATCGACAGCCGCGACGGCTACACCCCGACGCCCGCCGTCTCGCACGCCATCCTGCGCGCCAACGGCGGACGCACCACCGGGGGCGGCCTGGCCGACGGCATCGTCGTCACGCCCAGCCACAACCCCCCGAGCGACGGCGGCTTCAAGTACAACCCGCCCCACGGCGGTCCCGCCGACTCCGACGCCACGAGCGTGATCGCGGCCCGCGCCAACGAGCTGATGCGCGCCGGCCTGCGTGAGGTGAGGCGGGTCGCCGACGTGAGCGGCGCCCGGCGCTACGACTTCCTGGGCGCCTACGTCGACGACCTGACGGAGGTGGTCGACCTCGACGCGATCCGCGACGCAGGCGTGCGGATCGGCGCCGACCCGCTCGGCGGCGCGAGCGTCGACTACTGGGGAGCCGTCGCGGAGCGGCACGGGATCGACCTGACCGTCGTCAACCCCGAGGTCGACCCGACGTGGCGCTTCATGACGCTCGACTGGGACGCGAAGATCCGCATGGACTGCTCCTCCCCCCACGCGATGGCGTCGCTCATCGCCCGCAAGGACCAGTACGACGTCGCCACGGGCAACGACGCCGACGCCGACCGCCACGGCATCGTCACGCCCGACGCGGGGCTGATGAACCCCAACCACTACCTGGCGGTGGCGATCGGCTACCTCTTCGGCGGCGCCCGGCCGGGCTGGCCGGACACCGCGCGGATCGGCAAGACCCTGGTGTCGAGCTCGATGATCGACCGGGTGGCGGCCGGGCTCGGCAAGCCGCTGGTCGAGGTGCCAGTCGGGTTCAAGTGGTTCGTCCCCGGGCTCCTCGACGGCTCGTTCGGCTTCGGCGGTGAGGAGTCCGCCGGGGCGTCGTTCCTGCGACGCGACGGCTCGGCCTGGACGACGGACAAGGACGGGCTGCTGCTGTGCCTGCTGGCGAGCGAGATCCTCGCCCGCACCGGCCGGACCCCGTCGCAGCACTACGCCGACCTCGTCGCCGAGCACGGCGACCCGGCGTACGCCCGCGTGGACGCGCCGGCCGACCGGGAGCAGAAGGCCAAGCTGGCGGCGCTGTCGCCGGACGACGTGGCGGCGACCGAGCTCGCGGGCGAGCCGATCACCGCCCGGCTCACCGAGGCGCCCGGCAACGGCGCGAAGATCGGGGGCCTGAAGGTCACCACGGAGAGCGCGTGGTTCGCGGCCCGGCCCAGCGGCACCGAGGACGTCTACAAGATCTACGCCGAGAGCTTCCGCGGACCCGACCACCTCGCCCAGGTGCAGGAGGAGGCGCGCGAGGTGGTGTCGGCGGCGCTGGGATGACCCCTGCCGTCGTCGGCCTCCTCGACGGCTGGGCGAGGAGCGGTCGCGAGCCCGGCGCGGCGGTGTGCGCGTGGCGGGACGACGACGTCCTCGCCGACCACGCGGTCGGCACCCGCGACGGCTCGACGCCGTGGACACCCGACACGCTGGTGATGAGCTACTCGGTCGCCAAGCCGCTGGCGGCGTTGACCGTGCTCGACGTCGTCGCAGCGGGAGGTCTCGACCTCGACCAGCGGGTCGCCGACCTGTGGCCGGAGTACGCCGCGCACGGCAAGGAGGCGACCACGGTGCGGCACGTGCTCAACCACGCCGCAGGCGTCCCCGTGTTCCCGCCGGAGGCCGCCGACGTCGCGTTCGACGACCTGGCGGCCCTGACCGAGTCGCTCGCGGGCGCCACCCCCGACCACGAGCCGGGCTCCGCCGTCGCCGAGCACGCCCTCACCTACGGCCACCTCTGCGACGCGCTCGTGCGTCGGGCGACCGGCGACGACCTGGCCGACCGGTTCGCCCGCATCGCGGCCGAGCACGGGTGGGACCTCCACCTCCGCGTGACCGGGTCGGACCTCGACCGGGTCGCCGACGTGGTGGGCCTCGAGGGCTGGCCGGCGCTCTACACGGAGGACCCGCGGTGGGGACCGGCGATGGCGCGGCCGGCCGGCATGCTGGAGCCGGCGGTGCTCAACAGCGAGCGGTTCCGCAGGTGCAGCTTCCCCGCCATCGCGCTCCACGCCAGCGCGCGCGGGCTGGCAGGGTTCTACCGCGACCTGCTGGGCGGTCCGGTGCGGGACCGGCTCGGGGCCGACCTGCACGCGGCGTACGTCGGGGCGGCCGCCCGCGGCCACGACCGGCTGCTGGACCGGGAGGTCACGTGGACGCTGGGCTTCCAGCTCGACGACGACGACCTCGGCATGGGCGGCGCCGGCGGCTGCGCGGCCTGGTTCTCGCTCACGCACGGGTACGCCGCGGCGTACGTCACCCGTGGGCTGGGTGACCACGACCGCGGCGACGCCGTGTGGCAGGCGCTCAGCGACGGCGCAGCTGGGTGAGCGCGTCGAAGGGCGCGGAGTAGCGGTTGGGGACGACCGGGCGGGTCGCGACGGTGGTGCGGGCCGCCGCCCGGCGGCGACGGGCCGCGGCCCGGTAGCGGGTGGTGATGGTCATGACGTGCTCCTCGAGGTGGGGTCGTGGACTGCAGCCGAGGAGTGCCCGACCCTGCCGGTGATACCTCCCCGCAGCACGAGGCCGGTCCCGGGTGATCCGGGACCGGCCTCGGCGGGGAGCCGGACGTGTGGGACGTCCGGCGGCTCGGGGCTCATGAGCGACGCAGGATCGCAAGTGCCTCGAGCTGGGCCGAGTAGCGACTCGGCACGTTGGCGCGGGTCGCCCGGGCGAGGGCGCGGCGCTGCCGCTCGGCGGCGCGGTGGCGGGTGGTGATGGTCATGGTGTCTCTCCTGGTGCTGAGTGCCGACGGTGTGCCGGTGGACCCAGCAGACCGGTGACCGCTTGCGCCGGACTTGAGGCGCACTTGATCACGCCTCCAAGTCAGCCACCGGAGGCTGTCCCTCCGACAGGGACCGCTGTCCCGAGATCCGTCCCCGCGAGGGGAACGTCACCGGCGACCCCGGTCCCTGTCCACCGGGACTCCGGGCGCCCGATCGTCGTGGCACCCACTCGGACCCTCTGGTCCAGACCGCCTCACCGTCGTCGCAACTCCGCGGCAGCCGGCGGCGTACTGGGGAGGACACCACGACAGGAAGAACCGACATGACGCACCCCAGCATCTCCACCACCGGCCTGGCGGTCACCGCGCTCGCCGTCCTCACCGTCCTCGCCCCGCCGGCCCTGGCCGGCACGAGCAGCCAGCTCCAGCAGGTCGCCGTCGTCGACGGCACCGGCGAGCAGCTGCCCTTCTCGAGCAGCGGCAGCGGCACCGGCCAGCTCACCTCCGCCGACGGCACCCGCACCGTCTTCGCCACCGCCGCACCCCTGGTCTCCCACGACGACAACGGCGTCGAGGACGTCTACCTGCGCGACAGCGCCGCCGGGACGACGACCCTGGTCAGCCAGCGCGACGGCCACCCCGGCAACGACATCAGTGCCTCCCCGACGATCTCCGCGGACGGGCAACGGGTCGCCTTCATCACCTGGGCGACCGACCTGACCGGCGGCACGGACAACAACGGGTTCGAGCTGGACGCCGTGGTCGCCGACCTCGGCACCGGCGAGGTCGACCTGGTCTCGCAGACCACGGCCGGCTTCCAGCGCGACCGGTCGACCGTCGACGCCGTGATCTCCGGCGACGGCCGCTTCGTGGCCTTCCAGACCTTCGGGTCGTTCGGCATCAAGGACGACGACAGGAAGGAGGACGTCTACGTCCGTGACCTCGAGCGCGGCACGACCAGGCAGGTCTCGCTGCTGCCGGGCAGCGGCCGCGACGTCCGCGGGTCGGTGCTGGTCGGGGGCATCTCCGACGACGGCACGCGGGTCACCTTCGGCGACGCCAACCACCTCTGGGTGCGCGACACCGCGGCGCGACGTACGACGCGCTTCTGGCAGGAGCCGGACAGCCCGCCGTGCCAGCCGTTCCCCAGCGGCAGCGCCGGCCGGCCGGCGATCTCCGGCAACGGACGGTTCGCCGCCTTCGCGAGCTGCGCCACCGACCTGCCAGGTGAGGACGGCAAGGCCACCGACGTCTACCGGATCGACCTGGAGAGCGGGAAGATCCGGCGGGTCCACGCGATCGGCAACCGCCACAGCTACCTGCCGAGCCTCTCGCGCACCGGGCGCTGGGTGGCGTTCTCCTCCGACGCCGACGACCTGGTCGCGGGCGACGACGAGGGCCGTGCCGACGTGTTCCTCGCCGACCTGCGCCGGCGCACCACCGTGCGCGTCTCGCAGGCCGCCGACGGCACCGGCGGCAACCGCCACAGCGGCGCCAACGAGGTCGTCGTCAACAGCACCGGCACGGCGGTCACCTTCCAGACCTATGCCGACAACCTGGTGCCCGGGGACGTGCAGGACCAGCGCGAGGTGCTCGTCTGGCACCGCTGACCCGCCCGCGGCGTGTGCCTGAGAACGACCACTGGGTAGTTCTCAGGCACACGCCGCGTTCAGGACAGCCACGCTCCGCGGTGCATGACCCGGGTGACGGCGAGGTCGTCGTCGAGGACGACGAGGTCGGCGTGCGCCCCGGGGCGCAGCGCCCCGACGGAGCCGAGACCGTGGAGGGTGGCGGGGGTCGCGGTGGCGGCCCGGACGGCGTCCTCCAGCGTGAGGCCCGCCTGCTGGACGGCGTAGCGGACCGATCCGGCCATGGTGGCGGTCGAGCCGGCGATGGTGCCGTCGGGCAACCGCGCCTCGCCGCTCCGCACGGTGACCTCGAGGCCCCCGAGCCGGTAGTCGCCGTCGGTCGCGCCCGCCGCGGCCATCGCGTCGGTGACGATCACGGTGTGCTGCGGCTTGGCGGCGGCCGCGAGCCCGAGCATGGCGGGGTGCACGTGCACCCCGTCGCAGATCAGCTCGACGCAGGCGTCGGGGTGCTCGAGCAGCGCCGCGACCGGCCCCGGCTCGCGGTGGTGGAGGCCGCGCATCGCGTTGAAGAGGTGGGTGCCGACGGTCGCGCCGGCGTCGAGCGCCCTCCGGGCCTGGTCGTAGGTCGCGTCGGTGTGACCGATCGCGACCACGACGCCGGCCGCCACCAGTCGGCGTACGGCGTCGTCGGCGCCGGGCAGCTCGGGAGCGATCGTCACCATCCGCAGGTGGCCGCGCGCGGCCTGGAGCAGCCGGTCGACGACGCCGGGGTCGGGCGCCTGCAGCAGCCCCGCGTCGTGGGCGCCGCGACGGCCCGGCGCCAGCCACGGGCCCTCGAGGTGGACGCCGGCGACGAGCCCGTCGTCGGCGAGGTCGGCGAGCCGCCCGCAGGAGGCGGCGAGCCCGTCGACGGTGTCGGTGACCAGGCTGGCCAGCACCGTGGTGGTGCCGTGGCGGCGGTGGGTCGTCACCGCACGGGTCACCGAGTCGGCGTCACCCCCGTCGAAGGCCGCACCACCGCCCCCGTGGACGTGGGTGTCCACGAAGCCGGGCACCACGGTGCCCGCGAGGACGAGGTCGGCCGGCCGGGGCGGGTCGCCCGCGCCGACGGCCTCGATCCGGCCGGCGACGACGTGGAGCCACCCCGGCGCGAAGGTCCGCGCCGGGGTGACCACGCGTCGCGCGGTGAGGAGCAGGTCAGGCACGCGTGTCGGCCTCGACGGCCAGCCCTTCCTCGTCGTCCTCGCGGCCGGGGGTCCGCAGGTTCCACTTCCGGATCACGAACCGGAAGAGGAAGTAGTAGACGGCCGCGTACCCGAGCCCGATCGGGATCAACCACAGCGGGTTGGTCGCGATGTTGAAGTTGAGCAGGTAGTCGAACAGGCCCGCAGAGAAGCCGAAGCCGTCCTTGATGCCGAGCGCGTTGACCAGGGCCATCGAGGTGCCCGTGAGCAGCGCGTGCACGACGTAGAGCGGGAAGGCGACGAACATGAAGGCGAACTCGAGCGGCTCGGTGACTCCGGTGAGGAAGCTGGTGAGCGCGGCGGAGAGCATGATGCCGCCGACGGCCTTCTTGTGCTTCGGCTTGGCCTCGTGCCAGATGGCGAGCGCCGCGGCCGGCAGGGCGAACATCATGATCGGGAAGAAGCCGGTCATGAAGGCGCCCGCCGTGGGGTCGCCGGCCAGGAAGCGCGGGATGTCGCCGTGGACGACGCCGGCCGAGCCCTCGAACGAGCCGAAGACGAACCACGGCGGGTTGTTGAGGATGTGGTGCAGGCCGAGCGGGATCAGCAGCCGGTTGAGGGTGCCGTAGACGAAGCCGCCGAGCACGGAGTTCTCCGTCACCCACTCGCCGAGGCCGGTGATGCCGGCGTCGAAGGCGGGGTAGACGAAGTTCATCACCACCGAGATGGCGATCGCGGCGAACGCCGTGATGATCGGGACGAACCGCCGGCCGCCGAAGAACGCCAGGTAGGGAGGCAGCTTGATCCGGTGGTAGCGCTGCCACAGCAGGGCACTGACCAGACCCATGACGATGCCGCCGAGGACGCCGTAGTTGATGAGCGCCTGCGCCTCACCCTCCGCCGGAGCGCCCAGGACGACCGGCGACATCGCGTCGCCGACACCCTTGAAGACCAGGTAGCCGACGACGGCCGCGAGAGCGGTCGAGCCGTCGGACTTGCGGGCCATGCCGATCGCGATGCCGACGGCGAAGAGCAGCGGCAGGTTGGCGAACAGCGCGTTGCCGGCGGCGCCGATGACCGCGGCGACGTTCTCCCAGCCAGCGCCGTCGGCCCCCAGCAGGTCGGGCTGGCCCAGCCGCAGCAGCAGTGCCGCGACGGGCAGGGCCGCGATCGGCAGCATCAGGCTGGTGCCGAACTTCTGGACGGGGGCGAGGTTGAGCCGCTTGCGCCGGCTGGTCTCGACCGTCGTGTCGGATGTGGTCACGGTGCTGTCCCTTCTTCGGTTCCTTCATCGGTGGGGGTGCTCCCCAACGTCATGTGGAGCTGGTAGCGGTCGCCGCGGTAGCGCGAGACGACGTACTCCAGCGGGATGCCGGCCGCGGTCGAGACCCGGCGGAAGACCAGCAGCGGCGTGTGGAGCGGGCAGTCGAGGCGACGCGCGAGGGTGGCGTCGGCAGCCTCGCCCCACAGCGTCTGCTCGGCGGCGTCGATCGTGTGGCCGCGGGCGGCGAAGACCTCGTAGAGGGAGCCCGACAGGTCCTCCCGGTCGAGGTCTCCGAGCGGGGCCTGCGGGTACCACCCCTGCTCGAGCGCGATCGGCTGGCCGTCGGCGAGCCGGACCCGGTCGATGCGCCAGGCCTCGCCGGTCGCGCCCAGGTGCAGCGCCTCCGCGACGTCGGCCGGCGGCCGGTCGCGCTCGACCGCGAGCGAGCGGGTGGAGGGGGTGAGGCCGCGACGGCGCATGTCCTGGCTGAAGGAGGCCAGGTGCAGCCGGCTCTCCAACCGCGGCCGGGCGACGAAGGTGCCCTTGCCGTGGATGCGGCGCAGCAGCCCGTCGGCCACGAGCGTGTCGATGGCCTTGCGCACGGTGGCGCGGCTGACGGCGTACGTCGCCATGAGTTCGCGCTCGCTGGGGATCGCCGTGTCGGGGCCGAGCTCGGTGACGGCGAGCTCCGCGAGCACGTCGGTGAGCTGCGCGTGCTTGGGACGCGGCCCCTCGGTGATCCTGGTCGGCGTGCTCACGGGCGGATTTGCCTCTCGACAGGTGGTTCGGTCATTGGTACGGTCTGGTACGTACCAGTGAAGGATGGACCGGACGGAAGGCAGTGTCAAGGGTGTTGACCCAGATGGCCCAGGAGATCGCCGAGCAGCCGGCGACCGTACGCCGCACGTGGGCGGCGATCGAACCGCTGCGGCCCGAGCTCACCGCGCTGCTCGCCGGGCGCCGGCGCGTGCTGTTCGCCGCTCGTGGCACCAGCGACAACGCCGCGATCTACGGCCGCTACCTGCTCGAGACGCACGCGGGCGTCCCCGGCGGCCTGGCCTCGCCCAGCGTGGCCACCCACTACCGGACCCGGCTCGACCTCTCCGACGCCGTCGTGGTGTCGGTCAGCCAGTCGGGGGCCACCGAGGAGATCGTCGCCACCCAGGAGTGGGCCGCCGCCTGCGGTGCCGCCACCGTCGCGGTCACCAACGTCGAGGGGTCGCCGCTCGCGGACGCCGCGGACGTCGCCCTGGTCACGCAGGCCGGGCACGAGGTCGCCGTCCCCGCCACCAAGACCTACCTCGGCCAGCTGGTCGCCATGGTCGCGCTCGGCACCGCCGCCGCCCCCGACCCGGCCGCGCTCGACGCCGACCTGGCGCGGGTGGCCGACGAGGTCGCCGCGCTGCTGGATGCCCGCGACGGCGTCGACGCTGCCGTCGACGTCCTCCGCGAGGGCGCCTACACGGTCGTGGCCGGGCGCGGGCTGCTGATGGGCACCGCCCTCGAGACGGCGCTCAAGCTCGAGGAGACCTGCCTGCGACCCGTGCGCGGCTACTCCTACGCCGACCTGCGGCACGGCCCGATCTCGGTGGTCACCTCGGGCATGACGGCCGTGCTGGTGGCCGCCCCCGACGGGCCGCTGGTCGGCCCGATGACCGACCTCGCCCACGACCTCACCGACCGCGGGGCCACGGTCGTGGGCATCGGCGGGGACGCCGCCTTCGCCGGCGCGTGCGCCGTGCCCGTGCGCGGACCGGCCCTGCCGGAGACACTGGCACCCCTGGGCGCGATCGTCCCGGCGCAGCTCGTCGTCGAGCAGCTGACCCGCGCCCTCGGACTCGACCCCGACGAACCCCGTGGCCTGGCCAAGGTCACGAGCACAGATCCCGCAACCGAAGGAGAAACCCGATGAGCAGCAAGGCGGAACAGATCCTGGCCGGCCTCGGCGGCGCCGACAACGTGATCGAGGTGGAGGCCTGCATCACCCGGCTCCGCACCGAGGTCGAGGACCCCTCGAAGGTCGACCAGGCGGCTCTCAAGGCCGCCGGCGCCCACGGCGTCGTCGCGTCGGGCAAGGTCGTGCAGGTCGTCGTCGGGCCGGAGGCGGACAACCTCGCCGACGACATCGAGGACTTGATGTGAGCGACGGAGCCGAGCGGGGAACGAGCGCACCGTCCGGACAGGTGAGGCAGGTGCTGGCACCTGTCGGGGGGCAGGTGGTTCCGCTCGCCGACGTGCCTGACCCGGTGTTCGCCGAGGAGATGGTGGGGCCGGGGGCGGCGATCGAGCCGACCGGCGAGGTGGTCGACGTGGTGGCGCCGGTCGCGGGGCGGATCGTGAAGCTCCACCCCCACGCCTTCGTGGTGCTCTCGGACGACGGGGTCGGGGTGCTGGTGCACCTCGGCATCGACACGGTGCGGCTCGAGGGACGTGGCTTCACGCTGCTGGCGAGCGAGGGCGACACCGTCGGCGAAGGGGACGCCGTCGTGCGGTGGGACCCGTCGACGGTCGAGCAGGGCATGTCCACGACCGTGCCGGTCGTGCTCATGGACCGCCCGAAGGGCTCCGTGGACGTCGCCCCGCACCCTGTCGCCGCCGGCGAGCCGCTGTTCGACGTCCCGTGACACCTCTGGTCGTCCCCCGGGCGCTGCTGCTCGACCTCGACGGCACCCTGGTCGACTCCGAGCCCTTGCAGCGCGAGGGCTACCGCCGGTTCTTCGCGTCCCGCGGCTGGGAGGTGCCCGACCTGTCGGTCTTCACCGGCCGGCGCGCCGAGGACGTCCTGCCGACCGTCGACGGGCCGTGGCGCGGCCACGACCACGCCGCGATCGCGCGGGAGGTGGGTGCGCTCGTGCCCCGCGACGTCGCGCCCGAGCCGGTGCCGGGGGCGGTGGACCTGGTGCGAGCGGCGGTGTCGCGCGGCGTCCGGGTCGCGATCGTGACCTCTGCCGGCCCGGCGTGGGTGCAGCAGGCCGTCGGCGACGGGCTCGGACTGCTCGACCTCGTCGACGTGGTCGTCACCGCCGACGACGTGGTCGACGGCAAGCCGCACCCGGCCGGCTACCTGCTCGCCTGCGAGCGGCTCGGGCTCGATCCCGCCACGGCCCTCGCCGCCGAGGACAGCGTCGCGGGCGTGGCGGCCGCGGTCGCCTCGGGAGCAGGCCAGGTCGTGGGGATCACCACGAGCAAGACCGAGGGCGACCTGCTGCTGGCGGGCGCGCACGCGGCGTACGCCGACCTGCGGCCGGTCGCCGCTCGGCTCGGGGCCTAGGCGGAGAGCCGGTTGATGGCGGCGACCATGTCGTCCTCGGTGTCGTTGCCGAGCTTCTCGAAGACGACCTTGACCAGCGGCTGGGCGAGCTTGGCCGCGCCCTTCATCTCGATCACCGCCTCGTAGGTGATCTCGCTGCCGGAGCCGTGGGGCACGACGGTGATGTTGTCGGTCGAGGTGGCCGTCTCGTTGCGGCCCACGAACACGATGCGCTCGTCGGTCAGCTCGGTGAGCTCGTAGGTCAGCTCGGTCGAGTTGCCGGCGATCTTCGAGACGTTGTGCCAGGTGCTGCCCACCTGCACGGGCCCGCTCTCGTTGGGCATGCACGACACGGTGCCCGGGTCCCACTCCTCGGCGTTCGAGAAGTCCTTGAGGTAGTCGATGACGACGCTCGGCGGCGGGGTGACGGTGAAGGTCCTGCTCACGGTGGTCATGCACCCCACCATGCCTGTGACCCCAAAGGGTGAGGGCGTGCCCGCCTACGCGGACGGCCCGGTCGGTGCTGCTGCCCCTCACCCTCGTGGTGCGTGGGTCGACGGCACCTCCCGCCGGCTGAGCTCACCCCGCGACCGGCTCGACGTAGTGCCGCGTCGCGCCGGTCCTGGTGCGGTCATCAGGCACGGTGCTGCTCGACCAACGCAGTCGCGCCAGCGACCAGGCCGGGCGGCAGGCGGGACGGCTCCGGTGCGCCGTACATCCCGACGAGCAGCTCGCGCACCAACGAGGCGTCCAGGTGCGGCGCCTCCGCGCGCACCGAGCCGACCGACTCCGGGAGGAAGGGCAGGTCGAGGTGGCCGTAGACCTCGGCGAGCACGGGTCGGATCACCTCGAGGTCGTCCACGACGACGAGCGCGCTGAACAGCCAGGCATGGCGGACCACTCGCTGCGCGGTGCCGACCAGCTTCACCTGGCCACGGGCGTTCACGCTGTGCTGGCCGGGGCAGTACTCGCCGGGCACCGGACCGACGCGCGCGTCGACCGCGTGCTGGCCCAACAGCTCGGAGAGCCGGCGACCGAAGGACTCGAACCGTTCGTCCATCCCGTCGACGGCCCGAGGGTCGTGCCGCACGTGGTCGAGGACGACGGCGCGGGGCGTGTAGGCGACCGCCCGACCCCCGGTCACGCGGACCGCCGTCTCGAAGCCGGCGTTCCGGGCCGCCGCCACCGCGGCAGGGAAGCCCGGCAACCGGGTGTCCCGGCGCCCGAAGACGACGGCGGACCGGTGCGGGCTGTAGACCCGGACCACCTCGTCGAGCACCCCGGCCGAGGCCTGGCGGAGCAGCGCGTGCGTGACCGACAGCTCGGCGGCCTCGTCGTCGCCGACGGTGCCGAGGTGGAGACTCATGCCGCCATCCTCGCGCGTCGGTCAGGCGGTGAAGAGACCGCTGTAGGCGTTGAGCGCGGGCTGTCCGCCGAGGTGCGCGTAGAGGACGGTGGAGTCGGGGCCGATCTCGCCGCTGGAGACGAGGTCGACGAGCCCGGCCATCGACTTCCCCTCGTAGACGGGGTCGATGATCATCCCCTCGAGCGAGCCGGAGAGGCGGATGGCGTCGAGCGTGGACTGCACGGGGATGCCGTAGAGGTCGCCGGCCCAGCCCTCGAGCACGGTGATCTCGTCGTCGCGCAGGTCGCGGCCGAGGCCGATCAGCTCGGCCGTGTTGCGCGCGATGCGCGCGACCTGGGCACGGGTCTCCTCGATCTTCGCGGACGCGTCGATGCCGATCACCCGGCGCGGACGGTCCTGCCCCGCGAAGCCGGCGATCATCCCGGCGTGGGTCGATCCGGTCACGGAGCAGACCACGATCGTGTCGAAGAAGACGCCGAGTTCGCGCTCCTGCTGCTCCACCTCGTAGGCCCAGCTGGCGAAGCCGAGCCCACCGAGGGGGTGGTCGGAGGCGCCGGCGGGGATGCCGTACGGCGTGCCACCGCGGCGACGTACGTCGTCGAGGGCCTCGTTCCAGCTGTCCTTGAACCCGATGCCGAAGCCGGCGGAGTCGAGGCGCACCTCGGCGCCCATGATCCGCGACAGCATGATGTTGCCGATCCGGTCGTTGAGCGGGTCGGGCCAGTCGACCCACCGCTCCTGCACCAGCACCGCCTTCAGCCCGAGCCGGGCGGCGAGCGCGGCGACCTGACGGGTGTGGTTGGACTGGTAGCCGCCGATGGAGACGAGCGTGTCGGCGCCCTGGGCGAGGATGTCGGGCACGAGGTACTCGAGCTTGCGGGTCTTGTTGCCGCCGTAGGCGAGCCCCGAGTTGCAGTCCTCACGCTTGGCCCAGATCTGGGCGCCGCCGAGGTGCTGGGTGAGCCGGTCGAGCCGGTGCACCGGGCTCGGTCCGAAGAGCAGCGGGTGGCGGGGGAAGTCGGCCAGGGACATGTGGATCTCCTCTGTCGGGGGTGGTCAGCGGTCGAGCAACGGCTCGAGGGTCTGCCAGGTCTCGTACGACGTGGCCGCGGCGCCGTCCACGTCGCCGGCCGCACAGCGCTCGAGCAGCCGGTCGTGGAGCGCGACCGAGCCGCGCCCCGCGAGCGAGGCGAAGCGCAACCGCTCGAGACGCCGCAGCGACGGGGTGAACTGCTCGAGCACGCTCTGCAGCGCCTGGTTCGCGGCCGCCGCCACGGGCACGGCGTGGAAGTCGTCGTCCGCGGCGAGCGCGGCGTCGACGTCGTCGGCGGCGAGGGCGGCCGAGAACCGCGCGTTGGCCTCGCGCATGCGGTCGAGGTCCGCGTCGGTCAGCTGGGCCACGGCCTGGCGCACCGCCAGCTCGTGCATGCTCGCCACCACCGCCTGGGCGTCGCGGATCGCGCGGGCGTCGAGGGTCGCGACGGTCGTCGACCGCCCCGGGCGCGCCACGACGAGCCCGCCCTGCTGCAACCGGAGCAGCGCCTCGCGCACCGGCGTACGACTGACGCCGAGCCAGACCGCGAGCTCGCCGTCACGCAGCTGCTCCCCCGGTTCCAGGGTCCCGTCGACGATCGCGTCCCGCAGCCGCAGGTAGACGTCGTCGCGCAGCAGCGACCGGAACGGCGCTGCAGCGGCAGTGGGGATCGGCATGCAATATATTGCATGCCGATGAGCCGGATCTGTCAAGAGCGGGCCCGCCCTCCCCCGGACGGCGCCGCTCGGCGAGGATGGCCGGGTGGAGATCGAGGACGCGCTGGCACGGGCCCGGGAGGTCGCGGCACCCGAGGTCGGTCGCGGACGGCCGGCGGAGTACATCCCGAGCCTCGCGGCCGTCGACCCCCACCAGTTCGGCATGGCCATCGCCTCCTGCGACGGCCAGGTGCACGTCGTCGGCGACGCCGACGTGCGGTTCTCCGTGCAGAGCATCAGCAAGGTGTTCACGCTCGCGCTGGTGATCGCCGCCGAGGGCGAGCGGATCTGGGAGCGCGTCTCGCGCGAGCCGTCGGGCACCGCGTTCAACTCCCTGCTGCAGCTCGACCAGGAGGCCGGACGGCCGCGCAACCCGTTCATCAACGCGGGGGCGCTGGTGGTCACCGACCGGCTGCACACGCTGACGGGTGGCGCGAGCGGTGCGCTGCGCGACCTGATGCGCCGCGAGAGCGGCAGCACCGACGTGGCCTGCGACCCGGTCGTCGCGAAGTCCGAGCTCGAGGCCGGCCACCGCACGTCGGCGATGGCCCACCTGCTCGCGAGCTACGACAACCTCGAGAACCCGGTCGACGGCGTCATCGACGAGTACGTCGCGCAGTGCGCGTTGTCGATGTCGTGCCGCGAGCTGGCGCTCGCCGGGCTCTTCCTCGCCCGCGACGGCGTCGCCGCCGACGGCAGCCAGCTGCTCAGCGCCCGGCAGGCCAAGCGGATCAATGCGGTGATGCTGACCTGCGGCACCTACGACTCCGCCGGCGACTTCGCCTACCGCGTCGGGCTGCCGGCCAAGAGCGGCGTGGGTGGCGGCATCCTCGCCGTCATCCCCGACCGCGGGGTCGCCTGCGTGTGGAGCCCGTCCCTCGGCCCCTCCGGCAGCTCCGCGGCCGGCCTGGCCGCCCTCGACGCGTTCACGACCTACTCGGACTGGACGGTGTTCTGACCCGGGCGCCAGATTTCCTCGGGACCGATGTCGAAACCGATCCGCGCCGGTCGACGTACGTGCGAGAAGCAGTCATCCACCAACCAGGAGAAGTGATCGAGATGCCGCGTTTCATGGGTTTCGTGAGGATGGAAGAGAACATCGGCATGCCGCCGCAGTCGCTCTTCGAGGCGATGGACTCCTACATCGGCGAGCGCGCCGCCCGGGGGGTCTTCCTCGACGGCGGTGGCCTCTACGGCACGGAGGACGCCGTGAACTTCGTGGTCCGTGACGGCGAGGTGAGCCGCGTCGACGGCCCGTACGCCGAGGCCAAGGAGATCGTCGGGGGCTGGTCGCTCCTGGAGTACGCGAGCGTCGAGGAGGCGGTGGCCGACCAGCAGCTGTTCGCCGAGCTCCACGCCAAGCACTGGCCCGAGGTCACCGTCGTGTCGACCCTGCGCCAGGTCGCGGAGGGTCCGGGGGACGCTGACGCCTGACCCGGGATCACTACGGTGGCGGGGTGCCGACACCCCCCACGGATGACCCGGGCGAGGCCGTCGTCGCCGCGTGGCGGGCCGAGTCGGCCCGCCTCGTGGGCGCCCTCACCCGGCTCACGCGCGACGTCGCCCTCGCCGAGGACCTCGCGCAGGACGCCCTCGTGGCCGCGCTCGAGCAGTGGCCGACGGCCGGCGTGCCCGCCAACCCCGGCGCCTGGCTGATGACCATCGCCAAGCGGCGCGGGATCGACCACTTCCGGCGCGCCGAGCTCCACCACCGCAAGGTGTCGGAGCTCGAGCACGACGCAGGCGGGAAGGCCGGAGAGGAGGGACAGGTGCCTGACCTCGACGACCTGGTCGACCACATCGAGGACGACGTGCTGCGCCTGGTCTTCCTCACGTGCCACCCCTCCCTGACCGCCGAGTCCCGGGCGGCGCTCACGCTGCGGCTGGTCGGTGGCCTCACGACCTCGGAGATCGCCCGTGGCTTCCTGACCGCGGAGGCCACCATGGGCCAGCGGATCTCGCGGGCGAAGCGGACGTTGGCGAAGGTCCGTGCCGAGTTCGAGCTGCCCACCGGGGAGGAACGGACCCGGCGCCTCGACGACGTCATGGCCGTGATCTACCTGATCTTCAACGAGGGCTACACCGCCACGTCCGGCGACGACTGGATGCGACCGGAGCTGACGACCGAGGCGATGCGGCTCGCTCGCATGCTCGCTGCGATGGCCCCGGACGAGCCCGAGGTCCTCGGCCTGCAGGCACTGCTGGAGATCCAGGGCTCGCGGACGGCCGCTCGGCTCGACGAGACCGGCTCGCCGGTCCTCCTCGAGGACCAGGACCGGGCGCGCTGGGACCAGCTGCTGGTACGCCGTGGCCTCGCCGCGCTGGATCGGGCCGAGCGGCTGGCCGCGCGCGGGACGCCCGTCGGAAAGTACTTCCTGCAGGCGTCCATCGCCGCTCAGCACGCCCGCGCCGGACGCGCGGAGGACACCGACTGGCGCCGGATCGCGGCCCTGTACGACGTCCTCGCCACCGCGGCCCCCGGACCGGTCGTCGAGGTCAACCGCGCCGTCGCCCACGGCCGGGCCTTCGGTCCCGACGCCGGTCTCGCCGTCCTGGACGCCGTCGACCCGACCGCGCTCGGCACCTCGCCACTCGTCCCGAGCGTCCGTGGTGACCTGCTCGAGCGGGCAGGGGAGCACGCCCGCGCGAGCGAGGCGTTCAGCGAGGCCGCCTCACTCGCGGACAACGCCGGAGAGCGCGAGATCCTGCAGCGTCGGGCCGGGGTGAACCGCAGGTAGGTCCGGGCCACGCGCTCCCGCACCAGCCGTGCGTCACGGGCCCTCGGCGCCCTGCTCGGCGACGGCGGTCTCCCGCTCGACCCGCCCCGTGGTCGGCCACTTCTTCTCGATCTCGGCGTTGAGCTCGGCACCGAGCAGCACGGCCAGCGACGAGACGTAGAGCCAGAGCACGACCGCGATGGGGGTACCGAGTCGTCCGTAGACGGCGTCGGCCTCCGCATCCCCGCCGAGACCGCTGACCGCGAGGTAGGCGCGGAGGGCGGCAGCGGCGACGAACCAGAGGGCCATGGCCAGCACGGCGCCCGGGAGGTCCCGCAGCCACGGCGTCTTCCACGGGACGCCCACGTGGTAGAGCGTGGTCAGGCCGGCCAGGACGAGCAGCCCCAGCGCCGGCCAGTAGACCCAGCCCAGGGCTGAGAGCGTCGCCGACGCGACACCCTCCGGGGCGAGGAACTCGACCAGCCGCGGCCCGAGCACGAGGAGCGGCAGGATCGCGACCGCACCGAGCAGCGCTCCCAGGGTCAGCGCAAGGGCGAGCACCCGGCGTCGCCATCCGGGCCGGGGCGACTCGATGTCGTAGACGATGACCAGGGTCTCGAGCACCCGGCTCGTGGCCCGCGACCCCGTCCACAGGGCCAGCAGCGCCCCGACCCCGATGACGTCGGCCCGACCGGACGCGAGGACCTGCTCGGCCAGGTCTGCGTAGGACTCGTGGGTGGAGCTCGACAGGAAGGTGCTGGGGCACGTCGAAGACCAACCGGTCGAGCTGCTCGCTCCCCTCGGGTCCCAGGCGTGCCGCGACGAAGCCCAGGGACCCCAGCACGACCAGCAGCAGAGCGGGCAGCGAGATCAGGACGAAGAGGGTGGCCTCGGCCGCCAACCCCGGCACCCGGTCGTCGACCGCGTCGCGGACCGTGCGCTCGACCAGGCGTACGCCGGTGCGCACCGGGCCGGGCAGTCGGTCGACGAGGGCGTTCGCGCGCTCGCTTCCCCTCCGGCGTCGCGACCTCACGTCCTGCTGGAGCCGGGACGCCACGCGGCGTGCCCGTGCGCCCGGGCCCCGGGCCGGCTCGTCGGACGTCATGCCCCAGTCTCTCGTGCGTGGCCCGCGAGCCCGGCCACCGCCCGTCCGCCTGACTGGCCTCGGGGCTCGGGGCGTCAGCCGGAAGGACGATGGGTCGCGCCAGGGGGCCGCGCTGGGTCCATCAGGAGTTGACCAGTCGACGTCGCACCACGCGCCGGCGCAGGGTGGGCGAGGCCACCACCTCGTAGCCGGCCTCGAGGAACACCTGCACCAGCCCGACCGAGGCCTCGTCCCAGATGACGCTCTTGCCCGGTGCCGGTTCGATCGGGTAGCCCTCCAGAACACGGGCACCGACCTGCTGTCCGTACTCGACCGTCGCCGCGGCGAGCTCGTAGGTCAGCCCCGTCCGGCGGAACTCCTTGTGCACGACGAAGCAGGTGACGGACCAGACCCCCTCCAGCTCGGGGTCCCTCCGCATCCACGCCTGCTTCCGGCTCCACAACCGGGGGTAGTTCTCCCGCGGCTCGACCGCCACCCAGCCGGCCGCCTCACCCCCGACGTAGCCGACCAGCCCGGACGTCGGTCCGGGAGTGCCGCAGGCCGTCTGCTCGAGCAGCGCGGCGTCCCGTTCCTCCTGGGTGGAGTCACGCCAGATCCACCCCGCCACCTTCAGGGCCTGGCAGCGACACTTGCTCGCGCCCCCGGCGGCGAACAGCGCCTCGACGTCCTCGGTCGCCGCCCGGTTCGCCGGGAGCCACGTGAAGTCACGCATGGGACGACCCTAGGACCGGCCCGACGTGCCGCCACGGAACCCGGTCGCACGGGGGTGGCGCCGGCACGGGCAGGAGACGGCGGGGCGCCCGCCTGCAGCCGTCGGCGAAGCGGGCCCCAGGCCGGGTGGCGGGTAAATTGGGTTGGTGCCTGACACCCGTCCACGCCGTACCTTCGCCGTCATCAGCCACCCCGACGCGGGCAAGTCGACCCTCACCGAGGCGCTCGCGCTGCACGCGCGGGTGATCAACGAGGCCGGAGCCGTCCACGGGAAGGGCGACCGTCGCGCGACGGTCTCCGACTGGATGGCGATGGAGAAGAAGCGCGGCATCTCGATCACCTCGGCCGCGCTGCAGTTCGTCTACCGCGACCACGTCATCAACCTCGTGGACACCCCGGGCCACAGCGACTTCTCGGAGGACACCTACCGAGTGCTCTCGGCCGTCGACTCCGCGGTGATGCTCGTCGACGCCGGCAAGGGGCTCGAGCCGCAGACCCTCAAGCTGTTCAAGGTGTGCGCACTGCGCGGCATCCCCGTGATCACGGTCATCAACAAGTGGGACCGGCCGGGGTTGTCGGCGCTGGAGCTGATGGACCTGATCCAGCAGAAGATCCGGCTCCGCCCCACTCCCCTCACCTGGCCCGTCGGCGAGGCCGGCGACTTCCGCGGCGTCCTCGACCGGCGTACGGGCGACTTCGTGAAGTACACGCGCACCGCCGGGGGTGCCACCCGCGCCCCCGAGCAGCGGCTGGGTCCCGACGACGTCGCCGAGGACGACGCCCCCCTGTGGAAGGACGCCGTCGAGGAGCACGAGCTGCTCAGCCTCGACGAGGCCGACCACGACCAGGAGCGCTTCCTCGCCGGGGAGACGACGCCGGTCATGTTCGCCTCGGCGTTGCAGAACTTCGGCGTCGCCCAGCTGCTCGACCTGCTGCTCGACCTCGCCCCCGACCCGGGCGCGACCGCCGGGGTCGACGGCGCGGTCCGTGACGTCGCCGACGACTTCAGCGCCTTCGTCTTCAAGGTGCAGTCCGGGATGAACAACGCCCACCGCGACCGGCTCGCCTACGCCCGGGTCGTCTCCGGCACCTTCGAGCGGGGCATGGTCGTCACCCACGCCACCACCGGCAAGCCCTTCGCGACGAAGTTCGCGCAGGCGGTCTTCGGCCGCGACACGACCTCGGTCGAGACCGCCGAGCCCGGCGACATCATCGGCTTCGTCAACGCCCAGGCCCTTCGCGTCGGTGACACCGTCTACGTCGGCGACGCCATCGAGTACCCGCCCGTCCCGAGCTTCGCGCCCGAGCACTTCGTCACCGCCAGCGCCGGGGACATCAGCCGCTACAAGCAGTTCCGCCGCGGCATCGAGCAGCTCGACCAGGAGGGCGTGGTGCAGGTGCTGCGCTCCGACCTGCGCGGCGACCAGAACCCGGTGCTGGCCGCGGTCGGTCCGATGCAGTTCGAGGTCGTCGAGGACCGGATGGTCAACGAGTTCAACTCGCCGATCCGGTTCTCCCCGCTCGACTACCGGGTCGCGCGACGGACGGACGCCGCCGGCGCCGCGGCGCTGGCCGGCATGCGCGGCGTCGAGGTGCTCGAGCGCAGCGACGGTGCACGCCTGGCGCTGTTCGTCGACCAGTGGCGAGCGAAGGTCACCGCCCGCGACAACCCCGACGTGATGCTGGAGGAGCTGCCCGCCGGCGGTGCCTGACCCCCGCGTCAGATCAGCCCGTGCTCGAAGGCGTAGGCCGTGGCGGCGGTCCGCGAGCCCACGTCGAGCTTGGCGAAGATGTTGGAGAGGTGGCGGGCGACCGTCTTCTCGCTGAGCACCAGGGCGGCGGCGATCTGGGCGTTGCTCCGTCCGGTGGCGACCAGCCGCAGCACCTCCACCTCCCGACCGGTCAGGCCGGCGGGAAGTCGCGGCGGTGCCAGCACCGACGAGACCTCGTCGGCGTCGTGGCGGGCACCGAGCTGCCGGAAGGTGGTCCGCGCGGCCTCGAGCTCGCGACGCGCAGACCCGTGGTCCCCCACCGCGATCAGGGCGCGTCCCGTCAGGACCTGGACCCGAGCCCGCTCGTAGGGCGCCTCCGCCCGGGTCCACAGCTGGTGTGACTTGCGCAGGTAGGGCAGCGCCCCGGCGGCATCGCCGGCCGCCAGCTCGACGGCGCCGGACGCCTGGGCAGCCATCGCCGTCAGGGCCACCAGCCCGAAGTCGGAGGCGAGCGCGCTGAGCTCGTCGGCCGCCTCCCTCGCACGGTCCACGTCACCGGCCGCGACGAGGACGTCCACCGCGGCGGGCAGCAGCCGACTGCGGTGGACGGGGCCACCGGTCTCGGCCAGCAGCCGGTCGACCGCAGCGCGGGCAGCCTCGGTCCGGCCGAGC
Organism: uncultured Actinomycetota bacterium; assembly: GCA_963754025.1. Taxonomy (GTDB): domain Bacteria; phylum Actinomycetota; class Actinomycetes; order Propionibacteriales; family Nocardioidaceae; genus Nocardioides. Next base: position 905,412 of record CAVWEC010000005.1, on the reverse strand, counting down.
GCCAGCCAGAGCAGGGCGAGCCCCGGCTGCGGGTCGCAGCCGTGGTCGGCGGCGACCTGGTAGGCCGCGTCCGCCTGCTCCCACCTGCCGGACAGGCGGAGGACGTCGCCGGCTTCGCAGGCCGCGAGCCCTGCAGCGTCGGGAGAACCCACCTGTCGGTAGCGCTGCGCGGCGAGCTCGAGCTCCTCGAGGGCCGCGGACCACTCACCCCGCACCCGCATCAGCTGACCGCGGTGGACCGCGCACTGGCCGGTGAAGGCGAGCAGCCCCGGCTGCGCCTGGCACCAGCGGTCGAGCGCCGACGTCCACTCCGCCATCCGCGCGAGGTCGCTGATCTCCTGGCAACCCTCGATCGCCGTGCAGTAGACGTGCCCGGCGATGACCGGGGACGTCTCTCCGGCGATGACGCGGACCATCGACTCGTCGAGCAGCGCGAGACCTTCGGCGACCCTCCCGGCGTACAGGGCGAGGCGCCCCTGGGCGCACAGCCCGAGGGCCACCAGGTCGGGGTCGTCGTGCCTGCGACCGATGCGAACGGCCTCGTCGGCGGCCGCGGCGGCGTCCGCAGGCGCACCCGCTCCGAGCGCGCGGAACATGCGCAGGATCTCGACCCAGCCGCGCTCCGGGGGGTCCTCGCCCGTCTCCGCCACGAGCCCCTCGGCCCGCGAGGTCCACCCCGCCGACATGGCCGGCTCGGCGTGGCTGGCGGACACCATCGCGAGCCGGAAGGCGCACTTCACCGCCCCGCCGACGTCTCCGGCCTGCTGCCGGTCCACGAAGGCCTGCTGCAGGGCCCGGACCGCCTCGTCGTGGCGCCCCAGCAGCTCCGCAGCCGTGGCGTGGTCCTCGAGGTCGCGGGCCGTGAGCCCGTCGGCGCCCGCCGCCGACCAGGCCTCGAACGCGACCTCCCAGTCACCGCCGTCGAAGCCGGCCCGCGCCTGCTCACGATCCACCACGCCCATCACGGGAACCTCCCCGACGAGCGTACGGCGGATCAGGCGGCCGTGGTGAGGTTGGCGGACCGGGCCCGCCGCGCGACCAGCTTGCGGACGACGTGGCCGGCGTCGCGGTCAGCACCGAAGATCAGCATCGAGGTGAACGAGTACTGGAAGGCCAGGCCGCAGAAGAAGAGCCCCGGCGCCTCGGCGACGACGCCCCGCTCCTCTCGCGGATAGCCGTCCTCGCCGAAGACCGGGATCCGGATCCAGTCGAAGGTCTGGCGGAAGCCGGTCGCCCAGATCACGTTCCCCACCTCGCGGGGCACCCCGTCGACGACGGGCCGGCCGTCGCGGACCTCCTCGATCCTCGAGGTGACCCGCTCGACCCCGCGCCCGGCCAGGTCGGAGCGCTTCACCCGGAGCATCGGCCCCCCGTGGAAGCGGATCTCGGGCATGGCCTTGCGGCCGATGGGCGTACGCCGCGTGAGGACGTGCCGCCAGGCGAAGAGCAGCACCGGGAACAGCAGCCGCATCCGCCGCGAGTCCAGCGGCGGCGGGATCTGGCCGCAGTCGCGGCCGGCGAGGACCGTCTGGTGGGTGGCGGCGACCTCGAAGGCGATGTCGGTCCCGGAGTGGCTGGCGCCGACGACGAGCACGTCGCCGTCACGCAGCTGGTCGGGGCGGCGGTACTCGCTCGAGTGCAGCTGCAGCACTGCGGGATCGAGCAGGTCGGCGACGGCCGGGACCCGTGGCGCACGGCCGAAGGTCCCCGTCGCGACGACCACGTTTGCGCAGCAGTAGCGCCCGCGATCGGTCGTCACGACGTACCCGTCGCCGTCCCGCTCGAGCTTCTGCACCCGCGTGTCGAGGACCACGGGCAGCTGGAAGTGCCGGGCGTAGGTCTCCAGGTAGTCCGCCACCTGGTCCTTGCCGGGGAACGTCCACTTCTCCGCCGGGAACGGCAGGCCGGGCAGGTTGTCGTACTGCGCCGGCGAGTAGAGCGCGAGCGTGTCCCACTGCCGACGCCAGTTGTCCCCGATCCGGGAGCTGGCGTCGAGGATCACGAACGGCCGGTCGTGGCGCTGCAGGTGGTAGCCGGTGGCCAGGCCCGCCTGGCCGGCCCCGATGACGACGGTCTCGATCTGGATGGTGTCCATGATCGTGACGCTAGGTCCGGGCGAGCAGGCCCCGCGTCGGTCGGACGACCCATCTCGTCGACCGCACGCGTGGGTGGACCTGCCCACTCCCGGACCCGACGGGGTCGTCAGACGCCTTCCTTGACCTCGAAGATCTGGTCGGCGACGAGACCGTGGGCCTCGCGGTGCACGGTGTGGGCGGCGTCCGGGGAGGGCGCCTCGACGAGGCAGAAGATCTGCCCCTGCTGCTCGTCGACCCAGTAGCGCAGGTAGCTGACCTGGTGCGGGCCCTGCGTCGCGAGGTCGGCCTGGTGGGCCTTGGCGACGTCGTCCATGGTGACGCCGTCACCCAGCGCGTGGAGATCCATGTAGAGCGGCATGACCGGTTCCTTCCGAAGTGGTGTGGTTGACCTCCCCAGTGGACCGCCCGGGCGCCGCGCCGGGCATCGGTAGCGACTACCCAGGTGTGGCGGCGCGACCACCCAGGGCCAGCTCACGGCGGCTGCTGGCGCCGAGCTTGGCGAGCACCGAGGCGACGTGGTGCTCCGCGGTGCGCCGCGAGATCACCAACGCCTCGGCGATGTCGGCGTCAGCCAGGCCCTTGGACACCAGCGCCAGCACCTCCTCCTCGCGGGGGGTGAGCCCCTGCGGGTGGCTCGACGCCGCCGTCGCCCGCGGCACCCGCGCCCCCGTCGCCCGCAGCAGCACCCGCGTGCGGTGCGCCGCGGCCGCGGCCCCCTGGCGGTCGAAGAGACCCACGGCCTCGGTGAGCAGCTCGGGGTCGCCGCTGCGGGCGAGCGCGAGGGCCTGCTCGAAGGGGCTCGTGACGCCCTCCCAGTACGCCGCTGCGTCGGCCCACCGGCCGTCGCGCTCGGCGGCGTACGGTTCAGAGAGGGGCCGGGACACCTCGACCTCCGGCGCCAGCCAGGTGGCGACCTGGCCGCGGTTCCACGGACAGTCCACGGTGAGGACGGCGGGCCACGCCTCGGCGGCCATCTCGGCCGCGCGATCGGGATCGCCGGCGATCCAGGCGGCCTGGCAGCGCGCGGAGAGCACGGGCACGGTCCGTTGCGCCTCTGCCATGTCGGTGGCCATCGCGACCGCTCGCGCGAAGGCCTCGGCTCCGTCCCCCTCCCCCGCACGGACGTCGAGCTGGGCGACGACCAGCAGGGGCTCGATCGTGGCGACGGCGTTGTTGGCGACCCGCAGCGCGGCGGCGGCGTCCTCGCGCGCGGCGGCTCCCTCGCCCCGGTCGAGGTGGAGCCGCGCCCGGCAGCCGAGCAGGTAGGTGGTCCAGGAGTCGAGGTCGCGGTCGGTGCAGTAGGTGATGCCCTCGTCGAGGTAGCGGCGAGCCTCGGCGTGGCGGCGCTGGACGACCGCGACGGAGCTGAGGTTGCAGTAGGCGCGCGCCGCGTGCTCCTGGAGGTTGGCCTCGCGCGACCCGGCCAGGGACTCGCGCAACAGCTCCCGGCCGTGGTCGAGGTCGCCGGCGACGGCCTCGATGGTGCCGAGGTTGTTGAGCGCGTGGAGCCGCACCGCCTCGGCGCCGGTGTCGTCGGAGAGCTCGTCGAGCGCGGCGAGGGTGCGGGCACCCCAGTCGCGCGTGGCGGCGAGGTCGGTCGCCAGCATCGACAGGCCGGTGCGGTGGCTGAGCGCCATCGCCTGCTCCACGGACGACGTCCCGGCGAGCAGGTCGACCGCACGCTCGGCGTACTCGCGCGCCTCGGCGTTGTGGCCGGCGAACCAGAGCAGCCGCGACTGGCAGCGCCAGGCGTCGCCGACGCGGACCCGGTCGCCGAGCTCGTCCCACAGGTCTCGCGCCCGACCGACCGACTCGATGGACTCCTCGATCCGGCTGGTCAGGTAGTACTCGTAGCCGAGGTCCCAGTGGAGCTGGGCGAGCTCCTCGACCGGGAGGTCGTCGCCGTACCGCAGCGCCCGCTCGTACTGGCGCTCGGCCTCCCGGTGGGCGCCCAGCACCGCGGCCTCGGCCCCGGCTGCGCGGGCGTGACGCAGCACCGCACCCCGGTCGCCGGCGGCGTCGGCGTGGTGGGCGAGCCGGGCGGCGTCGGCGCCGCGGCGCTCGAGCGCGGCGAGCAGCCGGCGGTGCACGTGGACGGCACGGCCGGCCGGCACCTCCTCGACCACGGCGAGCCGGGCCAGCTCGTGGCGGAAGATCACGTCGTCGCCGGCCCGGCGCAGCAGGCCACGGGCGAAGGCCTCGTCGAGGGCGGTCAGGCCGTCGTCGAGCAGCTCGTCGAGGAGCGTGGCCTCGGCCCGCGACCCGGCGAGCGCCACGACCTCGAGCGCCCGCGGCCCGCTGCCGGTGAGCCGGGACACCCGGGCCAGCACGGCGTCGCGCACGGTGGCGGGCACGCCGCTGTCCGCGCCCAGCGCCTCCGTCACGAAGAACGGGTTGCCGCCGGTGACGGCGTACAGCTCCTCGGCGCCGACCGACTCGGCCTCGGCCACGAGGGCCGCGACACCTCGCGCCGACAGCGGGGCGAGGTCGATCCGGCGGGTGCCGGACGCCGAGGCGGTGTCGCCGAGCAGGACGCGGAGCCCGTCGCCGGCCGCGGTGTCCTCGGGCCGGTAGCTCACCATCACCAGCGCGTGACAGCCGTGGACGCGGCGGGCCAGGTGGCGCAACAGGTCCAGCGTCGCCTCGTCGGCCCAGTGCGCGTCCTCGACGACGAGGAGGTGGGGTCGGCCGCGCGTCGGTGCGCGCAGGGCGGCGAGCAGGTTCCCGAAGACCTCGGAACGAGTCGCGCCCTCGGGCCAGGTGCCCTCGGGGAGCTCGGGCAGCATGTCGACCAGCGGGCCGAGCGGTGACGGTGTCGCCGACCCGTCGCACCAGCCGGTGGCGACGTGGGCGTCGGCCTCTGCGGCGAGACGCTCCAAAAAGGTGGTCTTGCCGACCCCGGCCTCGCCCCCGACGAAGACCAGCCGGCCGTGCCCCGCCACGGCATCGGCGAGGTAGTCGGTCGCGGCGCGCAGCTGCTCGTCGCGCTCCAGGAGCGCCATGCCCCGATGCTAGGTATCGAGGGCCGCCACCGCTACGCCGTTGCAGGGGATGCCTCTGACGGGGAGCCGGCTGTCGCCACCGGTCCGCTGCGTCGTGCTTCCGAGTCAGCTGGTGGCTCGGAATCACGACCTCGGCCGTGGGCACCCGGCCGGTATCAACCAGTGGCTGCACTTCCTCCTCGCTGCTGTCACGGGACCGATCGGGAGGTGAGGACCGTGAGCGTCGACGCCGACGTGCTGCGTCCGCTCCGGCGCGGGCCCCAAGGGGGAGGTCTCGGCGCGGCGGCCGCGGCCGCTGGGAGCGCGTCCGTGCAGGGGGTGCCACGGGGCCTCAGGATGTTGCGGCCGGAGCAGCCCCGGCGGGAAGCACCCGACCACCTTGCCCGGCGACCGGTCACGGGCGGATCGTAGGTCGACATGGTGGAGAGCGAGCAGGAGCGGGCCCGGCAGGAGATCGACACGCTGAGCCTGGCGACGTACGAGGTCCCGGAGGACGCGAGTCCGTCGGAGTGCGACGTGATCATGAAGGGCGGCATCACCTCGGGCGTGGTCTATCCGCTGACCATCTGCAAGCTGGCGACCCGCTACCGGCTGCGCAACATCGGCGGCACCTCGGCGGGCGCGATCGCGGCGGTCGTCGCCGCAGCGGCGGAGTACCGCCGCCTGCACGACCGCGACCGCCCGGCGGCCGGCTTCCGGTCGCTCGCCGTGCTGCCGCTCGACGTGTCGAAGCGGCTGGAGTCGTTGTTCCAGCCGACTCCCCGGACCGAGGGCGTCTTCGCCGTGCTGCTGGCGGCCATCGGGGGCAACGGCCTCCGGGCTGCGCTCCTGGCGCTGGTGCACCGGCACCGCGGGTGGTTCTGGGGTGGCCTGGGGCTCGTGCTCGCGCTGACGCTCGTCGCGCAGCTGCTGGCCGCCGGTGTCCCGGAGGACGGCGGCGAGTGGCTGCGCCTCGGGGTCGGCCAGCTCGTCGTGCTGGCGCTCGCGGTCGTCGTCGGTCTCGCGCTGGCGGTCGTCGGCTTCACGCGGTCGGCGCTGCGGGTGCTTCCGCAGCACGACTTCGGCCTCACCGACGGCGCGACCTACTCCGACGACTCGCGCACGCCCGGCCTGACCGAGTGGCTCTCGGACGCCGTCGACGGCGTCGCCGGGGTTCCTGCCGGTGGCTGCCTCACGCTCGGGGACCTGTGGGGGGCGGAGGGCCTCGACGCCTGGTCGGCGTACCTCGAGCGGAACGGGCGGACGCCGATCGGGGAGGTCCGGGGGAAGCGGGCGATCGACCTGCAGACGATGACCACCGACCTCACGCTGCGTCGCCCTCTGCGGCTGCCCTTCAGCCAGCAGGTGTTCCTCTTCGACGAGGCCGAGATGGCGCGGCTGTTCCCGGCGCGCGTGGTGACGGCGTTGAAGGGCGGCATGGCCGCGTCGCGCCACCGGCACCCGACGACCGGTGCGCCGCTCTTCTACTTCCCCGGCCCCGGACGGTCGTCGAGTGGCGAGCCGCGACCGGGCCCGGAGTCGCTGCCGGTGGTGGTGATGGCGCGGATGAGCCTGAGCTTCCCGGGGCTGCTGTCGGCGGTGCCGCTGTATGCCGTCGACAACAACGGCGCCCGCGGCGTCGTGCGCCACCTCTTCTCCGACGGCGGCATCAGCAGCAACTTCCCGATGCACTTCTTCGACTCGCTGTTGCCGACGCGGCCGACGTTCGGCATCAACCTGGCGCCGCTGCACCCGGACCACCCCGACTCCCTGACATGGCTGCCCTCGGCGGCGGAGGGGGGCGTGGACCCGCGGGTGCTGCCGTTCGACTCGGTGCCGGGCTTCGCGCAGGCACTGCGCGACACCGTCCAGAACTGGTCGGACAACACCCAGGTGACCCAGCGCGGGTACGCCGAGCGCGTCGTCGAGATCCGGCTCCGCCCCGGCGAGGGCGGCCTCAACCTGCGGATGCCGGAGGACGTGATCCTCGCGCTGGTGGCCCGGGGCGCCGAGGCCGGCGACCGGCTGGTCGAGGAGTTCGCGTGGGACCCGCACCGGGTGATCCGCTACCGCACCGCCATGTCCCGCCTCGCCGACGCCCTCGCGCAGCTCGAGACGGCGTGGGTCCGTGGCGCCTACGAGCCGCTGCTGGACGGCTATCCTCCGTCGAACGCCGCCGGCTCGTCGTACCTCGGCTCCACCACCTGGCGTCGCGGTGACCGGCTCGCCACGGGTGCCCTGCTGGACATGGTCGGCGGCTGGCGTGATGCGGAGTGGCCCGCCCTCACCCACGCCCGTCCGTCGCCTGCGCCCGTCGTGCGCATGGCTCCGGAGTGAGGCAGCGCGAGGGTCGGGGTCAGGCCGTTCCTCCGAGGTGCGCGGAGCGCACCGACCGCTGGTCGAGCCACCGGGGCACGGCAGCCCGATAGTCGGCGTAGTCGGGCCCGAACTTCTTCGACAGCGCTGCCTCCTCCGCCTGGACCTGGACCCGGTCGATGAAGACGACGAAGGCTGCCGCGGGCGCGAGCGCGACCCAGGATCTGCGCCAGACTGCCTGGGCGAGGAGCAACCCGGCCATGCCGACGTACATCGGGTTGCGGCTGATCCGGTTGGCGCCGGTGGTCACCAGGACCGAAGCCTCCTCGGGCCGGAAGGGCTGGACCGTGGTCCCGCTGCGGCGGAACAGGTTCGAGGCCGAGCCGGCCATGGTCAGTGAGCCCACCGTGATGCCGGCGACGACCGCGGCGCGGCCGCGACCCGGGGCTGGTCTGCGACCGGTGAGCGCGCGCTGGCAGAGGGCCGCCGCGAGGGCGGCCACGGGAGGCGGGACGGTCGGCATGACTCGAGCGTGCGCCTCCGCCGAGCACGTGTCGAGTGGCGGGGCGCCGGTCGGTCCTGATCCCACGCGGAGGAGCGCGCTGGAGCGACCGGGGGTGGCACCCTCGGGTCATGAGCGCTGAGCTGCCCCGACCTGTCCGGGTCTTCACGCCGGCCGACCTGCTGGCTGCCGATCCCACTCCCGGCATGGACCGCTCTGTGGCCTTCGAGCTGCCGCTGCTGTGGGCGGGCCAGGTGGTGACCGAGCCCGGAGCGATGTCGGGCTGGCACCACCACGACCTCAACGAGTCGAGCCTGTACGTCGTGCGCGGCGTGCTCCGCCTCGAGTTCGAGGGCCACGAGGGCCATCTCGACGCGGGGCCCGGCGACTTCGTGCACGTGCCCGCGTGGACCGTCCACCGCGAGTCGAACCCGACCGACGAACCGTCGCTGGCGGTCATCGCCCGGGTTGGCGGAGGCATCCCCACCGTCAACGTGGACGCTCCCGGGCCCCGCTGAGTATCCGCAACGAGGGGTGTGACACAGGTCACACCGGCCGCTACTGTCGAAAGATTCGCAGGGCGGTGGGGGCAGGCCGCCGATCACAAGGGGTGGCTCATGACTCGTCGTCGCATTCTCGCCGTGCTCAGCACAGGGCTACTGGCCGCCGCCGGCGCCGCTGCCGGGCAGGGCGGGGCAGCCGCCGGTCCGCAGCCGGCGTCACCACCGGACAAGGTCGTCATCATCGTGGTCGACGCCCTCAGCAAGGAGATCGTCGACAAGTACGCCATGCAGAACGTCGAGGCGCTGATGGCCGACGGCGTCGACACGCCTCGCGGGTACCTGGGCCACACCGGCTCGGTGACCGTGGTGACCCACAACGTCATCACCACCGGAATGCTCCCCCAGCACATGGGATGGACCAACGAGGGCTACCGGGACGTGGACGGGGTCCTGGGTCCCGAGGGTGGGCTCTACCTGACCAGCAACTTCGGTCACGCCCAGATGGCGCCACTGCAGCAGCACGCGGGCCACCCCCACCTGTCGGACTACCTCGACGACACAGGCAAGGTGTTCACGGTCAGCCCGAAGGGCTACGCGGCGTACGGCCTCGCCGGCCCGGGGTCGCCGAACACCTCGGTCACCACGTTCGCCAGCGGCCCCACGTGCGACGGCGTGCGCTACCGGATGCCGACGGGCGTGCCCGCCCCGCCGCCGTACATCTCGAGCGCCTGCGGCTCGCGCTACCTCGTCGAGCGCGACAAGGCGTACGACACCCTGCAGTTCCCCGCCCAGCTCTACCCGGCGACCGATGACCGGTACGTCGTCGGCGACCAACCCGCCCACCAGGGCGGCGACGTCTGGGCGACCGACGCCGTGCTCGACATCATGGCGAACGAGGGTGACGCCTGGAGCGGCATCTTCGTCAGCCTCCCGGGCATCGACAAGGCGGCGCACATGTGGGGCGGCGTGAACGACCCCGAGGGTGCCACCCCCGACTACGACCCGATGACCCACATGGAGTTCGCAGCAGCCACCGCCGACGCCCAGGTCGGCCGGATCATGGACGCGCTGGAGGACAGCGGCGAGCTCGACAGCACGCTCGTCGTCCTCACGGCCGACCACGGTTCCGTCGCCGCGGCGGACGGGCACTGGCACGGCGACTTCGAGCCGGTCAACGACTACGGCTACTACAACTGGTACTACGGCGACCCGGAGAACGACGACTTCTACGACCAGCCGCAGGACGCACTGCAGCCGCTGGTCGACACGGGGAACGTCGGGTTCTCCTACAGCGACTCCTCGCTCAACGTCTGGCTCACCGACCAGTCCCCGGCCGCGGTCAGGGAGACCGTCGCCGTCATGCGGACCCTTCCCGACGTGACCGCCGTGTGGCAGCGCCGGGGCGACCGCTTCGACCGGGTCACGCCCGTCCGCTGGGACCGAATGCGCTCCGGCGGCGAGAAGTCGTGGTTCGCCCGCAGGGCCCAGGAGCTCATCGACACCCAGGCAGCCGACTACGGCCCCGACCTGGTGGCGACGCTGCCCGACGACACGACGTACTCGGTGCTCGGCGACCACGGCGGCATCCAGCGGAGCACCCAGCAGATCCCCATCGTCTTCGCCGGCGCCGACCTGTCCTCGAAGGACCTGCGCGCCCCGGTGAGGTCGGTCGACATCATGCCGACCGTCCTTCGGGTCATGGGCATCAGCCCGACGCACACCATGGACGGCACGGCCTACTCCCTGCCCCGATCCCGGCGGTGACGACCGCCGGTCGGCGTTCTGCCCTCGTACGACGGCGACCACGGTCTGTCGTCGGCGGGGGCGCGCCTCGACCCCGAATCGGCGTCCGCTCTGGCAGCATCTGGCCAGGCCCACAACCCGGAGGTAGCGACATGCGCACCCGTTCCCGTCTCGCAGCAGTGCTGGCGACACCCCTCCTCCTGGCGCTGGCCGCCTGCGGAGGTGACGGAAACGGTGGCGACGAGGCACCTGCCCCCTCCAGCGAGGGCGTGTGCGCGAGCGACCCCGCCGACCTGCTCGCAGAGGTGTGCGAGGAGGGCGTGCTCACCGTGTCGACCGACCCGGCCTACCCGCCGCAGTCGTCGCTGAACGAGCAGACGGGCGAGTACGAGGGCTTCGACATCGACGTCGCCACCGAGATCGCCGAGCGGCTGGGGGTCGAGGTCGCCTGGGAGGCGCCCACCTGGGACATCATCACGGCGGGCAGCTGGAACGGCCGCTGGGACACCACCGTGGGCTCGATGACGCCGACCAACGAGCGTCAGGAGGTCCTGTACTTCACCGAGCCCTACAACTACACGCCCGCAGTCGTCGTGGTCACGGCCGACAACGACGAGGTCAGCGACCTCAGTACCGACCTCGACGGCAAGAAGGTGGGCAGCTGCTCGCCCTGCACCTACTCGGCGTTCCTCGAGAAGAAGCTCGCGATCGACGGCTACGAGTTCGACTTCATCATCGACGACGCCGAGATCTCCGGCTACGACACCGACACGACCGCGTTGGAGGACCTCGTCAACGGCCGGCTCGACGCCGTCATCACGTCGGTGACGACGGCCGAGGGCTACATCGACGCCGGCAACCCGGTGAAGATCGTGGGTGACCCCGTGTTCTACGAGCCGCTCTCCGTGGGCTTCGACAAGAGCTCGGACCCGTCGTCGGAGAGCCTCTACGAGGCGGTCGACGAGATCGTGGCGGAGATGCACGAGGACGGCACCCTGACGTCGATGTCGGAGCAGTGGTACGGCCTGGACCTCACCACGAAGCAGGAGTGACGCGCCGGTGACACGTAGCCATGGCTGACACCTGGGAGCGAGTCCAGCTCGCCTCGGCACGGCTGCCGTTCCGGTTGAAGGTCGCCGCGGTGTGGATGGTGCTGTTCGCGCTGCTCGCCTTCCTCGGCAACGCCGCCGGCTTCGACGTGCAGTGGATCCGGGACAACATCCGCTACATCGTCGGCGGCCTGCAGTACACGATGGTGATCGCGGTCAGCGGGATCGTGCTGGCCATCGTGCTGGCCCTGCTGGGGGCCCTGGCCCGCATCTCACGCAACCCGGTGGCCTACGGCGTCGCGGGGTTCTACGTCTCGTTCTTCCGCGGCACCCCGCTGATCGTGCAGATGTTCCTGCTGTACCTGGCGCTGCCCCCGGTCGGGAAGAACCTCGCCTCCGCGTACGGCTGGCTGCCCGAGGGGTTCGACCAGGCGCTCGTCCTCGAGGCGGCCACGGCGGGAACACTGGCCCTCGGACTCAACTACGGCGCCTACATGACCGAGATCTTCCGGGCCGGCATCCAGTCCGTGGCAGGCGGCCAGGGCGAGGCCGCCGACGCGCTCGGCATGACGTACGGCCAGAAGATGCGCAAGGTGGTGCTGCCCCAGGCGTTCCGCGTCATCATCCCGCCGACCGGCAACGAGTTCATCGCGATGATGAAGGACACCGCGCTGGTGTCGTTCCTGGGCGTCACCATCGCCAGCGCGGAGATCTTCCGTCGGGCCCAGCTGGTCGGCAAGTCCGACTTCAAGAACCTCGAGGCGTACGTCGCCGCCGCCCTCGTGTACTGGGGACTCACCGTCCTGTTCACCTTCTTCCAGGCCCGGCTCGAGAGGCGGATCGGGCGCGGGTACGACCGCGCCCACGTCGCGCAGGCCATGGCTGCCGCGTCGGAGCAGAGCCAGCCGCGCGCGGGAGGTCAGGTCGGATGAGCGACGACGTCGTGGTCCGCATCGACGGGCTGCACAAGAGCTTCGGGCGCCTCGAGGTGGTCCGTGGGGTCGACATGGAGGTCCGCCGCGGCGAGGTGGTGGTGATCTTCGGGCGCTCCGGCTCGGGCAAGTCCACGGTGCTGCGCTGCGTGAACTTCATCGAGGACCCGACCGAGGGCTCTATCGAGGTCTCCGGCATCCGGCTCGAGGGCGGGCACCGCACCCGACGCAAGCGCGAGGAGATCCGCCAGCTCCGGTTGCGCGTGGGGATGGTCTTCCAGCAGTTCAACCTGTTCCCCAACATGACGGTGCTCGACAACGTCCTCTGTGCCCCCCGGTGCGCCGGGGCGAGCACCACCGAGGTCACCAAGCGAGCCCAGGACCTCCTCGACAGGGTCGGCCTGGCTGACAAGGCGCAGGAGCACCCGGTCCGACTCTCGGGTGGTCAGCAGCAGCGCGTCGCCATCGCCCGCGCGCTCGCGATGGAGCCGGACGTGATGCTCTTCGACGAACCGACCTCGGCGCTCGACCCGGAGCTCACCGGCGAGGTGCTCTCGGTCATGAAGACGCTCTCCAGCGACCTGCACATGACGATGATGGTGGTCACCCACGAGATGGGCTTCGCCCGCGAGGTCGCCGACCGGATGGCGTTCTTCCACGAAGGCCGGATCCTCGAGGAGGCTCCGCCCGCCCAGCTGATCACGTCACCGCAGCACGCCGAGACCCGGGCGTTCCTCGACGCCGTGCTCTGAGCTCGACCCACCAGCACCAGGCGAAGGGAGTCATGGCGATGACCGCGTCCCAGCGGCCGTGGGAGACGGTGCTCGGCGACGAGCTCGACTCGCCGTACTTCCGTGAGGTCATGGACCTCGTCGAGGAGGAGCGGAGGTCGGGCCCGGTCCACCCGGGCGCCGACGACGTGTTCGCCGCCTTCCACCTCACCCCCTACGACGAGGTCAGGGTGGTCATCCTCGGGCAGGACCCCTACCACCAGCCAGATCAGGCGAGCGGCCTGTGCTTCTCGGTCCCACGCAGCCTGGGCAAGCTTCCGCCGTCGATGCGCAACATCCATGTCGCCCTGGACAACGCCGGCTTCCGGCCACAGAACCACGGTGACCTCACCGCCTGGGCCGAGCAGGGGGTGCTGCTCCTCAACACCGCACTGACCGTGCGTGAGTCGCAGGCCAACTCGCACGCCCAGCACTGGCGCGAGTTCACCGACGCGGTGATCGCCAGGCTCGACGAGCGGAGGCAGCCCGTCGTGTTCGTGCTCTGGGGCAGGTTCGCCCAGAAGAAGGCCGGCCTCATCGACCACACCCGGCACGTCGTCGTCACCGCACCGCATCCTGCCTCGCGCGGCGCGTCCCAGACGGAGTTCCGCACGGGGCGGACCTTCACGCTGGTGAACGACCACCTCGACGAACCCATCGACTGGGCTCTGCGCTGACCCGCACCGAAACGCGGGGGACACCAGGGCTCCACGGCCCTATCGTCGATCGCATGGAGGTCGATCCGCACGCGCTCGACGAGGCGGTGGCGAGGAGCTCGTTCACCGGCGTCGCCACGGTCCACGTCGCGGGGCAGCGGACCTTCGAGCGGGTCGAGGGCTTCGCCCACCGCGGGTTCGGCGTGGCGATGACCGTCGACACCCGGATGGCGGTCGCCAGCGGAGGCAAGGGGTTCACCACGCTCGCGGTGCTGCGGCTGGTCGAGGAGGGCCGGTTGCAGCTCGACCAGCCGGTGCGCTCGCTGCTGGGCGACGACCTGCCGCTGATCGACGACGCGGTCACCGTCGAACAGCTGCTCGACCACACCTCCGGCATCGGCGACTACCTCGACGAGGACAGCGACTGGGAGCCGGCCGACCACGTGCTGCCGATGCCGGTCCACACCCTGACGACGACGGAGGCGTTCCTCCCGGCGCTCGACGGCCACCCGCAGAAGTACCCGCCGGGCGAGCGCTTCTCCTACTGCAACGGCGGCTTCATGGTCCTGGCCCTGCTGCTCGAGCGGGTCACCGGTGAGACCTACCACGACGTCGTACGCCGCCTCGTACTGTCGCCGGCGGGGCTGACCCGCACCGACTTCCTGCCCCTCAACGCGCTGCCCGGTGATGCGGCGCTTGCCTACGTCGAGGACGAGGGCGACCTGGCCGCCACCCTGCACCTGCCGATCCTCGGCAACGGCGACGGCGGCGTCTTCACCACCGCCGACGACCTCCACCGCTTCTGGTTGGCCCTGCTGGAGGGGCGCATCGTCTCGCCGTCGTCGGTGACCCTCCTGACCACCCCGCGTCACGACGTCCCGTCAGAGGAGAAGCGCTACGGCCTGGGCCTGTGGCTCCACGCCAGGGGTGAAGCCCTGATCCTGGAGGGGTACGACGCCGGCGCCTCGTTCCGCTCGACCCACCTCGTCGACACCGCCACGACGGTCAGCGTGCTGGGCAACAGCAGCGAGGGCGGGTGGCCGGTGATCGGGGTGCTCGCGGACCTGATCGACGCCGAGCTCGACTGACCCGCACGCGGGAACTGCCGGATGTGACCACTCGGCGCCGTCACCACTGATTCCGCGGCTGACCTGCGCAAACACCACTGAAACCTCTCTAGTGTTCGAACATGTGTTCGACTACTCTGAAGACATGTCAGCACTCTTGGACCTCCACCCCGACCCGGGTCACCCCGGCGTCGTGGTCGCGGGTGTCCACGACGTGCTCGACGGCCTCGGACGCGTCGACCTCGATCCGGGCGAGTACGCCGGCGTGGTCGCCGACGTCGAGCGGGCCGTGCGCCGGCTCGAGTCGCTCAAGCTGCGACTCGTCGCGGCCGCCGAGACGGCTCATGTCCCCAGCCAGAGCGGGGCGCGTTCCACGGGAGCGTGGTTGGCGAAGCAGACCCGGTCCGGCGGCGCGAGGAGCGCCCGCGACGCCGGCCTGGCCGGCGACCTCGCTGCCTCGCTCCGCCACACCGGCGACGCGCTCGACCGGGGCGCCATCTCCACCGACCACGTCGCCGTCATCGCCCACACGATGCGACACCTGCCCGTCCACCTCACCCAGCAACAGCGCCAGCGCATCGAGGCCGCGCTCACGCGCAAGGCCGGGAGGCTCGACCCCCAACAGCTGCGTCGGGTGGCCCGACGGGCCATCGAGGCCGTCACCGCCGATCTCGCGCAGGTCGACGCGGAGGAGAACTCCCAGCTCGAGGACGAGGAGGAGCGAGCGTTCGCCAACGCCCGGTTCACCCTCCGCGACAACGGCGACGGCACCAGCACCGGCCACTTCACCGTCCCCACCCTCGCGGCGGCCGTGCTCAAGAAGGCTCTCGACGCGATGACCGCTCCCCGACGGGCCGCCAGCGGCTCGGGACGGGTGACCGACTGGGGCCAGGCGCGCGGCCAGGCCTTCACCCAGGTCCTCGAGCACCTGCCGACCGACCACCTCCACGGCCGGGTCGCCGCCACCGTGGTCGTCACGCTCGGCCTCGACACGCTCCGCGGACAGCTCAAGGCCGCCGGGCTCGACACCGGCGACCTCGCCTCCGCCGCTCACGCCCGACGCCTCGCCTGCAACGCCGGCCTCGTCCCCGCCGTCCTCGACGGTGCGAGCCAGCCACTCGACCTCGGCCGCGAGAAGCGGCTCTTCAGCCAGGCCCAGCGAGTCGCCGGCGCCACCCGCCACGCCACCTGCGCCGCCGACGACTGCGACATCCCCTACGCCTGGTGCGAGCTTCACCACCGCAGACCCTGGGCCCGCGGCGGCCGCACCGACCTCGCCGACATGGTTCCCCTGTGCGGACACCACCATCGACGGCTCCATGCCGGAGCCTCCGACCGACTGCGCACGTGAGTGAGGGTGGTCACCGCCTACTCTGGTGACGTGTCTTCCGACCGTCCCACGACCGTCGTCCTCTTCGGTGCCACCGGCGACCTGAGCCGGCGCAAGCTGCTGCCCGGGCTGCTGCACCTGTTCAAGACCGGGCTGCTCCGCGACCTCCGGGTCGTCGGCACCTCGCTCGACGAGCACACCACCGACAGCTTCCGCGACTTCGCCGCAGACGCCGTCCACGAGTTCGGCGACGACGACAGCGACACCGAGGCCTGGCCCGAGTTCGCCAAGCTCCTCCACTGGGCGTCGGGCGACGACGGACCCTCGGGGCTCAGACGCGTCGTCGAGGAGGTCGAGGCGACCTACGACACGAGCACGGACCCGTGCCGCCTCCACTACCTCTCCGTGCCGCCCAAGGCAGCGCTGTCGGTCGTCCACCAGCTCCGCGACGCGGGCCTCGTCGAGCGCAGCCGGATCATCATGGAGAAGCCGTTCGGCACCGACCTCGCCTCCGCCATCGACCTCAACGCCCACCTCCACGAGGTCTTCGATGAGGACCAGATCTTCCGCATCGACCACTTCCTCGGCAAGGAGGCGGCGCAGAACATCCTCGCCTTCCGGTTCGCCAACGGCCTCTTCGAACCGATCTGGCACCGCCACCACATCGACCACGTGCAGATCGACGTGCCCGAGGAGCTCGGCCTCGCCCAGCGCGCCGACTTCTATGAGTCGACCGGCGCCTACCGCGACATGGTCGTCACCCACCTGTTCCAGGTGCTCGCGTTCGCCGCCATGGAGCCCCCGACCAACCTCGACCCCGCGGCCATCTCGGAGGAGAAGAACAAGGTCTTCCGGTCGATGCTGCCCATCGACCCCCACGACGTGGTGCGGGGCCAGTACGTCGGCTACCGCGACCACGACGGCGTCTCCCCCCACTCCGACACCGAGACCTTCATCGCCCTGAAGTGCTACATCGACAACTGGCGCTGGGCCGGCGTCCCCTTCTACCTCCGCACCGGCAAGCGGCTCGCCGAGGGTGCACGCATCATCTCGATCGCCTTCAAGGAGCCGCCGCGCTCGATGTTCCCCGAGCACTCCGGCGTCGGCGACCACGGCCCCGACCACCTGACGTTCGACCTCGCCGACCCGTCGCGGATGTCGCTCTCGTTCTACGGCAAGCGTCCCGGCCCCGGCATGCAGCTCGACAAGCTGTCGATGCAGTTCGCCATGCACGACACCGGCTGGGCCGGCTCGGTGCTCGAGGCCTACGAGCGCCTGATCTACGACGCCGCACGCGGCGACCACACGCTGTTCACCAGCGCCCAGGGCATCGAGCGTCTCTGGGAGATCTCCACCCCGCTGATCGAGAACCCGCCCGTCGTGCGGCCCTACGCCCCCGGCTCGTGGGGACCCAACCAGATCCACCAGCTGGTGGCGCCGTTCACCTGGCGACTCCCCTTCGAGCGCACCTGGCGTGACCCCAACGCCACCGGTGCCTGAGCATCAGAGGATGCGGTGGATCGCCTCGATCGCGCCGGCGAGGTAGCGGTCGACGACCTCCCGCTCCGACGCCGTCAGCGACCGGTCGAGCTCGTCGAGGGCGAGGAACATCGGCATCAGGTGACCGATGACCTCGGACCGACCGGAGTCGGTGAGCACGACCTGCGTACGCCGCCGGTCCTGCCCGTGCGGACGACGCTCCACGTGGCCGCGACCCACCAGCCGGTCGACGATGCCGGTCGCAGCCGCGGACGTCACCCCCAGGTGACGAGCGAGGTCGCCCGGGCCGACGGAGTCGCGCGTGAGCAACTCCAGGGCCGCCAGCTCGGAGTGGCTGAGCTCGGCCCGTCGCGCCAGCGCCGGGTTCGCCCGTTGCGACACGTCGAGCAGCTGCCGCAGCAGCACCAGGGTCGACGTGCGCATCGCACCCCCGACGTCCTCGGACTGGATTTCACTCACCAACTTAGTTAAGTTTCTGACTCACTTCGTGAACGACCATCGTACGTGCAGGAGACCGGCATGTCGCTCCGTCCACTGACCGCCGTCGTGGTCGTCCTCGTCGCGCTCCTCGCCTCGGGGGCCCTGATCGGGGCGGTCGGCGAGGCCGAGCGCTCGCCGGCGGTCACCGACGCGCTCCCGGACGGCTACGGCTCCACGACCGTCGCCGAGCTCGGCCAGCAGCTGCCCAGCGGCGAGGGCTCGGTGGCGATCGCCCTCTTCACCGCCGACGAGGGCGAGCTCGACCGGAGCCTCCTCGCCGAGCTCGGGCAGACGTACGACGTCCTGCAGCCCAGCGAGGACGGCACCGCGGCGATCGCGGTGATCCCCGTGGAGGCGACCGGCGCGACCGAGGTGGCCGACGAGGTCGCCGACCTCCGCGACCAGGTCGCCGAGCTGGCCCCCGACGGCGTCACCGCCCAGCTCACCGGCCCGGCGGCGATCCAGGCCGACCTGGCGGGCGTCTTCGACGGCGCCGACCTGACCCTCCTGCTCGCCACGGCCGCCATCGTGGCGGTGCTGCTGATCATCACCTACCGCAGCCCCTTCCTCTGGCTGGTACCGCTCCTCGTGGTCGGGGTGGCCGACCGGCTGGCCGCCGTGCTCGCGACCCACGGCCTCGCCGTCGCCGGGGTGGCGTGGGACGAGTCGACGGTCGGCATCCTCAGCGTGCTCGTCTTCGGCGCCGGCACCGACTACGCACTGCTGCTCATCAGCCGCTACCGCGACGAGCTGCGCAGCCACGAGAGCCGGTACGTCGCGATGCGCACCGCGGTCCGCGGCACCGTCGAACCCGTCCTGGCCAGCTCGACCACGGTCGTGCTCGGACTGTTGACCCTCCTGCTCTCCGTCGTGCCGACGACCCGCGGCCTCGGGCTCGCGTGCGCCATCGGCGTCGTGGTCGCCGCGACCTTCGCGCTGCTGGTCCTGCCGTGCGCCCTCGTGCTGTTCGGCCGGTGGGTGTTCTGGCCGCTGGTGCCGCGCGTCGGCCAGGACGCACTCGTCGAGTCCCGCACCTCGGTGTGGCGCCGCCTCGGTGAGCGGGTCGCCGCTCGACCGGCGGCCTTCGCGGCCGCGGCGGTGCTGGTGGTGGCCTCGCTCGCCCTCGGGCTCACGCAGGTCGAGCAGGGGCTCTCGCAGAGCGAGCAGTTCCTCGAGACCCCCGAGTCGATCATCGCAGCCGACCGGCTCGCCGAGTCCTACCCCGCGGGCAGCGTCGACCCCACCGTGGTGCTCACACGTGCCGACCCCCGCGAGGTCGCTGCGACCATCGAGGACGTCGAGGGGGTGGCGTCCGTCCGGCCCGGCGCCGAGGGCGACGGGTTCTCCCGGCTCGACGTGGTGCTGGACGCCCGAACCGGCTCGGACCAGGCCGGGGCCGCGGTCGAGGACCTGCGCAGCGCGCTCGCGACGTACGACGCCACCTGGGTCGGAGGCTCGGAGGCGGAGGCGCTCGACACCGACGAGGCCGCCCAGCGCGACCGGTGGCTGCTCATCCCCCTGATCCTGGGACTGGTCCTGGCCGGGCTCGCCCTGCTGCTGCGCAGCGTCGCCGCACCGCTGCTGCTGGTCGCCACCGTGGTCGGCACCTACTTCGGCGCCCTCGGCGCCTCGTGGTGGATCTACACCGGGGTGTTCGGGTTCGAGGCGATGGACGTCGGGGTGCCGCTGCTGGCGTTCCTGTTCCTCGTGGCGCTGGGCGTCGACTACAACATCTTCCTCGTGACCCGGGCGCTCGAGGAGGCCCGGGGCCACGGCGTGAGGGAGGGGATGCTGCGCGGCCTGACCGCCACCGGCGGCGTCATCACGAGCGCCGGCATCCTGCTGGCGGCGGTGTTCGCGGTGCTCGGCGTGCTGCCCCTGGTGGTGCTGGCCCAGCTCGGCATCGTGATCTTCGTGGGCGTGCTGCTCGACACGCTGCTGGTGCGCACGGTGCTGGTGCCGGCGCTGACCTGGCTGCTCGGCGAGAAGTTCTGGTGGCCGAGGAAGGTGGAGCACGCCGGCGGAAAGCATCTGGCGACAACGGCTGACTGAGGCCACACTCGGCCCATGGACGTGCGTGAGATCGCCCCGGAGGAGCAACGCTCGGCGGCGGTGCCGCTGATGCTGCGCGAGCTCAGCCACCTGATCCCGCCGGAGGTGACGCTCTACTTCGACGACACCACCGCCCGTGAGCGCACGGTGCTGGCGGTCGACGACGGGGACGACCTCGTGGGCTTCGGGCTGCTCGCGCACCTGGCGTGGCAGTCACCGGGAGACCGTCTGGTGTGGGTCGTCGTGGCCGCCTCCCACCGGGGTCGCGGCCTCGGCGGGAGGTTGTACGACGGGTTGCTGCAGCGGCTTCCCGACGGCGTCGACCGGTTGCGCGCGCTCACCTTCGACGACGACCCGGCCTCGTGCGAGGTGGCGCGGCACTGGGGGTACGAGCCGCTGCAGCTCTCCCTCACCTCGACCGTCGACACCTCCGACGCCGTCGACCCGGTGCTGCCGCCGGACGTGACGGTGGAGACCCACGACGACATCGACCTGCCCGACCGCGAGGCCGTGGACGCGATGCTCGACCGGAGCCAGACCAACCCCGAGCGCGAGACCGGCACCCTGCTCACGGTGGGCGACTTCGTCCACCAGCAGGAGGGCGACCGGCTGCTGCTCGGGGTGCTCCGGGTCGACGGGACGCCGGCCGCGATCTGCGCCGCCATGCACGCGGTCGAGGAGGGCTACGTCGGCTACACCGGCGTCGACCCCGCCTTCCGCGGGCGCGGCCTGGCAGTCCTGCTCAAGCAGGCGGTGCACGCCGAGGCGCGGCGCCGCGGCGTCCACGTGCTCGGCACCGAGAACGCCCAGCACAACGAGGGCATCCGCCGCGTCAACGCCTCGCTCGGCTACGAGCAGCGGTTCGGCACCTGGCGGTGGGCGCGCCCGGTGTGACGCGGGCGCGCACCGCGGGGGCTCAGGCGGCCTGCTTCTCCTGGGTCTTCCGGACCTCGCGCTGCATCGCCATCTGGATGACGCGGCGCTCGCGGGGGCTGCCGGTGGCCATCTTGTAGAGGGCCTTGAGCTGGCGCGGCAGGTTCTTGCGGTTGGTCGAGTCGAGCCAGCCGTTGGGCAGCGAGAGCCGCACGACCTTGTGCCAGGCGGAGTAGACCTGCTGCGGCATCGGCCGCGAGCAGTAGGTGAGGCCGTACTCGTCGAAGAGGGCGCGCACCTTCGGCGCGATCTCGGCGTAG
The DNA here is from genome assembly GCA_963754025.1 of uncultured Actinomycetota bacterium. Lineage (GTDB taxonomy): Bacteria > Actinomycetota > Actinomycetes > Propionibacteriales > Nocardioidaceae > Nocardioides. The sequence continues at coordinate 884,242 of CAVWEC010000005.1, read as the reverse complement.
CGGTTGGACGGCAGGTCGGGGAAGAGGTGGTGCTCGATCTGGTGCGACAGGTTGCCGCTCGCGATGTGGAGCGCCTTGCTGCCGGAGATGTTGGCGCTGCCGAGCATCTGGCGCACGTACCACTCGCCCTTGGTCTCACCCTCGATCGAGCGCTTCTCGAAGGTCTCGACGCCCTCGGGGAAGTGGCCGCAGAGGATGACGGAGTTGGACCAGAGGTTGCGCACGATGTTGGCGGTGAAGTTGGCCGCCAGCGTGGGCAGGAACGAGCCCGTGGGAATCGAGAGCACGGGGTGGGCGACGTAGTCCTTGGTGACCTGCTTGCGGATCTTGCCGACGACCTCCTTCGCACGGCGGCGGAAGTCGGGGTCCTTGGTCTGCTTCTTCTTGATCACGGCGCCGAGGTCGAGGTCGTAGGCCGCGATGCCGTACTCGAAGAACATGGCGTTGATGAAGCACCACAGCGGCTGCCCGAGGTGGAACGGCGCCCACGTCTGGTCCTCGTCGACGCGCATGATGCCGTAGCCGAGGTCGTTGTCCTTGCCGATGACGTTGGTGTAGGTGTGGTGGAGCTCGTTGTGGCTGTGCTTCCACTGCTCCGACGGGCTCGCCATGTCCCACTCCCACGTCGTGGAGTGGATCTTCGGGTCCCGCATCCAGTCCCACTGGCCGTGGAGGATGTTGTGGCCGATCTCCATGTTGTCGAGGATCTTCGCGGCGCTCAGGCCGGCGGTGCCGAGCAGCCAGGCCGGCGGGAAGATGCTGAAGAGCAGCACCGCCCGGCTGCCGGCCTCGAGGCCGCGCTGGGTCTTGATCATTCGCCGGATGTACGCCGCGTCGGACGCGCCGCGGCTCTCGATGATCTCCTGCCGGATGACGTCGAGCTTGCGGCCGAGCTCCTCGATGTCCTCCGGGCTCAGGTGGGCGATCGGGTTGTCGGACTTCTTCTGGATGACGGTCACGGGTGTGCCTCTCTCAGTGGTCGAGGGTGCAGGCGCCGGCCGGCGCGTGGATGCAGGTCTGGATCTTCACGTCGCCGCTCTCGCCGGGGACGGCGGTGGTGATGGCGCCGTTGCGCAGGTCGCGCACGCTGCCCTCACGCATCGGCAGCACGCAGCCGAAGCAGATGCCCATCCGGCAACCGCTCGGCATCAGGACGCCCGCCTCCTCGGCGGCGTCCAGGATCGGGGTCGCGCCGTCGGCGCTGACGGTGCGCCCGTCGGCGAAGGTGACGGTGCCGCCCTCGCCGGCTTCGACGCGGGCGGTGCGGAACTGCTCGGTGACGAGCTCGAGGCCCTTGTCGTCGTAGAGGCGCTGCAGCGCGTCGAGCAGCGGGGCCGGGCCGCAGGCGAGGGTGCGGCGCTCGACCAGGTCGGGCACGAGCGCCGGCAGCTCGTCGACGTCGAGCACGCCGTGCTCGTCGTCGTAGCGGGCGACCAGGCGGATCGCGCCGGCGGCGTCGAGCGCCTCGAGGTCGCGGATGAAGATCGAGTCGGGGTGGCTGGGGGCGACGTGGACGACGGTGATGTCGTGGGTCTGGCCGCGGTCGGCGTGGAGCACGCCCTCGTCCGTGCTCGGGAAGAGGTTGCGCAGCATGCCGATGACCGGGGTGATCCCGGACCCGGCGGTGACGAAGAGGTAGCGACCGCCGCCCGGGGGCAGCACGAACTCGCCGGCGGCCTGCTCGAGGTGGACCATCGTGCCGGGCTGCAGGTCGTGGACCAGGTGGCGGCTGACCAGGCCGTCGGGCACGGCCTTGACCGTGACGGAGATGCGGCCGTCGGCCCGCGGGCCGTGGGTGAGGGAGTAGGCGCGCCACTGGCGCACGCCGTCGACGTCGATCCCGATCCGGACGTACTGGCCGGGCACGTGGCCGGCCCAGTCCTTGCCCGGGCGGATGACGAGCGTCGCCGCGTCGCGGGTCTCGGGGAGCACCTGCTCGATCCGGCCGCGCAGGTCGGTGCCGCGGCGCAGCGGAGCCACGAGGTCGAGGAAGTCGGCCGGCACCAGGGGGGTGGTGGCCGCCTCGACCAGGGTTCGCGCGTGATCACGCAGTCGGAGGGGCATGGCTCTAGCCTGACTGAGCGGTAGGCTCAATTCATGACATCACGGCGTGAATAGTGCGCCACAGATTGTTCGGAGACGACAAATGAGCGCACAGACGGGGCCGTTGAGGCTCGAGAAGCCCCTGGTGGACCTGTTGCGGGACACCCTGCCCGAGGTGGCCGTGCACGTCGTCGCCGCGGTGCGCGAGGAGGTGCCGTCGTACGGCGAGGGCATGGGCGAGCCGATGGCGGCCAGGATCGAGACCGCAGTGCAGATGGCGCTCGCGGGCTTCCTGCGGGTCGCGGGCCGGGCGACCGACCCCGGGACCCCGCTGTCGCCGACGGTCGAGGGCGCCTACGCCCTGGGGCGGGGCGAGGCCCGCTCGGGTCGCACGGCCGACGCGCTGCTCGCGGCCTACCGCGTGGGGGCCCGGGTGGCGTGGCGCGAGCTGTCGGCGACAGCGGTGTCGAGCAAGGTCTCCTCGGCGACGGTCGCCTCCTTCGCCGAGATGGTGTTCGCCTACATCGACGAGCTCTCCGCGGCGTCGGTGGCCGGGCACACCGACGAGCTCGAGACCAGCGGGCGGGTGCAGCAGCGCTACCTCGAGCTGCTGGCGACGTCGCTGGTCCGCGGCGACGCCCCCGACGCCCTCACCCGGGCCGCCGAGCGCGCCGACTGGGCACCGCCGCGCACCCTCACCGCCGTGCTGCTCCCTCCCTCGCAGGTGCGGCCCTTCCTGGGGCTGGGCATCTCGCGGGCGCTGGTGATCGGCGACGGCGGCCTGCCCGACGACCTCGCGGTGGTGCTCGTGCCCGACATGGGTGGCCGGTCACGCACCCGGCTGCTGCGGATGCTCGACGACCGGCAGGCCGTGGTCGGCCCGGCACGGCCGTGGCAGGAGGCGCGCTCGTCGTACGCCCGGGCCGTGCGGGGCCTGGCGCTGCGCGCCACGCACGGGGCCGATCCCGCGCCGGTCGACACCGAGAGCCACCTGGCCTCGCTCGTCGTGACCGCCGACCCCGACGCCCACGCCGACCTGCGCGCCCGCGCGCTCGCGCCGCTCGCCGACCTCAAGCCGGCGACGGCCGAGAAGCTCGAGACGACGCTGCGTTCGTGGCTGCTCCACCAGGGCCGCCGCGACGACGTCGCCGCCGACCTCTTCGTGCATCCCCAGACCGTGCGCTACCGCATGGGCCAGCTGCGTGAGCTCTACGGCGACAGTCTCGACGACCCCCAGACGGTGCTGATGCTGACCCTTGCGCTGGCCTGAAGCGGCTTGTAACGCCGGGTTAGCGCTTGTTCCACCCAGGCCATTTCCTGGGCGGAACAGCTGCTAACCCGGCGTTACAAGCGAGCGGGCGGCCTCAGCGGGCGTCGTGGACGAGGCGGGCTCCGACCCAGGTGGCGGCGACGGTGGGGGCGGTACGGCGCTCCGACCAGTCGCCGAGCGGGTCCTCGTCGAGCAGCACCAGGTCGGCCGGATGACCGGCGGCGACGGTGCCCCAGCCGTCGGTCGAGGCGGCCAGCGCCTCGCGCAGGGTGATCGCCTGCTCGGCGTACCACGCCTCGCGACCGTCGACGCTGCGGTGGACGGCGGCCATGACGGCCAGCCACGGGTCGAGCGCGGCGACCGGCGCGTCGGAACCCATCGCCAGCCTGACGCCCGCGTCGAGCATCCAGCGGAAGGCGAAGCAGCGCTCGCCCCGGTCGGGCCAGAGCCGGTCGGTCGCGTCGCGGTCGTCCACGAGGTGGGCCGGTTGCACGCTGGCGACGATGCCGAGGTCGGCCATGCGTCGCAGGTCCTCGCGCCGCACCAGCTGGGCGTGCTCGACGGTGCCGCGGGCGCCGGTGTCGGCGAAGGCGTCCAGCGCCTCGCCGACCGCCCGGTCGCCGATCGCGTGGACCGCGACGTCGAGACCGGCTGCGGTCGCCCGGCCGAGCAGCTCGCGCAGCTCCTCCGAGGTCTGGTTGGGCGACCCGTGCGGGAACCCCAGCGGCGACGGGCCGGAGTAGGGCTCGCAGCACCAGGCGGTCTTGGTGTTGAGGGAGCCGTCGCTGATGACCTTCAGCGGGCCCATCCGGGCGCGCTCGTCGCAGCCGTCGAGGACGTCGCCGGTGCGCAGGCCAGCGGCGATCACGTCGTCCAGCCCGTCGGCGTACGTCGCCGCGCGCACCCGCAGCAGCCCCGCCCCGGCCTCGAACCGCTCAGTCCACGCCGGCGGTCCGCCCGAGAACTCCAGGTCCGTCACGCCGACGACACCGAGCTCCGCGGCCAGCTGCTGGGTGCGCAGGATCGCCTCCGGGCCGGTGCCGTCGTCACCGAGGGTCGCACCGAGCCGGCCGTAGGCCGCGAACCACTCGGCCTCAGCGACCACGCCCTCCCGCAGCGACAGGTGGAGGGTCAGCAGCGCCGTGGTGTTGAGCCAGGCATGGTGACCGTCGCCGGCGATGAGGACGATCGGCACGTGGGTGTCGAGCGCGTCGAGCATCGACACGACCGGGTCCTCGGGCCAGTCGGTCGGACGGTGTCCCCATCCCACGATCGCGAGGTCGGGCCACTCCTCCAGCCGCTCGCGCACCATCGCCACCGCCTGCTCGGCCGACCGCGCCGAGGACAGGTCGAGCCGGGCGCTGGTCAGGGCCCACTGGGTCAGGTGGACGTGGTGGTCCCACAGCCCGGGCATCACCCAGCGGCCCGCGGCCTCGACCTCCTCCAGCCCGGCCGCGTCGAGCCGGAGCCCGACCTCGGCCACGGCGCCGCCGACGATGCGCAGGTCGACCGGCGCGTCCGGCGTCCCGCTGCCGTCGAGGTCGGCCAGCCGGGCGTCACGCAGCACGAAGTCACGGGGGCCGAGGGGGTCGGACGCACTCATGCCCGCCACGGTAAGGCCCGTCGGACGAGGGCACCGAAACGGGCTCCGGGCAGGGTCCTGCCGACGGTCACACGTGACGGCGCGACTGCACGACGCGGAACCGCGAGGCGACGTAGGCGCCGTCGGTGAAGGCGGCGTTGGCGGCGGGGTTGGCGCCGGTGCCGTGGAAGTCGGAGTAGGCCGCCGACTGGTTGACGAAGACGCCACCGAGCAGGTTCTCGCTCAGCGCGACACCGGCGTCGAGGGCGGCCTCGCGCATGTCGGCCACGACCGCACCGGAGGTCGAGTAGACCGAGGCGGTCATGGCGCCGTGGCGCTTCACGGTGTCGCGGAAGAGCTCGACCGACGCGTCGGTGGACGGCGTCGAGATCAGGTAGGCCACCGGGCCGAAGCACTCCGACTCGTAGACGTCGGCGTCGTCGCCGGCGGTGAGGCCGACGAGGGTGGGGGTGCGCACGGTGGCGTCCGGGTAGGCCGGGTGGGTGACCGTGCGCGAAGGCACCAGCACCTCGCCCCGGTCACCTGCGGTGGAGAGCCGCTCGAGGACGCCATCGTTGACGACGCCACCGAGCAGCTCGACCGCCCGGGCGTCGTCGCCGAGCAGCTTCTCGAACGCCGCACCGATGCCCTCGGCGACCTCCGCGGGCGACTTCACCCCCTCGTCGGTGGCGATGCCGCCGGCGGGGAGGTAGACGTTCTGCGGGGCGGTGCACATCTGGCCGGTGTAGAGCGAGAACGAGAAGGCGAGGTTCTGGCACATCGCCCGGAAGGAGTCGGTCGAGTCGACGACGACGGTGTTGACGCCGGCCTTCTCGGTGAAGACGAGGGCCTGGGTCGCGTTGGCCTCGAGCCAGTCGCCGAAGGCGTTGCCGCCGGTGAAGTCGACCAGCTTGACCTCCGGCCTCACGGCGAGCACGGCAGCGAGCCCGTCGCCGGGCTCCTCCGCGGCCAGGGTGACCAGGTCGGGGTCGAACCCGGCCTCGGCGAGGACGTCGCGGCAGACCTGCACGGTGATGGCGAGCGGCAGCACCGCGCCCGGGTGGGGCTTCACCACGACCGGGTTGCCCGTGACGAGCGAGGCGAACAGCCCCGGCCACGAGTTCCACGTCGGGAACGTGTTGCAGCCGACCACCAGTGCGACGCCGCGTGGCACGACGGTGAAGGTCTTCTCCATCACCAGCGGGTGCTTGCCGGGCTTCTCCCAGCGCGCGGTGGCGGGCGTGCGGGTCATCTCGGTGTGGGCGTAGGCGATCGCCTCGAGCGCCCGGTCGAGCGCGTGGGCGCCGCCGGCCTGGAAGGCCATCACGAAGGCCTGGCCGCTGGTGTGCTGCACCGCGTTGGCCAGCTCGAAGACGCGCGCGTGGAGCCGGTCGAGGATCTCCAGGCACACCCCCGCACGCCCGTCGGGACCCGCGTCGCGCCACTCGCGCATGCCACGCCGGGCCGCCTCCACCAGCGTCCCGACGGCCTCGTCGGTGGCCGGCACCCGCGGGTAGCGCACCCCGAGGTCGATCCCGAACGGCGAGCGCTCACTGGCCACCGTGCCGGACGCGCCGGGGGTCGAGACCGGGAAGTCGCCACCCAGCCAGGCGTCGTACGCCGCCTGCCCCTCGGCGGCGGCCGTCTCGCCGTAGACGCGCGGCGAGGGCGACTCGTCGAAGGCGGCGTAGTACTCGCGGGTGGCACAGGCGGAGACGGCGGCCTCGAGGCGGTCGCGGTGGCGATCCAGGAAGTCGAGGGCCAGGCCGGTGGACGTGACGGTGGTCATACGCCAGAGCCAACCACAGCCGCCCCACCCTGCGGGATACCCTCCCCCCGTGGCACTGCGCACGCTCGGGTCGATCCTCGCGCTCGCCCTCCTCGGCGGCGTGGCGGGCTGGACGTGGGCCGAGTCGGCCGCCGAGCCTCGCAGGACCGGCGCGGCGCCGCAGCCCGTCGCTGCCAGCGGTCCGGCGCTGCCCTACACGCCGCCGGAGAAGACGCGACCCAACCCCGACGACGACCCGCTGGCACCGTCGTTGTCCTTCCACCCGGAGGAGTTCGGAGCCGCCCAGCGCGGTGGCGTCGTCGTCGACGTGCCGGACGGCTGGCTCCAGACGACCTACTCAGACCGGCGCACCGTCACCTGGAAGCCATCCAACGCACCGGGCTCAGGCGGGTACGTCGTGCGGCTCACGCTGGCGCAGGAGAACCGCACCCTGGAGCAGAAGGTCGCCACCCGGCCGATCGAGCTCGAGCAGCAGGCGGGACTCACCGACCTCGAGGTCCTGGGCACCTCGCTGGACACGCTCACCGCCTCGTTCATCCTCGACGGCTACCGGCGTCTGACCGTCATCCGCTGGGTCAGCCTGGACGGCGACGGACTCGTCGACGTCGAGATCGCGGCCACCGGCCGGCTGGTCGACCAGGCCGGCCTCGAGTCGTTGGTGCTGGAGATGAGCGGCAGCCTCGAACGGCGCTCCGACGACGGGCCTCAGAAGCCCGGCGCGGAGACGTCCTCCAGCACCGAGTAGGCCGTGCTGCGGTCGTCGCTGCGCACCTGCATCCACAGGTAGCGGTTGGTCGCGACCTGCCGCACCCGCTCGACGATCACACCCGGGCAGCCGGTCGAGACCTGCTGCAGCACCGGGTCGCCGCCCGCGACGTCGGGCACCGGGTCGAGCGTCTCCGCGCAGTCGGGGTGGCCCGGCAGCTGCTCGGGCATGTCCTCGAAGCCGAGCACGCCGACGAACACGCCCTGCCCGCCGGTCGTGCTCGCCCAATCGGCACTGGTGCCGACGGAGATCGCGGGGAAGCTGGCCTCCTGCTGCGGCGGCGTCCACTGCCCGTCGGCGACCGAGGCCGACCACGAGCGCGGCACCGTCACCGACAGCGAACCCGTCGAGTCCTCGAGCACGACGTCGGGGTCCTGCCCCTGCTGCAGGAGGACGCCGCCGGCGGCTCCGGCGGCGAGCACGACGACCGCCCCCACCCCGAGCAGTGCGGTCGCGCGCCGGCTGCGGGGTGGTGCCGACGGCGGCACCGGCTCGGGAAGGGAACCGTCGGACGACCCCACCGCGCTCGCCGCGCCGGGGCGTGGCCCCGGCTGGGTCAGGTCGGGGTCGACCGGCAGCCACGGGCGGGGCAGCGCGTCGTCGCTCGTGCCCCGGTCGGTCCCACCGGCCGCCAGCGAGTCGCCGAGCGCCGCGACGTAGGAGTCGACGTCGGGCCACCGGTCGTCACGGTCGGCGGCCAGCGCCCGCCGCACGACCTGCTCGACACCGGCGTCGAAGTCGCGCCCCGAGTCCGACAGGGCGGGGGGCGCGCCCGGCGTGGCCGCCTCGGAGAGCGAGGCGTGGCGGAACGGCGCCTCGCCCGCGAGCAGCAGGTGCGTGAGCGCACCGAGCGCGTAGAGATCGGCGCGCTGGTCGAGCGGCTCGCCCTGCGCCTGCTCGGGCGCGACGAAGGAGGGCGTCCCGGCGATCATCGTCAGCCGGGAGGACATGTCGAGCGCCTTGCCGAGGCCGAGGTCGGCCAGCATCGCCCGCACCTGCGTGCCGCCCCCGCGCGCCTCGACGGTGCGGAAGAGGACGTTGGCGGGCTTCACGTCACGGTGGAGCACGCCGCGCTCGTGCAGCGCGGTCAGGCCCGCCCCCACCTGCCGCACGACCTCGAGCGCGTGCGCGGCGGTGAGCCCGTCGACCTCGAGCCGGTCGGCGAGCGTGCCCTGGTCGGCGTAGGACATGACGAGGTAGGGCCGGCCGTCGTCGAGCTCGCCGGCGTCGTAGACGCTGACGACGTGGGGCGACTCCACCTTGCGCAGGAAGCGGCCCTCCTCGAGGAAGCGCTGCCGGACGTGGTGGTCCTCGGTCCAGTTCTCGGCCAGCACCTTCACCGCGACCGGCGAGTCGAGCTGCTCGTCGTAGGCCAGCCAGACGGTGGCGAAGCCGCCGGAGCCGATGCGTCGGCGCACGGCGTAGCGACCGATCCGAGAGGGCATGGACACGCCTGCATTATGTTCGGACCCTCAGGCACCACGGGGGAAGGGTCGACACATGGCGGGTCAGTCCAGCTGGGACACCACGACGCCCGACGAGATCGACGACCTGGCGCGACGCGCCCAGGGCGGCGACCGGGACTCGCTGGAGCGGCTGCTCGGTGCGGTGCGGCCGCGGGCGCTCAACGTCTGCCGGGGGGTGCTGCCCTACTCCGCGGACGCCGAGGACGCCTGCCAGGAGGCGCTGATCAACATCAGCCGCAAGATCGGCTCGTGGCACGGCAACGGCCGGTTCACGACCTGGATGCACGTCGTGGCCGTCAACTCCGCCCGCTCGACCTACCGCCGGCTGAAGAACCAGGCCACCGCGATCGGCGTCGACGTCGCCGAGGTCGACCGGCCCGACCCACGCACCACCAGCGTGATCGCCGGCACCCGCCTCGACCTGCTCGAGGCGATGGAGAGCCTCGAGCGCGACCACCCCCAGTTCGTCGAGCCGCTGCTGCTGCGCGACGTCTACGGACTGCCGTACGACGAGATCGCGCGTCTCGTCGAGGCCCCCCTGGGCACCGTGAAGGCCCAGATCCACCACGGCCGCAAGCTGGTGCGGCCGATGCTCCGCGGGGAGACGTGAGGCTGCGCCGTGCGCTCGCCGTCGCCACGGCCGGCGCAGCGATCGCCGCCCTGGCGGGCTGCTCGGACGAGGAGGCGTCTCCGGCCGAGGGAGTCCCACCCTCCGAGCGCGCGGGCACCGCCTCCTCCGGCGCCCCGGGCTCCTCGGGCGATCCTGCCGACGACCCCGCGTACGACGCCGGGTTGAGCGAGCCGGTCGAGGACCGGGTCTACCCGCGCGTCGGGGACCCCGGCATCGACGCACTGCACTACGACCTCGACCTCGACTGGGACCCGGGGGCCGAGGAGCTGACCGCGACCGAGGTGATCACGTTTCGGGCCACCGAGGACGACGACGTGGTCCGGCTCGACCTGTCGCCCGAGCTGGAGGTGGGCAGCGCCGCGCTCGACGGCAAGGAGGTCGACGTGAACCGGCGGGGCAAGGACCTCGCGGTGCTCGCCGAGGTGGTGGCCGACGAGCGCTACACGCTCGCCCTCGAGTACGCCGGCTCCCCGCAGCCCGTCGACGCGCCCACCACCCGCGCGGACGTGCCCGCGCTCGGCTGGACCACCACGGCCGACGGGTCGGTGTGGACGATGCAGGAGCCCTTCGGGGCCTACACCTGGTACGCCGTCAACGACCAGCCCTCCGACAAGGCGCTCTACGACCTCACGCTCACCGCCCCCGACCCGATGGTCGGCGTCTCCAACGGCGAGCTGGTCTCGCGCCGCGACGAGGACGGGGTGGCGGTGACCGAGTGGCACCTGGCCGAACCGGCGGCGTCGTACCTGATGACGGTGGCGTTCGGTGACTACGTCACCGACGAGGTGTCGTCGGCCAGCGGCGTGCCGATCAGCCTGTGGCTGCCTCGACCGCTGGTCGCGGACCGGATGCCGCAGCTACGTCGCGACGCCGTCGCCGCGGTCGACTGGACCGAGGACCTGCTGGGGCCCTATCCCTTCGACACGCTCGGTTTCCTCTTCGTCGACTCCACCAGTGGCATGGAGACCCAGACGATGATCACCCTCGGCACCACCGACTACACCTTCTCGATGCCGGTGCTCGTGCACGAGGTGGTCCACCAGTGGTGGGGCAACCAGGTGACACCACGTGACTGGCGCGACCTGTGGATGAACGAGGGCATGACGATGTACCTGCAGGCGATGTGGGAGTCGGAGAACGGCGGCACCCCGCTCGACGACCGAATGGCACAGTGGGCGTCCGACGGGCAGCAGCTGCGCGAGGAGACCGGGCCGCCGGCGGCGTACGACCGGACCAAGTTCGCGGAGCCCAACGTCTACTACCTGCCGGCGGTGATGTGGCACGACGTGCGTGCCGAGATCGGCGACCGGTCGTTCCTGCGGCTGATGCGCGAGTGGCCGGCCAGCCGCGACAACGGGAACGCCGGCTACGACGAGATCGTGCGCTGGTGGTCACGGGAGTCGGGGACCGACCTGGCACCGGTCTTCGACACGCACCTGCTGGGCGAGGACCAGCCCCCCGTCACGCCCTAGTCGTGTCGGGGCGACGAGGGGCCGGACCAGCCCCGGAGCGTCAGCCCTCGGGCAGCGCGGCGAAGGTCTGCTTCATGTCGCGGTACCAGCCCATCGACTTCCTGGGGTGGCGCCAGCGGCCCTTCATCGCCTCGCGGGCCTCCTGGTGGCTGAGGTCGCCGGACCGCTCCGCCTCCTTGAGGTGACGGTCCTGCGCCTTGATGACCTCGTCGGCGGTCTCACCCCGGTGCGGGACGGTGCAGGGTCCGCCGAGCTGTTCGCAGGTCATCGTCTTCATGGGGTACCTCCTGGTGCGGTGGGACGGCTTGTCTCCCTGGTGACGATCGGGGCGTCCCCGGTGTGACCCCCGGGTCAGCGGCGTTCTGCTCCGTCGCGGCGCGTCACCTGCGCGCGCACCGCCGGGGAGGCGCGGAACGTGATGCGTCGGACAACGCCGTCGACGAGCTCGAAGTCGAACACCACCTGCGCTTCGCCACGGTGGAACCAGGCGGCGCCGGGGCGGTCGTCGACGTACACGGGCAGTGCTGCCTGCGCGCTGCCGTTGAAGAAGGTGGCGACCTCCCGACCGCCGTCGATCCGCTCGGGGGTCCCGGCCAGGATCGCGTCGGCGTCCGCCCGCACGGCCGCGTCCGGGGCCAGCAGCCGCAGCAGCCGGTCGAAGTCACCCTCCCTGGCCGCGGCCATGAAGGCGTCGACCAGCTCCCAGTCGGCGAGCTCGTCGTCCGGGACGGCGACGCCGACCCTCGAGCGGGCCCGCGAGGCGAGCTTGCGCGCGGCGACCGGTGTCGTGTCGAGGACGGCGGCGATCGTCGAGAACTCGAACCCGAAGCTGTCGCGCAGCACGAAGGCGACCCGCTGCTGCGGCGTCAACCGGTCCAGCACCGCCTGCAGGGCGACCCCGACGGTGTCGGCGAGCGCGACGTCGTCGGCCGGGTCCGGCGCAGTCCCGACCACCTCGACCTCGGCCACCGGGGTCGGCGTCCTCGCCCGCAGCCGGTCGAGGCACAGCCGGGTGGTGACCGTCGTGAGCCAGGCGGGCAGGTTGTCGATCTCGGCCGGGGTGCGGTGCAGTCGGAGCCATGCCTGCTGGACCACGTCCTCGGCCTCGGCGTGGTCGGCGAGCACCCGACTCGCGAGACCCACCAGTCGCGGACGCTCGGCCTCGAAGACCTCCGTCTGATCCACCTCACACACCCTTCCAGATCGTCCCCTCACTCCCTCGACGATCGAGCCGGGGTGAGTGTGACGACAGCAGGTGCGACCGTGCCCGTCGCTGCCGCCGGGTCCGGCGGCAGCGACGGGTGAGGTCTCAGAAGAGCAGGGCGGACGCGGGGTCCTCGAGGATCCCGGCGACGTCGGCCAGGAAGCGCGAGCCCTTCTCGCCGTCGATGTGACGGTGGTCGAAGGACAACGCCAGCGTGGTGATCTGGCGGGGGACGATCTCGTCGGTGCCGTTGCTGGACACGACCCAGGGCTGCTTCCGCACCGCGCCGAAGCACAGGATCGCGGACTCGCCCGGGTTGATGATCGGCGTTCCGGCGTCGACGCCGAAGACGCCGACGTTGGTGATCGTGAACGTGCCACCCGCCATGTCGGCCGGCTGGGTCTTGCCCGACCGCGCGACCGCCGTCAGCTCGCCGAGGGCCTCCGCGAGCTCGACGAGCCCGAGGGAGTCGGCGTCCTTGATGTTGGGCACCACGAGACCCCGCGGCGTCGCCGCGGCGATGCCGAGGTTGACGTAGTGCTTGAGCACGACCTCCTGCGCGGCCTCGTCCCAGAACGAGTTGATCTCCGGTGTCCGTCGCGCGGCGAGCATGACCGCGCGCGCCAGCACCAGCAGCGGGCTGACCTTGACCTCGCGGAACTCGCGCCGCGACTTGAGCCGGTCGACGAACTCCATCGTCCGGGTCACGTCGACGGTGATCCACTCGGTGACGTGGGGTGCGGTGAAGGCGGAGTCGCTCATCGCCGACGCCATCATCTTGCGCACGCCCTTGATCGGCTCGCGGGTCTCACGCTCGCCCGACATGGCTGCGGTGCGGGCACCGCCGGTCGTCGCCGCGCGGGCGGCACCACCGCCGCTGGCGGCCTCCTCGACGTCGGCGCGCGTCACCACGCCACCCTCGCCCGACCCGGTCAGGGTGGCCAGGTCGACGCCGAGGTCCTTGGCGAGCTTGCGCACCGGCGGCTTGGCCAGCGTGCGGGTGCTCCCCGGCTCGGCGGCCGGCTCGTCGTGGGCACGGGCCGCGACGGCCGGGACGGCCGGCTCGTCGGCCTCGTGCACGTCGGCGCTCTGCGCTCCGCCGGCGGCGAAGGCGCCCTGCACCTGCATCTGGGTGCTGGCGGCGGCCTCCGAGGGCGGCGACGCGGTGCCCTTGCGGGCGCGGCGCACCGGACCGCGGTCGGCCTTGTTGCGGCCGACCAGGCTCTCGCCCTCGCCGCCACCGCTGGCGGCCGGGTTGGAGAGGTCGATCTCCATCTCCTGGGCGGCCGGGGCCGGCTCGGGGTCGGCGGACGGCGCCTCGGCACCGTCACCGATCGCGATGATCGGCGTGCCGACGTCGACCATGTCGCCCTCGGCGACCATCAGCTTCTGCACGGTGCCGGCGAACGGCGAGGGGAGCTCGACGATCGACTTGGCGGTCTCGATCTCGCAGATGATCTCGTTGATCTCGACCGTGTCGCCCTCCTTGACCTTCCAGGAGACGATCTCGGCCTCGGTGAGGCCCTCACCCACGTCGGGCAGCTTGAACTCGGCCATCAGAAATCAAGGCTCCTGTCCACGGCGTCGAGGACCCGGTCGAGGTCGGGGAGGTAGTCCTCCTCGATCCGCGACGCGGGGTAGGGGGTGTCGAAGCCACCGACGCGCAGCACCGGCGACTCCAGGGAGTAGAAGCACTCCTCGGTGATGCGGGCCGCGACCTCCGAGCCCAGACCGAGGTTGACGTGGGCCTCGTGGGTGATGACGGCGCGGCCGGTGCGCCGCACCGACTCGAAGACCGGACCCATGTCGAGCGGGCTGAGCGTGCGCAGGTCGATGACCTCGAGGCTCCGGCCCTCCGTCGAGGCGGCCTCCGCGGCCGCCAGCGCGGTCTTCACCGTCGGGCCGTAGGCCAGCACGGTGGCGTCGGTGCCCCGGCGCACGACGCGGCTGGTGAACAGCGGCTCGGGGGTGGCGGACTCGTCGAGCTCGGCCTTGTCGGCGTGGTACTGCCGCTTGGGCTCGAGGAAGATCACCGGGTCGTCGCTGGCGATGGCCTGCTGGATCATCCAGTAGCCGTCGACCGGGTTGGAGCACGCCACGACCTTCAGGCCCGGGGTGTGCGCGAACTGCGCCTCGGGGCTCTCGGAGTGGTGCTCGACCGCGCCGATGCCGCCGCCGAAGGGGATCCGGATGACCATCGGGATCTTGTAGTTGCCCTTGGAGCGGTAGTGCATCTTCGCGACCTGGCACACGATCTGGTCGTAGGCCGGGTAGACGAAGCCGTCGAACTGGATCTCCACGACGGGGCGGTAGCCGCGCAGCGCCATGCCGATCGCGGTGCCGACGATGCCCGACTCCGCCAACGGGGAGTCGATGACGCGGTCCTCGCCGAAGTCCTTCTGCAGGCCGTCGGTGATGCGGAAGACGCCGCCGAGCTTGCCGACGTCCTCACCCATGATGAGGACCTTGGGGTCGTCCTCCATGGCCTTGCGCAGGCCCATGTTGAGGCCCTTGGCGAGGGTGATCTTCTGGCCGGTTCCGGTGCTCATCAGTGGCTCCCCGCGGTCTCGTCGAAGGACTCGAGGTAGTGGGCGAAGCCTTCGCGCTGGACGCGCAGCTCCTCGGTCTCCTCGGCGTAGACGTGGTCGAACATGTCCATCGGCTTCGGGTCGGGCAGCGCCTTGCAGCCCTCCCGCAGGTGGTGGCCGAGCTCATCGGCCTCCGTCTTCAGGTCGCTGATGAAGGTGTCGTCGATCAGGCCGTTGCGGCGCAGGTAGGCCTCGAGCCGGGCGATCGGGTCCTTGAGCTTCCAGTTCTCGACGTCGTCGTTGAGCCGGTAGCGGGTCGGGTCGTCGGTCGTGGTGTGGGCACCCATCCGGTAGGTGTAGGCCTCCACGAGCGTCGGGCCCTGGCCCTCACGGGCGCGCTGCAGCGCGGCCTGCGTGACGGCGTACGTCGCGAGCACGTCGTTGCCGTCGACCCGGACGCCGGGGAAGCCGAAGCCGAGGGCGCGCTGGTAGAGCGGGATGCGCGACTGGCGCTCGATCGGCTCGGAGATCGCCCACTGGTTGTTCTGGCAGAAGAACACGACGGGGGCGTTGTAGGAGGCCGCGAAGATGAAGGCCTCGTTGACGTCGCCCTGGCTGCTGGCGCCGTCGCCGAAGTGGGCGATGACGGCCGCGTCACGCTCGGGGTCGCCGGTGCCGACCGCGCCGTCGCGCTGGATGCCCATCGCGTAGCCGGTGGCGTGGAGCGCCTGCGCGCCGATGACGATCGTGTAGAGCCCGAAGTTGTTCTCGTTGGGGTCCCACCCACCGTGGTCGACACCGCGGAAGAGGCCGAGCAGGTTGAGCGGGTCGACGCCCTTGCAGTAGGCGACGCCGTGCTCACGGTAGGTCGGGAACACGAAGTCCTGCGTCCGCAGCGCGCGGCCGGCGCCGATCTGGGCGGCCTCCTGGCCGAGCAGCTGGGCCCAGATGCCGAGCTCGCCGTGGCGCTGGAGCGCCGTGGCCTCGGTGTCGATCCGCCGGGTCAGCACCATGTCGCGGTAGAACCCGCGCAGCTGGTCGGCGGAGAAGTCGAGGTCGAACTCCGGGTGGTGGACGCGTTCGCCCTCGGGCGTCAGCAGCTGGATCAGATCAGGCCCGCCGTCTTGCTGGCTGGGTCCGAAGACCTCCACCAGGTCGGGGCCGAAACCAGGGTTCGTCAACCTGTTCTCCTTCGTCGCGGACGGCCTCGCGGGGTCGCCGCGGTCGCCGTGCTGGCACTGTTCCCCGCCACTGTCCCGTCGCTTGTGACGCGGGACACAGCCGAGTGGGTCCACCGTACCGACGGGTGCGCGCGGCCCGCCAATCGGTCGGGTCGCGAGGTGTGCCCACTTGTCCCTCCCCCGCGGGACACCGGGTCCCGCAGGGTCGGCCTCATCAACCACGCCCAGAAGGGAAGCCCGACCGTGACCACTCACGTCACCACCACCCATCCCGTCCGCGACGAGGTCGTGCCCGCCACGACGCCACCCAGCGCGACGTCCCCGCTGTGGGGCGTCGCCGGGATCGCCGCCGGCCTGTGCGGGATCGGCACCATCGTGTCGTCCGGCATGGTCGACGCGGTCTACGACCCGGCCCTCGTCGGGGACCCGGCGGGCATCACCGCCCGCCTGGCCGAGCAGGCGCCGACGATGTTCGTCTTCCACTCCTTCACCGCCCTCGGCGCGGTCCTGCTCGTGGTCTTCGGCGCCGGGCTCCACCGGCGGTTGCAGGCGGTGCTGCCCGGGTCCGCGCTGCCCCTGGTCGCGTTCGCGGGCCTGCTCGGCACCGCCCTCGTCTCGATCATGGGCAGCGGGCTCGACACCGAGTTCATGATGGGCATCCCCCAGGAGGGGGCCGTGCAGGACGCGAACGCCGCGATGTTCAACCACTGGATCGGCACCATCCCGTGGCTGTGGACCCTCACCGGCCTCTCGGGCCTCGCCACGTACGCCGCGAGCCGCCGCGGCGGCGTACCCCGCTGGATCGGCCGCACCGGGCTCGTGCTCGGCGGCCTGACGCTGCTGCTCGGCGTCTCGCCGCTGCAGTACATGGCCGGCATGACCGGGCCGCTGTGGCTCCTGGTCACCGCCGTCGGCTTCGTGGTCGGCGACCGCGTCCACCGCCGCGCGTGACCCTGCCCCCGACCCCGGCCGGTGCGGACCTCCCCGCGTCGGTCGGGGCCGCCGTGGATCCGGGGGTCCACAATGTCGCCGTGACCCCGAGGGAGCGCTGGACGCCGCTGGTGCTGCCGGCGCTGTCCGTCGCCGCGTTCGCGGTCACCGTGCTACTCGACGTGCGCGGTCCACTGCCCGGCGGCCCGCCGTCGGTCACCCCGGAGCCGGGCTGGATCTACGCCTTCAACGGGGTCGTGCTGGCCGGCTTCGCCGCCCTCGTGCTGCGCCACCGCCCGGGTCACGGCTTCGGGTGGGCGCTCGCGGGGTTCGGGCTCTTCTGGGCCCTCGACGGCCTCGCCCAGGCCTACGTGCGCGCCGGGTTGTCGACGACCGAGGCCTGGCCGGGCATGACCTTCGCGCTCTGGTTCCTGCTGCGAGCGGGTGCGTTGCTCCCGGTCGTGACAGCCGTGCTGCTGCTGCTCTTCCCCACCGGGCACTTCCTGCCCGGTCGCTGGGGGACCGCCAGCCGGATCGGCCTCGGGGCGATGCTGCTGGTCTGCCTGGCCCTGCTCGTCTCCCCGACCCTGCCGGGCGGTGCCCCGCAGGTGCCGCCCGGCGTGGACCTGACACCCACGAGCGTCCCGGTCCCCGACGGGGTCACGGACCTGGTCGGCCCGGCGCTGCGCCCGATCGGCGTCCTCGCCTTCCTCGTCGCGCCGGCGACGGTCGTCGTGCGCTACCGAGCCGCGCGGGGTGCGGACCGGCAGCAGCTGCGGTGGCTGCTGTGGTCGGTCCTGGTGATGCTCCTCGCCGTCGCCGTGACGTCGCTGGTCGACGTGCCCGCCCTGGGGGTGCTCGTCACCTTCCTCGTGATGGTGATGCCGGCCGGCGCGATGACGATCGCGATCGTCCGGCCCGACCTGGTCGCCATCGACCTGCTCTTCAGCCGCACCCTGCTCTACGCCGCGCTGGGGGCGCTGATCGTCGGCATCGACCTGCTGGCGCTCGCCGCCCTCACCGCGGCCGTCGGCGACGCGCTCGAGCAGACCCAGGTCGTGCTGCTGGTGCTGGTGCTGTCGGCGGTGCTGTACGCGCCGCTGCGCGACCGGCTCTGGGCGGCCCTGCGGCGCCTGCTGCTGGGCGACCGCGACAACCCCTACGACGTGGTCGCCGGCCTCGCCTCGGCGCTCGAGGCCACCGACGACACCTCAGACCAGCTCGCGGCCGTCGCCACCGCGGTCGCCACCGCCTTCGGCGTCGGCTACGTGCGGGTGGAGGTCGACCGGGCCGACGGCGAACGGGTCGTCGCGACCCACGGCCGCGCCACCCCCGACACCCGCACGTTGCCCATCACCTACCGCGACGAGGAGGTCGGTCGCCTGGTGCTGCCGGCCCGGGGCCTGCGGTCCCGGCTGTCCGGTCGCGACGAGCGGCTGCTCGGCGACCTCGTGCGCCAGGCCGCCACCGCCGCCCGCACCAGCCGGCTGGCCGCCGAGCTCCAGGACAGCCGCGAGCGGCTCGTCGTGGCCCGGGAGGAGGAGCGGCGGCGGATCCGTCGCGACCTCCACGACGGGCTGGGCCCGGCCCTGTCCGGCGTCGTGTTCCGGCTCGAGTCGGCGCGGCTGCTCGTGGCGCGTGACCCCGAGGCCGCAGCCACCCAGCTCGAGGCCACGACCGGCGAGGTGCAGGAGGTCGTCGCCGACGTGCGTCGCCTCGTCCACGACCTGCGCCCGCCCGCACTCGACGACCGGGGCCTGGCCGGCGCGCTGGCCCAGCTCGCCGAGGGCCTCTCGACCGACGAGCTCACCGTGACCGTGGCCGCCGACGAGCTCGGGGTGCTGCCGGCCGCCGTCGAGGTGGCGGCGTACCGGATCGCCGGCCGAGGCACTCACCAACGTCTCCCGCCACTCCGGGGCCCGGCGGGCGACCGTCGACCTGTCGCGCACCCCGGACGCCCTCGTCCTCGAGGTCGGGGACGACGGCCGTGGCATCGCGACCGACGCGCAGGCCGGCGTCGGGATGCTGTCGCTGCGCGAGCGCGCCGCCGAGCTCGGCGGCGGCACCGAGGTGAGCTGTCCTGCCGCCGGCGGCACCGTCGTGCGGGCCCGACTTCCGCTGGGAGCACGCCATGACTGACCCGATCCGGGTGCTCGTCGTCGACGACCACCAGATCGTCCGCGACGGCCTCGTCGCACTCCTCGGGGCACTCGACGGGATGGACGTCGCCGGCACCGCCGCCGACGGCCGTGACGCGGTCCACCAGGTCGCCTCGCTCCAGCCCGACGTCGTCGTGATGGACATCCAGATGCCCGGCCTCGACGGGATCGAGGCCACGCGCCACATCACGGGCCGCCACCCCGACGTGCGGGTGGTGATGCTGACGATGAACGAGGACGACGAGACCGTGATGTCGGCGATCCGCGCCGGCGCCTCCGGCTACCTGCTCAAGGGCTCCGGCGCCGCCGAGGTCGTGCGCGCGATCGAGGCGGCCGCCGCGGGCGGGATGGTGTTCGGCGCCTCGCTGGCCGGTCGCGTGGCGACGTACCTCTCCGGCCGGGGGCCGGCGCCGCAGTCGCACCCCTTCCCGACGTTGAGCGAGCGCGAGCGCTCGGTGCTCGACCTGCTCGCGGCCGGACGCTCCAACGACGCGATCGCCCGCGAGCTCCACGTCTCGTCGAAGACCGTGCGCAACACGGTGTCGTCGATCTACTCCAAGCTCCACGCCGCCGGGCGGGCCGAGGCGATCATCAAGGCGCGGGAGGCCGGGCTGGGTCGAGGCTGACGGTGCCGCCGTCGAGCAGGGCCGCGAGGACGGCGCGGGTGCGCTCGTCGTACGGCGTGACCACGGCGCCGCCGGCCTGCGGGGCGGGGTCGGTGCGGCCGGCACGCAGCACCACGTCCCAGTCGTAGTCGCGGCCCTCCACCAGCGCCCGCGCGGCACCGGGCCGCTGCTTGACCAGCACCACCGGTGCCTCCGGTGCCTCAGCCTCGCCGCCGTCGCTGTCGGTGACGAGCACCGCGGCCTCGCCGGTGCCCCACGCGTGCTCGGCGCCGATCCGGGCGGTGGCGAGGAGCGCGACGACGAGCTCGGCCGACTCCGGCAGCAGCACGTCGACCCGGTCGCCCTTGCTGACCCCGCAGTGGCGGAGCACGCCGCCGAACGCCGCGACCTCCTCGAGCAGCCGGGCGTAGGTCCAGCTGCCGCCGTCCCAGCGCAGTGCCTCGGCGTCGGCGCGGCCGCCGACGACGTGGGCGTCGAGGAGGTCGAAGCAGGAGGGGGAACCGCTCATGGCGCCCCAGCCTGCCCGATACCCTCGACACCATGGGCGCCGGGCACGGGCACGGGCAGCACGCGGGCGGCCGTCACCGCTGGCGACTGGCTGTCGCGTTCGCGCTCGTCGGCAGCTTCTTCGTCGTCGAGCTCGTCGCCGGCCTGGTCGCCGACTCCCTCGCCCTGCTCTCGGACGCCGGTCACATGGCCGCCGACGTCGTCGCCCTCGGTGCCGCGCTGGCCGCCACCCGGATCGCCACCCGCCCCGACGCCACCGGGCGCCGCACCTTCGGCTCCTACCGCGCCGAGGTCTTCGCCTCCGGCCTGACCGTGCTGCTGATGCTCGGCGCGGCGGCGTACGTCGCGATCGAGGCGGTCCGCCGGATCGACACCACCGTCGCCGTCGCCGCGACCCCGCTGCTGGTGGTCGGTTCGCTGGGGCTGCTGGTCAACCTGGTCGCGCTGGCGCTGCTGCGCGGCGGGGCCGGGGAGAGCCTCAACGTCAAGGGCGCCTACCTCGAGGTCGTCGCCGACACCGTCGGCTCGGTCGGCGTCATCGTCGCCGGCGTCCTCGTCGCCCGCACCGGCGACGCCTGGTGGGACACCGCCGTCGCCGGCGCGATCGCGCTCTTCGTCGCCGTCCGTGCCGCACTGCTGGGCCGCGAGGTGCTGGCCGTCCTCGGTCAGCACGCCCCCCACGGGATGGAGCCCGCGGAGGTCGAGGCGGCGCTGTGCGCCGTCCCCGGCGTCGCGACCGTCCACGACCTGCACCTGTGGACCCTCACCTCCGGCATGCACGTCGCCACCGCCCACCTCGTCGCCGCCGGCGACACCGACGAGGTCCTCCTCGCCGCCGGCCGGATGCTGCGCGAGCAGTACGGCGTCGAGCACGCCACACTCCAGGTGGAGTCCGACGCGCGGCACTGCTCCGAGCTGTCGTGGTGACGGGCTGCAGGAATCCCCTGATGGCCGGGGATTCATGCACTTGTCAGGGGTTGCAACCCCTGACAAGTGCCAGTTTCCCCTGATGGCCGGGGAAACCGACACCCCGCCCGTGGGGCTCCAGCCAGGCGTCGGGGTCGGGGCCGGCGGGGACGACGCCGGTGGGGTTGATGTCGCCGTGGACGACGTAGTAGTGCGCCTTGATCTGGTCGAAGTCGGTGTTCTCGCCGAACGCCGGCTGCTGGTAGAGGTCGCGCGCGTACGCCCACAGGTTCGGCATCTCGGTGAGCTTCTGCCGGTTGCACTTGAAGTGTCCGTGGTAGACGGCGTCGAAGCGGACCAGGGTCGTGAAGAGGCGGACGTCGGCCTCGGTGATCCGGTCGCCCATCAGGTAGCGACGGTCGGCCAGCCGGGTCTCGAGCCAGTCCAGGGCGGTCCAGAGCCGGTCGTACGCCGCGTCGTACGCCTCCTGGCTGCCGGCGAACCCGCAGCGGTAGACCCCGTTGTTGACCTCGGTGAAGACCCGCTCCATCACCTCCTCCATCTCCTCCCGCACGTCGTCGGGCCAGAGGTCGGGGGCGTCGTCGCGGTGGTGGTCGGCCCACTCGTGGAAGAGGTCGTGGGTGATCCAGGGGAAGTCGTTGGTGACCACCTGGCCCGAGGCGACGTCGACCATGGCGGGCACGGTGATGCCGCGCGGGTAGTCGGGGAAGCGGGCCTCGAAGGCGTCCTTGAGCCGCGGGATGCCCAGCACCGGGTCGACCCCGCCCTCGTCGAGGTCGAAGGTCCACGAGTCGTCGTCGTGCGTCGGGCCCGGCGTCCCCAGGCTGATCACGTCCTCCAGACCGAGCAGCTGGCGCACGATGATCGCGCGGGTCGCCCACGGGCACGCCTTGGCGGCCACCAGTCGGTAGCGCCCCGGCTCGACCTGCCACCCGTCCCGACCGTCGCGTGTGATGCGGTCGGGGACGTAGCTCATGTCCCGGTTGAAGTCACCCTGCTCGACGTACGGCATGGGACTATGGTTGCAAGTTCAACCAAATCGGGTCAGCGGGGGAAGCGCCGGGCGAGCTCGACCACCCGGTCGTTGGCCTCGTCCTCCCCGATCGAGACCCGCGCACCCTCGCCGGCGAAGGGCCTCACGACGATGCCGAGCTCGTCGGCGGCCGCGGCGAACTCCGCGGTCCGCTCACCCAGCTCGAACCACACGAAGTTGCCCTGGGGCTCGGGCACGTCCCACCCGGCCTCGCGCAGCCCGGCGACCACCCGGTCGCGCTGACCGACCAGGGCGTCGACGCGCTCGAGCAGCGCCGCCTCCTCGGCGAGCGAGGCGACCGCCGCCGCCTGGGCGACGCTCGAGACGCCGAAGGGCAGCGACACCGCACGCAGCGCGCCGGCGATCGGCGCCGGCCCGACGGCGTACCCGACCCGGAAGCCCGCCAGCCCGTAGGCCTTGGAGAAGGTGCGGGTGAGCAGCACGTTGTCGTGCGCGGCGTACGTCGCCACCCCGTCGATCGGGTCGTCCATGCGCACGAACTCGACGTAGGCCTCGTCCACGACGACCAGCACGTGCGGGGGCACCTTCGCGAGGAAGGCGTCGAGCTCGGCCTGCGAGACCGCCGGGCCGGTGGGGTTGTTGGGGGTGCAGACCAGCACCACGCGCGTGCGGTCGGTGATCGCCTCCGCCATCGCGTCGAGGTCGTGGCGGCCGTCGGCCAGCACCGGCACCCGCACCGACGTCGCGGCCGCCGCGGTGACCGCGATCGGGTAGGCCTCGAAGGAGCGCCAGGCGTAGACGACCTCGTCGCCGGGCTCGCAGAAGGCCTGCACGAGCTGGTAGATCAGCGCCACCGACCCGGTGGCCAGCGCCAGGTGCTCGGTCGGCACGCCCAGCTTGCGCGACAGGGCGCCGTAGAGGTCGGCGTTGCCCATGTCGGGGTAGCGGTTCATCCGCGACGACGCGGCGTACGCCGCCTCCACCACCCCCGGCAGCGGCGGGTAGGGGTTCTCGTTGGACGACAGCTTGTAGACGGTGATGTCCTCCCGCGGCGCTGGCGGCTTGCCGGCGACGTACGTCGGGATGGCGGCGACGTTGGGGCGGGGCTGCGGTGAGGTCACGAGACGTGAGGTTAACGCCGCTTCCAGGGACGCACGACCAGGGCCAGCACCAGCCCCGCCCCGAAGCCGATCCCCGCGCCGATCACGTTGTCGACGAGGTCGGTGACGTCGCAGGCGCGGTCGATGCGCGCGAGCTCGAGCTGGACCAGCTCGATCGCGAGCGAGTACGCCGCCAGCCCGATCAGCCCGAGCGGCGCCATCACCCACCCGGCCCGCCACCGGGTCACCGCGAGCACCAGCAGCGCACCCGCCGGCACGAAGAGCGCGGTGTTGAGCAGCCGCTGGCCGCCCGAGAAGATCCAGAACCCGTCGGGGGCCGGGCCGCCGTAGTCCATCGAGCAGGTCTCCGACCGGGTCTCGGCGGAGACGGCGTAGTCGATGCCGGTGAGCGGCACCAGCGTCACCAGGGCGATGACGACCAGCCACCAGGCGAAGCCGCACCACGCGGACGCGCCGACCGCCCCGAGCCAGCGCTTCAACCCGGCAGCGAGCAGCGCGAAGAAGGCCCCGGAGGCGAGCGCCCCCAGCACCATCGTCTCCGTGCCGCCGATCCAGTCCACGCCGCGAGGCTAGTCGGGCACCGGTCACTACGCTGGGCCGCATGAAGCTCGTGATCTGGCTGCTCACCAACATCCTCGCGGTCTGGGTCGCCGCGTGGATCGTCCCCGGCATCCGCTTCCTCGACCAGGGCGAGGGGCTGGCGGAGTACTGGCCGGCACTGGTCGGCGTCGGCGTCATCCTCGGCCTGGTGTCGAGCCTGGTGAAGCCGGTGGTGAAGTTCCTGTCCTTCCCGATCGTGATCCTGACGCTCGGCCTGTTCCTGTGGGTCATCAACGCCTTGATGCTCAAGCTCACCGGTTGGCTGGCGACCCAGCTCGACCTCGGCTTCCGCGTCGGTGACTTCTTCTGGTCCGCCCTGCTCGGCGCGCTGGTGATCAGCCTGGTCAACTGGGGCGTCGCCACGGTGACGGACCGCGACTGATGCTCCCGGCACCGCGCACCGAGGGCAGCTACGCCGTCGCCCTGGTGTGCCTGGGCAACATCTGCCGCTCCCCGATGGCGCACGTCGTGCTGGAGCAGCGGCTGGCCGAGGCCGGCCTGGACGACCGGGTGAGCGTCGCGAGCTCGGGCACCGGCGGCTGGCACGAGGGCAACCCGATGGACCGCCGTGCCGCCGCGACCCTCGACGTCGCGGGCTACGACCCCACCCGCCACCGCGCCCGGACCTTCGACGCCTCGTGGCACGCCGAGCACGACCTGGTGCTGGTGATGGACGAGGAGAACCTGCGCGACGTCGGGGGCCCGGCGGAGCGGACGCGCATGTTCCGTGACCTCGACCCGGTCGAACCGGGAGCCGCCGTGCCCGACCCGTACTACGGTGGGGGCGCCGGGTTCGAGGAGGTGCTGCGCATGGTCGAACGAACCACCGACGCGCTCGTGGCCGCCCTCGACGAGTGCCTGCGAGCGCCGGGGCCGTCATGACCCGGCTGCCGCTCATCGCCCGTCGCGCCGAGGAGCTGCTCGACGCCCAGGTCATCTCGACCGCCCCGGTCGCCGGCGGTGACATCTCGACCGCCACGAGGGTGCGGCTCTCCGACGGCACCACCGCGCTCGTCAAGACCCACCACCAGGCGCCCGACGGCTTCTTCGACGCCGAGGCCCGGGGCCTCGCCTGGCTCGCCGCCGCCCAGGACGACGGCGGGGTCGCCGTCCCCGACGTGCTCGCCCACGACCACGAGTGCCTGATCCTGCGCTGGGTCGAGCCCGGCAAGCCGACCGTCGACGCAGCCGCTGCCTTCGGCGCGTCCCTGGCCCGCACCCACCGCGCCGGCGCGGCCGGGTTCGGCGCCGAGCACGACGGCTTCATCGGCCGCCTCCCGATGCCCAACCGCACCGCCCCGTCGTGGGCGGAGTTCTACGCCACCCGGCGGCTGCTGCCCTACCTCAAGCTCGCCCGCGACCGGAACGCGATCGGGGAGGCCGACGCAGTGGCGGTCGAGGGCGTCGTCCGGCGGCTGGAGGAGCTGGTGCCCGACGAGCCGCCCTCACGCCTCCACGGCGACCTGTGGAACGGCAACGTGCTCTGGGGGTTCGACGGGAGCTGCCGGGTGATCGACCCGGCGGCGTACGGCGGCCACCGCGAGGTCGACCTCGCCATGCTGTCGCTCTTCGGCCTGCCCCACCTCCAGCGCGTGGTCGAGGCCTACGACGACGAGCACCCGCTCGCCGACGGCTGGCGTGACCGGCTCGGCGTCCACCAGCTCTTCCCGCTGCTCGTCCACGCCTGCCTCTTCGGCGGCGGCTACGGCGCCCGCGCCGCCGACACCGCCCGCCGCCTCTCCTAGCGCGAGCCGTCACTCGCGAGGGTTTGCAACCCCTCGAGCCGTCACTCGTGAGGGTTCAGAACCTTGCGAGCCGTCATCTCAGGCACGACTCAGGGACGGCTGGCAGAGTGGGGCCGTGACTCTCGCCCCCCGCCCCCGCGTGCTCGTCGTCGACGACGACAAGGCCGTGCGGGAGTCTCTGCGGCGCTCGCTCGAGTTCAACGGGTATGACGTCGCGCTGGCCTCCGACGGGGCCGAGGCCCTGGCCGGCATCGGTGCCAGCCACCCCGACGTGGTCGTGATGGACGTGATGATGCCGCGGCTCGACGGCCTCGAGACCACCCGCGCGATGCGCAGCGCCGGCCACGACGTCCCGATCCTCGTGCTCACCGCCCGCGACGCCGTCGGCGACCGGGTCGAAGGGCTCGACGCCGGCGCCGACGACTACCTCACCAAGCCGTTCGCCCTCGCCGAGCTGCTCGCCCGGATCCGCGCGTTGCTGCGCCGGGTGGTGCCGGAGGAGACCGAGGAGGTGCTCTCCTTCGCCGACCTGACGATGGACGTCGCGACCAGGGAGGTGCTCCGTGGCGAGCGGGTGATCGAGCTGACCCGCACGGAGTTCACGCTGCTGGAGATGTTCCTGCGACGGCCCCGACGGGTCCTCGAACGCTCGTTCATCCTCGAGGAGGTCTGGGGTTACGACTTCCCCACGACGGCCAACTCGCTGGAGGTCTACGTCGGCTACCTGCGTCGCAAGACCGAGGCCGAGGGCGAGCCGCGCCTGATCCACACGGTGCGCGGCGTGGGCTACGTCCTGAAGAGCGCATGACCCCGGCCGGTGCCGCCACCGGCGAGGCGAGTCGCTGGCACTACCGCCGGTCGTTGGCCAGCCGGGTGATCGTGCTGACCACGATGGCCGTCGGCATCGCCGTCGCGGCGATCGCCTTCTCCTCCTTCCTCACCGCCCGCATGCAGATGCAGTCGACGCTCGACGAGTCCCTGGTCTCACGGGCGAAGCAGGTCTCGGAGGGGATCCGGATCGGCTCGACCGTCCCGTCGTGGGCGCTGGCCGCCGCCGACGTGAAGATCCTCTACGTCACCTCCGACGCCCGCTACTTCTCCTTCGACACCGACTCCGACCTCTTCCTCGACGCCCCGGAGTACGCCGTCGCCGGCGGCAGCCGCGACCTCAGCGTCCGCACCATCGTCGCCGAGGACGGCGAGCACTACCGGGTGGTCGCGGTGCCCGCCCAGACGCCCGGCCAGGCGGTCGTTCTCGCCCAGTCGCTCGCGCCCCAGCAGCAGACGCTGGCGAAGCTCGGGGCGGTGATGCTGGTCCTGGGCGTGACCGGCGTGCTGATCGCCGCCGCGGCTGGCTGGATCGTTGCCCGCAACGGACTGCGGCCGGTGCGCCACCTCACCTCCTCGGTCGAGGAGATCGCGCGCACCGAGGACCTCCACGCCCTCCCGGTCGAGGGCGACGACGAGATCGCACGGCTCGCGACCGCGTTCAACGCGATGCTGCTGGCGCTGGCGGCATCGCGCGACCGGCAGCGACAGCTGGTCGCCGACGCCGGTCACGAGCTCCGGACGCCGCTGACGTCGCTGCGCACCAACCTCGACCTCCTCGCGCAGGCCGGGACCGACCTCCCCGAGGAGGCACGCGCCGAGCTGATCGACGACGTCCGAGCCCAGATCGCCGAGCTCACCCAGCTCGTCGGCGACCTGGTCGAGCTGGCCCGCGACGAGCACCTGTCGCCGGTGGTGGAGGACGTCGACCTCAGCGACGTGGTCGACCGGGCGCTGTCGCGCGTGCGTCGCCGCGCGGGCGGGGTGGCGTTCGACGCCTCGCTCGACGGCTGGGTCGTCACCGGCGACGCGGCCGCTCTCGAGCGGGCGATCACCAACCTGCTCGACAACGCGGCGAAGTGGAGTCCCCCCGCCGGCACGGTGACGGTGAGGCTCGCCGACGGCGTGCTGGTGGTCGACGACCAGGGTCCCGGCATCGCCGAGGCCGACCTGCCCCACGTCTTCGACCGGTTCTGGCGGTCGCAGGAGTCCCGGGCGATGCCGGGCTCGGGGCTCGGGCTGGCGATCGTGGCCCAGGTGGTCGCGCGTCACTCCGGGGTCGTCACCGCCGGCGCCGCACCCGACGGCGGTGCGCGGCTGGAGCTGCGGATCCCCGGTCGGGCTGCCGACCCTCAGTCGTAGTCCTGGTCGGCGAAGACCGCTCGCAGGCGCTCCGCCTTGAGCTGCGCCTCGGCGTACTCGCTCGCCGCGTCGGAGTGGACCGTGATGCCGCCGCCGGTGCCGAGCAGCCACGAGCCGTCGCCGGCCGTCATCAGGCTGCGGATGACGACGCCGAGGTCGGCGCGCCCGTCGGCGGCGATCCAGCCGAAGGCCCCGGCGTACGCCGACCGCGCGGTCGGCTCGACCTCGGCGATCACCTGCATCGTGCGGCGCTTGGGGGCGCCGGTCATCGATCCCGCCGGGAAGAGCGCGCGCAGGGCCTCGATCGTCGTCACATCGTCGCGCAGCCGCCCACGCACCGTCGTCACCAGCTGGTGCACGGTGGCGTAGGACTCGACCACCATCAGCTCCGGCACCTCGACGGTGCCGGGCGCGCTGACCATCGAGACGTCGTTGCGCAGCAGGTCGGCGACCATCAGGTTCTCGGCGCGGAACCTGGGGTCGCTGGCGAGCTCGAACCGGTGCGCCTCGTCCTCGGCGGGGGTCGCGCCGCGCGGCGTCGTCCCTTTGATCGGCTTGGTCTCGAGGACCCGGTCGGCGGTGACCAGCGCGTAGCGCTCCGGGCTCGAGCTCAGCAGCCAGCCGCGGGCACCCTCGACGTCGTGCTGGAGGAAGCCGGCGTAGGGCGCGGGATTGAGCTCGCGCAGCCGGAGGTACGCCGCGACCGGGTCGAGGTCCGACTCGATCTGCTCGCGGTGGGTGAGGTTGACCTCGTAGGTGTTGCCGGCGTGCAGGTGCTCCTGGACCCGGTCGAAGGCACTGACATAACTGGCGGGCGGGTGATTGCCGTTGGGGACCGAACGGCGCCCCCCACGCGGCGCCCCTTGCTGCCGATAACGACCACCCGACATTCCGTCCGGGTCGGCGGGGTGGTCGAAGAGGCGCACCACGGAGGGCCGCATCCACACCGCGTCCGGGACCGGACCGCCGGGGTGGGCGGTCAGGTCCGCCCGGCACGCGTAACCGAGGTAGCCGAACCACTGGTCGTCCACCGACCCCGCCGCCAGCTCGGCAGCGAGGACGGCGAAGGGGTCGTCGCCGACCACGGTGGCGGTGCCGCCCGCGTGCCGGGTCACCTCGTGGCGCACGGCGTCGTAGGTCAGCGACACGTCGTCGTCGGAGAGCCAGCCGATGATCGAGCGGCGCCCCGACCAGTCGCGGGCACCGCCGCCGTCGAGCCAGAAGCAGCGCGCGTGGCGCGCGGCGGCGTCACGGAAGAAGTCGACCGGGTCGCTGGTCATGACAGGAAGTTCGCCACCAGCGCGGCACCGTGCTCGGAGAGCACCGACTCGGGGTGGAACTGGACGCCCTCGACCGGCAGCGACGTGTGACGCACGCCCATCAGCGCCCACGCCGCCTCGGGGTCCGGCCCCGGGCAGGCGGCGGTGGCGACCAGGCACGCGGGCAGGTCCACGCCGGCCAGCGAGTGGTAGCGGACGGCGCGGAAGTGCTGCGGCAGCCCGCGGAAGACCCCGTAACCGTCGTGGTTGATGCGCGAGACCTCGCCGTGGGCGGGGACGTGGCGCCCGACGGTGCCGCCGAAGGTCGTGACCATGCCCTGCATGCCGAGGCAGACGCCCAGCACCGGACGGGTGCCGGCCAGCAGCACCTCGCGCCCGACGGCGAAGTCGGCCGCGTCGCCCGGGTGCCCGGGTCCGGGCGAGAGCACGACGTGGCTGTGGCGCAGCACCTCGTCGGGCGAGACCTCGTCGTGCTGCACGACGGTGGGCAGCGCCCCGGTGACGCTCGCGACGAGGTGCACCAGGTTCCAGGTGTAGGAGTCGTGGTGGTCGACGACCACGACGTCCGGTGCTGCCACCGGCACACCCTAGCGAGGGCTCAGCGGGTCAGCGCCCGGCAGGACGGCGGCACCGGGTCGTCGCGGGTGACCCCGGTGCACGCGTCGAACAGCGCCAGCCGGCGCGACAACCGGTCGAGCAGCGGCCGGGCGGCCCGGTCGTCGACGACGTTGCGCCGCTCCCACGACGCGCCGCGGTAGTCGTAGAGCTCCAGCGCCGGGTCGGCGTCGTCCCACGACGGGTCGAGGTCGTAGCGCACCAGCAGCCCGTCGCGCGAGCGGACCGCGACGTACGACGGGATCGCGTCCATCGAGCCACCGGCGTACGCCGCGTCGGGGTCGAGCGACAGCGACGGGGCCCAGGTGTGCTCGACGAAGGCGAAGCGTCGTCGGTCGGGCCGGCTGCCGACGAGGTCGGGCAGCAGCGAGGTGCCCGCACGGTAGGCCGGGCTGCGCAGCCCCGCCAGGTCCTCCAGCGTCGGAGCGAGGTCGAGCGTCGACACCACCGCCCGGCGCGGGCCTGGCCGCACGGACGGCCCGGTCACCACCAGCGGCACCCGCACGTCGGAGTCGAAGGCCGTGCCCTTGCCGACGCCGAGACCGTGCTGGCCGACGTGCAGCCCGTTGTCGGAGACGAGCACGACCCACGTGTCCGGCCCGACCTCGGCGCGCAGCCGCCGCAGCATCCGGTCGATCGACTGCACCATCTGGGCCTGTGACCGCACCACGGAGGTGCCGTACGCCGCGTTCGCGTCGCCGGTCCCGGGCCGCCACTGGTAGGCCTCGCCCCCGTCGGCGGCGACGGGCGCGTTGTCGGCCTGGTCGTCCCCCCAGCCGGGCAGGTCGGCGGCCGAGAGGTCGCGACAGTCGACGAGGCCGCAGTTGCCGGGGCGCCCCGGTGCCGGCCGGTCGCGGAACGCGGGCGGGAACCCGGGGTCGCCCGGGTAGTGGCCGACGGCGCCGACGCGTGAGTGGGCGGCGTACGGCGAGACCGTGAGGAAGTAGGGCACCGCCCCCTCCTCGTGCTCGCGCACGAAGTCGACGGCGCGGTCGGCGATCACCGTGCCGGCGTACGCCGCGTCCTTCTCCTGCTCGCTGGCCCACTCCGACGGCGCCTCGACCCGCTCGACGACGGGGGTGCCCCCGGACGCGGCGTCCATGACGTCGAAGTCCCAGCCGTCGTAGGCGCTGCCGAACACCGGCTGCCACGACGACCACCCCGGCGGCACCGGCGGCACCACGCCGCCGGGGACGTACTCGTACTGGTTGAGGTACTTGCCGACGAAGCCGGTCGTCCAGCCCTCCTCGTGCAGCGCCACGTTCACGCTGCGCTCGAGGTTGCCGTAGGCCGCGAAGGCCTCCCAGCCGCCGAGCGGGCCCACCGGGTTGGGCGTGTTGGCGGTGTTGGTGCGCACGCCCGTCTGGTGCGGGTACTGCCCGGTGAGGAGACTGGCCCGCGACACGCAGCACAGCGAGTCGGGCACGAACGCCTGCTCGTAGCTCGCGCCCTCGCGCACCATCCGACGCACCTCGGGCATGGTGTCGACCAGCCAGGCCGGCACGTCGTCCATGACGACCAGCACCACGTTGGGGTCGGGTGCCTGGCGGACCGGACGCGGCTCACCG
The DNA here is from genome assembly GCA_963754025.1 of uncultured Actinomycetota bacterium. Taxonomy (GTDB): domain Bacteria; phylum Actinomycetota; class Actinomycetes; order Propionibacteriales; family Nocardioidaceae; genus Nocardioides. The sequence goes on along the minus strand of CAVWEC010000005.1, from coordinate 853,048 downwards.
CGGTCGGCGGACGCCGGGACGGGCGGGGGCCCCTGAGGTTGCGGCGGCGCGGCGGCAGGCCCGCAGCCCGTGGCTGCGAGCAGCGTCACCGCCAGCAGCAGTGCGTTCACCCGACCGCGCATCGTCCCTCCTCGCACCTCCAGTGTGACCGGTGAGACGCGTGAGGACGGCGGAAGGTTGCCTCGCGACCTGATCAGTCCGCGACGAGCACGGCACGCACCAGCTCGTGCAGGAGCTCGCGGCCGTGCTCGGTGAGGATCGACTCGGCGTGGAACTGGATGCCGCGGTAGTGGGGGCCCCGCACCAGGTGGACGTCGCCGGACTTCTCGTCGGCCTCGACGCTCACCCCGGCGGGCAGCGCGTCGCGGACCCGGGCGACGAAGGTGTTGTAGAAGCCGACGCGCTCGGTGCGCCCGTCGATCTCGACCGGCGACTGGGTGCCCTGGAAGACGATGTCCTTGAACTCCAGCGACAGCCCCAGGTGGTGGCACAGCGCCTGGTGACCCAGGCAGACCGCGAGGAACGGCTGCTCCCGCTCGAGCAGCCGGGCGACCGCGGCCCGCAGCGTCGCCATCTTGGGGTCGTCGCCGTCGCGCGGGTCGCCGGGACCGGGACCCACCACCACCAGGTCGGCACCCTCGACGAGGCGGTCGAGGTCGTCGAGGTCGACGGCGTCGTGACGGACCACGTCGCTGGTCATCCCCAGCACGCCGAGCACGTGGCGCAGCATGTTCACGAAGTCGTCCTCGCCGTCGAGGATCCTCACGTGCTTGCCCGCGAGCTCGGGGTCGGCGCGGGTGCCCGCCTGGTCGGCGAGCCAGAACGTGGAGAGCCGGCGGTTGCGGGTGCCGAGCGCCACCAGCACGTCCTCGTCGCGGGCGAGCGCGGCGACGTCGAGCGCCGGCACGGGTGGGGGCGGCACCAGTCCGAAGGCGCCGAGCACGCCGCTGGCCTTCGCATGGGTCTCCGCCACCTCGTACGCCGCCTGCGAGTCGCGCACCAGCGTCGCGCCGGCGGTCACCGTGAGCTCACCGGTCGTCGAGACGTCGGCGGTGCGGATCAGGATCGGGCTGTCCATGGTGGGCCGGCCCTCGGCGTCGCGGCCGAAGAGGGCGAGGGCCGCGCCGTAGTAGCCGCGGCCCTCGGGCTCGTACTCGGCGATCAGCCGACAGGCGTTCTCCACCGGCGAGCCGGTCACCGTGGCGGCGTACATCGTGTCGCGCAGGATCTCGCGCGGGTCGCGGTCGCTGTGCCCGGAGAGGAGGTACTCGGTGTGGACCAGGTGGGTCATCGGCTTGAGGTAGGGCCCGAGCACCTGGCCGCCCTCGGAGCAGATGTCGCACATCATCTTCAGCTCCTCGTCGACGACCATGAAGAGCTCGTAGATCTCCTTCTCGTCGGCGAGGAAGTCGAGCAGCCGCTGCTGCAGCGCCTCCGGGTCGTTGCTGTCGCCGCCGACCCGGAAGGTGCCCGAGATCGGGTTCATCCGCACGTCACCGCCGCGCACGCTGACATGCCGCTCCGGGCTGGCGCCGATCAGGTAGCGGTCGCCGGTGAAGAAGCAGAAGGTCCAGTAGGCGCCGCGCTCGCGCTCGAGCAGCCGCCGGTAGACGGTCAGCGCCCGTTCGGCGTCCCAGTCGGCGACGACCGCCCGGAAGTGGCGGCCGATGACGAGGTTGGCGCCCTCCCCCCGTCCGATCTCCTCCTTGATGATGCGGTCGACGACCTCGCCGTACGCCGCGTCGTCGGTCTCGAAGCCCCCGCGGTCGGCGAGCTCGACCGGCACGTCGGGCAGCGCTGCCAGCAGGTCGTCGACGGCCACCTCGTGCTCGGTCTCGACCTCGACCACCACCAGCGGGGTGCCGTCGTCGACCGCCTCGAAGCCGCGTTCGCGCACCTGGCGGAACGGCACCGCGACCAGCCGGTCGGCGTACCTGCCCGGCTCCGGCGGACCGTCCTCGAGCGGGATGTCCGTGAGCGAGGCGACCTCGCTGCGACTGCCGCCCACCAGCCCCGCCGTCGGTGCCGCCTTGCGTCGGATCACCGCCCACGCCTCGTGCCGCCGGATCACCTCGAGGGCGTCACGGGCAGGCAGGGCGCTGGTCATGCGGAGAACCCTAGGCCCCGGTCGAGTCGTGCCCGCGTGACGGTCGAGTCGTGGATCGGTGACCGTCGAGTCGCGGACGAGTGACGCCGCGAGGTGTCACACAGACGCGACTCACCCGTCACCCGGACGCGACTCACCTGTCACGCGGGCACGACTCAACGGGTCAGGAGACGGTGGTGAGGAGCTGGGTGGCGCGGGTGAGGACGACGTAGAGGGTGGCCCGGCCGGTGGCGGACTCGTCCTCGATCTCCTGCGGACGGACCACGACGATGCCGTCGAACTCGAGGCCCTTGGTGTCGAGGCCGGTGAGCACGACGACCCGGTCCTCCCCGGACGGGGTGACCGTGGAGTCGACGGCGGCGCGGGCACCCCGGGCGTCGTCGGCCAGCTCGGGCCACGAGGCCAGCCACGCGTTGACCTCGGAGCGGCGCGCGACGGGGACCACGATGCCGACGGTGCCCTCGACCTCCCCGGCGACGGCCAGCACCTCGGCGCGGACGGCGGCCTCGAGGTCGCCAGCGCCCTCCACCACCCGGGGGTCGACACCGGTCGACCGCACGGCGGTCGGGAGGTCGGCGTCGAGGCCCACCCGCTCGGCGTACGCCGCGGCGTGGGCGTAGATCTCGGAGGAGTTGCGGTAGTTGGTCGAGAGGTGGAAGTCGTGCTGCTGCTTGCCCTCGATCGCCGCGGCTCGCGCGGCCGCGGCCTCGGCGGGCACCGGCCACGACGACTGGGCCGGGTCACCGACGATCGTCCAGGTGGCGGCACGACCCCGCCGCCCGACCATGCGCCACTGCATCGGCGTCAGGTCCTGGGCCTCGTCGACCAGCACGTGGGCGTAGCCGTCATCCTCGACCCGGTGGGTGGGCGGCGTCCACGAGCGCCCGGTGGGGGCGTACTCGCGGTCGGCGGCAGTGGTGAGCTCCTGGAGGTCGGAGCCGACCAGGTGCTCGTCGTCGCCGGCCCACTGCTCCAGCTCGTGGCGCGCGGGCACGTCGCCGAGCAGGTAGCGCAGCTCGTCGACCAGCGGCACGTCGTCGATCGACAGCGAACCGTCGTCGGCGAACGACTTCGACAGCAGCCGCTGCTCCTCCCCGCTCAGCACGCCCTCGGCCACACGGGCGAGCAGCTCGGGGTCGCGCAGCCAGCGGTAGACGTCGGTGGCGGCCAGCGGCGGCCACCAGCCCGCGGCGAAGTCGAGGAACTCCTGGCGACCGAGCATGTCGTCCTCGAACGCCTCGCGGCCCCGCTCCCGGCCGCGCTCGCCACGCACCTGGCGCCACATGGCGTCGAGCAGCGTGGAGGCGATGCGGGTGAGCTGGCGGTTGCGCGCGCCGTTCGACATCAGCTGGCGTCGCAGCCGGCCGAGCTCGCCGCGGTCGAGCCGGATCACGTCGTCGCGCCAGAAGACGCGGAACTCGGTGGGGCTGCCCGGCGCCTGCTGCCGCGCCGTGCGCCGCATCAGCTCGGCCATCCGGCCGGCACCCTTGAGGTCGGCGACCGCCGGCTCGTCGTGACGGCTGGTGCGCAGCCCGTCGACCACCTCGCCGAGCGAGCGCAGCGCGACCGCGGTCTCGCCCAGGGAGGGGAGCACCCGCTCGATGTAGCGCATGAAGACGCCGCTGGGACCGACGACGAGGACACCACCGGACTCGTAGCGGCGGCGGTCGGTGTAGAGCAGGTACGCCGCGCGGTGGAGCGCGACGACCGTCTTCCCGGTCCCGGGACCTCCGGAGATCGACACCACGCCCTTGGCGGGCGCACGGATCGCCTGGTCCTGCTCGGCCTGGATGGTCGCGACGATGGAGTGCATCGAGCGGTCGCGGGCACGGGAGAGCTGGGCCATGAGCGCGCCCTCCCCGACGACCGGCAGGTCGGTGTCGACCGAGTCGTCGAGCAGCTCGTCCTCGACCCCGATGACCTTCGGGCCGGTGCAGCGCAGCACGCGGCGGCGTACGACGCCGTGCGGCTCGGCCGCCGTGGACTGGTAGAACACCGCGGCCGCGGGGGCGCGCCAGTCGATCAGCAGCGCGTCGCGGTTCTCGTCGCGCAGGCCGATCCGGCCGATGTAGCGGGGCTCCGGGTCGAGCTCCGCGCGCAGGTCGATGCGGCCGAACACCAGGCCCTCGTGGGCGGCGTCGAGCTGGGCGATGCGGCGGGCGGCCTGGAAGACCATGGCGTCGCGTTCGACGAGCCCGCCCTCGTGGCCGAGGCTGCCGCGGCCGTAGCCCTCGCGCGCCAGCTCGGCGGCCGCGCTCGTGGAACGACGCAGCTGGACGTGGACGCGGTCGACCACCGCCTGTTCGGCAGCGACCTCACGCTGCGCCACGTCGCTGGTGTGCGAGGTCGTCGCACTGGTGCTCACGCTGTCGGTCAAGAGTCCCTCTGCTCCCCGTAGTGCCCGTTCCGGCGAGTCGACAAGCCTACAAGGCCGGGCCCGTCGAGAAGGATTCTTCGGCGCAGGTGGACGACCGTCAGCAGCGCGCCTCCCGTCCCGGCGCCCCACGCAGCGTGGCAGTGGACCGAGGTCAGTCGACCCGCTCGTAGAGCGCGAGGCCTGACGCCGCCACCCGCTCGAGGCTCCGACCGAAACGCAGCGCGACCGTGCTCCCGGGCGGCACCGGCTGCTCGCCGCTGCCGGCCGTCCCTCCAACCGTGTACGACGTGGTGCCGCCGACCCGCTTGCCGTCGGCCGTCAGGACCACCCGGAGGGTGCCCCGCCCCCGGAAGGCGTCGGCGACGACGAAGTCGCCCCGCTCGGGCACCTCCAGCCGGGGGCTCTCCCCCGGTCCGGCGGTGCGGACCTCGACGAGCTGGTAGACGTGCCCGGCGTGCTCGACCCGGTCGCGCTTCTCGAAGCCCAGCAACGGGGTCGTCGGGTTGCTGGCGCTGTAGGCGCCGAGACCGAGCCGCAGGTCGGGGATCTCGCCGTCGGCGACCTGTTCACCGTCCCGGGTGACCCACATCCGCAGGGTCTGGGGCGTGTCGGCCCGACGGCCGGTGGTCAGGCCCAGCCCCGCGCTGCCGCCGGGGTCGAACGAGTACGACCCGTCGCACCCGCCGTAGATGACCGACCCGGAGGCGCCGACCCAGTTGATGTGCATGCGAGCACCCTTCGGCAGTCCCTCGCAGTAGTCACCGAGCCAGGTCATGCTCTGGCGGGGAACGAGGTCGAACTCGATCGAGGCCTGGCCGGGCTCGCCCTCGGCTGCACCCAGGAGGTCGAGACCCGCCACGTCCTCGCGGAAGGTACGGACCCCGGTGCCGATGCCCGCGGGCGAGCGCTCCGTGTCGAGCGTGTAGGTCGCGACGGCCAGGCCGGGGGCGCCGCTCACCCGGACCTTGCCCTCGTAGCCGGGCGGGAGCTGGACGTGGTCGTCGAAGTCGGCCGCGTCGGAGGTGAACCGGCCCGGCGAGCCGGTGCGCACCTCGACCGCCTGGTCGGCCCCGTCGGTCGACCAGCTGATCAGGCGGGGGTGGTCCGAGCCGTCGAGCTCCAGCGTCACCTCGTCGCCGTCCTCGTGGACGGTGTCGGAGAGCTGGTAGGTCCAGCCCAGCGCCGTGCGGGTGTCGGGGGCGCCGAGCGGGTCGATGCCTGGGTTGCCCACCAGCTGCGGCACCCCGATCGCGGCGACGACCGCGAGGACCGCGGCGGCCCCGACCCCGGCGGCCCGGCGCCGGCGTACGGCGACGGCGCGGCCGCGCACGGCCGCCGTGCGGGCGGTGCTCAGCTGCGCCGCGTCGTCGTGGACGGCTCCGGCGTGGGCGTCGAGCGTGCGGCGCAGGTCGTCGAGCGTGTTCATCGGGTGCCTCCCTCGGCGGGGCTCAGGGACGGGTCGATCCGCAGCGAGGCGAAGGCCTTGCTGGTCTGGCTCTTCACGGTGCCGACGGTGATGCCGAGCAGGTCGGCGGTCTGGGCCTCGGTGAGGTCCTCGAAGTAGCGCAGGACGACGACCGCACGCTGCCGGCGCGGCAGCCGGCCGACCGCGTCCCAGAGGTCGCCGGACTCGCCGATCCGGTCGTCGCCGTAGCCCTGCTCGGGCAGCTGCTCGGTGGGGCGCTCGCCGTTCCACTTGCGGCGCCACCAGGACGAGTAGGTGTTGACGAGGATCCTGCGCACGTAGGGCTCGGGGTCGCCGTCGATGCGACGCCACGCGAGGTAGGCCTTGGTGAGGGCGGTCTGCAGCAGGTCCTCGGCGAGCGCATGGTCGCGCGTCAGCAGGTAGGCCGTGCGCAGCAACGGCGCCGACCGGGCGGCGACGAAGTCCTCGAACCCCGGACCCGTCACCGTGCCCTCCCCCGAGATCGTCATGGTGGTCATGCCCCCACTACCGGGCGGGCGGTCCGGATGGTTGCCCTACTTCTTCCTCCGGTCCAGGAAGGCCGTCATCGCCGCGCGCGCCTCGTCGCTGGCGAAGAGCCGGGCGCTCAGCGAAGCCATCTCCTCGCCGCGGGCGTCGACGCGCTCGACGAGGTCGCGGTTGAGGATCGCCTTCGACTCCCGCAGCCCCTGGGCCGCACCGGTCGCGAGGCTCGCGCACAGCGCCGCCACCTCGTCGCTCAGCGAGGCGGCCGGCACCGCCATCGTCACCAGGCCGTACGCCGCGGCGTCGGCGCCTCCGAAGACCTCGCCGCCGAGGGTGGTCAGCGCCGCCGCCCGCGGGTCCATCCGGTGGTGGACGGTGAGGCTGATGATCGCGGCAGCCAGCCCGAGCTTGACCTCGGTGAGGGCGAAGGTCGCCTCCTCGGCGACGACGGCCACGTCGGACGCCGCGACCAGTCCGATGCCGCCGGCCCGCACCGCGCCGAGCACCTCGGTCACGACCGGCTTCGACATCGTCAGCACCAGCCGCTGCAGCGCCACGATTCGCCGCGCGCCCTCCTCCATGCCCTCGCTGGTCGCCTCGGTGAGGTCGGCACCGGAGCAGAACACCCGGTCGGCCGACCGCACCAGCACCACCCGCACCTCGCCGTCGGCCTCCGCGGTCTCGAGGTGGGTGATCAGCTCGGTCACCAGCTGGCGGCTGAGCGCGTTCTTGTTGTGCGGGGAGTCGAGGGTGATCGTCGCGATCGGCCCCTCGACGGCGTAGTGCACGAGCTCGGTCATGGCGGCCATCCTGCCGGACGCGGTCCGGACCCTCGGAGCGGTGCTGCACCCCACGACCCATCCCCCGGGCGCTCCGCTCCGAACACCCCCCATGCGACAACGACTGCTGTACGCCGGTTTCGGGATCCTCAGCGCCCTGGTGGGGATCGCGGCCGGTCACCTGGTGGCGGCGTTCATCAACCCCGCCTCCTCCCCCGTGCTCGCCATCGGCTCGACGGTCATCGACCTGACCCCGACGCCGGTGAAGGAGTGGGCCGTGGCGCAGTTCGGCACCGCCGACAAGCCGATCCTGGTCGGATCGGTGTCGGCGGGTGCGCTGCTGCTGGCGGCCGTGGGCGGCGTGCTCGCGCGGCGCCGGTTCGCCCTCGGCGCGCTCGTGCTCGTCGTGCTGGTCGGCCTCACGGGGCTCGCCGCCGTGCTGCGGCCGACCGCCGGCCCGGCGGACGCCGTCCCCGCCCTCGCCACCGCCCTCGCCGGCGTCGGCGCGCTGTGGTGGTTGACCTCGGTCGCCGCGGCGTCGACTTCCGTGCAGCACCGCGAGGCCGACGAGGCAGCTCCTCACAGCACCGCGTCCCGACGCGGCGTGCTGATCGCCGCCGGCGCGCTGGCCGCGGCCGCGACGGCGATGGGCGGCCTCGGCCGGTGGGTGACGAGCCTGCGCACCGACCCCTCGGAGGTCGCACTGCCGACGCCCACCGACCCGGCCGGCGCCTTCCCGCAGGGCCTCGAGGCGAAGTACGAGGGGATCTCCTCGTTCCGCACCCCCAACTCGGACTTCTACCGGATCGACACGCGGCTGAGCCTGCCGACGGTCGGCATCGAGGACTGGTCGCTCACCATCGACGGTGACGTGGGCAAGGAGGTCACGCTGTCCTACGAGGACCTCACCGCGATGGACAACATCGAGCGCGACATCACCCTGACCTGTGTCTCCAACGACATCGGTGGCCCCTACGTCGGCGGCGCGCGCTGGCTGGGCGTGAAGCTCACCGACGTGCTCGACCTGGCCGGCGTCGGCACCAGCTCGAACCAGATCCTGTGCACCGACGTCGACGGCATGACGATCAGCGTCCCGCTCGACGTCGCCACCGACGGCCGCGACGCGATGCTCGCGTTCGGCATGAACGGCGAGGCGCTTCCCGTCCAGCACGGCTTCCCGGTGCGGATGGTGGTGCCCGGTCTCTACGGCTTCGTCAGCGCCTGCAAGTGGATCACCCGCATGACGCTCACGACCTACGACGCGCAGCAGGCCTACTGGACCGAGCGCGACTGGGCGACCGACGCCCCCATCAAGATCTCCAGCCGCATCGACACCCCGAAGTCGTTCGGTGACGTCAAGCAGGGCAAGACGTTCATCGGCGGCGTCGCCTGGGCCCAGGACCGCGGGGTCGGCAAGGTCGAGGTCAAGATCGACGGCGGCGACTGGGAGCAGGCCGAGCTCGGCCCCTCGGCCGGGGTCGACTACTGGCGCCAGTGGTACCTCCCCTGGGACGCCCAGAGCGGCCAGCACACGATCTCGGTGCGGGCGACCACACAGGACGGCGAGCTGCAGTCGCCCGCCAAGGCGATGCCGTTCCCCGACGGCTCCAGCGGCTACCAGTCGATCATCGCGCGCGTCTCCTGAGCGAGCGCGTCACGACAGCTCGACCGTGAGGGATCCGGGTCACCAGGTGGCCCGGATCCTGCCGCGTCCGGACGAAAAAACTCCCGTCCCATCCAATCCGTTTGGGGTACGGGCCCGAACACCAGATGTTCCAACCGCAACGGAAGGTTTCCCGACATGACCCGCACGACTGCCCTCAAGAAGACCGGCCTCGCGGCCGCCGCCCTGGCGTTCTCCACCATCGGCCTCGCTGCCTGTGGTGCGGACGAGACCGAGCCCACCACCGGCTCGGAGGAGACCACCTCCGAGGAGACGCCCGCGGAGGAGGAGCCCTCCGACGCCGGCGAGATGGACCCCGCCGCCCTCCTCTACGGCGAGGCCTGCAGCCAGGTCCCCACCTCGGGTGACGGCTCCGTCGAGGGCATGGCCACCGCGCCGGTCGCCTCGGCCGCCAGCGCGAACCCGCTGCTCTCCACCCTGGTCGCGGCCGTCGGTGCCGCCGACCTGGTCGAGCCGCTGAACTCCGCCGAGGAGCTCACCGTCTTCGCCCCGGCCAACTCCGCCTTCGAGGTCTTCAGCAAGAAGGAGCTCAACGGCCTGCTGAAGGACACCGACACGCTGACCGCGGTGCTCACCCACCACGTCGTCCCCGAGCGGATCGACCCCGACCAGCTCGAGGGCGAGTTCGAGACCCTCAACGGCGACATGGTGACGATCAACGGCATGGGCGAGGACGCCACCATCGGTGACGAGGAGGCCACCGTGCTGTGCGGCGGAGTCCAGACCGCCAACGCCACGGTGTACATCATCGACACCGTGATGATGCCCTGATCTACCGGATCTCAGACGAACCCGTCAGGATCTAGCCGTGGACCATCTCCGCGCAGTGCCGTCCGGCGCCCCCTCCGAGGGGGCGCCGGCGGCCGCCGACCTCGCCGACCTGCTCAAGCGGTCGGCGCGCGGCGACCAGGCTGCCTTCGCCCAGCTCTACGACGCCACGTCGGCCCGTGCCTACGGCCTCGCCGTCCGCGTCGTCCGTGACCCGTCACAGGCGGAGGAGGTGGCCCAGGAGGCGTTCCTCGAGGTGTGGCGGACCGCCAGCCGGTTCGACTCCGCGAGGGGCAGCGCCGTGGGATGGCTGCTCACGATCGTCCACCGCAAGGCGGTGGACCGCGTCAGGTCCGCGGAGGCTGCCAGCCGCCGCGACACGACGTACCACCAGGACAACCAGCCGATCGCGCACGACGCGACGGCCGAGGCCGCGGAGGCCTCGATGGAAGCCCGCCGGGTGCGCTCCGCCCTCGACGACCTGACCGCTGTGCAGCGGGAGGCACTCGAGCTCGCATACTTCGGTGGCTACACGCACACGGAGGTGGCGACGATGCTGGACCTTCCGGTCGGCACCGCCAAGACCAGGATCAGGGACGGCCTGATCCGACTGAGGGACACGATGGGAGTGGGAACCGCATGAGCACCGACATTCACGCGCTGGTGGGCGCCTACGCCGTCGACGCCCTCGACGACATCGAGCGCGCCGAGTTCGAGCGTCACCTCGCCGAGTGCTCCGCCTGCCAGTCGGAGGTCGCCGGGCTGCAGGAGGCAGCGGCTGTCATGGGCTTCACCGCCGCAGTCCAGCCTCCCGCCTCGCTGCGAGCCAGCGTGCTCGCCGGCATCGAGACCGTGCGGCCGCTGCCCCCCGTGGTGGCGACCCCCTCGGCCCCCACTCCCGCTCACGGTGGCCGGACCCGATTTCGCCCCCGCCTCCTGGTGGCCGCCGCGGCTGCGGTGATCATCGTGGGCGGTGGCGTGACCGCCGTCGTCCAGCCCTGGCAGGACGGCACGACGCAGGCCCCCACGGCCAGCGAGCGGATCCTCGCCGCGGCCGACGCGGAGACGTACGTCAAGTCGTTCCCCGACGGCTCCAAGGCGACGCTGGTGCGTTCGCGCTCCCAGAACGCCGCCGTGCTCACGACGCAGGACATGGCCGACGCGCCGTCCGGGTCGATCTACGAGCTGTGGCTCATCCACGACGACCAGATGGTGCCCGCGGGACTCATGTCCGGCGGCGACGACGAGGTCGTCCTGGAGGGTGACGCGGCGTCGGCCAACGGCTTCGGCATCACCGTCGAGCCCGACGGCGGATCCGAGCAGCCGACCTCCGACCCGGTCGTCCAGGTCGAGTTCGAGAACGCCTGATGGGCCCCGTTGCACCCCGACGGGTCGCCGTCGTCGGGTCCGGCGTCGCCGGGCTCGTGGCGGCGTACGTCGCGGCGAGGACGGCGGAGGTCACGCTCTACGAGGCCGACGACCGGCTGGGCGGCCACGCCGACACCCACGACGTGGGTGACCTCGCGATCGACACCGGCTTCATCGTGCACAACCGCCGCACCTACCCGACCCTGCTGCGTCTGTTCGCCGAGCTCGGCGTCGAGACCCAGGAGTCGGAGATGTCGCTGTCGGTCAGCGACGACGAGACCGGGCTGGAGTGGGCCGGCGCGCTCGGCCGTCGCGGCCTGTTCCCCGCGCGCGACAACCTGCGCCGCCCGGCGTACCTCCGGATGCTCACCGAGATCCCGCGCTTCCACCGTCGGGCGAAGGCGCTGCTCGAGACCGAGGGCGACGAGATGACGCTCCGCGAGTTCCTCGAGGAGGGCGGGTTCTCCGCCTACTTCGAGCGCCACTTCATGGAGCCGGTCGTCGCCGCCGTCTGGTCGACCGAGCCCGAGCGCGCCCTGGAGTTCCCGGCGCGCTACCTCTTCACCTTCCTCCAGCACCACGGCATGCTCAGCGTCTTCGGCTCGCCCACGTGGCGCACCGTCACCGGCGGCTCGCGTGAGTACGTCGAGCGCGTGGCCGCCGTGCTGGGCGACGTGCGCACCGGCACCAAGGTCACCTCGGTGGTCGAGACGCCGACCGCTGTCGAGGTGACGGACGGCAACGGCCGGGTCGACAGCTACGACGCCTGCGTGGTCGCCGCGCACCCCGACCAGGCGCTGGCGATGCTGGCCGAGCCGACGCCGCTCCAGCGCGAGCTGCTCGAGGCCCTGCCCTACTCGCCCAACAGCGCCCTGCTCCACACCGACACCTCCCTGCTGCCCGACGCCGAGGGTGCCCGGGCGTCGTGGAACTTCCGTCGCGTGGCCAACCGGGCCGACCGGGCCGACGGGGCCGGCAGCCCGCGCGGCGTCACCGTGACCTACGACCTCACCCGGCTGCAGCGGCTGCCCACCGACACCCACTACCTGGTCACGCTCGGCGGCGACGACCTCGTCGACCCCGCCACCGTGATCGCCCGGCGCGACTACGCCCACCCGCTGTACACGCCGACCTCGGTGGCCGCGCGCGAGCGACTGCCCGAGATCTCGACCGACCGGCTCGCCTTCGCCGGCGCCTACCACGGCTGGGGCTTCCACGAGGACGGCGCGCGCTCGGGGCTGGCAGCGGCGGAGCGGATCGGCTGCGACTGGCACACCGAGGAGCCCGCGGCACCGCCCGAGGCCAACCGGGTCTACGCGACCACGATCACCCACACCCGGCGCAAGCCGCTGCGACGTACGTTCACCCACCACTCGCGCACCTGGCTCGTCGACCTCGACGACCTGCCCGACCACGGGCCGCTCGCGGCCGTGCGGGGCAGCTTCGAGGCGCGTGACCACCTCGGTCGGCCCGACCGCACCCTGCGGGAGAACGTCGACGCGTTCCTCGCCGAGCACGGCGTGGACCTCGACGGCGGCCGGGTGCTCATGGCAGCCATGCCACGCGCCCTCGGCTACTGCTTCAACCCGATCAGCGTCTTCTGGTGCTTCGGCCCGGAAGGCGACCGGCGTGCCGTGGTGGTCGAGGTGCACAACACCTACGGCGACCGCCACGCCTACCTCGTCCACCCCGACGCGCAGGGTCGTGCCCACACCGACAAGCAGATGTACGTCTCCCCGTTCCACGGCACCGGCGGCCGCTACGAGCTCGCCGTCCCGGTGCCGGGCGAGCGCCTCGACGTCACGGTCACCCTGGTGACCGACGACGACATCGACGGCGACGCCCGCTTCAGCGCCTCGCTCCGCGGCGAGGCGACCACCGAGCACGGTTGGCGGGCCGCACCCGCGGCCCTGCGCAGCAGCCTGCTGATCCGGGCTCACGGCGTCTGGCTCTGGCTGCGCCGGCTCCCGGTCCGGCAGCGTCCCGTACACCACCAGGAAGGGGTGTCCCCCCGATGACACTCAGTGCAGACCGAGGTGCGGACCGCACCGTCGACCGGACCGAGCTCAGCGCCTGGCCGGGCCTCCACGAGGTCCCCGGCGGCCTCCGCAACCGGGTGGCCACCCCCGTCGCGCGGGCCCTCTTCCACGCGGCCGTCGCCCGCCTCGACGTGACCGTCGAGATCGAGCACGGCCCCGGCCGTCGTGAGGTCCTCGGCAAGGGCGGCCCGCTGATGACCGTCCACCGACCTGACGAGTTCTACGCCCGCGTCGGCCGCAACGGGCTGATCGGCTTCGGCGAGGCCTACATGGCCGGCGCCTGGAGCGCCCCCGACCTCGGTGGCTTCCTCACCGTGCTCTCGGCCGAGATCGCCACCCTGGTGCCCGAGCGGCTGCAGCGGGCGCGCGCGTTCGTGGTGGCGAAGCGGCCGCACCGTCACCGGCCCGACGAGGAGCAGTCGCAGCAGCTGATCTCGCACCACTACGACCTGTCGAACGAGCTGTTCCGGATCTTCCTCGACCCGACGCTGAGCTACTCCTCCGCGCTCTTCGAGACCGACGCGCACGGGCGCCCGGTGTTCCCCGGCGACCTCGAGCAGGCCCAGGTCCGCAAGATCGAGCGGCTCCTCGACGCGACCGGCGTCGGCGCGGGCAGCCGGGTGCTCGAGATCGGCACCGGGTGGGGCGAGCTGGCGGTCCGCGCGGCCCAGCGCGGTGCGCACGTCCACTCCGTCACCCTGTCGACCGAGCAGCTCGAGCTCGCGCGCCAGCGGGTCGCCGAGGCCGGCGTCTCCGACCGGGTAGACATCGAGCTGTGCGACTACCGGGCGATCACCACCGCCCATCCCGGCCGGCAGTACGACGCGGTCGTCTCGGTCGAGATGATCGAGGCCGTCGGCGCGGAGTACTGGGAGTCCTACTTCCGCACCATCGACGAGGTCGTCGCGCCCGGCGGCAAGGCCGGCATCCAGGCGATCACGATGCCGCACGACCGGATGCTCGCCACCCAGGGTGGGTTCACCTGGATCAACAAGTACATCTTCCCGGGCGGCTTCCTGCCCTCCGTCGACGTCATCGAGCAGGTCACGCGCGAGCACACCTCGCTGCGCCTCAGTGACGACCATGCCTTCGGGCAGCACTACGCCGAGACGCTGCGGCAGTGGGACGAGCGCTTCCTCGCCGCCCACGACCAGGTGCTGGAGCTCGGCTTCGACGAGACCTTCGTCCGGATGTGGCACTTCTACCTCGAGTACTCGCGGGCCGGCTTCGCATCGGGTTACATCGATGTCCACCAGCTCGTGCTCGACCGGGGAGACCAGTGACCCAGACCGTCCGGTCCCAGGAGATCCGGGCGGCGACCGGTGTCGCCGCCCGCCTCGCCGAGGCGGTGCGGCCGTTCGTCGGCGGGGACCTGCCGGTGCACCTGACCGCCTGGGACGGGTCGACGGCGGGGCCGGAGGACGCGCCCCGGGTCGTGATCCGCACGCCCGACGCCGTACGTCGCATGGTCTGGCACCCGGGCGAGCTCGGCGCCGCGCAGGCCTACGTCACCGGCGAGCTCGAGGTCGAGGGCGACCTCGGCGAGGCCCTGACCCACGCGTTCACCGTCGCCCACGAGCGCGGGCTGATGAACAAGCGACCGTCGCCGTCGGCGATCGTCGCTGCGGTGAAGGTGGCCCGCGAGCTCGGCGTGCTCGGCCGCCCACCTTCGCCGCCGGCCTCGCAGGCCCAGCTCCGCGGCCGGCTCCACAGCAAGCTGCGCGACCGGTCGGCGATCAGCCACCACTACGACCTCTCCAACGACTTCTACGAGCTGATCCTCGAGCCGGCCATGGCCTACTCGTGCGGCTACTACCGCGAGCCCGCGTCAGCGTCGTACGGCCTGGTCGACGCTCAGCGCGACAAGCTCGACCTGGTGTGCCGCAAGCTCGGCCTCGAGCAGGGCACGCGGATGCTCGACGTCGGCTGCGGCTGGGGCTCGTTGTCACTCCACGCGGCCGAGCACTTCGGCGCCCAGGTCACCGGCGTGACGATCGCGGCGGAGCAGAAGCGGTTCATCGACGCCCGGATCGCCGAGCGCGGGCTGCAGGACCGGGTCGAGATCCGGCTGCAGGACTACCGCGAGGTGCCCGAGCGCGACCACTTCGACGCGGTCGGCTCGCTCGAGATGGGCGAGCACGTCGGGGAGGGCAACTACCCGACGTACGTCGAGGTGCTGCGGCGCGCGGTCCGGCCCGGCGGACGGGTGCTGGTGCAGCAGATGTCGCGGGCGGGCGGGCGCTGGCCCGGCGGTGGCCCCTTCATCGAGTCCTTCATCGCCCCCGACATGCACATGCGGCCGGTCGGCGAGACCGTCGCCTTCCTGGAGCGCGGGGGCCTCGAGGTCCGCGACGTCCACGCGATGCGCGAGCACTACGTGTGGACGGTGCAGGGCTGGCTCGACCGCTTCGAGGCCCACGTGCCGCAGCTGACGGCCCTGGTGGGCGAGGAGGTCGTGCGTGTCTGGCGGCTCTACCTCGTCGGGGGGATGCTCACCTTCCGCGACGGCCGGATGGGCGTCGACCAGATGCTGTGCGTGCGTCCGGGCGGCGCGCACACGTTGTCGCCCGTGCGCGACTGGTAGACCTGTAGCCGTGGACTTCCTCATCGTCTCGGCGACGACGCTCGGCGTCGTGACCCTCCTCATGGTGCTCACCATCGTCTGGTCGCGGATCGCGGGCCGGGTCTCGGTCGTCGACGTGACCTGGGGCTCGGCCTTCGTCGTCGTCGCCGTGGTGTGTGCTCTCTTCGCCGGCGAGGCCCGGTCGTGGCTGCTGGTGGCGTTGACGGGCGTGTGGGGAGGCCGGCTCGCCTGGCACATCCTGCGTCGCTCCTCCGGCGCCGGTGAGGACCCCCGCTACGCCGAGATGCTCGACGGGGGCGGCCTCGGCACCGCCGTGCGGCGCGTCTTCCTCGTGCAGGGACTCGCGATCTGGCTGATCTCGCTGCCGTTGCAGGCCGCGGCCGTCACCTCGGTGTGGACCTGGTGGCTGGTGGGTCTCGGCGTGCTCGTGTGGGGCGTCGGGCTCTACTTCGAGGTCGTCGGCGACGCCCAGCTGGCGGCGTACAAGGCGCGGCCGAAGGGGGAGAAGCCGCCGGTCATGGACCAGGGGTTGTGGGGCTGGACCCGCCACCCCAACTACTTCGGCGACGCGTGCCTGTGGTGGGGGCTGTGGCTGGTCGGCGGGCTCGCCTCCGGCTGGCTCCCCGGGCTGCTCACGGTGGTCGCCCCGATCGCCATGACCCTCTTCATCCGCAACGTCACCGGCGCCAAGCTGCTCGAGAAGACGATGTCCACCCGCGAGGGCTGGGACGAGTACGCCGCGCGAGTGCCGCTCTTCTTCCCCCGCCCGCCGGCGCTGCAGAAGTCGCGCTGACGTCTCGGGCGTGCCGATCGTTCCGCCCCTGTGGTGGGCGGGGTCGTCCGAAGACAGTAGGCGAACCGGTCACTGGCACGGTGTGCGCGCTCATAGCCGCGAAGCGATCATGCCGAGATGTGCGTCCGGGACCCTCCGTACGTCAGACGATTCGAGCGCCATAGGTCACGGTCCGTATGACGTCCTGGCAACCGCGCATGCCGCAGGCAGGACGCGGCCCGGGCGGCTCAGCCGAACGCCGGTGCTTGCCGCTGGAACTGCCAGGTCAGGTCCACCGCAGGGTCGTCGGTATCCGGCGAGTCGTCCTCGGTCCAGTACTCGATGACCGCGTAGCGCGGCTTGTCGCCCGGCACCTCGAACGACTCCTGCAATGTTGCCCCGGAGTCCGAGTCCGCAGTGACCTCGTGGTCTCCCGGGGGCACACCCAGGGGGAACCTGATCCAGTTGTGTTGACCCTCGACGTGGAAGTCGCCGTCGACCACAGTGACGCCATCGATCACGACCTTGAGTCGGACCTCCTCATCGTCGAAGGACTGGTTGCTAACGATCAGGACCAGGTCCGCGTCGCCGTCATCAACGAGCCTCACGGCGGCGCCGGTGGCGAGTTACTTCCGGGTCCGGAGTCGGATCGATGCCCCGGGCGGCCCCGCAACCGAGAACCGCCCACGAGACGAGGGCGACAACGAGGCTCAAGCGCACGGGCACAAGTATGTGACGTGATTGCCTCGCACGGGGTTCCTCCGCCCGGATCTGCCGCTGAATGGATGGCGGCATGGCGTTCGCTCATGCCGCTGAGTGCTCGGTCCTTCCGAATGAGCGTGTGGGTAGTCAGACGGCCTGGAGCCAGACTCGGACGGCCTCCGCGAACTCCCGAGGAGCGCAATCGACCTGCACTGCCCAACGGCCTGGGCCGATCTCAAGAGCGTCCTCCTGATCCGCGTCGCCCACTGTGAGCACTCCTGAGGGACGGCGATTTCGCCGGAGAAGAGAGCGTCTGCCTGGGCCCGTCGCCGACGTGGACGTAGACCTGCACTTGCGCCGGAGGAACGATCTCGTCGGCCTCGAAGCCACTCGAATCCACGTCCTGGGCATGCAGCACCTTCACGGCCAATCCGGAGGGTGACGCGGAGACCACTGCTTCCGTGAGCGAGGGCACTTCGGAGGCATCACGGTCCATGAGGAGGATCAGACCCCACCAGAAGGGCCGCGTGACCTGCCAGTTGTCCACAAGGCAACTCTGCCGGACGCCGTGAAGGTCAGCCGCGAAGTGCGCGCGGTCATGCCGGTGAGTGCGCGGTCGTGCCGATGAACGGGCAGGAGAAGAAGGGTCCGGCAATGTCGGCCGCTCAAGTTGCGCTGCCCAGGAACCGAAGTCGTTAGTCGGCCCATTGGTCGATCCAGGCGGGCTCCTGCTGGGCGGACACTCGGCTAGATTGGCCATGCTCAGGGCGTACGGAGGGGGTACCTGGAATGGCCGAACTGGTTCGCACGAATGATCTGGTCTTGATATCTGCGATCGAGGCGCTACTGACTGACGGACAGGTCCCCCACCACGTCGCTGACCGCCACGCGAGCAGCCTGGACGGGTTCATCGAGGTCATCAAGCAACGGGTTCTGGTCCCGGACGAGCGGGAAGCAGAAGCGCGTGCCCTGTTGATCGACGCCGACCTGGGTGAGTGGCTGCGCCACTGACCGGTGGCCCTGCAGTCGCTGCTCGTTCTCACCCCACTGACGTCGGGAGGTGATCGATCAGCGGCTCTCGGCGTCAGACGGACACAACGGGCGTGGCGACTCCCGGTCACGCGGCGGCATCCCTCGTCTGGTTCCAATATGTACGTTCGGCTACGTGGCGCGACGCCCGGATCTGCCGCTGAGCGGATGGCGGCAGTGCCGATGGGCGGGCGTCGTCGAGGACTAGCTGGCTGCGCCGAGCTCTACCAGAAGCACGCCACTGATGATGAGGGCGATGCCGCCCATCATGAGTGGGGTGAGCGGTTCGTGGAAGAGGGCCTTGGAGGCGATGGCGGTCAGGGCCACGCCGGAGGCGGCCCAGATGCCGTAGGCGACACCGAGGCCGAGGCCCTCGTCGAGGGTCAGGGTCAGGAAGGTGAAGGCGAGGAGATAGCCGACGGCGACGACGGCGTAGTAGGCGCGCTGTCCGGTGGCAGCCATGCGCAGGGAGATGGTGCCCATGACCTCGCAGATGATGGCTCCGGCAAGAAACAGCCACTGCATCAGAGGACCTCTCGGGTGTGGGTGTGCCCGTGGGCTTGCTGAGAGCCGAGTTCGACGGTGAGGACGCCCGCCACGATGAGGCCGATGCCGAGGCCCATGAGAGCGGTGAGGGCTTCGTCGAAGATCAGCGATGCCATCACTGCCGTGGTGGCGACGCCGAGCGCAGCCCAGATGCCGTAGGCAACGCCGAGGGCCATGCCCTTGCGCAGGACGAGCGCGAGGAGTGTGAAGGAGGCCAGGTAGCCGACGGCGACGACGACGTAGAGCGCTGGGTGGTCGAGTGCGCCTTTCAGGGACAGGGTGGCGGTGACCTCACACAGGATCGCTGCTGTGAGGAGCAGCCACCTGGTCACGAGCTCTCCTGGCTGTCCGGCATGCCCCTGAGCCTAGGTGTCCAACGCCCCCGCATGGCTCCGAGCGGATGGCGCCCGTCAGCGCCTAACCGGCGGGGAAGAAGCCGAGCCGTGCGTGGTACTCGCCACCGAGCCGGCTGGTGTCGCTGCCGACGTAGAGGCCCTCGGACTGGGCCACCAGCTCCTCGGCACCGACGCCGCGCGTACGGCCGGGGTTCCACGACCTGATGGCCCGACCGGTCGCCGGGTCGACGGCGCCGATCCCGTCGGCCGCGAAGGACCCGGCGACCGGCGTGTCCCGGCCCCCACAGTTGTCGAGCCACCGCTGGTGCCCCCCGAGGTACACCGCGGCGGAGGTCACGGCCACGGAGTAGAGGGTGTCGCCGCCGGTGCACTGGCGCCAGGTCTCGCGCGAGCCGGGACCGCCCGCCGCCTCCCACCGGGTGGCCGTGTCGCACAGGCTGGTGGCGTTGCGGTCCGGCGCGCCGCCGGTGGTGACCACCACGAAGTAGCTGCCGGTCGGTGAGAACTCCACGTCGCGCATCTGGGTGTCGAACACCTGGTAGCAGTGGAAGGCGTCGGAGGACCCTCGCGGTCCGTTGGGGAAGCGGGCGGTCGACCACGGGCTCAGGGCACGAGACCCCAGGTCGACCATGGCGATCTGCTGCCGGACCTGACCATCCACCTCCCGGAAGTTGCCGATGAGCACGAGCCGCGTGCCGGCGGAGTCGGCGTCCATCTCCTGCACGCCGGGCCGGGTCGTCTTGCCGTTGCTCTTCACCCGGCCCTCGGTCACCGGGAGGTAGGTGCTGTCCAGCGCCCCGGAGGAGGCGTTGAAGAACGCCAGGTTGTGCCGGACGACGCCATTCGCCTTCCGGAACCGGCCGGCGGCCACGAGCGCGTTGTCGCGGACGAGGACCTTGTTGACCCTGCCGTTGGTCACGGCAGCGAAGCCGTTGACCCTCGTCCCGTCGGGTCGCAGCATGGCCAGGCCCCGTTGCGCGGCGCCGTTCACGGTGCGGAACTTCCCTCCGATGATGAGGGACGAACCGTTCGGGGCCGGTGCGATGCTCTCGACGACGCCGTCCACCGACGGTGTGAAGTCGAGGACGGCTCCGGTCTGCCGGTCGAAGGCGAAGAGGTAGGGGCGCGAGAGCTTCGCCCTCTTGCCGGCGTTCCTGACCGTGGTGAACGTGCCGCCGACGTAGACGCGGGATCCGATCGTCGCGATCGCCCGCACGGTCCCGTTCGTCACGTGGGGGGTGTGGTTGACCGGGTTGTCCGACACGACCTGACCGAGTGGATGTCCGACCGCCACCGCCGGCGTGGTGAGGGGCACCCCGATCAGGGCGAGCCCCGTCGCCAGCCCGGTCACCAGCACCGTCAAGAACCTGCGTCGTCGCATCTCGAAGCTCCTCTTGAAGTGACGAGCCCCCGAACGGTCACCCGTCCACCCCCGCCATTGGAACCCGCAGGCGCGACGCCCGGATCCCTCCTGCGATCTTTCATCCAGATTGGGGGTGCCCGTCGCCGGTCCGCGCCTCACCGGTCCTTCGGCAGCTGCGGGATCTCGTGGGTGTCGCCGTCGCGGCCCTCGAAGGTGACGGTGACGCTCTCGAAGCCCTTGTGTCGCTGGGTCTGGGCGTAGAGCGCGTAGGCACGGCGATCGGCCTCGGTGAGGTCGACGGAGTCGGTGAAGGGCGTCAGCAGCGCCCGCGGCCACAGCCGTCGGGCGAGCACGACGTTGACCTCGATGCCCAGCACGGCCACGATCGCCGCCACGAAGATCAGCCCGATCAGTCCCAGGACCAGCCCGAAGGTCTGGTTCAGCGAGTCCGTCTCCACGAGCACCTGGCGGGCGTACGCCGCGCCACCGAACTGCAGCAGCTGCCAGCCGATCGCGGTCACGATCGCACCGGGCACCGCTCGGCGTACGGAGTGCTGGCGGGCCGCCGCCAGCCGGTAGAGCATCGTGAGGACGAAGGCGACGGCGACGACCGTGGCCAGCGCGATCAGCAGCCGGATCAGGCCGTTGACCCGGGGCCCGAAGACCTCGGTCGTGCTGCCCAGCGCCGAGAAGACCGAGAGCCCGAGCACCCCGAGGCCGGCCCCCAGCAGCAGCACCAGGCTCTTGAGCCGCATCAGGAACGGGTTGGGCCGGGAGTTGCGCGGCACCCCCCACGCGGTGTTCATGACGTTCTGGATCGCCTGACCGAGGCCGAGCGCACCGTAGATGGCAGCCGTGGAACCGACGACGACCGCGACCAGCGACCCCTGCAGACCCTCCGGCCGACCGAGCTGGTCGCCGATGATGGGGAACCGCGCCAACGCCGAGGTGAGGACCTCGTCCTGGAAGTCCGGGCGCCCCTGCAGGATGAAGCCGAGGATGGAGGAGGCGAGCAGGAGCAGCGGGAAGATCGCCACGAACGCGTAGTAGGTGATCATCGCGGCGAGCATGTTGCCCTGGTCGTCGAAGAACTTGTAGAAGACCGACAGCGGCATGCCCAGCACCGGGTGTCGCCGCTGGAAGCGGTCGACCCTCCCGATTCCCATGCCTCCAGTGTGCCCGAGGCCGCTCAGACGGCCGGTGGGCGTGGCACCTGCTCGACCAGGTGCTGCGGCGCCTGGAGGCAGTAGGAGTCGGTGAGCAGCTCGGCGAGCTCCTCCCAGTCGGTGTCGTCGTCGAGCAGCAGGCCGACGACGTTGGCGCCCCACCCGGTCTTGAAGTAGGGGGCGCCGAGGTGACGGAAGGCCATCACCTCCCCGGGCTCGGCCCGGAAGGTGATGCGGAACAGCTGGTCCTCGCCGCCGAAGACGTGGGCCACCGTGGCTTGTCCGACCCGCCAGCGGGTGCCGACCCACGCCGGCTCCTCCTCGCAGCGGGGCAACCGACCCAGCACCGCGCCTATCCGCCGCACCCACGCCTCGGGCACCGGCGGTCGCTCGATCTTCCGTGCCACGCCCCGAGCCTGCCACGGAGCCCGGACACCGTGGCAGGGTCGGACCATGGACGCCGTCGGCGCGGCACTCGAGGCCTGCCCCCGCGAGGACTTCCTCCCGGCGCGGCTGCGGCGGCGCGCGTCGTACGACGGCCCGCTCGGCATCGGCCACGGCCAGACCAACAGCCAGCCACGCACCGTGGACGCGATGCTGCGGTTGCTCGCGGTCCGACCGGGCCACCACGTGCTCGACGTCGGGTCGGGCTCGGGCTGGACCACCGCCCTCCTCGCCCGGCTGGTCGGACCGACCGGGTCGGTCGTGGGGGTGGAGCTCGAGCCGGACCTCGTCGGCTTCGGAGTCGGCCAACCTCGCGGCGACCCGGCAGCGCTGGGCCCGGATCGAGCCGGCCGCCGACGGGGTGCTCGGCTGGCCGGCGGAGGCGCCGTACGACCGGGTGCTGGTCTCGGCGATGCCGACCTCACTGCCCGCCGAGCTGGTCGGCCAGGTCGCCGACGACGGCGTGATGGTGATCCCGGTGGCCGGCGAGATGCTCCGGGTCACCAACCCCGGGGCCGTCGTCACCCGTCACGGGCGCTACTCCTTCGTGCCGCTGCGCTGAGCCAGCGCCGTCACCGACGGGGGCACCGGCAGGTCGTCGGGCAGCCAGGGGGAGCGGACCGGCTCGCCGTAGGTCCGCACGACCGGGAGCAGGCCCGTCCACACGTCGTCGGGGACCACGTCGAGCTCCTCGTCGACGTCGCCCTCGCTCACCTTGAGGATCCAGTTGTCGTCGGTGACATCGAGCGCCAGCGCGACCGTGGCGGCGACCTCCTTCTTCAGGTGGCCCCGCACCTCGCTCCCCCGACCGGGGATCAACGCGTCCGAGAGCCGGTCGAGGGCCGCCACGGCCTCGTCCCCGACGAGACGCACCAGCGGGCCGCGCACGACGGCGGAGCGGTAGTTGGCGGAGTGCTCGAAGAGGGAGGTGGCGATCACGAGGGCGTCGACGGCCGTCACCGCGACGACCGCCTCGGCACCGGTCGCCACCTGCCGCAGCGCTCCCGCGCCGGTGGAGCCGTGGAGCAGCAACCGGTCCCCGTCGCGGGCGTAGAACATCGGCACCGCCCACGGCCGCCCGTCGGTCGTGACCGTCGCCAGCGTGGCCACGAGCTCGCCGTCGAGCAACCGGTCGAGCTCGGCGCGCTCCGAGCGGCGCTTCTCCTTCAGTCGGGTCAGGTCGTCGAGGCTCACGGCCCCAGTGTGGGGGGCGTCAGTAGGACTTGGGGAGACCGAGCGAGTGCATGGCCACGAAGTTGAGGATCATCTCGCGGCTGACGGGGGCGATCCGGCCGGCGCGCGCGGCGACCAGCAGCCCGGCCATGCCGTACTCCTGGGTGATGCCGTTGCCGCCGTGAGCCTGGACGGCGCGGTCGACCGCGTCGCAGGCCGCCTCCGCCGCGGCGTACTTCGCCATGTTGGCCGCCTCCCCCGCCGCCAGGTCGTCGCCCGCGTCGTACAGAGCCGCCGCCTTCTGCGTCATCAGCCGCGCCATCTCGACCTCGATGTGGCTCTGCGCCAGCGGGTGCGCGATCGCCTGGTGTCCCCCGATCGGGCCCTGGAAGACGGTGCGTTCCTTGGCGTAGGCCACCGCCCGGTCGAGCGCGTAGCGGGCCATGCCGGTCGAGAACGACGCCGCCATGATCCGCTCGGGGTTGAGGCCCGCGAACAGCTGCGCCAGGCCCCCGCCGGCCGCACTGTCCGGGTCACCCACCACGCTGTCCGCGGGCAGCCGCACGTCGTCGAGGAAGACGGTGAACTGCAGCTCGGGGCTGACGATCTCCATCGGGATGGGCTGCGCCTCGAAGCCCTCGGCGGCGGTGGGGACGACGAACAGCACCGGCTTCACCTTGCCGGTCCTCGCGTCCTCGGTCCGGGCGACGACGAGCACGTTCTCGGCCTCGTCGACGCCGGAGATGTAGGTCTTGCGGCCGTTGAGCACCCACTCGTCGCCGTCGCGCCGGGCGGTCGTGGAGATGTTGTGGGTGTTGGTGCCGGCGTCGGGCTCGGTGATCGCGAACGCCATGGTCCCGGTGCCGTCGCAGATGCCGGGCAGCCACCGCTGCTTCTGCTCGGTCGAGCCGTAGCGGGTGATGATGGTGCCGCAGATCGCCGGGCTGACGACCATCAGCAGCAGCGGGCAGCCCTGGGCGGCGAGCTCCTCGCAGACCGCAGCGATGTCACCGATGCCGCCACCACCGCCGCCGTACTCCTCGGGGACGTTGATGCCGAGGTAGCCGTTCTTGCCCACCTCGAGCCACAGCTCGGTCGTCTTCTCCCCGGACCTCGCCTTCTCGGTGAACCACTCGCGACCGTAGGTGCCGGCGAGCCTCCTCACCGCCGTGCGCAGCTCCTGGCGCTCCTCGGACTCGGTGAACCCGTTGTCACTCATGCTTCCTCCGCTGCTTCCTCGACCAGGGCCAGGACCTCGCCGGCCGCGACCTGCGTGCCGGGTCGTACGTCGATCTGCGCGACCGTGCCGGCAGCCGGTGCCGCCACGGTGTGCTGCATCTTCATCGCCTCGAGCACCAGCACCGGCTGGCCTGCGGCGACGTCGTCCCCGACCGCGACCTCGACCCGGACCACCGTGCCGGGCATCGGCGCCAGCAGGCTGCCGCTGGCGATCGCGTCGGCCGGGTCGGTGAACCGGGGCACCGGCGAGAAGGCCGCGTGCCCTCCCGGCCAGTCGACGTCGACCGTCGCGGGCCCCACGGACACGGCGGACGTCGTGCGGACGCCGTCGACCTCGAGGGTGACGGCCGCGGGCGACGCCGCGACGACGACGGCACCCTCGACCCGGTAGCCGTCGCGGCCGCCCCACCACTCGACCACGACGTCGCCCTCGAACTCGGTGCGCTGCGGCTGCGATGCGACATTGCGCCAGGCGACCGGGACGCCCTGCTGCACCGTGCGGCCGGCGGCGGCCCGCTCCGCGAGGGCGATCGCCGCCGCGACCGGCGCCGGGCCCGGGTCGACGGCGGGGACCTCGACCTCCGGCAGCAGCGCGGTGGAGACCTCGCCCGCCAGGAAGCGGGGGTCCCGCAGGATCGCGACCAGCTGCTCGCGGTTGGTGCGGACCCCGTGGATCGTGGCCCGGGACAGCACCCCCGCCAGCGTCCGGGCCGCGGCCTCCCGGGTCGTCGCCCGGGCGACGACCTTGGCGAGCATCGCGTCGTAGAACGTCGACACCTCCGACCCGGTCTCGTAGCCGGCGTCCACCCGGACCCCGTCCTCGAGCGGGATCTCGAACCGGGTCAGCACCCCGCTCTGCGGCGCGTGGTCGGCCGCGGGGTCCTCGGCGTAGAGCCGCGCCTCGATCGCGTGGCCCTCGGGCGCCTGGCCCGAGGGGACGCCGCGGCCCTCGGCGACGGCGATCTGGAGCCCGACGAGGTCGACGCCGTGGACCAGCTCGGTCACCGGGTGCTCGACCTGGAGCCGGGTGTTCATCTCCAGGAAGAAGAACCTGTCGGCCGCGGGGTCGTGGAGGAACTCGACCGTGCCGGCACCGCGATAGGCGATCGCCCGTCGCCGCCAGTGCCGCCGCGTCGTGCAGGGCCGTGCGGGTGGCAGCCGGCAGCCCCGGGGCGGGCGCCTCCTCGACCACCTTCTGGTGCCGTCGCTGGAGCGAGCAGTCCCGGTCGCCCACGACGAGGACGCCGCCCTGGCCGTCGCCGACGACCTGCACCTCCACGTGGCGACCGTCCTCGACGTACGGCTCGACGAAGACGGTGCCGTCGCCGAACGCCGACTCGGCCTCGGCACGCGCCGTTGCGAGCTCGCCGTCGAGGTCCACCAGCGACCGCACGACGCGCATGCCGCGGCCACCCCCGCCTGCCGACGCCTTCACGATCAGCGGGAGGTCGGCCTCGGTCACCGGCTCCGGAGCCTCGAGGACCGGTACGCCGGCGGCTCGCACCAGCTCCTTGGCCGTGGTCTTCGAGCCCATCTGCTCGATCGACTCCGGCGTCGGCCCGACCCAGGTCAGGCCGGCGTGCTCGACGGCCCGGGCGAACCCGGCGTCCTCGGACAGGAACCCGTAGCCGGGGTGGATCGCGTCCGCGCCCGTACGCCGGGCGGCGTCGAGCAGCAGGTCGACGTCGAGGTAGGTCTCGGCCGGGGTGTTGCCGGGGAGCCGGACCGCGAGGTCGGCCTCGCGGACGTAGGGCAGGCCCGCGTCCGCGTCGGAGTGGACGGCGACGGTCTCGATCCCGAGCCGGCGGCAGGTGCGGAACACCCGGGCCGCGATCTCTGCCCGGTTGGCCACCAGCAGGCGGCGGATCACGGGCGGAACACCCCGAACCGGTCGGTGCCGGCGATCGGCTTGTTGCCGATCACCGAGAGGCAGATGCCGAGCACGGTGCGGGTGTCGCGGGGATCGATGACGCCGTCGTCGTAGAGCATCCCGGAGAGCGCGTAGGGCAGCGAGGCCTCCTCGACCGTCTGCTCGACGTAGGCGCGCATGCCGGCGTCCCCCTCCTCGTCGTAGTCCTGTCCCTTCGCCTCGGCGGCCGCGCGCGCGACGATCGAGAGCACCCCGGCGAGCTGCGCGGGGCCCATCACGGCCGACTTCGCCGACGGCCAGGTGAAGAGGAAGCGGGGGTCGAAGGCGCGGCCGTTCATGCCGTAGTTGCCGGCGCCGTAGGAGGCGCCCATGATCACCGACAGGTGCGGCACGGTGGAGTTGGAGACGGCGTTGATCATCATCGCGCCGTGCTTGATGATGCCGCCCTGCTCGTACTCCGCGCCGACCATGTAGCCGGTGGTGTTGTGCAGGAACAGCAGCGGGGTGTCGACCTGGTTGGCGAGCTGGATGAACTGCGTGGCCTTCTGCGCCTCCTCGCTGAACAGCACCCCCTGGGCGTTGGCGAGGATCCCGACGGGGTGGCCGTGGATGCGCGCCCAGCCGGTGACCAGCGACGGACCGTAGAGCGGCTTGAACTCGTCGAAGACCTGCCCGTTGGTGTCCGAGACGCCGTCGCACACGCGGACGATCACCTCGCGCGGGTCGAAGGGTTCGGTGAGGTCGGCCGGGACCAGGTCGAGCAGGCCGTCGGGGTCCTCGTCCGGTGCGGCGGGTCTCGACTCCCGGCCAACGACCGGGTCCGCGGCCCTGCGGTGGTTGAGGCGGGCGACGATGCGACGTCCGATCCGGAGCGCGTCGCGCTCGTCCTCGGCGAGGTAGTCGGCCAGGCCGGAGGTGCGGGCGTGCATCTCGGCCCCACCGAGGCTCTCGTCGTCGGACTCCTCGCCGGTCGCCATCCTCACCAGCGGCGGGCCGCCGAGGAAGACCTTCGCCTGCTCCTTGACCATCACGGTGTAGTCGCTCATGCCGGGCACGTAGGCGCCGCCGGCGGTGGAGCTGCCGAAGACCAGCGCGATCGTCGGCTCCTTGCGCGCGCTGGCCCGCGTGATGTCGCGGAACAGCCGCCCGCCGGGGATGAAGATCTCCTTCTGGGTCGGCAGGTCGGCGCCACCCGACTCGACCAGCGCGACGGTCGGCAGCCCGTTCTCCTCGGCGATCCGGGAGGCACGGAGGATCTTCCGGACCGTCCACGGGTTGCTCGCACCACCCTTCACCGTGGGGTCGTTGGCGGTGATCACGCACTCGACACCCTCGATGACGCCGATGCCGGTGACGACGCTGGCGCCGACCGCGAAGTCGGATCCCCAGCCGGCCAGCGGCGAGAGCTCGAGGAAGGCGCTGCCGGGGTCGACCAGCAGCTCGATCCGCTCGCGCGGCAACAGCTTGCCCCGCGCGTGGTGGCGGTCGACGTACTTCTGGCCGCCGCCCTCGACGGCCTTGGCGTGCTCGGCGTCGAGGGCGGCGAGCTTCTCCAGCATGGCCGCCCGATGGGTCACGCGGCGCCCTTCTCGACGACCGCCTTCATCCGCTCCAGGGTGGTGCGCATGCCCTGCTGGTTGGTGCGACCGCGCAGCGGGCCGAGCACCAGCCAGTAGGCCCGCATCGGCAGGCTCGGCTCGAGCCGGAAGTACTCGGTCACCCGGGTGCCGTTCCCGTCCGGCTCCAACCGGTAGCCCCAGTTGTTCACCGTGGTGCCCTCGCTCCCGACGGAGAACTCGAAGAGCTGCTCCGGCTCGCAGGCGGTCACGGTGCAGGCGCTCCAGTAGGTCGGGCCGACGCCGTTGCGCTTCACGTGGCCCTTGAACTTCGCGCCCACCTCGGGCCCGTCGTAGCCGCGCCGCCACCGCGCCTCGAACGTCTCGGGGCTGAACTCCCCGATCCGGGTCACGTCGCTGACCAGCGCCCACACGGTCGCGGGCGACGCCGCCATGTGCATCGACACCTCCCCGCCCAGGGGCCGGAAGATCGCCTTCAACGGATTCATCATGCGTACCCCATCACCTTCGCAGCCAGGTCGGTCAGCACCTCGGTCGCTCCTCCTCCGATCGGCAGGATCCGCGCGTCGCGGTAGTGCCGCTCGACCTCGGTCCCGGTGAGATATCCGGTGCCGCCGTGGAGCTGCACCGCCTTGTCGCAGACGTACGTCGCGCAGGTCACAGGAGGTCTCCCTGGATCGAGACCAGCCGGGAGCGGACCCACTCGCCGAGGCCCTTGGCCTGCGGGTCGAAGCGGGTCGACGCGGCCACGCCCTGCCCGAGCAGCCCGCGGATCAGCACGTTGACACCGCCTAGGTTGGGGAGCAGGTAGACCTCGATCTCGAGGTCGCGGGCCTCGGGCACGAGCTCGCGCACCTTGGTGGGCGTGATCAGCTTCGAGAGCCACTCGACCCGAGCCTCGTACGTCTCGTCGGTGGTCGAGCCCGTCGAGACCTCATGGGCGACCCACAGCCCGAGGTTGGCGTCGCCGCCCTTGTCCCCGGACCGGGCGTGGACGAAGGTGCCGAGCGGCAGCCGGCGGGTCAGCCGGTCGGAGGGGTGGGGATAGGGCGAGGGCCGCAGGCCGGTGCGGTCCTCGCAGGGACCGGCGGTGGGCGGGTCGGGGACCACCTCGCGCCGGCCGTCGGCGTGGACGACCGTGTGCCCGACGCGGTCGCGGGCGACGTACGCAGCACGGAAGAGGCCGTACGGCGTCGGGGCCGCGGGCGGCGCCGTCATCGTGAAGCCCGGGTAGGAGGACAGCGCGAGCTCGACGACGGCTGCCGTGAAGGGGCGCCCCACCGGCCCGGTCTCGGGGTCCTTGACGGTGCAGCGCAGCAGCACGGAGGCGGCCTCCTCGGTGGCGGCGTCGGTCGGCGGCTCGACGACGTCGGACCAGACGACCTCGCGGGGGCGCGGGTCGAGGGCGGTCTCCACCTGGTCGCGGACCCACGCCGCCTTCTCCGCCACCCGCAGTCCCGTCAGCACCAACTCGGCCTGGTTGCGCCAGCCGCCGAGCTCGGTGACCCCGACCTTCAGCTGCTCGGGCGGCGCCTGGCCGCGGACGCCGGTGATCGCGACCCGGTCGGGCCCGACCTCCTCCAGGGCGACCGAGGTCAGGTCGACGGTCACGTCCGGCCCGAGGTACCGCGTCGACTGCACCTCGTAGAGCAGCTGGGCGGTGACCGTGTCGAGGGTGACGACGCCTCCGGTGCCGGGGTGCTTGGTGATGACGCTGCTGCCGTCAGCAGCGATCTCGGCGACGGGGAAGCCGATCGGCCGACGGCGTGCCGACTCCGGCAGGTCGAGGAAGCCGCTGAAGTTGCCGCCCGTGGCCTGAGCCCCGCACTCGAGCACGTGGCCGGCGACGACCGCCCCTGCGAGCGCGTCGTGGTGCTCGGGCGACCAGCCGTGGTGGGCCATCGCCGGTCCGACGACGAGCGAGGCGTCGGTGACCCGGCCGGTGACGACGACGTCGGCGCCGTGCCGGAGTGCCGCGGCGATGCCGGCCCCACCGAGGTAGGCGTTGGCCGTCAGCGCCCCGCCGAAGCCCGTCGACCGGAGGTCGTCACCCTCGACGTGGGCGACGGCCGGGTCGAGGCCGAGGCCGCGCCCGACCTCCCGCACCTTGTCGGCGAGCCCGGCCGGGTTGAGGCCGCCGGCGTTGCTGACGATCGTGACGCCCTGCTCGAGGGCGAGGCCGAGGCAGTCCTCGAGCTGGCGGACGAAGGTGCGGGCGTACCCGAGCGAAGGGTCCGCGAGGGAGTCCTTGCCGAGGATCAGCATGGTCAGCTCGGCGAGGTAGTCACCGGTCAGGCAGTCCAGCCGGCCGCCCTCGAGCTGCTCGCGCATCGCGGACAGCCGGTCGCCGTAGAAGCCCGAGCAGTTGCCGACCCTCATCCGCGCTTCCGACCCTCGCCCGGCGGACCGGCGAAGCACTGGGCGATCCCGAGCCAGGTGTTGGCCTCCCGGCCCTGCGCGACGAGGTCGGTGTCGTCGCGGTGGACGCGCTGGGTGACGAGCAGGCAGAAGTCGCGGGCCGAGCCGCGCACGGACTGGCTGGCGTCCTCCGGGCCCCACGACCACAGGTCGCCGCTGGGTGCGGTCAGCTCGACCCGGACCGCCTCGGTGGGCACCTCGAGGCCGTGGGTGGCGAACGAGAACCCCCGGGTGCGGACGCCGAGGTGGGCCACGTTGCGGATGCCGTCGTCGACGACCGGCTCGACCTCGAGCGCCTCGTGCACGTCGAGGGAGTGGGCCCAGGTCTCCATGTAGCGGGCGGTCGCCATCGAGGTCGCGGACATCGGCGGCCCGAACCACGGCATCTTCTCGCCGGAGCCGTGGTCCTGCAGCGCCCCGGTGAGCGTCGTCCGCGCGTGGCGCCAGCGGGCGAGCAGCGCGTCCGGGGACACCGCCGCGCCCGCGATCGCGGTGCGGTCGACGAAGCCGTCGGGGTCCTCGAGGGCGGTCAGGACGAGGGCGTCCCAGGCCGCCCGGTCGGAGGCGGCGGCCAGCGCGGCCTCGTCGGTCCAAGCGAGGTGGGCGACCTGGGTGGCGACGTCCCACCCGGGCGCGGGGGTGGGGGTGCGCCACCCCTCCTCGGGCAGGTCGACCAGCAGCGACTCCAGGCGGTTGCCCACCGCGGTGAGGTCGGCGAGGACCTGCTGCAGGGTGTCGGTCATCGGGCTCCCAGCCGTGCGTCGAGGGTGGTCGCCCACTGGTCGAGGATCCGGCCCCGGCGACGGGTGTCGTCGGTGATGGTGGCCGCCAGGGCGAGCCCGCGCACCAGGTCGAGGGTGGCCTGCACGAGCTCGCGGTTGCCGGGCTGCTTCTCGTCGACGCCGAGCGCCTCGACCGTGAGCCGGTGGGCCTCCCGGCCGACCCGCTGCTCGAGCGGGGCGACGGCGGCGAGCAGGGCCTCGTCGGTGCGGGCGGCGACCCAGAGCTCGAGCGCGGCCGCGAAGACCGGCGAGGTGAAGTGGTCGCCGAGGACGCGCACGACGGCCCTGGTGCGGCCCGCACCCCGCGGCACCGTCGCCAGGGTCTCCGCCAGCTCGGCCCCCCGCCGCTCGGTGAGGTGCTCGACCGCGGCGACGACGAGGTCGTTCTTGGTCGGGAAGTGGTGGAGCTGCGCCCCCCTCGACACCCCCGCCCGCTCGGAGACGAGGGTCGTGGAGGTGCCGCTGAACCCCTGCTCGCTGAGCACCTCGACCGTCGCCTCCAGCAGCCGTTGGCGCATCGCGCGCGAACGGTCGGCCTGCGGCACCCGGGTCGTCCTGCTGCTCACCCACTCATCGTGGCGGCGTACAAACAAACAGTCAAGCCTGCCTTTTATTGGTTGAGTCGTGGGGTGGTGACAAGCGAGTCGCGCCTCGGTGTCGTCCGAGGTGTCACGTCCTCGCGACTCGCCTGTCACCCATCCACCACTCGAACCTCAGTCGATCCGGACCACCAGGGGGAGGCGGGAGCGGGTCGTCGCGCCGACGATCGCGGCCGTCAGCAGCGGCAGCACCACCACCAGCGATCCCACCAGCAGCCACGGCACCTCGAGGAAGTGGCCGGGCAGGTTCGGGTCGAGGTCCTGCTGCCAGCCGCGGCCGGTCAGCGGGTAGGTGATCGCCACTCCCGGCACGAACCCGACCAGCACCCCGAGCACCGACCCCAATGTTCCGATCACCAACGCGTACGACGCCGCCACCGCGCGACGGGTGCGGGGCGCCGCCCCGACCGCCGCCAACGTCGCGAGATCGGGCCTGGCGTCGGAGAGCGACAGGAACGTCGCCGTGAGGGTGCCGCCCAGCATCAGCACGGCACCGAGCGACCACAGGACCACCAGCAGGATGACCGTGGATGCGTCGTCCTGGTAGCCGCGCTCCACGTAGAACGTCAGGGCCTGGTCGATCCCCCCGACCGCCTCGGCGACGTCGGTCTCCTGCTGGTCGGTGATGTCGACCCCGTCGACGAGCAGCCCGACGGGGCGGACCCCGACGGCGAGCTCCTCCACCACCTGCTCCGACAGCACGCCGATCACCGGCGCCTCGCCCCCCGGGGCGTCGACGACGTACGCCGGCACCGTGGTCCGGGCCCGGCGTCCCTGCCTGCCGTGCACCTCCAGGCGCACGGTCGCCTCGTCGGCCTCGAGGCCCCGGTCGGTGTAGACCAGCACCCCGCCGCGGGCGAGCACGGCCTCGGCAGCCCGGTGCTGGTCCTCGTCCAGCCCGGTCGCTCCCGCGACCAGCCGGCCGTCGGTGGCGACGGGCACCGCCGAGCCGATGCTCGTCCCGTACATCGACAGCACGTGTCGCTTGCCGGCCACCTCGAACCGGATCTCGGTCCAGCGACGGCCACCCTCGGGCACGCCCACCACGGTCGACACCTCGGCGCCCGGGAGGTGCTGCCGGGCCACCGCGGCGTAGGCCTCCCAGTCGTGGGAGCTGCCGTCGGCCGTCGTCAGGGAGGCCTGGCCCGCCTCGAGCTGCGGGGAGTAGGTGGCCTCGGCCAGGGCGTCGTTGCTGGTGGCGGCGATCCCCAGGGCGACGACGCCCGCCACGGTGGCGGCCACCGCGGCCACCGCGGGCACCGTGCGGGTGCGGTGACGCGCGGCGTCGCGGACGGCGTAGCGCGTGGCCAGGGGCAGCCCGCGTGCGGCGCGGGCCACCAGCGCGATCGTCACCGGCACCAGCAGCACCATGCCGAGGACGGTGATGATCGCTGCCCCCGCGATCGCGAACGGGGCCCGGGCGACAGCGCCCCACGTCGAGAGCGTCACCCCGGCGCCCACCAGCAGCACGCCGAGGACGGGCGAGCGCACGGACGGTCGCCCCTCGCCTCGCCGACCTGCGAGCACCGCCACGACGTCCTGGCGGGAGGCGATCCAGGCGGGGACGACGGCCGCCAGCAGGGCCGAGAGGAGACCGAGGGCGGCGATGCCCATCAGGTGGGCCCACGGCACGTCCCACGGCCCCAGGTACGTGTCACTGAAGCGCTGGACCAGCGGCAGGCTGAGCCACGCGACGACCAGCCCGAGGCCGACCCCCAGGGCGGCACCCAGCGAGCCGAGCACCAGCCCGGTGGCCAGCACCACCCGCCGGGCCTGGCTCGGGGTGGCACCGCCGGCCGACATCAGGGCCAGCGAGCGCTGCATGCGTCGCGCGATCACCGCGAAGGCCGGGCCCGCGAGCAGCACGACCTCCATCAGCGCCATCACCGCGATGAGCGCGGCGACCGCGAGGAGCGACTGGTCGGGACCCGACATGGGCCGGAAGTCGGGGTAGAGCTCCGCCTCGGAGGGCGGGTCGAGCAGCACCGCCCGGGACAGCACCCGGGCGCCCACGCCGTTGAGGGTGCGCACGTCGTCCCAGGTGACGTCACCGCCGGCGTCGACCAGCCACGTCGTTCCGCTGGAGCGAGGAAGTCCGAAGGCGCCCGCCTCGGACACGGCGATGGTGCGGTCGCGGGCCGTGGTGCTCTCCCCGATGCCCACCACGGTCAGGACCGTGCCGTCGTGGAGCTCCAACGGGTCGCCGAGGGCGAAGCCCCGCTCGGCGAGGACCCCGTTCACGACCGTCTCGTCGGGCGAGCCCGGCACCCGACCCTCGGTGATCCGGAAGAGGCCGTCGGTCACGTCGTCGTCGAGGGCGGTCTCGAGGACCTCGACGTCAGCCACGCCGCCGTCGGTGACCACGCGGACCACTCCCCCGCGGAGCTCCACCCCGGTCACCGGTCGCCCCAGCGAGTTCGCGAGGGCGTCGAGATCGGGGGCGGGTGTGTCGCCTCCCGAGGCGCTCCAGCCGCTGAGGTCGGGATCGGGGCCCTGACGGACCTCGCCGATGCCCTGCTCCACCGAGACCAGGGCGTCGGCGGCGCCGAGCCTCCGCTCGAGCGCCTCGCCACCGCTCACCTCGGCGGTCCGGATGACCACGTCGGCGGCGGTCACCCCGAGCACGGGGAGCGCGATCATGACCAGCACCAGGATGCTGCGACCACGACCGCGCACGGTCTCGCGCCGGGCCAGCCGCAGCGCGGGGACCCAGCTCCGCAGCGGGTTCACCGGGACAGCTCGGGCTCGAGCAGGGCATCCACCGGCGTCGAGCCGGTCTCGTCGACCACGACGCCGTCGCGCAGGAAGACGACCCGGTCGGCCCAGGCAGCGTGACGGGCCTCGTGGGTGACCAGGACGCCTGCCGCACCGGCGTCGCAGCGCGCCCGCAGCAGGGCGAGCACCTCCTCGCCGGTCTCGGTGTCGAGGGCACCGGTCGGCTCGTCGGCGAGGATCAGCCGTCGTTGGCCGACCACCGCCCGGGCGATGGCCACCCGCTGCTGCTGTCCGCCCGACATCTCGTCGGGGTAGCGGTGCGCCAGCCCGGCGACGCCGACCTCCTCGAGCGCGGCACGGGCCTCACGGGCCGCGACCCGGGCCGAGGTGCCGTCGAGCTCGCGCGGCAGCGCCACGTTCTCGGCGGCGGTGAGCGCCGGGATCAGGTTGAAGTCCTGGAAGACGTAGCCGATGGACGTACGCCGCAACCGGGCGCGGTCCTTCAGCGACAGCGACCCGAGGTCGTGGCCCTCGACGGCGACGGTGCCGCGGGTCGGGGTGTCGAGCCCGCCCGCGAGGGTGAGCAGCGTGGACTTGCCCGAGCCCGACGGGCCCATCACGGCGACCAGCTCGCCGGCGTACGCCGCGAACGCGATCGAGCGCAGTGCGTGGACCTCGGTGGCGCCCTGTCCGTGGACTCGCGAGACGTCGGTCAGCTGGAGGACGGCGCTCATCGGTCGACCTCCTGGGTCTGGACCCGGCCGGCGGGAGCGGCAGCCGGCTTGAGCCGGTCTGCCCGTCGCAGCCGGGCCTCGCAGTGGTCGAGCCAGCGCACCTCGGCCTCCGCCGCGAAGACCAGGGAGTCGAGCACGAGGCCCCACGCCAGGTCGGCCGGGTCGGTGCTGGCGGCGTTGGTGCGCTTGAGCCGGGTGTAGTCCTGCAGCGCCGAGATCGTGGCCGAGCGCTGGCGCTGGATGACCGTCGCCACGTCGACCCCGGGCACCGTCACGGCGAGCGCCAGCTTGATGGCGAGCTCGTCACGCGGCGGCTGGGTCCGGGACACCGGTGTGGTGAACCACTCCGACACCTCGGCCCGGCCGCCGTCGGTGAGCCGGTAGACGACCTGACCCTCCCCCGCGGAGGCCCCGTCGTCCACCTGCTCGACCAGTCCGTCGCGCTCGAGCCGGGAGAGGGTCGTGTAGACCTGCCCCACGTTGAGGGGCCACGTCGACCCCGTCCGCTGCTCGAACTCCGCGCGGAGCTGATAGCCGTACATCGGCCCCTGCTCCAGCAGTGCCAGCATCGCCTGCTTCACCGACATCCCGGTCTCCCGATCTCCTGCGCTCCACGTCCCCCGTGGAGGTGGATACCGAGTATGTATACCACGTATGCACGTCACACACCCGCGGCTCGGCCGTCACGCGCGCACGACTCAACCGGTGCGGCGGGTGCGGCGCTCCTTCGCGAGCTCGGCGCGGTAGGCGCGGGCGTCGACCTGGATCGTGTGACGCTTCGAGGCGACGTAGCGGCGGCGCAGCGCGTCGTCGTACGCCGCGATCTGGGCGTGCATCTCGGCCGGCTCCGGCAGGGTCACCTCACCCGCGACGAGGTCGGCGACCCAGTGCGCCTGGGCCTCCGCGAGCGGCATCACCGAGCCGAGCGGCTGGATCAGGCCGACGAAGTACAGGCCGGGGTGCTCGGGGTCGACCACGCGGCGGTAGAGCGCCACCCGGTTGTCGCTCGGCGCCACCACGGCGTCGTCGAGGAAGGGGAAGCTGACCTTGTAGCCGGTGCAGTAGACGACGACGTCCGCCTCGACCCGGCTGCCGTCGGTGAAGACGACCTCCGGGCCCTCGAAGCACTCGATCGACGGCTTCACCCCGAGGTCGCCGTGGCCGAGCCGCAGCAGCAGGTCGCTGCTGACGGTCGGGTGGGCGTCGAGGACCCGGTGGTCGGGCTCGGGCAGGCCGTAGTCGGTCATCCTGCCGACCGCCACTCGCAGCATCGTCGCCATCGACGCCTGCTGCAGGCGATGGTGGGCGCGGGCGACGGGCGAGTCGGTGAGGTGGTCGGTGGGCATGCCGAAGACGTACTTCGGGATCACGTGCGCCCCGCGGCGCATGGACAGCCAGGTCTCGCGTGCGACCCGGGAGGACTCGACGGCGATGTCCGCGGCGGAGTTGCCGATGCCGAGCACCACGACCTTCTTGTCCTCGAGCAGGTCGGGGGTGCGGTAGTAGTGGGCGTGGACCTGCTCACCGGTGAAGCTCTCGCTCCCGGGGAACGACGGCTCCGGCCAGCGCGGGTCCCAGTGGTGGCCGTTGGCGACGACGACGTGCTCGTAGCGGCGCACGACCGGCCCGGCGTCGTCGCGGGCGCGGGTGGTCACCTCGAAGCCGCCGCCCTCGAGCGGGACGACGTGGGTGACCTCGGTGCGGAAGGTGATCTTCTCGCGCAGGCCGAAGTGGTCGACGAAGTCGTCGAAGTACGCCGCGATCTGCCAGTGGCTCGGGTAGTCGGGCAGCGACGGCGGCATCGAGTAGGCGGCGTACTCCATCGCGTCGCGCGAGGTGTTGATGTGCAGCGAGCGGTAGGCCGAGCTCACTCCGTTGTCGTTGTCGTAGCGCCAGTTGCCGCCGACCTCGGAGCCCATCTCGAAGCAGTCGAACGGCAGCCCCCGCTCGGCGAGCACCTGGGCAGCAGTGATCCCGGAGGCACCCGCGCCGATGATGCAGACGCCGGGGTCCGGGCGTTCGGTCAGGCGTTCTGCCACAGGCCCACGAGGTTGCCCTCGGGGTCGGTGAAGTACGCCGCCCAGCCCATGTCGCCGACCTGCATCTTCTCGACGGTCTGCGTCCCGCCGTGCTCGGCAACGTGTGCCATCGCCGCATCGATGTCCTCGACGTCGATCACGATGTTCGAGCTCTGGCCCGGCATCTGTCGCTTCATCATCCCGCCACCGATGAAACCCGGCTCGGTCGGGCCCTGCTCGCCCGTGGGCCCGGTCGACACCATGGCGTAGTCCATCTCCGGCATCTCCTGCATCTGCCAGCCGAAGACGTCCCGGTAGAAGGCCCGGGCCCGTTCCCCGTCGTCGAAGGGGATCTCGAAGTGCACCACTCGTCCGCTCATCTCATCGACCGTACGCCAGACTCGGGGTCATGGCGAGGGACGACGAGCGACAGACGATCCTGATCACCGGGGCCTCCTCCGGGCTGGGCGCGGAGATGGCACGCCAGCTCGCCGGCCTGGGGCACGTCATGAAGCACGCCCCGCTGCCGGTCCTCCGCCGGCTGATCTGAGGGTCCCGGGATTACCCGGTCGACGGGGAAAGCTCGACGTTCGTGACGTTCGCAAGCGTCACGAAGCCCGGGATTACCCGGCCGACCGGGTAATCCCGTCAGCGGTAGGTCAGCAGGTGGGCGGGCAGGTGCGAGTGCTCGTTGTAGGAGACGAGGGTGAGGCCGCGACGGCCGGAGACGACGCGGGTGACGCCGGTGTTGACGGTGGTCGGCAGCAGCCGGGCGTACGTCGCGGGGCCGCCGTCGAGCAGCCGGGTGACCAGCGCCGAGATCGGACCGCCCGAGGAGACCGCGACGACCGTCCCGGCCGCGGCGACCGCGTCGAGCGCGGCGACCGACCGGTCGTGGAAGGCGGTGTAGGACTCGGTGTAGTCGTCGTCGT
Organism: uncultured Actinomycetota bacterium; assembly: GCA_963754025.1. GTDB lineage: Bacteria > Actinomycetota > Actinomycetes > Propionibacteriales > Nocardioidaceae > Nocardioides. Next base: position 814,977 of record CAVWEC010000005.1, on the reverse strand, counting down.
GCTCGCCGGAGCTCCACCGGCCCATCGCCACCTCGTACCAGCGCTGGAACGAAGCTGCATCCGTCTCGTCGGGCATCGGCTCGATGCTCGCGAACTGCGAGAACTGGTCGAGCTCGTTCCACCGGTGGTCCTCGGTCACCGGTGCCGACCAGCCGGCGGCCTCGGCCATGATCCGGGCGGTGCCGCGCTGCCGCCGCAACGACCCGTGGACGACGAGGTCGGGCTCGAGGGGGGCCAGCGCCTCCCCCAGCCGCCGCGCCTGCTCCTCGCCGGACGCCGAGAGGACGTCGTAGTCCTCGGCACCGAACGACGCCTGCCCGTGCCGCACCACCAGCACCTGTCCCATCAGGCCTCCCCGAGGATGCGGCGGCAGCGACGCTCGAGCTGGGCCACGGCCGGGCCGAAGACGGCGTACGCCGGGTTGTGGGTCTGGCCCATCGCGTAGCGGTACCAGATCTGCTGGGCGATGACCGCGAGCCGGAACAGGCCGAAGACCTCGTAGAAGCGCCACTGCCCGGGGGTCACCGAGAGTCCCGTCCGCGAGCAGTAGTGGGCGACGACCTCCTCGCGGCGCCACATCCCGGGCAGATGGGAGGGCTGGCGACGGAACTGCTGGAAGAACTCGTCGTCGTCCTCCTGCACCCAGTAGGCCATCGAGCCGCCGAGCTCCATCAGCGGGTCGCCGAGGGTGGCCATCTCCCAGTCGAGCACGGCCGCCACGCGCGGCGGCGCACCCGGGTCGAGCACGAGGTTGTCGAGCCGGAAGTCGTTGTGGATCAGGACGGTGCCGACGTCGGCGGGCTGCTCGGCGTCGAGCCAGCCGGTGATGTCGGACCAGTCGCCGAGGTCGTCGGTGCGGGCGCCCTCGAGCCGGCGGGTCCAGCCGGAGACCTGCCGCCCGACGTACCCCTCGCCCCTGCCGAGGTCCCGCAGCCCGGCCGCGTCGAGGTCGACGGAGTGGAGGTCGACGAGCACGTCCCAGACGTTGCCGCAGAGCACGGAGGTCTGCTCGGGAGTCAGGTCGAGCCCGAGCTCGCGTCGCGGGATCACGCCCTCGGCGCGGGTCATGGCGTAGAACGGGGAGCCGATCACGGCCTCGTCGTCGCAGTGGGCGACCATTCCCGGCACCAGCGGGAAGACCGGCGCGAGCGCCCGCTGGATGCGGTACTCGCGCCCCATGTCGTGGGCGCCCGAGGCCTTCACCCCGGCGGGCGGGCGCCGCAGGATCAGCTCGGGGCCGCCCGACCAGGACAGCAGGTAGGTCAGGTTGGAGGCGCCGCCCGGGAACTGGCGGACGGCGGGCGTGCCGTCGAGGCGCTCGCGCCAGGTGTCAGCGGCGTGCTCGCGCAGCCAGGCCGCGGCCGCCGCCACGTCGAAGGCGTCCTCGTCGCGCACGCCGGTGGTCGGATCGCGGTCGGGGAAGCTCACGCCAGCTCCTCGAGTCGCGCCGCCTGACGACGCAGCTGGGCGTCGTAGGCCGCCCGGTCGGTGAGCTTCAGCTCGTACGCCGCCCGGGCCGCCGGGTCGGGCAGCACGACCTCCTCGCCCCGGTCGACGCCCTCGACGACGGCGGCGGCGATCGCCTCGGGGCCGAGCGGGGCCGAGCGCACCAGCTGGCGGATCACCTGCCCCAGCGCCTCGTCGGCGCCCTCGAGGTCGTCGACGAGGCCGGTGCGGAAGTAGGAGGGGCAGACCACGGTCGCGCGCACGCCGTAGGCCGCCAGCTCGTGGCCGGTGGTCTCGGTGAGGGCGACCACGGCGGCCTTCACGGCGTTGTAGCTGGCCAGGCCGGCCGGGTGGACCAGCCCGGCTAGCGAGGCGACGTTGACCAGGTGGCCGCTGCGCTGCTGCTTGAAGAGCGGCGTGAACGCGCGGGTGCCGCGCACGACACCGAGCAGGTTGACGTCGAGCAGACGCTGCCACTCCGCGACGGGGGCGACGTCGAGCCTGCCACCGCCGGCGATGCCGGCGTTGTTGACCAGCAGGTCGAGCCCGCCCCAGGTCGTCTCGACGTGGTTGTGGACGGCGGCCCAGTCGTCGTCGCTGGTGACGTCGAGGCGCAGGTCCGCGCCGGCGAGGTCGGTCGCCAGCACGTCGTCACCACGGGCGCGGTAGGCGTCGACCAGGGCGGCGCCGAGCCCCCGGGCAGCGCCGGTGACGAGGACGCGGCTCACTGGTGCTTGGCCAGCTCGAGCCGGGCGACCAGGCCGCGGTGGACCTCGTCGGGCCCGTCGGCCAGCCGCAGCGAGCGGGAGCTCACCCACGACATCGCCAGCGGGAAGTCGTCCGAGAGCCCGGCGCCGCCGTGCAGCTGGATCGCCATGTCGATCACGGCGAGCGCCGTGCTGGGCACCGCGACCTTGATCTGGGACACCTCCGACAACGCATTCATCGGCCCGCCGGTGTCGAGCTTCCACGCCGCGTGGAGGACCAGCAGCCTCGCCTGGTCGATGGCGATGCGCGCGTCGGCGATGCGCTCGCGGTTGCCGCCGAGGTGGGTCAGCGGCCGGCCGAAGGCGGTGCGTTCGCTGCCCCTCCTGATCGCGGCCTCGAGCGCCGCCTCGGCGGCACCGACCAACCGCATGCAGTGGTGGATGCGGCCGGGGCCGAGCCGTCCCTGCGCGATGGCGAAGGCCTCGCCCGGCCCGGAGAGGATGTTGGTGACGGGCACGCGCACGTCGGTGAAGGAGACCTCGCCGTGCCCCAGCGGCTCGTCGGCGTAGCCCATGGTGGTGAGCATCCGCTCGATCCTCACGCCGGGGGTGTCGCGCGGGACCAGGACCATCGTGTGGCGGTGGTGCCGGTCGGCGTCGGGGTCCTGGCCCGGACGATGGCTGAGCCCCATGAACACGAAGATCTTGCAGTCGGGGTGACCGACGCCGGTCGACCACCACTTGCGCCCGTCGATGACGACCTCGTCGCCGTCGACCACGGCGGTCGCCTCCATCGTGGTGGCGTCGGAGGACGCGACTCCGGGCTCGGTCATCGTGAACGCCGATCGGATCCGGCCGTCGAGGAGCGGGTCGAGCCACTCGTCGCGCTGGGCCTGGGTGCCGTAGCGCAGCAGCACCTCCATGTTGCCGGTGTCGGGGGCGTTGCAGTTGAAGACCAGCGGGGCGATCGCGGAGCGACCCATCAGCTCGGCCAGGGGCGCGTAGTCGACGTTGCTGAGCCCCACACCCCCGTCGGTGCCGTACGCCGCGGCGTACTCGCCGGCGTGCTCGACCGGCAGGAAGAGGTTCCACAGTCCCTGCTCGCGAGCCTTGCCCTGGAGCTCCGCGATGACCGGCAGCGGCGTCCACTGCGTGCCGTCGAGCCGCGCGGCGGCGAGGTCGCGGTGGTACTGCTCCTCCACCGGCTCGACGTGCTCGGCCATGAACGCGGCGACCCGCTCCCGCAGCTCGGCGGACCGGGGCGACAGTGCGAAGTCCATGGGCGTGCACCCTAGTGGGAGACTCCCACGGTGCGACTCGTGCTGTGCTGCCTGCTCCTCCTGACCGCCACGGCCCTCGCGTCGTGCTCCGGCTCGGACTCGGTGCCGGCCCCTGCGTGGTACGACGAGGACGCCCTCGCCGCCGACCTGGCCGGCATGTACGCCGGCGACCACCCGGACGTCGAGGACCGCCGCGAGGGTGCCTGCTTCGCCGAGGAGCTCCTCGGCTCCACCGTGCCCGCCACCCTGCAGGAGGGCGGCCTGCTCGGCGCCGACGGCCGGGTGGCGCGCGAGGTGCCGGTGCTCGACGCCGAGCTGGCCGGGTCGGTCGCCGACGCCCAGCTGGCGTGCACCGACTTCGTCGACGACGCCACGGCCGCCCAGGTCTCCCTCAGCAAGGGAGACCTCGACCGCGCGGCCTACTCCCGCTGCCTGCGCGACGCGCTCCCGGCCCGTGAGGTCCGCGCCGGGGTGGTCGCCTCCCTCCAGGGCCTCTGGGACGACCCCGCCCTCAGCACCATGACCGACGCCCAGACCGCGTGCGCGGAGGAGCAGGAGCGGAAGCCGGTCCGGTCCGGCATGGACCTGGACGAGCAGCCGCAGTAGCGTCGATCAGTTGCGAGCTGACCGCTCACCGGGAGGGGCCGGCACGAGAGGAGGCAACGACATGTTCATCCAGATCATCCAGGGGCGCTGCACCCGACAGGACGAGCTGCGTGCACTCGCCGACGAGTGGGTCCGCGACCTCGCCCCGGGTGCCATCGGCTGGCTCGGCGGCACCTACGGCTTCACTGACGACGACCAGTTCGTCGGGGTCGTCCGGTTCGAGACCCACGAGGCCGCCCGGGAGAACTCCGAGCGTCCCGAGCAGGGGGCGTGGGCCGAGCGGTTCCTGGCCCTGCTGGACGGCTCCGCCGAGTTCCACGACTGCGACGACGTGACGCTGATGATGGACGGCGGGTCGGACCGGGCCGGCTTCGTGCAGGTCATCCGCGGCCGGGTCTCGGAGCCCGACCGGCTCAAGGCGCTGATGACCGACACCGAGATGCTCCACGACGCGCGGCCGGACATCCTCGGCGCGACGCTCGCCTTCGAGGAGGACGGCACCTTCACCGAGACCATCGCCTTCACCACCGAGGCCGAGGCCCGCGAGGGCGAGACCCGGTCGATGCCGGAGATGCCGGCCGAGGTCCTCGACACGCTCGAGACGGCGATGCAGGGGGCGACGTACTACGACCTGCACCGACCCTGGTTCGCCTCCCGCTGGGGCTGAGTGGAGGTCGCGCCGCGGGAGCCGCTCAGGCGGCGACCGTGGTGACCACGCGCGCCCGGACGAAGGGGTCCGTCCAGCGACGGCGGGTGCGGAGCAGCCGCGCAGTCGACCAGCCGGCCATCACCAGCGCCACGAAGAGCGCGAGCATCGGGTCGGGGAACCGTGCCAGCCCGGAGAAGAGGAGACCGGTGAGGGTGGTGACCAGCGCGAGCCGCCCGGAGTAGGCCACCATCATCACCGGCGGCGCCGGTGTCGCGCGGGCGCTGCGCAGGTCGACGGGGTAGGGCCGCTGCTCGGACCAGCGCATCGAGGCACCGACCACCTGCAGCGTCACCACGACCAGCAGGCAGACGATCGCGACCAGCTCCGACCCGGTGGGTATGCCGGCGCGCAGCGCCGCGAGCCCGATCGTGACCAGCGAGGCGAACCCGAGAAACTCGGCGAGCACGAGGGCGCGGGCGGTGAAGACCAGGCCGGGGTCGACCGGGATGTTCTCGCGCCAGAGCTGGCCACGGCCGTCGAGGCACCAGGCGTTGACGCCGAACAGCAGGGCACCACCGGAGACCACGAGGCCCGGCAGGATGACGACCTGCTCCCAGGGCAGGTTGCCGAGCACGGCGACGAGGCCGGGGCCGACGGCGAGCACGGCCATGCCGCGCCGCATCGGCACCGCCCGCCACACCGACGCCCGGTCGATGCGCAGCAGCGCGAGGAGGTCGTTCCACGGCATCGGGCGCGGGGTGTGCGTGTCGGTCTCGGCGCGCAGCTCGTCGTGCGGGAGCCGGCGGGCCGCCAGCTGGGCGGGCACGACCCCGATCACGACGGCGGCCAGGAACAGGGCGGTCAGCGCGAGCACCACGAAGAGCCAGTGGAGCGTCCAGCCGCCGATGGCGCCGATGACGACCCACAGGGTCGGGATCTGGTCGAGCAGCGAGATGGCCCTGCCCGTCAGCTGCACCACCAGCGCCCCCGCACACAGGGCCACGACGACCACCCGCATCGCCACCACGCCGTGCCGGCGGCGGCGCACGGACTCCACGGACCAGGCGACGACCTGTGCCAGCGCGGTGGCGAAGGCCATCCACAGCAGCATCACGACGTGGGCGCTGACCAACCCTCCCGGGCCCACGACGTAGGCCGTCGTGCCGAGCAGGAACCAGGCCTGGATCAACCACGAGATGTTGAGCGGGGCCAGCACGAGCGCCCCGAGGTGGTCGGTGGCGGGGCTCACGGGGAACGCGACGCCCTGCTCGCGCGACACCAGCTCGCGGCCGCCACCGGACGCGATCGCGGAGACGATCGAGATCAGCAGGATGCCGGCCATGCCGGTGGGCAGCAGGACGCCGATCTCGAGCCGACGCTCGTCGTCGGCGGGCACCACGGCGGGGATGATCGCGGCCCCGAGGGTGAAGGTGAGCATGGTGCCGATGCCGAGCCAGTAGGTCCGACGGCGGCGTACGGCGGCGGTGCGGAACCGCAGCAGGTGGCGCACGTCGCGCACCGGTCGCAGCCACGAGGGCTCCGAGGCCGCGCGTGGCGAGACCTCAGTCGAGGAGAGCGCGGTAGGCACGCGCCCCCTCCTCCCCGGACATGTCCGTGGCGGTGACGGTGGCGACCCGGGAGCCGCCGCGCAGGACCAGCACGTCGGTGCAGGCCTCGATGGCGAGCTCGCGCAGGTGCGTCGAGACCAGCACGCAGGCGCCGCGGGCACGGGCGTCGGCGATCACCTCGAGGGTGGCCTCGACGCCGATCGGGTCGACGCCGTCGAAGGGCTCGTCGAGCAGCATGACCTCGGGCTCGTGGAGCGCCGCGAGGACGACGGAGAGCCGCCGTCCCATGCCGTGGGAGAAGCCGCCCGTGACCCGGTGGGAGGCGTCGCCGAGCTCGAACCGCTCGAGCAGCTCGCGCGCGCGGTCCTCCCAGCCGACGAGCCGGCGCATCCGGGCGGACAGCTGGAGGTGCTCCCACGCGGTGGCGCGCGTGACCAGGCCGCCCACGTCGGGGCAGTAGCCGGTCGACCGCTTCACCGACAGCGCGTGCGAGCGGACGTCGTGGCCGGCCACGACCGCGGTGCCCGCCGTCGGCGGCACGAGGCCGGCGAGCACGCGCATGGTCGTGGACTTGCCGGCGCCGTTGCGGCCGAGCAGTCCGGTCGCCTGGCCGGCATAGGCCTGCAGGTCGACGCCCGCGACGGCCTCCACCTCGCCGAAGCGCACGTGGAGGGAGCGGACCTCGACCGCCGGGGAGGTCTGGGTCATGCCCCCATCCTCCCCGAAATCGCGCGGCGTGTGCCTGAGATCGACCTATTGGTAGGTCTCAGGCACACGCCGCGTCAGAGGGGGTGGGGCAAGGTCAGGCGGGGAAGGACTCGCCCTTCGCCACCAGGTCGCGGAGGTACGCCGAGGGGCGGAACCGCTCGCCGTAGGCGTCGGCCAGCTCGTCGGCCCGCGCGCAGAACGCCGCGAGGCCGATCGGGGCGTCGGTGTCCTCGGGATCCTGGTAGCCGGTCATGAACTGGGCCGCGCCGCCGGTGCTGGGCGGGAAGCCGATGCCCATGATCGAGCCGATGTTGGCCGCGGCGGCGGAGGTGATGACGCCCTCCTCGAAGCACTTCGCGGTCTCCAGCGCCTCGAGGAAGAGGATCCGGTCCTTGACGTCGCGCATCGGGAGCTGGTGCTCGGCCACCGGGAACGCCTCGGCCAGGCCGGACCACAGGCCCTGACGCCGACCGGCCTCGTCGTAGTCGTAGAAGCCGGCGCCCTTGAGCCGGGAGGGCCGACCGATCTCGATCATCCTCGCCACCACGGCGGAGCCGGGGTGCTCCTCGTAGGGGGTGCCGTCGCGCTCGGCGGCCTCCCTGGTCGCCTTGCCGATCTTGGCCATCAGCTCCATGTTGAGCTCGTCGGAGAGCTGGAGGGTGCCGACCGGGTAGCCCGACTGGGTGGCCGCCCGCTCGAGGGTGACCGGGTGGACGCCCTCGGCGAGCATGGCGAGGCCCTCGTTGACCATGAACCCGATGACGCGGCTGGTGTAGAAGCCCCGGCTGTCGTTGACGACGATCGGCGTCTTCCGGATCTGCTGGACGACGTCGTAGGCCTTCGCGAGCGCCAGGTCGGAGGTCTGCTCGCCACGGATGATCTCGACGAGGGGCATCTTGTCGACCGGGCTGAAGAAGTGCAGCCCGATGAACCGCGAGCCGGCCGTCGGGTCCTCGAGCCCCGTGGCGAGCTCGGTGATGGGGAGCGTCGAGGTGTTGGAGCAGAGCAGTGCCTCGGGGTCGACGTGCTTGGCGGCCTCGGCGAACACCTGGTGCTTGAGCGAGGGGTCCTCGAAGACCGCCTCGATCACCAGGTCGCAGCCGGCGAGGTCGGCGTAGTCGTCGGTGGCGTGGATCCGGTCGAGCAGCTCCGCCGACTTCTCGGCCGTGAGCCTGCCGCGCTCGACGGCCTTGGCGTTGATCTTCTCCGAGTAGGCCTTGCCCTTGTCGGCGTTCTCCTGCGCGACGTCCTTGAGCACGACCTGCATGCCGGCGCGGGCACAGGTGTAGGCGATGCCGGCGCCCATCATGCCGGCGCCGAGGACGCCGACCTTGGTGGCCTGCCACGGCTCGATGCCCTCAGGCCGCAGCGACCCGGCGTTGATCGCCTGCAGGTCGAAGAAGAACGCCTGGATCATGTTCTTGCTGTTCTGGTTGACGATCAGCGTCGTCAGGTAGCGCGACTCGATCCGGCTGGCGGTGTCGACGTCGACGGTCGCGCCCTCGACGGCGGCCGAGAGGATCGCCTTCTGCGCGGGGTAGTCGGCACCCTTGACCTGCTTGCGCAGCAGCGCCGGGAACGCCGGCAGGAACTGAGCCAGCGCCGGCGACTTCGGGTTGCCACCCGGCATCTTGTAGCCCGGGGCGTCCCACGGCTGCTGGTTGCTCTCCGGGTTGGCCTTGATCCAGGCCTTCGCCGCCGGCACCAGGTCGTCGCGGTCCGAGACCAGCTCGTCGACCAGGCCCTTGCCCTGCGCCGACCGGGGGTCGAACTGCGGGCCCTGGAGCAGCACGTCCATCAGCGCGGACTGCAGGCCCAGCATCCGCACGGTGCGGGTGATGCCGCCCCCGCCGGGCAGCAGGCCGAGGGTGGCCTCGGGCAGGCCGATCTTCACCCTGCGGTCGTCGACGGCGATGCGGTGGTGGCAGGCGAGGGCGATCTCGAGGCCACCACCGAGGGCGGCGCCGTTGATCGCCGCGACGACGGGCTTGCCGAAGGTCTCGAGCCTGCGGAGCGTGGCCTTCATGGCCTCGACCTCGGCGAAGATCCGGGGTGCGTCGTCCTTGGTGGCCTGGCTCATGAGCCTCAGGTTGCCGCCGGCGAAGAAGGTCTTCTTGGCGCTGGTGACGACGACGCCGGACACCTCCTCGCGCTCGTCGTGCAGGCGCTCGACCGCGGCCGCCATGGACCGCTGGTAGATCTCGTTCATGGTGTTGGCGCTGGCGGTGGGGTCGTCCATCGTGAGGGTGACGATCCCGTCGGCGTCCCGCTCGTAGTGGACGGCGCTCTGCTCGTTCTGAACTGCAGTCATGGGTGTGTTCTCTCCTGGAGGTACGGCGGGTCAGACGAGCTCGACGACGGTGGCGATGCCCATGCCGCCGCCGATGCACAGCGTGGCCAGGCCGCGGCGCTGGTCGCGCCGCTCGAGCTCGTCGACGAGGGTGCCGAGGATCATGGCGCCGGTGGCGCCGAGCGGGTGGCCCATCGCGATCGCACCGCCGTTGACGTTGGTGATCTCGTGGGTGATGCCCATGTCCTTCATGAAGCGCATCGCGACGGCGGCGAAGGCCTCGTTCATCTCGAAGAGGTCGATGTCGGAGACCTCCAGGCCGGCCTTCGCGAGGACCTTGCGGGTTGCCGGGGCCGGGCCGGTGAGCATGATCGTGGGGTCGGCGCCCGACACGGCGGTGGCGACGATGCGGGCCCGCGGGGTGAGGCCGAGGTCGGCTCCGACCTGCTCGGTGCCGATCGCCATGATCGCCGCACCGTCGACGATGCCCGAGGAGTTGCCGGCGTGGTGGACGTGGTCGATCGCGGGCACCCAGTGGTACTTCTCGAGCGCCACGTCGTCGAAGCCGGCGTCCGCACCCATCTGGGCGAAGGACGGCTTCAGCCCGGCGAGGCTCTCGACGCTGGTGTCGGGACGCACGAGCTCGTCGTGCTCGAGGATCGTGATGCCGTTGGGGTCCTTGACCGGGACGACGGCGTCGGAGAAGTAGCCGTTGGCCCAGGCCTTCGCCGCGCGGTGGTGCGACTCGGCGGCGTAGGCGTCGACGTCCTCGCGGGTCCAGCCCTCGAGGGTGGCGATCAGGTCGGCGCCGATGCCCTGGGGCACGAAGCCGGTGGTGAGCGCCGTGGCCGGGTCCATCGCCCATGCGCCGCCGTCGGAGCCCATCGGCACCCGGCTCATCGACTCGACGCCGCCGGCGAGGATCAGGTCCTCGAAACCGGAGCGGACCCGCGCGGCGGCCTGGTTGACCGCCTCGAGGCCGGAGGCGCAGAAGCGGTTGAGCTGCACGCCGGCGACCGTCTCGGGGTAGCCGGCCGCGAGCGCCGCGGTCTTGGCGATGTCCGAGCCCTGCTCGCCGATGGGGGTGACCACGCCCAGGACGACGTCGTCGATCCGCTCGGGGTCGAGCCCGGGGTTGCGCTCCTTGACCGCGTCGAGCAGGCCGACGACGAGGTCGACGGGCTTGACCTCGTGGAGGGAGCCGGCCTTCTTCCCCTTGCCGCGCGGCGTGCGGATGTGGTCGTACACGAATGCTTCAGCCATGGCCGTCCTTCACGAATGCTGTCGTCCCCGCACAGCTGTCCGCGCGGGCGTGCTTGCCTCGGTCGATTGTGACACCGATACTGTCAGCGTCGTCAAGGTGGCGGACGTCACCCCCCCGTCAGCGAGGAGGCCGGTCGTGGAGCAGGAGCGTGAGCTGCTGACGCTCGACGAGCTGACCCACAGGGTCGGCATCAGCGTGCGCAACGTGCGCTTCTACACGACCAAGGGGCTGGTACCGCCGCCGATCCGGCGGGGCCGCTCCGGCTACTACACCGCCGACCACGTCGCCCGGCTCGAGCTCGTGCAGGAGCTGCAGTCCCACGGCTTCACGCTCTCGGCCATCGAGCGCTACCTGTCGCGCATCCCGGCCGCGGCCACGCCCGAGGACATCGCACTCCACCGCACGATGCTCGCGCCCTGGCAGAAGGAGTCGCCGGAGGAGCTGTCCCGGGCGCAGCTGGACCGCCGCGCCAACCGGGCGCTGACCGACGAGGACCTCGAGACGCTCTCGGCGCTCGGCATCGTCATGCGCACCAAGCGTGGCCGGTTCCAGGTCGCGACCTCCCAGCTCAGCGTCGGGCTCGGCCTGCTCGACCTCGGCTTCCCGACCGAGGCCGCCGTCGCCGCGGCCGACGTCTACGCCGAGCACGGCCGCCAGATCGCCAAGGAGCTCAACGACCTCTTCCGCACCATGGTGTGGCCTGCCTACAAGGAGGCCGGGGCCTCGGCCGAGACGCTGCGCGAGGTCGTCGAGCGGCTCAAGCCGCTCTCGATCTCCTCCCTGGTCGCCGCCTACGAGTCGGCGATGGACGAGACCCGGCGCGAGGCGGTCGCCAAGCGTTCGCGCTGACCCCTCTTCCGGGTAGTCCCTAGTCTGTGACCATGACGGCTGCCCTCACGGTCCTGGTCACCGGTGCCACCGGCTTCATCGGACGTCGGCTGGTGCCGGCGCTGCTCGACGCGGGCCACGACGTGCGCGCGATGACGCGGCGCCCCGACGACTACGACGGTCCCGGCACGCCGGTCGCCGGCGACGTCTTCGAGCCCGACTCGCTGACCGAGCCGCTGACCGGTGCCGACGTCGCGATCTACCTCGTCCACTCCCTCGACGACCCTGACTTCGAGAGCAAGGACGCCGAGGCGGCCCGGACGTTCGGCGCCGCCGCCGCCGAGGCGGGCGTCTCCCAGATCGTCTACATGGGTGGCCTCGGCGACGAGGACGGCGACCTCTCGCCCCACCTGCGGTCGCGCCGCGAGGTGGAGGTGCTGCTCGGTGAGGCCGGCGTCCCGGTCACGGTGCTGCGGGCGGCGATCGTCGTCGGCGCCGGGGGGATCAGCTGGGAGCTCACCCGACAGCTGGTGAAGAACCTGCCGGCGATGGTCGTCCCGAAGTGGGTCGACACCCCCACCCAGCCGATCGCGATCGACGACGTGGTGCGCTACCTCGTCGGCGTCACCGGCAACGACGAGGCGCAGGGCCGGGTCTTCGAGATCGGTGGCCCGGAGGCGATGACCTACCTCGAGATGCTGCAGGTCGCCGCCGAGATCTCCGCCGGTCACCGGGTGCCGATCGTGAAGGTGCCGGTGCTGACGCCGCGACTGTCCTCCTACTGGCTCGCGCTGGTCACCGACGTCGACGTGACGACCGGGCGCAACCTGATCGACTCGATGGGGACGCCGGTGACGGTGACCGACCGCAGCATCCTCGACGTGGTGCCGGGCGAGCCGGTGACCTACGCCGAGGCCGTTCGGCGTGCGCTCGAGGACGACCCGGCCAACCGTCCCGGCACCACCGCCTGAGCCACCGCCCGAGCCGCTAGCTGAAGACCAGCGGCAGCACGAGGAGCATGGTCAGCGACCAGCTCAGGTGGGTCAGGACGGGCGCCAGGATGCCCCCCGAAGCGCGCCGCTCCAGACCGACCACGACGCCGAGCAGCACGGCCGCGAACGTCAGCATCACGTTGCCGGTGGCGTAGGTCGCGACGGCGTACAGCCCGGTCGTCAGCGCCACCGGATGCCTGGTCACCGCGGCGTAGGCGGCCCCGCGGAAGAAGAGCTCCTCGGCAGCGCCGGTGACCGCGGTGATGAGCAGCAGGAGCGGGAGCGCGCCCTCGTCGGCGAAGACGACCACGTCGGCGACCTGGTCGGCGAGGAACGGGACCTGGCGCACCACCAACCCCCCGACCACGAAGACGCCGGCGAGGCCGAACCCGAGCAGGAGCGGGGTCAGCACCGGCCGGACGTGGTCGTCGCGGCGTGCGATGCGGCCGAGGTGGAGGGGGCCGGACGCGAAGGCGCCGGCGGCCCACACCGCCGAGAGGCCGAGCGAGCTGGCGTAGAACCAGGGGCTGCCGGGCTCGATGCGGAGGCTGATGCCCAGCACGACGCCGCCGAGGACGACGACGATGCCGGTCACCCACTGCCGACGGCGCAGGGCCTGCGGTGTGTCGCGCTGGTCGCGCGGGACCTTGTCGACCAACGCGCTGCGGATGAAGTTCCGCACGGCACAGACCTCCTCCCACTGGCTCGCGGAAAACTCTACGGGCCGGGCACAGCCGGGACGGCAGACGCCCCGTCCCGGTGGGGGACGGGGCGTCGACGCTCGTGCTCGTCTGGTGCGGGCTACTTCTTGAAGGCGTCCTTGACGTCCTTGGCGGCGTCCTTGGCCTTCTCGCCGGCGCCCTTCATCGAGGCCGAGGCCTGGTCACCCTTGCCCTCGCCCTCGAGGCGCGGGTTGTCGGTCGCCCGGCCGGCGGCCTCCTTGCCCTTGCCCTTGGCGTCCTCGGTCTTGTTCGAGATCTTGTCGTCGAGTCCCACGGTGGGTCCCCTTTCGTCGGGTGTCGTCCCACGATGCCACCCGCGACCAAGGCCTACCCCACCCGTTCAGGTGGCTGGGGCGAGGCGCGGAAGGCGCAGGGGCGTGTCAGCGGCGGCCGCTGAAGGCGGCGGCGCTGTGCGAGCCCCCGCCACCGGAACCGCCCTGGGCGCCGCCACGACGCGACCGCGACCGGCCGGAGCCGCCGCCGGGTGCGCCCGACTTCTTCGCCGACGACTGCTGACCGCGGCCGCGGCCACCGGTCTGGCCACCGCTCTTCTGGCCGCCGCCCGCGGCAGCGCCACCCCGGCGACGGTTGCCGCCACCCGTGGACCTGCTGCCGCCACCGGCGCTGCCGGCGACGACGACCGGTGCGTAGCCACCGGGGACCAGGGTGCGCTCGCCCGGGGCGAGCTGGCGCAGCACGGGGTGGGCGTGACCGTCGACCTTGGTGGTGGTCGGGCGGATGCCGGCCAGCTTGGTGAGGCTGCGCACGTCGCGCACCTGCTCGTCGGTCATGAAGGTCACCACGGTGCCCTCGGCCCCGGCGCGCGCCGTACGTCCGGAGCGGTGGAGGTAGGCCTTGTGCTCGACCGGCGGGTCGGCGTGGACGACCAGCGCCACGTCGTCGACGTGGATGCCGCGCGCCGCGATGTCGGTGGCGACCAGCGTGCTGGCCTTGCCGGAGTGGAAGGCCTCCATGTTGCGGGTGCGGGCGTTCTGGCTGAGGTTGCCGTGGAGGTCGACGCTCGGGACGCCGTTCTTGTTGAGCTGACGGGCCAGGGCCTTGGCGCCGTGCTTGGTGCGGGTGAAGACCACCGTGCGACCGGGGGCGCTCGCGAGGTCGACCAGGACCGGCAGCCGGTGCTCGCGCTGGAGGTGCAGCACGTGGTGGCTCATCTTCGTCACCGGCGACTGGGCCGAGTCGGCCTCGTGGACGACCGGCTTGGTCAGGAACTGACGCACCAGCCCGTCGACGGCCTTGTCGAGGGTCGCCGAGAACAGCATCCGCTGCCCCTGCGTCGGCGTCTGGCCGAGCAGGCGCCGCACGGACGGCAGGAAGCCGAGGTCGGCCATGTGGTCGGCCTCGTCGAGCACCGTGATCTCCACGGCGCCGAGGTCGCAGTGGCCCTGACCGATCAGGTCCTCGAGCCGGCCGGGGCAGGCGAGCACGATGTCGACGCCCTTGCGCAGCGCGGTGACCTGCGGGTTCTGGCCGACACCGCCGAAGACGGTGGTGGTGGTCAGGCCGGCGGCCTTGGCGAGCGGCTTGAGCGCCTCGTGGATCTGGCCGACGAGCTCGCGGGTGGGAGCGAGCACCAGGGCGCGCGGACGGCGCGAGGTCGCCGGCATCCTGGCGGCGTCGAGGCGCGCCACGAGCGGCAGCAGGAAGGCGTAGGTCTTGCCCGAGCCGGTGCGGCCGCGGCCGAGCACGTCGCGCCCGGCGAGCGAGTCGGGCAGCGTGGCCGCCTGGATCGGGGTGGGCTCGGTGATGCCGCGCTCGGCGAGCACGGCGGACAGGACGGAGGGGACGCCAGCGGCGTCGAACTGCGAAGTCAAAGGAGATCTCTCGGTTGGTGTCTCACCAACGCGTCCGCCGGACGGCGGGGGCCGCAGCTCGAGGCTGCTGCGTGTGCTCCCGGCACGGGGCTGGGAGGGCTGCCACGGGGGTGGCGGCCGGCGGGACGAGGCAAGACTGGGCGTACCGCTGGTACGAGCCTAGGGGTCATCGTCCGCTGGCGCCGCATTCTCGCCGAGGTGCCGTTGGTCACCCGAACCGCAGCACCCCGTCGTCGATGGGTGAACGGCGGAGCACGCGGGCGTCGTGGACGTAGCTCTGGCGCAGCCGCCAGGGCTCGCGGTCGCCCTGCACCGGGAGCAGGTGGAGGGACCGGCGGACGTAGCCGGGGGTGAAGTCCATGAAGGGCGTCTCGACGACCGCCGGGTCGGGCTCGGGCACGGCGTAGCGGTGGCCGGTGCGGTCGAGGTGGGCGAGCAACCGGCAGACCCAGTCGGCGACGAGGTCGGCCTTCAGCGTCCAGGAGGCGTTGGTGTAGCCGATCGTGTAGGCGAAGTTGGGGAGCCCTGCGAACATCAGCGACCGGTAGGTCATCCGGCCGGTCAGCGACACCGGTTCGCCCGCGACCGAGAGCGACATCCCGCCCACCAGCTCGAGGTCGAAGCCGGTCGCGCTGACGACGACGTCCGCGACCAGCTCCTCGCCCGCACCGGTGCGCACGCCCGTCTCGGTCAGGGTGGCCACGGTGTCGGTCACGACGTCGACGTCGCCGCGTCGGATCGCCCGGAACAGGTCGCCGTCGGGCACGAAGCACACACGCTCGTCCCAGGGCTCGTACGCCGGGCGGAAGTGGGTGTCGACCGGGTAGTCGTCCGGCAGCTGTGACGCCACGCCCTTGCGGATCACCCGCTTCGCGAACCCCGGCCACCGCCGGCTGACCCGGTAGGCGAGCAGTGCCACCCCGATCGCCTTCCACCGCGAGATCCGCCACGCCAGGCGCTCGGGGAGCCGGCGGCGCAGCACGGCCACCACCGGGTCGACCGCGGGCAGGGACAGCACGTAGGTCGGGGAGCGCTGCAGCATCGTCACGTGGGCCGCGCCCGCCGCGGCCAGCGACGGCACCAGCGTCATCGCGGTCGCGCCACTGCCGATCACGACGACGTCGAGTCCCGTGACGTCGAGGTCGTCGGGCCAGTGCTGCGGGTGGACCAGCCGACCGGCGTACTGCTCCTCACCACCGAACACGGGGCGGTGCGGCGTCTCGTAGTCGTAGTAGCCGCTGCACGCCCACAGGAACGAGGCGGTGAGGGTGACCTCCCCGTCGGGTGCCTCCGCGGTGACGGTCCAGCGTGCCGTGACGGGGTCCCAGTCGGCGGCCGTGACCCGGTGGTCGTAGCGGATGTGGCGGTCGACGCCGTGCTCCGCCGCGGTCTCGCGGAGATAGGCCAGGATCGACGATCCGTCGGCCAGGGCGCGGTCGTCGCGCCAGGGCCGGAAGCGGTAGCCCATGGTGAACATGTCGGAGTCGGACCGGATCCCGGGATAGCGGAACAGGTCCCAGGTGCCGCCGCTGACCGAGCGTGCCTCCAGCACGGCGTAGGACCGCGCGGGGTGCTCCTCGGCGAGCCGGGCGGCGGCCCCGATCCCGGAGAGGCCGGCGCCGACGACGAGGACGTCCACGTGCTCCGGGCCGCGCTCGGTCACCGGGCGTACCTCGCGGCGAACGCGGCCAGGATCCGTGGCGGCTCGCTCACCTCGGCCCGACGGGCCATGTCGATCAGCGCCTGGGCCTGCTCGGGTGGGAAGTAGCCGTGGTCGCGGTAGGTCTGGATGCGCAGGGCCAGGCCCTCGACGTCGAGCTCGGGGTGGAACTGCGTGGCGTAGACGTTCTCGCCGATGCGGAACGCCTGCACCGGGCACGCCGTGGACGACGCCAACCGCACGGCACCGTCGGGCAGCCGGCGCACCGCCTCCTTGTGGCCGAGGAAGACGTCGAACGCCTCGGGCAGTCCGGCCAGCAGCGGATCGGCGCGACCCTCGTCGGTGAGCGTCACCTCGACCGCACCGATGGGCTCGCCGTAGGTGCGGTCGACGACCCCGCCGCCCGTGCCGCCGAGGATGCCGATCCCGTAGCAGGCGCCGAGGAAGGGGGCGTCGGCCGCGACCGCCAGGCCGGCGAGCGTCGCCAGGTCAGCCTCGGCCCGGCGCTGCGCGGCGGACTTCTCCGCGACCGGGTCGCTGACGTTGAAGGGGCCGCCGCCGAGGATGAAGCCCGACCACGCGTCGAGGTCGACGTCGCCGAGCGCGTCTCGCTCCAGCCGCACCCGGGCGAGCTGCGGCTCGTCGAGCCCGGTGCAGCGGAGGACGGCGGCGTACTCGTCGTCGGCGGCGTCGTCCTCGGCGCGGGTGCCGAGGAAGAGGAACGGCCTCATGCCTGCCCGCTCATGCCTGGACCGCCGCCCCGGACGCGATCAGCGCGTCGACGTCACCGACGCCCCACGCCCCGAGCGCCTCGCGGGTCCGGGAGCCCGGGCCGAGGGGCGCGGTCGGTACCGCGGTCGTCGTACGGCTGAAGCGGGGGGCCGGGGCGGGCTGGTGGATGCCGTCGACCTCGAGGAAGGTGCCGCGCGCACGGAGGTGGGCGTGCTCGCGCGCCTCGCTCGGCGGCAGCACCGGGGCGACGCAGGCGTCGGTGCCGTCGAAGACCTCGCACCACTCGGCCTGGGTGCGCTGCTTGAAGGTCTCCTCGAGGAGCGAGCGCAGCTGGGCGTGGTTGGCGGGGTCGTCGCGGTCCGGGGCGACGCCGTCGATCTCCAGCAGCCGCAGCGCCTCGGCCCAGAACTGCGGCTCCAGCGGCCCGAGCGTCATGTGGCGGCCGTCCGCGGTCTCGTACAGGTCGTAGTACGGCGTACCGCCGTCGAGCAGCCCGCTGCGGCGCCGTTCCGGCTGCACGCCGAGCGCCGCGAAGGTCGCGGCCATCGCGGTGAGGTGGGCCGTGCCGTCGACGATCGCCGCGTCGACCACCTGCCCCTGCCCGCTGCCGCGGGCCTCGAGCAGGGCGGCGAGGACGCCGATCACCAGGTACGTCGAGCCCCCACCGAAGTCGCCGAGCAGGTTGGTCGGGAAGTGGGGACGGTCGGGGTCCTGGCCCAGGCCGTGGAGCGCGCCGGTGACGCCCACGTAGTTCAGGTCGTGGCCGGCGGCGTGGGCCCACGGCCCCTCCTGGCCCCACCCGGTCATCCGGCCGTAGACCAGCGCCGGGTTGCGGGCCCAGCAGTCGTCGGGGCCGAGGCCGCGGCGCTCCATCGCGCCCGGTCGCATGCCCTCGACGAGCACGTCGGCACCCGCGACCAGGTCCAGCACGGTCGCGACGGCGTCGGGGTGCGTCAGGTCGAGCGCCACGCTCGGGCGTCCGCGGGTCAGCACGTCGTGACGCCCGGCGCCGAAGAGGTCGCCGCCGGGCCGCTCGACGCGGATGACGTCGGCACCGAGGTCGGCCAGCGTCATGCAGGCGTGGGGGCCGGGGCCGATGCCGGCGATCTCCACGACCTTCACGCCGCGCAGCGGTCCCGCGCCCTGCCCGAGCTCCAGACTCATGCCGCGATGATGACAGAGCCGCTGTCAGCGTCGGGAGGTCCGTCTCAGGTGGGGAGGACGCGGCGCAGGAACTGCCGGGTGCGCTCCTCGCGAGGGGCGGTGAAGACCTCGTGGGGTGGCCCCTGCTCGAGGATCCGGCCACCGTCGAGGAAGCAGACCCTGGTGGCCACGTCGCGGGCGAAGGCCATCTCGTGCGTCGCGATCACCATCGTGGTGCCGGCGTCGGCGAGGTCGCGGACGATGGTCAGCACCTCGCCGACCAGCTCGGGGTCGAGGGCCGCGGTGATCTCGTCGAGCAGCAGCAGCGCCGGCCGCGTGGCGAGCGCCCGGACGAGCGCGGCCCGCTGCTGCTGGCCGCCCGAGAGCCGGTCGGGGTACTTCGCGGCGTGCTCGGAGAGCCCGAACCGGTCGAGCAGGTCGCGGGCCTGCTGCTCGGCGGCGTCGCGGCGTACGCCGTGGACCTTGCGGGGCGCCAGGGTGACGTTGTCGAGCACGGTCAGGTGCGGGAACAGGTTGTAGGACTGGAAGACCATGCCGAGCCGCTCGCGCACCGCGCGACGGTCGACCAGCGGGTCGGTGACGTCGCGGCCCTCGAGCTCGATCGTGCCGTCGTCGACGTCCTCGAGCAGGTCGAGGCAGCGCAGCAGCGTCGACTTCCCCGAGCCGGACGACCCGATCAGGCAGACCACGTCGTGCTGCTCCACCTCGAGGTCGACGTCGTCGAGCACGAGGCGGTCGCCGTAGCTCTTGCGCAGGCCCTTCACGCTCAGCAGCGCGGCCACTAGAGGACCCCCGCCCGCTCGCGCTGCCACCAGCGGCGCTGCACCCAGTCGGTGAACCGGGCCAGCGGCACGGTGAGCACCACGAAGAAGCCGGCCACGACGACGTAGGGCGTGTAGTTGAAGTTGTAGGCGGTGTAGTCGCGTGCCGCGAAGACCGCGTCGAAGACGGCCACGGTCGACACCAGGGCGGTGTCCTTCTGGAGCGAGACGAAGTCGTTGAGCAGCGGAGGTACGACGCGGCGCACCGCCTGCGGCACGACCACGTGCCGCAGGGACTGGGCCCGGGTCAGCGCCAGCGCCTCGGCGCTCGAGACCTGCGAGGGGTGGATCGACTCGATGCCGGCCCGGAAGACCTCGGCGACGTAGGCGCCGTAGGAGAGCACGAGCGCGACGCCGGCCCAGAAGAACTCGTCGGTCGGCAGCCCCTGCAGCTGCAGCGCCGGCACCCCGAAGCCGAGCATCAGGATCAGCAGGATGGTGGGGATGCCGCGGAAGAGGTCGGTGTAGACGACGGCCGCCACCCGCACCGGCGCCAGCCAGGGCGAGCGTGCGGTGCGTGCGACCGCCACGGCCAGGCCCAGCACGAGGATGAAGACCTCGGCGACGAGGAACAGCTGCACGTTGAGCCAGAAGCCGTCGAGGATGGCGGGGAAGACGGCCTTCGCGTCGGTCCAGCTGAAGAAGGTCTCACGGACCCGCGGCCAGCCGGGCGAGCCGCCGATCACCAGGGCCAGGCCGACGAGGACCCCCACGACGAGCCCGGTCGCGAGCAGCGACGAGCGGGTGCGCTGCCGCCGGCGTACCCGGCGACGCTCGAGCTCGAGGTCGCTGGGCCGCCAGTCGCCGCCCCGCCGGTCGGGTCCCACCTACTGCAGCTCGGGGACGTCCACGACGTCGGAGAGCCACTGCTGCTCGATGTCGTCGAGCGTGCCGTCGTCGCGCAGGGTGGCGAGCGCCTGGTCGACGCAGGGCACCAGCTCGCTGCCCTTCTCGAAGAGCATGCCGAACTCCTCGGTCTCGCCGGTGTCGGGCTTGAACTGCCCGATCAGCGTGGCCTTCGGGATCTCGACCGCCGTGATGTAGAACGCGGTCGGCAGGTCGGCGAGGATACCGTCGACCTGGCCGTTGAGCAGCGCCTGCTTGGCGGCGTTGGTGTCCTCGAAGACGGCCGGATCGCTCGCCGGGGCGACCACGTCGCGGATCACGGTGAGCGAGGTCGTGCCGGTCTGGGCGCCGAGGTCGAAGTCGGCGAGCTCGGCGACGCTGGTGGCGTCGGCGATCGGGCTGTCGTCGAGCGCGATCACCGCCTGCGCGGCCTGGTAGTAGCCCTCGGAGAAGTCGACGACCTCGGCGCGCGCGGGCGTGATCGAGATCTGGTTGATGTCGAAGTCGAAGTCCTTCGGGCCGGGCTTGTAGGAGCTGTTGAACGGCACCTTCACCCAGGTCACCTCCTCGGCGGAGAAGCCGAGCTCCTCGGCGACCGCGTAGGCCACGGCCGACTCGTAGCCCTCGCCGTTGGTGGGGTCGTTGCCCGAGAACCAGGGCTCGTACGCCGGGGAGTCGGTGCCCACCGTCAGCGTGCCGGGCTCGAGCACCGGCAGGCTGTCGGTGGCGCACTGCTCGGCGCTCGTGGGAGTGGGGTCAGCGGCGGTGTCGCCGCTCTCTTCGTCGACGGGTGCGCACGCGGTGGTCGCGAGCGCCAGCAGCAGCGGGACGACTGCGGTGCGGGGCCTCATGAGGCGATCGTAGGGCCGATCTCAGTGGTCCGCGTGGTGCATCTCGTGGACGACGGCATGGCCGCGGCCCCGGTCGATCATCCACTTGTTCACCGGCACCGTGACCACGAACGCCACCGCCAGCGCCACCGCGAGGGTCCCCCAGAACAGGACGCTCGTCAGGTGGGCGTCCATCGCCCCGGGCCAGAGCACCAGGGCCGAGTTGTCGACGACCTCCATGACGAGGATCGACACGGTGTCGGCCGCGAGCGCCGTGCGCACCGCGGTGCGGACGCTCGCGCCGCTGCGGCGCACACCCACGAAGGTCAGCAGGTAGCCGAAGAAGAAGGCGAGGGTCACCGCGAGCGTGATGCTCGCGACGGTGCCCCAGCCCCACCAGGTGGCCAGCACCATGCCCAGCACCTCGCCGATCGCGCAGCCGGTCAGGCAGTGCAGCGTGGCGGAGACGGCGGTCCTCCAGGAAGCACTCATGGCCGCGAGTGTATACCCCCTATGGGTATAAGGCTTGCAACTCGTTGCATACATCGGGCATGCTGCCCCGGTGGCCCTCGAGCACGCACTCCTCGTGGCCCTGCGCGAACGACCCGCGTCGGGGCTGGAGCTCGCGCGCCGCTTCGACCGCTCGATCGGCTTCTTCTGGCACGCGACCCACCAGCAGATCTACCGCGTGCTCGGGCGCATGGAGGGCGACGGCTGGCTGACCGTCCGCACGGTCGCCCAGACCGGCCGGCCCGACAAGAAGGAGTACGCCGTGTCACCCGCGGGTGAGCGGGTCCTCGCCGACTGGCTCGGCGCCGACACCCCCGTGGAGCCGCTGCGCAGCGAGCTGGCCGTCAAGGCCCGCGCGGCGTCGTACGGCGACCGGAAGGCCGTGCGCCGCCTGGTCACCGAGCACCTCGCCGAGCACGAGGCCCGGCTCGCGGCCTACCACCAGATGGCCACCGAGCAGTACCCCGACCCCCACGCCCTCACCGGTGCCGACCTCGACCGCTACCTCGTCCTGCGCGGCGGGGTGCGGCTGGAGGAGTTCTGGACCGGCTGGCTGGCCGAGTACCTGGAGCACACATGAGCTACGACCACCTGCTGTCCCCGATCCGGCTCGGCGGGCTCGAGCTGCGCAACCGCGTGGTGATGGGCTCGATGCACACCGGGCTCGAGGACCACGCCTGGCAGCTGCCGCGACTGGCGGCGTACTTCGCCGAGCGGGCCCGCGGCGGCGTCGGGCTGGCCATCACCGGCGGCTACGCCGTCAACCGGCGCGGCTGGCTCAAGCCCTTCGCCGGGGAGATGATGAGCCGCCTCGACGCCGCGCGCCACGTGCAGGTCACCGATGCGGTGCACGCCGAGGGCGGCGCGATCGCGCTGCAGGTCCTCCACGCCGGCCGCTACGCCTACCACCCGTTCAGCGTCGGGGCGTCGGCGCGGCCGTCGCCGATCACGCCCTTCAAACCGCGGGCGATGTCGACCCGGCTCGTGCACCGCACCGTCGACGACTTCGCGCGCTCGGTGTCGCTGGCCCGCAAGGCCGGCTACGACGCCGTCGAGGTGATGGGTTCGGAGGGCTACCTGATCAACCAGTTCCTCGCCGCGCGCACCAACGACCGCACCGACGAGTGGGGCGGCGACGCGTCGGCCCGGATGCGCTTCCCCGAGCGGGTGGTGCAGCGGATCCGCGAGGTCGTCGGCGACGACTTCCCCGTGATCTACCGGATCTCGCTGCTCGACCTCGTCGAGGGCGGCCAGTCGTGGGAGGAGACCGTCGAGCTCGCCCAACGGCTCGAGGCCGCCGGCGTCACCGCCTTCAACACCGGCATCGGCTGGCACGAGGCACGGGTGCCGACGATCATCACGCAGGTGCCCCGCGGGGTGTGGACGCCGTGGACGGCCCGGCTGCGGTCGTCGGTCGGGGTGCCCGTGATCGCCTCCAACCGGATCAACACCCCCGAGCTCGCCGAGCAGCTGGTCGCCGACGGCTCGGCCGACCTGGTCTCGATGGCCCGGCCGTTCCTGGCCGACCCCGAGCTGGTCGCCAAGGCGGCCGAGGGTCGAGCCGACGAGATCAACACCTGCATCGGGTGCAACCAGGCGTGCCTCGACCACACCTTCACCAACACCACCGCCTCGTGCCTGGTCAACCCCCGCGCCTGCCACGAGACCACGCTGGTGCTGGGCCGCACCCGAAGGTCGGCCCGCGTGGCCGTCGTGGGAGCCGGGCCCGCCGGGCTCGCGACGGCCGTGTCCGCGGCCGAGCGCGGCTTCTCGGTGACGCTCCTCGAGGCCGACCCCGAGATCGGCGGCCAGTTCCGGCTCGCCATGGCCGTGCCGGGCAAGGAGGACTTCGCCGACACCCTGCGCTACTACCGACGCCGCCTGGAGGTGCTGGGGGTCGACGTGCGGCTCTCGACCCGCGCGACGGCGGCCGAGCTGGCGTCGTACGACGAGGTGGTGGTGGCGACCGGAGTCGCGCCGCGGATCCCCGGCGACATCGAGGGCATCGAGCACCCGTCGGTCGTCTCGTACGCCGACGTGCTGGCCGGCAGGGTCGTCCCGGGCCGCCGCGTCGCCGTGATCGGTGCGGGCGGCATCGGTGTCGACGTCGCCCACTGGCTCACCCACGACCCCGCCGACACCGTCGAGGACTGGCTCGCCCACTGGGGCGTCGGCGACCCGGCGCTCCACCCCGGCGGCCTCACCGAGCCCAAGCCGCGCACCCCGGTGCGCGAGGTCACCCTGGTCCAGCGCAAGACCAGCCGGATCGGACTCGGCCTCGGCAAGACCTCCGGCTGGGCCCACCGGGCCGTGCTGAAGCAGTCGGGCGTGCGGCAGCTGTCCGGCGCGTCGTACGACCGTGTCGACGACGCCGGCCTGCACCTCACCGTCGACGGCTCCCCGCTGCTCGTCGAGTGCGACCACGTCGTCGTGTGCGCCGGCCAGGAGTCGGTGCGCTCGCTCTACGACGAGCTGGTCCTCACCGCCACCCCCGGCGTCGGGGTGCACCTCGTCGGAGGCGCCGACGTCGCCGCCGAGCTCGACGCCAAGCGCGCGATCGAGCAGGGCACCCGGGTCGCCGCGGCCCTCTGAGGTCTGCCGGAATCCCCGGCTGGCCGGGGATCCCTGCACTTGTCAGGGGTTGCAACCCCTGACAAGTGCAGGGTTTCCCTGACCAGTGAGGTGGATACGGTGACGAAGTGATCATCGACCCGAGCGACGACGAGCTGCGGCGGTCGCTGGTGCTCAAGTGGGGCAGCGTCGATGCCGACGTGATCCCCGCATGGGTGGCGGAGATGGACTACCGCACCGCGCCGGAGGTGTCGGGGGCGGTCGCCGAGGCCGTCGCCCGCGGCGAGCTGGGCTACCCCTCCTTCGACCCCGAGGCGCTCGGGCAGGCGTACGCCGGGTTCGCCCGGCGCCACTACGACCAGCAGGTCGACGCTGCCCAGGTGCTGCCGGTGGTGGACGTGACCGCCGGGCTGCGGTTGGCGCTCGACGTGCTCAGCGACCCCGGGCCCGTGGTGCTGCCGACCCCGGCGCACCACCCGCACTTCAGGCTCGTGACCCTCACCGGCCGGGAGCTGTGGGAGCTGCCGGTCGGGGCCGACGACGCGCGTGGGTCCGTCGACGTCGACCGGCTCGACGCCCTCTTCGCCGGGGGCGCCCGCACGCTGCTGCTGACCCAGCCCCACAACCCGCTGGGGCACGTGCACACGCGCGCCGAGCTCGAGGCGATCCGTGACGTGGTCGTCCGCCACGGCGGGCGGGTGGTCAGTGACGAAGTGCACGCCCCGCTGGTGCTGCCCGGCGCCTCGCACGTGCCCTACCTGTCGCTCGACGGCACCGGAGACCACGCCGTCGCCGTGGTGGCGGCGGGCAAGGCCTTCAACACAGCCGGGCTCCGGTGCGCACAGGTCGTGACCGCCGACCCTGCCACCCACGACCGGCTGCTCGAGGGGTCGCTCGCGCGCAACGAGTCGTGGTCCGGCCTCGGCGAGGTCGCGGCGGTGGCGGCCTACACCCACGGCGACGCCTGGCTCGCCGCGCTCCTCGAACGGCTCGACGATCAGCGCACGCTGCTCGCCCACCTGCTCGACGAGCACCTGCCGCTGGCCCGGATGCGACCCCTGGAGGCGACGTACCTCGTCTGGCTCGACCTGCGTGCGTACGGCGCCGACGACCCCGCCGGTCTGGCACTGGACAAGGGCCGGGTGAGGCTCGTGCCCGGGCACCTGTTCCAGCACGACCTGGTCGGCCACCTCCGCCTCAACCTCGCCACCTCCCCGGCTCGGCTCACCGAGATCGTGCGCCGGCTCGCCTCGGCGTTGGCCTGACGAGCCCATGTAACGCCGGGTTAGAGCTTGTTCCACCCAGGAAATGGTCTGGGTGGAACAGGGCACAACCCGGCGTTACATGCTGACCGGGCCCCGGCTCAGCCCTCGTGCTGGGGCTGCGAGGCGATGACCTCGCGGTACCAGTCGTAGGACTTCTTGGGGGTGCGCACCTGTGTCTCGAAGTCGACGTGCACCAGGCCGAAGCGCTGGGTGTAGCCCTCGGCCCACTCGAAGTTGTCCATCAGCGACCAGCAGTAGTAGCCGCGGACGTCGACGCCGCGCTGGATGGCGGTGGCGATGGCCTGGAGGTGGGCGTCGAGGTAGTCGATGCGGCGCTGGTCGTCGATGACACCGTGCTCGTCGGGGCCGTCGTCGAAGGAGCAGCCGGACTCGGTGATCACGATCGGCGGGAGCGCGGCGCGGTAGCGGGCGCGGAACATGATCAGCCACTCGCGCAGCGCGTCGGGCACGATCGGCCAGCCGAAGTCGGTGGTGGGGTAGCCGATCACGTCGAGGAGCTCGAAGGGGAGCTCCGAGGTCTCCGGCGCGGCCGCGACCTTGGTGGGGTTGTAGTAGTTGACGCCGTAGAAGTCGAGCGGCTGCCGGATCGTCGGCCCGTCGCCGGGCAGCACGACGTGCTCGAGCAGCGGGCGCAGGTCGCTGGGGTAGCGGCCGAGCAGCATGCCCTCGAGGAACATGCCGTTCCAGATCGCGTCGAAGAGCTTGGCGGCCCCCACGTCGGCGTCCGAGTCGCTGGCCGGCCAGATCGGCGCGTGGTTGTTGGCGCAGCCGACCGAGGTCGCGCCCGCCTCCCGCAACGCGATCGCCGCGCGCCCGTGGGCCAGCAGCAGGTGGTGGGCCACCGGCAGCGCGTCGAAGATCATGGCGCGACCGGGCGCGTGGGTGCCGGTGCCGTGGCCGCGCATCGTCACCACGTTGGGCTCGTTGACCGGCACCCAGTGGGCCACCCGGTCGGCGAGCCGCTCGCCCACGATCGCGGCGTAGTCGGCGAACCGCTCGATCGTGTCGCGGTTGAGCCAGCCGCCGTCGTCCTGGAGCCCCTGCGGCAGGTCCCAGTGGTAGAGGGTGGCCATCGGCTCGATGCCGCCCGCGAGCAGCCGGTCGACGAGCCGGTCGTAGAAGTCGAGGCCGGCGACGTTGGCCGGGCCGCGGCCGGTCGGCTGGATGCGTGGCCAGGCGATCGAGAACCGGTAGCCGCGGGTGCCGAGACCCTCCATCAGGGCGACGTCCTCGTCGACCCGGTGGTAGTGGTCGCATGCGACCTCACCGCTGCTGCCGTCGGCGATCCTGCCCGGCTCGGCGCAGAAGGTGTCCCAGATGCTGGGGCCACGGCCGTCCTCGGAGACCGCACCCTCGATCTGGTAGGCCGCGGTGCTGGTGCCGAAGACGAAGCCGGGCGGGAGCTGCGGGAGCACCCGCCCATCCTTCACGATCCGGCCCGCCCCCGCGCACGAACCCCGGGATTCGGGCGTGGTCGTCTGGTCATGGTGCGACCACCGACAGCGCACCGGGCCGCACCTCGGCCACCGCGGGCGGCTCGTCGAGCCCCGGCAGCACGCCGAGCGCCTCGCCGTCGCCGCCGACCGGCACCGGCCGACGCCCGTCGGCCCGCAGCTCGACGCGGCAGCCGCGCAGGAGGTGGACCTGGGGCAGCTCGACGTGCCGGCCGTCGTAGACGGTGGGCAGGGCGCGCATGAGCGCCGGGCGCGAGGCGGCCTCGATGACCACCACGTCGAGCAGCCCGTCGTCGATCCGGGCGTCGGGGGCGATCCGCATCCCCTTGCCGTAGTAGGCCGAGCCGGCCACGACCACCGTCGCGGCGGCGAATTCCCGCGTCGACCGGCCGTCCGGGCCGTCGACCGTGACGACGTAGCGCGCGGGGGTGTAGGTCGCGAGCGAGCGGAGCGCGGCGTAGGGGTACTGCATCTTCCCCGGCAGCCAGCGGGCGCGGTCGACGATCTCGGCGGCGCGTGCGTCGACGCCGGCGTAGACGGAGCCTGCAACCAGCCGCGCTGCTCCTCTCTGGCCGGCCCCGCCCCAGGAGATCAGGTCGACCTGCCGCCGCCGGCCCGAGAGCAGCAGCGCGGCCTGGTCGGCGGCCGTCGACGGCAGGTCCAGCATGCGGGCAAAGTCGTTGCCGCGCCCCGCGGGGAGCACCGCCAGGGTGCCGCCACCCGCCGACACCCGGCCCGCGAGCGAGGAGACCATGCCGTCGCCGCCCACGCCCACCACGACGTCGCCGCGTCCGAGGGCGGTGTCGACCAGCGCCGCCACCGCACGCGGCCCGGGTGAGTAGCTGACCTCGACCGTGGCCCCCGCGTCGCGCAGCAGCCGCGCGACCGGCACGACCGCCTCCGGGGCCGCCCCACCGCCCGAGGCGGGGTTGACCAGGAAGGAGAAGCCGCCGCTCACGGGACGAGGACACCGGGGTTGAGGATGCCGGCCGGGTCGAGCTCGGCCTTCACGGCCCGCAACGCCCGGACGCCGACCGGGCCGATCTCGCGCTCGAGCCACGGCCGGTGGTCCGTGCCGACGGCGTGGTGGTGGGTGATCGTGGCGCCCGCCGCGAGGACCGCGTCGGAGGCGGCCGTCTTCGCCGCGGCCCAGCGCACCAGCGGGTCGTCGCCACCGGGCGCCGCGACGGTGAAGTAGAGCGAGGCCCCCGTCTCGTACACGTGGCTGACGTGGCAGAGCACCAGGGCGCCCTCGAGCCGCGACTCCAGTGCCCGCTTCACCTCGGCGTGGACGTGGTCGACGTTGGACCAGAACGTGGCGGTCTCGAGCGTCTCCACGAGGACGCCGACGTCGAGCAGCGAGTCGCGCAGGTACGGCGCCCGGAAGCGGCCCTCGACCCAGGCGCGGCCGGGCTCCTCACCCAGCGCCTCGCCGCCGAGTCCGGCGAGAACGGCAGCGACGGCGTCGTGCCGGGTCGCGACCTGCTCGGTGGTCCCTTCGTGGCCGACGACCATGAGGCAACCGGCCGCCTCGGTGCCGATCCGCTCCGGGTCGGCGAGGTTGATCGCGGTCTCGGTCTCGTCGGAGAGCCGGATCACCGTGGGCAGCAGGCCCGACTGCGCCAGGGTGCGCATCGCCTCACGGCCGGACTCGAACGACGACCAGCGCCAGCCGTCGTAGCGCCGGGCCACGGGCGCCCGGCGTACCCGCACGGTCACCGAGGTGAGGACGCCGAAGGCTCCCTCGGAGCCGAGGAGCAGCTGGCGCAGGTCGGGTCCGGCGGCGCTCGCCGGCGACGAGCCGAGCCGGAGCTCGCCGGTGGGCGTGGCCGCGGTGAGGCCGACGACCATCGCGTCGAAACGGCCGTAGCCGGCGCTGGACTGGCCGCTGGAACGGGTGGCCGCGAAGCCGCCGATCGTGGCGTGCTCGAAGGACTGCGGGAAGTGACCCAGCGTGAGCCCGTGCCCGGCGAGCAGCGCCTCGGCCTCGGGACCGCGCAGGCCGGGCTCGAGGGTCGCGGTCATCGAGACCGGGTCGACGGCGAGGAGCCGCTTCATCCGCACCAGGTCGAGGCTGAGCACGCCCGCGAAGCCGTCCCGCGCCGCTCGCGGTGTGGTGAGCCCACCGGTGACGCAGGTGCCACCGCCGAACGGGACGACCGCGATCCGGTGGGCGGCTGCGTAGGCCAGGACGGCGACGACGTCGTCGTGGTCGCCGGGCCGGACGACGGCGTCGGGGGCGTCGGTGAGGTCGCCGGCGCGGGCGCGCAGCAGGTCGGGCGTCGACTTGCCGCGGGTGCGCAGCCGGCGGGTGCCGTCGTCGGTGAGCACGTGCTCGTCGCCCACGACCTCGCGCAGCCCCGCCAGCAGCGCGGCGTCGAGCCCCCCCGGCGGGAGGTGGACGTCGACGGTCGCCGGGGTCGGCTCGGCCGCGCCGAAGGCGAGCTCCACGAGGGCGCGGGCGGAGTCGGGCAGGTCGGTCGCGGCGGCAGGGTCGCCCCAGCGCTGGGGGTGCATCTCGACGGAGCTCATGTGTTACAGTGTTACACATGTCGTCACTTCGTAACAACCGCTCACCCCGGGACGGCTACCTCGACGTCGCCCGCGAGTGCATCCTCGACGTGGGCTGGCGGCGGACGACGTTGACGGAGGTCGCCCGCCGGGCGGGGGTCTCCCGGATGACGATCTACCGCGCGTGGGCCGACATGCCGACGCTGCTCGGCGACCTGATGACCCGCGAGTGGACCGACGTCGTGGCCGCCCAGCCGACCACGGGGCACTCCCCCGACGAGATCGCCGACGGACTGGTCGCGACGGTGCGGGCACTGCGCGACAACGAGCTCTTCGTGCGCATCGTGGAGCTCGACCCCGAGCTGCTGCTGCCCTACCTGCTGGCCCGCCGCGGCCGGTCGCAGGAGGCGATCGCCGCCGTGCTCGCCGAGCACCTCCGCGCCGGGCAGGTCGCCCGCGCGGTGCGCTCCGGTGACCCTGTCGTGCTGGCGCGCTCGCTGCTGCTGGCCACCCACGGCTTCGTGCTCTCCGCCCAGACGATGGTCGACGACGCCGTCGACGCAGAGGCCCTCGACGGCGAGCTGCGGCACCTCGTGAGGCAGGCACTGGCGCCGTGACCGCACCACCGAGCCGCCCGATCGGCGCCGGCACGGCCGGGCTCGCCGCGTCGTACGACGTCGTGGTGGTCGGCCTCGGCGTGACCGGCGCCGGCGTCGCGCTCGACGCAGCGGCACGTGGCCTCTCCGTGCTGGCCGTCGACGCCCACGACCTCGCCTTCGGCACGTCGCGCTGGTCGAGCAAGCTGGTGCACGGTGGGCTGCGCTACCTGGCCAGCGGTCAGGTGGGCATCGCCCACGAGTCGGCGGTCGAGCGTGGCGTCCTGATGGAGACCACCGCCCCCCACCTGACCCACCCGTTGCCGATGCTGCTGCCGCTCAGCTCGAGCGTACGTCGTGGCCAGGCACTGCTGGCCCGCAGCGGCTTCGTCGCCGGCGACCTGCTGCGCCGGGGGGCCCGCACCCCCGCCGACACCCTCCCCCGCCCCCGCCGGGTGTCGACCCGCGAGGCGCTCGCGCTCGCCCCCGGACTGCGGCCGGCCGGGCTGCGGGGCGGGTTGCTGTCGTGGGACGGCCAGCTCGAGGACGACGCCCGCCTGGTCGTCACCCTCGCCCGCACCGCGGCCGCCCACGGCGCCGTCGTGCGCACGCGTGCCCGGGTCGTCACGGCGAGCGGTGAGGAGGTCGTGCTCCGCGACGGGCGCACGGGCACGACCACCCCGGTCCGGGCCCGGGCGGTGGTCAACGCGACCGGGGTCTGGGCCGGGTCGGTCGACGACGATGTCGTGCTGCGACCGAGCCGCGGGACCCACGTCGTGCTGCGCGGGGCGTCCCTCCCCGGCCTCCGCACGGCGGTCACCGCGCCGGTGCCGGGCTCGACCAGCCGGTTCGTGCTGGTGCTGCCCCAGCCCGACGGCACGGTCCACGTGGGGCTCACCGACGAACCGGTCGAGGGCCCGGTGCCCGACGTGCCCGTCCCGACCGAGCCGGAGATCGGCTTCCTGCTCGACGTCGTCTCCGCGGCGTTCGACCACGACCTGCGGCGTACCGACGTGGTCGGCGCCCACGCCGGTCTCCGGCCGCTCCTGGAGTCGGGGCCGGGCGCGACGGCCGACCTGTCGCGCAAGCACGCGGTGCTCACCTCGAGGTCGGGCGTGGTCACCGTCGTGGGCGGCAAGCTGACCACCTACCGGCGGATGGCCGAGGACGCGGTCGACCGGGCGGTGGCCGGGGCCGACCTCGACGCCGACCCCTGCGGCACCCGGACCCTCCCGCTGCTCGGCGCTGCACCACGGCCGGTCCTGGACCGGCTCGAGGTGCACCCCCGCCTCGTGCGCCGCTTCGGCACCGACGCGGCGCTGGTGCTCGGCGTCGCCCACGCGGCGACCGGCCTCTCCGCCGACGAGCTGCTGGCCCCGGTCGCACCGACCGTGCCGGCCACCCTCGCCGAGCTGGTCTTCGGCGTCACCCACGAGGGCGCCACCGACGTCGACGACCTCCTCGACCGGCGGACCCGCGTCGGACTCGTGCCCGCCGACCGTGACCTCGCCCTCCCCGCCGCCGAGCGCGCCCTCACCCTGGTCGCCGCCCACCGATGAGTTCCGCGGTCGACGCCGGTCGACCCCCTTGGCAGACTTCAGGCGAGCCAGGGGAGACAAGGCGATGGGGACGAGCATGACCACCAGCGAGCTGACCGACTTCGATGCGCTCACGCAGCGCTACCAGCGTGAGCTGCTGGCTCACTGCTACCGGATGAGCGGGTCGGTGCACGAGGCGGAGGACCTGGTGCAGGAGACGCTGCTGCGCGCGTGGCGCTCGAGCACCGGGTTCGAGGGCCGCTCGAGCGTGCGGACCTGGCTCTACCGGATCGCGACCAACGTCTGTCTGACCAACCTGGAGGCCCGGCCGCGACGGCCGCTGCCCACCGGCCTCGGCACCCCGGACCAGCCGGCCGCCGACCCGCTCGACCCTCAGCCCGGGATCCCCTGGCTGGAGCCGATCCCGGACGCTGCGGTCCAGGTCGAGGAGAAGGACTCGATCCGACTGGCCTTCGTCGCCGCGCTCCAGCACCTGCCGGCGCGTCAGCGCGCCGTGCTCGTGCTGCGTGACGTCCTGCGGTGGTCGGCCGCCGAGACCGCGGAGGCACTCGACACCACGGCGGCTGCGGTCAACTCCGCCCTCCAGCGCGCCCACGCCCAGATCGACCGAGTCCGTCCCACGGTCGACGGCACCTCGGGCGCCGACGATCTCGACGAACGGCAGCACCAGCTGCTCACGGAGTACGTCGAAGCGTTCTGGCGCAAGGACATCGACCGGATCGTCAGCCTGCTGACCGCCGACGCGACGTGGGAGATGCCGCCCTTCACCGGCTGGTACTCCGGCGCCACCACCATCGGCGCGCTGGTCGACACCCGGTGCCCGGGCAACAGCTTCGACATGCCGATGCTGCGCACCTCGGCCAACGGCCAGCCGGCCTTCGGGCTCTACATGCGCAGTGCCGAGGGCGGCTTCGTCCCCTTCCACCTGCAGGTGCTGGAGCTCGACGGGGACCGGGTGGCCCACGTCAGCGCGTTCTTCGACGTGGAGATGTTCCGTCGGTTCGGCCTACCCGACCGGCTGCCCGCGGACTGGCAGACCGCCACGTCGTGAGTGCCACGGCGCTGTCGGGCGCCGTCGAGCTCCTGGACCGGTCGCTGGCCTACGTGCGGCCCGGGTTGGCCGGCATCACGCCCGCCCACCTCGGGCGCCGTACGCCGTGCCACGACTGGCCGCTGGCCGTGCTGCTGTGGCACATGGACGACGGGCTCGACGCGTGGACCGAGGCCGCCACGGGCCGGGTGTCGCTGCTGTCGAGCCCCGGCGCCGCACCGGTGCAGTCCGTCCGGGACAAGGCCTGCGCGCTGCTCGGCTGGTGGCTCGACCACCCACCTGAGCGGGTCGACATCGGTGACCTCTCGCTGCCCGCACAGACCCTGGTGGCCGCCGCCGCGCTCGAGGTGACGCTCCACGGCTGGGACGTGCACGCGACGGTGGGTCCGGCCGTGCCCGTGCCCACCGACCTCGCGAGGCCCCTGCTGCAGGTCGCCCGTCACCTCGTGTCGCCTGCCGACCGCGGCGCCTGCATGCCCCCACCGGTCCTCCCCGGCCCGGCCGCCACGGACTCGCAGCGGCTGCTGTCCTTCCTGGGCCGCGGCTGACTGGACCACCGGACCGGTTCCTCCCGATTTCCGCCGTTCCCCGAGCGGCCGACCCCCCGGGCTCCCTACTCTCGGCCCATGCCCGCCACCCCGTTGGCGGCCACTCCTGCGAGGGGGGACTGCCCGGGCCTGGTCCGGCAGGGCCGGATCACCGAGGCCCTGGAGGCGCTGACCGCCCTGCCCGAGCCCGGAGTCGCCGACCTCGCCCTCACCCTCGAGTGCCGGTTGGCGCGGGGCGAGGTCGAGCACGCGCTGCGGCTCGGTGACCGGCTGCGGGAGCTGCCCGCCGGGCCGTGCGACGACGCCGCACTCGTCGCCTGGGCACTGGCCGAGCTCGAGACGGCCACCGGCCACGACGACTCCGCCGTCGCCCACTACCGCGCCGTCGGCGACCTCGACCCCGACCCGGTGGCGCTGCCGTGGCGTGCGGCGATCTCCCCCTGCCTGCTGCGCACCGGCGAGGCCCGCGAGGGACAACGGCTGGCGGTCGAGCAGCTGACCCTGGCCCGCGCGGCCGACTCGCCGTACGCCGTCGCGATGGCGTTGCGCACCGTCGCGGCGGTCTGCGCCGTCGTCGACCGCGAGGGCACCCTGCGCGACGCGCTCACCCTCGCCACGGGTCACCACGAGCGGCTCGCGGCCCAGGTGGCGACCGACCTCGCGGGACTGCTCGCGCTCCGCGCCGGCGACGCCCTCGACGAGGCGGTGTCGCTGCTGCGGTGCGCCGAGTCGTACGCCGACCGCGAGGACCTGTGGCCGCTGCACTCCCGCATCCGACGGCTGCTCGAGCGGGTCGGCGAGACCCCCACGACGCCGCGGGCCGAGGCCATCGCCCGGCTCACCCACTCCGAGCTGCGGGTCGCCCGGATGGCCGCCTCCGGCGTCACCAACCGCGTCATCGCCGCCGAGACCGGGGTGAGCGTCAAGGCCGTCGAGTGGCACCTCTCGCACGCCTACCGCAAGCTCGGCGTCGCGGGCCGCGGCGCGCTCGCCCCCCTCTTCCGCCTGGCCTGAGCGTCAGAGGACGGTCAGGGAGGCGCCGTGGCCGTGGGTCAGGGCGCGGGCGGTGCCGTCGACGCCGAGCACGAAGGGTCGCGCGACGCCGGTGCGGTCGTCGTGGTCGGCGGGAAGGGTGGCGGTGACCCGCGGCAGCACGGTGCGGCCCTCGTTGCTGACCCACCGGCAGCGGCCGGAGGCGACCAGTCCCGCGACCAGGTCGTGGAAGCGGTCCCGGTCGGGCGGTTCGAGGTAGGCGATGACGGCGGTGTGGAACACCACCACCGGGCCGTGCGCCGCCGCCTCCTCGACCAGCGGCTCCAGCCCGGTCATCAGGTCGCCCGCCACCAGGTGCGGCGGGTCCGGGCGCGCCACCTCGACCGCGGCACGCAGCAGGGCACGGCGCTCGTCCTGCTCGGGCCAGACCAGGTTCTCCAGCCACGCCATGGCGTCGGGGTCGGCGACGTCGAGCGGGTGGAGGTCGATGCCCCCGCGCCAAGCCACCTCGGGCGGGGTGGTGGCCGGCAGCGATCCGGCGACCCGGCAGGTGAGCTCGGGGCCCGATCCGCCCCGCACCACGCCCGCGTCGGAGTGCCAGGCGTAGGACCAGCGGTCGGGGTAGAGGCACAGCCCGGCGCTGGGCCCGACCTCGAGCAGGGCCAGCGGCCGGTCCTCCCGGTGCGCGATCTCGCCCAGGAACGGCGTCAGGGTCGCGAGGCGTCGTACCTCGTTGGTCTGCGTCGCCCGGGCCAGGATCGTGGCGACGATCGTGCCGTCGTCACCGAGCAGCGCGTCGCGGAGGCCGGCGTACGGACCCGGGGCCGGGACGCCGTTCCAGCGCGCGGCGGCGAAGACCAGGTTGGGCTGCTGCTTGATCGGCGGCAGCGCCGCGACCCACTGCTGCACCTCGGCGTCGGCCGCGACCTGCCGGGCCCAGTCCTCGAAGCACGGTGAGTCGCCCGCGTAGTCCGCGAAGTCGGCGTACTGGCGGGCGACCTCCGTGAAGAGCTCCATCCGGACCGCGCCGGTCAGTCCGCCGGCAGCGCGACGTACGTCGTCTCGAGGTACTCCTCGATGCCCTCGAAGCCGCCCTCTCGGCCGAACCCGCTGGCCTTGACCCCGCCGAAGGGCGCCGCCGGGTTGGAGACCAGCCCGGTGTTGACGCCGACCATGCCGAAATCGAGCCGCTCCGCGAGCCGGATCGTGCGCGAGAGGTCGCGGGTGTAGGCGTAGGAGGAGAGCCCGTACTCCGTGGCGTTGGCGGCGGCGATCGCCTCCTCCTCGGTGGCGAACGTCGTGATCGGGGCGACCGGGCCGAAGATCTCGACCTTGTTGATCTGGGCCTCGGCCGGCACGTCGGTCAGCACGGTGGGGGTGAAGAACCACCCCGGTCCGTCGGGAGCCGAGCCCCCGGTGACCAGCCGCGCGCCGTCGTGGACGGCGTCGGTGACGAGCTCCCCGATCGACTCGACCGCGTCGGGGTTGATCAGCGGGCCCACGTCGGTGCCGTCGTCCTGGCCCCGGCCCACGGTCAGGGCGCCCATGCGTGCCCCCAGCTTCTCGGCGAACTCCTCGGCCACCGACTCGTGCACCAGGAACCGGTTGGCGGCCGTGCAGGCCTCGCCCATGTTGCGCATCTTCGCGACCATCGCGCCGTCGACCGCGGCGTCGACGTCGGCGTCCTCGAAGACGAGGAACGGGGCGTTGCCGCCGAGCTCCATCGACACCCGCTGCAGCTCGTCGGCCGACTGGCGCACCAGCACCTTGCCGACGGGGGTCGACCCGGTGAAGCTCACCTTGCGCAGCCGGTCGTCGGCCATCAGCGTCGCGCTGAGGTCCTTCGAGGACGTGGTGGTGACGACGTTCAGCACGCCCGCCGGCAGCCCGGCCTCCTGCATCACCCCGGCCAGCGCCAGCATCGTCAGCGGCGTCAGCTCGGCCGGCTTGACCACCATGGTGCAGCCGGCGGCGACGGCGGGGCCGATCTTGCGGGTGCCCATCGCGAGCGGGAAGTTCCACGGGGTGATGAACAGGCACGGACCGACCGGCTTGCGCACGGTCAGCAGCCGGGAGCCACCGGCCGGGGCGTGCATCCAGCGGCCGCTGATGCGCACCGCCTCCTCGCTGAACCACCGGAAGAACTCGGCGCCGTAGGTGACCTCGCCCGTGGCCTCGGCCAGCGTCTTGCCCATCTCGAGCGAGATCAGCTGCGCGAAGTCGTCGGCCCGCTCGGTGATCAGCTCGAACGCCCGGCGCAGGATCTCGCCTCGCTCGCGCGGCGGCGTGCGGGACCAGTCGGCCTGGGCGGCGACGGCCGCGTCGAGGGCGTCCATCGCGTCCCCGGCGGAGCCGTCCGCGACGTCGGTCAGGACGGAGCCGTCGGCAGGGTCGAGCACGTCGAAGCGCTCACCGCCGTCGGCCTCCCGCCAGGTGCCGTCGATGTAGAGGTTGCGCTGCTCCTCGGGCAGCCACCGGAAGTCGCTCATGGCGTCAGCCTCGCACCCGGCCGGAGATTGCGAAACGGGTGACACCGCTCGAGCGCCCGTGGAAGAGTTGGTCTGTCGGCGGGGAGGGAGCACTTCTGGTCGGCGCAGGGCCCCTCGCCGACCCCATGCGGTGAGGGGCCCTTGACCTGTCCGGGTCAGCCGGCGTCGCGCAGGAACGACTCGAGCAGCGGCCCGGCGGTCGAGGATCCGGACTGCCCGTCCCGGACGAACACGGCGACGGCGAGGTCGCCCCGGGCGGCGATCATCCAGGCGTGCAGCCGCAGGCCGCCGCCGTCGGCGACGTACTCCGCGGTGCCGGTCTTGGCGATGACCGGCGGACCCGGCACGTCGGCCAGCAGCGCCCCGGACCCGGAGGTGACGACACCGCGCAGCATCTCGCGCAGCGTCCTGGCCTCACCCTTCCCGAGCGGCGCCACGTCGTCCTGCTCGACATCGACCCCCGCCACCAGCGAGGGCAGGACCGTCCGACCGGCCTGGACCGACGCGACGACGGTGGCCATGGTCATCGGCGAGGCGAGGATCTTGCCCTGGCCGATCATGTC
Source organism: uncultured Actinomycetota bacterium (assembly GCA_963754025.1). Taxonomy (GTDB): domain Bacteria; phylum Actinomycetota; class Actinomycetes; order Propionibacteriales; family Nocardioidaceae; genus Nocardioides. Next base: position 777,901 of record CAVWEC010000005.1, on the reverse strand, counting down.
GGCGGCGGCCTCGGTCTCGCCCTTTGCCGCCGGCACCTGCCCGAAGTACGACGGGAAGCCGAGGTCGGCGTCGACCCCCATGCCGAGCGAGGCAGCGGCGTCGGCGAGCGTGTCGCGGTCGAGGCGGTCGCGCTCGGCGATGAAGGCGGTGTTGCAGGAGTTGGCCAGGGCGGTGCGGAAGGGGATGTCGCCGATGCCGGAGACGGGGTAGTCGTCGTAGTTCTCGAACGCGCGGCCGTCGACGGTCACCGTCGGGGTGCACGGCACGGTCGAGGAGGGGGTGAGGCCCGAGCGCAGCAGCGCGAGGCTGCTCACCGACTTGAAGGTCGAGCCCGGGGCGAACTGGCCGAAGGTCGCCATGTTGTAGCCGTCGGTGCCGGGTCCGTTGGCGGCCGCGAGGATCGCACCGGTCGAGGGCCTGATCGCCACGATCGCGCTGGCGGGGCCGACGCCCGCGAGGATCCGCTCGGCGTCCGCCTGGAGGTCGAGGTCGAGGGTGAGCTCGAGCGGCCGGCCCGGCTGCGCCTCCTCCTCGAACAGCACCTTCTCCTTGCCGTCGGACGACACCCGTTCGACGACCACGCCCGGGGTGCCGACCAGCTGCTCGTCGTAGCGCAGCTGGAGGCCGGAGAGCCCGACGGTCTGGCCGACGGCGTAGCGCTCGGGGTCGTCCTCGATCATCTCGGCGGTCGGCTCACCGACGGTGCCGAGGATCGGTCCGGCGAAGTCGCGGGTCGGCGCGAGCGGGAGCGTGTCCTTGATCGCGAGCGCCCCCGCGATCCGGCCGTAGCCGCCGCCGGTGCCCGGGGGGACGTCCTCGCGCCGCAGCACGATCGCCTCGACGAAGGCCGAGTCGCCGGCCGCCTCCACCCGCTCGACGTACGCCGCCACGTCGATCTCGAGCAGGGTGGCGAGCTGGCGTGCCGACCGGCCCGCGCGGGCGGCCGGCACCGCGGTCTTGTCGATGCCGAAGCGCGTGACCGGCCGGTCGGTGACGATCGGACGGCCGTCCGCGCCGAGGATCTGGCCGCGTTCGGCCGTCGTGCCGGTGAGGGCGAGGGTGCCGCCGGGTCGCAACGACGACTCGACGACCGACGGCTCCCACGTCGACCTGCCACGCGTCGCCGTCGAGGGTGAGGGCGGCCTCGGTGGTGTAGCTCCAGTCCTGCCCGCTGACCGGCCAGCTCCAGCCGAGCGTGGCGGTGGCCGTGCCCTCCTGCTCGCCCGACCCCCGTTCGACCGACGAGACCGTCACCGAGGGGCTCACCTCGCCCATCCCCTCGACGACGGTCGCCAGCTCGTCGGTGGCCGCCGCGGGGTCGGCGAGCGCGACCTCGCCCAGGTCCCCCGACTCGAGCCCGGCGGCCAGCGCCTCGGCCACCGGCGCCGGGTCGGGCCCGTCGTCGCTCAGCGCGGAGCAGGACGTCAGCAGCAGGAGGGCGGCCACCCCCGGAACGGCACGCATCATGCGTCGTTCGTACCAGACCGGTCCGTCAGCTCCCGGGGTCAGTCCGGGCGAGCCACCGGTGCCGGCCCTGCTCGCGGGCCTCGGCCCGCAGCGCCGCGAGGTCGGGGGCGGTGAACGACTCCGGTGCGATGGAGGCGTCCGCGGCGGCGTACGACGCCTGCTGCTCGGCCAGTGCCGGCTCCTGCGCGGCGGCCTGATCCCGCAGCTCCGGGGTGACCCGGACCGCGCTGCCGGTCAGCAGCGGGCTGACGGTCGGCGTGTAGCCGGAGGAGTGACCGGGCTTGTTGGGGTGGTAGCTCTCGCTGACCGGGTTCGACAGCCCGTTGATCCACTCGGGGTCGTCGCAGACCGCGTGGCCGACGAAGCGGCTGGTCGGGTCGGCGAAGGCGAAGCCGCGCGCAGAGGCGGCCGACCGGGTGCGGCTGTTGAGCAGGTCGGCGGTCTGGTTGAGCCGCGTCTGCTCCTGCGGCGAGAACCAGGTCGCGGCGTTGCAGTCCTCGCCCATGAAGATCCGCGGGTAGCCGACCACGACCACCTTCGCGTGGGGGGCCTTGCTGCGGATCGAGGAGTAGAGCGTGCCCAGGCGACCCGGGAGGGTGTCGGTGATGAAGGCCTGCGCCTGGTCGATCGCGCCGTCGCAGTCGCCGGCCCACCACGGGGTGGCGCACTCGGTGAGGACGTCGGCGAAGCCGGCGTCGTTGCCCCCGACCGAGATGGTCACGTAGGCCGTCGAGGCGGACAGCGCGGAGAGCTGGGTGGCGGTGACGTCGGCGACCTCGGCGCCCGAGCAGGCACGGAAGTTGAGGGCGTAGCCACGGGCGGTGGCCACCAGGCTGGGGTAGGCGGCGGTCGAGCGCTGGCAGCTCGAGCCGTCGGCGATGTAGTCGCGGGTGCCGGTGCCGGAGGAGTAGGAGTCGCCGAGCGCGACGTACGACGGTGGCGCGGCGTGGGCCGGCGGTGCGACGAGGAGGGGGGCGGCGAGCGCGACCAGCGCGCCTGCGAGACGGACGGACATGTGGGTTCCCTTTCCCGAGAGCGGCCGCCCCGGGACAGGGCGGCCGCTGCCGAGACTAGGGACCCGGGCGCCCCCTGGGAAGGGTCAGGCGCCCAGACCGGTGCGGTCGACCCGGCGGTGGAACCGCATGCCCGCGAGACCGCCGAGCATGGCGCCGACCAGGCTGGTCAGGAGCACGACGGCGACGCTGACGACCACCATCGTGGTGGTCTCGTCGAACCGGACGTCGGGGATGCCGGAGCCGGCGTAGTCGTTGCCGAAGACCGCGCCGAGGACGCCGATCACGATCGCGACGACGATCGACCAGCCCCACACGGCCAGTCCCTGCTTGATGCCGTCGAAGCGGGCCATGCGACCGGCCACGTAGCCGCCGCTGTAGTAGGCGACGAACCAGATCAGCAGCGCGACGACGACGCCGAGCACGCCGAGCGACTCCATCGACAGGTCGAGGGCGTCGGCGGTCTCCGAGGCGGTGTCGGTGCCGGTGGACTCGCCGGCCACGAGGCCGGTCACGGCCACCAGGCCGCTCAGCAGCACGGCCATGCCGGTGGCGGCGAGCCAGCCGAAGAAGGCCGAGCCCAGCTTGATGCCGCCGTGCTCCTCGCGCTCACGGTCGACGACCTGGCCGCGGGTCACGGCTTCGGTGGCACCGGTCTCGGTGTGCCGGCCGACGGGGGCCGGATCAGGCGTGTCGGACGTCCGGTCGTGCTCGTTCATGGTTCTCCGTTCCGGGGGTGGTCAAGAACCCCAACCAACCACCTCGTCGCCCCCGGGGCTACTTCCCTAGGGGTTAGATGAGGGCATGGCACCCCGTCCGCCGTCGGCACCGCTGGACCTCCTCGACCTCGATGCCCTCGTGGGCGAGGAGGAGCGCGCGATCCGCGAGGCCGTGCGCCGCCTCGTCGACGACCGGCTGCGGCCGGAGATCGCCGGCTGGTACGAGCGGGGCGACACCCCCGTGCGCGAGCTCGCGCAGGAGTTCGGGGCGCTGGGACTGCTCGGGATGCACCTGACCGGCTACGGCTGCGCCGGCACCAGCGCCACGGCGTACGGACTGGCCTGCCTGGAGCTCGAGGCGGGCGACAGCGGGCTGCGCTCGATCGTCTCGGTGCAGGGGTCGCTGGCGATGTACGCGATCTGGGAGCACGGGTCGGAGGAGCAGAAGCAGGAGTGGCTGCCGCGGCTGGCGACCGGCGAGGCGATCGGATGCTTCGGGCTGACCGAGCCCGACTTCGGGTCCGACCCGGGCGGCATGCGCACGCGCGCCCGCCGCGACGGCAGCGGGCCCGACGCCGACTGGCTGCTCGACGGGTCGAAGATGTGGATCACCAACGGGTCCGTCGCCGACGTCGCGGTGGTGTGGGCGAGGACCGACCCCGCCGAGGGTGGGGTGATCCGCGGCTTCGTGGTGCCCACCGACACCCCCGGCTTCTCCGCCCCCGAGATCAAGCAGAAGCTCTCGCTGCGGGCCTCGGTGACCAGCGAGCTGGTGCTGGAGGGGGTACGGCTGCCGGCCGACGCGGTGCTGCCGGAGGTCACCGGGCTGCGCGGACCGCTGTCGTGCCTGACCGAGGCCCGGTTCGGGATCGTCTTCGGGTCGATGGGCGCCGCCCGCGACTGCCTCGAGGCGACGATCTCCTACGTGAGGGAGCGGCAGATCTTCGGCCGGCCGCTGGCGGCGTACCAGCTCACGCAGGCGAAGCTCGCCGACATGGTGGTCGAGCTCGACAAGGGGGTGCTGCTCGCGATGCACCTCGCCGCGCTCAAGGACGGTGCGGTCGGCACGGGCGGGCTGCGCGCGGAGGCGATCAGCATCGGCAAGCTCAACAACACCCGTGAGGCCCTGGCGATCGCCCGCGAGTGCCGCACGCTGCTCGGTGCCAGCGGCATCACCCTCGACTACCCCCTGCTGCGGCACGCGAACAACCTGGAGTCGGTGCTCACCTACGAGGGCACCGCCGAGGTGCACCAGCTGGTGCTCGGGCAGGCGCTGACGGGCGAGTCGGCCTTCCGCTGAGCGCTCGTGCGACCGGGAGGGGAGAAAGATCGTCGGAGGCGGGAACAAACCGGACCGGGGCCCTGTTCGAGATAATCAAGAGTTCAACTACATCCTGACCCCACCCTCCGGAGGAACCCCATGACCACCACCGCACTCCCCACCGACATCGCCGGCGACTACACCCTCGACGTCTCCCACTCGCGGCTGGGCTTCGTCGCCCGCCACGCGATGGTGACCAAGGTCCGGGGCCAGTTCGGCGAGTTCGAGGGCACCGCCCACGTCGACACCCAGACCCCCGCGAACAGCAAGGTCGACGTCGCCATCACGGCCGCGTCGGTGAGCACCGGCTCCCCCGACCGCGACGGCCACCTGACGTCGGCCGACTTCTTCGACGCCGAGCAGTTCCCGACCTGGTCCTTCAGCTCCACCGACGTCGCCCGCGACGGGTCCACCTGGAGCATCACCGGCGACCTGACCATCAAGGACGTCACCAGGTCCGTCACCATCGACTTCGAGGAGACCGGCGCCGCGACCGACCCCTTCGGCTACCAGCGCGTCGGCTTCGAGGGCGAGCTCACCGTCAACCGCAAGGACTGGGGCCTGACCTGGAACGCGGCCCTCGAGACCGGTGGCGTGCTGGTCTCGGAGAAGGTCAAGCTCGAGTTCGACCTCTCGGCGATCAAGACCGCCTGACCACCCGGCAACCCCTGCGCGGCGTGTGCCTGAGGACTGTCCCTGGGTAGTTCTCGGGCACACGCCGCGGGAAATTGAGTGGCCGCGGACCCGCCCGGGGCGCCACCATGCCTCCATGCGAACTCCGGAGGGACTGACCAGCAGGCCACTGGTCCCGAGCGACGCGCGCGCCGTCTACGAGGTGATGGCCGCCCAGGAGCAGGCCGACCTCGGCTCGGTCGAGATCGAGGAGGCCGACATCGTCGGCGACTGGGGCCGGCCCAGCTTCGACGTGTCGGCCCAGACGATCGGCGTCTTCGACGGTGACACCCTGGTGGCCTACGCCGAGGTGAGCGACCCCGACCGCGGTGACGCCGCGGTGCACCCCGACCACCGCGGTCGTGGCATCGGCACCGAGCTGGCGCAGTGGATGCAGGACACCGCCCGTGCGCGCGGCGCCACCGTCATCGGCATGCCGGTGCTCGTCGGCTCCGCAGGCGACCGGCTCCTCGAGAGCCTGGGCTACGAGGTCCGGTGGCACAGCTGGGTCCTGCAGTTGCCCGAGGGGGTCACGATCGTCGAGCGACCGCTGCCCGAGGGGTACGCCGTGCGCGAGGCCGACCCTTCGGAGTACCGCGACGTCCACGTCGTGGTCGAGGACGCCTTCCTCGAGTGGTCCGACCGGGAGCGCGAGACCTACGAGGACTTCGAGTCCGTCGTCGTGCGCAGGCCGGGCTTCGAGCCGTGGCACCTCCGCGTGGTCACCGACCCCTCCGGGGCCGTGGTCGGCGTGGCCTGCCTGTCGATCTTCGAGCCCGAGGACGACCGCGACCGCGACGCGTACGTCTCGCGGCTCGCTGTCCGCCGGGACCAGCGCCACCGCGGCCTCGCCCAGGCGCTGCTCGTCGACGCCTACGCGCGGGCCCGCGAGCACGACGTACCGACCGGCGGCCTGTCCACCGACTCCCGCACCGGCGCGCTCGGCCTCTACGAGAAGGTCGGCATGCGCGTGATCATGGACTGGGTCAACCGCGCCAAGACCCTCTGACCCAGCCAGCGTCGCCGCGCCGCCGGCCCGAGGTCTCGACTCGCCCTCGCCCAGGGGCTCGGACGGCTCGACCACCTAACCCCAAGCGGTCCGGAGCCAGCGGCTCGGACGGCTCGACCACCTGACCCCAGGTGGTCGAGCAGCGAGCGCAGCGAGCGGCTGTCGAGACCTTCTCCACAGGCAACTTCCACCCCCGTTGATCGACCGCCTACGGGCCAGGATGGTCACGACCATGGCCTTCACCTACATGCTCGAGTGCTCCGATGGTTCCCTGTACGTCGGGAGCACGGTCGACCTCGACCGCCGACTGGAGCAGCACGCGCTCGGCTCCGGTGCGGCGTACACACGCCGCCGTCTCCCTGTCCGACTGGTGTGGTGCGAGCAGCACGACCACGTGGGGAACGCGTTCATGCGTGAGAAGCAGATCCAGAACTGGTCGCGTACGAAGCGGCTGGCCCTCGTCGAACAACGCCCGGAAGACCTGTCGGGTCTCGCGCGTGGTTGGGGCACGCGCCCCGGGTCCGGAGGTCTCGACTCGCCCTCGCCCAGGGGCTCGGACGGCTCGACCACCTAGCCAGACGGTCCGGAGCCGACCGCTCGGACGGCTCGACCACCTAGCCCCAGGTGGTCGAGCAGCGAGCGCAGCGAGCGGTTGTCGAGACCTCCGACCTGACCGACCGGGAGGGTTCCGGGGCCGGTGTCAGGAGTGGGCAGGGGCGTGCGGGTCGAGCTCCTCCTCGACGCCCTCGTCACCGGCGTCGGCGCGGTAGTCCTCGGGCCGGGTCTGGTCCACGCCCTCGGGCACCTTGAGCGCCCGGAACAGGTGGGTGCCGGCGACGACCACGATCAGGTTGATCAGCAGCGCCGTGAAGCCGATGTAGACCTTGGTCTCGGTGAACGGGAACTCGTAGAGCGGGCTGCCGAAGTGGCTGCCGGGCTCGGCGATCTTGGGCACCGAGTAGGCCACCACCGTGCCGTAGGCCATGCCCGCGGCCCATCCCGCCAGCAGCGCGGTGCGGTGGCACCAGGCCGTGTAGAGGCCGATCACGATCGCGGGGAACGTCTGGAGCATCCACACGCCGCCGAGCAGCTGCAGGTCGAGCGCGTAGGTGGTCGACACGAACAGCACGAACGCCAGTGCGCCGAACTTGACCAGCAGCGAGGCGACCTTGCTCTGCTGCGCCTCCTGCGCCGGGGTCGCCCCCCGGTTGAGGAACGCCTTGTAGATGTTGCGGGTCCACAGGTTGGCCGCAGCGATCGACATGATCGCCGCGGGCACCAGGGCGCCGATCGCGATCGCCGCGAACGCCACCCCCGCGAACCAGTCGGGGAACTCGTTCTCGAACAGCTGCGGCACCGCCTGCTGCGGGTTGCTGACCTGGACGCCCGCCGCGATCGCGACGAAGCCCAGCAGCGCCAGCAGGCCCAGCAGGAAGGAGTACGCCGGCAGCAGCGCGGCGTTGCGGCGGATCACGGAGCGCTGGCGGGTCGAGAGGACCGCGGTCACGGAGTGGGGGTACATGAACAGCGCCAGCGCGGAGCCCAGGGCGAGCGAGGCGTAGGCCCAGTGGAGCAGCGGCGCGGGCACCATGCTCTTCGGCGACACCTCACCGGCCGCGATCGCCGCCTCGTTCTCGGCGTTGAACGCGTCGAAGTTGTCGCTGGCCGCGGAGAAGATGCTGTCCCAGCCGCCGAGCTGCGTGGGCAGGTAGAGGACCGCCACCACGATCACGATGTAGATCAACGTGTCCTTGACGAAGGCGATGAGCGCGGGCGCCCGCAGGCCGGAGGAGTAGGTGTAGGCGGCGAGCACGCCGAAGGCGATGAACAGCGGCAGGTGGCCCATCAGCCAGCTGCCCTCCTCGACGCCGATGCCCATGACCTCGAGCACCACCTCGATGCCGACGAGCTGCAGCGCGATGTAGGGCATCGTGGCGAGGATGCCGGTGAGGGCGACGGCCAGGGCCAGGCCCCGGCTGTCGTAGCGGCCCTGGACGAAGTCGGCCGGCGTGACGTAGCCGTGGCGGTGGCTCACCGACCACAGCCGCGGCAGGAACAGGAAGATCAGCGGGTAGACCACGATCGTGTACGGCACCGCGAAGAACCCGATGGCGCTGCCGGCGTAGAGCAGCGCGGGGACGGCGATGAACGTGTAGGCGGTGTAGAGGTCGCCGCCGATGAGGAACCAGGCGATGAACGTGCCGAAGCCCCGGCCGCCCAGGCCCCACTCGTCGAGGTTGTCGAGCGCCTGCGCCTTGCGCCAGCGCGCGGCGGCGAAGCCGAGGACCGTGACGAGGAGGAAGAAGAACAGGAAGACGCTGAACGCGATCACGCTGACGTCGCTCATCATCGCCGGGCCTCCCCTCGGGCCTCACGGTCACGACGGTCGGCGGTCTTGGCCAGGTAGTAGGCGACCACCGTGAGCACGACCGCGCCCGGGATCAGCATCATCTGGAACCAGAAGTAGAACGGGAACCCGCCCAGCGTCGGCTCGGTGCGGTCGTAGAGGCCCACGAGAAGCGGGACGACCACGGCCGGTGCGAGCAGCACGCAGATGAGGATCCAGAGGCCGCGCGACGAGGACGTCGACGTCGGCGGTGGCGAGGGGCGTGAGTCGGTCACGGGGATCACCTTCCGAGAGAGTGGCAAACCTCCGTGACCCTAGTCATTCACGCCCGGTCGCGACAGGGCCGGGGCGCTCACCACCCGCGCGGGTGAACCGGCCGTCGACCGCTGCACGCGCCGCCGCGCAGGAAGAAGAACCAGACGCCGAACCCGACCAGGAGGATCGGCAGGTGGGTCATCACGGCGACCACCCCGAGCGCGACCAGCAGCACCAGCAACGGCAGCGGCACCCGGGCGGCAGGTCGCCGCGTCGCTCCCGTCGCCGTACGCCGCTGGGCGGGCGTCGACCAGGCGCCACCGCGCCACGGGTCGCCCGCGGGGCCGGGGCGGGGCAGGTCGCGGAAGACCGGGTCGAGCTCGGAGCGGGTGCGTGCGGCCCAGACCTGGTCGAGCCGCACGGTGTACTCGTCGTGGTCGAGCCGACCGGCGGCGTAGTGCTCGCCGAGGTCGGTCTGCGCCTGCTCCCGCTCGGCGTCGCCGATGCGGATCTCGGGGCTCACCGCTCCACCTCGGCGTCGGCCTCGCTCCCGGTCTCGTCGCCGGTGTCGGCGCCCTCGTCGGCGAGCAGCCCGTAGAGCTTGCGGCGGGTGTCGACCAGCACCGTCATCGCCTCGCGGCGCTGCCGGTCGGTGCCCTGGGTGACGATCTGCCAGGTCGCCGACATCAGCTGGCCGACCTCGGACTTCAGCTGCGACAGGTCGGGACCGTCCCCTCCGGCGCCGGTCTCGTCGAAGTCGGCCCACACGGCGGCGAGCTCCTCGGGGTGCTCGGCGACGTAGGTCTCGCCCTCGGGCGTCAGGCGAAGCGTGCGACCGCGGTGGTCGTCAGCGACGACGAGCCCCTCGTCCTCGAGCTGGGCGACGGTCGGGTAGACCGAGCCGGGGCTCGGCTTCCACTGCCCTCCGGACCGCTCGGCGATCTGCTGGATCACCTGGTAGCCGTTGAGGGGCTCGACCGCGAGCACGTCGAGGATCGCTGCCCGCACGTCGCCCTTCCGGGCGCGCGGCCGCTGCGGCGGTCGCTGCCCGCTCATCCCCAACAGCTCGGAGATCCACGGCGGCGGTCCGCCCCGACGACCGGGGCCGTCCCAGCCCCCGCTCCAACCCCCGTGCCATCCGTGCCCGCCCATCTCGCCCTCCGACCGTGACTGTCGGCGACAGTCGCCGATATATCGGTACGGTACGCCGGCGATCGGTGCTTCACAAGAGCTGGCCGCGTCGCCGCTCCAGCCAGGCGCGCTCGGCCGGGTTGGGAGCCGCCGAGATCGCCGCGTCGTACGCCGCCCGCGACTGCGCCGGGCGGCCGAGCCGTCGCAGCAGGTCGGCCCGGGTGGCGTGCCAGGCGTGGTAGTCGGCCATCGCCGTGCCGGCCAGCCGCTCGACCTCGGCCAGCGCGACCGCCGGGCCGTCCACCTCGGCCAGCGCGACGGCACGGTTGAGCCGCACCACGGGGGCGGGGTCGACGACCACCAGCTGGTCGTAGAGCGCGGCGATCTGCGACCAGTCGGTGTCGCGGGCGTCGGCGGCATCGGTGTGAACGGCGTTGACCGCCGCGAGCAGCTGGTAGCGGCCCGGCGCGACCCCGGTGTCGTGGGCGCGGGCCAGGCAGTTCCGCACCAGGGCGTGGCCCTCGGCGATGGCGGTCCGGTCCCACCCGGCGCGGTCCTGCTCCTGCAGCGGCACCAGCTCGCCGCCCGCGAACCGCGCCTCGCGTCGGGCGTCGGTGAGCAGCAGCAACGCGAGCAGCCCGGTGGTCTCCGGCTCGTCGGGCAGCAGGTCGTGGAGCACCCGGGCCAGGCGGAGCGCCTCGGCCGACAGGTCGCGTCGCACGACGGCGTCACCGCTGCTGGCGAGGTAGCCCTCGTTGAAGACCAGGTAGACCACGGCGAGCACGGTGGCGAGCCGGGCGGGCAGGTCGTCGGCCGTCGGGACGCGGTAGGGGATGTGGGCGCCGGCGACCTTGCGCTTGGCCCGGGTGATCCGCTGCGCCATCGTGGTCTCGGGCACCAGGAACGCGGCCGCGATCTCGGCGACGGTGAGGCCGCCCAGCAGCCGGAGCGTGAGTGCCACCCGCGCCTCGGGGGCGAGGGCGGGGTGGCAGCAGGTGAACACGAGGCGGAGCCGGTCGTCCTCGACCGGTCCGGTGGGATCGTGGGGCTCGGGGTCGTGGATCATCTCGGCGGCCCGGTGCTTGTCGTCGCGACGCGACTCCCGGCGGATCCGGTCGATGGCGCGGTTGCCGGCGGTGGTGGTGAGCCAGCCACCGGGGTTGGGCGGGATGCCGTCGACCGGCCACCGCTCCAGCGCCACGACCAGCGCCTCGCCCGCGGCGTCCTCGGCGACGTCGAGGTCACCGAAGCGGCGGGCGAGGGAGGCGACGACCCGGCCGAACTCGGCCCGGAAGATCGCCTCGACCCGCTGGTCGGTGTCGCTCACTCGCCCTGGAAGGGCCGGACCTCGACCTTGCCGGCGCAGGCTCGCGAGCCTTCCTCGGCCCAGCGCAGCGCGGCGTCGAGATCGGCGGCCTCGATGATCCAGAAGCCGCCGAGCCACTCCTTGGTCTCGGCGAAGGGACCATCGGTGAGCACCGGCCCGTCACCGGTGTTGTCCACCGTCGTCGCGGTCTCGCGGGGCATCAGGCCTCCCGCGAAGACCCACGCGCCCGCCTCGCGGACCCGCTCGTTGAAGGCCCCGACGTCGGCGAACATCCGCTCCATCTCCTCCGGCGACGGCGTGGCCTCGTCGGCGGTGTGGTGGACCGACAGCATGTACTCGGGCATCTCGTTCTCCTGGGGTATGGCGCCCTCCGGCAGGGCCGCTCTCACCATGTCCACGAACGGTGTGCTCGCCGTACGACACCCCGCTCCGAGAAATCTGGTTCCGGTGCAGCCTGCCGCACGACGGTGCCGTGCGGACACGACGGTCCGGCACCCGCCACCCGGTGGGCGGCAGGTGCCGGACCGTCCGGTTCAGATGCCGCGCTTCTTGCGGCCCAGGCCGCGGAGCAGCGACTTGGCTCCCCGCTCGATCTCGCGGTTGGCCGAGCCGCCGGCGGCGGTGCCGCCCGCCGTGGGTCGGCTCGTGCTGGACGTGGGAGTCCGGCGGCCGCCGGACAGGACACGGTTGGCGATGCTGCGCAACATGTCGGTCCTCCTTCCCGGGACCCGGTGGCCCCGACCTCCCGTCCTACCGGTCCGTGACAGCAGGCGCCACCGCTCGTTGGGGTGGCATGAGGCGTGCACCCCTGCTCCCGGGCTCCCTGCTGGTCCTGCTGCTGGCCCCCCTGCTGGCTTCCCTGCTGGCTCCTCTGCTGGCCGTGCCGGCCGCCGGCGGCGTGCCCGCGACGGCGGCCTGCCTCGTCGAACACTGCTTCGGACGACGCGGCCTTCCGCCTGGAGGTGCTCTCCAACCGCAGCGACCTGGTGTCGGGCGGTGACGCGCTGGTCGAGGTGGTGCTCCCCCGCGGCACCGACGCACGGCTGGTGCGGGTGCGGCTCAACGGCGACGACGTGACCGGACGGTTCCGCGTACGCCGCGACGACCGGTTCTACGGGCTGGTGAGGGGGCTGCGCGAGGGTCGCAACCGGCTGCACGCGACCGCCCCCGGCGGGCTCCTCGACCGGACGCGGATCGTCAACCACGCGAACGGCGGACCGGTGTTCTCCGGTCCGCAGCTCGACCACTACCGCTGCCAGGAGACCGCGGTCGACGCCCAGTGCAACGAGCCGGCCACGTACCGGTTCTTCTACAGGTCGACCGACCCGCTCGAGCCCGACCTCCAGCCCTACGACCGGGAGGACCCGCCGTCCGACGTCGCGACCACGACGACCGACGAGGGGGTCGAGGTGCCGTTCGTCGTGCGACGGGAGTACGGCTTCCAGGACCGCGACCGCTACACGATCCTCCAGCTCTGGCAGCCCGGGAGGCGCTGGCGCGCGTGGGCGCCGCAGGAGCAGTGGAACCGCAAGCTGCTGATCACCCACGGCGGCAACTGCGGGGCGTCGTACGCGCCGGGCGGCACGCCGCTGGCCGACTACTCCGGCACGCTCGAGTCGGTGCCGGGGGTCGAGCCCAGCTACGTGACGGCCCTGGGCAAGGGGTTCGCCGTGCTCTCGACCGCGCTGGCCAACACCGGCCACAACTGCAACGTGGCGATGGAGGCCGAGTCGCTGCTGATGGCCAAGGAACGCCTGGTCGAGCGGTACGGCGAGCTGCGCTACACGATCGGCACCGGCTGCTCGGGTGGCTCGATCGCGCAGCACACCGTCGCCAACGCCTACCCCGGCATCTACCAGGGGCTGGTCACCACCTGCTCCTACCCGGACACGCTCACCGCCGGCGCGCAGTTCGCCGACTACCACCTGCTGCGGCGCTACTTCGAGGACCCGTCGCGGTGGGGTCCGGGCGTGGTGTGGACGCCGATGCAGATGGCGGCCGTCGAGGGCCACCTGTCGCACGTCAACGCCGTGGTCGCCGACGAGGGCCTCTTCAAGGCGGCGCTGGACCCCGAGCACCCGTGCGGCGGCACGCTCGACCCCGTCGCCGGCGACCCGTCGACGCGCTACGACTCCGAGACCAACCCCGGCGGGGTGCGCTGCTCGGTGCTGGACATCATGGGCAACCTGCTCGGACCCCGACCCGAGTCGGCCTGGGGGCCGCAGGAGCAGGCCGTGGGCCGCGGCTTCGCCGGCATCCCCTTCGCCAACACCGGCATCCAGTTCGGGCTCTCCTCCCTCAAGTCGGGCCTGATCACGCCGGCCCAGTTCGTGGACCTCAACACGCGCATCGGCGGCCTCGACGTCGACAGCCAGCCCACCGCCGCCCGCGTCGACGGCGACCCGACGGCGATCGCGCGCGCCTACCGCACCGGGCTGATCAACGAGACGACCAACCTCGACGAGGTCGCGATCATCAACCACGGCGGGCCCGACCCCGGCATCGCGCACGACTACGCCCACGCCTTCTGGACCGAGGAGCGACTGCTCGCCGACCAGGGCCACACGGACAACCGGGTGATGTGGTTCGGGCCGACCCCGCTGATCGGCGACCCGGGCTGGGCCGGTGAGGCGCTGCTCGCGATGGACTCGTGGCTCACCGCGGTCGAGGCCGACGGGTCCGCGACGCCCCTGGCGGAGAAGGTCGTCACCAGTCGTCCCGCCGACGTCACCGACCGCTGCGTGGTCGATGCCCTGGCCCCGGCCTGCAGCGTCGAGGAGCTGCAGGTGCTGCAGACCCGGCTCTCGACGCCACGGCAGGAGGCCGGCGGGCCGGTCGCCAACGACAACGTCGCCTGCCGGCTGCGGCCGTTCACCCTCGACGACCACGGCCCTGCGGCGTCGTTGTTCACGCCCGGGCAGGTCGCCGAGCTCGAGGAGCTCTTCGCCGACGGGGTGTGCGACTGGTCGGTCCCCGGGCGTGGCGTCGGCCCCACCGAGACCTGGCTGCGCTACGACGGTTCCGACGGTGGGTCCGACGGTGGGTCCGACGGTGGGCACGCGTACGGCGGCCGACCGCTGCGCGACGTACCGGCCGACTCCGGCGACGGCTGGTTCAGCCCGGCCTTCCGCGACGTGTGGGGCCGCTGACCGCCTAGGCTGGGCGACCATCGAGACCCTCGCGATCTACCTCAGTGCCGTGTTCCTGGGCGGGACACTCGCCGTACTGGTGCGGATGCCGCCACTCGTGGGGTTCCTGGTGGCCGGTTTCGCGTTGAACGGCGCCGGGGTCGCCGAGCTGCCGCTGCTCGACGACCTGGCCGACGTGGGAGTCACGCTGCTGCTCTTCAGCATCGGTCTCAAGCTCGACGTCCGCTTCCTGCTGCGGCGCGAGGTGTGGGGCACGGCGCTGGCCCACATGGGGCTGTCGATCCCGCTGACCATCGGCTACCTCGCGGCGCTCGGGCTCGTGGGCTCCGCGCTGCTGGACGGGCAGGGCGCGCGCACGTTGCTGCTCGTGGCCTTCGCGCTGTCCTTCTCGAGCACCGTCTTCGTGGTCAAGGTCCTCGACGACCGCAGCGACAGCCTGTCCCTCTACGGTCGGGTCGCGATCGGCATCCTGATCATCCAGGACCTGGCGGCCGTGGTCTTCATGGCCGTCGCCTCGGACTCCTCCCCCGGCTGGCGAACGCTGCTGCTGTTGGGGGTGCTGCTGCTCGCCGTCCCGCTCCGCCGTGTGTGGCACCTGCTCGGACACGGCGAGATGCAGGTGGTGTTCGGCATCTTCGTCGCCCTGGTCCCGGGCTTCGTGCTCTTCAACGCGCTCGGGCTGAAGGGCGAGCTCGGGGCCCTGGTCATGGGCGCCCTGCTCGCCGGCGACGCCGCGGCCAACGAGCTCTCCCACCGGCTGCTGTCGGTCAAGGACCTGCTGCTGGTGGGCTTCTTCGTCAGCATCGGCTTCTCCGGCGACCTCACCTGGTCGGCCGTCGGGCTCGGACTCGCCCTGCTGCTGCCGCTGCCGCTGCAGGGGTGGCTCTACATGGTCCTGCTGCGCTGGGGCCGGCTGCGACGGCGTACGTCCGCCCTCGCCGGGCTCGCGCTGACCAACCACTCGGAGTTCGGGCTGATCGTGGTGGCGGTCGGCATCTCCAGCGGCCTGCTCGCCGACGACTGGCTCGTCGTCATCTCGGTGGCCGTCGCGGCGAGCTTCCTGCTCGCCTCCGTCCTGAACTCGCGCAGCTCCCGCGTGCTGCCCTGGCTGGCGCGGTCGCTGCCGCGCCTCTCGCCCTCGTCGTTGCACCCCGAGGACCGCTACGTCGACCTCGGCAACGCCCACGCGGTGGTGCTGGGCATGGGGCGGGTCGGTTCGGCCGCCTACCGCCGGCTGGTCGAGGAGCACGGCCTGAGCGTCGTCGGCGTCGAGAGCAACCGCGACCGGGTGGCCGCCCTGCGCCGCGCCGGCATCCACGCACTCGAGGCGGACGCGGCCGACCGCGAGTTCTGGGTGCGGGTCGCCCACACCACCGGGGTCGAGGTCGCGATCCTCGCGATGCCGTTCCACGGCACCAACCGCGTGGCGCTCGCCGAGCTCCACCGGAGCGGCTTCCGCGGGCGGGTGGTGGCGGTGGCGCAGTACGACGACGACGCCCGGACGTTGCTGGCCGACGGCGTCGACGACGTGCTCCAGATCTACGACGGCGCCGGGGCCGAGATGGCCGACCGGGCGGTGCGTCCGGAGTGAGCGCGGGGCACGGTGACCGAGGGACCCGTCCGTAGGCTCGGGTCATGACCGTCTCCGCCCTCTCCCGGCTCGTCGACTCCGCCCTGGACCGCAGCGTGGTGCTGGGTTTCAGCACCATCGGTCCCGCCGTTCGTCGCCGGCTGCCCGGCTGGCCGGCCGACCCGGTCGCCGGGTCGATGGCCGGCCAGGTCGCCGCGGTGACCGGCGCGACGTCCGGCCTCGGGCTGGCCACCGCTCGCGGGCTCGCCGAGCTGGGCGCGAAGGTGCGCCTCGTCGTGCGCGACGAGGAGAAGGGCCGGCGGGTCCGGGACGAGATCTTCGCCGCGGTGCCGGGGGCCGAGGTGGTCGTCGACCGGTGCGACCTCGGTGACCTCGACGACGTGCGGACACTGGCCGAACGGCTCGTCGGCGAGCTCGGACGGCTCGACGTCCTCGTCCACAACGCCGGCGCCATGCCGGCGAAGCGCACCGAGTCGCCGCAGGGCCACGAGCTGACGATGTCGCTCCACGTGCTGGCGCCGGTGCTGCTCACCGAGCTGCTGGCCCCGGTGCTGGTCGAGGGTGCGCGGGTCGTGTTCGTGACCAGCGGCGGCATGTACGGGCAGCGGCTGGTCGAGGACGACCTCGAGTACGAGCGCGGCGCCTACTCACCGACGACGGCGTACGCCCGCAGCAAGCGGGTGCAGGTCGAGCTGCTGCCGCTGCTCCAGCAGCGCTGGCCCTCGCTGTCGGTCGTCGCGACCCACCCGGGCTGGGCCGACACCCCCGGTGTGCAGACCTCGCTGCCCCGCTTCCGGCGGGTGATGCGGCCGGTGCTGCGCGACGCCGACGGCGGCGCCGAGACCACGGTCTGGTTGGCGGCGACCGGCCCGCAAGGAGCCGGTGGCGCGCTCTGGCACGACCGCCGACGGCGTCCGGTCCACCTGCTCCCCACCACCCGACCCCGCGCCGGTGCGGTGGACGCGGCGTGGGCGTGGGTGCGCGCCCAGGCCGGTCTCGGCTGACGAGTCGCCTCTCGTGCGCCTGAGCACGCCCTGGGGGTAGGTCTCAGGCACACGCCGCCCGACGCACGCGGCTCAGACGCGCTCGCGGTCGACGGCGACCTCGCGGCCGTAGGTCCAGCCGTCGCGCAGCGGCAGGTACTCGCCGCTCCAGAAGGTGCCGGGGTCGTACCAGCTGGCCCGCCGGTCGTCGCCGAGCAGACCCATCTCCTGCATCGTCAGCGCCACCACCTCCGCGCAGTAGGCCTCCTCGGGCCGGGGACGCGGCCGGCCGCGGTCACCGCGAGCGACGTACCCGTCACGACCGCGCAGCCAGCGGCCCGCCAGCCGGGCGGTGCTCGGGAAGGAGACGCCGTCGAGCCGGGCGATGGAGCGCATCACGGCGTCCTCCTCGGCGCGTCCGACCTCGGGGGTGAGCTGGCGCAGCCAGGCGGTCTGCCCGTAGACCTCCTGCCACCGGGTGACGGCGTCGCGCAGGTCGTGGAGCTGCACGCCCCGGTGGTGGTCGCCCGTCCACCGGTCCTGGAGCGACCTGCCGAGCTCGGCGTGCCACATCAGCGGCGGCAGGTCGTCGAGCACCACGGCCATGCCGACGTGGTTGACCGGGGCGTTGGTGAGGGTCTGGATCGCCCGGTCGGGGCCGGACCGGCCGCGGAAGAGCCACAGGTCGCCGGTGCGCGTCAGCGCCACCGCCTCGTCGAGGTCCAGGGCCCGAGTCATGGGCTGACCCTAGGCTGACCCGCATGCGTGCACCGACAGCGTGGTGGAAGTGGCTCGGCCTCGCCGGGGTCGTCGGCGTGGCGGCGACGGGTGCGGCGATCACCCGCGCCGAGCGGCAGCGCCGCTCCTACACCGCCGACGAGGTCCGCGACCGGCTCCACGCGAGGCTCGAGGAGGTCGAGGGGGACGACGCCTGAGCCGAGGCCCGCCGCGCAGCGGATCAGGTCGCTCCTGGGCTCGTCCGCTCCTACGATGCCGGGATGGCAGAGGCGTACGTCGCGGTGGTGGGTCCGAGCGGTTCGCCCGACCCCGACGTGCTCGACGCGGCGCACGAGGTCGGTCGGTTGCTCGGCGAGGCCGGTGCCGTCGTGGTCACCGGCGGAGGCACGGGGGTGATGGCCGCGGCCTGCGAGGGGGCCGCGTCCGCCGGCGGTCTGGCGGTCGGGCTGCTCCCGGGCCCGGACCGGTCCGAGGCCAACCCCCACGTGACGGTCGCGATCGCGACCGGGCTCGGCGAGGTGCGCAACGCGCTGGTCGTTCGCGCGGTCGACGCGGTGATCGCCGTCGGCGGCAGCTGGGGCACCCTCAGCGAGGTCGCGCTGGCCTGCCGGACCGGGGTGCCGGTGGTCTCGCTGCTGGGCTGGGACCTCCCGACCGAGGGCGGCCCCGAGCTCGCCACCGACCCCGCCGACGCCGTACGCCGGGCGGTGGCGCCGTGACGCGGAGCGCTACCCGCCCGCCGGCTCCCCGTCGTGGCGGGTCGCCTCGTTGCCGTACTTCACACCCCAGCCGATGATCCCGCACAGCAGGTAGGCCGCGCCCGCGGCACCGACCACCCACGACAGCAGGCTGAAGAAGCTCGCGCCACCAGCGCTGTCCTCGGCGACCAGCCACAGGGAGACCAGGCCGCCGAGGAAGCCGAGCGCGACAAGGACCACGCCGCGGGTGACGAACCCCGTGAGCTGCTGCTCCGCCTGCTCCCGTCGTGGCCCGCCGGGGGGAGCGTCCGGCGACACCGCCGCACGACCCGGCTCCCGCTCGCCGACGTCCTCCGACCCGCAGAGGGGGCAGACGAACATGCCCTCCCGCACCTCGTGGTCGTTCCTGCACAGCCTGGGCATCTGCTCTCCTTCCCGTCGGGATGCTCGCGCGCCGGACCTGACGCCGCTCAGCCTTCGTGGATCGGCTGCTTGGGGAGCCTCTTGACCTTGCGGCCGCGCTTGCGGCGCTCGGGGATCATCGAGCGCATCTCCTCGAGGTTGCCGAAGCACAGCAACCGGTCCTCGGCCTCGAGGGCCGTGGCCGCGCGGGGGTTGGGGATCACGTGGGCCCCGCGGTGGAGCGTGAGCACGGTGATGTCCTTCTCGCGCAGCCCGGACTCGCCGATCGACTTGCCGATGATGCTCGCGTCCTGGTGGACGGCGAGCTCCGCGACGCCGTAGCCCGTCGAGACCGACAACCGCTGGCGGACGTCGATCTGGGGGAAGGCGACCTGGTGGTCGATGTAGTCGATGATCTCGCCGGCGACGTCGAGCTTGGTGGCGTTCTCGATGCCCTCCAGGCCCGGCGAGGAGTTGACCTCCATGACGAGCGGGCCGTCCTTGCCCTCGAGCATGTCGACGCCGGCGACCCGCAGCCCCATGATCTGGGCCGAGCGGACCGCGGTCTGCTCGAAGTCCGGGTCGAGCTGGACGGCCTCGACCGAGCCGCCGCGGTGGACGTTGGAGCGGAACTCGTCGCCCTGCGCGACCCGGCGCATCGCTGCCACCACGCGGTCGCCGACGACCAGCGCCCGGATGTCGCGGCCCTTGCTCTCCTTGACGAAACGCTGGATCAGGACGTTCTGCTTGGTCGAGTGCAGGGTCTCGATGATCGCCTCGGCGACCTTCAGCGTCGGGGCCAGGATCACGCCGATCCCCTGGGTGCCCTCGAGCAGCTTGATGACGACCGGCGCACCGCCGACCCGCTCGATCGCGGCGATCACGTCGGCGCGGTCGCGCACGAAGGTCGTCGCCGGCATCGAGATGTTGTGGCGCGACAGGATCTGCGTCGCGCGCAGCTTGTCGCGCGAGTTGCTGATGCCGGCCGCGGTGTTGGGGGTGTAGACGTCCATCTGCTCGAACTGCCGCACGACCGCCGTGCCGAAGTAGGTGATGGAGTTGCCGATCCTCGGCAGGATCGCGTCGTAGTCGGTGAGCTGCTTGCCGCGGAACTGCAGGTCCGGCTCGTCGCCGCTGAGGTCGATGCCGAAGCGGAGGGTGTTGAGCACCTTGACCGTGTGGCCGCGGTCGAGGGCCGCGGTGCGCAACCGCTGGGTGCTGTAGGCGCGCGGCGCGACGGAGAGGAGGGCGAGCTTCATGTCAGCAACCTGAGAGGATCGACGGGTGACTGCGACGGAGGGATCCATTCCATCCAACACCATCGTCGGCTGGCGGGAGTGGGTGAGCCTGCCGGGCCTGGGCGTGGGCTGGATCAAGGCCAAGGTCGACACCGGTGCCCGCACTTCCGCGCTGCACGCCTTCGACCTCGAGGAGTTCGATCGCGACAGCGGGGGTGGTCCGGGAGCTCTGGGTGCGCTACTCCGTGCACCCCTGGCAGGACTCCGACGAGGACGCCGTCGCGTGCGAGTCGCAGGTCGTCGACCAGCGTGAGGTGCGCAGCTCCAGCGGCCACGTCGAGGAGCGGTACGTCGTGCAGCTCGACGTCAGCCTGTGCCGCCGCGTGGTGACCGCCGAGGTGACCCTCAGCAACCGCGACGAGATGGGCTTCCGGATGCTGCTCGGTCGCGAGGCGCTGTGCCAGGGCTTCCTGGTCGACCCGAGCGAGTCCTACCTCGGCGGGCGTCCGAAGGTCTCCGTGCGCCGCAAGAACCGCGGCCGCTGATGGCGCGCGAGTCCTTCGCGATCGGCAGCGTCCGGGTCCGCGCAGGCACCACCCGCAACCTCGAGCTGCCGATCACGCGCCTGGTCACCGGCGCCGACGTCAGCCTGCCGGTGCGTGTGTTCCACGGGCGCGAGGACGGGCCGACGGTCTGGCTCGACGCCGCCATCCACGGCGACGAGGTCGTCGGCGTCGAGGTGATCCGGCAGGTGCTGGCCGGCCTCGACCCGAAGACCTTCCGCGGCACGCTGATCGCGGTGCCGATCGTCAACGTCCTCGGCTTCATGGCCGGCGACCGCTACCTCCCGGACCGCCGCGACCTCAACCGGTCGTTCCCCGGTTCGCGCCGCGGCTCGCTCGCGAGCCGGATCGCCCACCTGTTCATGGAGGAGGTGGTCGCCAAGTGCGAGGTCGGGATCGACCTCCACACCGGCGCCGACCGGCGCTCCAACCTCCCGCAGATCCGTGCCGACCTCGACGATCCCCGGACGCATGCGCTCGCCGAGGCGTTCGCGGCTCCGGTGATGCTGCACGCGAAGATCCGCGACGGCTCGCTGCGCCACGCCGCCCGTGAGCAGGGCGCGACGGTGCTGCTCTACGAGGGCGGGGAGAACCTGCGCCTCGACGACTACGCGGTCGACCCGGCCGTGATCGGCGTCCGCCGGGTGCTCGCAGCGCTGGAGATGATCGACCTACCCGACGACCCGGAACACCCACCGAGCGTGGAGTGCCGCTCCAGCGGCTGGGTGCGCGCGCGGCGTACCGGCATCCTCGACCTCGACGCCCACCTCGGCCAGGAGGTCACCGACGGCGAGCGCCTCGGCGCCATGGTCGACGTCTTCGGCCGCACCCTGCGCGCCGTCTACGCCAACCGCACCGGCATCGTCATCGGCCGCACCGAGGCGCCGCTGGTCAACTCCGGCGACGCGATCCTCCACATCGGCAGCTGAACGGACGGGTGCAGGGCACCCCGGAGGTCGGCTAGCGTGCTGCGCGGTCCGCCGCCCTCCACCTCGGGAGCCCGACATGTTGAAGACCCTGTCCCGCCCGCTCGTCCGGGTCTCCGAGCGCTGGCTGCCCGGCGCCCTGACGTTCGCGGTGATCCTCACCGTCATCGTCGCTGCGCTGGCCTTCGGGCTCACCGACGCCGGTCCCGTCGACGTGGTGCGCGGCTGGGGTGACGGGCTGACCGGGCTGCTGGCCTTCATGACCCAGATGGCGCTGATCCTGCTCCTGGGCCACATGCTCGCCAACACTGCACCGGTACGCCGGCTGCTCGTCCGGGCTGCCCGGGTGCCGCAGACGGCGCCCCAGGCCTACGGCTTCGTCGCCCTGTGCGCGGCCATCGCCTCGCTGATCACCTGGGGACTCGGCCTGGTGGTCGCGGCACTGCTCTCGATCCAGGTGGCGAAGTCGGGCCGCGAGCGCGGGCTGCGACTCCACTTCCCGCTGCTGGTCGCCTCGGGCTACTCCGGCTACGTGGTGTGGCACATGGGCTACTCCGGCTCCGGCCCCCTGGCCGCCGCGACCCCGGACGGCATCGTCGACGCCGACTTCGGCTTCACCGTGCCCGTCACCGAGACCATCTTCACGTGGTGGAACATCACCGCGGTCGTGATCGCCGTCGCGGTGGTCGTGGTGACCATGGCGGCGCTCGCGCCGGGTGACGACGAGGAGGTCGTCGAGCTCCCCGAGGGAGCCGACCTCGCGCGGGAGGAGACCGAGCTGCTGCAGACCCGTGGCGAGGCTGCCCCCACGCCCGCCGAGCGGCTCGACGCCAACCGGCTGATCACCACGCTGCTCGGCGCCGGCCTCGCGGCGTACCTCGTGACCTACTACGCACAGGAGGGTTTCGTCCTCACCCTCGACATCGTCAACTGGACGTTCCTGTGCCTGGTCATGCTGCTGGTGCGCTCCCCCGCCGAGCTGGTGCGGCTGGTGGGCGACGCGGCCCGCAACGTCGGCGACATCCTGGTGCAGTTCCCGCTGTACGCCGGGATCCTCGGCATCATGACGGCGACCGGCCTGATCCAGGTCTTCGCCGACTTCTTCGTCTCGATCTCCAACGAGAGCACCCTGGGTCTCTGGGCGTTCTTCTCCGGCGGCCTGATCAACATGTTCGTGCCCAGCGGCGGCGGCCAGTTCGCCGTGCAGGCGCCGGTGTTCCTGACCGCGGCGGCCGAGCTCGGCGTCAACCCCAGCATCGTGATCATGGGGATCGCCTACGGCGACCAGTGGACCAACATGATCCAGCCGTTCTGGGCGCTGCCGGTGCTGGCGATCGCGCGACTCCGGATCCGCGACGTCATGGGCTTCACGGCGGTGACCCTGATCGTGACCGGCTTCGTGTTCGCGTTCGGGATCATGCTGCCCGTCTGGTTCGGCGCCTGAGAGGTCGAGCTCGACGGACGTGAACCCGGCCCTCGGACGGCTCGCTAGCGTGGCGGCATGACCCACACGCTCAACGACGGCCACGTCCTGCCCGCGATCGGCTTCGGCACCTACCCGCTCACCGGCGACGAGGGGATCGAGGCGGTGACCTCCGCGATCGAGGTCGGCTACCGGCTGCTCGACACCGCGGTGAACTACGGCAACGAGGAGGAGGTCGGCGAGGCGATCCGCCGCTCCGGCGTACCCCGCGACGAGCTGACCGTCTGCAGCAAGATCCCGGGCCGCCACCACGGCTACGACGACGCGGTGCGCTCGACCAAGGAGTCGCTGCAGCGCCTCGGCCTCGACCACCTCGACCTGCACCTCATCCACTGGCCGAACCCCTCGCAGGGCAGGTACCCCGAGGCGTGGCGGGCGCTGGTCGACCTGCAGCGCGAGGGGCTGGTGCGCAGCATCGGTGTCTCGAACTTCACCGAGGAGCACCTGCGGCGGATCATCGACGAGACCGGCGTGACGCCGGCGGTCAACCAGCTCGAGCTGCACCCCTACTTCCCGCAGGAGGAGATGCGCCGGGTGGACGCCGAGCTCGGCATCCTCACCGAGTCGTGGAGCCCGCTCGGCAAGCGGCAGGCGCCGTTCACCGAGCAGCCGGTGGCGGCCGCGGCGTCGCGGCTCGGGGTGACGCCCGGCCAGGTGATCCTGCGCTGGCAGCTGCAGCTCGGGGCGCTGCCGATCCCGAAGTCGGCGACCCCGTCGCGGCAGCGCGAGAACCTCGACGTGCTCGACTTCGAGCTGACCGACGACGAGGTCGCGGCGATCACGGCGCTGGGTCGACCCGACGGCCGGCTGTTCGGTGGCGACCCCGACTCCCACGAGGAGATGTGACCCGCAGCAGGCGCTCGACGAACGCCCGGGTGGCGGGCACCTGCTCGGCTCCCGGCCGGTAGACCAGCCCGACGTGACGGTGGCCCAGGGTCGGGCTCTCGCGGACGACGACGTCCGGGTGGCGGAAGGCCCGCAGGGCGCTGCGGGGCAGCAGGGTGACCCCCAACCCCGCGGCGACCAGCGCCTGCACTGCGACGTAGTCGTCGGTCTCGTGCGCCAGCCGCGGCTCGAAGCCGGCCTCGCGGCAGCGCTCGACGAGGTGGGAGCGGCAGCGCGAGCAGCCGCCGATCCAGGTGTCGTCGGCCAGCCGGTCGAGCCGGACGGCGCGTGCCCGGCCGGCCGGGTGGTCCGGCGGCAGCACCAGGTCGACGGGTTCGACGGCGAGCGGGAGCCAGGTGAGGTGGCCGGGCGAGCCGGTGGAGTCGGGGGGCGGGCCGTCGTAGCCGAAGACCAGCGCGACGTCCGCCTCCCCCTCACGCACGCTCCGCCACGCCTCGGGGGGTTCGGCCTCCACGAGCGCGACCTCGATATCGGGGTGCTCCGCGGCGAGCAGCTTCAGGGCTGCGGGCGCGATCGTGGCGGCGGCGCTCGGGAAGGCGACCAGCCGCACCCGGCCGCCGCGCAGCTCGGCCAGGGAGGCAAGCTCCTCGGAGGCCATGTGCAGCGCCCCGGCGACCGTGTCGGCGCGGCCGAGCAGCACCCGCCCGGCCTCGGTCAGCGTGACGCCGCGGCTGCTGCGCACCAGCAGCGGTCCGCCCACCTCGCGCTCGAGCGCCGCGAGCTGCTGACTGACCGCCGGCTGGCTCCAGCCCAGCTCACGCGCGCCCGCGGAGAGCGAGCCTGCGCGGGCGATGGTGCGGAAGACGAGAACCTTGCGCGGATCCATAAGTAGTGATGATGGGTCTGCGAAGGAACTGCTGTCTACCTTCTGCCCGCCATTCCCGGCAGAGTGCTGCCATGCGCACCATCGGACTCATCGGCGGCATGAGCTGGCACTCCACCGCGAGCTACTACCGGCTCGTCAACGAGGTGGTGGCCGAACGGCTCGGCGGCCACGCCTCCGCGCCCATCGCCCTGCAGTCCCTCGACTTCGCCGCGGTGCGGCAGTGCCAGGTCGACGGGGACTGGGACGGCGCCGGCGCCCTGCTGGCCGAGGCCGGTCAGCGGTGCGTGTCCGGCGGCGCCGAGGTGGTCGCGATCTGCACCAACCTCATGCACAAGGTCGCCCCTGCGGTGGAGGCCGCGATCGACGTGCCGCTGCTCCACATCGGTGACGCGGTCGCCGGCGTCGCCTCGAGCCGCGGGTGGGACCGGCTCGGCGTCCTCGGCGCCCGGTGGGTCATGGAGGAGACGTTCTACGCCGACCGCCTCGCCCGCCACGGCATCACCGCCGTCGCGCCCGGGGAGGCAGACCGCGAACTGGTCGACCGGGTGGTCTTCGACGAGCTGACCCAGGGGCGGCTGCTGCCGCAGTCGCGGGCGGCGTACGTCTCCGTGGTCGAGCGGCTCGCCGAGCAGGGGGCGCAGGCCGTCGTGCTCGCCTGCACCGAGATCGGCCTGCTCGTCGGCCCCGACGACAGCCCGCTCCCCCTCATCGACTCCGCCGACGCCCACGCCCGGGCCCTCGCCGAGTTCGCCCTCCACGGTGAGCCGTCACTCGTGCAGGTTTGAGGTACGCCGAGCCGTCACTCGCGACGGTTTGAGGTACGCCGAGCCGTCACTCGCGACGGTTTGAGGTACGCCGAGCCGTCACGAAGTGGCGCGGGCCTCGGCCTCGGCGGCGATCTCGGCGAGCTCGTCGGTGGTGAAGGCGCGGAGCACGCAGAATTCGTTGCCGTCGGGGTCGGCGAGCACGACCCACGACTCCTCCCCGGTCTGGCCCACGTCGACCCGGGTCGCGCCGAGCGCCTCGAGCCGGGCGATCTCGGCCGCCTGATCGGTGGGGCGCAGGTCGAGGTGGAGCCGGTTCTTGCCGGACTTCTCCTCTGGCACCTGCGCGAAGAGCAGGTCGGGTGCGACGCCGTCCTGCGGGCTGCCTGCCGGCGGCTCGAGCACGACCTCGTCGGAGGTGTCGTAGGTACGCCGCCACCCGAGGGCCTGCTGCCAGAACGAGGCGAGGGCGTCCGGGTCGCGGGTGTCGATGTTGAGGCACTGGATCGTGAGGGTCATCGGCTCAGCGTGCCGCGTCGAGGATCACCTGCGCCAACGCTTTCGGCTGGGTGAGCTGGGGCCAGTGGCCGCCGCCGAGGTCGACGTACTCCTTCGTCCTGGTCCTCGCGAGCTCCTCGAGGTGGCCGGCCTCCACCCACTCCTCCAGGTCGGCGGCGGTGTACTCCGGGCACACCTCGGTGGCGGGTACGTCGTGGCGCCGCTCGTCGTGGAGGCGTACGGGCTCGGTGACGACGCGCTCGGGCACGGGGACGGCGTCTGCGTAGAGCTGGGCGAGCTGTGCGTCGTTGAAGTCGCGGACGTTGGCCTCCTCCCCCATCTCCTTCCAGTCCGGCATCGCGATCTCGCCGTTCTCTGCCGGCAGCCCGGAGAGCAGCGGCTCGCCGTCGTCACCCGGGAAGCCGCCGACGTGCACCTGGCGGGCGACCCGGTCGGGTCGGGCGTCGGTCGCCGCGTGGGCGATGCCGCAGCCCGCGGAGTGGCTGACCAGGAGGACCTTGGCGCCCCCGCCCGCGTCGTACGCCGCGTCGAGCGCCTCGACCACCGCACCGACGTGGTCGGCGACGCCCACCCCGGAGCGATCGGCGTCCTTGCTCGCCATGCCGGGGAGGGTGAGCGGGTGGGCGGTGTGGCCGGCGGCCTCCAGCTCGGGGACGACGGCGTCCCAGGTGGAGGCGTTGAGCCACAGGCCGGGGACGAGGACGATGTGCATCTCAGCTCCTTGCAGTCAGAGGTCCTGGCGGGTGGTCCGTTCGTCCGGACGCTAGCGACGATGGGGGACGGAACGCGTCCGGTTGCAGTGGTCGCGGGGTCGCCGATTGGTCCCCAACGGCGGAAATCGGACCGGAGACCTGTTGTTGGGGACCAATCGGCAGGGCGCTCAGCCCGCCACCACCAGGGAGGGGGCGAGGCCGAGGAAGGCGCCGTAGCGGGTGGCGGCGTCGTCGAGGGCCGTGCGGCAGGCGGGGGTCCAGGAGGCGTAGGGGGTCAGCGTGAAGGTGACCCGGTCACGCCCGACGTCGCGCTTCATGGCGGCGACCAGCTGGCCGTCGACGAGCGCCA
This sequence comes from uncultured Actinomycetota bacterium, assembly GCA_963754025.1. GTDB lineage: Bacteria > Actinomycetota > Actinomycetes > Propionibacteriales > Nocardioidaceae > Nocardioides. The sequence goes on along the minus strand of CAVWEC010000005.1, from coordinate 750,791 downwards.
TGCCGATCGCGGTCTCCCGCCCGGTGGGTACGGCGCCGGCAGTGTCGAGTACCAGCCGGGAGTCCTGATAGCCGCGGTAGGTCTCGTCGAGGATCTGCAGCAGGTGGCCTCGCGGCTGCACCGGGCCCGCCGGCGGTGACTGGTCGGCTCCGTGCCAGAACGTGCGGCCGTCGTGCTCGAACGAGGCGATCCGGTCGCCGGCGGCGGCCAGCCCCCGGCGCACGTCGCCGAGCGTGAGCGTCGCCCAGTAGGCCAGGTCACGGTCGGTGGCCGGGCCGTGACCGGTGACGTAGCGCAGCGCCAGCTCGGCCAGCGCCTCCTCGCGGTCCAGCGTGCGCGACGACGCCACCCGCGCGTCGAACGACGCGTAGGTGTGGGCCCCGTCGAGCGGTGGGCCGGACACCACCAGGCACTGGAGCTCGAGGTCGGCGAGCAGGTGCATCAGCTGCTGACCCGACAGCGGGTGGCCGGTCTCGGCGAGCCGGGCGGCCAGGGAGGGCCGGTCGAGCGGCACGCCCTCGGCGAGCACGTCGAGGACGACCGCCGCGGCGGCGTCCAGCCCGGCCGCCGCCGCTGCGACGGTCCTCCTGACCCGCGGCGCGGTCAGCTCCGTCAACCACCGCACGTCCTCGGCTGCGACGTAGTGCCAGGTCGGGCGCAGGACGTGGGTGCGCAGCACCTCCCCCGACGCCAGCAGGCCTGCGAGGTCGGCCGGGTCGGGCGCCGCCGTCCGGCAGCCGACGGCCCAGGCCGACTGCGACGGGTTCTCGGCCTGCACGGCCAGCAAGTGGGAGACGACCGACGCCGCGTCGCCGGCGTCCGGCGCGACCAGGCGTTGCGACAGCAGCCGCCAACGGGCGATGTCGACGTCCCCGAGCATCCCCTCACCCTAGAGTCGACCCATGACGAGGTACGGCGCACAGTTCGGTCCCGACATCACCTTCCTCGGGGTGCCCGAGTGCGACCTCGACGACGAGGCGTCGTACGCCGACGCGGACGTCGTCGTGGTCGGGGCCCCCTTCGACGGGGGCACCTCCCACCGGCCCGGCACCCGGTTCGGGCCGCAGGCGATCCGGATGACCGACTACCTCCCGCACGACGGGTCGCGTCCGAGCCTCGCCCTGCGCACCGACGGCCTCGTCGACCTGAAGGTGGTCGACGCCGGCGACGTGGAGATGCCGCCCGGCGACATCGAGCGGGCGCTCGGGGTGCTGGAGGCCGCGGTCGAGAAGGTCGCCCGCGCCGGGGCGATCCCGGTGGTGCTCGGCGGCGACCACTCCGTCGCCTACCCCGACGCGAAGGGCGTGGCCAACGTGCTGGGGCACGGCCGGGTGTCGATGATCCACTTCGACGCCCACGCCGACACCGGCGACATCGAGTTCGGCTCCCTGTGGGGTCACGGTCAGCCGATGCGGCGACTGATCGAGTCGGGCGCGCTGCGTGGCGACCGGTTCCTCCAGGTCGGGCTGCGCGGCTACTGGCCCGGCCCCGAGACGCTCGACTGGATGGCCGACCAGCAGATGCGGTCCTACGAGATGACCGAGATCGGCCACCGCGGGCTCGAGGCGTGCCTGACCGAGGCCTTCGCCATCGCGACCGACGAGTGCGAGGGCGTCTTCCTCTCCGTCGACATCGACGTCTGCGACCCCGGCCACGCCCCCGGCACGGGTACGCCGGAGCCGGGCGGGCTGTCCGCGCGACAGCTGCTCGACGCCGTGCGCCGGATCTGCCTCGAGCTGCCGGTCGTCGGCGTCGACGTGGTGGAGGTCAGCCCTCCCTACGACCACGCCGACATCACCGCCGCGCTGGCCAACCGGGTGGTGCTCGAGTCGTTGTCCGCCATCGCCCGCAAGCGTCGCGACGAGCGCGACGGCACCACGTGGGACCCGGCCCGCCCGCTGCTGGACCGCTGACCGCCGCCCTCAGAACAGCTGCGGCACGAACGTCTGCTCGTGCATCGGCGGCCTCACGTAGGGCTCGGGCCGCATCTCCGGCAGCTGCACCTCCCCGGGGGCCACGTCCTCGTGGGGGAACCGGTCGACGAGGTGGGAGATGCAGTTGAGGCGGGCCGCCCGCTTGTCGTCGGACGGCACGACGTACCAGGGCGCCTGCTTGATGTCGGTGAACTGGAACGTGGTGTCCTTCGCCATCGAGTAGCGCACGTAGAGCTCGTGCTCGGCGAGGTCCATGTCGGAGAGCTTCCAGCGCTTCAGGGGCTCGGCGTTGCGTGCCTCGAAGCGCTTGCGCTGCTCCTCGAAGGAGACCGAGAACCAGTACTTCAGGACGACGATGCCCGACCGCACCAGCATCCGCTCGAACTCCGGGCAGGAGCGCAGGAACTCCTGGTGCTGCTCCTCGCTGCAGTAGCCCATCACCCACTCGACGTTCGAGCGGTTGTACCAGCTGCGGTCGAACAGGACCATCTCCCCGGCTGCGGGCAGGTGCTCGACGTAGCGCTGGAAGTACCACTGGGTCTGCTCGCGCTCGGACGGCTTGGGCAGCGCCACCACCCGGACTGTGCGGGGGCTGGTGCGCTCGGTGATCCGCTTGATCACGCCGCCCTTCCCGGCCGAGCCGCGACCCTCGAAGATCACCAGCACCTTCAGGCCCTCGCGCTGGATCCAGTACTGCAGCTGGACCAGCCGCTCCTGGAGCCGCTCGATCTCCGCGTCGTAGACCTCGGACCGCAACCGGCCGCGTCGGGTGTAGCGCGACGGGTCGCGGTCGCCGGTCGCACCCTGGTCGTCGTCGGCGCCGGGTGGCAGCGGGTGAGAGAACATGCCCCACCTTCGCCGCGGCCGACTGCACCACGCAAGCGTCGGCGTCGCTGCCTAGGGTGTCGGCATGACGACATCTCGGATCGCGCTGGCCTCCTGCGAGGAGCTGCCGGGCCTCGACGACGACGGCCAGGCGCTGCTGGCCGCCCTGACCCGGCGCCACGCCGACGCGGCGGCGGTGGTGTGGGACGCGCCCGACGTCGAGTGGGCGGACTACGACCTCGTGGTCGTGCGAGGCACCTGGGACTACGTGCCCAAGCTGCCGGCCTTCCTCGACTGGGCCGATCACGTGACGTCGGTCAGCCGGCTGCTCAACCCCGCCCCGGTGATCCGGTGGAACACCGACAAGCGCTACCTCGCCGAGCTCGAGCGGGCGGGCGTGCCCGTGGTGGCCACCGAGTTCCTCGCCCCCGGTGACGAGCCCGGGCACCGGTTCGAGGACGTCGAGCACGTCGTGAAACCGACCGTCTCCGCGGGCTCACGCGACACCCTGCGCCTGTCGCCGGGCGAGCTCGAGCGTTCCCGGGGCCACGCGGCCTCGTTGCTCGGCGCCGGTCGGAGCGTGATGGTGCAGCCCTACCTCCACGAGGTCGACGAGCACGGTGAGACCGCGCTGCTCTTCCTCGACGGCCGGTTCTCCCACGCGATGCGCAAGGGACCCCTGCTCGCGCCCGGCATGGAGCTCGTCGAGGAGCTGTTCGCCGAGGAGGAGATGTCGCGTCGCGAACCCTCGACCGAGGAGCGCGAGGTCGCCGAGGCGGCACTGGCGGCGATCCCGGCCGAGCTCGGCGACGACCTGCTCTACGCCCGGGTCGACCTGCTGCCGAGCCCCGAGGGCCCGCGGTTGCTCGAGCTCGAGCTGACCGAGCCCTCACTGTTCCTCGACCACCACCCGCCCGGAGCAGACGCGCTGGCCGAGGCGATCCTCGGGCGGGTGGCCCGTGGCTGAGGCCCACCGGCTCACCCGGGAGCAGGCGCGGCGGGTCGCCGTACGTGCGCAGCTGCTCGACGCCGAGCGGCCGACGTCGATGGAGCAGGTGCTCCAGCGGCTGACCCTGCTGCAGGACGACCCGTGCGCGGCGGTGGTGCCGAGCGCCCACCTGGTGCTCTGGAGCCGGCTCGGTGCGACCTACGACCAGCGCGAGCTGGAGCAGGCGGTGGGCACCGGGCAGGTCGTCGAGCTGCACCAGATGCTGCGCCCCGCCGCCGACCTCGCGCTGCACCGGGCCGGCATGGCCAACTGGCCGGCCGTCTTCGACACCTACCGCGAGGTCCACGACACGCTCGCCGCGTGGATGGCGGCCAACGACGACACCCGCCGCGAAATCCTCGACAAGCTCCACGACGAGGGGCCGGTGACCTCGCGCGCCCTCCCCGACACCACCGCGGTGCCGTGGCGCTCGAGCGGCTGGAACGGCGACCGCAACGTGCGGATGCTGCTGGAGAACATGGTGGGCAAGGGCGAGGTGGCGGTCGCGGGCCGCGGCGGAACCGCGGGCCGCGACAAGCTCTGGGACCTCGCCGAGCGGGTCTACCCCGACGACCCCGTGCCCAGCCTCGAGGACGCGGTGCGAGAGCTCGACCGGCGCCGGCTGGCCGGGCTCGGCATCGCGCGTCCGAAGGCCGCCGTGGTGCCCGGCGAGCCGACCAGCGTGGGGGACGCCGGCGAGGAGGCGGTCGTCGAGGGCGTGCGCGGGCGGTGGCGGGTCGACCCGGCGTACCTCGAGGACCTCGACACCTTCCAGGGCCGGGTGGCGGTGATCTCGCCGATCGACCGCTTGGTCATCGACCGCAAGCGGATGGACGAGCTGTTCGAGTTCGACTACCAGCTCGAGATGTTCAAGCCAGCGGCGAAGCGGCGGTGGGGCTACTGGGCGATGCCGGTGCTGGTCGGCGACCGGTTGCTCGGCAAGGTCGACGCGACGGCAGAGCGCGACCGCGGTGTGCTGCGGGTCGACGCGATCCACGAGGACGAGCCGTGGTCGGCAGCCACGCGGCGAGTCGTCCGCACCGAGGTCGAAGCGCTCGCGCGCTGGCTCGACCTCGTGCCCGAGCTGCCCGTCACCAGGTGACCCGGAAGTCCTGACCGCCCGTCGCGGCGACCCCGTGCGCCGAGACGTCGGCGACCCGGGACCCCGGTGGGCCGGTGCGGCACCACGCGACCAGCGCGTCCACCGCGTCGGCGTCACCCTCCGCCTCGAGCAGCACGCTGCCGTCGGGCTCGTTGCGCACCCACCCGACGACCCCGACCCGCTCGGCCTCGCGTCGGCAGGACTCGCGGAACATCACGCCCTGCACCCGTCCGGTCACCCGGGCCCGCACCCGCCTCATGAGGTTCACACTAGGACGGTGACCCACCTCCACCGCGCACAGCCGGCCGAGGCCGGGCTCGTCGGTCGACTGCTCTCCGACTTCAACACCGAGTACGGCTCGCCCACCCCCGACGCCGCGACCTTCGCGCGCCGCTTCGAGGAGCTGCTGGCCCGCGAGGATGTCGTGGTGCTGCTCGTGGGAGCGACGGGCGAGGACGGCTTCGCGTACCTGACCGTCCGGCCGACGCCGTACCACGACGGGACGCTCGCCCAGCTCGAGGAGCTCTACGTCGTGCCGCGGCTGCGCGACCGGGGCCTCGGCACCGCGCTGCTCACCGCCGCCGTCGAGGAGGTACGCCGCCTCGGCGCCGGCGAGGTGCACATCAACGTCGACGAGGTCGACACCGACACCCGCCGCTTCTACGAGCGGCACGGCTTCACCAACATCGAGCCCGGTGAGGACTACCGGATGCTCTGCTACCTCCGCGAGCTCTGAGCGACCCACTCGCGGTCGAGGACCGCGTAGACCAGCAACGTGGTCCACTCGTCCTTGAACCACTCACCGTCGACGAAGCGGGCCTCCTGGCGGAAGCCGAGACGCTCGAGCAGTCGGGACGAGGCGGCGTTGCGCTCGTCGAGCCGGGCGGTCACCCGGTGGGCGCCGGCGTGGTCGAAGGCCAACGTGGTCAGCGCCCGCACCGCCTCGGTCGCGTAGCCCTGACCCTCGTGCTCGGGGTGGAGGACGTAGCCGACCTCGGCGTGCCGGTCGGAGTCGCTGTGCCAGAACAGCACCAGGTCGCCGATCACCTCACCGGTGTCACGGCGCTCGATGACCGTGAACAGCACCTGTCCCTCGGCCTGCGCGTCGAGCACCGACCGGGTGCGCTCCGGATCGGTCATCCGCTCGGCGAGCTCCTCGAGGGTGCCCGGCACGAAGGGCACGTAGGTGCACACCTCGGGGATCGAGCGGTAGGCGTGGATCGCCGGCACGTCCCGCGACGTGTCGATCGGTCGCAGCAGCAGCCGCTCGGTCAGCACCGGGTAGTCGGGCGCCAGCCGCGGGGTCTCCGTCACGCCCACACCCTAGGACCGGTCGTCAGGCGGGCGCGCCGAGAGCGTCTGCGAGCCGGCGGGCGGCGTCGGCCTCGTCGCGGAGCGAGGACCGCTCCAGCGAGCGCGCCAGCAGCAGTGCGGCGTACGCGTTGGTCGGCTCGAGGTCGAGCAGCGCCCGCGCCTCCTCGGCCGCACGGCCGATCTGTGCCGAGTGGAAGTAGGCGCGCGTCAGCAGCTCGCGCACCTCACCGAGCCGCGCTGCCTCGGGGTCGGTGTCGACGACGTGGCGCAGGACGTCCGCGGCGCGGTAGTGGTCCTGCTGCTCGAAGAGGTCGACCGCCCAGCGGTAGGCGTCGTAGGTGCTCATGCGCTCCAGCATGGAGGTCACCGTGCTCATGGCGCCCCAACGGTTGTCAGGGACCGGCTATTCCGCGAGGCTGCCGGACATGCGACGCCTTCTCGGGACCGCCGTGTCCACCTGTGCCCTGCTCACCCTGCCGCTGCTCACCGCCCCCGCGGACGCGTCCGGCCGCGACTGGGAGGTCGACGTCGTCGACCCCGACCAGAGCTTCCGCGGTCTCGACGCCGTCGACCGCGACACCGTATGGGTCAGCGGCGGCAGCCTCACCGCGGGCGGCGCCGGCCACGTCCACCGCACCACCGACGGCGGCGACACGTGGGCGGACGTGACCCCGCCGGGCACCGACGGGCTCACCCTGCGCGATGTCGAGGCCCGCGACGCCGACACCGCGGTCGTGCTGTCGATCGGCCCCGGGGAGGACTCCCGGATCTACCGCACCACCGACGGCGGCGCCAGCTGGGAGGAGGCCTTCCGCAACGCCGAGCCCGCGGCCTTCTACAACTGCCTGGACTTCTTCCCCGGCGGTCGGCGAGGCCTGGCGGTGAGCGACCCCGTGGACGGAAAGTTCCGGATCGCCGCCACCCGCGACGGCGGCGCCTCCTGGCAGGTGCTCCCCGACGCCGGGATGCCGGACTCGACGGGCGAGTACAACTTCTCCGCCTCCGGCGACTGCCTCACCACCGCCGGCCGCACCGCGTGGTTCGGCTCCGGCGGTACGGCGGCGCGGGTCTTCCGCTCTCCCGACCGTGGCCTGACCTGGACCGCCACCGACTCGACGCTGCAGGCCGGCGAGGCAGCCGGCGTCTTCGCCCTCGCCTTCCGCAATCCCCGGCAGGGCGTGGTGGTCGGCGGCGACTTCGACCCCGCTGCGGCGGAGCCCGACGGCACCGCCACCACCCGTGACGGTTCGAGCTGGACCGCCGGCGGCGACCTCGCGCACCTCGGCGAGGACGTCGCCTGGGTGTCGCGCCGGCTGCTGGTCACGACCGGCGAGTCCGGTCCCGAGGCCGGCACCAGCACCAGCCGCGACGGCGGTGCCACGTGGGAGCAGGTCTCCTCGACCGGATTCCACACGCTCGACTGTGTCCGCGGCACCTGCTGGGCAGCGGGCGGCGGCGGGCGCGTGGGGGTCCGCTGACGGCCAGCGAGCCTCCCCTAGCCTCGGGTCCATGACCGACCGGGCCCGGCAGTGGCACCTGCTCACGTTCGTCCTCGCGGGGGGTGCGGTCGCCCTCCAGCTCGCGCTGGTGATCTCGGGCTCGGCCGTCCTGGTCGAGCAGGACCCCCCGACGCTGGGCCAGCGGCTGGGGCGGTTCGTCTGCTACTTCACGATCCAGTCCAACGTGCTCGTCGCGCTCTCCTGCTGGCCGCTGGTGCGCGACCCGGCGTACGACGGACGCGGCTGGCGGGTGCTGCGCACCGCTGCGGTCGTGGGGATCACCATCACGGGGGTGGTCCACTTCGTGCTGCTACGGCCGCTGCTCGACCTCGACGGCGCCGACCGCGCGGCCGACACGCTGCTCCACGTCGTGGTGCCGCTGGTGGCGGTGGCCGGGTGGGCGGTCGTCGGGCCGCGCCCCCGCACCGGGTGGCGCGAGGTGGGGCTCGCCCTGCTGTGGCCGGTCGGCTGGCTGGTCTTCATCCTCGCGGTGCGCGCCGGCACCGGCTGGGTGCCCTACCCGTTCCTGGACCCCGCCGAGCAGGGCGGCTGGGGAGCGGTCGCCCTCACCTGCGTGGCGGTGACCGTGCTCTTCCTCGCCGTCGCGAGTGCGGTCCGGGCCGTGGACCACCAGACTGACCGCCGACCCAGGAGCACCTCATGATCACCGCCGACATGGCCGTCTCGCTCGACCTCGTGGGCAGCGGCCACGACCAGTCCCTGGAGCACCCCTTCGGACCGACGGTGGGCCAGCGGCTCCACACCTGGATGTTCGAGCACGACGACAGCGCCGCAGAGGTGGCGGCCGTCGTCGACGCCGGGGCGTTCGTGATGGGGCGCAACATGTTCACGCCGGGCCGGGGCGAGTGGGACCCCGACTGGACGGGCTGGTGGGGCCCCGAGCCGCCGTACCGCGGACCGGTCTTCGTGCTCACCCACCACGAGCGGGAACCCGTGGAGCTGGCGGGCGGCACCACCTTCCACTTCGTGACCGACGGGCTGCAGGCGGCGGTGGCCCGGGCCCGGGAGGCCGCCGGCGATCGAAACGTGTCGATCACCGGCGGCGTGACCACCCTCAACGACGCGCTCGCCGCCGGGCTGGTCGACGAGCTGCGGCTCCACGTCGTGCCGATCACGATCGGCGAGGGGCTGCGGGTCTTCGACGGCGTCCCCGACCTCGTGCTCGAGCCGGTCGCCAGCCGGACGACGCCGTGGGTCACCCACGTCACCTGGCGCCGACCCTGACCCGCGAGCCGTCACTCGCGTCGGTGTGAAACAAGCCGACCCGTCACTTCCGTCGGTCAGGACCTGCAGGAGTGACGGCTCGGCGCTCGGCAAACCCGCAGAGTTGACGGTTCACCTCAGTCAGTTCCCGAGCAGTCAGTCCTCGAGGTGGAGCGCCTGTTCCTCGGGAGACCCGCCGCGTCGTACGCCGTCCGCACCGGCCGGACCGCCGAGGACGTCCTGCTCGGCGGGAATCGCGTCGGGGTCGTCGCCACCGACCATCCGGTCGACCTCGTCCTCCACCGCGTCGGGCTGCTCCTGGCGCAGCCGCTGGTCGAGCGTCTCGCCGCCCTCGGTCTCCACGCCGACCAGCTCGGCGCCGCGGGGCAGCCGGTCCGGCGGGCTCCAGGGCTCGTCGTCACCGGCGCTGGGGTCGTCGAGGAACCGCTGTGCGTCTGCCTGCTCGGCCGGGTCGAGGTCGGTCCGGCCGAAGTCGCCTTCGTTCTCGGGTGTCTCACTCATGACCTCCACCCTGCCCGGTCACTGGTGATCCGTCACCAGGGCCGGTAGTCCAGGGGTGGGTCCTCCCCGACTCGGCCGTCGACCGCCTCCCGCAGGAGGTCGGCGTGACCGGTGTGGCGGCCGTACTCCTCGATCAGGTCGTGGAGCTGGCGGCGCAGGCTCCGCGGCTGCCCGGCCTCCTCGAGCGCTGTGGGCTGGTCGAGCCCTCGCTCGGCCACCGCCGCCGCGTACCGCCCCCGGGCGCGCCGCACCGCCCCGTCGTAGAGCGCGTAGAGCGTGTCGGCGGTGTCGTCGTCCGCGGTCCGCCACGTGTAGTCGTCGGTGCCGTCGTGGATCTCGGTCCACGGGGAGCCGATCGAGGAGCCGTCGAGCACCGTGGTGGAGTAGTGGTCCTCGACGATCGCGAGGTGCTTGAGCAGGGCGCCGAGCGTCAGCGTCGAGGCCCCGACCCGGGTGCGGAGCGCCGCGGCGTCGAGGCCGTCGGCCTTCCAGCGGAAGGTGGCACGCAGCCTCTCGAGGCTGGCGAGCACGTGCTCGACCTCCGTGCCGGCGGGCGGCGGCGCCCAGGGAGGGGAGTCGGTCATGCCGAGCACGCTACGACGGGTGCTGGACGGAGGCCGTCCGCCTCACCAGTCGACCCAGCAACCTGCCCAGCAGCCGACCCAGGAGGAGCAGCAGCGGCGCCGCCCCGATCACCGGTAGCAGGGCGAGCACCAGTCCGACGACGTACAGCCCGGTCTCGTCCTCGGACGCCCACCACAGGTTGAGCGTGATCATGGTGGCCACCACGGCCACCACCCACGGCACCACCAGGTCGACCGTGCGACGGCCGGCGACCACGCCGGCGACGAGGACCCCGGCGGCCACGGTCACGAACCACGCGACGTGCGCGGCATCGTCGGCGTACCCCTCACCCCCGTGGACCCAGAGGAGCCAGGCCAGGGCCGGGGTCCCGGCGACGACGAGGACGGCGAGGGAGAGACGCGCAGCAAGGGGCATGGGCACAGCATCCCCGGCCCGGGGCTCGTGGGTCGTGAGCACCACGACTCATCCATCCGGACGGATCCCGTCCGCGACCCGTGCCACCATGCCGGGGTGGACACGAGGGGGGCGAGCAACCCGACCGCGCGGGCGTTGCTCGCGTTGGAGCTGATCCAGGGCAGTCCGGGCATCACCGCCGAGCGGCTCGGCGAGCGGCTCGGAGTCACCGACCGCGCCGCCCGTCGCTACGTCGGCACCCTGCGCGAGGCGGGCATCCCGGTCGAGTCGACCCGCGGTCCCCACGGCGGCTACCGGCTCGGCCGCGGGATGCGGGTGCCGCCGCTGATGTTCAGCCAGACCGAGGCGCTCGGCCTGGTGATGGCCGTGCTCGACGGGCACCACGCGGCCGCCGACACCGACGACCCGGTGGGCTCCGCGCTCGGCAAGATCGTGCGGGTGCTGCCGGCCCCGGTCGCGGCCCAGGCCGAGGCGGTCCGGCGCACGGCGGCCGCCCCCGACCGGGGCGCGGCCCGGCCGGAGCCGGCGACCACCGCGGCCCTGGTCGCTGCGGTCGGGGAGTCGCGGCGCACCCGGGTGGAGTACCGCACCGAGGCCGGCACCGAGCTGGACGTGGAGGTCGACCCCTGGGCGGTGGTGGTGCGGCACGGCCGGTGGTACCTGCTGTGCCACTCGCACTCGGCCGGTGAGCCACGTACCTACCGGATCGACCGGATCCGACGGGTCACCGCGCTCGGGTCGCACTTCGTGGGACCGGCCGACCTCGACCCGGTCGCCGACCTCGAGCGGCACCTGGGGGCCGGGTGGGAGTACGACGTCGAGGTGGTCCTCGACGCGCCGTACGACGACGCCCGGCGGCGGATGCCCGGGGCCATGGGGCGCTTCGCGCCCGACGGCGACCACCGCACGCGCGTGGTCGGCTCGACCAGCAACCCCTGGATGTACGCCGAGTGGCTGGCCGCCTCACCCTGGCCGTTCCGCGTCGTGCGCGGGCCGGAGCTCGTGCATGCGCTCCGCGACACCGCCCACCGGTTGCTCGCCGCCGTCGACGGGTCCGGGGACGGCGACCGCGGCTGAGGTGCCCCACCGTCGCATCACGGCGAACTTCACGACCGTGGCGCCGATGGTCGCCCCGCCCAGCACCAGCGTGGTCGCGACCGTCGGCGCCGTCGGCCATGCCGCGGCGAGGGTCGCGAGCGCACCGGCACCCGCCGCCCAGGTGAGCCCCAGCAGCGCCAGGCCCTGGAGCTGGTGACCGGTGGCGCCGCGCGGGTCGGAGACGCCGAAGGTCCAGGCGCGGTTGAGCGTGGTGTTGACCAGCGTCGCCAGCAGCAGGGCCATCACGTTGGCACCCTGGGCCGACACCGAAGAGGTGGCGAGCATCAGGGCGAACAGCCCGAGGTGCAGCACGGTCGTGGCCGCACCCACCATCCCGAACCGCACCACCTGCCCGCCGAGGCCGCCACCCTCCGGCATGGTCCGCCCCAGCCGTCGCCGCAGGTCGTCGACCGGCAGCCGGCCCGCGGCCAGGTCGCGGCGCATCCGGACGATGCCACGCAGGTCGTCACGCGCGGTCGCGACGACGTCGACGCGGCTGTCGGGGTCGTCGTACCAGTCGACCGGCACCTCGTGGATGCGGAGTCCGCTGCGCTCGGCCAGCACCAGCAGCTCGGTGTCGAAGAACCAGGCCGGGTCCTCGACGTGGGGCAACAGCTCCGCGGCGACGTCGGCGCGGATCGCCTTCAGGCCGCACTGCGCGTCGGTGAAGCCGACCCTCAGGCTGGCGTGGAGCAGCAGGTTGTAGCAGCGGGAGACCAGTTCCCGGCGAGTGCCGCGCACCACCCGGCTCGACCGGTGGAGCCGGGTGCCGATCGCGAGGTCGGAGTGCCCGGACATCAACGGCGCCACCAGCGGCCACAGCGCATCGAGGTCGCTGGACAGGTCGACGTCGAGGTAGGCCAGCACGAGGGCGTCCGACGCCAGCCACGCCCGCTTCAGCGCACGGCCGCGGCCCTTCTCGGCCATCGTGATCGTGCGGACCGCCGGCAGCTGGGCCGCCAGGCGGGTGGCGACCTCCCGGGTCGTGTCGCTGCTGGCGTTGTCGACGACCGTGATCCGGAAGGGATAGGGGTAGGTCGCCTCCAGCTGGTCGTGCAGCCGGTGCACGCACGCGGCAAGCGTGTGCTCCTCGTTGTGCACCGGCACCACGACGTCGAGGACCGTGGTCATGCGCCGACCTCCGTCGCGCCGGCCCCGGCGAGGGGTTGGGTGAGGTCGTAGTAGGTGGCGCCGTCGAGGTCGACGCCCACGTAGTTCTGCGCCGCCCACTCCTGGATCTGGGTGCCCGTCCCCTCGCCGTCGCCACCGGGTCCGCCGCGACCCCCGGACCCGCCGTCGGCGAGGTAGTGGACCTCGCCTGCCGCCACCAGGTCCTGGAACTCGGCCAGCGTGGGGCTCGGATCGGTGCCGTTGAAGCCACCGATCGCCATGACCGGGAGCTCCGTCGCCAGCTGCAGACCCGCGGCGTTCTGGGCACCGACGGTCGCGGCCACCCACGTGAACTGCTCGGCGTCGGCGCTCAGCGCGGCCACCACCGCCGCGCTCGGTGTGGCGGCGTCGAGCAGACCACCCCCGCCCGCACCGCCCGGCTGGCCACCGGGCCGGCCGCCGTCGGGCCCACCAGCACCCCCGGGGCCGCCCGCCCCCCTGGGTCCGCCACGGTCGCCCGAGGCCACGGTCGGTCCCGCGGTCACGATGGAGCCGCTCTGCGCGGTGGTCGCGGTCTGCAGCGACCACGCCGTCGGGCCGCCGAAGCCGGCGAGCAGGCTGATCACCACGGCCGCGGCGACGGCGACGCGGGGCAGCAGGTCGAGGGCCAGCCATCCGAGGGCACCGACCACACCGGCGACGCCGACCAGTGCTGCGAGCCCGCCGTACCCCTCGGCCCGCAGCAGCAGCCAGGCACCCCAGGCACCGGCGGCCAGGGTGGCGGCCGCGAGCACGGCCCGCCCGACCAGCTCGTCGCGACGCTCCCACGCCTCGACGGCGCCGGCGCCCACGATCGCGGCGACGGCCGGGGCGAGCGCGACCGTGTAGTACTCGTGGAAGATCCCGGCCATCAGGCTGAACACCAGGCCGGTGACGACCAGCCAGCCGCCCCACAGCGCATACGCCGCGCGCCGGAGGTCGGTCCGCGGCGACCCGGCGCGCCACCACAGACCCGCCGCCAGGAGCAGCAGGGCGGAGGGGAGCAGCCAGGAGATCTGACCGCCGACGGTGTCGCTGAACATCCGCAGCAGCCCGGTCCCGCCCCAGCCGTTGCCGCCACCGACCGCCCCGGCCTCCTCGCCCGAGAGCCGGCCCAGGCCGTTGTAGCCGAAGGTGAGCTCGAGGAAGGAGTCGGTCTGGCTGCCGCCGACGTAGGGGCGCAGGTCGGCGGGGAGCAGCTCGACGAGGGCCACCCACCAGCCCGCCGAGGCGAGTGCCGTGCCGACCGCCGCCGCGGCGCCGACCAGTCGACGCCGGAGCGTGGTGTCGGCGAAGGCCAGCCAGACCAGCCCGAGCGCCGGCACCACGAGGAGGACCTGGAGGGTCTTGGTGAGGAAGCCGAGCCCGACCAGCACACCGGTCAACGCCATCCAGCGCACCGAGCCACGCTCCACCGCGCGGAGGGTCGTCGCGGCCGCGAGCACCATCAACAGCGTGAGCAGCGCGTCGGGGTTGTTGAAACGGAACATCAGCACCGCCACCGGGGTGAGGGCAAGCACGGCCCCCGCCAGCAGACCTGCCGCAGCCCCGGCGTACCTCCGCACGGTGAGGGCGAGGACGTGGACGGTGGCGACACCCATCAGTGCCTGCGGCAGCAAGATGGCGAACGACGACAACCCGAACAGCCGGACCGACAGCGCCATGGCCCAGATCGAGGCGGGCGGCTTGTCGACGGTGATCGCGTTGCCGGCGTCGAGGGAGCCGAAGAAGAACGCGGTCCACGACTCCGAGCCGGCCTGCGCGGCGGCGGAGTAGTAGGCGTTGGCCCAGCCGTTGGCGCTCAGCCCGAGCAGGTAGAGGGCGGCCGTGGCGGCCAGCAGCACGGCGTGAGCCGGCAGCACCCAGCGCTGCCGGGCCGGTCCCGCCCCGGTCGTGGCATCGGAGTCGGTGGCGGGATCGGCGGCTGGATCGGCGGCTGGGGCTTCGGCGCGGGTCGAGGTCATGGCTCGACGATCGCGGCGGTTCCTGTGGGCCGACTGTGTCCGAGGTCAGGGCCACGTCAGAAGTTCGGCACAGGTCAGGCACAGCCAGCCCGGCGAGGCTCCACCACATGACACGTCCACCGGAACCGGCCGCCCCCAGCACCGCCCCCGCACTCGACCCGCCCCGCTGGGCGGGGCGCAAGCAGCCGGTGGCGGCTGCGCTCGCGACCCGCCCGACGACGCGCGTCCGGTCAGCTCGCGTCGAGGCGGGCGAGCTCGTCGTCGGAGAGCTCGAGGGCGGCGGCCGCCGCTGAGTCGCTGATCGACTGCGGTCGCTTGGCGCCCGGGATCGGGATCACGACGGGCGACTGCGCGAGCTCCCAGGCGAGCGCGACCTGCTGGGCGCTGACGCCCCGCTCCGTGGCGATCTCGGCGAACGCCGGGTGCTTCTCGGCGAGTTCCTTGGCGTCGGCGAGGCCCCCGAGCGGGCTCCACGGCAGGAACGCGATGCCCAGCTCGTCGCAGACGTCGATCTCGGGCCGAGAGGACCGGAACTTGGGGCTGAACTGGTTCTGCACGCTCAGCAGCGTGTCGCCGAGCACGGCGTGGGCGTCGCGGATCTGCTGCGGGTCGGCGTTGGAGAGGCCGATGCCGGCGACCTTGCCGGAGTCGGCGATCTCCTTGAGGGTGCCGATCACCTCGGCGTAGTCGACCTTCGGGTCCGGGCGGTGGTGCTGCCACAGCCCGATCTGCTCGACCCCGAGGCGACCCAGGCTGGCGTCGACGGCCTCGTGGAGGTGGGCGGCCGAGCTGTCGACGTCCCAGCCGCCGCCCTCGGTGCGGACGTGGCCGCCCTTGGTGGCGAGCAGCACCTGGTCGCGGACGCCGAGCTCGTCGAGCAGCGAGGCGATCAGCCGCTCGTTCTCCCCCTGGGCGCCGGCGCCCTTCTCGTCGCCCGGGCCGTAGGCGTCGGCAGTGTCGAAGAGGGTGACGCCCGCGTCGAGTGCCGCCCTCACCGTGTCGGCCAGCTGCTCGCGCGGCTGGGTCCCGGTCTGGTCGAAGGTCATCAGCCCGAGGCCGATCGCGCCGACGGACTGCTTGCCGATCATCCTGGTCTGCATGTCCTCGACCCTACGAGGGCGGGACCAGCCGGACGGCCGTGGTCCGGCACCGGGTGACGTGGTGGCTGATCGGGCGGGCGCGGCGGCGTACTTGTCAGGGGAAACTGGCACTTGTCAGGGGTTGCAACCCCTGACAAGTGCAGGGATCCCCGGATGGCCGGGGATTCATGCAGCAGGGCGTCACCGCAGGTCGAGCCGCATGACGACCCGGGGGAAGCCGCCGGAGACGGCGTCGGTGTCGGCCGCGTAGGTGAAGCCGGCCGCCTCGAACATGGCGCGCGTGCCGACATAGGCCATCGTGAGGTCGACCTTGGCCCCGCGGTTGTCGGCCGGGTAACCCTCGACGGCGGGGGCGCCCTGGGACCGCGCGTAGTCGGCCGCACCGGCCAGCAGCAGCGGGGCGATGCCCTGGCCACGGTGCCCGGGACGCACCTTGACGCACCACAGGGACCACACCGGGAGGTCGTCGACGTGGGGGATCTTGCGCGACCGGGCATAGGGCAGCTCGCTGCGGGGGGCGGTCGCGGCCCACCCGACGACCTCGTCGCCGTCGTAGGCGAGCACCCCCGGCGCGACCTCCCGGCGGGTCAGCTCCTCGACGTACGCCGCCCGCTCGGGTCCGACGAGCTCCTTGTTGCGCCGGGAGTCGAGCCGGTGGGAGAGGCACCAGCAGACGTTGGACGCCGGGTTCCTCGGGCCGACCATGGTGCCCAGGTCGGCGAAGCTCCGGGCGGGCCGGACCTCGATCACGGTCGCTCGCCGAGCCTCATCGACACCTCGATGACGGCACCGACGTCGATCCCCTCCGCCCGACGCACCGCGTCCTTCAGCGGTACCAGGTAGCGGCCGTCCTTGGGGAAGAGCGACGTGGTCCACTCGGTGTCGCCGACGACCACGCGGGCGGGGATGACGCCCCAGCCGTAGGTGAGCATCGGGGCGGCGTCCTTGATGTCGTCGCTGTCGTCGTCGGGGACGGCGACGTAGTAGAACGGCGCCGGTCCGCGCCACTCGAAGACGTCCCCGCTGAACTCGACCTCCACGACAGCAGTCTCACCGAGGAGTCAGGGGGTGTCGAGCAGCACGCACTCCTGCAGCTCCGGACTGCAGCGCACCATCCGCTCCTGCTCCCCGTCGGTCACCGCGGCCACCAGGAACTGGTTGTCCTCGAAGGTGAAGGGACGGTTGACGAACTGCCAGCCCCGGGGCGGCGAGAGGACCCCGTCGCCGGTCTCGTCGAGCCGCCGCACCTCGATCGCGTCGTAGGACGTCACCTCGCCCTCGATCACCCCCGGCGGCACCCAGGCCACCCAGCCGCCGGCGGCGTCGAGGAGCGCGAAGTTGGGGAGCTCGGCGATCGGCGCGATCTCGCCCTCACCCGTGATGTCCGCGAGGTAGACCCGCCCGCCGTCCCCGGGAGTCCTGGCGTCGCCCGACGCGTCGTAGGCGACGATGCCCGCCCGGGTGGCCTGCCAGACCTGCTGGCCGGGCGCCGTCTCGGTGAGGTCCACGACCTCGGCGTCGACCACGAACGGACGCCAGAGCACGCCGACCCCCCGGCCGCTGGCAATGACCCAGCCGTCGTCGGTGACGGCGCCGATGCGGGTGCCGACCCCGTCCTCGTCGTTGACCGGGACCTCCACGGGCAGGCCCATCCCTTCACCCGCGGGTGCGGTCTGGAACCCGTTCATGAGGCCCTCGACGTCGATGTAGGCGACGTAGTCCCCGAGCGGGGAGACGACCGGCGGCTGGACGGTGGGGGCCTCCAGGACCTGTGGCTCGGCGCTGTTGGCCCACCACCAGACCGACGGCGCCTGCAGCGCGAGCCATCCCGTCTCCGTGCCGGCAACGCTCCAGAACTCGCCATCGACCGCGGTCTCGCCCACGCGGATCCGGCCGTCGAGCAGATAGGGCACCGCCGGCGGCCCGGTGGGCACCGTCTCGAGAGCCGCGTCCGTCGCGTCGTCGGTGACGACGTCGGTCGGTTGCGGAGCCGGCTGGGGCGACTGGCCGCCGTCCATGCGCAGCAGCGACGCGACCGTCGCCAGCGCGACCAGCACCAGCGCCGCGGCGACCAGCATCGGCTGCCAGACCAGGCGCGCCGGAGGTGCCGAGGGGAGGTCCGGCAGGGAAGGCACCGTCACCCCGTCCGCCACCTCACGCAGCTCGCGCGTGAGGATCTCTTCGACGTCCCGGTACATCTCAGCCCTCCTCTCCCTCGATCGACTGGTCGGGCGTGCCCATGGCAGCCCGCAGGTTCTTCAGCGCCCGGTGGGCGGTGGACTTCACGGTGCCGCGTGAGCAGCCGAGCACGTCGGCGATCTCGGCCTCACTGAGGTCCTCGTAGTAGCGCAGCACCACGACGGCGCGCTGCTGCGGCGGCAGGCCTGCGACGTGCGGCCACAGCGCCCAACCCTCCTCGGGCCCCCCGTGCCCGAGAAGGGATGGCCGCTCCGGCATCTCGTCGGTCAGCAGCTCCAGCCCGCGGGCCTTGCTGCGCTTGGAGGAGAGGAAGGTGTTGGTGAGGATCCGGCGCACGTAGGCGTGCGGCGAGTCCGACGCCGCCACCTTCGCCCAGCTGCTGTGCACCTTGATCAGGGTCTGCTGCGCGAGGTCCTCGGCGTCGGCGTGGTTGCCGGAGAGCAGGTAGGCGCTGCGGAACAGCGGTCCCCACGCCGTGGCGGCGTACTCCTCGAAGGAGGCCTGCAGCGTGCCCCGGGTGGAGCCCTGCCTGGTGCGCGTCGCCGAGAACAAGCGGCCCACCTCCTCTCCACGTCCCGGGTTGGTGTCTCACCCCTGCAGACTCCCGATCCCGGCAGGAGGTTGCGCGCGAGGACCCGGAACTTCTGCGAGGCTGCGGTCGTGAGCCGGTCGATCTCCTCCACAGCACTGTTCTGGTGCGCCGCCGCTGCGCTGGCCGTGGGCGGTTGGCGGGCCGTCGACCACCCCGAGGCCGGCGGCGACACCTGCGCTGCCCCGTGGGACGTCGTGCGCGACCGCGCCGCCGGCGTCAGCGCAGGCGTGCCGCGACGCCACGCAGGTGCAGCTGATCGAGGTCGTGGCGGTCGTGGTCGCCGGGCTCGCGCTGCTGGCCGCCGCGGTCGTCGTACGCCGCCGCGAGGCTCAGGGCGCGCCGCCCCGTCCACCCGCGGGCTAGCGTCGGGACCATGAGCAGCCACGACTACGTGATCATCGGGGCCGGTGTGGCCGCCGCGAAGGCGGTCGACGGCATCCGCGGCGTCGACGCGACCGGGAGCATCCTGGTCCTGGGCGCCGAGCCGGACCCGCCCGTCTACCGCCCGGTGCTCTCGAAGGACCTCTGGCTCAACGACGACGCGAAGCTCGAGGACGAGACGCTCCTCGACCCGACCACCGACGGGGTCGAGCTGCGCACCGACGCCGAGGTGACGGCGATCGACCGGGCCGCCCACACGGTGACCCTCGCCGACGAGAGCACCGTGGCCTACCGCAAGCTGCTCCTCGCCACCGGCGCCGAGCCCCGCACCGTGGGGCTCGCGTCGGGTCCGCGGGTCCTCCACTACCGCTCCGCCGCCGACTACCGCCAGCTGCGCGACCTGCTCGGCCCCGACACCCGTGCCGTCGTCGTGGGCGGCGGCTACATCGGCGCCGAGATGGCGGCGGCGCTGGTGCAGAACGACGTGAAGGTCACCATGGTGCTGCCCGAGGACCTGGTGCAGGAGCGGCTCTTCCCCGAGCGGCTCGCGCGCCGGGTCACCGACGGCTTCGGCGCCCACGGCGTGGAGATCGTGCACGGCCGGCTCGAGGGCGGCGAGTCCCGCGAGGACGGCGTCACCGTGCGGTTGGAGGACGGCACCACCATCGAGGCCGACCTCGCCGTCGTCGGTGTCGGCGTCACGCCACGGACGTCGCTCGCCGAGCAGGCCGGTCTCCAGGTCGACGACGGCATCGTCGTCGACGCCACGATGCGCACGAGCGCTGAGGACGTGTACGCCGCGGGCGACGTGGCGTCGTACCCGGACGTGCGGCTGGGTCGTCGGCGGGTCGAGCACGTCGACCACGCCGAGAAGTCCGGCGAGCTCGCCGGCCGCGTCATGGCCGGCGACGACGCGTCGTACGACGAGACGCCGTTCTTCTGGAGCGACCTGTTCGACGACGGCTACGAGGCCGTCGGGGACCTCGACACCCGGCTCGACGTGGTCGAGGACTGGCAGGGCGGCGACGAGCCGACCGACCAGGGCGTCGTCTACTACCTCGACGGCGGCCGGGTGCGCGGCGTGCTGCTGTGGAACACCTGGGACAGCGTCGCCGACGCGCGGGCGCTGATCGAGTCGACGAAGGACCAGCCGCTCGACGACCCCGGCTCCCTGAAGGGCCGCATCACCGGCTGACGTCGGCCTCGCGCGCCTCCTGCACGCCCAGCTCGACCAGCTGCTCGAGCACGTCGAGATCGACGTCGGCGAGCCGCTTCACGTAGAGGCACGCCCGCCCGTGGGTGAACGTGCCGAGCCGGGCGACCAGCTCGGGGTGCTGGTCGGTGAAGTCGGAGGACAGGTAGAGCGTGTGCTGCCGCGGCGTGGGGGCGAACGCCGCCAGCGGGGCCGTGCCGGTGCGGCCGCTGTCGTAGCGGTAGTCGAACTGCCCGAACCCGAGCACCTTCGACGCCCACACGACGGGTCCCTCGCCGGTGACCCGGCGCATCAGGTCGAGCAGCACCTCGGCGTCCTCGCGCCTGGCCTCGGGCAGCCGGGCCAGCACCTCCTCGGGCGGCAGGTCGGACGGGGCGAACGCGGGAGCCATGTCCGGCAGGCTAGCCCCGGTCGGCGACCGGGAGCGGCCGGCGGCCGAGGGCGACCAGGCCCAGCCAGACGGTGAAGGCCAGCTCGCCGACCACCGAGGGCAGCGCGACCATCAGCAGGAAGCCGCCCGAGAAGGCCTCGTAGTCGGCCAGCACGATGTGGGCGACCGTGTCGACGACGTACGCCGTGCCCGCGAGCGCCAGGACCGTGGCCAGCCACCGTGGCCCGGCCGCGGCGAGCAGCAGCCGCGCCACCAGCACCAGGTGGACGCCGAAGGCGGCCAGCCCCGCCACCCAGGTGAAGTCGAAGGCCTGCAGGGCGAGCAGCACGCCGTCGTCACCGGCGGCGGCGGTCGGCTGCTCGGCCAGCCGCATGGCGACGTAGAGGAAGGCCAGGGCCGCGCCGAGCACGACGGTGTAGGTGAGGCGGAACCAGGCGGCGAGCAGCGAGAGGCTCCGGTGGACCGGCGCGAAGAGCTCGTAGAGCGCCCACGCGACGACGACGTCGAGCAGGAAGATGCCGAGGAACGCGGCGACCCCCAGCCGGAAGGTGGTACCGGCCTCGCGCAGGGCGTCGGCGGTCGCGGTCGGGTCGTCGGGCTGGAGCACCGGGTCGACCGCGAGGAAGTTGCCGAAGATCGCCAGCACGAAGATCGCGACGTAGCCGGCGGCGGCCCAGCCGGCGACGCGACGGCCGGTCCTGGTGGTGGTCTGGGGCGGTGGAGGTGAGCGTGGTCATGGGACTTCTCCTGCAGCGGGGCGTTCAGGCGGACGGACGGACGACGACGGCGACCTTGCCGCGGGCGTGGCCGTCGACGACGTGGTCGATGGCCTTGGCGGCCTCGTGGAGGGCGAAGGTGCGCTCGAGCGCGGGCCGGACGTCTCCGGCGTCGACCATCGCGGCCAGCTCGGCGAGCGCGGCGCCGTCCTCCTTGCTCAGCAGCGGCACCAGCCGCTGCCGGGTGAGGCGGTCGAGCAGCGGCAGCGCGAGCTGGCGCTGGAAGCCGCCGAGCCAGCGGTCGCCGCCCTCTCCCCCGACGACCACGAGCGTGCCGGTGTGGGCGAGGGCTCGGCGCAGCAGCCGCAACGGCCGCCGCCCGGCGATGTCGAGGATGGCGTCGTAGCGGCCGTCCTGCTCGACCTCCTCGCGGGTGTGGTCGAGGACGCGGTCGGCGCCCAGCGAGCGAACCAGGTCTGCCTTCGCGCCGCTGGCGACACCGGTGACGGTGGCGCCGGCCGCCACGGCCAGCTGCACGGCGTAGGTGCCGACACCGCCGGAGGCGCCGATGACCAGCACCTGCTGCCCGGCCGTGACGCCGGCGGCGCGCACGGCCTGGAGGGCGGTCAGCCCCGAGACGGGCAGCACGGCTGCCTCCTCGTGGCTCAGCGACACCGGCTTGCGAGCCAACCGCTTCTCCGGGACGACGGTGCGCTCGGCGAGTGAGCCGTCGGCGGTGCCGATCACCTCGTCGCCCACGGCGTACGCCGCGACGGCGGGACCCACGGCGACGACGACGCCGGAGACGTCGCGTCCGGGCACGGGCACCTTCGGCCCGCGGAAGCCGAATCCCAGGCGCATCACCAGCGGGAGTCCGGCCATCAGGTGCCAGGTGCCGCGGTCGATCCCGGCGGCGCGGACCTCGACGAGCACCTCCCCCGGACCCGGCACCGGGTCGGCGATCTCGGCGATGGACAGCTGCTCGCTGCCTCCGTAGCGGTGCTGCACGACGGCCTGCATGTCTCCTCCAAGACTTACGTTGTAAGTATTGACAGGCAGGCTAGTCTTACGACGTAAGTCTTGTCAACGGGTAGGCAGGGGAAGGGTGGACACATGGCCGGCAGGCCTCGAAGGCCGAGCGGGGCGTTGAGCCGCGCGGAGATCGTGGACGCGGCGCTGGCGATCGCCGACGCCGAGGGGCTGGCCGCGCTGTCGATGCGGGCCGTCGCCCGTCGGCTCGGGGTGGAGGCGATGTCGCTCTACCACCACGTCGCCAACAAGGAGGCGATGCTGGACGCGATGGTCGACGCCGTCTTCACCGAGTTCCACGCCCCCCGCGTCGGCGAGGACTGGGAGCAGGAGATGAGGCTGCGCTCGCGGACGGCGCGGAAGGCGATCAAGCGCCACCCGTGGGCGATCGGCCTCATGGACTCCCGGCGCACGGCGGGCTTCGAGACCCTGCTCCACCACGACGCGGTGATCGGCTGCCTGCGCACAGCTGGCTTCTCGCTCGCCCTCACCGGCCACGCGTTCGCCGCGCTCGATGCCCACCTCTACGGCTTCCTGGTGCAGGAGCTCAGCCTTCCCTTCCAGCCGGGCGCCGACCTCGCCGAGCTCGGCCAGATGGTGGTGAACTCACTGCCCGAGGGCCAGCTCCTCCACTTCAAGGAGTTCACCCTCGAGCACGCGCTCCAGCCCGGCTACGACTTCGCCGACGAGTTCGAGGTGACCCTCGACCTCGTCATCGACGGGCTGCGCGCGCGATTGGCGGCCTGACTGGCGCAATGCACGTGGCCGCCGCTTCACGCATCCCCCATTTTAGCCATCTTGCGGCTCGTCCACTGTCACGTACACGGACGTCATACGGAGCGGTCGTCATGGCGACCGCTTCGTATGACGTCCACGGTGGCTCCTGGCGTCGTCAGTGGGCCATGTCGACGAAGCGGCTGTAGTGGCCCTGGAAGGCGACGGTGATGTCGCGCGTGGGGCCGTTGCGGTGCTTGGCCACGATCAGGTCGGCCTCCCCGGGACGGGTCGACTCCTTCTCGTAGACGTCGTCGCGGTGCAGGAGCACGACCATGTCGGCGTCCTGCTCGATCGAGCCGGACTCGCGCAGGTCGCTCATCATCGGGCGCTTGTCGCCGCGCTGCTCGGGACCACGGTTGAGCTGGGAGAGCGCGATGATCGGGACCTCGAGCTCCTTGGCCAGCAGCTTGATCTGCCGGGAGAACTCCGAGACCTCGAGCTGGCGGGACTCGACCTTCTTGCCCGACGTCATCAGCTGGAGGTAGTCGATCACGATCAGCCGCAGGTCGTGGCGCTGACGCAGCCGCCGCGCCTTCGCCCGGATCTCCATCATCGTCATGTTGGGCGAGTCGTCGATGAACATCGGCGCACTGGACACCTCGCCCATCTTGCGGGCGAGCTTGGTCCAGTCGTCGTCGCTCATCTGGCCGTTGCGGATGTGGTTGAGCGGCACCTTCGCCTCGGCGGAGAGCAGGCGCATCGTGATCTCCGAGCGCGTCATCTCCAGGCTGAAGAAGCAGCTGGTCAGGTTGTTGTGGATCGACGCGGCCCGGCACAGGTCGAGGGCGAGGGTCGACTTGCCCATGGCCGGACGCGCCGCGACGATGATCATCTGGCCGGAGTGGAGGCCGTTGGTGAGGTCGTCGAGGTCGGCGAAGCCGGTGGGGACGCCGTAGAGGCCGGCCTCGCGGTTGCCGATCGCCTCGATCTCGTCGAGGACGCCGTCCATGATGTCGGACAGCGGCGCGTAGTCCTCGGCGCTGCGCTTGTCGGTGACCTTGTAGACCTCGGCCTGCGCCTGGTCGACGACGTCGTCGACCTGGCCCTCGCCGGCGTAGCCGATCTGCACGATCCGGGTGCCGGCGTCGACGAGCCGCCGCAGGATCGCCTTCTCGCGGACGATCTCGGCGTAGTAGCCGGCGTTGGCGGCGATCGGCACGTTGGCCGACAGCGTGTGGAGGTAGGGCGCGCCGCCGACCCGCTGCAGCTCGCCGCGTCGCTGGAGCTCGGCGGCCACCGTCACCGGGTCGGCCGGCTCGCCGCGCCCGTAGAGGTCGATGATCGAGTCGTGGATCAGCTCGTGGGCCGGTCGGTAGAAGTCGGTGCCACGCACGGACTCGGTGACGTCGGCGATGGCGTCCTTGGAGAGCAGCATCGCGCCGAGCACGCTCTGCTCGGCGGCGTTGTCCTGGGGCGGGGTGCGGTCGCCACCGGAGCGCTGCGGCGCCTCGCCCGGAGCGTAGGCCGCGGGGCCGTCGCCCCACTGCTCGTAGTCGTCGGGGGGTGCGTCAGGACCGTGGGCCGTGCCGTGCTCGGTGACGCTCACCAGGTCCTCCAACTCGGCTCGGTCCGGGGTTCGGTGGTCCCCCGTGACGATAGGGGGGACCACCGACAGTGCCGCGACCGGTGCCGGGGAACGGCGGGGGGAGGTCGGGCAACCGGAGAGAAACTACGCGCGCCGGCGCGCCACCGAAAGCACCTTGTCCACAACCCCCTGGGGATAACCCGTCCCGGGTGGTGGAGTTCCCGACCTGAGGTGTGCACAGGATGGGGACCACGTTGTGGAGTGACCCCGTCCGATCGGACAAGCAGCCCGCTGACCTGCGGAAACGCAGCGCACACGGTGTGGACAGAAAACTCTCGGCCATAGATCTCCCGACAGGTTCACCATCCGGACGTCGGGGTCCGAAAGCACGTCACTAGCAGAGCAACGGGCTTCTCCGCAGCGTTATTCACCGATTCATCCACATTCGTCGGGTGATCTCGACGGTCATGGGCAACGCTGGGTGATGACCCTTACGTGTCGTAGGCTGGCGGCCATGCGGCGACCCCAGGAGCGCGAGATCCTGCGGCTCGCGGTCCCCGCGTTCCTCGCCCTCGCGGCCGAGCCGCTGTTCCTGCTCGCCGATGCCGCCATCGTCGGCCACCTCGGCACCGCCCCGCTCGCGGGACTCGGTCTCGCCGGGGCCGTGCTGCAGACGGCGGTGGGATTGTGCGTGTTCCTCGCCTACGGCACCACCGCCAGCGTGGCGCGGCACCTCGGCGCGGGCGACACCCGGGGTGCCCTCGCGCAGGGCGTCGACGGGCTGTGGCTGGCGCTGCTGATCGGCGTCGCCGTGACCGTCGTCGGCGTCCCGGCCTCAGAGCTGCTGGTCGGCGCCTTCGGCGCCAGCCCGGAGGTCACCGATCAGGGGGCCACCTACCTGCGCATCGCTCTGCTCGGCACCGCACCGCTGCTCCTCATCCTGGCGGCGACGGGGGTGCTCCGAGGCCTCCAGGACACCCGGACGCCCCTGGTCGTCGCCGTGGGCGGCAACGCCCTGAACGTGGTCCTGAACGTCGCCCTCGTCTACGGCGCCGGGCTGGGCATCGCCGGCTCCGCCTGGGGCTCGGTGCTGGCGCAGGTGGCGATGGCGCTCGCCCTCATCACGGTCGTGGTGCGCGCCGCCCGACGCGAGGGTGCGAGCCTGCGCCCGGACCTGCCGGGGATCCGCGGCGCCGGCCGCGCCGGCGTCCCGCTCGTGGTGCGCACGCTCACCCTGCGGGCCGCCCTGCTGGTCACCACGTGGGCGGTGACGGTGGGCGCCGCCGACGTCGCCGGCCAGACCGTCGACGTGGCGACGCACCAGATCGCCTTCACGCTCTGGACCTTCCTCGCCTTCGTGCTGGACGCGATCGCCATCGCCGCCCAGGCCCTGACCGGTCGCTCGCTCGGCGCCGGGGACGTCGGGAGCACCCGGGCGATGACGCGCACGATGGTGCGTTGGGGGCTGTGGTCGGGTGTCGTCACCGGTGCCCTGCTCGCGGCGGCCAGCCCTCTGCTCGGACCGCTGTTCACCTCCGACGGGGAGGTGCACGCCCGACTGGTCGCAGTGCTTCTCGTGGCCGCCGTCGGCCAGCCGGTCGCGGGCGTCGTGTTCGTCCTCGACGGGGTGCTGATCGGCGCCGGGGACGGGCGCTACCTCGCCCTCGGCGGCCTCGTCACGTTGCTGCTCTACGCACCCGTGGCCCTGGCCGCGGTGGCGCTCGGCGGCGGTCTGCTGACGGTCTGGATCTGCTTCAGCGGCCTGTTCATGGGCGCCCGTCTCGCGGTGCTCCTGCGCCGCGCCCGCGGGGACCACTGGCTGGTCACGGGGGCGCCGGCGCGCGCCTGAGCCCCGTCTAGGGTGTGCGCGTGCGACCCCTCTCGCTGCTCGGTGTCGGCCTGTCGGTCGTCGTGCTCGACCTCTCCGTCAACGGGCTCGACGTGACCGCGGACTGGATCGGCTGGCTGGTCTGCCTCCTGGCCTGCGCCGGGCTGCCGCCGCACCTGGCGCCGGGGCGGCTCGCCCTCACCGGCGCTCTCGCACTGCTGGTCGCGGTGGTCACCTGGGTCCCCGGCGCCTTCGTGGACGTCGAGTCCCTCGACACGCCGCTGGCCTGGGCGATCAGCCTGCCGCAGGTCGTCTTCGTGCTGCTGCTCGCGCTCGCGATGTCACGTGCGGCCCAGGCGGGGGCTGACGACGGCGCGCGCGGCTGGTGGCGGCTGGTCGCCGGAGGCTGCGTGGTCCTGCTGCTCCTGCCCCCCGTCGTGTACGGCGCGGGCGTGACCACCGTGCTGCTGGTCGGAGCACTGCTGGGGCTCGCGGCGGTCGTCTCCGCCGTGGTGCTGTGCTTCCGCCACGCCCAGCGCTCGTGGGCGCAGGGGGATCCGACGGCTCCGGCCACGGTCTGAGGCAGCGCCCCCGGAACGAGCCGCAGGGCCGCCCCTCCGGTGAGGAGGAACGGCCCTGCGGGTGAGGCTGCGGCGCTGCGTCAGGCCGGGATCACGTTGAGGGCCACCTGGGCGGACACCTCGTCGTGGAGCTTGACGGCCACCTGGTGGCTGCCCAGCGACTTGATCGGGTTGCCGATCTGGATGGTGCGGCGGTCGACCTGCTCACCGGCGGCCTCCGACAGCGCCGCGGCGATGTCGGAGGCGGTGACGGCACCGAAGAGGCGCCCGGTGTCACCGGCCTTGACCTGGACCGGCACGGGGCCGGCCTCGAGCTTGGTCTTGATCTCGACCGCGTGGTCGGAGTCGCGCACGGCCCGCGCCTTGCGGGCGGTCTTGATCGACTCGGCGGTGCGCTCGGCACCCTTGCTCCAGCGGATCGCGTCGCCGCGGGGCAGGAGGTAGTTGCGGCCGTAGCCGTCCTTGACCTCCACCACGTCGCCGGGGGCGCCGAGGCCGGAGACCTCCTGGGTGAGGATGATCTTCATGTCAGCTCCTCTCAGCGACCGGTCGAGGTGTAGGGCAGCAGGGCCAGCTCGCGCGCGTTCTTGACGGCGATGGCCACGTCGCGCTGGTGCTGGACGCAGTTGCCGGTCACGCGACGCGCACGGATCTTGCCGCGGTCGGAGATGAACTTGCGGAGCAGGGTGGCGTCCTTGTAGTCGACGCCGGTCGCCTTCTCCTTGCAGAACTGGCAAACCTTCTTCTTCGGCTTGCGGATCACTGCCTTGGCCATTGTGGTGCTCTCCTTACGAGCCCGGCGTGAGCCGGAATGGTGTCAGGTTGATGGATGGAACCGGTGGATCCGTGAGGGATCAGAACGGAGGCTCGTCGCCGCCGGCACCCGGGGTCGCCCACGGGTCGTTCGCCGGAGCGCCGCCGCCGGAACCACCCGAGGGGCCGGAGGTGGCCCACGGGTCGTTCTGCGGAGCGCCGGAGGACGCACCACCACCGGAGGCGCCGCCCCCGGAGTAGCCGCCGCCACCGCCGCCGTAGCCCCCGCCACCGCCGGAGCGCTGGGCACGGGCGACCTTGGCGGTCGCGAACTTCAGCGAGGGGCCGACCTCTTCGACCTCGAGCTCGAACACGGTGCGCTTCTCGCCCTCACGGGTCTCGTAGGAGCGCTGCTTGAGCCGGCCCTGCACGACGACACGCATGCCCTTGGTCAGCGACTCGGCGACGTTCTCGGCCGCCTGGCGCCACACCGAGCAGGAGAGGAACAGCGCTTCGCCGTCCTTCCACTCGCGGGTCTCTGTGTCGAACGTGCGGGGGGTCGAGGCGATCCGGAAGTTGGCCACCGCAGCACCCGAGGGGGTGAAGCGGAGCTCCGGGTCGTCGACCAGGTTGCCGACCACGGTGATGACGGTCTCGCCTGCCATGTCAGGTCT
This sequence comes from uncultured Actinomycetota bacterium, assembly GCA_963754025.1. Classification (GTDB taxonomy): domain Bacteria; phylum Actinomycetota; class Actinomycetes; order Propionibacteriales; family Nocardioidaceae; genus Nocardioides. Next base: position 722,414 of record CAVWEC010000005.1, on the reverse strand, counting down.
CCCTCGTTGGATCCACTGGTACGTCGGGCCCCATCAAAGCGCGGGGCACCGACAGGGGAAAGTGCTCGTCCACAGGCCTCAGGCCGGACGCAGCACCTTCGTGCGGAGCACGGACTCGTTGAGGCCGAGCTGACGCTCGAACTCCTTGACCGTGTCGGGCTCGGCGTTCAGGTTGATGACGGCGTAGATGCCCTCAGCGTTCTTCTTGATCTCGTACGCCAGGCGACGACGGCCCCACACCTCGACGTTGTCGACGGTGCCACCGTCCTTGCGGATGACGTTGAGGTACTTGTCGAGCGACGGCTCGACGGTCCTCTCTTCGAGACTGGGCTCGAGGATGACCATCACTTCATAGGCACGCACAGCGGTCTCCACCTCCTCTGGACTCAGGCGGCCACGGACTCTCCGTGGCAGGAGGGCTGATACGAAACGTGGCCCGGGACCGGCCCGGGCAACCGGACGAGGTTAGCAGCGGCGGCGCACGCCCACGGAATCCGCAGTGAGGGCCGTCCGGACCCCCACCTAGGGTGAACGACATGCCGAACCCCGCTCGCATCGGTGCCCACGTCGACCAGGCCGACCCGCTCGCGGAGGCCGAGGCCCGGCAGGCGCCCCTCGTCCAGTTCTTCCTCGGCGACCCGCAGGGCTACCGCGGTCCCGAGATCGCCTACGCCGCCGGCGGCGACGCGCTGCGTGAGGACGCCGCGGTCGCGGGCGTCGACCTCTACGTCCACGCGCCCTACATCGTCAACGTCGCCACCACCAACAACCGGATCCGGATCCCCAGCCGCAAGCTGCTCCAGCAGCACGTCGACGCGGCCGCCGCCATCGGCGCGAAGGGCCTCGTCGTCCACGGCGGCCACGTCAACAAGTCGGACCCGCCCGAGACCGGTTTCGACAACTGGCGCAAGGCGATCGACGCCGTCGACCTCAAGCTCCCGCTGCTCATCGAGAACACCGCGGGCGGCGAGAACGCCATGACCCGCCACCTCGAGCGGATCGCCGGCGTCTGGGACGCGATCTCCGGCTGCGAGCAGGCCGACCTGGTCGGCTTCTGCCTCGACACCTGCCACGCCCACGCCGGCGGCAACGCCCTGGAGACGGTGGTCGACGACGTCCGCGCCATCACCGGCCGCATCGACCTCGTCCACTGCAACGACAGCCGCGACGACTTCGACTCCGGCGCCGACCGGCACGCCAACCTCGGCGCCGGCAAGGTCGACCCCGACCTGCTCGCCGCGGTCGTGCGCGACGCCGGCGCCCCGGTCGTGCTCGAGACGCCGGGCGGGGCCGAGGAGCACGTCGCCGACTCCCGGTGGCTGCGCGAGCGCCTCTGAACCCACCGGATAGCCTCGGGGGTGCTGACCGTCCGGACCATCTCGCCAGCCGACCACCTCGAGACCGTGCGCGAGCAGAGCTCGGTCAGCTTCCTGCAGACCCCGGCGTGGGCGGAGGCGAAGCCGGAGTGGCGGGCCGAGTCGATCGGCTGGTTCGACGGCGACACCCGCGTCGGCGCTGCCCTCGTGCTCTACCGCCAGCTGCCGAGGCTCAGGCGCTTCCTCGCCTACCTGCCCGAGGGTCCGGTGATCGACTGGTCCAGCGACGACCTCTCCGGCTGGCTCGCCCCCATGACGGCCCACCTCAAGCAGCAGGGGGCCTTCGGGGTCCGGATGGGCCCGCCGGTGGTCACCCGCCGCTGGAGCGCGCAGCAGGTCAAGGACGGCATCGCCGACGAGTCGGTGCGCCGCCTCGACGACGTCGCGCCGCTCGAGCGCTCGGCCGAGGGTGCCCGAGTGGTGTCCCAGCTCCACGAGCTCGGCTGGCGGCCGCAGGCCGCCGAGGGCGGCTTCGCCGCCGGCCAGCCGCAGTACAACTTCCAGGTGCCGCTGAAGGGGCTCGACGAGGACGCCGTCCTCAAGGGCATGAACCAGCAGTGGCGCCGCAACATCCGCAAGGCCGACAAGGCCGGCGTCGAGGTGGCGACCGGCTCCCTCGACGAGGCGGACCTCGGGGCCTTCCACGACCTCTACCTCCACACCGCCGAGCGTGACCACTTCACCCCGCGCCCGCTGTCCTACTTCCGCGCCATGCTCGACGCGCTCGCCGCCGAGGACCCCGACCGGGTCCGGCTCTGGTTCGCCCGGCACGAGGGCGACCTGGTCGCGGCGACGATCGCGATCCGCGTCGGCACCCACGCGTGGTACTCCTACGGCGCCTCGTCCTCGGAGAAGCGGGAGGTGCAGGGCTCCAACGCCGTGCAGTGGGCGATGATCCGCGACGCCATGGCGGCCGGCGCGGAGGTCTACGACCTCCGCGGCATCACCGACACCCTCGACCCCGACGACCCCCACGTCGGGCTGATCCGCTTCAAGGCCGGCACCGGCGGCGAGGCCGTCGAGTACGCCGGCGAGTGGGACCTGCCGATCAACCGGCCGCTCTACGCGGCGTTCGACGCCTACATGAAGCGTCGGGGGTGACCCGTGTCGCTGCGCCTCGCCGTCGACGGTGACCGGTGGCGCACCCACCTGCGCCACCTCGCCGACACCACCCCCGGCCTCACCCCGGTGCTCAAGGGCAACGGCTACGGCTTCGGCCTCCACCGGCTCGCCCGCAAGGCCGGCTGGCTCGGGGTCGACACCGTCGCTGTCGGCACCTACCGCGAGCTGACCGAGGTCGCGTCCCGCTACGACGGCGACCTGCTGGTGCTGACGCCGTGGCGCCCCTTCGGACCCGCGCTCGAGGTCGAGCCCGCCGTGGAGAAGCGCGTCATCCACACGGTCGGCAGGGTCGAGGACCTCGCCCCGCTGCTCGAGCGCAGCCCGCGCGCGCGGATCGTGCTCGAGCTGGTCACCAGCATGCGCCGCCACGGTCTGACCCGCCGGGGGCTCGAGGCCGCCGCGGAGGAGCTGCGCCGCCATGCGGGCCCGGACGGCGCCCGCCTCGAGGGCGTCGCCATCCACCTGCCCCTGGGCAGCGGCTCCCACCTCTCGGAGGTGCGGCGGCTGATGACCCACGTGGTGGCTGCGGAGCTGCCGACGCGGACCCTGTGGGTCAGCCACCTCACGAGCTCGGAGCTCGAGCGGCTGCGGGCGTCCTACTCCGACTTCGAGGTGCGACCACGCATCGGGACCTCGCTCTGGCTGGGTGACCGCACGGCACTGCGGGTCACCGCCACCGTCCTCGACGTCCACGAGGTCGACCGCGGCGACGTCTACGGCTACCGCGGCCGCGCCGTGCCGAAGCCCGGCCACATCGTGGTCGTCAGCGGCGGCACGGCCCACGGCATCGGCCTCGAGGCCCCGACCGGCGACCTCAGCATCAAGTCGCGGGCCGCCACGATCGCGCGGGGCGGGCTGGACGCGGTCGGCTTCGTGCGCTCCCCCTTCAGCATCGACGGCAAGCAGCGGCTCTTCGCCGAGCCGCCCCACATGCAGGCCTCGATGCTGTTCCTGCCCCAGGGCACCCGGGTACCGGCGGTCGGCGACGACGTGGACGTGCGGGTGCGCTACACCGCCACGTCCTTCGACGAGGTCACCGTCAGCTGACCGGCCGGCTGAGCGGCGTCGACGACCCTCAGGTCGGGGAGGACGCCACCAGCCGGCGCGAGAGGCCGGCCTCGGTGCGTCGCACCGGGTCGCGCCACGGCCGCAGCACGTCGCGCACCACGAGGCCGGCGAGGTAGAGCTCGCCGGCGACGCGCAGCACGATCGCGACCCAGTACAGGCCGACCTCGCCCCCGCCGGTGGGCTCGAGCTCGCCGCCGAGGTACCACCACACCATGGCGAAGTAGAGGACCTCGCTGCCCTGCCAGACCAGGTGGTCGCGCCAGCGCGGCCGCGCCAGCGCCGCCAGCGGCAGCAACCAGAGGACGTACTGCGGCGAGTAGACCTTGTTCACGAGCAGGAAGCCCACGAGCACCAGCAGGGCGAGCTGGGCGAACCGCGGCGTCTCCGGCGCGAGGAGCCCGAGCGCGAGGATGCCGGCGCACCAGGCGGCGAAGACCACCAGCGACCACAGGTTCACCGTCTCGGAGCTGATCGCGCCGTCCGTGGCCTGGTCGACCACCAGCCACAGCGAGCCCAGGTCAGCGCCGCGGTCGGAGTTGAACGTCCAGAAGTGGGTCCACTGGTCCGGCCCGGAGGCGTACGCCGGCAGGTCGACGACCAGCCAGGTCACCACGGCGACCCCGACCACCCGGGCCAGGGCGTCGAGGCGCCGGTCGCGCAGGCAGATCACCAGCAGCGGCCCCAGCAGGAGCAGCGGGTAGAGCTTGGCCGCGACGCCGAGGCCGATCATCAGGCCGGTCAGCCCCGGCCGGTCGCGGCTCCACCCCCACAGGGCGCCGGCGACGAAGACCAGTGCCAGCAGGTCCCAGTTGACCCACGCCGTGAGCAGGAGCGCCGGCGAGGCGGCGAGGAGCGCGGCGTCCCACGGGCGTCGGCGATGGACGCCCGCCAGCAGCCACACCGCCACCAGCGTCAGGGCCGCCAGGCCCACCGCGTTGACCGCCACGTAGGTCACGGACTCGGCCAGCACCCCGTCGACCGTGGTCAGGCGCTCGGGTCCGACGGCGTAGCGAGGCGTCAGCTCCGGCGACCCGCTGAGCCAGTGGGTCGTCCACGCGGTGCCCCACGCCCAGTAGGAGATGAGGACCGGGTACTCCATGACCGGGTAGCGCGACCGCACCTCGGCGTCGTCGCCGTAGGGCCACTCCAGCTCGGCGAAGCCGCGCCCGGTGTAGAGGTAGGGCAGGTCGGAGTAGCACATGTGGGTGTAGCGCGACTCCCCGTCCTGCCAGGAGTCGGCGTAGCAGCTGGTCTTCTGCACCAACCCCAGCGCCAGCACCAGGGCGGTGATCGCGAGCAGCACCCGCACCGGCGTCCACCAGGGGTGCCGGCCCGCGTGCTCGCCGACCGGCCCGCCGACCGAGTCGGAGAGCGAGGCGACGAGCGGGTCGTCGAGCGTCGGGTGCTCGTGACCCGGCGTCACCCGAGGATCCACCACTCCCTGAACGCCTCGGCCGCGAGCAGCACCGGCACCCGGTTGACCGCCAGGTTGCCGAGGTACGCCGAGTTGCCGCCGCCGCCGCCGCCCCCGCCGTTGTTGCCGGTGGTGGTCGTCGTCTCGCTCGGGGACGACGTCTCGTCGCACGACGGGTCGAGCGGCGGGCAGTTGGTCTGGCCCGGCGGCGTCTTGGTCTCGCTCGGCTTCTCGGAGGGCGTCTGGCTCGGCTCCTGCGAGGGCGGCTGCGTGGTCTGCTGGCGCGTCGGCGAGGGGTTGCTGGTCGTCTCCGGCGGCGTGTAGGGCTCGTGACCGTCGGTGGGCGCCTCGCCGTCGAGCATCGCCGGCTCGGGGAACTCCTCGACGGGCAGACCCTCCATCGCCCGCTGCATGACCGCGGTCCAGGTCTCGGCGGGGTAGGCGCCGCCGAAGTACGACGGCAGCCAGCCCTGCAGCTGCTCGTTGCCCTTGCCGCGCACGTACATCACGGCGGTCGAGAGCTGGCGGGTGTAGCCGGTGAACCAGGCCGAGGAGACCTCGCCGTCACCGTTGGTGGCGGTGCCGGTCTTGCCTGCCGAGGGCCAGTCGAGCTCCAGCGCTGCCGATCCTGATCCGTTCTGGACGTTCTGCTGCAGCGCATAGCTGACGTCGGAGCTGACGTCCTCCTCGATCGCCTTGGAGTCGTCGACCTTGTGCAGGTAGTCGGTCTCCCCGTTCGGGAGCACGACCTTCTCGATGATGTAGGGCTCGGCGGCGACGCCGTCGTTGGCGAGGGTCGCGTAGGCGTTGGCCATGTTGATGGGCGAGACCGTCGCGTTGCCGAGCGAGACGCCGGTGATCGGCTCGAGGCCCGGGGACGTCGCGGGGAAGCCGGGGCCCTTCTTGGGGGCCTTCGCCGGCGGGATGCCCAACCGGTTCGCGGCGTCGATGATGGACTCGGGTCCGTCGTCCATCGAGAGGGTCATGTCGATGAACGCGGTGTTCACGGAGTTCTCCGTGGCCGTGATCATGTCGATCGACGAGCCGTAGTCGGAGTCGCCCTGGTTCTCGACGAGCGTGCCGTCGGGCAGCTCGTAGGGCGAGTTGCCCTCGAAGGTGTCCTCGAGTCCGAAGCCCTGCTCGATCGCCGCCACCAGGGCCGCGACCTTCATCGTCGAACCGGCCTGGCCGCCCGCGACCGCCCAGTTGAGCTGCGAGTCGAGGTAGTCCTGCCCGCCGAAGAACCCGCGCAGCGCGCCGGTGCCGGGCTCGATGGTCGCCACCCCGATGTGGAGCTGCTTGTCGCTGAAGCCGTCGGGCCGGGCCTCGACGACGCCCTGCACCGCGGCCGCCATCGCCTTCTCGGTGAACGTGGTGGTGACCCGGAGGCCGCCGCCGTCGATCTGCTCGTCGGTGTAGCCGAGCTCGAGCAGCTCGCGGCGCACCATGGTCAGGACGTGGCCGCGCTGGGCGCCGTACTGGCTGTCCTCGGGGATGTCGGGGAACTTCGGCAGCCTGTTCGCCGCCTTGTCGGCCTGCGCGGCCTCGACCGTGCCCTCCTCGGCCATGTCGTTGAGCACCCCGGCGTAGCGCTCCTTCAGCTCCCGCTTGGCGCGCTTGCCGTTGTCGGGGTCGAGGTCGTTGGGGTCGTTGAGGAGGCTCGCGACGACGACGGACTCCTTGAGCGTCAGGTCCTTGGCCTCCTTGTCGAAGTAGGCCTTCGCGGCCGCCTGCACGCCGTAGGCGCCGCGACCGAAGTAGATCGTGTTGAGGTAGCCCTCGAGGATCTGCTCCTTGCTCTGCTCACGCTGGAGCTTGAGCGAGATGATCGCTTCCTTGAGCTTGCGGGTGAGGGTCTGCTCCTGGGTGAGGTAGAGGATCTTCACGTACTGCTGCGTGATCGTCGAGGCACCCTGGGTGTCGTTGCCGCGGGCGTTGCTGAAGGCCGCGCGGATGATGCCCTTGGGGTCGATGCCCCGGTTGGTCCAGAAGGTGCGGTCCTCCGCCGCGACGACCGCGTCCTTGATCGAGGCGGGCATCTCCTGCAGCGGGATCGACTCGCGGTTCTGCGTGGCGTACTGACCGAGCTGCTGCTTGCCGTCGGCGTAGAAGACGAAGGAGGTCTGGGTCTCGAACTCCTCGTTGGGGCTGGGCACGTCGATCGTCTGGTAGAGCACGATGAAGGCGCCCACGCCGAGCAGGGAGCCGAGCAGGCCGAGCACCAGGGCGGCGATGCCGACCTTCTTCCACCGGCTGCGGCCGGACCCCTTGCCCATGCCCTTGCCCGCGCCCTTGCCCTTCGGGGAGGGGGTCTCCTTCTTGGTCACGGCCGGGCCGGCCGCGCGTCGCTTGCCACTCACAGGCGCATGATCCTTCGTTCCGGGGGAAGTGCCTGGCTGGCTCAGGGTACGGGCCGCCAGCGCCGCTCTCGAACCCTCGCGCGCACGCACCGCCGGCGAGCCGCCGAGGGTCCGTCGATGTGACCGTGCCGGATATATCGGTACGATAGGTCGTATGGCACGTCGTGGAGAGACCATCGAGCTGGCAGTCCTCGGGCTGCTGCACGAGGCCCCCATGCACGGCTACGAGCTGCGCAAGCGGCTCAACCTGATGCTCGGGTGGGGTCGGGTGCTGTCCTACGGCTCCCTCTACCCCGCGCTGAAGAAGATGCTGCGGGGCAGCCTCATCGAGGAGACCACCGCCTCGACGGCCGCCGTGAGCCGCCGACCGCGCATCGTCTACCAGCTCACCGAGCAGGGCAACGCCGAGTTCGAGCGGCTGATGTGCGAGGTCGGTCCGACCGCCTGGGAGGACGACAACTTCGACATCCGCTTCGCCTTCTTCGGCCGCACCGACATGGAGATCCGGCTGCGCGTGCTCGAGGGCCGCCGCAGTCGTCTCCAGGAGCGGCTCGAGCGGGTGCAGAAGGAGCTCGCGATGACCCAGCAGGAGGTCGACCGGTACGCCGCGGAGCTGCAGCGCCACGGCGTCGAGTCGGTCGAGCGTGAGGTGCGTTGGCTCTCCGAGCTGATCAACGCCGAACGGTCCGGTGGCACGGCCGGCACCCCGGTGCCGACCGTGGACGACACCGACACCACCACCCTCCCCGAGACCAGCGACCGCCAGGCCCAGCAGGGCTGACGCGGTCGACCGTCACCAGACACCCACACCAGAAACCAGCAGCAGGACGAGGAAGGAAACCCGATCATGGGCGCCGTACGAGTAGCAGTCGTGGGCGTGGGCAACTGCGCCACGTCCCTCATCCAGGGCGTGGAGTTCTACCGCCACGCCGACCCGACCGGGACCGTCCCCGGCCTCATGCACGTCACCTTCGGTGACTACCACGTCGGCGACGTGGAGTTCGTCGCCGCGTTCGACGTCGACGACACGAAGGTGGGCAAGGACCTCTCCGAGGCCATCAACGCCTCCGAGAACAACACCATCAAGATCGCCGACGTCCCCACCCTCGGCGTCGAGGTCCAGCGGGGTCCCACGCTCGACGGCCTCGGCAAGTACTACCGCGAGACCATCGAGGAGTCGGCCGCCGAGCCGGTCGACGTCGTGCAGGTCCTCAAGGACCGCCAGGTCGACGTGATGGTCTCGTACCTGCCCGTGGGTTCGGAGGAGGCCGACAAGTTCTACGCGCAGTGCGCGATCGACGCCGGCGTCGGCTTCGTCAACGCGCTGCCCGTCTTCATCGCCTCCGACCCCGAGTGGGCCAAGAAGTTCGAGGACGCCGGCGTCCCGATCGTCGGCGACGACATCAAGAGCCAGGTCGGCGCGACCATCACCCACCGCGTGATGGCCAAGCTGTTCGAGGACCGGGGCGTGGTGCTCGACCGCACCTACCAGCTCAACGTCGGCGGCAACATGGACTTCAAGAACATGCTCGAGCGTGACCGCCTCGAGTCGAAGAAGGTCTCCAAGACCCAGGCCGTCACCTCCAACCTGACCGGCGAGCTCAAGGGCAAGATCCACGACCGCAACGTCCACATCGGTCCGTCCGACTACGTGCAGTGGCTCGACGACCGCAAGTGGGCCTACGTCCGGCTCGAGGGCCGCGCCTTCGGCGACGCCCCGCTCAACATGGAGTACAAGCTCGAGGTCTGGGACTCCCCCAACTCGGCCGGCATCATCATCGACGCGATCCGCGCCGCGAAGATCGCCAAGGACCGGGGCATCGGCGGCCCGATCATCTCCGCCTCGTCCTACCTGATGAAGAGCCCGCCGGTGCAGCTGCCCGACGACGAGGGCCGTGCCCGCGTCGAGGCCTTCATCCGCGGCGAGGAGTGAGCCTCCTCCCCAGCGCCTGACAGGGGCGGTGACCGGTGACGGTCACCGCCCCTGCTGCATCCCGGACCCGTGGCAGGCTGCCCTCATGCTGCCGGTCGCGGACGTCGTGCGGGTCGGGTTCGCGCCCGTGAAGGGTGCGCAGCACCTCGCGCACCGCTCGGCCACGGTCACCACCGCCGGGGTGGTCGGGGACCGGGTCTTCTGCCTGGTCGACCCCGTGTCAGGACCCGTTTCAGGACACTGCCTGCGCACGGTCGAGCACCCGGCGCTGCTGCAGGCCCGGGCCGAGTGGGACGGGGTCTCCCTGCGGGTCACGCTGCCGTCGGGCACCGTCGCGGGCGTGCCCGAGCCCACCGGCGAGGAGCGCACCGTCGACTACTGGGGTCGTCCGACGCGGGTCGAGGTCGTCGGCGGTCACTGGGCGGCGGCGTACTCCGACCACCTGGCCCGGAACGTGCTGCTCGTCCGTGCCGCCCCGGGTGACGTCGTCTACGGCGCACCAGTGACGATCGTGTCGACGGGTGCGCTCGCCGCCCTGGGCGAGGACGTCGACGGCGCCCGCTTCCGCGCCACCCTCGAGGTCACCGGCGACGACCCGGCCCCGGGCTCGACGCTGCGGGTGGGTGGTGACGCCGGCGTGGTCCTGGCCGTGCGCCGACGCGTGCCTCGCTGTGCCGTGGTCGACCACCACCCCACCACCGGCGCGCGCGACCTCCGCCTGCTGACGGCACTGCCGCTCGAGGACGGAGCACCGGTGTTCGGCGTCGAGGCCGATGTGCTCGCCCCCGGCACCGTCACCACCGGCGACCCGGTCGTCCAGGACGACCGGTGGCCTGTCGACACACCCAGCGGTCTGGACCACCTCGACCGCTGACGCGTAACACCCGCGGCAGGGCCTCGTTGACGCGGGCATCGGCGCACCGACCGTGCGCCCCGATCTCCCTGGAGAACAGATGCCCCCTCACCCGAGGCTCCTCACCGGCGTCCTGGCGGTCACCACCGTCTGCGCCGGCCTGCTCGTCCCGACCACGCTGACCGCGGCGAGCGCCTTGGCGCCGGCCGCGGCACCGACCCCCGCCGAGGCGCTCGCCGTGGTCTCGAAGGGCGAGGTCGGCGGACTGCTGGTCGAGAACTCGTTCGTCTCCTCCGTCGGCTGGGTCAGGCCGGGTGACTCGTACCCCTCGCGGATCCTGCTCACCAACACCGGCGACAGCGCGGTGACCGGGGCCGAGGTCGTGGTCACCGCACCGACCGGCACCCGCTTCACCGACGCCGGCCAAGGCGCGACGATCACCGACGGCGGCGACACCGTCACCTGGAGCCCCGGCAGCGTGGCCGCCACCAGCACCCGGACGCTCGTCCTCGAGAGCACCACCGACACCCTCGCGCAGCTGCCCACCCTGGTGTGGCGCGACCTCTCCTCCACGGCGACGGTGAGGGTGGCCGGTGCGGAGGCGGAGTTCACGAGCCACGGCCCCAAGGTGATCCCCGAGGGCGAGCAGTTCGACTCCGCGCGCTACGGCGACCGGCCGTTCCCGGTGGTGCCCGTGCAGTACCGCGACCGCGCCTACCAGGACACCCACGAGCGTGACCTCGACACCGTCATCAACAGCCCCGGGTTCGAGGGCTCGACGTTCAACCTGTTCCAGGAGATGTCGCTGGGCCAGCTCTACCCCGACGGCACGGTGCCGTCGGAGGGCATCGAGAGCGCCGGCTTCACCGACTACGGGCCCGGCTTCGAGTTCACCCAGATCTCCCCGGCCACGCTCAACACCTGCACCGGGCTGACCCAGACCGAGACACCGGTGGCGACCGTCCCGGCCCCGGGCACCGTCGGCGGGCCCACCTACACCGAGCGGATCACCGACGGCATCTACAACCTGCCCGGCCAGACCGCCTACTACGGCTCCGACGCCAACGGCTCCGCGGTCATCGGCGCCCTGGCCGGCGTCGGCACGCTGCAGCAGATCGACAACGGCTGCGGCCCCACCGGCAAGCTGGTCTACGACGCCGCCGCGATCGCCGACCCCGAGATCGACTACTCCGACTTCGACACCGACAAGGACGGCGTCGTCGACTTCTTCATGGTCGTCTTCGCCGGCTGCGGCGGCAACGGCTCCAGCCAGCTGACCGTGGTCGGCTGCGACTACCCCGACGCGTCCTACGACAACGTCTGGCCGCACTCCTCCTCGCTCGAGTACTACTACACCGACGAGGCCACCGGGCTGCCCGGCTTCACCACCGACGACCAGCTGAAGGACCTCGAGGGCCGTCCCCTGTTCTACGAGACCGCCCAGCGCCGGTCGATGACGACCTCGGAGACCGAGTGGCCTGTCTTCGTCCGGGTCGGTCCCTACAACGTCAACCCGGAGACCGCGATCGACAAGGCGAGCGTGATCTCCCACGAGTACGGCCACTCCCTCGGCCTGCCCGACTTCTACTCGCTCGGGGGTCGCGAGACCTACGGCGACTGGAACCTGATGGCGACCGACAAGTCGCAGAACATCGACGCCTTCGGCCGCCAGGAGCTCGGCTGGGTCGTGCCCGAGGTGCTCGACGACGACACCACCGTGACCGGCTGGACCGACTCCAAGCAGGACACCGGCACCATCACCTGGCAGACGCCGGCCGGTGAGCCCTACACGCTGACCCACGGACCCGACGGCATCGTGCGCAACTCGCAGATGTACGTCGCCAAGCTGCCGGGCCGCCAGCTGCTCGACCCCGCGAAGTTCGACAGCGGCGAGGGCGCGAGCGCCACCCACACCTGGTACTCCGGCTCCGGCAACGACTTCGGCTGCGCCAGCGACAGCAAGGGCCACAACCTCGACGTGGCGGTGCCCGGCCTCGCCGACCTGCCGGACGGATCGACCGTCGAGCTGTCGGTCAAGTCCATGTGGGACATCGAGTGGGACTACGACTACGGCTACGTGCTGACGTCGACCGACGGCGGGGACAGCTTCACCTCCCAGCCCTCGGAGAACGGCTACACCACCTCCAACACCGACCCGCTCGCCGGCAACCCCAACCAGAACAACTGCCAGGCGACGTACGACAACGGCCTGACGGGCACGTCCGGCTCCTACGCCGCCAGCAGCCAGGCCGCCGACCGCAAGCTCGGCGAGTACCCCGAGATGGTCTTCCTCGGCGACCGCTTCGACGTCTCCGAGCTCGCCGGCGCCGACAACCCGGTGCTGCGCTTCAGCTACGCCACCGACCCGGGCCTGGCTCGGCCGGGGTGGTTCATCGACGACCTGGTGGTCACCGCGACCACGCCCTCGGGCGAGCAGGTGCTGATGGACACCGACTTCGAGTCCGACGGTGGACCCGACGACGGCCGGATCTTCAACGGCGGCTGCAAGGACGACTTCGGATCCCAGTGCACGCAGGGCTGGAACTACGTCGAAGCCGGGTCGGAGGCGTCGTTCGACCACGCCTACTACCTCGAGATGCGCGACCGCTCGGGGTTCGACCTCGACGGCAAGGGCCAGATCGACCGCGACAGCATCGAGTTCGAGCCGGGCCTGTACCTCTCCTACACCGACGAGGCCCACGCCTACGGCAACGCCGGCACCGACGACCCGCCGGCGCAGTCGCCCCTCGACAGCGTCCCGGAGCCGGGGAACGACACCCCCGACCTCAGCGACGCGGCGTTCAAGGCGGCGGAGGGCCGGTCGTCGTACTCCGACGCGGGAGCCGGCCACACCGACAACTACTCGGACCCCTCCACCGCGTCGGGCAACTGGGAGTTCCGCTACGACTGCCTGGCCTTCGAGGTGCTGTCGATGACCGGCGACACCGACGGCCCGGCGATCTCCGACGGTGACCTGACCGGCAGCGTCGACTTCACGATGGGCGAGGGCTGCGGGAGCTTCGACTACGGGCACGGCGAGCCGACGGGTGGCGGGCAGAACACCGCGCCGACCGCGGCGGCCACGGCCGACCCGACGTCGGCGGAGACCGGTCAGGACGTCACCCTCGACGCGAGCGCCAGCACCGACGCGGAGACGCCGACGACCCTCGACTTCAGCTGGGACCTCGACGGTGACGACGTCAAGGACGCCGCCGGACCGACGGTCGTCCACGCCTACGACGAGCCGGGCACCTACCTCGCCACGGTCACCGTCACCGACCCCTCCGGGACCAGCGACACCGCTGGCGTCGAGGTGACGGTGACCGGCGGCGAGGAGCCGCCGGGCGAGGTGACCGTGCCCTGCGACGCCACCGGCGTGGACCGGTCGGCGGACTGGAAGGTCGTCCGCAAGGCCGCGGCGACCTACGGCTCCTTCTGCGACAACGGTCGGGGCAGCGACCGCGAGGCGCGCGACGTGCTCACGATGTCGTTCGACGGTCCGCGACTCACCGTGGTCCACGGCGACTCCGCGCGCGGCGGCAAGGCGCGGGTGCTGGTCGACGGCGAGCTGGTCGGCCGGGTGTCCTTCGAGGGAGACCGCAACGCCGTCGACTTCGGCAACCGGAGGACCTTCACCCGGCTCGGCACCGGCGAGCACAGGGTCCGGGTGGTCTCGCGTGGCGCCCGTGGTTTCGTCGAGGGGTTCGTCAGCAGGGGCTGAGCCCGGCCGGACGACGTGGTGGGCCTCCCCGGGGTGCGGGGAGGCCCACCGCCACGTCGGGGTCAGCCCTCGGCGTCGGCCTGGATCCTGGCCAGGGTCTGCCGCATGCCGTCGCGGAGCTCGGCGGTGAAGCTGTCGACGCCCCCGAGGACGGTGTTCTGCAGCTTCGACGAGATCGGCTTGATGCCGTCGGGGGCGCGGCGCTCCTGCACCAGGCGGGTGCCGCCGTCGGCGGTCGGCTCGAGCACGAACGCCCAGATGGTGCCGTTGTCCTTGACCCGGAAGGCGAACTCGCGGTGCGGCTCGAAGACGACCACCTTGGTGCGGGTCGGCCAGAACAGCAGACCCCGCCGGTTGAGGTTGACGGCGCGGGTGCCGAGCTGGACGGGCGTGCCGCGCAGGAACGTGCGCACCACCTGCGGGCTCCAGGCCGCCATCCGCGGCAGGTCGGTCACCAGGGACCACACCCGCTCGGGCGGCGCGGAGATGTCGATCGTGTCGTGCAACGTGTCCACAGTGCTCATGGTCGGAAAACTAGCGGTGGGGCGTGGGGTCACGCCGTGACCGCGGACACGTCACGCACCGGCCGCCGTGGTCGCGGGTCCGGCCGGGTGAAGGTCAGGCGCGGTCGGACCACCAGGCGAGCAGCCGGCGGGTGGCCTCCTCCTCGCCGAGGGGGCCTTCGTCGAGCCGCAGCTCCAGGAGGAACCGGTAGGCCTCGCCCACCTCGCGGCCGGGCCCGACGTCGAGCGCGGCCATGATCTGGTTGCCGTCGAGGTCCGGGCGCAGGGAGGCGAGCTCCTCCTCCTCGGTGAGCCGTTCGATGCGGTGCTCGAGGTCGTCGTAGGTCCGCCGCAGCCGCTCGGCCTTGCGGCGGTTGCGGGTCGTGCAGTCGGCGCGGGTGAGGATGTGGAGCCGCTCGAGTTGGTCGCCGGCGTCGCGGACGTAGCGACGGACGGCGGAGTCGGTCCACTCGCCGGCGCCGTAGCCGTGGAAGCGCAGGTGCAGCTCGACGAGCCGGCTCACCGCGTCGATGTCGTCGGTGGAGAAGCGCAGCGCCTTCATCCGCTTGCGCGTGATCTTCGCGCCGACCACGTCGTGGTGGTGGAAGGTGACGGTGCCGTCGTCCTGGAAGCGACGGGTGCGCGGCTTGCCGACGTCGTGCATGAGCGAGGCGAAGCGGACGACGAAGTCGGGCGAGGCCCCGAGCCGCCGCTCGAGGTCGATGGCCTGCTCGAGCACGGTCAGGGTGTGCTCGTAGACGTCCTTGTGGCGGTGGTGCTCGTCGCGCTCGAGCGCGAGCGCCGGCAGCTCGGGCAGCACGTGCCCGGCCAGCCCGGACTCCACGAGCAGCTCGAGACCGCGGCGGGGGTGGGCCGCGCAGACCAGCTTGACCAGCTCGTCGCGCACCCGCTCGGCCGAGATGATCTCGATCCGGCCCGCCATCGCGGTCATCGCGGCGACCACCTCCGGCGCGACCGCGAAGCCGAGCTGCGCGGCGAACCGCGCCGCCCGCATCATCCGCAGCGGGTCGTCGGAGAAGGAGGCCTCGGGCGTGCCGGGGGTGCGCAGCGTGCCCCCCGCGAGGTCGAGGATGCCGTGGAAGGGGTCCTCGAAGGTCCGGTCGGCCACCGAGACGGCCATCGCGTTGACCGTGAAGTCGCGGCGCCCGAGGTCGCCGGCGAGGGAGTCGCCGAAGTCGACGTCGGGCTTGCG
This sequence comes from uncultured Actinomycetota bacterium, assembly GCA_963754025.1. Lineage (GTDB taxonomy): Bacteria > Actinomycetota > Actinomycetes > Propionibacteriales > Nocardioidaceae > Nocardioides. The sequence continues at coordinate 706,851 of CAVWEC010000005.1, read as the reverse complement.
CGAGCCGGGGTCGTAGGTCTCCGAGCGGTAGGTCGTGACCTCGACGGTCCACTCGCCCTTGCGGCAGCCGATCGTGCCGAAGGCCCGGCCCAGGTCCCACACCGCGTCGGCCCAGCCGGACAGCAGCCGCTCGGTCTCCTCCGGCCGCGCCGACGTCGTCAGGTCGAGGTCGCTGACGTGGCGGCCCAGCAGCGCGTCGCGCACCGGTCCCCCCACGAGGTGGAGCGCGTGACCAGCGTCGGCGAACCGCTCGCCGAGCGGTCCGAGCACCGGGGCCAGCCGGTCGAGCTCGGCCTCCATCGCACGCTGTGCCTGCGCCAGGTTCCAGCCGTCCGCGGCGGACCCGCTCGAGGGCGGGGACGCGGGGGTGGCGGCGGGCTCGGACACGGCGGCCAACTCTAGAGCAGGAAGGGCCGACGAGCCGCCTCGCGGGCACGCCCGGGGAGGTCCGGGCGGCGGGTGCCCGCCGGATAGCATCGGCGCGTGCCCCGCCCGTCCTCACTGCTCCCTGCCCTCGTGGCGGCGGCAGGGACGATCGGCAGCCTGGTGGTCGGCGTGACGGTGCCCACGCCGGCGGCGGCGACCCCGGCCGCCGCGTCGCCGGTGCCGTGGGTCAGTGCCCCGTCGGCCGTGGGCAGCAGCGTCGTGGCAGCCGAGGCGGACACCCCGCTGCAGGTCAGCCTCGACCGGCTGACGCCGGGCTACATCCCCGAGCGGGGCAGGATCGAGCTGTCCGGCACCGTCACCAACACCAGCGACGAGCGCTGGCGGGCGATCAACGTGCACGCGTTCATCGACGACGCTCCCCTCACCTCCTCGGCCGAGGTCGCCGCGACCACCGACATCCCCGAGGACGCCTTCGTGGGCGACCGGATCACGATCCCGGGCACCTTCGAGAACATCGGGGGCCTCGGCCCGGGGGAGACGGCGTCGTACTCCCTCAGCCTGCGCCGCAACGAGCTCGCCGTCTCCCTGCCCGGCGTCTACTGGTTCGGCACCCACGCCCTCGGCAACACCGACGAGGTGCGCGACGGCGTCGCCGACGGCCGGGCCCGCACCCTGCTGCCGCTGGTGCCCTCGGGCAGCGGCACCGAGGAGGGCGCGGTCGTCCTCCCGCTGCGCCACGCGGTCCGGCACGCCCCTGACGGCCGGCTCCGCTCGTCCCGTCGCTGGTCGCGCGACCTGTCCCTCGGCGGACGGCTGCGCGAGCTGGTGGACCTCGGGGCGGCCGCCGGCGACGTCCCGGTCACCTGGTTGATCGACCCGGCCGTGCCCGACGCGGTCGCCCACCTCGTCGCGGGCAACCCGTCGCGCACCCTGGCCGACCCCGACGTCGTGGCGGTCGACCCCGACACCGAGCCGGCCGAGAGTCCCGGCGACGAGGAGTCACCCTCCGCGGAGGCGACCGAGCCGGGAGAGCCCCCCGAGTCCACCGAGGAGACGCCGCCGCCCAACATCGCCGCGGCACCCGGCAGCAGCTGGCTCGGGCGACTCAGGTCGGCACTCCTCGGCGACGAGGTGCTCGCGCTCCCCTACGGCGACCCGGACATCGCCGCCGTCGAGGCCAGTGCGCCGCACTTCTACGACCAGGCCGTGCGCCGCGCCGGCACCGTGCTCGAGGAGTGGAAGGTCCGCGGCACCCCCGCGGTGGCTCCGCCCTCGGGCTACCTCCCGGCCAGCGCGCTCGACGTGCTCGACGGCGGCGAGACGGTGCTGCTCGGCGACCAGGCACTCGAGGAGGGCACGGTCCGCACGTCTGCCCGTGTCGACGGGCACCGCGTCCTCTTCTCCTCCGCAGCCACGGCCGGCGGTGGGCCCGGACCGGGGGACCCGCTCGACGACGTCTCCCTCCGGCAGCGGTTCCTGGCCGAGGCCGCCGTGCGGCTGCTCTTCCACGACGGCACGCCGGTGCTGCTCCAGGTGCCCGACTCGTTCGCTCCCGACTCACCCGCCACGTTCTGGAGCGGGCTCGGGGGCGTGCCGTGGCTGGACCTCACCGACACCTCCTCGCTGCCGACCGGCGACCGGCTGCCGGGCGACGGCCTCGACTACCCCTCGTCCGAGGAGCTCCGGCAGCTCGACGCCGACACCTTCACCGTCGCCGAGCAGCTCGTCGCACGCGGCGCGCTGCTGGACGCCGTGCTGCCCGGCACCGACAGCGTGGCCGCGCAGACCGTCGACGAGGCGCTGACGTCGCTGTCCTACTCCGAGCAGGCCCGGGCCCTGGAGTCGCGGATCGCCACCGGCCGGTCCGTGACCTGGATCCAGCGCCGGCTCGACAAGGTACGGATCCGGGCGCCCCGTGGCGTCACCTTCTCGAGCAGCTCCGGAGAGTTCCTGCCCACCGTCACCAACCGGCTAGACCACCCGGTGCGGGTGCGGCTCCAGGCGGTGCCCCTCGGTGACGTCGAGGTGGAGAACTCCGACGTTCTCGAGCTCGCCCCGGGAGGGCGGCAGACCGTGCTGCTCGCCGCACGCACCACCGCGCCGGGCGTGCAGTACGTCCGGGTGCAGGTGACCGACGAGGACGGCAACCCCCTCGGCGCTGCCCAGCGCGTCGCCATCCGCTCCGCCGAGGTCAGCCAGGTGATCTGGCTGATCCTCGGCACCGGCGTCGGCCTGCTGTTCCTCGCCATCGTGATCCGGCTCGTCCGGCGGGTACGCCGGGAGCGCGGCGGTGCGGGCGCGTGAGCGGCAACAAGATCCTGGCCTCGAGCGCCGTGATGGCGGCGGGCACCGCCGTGTCCCGCCTCAGCGGGTTCGTGCGGTCGGCGCTGCTCGTCGCCGCGCTCGGCGCCGGCCTGCACGCCGACGTCTTCAACGTCGCCAACACCGTGCCGAACATGCTCTACATCCTGCTGGCCGGCGGGGTCTTCAACGCGGTGCTGGTGCCCCAGCTCGTCCGCTCCCAGAAGAACGACGCCGACGGCGGGCAGGCCTACACCAACCGGGTCGTCACCGCCGCCGCCCTCTTCCTCGGCGTCGTGACGGTCCTGCTGGTCGTGGGCGCGCCCTGGGTGATGCAGCTGTTCCTCAGCGACGCCTACGACCGGCCGGAGCTCGCCGAGCAGCGGCAGTCGGTCGTCGACTTCGCACGCTTCTGCCTGCCGCAGGTCTTCTTCTACGGCATGTTCGTGCTGCTCGGCCAGGTGCTCAACGCCCGCGGCCGGTTCGGCCCGATGATGTGGGCGCCGATCGCCAACAACGTGATCGCGGTGGGGGTCCTCGCGACCTATCTCGTGGTCTTCGGACCAGTCGCCGACAGCGAGCTCTCGAGTGCTTTCTCGCCCGGTCAGGAGGCACTGCTCGGCATCGGCTCCACCGTCGGCATCGCCGCCCAGCTGCTCGTGCTGCTGCCGGTGCTGCGCTCGGCCGGCATCCGGCTCCGCCCGCGACTCGACCTGCGGGGCAGCGGCCTGGGCCACACCCTGCGCCTGGGCGTCTGGACGGTGCTGTTCGTCATCGTCAACCAGATCGCCTACACGGTCGTCGTGCGGCTCGCGACCAGCGGACCGGCCCAGGCACCCGACGAGCCGGGGACCGGCTACACGGTCTACTCCCTCGCGTTCCTGATCGTGATGGTGCCCCACGCGATCATCACCGTGTCCCTCGCGACGGCGGTGCTGCCGACGTTGTCCGGCCAGGCGGCCGACGACGACCGTCGTGGGTTGGCGCAGACCCTGACCAGCACCCTGCGCAGCGCCCTCGCCCTGATCGTCCCCTTCGCGCTGCTGCTGCCGCTCGTGGCGCGCGACGTCGCCCACGTGGCCCTGGGCTACGGCGCCGGCCGGGACTCCTACCCCGTGTTCGTCCCGACGCTGTCCCTCTTCGGCGTCGGCCTGGTCTTCTTCACCGTCCACTACATGGTGCTGCGGGGGTTCTACGCCCTCGAGCGCACCCGCACCGTGTTCCTGGTCCAGTGCGTCATCGCCGCCACCAACATCGCCGCCGCGGTCCTGCTCGTGCGCCAGGCGACCGCCGAGCAGACGTCGCCCGCGCTGGTGCTCGCCTACACGGGGGCCTACGCCGTGGGCGCGGTCGTCTCCAGCGCCGTGCTCGGCCGGCACCTCGGCGGGCTCGACGTACGCCGTCTCGGCGGCTTCGTGCTGCGGCTGCTCGTGGTGGCCGCCGCCAGCACGGCGGTCGCCTGGCTGGCCTCCCGGCTCCTGGCCGGACTCGGCCAGGACCCGGCACTGCTCGTCGCGCTGCTGCGGGCCGTGGCGGTGGCCGCGGTCGACGTGGTCGCGTTCGTGCTGCTGGCCCGGGCCGCCCGTCTCACGGAGGTCACGGAGGTCCTCGACACGGTCACCCGACGGCTTCGGTCACGCGCATGAACGGCGGCACCTAGAGTTGGGACCGTCGGGGCAGCAGCCAGCGTCGAGGAGGACAGTGCCGCAGTCAGCCAGGCCGGGAGACGTGCTCGCCGACCGCTACCTGCTGGTCGACCTGCTCACCGAGAGCGGGTCGGGCCGGTTCTGGCGAGCCCACGACCGGGTGCTCGAGCGACACGTCGCGCTCCACTGCCTCGCTGCGGCCGATCCGCTCGCCGAGCAGATGACCGAGGCGGCGCGGCTCTCCGCGACCGTGCACGACCGCCGGTTGCTGCGGGTCCTCGACGCCGACAGCGACGGCCGCACCTCCTACGTCGTGCACGAGTGGGGCGCGGGGACCAGCCTCGACATCCTCGTCCAGGCCGAGGGCCCGCTGGCCCCGCGCCGGGCGGCGTGGATCGCCTCGGAGGTCGCCGACGCCCTCGTCTCGGCCCACGAGCAGCGCATCGCCCACGGCCGGCTGACCCCCGAAAACGTGCTGATCGACCAGACCGGACAGGTCCGGCTGATCGGCTTCTGCGTCGACGCCGCCCTGCTGGGCCTGCCCAGCGGCCGGGTCTCCGACGACGTCACCGACGTGGTCGCCCTCCTCTACTTCCTGCTGACGGGCCGGTGGGCGGGGGTGTCGCCGTCCGCGATGCCGTCCGCGATGCGCGAGCACGGCAAGCACGGTCGGTGGCTGCGCCCGCGTCAGGTGCGCGCCGGCATCCCGCGGGTGCTCGACAGCATCTGCGACCAGGTGCTCAACCCCTTCGAGGCCAGTGCGCCCGGTGCCGGGGGCGCCAACGTCCACACCGCCCGTGGTCTCGTCGAGACGCTGCGCGAGTACGTCGGCGACCCGACCGACCTGGTGCAGCCCGTGCCACTGGGCGGTGTGGCGGGCGCCGGTGCCCTCGCCGTGCCCCAGCGCCGGGCGCCCGGCGAGCAGCGCCCGGCCCCCGAGGACGAGATCGAGGCCGACGCCGAGCCGACCGCCACCATGGCGGTGCCCCCGGTGGTCCCGCCCGACGAGCTCTCGCCCGACGAGGCGGCCACCGACGAGCAGGCTCCGGTGAGCGTCTCGCCGCCCCCCGTCGGCTCGCCAGCCGGCGACCCGGTCGACATCCCCACGCAGGCCGGCATGCCGATCTTCGACGACGAGGCCGACGAGGTCTCGTGGCTGAACAAGCGCAGCGAGCCGCCGCCGCCCCCACCCGCCTTCGAGGACCCGCCGGAGCGGCCGCTCTTCGCCCCGGAGCCCCAGGACGGCGGCCCGGCGCGTCGCCCGCGCCCCGGTGCCGCAGCACCCACGACGGGCGAGTACTGGCCGTGGGAGAACACCGGGCCCGGGACCGGCAGCGGGGTCATCCCCGTCACCGAGGACCCCGGTGACGAGGAGGAGGTGCCCGGACGGTCGTGGTTCCGCCTCGGCGGGCTCGCCCTGCTGTCGCTGCTGCTCGTGCTGGCGATCGTCGTGGCCTACAACCTGGGCCGGGGCCGAACGCCGCTGGGAGCGGAACCGGAGGAGGAGACGTCCGGCTCCCCCACCCGCACCGCCGACCCGACCCCCGAGCCGATCACCGGGCTCACCGCGCGCGACCTCGACCCGCAGAGCGACACCCCGGAGGAGAACCCGGAGCTGGCGCCGCTCGCCGTCGACGGCGACCCCACGACGGCGTGGCGCACCAGCACCTACTTCGACCAGTTCGGCCCACCCCCCGGCCTCAAGACCGGCGTCGGGCTCGTGATCGACCTGGGGGAGAGCCAGGAGTTCTCCCAGATCGACCTCACCACCATCGGTTCGCCCACCGCCGTCTCCTACTTCGTCAGCGACACCGACCCGCAGGCGGTCGCCGGCCTCGAGCGGATCGCGCGGGGCACGACCGAGGGCGACGCCCTGTCCACCACCCTCGACGAGCCGGTCTCTGCCCAGTACCTCGTGGTGTGGCTGACCTCCCTGCCGCCGGTGGGTGAGGACTTCCGGGGCGAGGTGGCCGAGGTCGTGGTCAGCGGATGACCGACGAGCGCAGCGACGCCGAGCTGCTGGCGGCCCACGTCGCCGGGGACGCCGATGCGTTCGGGATGCTGTTCTCGCGACACCGCGACCGGTTGTGGGCAGTGGCGTTGCGCACCATGGGCAACCCCGACGACGCGGCCGACGGGTTGCAGGACGGTCTCGTGGCGGCCTACCGACGCGCGGGTTCCTTCCGCGGCGAGGCCGCCGTCACCACCTGGCTCCACCGGGTCGTCGTCAACGCCTGCCTCGACCGGCTGCGCGCCGCGAAGGTGCGTCGCGCCGAGGCGCTGCCCGACGACCTCGACGAACGGGGCGACCGTGGCTCGCTCGCGACCAGCGGTCCGCCCGACCCGGTTGACGAGGCCCTGTCCGGCGAGCGCCGGCGCCTCGTGCTCGGTGCGCTCCAGCAGCTCCCCCCGGACCAGCGGGCGGCCCTGGTGCTGGTCGACATGGAGGGCTACTCCGTCGTGGAGGCGGCCGCGATCCTGCACTGTCCCGAGGGCACGGTGAAGTCGCGCTGCTCGCGTGGCCGCACCCGGCTCGCGCGACTCCTCCACGTGCTGGCCCCGGGCGGTGACCCCGACCACGTCGACCCGGGGAACCCGCCGGCGGTGCCGCCCGTCCCATCCCCGGAGCCACGCGGACCGCCGCGCTGAGCGCTCCCCCCGACCTCTGGACGACTTCCTGACCAAACCACCACCACCCCCACGAGGAGGTGCCGCACCCATGACCGACGAGCAGCAGGAGCAGGTACGCCGCCTGCTCGCCGAGGCACGTCACGACGAGCCGATACCGGCCGAGGTCGCCGAACGTCTCGACCTCGTGATCGCCGGGCTCGCCGACGAACCCCGACGATCGGCCGCCGTCGTGCGGCTTGCCGAGCGGCGACGCCGCGCGGCGGGGCTGCTGGTCGCGGCAGCCGCCGTGGTCGCGGTCGGCGTGGGCGGCGCCCAGATGGTGCGCGGCCTCTCCGGCACCACGGACTCCCAGAGCACCGCCGGGAGCGCGGCCGAGGGGCCCGGGACGTTCTCGGGTGCCGAGGAGGGTGTCGGGGCCCCTGGCAACGCTGACGACTCCGAGGATCCCGCCGACTCCGCGGGCGGGGCCGGGACCGAGGACGGGGAGGCCACCCGTCCCTGGGAGCTGCGCTCCCAGCGCTTCTCCCAGGACGCCGCTGCGCTGCAGTCGCTCGAGCTCGCCTCCGACCCTTCGGCCGAGGCCGACCCTGGCCCCGGGCGCGGCGACGCGGCGTACGACGCCCGGCTGAGCCGCGCCGCCAAGCAGACGGTGTGCACGCCCGGAGACTGGGGGCGCGGCGGCTTCTTCGCCGTCGTCTACGACGGCACCCCCGGCTGGATGGTGCTGCGCCCGCCTGCCGGGGACACCCAGGTCGCCGACCTGTTCCTCTGCGGCGGTGAGCAGGCCGTGCGGTCGGTCACGCTCCCCGTGCGCTGACGGGTGGGCCACGGAACACCTCCGGGAACATCGCTCGCCTAGGATCGGTTCTGGTCACGTACCCCTGATCCACCCCCTTGATCCACCCCCTTGATCCACCCTGAGGAGCAGCAGTGAGCGACACCCGCGACGTCATCGTGATCGGATCCGGCCCGTCCGGCTACACGGCGGCGCTCTACACCGCCCGTGCCGACCTGAAGCCGCTGATCCTCGAGGGCTCCGTCACGGCCGGTGGTGCGCTGATGAACACCACCGAGGTCGAGAACTTCCCCGGTTTCCGCGACGGCATCATGGGTCCGGCCCTGATGGACGAGATGCGCGCCCAGGCCGAGCGCTTCGGCGCCGAGCTCGTGGCCGACGACGTGGTCGAGGTCGACCTGACCGGTGACGTCAAGGTCGTCAAGACCGCGACCGAGACCTACACCGCGCGCAGCGTCATCCTCGCGACCGGCTCGGGCTACCGGAAGCTCGGCCTGCCCCGGGAGGAGGAGCTCTCCGGCCGCGGCGTCTCGTGGTGCGCGACCTGCGACGGGTTCTTCTTCCGCGACCAGGCGATCGCGGTCGTGGGCGGCGGCGACTCCGCCATCGAGGAGGCCACCTTCCTGACCCGGTTCGGCTCGAAGGTCTACCTGATCCACCGCCGCGACGAGCTGCGCGCCTCCAAGATCATGCAGGAGCGCGCCTTCAACGACCCCAAGCTCGAGATCATCTGGAACTCCGAGATCGCCGAGATCAACGGCGACGAGCGGCTCGAGTCGGTGACCCTGCGCGACACGGCCACCGGGGAGACCCGTCCGCTGGAGGTCACGGGCCTCTTCATCGCGATCGGGCACGACCCCCGCTCCGAGCTGCTGGGCGGCCAGGTCGACCTCGACGACAACGGCTACGTGCTCGTCGACCACCCGTCGACCAGGACCAACGTGCCCGGGGTCTTCGCCGCGGGCGACCTGGTCGACCACCACTACCGGCAGGCCGTCACGGCCGCCGGCACCGGCTGCGCGGCGGCCCTCGACGCCGAGCGGTTCGTCGCGGCGCTCGAGCACGAGGCCTCCACGGCCGGCGACGCCGCCGAGACCGCCGAGCTGGTCAGCGAAGCCGTGCAGACCGCGGGCGCCTGAGCGTCCCGCGGACCGTGGGTCCGGCACACCGGGCGGTGAGGAACAACCGTCGCCCCGGTGGTGTTGACTGACCAGACTCACCAAGACTTCCACCGAGAGAGACAAGAGAGGTGCCCGCTGTGGGGAACATTTCCGCCGTCACCGACGCCGACTTCGAGGCGCAGGTGCTCAAGGCCGACAAGCCGGTCCTGGTCGACTTCTGGGCCGAGTGGTGCGGACCGTGCCGCCAGGTCGCCCCGATCCTCGAGGAGATCGCGGCCGAGCACGGTGACAAGGTCACGATCGTCAAGATGAACGTCGACGAGAACCCCGTGACCCCGTCGTCCTACCGCGTCACCGGCATCCCGACCCTGAACCTCTACCAGGGGGGCGAGGTCGTGAAGTCCATCGTCGGCGCCCGGCCCAAGGCCGCGCTGCTCAACGAGCTCTCCGGCGTCATCTGAGACGAGCCCGGAGCTCCGCTCCGGAGCTCGGCCAGGTCGAGCTCGCCCCACGACCGACGCAGGAGGTCGTGACGGGCGTGTCGAGACTCCGAGCGTGAACCGGGTCAGCCCGGTTGCTGCGTCCGCGGCGTGCCCCCTGGGGCGCGCCGCGGCGCTGTCTGCGGACGCACGGCGCCGACGAGCCGCTCCAGGGCTGCCTCGACCTCGCTGCGCCACGGCAGCGTGGTGCGCAGGTCCATCCGCAGCCGCGGGGTGAGCGGGTGCGCGCGTTGGGTGCGGAACCCGACGCGGGCCAGGAAGTCCGCCGGCACGGTGCACGGGGTCGTCCCGGACGAGCGGCCGAAGGCCTCGACCGCCTTCACCTGGCGGTCGACCAGGTCGCGGGCCATGGCGCGAACCAGCATCCGGCCCACGCCGCCGCCGCGGGCCCGGGGGTCGACCCAGGCGGTCGTCAGCAGGACCGCGTCGGAGGAGACCGGTGCGGTCGGGAAGCCGGCCGCGCCCGGCACGAACCCGGCGGGGGCGTAGAGCACGAAGCCGACGCGCTCGTCGTCGACGACGGCCACGCGCCCGCAGGACCCCCACTCCCGCAGCACCTCCGAGACCCACGCCTGCTTCTCCAGCGCCGGCTCGTCGTGCCGCTCGCGGCGTACGGCGTCGCACTCCCAGAACAGGCACGACCGGCACGACGTGGGCAGCGCGTCGAGGTTGTCGAGGGTCAGCCGGACCGCGGTGCGGCTCATGGGACCCAGTATGGACCGTGCGGACAGGCCCGGGGCAGCCCTGAGGCACCTGCGAGGATGCTCGGGTGCGACCGATCCGACAGAGCAGGAAGCTGCACCACGTCCGTTACGACGTCCGCGGGCCGATCCTCGTCGAGGCCCAGCGCCTCGAGGCCGAGGGCCACCGGATCCTGAAGCTCAACATCGGCAACCCCGCACCGTTCGGCTTCGAGGCGCCCGAGGCGATCGTGGCCGACATGGTCCATCACCTGCCCGACGCCCAGGGCTACAGCGACAGCCAGGGCATCTACCCCGCGCGCACCGCGGTGGCGCAGTACTACCAGCAGCGGGGACTGCGCGACGTCGCCGTGGAGGACGTCTTCATCGGCAACGGCGTCTCAGAGCTGATCTCGATGGTGCTGCAGGCCTTCATCGACGACGGCAACGAGGTGCTGGTGCCGGCTCCGGACTACCCGCTGTGGACCGGTGCCGTGACGCTGTCGGGCGGCACCCCGGTGCACTACCTGTGCGACGAGGCCGACGGCTGGAACCCGGATCTGTCCGACATCGAGGCCAAGATCACCGAGAACACGCACGCCATCGTCATCATCAACCCCAACAACCCCACGGGTGCTGTCTACAGCCGCGAGGTGGTCGTGGGGCTGGTCGACATCGCACGCCGTCACGAGCTGGTCGTCTTCGCCGACGAGATCTACGAGAAGATCCTCTTCGACGACGCGGTGCACCACCACGCGGCCGCCGCAGCCGGGACCGACGTCCTCTGCCTGACCTTCTCGGGCCTGTCCAAGGCCTACCGGGTCTGCGGCTACCGGGCCGGCTGGGTGATGATCTCCGGCCCGAAGGATATGGCCGCCGACTTCCTCGAGGGCCTCACCCTGATCGCCAACATGCGGATGTGTGCCAATGTGCCAGCCCAGCACGCGATCCAGACCGCCCTGGGGGGCTACCAGTCGATCGAGGAGCTGATCGTGCCCGGCGGCCGGTTCTACGAGCAGAGCATGCTCGCCGACCGACTGCTCAACGAGATCCCCGGCGTCAGCTCGGTCCGCCCGCGCGGCGCCCTCTACTGCTTCCCCCGGCTGGACCCCTCGGTCTACGCCATCGACGACGACCAGCACTTCGTGATCGAGCTGCTGCGCGCCAAGAAGATCCTGGTCACCCACGGCACGGGGTTCAACTGGCCCCACCCCGACCACTTCCGGATGGTGACCCTGCCCGACACCGCCGTCCTGGAGGAGGCGATCGGACGGATCGCGGACTTCCTCGCCACCCGTCGCTGACACCGATCTGGACGGCAGCCCTAGGCTTGCCGCGTGAGAGACGTCATCTACCCCCCGATCGTCGTGGCCGCGAAGACCGGCTTCCGGTTGCTCGGCAACCGCTTCCGGATGACCGGCACCGAGCACATCCCCACCAGCGGCGGCGTCCTCCTCGCCTTCAACCACATCGGCTACGTCGACTTCGTCTACGGCGGCATGGCCGCCCAGCCCTCCAAGCGGCTGGTGCGCTTCATGGCGAAGCGGGAGCTGTTCGACCACAAGGTCACTGCTCCGATCATGCGCGGCTGCCACCACATCGAGGTCGACCGCGGTGCCGGGCTGGGGTCGATGGAGGTGGCCAGGGACTTCCTCGAGGCCGGCGAGGCCGTGGGCATCTTCCCGGAGGCCACGATCTCGCGGGCGATGGAGATCAAGGAGCTCAAGACCGGTGCGGTCCGGATCGCGGCCGCCGCCGGCGTACCGCTGGTGCCGGTGATCCTGTGGGGGACGCAGCGGCTGATGACCAAGGACCACCCCAAGGACTTCTCACGCGGGAAGACGATCTCGATCTCCGTCGGCGAGCCCCTGCACCCGACGGGTGAGGACCCCGTTGCCGAGACCGCCGAGCTCCACTCGGTGATGAGCGGACTGCTCGACCGGACCATCGCCGACTACCCCGCCGACGAGCAGCCGCCTGGGTCCTGGTGGCTCCCGGCGCGTCACGGCGGCAGCGCACCGACCTTGGCCGAGGCTGTGGAGCTCGACTCAGCCGAGCGGGCCGAGCGGATCGCCCGTCGCCGCCGACAGGGGTCCTGAGTCGCTTTGTCGACAAAGCGACCTGTCGACAGGTCGCTTCGGCGGTCGCGCGTCCGGCTCAGATCGGGCGGTCGTTGCGGTTGCGCGGGTCCATCACGTCCACGATCCGCTGGAGGTCCTGGAGCGATGCGAACTCGACGGTGATCTTGCCCTTGGCCTTGCCGAGGTCAACCTTGACCCGGGTCTCGAGCCGGTCGGAGAGCCGGTCGGCGATCTCGTTCAGGCCCGGAGCGACGGGCTTGCGGCGGCGCGGGGCGACCGGGGTGCTGCCGCCGAGCTCCCCGACGGCGACGATCTCCTCGAGCCCGCGCACGCTGATCCCCTCGCTGACCACCCGCGCCGCCAGCCGGTCCTGCAGCTCGGGGTCCTCGACGCCGAGCAGCGCCCGTGCGTGTCCGGCCGACAGCACGCCGGCAGCCACGCGACGCTGCACGGCGGGCGAGAGCCTCAGCAGCCGCAACGTGTTGCTGATCTGGGGTCGTGACCGACCGATCCGCTGCGCCAGCTCGTCGTGGGTGCACCCGAAGTCCTCGAGCAGCTGGCCGTAGGCGGCCGCCTCCTCCAGCGGGTTCAGCTGGGAGCGGTGGAGGTTCTCCAGCAGCGCGTCGCGCAGCATGTCGTCGTCACCGGTCTCGCGCACGATCGCGGGGATCGCGGCCAGGCCGGCCTCCTGCGAGGCGCGCCACCGGCGCTCACCCATGATCAGCTCGAAGCGGTCCTCACCCAGGGGCCGGACCACGATCGGCTGCAGCAGCCCGACCTCGCGGATCGAGGTGACCAGCTCGGCCATGGCCTCCTCCTCGAAGACCTGGCGGGGCTGCACCGCGTTGGGCTGGATCGAGGTGGGGGCAGCTCGGTGAAGTAGGAGCCGCCGACGAGCTCGGGAGGCGGCGTGGGTGACGCGGGAGCCGGCGACGCCTGCACGTTCCCACTGTTTCCCGTGAAACCAGCGGCCCCCGTCTCCCGTGACGTCTCCTGTGACACCTCCTGCGGCGCCTCCTCGCGCGGCGCCGTGGGGATCAGGGACCCGAGGCCCCGGCCGAGGCCCCGACGGGGCGGGGTGGGCGAGCCGGCGGTCGGTCGAGTGCTCATCGGACGGGTGCTCCCTTGATCGCGATCTCACGGGCGGCTTCCAGGTAGCACAGCGCGCCTGGCGAACCGGGATCGTAGGTCATCACCGTCTGCCCGTACGACGGCGCCTCGGACACCCGGACCGACCGGGGGATCGTGGTGCGCAGTACCTGGTTGCCGAAGTGCTCGCGCACCTCCTCCGCCACGCCGCTGGCCAGGCGGGTGCGGGCGTCGTACATCGTCACCAGGATGGTGCTCACCTCGAGCGTCGGATTGAGGTGGGCCTTGACCATCTCGACCGTTTCGAGCAGCTGGCCCAGGCCCTCGAGGGCGTAGTACTCCGCCTGGATCGGAATCATCATCTCCTCGCCGGCGACCAGCGCGTTGAGGGTGAGCAGGCCCAGCGACGGCGGGCAGTCGACCAGGACGTAGTCGAAGCGCTCCTCCCCCACCTCGGCAGCGCTGCCGACCCACGGGTGCCCCGCGATCGCCTTCCGCAGCCGGCCCTCCCGCGCAACGACGCTCACCAGCTCGATCTCCGCCCCCGCGAGGTCGATCGTGGCGGGCACGACCCACAGGTTCGCGATGTCGGGGCACTCCGTGGTGACCTCGGCCAGCGGCGTCGAGTCCACCACCGCGTCGTAGGTCGACGGCACCCCGCGCCGGTGCTCGACCCCGAGCGCCGTCGAGGCGTTGCCCTGCGGGTCGAGGTCGACCACGAGCACCCGCTGCCCGAGCTGGGCGAGCGCCGCCGCGATGTTCACCGTCGACGTCGTCTTGCCCACGCCGCCCTTCTGGTTGGCGACCACGACGACCCGCGTGGTGTCGGGACGACCCAAGGAGGGCCGCATCCGGGCGCCGTGGCGCGCCAGCACCGAGTGCTCCGCCGCTCGCGCCAACGGCGTGGTCCCGTCGTCGTACGAGGGTGCGGTGGCGGCCATCTGCTCGGCCGTCCGGATCCCGAAGCTGGTCGGCGTTTCACGTGAAACCACGGTGTCCCCTGACAGGTCGTGGGTGGTCGACGGGCGGGAGTCGTTCTCCGCACCCTGTGGATAAATCGGCTCATCCTGTGGATGTTTGCGCTCACCAGGCCATCCCAGGCCGGTGGAAAACTCGTCACGCCGGGGCGACGGTGCGGACGAGGGCCACCCGAGCGGCTGCGTCACGGGAGTCAACCTCTCACACCCGACTGCCGTCGAACCACCCGGACCAGCGTGGTCGGCGGCTCCAGCTGAGCACCCACCGTGATCACGTCCGGCTCATGGCAACGCAGCCGACGCAGCGTCGTGGCCGCAGCCACCACCTCGTCCTGCGCCCGGGATCCCTTCATCGCCAGCACCTGGCCCGAGGGACGGGTGAGTGGGACGCACCAGCCGAGCAGGCGCTCGAGGGGAGCCACGGCGCGCGACGTCACCACGTCGAAGTCCCGGGCGCCGTGCAGCTCCTCAGCCCGGGCCCGCACCACCTCGACGTGCGCCAGCCCGAGGTCCTCGACCACCTCCTCGAGGAAGGTCGTGCGGCGCAGCAGCGGCTCCACGAGGGTGATCCGCAGGTCGGGGCGCACGATGCCCAGCACGATGCCCGGCAGCCCCGCCCCCGTCCCGACGTCGGCGACGGTCACGCCGGACGGCACCGCCTCCGCCACCACGGCACAGCCCAGCAGGTGCCGGTCCCAGAGCCGCGGGACCTCCCGAGGACCGATCAGTCCCCGGACCACGCCGTCGCCGGCCAGCCACGCGGCGTACCGCTCGGCGAGCGGAAGCGCCCCGGAACCGAACACCCCCCGCGCCGCGAGCGGCGCGGGGGGTGCCTCCGGCGGACCGCCGGTTTCACGTGAAACGTCACTCACGCGGGCAGCACCACCACGAAGCGGCGGGGCTCCACGCCCTCCGACTCCGAGGTCAGCCCCGCTGCCGCGACTGCGTCGTGCACGACCTTGCGCTCGAAGGGGGTCATGGCCTCCAGCGAGACCGGCTCACCGCTCTCCTGGACCCGAGCCACCGTCTGCGTGGCCAGCGCGAGCAGCTGCTCACGCTTCTCCGCCCGGAAGCCCGAGACGTCGAGCATCAGCCGCGACCGCTCGCCGGTCTCCCGGTAGACGGCCAGCCGGGTGAGCTCCTGCAGCGCGTCGAGGACCTCACCGTCACCGCCGACGAGCTGGTTGAGGTCGGCGCCCACGATCGAGACCGACGCCCGGTCCCCGTCGACGTCCATGTCGAGATCACCGTCGAGGTCGGCGATGTCGAGGAGCTCCTCGAGGTAGTCCGCGGCGATGTCGCCCTCCTCCTCGAGGCGCTCCCGGCGCGACGGGCGCTCGTCCCCGGACCCGGGGTCAGCGGCCTCAGCGTCATTGGTCCCGGAGTCACGGGTCTCGGAGTCACTGGTCCCGGCGTCACTGGCGTCGGGCTCGCTCGCCTCCACGGTCAGGTCCTCGGTCTGCTCGGTCTGCTCGGTCTGCTCGCTCATCTGGTTCCTCTGTCTGTCGTGGTGCTCAGGTTCGGGTGGAGGGCGCTGCGTCAGTCGTCAGGACGACGAGCCGCTGCCCCCGGGCTTCTTCTTGCGCGGCTGGTTGCGGGGCTGGTTCCGCTGCTGGCGGGACTGCTTCTTCGGCTGCTGCCGCTGCGCAGGACGCCGGTCCTCCGCCGGGCCCTCCGGCTCGACGTCGGCCCCGGGCTCGGTGTGCGTCGGGGGCAGCTCTCCGCGCTTGAGGGCCTTGGCCTGGTCGCGGTCGGTCTTGGCCGCGAAGGCAGGCGTGCCCGGCGCCGGGTTGTTGCGGATCACGTAGAACTGCTGACCCATCGTCCACAGGTTCGAGGTGGTCCAGTAGAAGAGGACGCCGATCGGGAAGGCGATGCCGCCCACGGCGAAGACGACGGGCAGCACGTAGAGCAGCAGCTTCTGCTGCTGGGCGTAGGGACCGGTGAGCGCATCGGCCGGCATGTTCTTGCTCATGAGCTGCCGCTGGGTGAGGAACGTGGTGGCGGTCATGCCCAGCACCAGGAACACGGCCATCGCGATGACGGCCACGTCGCCGCCCGAGTTGATCAGCGACCCCGAGAGCGGCACCCCCCAGAGCTCGGCCTCGCCGAACTGCCGGGCGTCCCCGTCCGTGAGGACACCCTTCGGGTTCTCGCGCGCGGCGTTGTTGAGCACTCCGAACAGGGCGAAGAAGATCGGCATCTGCAGCAGGATCGGCAGGCAGGACGCGAACGGGTTGGTGCCCGAGTCCTTGTAGAGCTTCATCGTCTCCTGCGCGAGACGCTCCCGGTCGTGGCCGTACTTCTTCTGCAGCTCCTTGACCTTGGGCTGGATCAGCTGCATGTTCCGGCTGGACTTGATCTGCTTGACGAACAGCGGGATCAGCGCCGCCCGGATCACCAGGGTCAGACCGATGATCGACAGTGCCCACGACGCGCCGCCGGCCGGGTCGAGGCCCATGCCCTCCCACAGGCTGTGCCATCCCTTCAGCAGGAAGGAGATCGCGTAGTACAGCGGGTTCATGATGAAGTCGAACACTCAGGCTCCTCGGCTGGGTCCAGCTGGTCGAGCGGGCAGGGGTCGAGCAGGGACGGGGTCGTAACCCCCGGCTGCCCACGGGTGGCAGCGGGCGAGCCGGCGCACGGCGAGCCACGTCCCCCGGAGGCTCCCGTGGACGGTCACGGCCTCGAGCGCGTAGGCCGAGCAGGAAGGGTGGTAGCGGCACACCTGGCCGTAGATCGGGCTGACCACCGTGCGGTAGGCCTTCAGCAGACCGATCAGGACGTACTTCACGACATCACCCGAGAGAGGCAACGTGTGAGGTCGGCCCCCAGTTCCGCCGAGGTGGCGGACGCGGCGGGGGGCAGCGCGCGCACGACGAGCACGCCGGAGCCCGGGAGCGCAGCGAGCTGCTCCCGGGCGAGGTGACGGAGTCGACGTTGCACGCGGTTGCGGATGACGGCGTTGCCCACCGCCTTGCTGACGACCAGCCCCACCCGCGGCCCGGAGATCCCGGTGGGCGACGCTGAGTCGGACTCGGTGTCGAACTCGGTGTCGCCGGTCTCCCCGGTCGAGAGGTGCACCACGAGGGTGCGCGAGCCGGCGCGGCGACCGGTGCGGATGGCGCGACGGAAGTCCCGCGCCTGCGTCAGCCGGTACGCCGCGGGCAGCACGGCGGTCGGCTCAGACGGCCAGGCTCTTGCGGCCCTTGCGGCGGCGCGAGGACAGGATGGCGCGACCGGCGCGGGTGCGCATGCGCAGGCGGAAGCCGTGCACCTTGTGACGGCGACGGTTGTTCGGCTGGTACGTACGCTTGCTCACGGAATTCTCTTTCGCAGTGGATCGGGGACTCGCCCACGGGGGACGGATCGGGCCTGCCGGCTTCGGCTGGCACCGCCCGGCCACGGACGTGGGATCGGAGTCCATGGACATGCGGCGCCGGTCGACTGGCTCGCGCCACCCATGCTCGGGGCATGCGAATGACACGCAGTGACCGGCCAACGGTACGCGGGGCGCGCGAGCAGGGTCAAACCCTCGCGGGAGAGCGTCTCGCCAGCCTGTGGAGAACTCCTTGCCGGGGGCCCCTGCCGCTTGTTACGTTCGGGACCTCCGGGCTGCCTCCCCCAGCACTCCCGCTCCCGGGGACCGTAGGCGGGTAACCAGGGTCACACCGGCTGCCGACAGGCTCCTGACCTGCAAGAACACCGGACATACGGGTCCCACGACCGGCCCGGTGGCTTCCTCGTCCACACCCGGTGGGGCAGGTACACAGCTTGTGGACAAAACTGTGGACCGACAGACGACGCAACGAAGAAGGCGAGTGCTCGTGGACCACCCCCAGTCCGACCCGGACGACCAGGCCGACGTCACGTCCGGCTCCCCGACGGGTCCCGCGCACGACGCCGGCACCGGTGCCGCCCCCACCGACCTGCATGCCGCGTGGCGTGGGGTGCTCGCCGAGCTGCAGGCCTACCAGCGCGCCTGGCTCGCCACCAGCCAGCCCGTGACCCTGCACGAGAGCACCGCGATCATCGCCGTGCCCAACGACTTCACCCGCGGCCAGCTCGAGGGCCGGCTCCGGGCACAGCTCGAGGAGGCACTCACCGTCGCCTTCCGTCGCGACGTCCGGATCGCCGTCACCGTCGACCCCGCGCTCGAGCCGGTGGAGCCGGTCGAGGCCAGCACCGTCAGCGAGCTGCCGACGCATCCGCAGTCGACGGATCGACACAGCGACATGTCGACAAACCGACACGTCTCCTCCGGCGAGCCCGGACCGGGCGAGCCGAGCACCGTCAGCGTCACCCCGACCGCGGCGTCGTCGCTCGAGACCCGGCTCAACCCCAAGTACACCTTCGAGACCTTCGTCATCGGCTCCTCCAACCGCTTCCCGCACGCGGCTGCCGTGGCGGTCGCCGAGGCCCCGGGCAAGGCCTACAACCCGCTGCTGGTCTACGGCGACTCCGGCCTGGGCAAGACCCACCTGCTCCACGCGATCGGTCACTACGTCCGCAGCCTCTACACCGGGGCCAAGGTGCGCTACGTGTCGAGCGAGGAGTTCACCAACGAGTTCATCAACGCCATCCGCGACGACCGACAGGACCGCTTCAAGCGGCGCTACCGCGACGTCGACGTGCTGCTGATCGACGACATCCAGTTCCTGGAGGGCAAGACCCAGACCCAGGAGGAGTTCTTCCACACCTTCAACACGCTCCACAACGCCAACAAGCAGATCGTCCTCACCTCCGACCGCCCGCCCAAGCGCCTGGAGGCGCTCGAGGACCGGCTGCGCAACCGGTTCGAGTGGGGCCTGATCACCGACGTGCAGCCGCCCGACCTCGAGACCCGGATCGCGATCCTGCGCAAGAAGGCGGCGATGGACCGGCTCACGGCGCCGCCCGACGTCCTGGAGTTCATCGCCTCGAAGATCCAGACCAACATCCGCGAGCTCGAGGGTGCGCTGATCCGGGTGACGGCGTTCGCCAACCTCAACCGCCAGGAGGTCGACATGACCCTGGCCGAGATCGTGCTCAAGGACCTGATCCCCGAGGGCGGGGAGCCCGAGATCACCGCCGGCCTGATCATCGCCCAGACCGCGGCCTACTTCGGGCTGTCCATCGAGGAGCTCACCGGCCCCAGCCGTGGGCGCCACCTGGTCATGGCCCGCCAGATCGCGATGTACCTGTGCCGCGAGCTCACCGACCTCTCGCTGCCCAAGATCGGCGCCGAGTTCGGCAACCGCGACCACACGACGGTCATGTACGCCGACCGGAAGATCAACACGCTGCTCGCCGAGCGCCGTGCGGTCTTCAACCAGGTCAGCGAGCTCACCAACCGGGTCAAGCTCCAGGCTCGCCAGGCTTGAGACCAAGCCTGAAACCCAGCCTGAGACCCAGCCTGAGACCGGGCGCGATCCGGGCCTGAATCACACGCGCCGCCGGTGTGGAGAACTTGTGGTTCGACGGCCGTTCGCTCTGCACACGCTGTGCACAAGCGGTGAGTGTTGACACCGTCGACACCTGTCGTTCACATGGCACCGCCGTTCGTTCCCGAGTCGTCCACACCCGTGGTGCACAGCCGAATCGGCCGCTGACCTGCGACGACGCTGGTTGTCCACAGTTTCCACCGACGCTATGACTCCTACGAGAACACCCTTGGATCATGAATCCGTGGAATTCCACTCGGCCCTCGACCTGGGGAGAACCACCAGTTCCGACCGTCCTCTGCCCCCGTGGGCCCTCCCGTGGCAGGATGCAGACCCCGCCACTCCCCGCGACCTCGAGGGTGACCGCGCACGAGACCTCGTGCCTGACCTCGAGCGCGATCCCGGGCGCCACCTGACCGACCCACGAGACCCGAAGGACCACGCCACCGTGAAGTTCCGAGTCGAACGCGACGTCCTCGCCGACGCCGTCGCCTGGGCTGCCCGCAGCCTCCCGGTCCGCCCCAGCGTCCCGGTGCTCGCCGGGCTGATGATCCAGGCGAGCGACGAGGGCCTGGTCCTCTCGACCTTCGACTACGAGACCTCGGCCCGCGCGACGCTGACCGACGCCCAGGTCTCCGACGAGGGGCAGGCGCTGGTCAGCGGCCGGCTGCTCGCCGACATCTGCCGCAGCCTGCCGGCCAAGCCGGTCGACATGGTGCTCGAGGGACCGCGGGTCTCCCTGACCTGCGGGTCGGCCCGGTTCAGCCTCCAGACCATGCCGGTCGAGGACTACCCCCAGCTGCCGGACATGCCGGCCGCCACCGGCACCGTGCCCAGCGCCCGGTTCGCCCACGCGGTCTCCCAGGCGGTCACCGCTGCCGGTCGCGACGACATGCTGCCGGTGCTGACCGGTGTCCGGATCGAGATCGAGGGCTCGTCGGTCTCGCTGCTCGCGACCGACCGCTTCCGGCTCAGTCACGTCGAGCTCGAGTGGAACCCCCGCACCCCCGACACGTCCGCGGCAGCCCTGGTGCCGGCGAAGGTCCTCGGCGACACCGCCAAGTCGCTCACCGGTGGTGGCGACCTGACCATCGCGCTCGCCGCCACCGGCACCGGCGAGGGCATCATCGGCTTCGAGGGCCTCGGCGCCGGCGGCGTCCGGCGGACGACGACGCGGCTGCTCGACGGCGAGTTCCCCAAGGTGCGCAACCTGTTCCCCCCCGAGCACCTCACCACCGCCACCGTCGACAAGGCCGACCTGGTCGACTCGGTCAAGCGGGTGTCGCTGGTCGCCGAGCGCAACACGGCCGTGCAGCTGGCGTTCAGCAACGACGAGGGTGGCCAGCTCACCCTCGACGCCGGCTCGGGCGATGAGGCTCAGGCCTCGGAGTCGCTGCACGCCGAGATCGACGGGGAGGCCCTGACCACGGGCTTCAACCCCCAGTTCCTGCTCGACGGTCTCACCGCCATCGACCAGCAGGTCGTCGAGCTCGCCTTCACGCAGTCGTCGAAGCCGGTCGTGATGAGCGGGGTCGGTGAGGGCGACGACTCCTCGTTCCGCTACCTGCTCATGCCGCGACGTCTGCTCTCCTGAGCCCCGGGGCGGCGGCGTAGGGTTCGTCGTATGGAGATTGGTCTCATCGGTCTGGGCAAGATGGGCGGGAACATGCGCACCCGCCTGCGCAACGCAGGTCACACCGTGGTCGGCTACGACCACGACCCCGACCTCGCCGACGTCGGGAGCCTCGAGGAGCTGGTCGACGCACTCCCCTCGCCCAAGGTCGTGTGGGTGATGGTCCCGGCCGGTGACCCGACCCGCGAGACGGTCAAGGCCCTGGCCGACCTGCTCGGTGAGGGCGACGTGGTCGTCGACGGCGGCAACTCCCGCTGGACCGACGACCAGCGTCACGCCGACTTCCTGGCCGAGCAGGGTGTCGGCTTCGTCGACTGCGGTGTCTCCGGCGGCGTCTGGGGGCTCGAGAACGGCTACGCCCTCATGTACGGCGGTGCCGCGGACGACGTGGCCAAGGTGCAGCCGGCCTTCGACGCCCTCAAGCCCGAGGGCGAGTTCGGCTCCGTCCACGCCGGTTCGGTGGGCGCCGGCCACTTCTCCAAGATGGTCCACAACGGCATCGAGTACGCGATCATGCAGGCCTACGCCGAGGGCTGGGAGCTGCTCGAGACCGTCGACCTGGTCGACAGCGTCCCCGAGGTCTTCGAGTCCTGGCGCGAGGGAACGGTCATCCGCTCGTGGTTGCTCGACCTGATGGTGCAGGCGTTGGAGGACGACCCCGGCCTCGAGAAGATCCGTGGTTACGCCGACGACTCCGGCGAGGGGCGCTGGACCGTCGAGGCCGGCATCGAGAACGCCGTGCCCACCCCCGCCATCACCGCGGCGCTCTACGCGCGCTTCGTCTCGCGGCAGGACGACTCCCCCGCCATGAAGGCGATCGCGGCGATGCGCAACCAGTTCGGCGGACACGCCGTGCAGACGGCCCCGCCCAAGGGCGGCGACGTCTCCGACGACGACTAGCCGCCCCCTCCCCATGCACGTAGCCCACCTGACCCTCCACGACTTCAGGTCCTACGCGGACCTCGACGTCGCGCTGGGGCCGGGGGCGACCGCCTTCATCGGCCGCAACGGCCAGGGCAAGACCAACCTGGTCGAGGCGATCGACTACCTCTCGCGACTCGGCTCGCACCGGGTCTCCTCCGACGCCCCGCTGGTGCGCGCCGGCGCCGAGCAGGCGGTCGTGCGGGCGGCGGTCGTCAAGGACGGCCGCACCGCGACCCTCGAGGTCGAGCTCAACCCCGGCCGGTCCAACCGCGCCCGCATCAACCGGTCGCCGCTGCCCCGTGCCCGTGAGCTGCTCGGCATCGTGCGCACGGTCGTCTTCTCCCCCGAGGACCTGGTCCTGGTCAAGGGCGACCCCTCCGACCGCCGCCGCTTCCTCGACGACCTCCTCGTGCTGCGCGCGCCGCGGTTCGCCGGCGTCCGCTCCGACTACGACCGCGTGCTCCGGCAGCGCAACAGCCTCCTCAAGACCGCTGGCCTGGCGCGGGGAAGTGCCCGCGAGGGCGCGATCGCGACGCTCGGCGCCTGGGACGCCCACCTCGCCCGCACCGGCGCCGAGCTCCTGGAGGCGCGGCTGGCGCTGGTCGAGCAGCTGCGGCCCTACCTGGGCAAGGCCTACGAGACCGTCGCCCGCGGGGCCACCCGCGACGACGCCGAGATGGAGTACGGCGCCAGCCTCGAGCTCGACGGCGCCACCGACCGCGCGTCGCTCACCGACCGGCTGCTGGCCGAGGTCGAGGCGCGACGCTCCGACGAGCTCGACCGTGGCCTCAGCCTGGTCGGCCCCCACCGCGACGAGCTGCGGCTCACCCTCGGCAGCGCCGACACCCGGTTGCCGGTCCGCGGCTACGCCAGCCACGGCGAGTCGTGGTCGTTCGCGCTGGCGCTGCGGCTGGCCTCCTACGACCTGCTGCGTGCCGACGGCGACGACCCGATCCTGATCCTCGACGACGTCTTCGCCGAGCTCGACTCCGAGCGGCGCCACCAGCTCGCCGACCTGGTGTCCGGCGCCGAGCAGGTGCTCGTCACCGCGGCGGTCGCGGCGGACGTGCCCCAGGTCCTGGCCGGGGTGCGCTACCTGGTCGGGGGCGGGGAGGTGACCCGTGACGAGTGACGTCCCACGCGAGGAGTCCCCGGACCTCGACGATCAGACCGGGCGGCCGTCGGACCAGGAGCCGGACCGGGAGCCGGGCGAGCAGGACGAGCACCAGGACGACGGTCTCGACCTCGCCCGCGCGATGACCAAGGCCTCCCGCAGCTCGACCCCGGCCCGACGGGCGCAGCAGCGGCGGCGCACCCCGCTCCCCTCGCGGGCGAAGGCCACCGGCGCCCACCCCGACGAGCGCGACCCGCAGCTGCTCGACACCGCCGTCGGCCGGGTCGTCGACGACCACGGCTGGGAGGTCGACCTCAAGGTGCACGGGGTCTTCGGCCGCTGGCGCGAGCTCGTCGGCCCCGAGGTCGGCGACCACACGACCCCCGAGAGCTTCGCCGACGGCCGGCTCGTCGTCCGCACCGACTCCACGGCCTGGGCCACCCAGCTGACGCTGCTCGCACCCACCGTCGTGCGCCGGCTCAACGAGGAGCTGGGCCACGGGACGGTCACCCTGATCGAGGTGCTGGGGCCGCACGGGCCCAGCTGGAAGAAGGGCAGCCGGTCGGTGCGTGGTGGCCGCGGACCGCGCGACACCTACGGCTGACCCCCCGGGCGGACCGGGGGCGATCTGGGAGCCGCGACCCGGTACAGGGACCCGACGACCCCCCTGCGCGGCGGCGCAGTGGCCGGTTCCGGAGCCCTCAGGGGCGTTCCTCGCGGGCCGTCCCCTCCACAAGCGGGGCCGGTGCGTGATCTGAGCCCTTCTGCGGGGTATCATGGCGGCCGTGGTCGCGACCCCTCCAGGCGCGACCTCCGCCATGTCGGATCCTGTTTCGGATCCCTTGTCGGATCCCTTGTCAGATCCCCGTTGAGAACACTCCTGCGAAGAAGGTGCGCGTGACCGCCGAGCAGACCCCGACCACGACCCCCCCGTCCGGTCAGTCCAGCCCCTCCGGCGAGTACGACGCCTCCGCGATCCAGGTCCTCGAGGGCCTCGAGGCGGTCCGCAAGCGGCCCGGCATGTACATCGGTTCCACCGGTGAGCGCGGGCTGCACCACCTGATCTGGGAGATCGTCGACAACGCGGTCGACGAGGCGCTCGCCGGCCACTGCGACCGGATCGTGCTCACCCTCCGCGAGGACGGGGGCGTGCAGGTCGAGGACAACGGCCGCGGCATCCCCACCGACACCGCGCCCGGCCAGGAGGTGCCGGCGCTGACGCTCGCGCTGACCGTGCTCCACGCCGGCGGCAAGTTCGGTGGCGGCGGCTACAAGGTCTCGGGCGGGCTCCACGGCGTCGGCGTCTCGGTCGTCAACGCGCTCTCCGCCCGGGTGATCGCGACCGTGCGCAACCGCGGCCACGAGTGGCGCCAGACCTTCACGGTCGGGGTGCCCGACGGCGAGCTCGAGCAGGTCCGCGCGATGACCGAGGGCGAGCGCACCGGCACCACGATCGTCTACTACCCCTCCCCCGACATCTTCGAGACGACGACCCACTCGCTCGAGACGATCACCTCACGCATCCGCGAGTACGCCTTCCTCAACAAGGGCCTCGAGATCGTGGTGCGCGACGAGCGCCCGATCGCCGACGACATCGTCGACGCGGTCCAGGACGTCACCGTCGACGACTCGGTCGACCAGACCGGCGTCGACGCCATCAAGCGTGGCGAGGGCGGCGGGCTCGAGCAGGTCTTCCGCTACGACCGGGGACTCGTCGACTTCGTCGAGCACCTCAACCGGCGCAAGGACAAGGCCAACCCGACGGTCATCTCCTTCGAGGCCGAGACGCCCGACAGCATCGAGAACCACATGAGTCTCGAGGTGGCGATGCAGTGGAACACCACGTTCACCGAGTCGGTGCACACCTTCGCCAACACCATCAACACCCACGAGGGCGGCACCCACGAGGAGGGCTTCCGCTCGGCTCTCACCACCCTGGTCAACAACTGGGGCGAGGAGTGGGGCCAGATCAAGAAGCGCGAGGACCGGGTCAGCGGTGACGACGTCCGCGAGGGCCTGACCGCGATCATCTCGATCAAGCTGGCCGAGCCGCAGTTCGAGGGCCAGACCAAGACCAAGCTCGGCAACACCGAGGCCAAGGGCTTCGTGCAGCGGGTGGTCAACGACCAGCTCGGCGCCTGGATGGAGCAGAACCCGCAGGAGGGTCGCGACATCGTGCGCAAGGCGCAGGCGGCGGCATCGGCCCGGATCGCCGCGCGCAAGGCGCGTGACCTGGCCCGCAACCGCAAGGGCCTGCTCGGCGGCGGCGGCCTGCCCGGCAAGCTGGCCGACTGCCAGTCGACCAGCCCCGAGGAGTGTGAGGTCTTCATCGTCGAGGGCGACTCGGCGGGCGGCTCGGCCAAGCAGGGCCGCGACCCGCGGGTGCAGGCGATCCTCCCGATCCGCGGCAAGATCCTCAACGTCGAGAAGGCGCGCATCGACAAGGTGCTCGCCAACACCGAGGTGCAGGCGATCATCTCCGCGCTCGGCACGGGCATCCACGAGGAGTTCAGCCTCGAGAAGGTGCGCTACCACAAGATCGTGCTGATGGCCGACGCCGACGTCGACGGCCACCACATCAACACCCTGCTGCTGACCCTGCTCTTCCGGTTCATGAAGCCGCTGATCGAGCACGGCTACGTCTACATGGCGCAGCCCCCGCTCTACCGACTGCGGTGGAACAAGCCGGCCGAGCACGAGTTCGTCTACTCCGACGCCGAGCGCGACGCGATGATGAAGGAGGGTCTCGCGCAGGGTCGCAAGCTGCCCAAGGAGAACCCGGTGCAGCGCTACAAGGGTCTCGGCGAGATGAACGCCGACGAGCTGTGGGAGACCACCATGGATCCCGAGGGCCGGATCCTGCTGCAGGTGACCCTGGAGGACGCCGCCCGTGCCGACGAGATCTTCTCGATCCTCATGGGCGAGGACGTCGAGCAGCGCCGCTCCTTCATCCAACGCAACGCCAAGGACGTCCGATTCCTCGATATCTGACCGTCTAGCGACAGTCCTAGATTCGAGTAGAACCGACCAGAGAGACGAACAGACGTGACCGAGCAGACCGGAAACCTGATCAGCGGCGGCGGCGACGGGCCGGGCCCGGGCGGGCGGATCGAGCCGATCGACCTGCAGGTGTCGATGCAGCGCAGCTACATCGACTACGCCATGGCCGTCATCGTGGGCCGGGCGCTGCCCGACGTCCGCGACGGCCTCAAGCCGGTGCACCGTCGCGTGCTCTACGCGATGTTCGACGGCGGCTACCGCCCCGACCGCGGCTACTCCAAGTGCTCCCGCGTCGTCGGCGACGTGATGGGCCAGTACCACCCCCACGGCGACACCGCGATCTACGACACCCTCGTCCGGCTCGCCCAGCCGTGGGTGATGCGTGCGCCGCTGATCCACGGCCAGGGCAACTTCGGTTCGCCGGGCAACGACCCCGCCGCCGCCATGCGCTACACCGAGTGCCGGATGGCGCCGCTGGCGATGGAGATGGTGCGCGACATCGAGGAAGACACCGTCGACTTCGGGCCCAACTACGACGGTCGCTCCGAGGAGCCGCAGATCCTGCCGGCCCGGTTCCCGAACCTGCTGGTCAACGGCTCCGCCGGCATCGCCGTCGGCATGGCCACGAGCATCCCCCCGCACAACCTGATCGAGGTCGCCTCCGGAGCCCGGTGGGCACTGGAGCACCCCGACGCCACCCGCGAGGAGCTGCTCGAGGCGCTCCTCGAGCGGATCAAGGGACCCGACTTCCCCAACGGGGCGCTGATCGTGGGCCGCGAGGGCATCGAGCAGACCTACCGCACCGGCCGGGGCTCGGTCACCCAGCGTGCCGTCATCGACGTGGACGAGGACGCCAAGGGCCGCACCACGCTGGTGATCAGCGAGCTGCCCTACATGGTCAACCCCGACAACCTGGCGCTCAAGATCGCCGAGCTCGCCGACTCGGGTCGGGTGCAGGGCATCGCCGACGTGCGGGACGACACCTCCTCGCGCACCGGCCAGCGGCTCGTCATCGTGCTCAAGCGTGACGCGGTCGCGCGCGTCGTCCTCAACAACCTGCTCAAGCACACCGAGCTGCAGACCAACTTCTCGGCCAACATGCTGGCGCTGGTCGACGGCGTGCCCCGCACCCTGACCGTCGACCAGTTCATCAGCCACTGGGTCGCCCACCAGATCGACGTCATCCAGCGACGTACCCGCTACCGGCTGCGGAAGGCCGAGGAGCGCGCCCACATCCTGCGCGGCCTGGTCAAGGCGCTGGACATGCTCGACGAGGTCATCGCCCTGATCCGGCGCTCCCCCGACGTCGACGAGGCCCGCACCGGCCTGATCGAGCTGCTCGACGTCGACGAGCTGCAGGCCAACGCGATCCTCGAGATGCAGCTGCGCCGGCTCGCGGCCCTCGAGCGGCAGAAGATCATCGACGACCTCGCCGAGATCGAGCTCGTCATCGCCGACCTGCAGGACATCCTCGCCAAGCCCGAGCGCCAGCGCGGGCTGGTGATCTCCGAGCTCGACGACATCGTCGCGAAGTTCGGCAACGAGCGGCGCACCCAGATCATCGCGGCCGACGGTGACCTGTCGATGGAGGACCTGATCCCCGACGAGGAGCTGGTCGTCTCGATCACCCGAGGCGGCTACGCCAAGCGCACGCTGCGCCACCAGTACCGCCTGCAGCGGCGCGGCGGCAAGGGCGTGCGGGGCGCGGCCCTGCGCGGCGACGACGTGGTCGAGCACTTCATCGCGACCACGAACCACCACTGGCTGCTCTTCTTCACCACGGCCGGCCGGGTCTACCGCACCAAGGCCTACAACCTGCCCGAGGCCTCGCGCGACGCGCGGGGCGGCCACGTCGCCGGACTGCTCTCGTTCCAGCCCGACGAGCAGATCGCCCAGGTGCTCGCGATCCGCGACTACGAGCAGGCCCCCTACCTGGTGCTCGCCACCCGTGCCGGACTGGTGAAGAAGACCCGGCTCGGTGACTACAACAGCCCGCGGCAGGCCGGCGTCATCGCGATCAACTTCCGCGAGGACGACGACGAGCTGATCGGCGCCGAGCTGGTCTTCGCCGAGGACGAGATCCTGCTGGTCTCCCGCAAGGGCCAGGCGGTGCGGTTCCGCGCCGACGACTCCCAGCTGCGACCGATGGGCCGCGCGACGTCCGGGGTGAGCGGCATGAAGTTCCGCACCGACCTCGAGCAGCCGGACTCCGTGCTGTCGATGTCGGTGATCCGGGCTGCCGAGGCCGCCACCGAGGACAGCGACGAGGACGTCCAGTACGTCTTCACGATCACCGACGGCGGCTTCGCCAAGCGCTCGCGCATCAACGAGTACCGCATCACCAACCGCGGTGGGCTCGGGGTGAAGGCGATGGCGCTGGCCAACGAGGACCGCGGCGTCCTGGTGGGGGCGTTCATCGTCCAGGACGGTGACGAGGTCCTCTCGATCACCCAGTCGGGTCAGGTCGTGCGGAGCCCCATCAACACCGACTTCCGACCCATGGGTCGCTCCACCCAGGGCGTGAAGTTCGTGTCGCCCAAGAACGGTGACGCGGTCGCCGTGGTCGCCCGTTCGGTCGAGGCGAAGGTCGAGGAGGAGGTCGCCCAGGAGGCGGGTGAGCAGCCCGCTGGGCCGGTCGACGAATCGCCCGACTCGGGCGCGAGTGCAACAATCGACGCATCGACCGCTGCCGACCAGCCTGACGACGAGCCTGACGACCAGGCAGCGACCGAGCCCGACGAATCCGGCACCCAGGAGGACTGATGACGGAGCGCACCGGCGAGCGGACGGCTGTCCGCGGCAGTGACTCCGGCTCCGGCGCCGCCCGCAGCAACGACGACACGGCGGCGCGGCCGCCGCTGACCGAGCGGATCCAGGCCAAGCTGGCCAAGGCCGCCAACGAGCACCGCGCCAACGCCCAGCCCGAGTCGACGTCCGCCTCCACCAAGGCGGCAGCGGGGCGCAAGCCACCGCGTCGCGCCCGGCTGCGACTGACGCGGGTCGACCCCTGGTCGGTCATGAAGACCTCGTTCCTGCTGGCGGTGGCCTTCGGGATCGTGACCGTCGTGTCGGTCTTCATCGTCTGGAGCGTGCTCGGTGCGGCCGGCGTCTGGGACTCCATCAACGCCACCGCCACCGACATCCTCGGTGACGAGGCGGCCGGCGGCTTCGACATCACCTCCTACATCGGCACCTCCCGGGTCATGGGCTTCACCATGCTCGTCGCGGTCGTCGACGTGGTGCTGCTGACCGCGGTCGCGACCCTCGGCGCGTTCCTCTACAACATGGCCGCTGCGCTGCTCGGCGGCGTCGAGGTCACCCTCGCCGAGGACCACTGAGGCTCCGCCTCCACCAGCCCGGCCGCCGTTTTGTCCGGCCTCCGACCGGTGGGGTAATCTCCACCGTCGGCAGCCGCGGTTGCGGCAGCCTCCCGGGCCTATAGCTCAGACGGTTAGAGCGCTTCCCTGATAAGGAAGAGGTCACAGGTTCAAGTCCTGTTAGGCCCACCAGCCACGCCAACAGCCGGGACCATCCTCACTGGATGCCCCGGCTGTCGTGCTTGGTAGCCTGTCCGCCTCCACCCACCGGTTCCTCCCAGGAGAACACCCATGAAGAAGGTCCTGCTGGTCCTCGTCGCCGCCGCCGGCGCCGCGTTCGCGAAGAAGAAGCTCGACGCGGGCCGCACCGAGCAGGAGCTGTGGGCCGAGGCCACCGACTCCGTCGAGCCGAGCCACCGGGCCTGAACGCTCCAGTACTGATCCCACCGGGTCCGACCGACCCACCCGGGGCCTTGGCGCAATTGGTAGCGCACCTGCTTTGCAAGCAGGGGGTTAGGGGTTCGAGTCCCCTAGGCTCCACCACATGAGCAAGCCCGCCGTCCTGGCCTTGCTCGCGCTCGTGGCGCTCACGGCCTGCCAGGCCGAGCAGCGGCCGGAGCGGCCGCGGCCGCTGGTCTCCGTGCCGCCCGAGCCGGCGCCGGCGTACGACGCGACCGCGGAGCCGGCAGCCGCGGTGCTGTCGCTGGTGCCCCAGGGCGCCGAGGTGGTGACGGTGACCGACTGGGACGCCATCCGGGTGCAGCTCGGGCAGCCCGACCTCACCAGCGAGGACCTGGTCACCGACCGCTTCGCCTTCTGGGAGCGCGCCGACGTGGAGTCGGCCGCGCTGGCCGAGGGGATGCTGCGGGCGGACGGGTCGACCTTCGAGCTCGACTACGGCTTCACCCAGGACGACGTGGACTGGGAGGCCCACTGGCGCGGCGAGGAGGGGCGCGGCTTCGCCCTCGCGCTGCGGCCCGACCTCGACCTCGAGGGGGTGCGGCGCGCCATCGACGACGGGATCGGCGTGCTCGAGGGCGCCGAGCTGCGCGCGGGCGACCACCTGGTGGTCGCCGGCACCGGTGAGAGCGACGTGTGGGGCAACGAGCCGCAGTGGGAGCCGCTCGTCGACGAGCCGGCGACCGCGACGTACCTCCAGCGCGGTTGCACACCGCTCCACGAGGCGCTCGGGCCCGACGGGGACGCCGAGGCCCAGGCCGCCGTGCTGGCGGAGCACCCGGTGACGACGCTCGACGAGCTGTCGGGGTTCGCGGTCGCCTTCGGCGACCACACGGCCGTGGTGTGGGTCGAGCCCGGCCGGCAGGACCTCTTCGAGCGGCTGCGCATCGGGGAGGACTGGCCGGTGCCACCCTTCCCGGACGTCTTCACCAACGGCGCCGCCGACCCCTCCTCGGGTCGGCTCGGCTACGCCGTCGAGGACCCGCCCGCAGCGGCGGGCCTCACCCTGCTGCGCGAGCTCCCCTTCTCGATCTGCCCCGAGGTCGTGCCCTACGCGGAGCCGACCGGGCTCTGAGCCGCCCTCACCCGGCCTGCAGGGCCGCCAGCTCGGTGGGGTCGTGGGCGCTGAAGATCGTCACCGGACCGTCCGGGGAGGCCGAGGTCCCCGCGTGGAGCGCGCGGAGTCGTTCCTGGTTGGCGCGCCGCTGGTCGTCGTCGACGGCCAGCAACGCGCTGGAAGAGCCTCAGCCCCGGCCTGGCGTGGGCCGGGGTCTCCTTCTCGCCGGCGTCGAAGTAGGCGTCGCCCGCGTGGAGCAGCCAGCCACCGCCCCGGTCGACCGGACGCCGTACGGCGACACCGCAGTGGCCACGGGTGTGGCCGTGCAGCGGCACCAGGAGGACGTCGTCCGCCAGAGCCGTGACCGCGCCGAAGCCATGCCACTCCTCCCCCTCGACCCGGTGGGTCACCCATCGGGGACCGTGCGCCCACTGGGCGCTGAGGTAGCGGGCGCGCTCGCGCACCGTCGGGCGGGTGGCGGCCGCGAGCTCGGCCTCGAGCACGTGCACCCGGGCCCCGGGGAAGTCGGCGAGCCCGCCGGCGTGGTCGAGGTCGAGATGGGTCACGACGACGTCGGTGACGTCCTCGATCCGGTGGCCCAGCGCGAGGACCTGTGCGGCTGCGGTCTCGGCCGGTTCGAGGGCCGGGCGCAGCGCGCCGACGACGACCCGACCGAGCCGGGCGGGCGTCGCGACGTCGTCGCGACCGAACCCGGTGTCGACGAGCAGCAGTCCGTCGGCCCGCTCCACGAGCAGGCAGTGGGCGACCATGGCCGCCGGCAGCACCCGGCCGCCGAAGGATCCGAGCGGGTGCAGCGTCGCGCAGTTGAGGTGGTGGATCACGAGGGTCAGCGTCGCAGAAGCGCCGGGAACGGGACCGGCAGTTGTCCACCGGTGTGTGCACAGCTGTGGATGAGTTACACCGCTGTAGTTCTCCACAGGTGTGTACACATCTGTGGAAAATGTGAACGATCCGCCGTCGCCCCGTGAGGGGACGATCGCGACATCCCCCATTTGGGGTAGGTCAGCGCGCGGGCGGGTGGGGGATGGCCCGTCAGCCCAGCGAGAGCGCGCGGAGCAGGCAGGCGGCGAGCAGGAGCAGCACCAGCGAGCCCAGCCCGAGCAGCTGGTAGCGGCCGCGGTGCTGGCGTGGCGAGTAGACGAGGACCGCGGTGGCGAGCAGCCCGCCCACGAGGCCACCGAGGTGACCCTGCCAGGAGATGAAGCTGCTGCCGGCGACGGTGATCACGAGGTTGATCCCGAGGATCATCAGGATCGGCTGCAGGTTGCCCCCGACCTTGCGCGCGAGCACGAGGAAGGCGCCGAGCAGGCCGAAGATCGCCCCGGACGCACCGAGGGTCTGCACCTGCTCGCCCGACAGCCACATCACGGCGGTCGAGCCGGCGAGCGCGGAGACGAGGTAGAGGGCCAGGAAGCGCACGCCGTCCCAGGGCCGCCTCGAGCTGGGGGCCGAGCACCCAGAGCGCCAGCATGTTGAAGGCGATGTGCCAGATCTCCACGTGGGAGAAGGCGTTGGTCAGCAGCTGCCACACGGCACCGTCGGCAGCGCCCGCGACCCAGCTGGTGCCGGGGAGCAGCTGGCAGGTGGTCTCGGCGTCGACCTGGGGGTAGTAGCCCCCGCGCCCCGCCTCGCAGCGGCCCTGCGGCATCAGCGCGAACAGGTCGATCAGCCGGCTGGTGCGACCGCCGGTGAGCACGATCGCCAGCCACACCGTGAGGTTCGCGCCGATGAGCACGAACGAGGTGAGCGCCGGGTTGGCCGAGCGGTTGCCGCCGTACGGCGCACGGCCCTGTCGGGTCTGCTTCGCGCCCTCGGCGACGCAGGAGGGGCACTGGAACCCGACGGCCGCGTCACGCATGCAGTCGGGGCAGATGGTCCGCTCGCAGCGCTGGCAGCGGATGTAGGACTCCCGGTCGGGGTGCCGGTAGCAGGTCGGCACCCCCTGACCGGGGGCCTGCGGATCGGGCCGGCTGGTCAGCCGACGACCTCGACCGACTCGATCACGACGGCGTCGGAGGGGCGGTCCATCGCACCGGTGGAGACCGCGGCGATCGCGTCGACGACGTCGCGCGAGGCCTGGTCGGCGGCCTCGCCGAAGATGGTGTGGCGGCCGTTGAGGTGCGGGGTCTGGCCGACGGTGATGAAGAACTGGGAGCCGTTGGTGCCCGGGCCGGCGTTGGCCATGGCGAGCAGGTAGGGCTTGTCGAAGGTGAGGCCGGAGTTGACCTCGTCGCCGAAGGTGTAGCCCGGGCCGCCGGTGCCGGTGCCGAGCGGGCAACCGCCCTGGATCATGAAGCCGGGGATGACCCGGTGGAAGGTCAGGCCGTCGTAGAAGGGGCCGCTGCGGCCGTTGCCGGCGTCGTACTCCTTGGTGCCGTCGGCGAGCCCGGTGAAGTTCTCGACCGTGCGCGGGGCGTGGTCGGGGAAGAGGTCGAGCGTGATGTCGCCGTGGTTGGTCTTGAGAATCGCCTGCTGAGCCATGGAACTGCCTTCTCGATCGCTGATGTTCGGACGGTGTGGCCGCCTCGATCCTGCCAGAGCGGTCCTACCACCCGATGGGTGGCTGGCCCGCGGTTGCCCGGCATGATGGGATGGGAGCACACGAGCGAGAGGAACTCCCCATGGGCATCCGCCGGAAGAAGACCTTCATGGAGCAGGCGGCCGACTACGTCGAGCACGCCGTCGACCAGGTCCGCCCCCACGTCGAGCACGCCGTCGACACCGCGAAGGAGCGTGCCGTTCCTGCACTGGTGGACGCCCGGGACAGGGCGGTCGAGAAGGCCGGCCCGGCCATCACCGACGCGCGCGACCGCGCGCGGCCGATGATCGCCGACGCCTCCGCCCTCGCTGCCGACAAGGCCGCGCTGGTCGCCGAGATCGCCTCGGCCAAGGCCGCGGAGGGTCGCGACCTCGCCTCGACCAAGGTCGCCGAGCTCCAGGGCGAGGAGCCGAAGAAGAAGAAGAAGCACCGGCTGCGCAAGTTCCTGGTCTTCACCGGCCTCGCGGCAGGCGCCGCGTTCGTCGCCTCGAAGCTGAAGGCCGGCCAGGACAGCAAGAACTGGCAGTCCTCCTACACCCCGACCCCGCCGCCGGCCCCGGCCCCCGCTCCGGTCGCCGACACGGCCGACGACACCGCCGGTTCCTCGCCGGACGAGGCGATGTCCGACGAGGCCGAGTCGGCCCACGAGGTCACCACCCCTGACGAGCCGGTCGCCGAGACCGAGGTCGGCAAGAACAAGTCCTGACAGCGCGCACCACGCGCAACGTCATACGGTCCGGTCGCCATGGCGACCGGACCGTATGACGTCCGGGGTGGGGCCGGCGGTCAGTCGGCGATCTCGGGCGGCCAGACGACGCGGAACCGTTCGAAGCAGAGCTCGATCTCGTCGGTGAACTCCAGGCCGAGGTCGGCGCAGGCCCGACGGAAGTAGCGGCGGTGGCCGTCGAGCCAGCTCTCGAGGGTGCGCTCGTACTCGCCCTCGTCCCACGCGAACTTCTCGTCGACCGACGACAGCGGTCCCAGCCGCAGCTCGACCGTCCGCAGCACGGCACGCGGCACGCCGCTGCCGTCGCAGGCGATCCAGTGGCCGCCGAGCCGGGGCAGCGGCTCGCCCTCGGCGCGGAACTCGGCGACCATCCCGGCGGTCGCTCGCTTGGGTCCGTCGACCACGAAGGCGATCAGCTCGTCGGCGAGCTCCGGGGAGTCGCCGAACGCCTCCACGACGAGGGGCTCGTCGGGCACGTCGGGATGGGCGTCGCGGTAGGCCGCCCAGAGGCGCGCGGCGGCGGCGCGGTCGGGCACAGGGGCTGGCATGCCGCCACCCTAGGCGTGCTGGTCGGCCACCCAGGCGTCGATCCGCTCCCACCAGCCGAAGAGCCACTCGATGCGCTCCTCGCGGCCGGCGGGGATCTCGTCACGGGGCACCTGCCACCAGCGCATCACGATCCGCTTGTCCATGGGCAGCGCGCGCCACAGGTCCCCCACGGTCAGCAGGTGGTCGAGCCCGGTGTGGGCGACCAGCACGACGTCGGCGTCCGGTGCCCCGTCGAGGGCGGCGAGGAAGCCGCCGGGCCGGGGCGCGAGCACATGGGTCATCGCCTCCGCCCGCTCGGCCATCCGGTGCATCCCGAGGCTGTGGAGCCGGTCGATGCCACGCCGGCGTCGTGCCTGGGTGAAGTTGCCGCCCTCGGGGAAGATCACGAACGCGTCGTCCTCGTCGAGCCCCCTCGCCAGCTCCTCGATGTAGCGCTCCACCTCCCCGCCCCGGGGATCGACGAAGCGCGCCGGGATCCGGTTCAGCAGCACGTCGACGGCCGGGTCCCACGCGAGGGTGTCCTTGAGCACGACGCGCGGCTCGCGGCGGTACCAGTGCATCAGCGCGTGGATCAGCGTGAAGGAGTCACCGGGCCCCGCGTGTCGGCAGGCCACGAGGAGCGGCACCCCCGGGTGGGCGTCCGGGGTCGGGCCGTCGGTCTCGATCGTCAGCGCCAG
Source organism: uncultured Actinomycetota bacterium (assembly GCA_963754025.1). Lineage (GTDB taxonomy): Bacteria > Actinomycetota > Actinomycetes > Propionibacteriales > Nocardioidaceae > Nocardioides. The sequence goes on along the minus strand of CAVWEC010000005.1, from coordinate 671,202 downwards.
CACCCGGCGCGCCTCGCGGAAGAACACCCACATCACGCCCTGGACCAGGTCGTAGTGGATGCCCTCGAAGTACGCCGAGCGCAGCCGCCGGCCGAACCCGGCCGCGAACCACAGCCCCCACATCACCAGCAGCAGCAGTGCCTCGCAGGTGAGGTAGAGGATCACCACCCACAGCAACCGCAGCGCCCGCCAACGCCCCGGGAGGACCGGTGACAGCAGCGCCGTGACGATCAGCCAGAGGGGGAGCGTCACCCACAGGAAGGCGGTCACCCCGATCGCGAGCGGCGCCAGCACGCCTCGGCGCACGGCCCAGGTCATGCCCGGCCCAGGTGCTCGTCGAGGTAGGTCCGCGTCGCGGCGTACGTCGCCGCGATGCGCTCCTCGACGCTGCCGAAGTCGCGTTGGGCCCGCAGCGTGTCGTCGCGCACGGAGGTGCCGCGGGCCGGGAGGACGTGGGCCTCGACGTGTTCCGGCAGCTCGGCCATCTCGCGGGTGAACCGGTGGCGGCGCGCGATCTCGAAGGAGACCCGGGCGACGTCCCACGGCCGCTGCGGGACCTTCAACGGCCGGTCGATGCGACCGACCTGGAGCACGAAGAGCCGGGTGGCGCCGAGCTGCACGGCGCGCGAGACCGGGATCGAGTTGACGATGCCGCCGTCGAGGAAGTGCTGCCCGTCGACCTCCGCGGGCGGCAGCAGCCCGGGCACGGCCGCACTGGCGACGACCGCGTCGACGAGGGGTCCGTGGTCGAACCAGTACTCCGAGGCGCTCTCGATGTGGGAGGCACAGGCCTGGAAGCGCACCGGCAGGTCCTCGATCAGCTGGTCGCCCAGCTCGTCGGCCAGCCGCTGGCGCAGGGGGGAGGACGAGAACAGGTGGGTGCCGGTCGACACCGCTCGCCGCACGGTGCGCAGCGGCCGGTCGCCGTAGACCTCGCGCGTCTGGCTGACCTGGAGCCAGATCTCGGTGAGCCGGTCGATCACGGAGAGCGTGGGGTCGCGCGCGACCATGGCGCCGTTGAGCGCGCCGACGCTGGTGCCGAGCACGAGGTGGGGCACGACGTCGCGCTCGAAGAGCGCCCGCAGCATGCCGACCTCGACCGCGCCGAGGACGCCGCCGCCCCCGAGCACGAAGGCGGTGCTCATCGGCGCCGGGTCACGGGTCAGCCCAGCTCGGGGTGCTCGGCGCGCACCCGCGCGGTGGCCCGGTGCTCGGCCCAGAAGGAGAGCAGCGGCACCGTGCCGCAGACCAGGATCACCACCGTGAAGGGGATCTCCCACCTCGCCCGGCGCGAGAGGAGGAACGCCGTGACCAGGAAGATCATGTAGAGCCAGCCGTGGGCCACGCCGAGGTAGGTCGTGATCGCCTCGCCGACCGCGTGGGGCGTGGAGCCGACCGCGACGAGCGCCGGCGTGCTCGGGAAGACCCCCCACATGCTGCTGCCGTCGAAGTTGGCCAGCGGGACGCCGACCAGGATCAGCACCACGAGCAGGACGCCGACGACGGTGGCCATGACGCGGTAGCGCAGCAGCGGGGACCTCACGCGTCGAGCCTATCGATCGTGGGGGCGTCGTCCGGCGCGGGATCCTCCCGCGCCTCGTCCATCAGGTGACGCACCCACACGAACACCGCGAACGCACCGAAGACCCACCACTCGAGCGCGTAGAGGAAGTTGCGCAGGCCGGTGAAGCGGTCGGCGCTCGGCAGCTGCTCCAGGCTGGCGGCGGCCAGCCCGGCGGTCGGTTGCTGGCTGACGAGGTAGCCGCTGTAGAGGTCCTCGTCGAGACGCTGGACGAGGTCGGCGGGCCGCAGCTGCGGCAGCACGTCGTCGGTGGGGTCGTCGTCCGCCGCGCCGGTGCCCTCGCCCGGCTGCAGCCAGCCGGTCACCTCGGCCGGCCCGGTGACCGTGTCGGCCGTCGGCCGGCCGCTGATCCCGCGGACGACCGGCAGCGCGGCACCGTCGGCGCCGGGGTCGTCGACGACCAGCGGCGTCACGACCCAGTAGGAGGACCCCCGGGCGACGAACACCGTCGCCTCGTCGACCCAGGTGCCGCTCACCGTGACCGGCTGGCCGACCGACGGCGCGGGGAACGGGTCGTCGGGCCCGAGCACGGTCGTGAGGGCCACCGGGTCGCGGTCGGTCAGGTCGCGCGCCGCTGCCTCACGCTCGGCGCGGCCGGCGTCGTACTGCCACGCGCCGAGGAGCGCGGCGCCGCCGAACAGCACGGCGACCAGCAGGTGGCCGGGCCAGCGGCGCAGGGCCCAGGGCCCGGAGGGGTTCACTCCCAGCGGGTGGCGAAGCTGAAGCCGACCGCCATGAACGCGATGCCGACGAGGAGGTTGTACTGGCCGAGGTCGTTGATGACCGGGATGGCCGACGGGTCGTTGCTGACGACGTAGAAGGTGCAGATCCACAGCAACCCGACCAGGAAGCAGCCGAGCATGCCCACGACGACGCCGCGGCCGCGGCCGAGCGGGGTGGAGGGGTGGGCCGAGACGCCGAGGCCGACCAGGAGGAGGCCGAAGCCGATCGCGTAGTTCCAGTTGCCGAGGTCGGCCATGAACGCGGGCGAGCCGGCCTTGGGGGCGGGGATCACGGTCGGGTCCACGCGCACGGCGGCGTAGTAGTAGATGATCCACGCGACGCCCACGACCATGAGGAGCAGCGCGATGACGAAGCGCGCCCCGAAGCTCTTCCCCTCGCGGGGAACGTCGGTGAGCTGCTGCTGCTGGGCCTTCGCCTTGGGCTTGGACACCGGGGACTCCTCATGCTGCCTTGGGTCGTCGTGCTCGTCACTGGAATGCGGGGGTTAGCGTAGTCGCCATGAGCCCGGATCCCGACTCGAGGCCCGAGGAGCGCCCCGAGGAGCGCCCCGAGGGGCGTCCCGAGAAGCGCCCCGCGGCGCACCGCCGCTCGGCGTGGCGGTTCGGTACCCCGGCGGTGGTGCTGGCGTGCGGCGTCCTGTTCGTGACCAGCTCGATCAACAGCGAGGGCACCGACCTCCGGCCGGGCCGCTACACCGACCTCGGCTCGGTCGTGGCGGCCGAGAACTCCCAGTACGAGGCGCTGGCCGAGCGGGTGCGCGAGGTCAGCGCCGACGTCGAACGGCTCACGGGCCAGGTCGGCGACTCCGGCACCCGCAGGCTCCAGCGGCGGGTCGACGACCTCAGGGCACCGGCCGGGCTGACGCCGGTGTCCGGGCCCGGCCTCACGGTCGTGCTCTCCGACGCGCCCGCCGACGTCATCAACTCCTCGGACCAGCCGATCCGGTGGCTGATCGTGCACCAGCAGGACATCCAGGCGGTCGTCAACGCGATGTGGGCGGGAGGCGCCGAGGCGGTCACCGTCCAGGGGCAGCGGGTGGTCACCACCACCGGCATCAAGTGCGAGGGCAACGCCGTCATGCTCGGCGGCGGTGTCTACCCCCAGCCCTACACGATCTCCGCGATCGGCAACCCGGCCGCGCTGGAGGCCGCGGTCCTCCAGGACGAGGACACCGCGCTCTTCCGCCGCGACGCCCTCCGGCCCGACATCTCCGTCGGCTTCGAGATGACGACGCAGTCCGCGCTCGACATGCCGGCCTACGAAGGGGTGCTCGGACGCACCTACGCCGAGCCGCTCACCTGACCGCTCAGCCTCCGTTGCCCTCGGTGGAGGGGCTCTCGGTGGGCAGGGTCGGATCGTCGCTCGCGGTCTCGCTGGGCGACTCGCTGGGCTCCTCCGTCGGCTCCTCGTAGCTCGACACCACGATGGTCACGGTCGAGCCGTCGGAGGCCTTCTCCCCGGGGCCCGGACTCTGGTCGATGACCGTGCCCTTCGGCTCGGTGGTGTCGGACGACTTGACCACCGAGACGTTGAACCCGGCGTCGGTGAGCACCTGCTTGGCCTCCGACTGCTTCATACCGCGCACGTCGGGGACCTCCTCGGGTCCGTCGGAGTAGAAGACGGTGACGGTGCTGCCCTCGGCGATGCTGTCGCCGGTGTTGGGGTCGGTGGCGACGACGATGCCCGCCGGCTCGTCGGACTCGCGCTCCTCGAAGGTGGCCTCGAGACCTCGACCCTCGATCTCGGCCTCCGCCTCCTCACGGGTGAAGCCGATGACGTAGGGCACCTCCACCAGCGGGGCGCCCTCGGAGACCACCAGGGTCACCAGGCTCCCGGGCTCGGCGAACTGGTCGGCGTTGGGGTCCTGCTCGAGCACCCGGTTCGCCCGCACGTCCGAGTCGGGCCGGTACTCGACGTCGATGTTGTCGAAGCCGGCGTCGCCCAGCGCGGAGCGGGCGTCCTTCTCCTTCATCCCGATCACGTCGGGCACGCGGTCCTGCTCCGGAGGCGACTCGAACATCCCCGGCAACAGGTACGCCGCACCACCGATCAGCAGGGCGAGCAGCAGGGCGAGCAGCCACAGCAGCCCGGTGCGGGAGCGCCTGTCGTCCTCCTGGTCCTGGGCGGGCAGGCTGCCGGTGGCCGCCGCACCGGCCACGGGAGCACCCACGACGGTCGGGTCGTCGGCAGGGAGTGGGGGCGGTGGGGTCGCGTGGACCGGGCGGCCGCCGAGGTAGCGCTCGATGTCGCTGCGCATCGCGGCCGCGGACTGGTAGCGGTCCTCGACACGCTTGGCGAGCGCCTTCATCACGATCGCGTCGATCGCCTCGGGCAGCGCCGAGTCGTGGTGGGAGGGGGGCACGGCCGGCTCGCGGACGTGCTGGTAGGCCACGGCGACGGGGCTGTCGCCCACGAAGGGCGGCCGGCCGGTGAGCAGCTCGTAGAGCAGGCAGCCGGCGGAGTAGACGTCGGAGCGGGAGTCGACGGTCTCGCCCCGCGCCTGCTCCGGGGAGAGGTACTGCGCGGTGCCGACCACGGCAGCGGTCTGGGTCATCGTCGAGGAGGCGTCGGAGATGGCCCGGGCGATGCCGAAGTCCATCACCTTCACGTCGCCGCTCGGGGTGAGCATGACGTTGCCCGGCTTGATGTCGCGGTGGATGATGCCGGCGCGGTGGGAGTAGTCGAGCGCGGAGAGCACGCCGCTGGTGATCTCGAGCGCGCGCTCGGGCAGGATCTTGCGGCCTTCGCGCAGCACGTCGCGCAGCGTGCGGCCGGCGACGAACTCCATGACGATGTAGGGCTGGGCCACGCCCGAACCGTCGGTGGCCTCCTCCTCGCCGGTGTCGTAGACGGCGACGACCGAGGGGTGGTTGAGCGACGCCGACGACTGGGCCTCGCGCCGGAACCGTGCCTGGAAGGTCGCGTCGCTGGCCAGGTCGGTGCGCAGCCGCTTCACGGCGACGACCCGGCCCAGGCGGGAGTCGGTGCCCTTGCGGACCTCCGCCATCCCGCCCCGGCCCAGCAGCTCGCCGAGCTCGTAGCGTCCGCCGATCAGGCCGCTCACTGTTCCTCCCCCGCGGTGCTGGGTGAGCTGCCGGGCGTGCCGCCGGCGGCGCCCCCGGCCGTGCCGGCGGTCCCGGTCGGGTCGGGGGTGCCGGTGGCGCCGGTCGGCGAGGCGGTGTCGGTCTGGCTCGGCTCGTTGGTCTGCGTCGGCTCGTTGGTCTCGGTCGGGGTGGGATCGGGCTCCCGCGACGTGGGCGTGTCCTCGGGGGACTGCTCGGTCGGCGACTGCTCCTCGGACACCGTGTCGTCGGGAGTGCGCGGGGTCCGGTCGCGTGTCGTCTGGCTGGGCGTGGGGTCCTCCGACGGCTCGTCGTCGCCGCCGGTGAGGGCCAGGGCCGCCACGGCGATGACGGCGACCAGCACCGCGACGGCGAGCACGATCCAGAGCCACGGCAGCCGGCGCTTCTGCTGCGGCGGCGGGACGGGCTCTGTCGACGTCGGGGTCGACGTCGGGGTCGACGTCGGGGTGGCGGGCGCCGCGGCGGCCGCGGCGGCGGCGGGCATGACCGCGGTGGCGGGGCCGGCGGCGGGGACGGCGGCCGTCGCCGCGGCTGCCGAGGGGTCGCGCAGCGCCGCGGCGAACGCGGTGGCGTCGGCGAACCGGTCGGCGGGGTCCTTGGCCATCGAGCGGGTGACCACGGCGGCGAGGTCGGCCGGGACGCCCGCGGGCAGCGGCGGCACCGGTTCGCGCACGTGGGCCAGGGCCGTGGCGACCGGCGTCGAGGCGATGAACGGCCGCTCGGACGTCAGGCACTCGAAGGCGACGACGCCGAGGGAGTAGACGTCGGACGCCGGCGTCGCCGTACCGCCCTGCGCCTGCTCGGGGGAGATGTACTGCGGTGTGCCCATCACCTGTCCGGTCTGGGTCAGCGCCATGCCCTCCAGCGCCCGTGCGATGCCGAAGTCGGTGATCTTCACCTGGCGGTCGGGGGTGACGATCAGGTTGGCGGGCTTGACGTCGCGGTGGACGATCCCCGCGGCGTGGGCGGCGCCGATCGCGGCAGCCGCCTGGCCCATCAGGTCACGCGTCACCTCGGGGTCGAGCGGCTGGCCCGGCCGGATCAGCGCCGACAGCGGCTGCCCGTCGACGAGCTCCATCACCAGGTAGGGGCGGGGCGAGTCGTCGGCGGCCCCCGCGGTCGACACGGCCTCCCCGAAGTCGTAGACGGCGGCCACGCCGGGGTGGTGGAGGGCGGCGGCGTGCTGGGCCTCGGAGGAGAAGCGCGAGCGGAACGTCGCGTCGTCGGCGTACTCGGCCTTGAGCAGCTTGACCGCGACGGTGCGACCGAGCGTGGTGTCGGTGGCTCGCCACACCTCGCCCATGCCGCCGGTGGCGATGCGGGAGTCGAGACGGTAGCGGTGGCCGTCGTCGGCGTACCTGGCGGGCTGCCCGTTCTCCTGGTCGCTCACGGGTTGATCACCGCCTCCATCACGGCCTTCGCGATCGGGCCGCCGAGGGCGCCGCCCGCGATCTCGTCGGTGGCGCGGCCGGGCACCTTCTGGAGCATCACCGCGACCGCGACGTCGGGGTCCTGGGCGGGGGCGAAGGAGGTGAACCAGGCATAGGGCGCCTGGCCCTCCACGCCGCTCTGGGCGGTGCCGGTCTTGCCGGCGACGTCGTAGCCGGGGATGGCGGCGGGACTGGCGGTGCCGTTGCTGACGGTCTCGACCATCAGCTCGGTGATCACGTCGGCCGTCGAAGTGCTGATCGCGGAGGAGATCTCCTCCGGGTCGGTCTTGGGGAGCACCTCGAGCTCGGGGGTCAGCACCGCGTCGACGACGTAGGGCCGCATCACGGTGCCGCCGTTGGCGATCGCGGCGGAGACCATGGCCATCTGCAGCGGGGTGGCCTGCACCTCGAACTGGCCGATGCCGGTCTGGCCGGTCTCGGGCGGGTTCATGTCGCCCGGGAAGCTCGACTGCGCCTGGGGCGAGAGGTCGTCGAGGTAGTCGCTGTTGAAGCCGAACGCCTCCGCCTGGTCGAGCATCGCGTCGGCACCCACGTCGACGGCCAGCTTGGCGAACGTCGTGTTGCACGACTGCGCCATCGCCTGCGTGAACGGGATCTTGTCGGCGCCGCAGTCGCGGCCCTCGTTGTCGATCAGGCCGGAGTCGCCGGTGGTCTGCGGCAGCTGGTACGTCGCCCCGCCGGGCACCTGCGACTGCGCGTCGTAGCCGAGCTCCTCGATCGCCGCGGCGGCCGTGACCAGCTTGAAGGTCGAGCCGGGGGCGAGCCGGGTCTGGATCGCCCGGTTGAGCAGCGGCTCGTCCTCGCGGTCCTGCAGCTCCTCGGCCCGCTTGGCGACGGCGCTGAAGTCGTGGGAGGCCAGCTCGTTGGGGTCGTAGCTCGGGAGCGAGACCATCGCCAGGACCTTGCCGGTGCTGGGCTCGATGGCGACCACCGAGCCCTCGACGCCGTCGCCGAGGGCCGACAGCCCGTCGTAGGCGGCGTTCTGCGCGTCGGGGTCGATCGTGAGCTGGACGCTGCCGCCCTTGGTGCCGTCGTTGCTGAGCAGGTCGACCAGGCGGGTCACGAACAGCCGCGAGTCCTCGCCGGAGAGCACCGAGTTCTGCGACTTCTCGATGCCGGTCTGGCTGAAGTAGGAGAACCAGCCGGTGAGGTGGGAGTACTTGAGCGGCTGGGGGTAGGTGCGCTGCCACTCGTAGCGGTCGTTGCTGCGCTCGCTCTCGGCGACCGGGGTGCGGCCGACGAGGATCGCGCCACGCTCGCTGGAGAACGACGCCTCGAGGATCCGCCGGTTGCGCGGATCCTCGTTGAGGGCGCTGGCCTGCCAGTACTGCAGGTAGGTGGCGTTGAGCATGAGCGCCAGGAAGAGCAGCATGCAGAAGATCGAGATGGTGCGGATCGGCTTGTTCATCGGGCACCGCCCCCGGCGGTGGACCGATGCACAAGGCACCGGTGGTTGAGCGGCGAGCGCCAGCGAGTCATGTCGAAACCGTTCATGTCTGCATCACGCCTTCACGGCCTTGACCACCTGGGTGGTCTCGGCGTCGGCGTCGTCCTCCTCGGTGTCGAGGCGGGGGGCGGGGCGGCGGGCCTGGTCGGAGATCCGCAGCAGCAGCGCGATGATCACCCAGTTGGCGACCAGGCTCGAGCCGCCGTAGGAGAGGAACGGGGTGGTGAGGCCGGTCAGCGGGATCAGCCGGGTGACGCCGCCGATGACGACGAACACCTGCATGGCGATGACGCCGGCGAGGCCCACGCACACCAGCTTGCCGAAGCCGTCGCGGCACACGAGGGCCGCGCGCAGCGCACGCTCGACGATGAAGCCGTAGAGCAGGATCACCGCGATCACCCCGGTGAGCCCGAGCTCCTCGCCGATGGAGGCCACGATGAAGTCGGACTCCGCGTAGGGCACCCGGTCGGGCTGGCCCTCGCCGAAACCGCGGCCGAGCAGACCGCCCCACGCCATGCCGAAGAGACCCTCGACCAGCTGGCCGCTGCCCGGCGTCTGGTCGTAGTACTGCATCGGGTCCAGCCAGATGGCCACGCGGTTCTGGATGTGGGAGAGCGCGCCGGTCTTGACCGAGATCCAGTAGAGGGCGCCGGCGCCGCCGAAGAACATGGTGCCGCCGACGACCAGCCAGCCGGGGCGCTCGGTGGCGACGTACAGCATGATCAGGAACAGGCCGAAGAACAGCAGGCTGGAACCGAGGTCGCGCTGGAAGACCAGGATGCCGAGGCTGACCACCCACATGGCCAGGATCGGGCCCAGGTCGCGGCCCCGCGGGAGGTCGACGAACAGCACCCGGCGCCCGGCGAGCGCCAGGGCGTCGCGGTGGAGCACCAGGTAGCCGGCGAAGGCGATCACCAGCAGCACCTTGGCGACCTCTCCCGGCTGGAAGGAGAAACCGGCGAGCCGGATCCAGATCTGCGCACCGTTGACCGAGGTGCCGATGCCGGGCACCAGTGGCAGCAGCAGCAGCGCGATCGAGGCGAGGCCCAGGGTGTAGGTGACCCGCTGCAGCGCACGGTGGTCGCGCAGGAAGACCAGCGTCGCCACGAACAGGGCGACACCGAGGGTCATCCAGATCAGCTGCTGACGGGCGAACGTGCTGTCGTCGGCGAGGTCGAGGCGGTGGATCACCGCGAGGCCGAGCCCGTTGAGGGCCGCCACGACGGGCAGCAGCACCGGGTCGGCGTACGGCGCGGTGAGGCGGATCACGACGTGGGCGGCGACGACCAGGGCCGCCAGCCAGCCGGCGTAGCCGACCAGGTTGGCGGGGATGGTGCCTTCGACGCCGAGGCCGACCGCGGCGTAGGCGCCGGTGCCGACCGCGAGGGCGAGCACGAGCAGGAACAGCTCCGCGCCGCGCCGACGGCGGTGCACGAAGCCGAAGAGGGCGCCGGTCTGGGACATCAGCCGTTCTCCGTCTGCGTGTCCGCCCCGGGGTCCTGCGGGACCAGGTTGGAGACCGTGTTGCGGGCGGTGTCGAGGTCACCGTTGCCGATGCCCTCCGCCACCTGGCTCCGGTCGTAGTCGCTGAGGGTCTCCACCTCGATGTCGGTCACCTCGTAGGGAGTGGACAGGTCGAGGCCGGGCAGGCTGGCGTCGACGCCGCGGTAGATGGCGACCTTCCCGTCGTACTCGCTGACGTAGTACTGGCCCTGGCTCCACGACCACGCGCCGGCGGCGGCGACCCACACCAGGCCGGCTGCCGCGAGGAGCACGAGGATCCGGCGTACCCAGGCGAAGCGACGCGGCGGCTGCGGTGCGTAGCGCGCCTCCTCGGGGTCGATCGGGTCGGCCTCGATGGCGTAGCGGCCGATGTCGTCGGGGATCTCGGCGTCGACCGGCTCGAGCTCGCCGGTGTCGCCGGAGCGGTGGCCGCGGAAGAGCCCGGAGACGCCGCGGCCGCGACGGGGGAGCTCGGCCGCCGCGCCGACCAGCATCGGTTCGACACTGGTGTCGGGATCGCCCTCCGCGACGTCGGCGACCAGGCAGGTCACGTTGTCGGTGGAGCCGGCGGCGAGGCTGGCGCGCACCAGTTCGACCGCCGCGAAGTCGGCGTTGCCGGTGCCGAGGATGTCGGCCAGCCGGGCGTTGTCGAGCACGCCGCAGGCGCCGTCGGAGCAGAACAGCAGCCGGTCGCCGACCTCGAGGTCGACGACCTCCAGGTCGGGCTCGAGGTCGTGGATGCCGTCGACGGCGCGGAGGATCAGGTTGCGGTGGGGGTGGACCCGCGACTCCGCCTCGGTGATCTGGCCGTCGTCGATGAGGGTCTGCACGAAGGTGTGGTCCTTCGTGAGCTGCTGCAGCTCGCCGCCGCGCAGCAGGTAGGCGCGGCTGTCGCCGACGTGGCCGAGACCGAGCCGCTCGCCGTCGAAGACCGCGACCGTGGCGGTGGTGCTGGTGCCCGAGAGCGACGGGTTGTCGTCGACCAGCTCGCCGATCTTGTCGTGGGCGCGGTGCAGCGCGCCCGAGACGTGGCCCAGCAGGTCGTCGTGGTGGCCCTCGGCCGGGCCGGCGTCGAGGCCGCGCAGCGCGCTGATGGCGGTGGAGGAGGCGATGTCACCGCGCGCAGCGCCGCCGACGCCGTCACAGACGGCGATGACGTGGGGGCCGGCGTAGCCGGAGTCCTGGTTGTCCTTGCGGACCCGGCCGACGTCGGAGATCGCGGCGTACTCGAGACGCATCCGGCGCTACTTCCTGAGCTCGAGGATGGTCTTGCCGATGCGGACCTGCGTGCCGAGCGTGAGGGTGGTCGGCTGGGTGATGCGGGCCGTTCCGACGTAGGTGCCGTTGGTGGAGCCGAGGTCCTCGACGAACCACTGGTCGGAGGAGGAGGCGATCCGGGCGTGACGGGTGGAGACGTAGTCGTCGTCGAGCCGGATCGCCGCGTCGGTGCCGCGTCCGATCAGCACCGGTGCCTGGTCGAGCTCGGCGCGCTCACCGGCGTTGGCGCCCTCCACGACCAGCACGTGGGTGGGGCTGCCGCGGCGCTTGGACGGCTGCTTGGCGGGCTTCTGCTTGGCGGGCTTGCGACCGCCGTTGCCGCGTCCGGTGTCGGGCACCCGGGCGCCGAACATGTCGGAGCGGACGACCGAGATCGCCGAGAGCACGAAGATCCACAGGATCGCGAGGTACGCGACCCGGATCAGGAACAGCGTGAGCTCAGACATGGGGGTCCTTCTCGGTCTCCGCGACGATCCGCACGGTCATGGTGGTGTTGCCGATCTTGACCTCGGAGCCGTCGTGCAACGACGTCGAGGCGATCCGGTGGCCGTCGACCAGCATGCCGTTGGTGGAGCCCAGGTCGCGAACCCGGACCTCCAGCGCGCCCCCCTGGCCGGCCACCTGGAACTCGATGTGGCGGCGGCTGACTCCGGGGTCGTTGATCCGGATGTCGGCCTCGGTGCCGCGGCCCACGACCGCCGCCGGCGGGTGGAGCGGGTGCTGGGTGCCGTTGACCTCCACCAGCGCCTTGGCCCGCGTCACCTGCGTGTGCGTGGCGTTGCTGCGGACCTGCGCCTGCGCCTCGCTGCGGATGCGGAACCGCCCGGTCGTGAGGTCCTCGGCCGACTCGAAGTCGATGCTGATCGGACCCGGGAAGATGTAGCCCTGGTTGTCGGCGTGCTCCTGCAGCTGGTCGGCCAGCTCGGCGGCCATCGCGGCGTCGTAGGCCGAGAGCCGCTGGAGGTCGGCCTCGGAGAGCTCCACGTGGAACCGGTTGGGCACCATGCGGCGGTCCCGGGACATGATCTGGGAGTTGTTGTCGCACTCACGCTGGAGTGCCGCGGCGATCTCGACCGGCTGCACCGCGCTGCGGAACGCCTTGGCGAACGCACCGGAGATGGCCTGCTCGAGCCGTCGCTCGAAGTTCTGCAGTGCCCCCACGCGTCGCCTCCTCTCGCTGCCTGATCCGTCCGGCGATGGTATCGGTGCGCTCCCCGTGTCGCTCCCACCCCGCGCTGCATGCTGCATGTCGTGGTCTCGGTTTGGGGATGGTCTGACCGCTGGGATAACCTGTGCCCGCTTCTCGCGCGAGTGGCGGAATAGGCAGACGCGCACGGTTCAGGTCCGTGTGTCCGAAAGGACGTGGGGGTTCAACTCCCCCCTCGCGCACCAGCTCCGAAGGCCCCGGTCACCCGGGGCCTTCGTCGTCCGCAGGTCTTGACCTCGTCCCCGTCGGTCGTGGTCAGTTCGGCTCGTGGTGGTTCCATTGCTCATGGATGCACGACGGATCGCTGCGATCCTGGCGGCGGTCGGCGCGGGGTTGTGGTTGGGCCAGGCGTTGCTGCTGGCCGTCCGGGGTGGCGTGACCCCCAGCGTTCAGGTCGAGACCGTGACCTTCGGCATCGGCTTCGTCGCCTTCATGGCGGCGGCCGGTCTGGTGGCGTGGGACTCCACGTCCGCCAGGGGTCCGGCAGTCCGAGCCGTGCTGGTGGCGTTGTCGGCGCTCGCCATCCCCCTCACCGTGCTGGTGGGCCAGGTCGTGCCCTTCGCACTTCCGGGATCGCACTGGCTCGAGAGCGACGCGGTCGTCATCGCGATCGCCGTCGTGGGCCTCCTGTGGGCCACCAGGGAGCTACGGCGGCAACGGGGACGGGCCCCGGGATGACACGCGTGGTGCGGCACGAAGCGCTGAGTGGGCGTCGGGCATCATCGGGCGCATGACGAGCTGCCACCTCTACGCCGCCGCCCGGACGCCGTTCGGCCGGTTCGGCGGCGCGCTGGCCGGCGTCCGGCCCGACGACCTCTCCGCCACGGTCCTCTCCGCCGTGCTCGACCGGGTGCCGGGCCTGGACCGTGACCGGATCGGTGACGTCGTCTGGGGCTGCGCCAACCAGGCCGGCGAGGACAACCGCAACGTCGGCCGGATGGCGGTGCTGCTCGCCGGCCTGCCCGTGGGTGTCCCCGCGACGACCGTGAACCGACTCTGCGGGTCGTCGCTCGACGCGGCGATGCAGGCCTCACGCGCCGTCGAGACCGGTGATGTCGACGTCGCCGTGGCGGGTGGAGTCGAGTCGATGACCCGCGCGCCGTGGGTGATGCCCAAGCCGTCGCGGGCCTTCCCCGCGGGCAACCTCGAGGCGGTCTCGACCGCGCTCGGCTGGCGGCTCGTCAACGAGCGGATGCCGGCGGAGTGGACGGTGTCGCTGGGTGAGAGCAACGAGCAGGTGGCCGACGAGCTCGGCATCGACCGCGCGCGGCAGGACGAGTTCTCGGTGCGGTCGCACCGGTTGGCGGCCGCGGCGTGGGACGAGGGGCGCTACGACGACCTCGTGGTGCCGGTGCCGGGAGTCGACCTCAGCCGTGACGAGGGGATCCGCGCCGACTCGACCGTGGAGAAGCTGGCGGCCCTGAGGCCCTCGTTCCGGCCCCACGGCACGATCACGCCCGGCAACGCCTCGCCGCTGAGTGACGGCGCGGCCGCCCTGCTGCTCGCCGCGGAGGGCGCGGTCGAGGCGCCCCCGCTGGCCCGCGTGGCAGGTCGGGGGGCCGCGGCGCTGGAGCCGCAACGCTTCGGGCTGGCTCCCGTCGAGGCTGCCCGGCGGGCCCTCACCCGCGCCGGAATCGGCTGGGACGACGTCGCCGCCGTCGAGCTCAACGAGGCCTTCGCCGTGCAGTCCCTGGCCTGCCTCGACGCGTGGCCGGTCGACCCGGAGATCGTCAACGCCTGGGGCGGCGCGCTCGCGATCGGACACCCGCTCGGGGCCTCGGGTGCCCGCGTGCTCGGCACGCTCGCCCACCGGCTGCGCTCGACGGGCGGGCGGTGGGGCCTGGCCGCGATCTGCATCGGCGTGGGCCAGGGGCTCGCCGTCGTGCTCGAGAACGGCGAGGCAACCGGGTCCTGAGCGCGCCGGTCGCGCCTGCCCCGATCCGTTGCGCCCGGCGGTTACGGTGGCGCGTGTGACTCGTGGGGACGGAGTCGTCGGTGGGACCGGACGACGACCGCTGCTGAAGCTTGCTGCCGGCGGGGCCGCCCTGGCCTCGGTCGGGGTGGCGGCGCGCGTCGCGCTGCACCCCGGTGACGACCAGGAGCCGCCGCCCGGCGGTGGGCTGGTGCTCTCGGCCGACGACGGCAGCGACGTGCGGTCCCTGTCGGTGCGGCTCGGCGACGGGCTGCTTCCCCGGCAGGCGGCGGGCCGCTGGGAGTCGCAGCGGCTGCCGACGTCGGTGCACTCGATGGTCGGCTTCACCTGGGCGGTCGGTGCCGCCGCGCCATCGGTGCGCGTGCGATCCCGCGTCGACGGCGTCTGGGGCGCCTGGCAGCCGGTGTCGCTTCTGCACGACGTCCCCGAGGACACCACGAGACTCGGCACCGACCTGGTGTGGATCGGTCGCGCGACCGGCGTCCAGGTGCGCGTCGACGGCAACCGGCCGGACGACCTCACCCTGGTGCTGCTCCATCCCGCGAAGCGGGCCGCCGACGGGCTGCTCGACCAGCAGGTCTCAGCCCGGTCCACGGCCCCCGAGGCCGAGGACACCGCGGCCGCACGCGTGAAGCGGCCCGACCTGATCGGCCGCAGCGACTGGGGTGCGAACGAGTCGCTGCGCAGCGGCCGGCCGAGCTACAACGACTCCCTCAAGCAGGTCCACGTCCACCACACGGTCAACGCCAACAACTACTCGCGCGGCGACGTGCCGGCGCTGATCCGCGGCATGTACGCCTACCACACGCAGAGCCTCGGCTGGTCCGACATCGGCTACAACTTCCTGGTCGACCGCTTCGGTCGCACCTACGTCGGTCGCGCCGGCGGGGCGGGCAAGCTCGTGCGCGGCGCCCACACCCTCGGCTTCAACCACAACTCCACCGGCATCTCCTGCATCGGCAACCTCGAGGCGGGCAGCCCCTCCAGCGCGATGCTGTCGGGCGTGGCCGCGCTGGCCGCGTGGAAGCTCTCGATCTACGGCGGCAAGCCGCGCGGCAAGGTGCGGGTGCGCTCCGAGGGCAGCGACAAGTACGCCGCGGGGCGCACCGTCGAGCTGCCCGTCATCGATGGCCACCGCGACACCAACGACACGGCCTGTCCGGGCAGCAACCTCTACGCCAAGCTGCCCGCCATCCGCCGCCGCGCCAACCGGATGATCCGCGAGGCCGGCCAGTCCGGCATCACCGTCGAGCGCGCCGCCAGCCTCTCCGGCACGGCCGCGCTCGGCCGGACGGTGCGGGCCGACCCGGGTCGCTGGACGCCGGGCAGCGCGTCGCCGTCGTACCTGTGGTTCCGTGGTGACCGCAAGATCAAGGGTGCCCGCGAGGCCGGCTACACCGTGCGGCCCTGGGACGTCGGCCACCGGCTCACCTGCCGGGTGCGGCTGAGCGGCGAGGGTCTCGACACCGTCGAGCAGGTGCCCGACCTGCTCCCGGTGGCCACGGCCGAGGCGGTGCTGGAGCTCGAGACGGCGGTGCGCCGCCGGGTGGTCACGGTGCGGGCCGAGGTGCGGGCGCCCGACAACGTCCGACCCGACCCCACCGGCAAGGTCCGGATCACCGTCGGCGAGCGCTCCCGCACGGTGACGCTGGGCGAGGACGGCCGGGCGTCGGTGAAGTTCGGCCGCCACCGCAAGCACCCGAGGGGCCGCTTCCCGGTCACGGTCGAGTACCTCGGCGCCTCCCCCTTCACCGCCGCGTCCGCCACCGGCACCGTCCGGGTCGACTGACGGGTCCTCCGGCGCGACGGCATACGGTCCGGTCGTCATGGCGACCGGACTCGTATGACGTCCCGCCTCGGGCGACCGGCTAGTTGCGCGCGGCGCAGGCCCGGTCGAGGGCGAGGGTGGCGGCGTCCATGGCGGCGAGGGGCACCTCGACCGGGTGGGCGACGGGACGGCCCTCGCCGACGCGGAGGTGCATCAGGAAGTCGAAGGGGGCCGTGGCCTGGCCGCGGGCGTGCTCGTCGCAGCGGTTTCCGGGCGTGATCTCGAGCGGGAGCCGCGCGACCTCCTCACCGGCGGCCAGGGCCGTCGCCCCCGGGAGCCGGAGCCCGTGGAGCACGCTGCCGTCGACGCCGGTCACCACGACCGCGTCGTCGCCGTCACGGCGCCGCAGCACGACGTGGCCGAGCGCACGTGCGTCCGCGCCGTCGCCGACCACCTGCCAGCGGCGGGCGTAGGAGATCGCGACCCGCGACCCGACGAAAGCGGACTCGCACTGGGTTCGCCACAGCCTGCGGAGGTACGTCGCGCCGGTGGCACCGAGCTCCTCGCGGATGGTTCCGGCGGTCGTCGTCACGACCGCCACGGGCGGCTCGTCCGTCGGCTCGCAGGTGGGGCCGGGGAGGTCGAGCCGGAGGTCGAGGGTGCGTCCCGCCGGGATCGTGGGATCGGCCGCGGACGGCGTGCCGCCGGCGTACCCGGGCCACTCGACGGCGACGGACTCCACGACCAGCTCGGTGTCCCCGGTGTTGGTGACCCGCAGCAGCGCGTGGCGCGTCCCCTCCCGCGGGATCAGCTGGGTGAAGCCGACGGTGGCGGTGGGTGGCGGTCGGTCCGGGCCCGGGCCCGGGTCGGGTGCCCCGGCCTCGCAGGCGACGAGCAGCAGCGCGGAGGCGACGACCAGCACGCTGCGGACCACGCCCGGGATCGTCGCACAGGCACCGGCCCGCGGGACGGATATACGGGAGGGGGGTATGATGTCGACATGACCGGGACCAGCCACGAGGCGGCGCAGGAGCACGTGCACGGCTACCTCGCCCACGACGACAAGGACAAGGTCCTCAAGCGGCTGCGCCGCATCGAGGGGCAGGTGCGCGGCCTCCAGCGGATGGTGGAGGACGAGAAGTACTGCATCGACGTCCTGACACAGGTCTCCGCAGCCACCAAGGCCCTGGAGTCGGTCGCGCTCACGCTGCTGCACGACCACCTCACCCACTGCGTCGTCGACGCGGCGAAGCAGGGTGGGCCCGAGGCCGACCGCAAGGTCCGCGAGGCCTCCGACGCCATCGCCCGGCTCGTCCGGTCCTGACCCCCACGCACCTCGAGGAGATCCCCATGAGCACCCAGCACTTCACCGTGAGCGGCATGACCTGCGGCCACTGCGTCGCCTCCGTCACCGAGGAGGTCTCCGAGGTCGACGGCGTCGAGCACGTCGACGTCGTCCTCGAGACCGGCGCCGTCACCGTCACCACGGCCGAGTCCGCCGACAGCGCCGACCTCGAGGCCGCCGTGAGGTCGGCCGTCGAGGAAGCCGGCTACCAGCTCGTATGAGCACCCCCGTCCGCGTCGCCGGCTTCGTCCTGGGGCTGGTCGCCGTCTTCCTCGCCGCGCGCGGGGTCGGTGCGGTCGTGCCACCGATCGGCGAGCCGACACCCGGGCAGGGGAACCACACCGAGATGGGGGTCGACCATGACCAGTGACGTCGAGCTCGCCATCACCGGCATGACCTGCGCCTCCTGCGCCAACCGGATCGAGCGCAAGCTCAACAAGCTCGACGGCGTCGTCGCGACGGTCAACTACGCCACCGAGAAGGCGAAGGTCACCTTCCCGGAGGCGATCACGCCCGCGCAGCTCGTCGAGACCGTCGAGCAGGCCGGGTACGCCGCCACGCTGCCGCGGGTCCCGACCGGCTCGACCACCGGTGAGGAGGGTGGGGACGAGTCGATCGACCCGCTGCTGCAGCGGCTCGTCGTCTCGGCCGCGCTCAGCCTGCCCGTGGTCGTGCTGGCCATGGTGCCCGCGTGGCAGTTCGACCACTGGCAGTGGGCCTCGCTCACCCTGGCCGCACCCGTGGTCGTGTGGGGCGCCTGGCCCTTCCACCGGGCGGCGTACCGCAACGCCCGCCACGGCACCTCGACGATGGACACCCTGGTCTCGATGGGGGTGCTCGCCGCGTTCGGGTGGTCGCTCTACGCGCTGTTCCTCGGCACCGCCGGCACTCCCGGCATGACCCACCCGTTCGAGCTGACCGTCGCGCGCCCGGCACCGGGAGCCGGCAGCGCCAACATCTACCTCGAGGCCGCGGCCGGCGTCACGACGTTCATCCTGGCCGGCCGATGGTTCGAGCAGCGCTCCAAGCGCCGCGCCGGCGCCGCCCTGCGCGCGCTGCTCGAGATGGGGGCCAAGGAGGTCCACGTCCTGCGAGACGGCGTCGAGCTCACGATCCCCGCCGACCAGCTCGCCGTGGGGGACCACTTCGTCGTCCGGCCGGGGGAGAAGGTCGCCACCGACGGCGAGGTCACCGAGGGCAGCTCCGCGGTCGACGAGTCGATGCTGACCGGCGAGTCGGTGCCGGTCGAGGTCGCGCCCGGGTCCGGCGTGGTCGGTGCGACCGTCAACGCCGGCGGGCGGCTCGTGGTCCGCGCGACCCGGGTCGGCTCCGACACCCAGCTCGCGCAGATGGCGCGGCTGGTCGAGGACGCCCAGAACGGCAAGGCCGAGGTGCAGCGCCTCGCCGACCGGATCTCGGGGGTCTTCGTCCCGATCGTGATCGCTCTGTCGGTCGCGACCCTCGGCTTCTGGATCGGCAACGGCGCCGGTCTCACGGTCGCGTTCACCGCGGCGATCGCGGTGCTGATCATCGCCTGCCCGTGCGCCCTCGGCCTGGCCACGCCGACGGCGCTCATGGTCGGCACCGGTCGCGGGGCCCAGGCCGGCATCCTGATCAAGGGCCCCGAGGTCCTGGAGTCGACCCGCCGCGTCGACACGGTCGTCCTCGACAAGACCGGCACGGTGACCACCGGCGTGATGGCGCTGGTTCGTGCGATCCCGGCGACGGGGGAGGACGCCGACGAGGTGCTGCGGTTCGCCGCCGCCGTCGAGGCCGGCTCGGAGCACCCGGTCGGCCGGGCGGTCGTGGGGGCCGCCGTGGCCGACGCGGAGCTCGGGCCCCTGCCGGCCGTCACCGACTTCCGGGCCGAGCCCGGTCACGGCGTCGTCGGCACCGTCGAGGGACGACGGGTCAGCGTCGGGCGGCCGACCACCGAGGTCGACCTCGAGCCCGGCGCCACGGTCGTCGAGGTCGCGTGGGACGGCGAGGTGCGCGGCTGGCTCGCCGTCGCCGACGAGGTGAAGCCCACCTCCGCCGAGGCCGTACGCCGCCTCCGCGCGCTCGGGCTGCGGCCGGTGCTGCTCACCGGCGACCGCGAGGCGGTGGCCCGGTCCGTCGCCGCCGCCGTCGGCATCGACGAGGTCATCGCCGAGGTGATGCCGGCCGACAAGGTCGCGGTCGTCGAACGGCTGCAGAGCGAGGGCCGGGTCGTCGCCATGGTGGGCGACGGCGTCAACGACGCGGCGGCGCTGGCGCGCGCCGACCTGGGCCTGGCCATGGGCACCGGCACCGACGTCGCGATCGAGGCCAGCGACCTGACGCTGGTGAGCGGCGACCTGCGCGTCGCGGCCGACGCGATCAGCCTCGCGCGCCGTACCCTGCGCACGATCAAGGGCAACCTGTTCTGGGCCTTCGCCTACAACGTCGCGGCGCTCCCGCTCGCCGCGGCGGGCCTGCTCAACCCGATGATCGCCGGCGCGGCGATGGCCTTCAGCTCGGTGTTCGTGGTGTCCAACAGCCTGCGGCTGCGGCGGTGGCGGCCCGGTACCGAGGGCTGAGCCACCACTAGGGTCGGCGCATGCGCGTCGACCACGTCGAGCCCGGTGACCCCCACGAGATCGCCGTCGGTCTGCGGCAGCGGCTGCCCGGAGCCACCGGGGTCTTCGCCGCCCCGGGCCGGGTCAACCTGATCGGCGAGCACACCGACTACAACGGTGGCCTGGTGCTGCCGCTGGCCCTCCCGCACGCGACCTACGCCGCGGCACGGCCGCGCGAGGACGACGTGCTCACCGTGGCGAGCCGGCAGCAGGACGACGAGCTGCGGATCGCGCTCGCCGACCTCGCACCCGGGGCCGTGAAGGGCTGGGCGGCCTACGCCGCCGGTGTCGTGTGGGCGCTGCGCGACGCGGGTCACGACGTGCCCGGCCTCGACCTGCTGGTCGACGGTCGGGTACCGCTCGGCTCGGGACTGTCGAGCTCCGCGGCGCTCATCTGCTCGGTGGGGCTCGCCGTCTCCGAGACCGCCGGCCTCGGCCTGGGGGTGCGCGACCTGGTGTCGCCGACGGTGCGGGCCGAGGCGGAGGCCGCCGGCGCGCCGACCGGGGGCATGGACCAGACGGTCTCGCTGCTCGGACGGCCGGGTCACGCGCTGCTCATCGACTTCACCTCCGGCGAGGACCGCCCGGTGCCGTGGGACCCAGAGGCCGCAGGACTCACGCTGCTCGTGGTCGACACCCGGTCGTCGCACTCGCTCGTCGACGGCACCGGGTACGCCGCCCGGCGCCACGACTGCGAGCTGGCGGCCTCGCAGCTCGGCCTCGCCAACCTGCGCGGAGCGACCGAGGCGGACCTCGACCGGTTGACCGGCTCCTCGGCCGAGCGGCTGCGGCGGCGTACCCGCCACGTGGTGACGGAGGTCGAACGGGTCGGCCGGGTCGTCGACGCGCTCGAGCAGGGCGAGTGGGAGACCGTCGGCCGGACCTTCACCGAGAGCCACACCTCGATGCGCGACGACTTCGAGATCTCCTGCGCGGAGCTCGACTGCGTCGTCGACACGGCGCTGGCGGAGGGCGCACTGGGAGCCCGGATGACCGGCGGCGGCTTCGGTGGGTCGGCGATCGCGCTGGTGCGCAGCGAGGAGGCCGACCGGGTCGCGGCGGCGGTCGGCGAGGCCTTTGCGGAGCAGGAGTGGCCGACCCCCGGCGTGCTCCCCGCACCGGCGTCGGCGGGCGCTCGCCGCGTCAGCTGAGCGAGCCGAGCACCACGGGCTCGTCGCACGCCCGGCCAGGCGTCCGCATCCAGCCGGGGGCGTGACCACGCCTTTGCCAGACTCGAGGCCATGACCTCCCTGGGCGACTTCAGCGCGCGCACGATCGACGGCACCGACACCGACCTCTCCGGCTACGAGGGGCAGGTCGTGCTCGTGGTCAACACCGCGTCGCAGTGCGGTTTCACCGGCCAGTACCAGGGCCTGCAGGAGCTCCACGACACCTATGCCGAGCAGGGCTTCAGCGTCCTCGGCTTCCCGTGCAACCAGTTCGGCGAGCAGGAGCCCGGCGACGAGGCCGAGATCGCGTCGTTCTGCGACCGCACCTTCGGCGTCACCTTCCCGATGTTCGCCAAGGTCGACGTCAACGGCGACGAGGCCCACCCGCTCTTCGAGTGGCTGCGCAACGAGAAGTCCGGCCTGATGCCCGGCGACCACATCAAGTGGAACTTCACCAAGTTCCTCGTCGGCAAGGACGGCCAGGTGCTCAAGCGCTTCTCGCCCACCACCGAGCCCGCCAAGATCGGCGACAAGATCCAGTCGGCGCTGGCGGCCTGAACGGTCGGGTTTACCCGGTCGACCGGGTAAACCCGAGGTTCGTGACGCTTGCAAACGTCACGAACGTCGAGCTTTCCCCGCCGGCCGGGTAATCCACGGCTCGGTCAGACCACGCCGTACTTCTCGCGCAGGTGCTCGGGCACCAGGTCGAGGTAGCGCCGCTGGTGGCGCCGGACGTAGCGAGCGACGAAGGGGCACGCCGGGTGCACGGCCAGGCCCGAGTCGCGGGCGGCGTCGAGGACCGCGCGGGAGAGGAACGAGCCGAGCCCCTCACCCTCGTGGCCGTCGTCGACCTCGGCGTGGGTGAAGGTGATGTGGTCGTCGCGGCGGTGGTAGTCGACGCTGCCGACCACCTCGCCTTCGACGATCAGCTCGTAGCGGGACTGGTCGGTGTTGTCGGTCACCTCGCGCATGCTCCGGACGTTAGCGACTTGCCGGTAACCGTGGTGTGGGGGAAAGGTGGCGACATGGCCGCCACGCCCTCGTCCTACTCGATCACCATGCGGTTGCACACCAACCCCGACCACGGGGTGGTCGGACAGGTCGCGACCGTCATCTCCGAGCAGGGCGGGATCGTCACCGCCATCGACGTCGCCGAGTCGAGCCACCACCGGCTCGTCGTCGACGTCACCTGCTCCGCGAGCGACTCCGACCACGCCGAGGGCGTCGTCGCCGCGGTCGACCAGGTCGAGGGAGTTCTCGTCCACAAGGTCAGCGACCGCACCTTCCTGCTCCACATCGGCGGCAAGATCGAGGTCACCTCCAAGGTGCCGCTGCGCACCCGCGACGACCTCTCGATGGCCTACACGCCCGGCGTCGGGCGGGTCAGCCGCGCCCTGGCCGACAACCCCGACGACGTCAGCCGGCTGACCGTCAAGGGCAACAGCGTCGCGGTCGTCACCGACGGCTCCGCGGTGCTGGGTCTGGGCAACATCGGCCCGGGGGCGGCGCTGCCGGTGATGGAGGGCAAGGCGGCGCTGTTCAAGCGCTTCGCCGACATCGACGCCTGGCCGATCTGCCTGGCGAGCCAGGACACCGACGAGATCGTGAAGGCCGTCGAGATGATCGCTCCGGGCTTCGGCGGCATCAACCTCGAGGACATCGCCGCGCCGCGCTGCTTCGAGATCGAGGCCCGGCTGCGCGAGAGCCTCGACATCCCGGTCTTTCACGACGACCAGCACGGCACGGCGATCGTGGTGCTCGCGGCGCTCACCAACGCGCTGCGCGTGGTCAAGAAGCAGATGTCCGACGTGCGGATCGTGGTGAGCGGCGGCGGCGCTGCCGGGACGGCGATCGTGACGCTGCTGCTGGCAGCGGGGGTCACCGACGTCGTGGTCGTCGACCGCGCGGGCGCGATCTGCGCCGGCGACTCGTCGTTGTCCCAGGCCCACCGCGAGCTGGCCGACTCGACCAACCCGCGACGCGCCACCGGCGACCTGCAGACGGTGCTGCGGGACGCCGACGTCTTCATCGGCGTCAGCGCGCCCCGCATCCTCCAGCCGGAGTGGATCGCCGACATGGCCGACCGGGCGGTGGTCTTCGCGCTCGCCAACCCCGACCCCGAGGTCGACCCCGGCGAGGCCGACAAGTACGCCGCCGTCGTGGCGAGCGGCCGCAGCGACTACCCCAACCAGATCAACAACGTGCTGGCCTTCCCCGGCGTCTTCCGCGGCCTGCTCGACGCCCGCGCCTCCGAGGTCAGCGTCGACATGCTGCTCCGTGCCGCCGAGGCGCTCGCGCTGGTCGTGAAGGACGACGAGCTCAACCCGAGCTTCATCATCCCCAACGTGTTCGACCCCGAGGTCCCCAAGCGCGTCGCCCGCGCGATCGCGGGCCGCGACGCCGACTGAGGCCTAGGACACGAGGTCGTCGGCGTCGACCTCGGGGGCCGACTCGAGGGCGTCGCGCACGGTCGCGAGGTCGAGGGACGCCGGGTCGTAGTCGGCGGTGAGCACCGCGCCCTCGCGCTCGACCTGGACCCGGCTGCGCATCGGGGTGTCGTCGAGCGGCTCGACGCTGATCACGACGTCGACGAAGGTCAGCCGGTCATCGAGCTCGATCGTGTAGCCGAGGCGGACCTCGTCGTCGTGGGTGTAGGCGTGGTCGGGGCCCTCCCCGGCGACGACCGGGGCGTAGAGGGTCACCCCCACGCGGTCGATCGCGTCGGCCTCGGCGGCGAGCTGGACCCGGTCGGCGACCACGTGGGCCGCGGTGGCGAGCAGCGGAGCGGCCACCAGGATCGCGGTCCGGGCCTGCCAGGAGCCCCCGGGCCCGGCGACGTACGTCGCGGCGCAGGCCGACAGGACTCCGACGGCGAGCGCGACCGGCAGGAGCACGGGGGCCTCGGGACCGGTGCCCGGTGCCAGCACGAGTCGCAGCTCAGCGGCGCCGTACCAGAGCGAGGCCAGGGCGAGCGTGAGTGCGCCGGAGTGCACCAGGACGCGGGGGACCCGGAGGGCCCACAGCGCGACCGGGCCCAGCAGCAGGGCGACGCCGATCGCCGCCATGTCGTCGAAGGCGTCGCCGAGGCACTCGCCGACGGTGCCGCAGTCGTCGTCGTTGTTCTGGGAGGTCAGCCAGAGCACCAGGCAGACCGCCAGGGCGACGGGCAGGACGCGGAGGAGTCGGTTGCGCAGGTTCACGGGGTCCAGCCTGGCGCGCGCCGGCCCCGCGTCGTCACCGCGCGCGTACTCAGCCGGCACGCCCCGTCCGCACGGCGTTGAGGGCTGCTCCGACCACACCGGCCCGGTTGAGCAGCGTGGCGGGGACGATCGGGGTCCGGAGGTCGAGCAGGGGGAGGAATTCCTCGTGCTCCTTCGACACCCCGCCCCCGACGACGAACAGGTCCGGGCTGAAGAGGGCCTCGACGACCGAGTAGTAGCGGGTCAGCCGCTCGGCCCACTCCTCCCACGACAGCTCCTCGCTCTTGCGGGCGCTGTTGGCTGCGTGGCTCTCGGCGTCCCGGCCGTCGATCTCGAGGTGGCCGAGCTCGGCGTTGGGCACCAGCACGCCGTCGTGCACGAGCGCGGAGCCGATGCCGGTGCCGAGCGTGGTGACGATGACCAGCCCACGCTGGCCCTTCGCGGCGCCGTAGGCCACCTCGGCGAGCCCGGCCGCGTCGGCGTCGTTGACGACGTGGACCTCCCGACCGGTCGCCTCGGTCAGGAGCGCGTCGGCGTCGGTGCCGATCCAGGCGGGGTCGATGTTGGCCGCCGACCCCACGACGCCGTGCCGGACGACCGCCGGCACGGTGACCCCGACCGGGCCGGTGCAGCGGGGGAACTGCTCGACCAGCTCCGCGAACACCCCGGCGACGGCGTCCGGGGTGGCCGGTTGGGGGGTGGTGATCCGGACCCGTTCCTCGGCGAAGTCGCCCACGTCGAGGTCCACCGGGGCGCCCTTGATGCCGGTGCCGCCGAAGTCGATGCCGAACGCCTGCTGCCCACTCATGGCACGCATCCTGCCAGTGGCGGTGCCACTTGACATCCATGCCCCTCTTGTCAAGTGAGTTGACATTCCCTACGGTGATGTAAACCGCGGATCAGGGAGGTCCCATGTCAGCCGAGATCGCGAACACCACCGTGCCGCAGGGCTCGACCGAGCTGTGGCACGACCGCAAGCGCCACCTCTGGCTGATCGGGCTGGTGGTGCCGAGCCTGGCGTTCGTCGGGTACGCCGGGTGGCAGCTGACCGGCTTCGGTGGCTGGTTCTGGATCGGGCCGGTGGTGATCCTCGTGGTCGTCCCGGCCATCGACCTGGTGGCCGGTCTCGATCGGGCCAACCCTCCCGACGACGTGATCGAGGCGCTGGAGAACGACCGGTACTACCGGTGGGTCACCTTCCTCTTCCTGCCGATCCAGTACGCCGGGTTCGTCGGCGCCATGTGGCTGGTCGCCGGCCCACCGGGAGCCGGGCTGGACGCCATCGACAAGGTCGGGCTCGCGGTCTCCATCGGCTGCATCGGTGGCATCGGCATCAACACCGCTCACGAGCTCGGCCACAAGAAGGAGGCCAACGAGCGCTGGTTGTCGAAGGTCGCGCTGGCGCAGGTCTTCTACGGCCACTTCTACATCGAGCACAACCGTGGCCACCACGTGCGCGTCGCGACCCCGGAGGACCCCGCGTCGTCCCGACTGGGCGAGAACTTCTACCAGTTCTGGCCGCGCACCGTCCTCGGCTCGCTCCGCAGCGCCTGGCGCATCGAGAAGCGTCGCTACGCCCGGGGGAAGCGCCACCCCTTCCGGCTGGGCAACGACGTGCTCAACGCCTGGCTGATGTCCGTCGTGCTCTGGGGGGCGCTCGTCGCGTGGCTCGGCGTCGGCGTGCTGCCCTACCTGCTCATCCAGGCGGTCGTCGGCTTCTCGCTGCTCGAGGTCGTCAACTACATGGAGCACTACGGCATGCTGCGCCAGCGCGTCGGCGTCGGTGAGCGGCAGCGCTACGAGCGGGTCGACCCCAGCCACAGCTGGAACTCCAACAACATCGCGACCAACGTGCTGCTCTACCACCTGCAGCGCCACAGCGACCACCACGCCAACCCCACCCGCCGCTACCAGGCGCTGCGCGACTTCGAGGAGAGCCCGGTGCTGCCGACCGGGTACGCCGGCATGATCGTGCTCGCGCTGGTCCCCTTCGTGTGGCGCCGGGTCATGGACCCGCGGGTGCTCGCCCACTTCGACGGCGACGTCACCCTCGCCAACATCAGCCCGCGCAAGCGCGAGCAGGTCCTGGCCAGGTACGGCGCCGCCCCCTCGGGGGCGGAGCCCGCCGAGGCCACCGCCGCGGAGGCCTCGAACGAGGTGCTCGCCGCCCGTTGCCCCGGCTGCTCCTACACCTACGAGGTCGAGACCGGCGACGAGCACGAGGGCTTCGCGGCCGGGACCGCCTGGGACGACATCCCCGACGACTGGTGCTGCCCCGACTGTGGGGTGCGCGAGAAGGTCGACTTCGTGACGGTCGACCGGGTCGGCGCCTGACGCGGACCCTCAGAGGTCGCGGCGCACCTCGTCGGCACGAGGCGTGTCGCTGCTGCGGCTGAGGTTGACCAGGGCCAGGGCCAGTCCGCCCCAGATCACGGCCATCGCCACCAGCATCATCACGATCGCGGCACCGGACATGTCAGCGTCCTTCCGTCGAGGGGTGGGCGGGGTCGGCCGTGGCGGCGGCGTCGTACGGCGGCTCGAGGCGGGTTCCCTCGCGCCAGCGCAGCCGGGCGAGCAGGAAGCCGGCCACCAGCGCCACGACGGCCGCCCCCCAGCCGAAGGTGAGCAGCAGCCACTGCGGATAGCCCTCGTAGGGCTCGCGGAGGTCGTCGAGGAGCGCCTGGACCAGCACGTAGGTGAGCGCGAGCGGTGCCACCACCGCCACCAGGACCCGCCACCAGGCACCGAGCCTGATGGAGCCGCGCTCGCCGAGGTGGTCGGCCAGGGTCGGCAGGGCGCGCAGGCCCCAGGCCACGACCACCATCGACACCACGGCGACCAGGAGGATCCCGAACTGGTTGATGAAGTGGTCGAGGATGTCGAGCACGTAGATGCCGCTGGTGGTCGAGAAGAACGTCAGGCTCAGCAGCGCGGACGGCACGGTGACCACCAGGGCGGCGGTGGCGCGACCGAGCTCGAGCTTGTCGCGCACCGCGGAGATGACGACCTCCATGACCGAGACCAGCGACGTGATCCCGGCGAGCACCAACGACCCGAAGAACAGGATGCCGATCAGCGCCCCGGCCGGCGCCTCGGAGATGATCGCCGGGAACGCCACGAACGCCAGGCCGATGCCGTCGCCGGCCACCTCGGAGACCGCCACCCCGTTGGCCTGGGCCATGAAGCCCAGGGCGGCGAAGACGCCGATGCCGGCGAGCAGCTCGAAGCCGGAGTTGGCGAAGCCGACCACCGCTCCGGAGCCGGTCATGTCGGTGCGCGGGTGCACGTAGGAGGCGTAGGTGATCATGATGCCGAAGCCGATCGACAGCGAGAAGAAGATCTGGCCGAACGCCGCGGCCCAGACCCCGGGGTGGGCCAGTGCGGCCCAGTCGGGGGTGAACAGGGCGTCGAGGCCCTCGGCCGCACCGGGGAGGAACAGGGCCCGGACGACGAGCGCCCCGAAGGCCACGACCAGCACGGGGATGAAGACCACCGCGAGCCGGCCGATGCCCTTCTGCACGCCCAGGGCCATGACCCCGACGACCGCGAGCCACACCAGCAGCAGCGGCAGCATCACCCCGGCGACGAGGTCGAGGTCCACGCCCGGCTCGCCGGCCTGCAGGAACTCGGCGAAGAAGAAGCCCTCCGGGTCGGATCCCCATGCCTGGTCGACGGAGAAGAACGTGTAGCGCACCGCCCACGCGATCACCGCGGCGTAGTAGACGGCGATGAAGAAGCAGATCGCCACCTGCCACCAGCCCAGGCCCTCGGCGCCGCGGCGCAGCCGCGCGAACGACAGGGGTGCCGAGCCGCGGTGGCGGTGGCCGAGGGCGTAGTCGAGGAACAGGAACGGGATGCCGGCCGTCAGCAGCGCGACGAGGTAGGGGATGACGAAGGCTCCGCCGCCGTTCTCGTAGGCGACGTAGGGGAAGCGCCAGATGTTGCCCAGCCCCACGGCCGAGCCGATGGCCGCCAGGATGAAGACCTTGCGCGAGGAGAACGCCCCCCGGTGGTGGTCCTGCTGGCTCAGCTGCTCGCTCATGCCCGGCAGCGTAGCGATCCGCGGGCCGTCGCGGGCGGGGGGCAACCGTAGGCTGCGACCATGACGATCCTGCGCGACCGACTGGTGACCGCGGCGGTCGATCTCACCCTGGCCCACGGCTGGGCGCAGGTGACGATGGCCCGCCTCGCGGCGGAGGTGGGGGTCAGTCGGCAGACGGTCTACAACGAGATCGGTGGCAAGCAGGCGCTCGCCGAGGCGGTCATCCTGGCCGAGCTCGACCGCTTCCTCACGGTCGTCTCCGACGCCTTCGACGCCCACCCCGACGACCTGGTCGGCGCGATCGAGGCCGCCGCGCGAGGAGTGCTCGAGTCGGCCCAGGGCAACGACCTCCTGAAGGCGGTCGCGAGTGCCACCCATGGCGCCGACACCGAGCTGCTCCCGCTCCTCACCACCCACGCCCACTCGCTGCTCACGACGGCCAAGCTCGTCGTCGCCGAGCGGGTGGCGCCGTACGACCTCGTGGCGGAGCCGGGCCTCGACGAGTCGCGGCTGGAGGCCGCGATCGACATGGTCGTGCGGGTGGTGCTCAGCCACGTGATGCAGCCCAGTGCCGCCCCCGCTGCCACGGCCGCCGACATCGCCTGGATCGCGGCGCGCGTCCTGCGAGGCTGAGCGCCGGGACCACGCCTCGGCGCCCGCGCCTCAGCATCCGCACCTCGGTGTCCCCTGGGCCTCAGGACGTCGGCTACGGTCTGCCGCATGGCAGCGTCACCCGAGGCAAAGTTCGCCCCCGTCGGAGCCCTCCGTGGGGGCCTGCTCCTGCTGATCCTCGGGGGCGTCCTGGCGTGGGGCCCGGTGGGCTCGCCCCCGACCTGGGCCTGGGTCACCACGTTGTTCGTCGGAGGCGTGCTCGTGGCCACCGCGCTCGGCATCCGCATGCTCCGCTCCTGAACCACGCCATCGGGCCACCGAAGCCCCGATTTCGAGGATGGTGCCGTACCCCTGGGGGACCTACCGTGGGAGTCCACCCCTGTGGCCACCGGACTCGGTCGGTCCTCGAGAGGAGAGCCGTGCTTCGTCGGATGGCAGCCGCCTCTGTCGTCCTCCTGGTGCTGGGCGGCGCCCCCGCCGGCGCGGCTCCGGCACTCGTCGACACCTGGTCCTACTCGCCTTCCTCCCAGCAGCTCGTAGCCGGTTACGGCAGCCCTCCGTTCTCGATCAAGGGCGGTGCCACGCACTACGACGCCACCGGGGTCCCCGCCATTGAATTCACGACGGCCCCGTCCCTGGCGATCCAGACCAGCGAGCCCTTCGTCGTGCCCGGGGTCGACGACTTCGCCTTCGAGGCCGTGATGAGCATGGACTGGAAGCGGGCCAGGTCGACCCCCAACGTCTTCCAGTACGGGCGCTACGACGGTCACCAGATCAAGCTGCAGCTGAGTGCGAAGGGCAAGGCGCAGTGCGTGCTCAACGGCACCGGCGGCCGGATCAAGCTGACGTCGAAGAGCCCGAGCCTGGACGACGGTGGGCGCCAGCACACGTTCTCCTGCTGGCGCAGCGGCACCACGGTGGGGGTCACTGTCGACGGGGCGACGACCTCCGCCCCGTTCGCCCTCGGGTCCGTCACGCCCATCGGCAAGGCGACGGCCGGCAACCGGGCGCCGACCGGCAAGGCGTCCGACCAGCTCTTCGGGAAGATCTGGCGGGTCAGCGTCTCCGTGGGCTGAGCGCGATCAGCCGGCGCCCAGCGCGGCGTGCTGGTCGAGCAGGAAGCGGGTCAGGACCAGCCGCTCGTCAAACGCGTGCCGGGTGCCCGGTCGGTCGTCGCCGATGGTCTCCAGCAGCAGGCTGTCGAAGCCGCTGCGCAGCATCACGCTGGTCGCGAAGCCGTCGCGGACGTCGTCGTCGAGACCGGTGATCCCCTCCGCTGCCAGACCGTCGAGGTAGGCGGGCACGATCCGCGCGGCGATGTCGGGCAGCCTCGCCGCGGGCACATCGCCCGCCTGCGTGAGCCCCACGAGCAGCTGCGCCAGGTCGAAGCCCAGGGCGTGCGGGGCGCGGAACGACAGGTCGATCGCCACGAAGGTGTCAGGAGCGTCGGCCGGCACCAGCAGGTTCTGGGGGGTGGCGTCGCCGTGCCCCACGGCCTGTCGCCGGGTGTCGAGGCGGTCGAGCATGTCCGGGATCCTGGCCCCCGCTGCGCGGAGATCGGCGCGGAGGTCGGCGTGGTCGGCCAGCCACGGGTGCGACCACAGCTCGTCGTCGGCCAGCGGGGCGAGGCCGCGGACCGGGACCGCGTGCTCGGCGTACTTGCGCAGTGCGAAGCCCGGCGGGTGGGGGCTGCGTGCCAGCAGCGCCGGGTCGGCGCACCGGGCGTTCCAGCGTCCGAGGAGGTGGGCCGCCCGGGAGTACGTCGTGAGGTCGTGCCACGCCGGGGCCTGCTCCACGTCCTCCATCCAGACCGCGGCCCGGTCGTCCCCGAGGTCCACGACCGCGTGCAGCTCTGGCACCCGCAGCCCCTCGGGCAGGGTCGCCAGCCAGACCGGGTCCCACAGCTCGAGCTCCTCGCGCCACGGGAACATGCGCGTGAAGTCCTCGGCCGCGGCCGCGGGCAGGGTCGTGAGCAGCGGCCAGTGGCGGACGTGCTGGAGCACCTTGCAGAACCACGACCAGCCGTCGCCGCGCAGCCGGAACAGCCCGCCGGTGGCGGGCGAGGCGTAGTCGTAGCGGACGGTCTCGAGCGTGGCGTCGCCCGGCGGGACCACGTCGCCGAGCAGCTCGTCGGTCCTGAGCACGGGGACCCTCCTCCGGTGGTGCGCCGGGGGACCCGGCCACCAAAACTGTAAGGTGTCCTTACCAGTTGGGCAAGGGAGTGCGAGCCCGGCCCCCGCCGATGATGTGGACGAAGGTGAACGACGACCCGGTGGGTCCGCCCGCCTCGGCGACGCGCACGGTGACCTCGTGGAGGCCCGCTGTCGCCCAGGTGTGGGACCGCGACCCGAGGGCGCCGGGGGTCTCGAAGACACCGATCAGCTCGGTCGGCGACCCGTCACCCCAGTCGACCGTCGCCGTCCACGGTCCGTCGTCGTGGCCCGGGTCGGCGAAGGAGCCGAGGTCGACCTCGGTGCTGGCCCCGGCAGTGCCACCGGAACCGTCGTCGGGGAGCGTCACGACCGGCCGCTGGTTGGTCACCTTCACCTCGAGCCCGGACGTGCGTCGCGCGCCGTGCGCGTCGACCACCCGCACTCGTACCGTGGTCCGGCCCTGGTCGGCGAACGAGCAGTGGTGGCGACGGGTGTCCTGGCTGACCTCGAACCCGCCGACGCCGTCGCAGTCGAACTTGTAGGTGATCGCGTCACCCTCGGCGTCCTGCGAGGACAGCGTGACCCGAGAGGTGGAGTACTCCTTGACGGGCGTCTGCACGCTCATCGACAGCGTCGGCGCGTCGTTGACCGCCCTCACGACGAGCACGACCTTGGCGCGGTCACGGTGACCGGCGACGTCCTGGGCGACGTAGACGACGCGGTCGCGCCCGGACCAGTGGCGGTCGGGCGTGTAGACGAGCCGGCCGCCGGCAGAGAGCCGTGCCGTGCCGTGCCGCGGCTGGCGCACCATGCGCGCCGTGAGTCGCAGCCCCTCGGGGTCGGTGTCGTTGGAGAGCACTCCCGGAGCCGTGTAGGTGATCCTCGTGTCCTCGTCGACGACGAGCCGGTCGTTGCGGGCCGTGGGCGCGGTGTCGCCCGGCACGGCCGCCACGGGTGACGTCGCCGCCAGGCCGGCGCACAGGAGGGTGGCCGCCGTCAGGGCAGCAGCAGGACGACGCATCGGACCAGACCCTCCGGATTCGTGACAGGTGCTGCGAGAGTACGGCGACACCGGCGTCGCCGCAGGAAATGCCTAGGAAGCCGTCCGGCGGGCATCGGCGGCGTCGGCGGCGTCCGCGAACGCCCGGAGCACGTAGGGCGGCACCCGCATGCCCTCGACGTGGGCCCACAGCAGGTCCCGCTCGAGGCGGGAGACCTGCTCGGCGAACGAGTCGGCCCGGTCGGTGATGCCGAGGGAGTCCATCACGTCGCCGAAGTCGGCGAGCTGCGCGGCGTCGTTGACGCCGACCGGCGCGAAGGAGAGCGCGCGCAGGCGGCGCACGAGCCAGCGCTGCCAGGGGGCGAGCTGGGCGTGGAGCCCCCGCGCGGAGAGGGCGTAGAACGCGTGGTGACCCGGCTCCTGGCGCTTGATCTGACCGACCACCGAGTCGGCGACCGCGTGCTCGCCGAGCTCGGTGAGGCCGTCGTGGAGCACGTTGTAGGCGAGGACGGCGGAGCGCTCGGTGGCCTGGCCGGTGAGGTAGTAGAGCATCCGGACGACGTCCTGGACGGCGTCGAGGTGGGCGAGCGCGCCGAGCACCCGGAGCCGTACCGAGACGGTCGTGAGGTCCGGGGTGGCGGCCGGCCGGCCGAGCTCCTGCTGCAGCGCGTCGAGGACCTCGCCGTGCCGCACCTCCTGCGGCTGCCACACGTCGGCGTAGAAGACGCGGTCGACCTCGGGCGGGTCGGGGAGCATGGTGGTCAGCTCGAGGACGTTGCGGTCGACCTCGAGCTCCACCCGCGCCATGTAGTCGAGGACGTGGCCGAAGCACTCCCGTACCGTCGCGGGGTCGTGCACCGTGAGGTCGACGGTCGCGAGGTCGATCGGGGGGTGCTCCTCGCCGAGACGGTCGACGTGCTCGCGCAGCCGCTGCTCGGTCGAACGCGGGCGCGGCACGTGGAGGAGCCTAGTCTGCGTCACGTGGTTCCTTCGGCGTCCTCGCAGGTTCGGATGGGTACGCCGGCCGGCCGCTGGGTCGTCGCGGCGGCGACGCTCGGCTCCGGGATGACCCTGCTCGACGGCACGGTCGTCAACGTCGCGCTCCGCACGATCGGCGAGGACCTCGACGCGTCGCTGGCGCAGCTGCAGTGGATCAACAACGGCTACCTGCTCACGCTGGCCTCGGTGATCCTGCTCGGCGGCTCGCTCGGCGACCGGTTCGGGCGCCGGCGGCTCTTCGTGATCGGCACCGCCTGGTTCGCGCTCGCCTCGCTGCTGTGCGGGCTCGCCCCCGACGCCGAGACCCTCGTCGTGGCCCGGCTGCTCCAGGGCCTCGGTGGCGGGCTGCTGACGCCGGGCAGCCTGGCGATGATCCAGGGCGCCTTCGTGCGCGAGGACCGGGCGCCGGCGATCGGTGCGTGGTCCGGGCTCGGCGGCGTGGCCGCGGCCATCGGACCGTTCCTCGGCGGCCTGCTGATCGGCGCCGGCTCGTGGCGCCTGATCTTCTGGGTGAACCTGCCGATCGCGCTGGCCACCGTCTGGCTCGCCCGTCGCCACGTCCCCGAGTCGCGGTCGGCTGCCTCCGACCAGCCGGCCGAGCGGTTCGACCTGGCCGGCGCCGTCCTCGCTGCCGTGGCGCTCGGCGGGGTGACGTGGGCGCTGGTCCAGGGCGGCTCCGGAGCGCTGGTCGCAGCGCCGGTCGGCGTCGTCGCGGCGATCGCCTTCCTGGTCGTCGAAGGGCGGCGGGAGCAGCCGATGCTGCCGCTCGGCCTCTTCCGTGACCGCACCTTCGCCGCGGCCAACGCGATGACGCTGCTGATGTACGCCGCCCTCGGGGCCGTGCTGTTCTTCCTCGTGCTCCAGCTGCAGACCGTGACCGGGTGGTCACCGCTGGCCGCCGGCATGGCGACGCTGCCCCTGACGATCTGCATGCTGCTGCTCTCGCGTCGGACCGGGAAGCTCGCGGTCACGATCGGTCCGCGGATCCCGATGACGGCCGGGCCGCTGACGATGGGGGTCGCGCTGCTGCTCCTGCTGCCCGTCGGCGCCGACACGACCTACTGGAGCGGCGTGCTCCCCGGGATCACGCTCTTCGGTCTCGGGCTCGCGCTCACGGTGGCCCCGCTGACCGCGACCGTGCTCGCGGCCGCGCCCGACCGGCTCGCGGGCACCGCCAGCGGGGTCAACAACGCCATCGCCCGCACCGGCTCGCTGCTGGCGATCGCAGCGTTGCCGCCCGCCGTGGGGCTCGCCGGTCAGGAGTACGCCGACCCGGCGGCCCTGGCGACGGCGTACCCGCTCGCAGTGACGGCGTGCGCGGGGCTGCTCGGTCTCGGCGGACTGCTCTCGTGGCTGCTGGTGCCGCGCCGGATCCCCCGCTAGTCTCAGTGGTGAACGATGCGCATCACGAAACGAGTTGCTCCATGCGCAACAAATCGGCGATCCAGGCGACGCTGGTCCGGCTGCTCGAGCACGCCCGCTACGAGGTGCTGCCCACGGCCTCGGCGGAGGACACGCTGCTCGAGCACGTGGCACGCGACCGCGAGATCACGGTGACCGCCTCGCCCTCGAAGGGACTCGAGGCCACCTTCGAGCTCGCCGAGCGGCTGGCCGGTCACGGCTACCCGGTGGTGCCCCACCTCGCCGCACGGATGGTGACGGGCCGCAGCGAGCTGAGCGAGATCGCCGACCGGCTCACCGGGAAGGGGATCACGCGGATCTTCATCCCCGGCGGGGACGCCGAGGCCGTGGGCGACTACCCCGATGCGCTCGCCCTGCTCGAGGACCTCGTCCACGTCGGCAGCCCCTTCGACCACGTCGGCATCGCGGGCTACCCGGAGTCACACCCCACGATCTCCGACGACCTGACGGTGCAGTCGATGTGGGACAAGCGGCGCCACGCCACCCACATCGTCAGCAACCTGACCTTCGACCCCGACGTGATCCGCGACTGGGTGCACCGGATGCGCGGCCGGGGCATCACCATGCCGCTGCTGCTCGGCATCCCCGGTCCGGTCGACCGCACCAAGCTGCTCGCGATGGCCACCCGGATCGGCGTCGGGGAGTCGACCCGCTTCCTCAACAAGCACAAGGGCACCTTCGCCCGGCTCGCCGCGCCCGGCGGCTTCACCGGTCAGCGCTTCCTCGAGCAGTGCGCCCCCACCCTCGCCGAGCCCGGGGCCCTGGTCGAGGGGCTCCACGTCTTCACCTTCAACCAGATCCCCGCCACCGAGGCCTGGCGCACGGAGATGCTCACCCGCCTGCGGGGTTGAGGAGGGTGGCGATCGCGTGCTCGAGGTGGGTGTCGCCGGTCTCCACCACCGTGAGCGGGAGGCCGAGCCGGTCGGCGGCGGCCCGGGCGAGGACGCGGAGCTCGTCGTCGGGCCGCTGGGCCAGCCACACCACGCGCGTGTAGTGGCGGAAGTAGTCGTCGCGGAGCTCCGGGTGGCGGTCGAGGCCGAGCTCGCGGACGACCGTGCGCTCGAAGGACCGCACCAGGAAGTCGGTGAACAAGTAGGTGCCGGGCTGCTCCTCGAGGAAGGAGCGGAGCCGCGACTCGCCCGCGTAGAGGTCGTAGCAGTGGAGGCCGGGCAGCCGGGCCAGGCCGAGGTCGGCGCAGACCTCGTCGAGCGCCCCGTAGGTGCCGCAGTCGGCGTAGCCCACGACGACGCGGTCGTACGACGCCGCGAGCTCGGCCGCGAGCCGGCGTACCTCCCCGGCGATCAGCTGCGGCTGGTTGTGCAGCAGCGGAGGCAACGGGTGGACGTCGACCGGCCAGCCGTGGCGGGCGACGACCGCCGCGGCGGGCTGCGCGATCGCCCCGCAGGCGATGAGCGCGGTCCTAGGAGAACCCGAGCTGCTC
Source organism: uncultured Actinomycetota bacterium (assembly GCA_963754025.1). Classification (GTDB taxonomy): domain Bacteria; phylum Actinomycetota; class Actinomycetes; order Propionibacteriales; family Nocardioidaceae; genus Nocardioides. The sequence continues at coordinate 635,226 of CAVWEC010000005.1, read as the reverse complement.
GACGAACCGGTCGTTGAAGTCGGGGCGGTCGGAGAGCTCGACATAGGTCACCTCCTCCAACAGCGCGGCCGCGCCGGCACGCTCGCGCACCGACAGCAGGGCCATCTTCGCGCCTTCCCCGGCGACGTTGCCGGCGGCGACGATGCGGAGCACCGGCAGTCGGGGCACCAGGCCGATGCGGACGGCGGCGGCAGGCGAGAGGTAGCTGCCGAAGGAGCCGGCGAGCAGCACCTGCTGCACGTCGCGCTGCTCGAGGCCGAGCTGGGTGAGCAGCAGCGACCAGCCGGTGGAGATGGCCGCCTTGGCGAACTGGAGCTCGCGGACGTCTCGCTGGGAGAGGTAGATCGTCTCGGCGGGCTCGGCGTCAGGGGAGTGGCGGTGGAGCACGAAGACCCGTTCGTCGCCGACCCTGGTCAGGCGGGGCGCCAGCACGGGGACGTCGGTGGCGGCGACCTCGTCGGGCACGAACCGGCCGGTGCCGTCGAGCAACCCGACCCGCACCAGCTCGGAGACCACGTCGACCAGCCCGGAGCCGCAGAGGCCGCGTGGCTCGACGTCGCCGATCACCCCGAGGACCACGTCGTCCTCGCCTGCGGGGTCGAGCCGCACCGTCTCGATCGCGCCCTCGGCGGCGCGCATGCCGCAGCGGATCGCGCCGCCCTCGAAGGCGGGTCCGGCCGGCGCCGCCGTGGAGAGGATCGTGTCGCCGTCGCTGAGCACGATCTCGCAGTTGGTGCCGACGTCGATGAAGAGCCGGGTGCGCTTGTCACGGTCCATGCCCGTGGCGAGCATGCCCGCGACGATGTCGCCGCCGACGTAGGCCCCGAGCGCCGGGAAGAGCACGGCGCGGGCCTGGGGGTGCAGCGACAGCCCGACGTCGCTGGCCAGCACGACCGGCGGGTGCGCGGTCGACATCACGAACGGTGCGACCCCGAGCGGCTCGGGATCGATGCCGAGCGCGAGCGCGGTCATCGTGGCGTTGCCGGCGACGGCCACCTCGTAGACGCTCCCCGGGTCGACGTCGCCCTCGCGGCAGACCTGCGCCGCGAGCTCGGCCAGGGTGTCGCCGGCGGCCTGCCGCAGCTTGTGGAGCACCTCCGGGTCCATCATGGTCGCGCTGATCCGGGTGATCACGTCGGCGCCGAAGGGCTGCTGCTTGTTGAGCATCGACGCGACCGCGACGGGGGTGCCGGTGGCGAGGTCGAGCAGGGTGGCCACGACGGTGGTGGTGCCGAGGTCGAAGGCGATCGCGTGGCGCACAGCCGTGGTGTCGCCGGGCTCGACGTCGATCAGCGCCTCGTCGACGATCACCGCGGTGACCCGGAAGTCCGCCTGCCGCAGCACCGTCGACAGCCGGCGCAGCACGGCGAGGTCGGCGGTCAGCTCGAGGTCGGTGATGGCGTCGGTCAGCCGCACCAGGTCGGGGCGCTGGTCGGCCAGCGTCGGCTCCTCGAGCTCGACGTACCGCTTCTGCACCGCCGGCCGCAGGATGACCTGCCGGCCGACACCGACCGTGGCGGCCTTGGGTCGCGTGGTGAGGGGAGGGACGTCCACCTGGAGGTCGCGCGTGGCCTGCACCAGGCACGCGAGCCGCCACCCCGCGGCGATCTGGTCGGGCGTGAAGGTGCGGACGTCGTGGCGCGTGATCGGAGACTGCCCCTCGACGCGCACCTTGCACTTGTGGCAGGTGCCGTGGCCGCCGCAGGTGGAGTCGATCGCGATCCCGTTCCACGACGCGGAGTCGAAGACGGTGACGCCCGGGGGCACCCGGACGTGGCGCTGCGCCGGGGGGCTTTCGGGCCCGGTGTCGACGGTGAAGGAGATGTCGACGCGCCCGGTGCCGTCGTGCTGGGTGCCCTCGCCCTCCGGCGTGGTGAGCAGCCCCTCACGCCGGAGCGCGGCGATGTCGACGTCGGGCAGCTCGCTCATGACCGGCTCCTGACCCGGCTCATGTGCCGGCGGCGGCCTTCGCGCGGTGGGCCGCGATCCAGGCCATGCCCCACTCGTCGTGGTCCATGAAGACGTCGGCCGCCTTGACCGCCTCGACGATCTGCGGCGTGCGGGTGTCCATGATGGCGCTGGTGAGGCCCTGGGTCATCGCCATCGGCAGCCAGGCCGCACCGAGCGTGTGGCGGTCGGGCATGCCGAAGGAGGTGTTGGAGGCCCCGCAGGTCATGTTGACCCCGAAGTCGTCGCGGATGCGCCGCATCGTCTCCCACGTCACCAGCGAGGTGGAGGTGTCGGCGCCGATCGGCATCGCGAGCGGGTCGATGACGATGTCGGCGACGTCGATGCCGTAGTCCTGCGTCGCGACCCGAATGATCTTGGCGACGAGGTCGAGGCGCTTGTCGGCCTCCATGGGGATCTCGTCGTGGTCGTTGGGCAGGGCGATGATCGCGGCGTCGTACTTCTTGACCAGCGGCAGGATCGCGGCGAGCCGGTCGTCCTCGGCGGTCACCGAGTTGACCAGAGCGCGCCCGTCGTACGCCGCGAGGCCGGCCTCGAGCGCCTCGACGACCGAGGAGTCGATGCAGACCGGCAGGTCGGTGAGCTCCTGCACCATCCGGATCGCCTGCGCCAGCAGCTCCGGCTCGTCGGTGAGCGGCACCCCCATGTTGACGTCGAGGACGTCGGCGCCACCCTCGACCTGGGCCTTGACGTCCCGCTCGATCGCCGAGAAGTCGCCGGCGCGCAGCTGCTCCTGGAAGATCCGGCGGCCGGTGGGGTTGATGCGCTCGCCGATCAGGCAGAACCGGCGGCCGTGCCCGATCACCACCTCCTTGGTCGCCGAGCGGAGGACGGTCTCGTGGGTCTGCGCCGGCATCAGGCCGGCACCTTGGTGCGCCGCTCGTCGAGCAGTGCCTTGGCGCGCTTGACGGTCGCCGAGGCGTCGGCGGCGTAGCCGTCGGCCCCGACCGCGTCGGCGTACTCCTGGGTGACGGGGGCGCCGCCGACCATGACGATGACGCTGTCGCGCAGGCCCGCCTTCTCCAGCGCGTTCATGTTGGCCTTGAACATCGGCATCGTGGTGGTGAGGAACGCCGAGAACCCGACCACGTCGGGCTGGTGCTCCTCGATGGCGGCCACGAACTTCTCCGGCGCCACCTGCACGCCGAGGTCGATGACCTCGAAGCCGGCGCCCTCGAGCATGATGTTGACCAGGTTCTTGCCGATGTCGTGGACGTCGCCCTTGACCGTGCCCATCAGGAACTTCCCGATGGTCATGACGCCGGTCTCGGCGAGCAGCGGTCGCAGCCGCTCCATCGCCCCGGCCATCGCCCGGCCGGCGATCAGCATCTCGGGCACGAAGAAGTCGCCGCGCTCGAAGCGCGCGCCGACCTCCTCCAGCGACGGGATCAGGGCGTCGAAGAGCAGCGTCTGCGGCTCCATGCCCTGGCTGAGCCCGTCCTCGGTCAGCTCCAGCACCCGTGGTGCGTTGCCGACGAGCGTCTCGTCGTAGAGGCCTTGCAGGATCTCTTCTGGGGTCATCAGGCGACACCCTCCTCGTGCACGGCGCCCCGCAGCAGCGCGGAGAGCTGCGCGGCGTGGTCCGACAGTTGTCGACCGAGCTCGTCGAGCCGGCCCTCAAGCCGTGGCGAGGGTCCGGAGACCCCGAGTGATGCCACGACATGTCCTTGGGCGCCGTGCACCGGCACGGCGACACCGGTGAGCCCGACCTCGAGCTCGTCCTCGGTGATCGTCCAGCCGCGGTCGCGTGCGGCGCGGAGGTCGCGCAGCAGGGCGGCGGGGTCGGCGAGGGTGGCGTCGGTGAACGCCTCGAAGGGGGCGCTGGGCAACGGCATCTCGCCCCAGGCGTAGAACACCTTGCCGAGCGCCGAGCAGTGGGCGGGCACGTCGACGTCGGTCCAGTCACGGGTGCCGAGGAGGTACTGGGTGTCGACCTGGGCGACCTGGGCGACGCGGTCGCCGCGGGCGACGCTGAGGTGCACCGTCTCACGGGTCTCCTCACCGATCACCTCCATCGTCGGGCGGGCGAGCCGCACGACCTCCTCCCAGGGGTCGTGCCGCGCGGCGTAGAGCCAGAAGAGCCGGCCGGCGACGTAGCCGCCCCCCTCGTCGGTGCGCTCGAGCAGCCCGGCGCGCTCGAGCGCCGCGAGCATGCGCGACGTCGTCGACTTGGCCAGGCCCGAGGTCTCCTGCAGGTGGCCGAAGGTCAACGGCTCGTTGGCGCGCACGACCTCGGCGACCAGCTCCGCGGCGCGGTCGACCGCCTGGGTGCCGCGCGCCGGTGTCGCTGCCTCGGTCATCTGCCGCCCTTCGCCGCGGACGCGAGGCCTTCCGCCCGGTCCCATGATGTGGAACTGTAGCCCCACAATGTGAGGCTAGTCAGGAGGACCCATGTTCCGCAACCGCATGCCGCGCTACGAGGTGTTGTCGCAGGACGCGATGCAGGCCCTCGACGGCGGGTGGCGCCGGCTGATGACCGAGATCGGCGTGCAGTTCGCCGATCCGCGTGCCCTCGACCTCTTTCGCGCGGCCGGCCAGAAGGTGGAGGACGAGACCGTCTTCCTCGACCCCGACTTCGTGCTCGAGCAGGTGGCGAAGGCGCCGGGGGAGTTCGACGTGCAGGCCCGCAACCCCGAGCACTCGATCCACATCGGTGGCGACGCGATGGCCTTCGGCGCGGTCTACGGCCCTCCGTTCGTCCGGGAGGGCGACGTCCGTCGCGACGCGACGATGGACGACTTCCGCAACTTCGCCAAGCTCGCCCAGTCCTACCCGGTGCTCGACTCGGCCGGCGGCATCGTCTGCGAGCCGAGCGACACCCCGCTCGACAGTCGCCACCTCGACATGACGCTCGCGCTGCAGACGCTGACCGACAAGGTCTACATGGGCAACGTGGTCTCCGGGGTCAACGCGATGGACACCCTCGCCATGACCTCGATCCTCTTCGGGTCCCGCGAGGCGATCGAGCAGACGCCGGCGACGATCTCGCTGATCAACTGCAACTCGCCGCTGCGCTGGGACGACCGGATGCTCGAGGCTCAGTTCGAGTACAGCGCGGCCGGCCAGCCCGTCGTGCTGACGCCGTTCATCCTGATGGGCGCCATGTCGCCGGTGACGATCCCCGCGGCCCTGGTGCAGCAGATCACCGAGGCGCTGTCGGGCATCGCGCTCTCGCAGCTGATCCGCCCCGGCACCCCGGTGATCTTCGGGTCGTTCCTGTCCAACATCAACATGCAGTCGGGCTCACCGACGTTCGGCACCCCGGAGTCGGGGCTCGGGCTGCTCTGCACCGGCCAGATCGCACGACACTTCGGGCTGCCCTTCCGCACCGGCGGCGGCCTCACCTCCTCCCAGGTGCCCGACGCGCAGGCCGGCTACGAGGCGCTGATGACGCTGCTGCCGACCTTCCTGGCCGGCGCCAACTGGGTGATGCACTCCGCCGGCTGGCTCGAGGGCGGACTGGTCGCGGGCTACGAGAAGTTCGTGATCGACGCCGAGCTCGTCCAGATGCTGCAGCACGAGTTCACGCCGCTCGAGATCGACGAGGCGTCGCTGGCCTTCGACGCCCACGCCGAGGTCGGCCACGGCGGCCACTTCCTCGGCGCCATGCACACGATGGAGCGGTTCCGCACCTGCTTCTACCGCGGCGAGCTCTCCTCCTCGGACAACTACGAGCGCTGGCTGCGCGGGGGTGGCCGCGACACGGCCGACCGGGCGGGGGAGCTGTGGAAGAAGAAGGTGGAGGGCTACGAACAGCCCGCCCTCGACGACGCCGTGCGCGAGGAGCTCGAGGAGTACGTCGTCCGCCGCCGGGCCGAGCTCGGCGACTGACGCGCCGAGAAGGGCGTCACGACAGGCCGAGGATGGTGCCGTCGTCGGCGAGGTCGATCCGGGCGGCGGAGGGGGAGGCGGGCAGCCCGGGCATCGTCATCATGTCGCCGCAGACCGCGACGACGAAGCCGGCGCCGGCCGAGAGCCGCACCTCCCGCACGTGGAGCTCGTGGCCGCTCGGGGCGCCGAGCGAAGTGGGGTCGGTGGAGAAGGAGTACTGCGTCTTCGCGATGCAGACCGGCAGCGAGCCGTAGCCGTCCTTCTCGATCCGCGCGAGCCGTCGGCGGGCCCGGGCCTCCCAGGTGACCTGGCCGGCACCGTAGACGCGGGTGGCGACCGCCTCGACCTTCTCGGTCAGCGTCGCGTCGTCGGCGTAGGTGAAGGAGAACTCGTACGGCGACGGCTCGTCGAGGGTGGCCAGCACCCCCTTCGCGAGGTCGTGGGCGCCGGGGCCGCCGTCGGCGAAGTGGGTGGCGGGGTAGGCCTGCACCCCCTCCTCCGCGACCAGCTCGACGACCCGTGAGACCTCGGCGTCGGTGTCGCTGGGGAAGCGGTTGATGGCGACCACGCAGGGGATGCCGTAGACCTCGCGCACGTTGCGGAGGTGGCGCCGGAGGTTGACCATGCCGGCCTCGACCGCCCCGACGTCCTCGGCGGCGAGGTCGGCGAGCGCGACGCCGCCGTGGTACTTCAGCGCCCGCACGGTCGCGACCACGACGGCGACGTCGGGCCGCAGCCCCGACTTGCGGCACTTGATGTCGACGAACTTCTCCGCTCCCAGGTCGGCGCCGAAGCCGGCCTCGGTCACGACGTAGTCGGCCAGTCGCAGCCCGGCACGGGTGGCCATCACCGAGCTGCAGCCGTGGGCGATGTTGGCGAAGGGACCGCCGTGGACGAAGGCCGGGGCACCCTCGAGGGTCTGCACGAGGTTGGGCGACAGCGCGTCGCGGAGCAGCACCGACAGCGCGCCGTCCGCCCCGAGCTCACGGGCGGTCACCGGCACCATCTCGCGGGTGTAGCCGACGACGATGTCGCCGATGCGCCGCTTGAGGTCGGCGTAGGACTCGGTGAGGCAGAAGATCGCCATCAGTTCCGAGGCGACCACGATGTCGAACCCGTCGGAGCGCGGGAAGCCGTTGGCGTGTCCGCCGAGGCCGACCGTGATGTCGCGCAGCGCACGGTCGTTGGTGTCGAGCACTCGCTTCCAGGTCACGCTGCGCACGTCGATGCCCAGCGCGTTGCCGTGGTGGACGTGGTTGTCGATCAGCGCCGCCAGCAGGTTGTTGGCCGCGGCGATCGCGGCGAAGTCACCGGTGAAGTGGAGGTTGATGTCGGTCATGGGCACGACCTGGGCGTAGCCGCCGCCGGCGGCCCCGCCCTTCATGCCGAAGACCGGCCCCATCGACGGCTCGCGAAGGCACGCGATCGAGCGGTGGCCCAGGCCGTGCAGCGCGTCGGTCAGCCCGACGGTGGTGGTGGTCTTGCCCTCGCCGGGGGGCGTGGGCGACAGCGCGGTGACCAGCACCAGCTTTCCGAGCGGCCGGTCGGCGAGCGAGGCGAGGTAGGCCGGGTCGACCTTGGCCTTGTGGTGACCGAAGGGGACGAGGTGGTCCTCGGGGATGCCGAGGGACTCGGCGGCGACGTCCCGGATCGGCCGCGGGGTGGCGGCGGTGGCGATCTCGATGTCCGACAGCACGGCCGGCCTCCAAAGGGGTTGGTTGAGGTCTAGCGGAAGACCACGGTGCGGCTCCCGTTGGGGAGCACGCGGGACTGGGAGTGCCAGCGCACGGCACGCGAGAGCACCTGGGCCTCGACGTCCTGGCCGGCGGAGACGAGCGACTCGCGGGTGTAGCCGTGGTCGACGCGCAGCACGTCCTGCTCGATGATCGGCCCCTCGTCGAGGTCGGCCGTCACGTAGTGGGCCGTCGCCCCCACCTGCTTGACCCCTCGGTCGTAGGCCTGGTGGTAGGGCCGGGCGCCCTTGAAGCTGGGGAGGAACGAGTGGTGGATGTTGATGATCCGCCCCGACATGGAGCGGCAGAGGTCGTCGCTGAGCACCTGCATGTAGCGCGCCAGCACCACGAGGTGCACGCCGTGCTCCTCCACGAGGCGCAGCAGCTCGGCCTCGGCGTCCGGCTTGGTCTCCGGGGTCACCGGCAGGTGCGCGAACGGCACGCCGTACGACGCGCAGAGCTTCTCGGCGTCCGTGTGGTTCGAGACCACCAGCGGCACCTCGATCTGGACCGAGCCCGAGGAGGTGCGGAAGAGCAGGTCGTTGAGGCAGTGGAGCTGGCGCGAGACCATGATCAGCGTGCGGTAGGGCGCCGTGGCGTCCCAGAGCCGGAAGTCCATGGCGTACTCCTGCGCCACCGGGGCGAAGGCGGTGCGCAGGGCCTCGGCCGACGTGGCCGTCCCGACCGCGAAGCCGATGCGCATGAAGAACCGACCGGTGTCGAGGTCGCCGTACTGCTGGCTCTCGAGGATGTTGCCGCCGTGCTCGACCAGGAAGCCGGCCACGGCGTGGACGATGCCGGGCCGGTCCGGGCAGGACAGCACCAGGATGTAGTCACCAGCGGGTGGCACGGCGTTGCCGACGGCCATCGGGCGGCTCCTCCTGGTTGTCCGGCGGGCTGCGATCAGTGTTGCAGTGGGCGAAACGCATTCTGCGATACGCAACACCGGGTGCGCTAGTGTCCCGGCCATGAGCGTGCCGTCCGGGACCCGGCCCGCCGGGGTCCAGTCGGTCGACCGCGCGCTGGAGATCCTCGAGGTCCTCGCCCGGGTGGGGGAGGCCGGGATCACCGAGGTCGCCGCCGAGCTGGGGGTCCACAAGAGCACGGCCTTCCGGCTGGTGGCCACCCTCGAGCAGCACGGCCTGGTCGAGCAGTCGGGCGACCGCGGCAAGTACCGGCTCGGCGTCGGGCTGCTCCGCCTCGCCGGCGCGACGACGGCCCGGCTCGACCTCGTGCAGGAGGCGCGCCCGGTCGCCCGGCAGCTCGCCAGCGAGACCGGTGAGACGGTCAACATCGCCGTGCTGTCCGAGAGCAGCGCGTTCTACCTCGACCAGGTGGCCGGGTCCTCCGCGCTGCAGCCCCACAACTGGGTCGGTCAGCACATCCCGCTCCACGCGACCAGCAACGGCAAGGTGCTGCTCAGCGGGCTCGACCGCACCCGTCTCGACGAGGTGCTGGGCAGCATGTCGGCCTACACCGGCCACACGATCACCACGAAGAAGGCGCTGCGCGCCGAGCTCGACCGGGTGCGCGAGCAGGGTTATGCGGTGGCGGTCGACGAGCTCGAGGTGGGGCTGACGGCGGTGGCCGCGCCGGTGCGCAACCACCACGGCGACGTGGTCGCCTCCATGAGTGTCTCCGGACCGACGTTCCGGATCACGGCCGACCAGGTGGACGCCGTGGTCGCGGCGACCCTGCGGGCCGCGGACGAGGTCTCCCACCGGCTCGGCTGGGGACGCCGCTGAGCCTCCGCTCCGCCTCCCGGAGTGCTTGACAGCACTCGGGGGCCGCGGCGTACCGTGAACCTGTCTCGTATGACGCATTGCGTTGCGCAATGCGCAACGACATAGATCAGTCGTGATCCCAGGAGCGCACCATGAGCGGTACCCCCACGCAGGCCCCGACGACCGCCGACTGCGTCGTCATCGGTGCCGGCATCGTCGGCAACAGCCTGGTCCACCACCTCGCCCGGCTCGGGTGGCGCAACATCGTGCAGCTCGACCAGGGGCCGCTGCCCAACCCCGGTGGCTCGACCGGTCACGCGTCCAACTTCATCTTCCTGACCGACCACTCGCGCGAGATCACCGACCTGACGCTCGACTCGGTCGTGCAGTACCAGGAGATGGGCGTCTTCACGAGGAGCGGCGGCTTCGAGATCGCACGCACCGAGGAGCGGATGGAGGAGCTGCGGCGACGGATGTCGTCGGCACGGGCGTGGGGGATCGAGGCCGAGCTGGTCGACCCGGAGTTCGTGAAGGAGAAGGTGCCCTTCATCGAGACCGACCAGTTCATCGGCGCCTTCTGGCAGCCCGACGTCGGTGTCGTCGACTCGCTGCGCGCGGGCACGATCATGCGCGAGAGCGCGATGGAACTCGGCGCCCTGACGACGGTGCCCAACTGCGAGGTGCTCGACCTCGACACGGAGGAGGGAGCGGACGGGAGGACCAGGATCACGCGGGTCCGCACCGACAAGGGAGACATCGAGACCAGCACCGTCGTCATCGCGTGTGGTGTCTGGAGCCCCAAGATCGGCGACATGGCCGGGGTGAGCATTCCGCTGACCCCCGCCGTGCACCAGATGATCTCGGTGGGCCCCTGCCCGCAGCTGGCCGGCACCGAGGGCGAGATCAGCTTCCCGATCGTGCGCGACATGGACACCTACTGCTACGAGCGCCAGCACGGTGCCGACATGGAGGTCGGCTCCTACGCGCACCGCGCGATCCTCCACGAGCCCGAGGACATCCCGACGATCGAGCAGGCCAAGCTCTCGCCGACCGAGATGCCCTTCACCGACGAGGACTTCGACCCGCAGCTCGAGCAGGCGCTGGAGCTGATGCCCGACCTGCTCGGCGCCGACGGCGCGGAGATGCGCTACGCGATCAACGGCCTGCTCTCGCTGACCTGCGACGGCATGCCGATCCTGGGCGAGAGCCACGTGACGGGGCTGTGGACCGCGGCGGCGGTGTGGATCAAGGAGGGCCCGGGCGTCGGCCGGGCGGTCGCCGAGTGGATGACCCACGGGCACTCCGAGATCGACGTCGCCCACAGCGACATCGCCCGCTTCCACCCCCACCAGATGCGCCGCGAGCACACCCGGCTGCGCACCACCGAGTCGTTCATCAAGACCTACGGCATCATCCACCCGGCCGAGCAGTACGAGTCCGACCGCGACCAGCGGCTCTCGCCGATGCACGAGTCGCAGAAGAAGCTGGGTGCGGTCTTCTACGAGACCGCCGGGTGGGAGCGGCCGTTCTGGTACGAGTCCAACGCCGGTCTCCTCGAGCAGTACGGCGACGCGGTGATGCCGCGCGAGCACGAGTGGGACTCGCGCTGGTGGAGCCCCGTCATCAACGCCGAGCACCTGCGGATGCGCGAGGCCGCCGGCGTGATCGACCTGTCGGCGTTCTGCCTCTTCGACATCGAGGGCCCCGGGGCGCTCGAGGCCGTGCAGACCACCTGCGTCTCGCAGTGCGACGTCGCGGTCGGCAAGGTCGTCTACACCCCGGTGCTCGACGCCAAGGGCGGCTTCCGCTCCGACCTGACCGTGATGCGGCTGGCCGACGACAGGTTCCGCGTGGTGACCGGTGGAGCGCACGGCATGGCCGACCGCGCCTGGTTCGCCGCCCACGTGCCCGACGACGGGCAGACCACGCTCACCGACCACACCGACGCCGTCTCGACGATCGGTCTCTGGGGCCCGCGGGCCCGCGACATCCTCGCCTCGCTCACCGACGACGACGTGTCGGGCGAGGGCTTCGGCTTCCTCACCTGCCGCGAGACCAGCGTGGGGGTCTCGACGGGCTCGACCACCGTGAAGGTGCTCGCCTCGCGCATCTCCTACGTCGGCGAGCTCGGCTGGGAGCTCTACGTGGCGATGGACGACGCGGCCGCGCTCTGGGAGACCCTGCTCGACGCGGGTGCGGCGTACGGCGCGGTGCCGGTCGGCATCGGTGTCTACGGCACCACGGGCCGGATCGAGAAGGGCTACCGGGCCTACGGCTTCGAGCTCGACGCCGAGCGCAGCATCGTCGAGGCCGGCATGCAGCGCCCCAAGGTGAAGGCGGCCGACTTCGTGGGCAAGGAGGCCTACCTCGAGCAGCGCGCGGCAGAACCCCTGGCCGTGCTGTGCACGATGGCCGTCGACGACCACACCTCCGCGAGCGGCGTGAAGCGCTACATGCTCGGCGGCGAGCCGGTCCTGACCCGGGAGGGCGGCACGCTCACCGACGGACACGGCCACCACCCCTACGTCACGAGCGCCGGCTCGGCGCCGTCGGTCGGCAAGCACCTGCTGATGGCCTACCTGCCGCCCGACCAGGCGCGGGTCGGCAACGAGCTGGCCGTCTCCTACATGGAGGAGCTCTACCCGGTCACCGTGGTCTCCGCCGACGCGACGCCGGTGCTGGACCCCGACAACGCGCGCCTGAAGTGACGGGCGTGAGCGCCACATGAAGATCCTGGTCTGCATCAAGCGGGTCCCCGACGTCGCGGGTGAGGTGATGCTCACCGCCGACGCGCAGGCCGTCGACGCCCGCCACGTCGGCTACACCGTCAGCAACCACGAGAGCAGCGCGGTCGAGCTGGCGATCCGGGTCGCCGACGCGACGGGGGGCACGGTCACGCTGCTCACCGTCGGGTCGCCGGAGTCCAGCGACCAGCTGCGCCACATGCTCGGGCTGGGCTGTTCCGCCGCCACCCTCGTCGAGGCCGACCCCGCCAGGCTCGGCCCGGCCGACGTGGCCCGCGAGATCGCGGCGGTCGTCACCGACCACGCCGGGCGCGGCGAGGGCTACGACCTCGTGCTGCTCGGCAACGACGCGGCCGACACCGGCGACTTCCAGGTCGGCATCCGGCTCGCCTACGCGCTCGGCTGGCCGGTGGTCAACGGCGTCTCCACCGTCGAGACCGCCGACGGCAGTGCCGTCACCCGCAACGACGGGCCCGACGGCGAGGAGACCTTCTCCGTCCCGCTGCCCGCGGTGGTCACCGTGCTCGAGGGCGGCGTCGAGGCGCGCTACCCGACCCTCAAGGGCCGGATGGCGGCCAAGAAGGTCGAGATCGAGACCCGCCCGCTCGCCTTCGAGCCAGCGGGCTCGGGCCGGGTGAAGCTGGTCGTCCCGCCGCCGGCGCCGAGCAACGTCGAGGTGCTGGGCGAAGGGCCCGCGGCTGCCGCGACGGTGGTCGACCTCTTCCAGTCGCTGGGGGTGCTCCGATGATCCTGGTGCTCATCGAAATCGAAGCAGCGACCGGGACAGCCACCGTCAGCGAGGTGTCGCTCGAGACGCTCGCGTTCGCCCGGTCGCTGTCGCAGGCGGGCGGAGGCATCGCGATCCGCGCGGTGGTGATGGGAGACGTCGGCGGCAGTGTCGACGACAGGGACGCCCTGGCCGCCGTGCTGGGGGCCCACGGCGTGTCCGAGCTGGTCCACGCGACCGGTGACGCGTTCGACTCCTACGGCGGCGCGAGCTGGGCCGCCGCCGTCCAGGCCGTCCGGGCCGAGACCGGCTCCGTGGTCGTGACCGCTGCCGGTACGCCTCGCGGCAACGAGGTGGTCGCCCACCTCGCCGCGCGCCTCGACGTGCCGATGGCCGCCAACGTGGTCGGCTTCGCCGGGCTCTCGCCGTTCACCGTCACCCGGCAGGTGGTGGGCGGCTCGGCGATGGAGGAGATGACGCTCGGGGTCCGGCCGGCGCTGCTCACCGTGGCCGGCCACTCGTGGGTCGCGGAGGCCGTCGGCGGCCCCGCCGCGAGCGTGCGCGAGGTGCAGCCGGAGGTGGCTGCGGCCGACCTGGTCGCGCGGGTGGTGTCCACCGGCGCAAAGGAGGCCGACGAGTCGGGCTCGCTGAAGTCGGCGTCGGTCGTGGTCGGCGCCGGTCGCGGCGCGGGCAGCGCCGACGGGTTCGCCGCCGTGGAGGAGCTGGCGTCGCTGCTCGGCGGCGCCGTGGGCGTGTCCCGCGTCGTCACCAGCCTCGGCTGGCGACCCCACCACGAGCAGGTGGGCCAGACCGGCAGCCGGATCGCGCCCGACCTCTACGTGCCCTGCGGCATCTCGGGCGCCATCCAGCACTGGGCGGGCTGTGCGAGCTCGAAGGTGATCGTCGCGGTCAACACCGACGTCGAGGCGCCGATGGTCACCCGGGCGACCTATGCCGTCGTCGGTGACATGCACGAGGTGCTGCCCGCGATCAACGAGGAGATCCGTCGCCGAACCGGGTGAGCGGCGTGGGCTCCCCACCTACGCTGAGGGGATGAGGGCCCGGGGGGTGCCGCTGCTGACGGCCGCGCTGCTGGGCTCGCTGCTGCTCGCCGCCTGCCAGGAGGCGGAGCCCCCGGCCACCGGCCCGACCGCGGCGGTGACGGCCACGCCCGCACCGCAGTCTTCCGACGACGCGGCCGCGGGGCCGGACAACGCGGTCGCGGCCCCGGGCCCGCTCGACGACCGGCTCTACCGCCCCGACATGCTGATCTTCGGGCGCCAGCAGCTCGACGACGACGTCGTACGCCGCGTGAAGGCGCTCGAGCAGGTCGCAGAGGTCGAGCGGATCGGCCTGGCTCAGGTGACGATCGAGAACCGCGCCCTCACCGTCGCCGCCGTCGAGCCGGCGACGTACCGTCGCTTCTCTCCCGCCGGCACCGCGGAGTCGCAGGAGGTCTGGGACCGCGTCGCCGGCGGTGAGGTGGCGGTGCCGCGGAGGATCGCGCGGGGGTTGCAGGACGACGCGGGCTTCATCACCCTGGGCAGCGGCAACGACGCCCCGGTCGTCCACGTCGGCGCCTACGCGCCGCAGATCGTCACCGTCGACCTGGTGCTCAACCAGGCGTGGGTGGACGACCTCGAGGGCATGGTGTTCGGCAACGGCCTGCTCGTCTCGACCGACGGCTTCGACCCCTCCACGATCCGCAAGGCCGTGCAGCGGATCGTCGGCGAGCAGGCGTCGGTGCAGGACCTGGACATCGCCTCGCGGCTCGGCCTCGACCCCAACGTCACGCAGACGGCGTACCTCACCGGCGGCTCGATCGCGAGCGTCGTCGGCACCTTCAACTACACCGTGATCGGCGGTGGCCGGATCGCGCCCGACCCGTCGTGGGTGGCGGCCAACATCGCGACCGAACCGGTGCCGATCCTGGGTGACGTCACCTGCCACGTGGCGCTCTTCCCGCAGCTGCGGGCGGCGCTGGAGGAGGTGGTCAGCCGCGGCCTGGCCGACGAGATCGACCCGGGGCAGTACGCCGGCTGCTACTACCCGCGGTTCATCGCGGGGTCGACCTCGCTGTCCAACCACTCCTTCGGGCTGGCGCTCGACCTCAACACCCCCGGCAACCAGCGCGGCACCGTCGGGGAGATGGACCGCGACGTGGTCACGATCTTCAAGAGGTGGGGCTTCGCCTGGGGCGGCGACTGGAGCTACACCGACCCGATGCACTTCGAGCTGGCGCAGGTCGTCGACCCGCGATGATCCGGTGGCGCCGGCGGCGGGGGAGGATGGGCGCCATGATCGAGATCCTGGACGCCGGACGCTGGCCCGCGGCGCGCGAGGCCGGCGCCCTGGTCGGCCGGATCCTCGCCACGATGCGCGAGCGCGCGACGGTCGGGCACCAACCTGCTCGAGATCGACGCGTGGACGCGCTCGATGATCGAGGAGGCCGGAGCGACGTCCTGCTACGTCGACTACGCCCCCTCCTTCGGGGACGGGCCGTTCGGCCACTACATCTGCACCTCGGTCAACGACGCCGTGCTCCACGGTCTGCCCCGCGACCACCGGCTCCGGCAGGGCGACCTGCTCTCCCTCGACCTCGCGGTCAACCTCGGCGGCGTGGTGGCCGACTCGGCCCTCAGCTTCGTCGTCGGACGCGAGCCCGCCACGGACGAGGCCGACCTGATCGGGGCGACCGAGCGGGCCCTGGCGGCGGCGATCGGGACGGCAGGTCCCGGGGTGCCGCTGGGTGACCTGTCCCACGCGATCGGCAGCGTGCTCAACCAGGCCGGGTACGAGGTGAACCTCCAGTTCGGCGGCCACGGCGTCGGCTCGACGATGCACCAGGATCCCCACGTCGCCAACCACGGCCGGCCCGGCCGCGGCTACCGGCTGCGGCCCGGCCTGCTCCTCGCGCTCGAGCCGTGGGTGATGGCCGACACCGACGAGCTGGTGACCGACGCCGACGGCTGGACGCTGCGCAGCGCCACCGGCTGCCCGACCGCCCACAGCGAGCACACCGTGCTCGTCACCGACGACGGCGTCGAGGTGCTCACGCTGCGTCCCTGAGCCTCCGGGTGACCTCGCCGGCGACCAGTGCCATGGTGGCGCGTGCCCGGTCCAGGTCGTGGTTGAGGAAGTAGTGGTCGGCGCCGGGACTGCAGTCGCGCACCACCTCGACACCAGCGGCCTCGAGCCGGTCGGCGTAGGTCTCGCCGTCGGGGCGGAGCGAGTCGCGCTCGGCGGTCAGCACGACCGCCGGCGGCAGCCCCGCCAGGTCGTGAGCGAGCAGCGGTGAGGCCCACGGCTCGACACGTCGAGCCGGGTCGGGGAAGTAGGTGCGGCGCACGAGCTCGCGCAGCGCCGGGGCGATCATGCCGGGCGCGTCGCGGTCGACCTCGGCGGCGAGGTCGAGGGCAGGCACGCCGAGCACCTGCAGGACGGGGGAGAACGACCCGGTGTCGCGGGCCTGGAGGCAGACCGAGGCCGCGAGCTGGCCGCCGGAGCTGAACCCGCTCAGCACGACCGGCTCGCCGGCGGTCGCGAGGTGGGCGGCAGCGTCGTGGCACTCGTGCTGCGCGACCGGGTAGGCGACGTAGGGACCGGCGCGGAAGTCGAGGTTCACGACGCTCGCACCGGTGGTGGCCGCGAGGTAGCGGCACCACCAGTCGTCCATGGCCGCGTGCCGCATCAGGAAGGCGCCGCCGTGGCAGTGGACGACCGTGCCCAGTCCTGTGCCTAGTCCTGTGCCCCGTCCCGTGCCGGCGTAGCGGAACGCGCGCACCGCGCCGTACCGGGTGGGGAGGCGGAGCCGCTCGGGCGGGGGCAGGTCGGACCCGGCGAAGCGCAGCTGCTCGCCGTAGCGCACCGTCCAGCGGGCCAGGTGGTGCATCAGGCCGGCCTTCACCGCGTCGAGGGGTCTCACGCTGATCATTCGTCCCCGGTGCCCCCGCGGATGGGTAGCGTCGCGGCCATGCGTGCAGCCCAGGTCGTCTCGCCCACCGGTCCGTCGGCCGTCGAGGTGCGCGAGGTCGACCCGCCGCAGCCCGGTGCCGACGACGTGCTCGTCGAGGTGCACCGGGTCGGGGTCTCCTTCCCCGACCTGCTGCTGAGCCGCGGGGAGTACCAGCTCAGGCCGGAGCCGCCGTTCACCCTGGGCGTCGACCTCGCCGGCACCGTGGTCTCCGGGCCCGGCTTCACCGGCGGTGAGCGGGTGGCAGGGGTGCTGCCGTACGGCGGCGCGGCCGACCTGGCGGCGGTGCCGTCCTCGGCGGTCTTCCGGCTGCCCGACCCGGTGTCCTTCGACACCGGGGCCGCGATCCCGATGAACTACCTCACCGCCCACTTCGCCCTCGCGGAGCGGGGTGGCCTGCGGTCGGGGGAGACGGTGCTCGTGCACGGTGCTGCCGGCGGCGTGGGCACGGCGACCCTCCAGGTGGCCCGCGGGCTCGGCGCCCGCACCATCGCGGTCGTCTCCACCGAGGAGAAGGCGGAGGTGGCGCGGCGTGCGGGGGCCGACGACGTGGTGCTGCTCGACGGATTCAAGGACGCGGTCGCCGCGCTCACCGGGGGGCGCGGGGTCGACGTCGTGCTCGACGTGGTGGGCGGCGACGCCTTCACCGACTCCCTCCGCTCGCTCGCGCCGCAGGGCCGGCTGCTCGTCGTCGGCTTCGCGGCCGGCCAGGGGATCCCCGAGGTCAAGGTCAACCGGCTGCTGCTCACCAACGTCGACGTCCGCGGCGTCGGCTGGGGGGCCTACGCGATGGTGCGCCCCGGCTACATGGCCTCGCAGTGGGAGGCGCTGCTCCCCCTCCTGGAGTCCGGTGTCATCGACCCGCCGATCGGCGCGACGTACGACCTCGCCGACCTGGGGCGGGCCCTCACCGAGATCGACGAGCGCCGGGTGCTGGGCAAGGTCGTGCTCAGGGTGCGCGACTGAGCGGCTGCCCGACGTCGGGCAGCGGGCCAGTCGGGCGGGACCGGGCCGGTCGACCACCGTGGCAGCAGGTGGGTCGCGCGGTTAGGGTCGACCCGTGAGCACGCTCGACGACGCCCGCGAGGGCATGGACCTCGACACCCGCCCCCAGGACGACCTCTTCGGTCACGTCAACGGCCGCTGGCTCGCGGAGGAGGAGATCCCCTCCGACCGCTCGAGCTGGGGTCCCTTCATCCAGCTGGCCGACGCGGCCGAGCAGCACGTGAAGGAGATCATCGAGGAGCTGGCCGCCACCGACGCCGAGACGCTCTCGGACGACGCCCGCAAGATCGGCGACCTCTTCAGCTCCTTCATGGACACCGAGACCATCGATGCCCGCGGCAGCCGTCCGCTCAAGCCGCTGGTCGACGCGGCCGCAGGGCTGCGCGACGTCCGCGACCTCGCGGCGTTCCTCGGGGAGTTCGAGCGGGTCGGCGGCTACGGCCTCTTCGGCTCCTACGTCGACACCGACGCCAAGAACAGCGACCGCTACCTCTTCAACCTGCTCCAGGGTGGGCTGGGGCTGCCCGACGAGTCCTACTACCGCGACGACAAGTTCGGCGAGGTCCGTGAGAAGTACGTGGGCTACCTCGAGCGGATGTTCACGCTCGGTGAGCACGCCGACCCCACGGGGGCCGCCGCCACCGTGCTCGCCGTCGAGACCCGGCTCGCCGCGGGCCACTGGGAGCGTGCCGAGACCCGTGACGTCCAGAAGACCTACAACCTGTTGACGCTGGCGCAGCTCACCGAGCTCTGCCCGACCTTCGACTGGCACGCCTACGTGCGCAACCTCGGTGGCAGCGACGAGACCCTGGCCGAGGTGTGCGTGCGGCAGCCGTCGTACTTCGAGCACCTCTCGGCGGCGCTGGAGGAGGTGCCGGTCGAGGACTGGCAGACCTGGCTCCACAGCCGGGTGCTGCGCTCCGGTGCGCCCTACCTGACCGACGACTTCGTCGAGGCCAACTTCGACTTCTACGGCCGCACCCTCTCCGGCACGCCGGAGCTGCGGGCCCGCTGGAAGCGCGCGGTCTCGTTCGTCGAGGGCGCCGTCGGCGAGGCCGTCGGCGAGCAGTACGTCGCGCGCCACTTCCCGCCGCGCAGCAAGGAGCTGATGGACGAGCTGGTGGCCAACCTGCTCGAGGCCTACCGCCGCTCCATCGCCGACCTCGACTGGATGACGGAGGAGACCAAGGAGCGGGCCTACGAGAAGCTCGGCACGTTCCGGCCCAAGATCGGCTATCCCGAGAAGTTCCGGGACTACTCGGCGCTGTCGGTGTCCCCCGACGACCTGATGGGCAACGCCGCCGCGGCCTCGGCCTTCGAGACCGACCGGGAGCTCGCGAAGATCGGCTCGCCCGTCGACCGCGACGAGTGGTTCATGCTGCCGCAGACGGTCAACGCCTACTACAACCCCGGCACCAACGAGATCTGCTTCCCGGCCGGCATCCTCCAGAAGCCGTTCTTCGACCCCGACGCCGAGGCTGCCGAGAACTATGGCGGCATCGGCGCCGTCATCGGTCACGAGATCGGCCACGGCTTCGACGACCAGGGCTCGCAGTACGACGGCGCCGGCAACCTCAACAACTGGTGGACCGAGGCCGACCGCGAGGCCTTCGAGGTCAAGAGCCGGACCCTGGTCGAGCAGTACGACGGGTTCGAGCCGCGCAGCCTGCCCGGCGAGCGCGTCAACGGGGCGCTCACCGTGGGCGAGAACATCGGGGACCTCGGTGGGCTCACCATCGGTCACAAGGCCTTCCTGATCAGCGAGGGTGGCCACGCGGACGTCGAGGACCGCGCGAAGGTCTTCCTCAACTGGGCCTACTGCTGGCGCACCAAGCGGCGCAAGGAGCAGGAGCAGCAGTACCTCACCATCGACCCCCACAGCCCGCCGGAGTTCCGCGCCAACATCGTGCGCAACCTCGACGAGTTCCACGAGGTCTTCGGCACCGCCGAGGGTGACGGTCTCTGGCTCGACCCGGACCAGCGCGTCCGGATCTGGTGACGGGTGTCGACACACAGGAGATGACATGGGTGACGTTGCGAGGTCGGTGACCATCGACGGCGGTCTGCTGGTGGGGCACGACGGCTCGGTAGCCGCGAGCGAGGCCGTCCGGTGGGCGGCCGGGCTGGCCGTCGAGCTCGGCGAGCCGCTGCACGTGCTGCGGGCCTGGGCGATGCTCAACGCACCGGAGCCGCCGACGAAGGTCGGCGGGTTCATCCCGCCGATGGAGGACTGGGAGGCGGCGGTGAAGGACGACCTCACCGGTGACGTCGCCCGCCTCGACCTGTCGTGCGAGGTCCACCTCCACGTCGCCCACGCCCAGTCCTCCGCTGCGCTGCTCGGCGCCGCCGAGGGGGCGCGGATGCTGGTGGTCGGCCGTCGCGGCGCCGGCGGCTTCCGCGGCCTCGGCTTCGGCTCCACGGCCGACCAGGTCGTGCGGCACTCGCCGGTGCCGGTCGTCGTGCTGCCGGTCGACGGCTCACGCGGCTCCCACGAGTGAGGGCTGTCGACCCCGCCCACACGCAGTCCGGTCACCAGGTCCGCTGCGAGTGGGGACCGACCGGTGCGAGCGCGCTGGCGCCCGGTGCCGACGTGGCCGTGGTCGTCGACGTGCTGTCCTTCACCACCTCGGTGACGGTCGCCGTCGACCGTGGCATCACCGTCTTCCCCTTCCGGTGGGGCGACGAGCGCGCCGCGGAGTTCGCCACCGAGCAGGACGCCAACCTGGCGCTGCAGCGCCAGGACGCCCGCTACCGCCCCGGCGCGGTGTCGCTCTCCCCGGTCTCGCTGCAGCACGCACGCGGCCTGGAGCGGCTGGTGCTGCCCTCCCCGAACGGCTCGACGATCTGCACGATCCTCGACGAGGCGCGCACGAGCGTGGTCGCCGCCAGCCTGCGCAACGCCGCAGCGGTCGGTCAGTGGCTGGCACCGCAGGTGGCCGAGGGCGCACGGGTGCTCGTCGTCCCGGCGGGCGAGCGCTGGCCCGACGGGTCGCTGCGGCCGTGCGCGGAGGACTTCTGGGGCGCCGGGGCGGTGCTCGCGGAGCTGCCGCTCGACCTGCTCAGCCCCGAGGCCCGGCTTGCGCGGGCGGCGTACGAGGACTTCGAGGACCGGCCCCTCGAGCACCTCTTCGCCTGCGCCGGGGGGTTGGAGCTGGAGGCCAAGGGCTTCGGTGACGACGTCGCCCTGGCGGGCCGGCTCGACTCCAGCCAGGTCGTCCCGGTGCTGACCCGCGGCGCCTTCGGGATTACCCGGTCGGCCGGGTAATCCCGAGGTTCGTGCCGCTCGCAAGGGGTACGAACGCCGAGGAAACGTGACGAAGGTGGGAGGCGGAACGGCCGGTCGGCGTGGTGTCCGCGGTCGCTGACAGACTCGGCGCCATGGATCGCGAGCAGGC
This sequence comes from uncultured Actinomycetota bacterium, assembly GCA_963754025.1. Lineage (GTDB taxonomy): Bacteria > Actinomycetota > Actinomycetes > Propionibacteriales > Nocardioidaceae > Nocardioides. Next base: position 614,126 of record CAVWEC010000005.1, on the reverse strand, counting down.
ACGGGAGCAGGCCGAGGCACACCTCAAGGCTCTCGTCGGGCGTGACGACGCCCGCCTGCGCGACGACCAGTGGTCGGCGATCGAGGCGCTGGTGCTCGACCACCGCCGCGCGCTCGTCGTGCAGCGCACCGGCTGGGGCAAGTCGGCGGTCTACTTCGTGGCCACCCTGCTGCTGCGCGCGCAGGGCAGCGGCCCCACCGTGATCATCTCCCCGCTGCTCGCGCTGATGCGCAACCAGATCGCCGCCGCCGAGCGGGCCGGCATCCGCGCGGTCACCATCAACTCCACCAACATCGACCAGTGGGAGCCGATCCAGGCGCAGATCCAGGCCGGTGAGGTCGACGTGCTGCTGGTCAGCCCCGAGCGGCTGAACAACCCCGGCTTCCGCGACGAGGTGCTGCCGCGACTGGCCGCGACCTGCGGGTTGCTGGTCGTCGACGAGGCCCACTGCATCTCCGACTGGGGCCACGACTTCCGGCCCGACTACCGCCGCATCCGCACCCTGCTCGGCGAGCTGCCCGACGGCATCCCCGTGCTCGCCACCACCGCGACCGCCAACCAGCGGGTCACCGACGACGTCGCGGTGCAGCTGGGGTCCGACGTGCTGGTCAAGCGGGGCTCGCTCGACCGCGAGTCGCTGCGGCTCGGGGTGGTGCGGCTCAAGACCCCCCAGCAGCGGCTGGCGTGGCTCGCCGACCACCTCGCCGAGCAGCCCGGCTCGGGCATCGTCTACTGCCTGACCGTCGCGGCCACCCAGGAGGTGGCCGCCTACCTGCGCTCGCCCGAGGGCGGCGGCCACGCGGTGGCGGCCTACTCCGGCCAGACCGAGACCACCGAGCGCCAGGCCCTCGAGCAGGACCTCCTCGACGGCCGGGTGAAGGCCCTGGTCGCGACCAGCGCGCTCGGGATGGGCTTCGACGCCAGCCTCGGCTTCGTCGTCAACCTCGGGGCCCCCAGCTCTCCGGTCGCCTACTACCAGCAGGTGGGCCGCGCCGGGCGCGGCACGGCGGTGCCGGACGCGGGGGCCACCGTCGTGCTGCTGCCGGCGATCGAGGACCGCGACATCTGGGCCTACTTCGCCTCGCTCTCCTTCCCTCGCGAGCAGGTGGTGCGTGACACCCTGGCCGTGCTCGCCGAGCAGGGCACGCTCTCGACGGCGGTGCTCGAGACCCACGTCGAGCTGACGCGCACCCGGCTCGAGGCGATGCTCAAGGTGCTCGACGTCGACGGCGCCGTACGCCGCGTCAAGGGCGGCTGGGAGTCCACCGGACAGCCCTGGACCTACGACGCCGAGCGCTACCAACGCGTCACCGAGGCCCGCGAGCGCGAGCAGCAGGCGATGCTCGACTACCTCGCCACCGACGGCTGCCGGATGCGCTACCTGCGCGAGCAGCTCGACGACCCCGCGGCCGACGACTGCGGGCGCTGCGACAACTGCGGCGGCCTCTCTCTGACCACCGACGTCTCGGCGGAGTCCGTCGAGGCGGCCGGCGAGCGGCTCGCCCGCCCCGGCGTCGTGGTCGAGCCGCGCAAGATGTGGCCGACGGGGTTGGTCAACCTCGGCCTCGACCTCAAGGGCCGCATCGCCGACCCGGCCGAGGAGGGGCGGGTCGTGGCCCGGCTCACCGACCTCGGCCACGGCCAGGCGCTGCGCGAGCTCTTCCGCGAACCGCTCGACCAGCCGGTGCCGCCGGCGCTCGCCCAGGCGGTGATGACGGTGATGAAGGACTGGTCGGGGTCGTGGTCGGGTCGGCCCGAGGCCGTGGTCCACGTCGACTCGGCTCACCCGGCCGACGATGGTGCGTGACCTGGCCGAGGGCATCGCCCGGGTGATGCAGGTGCCGCTGATCGGCTCCTACGCGGTGGTCGACCCCACCGTCGACCCCGGCCGAGGCCAGGCCAACTCGGCCCAGCGCGTCGCCGCCGTACGCCGCCGGGCGGCCCTCGACCCCGCCGTCGCCGACCGGTTGCCGACCGGCCCGGTGCTGCTGGTCGACGACCTGGTCGTGACCGGCTGGACCCTCACCCTCGCCGCCCGCGACCTCCGCGCCGCCGGCGCCACCGCCGTCCTCCCGCTGGCCCTCGCCACCACCGCCTGACCGCGAGGGAGCGGCTCAGCCGTCGAAGCGGGTGAGCGACGGCGTACGCCGCGTGCGGAGGTCGGCGGCGACCGACTCGACGCCGCGCATCACCCGCAACAGGTTGCGGCAGGTGAGGCGGGCGAGGTCGTCGGAGGACCAGCCGCGGTCGGCCAGGGCGGCCAGCAGCCGCGGGTAGCCGGTCACGTCCTCGAGGCCGGTGGGCAGCCGGTCGGTGCCGTCGTAGTCGCCGCCGAGGCCGACGTGGTCGATGCCGGCCACCTCGCGCACGTGCTCGCAGTGCGCGACGACGTCGGCGAGGGTGGCGACCGGCTCGGGGGTGACCCGCTTGTACTCCTCCGCGAACGCCGACGGCTCGAGGTGGTCGATGCCCCGGTCGGCGCACTGACGGCGGAACTCGAGGTCCCACTCGGCGCAGGCGCCGCTGACGAACGACGGCACGAACGTGACCATGCAGAGGCCCCCGTTGCCGGGCAGCCGCTCCAGGACGTCGTCGGGCACGTTGCGCGGGTGGTCGGTGACGGCCCTGGCCGAGGAGTGGGAGAAGACCACCGGCGCCTCGGTGGCGTCGAGGGCGGCGCGCATGGTGGTGGCGGCGACGTGGGAGAGGTCGACCATCATCCCGAGCCGGTTCATCTCCCGCACGACCTCGACGCCGAACGGGGAGAGCCCGCCCACGGCCGGCTCGTCGGTGGCGGAGTCGGCCCACGGGGTGTTGTCGTTGTGGGTGAGGGTCAGGTAGCGCACCCCGAGGTCGAAGAGGCTGCGCAGCACCCCCAGCGAGCAGTCGATGGAGTGGCCGCCCTCGGCGCCGAGCAGCGACGCGATCCGGCCGGAGCGCCAGGCGGCCTCCACCTCGTCGGCCGTGGTGGCGAGGGCCAGCCGGTCGGCATACCGCTCCACCATCCGGTGACAGGCGTCGACCTGCTCGAGCGTCGCCGTGACGGCGTCGGCGCCGGGCAGTCGCGTCGGCACGTAGACCGACCAGAACTGGCCGCCGACCCCACCCTCGGCCAGGCGCGGCAGGTCGGTGTGGGTGGGAGCGCCGCCCGGTGCCGACGCCCAGCCGGTCCACGTCGTAGCCGGCCAGCTCGCGGGCCTCCCACAGCAGGTCGTTGTGGCCGTCGACGACGGGGTGGGCGGCGAGCAGGGCGGCGAGGTCGACGGAGGACTCCATGCGGGCGACCCTAGAAGAGGGGAACGCCGGTGGGGGTGCCGGGCGTTACCGTCACGGTCCCTGCTCCCACTGGCCTGTCGAGAGGTGTGTCCCCGCGTGAGCTTCGTCCCCGTCTCCGGGCCCGCCACCTTCCGGGCGGCCGACCGCCCGCGCGACGGCGTCGTCGAGTTCACCGGGGGCGGCCGCACGGTGGCGATGCCGATCCGGGGCGCGCTGCCGGTGCTGACCCGGGCGCCGTCACGCGACGAGGCCCACCCCAGTGTGCGGCTCCTGGCCGGTGCCGCGCTGCTGGGCCTGCGCATCGTCGCCGCCGGGGGCTTCGAGCCCGACGGCACGACCTGGCGTCCCCGCCCCGGTGCCGACGACGCCGAGCGCGTACGCCGCCTCGCCGGCGACGACCAGCCGACCCGGCAGCTGGTCGACGACGTGGTCGCCGCGGTCGTCGACGCCGTCCCCCGGTCCGCCCCCGCGCCGAGCCGGGCCCGACCTGCGGTGGACGCGCCCCGCAAGCCCGACTTCCGCGAGCGGCTCGCGTCGCGGCTGCGGCAGCACGACCAGAGCAGCCTGACCCAGCTGGTCCGGCTCTCGCTGCGGATCGAGGCCGACGAGGAGGAGCTCAGGGCCGGCGCCGTCCGGGTCGTCCCCCAGGTGCACGACGAGCTCGACGCGATGCGGCTGTGCGACGCGGCGCTGCTGTGGACCGGTGAGGGCGCGGAGCGCGGCTTCGGCGAGCGCGCCCGCACCCATGCCGCCATCGCGCTGCGCTCGGCCGCCGACGTGTGGTCACCCCTCGACCGGCTCCTGGAGCTGCGGGTGCCCGACCAGATCACCCTCGACACCGACGAGCTGGTCAGCCTCCTCGACGGAGGGGTGGCGGCCCTCGCCGACCACGGGGTCGACGTGATGTGGCCGCGGAGCCTGGGTCGCGACCTGACCGCCAGCGCGGTGCTCGACCGCACGGCACCCGGGTCGGCAGGGGGGTCGGGGGCGGGGCCGCGGGAGGCGCCGCTGCAGACCGGCATGCTCACGCAGGAGGCGCTCTTCGCGTTCAGCTGGCAGCTCGCCCTCCACGGCGACCCGCTCACCGAGGAGGAGATGGACCAGCTGGCCACGGCGGCCACCCCGGTGCTGCGGCTGCGCGGCCAGTGGGCCGTCGTCGACCCCGCCCTGGCCCGCAAGGCCCGCAAGCGGCTGATCCGCACCGCCACCCCCGCCCAGGCGGTCGCGGCCGCACTGTCCGGCGTCGCCGAGGTCGACGGCACCGACGCCGACGCCCGCGAGGTGGTCGTGGGCGCGTCGCTGCTGGAGGTGCGCGACCGGCTGCTCCGCGCCGTCGACCCGGACGCCGAGGGCGCGATGGTCGAGGTCCCGCAGGGTCTGGCGGCCACGCTGCGTGACTACCAGCGGCAGGGCCTCACGTGGCTGGACCAGCTCACCTCGCTCGGTCTCGGGGCCTGCCTCGCCGACGACATGGGCCTCGGCAAGACGGTCACCCTGATCGCGCTGGCCCTCCACCGCGCCGAGCGTGCCGAGGGGTCGGGCCCGACGCTCGTCGTGTGTCCCGCGTCGCTGCTCGGCAACTGGCAGGCGGAGATCGAGAAGTTCGCCCCGGGCGTCGCGTGCCGCCGCTTCCACGGCTCGGCGCGTGACCTCACCGGCCTGGCCACCACCGAGCCGACCTTCGTCCTCACCACCTACGGCACGATGCGGGTCGACGCGGAGCTGCTCGCGACCGTCCCGTGGGACCTCGTGGTCGCCGACGAGGCCCAGCACGTCAAGAACTCCCGCTCGGCCACCGCCCGCGCGCTGCGCACCATCCCCAGCGCCGCCCGGGTGGCGCTCACCGGCACCCCCGTCGAGAACGAGCTCACCGAGCTGTGGTCGCTGCTCGACTGGGCGACGCCGGGGCTGCTCGGCTCGCGCCAGGCCTTCCGCCGCGTGTGGGCGGCGCCGATCGAGGCGGGCGTCGACCCGGCCGTCACCGCGCGGTTCCGCGAGCTGGTCTCGCCGTTCCTGCTGCGGCGCCGCAAGTCCGACCCCGGCATCGCCCCCGAGCTGCCGCCCCGCACCGACACCGACCACCTGCTCTCGCTCACCCGCGAGCAGGTCGTCCTCTACGAGGCCTTCGTGCGCGACGCGATGGAGCGCATCGAGCGTGCCGACGAGCACACCCGCCGCGGCCTGGTGCTCGCGATGCTCACCGGCCTCAAGCAGATCTGCAACCACCCCAGCCACTTCCTCAAGCAGGGCTCGTTGCGCCGCTCCTCGGAGAAGACCGACCTGCTCGACGAGATCGTCGGCACCGTGCTCGCCGAGGACGGTGCGGTGCTGGTCTTCACCCAGTACGTCGCCATGGCGCGGCTGCTCGCGGGCCACCTCGACCAGCAGGGCGTGCCCCACCAGCTGCTCCACGGCGGCACCCCGGTGAGGGAGCGGGAGGCGATGGTGGCGCGCTTCCAGGCCGGCCCGGACAACGGGGGCGTGCCGGTGTTCATCCTGTCCCTCAAGGCCGGCGGCACCGGCCTCAACCTCACCGCCGCCGACCACGTCGTCCACTTCGACCGCTGGTGGAACCCCGCGGTCGAGGAGCAGGCGAGCGACCGTGCCCACCGGATCGGGCAGACCCGGTCGGTGCAGGTGCACCGGATGATCACCACCGGCACCATCGAGCAGCGGGTGGCCGAGCTGCTCGCGCGCAAGCAGGCGCTCGCCGACGCGGTGCTGGTCGGCGAGACAGCGCTCTCGGAGCTCACCGAGCTCGGCGACCGCGAGCTGCGCGACCTGGTGACCCTGCGACAAGATCCCGGGCAGGAGGACTGATGTCCACCCACGCCCGGATCGCGCCCCGCACGGCCCAGGCCGCGCGTGCCCGGTCGTGGTGGGGCAAGGCGTGGCTGCGGGCCGTCGAGGAGGCGGCGTACGGCGACGACGACCTGCGCCGTGGACGGAGCCTGGCCCGGGCCGGCAAGGTCGGCGGCATCTCGGTGCAGCCGGGTCGGTTCGTCGCGGCGGTCGACGACGCCGACGGCGCCCACACGGTGTCCGGCTCGGTGCCGGTCCTCGACGCGCTCGCCACGAACGCCCTGGTCGAGGCCTTCTGCGCCGAGTCGGGCCGGGTCGCGGCCCTGCTCGCCGGCGACCTGCCCCACGGCCTGGTCGAGCACGCCGAGGAGGTGGGGGTCGAGCTGCTGCCCTACGGCGGGGAGCTGCTGACCCGCTGCACCTGCGAACCCTGGACCGACCCCTGCCGCCACGGCATCGCCGTGCTCCAGCAGCTCGGCTGGCTGCTCGAGGCCGACCCCTTCGTGCTCGTCACCCTGCGCGGCCTGGAGCGCGACGAGCTGCTCGGCCGGGTCCACGCCGCCACCTCGCCCGGCGGCGCCGGGGGTGGGGTGCCCGACGCCGTCGACCCTGATCTCGACCTTGATCTCGACCTTGATCTCGACGTGGCCGCCGAGGCCGTCCGCTCCGCTGCGTCCCTGCTCGAGGAGTCCGAGCAGTGACAGCCAGGGCGCGGATCGAGGCCGAGCGTCGCGTCGTACGACGCCGGCTGGCCGGACTGCTCGACGAGCACGACGGGTTCGTGGCCGCCTCGCGCGACACCAACGCCGACGACGAGCACGACCCGGAGGGCGCGACGATCGCGTTCGAGCGCTCGCAGGTCGACTCCCTGCTGCGACAGGTGCAGCGCCGGCTCACCGAGCTCGACGCGGCGCTGGTCCGGCTCGACGTCGGTGACTACGGCAGGTGCGAGCGGTGCGGCCGCGCCATCGACCCGGACCGGCTCGACGCCCGGCCCGAGGCCCGCACCTGCCTGGCCTGCGTCCCCTCGTGAACCCGCGGAGGGCGGGCCTCAGGCGACGCCGAGGGCGTCGAGCGCCATCCGGGTGAGCAGCCGCCGCATCTCGGGCTCGGGGAGCAGGGAGCTGTGGGGGGTCGAGTTGATGAGGCCGAAGGTGGCGTGGGCCATGGCCCGGCCGCGATCGACCGACAGCCCCTCGTGCACGCGCGCGAGCTGGCCGGCCCAGACGTCGACGTAGGCCCGCTGGAGCGTGCGCACCTGCTCCCGTGCGGCGGGGGGCAGCGACTCCCAGTCGCGGTCCTGGACCACGATCAGCGCCCGGTGGCGCAGCGCGAAGTCGACGTGCCAGTCCACCAGCGCCCGCAACGCGGGTACGCCGTCGCCGGCCGACTCCGCGTGCGTCCGCCCGACCGCGAGCAGCTCCTCGCTGATCGCCACCAGCATCTCGGCGAGGATCGCGTCCTTGCCCGGGAAGTGCTTGTAGAGCGCTGGACCGGAGATGCCGACCGCGGCGCCGATCTCGGCGACGGAGACGCCGTGGAAGCCGCGAGCGGCGAAGAGCTCCGCCGCGGTGGCGAGCAGCTGCTCGCGACGGGTTCCGCCTGCCTGGATGGTCACCCCCCGAGGTTAGCGTCCGCTAACCCTGCGGGGGGCCCGCGCGGTGACGGTGGGCCGTAGGGTGAGGGCCACGCAAGACATCCGAGAGGAACTCGTGGAGTCCAGCAACTGGTTCACCTACGTCCAAGACAACTTCGAATTCATCCTGGAGGAGACGCTCGCCCACGCGCGCATCGCCTTGATCGTGATCGCGCTGGCCACGGTCTTCTCCCTGCTGCTCGGGGTGCTCGTGAGTCGCCGCCCCGTCCTCCGGGCGATCGCGCTGTCCGTGGCCGGCATCCTGCTGACCATCCCCTCGCTCGCGCTGTTCGCCCTGTTCATCCCCGTGGTGGGCATCGGCAACACGCCGGCCATGATCGCGCTCTTCCTCTACGCGATCCTCCCGATCCTCCGCAACACCGTCACGGGCCTGGACTCGGTCAGCCCGGCCGTCGTGGAGTCGGCGAAGGGGATGGGGATGAGCCCGGTCCAGCAGCTGCTCAAGGTGCGGCTGCCGCTTGCCTGGCCGGTGATCATGGCCGGCGTCCGGATCTCGAGCCTGCTCGTCGTCGGCATCGCCGCCATCGCGGTGCTGGTGGGAGGGGACGGCCTCGGCAGCTTCATCCAGGCCGGGCTGACCCGTCGCGGGCTCCCCAACGCCGCCAACTCGGTCTGGGTGGGCGTGGTCTTCACCGTGCTCCTGGGCCTGGTGCTGGACCTGGTCTTCGCGACCGTCCAGCGCTTCACCACCTCGCGCGGCCTGCGCATCTGACTCCCCGAACCGAAAGGCACACATGACTTCCGAGGCCAAGATCCACCTCGACCGAGTGGGCAAGACCTATCCCGGTTCGAAGGTGCCCGCGGTGGAGGACCTGACGCTGGACGTGTACGACGGCGAGATCCTGGTGCTCGTCGGCCCCTCGGGGTGTGGCAAGAGCACCACGTTGCGCCTGATCAACCGGATGATCGAGCCCAGCAACGGCCGGATCCTGCTCGACGGTGAGGACGTCACCAAGGTCAACGCCGACAAGCTGCGCCGACGGATCGGCTACGTCATCCAGCAGATCGGCCTGTTCCCCCACCACACCATCGCCCAGAACATCGCGACGCTCCCCAAGATGCTGGGGTGGGACAAGGACAGGATCAGCACCCGGGTGGACGAGCTGATGACCACCGTCGGCCTCGACCCCGAGCAGTTCCGCGACCGCTACCCCAAGGAGCTCTCCGGCGGTCAGGCGCAGCGCGTCGGTGTGGCGCGGGCCCTGGGGGCCGACCCCGACATCATGCTGATGGACGAGCCGTTCGGTGCGATCGACCCGATCACCCGCGACCGGCTGCAGAACGAGTTCCTGCGGGTCCAGGGGGAGCTGCGCAAGAGCATCGTCTTCGTCACCCACGACATCGACGAGGCGATCAAGATGGGTGACCGGATCGCGATCCTGGGCGAGGGCAGCCGGATCCGGCAGATCGACACCCCCGAGCGGATCCTGGCGTTCCCCGTCGACGACTTCGTCAACGACTTCATCGGGAACGGCTCGACGATCAAGGGGCTGAACTTCCTCAAGGTCAGCTCCCTCACCCTCACCGACTATCCGCGGATGTCGACCGACGAGGCGCCACAGAAGGGCATCGCCCGGCTGCAGGAGAGCGGATCGGACTGGCTCGTGCTGGTCGACGAGCAGCGCCGCCCCCTCCGGTGGCTCAGCGCGGCCGACCTCACCGACCCCGGAGCGGACCTGGCGACCAGGGGGGAGGAGCTCGGCGAGTTCCTGGAGTCCGACAACACGCTCTTCCAGGCCCTGGAGCAGATGGTGCAGAGCGCCGCCGGCGCCTCCATCGTGGTCAACGCCGCGGGCGGCTTCGAGGGCGTGGTGCAGATGGAGCACCTCGCCAAGGCCGTCCGTCGCGCCCAGATGGAGGCCAAGCTCCACTACGAGGAGCTGGAGAGGGGCCAGGCATGAGCATGCTGCCCCCCGTCGCGTTCCAGCGGGGCGAGGTGCTCGACCGCCAGGACCCGGACGCACCGGATCCCGAGGGGCCCGGCACGAGGCGGACCGCCCGCTGGAGCCGGGTGAGGGACAACCTCGGGCTCTGGGTGGCGCCGTTCCTGATCGCGGCGTTGGGCGGCCTGCTCTACCTCTACGTCCAGAGCCTCGACCTCGCCAACGCGAAGACCCAGCTGCGCTCCCCGCTCCAGTGGGACACCAAGCTGCGCCCGCAGCTGACCCAGCACCTGGAGATCGCCTTCTGGTCCACGCTGATCGTGATCGCGGTCGCCGTCCCCCTGGGGATCCTGCTGACCAGGCCGGGGCTGCGGCGCATCGGTCCCGCCGTCCTGGCGGTCGCCAACTCCGGTCAGGCGCTGCCGGCCTACGGCCTGCTGGTGATCTTCCTGGGCTTCCGCGGCCAGGGGCAGTGGACCGTGATCTGGGCGCTGGCCCTGTTCGCGCTGCTGCCCGTGCTGCGCAACACCATGGTCGGGCTCGACGGGGTCGACCGGGCCGTGATCGAGGCCGGCCGCGGCATGGGCATGACCAGGCTCGGGGTCCTGACCAAGATCGAGATGCCGCTGGCGGTGCCGGTGATCATCGCCGGGGTGCGGATCGCGATCATCATCAACATCGGCATGGCCACGCTGGCGTTCCTGATCGGCGGTGGCGGACTCGGGATCACCATCGCCGTGGGACTGAAGCTGCAGCAGGACCCGGTGCTCATCGTCGGCGGCTGGCTGGTCGCCCTGGTCGCGTTGAGCTTCGACTGGCTCGGGGCGGTCGCCGAGAAGACCCTGCACCCGCGGGGGCTCTGAGCCGCGCACGTCCCTCCTGAACACGACGACGCCGCCGGGTCGAGGACCCGGCGGCGTCGCTGCGTGTGAGGAGGGGAGCGCTCAGAGGACCCCGATCTCCTTGAGGTAGTCCTCGGCCACGCGCTGGTAGGGCTCGCCACCGAGGTCGACGCGGGCGTTCAGCTCGGCCATCTTCTCGTTGTCGATGTCGGCGAGGATGGTGTCGGCCAGCTCGTCGTAGACGTCGGCGTTGGCGTCGTAGAGCTCGTTGCGCATCGTGAACGAGACGTTGTAGAGGATCATCACGCCGGGGTCGTCGACCAGGTCGAGGTTGAGCTGCGTGAGCCGGCCGTCGGTGGTGAAGACCTCACCGAAGTCACACTTGCCGTCAGCGGTCTCGGTGTAGATCAGGCCGGTGTCGAGGATCTGGATCTGGCTCTGCGGGATCTCGTAGCCGGTCGCGTCCTCCCACAGCACGAGGCCGTCGGGGCGGTCGGGGAACTCGGTCTCCATGCACACGGAGGCGTCGGGGTTGGCCTCGAGGTAGTCGGCCATCGACTGGAAGTCGAAGCCACCCTCCTGCTCGGCCAGGTCGCCGTTCGCCGCGAACCCGTAGGTGTCGTTGAACGTCGAGAGCCCCACCCACTTGACGTCGTTGTCCGCCAGGTCCTGCTCGGCGGTGACGTCGTAGAGCTCCTGCGGGTCGTCGCTGGGGTCCTCGTTGCCGAGGTGGACGGTCCACCCGGTGCCGTTGTAGTCAGGGTAGACGTCGATGTCGCCGCTGAGCAGGGCTTCGCGGTTGACGCTCGTGCCACCGAGGTTGACCTGGTTGTCGACGCTGGCGCCCTCGTTCTCGAGCGCCTGGGCGTACATCTCACCGAGCAGGATGTTCTCGGTGAAGTCCTTCGACCCCACCGTGACCGACACGCCGTCGAGCCGGTCGTCGCTGCTGCCGGAGCTGCCGTCGTCACCTCCGCAACCGGAGGCCAGCAGTGCGAGGGCCGCGAGGATGGAGGTGGCCGCGAGGGGCTTCGTGCGTTGACGCATCAGCTCAACTTTCTGTCGTGGACATGAACCCGGTCCAGCTCGACCACCTGACGCGAGGCGGCACTCAGGCTGTCGATCACCGGCACCGATCGTTGTGAGCATAGGACGAGGAGCGCTCGGGGATCGGGCTGAGCAGCGTTGACGCGACAACGATTCCGTTGCGATCCCGCGTCCGGGCGCACTGCTGGCGCCAGAGGTTAACGATCGCTAACCTAGGCGGGTGGCGGAGATGAGAGAGCTGGTCGAGGAGCTGCGCGAGCGGCTCGCGACCGTGCGGCAGGGTGGGTCCGAGAGCGCGCGACGCAAGCACACCGACCGGGGCAAGCTGCTGGTCCGCGACCGGGTCGACCGGCTGCTCGACCCGGGCAGCCCCTTCCTCGAGCTGAGCCCGCTGGCGGCGTACGGCATGTACGGGCGCGACGCCGACGACGTCAACGCCGTGCCGAGCGCCGGCGTGGTGACCGGCATCGGCCGGGTGGCCGGGCGCGAGTGCGTGGTCGTGGCCAACGACGCCACCGTCAAGGGCGGCACCTACTACCCGCTGACGGTCAAGAAGCACCTGCGGGCGCAGACCGTCGCGGCCGAGAACCGGCTGCCGTGCCTCTACCTCGTCGACTCCGGCGGCGCCTTCCTGCCGATGCAGGACGAGGTGTTCCCCGACCGCGAGCACTTCGGCCGGATCTTCTTCAACCAGGCCAACCTCTCCGCGGCCGGCATCCCCCAGATCGCCAGCGTCATGGGCTCCTGCACCGCCGGCGGCGCCTACGTCCCCGCGATGTCCGACGAGACCGTGATCGTCAAGGAGCAGGGCACGATCTTCCTGGGTGGTCCGCCGTTGGTGAAGGCCGCCACCGGAGAGGTCGTGACCGCCGAGGAGCTCGGCGGCGGCGACGTGCACGCACGGACGTCGGGGGTGGTCGACCACCTCGCCGAGGACGACGCCCACGCCCTGGCCATCGTCCGCAGCGTCATCGACACCCTCCCACCGGCCTCCCCCCGCGCCGCCGGGCCGGTCGAGGAGCCGCACGAGGACCCGAGCACCCTCTACGACGTGGTCCCCAGCGACACCCGCACGCCGTACGACGTGCGTGAGGTGATCCGGCGGGTGGTCGACGGCAGCCGCTTCCACGAGTTCAAGAAGCTCTACGGCGAGACCCTGGTCTGCGGCTTCGCGCGGGTCTGGGGCCACGAGGTCGGCATCGTCGCCAACAACGGGATCCTCTTCAGCGAGTCGGCGCTCAAGGGCGCCCACTTCATCCAGCTCTGCAACCAGCGCGGCATCCCGCTGGTCTTCCTGCAGAACATCACCGGCTTCATGGTCGGCAAGGAGTACGAGAACCGCGGCATCGCCCGCGACGGGGCCAAGCTGGTCACGGCCGTCGCGTGCAGCGTCGTCCCGAAGTTCACCGTCGTCATCGGCGGCTCCTTCGGCGCCGGCAACTACGGCATGTGCGGCCGTGCCTACGACCCGCGCTTCCTCTGGATGTGGCCCAACGCGCGGATCTCGGTGATGGGCGGGGAGCAGGCCGCGAACGTGCTGGCCACCGTCGCCGGCCGCGAGGACGACGACGACTTCAAGGCGCCGATCCGCGAGCAGTACGAGTCGCAGGGTTCGCCGTACTACGCCTCGGCCCGGCTCTGGGACGACGGCGTGATCGACCCCGCGGACACCCGACGCGTGCTCGGGATGGGGCTGGCCGCCGCGGCCCACGCCCCCATCCCCGAGCCCTCCTACGGCATCTTCAGGATGTGAAGATCACCCCATGAAACTGCTGATCGCCAACCGTGGCGAGATCGCCGTCCGGATCGCGCGCACCGCGCGTCGGCTAGCGATCCGGACCGTCGCGCTCCACTCCGAGCTCGACGTGACCGCACCCCACGTCCGCGCCTGCGACGAAGCGGCCCCGGTGTCGAGCTATCTCGACATCGAGGCCGTGGTCGCCGCGGCGCTCGACCACGGCTGCACCCACGTCCACCCCGGCTACGGTTTCCTCTCCGAGCGAGCCGCCTTCGCTCGCGCGGTCGAGGGGGCTGGCCTGGTCCTGGTCGGGCCGAGTGCCGAGGTCATGGAGCAGATGGGTCGCAAGGACGCCGCCCGCGAGATCGCGGTCGCCGCCGGCGTCCCGGTGGTGCCGACCGGCGACGACGCCGACTACCCGGTGCTGGTGAAGGCCGCGGCGGGTGGCGGGGGCAAGGGGATGCGGATCGTCCGGTCCGAGGCCGAGATGGCCGACGCCGTCGCGGCCGCGAAGCGCGAGGCGCTGTCGGCCTTCGGTGACGACACGATGCTCGTGGAGAAGTACGTCGAGTCGGGCCGCCACATCGAGGTCCAGGTCATCGGCGACGCCCACGGCACGGTGCTGCACCTCTTCGAGCGCGACTGCTCGACCCAGCGGCGCCACCAGAAGGTGCTGGAGGAGGCGCCCGCGCCGACCATCAGCGACGAGCAGCGGGCGGCGATCACGAAGGCGGCCGTCGACCTGGCGCGCGAGGTCGGCTACGTCAACGCCGGGACGGTCGAGTTCCTCCTCGACAACGCGACCGGTGAGTTCTACTTCCTCGAGATGAACACCCGGCTCCAGGTCGAGCACCCGGTGACCGAGCTGGTGACCGGTCTCGACCTGGTCGAGCTGCAGCTGCGGGTCGCTTCGGGCGCCCCGCTGGGGCTGACCCAGGAGGACGTCCGGCTGTCCGGCCACGCGATCGAGGCGCGGGTCTACGCCGAGGACTCCTTCGGCGGCTTCCTCCCGCAGGCCGGCACGACCAGCATCGTGCGCTGGCCTACCGGGGTGCGGGTCGACCACGCGCTCGAGCCGGAGCAGGTGGTGTCCACGGCGTACGACCCGATGCTCGGCAAGGTGATCGCCCACGGCGCGGACCGGGAGGCTGCCCGACAGGCGCTGCTGGCCGCCCTCGACGACACCGCGGTCCTCGGGCTGACCACCAACACCGGCTTCCTGCGGACGCTGCTGGCGACCGACGAGTTCCGCGACGCCACCATCGACACCGCCTGGCTCGACACCGCCGAGGTGCCGGAGCCCGACCGCGACCTGCCGCGGCTGCTGGTCGCCTGGGTCTCGGCGAGGCTCGCGGCGGCCGACGCGGGCCACCCGTTCCAGGCCGACGGCTTCCGGATCGGCGCGACCCCCGCGCCGACCGTCGTCGAGCTCGACCGTCCGGTCGTCGTCGACCGGTCCGCCGGCACCGTCGACGGCGTCCCGGTCCGGCAGATCTCCGACGCCGACCACGTCGTCGACCTCGAGGTCGACCGGCAGCGGGTGCGGGGGGTCGTGAACGTGCAGCCGGACCTTCTCGAGGTCGCCTGGCAGGGTCACCGCCACGTCTTCGAGCGTCCCGACCCCTTCGCCGACCACGGACCCGCCGCCGGTGACGGCACGCTGACCGCACCGATGCCCGGCACCGTGCTCGACGTCCGCGTCGCCGTCGGCGACGCGGTGGAGGAGGGCCAGGTGCTCGGCACGCTGGAGGCGATGAAGATGGAGCTCGCTCTCAAGGCGCCGTTCGCGGGCACCGTGACCGAGGTCGGTTCCGCTGCCGGCGCCGGGGTCGCGCTGGGTGCCACGCTGTTCGTCGTGGAGGAGTCGTGACCCTGCCGATGGTCCAGCCGGAGCCGGGCCTGCCCGAGCGCGTGACGATCTACGAGGTCGGCCCCCGCGACGGGCTGCAGAACGAGCAGTCCGTCGTCCCCGTCGAGGCGAAGGCCGAGTTCGTGCGCCGGCTGGTGGCCGCCGGGCTGCCGCAGGTGGAGGCCACGTCCTTCGTCCACCCGACGTGGGTCCCGCAGCTCGCCGACGCCGCCGAGCTGATGGGCCTGCTGCGCAGCCAGATCGGGGAGGCGGCCCGCGACCTACCCGTGCTGGTGCCCAACGAGCGCGGCCTCGACCGCGCCCTCGAGCTCGGGCAGCGCCACGTCGCGATCTTCGGCTCCGCCACCGAGACCTTCGCGCAGAAGAACCTCAACCGCGGCCTCGACGAGCAGTACGCCATGTTCGAGCCGGTGGTTCGCCGCGCCCGCGACGCCGGGCTCGACGTCCGCGCCTACGTGTCGATGTGCTTCGGCGACCCCTGGGAGGGCGCCGTCCCCGTCGAGCAGGTGGTCGCGGCCGGCACCCGCCTGCTCGACCTCGGCGCCGGACAGCTCAGCCTGGGCGACACCATCGGCGTCGGCACGGCCGGCCACGTGACGGCACTGGTCGAGGGGTTCGCCGACGCCGGGGTCGGCACCGACCGGTTGGCCATGCACTTCCACGACACCTACGGCCAGGCGCTCGCCAACGCCCACGCCGCCCTGCGCTGCGGCATCACCACCTTCGACGCCAGCGCCGGCGGCCTCGGCGGCTGCCCCTACGCCCGGAGCGCGACCGGCAACCTCGCCACCGAGGACCTGGTCTGGCTGCTCACCGGGCTCGGCATCGAGCACGGCGTCGACCTGCCCGCCGTGGTGGAGGCGAGCACCTGGATGGCCGGCGTCCTCGGCCGCCCCAGCCCGTCCGCGGTCGTCCGCGCCCTCGCCGGCGCCTGACCGCACCGCGGAGGACGGGTCCCCGGCCGCCGCTGGCACAATCTCCGGCATGAGTCGCACGGTCTACCTCCACATCGGGGCCCCGAAGACCGGCACGACCTACCTGCAGGACCGGCTCACGCTCAACGCGGCACGGCTGGCCGAGCACGACGTGCACTTCCCGACCCGCTCGCCGCTGGTGAGTCCCGGGCTGTTCCAGTTCCGCGCGGCGCTGGACCTGCTCGAGCAGGACTGGGGCGGCGCACCCGGTCACGCCGAGGGCAGCTGGGACCAGCTCGTCAAGCGGATCAACAAGCGCAGCGGCACCGTGGTCGTCAGCCACGAGATCCTCGCCCCCGCCCGCTCCCACCACGTGGCGCGCGCGATGAACGACCTGGGCGACGGCGCCGACGTCCACGTCGTCTACACCGCCCGCGACCTCTCGCGACAGCTCCCCGCCGCGTGGCAGGAGAGCATCAAGCAGGGCCGCACCTGGCGCTACCAGAAGTTCCTGCGCAAGAGCCAGCGTGGCCGCACCTGGTTCTCCCGGGCCTTCGACCTGCCGGCGGTGCTCGGCACCTGGGGCACCCACGTGCCCCCCGAGAACATCCACCTCGTCACCGTGCCCCTCGACCGGAAGGGCGAGACGCTGTGGGACCGGTTCTGCCGCGCCACCCGCATCGAGTCGGCCTGGGCACCCGAGGAGAGCACCCGCGCCAACGCCTCGCTCGGCGTCGCCGAGACCGCCGTCCTGCGCCAGCTCAACAAGAAGCTCGACCGCAAGGTACGCCGCGAGGCGGCCTACGACGGACTGATCCGGCAGATGCTGGCCGAGGAGGAGCTCGTGCGCGGCAGGTCCCCGCGCATCATGCTGCCGCCCGACGAGCACGAGTGGGTCGCCGAGCGCGGACGGCAGTGGGTCGAGTGGGTGGAGCAGGCCGGCATCGACGTCGTCGGCGACGTCCACGACCTCGTGCCGACGGCCCCCACCTCCGACGACGACTGGTCCGACCCCGACCACGTCAAGCCCCGCCACCGGCTGCGGGTCGCCATGCGCGCGCTCGCCGCGATGACCGGCGAGGCAGCCAACCGTCCCGACCCCGACCAGCAGCTGACCTCGCGGCTCCGCAAGAACGCCGGCCGCCTCCGTCCGCGGTGAAGGCGGTGAACCGGCGGGCCTGGGGCTGGGTCGCCCACCTCGCCGACGGTGGCACGACCCCGTGGGCGGCGTGGTCCGGCGAGGCCGACGCCCGCGGTGAGGTCCTGCCCGGGGCCCAGCAGCTCGAGCTGCTGCGGCGTCTCAACACCGTCGGCGGCGTACCGGCGGAGCTCGCGGCGACCGTGCTGGCTGCCGACCCGCCGCGCCGCAGCCGTCCCTCGTTGCCGCTGGCCGACGGTGGCGAGGTGCCCGACCACGGTCCCCGGCCGATCGACCCCGCCGACGTCCCCGACGGCGAGCTGGCCAGGATCGCCGCGGTGCTGCTCGCGCAGCGGCTGGCGGCCACCACGCTGGCCGCGGTGCCGGCCCCGGCCCGGGCACGGCCGTGGCGGACCCGCTACCACCTGCGCGGCGACCCCGAGCTGGTCGTGCCGCTGCGCCGCCACCTGGTCGCCCAGGGTCGGCCACCGGGTGGTCGCCACCCGAAGGTGGTGCTCGTCGGCACCGACACCGGCCAGCTGCTCGTCGACCTCTGGACCGCCCAGTCGCTGCGGCACGGCGCTCCGCCCTGGCACGAGTGGCTGGCGGCCACCGTGCGCCAGGGCCGGCTGCCCGAGCAGGTCGACCTCGCGCGGCTCGCCCGCCGCGAGACCGAGGCCGGCGTCGACCGGCGCGCGGTGCACGTGGTCACCGACCCCGCGCTCGCGCCCCGCCTGCTCGGCGTACGACGCGGGCCCGAGGGCACCGCGCTGTCCGCGGCCGCCACCGACCTCGGTCGGCGGGTCTCCGCAGCCCTGCGGCCGATGGCCAGGCCGCCGCGCCGGGCGCGGCTCACCGCCGAGGTGCTGCGACCGTGGCTGGAGACCGACGACGGCCCGGCGCTGGTCGTGCCGCGCCGTCACCACGAGTGGGTGGCCGGGCAGGCCGAGCGCACGGTCGGCGAGCTGACCCGGGGTCGCTACCCTGTGCACGGCGATCCGGGGCTGCTGCGCCCGGCCGATCGTCCCGGCGTCGGAGCCGTCGAGTCGTCACGGACGCTCGCGCTGGCGGCCCGGCTGTTGCTCGACACCCCGTGAGGACGATCGTGAGGAGGGCACCATGACCCGCCGGGTCCTGCTCCACGTCGGCACTCCCAAGACCGGCACCAGCCACCTCCAGGACGTGCTGTTCCGCAACCAGAAGGTGCTGCGCAAGCAGGGCGTCCTCTACCCCGCGCCGCGCTTCGACGCCCACTTCCTCGCCGCGCTCGACCTGATGCAGCTGCCGTGGGGCGGGCTCGAGGACGAGGCGGTCGGCGCGTGGGACGCCCTGGCGGAGCAGGTGCGTGACTTCCACGCCCACCACCCGCATGGGACCGCGATCATCAGCCACGAGATCCTCGCCATCGCCTCGCGGGCCCAGGCCGAGCGGGCGCTCGCGTCGCTGGGGCACCCCGACACCGAGGTCCACGTCGTGCTCTCGGTGCGCGACCTGGTGCGGCAGATCCCCGCCGAGTGGCAGGAGAACGTCAAGCACCGGCGTGAGCTGCCCTACGGCGCGTTCCTCGCGCAGGTGCGCGACCCGGAGCGGGCGACGCCCATCGGCAGCTGGTTCTGGGGGGTGCAGGAGGTGCCCGACATCCTCGACCGGTGGGCCGCCGACCTGCCGCCGGAGCGGGTCCACCTGGTGACCGTGCCGCCGCCGGGCAGCCCGCGAGACCAGCTGTGGCAGCGGTTCAGCACCACCTTCGGCCTCGACGACCTCGAGCTCGACGTCGAGGCCGAGCGCGCCAACCCCTCGCTCGGCGTGCCCGAGACCACCGTCGTGCGGCGCATCAACGTCAAGGCCAACAAGGTGGTGCCGCCCGCGGAGTACCGCCCGTTGGTACGTGAGCTGCTCGCCCACCAGACCCTGTCGCGGCGCACGGGATCGCCGCGACTCACCCTGCCGCCCGCCGACCACGAGTGGGTCGCGCCGTTGCAGCAGTCGTGGACCGACACGGTGCGAGAGCGGGGCTACGACGTGTGCGGCGAGCTCGGCGACCTCATCGGCGACCCCCCGCCGTCCGACTGGTCCGACCCCGACCACCCCGACGAGGCGCAGGTCGCCGACGCCGCGGTCGACGCGATCCGCGCGCTGCTGGTCGACAACGCCCGGTTGATGCGGGTCGAGCACGACCTGCACGAGCGCGTCCAGCAGCTCGAGCGCGACCTCGAGCGGTCCTACCTGCGGCCGACCTACCGGTGGCGCGAGAAGACGGTGCGCCGGCTGCAGTCGGCACGCGCCGGCAGGTTCGCGCTGCGGCTCTACCGGGTGGCGCGGGGCAGGAGCTCGCGGTCGGCGTAGCGCCCGATCTTCCAGGTCGCGTAGCCGTCGGCCCCGGCGCCGACGAGGCCGCCGATGACCGGCACCCTCCGTCCCACCGTGGTGGCGAGCCGCTTGCCGGCGATGCGGGCGACCAGGTCGCGGGCGACGAACGTCGTGACCTGCTGGTCGACCTGGGCGGAGTGCTCGGGCGCGGTCGCGAGCGCCATCGGCGGCGCCGTCAGGAACCCGCCCTTGACCAGGTCGTTCACCGAGGCCTCACCGAGCAGGCAGGCGAGGATCGCGTTGCGCACGCGTGGATCGTCGAGGTCGTAGCCGCGCAGGTGGGCGATGCCGGCGACCATGCGGCACTCGATCAGCGCGAGGCCGGTGATGTTGGTCGGCACTGTGACCGTCATGGTCACCAGGCCCCCGAGGTTGGTGACGAAGCCCTGGGCGCCGGCGTAGCGGACGTGGTTCTCGATCACCTCGTGGACCGCGCGGTCGACGTTGCCGTGCTGCTCGCGCAGCTGCGCGTCGGCGGCCGACGCCGCCGACGGCAGCGGACCCACGCCCTCGATCGCCCGCCGCAGCGCCTCGCGCACGAAGGTGCTCGTCAGGTTGGGTGCCAGCGCCGTCACGCGCGGGGCCAGCCGCCGGGAGATCGTGCTCATCGCGCCCATGCCCCGATCCTACGAAAGACCCTCCCACTAGGTTCGAGGGCGTGCCCCCGGTCGAGCCCTCACCCACGGCGTGGACGTTCCCGCCGCCGGAGACGTGGCCCGACGACGACGACCTGGTCGCGATCGGGGCCGACCTCGCACCCGGCACTCTGCTCGACGCCTACCGCCGGGGCCTGTTCCCGATGCCGTTCGACGGCGCCGGTGCTCCCGGCTGGTGGAGCCCGCTGGCGAGAGGGGTGCTCGGGCTCGACGCGCTGCGCACGTCCCGGTCGCTCCGGAAGTCGCTCACGCGCTTCGAGGTCCGCGTCGACACCGCGCTGCCGCAGGTCGTCGCGGCCTGCGCGGACCCGCGCCGTCCTGGCGGGTGGATCGACGACGAGGTGCGCGCGGCGTACGTCCGGCTCGGCGAGCTCGGGTGGGTGCACAGCGTGGAGGCCTGGCGTGAGGGCGAGCTCGTCGGCGGGCTGTACGGCGTGGCGATCGGTGGGCTGTTCGCGGGGGAGTCGATGTTCCACACGGAGCGCGACGCGTCGAAGGCCGCGCTCGTCGGGCTCGTGGAGCTGCTGCGCGACGAGCACGCGGACGCGCGGCTGCTCGACACCCAGTGGGTGACCGACCACCTCGCCTCGCTCGGCGTGCGGGAGGTGTCGCGAGCCGACTACCTCGCCCGGCTGCGGGGCGCGCTCGAGGTGCCACTGCCGGCCAGGTGGCGGTGACCGTCCTGCCGTGCCCGACGGGACCGGCGGCTCAGACCACCTGTGGGTCGCGTCCGGTCTCGCTGAGCATCGGGCGGCCGGCGGCGGCCCACTCGATCATGCCGCCGTCGAGGTTCACGGCGTCGACGCCGATGCGCCCCAGCCACTGGGTGGCCTGCAGCGAGCGGCCACCGACCCTGCAGACCACGAGGATCTGGCCCTCCGGCAGCTCCTCACGTCGCAGCGGCAGGTCCATCAACGGCACGTGCAGCGCCCCGTCGATGTGGCCGTGGGCCCACTCCCCCTTCTCCCGCACGTCGAGCACGGTGAGCCCCGGAGGGAGCGGGTCGGGCAGCGCGTCGAGCGTCGTGCTCGGGATGTCGGGGTAGCGCGGGAGCGTCGTCATGGCGGGGAAACCTGTCCTCAGACTCATCGCCGATGGGTGGTCGGTCACCCCACCGTAACGGTGGGTGAACAGGTAGTCACCCCACGCGGGCGCTACTTCAGCAGTCGCGACATCCGGCGGTCGGCCAGCGGCCGTCCGCCCGTCTGGCAGGTGGGACAGTACTGCAGGCTCGAGTCGGCGAAGCTCACCTCGCGCACGATGTCGCCGCAGACCGGGCACGGCTGACCGGTGCGGCCGTGGACCGCGAGGTGGGTCTTCTTCTCGCCCTTGAGCTCGCTGGCGGCGAGCCCGCGCGAGCGGTCGACGGCCTCGCCCAGGACCCGCGCGATCGAGTCGTGGAGAGTGGTGAGCTCGTCGTCGGTGAGGCTGGTCGCGGGCTTGAACGGCGACATCCTCGCCGCGTGGAGGATCTCGTCGGAGTAGGCGTTGCCGATGCCGGCGATGGTGCCCTGGTGGCGCAGCACGCCCTTGATCTGCGAACGCCCCGCCTGCTGGAGGATCGCGGCGAGCGACTCGCGCGTGAAGTCGTCGACGAGCGGGTCGGGGCCGAGGCTCGCGATGCCCGGGACGTCGCCCGGCTCGCGCACGACGTAGAGGGCCAGGCTCTTCTTGGTGCCGGCCTCGGTGACGTCGATGCCGGTGCCGTCGTCGAGCTCCACCCGGACCGCGAGCGGCGACTTGCTGGAGGGTCGGGGCGGCGTGGTCGGCAGCTCGTCGCGCCACCGCACCCACCCGGCCCGGGCGAGGTGGAGCACGAGGTGGAGACCGCCCGCGGAGACGTCGAGGAACTTGCCGTGGCGGGTCACGCCGTCGATGAACGACCCCTCGACGGCGTGCACCGGCGGGTCGAAGGTCTTGAGCGCCGAGAACGCCACGACGTGCACCTTCGCGATGGCGCGACCAGCGAACCGGCCCTGGAGGTCGAGGGCCAGGGCTTCCACCTCGGGCAGCTCGGGCACCCGCTCACTCTAGGCCGCGCCCGTGACAAGCGGGGTGGGTCGGACGCAGAATGGGGGATGGCCGCCGTCCGTCCGCTCCCCGCCCACGGGTCGATCTTCCTCGACGCGCGAGGCGGCGACCGTGCGCTGCGGGTCTCCTGCCACCTCGACGACGTGGCCGGCGAGGACGGCGTCGTCGTGCTCTCGCTGTGGCGCGAGAACGTCTGCACCGCCACCTTCCGGCTCGACGCCGACGACGTGCCCGAGATGATCGCCACGCTCCGCGAAGGCCTCGACGCGGCCTACCAGGTCGTGCTGCAGCGTCGCCACCGCGCGGTCTGACACGCACTGGCTGACCCGAGCGGTCTGACACGCGCTGACGAAATCTACGGATCTCGCTAGAGACGTCGATACGGTCCGATCGTGGACCCGATCCGAAACCCCTACGCGCCCGGCGCCGGCCAGCGCCCGCCCGAGCTCGCCGGCCGCGACGAGCAGCTCCGTGCCTTCGACGTCGTCCTCGAGCGGGTGGCTGCCGGCCGTCCCGAGCGGTCGCTGGTGCTGACCGGGCTGCGGGGCGTGGGCAAGACGGTGCTCCTCAACGCGCTGCGCTCCGCGGCCGTACGCCGTCGCTGGGGCACCGGCAAGCTCGAGGCCCGGCCCGACCAGTCGCTGCGCCGACCGCTGTCGAGCGCCCTCCACCAGGCCGTGCGCGAGCTGGGCCACCGCGACGAGGAGTCGGTCTCCCACGTGCTCGGCGTGATCCGGTCCTTCGCCCAGCGGGAGTCCGGCCCCACCGCGAAGCTCCGCGAGCAGTGGAACCCCGGCATCGACGCACCCGCGGTCAAGGGCCGGGCCGACTCCGGCGACATCGAGATCGACCTCGTCGAGCTGTTCACCGACCTCGGCGGCCTCGCCGCCGACGAGGGCAAGGGCATCGGCGTCTTCCTCGACGAGATGCAGGACCTCGGGCCCGACGACGTCTCCGCGCTGTGCGCGGCCTGCCACGAGATCAGCCAGTCGGGGTTGCCGGTGATCGTGGTGGGTGCCGGGCTGCCCCACCTGCCGGCGGTGCTCAGCGCCAGCAAGTCCTACTCCGAGCGGCTCTTCCGCTACCAGCGCATCGACCGGCTGCCGCGCGAGGCCGCCGACCGCGCCCTCGCCGCGCCTGCCGCCGACGAGGAGGCCTCCTTCACCCACGAGGCACTGACGGCGATGCACGTCGCGACCGGCGGCTACCCCTACTTCATCCAGGCCTACGGCAAGGCGGTGTGGGACCGCGCCCCGCGCAGCCCGATCAGCGAGGAGGACGTCGCGGTCGCGGCCCCGGAGGCGGAGGCCGAGCTCGCGGTGGGCTTCTTCGGCTCGAGGTTCGAGCGGGCGACGCCCGGCGAGCGCGACTACCTCCGGGCGATGGCCGACGTCGCCGTCAAGATCGCCGAGAACGGCGCGATGAACGGCGGCGAGGCGCTCGACGAGATCGAGAGCGTCCCGACCGCCGACGTCGCGGCCGTGCTCGGCAAGAAGCCCCAGTCGCTGTCGCCTGCCCGCGACGCGCTGCTCAAGAAGGGCCTCATCTACTCCAGCGAGCGCGGCCGGATCGCCTTCACCGTGCCCCACTTCGGCCGCTACCTCCGCGACCAATCCCTCCCCTAGTTCCGCGGCGTGTGCCTGAGAACGCCCTCTGGGTAGTGCTCAGGCACACGCGGCGAGGGCGTCAGCAGCACGGCGATCGCGGTGGTGACCGGGACGGCCAGCACGAGGCCGATGCTGGTCACCAGGGTGCGCACCACTTCGGAGGCGATCTCCTCGGTGGAGAGCAGCTCCAGCAGCGGCAGCTCGTAGAGCCGCAGCACGAGCAGCAGCGTCAGCGCGGTGCCGGTGTAGGCGAAGGCGATCGTGTAGATGGTCGAGGCGATGTGGTCGCGGCCGATGCGCATGCCGCTGGCCAGCAGCCGGCGCCGGCCCATTCCCGGGGAGGCAGCCCGGATCTCCCACACCGCCGAGGTCTGCGTGATCGTCACGTCGTTGAGGACGCCGAGCCCGGCGATCATGACCGCACAGGTGAGCAGGCCCTGGAAGTCGAGGTCCGTGGCGTAGGTCTGCAGCAGCCCGCCGCCCTCGCCGACCCCGCTGAGCCGGGTCGCCTGCACCGTGAGTGCCCCGAGGCCGGCGGTGATCGCGACGCCCACCAGGGTGCCGGCCAGGGCCGCGCTGGTGCGCACCGAGAAGCCGTGGGTCGTGTAGAGGACGACGTAGAGGATCGCCGAGGAGCACACCAGTCCGAGCAGCAGCGCCGGGCCGCCGGTGAGCAGGCCCGGCAGCAGGAAGGCGAGGATCAGCACCGCGCTGGCGGCGAGCCCGGCGATCGCGAACAGACCGCGGTGCCAGGCCACCAGCAGCACGACCACCACGAAGGCGACGGCGAGCCACAGCAGCGCGTCGGTGCGCTCGGTGCCGAACCACGAGTAGGCCGTCGGCACCTCGCCCCCGCCCGGGACCCGCCGGAGCAGCACGGTGTCACCCGTGCGCAGCCCCGAGTCGGCGACCTGGGGCGGGAGGTCGATCGTGACCGTGGAGCCGCGGTCCTCGCCCTCGAGCACCGTCGCCTCCAGCGCCCGGCCGTCCAGCGAGGCCACCTCCGCGCTCGGGAAGGTGACACCGGGGCCTGCGAACTCGGCCCGGCTGCCGACGTCGTCGAGCGCCGCGGCGTCGGGCCACAGGGTCACCAGCCCGGCGACGGTGGCCACGGCCACCACTCCGAGCAGGGCGAGGAGCACCCGTCGTGCCGTCGAGCCCACCGGGGCGGCCTCGGCGCGACGGTGCGAGCCGTGGGAGTGGCCGGCACCCATCAGGCGGGGACCGGACGGAGCTCGACGAGGCCGACGCTGTTGCCCTCGCTGTCCTGCACGAAGGCCTGCCACTCCTCGGTGCCGGCGGGGCCCAGGGTGTCGTCCTCGTGGCGGAAGATGGCGTGCGGCTCACCCGACACGACGACCCCGAGCGCCCGCAGCCGCTCCACCTCGGCGTCGACGTCGTCCACCCGGAGGTAGACGACGGCCGAGGGTGCCCGCCTCTCGAGCAGCAGCCGGGTGCCGTCGAGGTCGAAGAACACCAGCCCCGGAGGGTCGTACGACGCCGTCGGCCCGCGGCCGAGCAGGTCGGTGTACCAGCGGGTGGCCCGCTCGAGGTCCTCGGCGCGCTGCGCCACCTGCACGAGCCCGGTCATGGGAGGACGCTACCGGCCCGCTCCGGCGCCACCGCGTCGAGCACCGAGGTGGGGTTTGGGGGCGCGTGCTCGTATGGGATGTGACGGGGGTCACTCCACGCTGGGGGGATCCGCAACCGAGGTCACCGGCCCTGGGGCTCGGGACCAGTGAGGAGCGCGTCATGTCCGGAAACCGCATCGTCGTCTACAAGGGCCCCGGCGAAGTCGCCGTGGAGTCCATCGACTACCCCAAGCTCGAGATCCCCGGTGAGGTGGCCTCCGGGATGGGGATCAAGCAGAAGGCCCCGCACGCGGTGATCCTGAAGCTGGTCACGACCAACATCTGCGGCAGCGACCAGCACATGGTGCGCGGCCGCACGACGGCCCCTGTCGGCCAGACGCTGGGCCACGAGATCACCGGCGAGGTGGTCGAGGCGGGCGACGACGTGCTCTTCGTGAAGGAGGGCGACATCTGCTCGGTGCCGTTCAACATCGCCTGCGGTCGGTGCCGCATGTGCAACGAGGGCAAGACCGGGATCTGCCTCAACGTCAACCCGGCCCGGGCGGGGGCGGCCTACGGCTACGTCGACATGGGCGGCTGGCACGGCGGCCAGGCCGAGTACGTGATGATCCCGTTCGCCGACTTCAACCTGCTCAGGTTCCCCGACCGCGACGCCGCGCTCGAGAAGATCCTCGACCTGACGATGCTCTCCGACATCTTCCCCACCGGCTACCACGGTGCCTACACCGCGGGCGTCACCACCGGTTCGACCGTCTACGTCGCCGGCGCCGGGCCGGTCGGCCTCGCCGCGGCGTACTCCGCGCAGCTGCTGGGCGCCGCCCACGTCATCGTCGGCGACATGGTCGCCGAGCGGCTGGCCCAGGCCGAGAGCTTCGGTTGCTCCACCGTCGACCTGTCGAAGGGCGCGGACCTGCCCGACCTGATCGCCGACATCGTCGGCGAGCCGCTGGTCGACGCCGCGGTGGACGCGGTGGGCTTCGAGGCCCGGGGCCACGGCGAGGGGGCCGACGAGGCGCCCGCCACGGTGCTCAACGACATCATGACCGTCTCCCGGGCGGGTGCGTCGCTGGGCATCCCGGGGCTCTACGTGACCGGCGACCCGGGTGCGGCCGACGACGCCGCCAAGCAGGGGCAGATCGGCGTCAAGCTGGGCCTGGGCTGGGCGAAGTCGCACGCCTTCGTCACCGGCCAGTGCCCGGTGAAGAAGTACAACCGGCAGCTGATGAACATGATCCTCGCCGACAAGGCGCACATCGCGAAGGCGGTCAACGCCACGACCATCCCGCTCGACGACGCCCCGCGGGGCTACCAGGAGTTCGACGCCGGGGCGGCCAAGAAGTACGTCATCGACCCCCACGGCATGGTGGCCTGAGCCGGGCTGCGCTGCGGGCCTCCGGCTACTCGGTCGCGATCGCGTCGAGCACCTTCATCCGCGAGGCCCGCACCGCCGGCACGATCGCGGCCAGCACCCCGAAGAGCACCGCGATCGCGAGGAAGAGCAGCAGGCTGCCGATCGGCAGGCTCAGCACCGTGAGGTCCTCCTTGAGCACCTCACGCAGCAGCACCCCGATCAGCAGGCCGATCACCATGCCCAGCACCGCGCCCATGGTGGCGATCGTCACCGACTCCAGGGTCACCATCCGCCGCAGTCGCGCCCGGGAGAGGCCGACGGCGCGCAGCAGGCCGATCTCGCGGGTCCGCTCGATCACGCTCAGCCCGAGGGTGTTGACGATGCCGATGACCGCGATCACGATCGCCAGCGCCAGCAGGCCGTAGATCATGAACAGCAGCTGGTTGATCTGGCCCTTGATGGTCTCGGCGAACTGGTCCTTGTCCTGCACGCTCACGATCGGCACGTCGGCGATCACCGCCTCGAGCCGCTCCTGCACCTCCGCCCGGTCGGCGCCGGGCTCGAGGTTGATGCTGAGCGAGGAGTCCGTGCGGTTGATGCCCGCGTCCTCGAGCACCTGCAGCGGCACGTTGACCGGCCCGACGACCGGGGTGGGCTCGATCAGGCCGACCACCTCGACGGTCACGCTGCGCTGGCCGGGGAAGGCGAGCTCGAGGTCGTCGCCGACCCCCACGCCGTAGTCGCGCGCCGCGTCGTCGGTGAGCACCGCCTGGTCGTCGCCGAGCTCCTGGGTGCCCTCGAGCACCTCGAGGTCGTAGATCTGGCTGTAGGCGGGATCGACGCCGAAGACCGGCTCCGGGCTCGCCGTCGAGCAGCGCGAGCGTGAACTGGTCGCGGCTCAGCAGCGCCACGCCCTCCACCTGGGCCATGTCGTCGCCGATGCCGGTGGGGAAGCTCTGGAAGCTCGCCGACTGCACGAGGAAGTCGGCGGCGAACTGGTCGTCGACGAGGTCGTCGCTGGTGGCGCTCAGGGAGGCGGCCAGGGTGCCGACCGCCGCGACCAGCGCCAGCCCGATCATCAGCGCCGAGGCGGTGGCGCCCGTACGCCGCGGGTTGCGCAGCGCGTTCTCGCCGGCGAGCCGGCCGGTGGTGCCGAAGACCTTGCCGAAGACCGCGCGGCACGCGACGAGCAGCGGGTGGCCCAGCACCGGGCTGATCACCGCGGCGGTCAGGATCCACACCACGGCCGCGGCGCCGATCCAGATCGCGTCGTTGCCCGGGGCGCCGACCACGCCGGCCACCGCGAGGCCGACGCCGGCGAGCATCACCACCGAGCCGATGAGGGCGCGGCGACCCAGCGAGCGCTCCCCGGGGCCCGCCTCGTCGCGCATCGCCGCGACGGGGGCGGTGCGTGAGGCCCGTCGGGCCGGGAGGTAGGCGGACACCAGGGTGACCGCGAGCCCGACGCCGTAGGCGAGGGCCACGGTGCCGACGCTCAGGTCGAGGGCGTCGCTGTTGATGTCGAGGCCGAAGCCGCGGAACAGGGCGGCCAGCGCCCGGGCCAGGAGCAGCCCGACGCCGATGCCGAGGGTGGCGCCGAGGATCGCCATCAGCCCGGCCTCGAGCAGCACCGACCGGCGTACCTGGGACCTGCTCGCACCGAGCGCCCGGAGCAGGGCGAGCTCGCGGATGCGTTGCGCGACGAGGATCGAGAAGGTGTTGGCGATGATGAAGCCGCCCACGAGGATCGCGATCACCGCGAACGCGATGAGGAAGGTCGAGATGACGTCGAGGAACTGCCCGATGGCGTCCTGCGACTCCTCGGCGACGTCGTCGCCCGCCATCGCCTCGTAGGACTCGGGGAGCACCCCGCTCGCCGCGTCGACCAGCTGCTGCTGGGTGACGTCGGGGGCGGCCGTCAGCGAGACGCTGGTGAAGGCGTCCTCGCCGCCGAGGAAGAGCTGCTGGGCGCCCTCGGTGGAGAAGATCACCAGGATCGCGCCCGCCGTGCCGCCGCCGTTGAACTCGGCGGTGCCCGGTGAGGGTCAGCGTCTTGCGGACGGTGGAGATCGAGTCGCCCGAGGGGGCGATGACCGTCACCTCGTTCCCGACGTCGTAGCCGGCGGCCTCGGCGGCGCCGGTGTCGAGCACGACGTCGGTCGGCTGCCCGGGCCAGTCGCCCGAGACCAGCTCGAGCGACGGCTCGCCGAGCAGGTTGGGCGTGTCGTTGTAGTTGAAGGCGATGGTCGGGGCGCCCTGGCCGCCGACCAGCTTGCCCTCGGTGTCGAGCAGGTACATGCCGAGGCCGTCGACGTTGCCGTCGGCCTGCTCGACCTCGGGCAGTGCGGCCAGCGCCTCGACGTCGGCGGGGGAGAGCCGGGTGCTGTTGCCGGCCCCGATCGCGTCGAAGGAGCCGGTGCCGGCCGGCCGCACCAGCGCGTCGGGCGTGGAGCCCTTGATGATGCCGTCGAAGGTGCTGCCGAGGCCGTTGCTGAAGACCATGACCCCGGTCAGGAAGCCGATGCCGAGCACGATCGCGAGCGTGCTCATCACGAGCCGGACCTTGCGCGCCAGCAGGGTGCGCAGCGTGAGGCGGAACATCGCTCAGCCCTCGGTCCCGGTGGGGGCGGGGGTCAACCGCGCCATCGCCGCGAGGATCGAGTCGCGGTCGGGCCGGCGCAGCTCCTCGACGATCCGGCCGTCGGCCAGGAACAGCACCCGGTCGGTGTACGACGCCGCGACGGGGTCGTGGGTGACCATCACGATCGTCTGCCCGAACTCGTCGACGCTGCGTCGCAGGAATCCGAGCACCTCGGCGCTGCTGGTGGAGTCGAGGTTGCCGGTCGGCTCGTCGGCGAAGACGATCGCGGGCCGGCTGACCAGCGCCCGGGCGCACGCGGCGCGCTGCTGCTGGCCGCCGGAGAGCTCGGTCGGCTTGTGCCCGAGCCGGGGCGCGCAGCCCGACGGCGTCGACGACCTGGTCGAACCACGCCTGGTCGGGCTTGCGGCCGGCGAGGTCGAGCGGCAGCAGGATGTTCTCCTGCGCGGTGAGGGTCGGCACCAGGTTGAAGGCCTGGAACACGAAGCCGATCTGCTCGCGTCGCAGCCGCGGTGAGCTCCTTGTCGCGCAGCGAGCCCAGCGACGTGCCGCCGACGACCGCCTCGCCGGAGGTCGGGGTGTCGAGCGCCGCCAGACAGTGCATCAGGGTGGACTTGCCGGAGCCCGAGGGACCCATGACGGCGGTGTACTCGCCCGTGAACAGGTCGACCGTGACCCCGTCGAGCGCGCGCACCTCGGTCTCGTCGGTGCCGTAGACCTTCGTCAGGTCGCGGGCGGAGGCGGCGACGGCCCTCCGGGGCGCGCCGGGGGTCGTCTGTGAGGTCGACATGGACCAAATCCTCCCCGGCTCGTGGTGACGCGTCCATCGGTTTCGACCCTGAGCTGCGTCTCAGGGTCACCCCGAGGCCGTGCGTTCCTCTGTCACCATGGCGGGCATGACGACGCAGGTCGTGGCCCACCGGGGTGCGAGCGACGAGCTGGCCGAGCACACGCTCGCGGCCTACCTGGAGGCGATCGAGGCCGGCGCCGACGGGCTCGAGTGCGACGTGCGGCTCACGGCCGACGGCCACCTCGTCTGCTTCCACGACCGCGACCTGCGCCGTACCGGTCAGCGGCGGGGCGTGCTCTCGACCATGGAGCTCTCCGACCTCGACGACCTCGAGTTCGCCTCGTGGAAGAACCCGTGGGCCGACCTCGACGACGAGGCGCCGGTCCGCGACGAGCAGCTGGACCGGGTGCTGACCCTGCGCCGGCTGCTGGAGACGGTGGCCGACTGCGGGCGCCGGGTCGAGCTGGCGATCGAGACCAAGCACCCCACCCGCTACGCCGGGCTCGTCGAGAAGCGGCTGATCGAGCAGCTGCGCCACTTCGGCTGGCACCGCGGCGACAGCCCGGTGCGGGTGATGAGCTTCCAGTTCACCGCCCTGCAGCGCGTGCAGCGGCTCGCCCCCGACCTGCGGGTGGTGCTCCTGCTCGACAAGCCGCGCGCCTGGCCCCTGTCGAGGGCGGTCCTGGGCAAGGACTGGATCCTGGGGCCCGGCATCGACGCGCTCACCGACAACCCGGTCTTCGCCCAGCGGCTGGTCGCCACCGGGCGCGAGATCCACGTGTGGACGGTCAACACCGCCGCCCAGCTCGACCTGTGCCTCGAGCTCGGGGTCACGGTCTGCATCACCGACCGCCCGGCATACCTCCTGGAGCGTCTGGGTCGGTAGGTTTCACGGCATGGGAAAGAAGTCGAGGACCAGGACCCGTGACCAGCAGCCGGCCGAGCGTCCCGACGGCGAGGTCGGCCCCCGCCAGCCCTGCCCCTGCGGATCGGGCAAGCGCTACAAGGCCTGCCACGGCGCGCCCGGCGGCGCCGCGACGGTGTTCGTCTCGCGCCCGTTCGAGGGGCTGCCCTCCGAGTGCGACCTGGTCGCGCTGCGCGAGCTGGTGCCGTCGGCGACCGCGCCGCTCACCCTGACCGGGAGCCACGCCGACCGCACGGTCAAGCTGTGCACGCTGCTGCCGATGGCCGCCCCGGCCATGGTCCGCGACTCCGGCGAGGTGTGGCTCGCGCTGCAGGTCGAGCACAACTTCGGTGACCCCTCGCGCGACCTCGGCGCGGTCCTGACCGCCGCCCTCGAGCAGTCCGAGCCCGGCATCGTCGGCCTGCCGGACGACCCGGGAGCCGGGCCGCGGCTGCAGGACCTGGTCGTCGACGAGCCGCTCGACGATCACCGTCCACGAGGGCTTCGACTTCTGGGTCGCCGACGTGCCGGACGCCCCCGACCTGATGGGTGCCCTCGAGCAGGCGAACGCCGCGATCCACCCGACCGTCCGGCTCACCGGCGTCGCGCGGCGTACTGGACCGACGTCGGCACCAAGGAGCACCTGCGCTGGGTGATGCCCGAGCCCGAGGAGCAGCTGCTCGACGCCCTGGCCCGCCTGCACGCAGCCGGCGACGACGTGCTGGTGCCCGACTCCCGCTTCGTCGGCATGTTCCGGGCCCACGGCCTGCTGACGCCCGTCTGGGACCTGCCCGTCGGCACCGGCGCCGAGGCCCTGGAGGAGCCCGCCGCCGGCTTCGCGGCCGCGCTGGCCGACGCCCTGGCCGACGCCTCCGACCTGACCACCGAGCAGCGCGCGGCGCGCAGCGGGCTGGCCAACCGGCAGGTCACGATCCGCTGACGTACTAGCATCCGGACTGGCCTAGGAACCCACTTCGACGTCTGGGCGACGACACACCCGATCCCGTTGTGTGGCGGGTTCCCGCCCGGTACGTTTGTCCGCAGACCCGGTCGTTGTTGTCTCCCCCGTCGGCAACGGCCGGGTCCTTTACGCCCAGACCCTCCCCGGCTCCACCCCTGTCGTCAGTCGACCGGGAGCGGTTCCCGCGTGACCGGGCAGCTCATGCACCGGGGCCCGCCGCGGCCCGAGCCGAGCTCGGAGCCGGCGATCCGGACCACCTCGATGCCGGCCTCCTCGAGCCGGTCGTTGGTGCCGTCGTTGCGCTCGTAGGCGACCGCGACCCGCGGGGCGACGGCGAGGGTGTTGTTGCCGTCGTCCCACTGCTCGCGCTCGGCGGTGACCGGGTCGAGGCCGGTGTCGATCTGGTGGAGCGTGTCGATCCCATCGCCTTGGCGGCGGCCACCAGGAACGGCTCCGCGTCGGCCGACCTGCGAGCGTCAGCGCGTCCTCGCCCAGGGCGGCGTCCGGAGCGGTGACGGCGTACGCCGTGAGCGAGTCGGCGACGTTGGGGTACATCACGATCTTGTCGACGTCGACCATCGTGCAGACGGTGTCGAGGTGCATCGTCGCGCGCTCCTGCGCGATCGGCACGGCGAGCACGGTGTGGGCGAGCCGGCGTGGAAGACCTGGCGGGCGAACCGCTCGACGCCTGCGGGGGTCGTGCGCTCGCCGACGCCCACCGCGATGACGCCCGGGGCGAGCAGCAGCACGTCGCCGCCCTCGACGTGCTCGCTGGTGCCAGCCGTGGATCGTGCGGGTGCCCGGCGGAAGCGCGGGTGCTCGGTGTAGATCAGCTCGGTCAGCTGGGTCTCGCGGCGCCGCGCCGGCATCGCCAGCGAGGTGACGGCCACCCGGTCGCGCACCCAGACGCTGGAGTCGCGGGTGAAGAGCAGGTTGGGCAGCGGGTCGACGAGGAAGTCGTGCTGGTCGAGCAGCGAGGTGACCAGGCCGTGACCGCCGCGCACCTCGTCGTTGCGGATGCCGGCGGTGAGGTAGGAGGTCAGCTCCTCGGTCGAGGCGTCGCGCAGCGCGACGGCGAGGTAGCTGCCGCAGCGTGTCGCCGAGGTGCAGCCCGCGAGAGCGCGGTGGTGATGGCGTGGTTGCGCGCGACTCCTGCTCGAGGGTCTCGGTCAGCAGCTCGGTGAGGTAGAGCACCTCGACGTCCGCGCGACCGCAGCGCGTCGGCGAACGCGTCGTGCTCGTCCTGGGCGCGTGCGACCCAGGGGATGCCGTCGAAGAGCAGCCGGTCGTTGTTGCGCGGGGTCAGCCGCTTCAGCTCGTCGCCGGGGCGGTGGAGCATCACCGTGTCGAGCCGTCCGACCTCGCTGTCAGCACCGTGGGTGTGGGTCATGCGGAGGACTCTAGTGGCGTCGCCCGTCCCACTCCGAGGCGAGCACCGCGTACTCGTAGGTGTCGGTCCACTCACCCTTGCTCCAGAAGTCCTGGAGACGGTGGCCCTCCTGACGCAGCCCGAGCCGCTCGCAGAGCCGGCGCGACGCCTCGTTGCGGCCGTCGAGAGCTCGGCCTTGATGCGGTGGAGCCCGTAGTGGCCGAACCCGAGGTCGACCGTCGCTCGCGCCGCCTCCGTGGCGAGCCCGCTGCCCCCGACGTCCGGGTGGAAGGTCCAGCCGAGCTCGCCCTGGTGGGGGGAGAGAGCCCAGCGACACCCGGCCGACGACCCCGCCCGCGAGCTCGACCACGAGGCCGAGGCCGTCCTCGCCCGGCCGGTGGGCAGGGCTGTCGCCGGGGTCGGCGGCGCCGAGGAAGCGCGCCCGGGTCTGCTCGCGGGTGAGGGCGTCGTGGAGCAGGTACGCCGCGACGTCGTCGCGACCGTAGATCGCGTGCAGGTCGTCGACGTCGCGTTCCTCGCACCGCCGCAGGACCAGTCGCTCGGTGGTGACCGGCAGTCGGGGGAGGCTCACTCCTCCTCCTGCGTGTCCTGGTGCGCGGGACTGCCGGTCGCTCGGCGCACGACCCACGGCTCTAGGTGGCGGTAGCCCTTGACCGACACCGTCGCAACCGGCGGAAGCGCAGGTCGTCGGTCTCCGCGAAGGGCGACAGGTCGGCGATCTCGTCGGCTGCCCGGTCGAGCAGCCTGGCCAGCGGGGTGCCGTCGGGGGCGGTGTCCGCGGTGTCCGCGGTGTCCGGTGGTTCGTCCGGGCCCGTGAGGGCGTCGAAGGCGCCGCGGTCGACGAGCAGCGTGCCCCGTCGCGCGATGCCGGTCAGGCGGGCGGCGATGTTGACCGTCGGCCCGAACACGTCGCCGAGCCGGCTGGTGACGGCGCCGTACGCCAGGCCGGCCCGGACCCGCGGGAACCCGTCGTCCTCGTCCTCACCCCGGTCGATGAGGGTCAGGGCGGCCTCGACCGCCGCGCCGGGGTCGTCGACGACGAACAACACCTCGTCGCCGATCGTCTTGATCACCCGGCCGCCGGCGGCCACCACGGCTCGCGTGGTCTCGTCCTCGAACAGCTCGACGAGGTCGACCAGCTCGGACTCGTTGAGGTTCTTGCTCGTGCGCGTGTAGTCGACGATGTCGACGAAAACGACCGCGAGCGACCGCTGCTGGGAGGGGTGGTCGGCGCCCGGGAGCAACCGCTGCGCGGCGTTCTCGAGGTGGCGGCGCCAGATGTAGTCCTGCAGCTCGCCGACCTTCGGCAGCACCTCCGTGAGCAGCTGGTCGAGCCGTGCCTGCGGGTCGGCGTCCCCGAGGGCGATGCCGGCGAGCAGGCTCGTCTGCCACTCGGCGAGCCGTGCGAAGGAGTGGCCCCACGTGCGCACCAGCGCGGACTGCGACTCCGGGTCGAGCACCCCGAGCTCGACCAGCTCGGCCGTCGAGCGCAGCGCCGCCACGTCCTGGTCGGTGAAGGCGACGTCGTCGTCGGAGGTGTGGGGGAAGCCGAGCTGGCCCCACAGCTCCTCCGCGACGTCGAGCGTGACGCCCGCGCGCTCGGCGACCTGGCGCCTGGTGAGGCTGCGTCGCGCCCCGAGCAGGGAGCGTTCGAGGTCGTCGAGCGGTCCTCCGGTCACCGACGTCTCACTCGGCCAGACGGTCCTGCGTGGTCCGGTCGAGGACGTCGGCGAACGCCGGGATCGTGTCGCGCAGCTCGTTGAGCTGGTCGCGGGTGAAGTGGATCGCCTCGACCTTGGTGGTGGTGACGATGGAGGCGTTGCGCAGCTTCTTGTTGACGATCGCCCCCTCGCCGAAGATGTCGCCGGGCCCGAGGGTCGCGACCTCCTCGCCCTGGCGGCGCACCGAGGCCTCGCCGCCGAGGATGATGTAGGCCTTGTCGGCCGCCGTCTTCTCCGCGATCGGTGACCAGTCCGCGGGCAGGGTCAGGTGGGTACCGGTGTTCTTGATCCGGTCGACCTCGTGGTCGGCCAGGTCGTCGAAGATCGCCATCGTCAGGGCCTCTCGTCCGTACGGGTCCCTCTCCCGCGGTGATGATGGCGCTCCCGGTGAGCGGTTGTCCACCGAACGTGGCCCACTCAACTCCGGTCGACGAAGCGCCGGCTCGCGGCCACCGCGTCGGCGAGCACCGCCTTGACCGGCCGGTCGAGCGCCTCGGCGGCCCGCACCACGTCGTCGAACTCCGGCATCGCGTTGAGCACGACCCCCTCGTGGCGCGCCAGCTTCACCGCCACGACCTGTCCGTCGACGTCGACCGCGACCATCTCGCGCTCGAGCGCGTGCTTGCCGACCTCGTGCTCGCGCAGGCCGATCGCCGTGGTCTCGCGGAAGATCGTCAGCCGCACGCCGGCGGCCCGGTCGGCCGCGGTGAGCACGTGGAGCGTGTGGGCCGGCCGTCCCTTCTTCATCACGATGGGGGTCAGCCAGGCGTCGCTGGCCCCGGCCGCGAGCAGCCGCGCCACCACCTGCGGCCAGAGCCGGGGGTCGAGGTCGTCGACGTTGGTCTCGATCACGAGCGGACGCGGAGAGCCGGTGGCCGGGCCGCTGTCCCCGGTGAGGATCCGCAGCACGTTGGCGTGGCCCTCCGGGTCACGTCCCCCGGCCCCGACGCCGATCCGAGCGACGCTCATCGCCGGTTGCGGCCCGTGTCCCGTGGCCAGGGCCGTCAGCAGCGCTGCCCCGGTGGGGGTGCACAGCTCGGCGGCCGGCGCGCTCGCGGGGCCGGACCAGGACGGGACGCCGCGCAGCAGCTCGGCCACGGCCGGCGGCGGCACCGGGAGCTCGCCGTGGCTGGTCGTGACGGTGCCCGAGCCGACCGCGACCGGGCTGACGACCACCTCCTCGGCGGACAGGTGGACGAAGCCGGCGGCGACCCCGACCACGTCGGCGATGGCGTCGAGGGCGCCGACCTCGTGGAAGTGGACGTCCTCCACGGCGGTGCCGTGCACCCGCGCCTCGGCCTCCGCGAGCCGGGTGAACGCGCGGGTCGCCAGCACGCGCACCGGCTCCGCGAGGTCGGCGCGGGCCAGCAGCGACCGCACGTCGGCCCAGGTGCGGTGGGTCGGCTGTCGACCAGCGTCGGCCACCTCGACGTGGCACCGGACCGCCGCGAGCGCGCCGCGGCGTACGGACTCGGCCCGGAGGGTGACCGGCTCGGGGGTCACGGCGTCGACGGCGTGCTGGAGCACGTCGATGGGGACGCCGGCCCCGAGGAGGGCGCCGAGCAGCATGTCGCCGCTGGCACCGGACGACGCATCGACCCAGACGGTGGTCACGACGGGTCCCGCGGCGCGGCGCGGCGGGCGACCCGGGCGGCGAAGACGCCGGCGCCGTAGCCGTTGTCGATGTTGACGACCGTGACCCCGGGGGCGCAGGAGTTGAGCATCGCGAGCAGCGCCGCCATGCCTCCGAAGGAGGCGCCGTAGCCGACGCTCGTGGGGACGGCGACCAGGGGGACGCCGACCAGGCCGCCGACGACCGAGGGCAGTGCGCCCTCCATGCCGGCGACCACGACGAGGACGTCGGCGGCCTCGAGCCGGTCGCGCACGCCGAGCAGCCGGTGGAGCCCGGCCACGCCGACGTCGGTGATCAGGTCGATGCCCGCGCCGTGCACCCGGGCGGTGAGGGCGGCCTCGGCGGCCACAGGGGCGTCGGAGGTGCCGGCGGCCACGATCGCGACGGTGCCGCTGGGGGTCGGCATCGGGCCGAAGGTGGCGGCGCGGGCGACGGTGTCGACGTCGGCGCCGGCCGCCTGGACGGCTGCCATCGCCTCGTCGGAGAGCCGCGTGGCGAGCACCGCGCGGTCGGGGTGGGCCTGGTGGAGGGTGCGCAGGATCGCGACGACCTCCTGCGGCGTCTTGCCGGCGCCGTACACGACCTCTGCGTCACCGGTGCGCCGGGCGCGGTCGAGATCGACGCGGGCGAAGCCGAGGTCCTCGGTGCGGGGGTCGTTCACTCGCCACGCTCCCGGGCCGCGGGGTAGACGCCGAGCACCTTCACCTCGGTGGTGAAGAACGAGAGCTCCTCCAGAGCGCGGGCGACGCCCGGGTCGTGCGGGTGGCCGTCGACCTCGGCCAGGAACTGGGTGGCCGTGAAGTGGCCGCCGACCATGTAGCTCTCGAGCTTGGTCATGTTGACGCCGTTCGTGGCGAAGCCGCCGAGCGCCTTGTAGAGGGCCGCCGGGATGTTGCGCACGTTGAAGACGAACGAGGTCACGACCGGGCCGTCCCCGAGCGGTGCCTCGACGAAGTCGCGGGAGAGGACGACGAAGCGGGTGGTGTTGTGGTCCTCGTCCTCGACGTCGTGGCGCAGCACCTGGAGGCCGTAGATGTCGGCGGCGAGCGGCGGCGAGATCGCGGCCTGCGTCGGGTCGGCGAGCTCCGCGACCTCGCGCGCGGCGCCGGCGGTGTCGCCGGAGACGACCGCGGTCAGCCCGAGCTCGCGGATCACCCTGCGGCACTGGCCGAGCGCGTGGACGTGGGAGTGGACGGTGCGGATCGAGTCGAGCGTGGCGCCGGGGGTGGCCATGAGCGAGAACTGGATGCGCAGGAAGTGCTCGGCGACCATGTGCAGCCCGGAGTCGGGCAGGAAGTGGTGGATGTCGGCGACCCGGCCCGCGATCGAGTTGTCGATCGGGATCATCGCCAGCTGCGCCTCGTCGCCCACCACGGCCGCGAAGACGTCCTCGAACGACGCGCAGGCCAGGGCCTCGTGGTCGGGGTAGTGCTCGCGGCACACGAGGTGGGAGTTGGCGCCGGGCTCGCCCTGGTAGGCGATGCGTGGCGTACCGGTCGAGGTCACCGGGTCATCGTAGGGTTCGGCGCGTGGAAGCACTGTCCGTGGTCTCGCTGGTGGTCGCGCTGCTCGCGCTCGGACTCACGGTGGTGGCGCTGCGGCGTCCCCGGCCCGGCGGTGCCGGCGTCGAGGAGCTGCCCGAGGACGTGCAGGGGCTGCGGCAGGAGGTCGCCGCGCTCAAGGCCGAGGCCGCCGACGCGCTGCGCCACCTCGCGGTGGTCCGCTACGACGCCTTCGGCGACATGGGCGGCCACCTCTCCTGGTCGCTGGCCCTGCTCGACGACGGCGGCCACGGCGTCGTCCTGACCTCCATCCACGGCCGCTCCGAGGCCCGCACCTACGCGAAGAACATCGCCTCCTGGGCCTGCGAGCAGCAGCTCTCCCCCGAGGAAGAGGAAGCCATCACCCACGCCCGTGGTTGAGGTGCCACCACCCCGCGGGAGGTTGAGTCGTGGGTTCGTGACGCTTGAGTCGCGCGTCTGTGACCCGTGAGTCGCGCCTGACTGACGCCGAGACGTCACGGGTCCGCGACTGACCTGTCACACACCCACCACTCAACCTTCGTGCTGCGTCCTGGGGGTCGGTCAGGTGCGGGGGACGCGGACCAGCAGTCGGCCGTGGATGCACTCCATGGAGAGCTCGCGGCCGGGGCCGATCGAGTCGCCGTCGAGCTGGCGCGGGGTGTCCGCCGCGGCGCGGACGACCACCGTGTGGCCGGTCATCCGGTTGACCAGCTCGTCGACCCGCTTCTGCCGCGACAGCACGCGCACGGCCAGCGGGATCCAGGAGAAGAAGGTCCGCGGGTGGAGCATGACGACGTCGAGCAGGCCGTCGTCGATGGCGGCGTCGGGCAGCAGCGGCATCCCGGCCTGGAGGAAGCCGACGTTGCCGACGACCACGGTGCGGGCGCGGTGGCGGGTGAAGGGGGCGCCGTCGACCGAGATCTCCATCCGCACCGCCGGGAACATCAGCGACTTCAGCGCCGACAGCACGTAGGCGAACCAGCCGACCTTCTTCTTGATGTCCTCGTTGACGCCCTCCATGATCGCGGCGTCGAAGCCCATGCCTGCCATGACCATGAAGTGGGTGTCGGGCTCGATGCCGTCGCCCTCCACCTTCACCAGGTCGATCGCCCGGTCCTGGCCGGTGAGGGCGACGTCGATGGCGGAGCGCAGGTAGAGCGGGATGTCGAGGTTGCGGGCCAGCAGGTTGCCGGTGCCGGCGGGCACGATCCCGACGGGGATCCCGGTGCCGGCGAGCTCGGCGCACACCTCGCGCACGGTGCCGTCGCCGCCGCACACCAGCACCAGGTCGGCGCCGGCGACCGAGGCGGCCTCCGCCATGCCCGTGCCGGGGTCCTCGATGGTGGTGTAGTGCCAGGTGGGCGGCGACCAGCCCGACGCCTCGGCCATCGAGCTGACGATCGACCGGAACTGACCGATGTCGTCGACCTTCACGGGGTTGACGATCACCGCCAGCCGCCGCTCGGTCGCGTAGACCTCCGGCAGCGGCTCGGCCTTCGGCGCGTGGGTGCGGGGAGTGGGGTCGATCAGGGCGACGCCCAGCATCACGACCGCGGCTGCGAGCAGCGTGCCGCCGATGACGTCGGTGGGGTAGTGGCGCCCCAGCAGCACCCGGTCGAGGCAGGCCGCGAGCCACCAGAGCCCGAGCAGCACCCAGAGGGCGCGGCGCATGCCGGCGCGGCGTACGAACACGGCGGTCAGCACCGCCAGCACGCCCGCCATCGCGGCCACGGACGACGCGTGGCCCGAGGGGTAGGACCGGGTGGACAGCAGGTCGATGTGGTCCTGCCACTCGGGTCGGCCGCGGTCGAAGCCGAGCTTGGTGAGCGTGGTGACGACGGAGGTCACCCCCATGACGGCGCCGGTGAACAGCGCCGCCCGGGTCTGGCGACGCAGCAGCAGGAGCCCGGCGACCACGACGGTGATCACGGTCATCCCGACCGTCGCGAAGAGCAGCTCGACCCAGCGCAGCACGTGGATGAGCAGCTCCTGGCCGTCGGCCCAGTCCTCGGCCGCGCGGCCGAGGTCGTCGAGCGCGAGCGGCGTGCGGTCGCGCACCACCAGCAGACCGAGGCCGACGAAGACGAGCAGCAACGCACCGGCCCACACGGCCAGGCGGGATCGGGAGCGCTCGTTCACGAGGGCGAGTATGCCGGGGCGACGGCGGCGCCTCCTCATCCACAGGGCCGGAACTGCCGCACGGGGTGACGGGCCCGACACCTAGGCTGTGCGCATGATCGACGCCCGTGTCCTGCGTGACGACCCCGACCGCGTGCGAGCCGCCCAGGCCAAGCGCGGGCTCTCCGACGACGTCGTCGACCGGGCGCTCTCCGCAGACTCGGCCCGCCGCCAGGCGATCGCCGACTTCGAGGCGCGGCGTGCCGAGCAGAAGCAGATGGGCAAGCAGGTCGCCCAGGCCCAGGGCGAGGAGAAGCAGGCGCTGCTGGCCCAGGTCAAGGACCTCGCCGCCGAGGTGAAGCGGCTCGAGGGCGTGCAGGGCGAGGCCGAGCAGGCCTGGCACGACGCCATCATGGCGATCCCCAACCTTGCCGCCGACGAGTCGCCGGCCGGCGGCGAGGACGACTTCGCCCTCCTCGAGACCCGTGGCACCAAGCCGGAGTTCGACTTCGAGCCGCGCGACCACGTCGAGCTCGGCCGCATGCTCGGCGCCTTCGACCTCGAGCGCGGCGCCAAGGTCTCCGGCTCGCGGTTCTACTTCTTCACCGGCGTCGGCGCCCGGCTCCACCGGGCCCTGGTCAACATGGCGCTCGACCAGGCCGCAGCGGCCGGCTTCACCGAGGTGGTGCCGCCCTCGCTGGTCAAGCCGCGCGCGATGGAGGGCACCGGGTTCCTCGGCCAGGCCGCCGACGACGTCTACCGGATCGAGGGTCAGGACCTCTACCTCGTCGGCACCTCGGAGGTGCCGATGGCGGCCTTCCACTCCGACGAGATCCTCGACGCCGCCTCGTTCCCGCTGCGGTACGCCGCCTACAGCCCCTGCTTCCGCAAGGAGGCCGGCTCCCACGGCAAGGACACCCGCGGCATCTTCCGGGTCCACTGGTTCGACAAGGTCGAGATGTTCGTCTACACCAGCGTCGAGGAGTCCTGGGCCGAGCACCAGCGGCTGCTGGCGTGGGAGAAGGAGTTCATGGACAAGCTCGAGCTCCACTACCGCGTGATCGACGTCGCGGCCGGCGACCTGGGGCTCTCGGCCCAGCGCAAGTTCGACTGCGAGGCCTGGATCGCCTCCCAGGGCCGGTTCCGCGAGCTGACCTCCACCTCCAACTGCACCGACTTCCAGAGCCGGCGGCTCGACACCCGCGCCCGCGACGGTGAGGGGGCCACCGTGCCGGTCGCGACGCTCAACGGCACCCTGTGCTCCACCAACCGCCCGATCATCGCGCTGCTCGAGACCCACCAGCAGGCCGACGGCTCGGTCCGCGTGCCCGAGGCGCTGCGCCCCTACCTGGGCGGCCAGAAAGTGCTCGAGCCCGTTGTCTGACTGGAAGCCGCGCCTGGTTGCGCTCGACATCGACGGCACCCTCCTGAAGTGGATCGAGGGTGAGGGCGCCACCTACGAGCAGATCCCCGTGGCGACGTACGACGCCGTCCACCGCGCCCTCGCCGCCGGCTGCCACGTGGTGCTGGCCAGCGGGCGCTCGCCCCACGGCATGACCCGGATCGCCGACCTCCTCGAGCTCCACCCCGGGGAGGGTGAGCGGCTGTGGGTCGTGGCCTCCAACGGTGCCGTGGTGTTCCGCTACCCCCCGCTCGACGTGGTGCACGAGGAGGTCTTCGACGCCCGACCCGCCGTCGAGGCGGTGCTCGTCGAGCACCCCACCGCCCTCGTGGCCGTCGAGGA
Source organism: uncultured Actinomycetota bacterium (assembly GCA_963754025.1). GTDB lineage: Bacteria > Actinomycetota > Actinomycetes > Propionibacteriales > Nocardioidaceae > Nocardioides. The sequence goes on along the minus strand of CAVWEC010000005.1, from coordinate 571,969 downwards.
GCGGGGGGTCGGCTACCGCGTCAACCGGCCCTTCCCGCCCGGCGAGCTGTCGGGGGAGCTGATCGAGACCGAGGTGGCCGAGCTGGTCGCCCAGCACGTCAGCCGCGTGATCATCCGCGACCCCGACGCCACCGTCGACGACTTCGTCGCGCTGGCCCAGCGGCTCGGCCTGCACGGCACCGACTACGTCGTCGGCTGGACCGCGTGGCTCGACCTCTCGCCGGTGGGCGTGTCCAAGGCCTCCGGGCTGGCGCGCGTGTGCGAGGAGTTGGGGGTCGACCAGGCCGACACCCTCGCGGTCGGCGACGGCCGCAACGACATCGAGATGCTGCGGTGGGCCGGCCGCGGCGTCGCGATGGGCCAGGCCGTCGAGGAGGTCCGAGCCGCCGCCGACGCGGTGACCGAGTCGGTCTACGACGATGGGGTCGTGGTCGAGCTCGACAGGTACTTCCCCGCGTGACCCCGATGACGTTCACCGCGCCGCTGTGGCGGTGGTCGGCCCGGAGCGAGACCATCGACCCGTCGGCGTGGTGCTTCGTGACGCTGCCGCCCGACGTCAGCGAGGTGGTGCGCGACCTGGCCGGCGAGCCCCGCGGCTTCGGCTCGGTGAAGGTGTCGGTCTCCACCGGCGCCTCGCGCTGGGACACCAGCGTCTTCCCCGACAAGGAGACCGGCTGCTTCGTGCTGCCGGTGAAGAAGTCGGTACGAGAGGCCGAGCGGGTCGAGGAGGGCGACGAGCTCACCGTCACCGTGGAGGTCCGGTCGTGACCGACCTCCCGGCCCTGATCCAGACCGACCGGTTGAGGTTGATCCTGCTCACCCGGGCCGACGCCGACGACATGCTCGCGGGCCGGCGGCAGGACCGGTGGCACCCGGCGTACCCCCGGCGCGACGACGTCGACGCCGCCTCGATGGTGGCGGAGGGTGACAGCTGGGGGCCCCGGCACATCGTGCTCGGCCACCAGGCCGTCGGCAGCATCGGCTGCTTCGGTCGCCCCGCTCCGTCCGACGTCGATGACGTCCCCGAGACCGAGGTCGGCTACGGACTGGTCGCGGAGGTGCGCGACCAGGGCCTGGCCACCGAGGCGCTGCGGGCGCTGGTGGCCGAGGCCGACCTCGCCGGCGTACGGCTCCGGGCGAGCGTGGCCCCCGACAACCGGCCCAGCCTCACGGTGCTCGCGCGCTGCGGCTTCACGCGGCTGCGCGGCACCACCGCCGAGGGCGAGCTGGTCATGGTGAGACCGCTGCCGTGAGCAGGCCCCGGCTGGTCGCCACCGACCTCGACGGCACGCTGGTGCGCAGCGACGGCACGGTCTCGCCGCGCACCCACGACGTCATCGCCGCCCTCGACGAGCTGGGGGTGCCGGTCGTGTTCGTCACCGGCCGGCCGCTGCGCTGGGCCGAGGAGGTGTTCGAGTACGTCGGGGCCCACGGTCTGGCGATCGTCTCCAACGGCGCCCTGGTGTGGGACGTCAAGCGCGACGCGGTCGACCTGACCCGCCCGGTGCCGCCGGTCGACGGGCTGGCTGCCTGCGCGCTGATCCGTGAGGCGGTGCCCGACACGTCCTTCGCCGTCGAGACCCTCGCCGGCATCTCGCTGGAGCCGGAGTTCCTCGAGCGCCACGCCCTGCCCGACGCCACGCCGCGGGGGCCGTTGGCCCAGATCTTCACCGACCCGGCGCTGAAGGTGCTGGCGCGCCACGAGGACCTGGCGCCGCAGGAGTTCTGGACCGCGGCGGAGGAGGCGGTGGGCGACCGGCTGGTCGTCACCTGGTCCTCGGCCACCTCGTTGCTGGAGATGAGCGCCCCCGGTGTCACCAAGGCGTCGACGCTGTCGCTGCTGTGCGATCGCCTGGGCGTCGACCGGGCCGACGTGGTCGCCTTCGGCGACATGCCCAACGACCTGCCGATGCTCGCGTGGGCCGGCACGTCCTACGCGATGGCCAATGCCCACGAGTCGGTGATCGCGGCAGCCGACCACACCGCGCCCGACCACGACGACGACGGCGTGGCGCGGGTGCTGGCTGGCCTGTTCGACGCGTGATCTGTGACGATGTGCCGGTGCCCAGACGCCTGCTCCGCCTCGTCTCCGCCCTCGCGCTCGCGTGCGCCGGGCTGGTGCTGACCGGCCTCCCTGCCCAGGCGGCGTGCACGTGCGAGGGCCAGGACACCGTGGCCCAGCACGCCAAGCGCGCGGACGTCGTCTTCGCCGGGGTGCTGCGCAGCCAACGGCGCGCGGGCCAGGACCGCGTCTACACCGTCGACGTCGAGCGCATCTACCGCGGCCGCGTGGCCGACACCCCCGTCGAGGTCTCCACCTCGACCCGCAACCCCTGCGGCCTCGGCTCGCTCGACGTCGACCGCGACTACGTCTTCTTCGCCACCCGCGCCTCCGGCCCCTCGCTCGTCTCGGCGAAGTGCACCGGCACCGGACGCGCCACCCCCGCCTACGTCGACGACGTCGAGCAGGCGCTGGGCGCCGGCAACGCCGTGCCCCAGCCCCCGGTCCCGGAGCCACAGCGGCCCGAGCCGGAGTTCACCCGGCTCGCCGACGCCGAGCCGATGCCCTTCACCCGCCTCGCCGCCCCCGGCGGCGCCATGGTCCTGATCGGGCTGCTCGGCCTGCTGCTGTTCCGCAAGCGCGCGTGACGCGGGTCCGGTTTACCCGGTCGACCGGGTAAACCCAGCGTTCGTGCCGCTTGCAAGCGTCACGAACCTCGAGCTCTCCCCGCCGACCGGGTAAACCCGGGGCAGCGCTCAGAGGTACATGCCGCCCGAGTCGCCGTGGGGGGAGGAGCCGTCGTCCTGCTGCGGTCCGCCGGCCTGGTCGTCCTGGCTCAGGCTCATGCCGGGCGGCAGCTGGCGCATCTGCTGGAGCTGGGCCCGGGCGGCCATCTGCTGGGCGTAGATCGCGGTCTGGATGCCGTGGAAGAGCCCCTCGAGCCAACCGACCAGCTGTGCCTGGGCGATGCGCAGCTCCCCCTCCGAGGGGACGCTGTCCTCGGTGAAGGGCAGGGACAGCCGCTCGAGCTCCTCGACCAGCTCCGGCGCGAGGCCGCTCTCGAGCTCCTTGACGGAGGCGGCGTGGATCTCCTTGAGGCGGTTGCGGCTGGCCTCGTCGAGCGGCGCCGCCTTCACCTCCTCGAGCAGCTGGCGGATCATGCTGCCGATCCGCATCACCTTGGCGGGCTGCTCGACGAGCTCGGTGAGGTGCCGTTGGCCCTCGTCGGGCTCCTCGGCCTCGGTGGCCTGCTCCGCCCGGGCCTGCGCGATCACGCTGGCCGGTACGCCGACGGGCTGGCCGTCGGGACCGATCACGACGACGTGCTGCTCGTCCTGCTCGTGGGAAGGGGACTGCTCGCTCATGCGATCCACCCTACGGCCGGTCGCGTCACCGCACGGCGAGCAGCACCTTGCCCGAGGCGTCGCCCGACTCGAGCAGGGTGTGGGCGGCGGCCACCTCGGCGAGGGGCAGCGTGTCGTGGACGACCGGACGCACCCGGCCGTCGGCCACCAGCGGCCAGACGTGCTCGACCACGCCGGCGCAGATCGCCGTCTTCGACTCCACCGGCCGCGCCCGCAGGGACGTCGCGACCACCGCCGCCCGCTTGCGCAGCAGCACGCCGAGGTCGAGCTCGGCCTTCGTGCCGCCCTGCATGCCGATGACGACCAGCCGGCCCTCGAGCGCCAGGACGTCGACGTTGCGGGCCAGGTACTTCGCCCCCATGTTGTCGAGCACGACGTCGGCCCCGTGGCCCTCGGTGTGCGCCTTGACCACCTCGACGAAGTCGTCGTCGCGGTAGCTGATGGCGACGTCGGCGCCGAGCTCGCGGCACAGCTCGAGCTTCTCCGGGGACCCGGCCGTGGCGTAGACGTGTGCTCCGAGGGCGTGGGCCAGCTGGATCGCCATGGTGCCGATGCCGCCGGCGCCGCCGTGGACCAGGAAGTGCTCACCGGGGTGGAGCCCGGCGACCATGAAGACGTTGGACCACACGGTGCACGCGACCTCCGGTAGCGCGGCCGCGGTGACGAGGTCGAGCCCCGCCGGCACCGGCATCAGCTGCCCCGCGGGCACGGCCACCTGCTCGGCGTACCCGCCGCCGGCGAGGAGGGCGCACGCCTCGTCGCCGACCGACCAGCCGGTCACGCCCTCGCCGACGGCGGCGACGGTGCCGCTGCACTCGAGGCCGATCACGTCGGAGGCACCCGGCGGCGGTGGGTAGAAGCCCTGCCGCTGCAGGAGGTCGGCGCGGTTGACCGCGGTGGCGGCGACGTCGAGCACGACCTCGCCCGCCGCGGCCACGGGGTCGGGCAGCTCACCCAGCGAGAGGACCTCGGGTCCACCGGTGCCGTCGGCGACGACCGCCCTCACTCGTCGTCCTCGTCGGGGACTTCGGTGCCTTCGAAGGTGTCGCCGGTGTGGTCGACGCCGCGGTCGTCGGGCACGTCGTCGTCGACGTCGTCGGGGTCCGGTGCCCCCGCCGGCCGGTCCCAGCTGTCGGCCAGGGCCTGGGCCCGGCCGGCCAGCCGCTCGACCTCGTCGGGGCCGGCCTGGGCCAGCCCGGCGGCGTACCCGAGCAGGAAGGTCGTGATCGGTGCGGCCGGGCGCGTGACGTTGTGTGCCGCCGACCGGGCCAGGTCGAGGACCAGCGCCTCGTCGACCTCGGCCTCGACGTCCAGCGCATCGCAGAGCTCGTCGATCCAGTCGTGGAGGTTCACGGTCACAGCGTGACCACTTTCCCGGGCGTGCCGCAACCCCGGCTCAGTCCCGTAGGTCCTCCCACCGGTCGACCCCGCGGGCCTCGTCGCCCACGGCCGCCACCGGGACCAGGTCGAGCGGAGCGAGCAACCGGCGGAGCGGCAGCCCGTGGGGGTCGTCCGGGGCGGCGGCGTCGAGCGCCGCGGTGCGTACGACGAGGGCGAGGCGGTCGCGGCCGTCGGGCCCGACCAGCACGGAGCCGTCCCCGCCGACCGCCCCGACGAGCCGGGCGACCGTGGCCCTGCCGACCCGCGGCATGTCGACCGCCAGCACCAGCAGCAGCTCGGGGGACCCGGCCAGGGCGGCCCGCCCGGCGAGCAGCCCGGCCGCGGGACCGCCCAGCGGGGGGTCCTCGCGGGTGAAGGTGACCGGGCGGCTGGTCGGGACCGGGTCGCCGACGACGACCACCTCCCCGGCGTCGGCGGTCGCCGCGATCGCGTGCTCGAGGAAGGTCCTGCCAGCGAGCTCGATGGCGGCCTTGTCGGCACCGTCGAGGCGCACGGCTGTGCCGCCGGCGAGGATCACGGCGGCGAACGTCACCCGTGCAGTCTCCCAGTCGGTGCCGCAGGCCGACGTGGCACGCTGGGGGTGTGAGCCTGACCGTCGCCCTCGTCCAGCACGCCTCCGGCCTCGAACCGGCCGCGAACCGGTCGCTGCTCGCGGACCTGACCCCCGAGGGGGTCGACCTCGCGGTGTTCCCCGAGGCCTTCGCCCGCGACTTCGGGGAGGCCGGGTCCGACGTGTCGCCGTACGCCGAACCGCTCGACGGTCCGTTCGCGACGGAGGTCGCCCGGGTCGCCGACGAACGGGGCACGACGGTCCTGGCGGGCATGTTCGAGGTCTCCGACGACCCCAGCCGGCCGTGGAACACGCTGGTCCTGCGCGGCGCGACGCGAGCCGACTACCGCAAGGTCCACCTCTACGACTCCTTCGGCTACCGGGAGTCCGACCGGCTCGCCCCGGGGCGGATCACTGCCGCCACGGCCCCGCTCGGGAGCTTCGTGCTCGGACTCCAGACCTGCTACGACCTGCGGTTCCCCGAGCAGTCGCGGGCGCTGGTCGACGCCGGGGCCGACGTGCTCGTGATCCCCGCGGCCTGGGTGGCGGGTGACCGCAAGGTCGACCACTGGCGCACCCTGGTGCGGGCGCGCGCGATCGAGAACACGGCCTACGTCGTCGCGGTCGGGCAGCCCGCACCGCGCTACAGCGGGCACTCGATGGTCGTCGACCCGCTCGGCGACGTCGTCGCCGAGGCCGGCGACGGCGAGGAGGTGCTGACCGCGGTGCTCGACCCCGCCGTGGTGGTCGAGGCCCGGCGGACCAACCCCTCGCTCGCCAACCGACGCAGGTAACCTGAGCCCCCGTGGCCAAGAGCACTCCCCGTCGCCGCGCGGAACCGACGCGCCCCTGGTCACGCGCGCCCCGGCCCGAGCGCGGGCAGTCCGCTCGTCGCGCCGAGCGCCACCAGCCCGTACGCCGCGGCGCGGCTGTTCCGGCCGCCGGTCCGGTGCCTGAGCCGACCCCGGCCCCCGCGCCGGTCGCCCAGACCCCTCCGGAGCCCCGGCCCGACGCCCGGCGCGACCCCGTCCCCGACCTGACGCCCCCACGGGTGCGTCCGGTGGGACGCGTGACGCCGCCGCCCCGGTCGCGGCTGCGCTCCGGCCTGCTCACGGCGCTCTGGATGCTGCTGACGGTCGCCGGCGCCGGCCTGCTCGCCGAGGGGCTGCTGCTGCAGGGGTCGCTGCCCAGCGACCGGCTCGCGATGCCCGGCGGGCTGCGCGACATCGACCTCACCTCCGAGCTGATCCCCCAGATCGGCGCGGTCGCCATCGCCACGACGTACGTCTGGGCGCTGGCCGCCCGCACCGGCGGCCGACCGGTCGTGTTCTCGCTGCTGACCCTCGCGGTCGGCGTCGGCGTGGTGGCCGCCGACCGGCCGATGCTGCGCAGCGGCGCGGCGGTGATGATCTGCGTGGTGACCGCGGTGCTCGCGATCGTCGCCACGGTGCCGGCGCGGAACTTCCGGCGCACCGTGCGTGAGGTGGTGCTCGCGGTCTACATCGCCGCGATCGGTGGCCTGGCCACCGTCGGCATCAATCCCAGCCTCGACGTCGCCCGCTTCCAGTACGTCACGCTCGGGCTGGCCCTGCTCGCCTGCTTCGCCGTGGTCTACCGCCTCGGCGCGGGTTTCCACGGTCTCGGCCGTCGCGGCGTCTTCATCGTCGTCGTGGGTGCGCTGATCCTCGGGCTCACGCTCGCCTACGCCGAGCTGCTGGCCCGCTACGGCACCCCCGCTCTCGTCGAGTGGGTCTTCGACGGCATCCGGTGGCTGCGTGAGCACCTCGGCGCCTCGCCGCGGCCGATCATCGCGTTCCTCGGCATCCCCGCCCTGGTGTGGGGCACCCACATGCGCGCCCGCCGCCGCCAGGGCTGGTGGGTCTGCGCGTTCGGCGTCGGCGCCACCGTGCCGATCGCCCAGCTGCTGGTGAACCCGGCGGTCTCGATCGCCGAGTCGGTGCTGTCCATCGCCTACGGCGTCGTGGTCGGCCTCGCCGTGGGCCTGGTGCTGATCCGGCTCGACCTCGCGCTCACGGGCCAGCGCGGCCGCGGCGCCCGGCGGGCCGAGGAGGAGGCGGCCGTCCGCCCGGAGCCCGCCCGGATCGAGGCGTTGCTCTGATACGCACCGGTAACGGCTAGCGTCGGGCCCATGCCCCGCCAGCAGGAGATCCAGATCCTCGCCGACATGGTCGCCAACGTGATGACCGTCGACGTCGCCACGGGTGACGCCGTGGCCGTGGGCGACACCGTCGCGCTGCTGGAGTCGATGAAGATGGAGATCCCGGTGATCGCCGAGCACGGCGGCACGGTCTCCGGCGTCTACGTCACCTCCGGCGACGTCGTCCAGGAAGGCGACGTCCTCCTCGCCATCACCCCCTGACGCCGAGCCGCCACTCCAAACTGTCGGGAGTGACGGCTCGCGCCACTCCAAACCGTCGGGAGTGACGGCTCGCGCCACCTCAAACCGTCGGGAGTGACGGGTCGCGGGCTGGCTGGCAGAGGGGGCGGGATTCGAACCCGCGGTAGGTCTCCCTACGACCGCTTTCAAGGCGGTTCCGATCGGCCGCTCCGGCACCCCTCCCTGCTCGACCCCGTGGGGTCGCGCGGGGACCAGTCTACGGAACCCGGATCGGCTACTCCGACCCGCCGAGCTCGAGCTCGACCTCGTCCCACGCCAGGTCGCGCCGGCGCTGGAGGTGGTGGTCGATGTCGACGGCCAGCCGCCGCAGCGCCCGGGAGGATCCCGGGCTGCCGTCGCGCAGGGCGGCGAGCCGGGCGAGCAGGGCGTCGCGCTCGCGCAGGTGTCGCCGGCGCCGGGCGTCGAGGCCGGGGTCGCGCGCCGGCTCGGGCGCGGCCCGCAGCAGCCGGTCGCGCAGCTGGTGGACCAACGCGTGTCCGTGGACGGGCTGGACGGTGGACATGGCACCTCCGTGAGGGAGTGGAGGTCGGCTGGGGAATCGAGTGTCACCCCGTCCCGCCCGCCCGACAACCCCCGCTGCGCCTCGGGTGGGCGGTGGGCGAGAATTGGTCGCATGTCGACCACCTACCGGCTCGCCACACCGCTCGCCGCCCGCCTCGTCGGGACGGCCCTGGTCGTGGTCGCGCTGCTCGTGCTGGGTGCGACGCTGCTGGTTGCGGTGCTGCAGTGGTCGCCCTGGGTGCTGCTGGTGGCGGGCCTGCTCGCCGTCTCCGCGGTGCTCGCCACGGCACTCGCCGTTCGCCGCCGGCCGCTGCTCAGCGTCGACGACGACGGCTACCGGGTGCGGTGGGTGCGGGGCACGGGCGCGTCCGCGGCGAGCTGGAACGAGGTGGCCGACGCCGTGACGGCGTCCCCCGGCGGCGTCGACTGCGTCGTGCTGCGCCTCAAGGACGGCCGGAGCACGAGCATCCCGGTCTCCGCCGTGGCGGCCGACCGCGACCAGCTGGTCGTCGAGGTGCGCGAACGACTCAAGCGCGGCGAGGGCCTGCGACCCCTCGAGGGGTAGGGCCACACCCGATTCGGTGGCGCCCGGCGGTTGCTTGTAGCCTGAACGCGCTGTTCTCCCGGCGCGCCGGTGAGTGGCAGCGGAGGAGGCGTCGCCTAGTCCGGTCTATGGCGCCCGCCTGCTAAGCGGGTTTGGGGCTACAACCCCATCGAGGGTTCAAATCCCTCCGCCTCCGCCACGTTCCGCAGGCTCCCTTCCGGGTGATCCCGGGAGGGAGCCGCCGGATTTACGGTCCTGCAGCGGTCTGCACATCTCTGCAATGCAACTATTTGAGCCAAGCACGCCCTGTATCCCGCGCCGCCGACGGCCGACACTGGAACGACGGGCCCCGACGACCGGGGAGCCAGTGCCAGCGGCATCAGTGACCCTACGGAGACTGACATGAAGATCGTTCAGAAGTTCGCCATCGTCGTGACCACGGCTGCGGTGATGGGCATCGGTCTTCTCGGGAGCCCCGCCCAGGCGGGCGACAGCAGCTGGGGCTGCGGCGGCTGCATCGTCGTCAAGCGCTGACAGCACGAACCCCACCACAGCAAGGAGACGGGTCACTCGCAGGATCAGCCGACCCCCCACTGACTGATCCGGCCGTCCCCACGGCCACCCGTCTCGACCCCCACGAGGGCAGCGACCTGGTCGCTGCCCTCGTGCGCGTCCGTACGCCGGTCAGTCGCCGCTGCGCTCGCCGGAGATGCCGCGCTGCCCCATGGTGTAGCCGAGCTGGAAGCGGGTCTCGGACTCGTACTCCTGCTTGAGGTCGGCCACGTAGCCGGCGTAGGTGCGGGGGCTGACGCCGAGCCGCTTGGCGCTGACGGGGTCGGCGTGACCCTCGATCAGCATCCGGATCGTCATGGCGCGCTGCTCGGCGGCGATGTCCTTCAACAGCGTGGTCTCGCGGTTGGTGAAGGGCCGACCGCGCTCCCAGGCCCGCTCGAAGACGTCGACGAGGTAGTCGACGACCGACGGCTCGCGCACGGCGACCGCGGTCATCAGGTCCTCGGCCTTGCCGGGGATGACCGCGACCCGACGGTCGATGACGATCATCCGGTTGAAGAACTCGTCGAGGGTGCGCACCTCCGCCCCGCGCTCGGTCACCGCGGCGACGTACTCGTGGGTGTGGGCGCTGCGCCGCGCGCTGTGCTGGTACAGCGTGCGCATCCGGGTGCCGCGCTCGAGCATCTCGATGTCGCGCTGGGCCGCAGCGGCGAGCGACGCGGCGTCGCGGCCGGCCTGCGGTTGCGCGGTGAGCATCTCCTCCTCGCACTCGGCGACCAGGCCGGCGATGAACGGGTCGATGGCGCTCGCGTGGAGGATCGTGAAGGGGCCCTGGCTGGTGTCGGGGGCGCGCCGCCACGCCTGGGCCAGCGGGGTGAAGGCGTTGGCCCAGCTCGACGACTCACCGAGCAGCCGGGAGCCCTCCTGGGTCAGCGGGCTGACGACCCGTGACTGCACGGTCGACGGGTCGAGCGCGACGTAGCGCTCCTTGCCCGGTTCCTGGGTCAGCAGGCCGAGCCGCTGGAGCAGAGCGAACGCCTCCCGGTCAGGACCGCCGTCGCTGATCCTCGGGTCGTGGGCGTCGATCCCGCCCTGGCTGACGATCGACTCGTACAGCGGCGTGGCAGCACGCTCGAAGAGCTCTCGTTCCGCCGGTCCCACGTCTGGCACGTCACTTCCTTCCCTCCCCCGAAGGCCGCCCCCGCAGGCACAGAATTCCACACGCCCGAAGACGCGCGGCCCCGTTCCGGTGGGAACGGGGCCGCGCGTCGTGCGGTTCAGCAGGCGCTCATGCGTCGAGCCGTGCCTTGAGTCCGTCGAGCTCGGTCCACAGCACCGCCGGGAGGTGGTCGCCGAACTTCTCGAACCACTCCTGGATCTGCGGGAGCTCCTCGCGCCACTCGTCGGCGTCGACGTGGAGCGCCGCTGCGAGCTGCTCCTCGCTGATGTCGAGGCCGTCGGTGTCGAGCGCGCCCGGTGCGGGCACGTGGCCCACGGGCGTCTCGACCGCGGCCGCCTGGCCGTCGATGCGCTCGACGACCCACTTCAGGACCCGGCTGTTCTCGCCGAAGCCCGGCCACAGGAAGCCGCCCTCGTCGTCCCTGCGGAACCAGTTGACGTAGAAGATCCGCGGCAGCAGGGAGGCGTCGTTGTCCTTGCCGATGTTGATCCAGTGGTTGAAGTAGTCGCCGGCGTGGTAGCCGATGAAGGGCAGCATCGCCATCGGATCGCGTCGCACGACACCGACCGCGCCGACGGCAGCGGCCGTGGTCTCGCTCGACAGGGTGGCGCCGAGGAAGGTGCCGTGGGTCCAGTCGCGGGCCTCGAAGACCAGCGGCACGGTCGTCTTGCGGCGACCGCCGAACAGGATCGCGTCGATCGGCACGCCCCGCGGGTCGTCGTACTCCGGCGCGAGGATGTCGCACTGCTTGATGGGCGTGCAGTAGCGGCTGTTGGGGTGGCTGCTGAGCTCCTCGCTGGCCGGGCTCCACTCCTCGCCCTTCCAGGAGGTCGCACTCGCCGGCGGGTTCTCGAGACCTTCCCACCAGACGTCGCCGTCCTCGGTGAGCGCGACGTTGGTGAAGACCGAGTTGCCCTTGTTGATGGTGCGCATCGCGTGCGGGTTGGTGTGCTCGTTGGTGCCGGGGGCGACGCCGAAGAAGCCGTACTCCGGGTTGACCGCCCACAGCCGGCCGTCCTCGCCGATCCGCATCCAGGCGATGTCGTCACCGAGCGTCTCGACGGTCCACCCGGGGATGGTGGGCTTCAGCATGGCGAGGTTGGTCTTGCCGCAGGCGCTCGGGAACGCGGCGGCGACGTACTTCACGACCTTCTGCGGGCTGGTGAGCTTGAGGATCAGCATGTGCTCGGCGAGCCAGCCCTCGTCGCGGGCCATCACCGAGGCGATGCGCAGCGCGTAGCACTTCTTGCCGAGCAGCGCGTTGCCGCCGTAGCCGGAGCCGAAGGACCAGATCGCGCGCTCCTCGGGGAACTGCACGATGTACTTGGTGTCGTTGCACGGCCAGGCGACGTCCTCCTGGCCGGGATCCAGCGGCATGCCGACGGAGTGGATCGCGGGGACGAATTCGGCGTCGAGCTCGGTCATCCGGTCGAGCACCGCGGAACCCATGCGGGCCATCACGCGCATGCTCGCGGTGACGTACGCCGAGTCGGTGAGCTCGATGCCGAACATCGGCTTCTCGGCCTCGAGGTGGCCCATCACGAAGGGGATGACGTACATCGTGCGGCCCTTCATGCACCCGGCGTACAGCCCGCGCATGAGGTCCTTCATCTCCTCGGGGTCCATCCAGTTGTTGGTGGGCCCGCAGTCCTTCTCGTCGACGGAGCAGATGTAGGTGCGGTCCTCGACGCGCGCGACGTCGATCGGGTCGGAGGCGGCGTAGAACGAGTTGGGCTTGATCGTCGGGTTGAGCCGCGTGAACGTGCCGGTCGACTCGAGCGCCCGGGTCAGGACGTCCCACTCCTCGTCGGAGCCGGTGCACCAGTGGACGGCGTCGGGCTGCGTCATCGCCGCGACCTCGGCAACGAAGTCGAGGATGCCCTGGTGGGTGGTCGGAGCACTGCTGGTGATGGTGGCGGTCATGCCATGATCCTTCGCTGGAGCTGCGATCGGGGGCCTCGCGCGGCGTCGTCGTCGGCGACTGGTTGCGGGGAGGCTATCGACGCTCCCGCGGGGCACCTATTGGATCGATCTACGCGCTGTGACCCCGGTCATACGGGTGCGCCCGAAGGGGTGAGCCGGCCGACGGCCTATCCTTCGCTGCATGAGCAGCACGCCGATCCGGGTCGCGGTCGTCAACGACTACGAGCTCGTGGTCGTGGGGATCGCCGGGATCCTGCAGCGGTTCCCTGACGAGATCGACGTCATCGAGCTCGACAGCGGCCTGCTGCCCCAGGCGGAGGTCGACATCGTCCTCTACGACTCCTTCGGGCAGGCCCAGGGATCGGCCCTCGACGTCCTGGCCCTGGTGGGGCAGACGGCGGCGAAGGTCGTGGTCTTCAGCTGGAACACCCAGCCGGAGCTGGTGCAGAAGTCCCTGACGGCCGGGGCGACGGGCTACATCTCCAAGGGTGTCAGCGGCAAGGAGCTCGTCGACCAGCTCGTGCGCATCCACGCCGGTGACACCGTCATCCCCGACGACGTCGACACCGACGGCGTCGTCGGTCGTTGGCCGGGCGACGAGCACGGGCTCTCCCCGCGCGAGGCCGAGGTGCTGGCGTTGATCTGCCAGGGCCTCAGCAACGACCAGATCTGCGACAAGGCCTTCCTCTCCATCAACACGGTGAAGACCTACGTGCGCACCCTCTACCGCAAGATCGGCGTCGAGAGCCGCACCCAGGCGGTGCTCTGGGGCATCGACCACGGCTTCCGCCCCGACTTCGTGCGTCACCGGCTCGACACCGGGGCGCAGGAGCGCTGACACCTCAGGGTGTATCCGCCGACACCCTTTTCTGGTTGAGTCGACGGTGACGGTGCAGGACCGTCGGCGCAGGGCGTCTCACGGGGGACTCACGCAGGCCCCGCTCGGTGTGGGACGCCCTGCTCTCTGAACGGCGAGGGAGCAGTGGGTGCGTGAGGTCCGGATCGGCGGCGGACGTCCGCTGACGATCGGAGAGGTCGGCGTCGGGCTCGACGCCGCGCTCGGCCTGGCCCGCCGGTTGGGGCCCGAGTCGCCCCGCCCGGGCGCGGGCGCCACGGCCGACCTGTGGACGCTCCTCGCCACGCTCGGCGCGGCCGACCTGCAGGTGGCCAGGGCCGTGGAACCCCACCTCGACGCCCTCGCGATCATCGCCGAGGCGGAGACGTCGGGGTGCGGCATCTCCCTCGGTCCCGGTGCCACCTGGGGTGTCTTCGCGGCGGAGGGCCCCGGCGTACGCCTCTGCGCGAGCCGGGTCGGAGACGGCTGGCGGCTGCGCGGCACCAAGCCGTGGTGCTCCCTGGCCGACCGGCTCGACCGCGCCCTCGTCACCGCCTGGGTCGACGACGACCGGCGGGCGCTCTTCGCTGTCGACCTGCGCCAGCCGGGCGTCATGACCACGACGCCGGGCGAGTGGAGCCCGCGGGGACTGGTCGACGTGGTCAGCCTCCCGGTGGTGATGGACGACGTGGCCGCCGAGCCGGTGGGACCCCCGGGGTGGTACCTGCGCCGCGACGGCTTCGCCTGGGGCGGCATGGGCGTGGCGGCCGTCTGGTACGGCGGGGCAGTGGGCCTGGCCCGCCGGTTGGCGCAGCCGCGCGAGCGTCCCCGCGACCAGCTCAGCCACCTCCACCTCGGCACCGTGGAGGCGCGGCTCGCCGCGGCGCGGGCGGTGCTCGCCGAGGCGGCGGTGGCCGTCGACGAGGGTCGGGCATCCGGCGAGCAGGGTGCGGCGTGGGCGTTGCGCGTGCGTGCGGTCGTCGCGGAGAGCTGCGAGGCGGTGCTGCTGTCGGCCGAGCACGAGCTCGGCCCGGGGCCCCAGGTCGCCGAGCCCGAGCACGCGGCCCGGCTCGCGGACCTGCGGCTCTACCTGCGCCAGCACCACGCCGAGCGCGACCTCGCCAGCCTCGGGCGGGTCGTCGCGGACCGGGGTGGCTCGTGGTGAGCCAGGCCGACTTCAGGCACGACGTCCGCGGCACGCCCGCGGAGCTGTGGTGGAGCCACCCCGGCCGGGCGGCCCTGCCCGAGCTGGAACTGACCGACCGCGACGGCGGCCCGGTGGCTCGCGTCGTCGTGGTCGCCGCGCACCCCGACGACGAGTGCCTGGGCGCCGGCGGCCTGCTCGCGTCGGCAGTCGGGGCAGGGCTTGCCGCAGCGGTGCTGGTGCTGACCGACGGTGAGGGAAGCCATCCCGGGTCTCCGACCACGTCCCCCGACGAGCTCGCAGCCCTGCGTCGCGAGGAGTGCCGCACCGCGCTCGACCGGTTGGGGCCAGACATCGACCTGCACCACGCCGGCCTGGCCGACGGCGGGCTCGGGGACCGGGAGTCCGAGGCCGTCGCGCGGATCACGCAGCTCGTCGGCGACGGTGTCGGTGTGGTGCTGGTGGCGCCGTACCGCCACGACGGCCATCCCGACCACGAGGCTGCCGGAAGGGCCGCGGCGGCCGCGGCGCAGCGCACCGGCGCCCGGCTGCTGGAGTACCCGGTCTGGTTCTGGCACTGGGCCGCGCCCGACTCCGCGCCCTGGCCGGTGATGCGCCGGCTGACGCTGCCCGCGCAGCTGGTGGCAGCGAAGCAGCACGCACTGGTGGCCCATCGCAGCCAGGTCGTCGGGCTCTCGTCCGCCGACGGTGACGGGCCGCTGCTGGGCAAGGACGTGCTCGCCCACTTCGTCGGACCGCAGGAGCTCTTCGTCGAGGAGCCCCCGACCGACCCGGCGCTGGACCGGCTGCACCGCGAGGTCCAGGAGCCCTGGGGCGTCGACACGCGGTGGTACGAGGTCCGCAAGCGGGCGTTGCTGTCCGCGTTGCTGCCCGCCCGGTCGTTCCGCCGGGGGCTGGACGTCGGCTGTTCGACCGGCGCGACGACGTCCGACCTGGCCCGTCGCTGCCAGGAGCTGGTCGCGGTCGACGAGAGCCCGGCCGCCCTCTCGGTCGCCCGACGACGCCTGCGCGACCAGGACCACGTCACCGTCGAGCAGGGCCGCGTGCCGGAGGAGCTGCCTGCGGGGACGTTCGACCTCGTGGTCGTCAGCGAGGTGGGCTACTTCCTGTCGCCGCGCGACCTCGACGAGCTGGTGCGCGGGATCGGGCAGCGGCTGTCGCCCGACGGGGTGCTGCTCCTGTGCCATTGGCGCCACCCGGTCGACGGCTGGCTGCTCGACGGCGAGACGGTGCACCGGGCCTTCGAGTCCGGCCTCGGGACCGAGCGGCTGGCGTCGTACGTCGATCGCGACGTCGAGCTGCTGCTCCTCGGCCCCACGTGCGCCCTGCCGGAGCCGACGAGGTGAACGTCGACGACCTCCTCGTGGTGGTGCCCGTCCACGACGAGGAATCGGTCCTCGACGACTGCCTCGCCCACCTCGACGCCGCCGTGGACGCGCTGGGCACCGGCGGTCCCCGCGTACGCCGCGTGGTGGTGCTCGACTCGTGCCGTGACGACAGCGAGGCCGTGGCCTCGCGCCACCCCGGTGAGGTCGTCAGGTGCGAGGCCCGCAACGTCGGGACGGCGCGCGCGCTCGGCGTCTCCACCTGGGCGCCCGGCGTCACCGACCCCAGCAGGGCGTGGGTCGCGTCCACCGACGCCGACAGCCGGGTGCCGGTGACCTGGCTGCTCGACCACCTGCAGGCCGCGGCTGAGCACGACCTGCTGGTCGGCCCGGTCCTGCCGGACCCGGTGGGCCTGGCCCCGGCCGTGCTGCGCGAGTGGCGCCGGCGGCACACCCGGGTCGCCCACCACGTCCACGGCGCCAACCTCGGGGTGCGCCTGTCCACCTACCTCGAGTGCGGAGGCTTCCCGCCCCTGACCTCCGGGGAGGACGCAGCACTCGTCGCGGCGGCCAGGCGTGCGGGGGCGCGGACCACGGGGCGGTCCCGGCCCGTCGTCACCAGCAGCCGCAGCCACGGTCGCGCACCCGCCGGCTTCGCGGCGTACCTGCGCGACCTGGCGCACGAGGTGATGCCCCCGGCGGTGCCGGACGCCGATTCGGCCTGCTCCGAGCCGTCGGCTATCCTCGTCCAGTCGTTCGGCCCGCCGTTCGACGGGCGCCTGTAGCTCAACGGATAGAGCATCTGACTACGGATCAGAAGGTTTGGGGTTCGAATCCCTACAGGCGCGCAGCATGCGGAAGGCCCTGACCAGCGGAAACGCAGGTGAGGGCCTTCTGTCATTCCTCTCCCAGAGTGAACAGCGTCAGCTGCATCCCGTCGGGTGTGGCCACGCGGGCGTTCCGGTCACCCCAAGGCGTGTCGACGGCGTCGGCGACAGGTGTGGCTCCGGCCGTGACGAGACTCGCGGCCGTGGCGTCCGCGTCCGCCACCTGGAGCGAGAAGCGGACCTTGCCGGAGACCCGTCGACCGACCTCGAGGTCGTCGACCATCGCGGCCTGCGACTCGTCGAAGAGCTCCAGCGTCGCGCGGCCGGCATCGAGCAGCAGGACCCGTCCCTGCTCGCTGCTCCAGTCGGCGATCTGCGGCAGACCGAGCCCGTCGCGGTAGAGCTTCACGGCGGCGTCGAAGTCATCGACGGTGAGGGTGATCCGGAACTCCTGGACATCGTTCATCCCTAGATCCTGCGCCCCCAGGAGCACATGAGGTCAAGGCCCACGGTGCGCGCACGCGTTGGCGCCACGACTGACACGGCCGCCGACGCCGGTCTCTTGCCGGCCCGGGGGGCGGCATGGCAAGCCGTCGACGTCCCCGTCCACAGCACGTCGGCGTCCGCCAGTCAACGATTGGCACGGGGTGCTCACGGCCCTACCCTGACCTCAGGGCCCTGTGCCACCCGAGGGCCTCCACCCACACCGGAGGTCATCATGACCGCTCCAGCCGACGAATCCGACGTCTCGACCGACGGTTCGGGCCGATCTCCGGGGGGCAGGCGGTTCCAGATCACCGCGCCGCGCGTGTTCATCCCGTCGGCGGGCCTGATCATCGTGTTCGTCGCCCTGACCCTGGCTATGCCCGACCGGATGGGGGAGTGGTTGGGCAAGGTGAACGGCACCGTGGTCGGCGACATGGGCTGGTACTACGTGGTGGTCGTGAGCGCGTTCGTGTTCTTCGCCATCTGGCTGGCCGCGTCCCCGGTGGGCAACGTCGTGCTGGGCAAGGACGATGACGAGCCCGAGTTCGGTCTCGGCTCGTGGTTCGCGATGCTGTTCGCGGCCGGGATGGGGATCGGCCTGGTGTTCTGGGGCGTGGCCGAGCCGCTCAACCACTTCAACGCGCCTCCTCCCGGCACCGTCGAAGCAGCGTCGGCGCGGGCCGACACCGCGTTCGACATCACCTACCTGCACTGGGGTCTGCACGCGTGGGCGATCTACGTCATCGTGGGCCTGGCGGTGGCCTACGCGGTGCACCGCAAGGGCCGGCCGATCTCGATCCGCTGGGCCCTGGAGCCGCTGCTGGGCGCGGATCGGGTGAAGGGCCGTTGGGGCGATGCGATCGACATCATCGCCGTCGTCGGCACCCTGTTCGGTGTCGCCACCTCCCTCGGGTTCGGCGTGACCCAGGTCGGCGCCGGCCTGAGCTACCTCGGCGTCGTCGATGTGGACCCCGAGACGGGGAACCCTGCCAAGTGGGTTCTGCTGGTGCTGATCATCGCGATCACCGCGCTGGCGACGGTGTCGGTGGCCACCGGGGTGGACAAGGGCATCAGGATCCTGTCCAACATCAACATGGGGTTGGCGGGGGCGCTGCTGCTGGCGGTGCTGGCGCTGGGCCCGACGGTGTTCCTGCTCAGCGACTTCGTGCAGTCCATCGGCTCCTACATCCAGGCCTTCTTCCGGCTGTCGTTCCAGACGTTGGCGTTCCAGGGCGACGACGGCAAGGCATGGCTGTCGGGCTGGACCACGTTCTACTGGGGCTGGTGGATCAGCTGGGCGCCCTTCGTGGGCGTCTTCATCGCGCGGATCTCGCGTGGCCGCACCGTCCGGGAGTTCGTGACCGGGGTGCTGCTGGTGCCCACGCTGGTGACCTTCCTGTGGTTCTCGGTGCTCGGGGGGACGGCGCTCTACCGGGAGATGTTCGGCGAGGCCGGCCTGATCGACCCGGAGAACGGCGTCAGCACCAACTCGGCGCTCTTCCAGATGCTCGACGGCCTGCCGTTGGGCACCCTGCTGTCCGTGGTCGCGATCTTCTTGATCGTGGTGTTCTTCGTGACCTCCTCCGACTCGGGCTCGTACGTGGTCGACATGCTCGCGAGCGGCGGTGACCCCAACCCGCCGGTGTGGAGCCGGGTGATGTGGGCGATCCTCGAGGGCCTGGTCGCGGCCGCGCTGCTGCTCGCCAGCGGCGCCACCGGCCTCGGCGCGTTGCAGACGATGGCGATCCTCCTGGCGGCCCCGTTCAGCATCGTGATGGTCCTGATGATGTTCTCCACGGCGAAGGCGTTGCTGCACGAGCACCGCCTACGAGAACGCACCGAGCGCAAGCTCCTGGCCGACGAGGTGGCGGGTGAGATCGTGCGTCGCCGCGACCTGGACCTGTTGAAGGCACCACCGCGCGAGGACTGACGCCGGCGCCCGCGGCTTCGCTGCGCCGGCCGGCCGGCTCGGTCAGGAGTGGGGCGGGCCCGGCTCGGGCTCGTGCCCGGGCTGCCCCGGGGTACGGCGCAGCGCCTTCATCTCGGCCTCGAACACGTGGCGCCGACCCTCGACCAGGTCGGACTCGGCCTGTCGCAGCAGCCCCTTCGTGGCCGCGTAGTAGCCGTCGTCGAAGGCCTCGACCATCTGGAAGGACCACATGCCGGGGAGCGGGTTGCGGCCCAGCACCTCGGCGTCCAGGGCGTCGGCGAGGCCGTCGTGCCCGGCCTCGCGGATCAGGGCGGCGGCCTCCTCCAGGGTGCGTTCACCGCTGCCCATCAGCTGGTGGAAGCTGTAGAGGTGCCCCCGCGCCACCTCCACGTGGTCGAGGGCGGCGGAGAGCTTGCCCAGGGCCTCGACGGTCGCGTCGTCCACCCCGGGAGGCCGCCGGTCGAGGTCGCCCTGCGTCGGGTCCATGCCCACAGGCTAGAGCCGGTGCGACCCTGGCAGGTTCACCCCGCAGGTGGGTGCGGACCGGTGCGTTGCCCCCGGATACTGGATCGGGTGACCATCTCCGACGAGACCTCGATGAGCCGGTGCGACCGGACGATCGCCGCACCGCCCGACGACGTGTGGGCGGTGCTCGCTGACGGGTGGCTCTATCCGCTGTGGGTGGTGGGGGCCACGCGCATGCGCGAGGTCGACGACCACTGGCCCGCGCAGGGAGCGCGCCTGCACCACTCGGCCGGGGTGTGGCCCCTCGTCGTCAACGACACCACCGAGGTGCTCGAGGTCGTCCCGGGTCGGCGACTGGTGCTCCGCGCGCGGGGTTGGCCGGGGGGCGAGGCGCAGGTCGTGATCGAGCTCTCCGCCCAGGGCCCGATCACCCTCGTCACGATCCACGAGGACGCGGTGTCGGGTCCCGGCCGGCTGGTGCCGCCTCCGGTCCGGCACCGGATGCTGCACGTGCGCAACATCGAGACGCTCGGGAGGCTGGCGAGGCTGGTCGAAGGACGTCGATGACGTTCGACGCGCTGGTGGTCGGCGCCGGCCCCAACGGGCTGGTGGCGGCCAACCTGCTCGTCGACGCCGGCTGGTCGGTGCTCGTCCTGGAGGCGCAGCCCGCGCCGGGTGGCGCCGTGCGGAGCGACCGCGACGTCCATCCGGACTTCGTCCACGACACCTTCTCCTCCTTCTACCCCCTGGCCGCCGTGTCCCCGGCGATGGCCGCCCTGGACCTCGAGCGCCACGGCCTCGTGTGGAGGCACGCCCCCGCCGTGCTCGGCCATCCGCTGCCGGACGGCCGCTGGGCACTGCTGCACCGCGACCGTGAGGTCACGGCCGGTTGGCTCGACGACGACTGCCCGGGTGACGGCGACGCCTGGCTCGCACTGTGCGACGCGTGGGACGGCGTCGGCCCCGACCTGGTCGAGGCGCTCCTCAGCCCCTTCCCGCCGGTACGGCGGGGGGTGTCGTTGCTGCCGAAGCTGCGCCGAGCGGGCGGGCTCGCCTTCCTGCGCACCCTGCTCACGCCGGCCACCAGCCTCGGCCGCGGCCGGTTCCGGGGGGACCTGGCGCCGCTCCTCCTCGCCGGCAACGCCGGCCACGCCGACATCCCCCTCGACGGCACCGGGTCGGGCGCGCTCGCGCTCGTGATGACGTTGAGCGCGCAGACGGTGGGGTTCCCGGTGCCCGAGGGTGGCGCGGAGAGCCTCACCCGGGCGCTGGTGGACCGTCTCGTCTCGCGAGGCGGTGAGGTGCGGTGCGACGCCACGGTCACGGAGGTGGTCGTCGAGGGCGGTCGTGCCACCGGCGTGGTGGTGGCCGGTGGCGACCGCGTGGCCGCCCGGCGAGCGGTGCTGGCCGACGTGGTGGCGGACCGGCTCTACGGAGACCTGGTGCCGACCGCAGCGCTGCCGGCCCGGGTGGTGCGCGCGATGCGGAGCTTCGAGCTCGACGCCGCGACGGTGAAGGTGGACTGGGCCCTCGACGGCCCCGTGCCCTGGGCCAGCACCCCCGCGGCGGCGCCGGGGACGGTGCACGTCGCCGACTCGGTGGACCTGATGGCGCGGGCGTGGAGCGAGGTCGCCACCGGCGCCGTGCCCGCGGACCCCTTCCTCCTCGTGGGACAGATGACGACCGCCGACCCGACCCGGTCCCCGGCCGGTACCGAGTCGGCGTGGGCCTACACCCACGTCCCGCAGCAGGTCCGGGAGGATGCCGGGGGCGAGGGCATCCGCGGGGTGTGGGATCGCGACGACTGCGAACGCATGGCCGACCGCATGCAGGAGCGCCTGGAGCGGCTCGCCCCCGGGTTCGGGGCGCGTGTCGGCGCCCGTCGGGTGCTCGGTCCGCGGGAGCTGGAGGCGCGCAACGGCAACCTCCGCGGTGGTGCGATCAACGGTGGCACCGCGCAGCTGCACCAGCAGCTCGTGTTCCGCCCGGTGCCTGGGTGGGGCCGTGCGGAGACGCCCGTCAGCGGCCTCTACCTCGCGTCGGCGTCCGCCCACCCGGGCGGAGGGGTGCACGGCGCCCCCGGGCGCAACGCCGCACGCGCGGCCATCGCCCACGACCGGCTGCGGCTCCGCGGTCGGCGCAGCTCCTAGTCCGGGTCAGTCGGCCTGCTCATCGGGGTCGGTGTCCGTGTCGGTGTCCGTGTCCACGTCCGTGTCGGCAGCGGCGCCGGCGGGGTGCGTGGCGGGCCCCTCGCTCACGGCGCCGCCCTCGCTGGCCCAGTCGTCGCCCTCCGCCACGTCGTGGGCCGGGTCCTCACGGTGGTCGTCTCGGGCGTCCTCGTGGTGGTCGGTCATGTCACCGTTCTACCCACCGGGGAGGAAACACGCCACCCCCGCGGGAAGGGTCGGGGCGCTGCAGCGGTTGGGGACCACATGCGGATCTTCTTCACCGGGGGCAGCGGCAAGGCTGGACACCACGTGGCGCCCCACCTCGCCGAGCAGGGCCACCAGGTCACCAACGCCGACCTCACCCCGCTCGGTCACCCCGCCGTGGCCGACCTGAAGGTGGACCTCACGGACGCGGGCCAGACCTACTCGGCGATGGCCGGTCTGGCGACGATGGCCGAGCTCGAGCTGCCCGAGGCGCCGGCCTACGACGCCGTCGTGCACTTCGCGGCCGTGCCGCGCATCCTGCTGGCGCCCGACGCGACGACGTACGCCGCCAACGTGCTCAGCACCTACCACGTGCTCGAGGCGGCCACCCGGCTCGGCATCCCGAAGATCGTGTTCGCCTCCTCCGAGACCACCTACGGCGTCTGCTTCGCGCAGGGGGAGCGCAGGCCGCTCTACCTGCCCGTCGACGAGGAGCACCCGACGGTGCCCGAGGACGCCTACGCCATGTCGAAGGTGGCGGGTGAGGTGACCGCCAGGTCGTTCCAGGCGCGCACCGGGGCCGACGTCTACGGCCTGCGGATCAACAACGTCATCGAGCCCGACGAGTACGCCGCGCTGTTCCCGCCGTTCCTCGAGGACGCCGCGCTGCGCCGTCGCAACATCTTCGCCTACATCGACGTCCGCGACCTCGCACAGGTGGTGCGGCGGTGCCTCGAGGTGGACGGGTTGGGCTACGAGGTGTTCAACGTCGCCAACGCCGACATGTCGGTCGCGGCGACCACCGACGAGGTCCGCGAGCGGTTCTACGACGGGGTCGCGGTACGCCGCGAGCTGGGACGCGACGAGACGTTCTACGCGATCGACAAGGCGCGCGATCTGCTCGGCTACGCACCGCAGCACTCCTGGCGCGACGTGCTGGCCGACCCGGGCGGCTAGGAGGACGCGGGGCGCTCCTCCAGCTCGCGCACCAGCGTCGGCCATGCCTCCAGCACCTCCTGGGGGTCCTCCAGCACCCGCATCGCGCCGGCCTCGAGCAGCGTGGCGTCACTGAACCCGCCGGTGCGGACGCCGAGGCACGCCACCCCCGCCGCGGCGGCCGCTCGGGCATCCCACGGAGCGTCGCCGAGCATCACCAGGGCGGGCTGGTCGGCCTGCCCCGACGACGTCTCGACCACCTCGGGGTCCGGCTTCGACGAGTCGACGTCACCGCTGTGGGCCACCGTCGAGACCAGGCCGTCCACGCCCGCGATGGCCAGGAGGTCGTCGGTGAGCGACGGGTCGGCCGAGCTGGCCACGGCCAGCTCGTGCCCGCGCTGCCGGAGCTCGCGCACGAGCTCCTCGGCGCCCCGGGTCGCGCGCACGTCGTGGAGCGAGGCCCGGAAGAGCTCGAGGTGGCCCTCGCGGATCGTGTCGCCCAGCGAGTTCTCGGTGGCGTCGTTGGTGACGTGGGCGACCAGGCGGTCGCCACCCATCCCGATGGCGGCGTGGATCACGTGGGAGGGCACGTTGAGCCCGACGCGGTTGAAGGACGAGACCCACGCGCTGACGTGCAGGTAGACGGAGTCGACGAGGGTGCCGTCGACGTCGAGCAGGACGGTGCCGGGCTGGTCGGATTGCATCCCCCCACCGTAGGCGCACCGCCCGCTGCGCCACTTCCCCCCGCAGAGTGTGGTCCGGTCCGGCGTCGACGGGGGGTGAGGTCTCAGGCGTTCGCCGGCCGGCGAACCGCCTCGAGGATCGGCAGCAACGCCTCGGGGGAGACCTCGACGTAGTGGCCGGCGCCGCCCGACCAGACGTGCACGGAGCTGACGCCCGCGACGTCGATGATGTGGGCGGCGTCGACGATCGTGGCGCAGGTGTGGCGCTCGGCGCCGCCGGTGGCCGGATGGACCGACACCTGCCAGCCACTCTCGTCGAGGCGGCGGACGCACGCCTTCGCGGGGCGGAGGGGGATGGGCTCCGCGACGATTCGTCGGGAAGGCCGGGGGAGCCTCGTCACGCGGCCAGTGTGCTCCTCCCGGCACCAGCAGCGGAAGGGGGTGTCGGTGAAGCCCGGTCCGGGGGTTGGCGCTCATCATGGCTCACGCCGCTTGAGTCAGTAACGATGTAATGGTGTAATGGCACCATGAGCGCGCACGAGACCTCCGGCCACATCACCGCCTGGTTCGAGGAGCACCTGCCCGACGACCTCTTCGCCGGAGCCCCGACCGTGCGCGTCGACCGGGACGAGGTCGTGGTCGTGGGCGAGGTCCCCTCCCCGGGCGAGGCCGAGCCCAGCGCCGTGATCGCCGACTTCCGCGAGCGCACGCGCGAGCAGCGGATGGCCGTCGCCGCCCAGGCCGAGGACACGTTCGGCCGCAAGGTCTCCTGGGGCGCCCGGACCGGGATCACCGAGCGGATGTTCACCCACCTCGCCGTGCCGGCGATGACCCGGTTGCGGATGTCGGAGCGGCAGCTGCTCGACGTCCTCGTCGAGGCCGGCGTGGCCCGGTCGCGCTCGGAGGCGCTGGCCTGGTGCGTCGCCCTCGTGGGTGATCGTGAGCAGGAGTGGCTCGGGGAGCTGCGCGACTCGCTGGCCGCCGTACGGGCCGCGCGGGCCCGCGGCCCCCAGCCCGGCGCCTGAGCACCCCAGCCCGTCCGGCATCACCGGACTGGGGTAACTCCTCGACCAGGGGTCACGTCGTCGCTCCGGCGGCGCACGATGGCGGCAGTCGTCGTCAGGAGTCGTCATGCGACCGGTCCTCACCAGAGTCCTCACCAGCGTCCTCGTCGCCGTCCTCGCCACGGGCCTCCTCGCGCCCACGGCCACCGGCTACCCGTCCGGAGGTGAGATCCGCGTGCCGAGCCCGGCGTACGAGGACGCCTACGGCGCCTTCACCGGCGTGGTCCGGGTGCGGTGCGACCCGGGGCTCGAGGCCACCGGGTTGCTGCTGTCCGTCAGCCAGGCCGGGGTGACCTCCTCCGAGCAGGAACAGCCGACCCTGCCCTCCTGCGACGGGGAGTGGGAGCGCCTGGCCTACCTCACTGACGGGGGCTTCGACCCCGGTCACGCCACCGTGCACGTCCGGCTGCTCCTCGCCGACGCCGACTCGGGCGCGGACGCGGGAGAGGTCGAGGTGTCGGAACGGATCTGGGTCCGCGCCGCCGCGAAGGTGCGCATCCCCCGGACGGCGAAGCTGCGGCCCAGCGGACTCCTGAGGGCGCGGGTGTGGATCCGGTGCGACCAGCCCTGGGAGAACTACGCCTCGTTCGTCTCGGCGCGGCAGGGGGCGGTGTCCGCGGAGCCGCGGGTGGTCGAGGACGTGGTCTGCGACGGGACCTACCAGCGGCGCACCGCGTGGCTGCAGCCCGACGGCGGCGACTTCCGGCTCGGCAGGGCGCGGGTCATGGCCGACATCACCCTGACCAACACCGACGGCGACGACGGCCCCGGGACCTGGGCCACCCGGAGGGTGCGGGTGAGGTAGCCGGGCTCAGCTCGCCGCGGTGGCGGAGCGGGGATGGTGGTGGAGCGCCACCAGCAACGCGGTGCTGACCCGTGACCAGGTGAGCACGCCGCCGGTCGCGACCGCGTGGGCCGAGCACCACGCAAGACCGGCCACGCCGTCGACGTCGGCGTAGGTCACCCGTGAGAGATCCAGCCGGATGTGCTTGGCGCCGCGAGCGTGGAGCGACTCGAGCAGGCGCCGCAGGTCGTGAGCCGTGACCGCGTCGAGGACGCCGTCGACCTCGACGACCCGGTCGACCGGCAGGGGACCGGACGAGAGGGCCGCTTCGGGGCTGACCCTCACCTGGCGCATGCCCCGAGGATACGGGGCCGGGCGTCACCGCGGACGATTCCCGGTGAGGTGGCGGCGTCAGCGCGGGTCGGGCCCGGTGCGCCACAGGTCGGGGTTGCGAGCGAGCCAGCCCTCGGCCGCCCGCTGCCCCAGCGTCGCGGCCTCCTCGAAGAAGTCGGGGTCGAACATCAGGTAGGAGAGCAGCTCGCCCTGCAGCGGGCTGTCGCTGCCGAGCAGCCGGTGGACGAGCTGGAGGTCGGGGTCGAGCAGCGAGCGGCGCAGCGTGCCGTGGTTGGCGCGGAAGACCCTCATCGCGAGGTCGCTGAGCTCCGCACCGGTCTCGGGCGCCACGGCGACGTACGGCGTGACCCGGAACGGCGGCCGGCCGACCTGCTCTCGATGGCGGTCCAGGGGTTCGCGGAGGGCGTCGTCGCCGGCCAGCGCGTTGACCGAGGTGAGCAGCCGGAGGTCGTGGCGCAGCGGGTCGTCCATGACGGCCCCGAGCAGCGTGGCCGCGGCGTCGCCGAGGTCGACCTGGGTGGCGTCCCGCTCCGGGTCGGGATCCTCCGAGCGCAGGCTGCCGGTGCCGATCGCCACGACCCGATCGGCGCCGAGCTCGAGCGCGGGAGCGAGCGGCACCCGTCGCCGGGTCGCCCCGTCGACGTACCAGCCGGCGACCTCGGCAGGCTCGGTCACCTTCACCGCCGGGAAGAGTGCCGGGATCGCCGCCGACGCCATCAGGTGCGACACGTCGAGCCGGGAAGGCACGTAGCGTCGGTGGTGCTCGCGCGGCGGCTCCGGCAGGGCGCCGTACGTCGTCGACGACTCGGTGAAGAGGGTGACCAGGCCGGTGCGCACCGCCGTGGCGGTCACCGCGGCCACGTCGACGACGCCGTCGTCGACGTTGCGGTGGAGCCGGTCCCAGTCGATCTCGCGCGCCAGGGTGCGCGCGAGGGGCGCGGTGCCCACCAGGCCGCGGAGCCGGAAGCCCGACACCCCGAGCGTCTCGGAGGCGTAGCGCGCGACGACCGCGGGTGCCTGCCGCCAGATCGGCTGCATGACGTTCTTCTTGGTCGCGCCCAGCAGCACCTGCCGCAGCCGCACCAGCTGTTCGTCGGCATCGAGGTGGGCGCTCGCGGCCATCGCCGCGGTGAGCAGCCCGCCCGCGCTGGTCCCGAGCAGCACCGAGGGTGTGGCCCCGCGCCGGGCCAGCTCCGGGAGCAACACCTCGAGGGCGCCGACCTGGTAGGCCGAGCGGGCGCCACCGGCGTCGAGGACGAGGGCGATCCGGTCGGCGGACTGCTGTCGCGGGCTCATCCGGCGAGGCTACGGGGCAGCGTGCGACGCGCCACATGGACGCCGATGGGCACAACGCCGCGTCGTCGGGTAGCGTTGTCCCTGCTGGTGAGGTTTTACCCTCTCGGTGTCCGCCGACCGGGCATCGACAGACGTACTACACGACGGTCTTCGGTTTGAGCTGGACATCGCCCGGAGTGCAGATGGTTCAGCTTTCCCCCGGCAGCACAGTGCGGCCGGGACACACACCGAAGAGGTAACGACAATGGCTCGTGGCACCGTTAAGTGGTTCAACGACGACAAGGGCTTCGGCTTCATCGCCCAGGAGGACGGCGGCCAGGACGTGTTCGTCCACCACACCGCCATCCAGGGCAACGGCTTCAAGACCCTCGCCGAGAACCAGCAGGTCGAGTTCGACATCACCCAGGGCCCCAAGGGTCCCCAGGCGTCGAACGTGCAGAAGTTCTGATCTCTGCACCCCTGAACTAGTCGCACGGCCCCGGGAGCGATCCCGGGGCCGTTGTGCGTCCTGATCAGTCTCGGACTCGGGCCTCGGTGACGCGTTCGCGCAGGCCGGCGGCCATGCCGGCGACGGTCACCAGGTCGAAGGCCTCGCCGACGCTGCCGGCCAGCCAGGGCCGGCGCAGTCCGCCGAGCCGCAAACGCAGCTGCACCCGGGTCCGGTCCGGCTCCGCGCCGTACGGCACGAGCACGATCGCCCAGCTGACGGCGACCCGGCCGGCGCGACCGCGACGGGAGCGGTAGACCAGTGAGTGAGGCGGGTCGACCGAGACCACCTCGAAGGTCTCCTGCGCGCCACCCCAGTCGGGGACGACCTCGCCGACCGAGAGCGACTGGTGCTCGCCCAGCAGGCGGCGGGCGGCGCGTCGTCTCCGCGGCACGAACCGTTCGACCGGTCGGGGCAGGTACCAGCCGGCGCGCTGCTTGCCGAGCTGCACCAGCCACGGCCAGACGTCCTCCGGCGGCGCGTCGACGGTGAAGGCCCGGTCCATGACGACCTCGGGGCGGGCGACCATCTCGTCACCGGGCAGCGGGCGCGCCGCCTCGGCGGGGGTCGCGCCCACCCCGAGCGCCACCTCAGCCCTTGCGGGCGAGGGTGAGGGCGAAGTCGTCGTCCCCTCCGTCGGCGCTGCCGGTCCAGGTGTGGGTGACCTCGAGGCCGGCGGCCGAGAGCTCGCGCCGGATCCGCTCGGGACGGAACTTGGTGGAGATCTCGACCTGGATCTCCTCGCCCACCGCCAGGTCGAGCGCCAGGTCGGCGCCCGGCACGCGCACCCGCTGCGGCGCCTCGGCGCGCAGCCGGAGGTCCATGCGCTCCTCGCGGGGGTCCCAGTAGGGGACGTAGCTGAACGCAGCGGGGTCGAAGTCGGCGCCGAGCTCGCGGTTGAGCACCAGCAGGCAGTTGCTGACGAACTGGGCGGTCACGCCGGCCGCGTCGTCGTACGCCGCGACCATCCGGTCGATGTCCTTGACCAGGTCGGTGCCGATCAGCACCCACTCGCCGGGGTCGAGGGAGTCGGCGAGCACGCCGAGGAACGCCGCCCGCTCCTCCACGTAGAGGTTGCCGATCGTGCCCCCCAGGAACGCGACCAGCCGACGGCCGTGGTGCGGCAGCTGACCGAGGTGGAGCGTGAAGTCGCCGACGACCGCCTCGACCTCGACCTCCGGGTGGCGCTCGGCGAGCGCGGCCGCGGCGTCGCGCAGCGTGCCCTCCGAGACGTCGACCGGGATGAACCGCTCGAGCCGGCCGGTGTCGTCGAGGGCGTCGAGCAGCAGCCGCGTCTTCTCGCTGGTGCCGCTGCCGAGCTCGACCAGCGTGGTGGCGTCGCACGCCGCTGCGATGTCGGCGGCGTGACGCTCGAGGATGGTGTGCTCGGCGCGGAAGGGGTAGTACTCCTCGAGCTTGGTGATCTGGTCGAAGAGCTCGGAACCGCGGTCGTCGTAGAGCCACTTGGGGGGCAGCCGCAGCGGCCGCGCACCGAGCCCGCGGCGTACGTCGTCGACGAGGGAGCCCGACGCCCAGTCGGGGTCGAGCAGCACGTGCACGACCGGTCCCGACGACGCTGCCGCCGTCACCCGGCCACCCGGGGCGTGACACCGTCGGCGAGCCGGACGCCGGTCAGCGCCCAGCGCGACCGGTGGGGGAAGAAGTTGCGGTAGGTGGCCCGGGCGTGGCCGGGCGGGGTGAGGGCGCAACCGCCGCGCAGCACCATCTGGTTGGACATGAACTTCCCGTTGTACTCGCCGATCGCGCCCGCGGGCGCCTGGAATCCGGGGTAGGGGTGGTAGGCCGACTGGGTCCACTCCCAGCAGTCACCGTAGACCTGCCGCAGCCGCGAACCCGCGGGGGCCGGGCCTGCGGGGCGGGGGTGGAAGGTGTCGCGGTCGGCGAGGTTGCCGACGACCCGGTCGGCCTGGCCGTCCTCGACCACCGCGTGCTCCCACTCGGCCTCGGTCGGGAGCCGCCTGCCGGCCCAGGTCGCGAACGCGTCGGCCTCGTAGAAGCTGACGTGGCTGACCGGGAGACCCGGGTTGACCGGCCAGGTGCCGTGGAGGGTGTGCTCGAGCCAGACCCCGTCGGCACCGTCGGGACGGTGCCAGTAGAACGGCGCCTGCCAGCCCTCCTGCTGCACCAGGTTCCAACCGTCGGAGAGCCACAGCTCGGGCCGCTCGTAGCCGCCGTCGGCGACGAACTCCAGCCACTCGCCGTTGGTCACCAGCCGGTCGGCGAGCCGGTAGGGCTCGAGCCAGGTGTGGTGGCGCGGCAGCTCGTTGTCGAAGCTGAAGCCCTCACCCCGGTGGCCGATCTCGACCAGCCCGCCGGCCACGTCGACCCAGCCCTGGGGCCCGGGCTCGCACCGGTCGAGGGGCGAGCCGGCGTAGACGGGCTGCAGGGGGTTGCGGGAGAGCACGTGCTTGATGTCCATCAGCAGCAGCTCCTGGTGCTGCTGCTCGTGGTGGAAGCCGAGCTCGATCGTGGGCGCGAGATCGGTGAGCCGTTGCTCGTCGAGGGTGGTGACCAGCTCGCCGACCCGGGTGTCGACGTTGCCCCGGTAGTGGCCGACGTCGTGGGCGCCCGGGCGGGTGATGAGGCCCCGGTCGGGTCGGGCGTAGCGGGGGCCGATCGCCTCGTAGTAGGAGTTGAACAGGAACCAGTACTGGTCCTGGAAGGGTGCGAACCGGGGCTCGTTGTCGGCCAGCAAGAACGTCTCGAAGAACCAGGTGACGTGCGCGCGGTGCCACTTCGTGGGACTGACGTCGGGCATCGACTGCACCGTCTGGTCCTCGGGGGACAGCGGTGCCGCGAGCTGCTCGGTGAAGCCGCGCACCTCGGCGTAGCGCTGCGCGAGGCTGGGGGCGTCCCACTCCGTGGTGCCGGGCGAGTACGGCGCGTGGCCGGCCTCGTCGAGGTGCTGCTCAGGTGTGGTGTCGGTGCTCATGTCGGCTCTCCCTCCTCAGGGGTCGGCGCTCGACCGTCGATGCACGCCTCCACCTTGGCGCACGGGTGGTGAGGTGTCGACCACCCCTGAGGACAGGGCTGGTCGGAGGGAATCGGAGGTCCGCCTAGAGAGGTCGCTTGAGGCCGACGTGCGACGGGGCGTAGCCGAGCCGCTCGTAGAAGGCGTGGGCCTGCTGCCGCTCCACGTCGGTCGTGAGCTGGGCGAGGGTGGCGCCGCGGGCGCGGCCGTGGTCGTGGGCCCACTCCAGCATGGCGGTGCCGAGGCCGCGGCCGCGCTCGGAGGAGGCGACCCGCACGGCCTCGACCTGCAGCCGCGTGGTGCCGCTGCGCGACAGGCCGGGCATGACGGTCAGCTGCATCGTGCCGACCAGCCGGTCGTCCTCGTCGCGCACCGCGGCCAGGTAGTCGAGAGGGTTGCGCGCGATCGCGTCGTACGCCGCCTCGTAGCGGGCGAGGTCGTCGCTCTCCCGGGTGCGACCGATCTCGTCGTCGGCGAGGAGCGCGACGAGCGCGGGGACGTCGTCGCGGACGGCCCGCTCGATGCGGTAGTGCCGGTCGCCGAGGCGCAGCCGGCCGTCGGCGCCGGTGCGGGCCTCGGCGCGCAACCGCTCGACCAGCGCGTCGAGCCAGCCACCGACGTGGCGGCGCGCCTCGTCGGTGTCGGGGTAGCGACAACGCAGGTGGAGCCCCGACTCGTCGAGCACGAACCACAGCATCACCCCGTCGGTCAGCACCGCCGCCCCGACGTACTGCGCCTCGAGGCCGGTCGCGTCGACCCGGACCGGCAGCCGGCGCAGGTCGAGCCAGGAGATCGCGAACATGCCGGGGGCCTCGGGCATCCCACCCCACGGCTCGAGCACGTCGGCGAGCGGCCACGACCCCAGCTGCACGGCCTCCTTCACGGCGGCCGCGCTGGCCCGGGGGTCGGCGTCGCCAGACTCGATCACGGAGTTGGTGATGAACCAGCCGACCGAGTCGTGCCAGGTGGCGTCGTAGCGGCTGTGCACGGGGAAGACCGCGCGCAGCGGCTGGTCGGCGAGCTCGCGGGTCACGCGGGTCATCGCGGCGACGACGAGCGCGAGGGTCGAGACGCCCTCGCCCCGGGCGCGCACCGCGAAGGCCGCGCTCGCGTCGACGTCGAGCACGTCGCGGACCTCGACGCGTTCGCGACGCAGGCTCGACGCCTCACCGGCCGGCAGTCCGAGCGGCATCGGGAACCGGGGCATCACGTCGTCGCAGGCCTCGAGCACCTCGGACCACCGGCGTCGCACGTCGTCGGGTGCGAGCGGTCGGTCGCGCAGGGCCGCGGTGTGCTCGGCGAACGCGGGCGCCGGCGGCAGTGCCGGTGCGCGTCCTGCGCGGCGCTGGGCCAGGGCTGTCAGCAGGTCGCGGGCGACGACGAGCATCGACCACAGGTCGACGTGGGAGTGGTCGGCCGCGACCACGACGGTCGGCCCGTCGGCGGTCTCGAGCAGGCAGAGCCGGTGGGAGGGGCGGGAGCAGGGCGTGCAGCGGGCGTCGAGCACCGCGCGGAGCGCGTCGTTCACGGCCTGGCCGGGGGCGACCGGGTGCTCGACCCAGGCGCCCGGGCCGACCGGCACCTCGTGGAGGTGGGGCACACCGTCGACGTCGGCGAAGGCGGTGCGCAGCGTGCCGTGGCGGGCGACGACCGCCAGCCACGCGGCCGCGAGGTGGTCGGGATCCACGCGGGAACGGAGCCGGAACGACAGTGCCATCCAGGAGCCGGGCCGGTCGCCCGCGGAGACGTGGCGGCACTGGTCGAAGGAGACCGGGAGCTCCGCCCCGGGCGGGCCCACGGTGACGTCGTACCCGAGCAGGCGCCCGAACGGGAGTCGCAGGTGGGCGACGTTGGTGAGCCGCACGTCCGTACTCTAGGTGCACCGCCCGCCCCTCCTCCCGAGCGTCCGCAGGAGCCCACGTGCCGACCTTCGCCGTCCCCGGGGCCGAGCTCGACGTCGAGCTGAGCGACGAGGGCGGCCACCCCGTCGTCCAGCTGCACGGGCTGACCTCGAGCCGACGGCGCGACCGCGTGCTCGACCTCGATCTCGGCCGGGGGCTGAGCGGCACCCGCCTGCTGCGGTACGACGCGCGCGGCCACGGCCGGTCGAGCGGGCGCGAGGTGCCCGAGGACTACCGGTGGGACGTGCTGGCCGACGACCTGCTGCGGCTGCTCGACACGTGGTTCCCCGGGGAGCGGGTGCACGGCGTCGGCCCCTCGATGGGCTGCGGCACGCTGCTGCACGCGGCGGTGCGCGAACCGGAGCGGTTCGCCGGGCTGACGTTGCTGGTGCCGCCGACGGCCTGGGAGACCCGGGTCGCGAAGGCGGAGGACTACCGCCGCGCCGCCGCCGTGGTGGAGGAGCTCGGCATGGCGGCCTTCGTCGAGGCCGGTCGGCTGGTCGCACCCCCACCCGCCACCGTCGGCGTACCCGAGACTGTCCCCGACGTCGCCGACTGGTTGCTGCCGACGCTGCTGCGCGGCGCGGCGCTCACCGACCTGCCGTCGACCCGGTCGCTGGCGATGCTCGACCTTCCGGTCCTGGTGCTGGCGTGGACGCAGGACGCCTCCCACCCGCTCTCCACCGCCGAGACCATCGCCGAGACCGTGCCGGGCGCCCGGCTCGAGGTCGCGACGACGCTGAGCGACGTCCACACCTGGCCCGGTCGCCTGCACGACGAGGTCGCCCGACACGAGTGAGCGGAGCGGGTCCGGCGTGCGGGTCCGGGCAGGATCCCGGCCCCGGGCTCAGCCGGCCTGCGGAACGACCAGGACCGGGCTCTCGACGTGCTCGAGGACGCGGGTGGCGTTGACGTGGCCGAGGTGGCGCACGAGGGAGTCGACGGGGTGGCGGCCGACCACGACGAGGTCCGGCGGGCGGGGGCGCGCGGCGAGGGCGGCCTCGAGGTCACCGGCGAAGACCTCCGCGCGCACGGGGACGTCGGGGTAGCGGGAACGGAGCGGGGCCAGCCCCTCCTCGAGCGACGCGTGCGCGGTCGACGCCTCGCCGTCGGTGCTCACGCAGTGCAGCACCGTCAGGGGCAGCCCGCGCTCACCGGCGATCTCGAGCGCGCTCACCGTGATGGACTCCGCCGTCGGCGTGCCGTCGCTGACGACGAGGACCCCGTCGTGCACGCGGCCGGGGTGACCCGGTCGGCACACGACCACCGGACACTGGGCGCGGCGGGTGACGTGGGCGCCGACCGATCCGAGCACGGCGCTGCCCACCGGCCCGCGGCCACGCGAGCCCAGCACGAGCATCGACGCACGGTGGGAGAGCGCCACCAGCGTCCGGGCCAGGTTGCCGTGGATGGCCAGGGCGTGCACCTCGAGGTCGGGGTGGTGGACGGCGACGTGGTCGGCGGCCTCCTGGACCAGCTCCCGGCCGCTGAGCAGCAGGTGGTCGCGTGGCGTCGGCATCACCCAGGTCACCCCGGCCCAGCCCGTGGCCTGCACGGCGTCGTCGACGGCGTGCAGCAGGCCGAGGGGCAGTCCGACCAGCGCGGCGTGCTCGGCCGCCCAGTCGGCGGCCCGGAGCGACGACGCCGTCCCGTCGACGGCGACGATGACGCCGCCGCTCGGGAACGCGGCGAGGACGGTGGTGCTGCTCATGTGCTCAGCGTCGCCCTCTTCCTGGGCCCGCCGGCAGGGTCTCGTGCCCGCACCGCGTAGGACATTGGTCCTGAATCTTTGAGCCTCGGCTCATCCAACACGGGATCGTCGCTCGCCGTGCGGCGAGTTGCAGGACCGCTGGTCCGGTCCAGACCAGGGGGACGAGCCGGCGCCTCGGGGCAGGACGCCGGGGGAAGGGTCAGGCGGCGACCAACGCCTCCTCGAGGCGTGCGATCTCGCGCGACTTCCGCTCCTGGGCGACGGCCCAGACGATGCCCGTGATCCAGAGCACCGCGACGACCGCGGCGAGGAGGCCGACCATGGCACCCGGGGCGCCGAGGGCCTCGGCGATGGTCCTGGAGTTGGTGAGCACGATCAGGCCGCCGGCGGCGATGCCGAGCACCCGCGCCGCGAGCTTGCGCACCAGCCAGGCGGCGATCGGCGCCGCGATGACACCACCGATCAGCAGGGCGCCCGCATAGCCCCAGAGGATGCCCTGGCTGCCGAGGCCGACGAGGAACCCGAGGGAACCGCCGACGGCCACGACGAACTCGGAGGTGTCGATGGAGCCGACGACCTTGCGGGGCTCGAGCCGGCCCGACGAGAGCAGCGAGGTGGTGCCGACCGGGCCCCAGCCGCCGCCGCCGATGGAGTCGAGGGTGCCGCCGACCAGACCGATCGGGACGAGGAACCTCGCGCCCGGGCGCGACGTGAAGCTCGGCCGACGACCCCCGAGCACCAGGAACCGGTAGATCACGTAGATGCCGAGCGCGAGCAGGATGCCGGACACCCACGGCTTGGCGGTGTCGGCGGGGAGGCTCGAGAGGAAGGTCGCGCCGGCGAAGGCGCCGACGAAGCCCGGTACGGCCAGGATGCCGACGGTCCTCCAGTCGACGTTGCCGAGCTTGTGGTGGGAGAAGCCGGAGACCAGTGAGGTCCCGATCTCGGAGAAGTGGACGGCGGCGGACGCGGCCGCCGGGGCGATGCCGGCGGCGAGCAGGAGTGTCGAGGAGGTGACGCCGTAGGCCATGCCGAGCGAGCCGTCGATCAGCTGGGCGAGCAGACCCACGGCGGCGAGGACGAGGAGTTTGCGCATGCGATCGACCCCTTTCTTGATCAAGTATCCAAAGTTGACTGAAGTAGTAGAAATAAAACACGCCCAGGCCGGACGGTCAAACTCCGGCCTCCCCCTCGCGTGTCGTGGAGGATGTGGGCATGGGTGGACTCAGCGACTGGCTCGAGGGCCTCAGCACGTTGCAGGTGCTGCTGCTGGTGCTGACGATCGTGTTCGGCACCTCGGTCGTCGCCGCACTGCTCGGGGCCGTCCTGGTGCGGATGGGGATGCGGCGTCCCCGCGTCGTCGAGCGCGCGTCCGGACTGGCGGAGCGGGCGCTGGGTCTGGTGAAGCGGCCGCTGACGATCGTCGTGCTCGACGAGGTCGCCGACGTCATCCAGACCGGCCACTACACCCGCAACATCTCCGATGCGCTCAAGGAGAACCACGACCAGCTCAAGGCGCTGGTCGCCGAGAAGGTCAAGCAGGACCCGAGTGCCCGGCTGATCGGCCGGCTGCCCGGCTACGACACCGTCGTGAACGAGGTGTCCGAGACGACGCTGCGGGTGCTGATCGAGATGCTGGACGACCCGCGCACCGACGAGCTCATCAGCGACCTGCTGCGCAACAACATCACCCAGATCAAGCAGGCCGTGCGCGATCGCGCGCACGAGGACCTCGCGCCGCCGCGGCCGCCGGACCCGATCCCGCCGCGGTTGCGATAGCCGCCCTCAGCCCGCTTCGAGCACCTCGAGGACGCGCGCGTGCCGGAGGCGTACGACGTCGCGGTCGGCCTCCTGCGGCACCACCTGCTCCGCCCGCTCGAGCACCAGGTCGGCCTGGCGGCGCACGGGCTCGCGCTGCTCGTCGTCGGTGAGGCACGGCACGAGGCGTTCGAGCGCCTCGAGCAGGTGGATGTAGACGATGACGTGGAAGTCGGCCGACTGGCGGATCGCGTCGAAGCAGACGCCGACCATCATCGCGAACGTGAGCGGGTCGCCGTGCACGAGCCGGGCCCGGCCGTCGGTGTCGCACAGCACCGTGGGCGGCAGCCTCCGCTCGGCGAGGCGGCACAGGGCTGCGCCGAGGTGGTCGGTGCACGCGCAGGCGGTGATCGGGTCGTTGATGGCCGGGGAGAGCGAGCGCACCGCGACCTCGACGAGCTGCTTGACGGGGAACTCCGCGTCCTGCCCGTGGGTACGGCGCGGTCCGGTCGTGAAGCACGCCGCGAGGTCGTCCTTGAGCTCGTCGGACAGCGAGGCCGCCGCCGTGCCGTCCCCCGACCACACCGTCGCCACCGGCGTGTGGCCGACGACGAACTTGCCGGGACGGACCTTCATGCGCAGCAGCAGGTCGTGCGCGGCGCAGAGCTCGACGAGGTCCTCGAGGTCGACGAGCTGGAGGTAGCCGGTCGTCACCGCGTTGATCGCCGTCCCCTCGCCCTCGACCTCGGGGCACTCCTCGCCGGCTCCGACGTCGTCGGCGCCGGCCGGGTCGGGGAACAGGTCTTCCATCGACCGGCCGACGTCGCGCGCGATCAGCCCGACGAGGTTCATCGCCTGGATCGTGGTGGCGATGTGGTGGACGAAGACGATCAGCATCACCACGGCCCCGGCGGTCAGCACCAGCGCGACCATCACCGAGATCCGCGGGAGGGACTCGAACGAGTTGCCGGTCCGGCGCAGGACGATGACCGCGAACGTGAAGACGGCCACGAAGGAGCCCAGGGCCGCCTGGTTGATCCGGGACCGCACGAAGTTGGTGAGGATGCGCGGACCGAACTGGGTGCTCGCCAGCTGCATCGCCACGATCGTCACCGACAGCACGGTGGCGCCGACGGTGATCATCGAGGCGGCCACCGTCGTCAGGACGTTCTGCGCGCCGGTCGGGCCACCGGTGGTCAGCAGCCCGCCCAGGGTGCCGTCGTAGTTGTCGTCGATCCACAGCGTCAGCGTGGCCAGCACGACCGCGGCCAGGCACATGCAGAGCGGCAGGAACCAGAAGCCCGCGCGCAGCCGCTCGGACAGGCTCTGGCTGGCGTTGTGCACGGTGACTCCCTCCCTCTCCCTCGGTCCGGTCGGAGCAGCATGCCGCACGCGGGGGTGGGGCGCCACGGGAGCGAGGTGAGCGGCGACGCCCGAGGCGTCCGCTGGCCGGACTCGCTGCAGCGCCGGTTCACGACGGGCGGATGAGCGGCAAGGATGGTCCCATGAAGGTCGCGGTCATGGTCACCTGCGTCAACGACGCGATGTTCCCCGAGACGGGAAAGGCGGTCGTCCGGCTGATGCGGCGGCTGGGGGTGGACGTCGAGTTCCCCGAGGCCCAGACCTGCTGCGGCCAGCCGATGGTCAACACCGGCTACCTCGACGAGGCCGTCCCGGTCGTGCGCACCTTCGTCGAGGCGTTCGCGGGCTACGACGCGATCGTGACCCCGTCCGGCTCCTGCGCGGGGTCGGCGCGGCACCAGCACGGGATCGTGGCCCGCCGCTCCGGTGACCCCGCACTGGCCGCCGCCGTGGCCGAGACCGGACCCCGCACCCACGAGCTCTCCGAGTTCCTCGTCGACGTGCTCGGCGTCGAGGACGTCGGCGCCTCCTTCCCCCACCGGGTGACCTACCACCCCACCTGCCACTCGCTGCGGATGCTCGCGGGTCGGCGACCGGCCGACCCGGTTGCTGCGCGCCGTGCGCGGGCTCGACCTCGTCGAGCTGCCCGGCGCCGAGGAGTGCTGCGGCTTCGGCGGGACCTTCGCGCTGAAGAACTCCGACACCTCCGTCGCGATGGGCACCGACAAGGCACGCACGGTCGTCGAGACCGGCGCGGAGGTGCTGGTCGCCGGTGACAACTCGTGCCTGATGCACGTCGGCGGGCTGCTGTCGCGACAGGACACTGGCGTGCGGGTGATGCACCTCGCCGAGGTGCTCGCCGCCACCGAGGAGGTCGTGGCATGACCGGCACGTTCGTCGGGATGCCGGCCTTCCCCGAAGCGGCGCGCGCGGCGCTCGGCAACGACCAGCTGCGACGCAACCTCGCGCACGCGACCGGGACCATCCGCGGCAAGCGCGCCGCCGTGGTCGGCGAGGTGGCCGAGTGGGAGGAGATGCGTGACGCCGGTGCCGCCCTGAAGGACCGGGTGCTGCTCGACCTCGACCGCCACCTGGTGCAGCTCGAGGAGTCGCTGACGGCGCGCGGCGCCGTCGTCCACTGGGCCCGTGACGCCGAGGAGGCCTGCCGGATCGTCGCGGAGGTCGCGCGCAGCCACGAGGTGGACGAGGTCGTCAAGGTGAAGTCGATGGCGACCCAGGAGATCGGCCTCAACGAGGCGCTCGCCGCCGAGGGCATCGCGGCGTGGGAGACCGACCTCGCCGAGCTGATCGTCCAGCTCGGCGACGACCTGCCCTCCCACATCCTCGTGCCGGCCATCCACCGCAACCGCGCCGAGATCCGGGAGATCTTCGAGCGCGAGATGGGCGCCGTGGGGCGCCCCGCGCCCGCCGACCTCACCGACGACCCCGCCCGGCTCGCCGAGGCGGCGCGGCTGCACCTGCGCGAGAAGTTCCTGCGCGCCAAGGTCGGTGTCTCCGGGGCCAACTTCGCCGTCGCCGACTCGGGCACCCTCGTGGTGGTCGAGTCGGAGGGCAACGGTCGGATGTGCCTGACCCTGCCCGAGGTGCTCGTCAGCGTCGTCGGCATCGAGAAGGTGGTGCCCACCTGGGCCGACCTCGACGCGTTCCTGCAGCTGCTGCCGCGCTCCTCGACGGGAGAGCGGATGAACCCCTACACCTCGACCTGGAGCGGCGTCACGCCCGGCGACGGGCCCCAGGAGGTGCACGTGGTGCTGCTCGACAACGGTCGCACCCGGGTGCTCGCCGACGAGGTCGGACGCCAGGCGCTGCGCTGTATCCGCTGCTCCGCCTGCCTCAACGTCTGCCCGGTCTACGAGCGGACCGGGGGACACGCCTACGGCTCGGTCTACCCGGGGCCGATCGGCGCGATCCTCAACCCGCTGCTGCGCGGCGTCGGCGAGGACGAGCAGCTCGACTCGCTGCCCTACGCCTCCTCCCTGTGCGGTGCCTGCTACGAGGTGTGCCCGGTCAAGATCGACATCCCCGCCGTGCTCGTCGACCTGCGGGCCCAGGTCGTCGACGCCCATCGGGGTGGCGTGCCCAAGCCCGAGGCGGTGGCGATGAAGGGTGCGGCCTGGGCCTTCACCCGGGCTGGTCGACTGCGGCTGGCCGAGCGGGCGTCGGGGCTCGCCGGCCGGGTGCTCGGACGCCGGGCCACGCTGCCCGGCGGGCGCGGCGCCGTACGACGCCTGCCCGGTCCGGGAGCAGCCTGGACCGGGGCCCGTGACCTGCCCGCACCGCCCCGCGAGTCGTTCCGCGACTGGTGGCGACGGACCGGACGGACGGAGGGGGACCGGTGAACGCACGCGAGGAGGTCCTGGGTCGCGTCCGGGCCGCCCTGGCGGGCGCGGGCGAGGAGCGACCCGTGGTGCCCCGGGGCTACCGCGACGCCGCCCCGCCCGCGGACCCGGTCGAGTTGTTCGTCGAGCGGGTGGCCGACTACCGCGCCGTCGTCGAACGCGTGACCGCCGACCAGGTCGAGCCGGCGATCGCTGCCGCGCTGGCCGGGCGCACCGCCGTCGTACCCCCCGACCTGCCCTGGTCGGTGGCGGGCTCGGTGCCCGACGAGGGACGCAGCGCCGCCGAGCTCGACCGGATCGACGCCGTCGTCACCACCGCCACGGTCGGCATCGCCACCACCGGCACGATCGTGCTCGACCACGGACCCGGCCAGGGCCGGCGCGCCCTCTCACTGGTCCCCGACCTCCACGTGTGCGTCGTGCGGGCCGACCAGGTCGTCGCCGGGGTGCCCGAGGCGGTCGCCCTGCTCGACCCCGACCGTCCGCAGACCTGGATCAGCGGCCCGTCGGCCACCAGCGACATCGAGCTCGACCGGGTGGAGGGCGTCCACGGCCCCCGGACCCTCCACGTGCTCGTCGTCGGGTCTTGACCGACGTCGCGCCTGCCTAGTCCGTCGCTGGCACTAGGTTCGGGAGGGTGACTCTCGTGGCCGCGCCCGACTCCCGGGTGGCAGCGCGCCAGCTGCTGCTGGTGTCGCTGGTGCAGGTGCTCGCGGTGTCGACGTGGTTCGCCGCGTCGGCAGCCGCCCCGGCCCTGCGCGCGGAGTGGGAGATCGGGCAGGTCGGGGAGGCGCTGCTGACGGTCGGCGTGCAGCTCGGCTTCGTGGCGGGGGCCCTCGCGTCGGCGGCGACCAACCTGCCCGACCGGGTCTCGCCGCCGAGGTTGATGGGGCTCGGTGCCGGGGTGGCGTCGCTGGCCACGCTGCTCACGGCCCTGGTCGCCGACGGGCCGGTGGTCGCGGTCCTGCTGCGGCTCGTCACCGGCGTCGCGCTGGCCCTGGTCTACCCGGTCGGCATGAAGATCGTGGTGAGCTGGTTCGCCGACCGCCGAGGTCTCGCGGTGTCGGTGATGGTCGGGTCGCTCACCCTCGGCAGCATCTTCCCGCAGCTGGTCGCCGGGTCCCTCGGTCCCGCCTGGCGCACGGCGCTGGTGGTCACCGCCCTCCTGGCCGCCGTGGCCGCGGTGCTCCAGCGGTGGATCGTGGTGGGTCCGCTGGTCACCCGCTCCGACGGCTTCCACCCCGGCGTCGTGCTCGACGTGTGGCGCGACCGGGCCCCCCGCCTGGCCAACCTCGGCTACCTCGGCCACATGTGGGAGCTGTACGCCGTGTGGGCGTGGGCGCCCGCCTTCCTCGCCGCCAGCCTCGCCGCCCGGGGGGAGCCCGCGGCGCGGTCGACCGTCGGCCTCGTCGTCTTCGTCGCCTTCGGCCTCGGCGGGCTGGGGGGCTGCCTGGTCGCCGGCTGGGTCGGCGACCGCTACGGGCGGGCCCGGGCCGCGGCGGGTGCGATGGTGGTCAGCGGGCTGTGCTGCCTCGCCGCGGCGGCGGCGTACGGCTCGCCCCTCTGGGTGCTGGTGCCCCTGCTGGTCGTCTGGGGCGCCTCGGTGATCGCCGACTCCGCGATGTTCTCGGCGTGCCTGGGCACGGTCGTCGACCAGCGCTACGTCG
Source organism: uncultured Actinomycetota bacterium (assembly GCA_963754025.1). Taxonomy (GTDB): domain Bacteria; phylum Actinomycetota; class Actinomycetes; order Propionibacteriales; family Nocardioidaceae; genus Nocardioides. The sequence goes on along the minus strand of CAVWEC010000005.1, from coordinate 530,812 downwards.
GCACCGCCCTCACGCTCCAGACCGCCCTCGGCTTCCTGCTGACCGTGGTGACCATCCAGGGTCTCCCGATCGTCGCGGCGGCCTACGGCTGGCCGGTCGCGGTGGCGCTGCTGTCCGTCGGCCCGCTGCTCGGTGCCGTTGCCATGGTCCGCCTCACCCCCCTCCTCCCGTCGCGGGCGTGAGGGTTTGCAGGAATCCCCTGATGGCCGGGGATCCCTGCACTTGTCAGGGGTTGCAACCCCTGACAAGTGCCAGTTCTCCCTGACCAGTGTGTCGGAATCCCCTGATGGCCGGGGATTCCGACACCACGCCGACGAGCCCTCAGTCGGAGCCGAGGGCCTCGGTGACGCGGCGGTGGGCCTCCCAGATCTCCTCGGGGAGGTCGTGGAACTGGCGGAGGTGCTCCTCGCGGAAGCCCATCTCCTCGCGCCAGCGGGGGACGTCGAGGTCGAGCAGGGTGTCGAGCTCGGCGGGGTCGACCTCGCAGCCGTCGAGGGCCAGCTCCTCCTTCAGCGGCAGGATCCCGACCGGGGTCTGGCGGCCGGTGACCTCGCCGTTGCGCAGCTGCAGCAACCACAGCAGCGGCCGGAGGTTGTCCCGGTAGCCGGGCCAGAGGTAGTGGCCGTCGTCGCGGTGCTTCTGGAACCAGTTGACGTGGGCGAAGATCGGCTGGTCGGTGGCGGCGCCGACGATGCGCAGCCAGTGGGCGGCGTACTCGCCCTCGGCGTAGGACATGAACGGCCGCATCGACATCGGGTCGTAGCGCAGCAGCCCCTCCTTGCCGTCGGCCGCCGCCGTCGCCTCGGCGCCGAGGGTCAGGCCGTCGTAGACGCCCTCGGCGAGGTCGGTGATCGCGCGCACCAGCGGCTCGCGGTCGGAGGTGCGCCCGCCGAAGATGATCGCGTCGATCGGTACGCCGGCGGGGTCCTCGAAGTCCTCGGCGACGTTGGGCACGTTGGCCAGGGTCGTCGTGAACCGGCTGTTGGGGTGGGCCCACGGCGAGTCGTCGCGCTCGGACCGGTCGGAGATCTTCTCGCCCTTCCAGTCGTGCCACCCGGTGGTGTCGGCGGGCGGCAGCTTCGTCTTGCCCTCCCACCACACCTCATGGGTCTGCTCGTTCCACGCCACGTTGGTGAAGAGCACCTCGGTGCCCTCGTCGATGGAGCGGAGCGCGGTCGGGTTGGTCTTCTCGTTGGTGTCCTTGGCGACGCCGAAGACGCCGAACTCCGGGTTCATGCCGTAGAGCCGGCCGTCGTCCGGGTTGACCCACAGCCACGCGATGTCGTCGCCGTAGAACGACACGTGGTAGCGCTCGCCGAGCGAGTCGGGCGCCAGCATCATCGCCAGGTTGGTCTTGCCCGAGGCGCTCGGGAACCCGCCGCAGACGTGGTACTTGCGGCCCGTCTCCTTGTCGGTGATCCCGATCAGCATGAACTGCTCGGAGAGGAAGTCGCGGCTCGCCCACCCGTCGTACGCCGCCTGCCGCAGGCCGTGGGCGATCTTGCCGAGCAGCGCGTTGCCGCCGTAGGAGCTGCCGAAGTGGAGGATCGTGCGCTCGTCGGCCACCGTCACGAAGTAGCGCCGGTCGTCGGGGGTGCCCTGGCCGAGGTTCTCGAGGTCGCCGGTGACGTGCACGGCGCGCACGAAGTGGTCGGGCTCCTGGAGGTCGTTGATGAGCGAGATGCCCACGCGCGCCATCCGGATCATGTGCAGCACGACCGTGCGGTTGTCCGTGAGCTCCACGCCCGCGGCGTACCTCTCGAGCGGCGAACCGGGCGGCGACATCAGGTAGGGGATGACGTACATGGTCTTGCCCTCGAGCTGGCCGGCCATGAGCCCCTCGAGCTTGGGCTTCATCTCGTCGGAGTGGCGCCAGTTGTTGTAGACGCCGCGGTCGGACTCGCGGGAGGTGGCGACGATGGTGCGCTCCTCCGAGCGCGCGGTGTCCTTGTAGTAGGAGCGCGAGTAGTAGCGACCCTCGCCCGCAGGCAGGATCTCACCGGCCTCGAGCGCCTCGCGGACCAGGCGCGCGTCGTCGGCGGCGCTGACCACCTCGATGCGCGCGGCACCGGTGATCCCGGCCCAGTGGTGCACGTACTCGCGCACCGCTGCGTTGGTCAGTCCGGCCTCGTCGAGCGCCGCGTCCACCGACATCGTCTGGTTCGTCACGCATTCCGCCTCTCCGCCACCGGCCGCTCGGCCGGGGCTGCGTCGTGGGAGGCAACCTACTAAAGAGCGCCGCGCCGTCGTCCGCTCACCCGTTGGGGTCTGTTCGCTGGGCGGACGTCGGAGCAGGCTGTGACGGTCGGGTGCCGTCCGTGCCCCGACGAGGGAGGGAAGCATGACGTTCCTGCTGTGGATCCTCGCGGTGATCCTCGTGGTCGCCGGCATCGTCACCCTGATCCGGGGTGGGGTGCTCTGGGGCATCGTGCTGATCGTCGTCGGGCTGCTGGTCGGCCCCGGCGGGGTCAGCCTGTTCAACTAGCGCGACGCACGCGTCCCGTCGTCGGCGGCGGCCCCTAGTGTGGGGGACCGTCGCCGACGCACGTCCGGCACGCCGAGCGGGAAGGGGGAGCGGGTGACGCTGCACCTCCACCGCGCGCCCCGGGCCGACGTCCTCGCCGACCAGCTCGGTGACCTGCTCGCCACACCGCTGCCCGACCCGTTCGCCAGCGAGGTCGTGGCGGTCCCGGCACGGGGCATCGAGAGGTGGCTCTCCCAGCGCCTCTCCCACCGGCTCGGCGCCGGCCCGACGGGCGGCGACGGGGTCTGCGCCGGGGTCGAGTTCCTCAGCCCGCGCTCGCTGGTCTCGTTGCTCCTGCGGCGTGAGCGCGACGACCCGTGGGACCCCGACCGGCTGGTCTGGCCGGTCCTCGACGTCCTCGACGACTCGCTCGACGAGCCGTGGGCGGCCACGCTCGCCCGCCACCTGGGCGCCGGCGTCGCCGGTGCAGAGGGCGAGCTGCGCCGGGCCCGCCGCTGGTCGGTCGCGCGCCGGCTGGCCGGGTTGTTGGCGTCGTACGCCGGGCAGCGGCCGACGCTGCTCGTCGACTGGCGCGAGGGCCGCGACCTCGACGGTGCGGGCGCCGCCCTCGACGGCGACCTGTTGTGGCAGCCGGAGCTGTGGCGGCGAGTGGTCGACCGGGTCGGCGAACCGGCTCCCGACGAGCGGCAGGCCACCACGCTCGCCCGGCTGCGTGACGGCGGGGGCAACGGCGACAGCGACCTCGACCTGCCCGACCGGCTCTCCCTCTTCGGCCACACCCGGCTCCCCGTCACCGAGGTCGAGCTGCTGGCCGCGCTGGGGGAGCGGCGCGACGTCCATCTGTGGCTCCCGCAGCCCTCGCCGACGCTCTGGTCGTCGCTGCGCGGCCACGGCGGCGTGGTCGCGCGGGAGGACGACGACTCGGCCCGTCTGGTCCACCACCCGTTGCTCGCGTCGCTGGGCCGCGACACCCGCGAGCTGAGCCGTGTGCTCGACGGTGTGGGGGTCGATGCCCCCGAGCCCGTGCCGCTGCCCGAGGTCGACACCCTGCTCGGCTGGCTCCAGGCCGACCTGCGCGCCGACCGCGCGCCCGACGCGGCCCGCCGCTCGGCACGGGTGCTCCGCCCCGACGACCACAGCCTGCAGGTGCACGCCTGCCACGGCGCCGCCCGTCAGGTCGAGGTGCTGCGCGAGGTGCTGGTCGGGCTGCTCGCCGACGACCCGACGCTCGAGCCGCGCGACATCCTGGTGATGTGCCCCGACATCGAGACCTTCGCGCCGCTGGTGGCGGCCGGGTTCGGTCTCGAGGGCGTCGTCGCCGACGGACACCCGGCCCACCGGCTGCGGGTGCGCCTGGCCGACCGGGCGCTGTCGTCCACCAACCCGCTGCTCGCGCTCGCGGCACGGCTCGTCGAGCTCGCCGGGGGGCGGGTCACGGCCAGCGAGGTGCTCGACCTCGCCGCCACCGACGTCGTCAGGCGCCGCTTCGACCTCGACGACGACGACCTCGCCCGCCTGGCCCGCTGGATCGGCGAGGCCGGGGTGCGCTGGGGACTCGACGCCGAGCACCGATCCGCGTTCTCCATGCAGGGCTTCGCCCACAACACCTGGCGGGCCGGCCTCGACCGGCTGCTGCTCGGCGCGGCCATGACCGGCGACGACCACCGCCACGTCGGCCGCGGGCTGCCGGTCGACGACGTCGGCTCGGGCGACCTCGACCTGCTCGGCCGGTTCGCCGAGCTGCTCCACCGGCTCGACCGGTGCGTCGACGCGCTCGACCGGGCCGGGCCGCTCGACGAGTGGGTGAGGGCGCTGCGCGAGGGCGTCGCGGGCCTGGCCGAGCCTGCGTCCGACCAGCTGTGGCAGGCCGCCCAGCTCGACCGCGAGCTCGCCCAGACGGTCGACGCCGCCGGCTCCCTCGGCGAGGACGGCCCGGTCGAGCTGCGGCTGCCCGACGTGCGCGCGATGCTCACCTCGCGGCTGGGCGGCCGACCGACCCGCGCCAACTTCCGTACCGGCACGCTCACGGTCTGCACGATGGTGCCGATGCGCTCGGTGCCCCACCGGGTGGTCTGCCTGGTCGGGCTCGACGACGGCGTCTTCCCGCGGGTGGGCTCCGTCGACGGTGACGACGTGCTCGCGCGGCGCCCGCTCACCGGTGAGCGCGACCTGCGCAGCGAGGACCGCCAGCTGCTGCTCGACGCGGTGCTCGCCGCCACCGAGACCCTGGTCGTCACCTACACCGGCGCCAACGAGCACACCGGCGCCCCCCGCCCCCCGGCGGTCCCGTTGGGCGAGGTGCTCGACGCCGCCGACCGTACGACGGCGGCGCCCGTGCGCGACCACGTCGAGCTGCGCCACCCGCTGCAGCCCCACGACCCCGACAACCTGCGTGCCGACGGCCCGTTGGGCGACCGGCCGTTCAGCTTCGACCGGGCCGCGCTGGCCGGCGCGCGAGCGGCGGTCTCGGAGCGGCGGCCGCCCCCGCCGTTCCTTCCCGAGCCGCTGCCGGACGTGGCGGCGTCCGACGTGTCGCTCGCCGACCTGCGCGACTTCTTCGCCCACCCGGTGCGGTCGTTCCTCAAGGGCCGGCTCGACCTGTCGACCCCGCTCGACGCCCCCGAGGTGCGCGACGCCATCCCGGTCGAGGTGCGGGGGTTGGAGAAGTGGCAGATCGGTGATCGGTTGCTCCGCGAGGTCCTGGCCGGGGCCTCGCCGCAGGAGGTGATGACCGCCGAGCTGCTGCGCGGCACGCTGCCCCCGCAGCGACTGGGCGAGCGCGCCTTCGAGCAGGTCGTCACCGAGTGCTCGGCCATCTTCGCTGCCACCGCGTCGCTGCGCGGCGACAAGCCTGCGCGCACCCGCGACGTCTCCGTGCCGCTGGCTGACGGACGACGGCTGGTCGGCACCGTCACCGGCATCTTCGGCCACCAGCTGCTCTCGGTCGGCTACTCGGCGCTCAAGGCCAAGCAGCGGCTGGCGGTCTGGATCGACCTCCTGGCGATCAGTGCGGCGCTGCCCGACGAGCACCACACCGGGCATGCGATCGGCAAGGGCGACAAGGGGGCCGACGGCTACGTCTCCGGCCCGGTCGACCACCGTGCGCTCGAGTGGCTGGAGGCGCTGGTGGCGCTGCGCGACGAGGGACTGCGTCGGCCGTTGCCGCTGCCACCGGAGACCACCCTCGCCGTCGCCGCCAAGCGGCTCGGCAGCTCCGGGCACCGCACGCCCTTCGTCGCCTGGGCCGGCAGCGACGGCTCGCCCGTGCCAGGCGAGCGCGACGACGCCTGGCACGTGCGCGCCTTCGGCGAGAAGGCCCCCTTCGAGGTGCTCGCGGCCGCCGGCATCGACGAGCTCGCCGTGACGGTGTGGGAGCCGTTGCTGCGGGGGATGGAACGGCGGGTGACGCTGTGAGCGACGGAGACGAGCGAGGAACGAGCGAGCGACCGAGCGAACGATCGGGACCTGTGAGCGACGGAGACGAGCGGGGAACGAGCGAGCGACCGAGCGAACGATCGGGACCTGTGAGTGCGCTGCCCCCCTTCGACGTCACGGGTCCGTTGCCGACGGGAACGACCCTGCTCGAGGCCAGTGCCGGCACCGGCAAGACCTGGACGATCGCCGCGCTGGTCACGCGCTACGTGGCCGAGGGCGAGTGCCGGCTGGAGGAGATGCTGGTCGTCACGTTCGGCCGCGCCGCGAGCCAGGAGCTGCGCGAACGCGTGCGCGAGCAGCTGGTGGAGGCGGTCCGCGCGCTGGCGCCCGAGCCGGTGCTGCCCGAGTCGCCGTCGGCGCTGCTCGAGCTGCTGCTCGCCCGCGACGACCGCGAGGCGATGCACGTCCGGCTCACCGAGGCCCTCATCGACTTCGACGCCGCGACCATCGCCACCACCCACCAGTTCTGCCACCTTGTGCTCGCCTCGCTCGGCGTCGCGGGCGACTCCGACAGCAACACCCGGCTGGTCGAGGATCTCGACGACCTCGTCGTGGAGGTCGCCGACGACCTCTACCTCCGCGGGTTCGCCCAGGACGACGACCCCGACTTCACCCACCGCCAGGCGCTCGCGATCGCCCGCCGCGCGGTCGGCGACCCCCAGGCGCGGCTCGAACCGGCCGACGTGACGACCGGGACGCCGGCCCGCCGGGTGCGGTTCGCCCAGGCGGTGCGCGACGAGGTGGCCCGCCGCAAGCGGCGGCTCGGGGTGCTCTCCTACGACGACCTGCTCGGCCAGCTCGCCACCGCGCTCGAGGACCCCGACGGCCCAGCGCGCGACCGCATGCGCCGTCGCTGGCGCGTGGTGCTCGTCGACGAGTTCCAGGACACCGACCCCGTCCAGTGGTCGATCCTCGACCGCGCCTTCACCGGCGTCGCGACCATGGTGCTGATCGGCGACCCCAAGCAGGCGATCTACGCCTTTCGCGGCGGCGACGTCACCACCTACCTCCGGGCCGCCGAGACCGCCGGTGAGCGACGCACCCTCGACACCAACTACCGCAGTGACCGGACGCTGGTCACTGCCTTCGACCGGTTGCTCGGTGGTGCCGCCCTCGGCCACCCCGACATCGCGGTCCACGAGGTCCACGCCCAGCACTCCGACCGGGCGCTGGCGGGAGCACCGAGCCAGGCGCCGGTCCGGCTGCGCGTCGTACGCCGCGAGGACCTCGGGACCGGCGCCGGCACCCCCAAGGTCGGCGACGTGCGCCCCCACGTCGCGCGCGACCTCGCGCTCGACGTACGACGCCTGCTCGCCGCCCGGCCCACCTATCGCGGCCGCGAGCTCCGGGCCCGCGACGTCGCCGTGCTCGCCCACGCCAACGGCACCCTCGCCGACGTGCAGGCCGCGCTGCGCGAGGTCGGAGTCCCGGCCGTGATCGGTGGTGGCGGCAGCGTCTTCGCCACTGCGGCCGCCGTCGAGTGGCTCACCCTGCTCGAGGCGCTCGACCAGCCCCACCGCTCGACCAAGGTGCGGGCCGCCGCGCTCACCAGCTTCTTCGGCGTCTCCGCAACCGAGCTCGACGCCGGCGGCTCCGACCTCACCGAGGAGCTGGCCGACCGGGTCCGGGTGTGGGCCGACCTCTTCGCCTCCCGTGGTGTCGCCGCCGTGCTCGAGGCGGCCACCGTCGCCGGGCTGTCGGCCCGGGTGCTCGCCCAGGTCGGCGGCGAGCGGCTGCTCACCGACCTGCGCCACGTCGGCGAGGTGCTCCACACCGTTGGGCTCACCGACCACCTCGGCCTGGCCACGACCCTGGCCTGGCTGCGCCGCCAGGTTGCCGAGGGGCGTGGCGACAACAGCGCCGCGCGCGTGCGGCGGCTCGACTCCGACGCCGCGGCGGTGCAGTTGGTGACCATCCACTCCAGCAAGGGGCTCGAGTACCCCGTCGTCTACCTGCCGTCCCTGTGGGATCGCTTCACGCGCGACCCGGACATGCCGCTGTTCCACGACGACGAGGGACACCGGTGCGTCGCGGTCGGCCGCAGCCCGACCCGCTGGGCCGACCACGTCGCGCGTGCCGACGCCGAGGACCGGGGTGAGTCGTTGCGGCTGCTCTACGTCGCGCTCACCCGTGCCTGTGCCCAGGTGGTGGCCTGGTGGGCGCCGACGGCCAAGAACACCGGCACCTCCGCGCTCCACCGGCTGCTGGCCCGTGCCCCCGGGGCGGCGGAGGTCCCCGACCAGGCGCCGGTCGGCTCCGACGAGCGCATCGTCGAGCTCTTCGCCCGGTGGCGCGACGAGGGCGCTCTGGTGCCGGAGCCGTCACGATGGGCGCTGGTCGCCGTCGAGCCGCCGGTCGAGGAGCGTCCGGCGCTGGCGGTGCGCAGCTTCGACCGCGAGGTCGACACCGCGTGGCGCCGTACCTCCTACTCCGCCCTCACCCACGTCGAGCCCGGCGTCGTCGCCACGGTCGGCAGCGAGCCCGAGGTGGTGCCCCGCGACGACGAGCCGGACGACGCGGTGCCGCTCGCCGGGGCCGCGGGGCCCGAGGAGGCGTCCGCGGTGTCCTCCCCGATGGCTGGCCTGCCGGTGGGGGCCGAGTTCGGGTCGCTGGTCCACGCCGTGCTCGAGCACGCCGATCCCGCGGCCCCCGCCCACGGCGGCGATCTCGCGGCCGAGGTGCGGGCGGTGCTCGACGACGAGCTGGTGCGCTGGCCGGTCGAGCTCGACCGCGAGGAGCTCGTGACCGCGCTGGTCGCCGTGTGCGACTCGCCCCTCGGCTCGCTGGCAGGAGGTACGACGCTGCGCGACCTGCCGCTGAGCGACCGGCTGCGCGAGCTCGACTTCGAGCTGCCGCTCGCCGGTGGCGACCTGGGGCTCACCGGCGAGGTGACCCTGGGCGACGTGGCTCCGTTGCTGCGCCGCCACCTGCCCGAGGGTGATCCGGTCCGCGGCTTCGCCGACCAGCTCGACGACCCCGCGCTCGGGGGCCAGAGCCTGCGCGGCTACCTCACCGGGTCCGTCGACGTGGTGCTGCGGGTGCCCGGTCCCGACGGTGGCTCCCGCTACGTCATCGTCGACTACAAGACCAACTGGTTGGGCCCGCGCGACGAGCCGCTCACGGCAGCCACCTACGTCCCGGCAGCGCTCGACGCGGCGATGGGTCACTCCGACTACCCGTTGCAGGCGCTGCTCTACGCCGTCGTGCTCCACCGGTTCCTGCGCTGGCGGCAGCCCGGCTACGACCCCGAGCGTCACCTCGGCGGCGTCCTCTACCTCTACCTGCGCGGCATGTGCGGCCCCGCGACGCCGCTCGTCGACGGCGAGCCGTGCGGCGTCTTCGCCTGGCAGCCGCCGGTGGCCCTCGTCGAGGACCTCTCCGCCCTGCTCGACGGCCGGAGCACCCGGGAGGTGGCCCGGTGACCGAGATCTTCGAACCTGTCGGCGAGCACGACCGTCGCCTCGTCGCCGGTGCCACCGGCGTGCTCGGTGACCTCAACCGCGCCGGCGTCCTCACCGCCGCCGACGTGCACGTCGCGGTGCGCACCGCCGACCTGGCCGAGGAGCGCGACGAGCTGGCGGTGCTGGCGACGGCACTGGCCACCCGGGCGGTGCGCAACGGGTCGGTGGGCGTCGACCTCGCGCGCATCCACGAGATCGCGCCCGAGGTCGCCTGGCCCGAGCCGACGTCGTGGGCCGAGGCGGTGACGGGGTCGCGGTTGCTCGAGCTCGGCGTGCTGCGCCACGACCTCGGCCTGGTCTACCTCGACCGCTACCACCGGCTCGAGCGCCAGCTCGCCGACGACCTGCGGGCGCGGATCGACCAGCCGGCCCCCACGGTCGAGCAGCCCCAGGTCGAGGCGGTGCTGGCCGCGGTCGCGGGCGAGCACTTCAGCAACGAGCAGCAGGACGCGGCGATGGCCGCCGTACGCGGCTGGACGACGGTCGTCACCGGCGGTCCGGGCACCGGCAAGACCACCACGGTCGCCCGCATGCTCGCGCTGCTCGCCTCCCAGTCCGACCAGCCGCTCTCGATCGCGCTGAGCGCTCCCACCGGCAAGGCGGCGGCACGGCTGTCGGAGTCCGTCGCGGCCGAGCTCATCGCGCTGGCCGGTTCCGCACCCGCGTTCGCCGACGCCGTCGGCACGCCCGAGTCCATGACGCTCCACCGGTTGCTCGGCTGGCGGCCCGACAACACCACCCGGTTCCGCCACGACCGCACCAACCGGCTCAAGCACGACGTGATCGTGGTCGACGAGTGCTCGATGGTCGACCTCACGATGATGGCGAGGCTGCTCGAGGCGGTCCGGCCCGAGACCCGGCTGGTGCTCGTCGGTGACCCGCGCCAGCTCACCTCCGTCGGGGCCGGGGCGGTGCTCTCGGACCTGGTCGAGGGCCTCCCTGACGGTCTGGTCCGCGGGCTGACGTTCAACCACCGCTCGCGGCCCGGCATCCAGGCGGTCGCCGACGCGCTGCGCGACGCGGAGGGCGACGACGGCGCCGATGCGGTGCTGGCCGCGCTGCGTTCCGGCTCCGGCGACGTCGAGTTCGTCGAGACCGACGACCCCGCCGAGGCACTGCGCGCGCCGGTCGTGGCCCAGGCCGTGGCCGTCCGCGCGAGGGCGCTGGCGGGTGACGCGGGCGGGGCCCTGGTCGAGCTCGGCCGGCACCGGCTGCTCTGCGCCCACCGCGAGGGCCCCCGCGGCGTGCGCACCTGGAACCGGCTGGCCGAGCAGTGGCTCGGCGAGGAGACCGGCGAGCCGATCTACGGCGCCTGGTACGCCGGGCGCCCGATCCTGGTCACCGCCAACGACCACGCGCTCGAGATCTACAACGGGGAGACGGGGGTAGCCGTGCTGGAGGAGGGCCGGTTGCGGGCTCGGATCGACAGCGCCCGCGACCTGCTCGACCTGGCGCCGGCCCGCCTCGACGCGATCGACACCATGCACGCGCTGACGATCCACAAGAGCCAGGGCAGCCAGGCCACGGAGGTGAGCGTGCTGCTGCCCGAGGAGGGCTCCCGCCTGCTCACCCGCGAGCTCTTCTACACCGCCGTGACCCGGGCCCAGGAGCGGCTGCGGGTCGTGGGCTCGGAGGCCGCGGTCCGGGCGGCCGTCGCCACCCGCGCCCAGCGCGCGACCGGGCTGCGCCACCGGCTGGGCTGACCCGCTCACCGGCTGGGACGCGCGACATCAGCCCGAAACGCGCCCCCGATACTGTGCGGGCCATGCCGTACCTGCTCCGCGTCTCGCTCCCCGACGTCCCCGGATCCCTGGGTCGGCTGGCGAGCGCGATCGGCATGGCGGGCGGCGACATCGACGCGATCGAGATCGTCGACAAGCGCCACGACGGCACCGCCGTCGACGACGTCTTCCTCGACATGGTCGACGGCGCCATGCCCGACGGCATCGTGTCGGCCTGCACCGAGATCGACGGGGTCGAGGTGCTGTGGATCAACCGCTACGCCGCGGGCGGCAACGTCTTCCTCGACCTCGAGGCCGTCGAGGACCTCACCGAGCACCCGGGCCGGGCCCTCGACCGGCTGGTCGACCTGCTGCCGGTGGTGTTCCGGTCCGACTGGGCCGCGCGGGTCGACCGGGCCGGCGGCGTACGTCGGGCCACGGAGGCGGCCCCCGACGGACTGGGCTGGCTGGAGACCGCGTCACCCGTGGTGCTGCCCGAGCAGCACGACAGCGACCTGGTCGTGGCCTGCCCCCTCGGCGACGACGAGATCGTGCTCCTCGGCCGTCGCGGCGGACCGGCCTTCCTCGCCTCCGAGCTGGCGCGGCTCGAGCACCTTGCCCGCCTCGCCTCCTCCATCGCCACCTGACCCCGGCCGCTCCGGAATCGGGGCTCCGCGGTCAGGCCCTGCGCTCGAGCAGGAAGATCGGGATCAGCCGGTCGGTCTTCTGCTGGTAGTCGCCGTAGGTGGACCACGTCTCGACCGCCCGGCGCCACCACGCTTCGCGCTCGGGGCCCTCCGGCAGCTCGCGCACGTCGTACGTCGCCTTGTCGGGCCCGTCCTGCAGGTCGACGACGGGGTGGGCGCGGAAGTTGTGGGCCCACACGGGGTCCTCCGGTGCCCCGCCCATGGAGGCGACGGCGAGGTAGGAGCCGTCGTGCTCCACACGCATCACGGGATTCTTGCGGAGCTTGCCGCTCCTCGCGCCGACCGAGGTGATGACGACGATCGGGTCCCCGGTGCGGGCCAGCGTGTTGGCCCGGGCGCCGTCGGACGCCTCGAACTCCGCCACCTGGTCGCGCACCCACTGCTGGGGGCTGGGCTCGTACTCGCCGGTGAGTGCCATGGCGTCACAACACCACGCGGTCAGCGCGGATTCCAGCCCACTAGGGTCGCCGTGTGAGCGCGATCGATGGAGTGTCCGACACCTTCGACCCCGAGGCCTGGGACGTCGTGTCCGGCTTCGAGGACCTGACCGACCTGACCTACCACCGGGCCCGGGCCCACGGCACGGTCCGGATCGCCTTCGACCGGCCCGACGTGCTCAACGCCTTCCGGCCCCACACCGTCGACGAGCTGCTGCGCACCCTCGAGCACGCCCGCACCAGCGCCGACGTCGGGTGCGTGCTGCTCACCGGCAACGGACCGAGCGGCAAGAACGGCAAGCACGCCTTCTGCACCGGCGGCGACCAGCGGATCCGCGGCAAGGCGGGCTACCAGTACGAGACCGAGGGCCACGACGACGCCGGGGCGCCGCCGAACCCGATCGACCGGGCCAAGATGGCGCGGCTCCACATCCTCGAGTGCCAGCGGCTGATCCGGTTCATGCCGAAGGTCGTCGTCTGCCTGGTCAACGGCTGGGCGGCCGGTGGCGGCCACAGCCTCCACGTCGTCGCCGACCTCACGCTCGCCAGCGCCGAGCACGCCCGCTTCAAGCAGACCGACGCCGACGTCGGCTCCTTCGACGGCGGCTTCGGCTCGGCGTACCTCGCCCGGCAGGTCGGCCAGAAGTTCGCCCGCGAGATCTTCTTCCTCGCCGAGGAGTACGACGCCGACGCGGGCGTCCGGATGGGCGCGGTCAACCGCGCCGTGCCCCACGCCGAGCTCGAGGCGACCGGGCTGGAATGGGGTCGCCTGATCACCGGCAAGAGCCCGACCGCGCAACGGATGCTGAAGTACTCCTTCAACCTGATCGACGACGGCCTGGTCGGCCAGCAGCTCTTCGCCGGCGAGACCACCCGGCTGGCCTACATGACCGACGAGGCGCAGGAGGGGCGCGACCAGTTCCTCGAGAAGCGCGACCCCGACTGGTCGCCGTACCCCTGGTACTACTGAAACAACCTGTTTCCGCAGGTCAGAGGCTTGCGCACTCCCCGTGCGTGGCAGATGCGTGGCAAGAAGTCGGATCGCCGCGTCCGACATCGGGGCATGGCGGACGACTATTGCCACCTCAAGAGGCTGTTGAGCACCCCCATGTCCTGGCGCTAGTACTTCGTGGCGAGTAGTTGCTCGATGGTCTCGACGACAAGCTGGTGGTCTTCGAGCTCGGGGAGGCCCGAAACCGCGACCGTGCCGACACAGCCGGTGCCACGAACCAGGATGGGGAAGGCGCCGCCGTGGGCGGAGTAGTCCGACGGATTCAGTCGCGAGTCTGCGTCGAAGGACCCGCCATCGACTCGGGACTGTTCGCCGACGCGGAGCGAGGAGCGGCTGTAGCGGTCGACCACGGCACTTTTGCGTTCCAACCAGCCATCGTTGTCTGCTGACGCGCCCGGAAGCGCAGCGTGGAACAGGCGCTGGCCGTTGCGACGGATCGAGATGGCAATCGGGAGCGCAGCAGCGAGTGCAGTTTTCCGCAGGGCAACTCCGAGTGCCCAGGCGGTGTTCTCGTCGAAATGGTTGAAGACGAGGCGCGACTCCTGCGCTTCTAGCTCGTCGAGGAGCTGACGGCCGGTCATCGCTCGGCTCCTCGGCCAGCCGTCGCGCGCCGTCCAATGACGTTTTGAGCGGCCTGGAGGACGTTGGCGGCCGCCATCAGTGGAGGGAAATATGTGCCACCGATGGATTGGCCGACCAGACCGATCTTGATCGGATTCACCGTGATCACCTTTCGCCTAACGTCGATGCTTGGATCTCCACGCGGAGCGAGTTCAGCCGTGATGACGGCCCGCAAGAGACGGCGAAATGCTGTAAGGCACTTCGCCGCCTGTCTCGGCCAGCACGGTTGGCCTCGGGGCGTGTGCGGCCATGAAGAGCGTCGCTGCGGCGGTCTCCTCGACTGGGGCGAAGCGCCGCAGCGGGATGAGCTCGAGAATCATCTCGGTGTACTTGTCTAGGGCATCTCGGCGGCAGCTGCGAAGCCGGCCATGGCGTCGTCAAAGAGCGCCGTTTCGGTGCGCCCGGGGCAGATCGCGCGGACCGATACACCATGGACCGACTCCAGAGGCGCTATGGCCTCAACCCAGTGCAGGACCGCCCATTTGGAGGCGCAGTATGCAGAATCAAAGCGCTCAGGACGCAACGAGGCCTGGGATGCGATGACGACGAAGGTGCCCCGTTCGTCGACCAGCTGGGTCCGAAGGGCGTCGTAGAGCTTGATGACGCTGACGGTATTGATCTCCATGACGAGCTTGATGCGTTCCGGTGTCACCGTCGTCAGGGCACCATCACCACCAACTCCTTGGGAGGCCACGACGCTGTCGATGCCGAGCTCACCGGCTCGGTCGGCAAGTGCGTCGAGCGTTGCCTTCTCGCGCAGATCGCCGACAATCGTGTGCGCTCCGCGTGCCGCGAGCTCAGCAAGGGCTGCCGCGTCGCGGCCGTGAGCTAGTACCTCATGGCCGGCCGCGATGGCCTGCAGAACGATACTTCGCCCGATCCCTTGGCTGCCGCCGGTGACGAGTAGCTTCATGACGCGCTCCTGAGGTCGATGGTCGTTGCCGTGACGTAGCCACTGGCATCGCTTGCGAGGAAGTCGGTGGTGTCCCGGATCGCGTCGAGCTGGGAGGGGCGCGCTCGTACGACGGTGATGCGGGTGTGGGGATACTCGAGAGCGAGCGAGAGCGCCGTGGCCTGAACCGAAGCGAAGGCCGCTTCGATGAGCGGTGCGCGGTCATCGTCCGACGCGTCAAGGAACAGAACGGTCATGGGACGAGCAAGACCGTCGGCGGTGAGCCGCGCTCGGAACTCATCGAAGAGGCTGTTGGTGCCGCCAACGAGCCAGTCGGCAAGTGGGTCTGCCGTCTGGGGTGTCGTGTCGAACACGAGCAGGTCCAGGTCGGGTGCTCCAAGATCCAATTCGATGGTCGGTTCTTGGTTCAGGATGAACGTGGTGCTTCCTTGACTGATGGTGGTCATAGGGACTCCTTGGTGAGATGTCGAGCAAGACGTCGGGCGGCGTCGACGAGTTCGAGGCGCGAGCTGGCCTGGACGATGTCGGCCAGGCCGAGATCGGATCCTCGGTCGGGGCCGAGGTCGTCGCGTCCGACCACGGCAATGCAAGGCACGTTGGCGGCTTGGCACCGGCGGGCGAGTTCGCCGACGAGCTTGCCTTGGAAGGTCTGCTCGTCGATCCGTCCCTCGCCGGTGACGACCAGGCAACTCGACGCCACGCGTGCATCGACCTCAAGTGCGTCCAGGACGTAGCCGGCGCCGGAAACGATCGAAGCGTCGTATGCGGCCCACAGCCCGCCGGCGAGCCCTCCGGCAGCGCCGCTGCCCTCGATGCCGCGTGGGTCCTTGGGAAGAGCCGATGCAGTCTCATGGAGCCGTTGAGTGAGGGCTATGACTTCGGCTGCATCGGCGCCCTTTTGGGGAGCAAACCAGACCGCAGCGTCTTCGAACGGCAACGTCACATCGGTCAGGACGACTACGTCGGCCGACCCGAGTCCACCCGCGGCGTCGATCGCGGCCAGGCACCCGAGGCCGCCGTCGGTGGTGGCGCTGCCACCGCAGGCGACAACGATCCGTTTCGCGCCGCGGGCGATCGCGTCGACGATCAGGACTCCGGTTCCGAAGGTCGAGGCAGCGCTGGCGTCGCGCTCTTCAGGCTCGACGAGAGGCAGTCCGCTGGCCGCGGCGCATTCGACGTAGGCAGTGTCCGCGGACAGGCCGTAGGCGGCCTTGATCGGTCGACCGAGCGGGTCCACAGTGTCCACCAGGACCTGGTCTTCAGGTGCCACGAGGGCAGCAACGGTGCCCTCTCCGCCGTCGGCCAACGGACACAGGTCGGCCTCGATGCCTGCGCTCGCGAAGCCCTCGCGGAGCGCGTCTGCCACCTCTGCGGCTGTGAAGGTGCCCTTGAACGAGTCGGGGGCGATCAGCACGCGTTGGTGCAGGTCAGACATCGGGGATGTCCACAAAGGTGAGCAGATGGTCGGCCAGGGCGCAAAGTTGACCATCCTCGGTGTGAGCCTCAACGCGTGCGGTGGTGCGGCGTCGAGCCGGGTCGGCGGCGATGATCGTGTAGGTGACCGAGACGGTTTGGCCGAACCGCACGGGGGCGATGAAGCGGACCCGGTCGTAGCCGGCCGAGACCGCGACGGCGCCGGTGGTCTCCACAAACCTGGTGGCTGCGGTGGACATGAACCCCACGATGAGGACGCCGTGCGCGATGCGTGTCCCGAAGGGCGTTGAAGCCATGGCCTGTTCATCAACGTGGTTGGGGCTGAGGTCTCCGGTCAACCCGGCAAACAGGTAGACATCGGACTCGCCCACGGTCTTCCGGAAGCTAGCGACCTGCCCGACGAGCGATTCGAGGTCCTGAATGGTGCTCATGCGAGCTTGTATCCCGCGTGTGCGGTCGTGCCTCGCGACACGATCTGGTGGGGGAGGATGAGCGGCTCCCGGCTGCGTTCCGGATGGAGGATCCGCTGGGCGGCTGTGGCGCCGAGCGTATGCAGCGGTACGGCCGCCGTGGTCATGTCCAGCAGGGCGGCCAGCCTGGTGCCACCAATGCCCGCAACGGCCACCTGCTCGGGCACCTTGATGTCGGCCTGGCGGAACGCTGTCAGGATCCCTCCCGCGGTCTGGTCGTTGGATCCGATCACGGCGTCAGGGAGGGAGCCGCCCACGAGAAGGCGCACGGCCGCGGAGCTGCCCGATTCGGGGCCGAACGTCCCGGGGATGACCTCGGGAGCCAGCCCCGCCTCATCCATGGCGCGCAGGTAACCGAGCTTGCGGTCCTCTGCGGCGTAGACGCCCGGCAACCCGCCCACCAGAACGATGCGTTTGTGAGCGGAGGCGATCAGCGACGCCGTGAGGTCGTGAGCGGCGGCCTCGTTGTCGTAGGTGACGACGTCGGCCTCGATCTCCCGACGCCCCAAAGACACCACGGTGAGCCCGTCGTCGCGTGCGGCCTTGACCAGACCGGCGAGCCGGGCGTGGTCACCACCGATGAAGCCAGACCCGGCGAAGATGACTCCCGCGGCGTTGTAGTGGCGCATCAGGGTCATCTGCTCGACTTCGACCTCGATCTTGCGGTCGGCGTTGCAGACGATCGTCAGATATCCGGCACGGCTGGCCACGTCCTCGACGCCACGGGTGATCTCGGCGAAGTACGGGTCGGCGCTGTCTTCCACGATCACACCGATGATGCGGCTCTGCTTGTTGGCAAGTGCCTGTGCGACGGCGCTGGGGGTGTAGCCGAGTTCCGCGGCAGACGCGTTGACCTTGGCCCGTGTCTCTTCGGAGACGTTGTGTCGTGACCCGTTGAGAACGCGGGAGGCGGTGGCCACGGAGACCTGGGCGTGAGTCGCGACGTCATCAAGCGAGGCCATCGCGGTCACCCTCCGAGAACTCGGGCACGTGCCACTCCATCAGCCCATGTCCGAAATGCGTTTGTCCATGCGCGCATCCTCACCCACCTCGACCTCGAAGGGGATCTGGTCGAGAACCTGCGTCTGCGGGTCGATGCCGGGCGCGACCTCGATGAGTCGCAGGCCATGGTCGGTCACCGCGAAGACCGCCCTTTCAGTGACGATCAAGACCCGCTGACCTCGCTTGGCGGCCATTTCGCCGTTGAAGGTGACGTGATCGACCTCATCGACGAACTTGGTGTGCCTGCCCTCGGTGAGAATCTCGAGCTGCTCGCCCTCGATCGCGACGTCGAGTCCGCCGGCGTTGAACGTCCCGCAGAAGACAACGCTGTGGGCGTTCTGCGTGATGTTGATGAAGCCGCCCGTTCCGATCAGCCGTCCGTTGAAGAGCGAGACGTTCACATTGCCGTGTCTGTCCAGCTGGGCGAACCCGAGGAACGCGACGTCCAGGCCGCCGCCGTCGTAGAAGTCGAACTGGGCGGGCTGTTCGAGGATGGCGGCGGGGTTGTACGAGGCTCCGAAGCTGACACCGCCCGCCGGGATGCCGCCGACGAGGCCTTGCTCGACGGTGAGCGTGAACTCCTCGAAGCACCCTTCCTCGGCTGCCACTGAGGCCACGCCATCGGCGATTCCCACGCCGAGGTTCACCACGTCACCGCGTCGGATCTCCATGAGCGCCCGACGGCCAACCAGTTTTCGCGCACCGGGCGCCATCACGGGCACGGCGTCAGCTGGTCCGCGCAGGGCGCCACTGTAGGCAGGGTTGAAGGCAGTCTCTACCAGTTGACGCTGTTCCGGGTGGACGACCACCCAGTCGACCAGGAATCCCGGGACAACGACGGTACGGGGATCGAGAGACGCCCCGCCTTGGCGAGCCTCTTGACCTGAGCGATCACCAGTCCGCCCGAGTTGTGGGTGAGTTTGCGCCATGGCCAGCACCTCGACGTCGGGCGGCCTCTTCTTCCAGGGAAAGGTTGCCATCGGCGTCGGCAGTGGTGGCACGGATGAAGCACACGTCGGGAGCCACGGGGCGGTAATGGAGAACCTCGCGGCCGTCGATCTCGAGGACCTGAACTAAGTCCTCGGTCGCCTTGGCGTTGAGGCGGCCGCCAGACATGCGTGGGTCGCAGAAGGTGCCTAGGCCGACGTGGGTGATCACACCAACGCGTCCTCCTGCGATCTCGCGAGACATCTGCGCCATAACACCTTGCGGGAAGTTGTACGCAGCGAACTCGTTCTCCATCGCCATCTCGGACATGCGCGGCGCCATTCCCCAGTTGCCTGCGATTGCCCGCGCGACCAGCCCGCGTTGGGCCAGGTGATCCATGCCACCGCCCTTGCGATCGCCGATGCCAGTGGTGTGAACGAGTGTCAGGTCGCGCGGCTGGGCAGTCTCATTGAACCGCTCGCCCAAGGTCTTGAGCAGGAGATCGGGCTCCACCAGGCCCCCCACCAGATCCCTCGATGTAGAGCACCTGTCCGTCGGCGATCAGGTCGACTGCCTCGCGTGCCGTCACGACCACCGGTGCGCCATGAGTCCTCACGCCATCGCCCCTCCACCGTTTGGATGCAACGTTTGTCCATGGAAGAGCGACGATTCCGACGCAAGCAGGAACACCACCGCGGGCGCTACCTCGGACGTCAGACCGAGCCGACCACTGACGAGTGGCCCTGTCCGCGCTGCGAGCCACGCCTCGTCCGCATACGGTGCCGTCATCTGGGTCTCAAGCGGCCCGGGACAATCAGCGTTGACTCGCACCTGCGGACCGAGCTCGCGGGCCATCGCCCGGGTCAGCCCCACGACGCCAGCCTTGGCTGCGCAGTATGCCGCCACGTCCATGCCTCCCTTGAACGCCAACTGGGAGGAAATGTTGACGATGGCTCCCCGACCCCGCCGGTACATGCGGCCGCCCACTTCCTGGGAGACGATGAAGCACTCCTGTGAGGTCCACATCGAGGGTTCGTTGCCAGGACTGCAGCGTGGTGGTGAGGAAGGGTTGCTCGTCCATGATCCCGGCATTGTTCACAAGACCCGTCAAGGGGCCGTGATCCTCTTCCAGGCGACGGATGGCCTCGCCGACCTGCTCGGAGTTTGCGACGTCGGCCTCGATGACCGGGGCGCTGACTCCGCGCACCTCCAGCTGTGCTGAGAGTGCGGAGGCTGCGTCGGGCGTCTTCCAGTGGTGCACAACGACGTCGGCACCTGCGCGCGCAAGTTCTAGGCAGATGGCGCTTCCCAGGTCGCCGGGCGCGCCGGTGACCAATACCCGTTCCCCAGCGAGCCGATTCGTGGTCACGTCGTCGTCAGGCGCAGCGGACGTCATTGGTAGTCCTTGGGTGTCTCGGGTGCGTTGAGCTCTGGGAAGAACGAGGGTCCGATGAGCCCGCTGGCTGCCTCGCGCAGCACTCGCCGCCCGAGCATCGTCTCGTGTATCTCGCTGGTTCCATCAAAGATCTGGGTCACCTTCGCATCTCGGTCCATCCGTTGTAACGGGTGACTCCGTGCCATGCCGGCGCCTGCAACGATCTGCAGAGCCGCATCGGTGTGGCGGCGGGCCGCGTCGGAGGCGAACATCTTCGCCATCGAGATCACCGCATGGTCGCCGCCGTCGCCGAGGGCAAAGGTCTCGCCGGCACGTAGGACCAGTTCGCGGGCCGCCCGGTAGTCCGTGACCATGCGGCCGATTTCCGACTGGACAGCTAGGCAGCGCCGCGATCGGTTTCCCGAAGGCCTCCCTTTGGTTTGCCCAGGTTGTCGCTTCCCTGATCGCTCCCCGCATCAGGCCGACGGAATAGGACGCCGCCTCGATGCGGGCCATATTGAGCCCATCCATCATTCCACCGAATCCATCGCAAGAGAGTGCGTTCTGGACCGGAACCGGGCAAGCAGCGAACGTCAGAGTGCCATTCGGCATTCCACGGAACCCTGCAAGCTCGGGCCCAGGCGCGCCAACCGCTCCCTCGCTGGACATGTCCACTACGAGCGCGACGGTCTCAGCATCACGCCCGCGGTGCTCGACCTTGGCGAGGACAATGGCGTAGGAGCAGACGGGCGCTAACCCGATCCAGCACTTCTCCCCATCGAGGATGTAGTGGTCGCCCTGTCGCCGGGCAACAGTCGTCAAGGCGCGGATGTCCGTGCCGGCGTGCGGTTCGGTGATCGCGAACGCGCCGAAAAGTTCGGCCGCGCAAGGTCGGCTGCAGCCACCGATCCTGAACCTCCGGTGCGGCGTAGCGAGCCAGCAGATAGGTGTGGAGGCGGGCGCACAGAGACCGCCAAGGAGACTGCAGCAGACTCTGCAGCGATGCGCTCGGTGCTCTCATGGATGAGAGCCATGCGGCTGAGGTTGAGTGAACCGTCAGCCTCGAAGATGAGGCTCTGGAAGCCAAGTTCGGCAGCCTCGGTCGAGTAGCTCCGGGAAGAACCGTGCCGTCAGTTCGATCTCCTCGGCGACCGGCGCCACTGAATCCGCGCAGAATAGTTTCAAGTCGTTGACGCTCGGCACGGCGCTCATCCGCAAACGCCAGACGGGCGAGATCTTCTTCGGAAACGTCCACGTTGTCGAGGTCACCGACGGTTCGACCAGCACGCATGACCAGGATTCGGTCACAACTGTCGAGCAGCTCCTGAAGTACCGAGTTCACCATCACCACTGAGATGCCCTGGGCGGCGAGCCCTCGCATAAGGGTGAGAATTTCAGCCTTTGCGCCTACGTCGATGCCCTTGGTGGGCTCGTCAAGTAGGAGAATCCGGGGTTTGGTAGCCAGCACCTTCGCCAGCACCACCTTCTGCTGGTCGCCACCGCTCAACGAGTTCACCGGCGCGTGGACCGATGACACCTTGATGCGCAGCTTCTCTATGTATTCGGCCGCCAACATTCGGGCTGCGCCGGCTCGGAAGAACGGCCCGCTGCCGAGTGTGTCGAGGGCCGCCAATTCGATGTTCTGTAGAACAGTGGCGTGAAGGATGAGTCCTTGCTCCTTGCGGCTCTCGGGAACCAGTGAAACGCCAAGCTTGAGCGCGGCACTGGGCGCTGAGGGGGCGTACGGCTCACCGAAAAGGGTCATGGATCCGGAGGTCGGACGTACATCTCCTGCCAAGATTCTCATCAGTTCGGTGCGGCCGCTGCCCACCAGACCACCGATCCGAGAATCTCTCCTGGATGCAACACCAGGTCAGCCTTGACTAGACCCGGACCGGCAAGCTCGCGGACCTCAAGGACCGGCGCCTCACCAGTGTGGACGCGGGCTTCGCGTGGAGCGACGAAGACGTCGCGACCTGTGACCAGGCGTATCAGCTGGTCGTGATCCAGGCTCTTAGCCGGCTCGGTGCACACCCACTGCCCGTCGCGCAGACAGGTGACGCGATCCGAGACGTCTAGGACCTCGTCGAAGTCATGCGACACCAGGACGACCGTGCGGCCGGCCTCCCGGAGGGCTCCGATGAGCTCGCGGAGGTGTCGGGCATCGGACGTGGCCAACGAGGACGTCGGCTCATCGAGAATGATGATTCGCGCGTTCAGGGCCAGGACGTGTGCGATCTCGAGCAGCTGTCGTTGCGCGGTGCTAGGCCTGGCCGTGGAGACGTTCGGAGGCACGTGAAGTCCGACGACGTCGAGGTACTTCTTGGCGGTGGTTGCCATCTCCTGGCGACGCATCCAGACCCGATCTAGAAGGTTCCACGCCGAAGAGGACGTTCTCAGCCACCGACAGCGACGAGACCACGCTGAAGTTCCTGGTGGACCATGGCGATACCGGCTGCCTGTGCGTCGTGCGGGCGGGGGAAGTGTGCAGGTGAGCCATCGACTTCCAGGTTCCTTCGTCCGAGGTGAGCACGCCGAGATGAGTTTGGCGAGGGTTGACTTTCCGGCACCGTTCTCCCCAACGAATGCGTGGACCTCGGCGGCGCGCAGGTCGAACGAGACCCGGTCTACTGCCCGATTTCCGCCAAAAGCCTTGGAGAGACCCTCGCCGCGCAGAATGACGGTGCCCGGGCTGGCCATCGGGCCGGCGGTGTCCCCTTCGAGGAGCGCGTCGATACTCATGAGGATCGGCTTCCGCGACGGCGGATGATTCCGTCGACAACGATGGCGACGACGATGACGATGCCGGTCAGGATCTGCTTCCAATAGGTCTGCACGTCCATGAGGGTCAGACCGTCGCCGAGCACTCCGATCAGCAGGGCGCCGAAGAATGTGCCGCTGAGCCGTCCGCGTCCACCCATCAGGCTAGTCCCGCCGACGACTACCGCGGCGATCACGTCGAGCTCGAACCCAATGAAGCCCGCGGGCTGGCCGACGAGAGTCGTGCCGAGGCCAAGCAGCCGGCCAACCCGGTGCATGCTCCAGCGAAGATGTAGACGAACAAGATCAGCCGGGTGACGCGGACTCCGCTGAGGCGGGCGGCTGTTCCGTTGCCGCCCACCGCGTAGATGCGGCGCCCGATTTTCATGCGAGACAGCAGCACGTAGCCGACGAAGAAGACCAGGGCCATGATCAGGACTGGAACGGGCAGCGGGCCGATGTGTCCGGTGCCCAGCCAGCCGTAGTCCCCGACCGGCACGGACACCGGCTTCGCCTCTGTGAGCAGGAGCGCGAAGCCTCGCACTCCGGTAAGGGTCGCGAGCGTGGCAATGAACGCCGGCACGCCCAGAACGCCAATGATGAGGCCATTCATCAAACCCACCCCAGCCCCGGCCAGCACTGCGATGGTGACGGCGATAAGCACGGCGATGACACCGACCTCTGTGCGTCCGGTGAGGAACATGGCGGCGAGGGTTCCGCTGAACGCGATGGTCGAGCCTACGGATAGGTCGATGCCGGCGATCAGGATCACGGTTGTCATACCCACGGCTGCGATAGCGACGATGGAGACCTGTCTTAGCACGTTGAGCAGGTTGAACTCGGTGAGGAAGTTCGGTGCGATGACGGCATAGACGCACACCAGGAGAGCCAGCGCCCCAAGGAGGCCGAAGTCATGCAGATTCATCGCTGACAAGCGGGCGGCACCACGAGCGCGGCGTGTGCTCATCGCGGGCGAAGGTTCGTTCTTGGTTGTGGTCATGCTCTTCGCTCCTTGGTTGCTTTAGAGAGCCAGTTGGGCCCGAGACTTGGTTGCTCGGGCCCAACCGGGGATCAGAACGCCGGCTCGGCGCCTTCCTCGATGGCGGCGGCGTCGACGAGATCGCCGGGGAACACCTCGAAGGCGGGCACGGCTTCGCCGCTCAGGCACTTCACGATGTTTTCGACCACGTACGGCGCGGTCTGCATGTGCTTGACCGTGGCAAGGATGTCGCCGCTCTCGATGGCGGGGAAAGTCTCGGTCTGACCGTCGATGCCTACCACGTCGATCTCACCGCCCTTACCAGCAGCCTTGATCGCCTGAAGAGCGCCGAGCGCACCTTCGTCGTTGGCCCCGAAGACGAGTTCCACGTCGGGGTGGGCGGCGAGGATGGAGTCCATCGCGGTCTGCGACTCTTCGCGGCGGTACTCCCCCGGCTCCTCGGCGACGATTTCGAAGTTCCCGGATTCCAGCAGCTCGCGTTCGAAGGAACCAGTGCGAGCGACGCTGGAGACGTCACCTGTGATGCCGCTAATAAGCGCGACCTTGACGGGCTCCTCGGAGTCGGAGTAGTGCTCGACGACGTATTCGCCCAGGATCTTGCCCTCCTCCCCGTAGGGCGCCAGGACCTGGTTGGTCGCGTTCGACTCCAGCAGGCCCTTCTGGGTGAAGAAGTAGGGGATCTCGGCATCCTCGTACTGCTGGAGGATGGGGCCGAGGCCCTCGGTGTTGGCTGGCATCATCATCAGCGCATCGGGGCTGCTCCCCAGCGCCGTCTCGACCCCATTGAGCTGCTTGTTGACGTCGTCGTCACCGCTGACGACCGTGAGCTTGGCGCCAAGTTCCTCGGCCTTAGCCTTGGCCTTGTCGACCTGGCCCACCAGGAACGGGTGAGAGAGGCCTTCGATCGAGAATACGATCTCGGGCGTCTCACCCTCGGGCAGCGCCTTGGGGCACGAGTTCTCTCCCTCACCGGATTCGGCGGCGGCCTTTACGTAGAGGTTGTCCTCGAGCGACGTGTTGATCTCGTCAACTCGGGCGTCAACATCTTCGGCGCTTGCAGACCCGCCTGAGTCCTCTGCGCAGGCACTCAAGCAGGCTGCAGCTAGGGCTGTAACCGCCGCGATGCGGATCGCTTGCGTTCGCTTCATTGTTGTCTCCTTGTGTGATGCGGGTTAGAGCCGGTCACCGTTGACCGTCAGGGAGTTGCTGCGATGGAGTGGGCCGGTACAGCGGCCCTCGATCGAGCACTCCCGAGAGGAACTCGTCGTAATCGGGGCTGTCCTCGATTGGGATCAGCTGGGGCGTCTGGCCTCGGTACCCAAGGGCGTCACGCACCTGAGGGGCTAGGAAGTAGGCGCCGGGCAGGATCGTGGTGACTGCATCCACAGTTCGGGCCGGTGGTCGCGGCAGTGTTCTAGTGCCGTAACCAAGCCGTCCTTTTCAGCGAGCCTGAGGAACTCCACAAGCAAGGGCTCGCAGTCCGGGCGAGCTACCAGGGCCTCGGCAATGTAGATCTCCCGGAGTTGGGCGGCCTCGACCGAGGGCAGGCTTCCCTCGTCGGGCATCAGCCAAGCCGCCGCCCCCATGAGGAGATCGAGCTGGTTGCTGTTGAAGGACTCGGTCATGACGCCGTCACCTGTCCGCCCCGTGCGGCCATCATCGCCTCGGTGTTGCGGAGGGCCAGGGCTGCGATCGTGGCGGTCGGGTTCATGCCAGCCGAGGTGGGCCAGACGCTGCCGTCGAAGACGAAGAGGTTCGGGACCTCGTGCGTCCGACCCCAGCCGTCGACAACGCTGGTCGCAGGGTCCGTGCCCATGACGGCGGTGCCGAGGTGGTGAAAGGCGCTTTCCTTGATCCACGATCCTCTGATCGCCTGTCGGGCACCGGCGGCCTGCATGGATTCGACAGCGCGATCCAGATTGAACTCGAGCATTCGGTCCGAGTTGTCTGAGGTCTGTACTCGATGGAGGCGACGGGGTCGCCGTAGCGATCGCGCTTATCCATGTCGAGGCCGACCCGGTTGTGGTCCTCAGGCAAGTCCTCGCAGATGATGGCCCACCACGCGGAGTGGCCGAGGCGTCCACGTAGTGCGTCCTGGAATCCCGGCCCCCAGATGGCGTTGTCACTTCCCCACGGGTAGCTCCGAGTCTCGGGTGAGGGGGCCCGACGAGGGCAACAGCCCCCACTTGGCGCCGCGCACAAACCCACGGCTTTCGTCGGTTTCGTAGAACTGCAGCGAGTGAAGTTGTTGGCCATGGACGCCATGGGTGGTGCCAACTGGGTCGTCCCAGACCCCAATGACCTGTCCCAGCGGGTGCATCATGAGTCGCCGTCCCACCTGGCCGGAACCGTTGGCGAGACCGTCGGGGTGCCGTGCGTCGGCAGAGAGCAAGAGCAGGCGAGGCGTCCCGATTCCGTTGGCCGCCAAGACGACCACATCCCCTCGCACGCGACGATCGACGCCGTGTTCATCGGTGTACATGACGCCCTCTGCCAACCCCTGAGCGGACATGAGGACACGCCGTACCTGGGCTCGCAGGATCAGGTGACGCCCTTGGCCAGCGACTGTGGCCAGTGCGTGATGTCGGGTGATGACTTCGCTCGCTCGGGACAGCCGCGCATGCACGCCGCGCGTTGGGTGCAAGCTTTCAGGTTCGCGTGCTCGTACTCCCGAGAGGCGATGGCGTTGGTTCCCGGCCACCAGTGCCACCCCAAATCGTTGTGTGCCTTCGCGATGCGTCGGCCGTGTTCGCGAATCGGTACCGGAGGCATTGGCGGACCATCGCCAGCGGGAAACATCGGGTCTCCTGCCAGACCCGAAACGCCGAAATCGCGCTCAACGCGGACGTAGAAGGGTTCAAGGTCCTCGTAGGTCAGCTGCCAGTCGGCGGCCACACCGTCGAGACTTCGCACCCGGAAGTCTGATGGAAGGTTTCGTTGCCACTGGGCGGCCCAGACCAGCGCGCTGCCGCCGACACCGTTCCACATCAAAGGCGTCAGGGTCGACGCGGAATCGTCGAATTCGAAACCACGTCCTCCGCCGTCACGGTTGGGATTCCAAGGCCAGTGGCGGTCGAGCGTGAGCTCGTAGTCGGGATAGTTCGCCCGTGCCTTGGAGTAGTCAGGCCACTCGCCTTGCTCCACCACGGCGACACGAAAGCCGGCCTCGACGAGCCGCTTGGCCGTCACGGCGCCGCTAGGTCCTGCACCGACAATGACTACGTCGTAGTGATCGCCGTCGCGGTGCTCTCGGACCGACTGCTCGGTGCCTGTCTGCATTCCCATCCGTCCGTGCCTCCGTCGAGTCTGGTGCTGTCGCCGATCCTTCGGCGGGAATCAGTGGCAAGCGTTCGCCGTCACTCGGTGTGACGGAGGTTACAGACGCCGATTGCAGCCTGTCAAGAGGTCCCCAGCGGCCAACAATTCGTGACGCAAGTCATGAAACTGCCTTGCCAGAGCCCTCTAGCCTGTCTATTGTGGCAAGCGCTTGCCGCAATACAAGGCAACCCGAGGAGGTTGGATCCAGATGCAAAGCGAAACCGCTGCCGAAGCACACCGAAGAAGCACGCCGAGCGGCCTCGTTGTCCCGCTTCCTGGTCCCGGCGGCAGGATCGAGCAGTATGAACTCGGCTCACCAGTCACTGTGGACCCTGCCCTGAGTGGGTCCAAGCCGCCAACATCACGAGTGTGTTTCGCTGCCCCGCACGTCGTCGCTGACCCGCTTAGCGGCGGAGATGGAGAGATTGACGCCATCGACTGGGACCGCACCTTGGCCTTTCGCGAGCATCTGTGGTCGCACGGCCTGGGCGTCGCCGAAGCGATGGACACGGCTCAACGCGGCATGGGCCTGGCCTGGCCCCAAGCCAAGCAGCTGATCTCGCTGAGCGCCGATGCGGCTCAGGGTCGACCGATTGCCGCTGGTGCTGCCACGGATCAGTTGCCGGAGACCGACCGCCATAGCCTGAACGCCATCGCAGCTGCCTACATTGAGCAGTGTCAGTTCATTGAGGCTTGCGGGGTCGTGCCTGTCGTCATGGCGAGCCGTTCCATGGCAGCGACAGCGTCGTCTCCTGCTGACTACGTCAACGTATATGGCCAGCTGCTGTCCGAGGTCTCCGGGCCTGTGTTGCTTCACTGGTTGGGTGACGCCTTCGACCCCCAGTTGAGCGGTTACTGGGGATCCACCGGTCATGACGCAGCAGCCGATGCTTCGCTAGAGGTCATCGCGCTCGCGCCCGACAAGATCGATGGAGTCAAGATCTCCATCCTCGACGCCGACCGGGAGGCCGCGTTGCGCTCCCGCATGCCGGCCGGGGTGCGCGTTTACACTGGAGACGACTACAACTACGCCGACCTCATCCGCGGCGACGTGCACGGAAGCAGTGATGCACTGCTCGGCGCGTTTAATCCCACTGCACGGCTAGCGGGAGCAGCGCTGCGCGCGCTAGACAACAACGACCTGGCCACCTACGACTCGCTGCTCCTGCCGACCGTGCCCCTGTCCCGGAAAGTGTTCGCAGCCCCTACGCAGTATTACAAGACAGGGATCGTCTTCCTCGCGTACTTGAACGGACACCAGGACCACTTCCGCATGCTGCGAGGCATGGAGACCACGCGTTCGGTCATGCATCTGGCCGAGATCGTCCGGTTGGCCGACCTTGCGGGCATTTTCGACGACCTCGACCAGGTGGCCCATCGCATCCGCAGCATCATGGCCACCTACGCAGTGACCTGACATGGCGATCGTCGAGACGGACCACGTTCTGGTCATGCACGGGGAGGGACGCACCGACGTCGTCCTGAACCGTGCTGCCAAACTCAACGCCCTCACGTTCTCGATGCTCCAAGGATTGGCGAGCGCATTTGGATCCCTCCCGGATGAGACTCGGGTTGTGATCCTGCGATCGTCGTCACCGCGCGCATTCTGCGTTGGCGCCGACCTCCAGGAGCACCGGGCCCAGACACCACACGAGGGCGCCAGGACGAGCCTCATGGGAAGCCGCGCGTTCGCGGCGATCGCCGAGTCCCCCGTCCCGGTCATCGGGCAGATCGATGGCTGGTGCCTCGGCGGTGGACTGGAACTGGCTCTGTCCTGCGACCTTCGCGTCGCCAGCCGAGACAGCGTCCTTGCCTTCCCCGAGGTCACGCTGGGAAACACCCCGGCCTGGGGAGGCATTCCGCGACTCGTTGCTCAGGTCGGCCCGGCGAGGGCCAAGGAGCTTCTCCTCACCGGGCGGCGCCTGAGCTCAGATGAGGCACGGACCTTGGGCCTTATCGAGGATGTTGTCGACGGCCATGAGTTGAAGGCCACTGTCGACTCGCTGGCAGGCACCATCGCAAGCCATCCACGCGACGCTGTGACGGCCGCCAAATTGGCCGTCGCAGCGATCGGCCCTGCTGGAAACCCGCTACTGGATGCCCTCGGCGCAGGCTTCTTCCTCGCCGGGAGCGATTGTTCGGAAACGCGCCCCTCTACTGACGACAGGACAGATTCATGACTTCAATCGACGTGCTCAACCCGGCCACCGGGGAACACCTGGATTCCATTGCTGACGTTGGGGCGGACGGTGTGGACGCAGCTGTTCGACGCGCCCGGGAGGCGTTTCCTCGTTGGGCGGCGACCCCCGCGCATGAGCGCTGCGCCATTCTTCAGCGCGCTGGCAACCTGCTGCAGGAACACCGCGTCGAGCTGGCCGAACTGCTCACTCGAGAGAACGGCAAGCCGTATCCCCAAGCGTTCGGTGAGATGGGCGATGCGGCCCGGCTTTTGGAGAAGTACGGACAGGAAGCACTGCGGCTGTACGGCGAAACGATCCCTGGCGACGCCCAACCCGGGACCGAAGGCGATCTGATCCTGACCCGGCGGGAACCACGTGGTGTCTTGGGAGCGGTGATTCCGTTCAACTCTCCAATCGACATCTTCGCGCACAAGGTTGGCCCCGCGTTGGCAAGCGGCAACTGCGCCGTCATCAAGCCACCCGAAGTCGATCCCCTGACGGTGATCCGCGCGACAGAACTACTCCACGAGGCGGGAGTGCCGCGCGACGTCCTGATTCTCGTCAATGGCCTGGGCCTCTCTACCGGGGCGCCGCTCGCTGCGCACCCGGGCATCGACGTCGTCTCCTTCACCGGAAGCACAGGCGCCGGCTTGAGCGTCGCTGCCGCGGCTATCGCCCGCTTACGACCGGTAATGCTTGAACTCGGAGGCAACGACCCTTTGATCGTGTGTCACGACGCAGATCTAGAGCTCACCCTTGACCAGGTCATGTTCGGCCGCACTCTCGCGAACGGCCAGGTCTGCTGCGCCAACAAGCGCCTCCTCGTACATCAGGATCTGGTCAAAGACTTCACCGCAGGCCTGCTTGAACGTGTGACCGCTCTCCGCGTGGGTGATCCGTCTGCCGATCGCGCAGTCGAACTCGGCCCATTGATCACTGACACTGCCGCCGAACGCGTGGCCGCTCAAGTACGAACGGCTATGGAAGAGGGTGCCGAACTGCTTGCCGGCGAACCAGCGGCCCGCGGCAACTTCGTTGGACCCATCGTGTTGGGTAGCGTTAAGGCCGGATCTTCGATCGCCTCCGATGCCGAGGTGTTCGGACCGGTATTTCCGATCGTGTCTTTCAAAGATGACCGCCAAGCGATCCGAATCGCGAACGACTCTCCGTTTGGCCTCAACGCGTCCATCTTCACTCGCGACCTCCATCGGGCCATCTACCTAGCGCACCACGTCCAGTCCGGGACGGTATCCGTAAATGCTTCAGGCCTATACCGGCCAGACGCCATCGAGTACGGCGGATACAAGATGAGCGGCTATGGCCGCGAGGGGCTTCGAGCCAGCTTCCACGAACTGACGCAGGTGAAGACGATCGCTCTCCGGGGCGTACTACCGCGCGAAGCCAGTGGGTATCCAGTCTAGGTCCGAGGTCAGGGCAGACCGCGAGCACGAGGCTGTGAAGCGAACGGCACTTTAAAGTCTCGAGCCCGACTTGTCACGCATCCGCTACCAGCGACAGGGAGTGTGCGACTCCTGCGACGCTGCTCCCGTGAGCCCTGAGATTGTCCTGGAGTCGACCGGACGAGTGTCGCAGCGACGGCAGCCATGTCGTGACGATGTCGTGAAGGTCTACAGGGCCTCCATGCGTGGCAGATACGTGGTCAGAACTGCCGCCGCCATCTCGGAAGCGGCGGCGCGAGTCTTGTCCTCGGCCGTCGGCCAGAGGTGCGCGTAAGTGCTCAACGTCGTGGTGGCGGATGCGTGGCCCATCGCTCGCTGCACGGTGACCACGTCACACCCGGCAGCAATCAGGCCGCTGGCGAAGTAGTGTCGTAGGTCGTGCAGCCTGTGGCTCGTGCCGGCGTCAGTGCGGGTTGAGCGCCAGCGGTAGTCGACGAGGTTGTCGTGCCAAGGCTTGCCTCCCTCATCGAAGAGCCATCGGGACGGCTGACCATCCGGCGTGTGCTGGCCCACGTGCTGCGAGAGGATCGCGACGAGCTCGTCAGGCAGGTAGATCGTGCGCTCCGACTCGTACTTCGGCGCCCTGATCATTACGGTGATCTCGCCGGCTGCCTGGACTAGGTCCTTGTCGACCTTGATATCGGCCGCCTTGGCTCGCTGGAGCTGGCGTGTGACGCGCAGCGTGCGGGCCAAAAAATCGACGTCGCCGACCTGGACGCCGAGTACCTCGCCACGGCGCAGACCAGCAAAGGCGCACAACGCTACGTACGCGGTGAACCCTGGTCGTGACTTCGGCCGGTCGGGTGGCTCGGCCGCGTTGAGCAACCTCGCCACGTCGGCGGCGGTCGGAATGCTCATCGCCGCCTCGGCCTTCCGTTTGCGCGGCAGCACGACGCCGACCGTCGGGTCACTCGCGATGAGCCGATCCGCAACCGCGGCTCGAAAGACGCCCCGGACGATCGTGAAGCGAGTGTCGATCGTCGTGGGGGCGAGTACGACCATCAACTGTTTCACCCATCGACGACACGCTCCGGTCGTGGGCGAGACACAACGCAGCTGCGAAAGCCGCGGTGCACGCACTGACACACCACGGCTGGCACAGCGGCGGAACACAGCCGTGCAGTGACACCAGTAGTCGTGCTCACGATCTCGCGGCGAAAGCCGTTCGCGATGGCGAGTTGCCGGGCGAGTGCTTCTCGCCTGGCGAGCACGTCGGGTCGCAGATCGTGGCCTGTATGACGGTGCTGAGAGCGCTGGGGGCGCCGAAAGCAGACTTGGACGAATTGTGGCGTTGCTACGGCGGCGTCCTGCCGAGCACCAGAGGCGCCTCCGATGACGCACTCGCGGAGTCAGGGGAGATGGATGACTCCGAGATGGAGAGACTGCGGTCATGGGCACGCTCCGGCAACTTTGCTGTGCCTGACAAGTACGTCTCGGCCAAGACAAGAGGAAGCGCGCAAGAGCTCTTCGCCAGCATGGTGAAGCCGAACTATGGCTGGAAGTGCGCGTTGACTGGCATCGCGACCCGGAGCTTTCTGGTGGCCTCCCACATCGTTCCGTGGGGGGACGACGAGAAGATCCGCCTCGACCCGGCAAACGGCATCTGCTTGTCGACCTTCATCGACAGAGCCTTCGACACCGGCCACCTGACCATTCGCGAGGACTACAGCGTCCAGATCGACTGGAGCCGGGTCGGAGCAGACCAGGCGTTGAGGTCGGCGCTGGCGCCATACGACGGAGAGCGGATGACCCTTCCGACGATCGCCCCACCGAACCCTGAGTTCCTTCGTCGGCGCTTGAACCAGGCCTAGACCGAAGCGCTCACGCGGAAGCCTTCGCGGGGCGTCAGCGAGGCCGTCGGTGCGGCTACTGACCTGACTCGTGCCACGTGACCGAGATCTCGGGCTCGATCTCGTGTTGGTGCTGGTCAGACGGCTGCGGGCGGGCTCATTTCTGCACTCCGGCGGCCAGCCCGGTCGAGGTTCGAGGTGTTCGTGCGGAAGCCTCCGGAGGTGGACGGCGGCAGAGCTGCCATGCGCGGACATGCTCTGGCGCGCAGCCGGCGCGCCTGTCCCTTCGAATCTGTTGATGATTGCCCGTTTGGCCGTCTGACGACCCCTTGTACCCACACAAACAAAGGTGTATAAAGGGACTCACAGGTACGAGACGCACGTCACAACGCACGGACCGAGTCACCTGTCGGGCCGGGGCCGCGGGCGACGAGCCACCCGAGGAGCGGAGCGCGACCATGAGCCGACGCACGAGCACACGGAGGCGCGACCGGCGCCGGAGCGAACTCACGGGGGGTCCGCGATGACGTCCACCGCTGCCCGCAACGGGCCCTACCAGCTGCCCGACCGCAACCTCGGGCTCGACCTGATGCGCGCCACCGAGGCGGCGGCGATGGCCGCCGGGCGATGGGCCGGGCTCGGCGAGAAGGAGAGCGGCGACGGTGCCGCGGTCGACGCCATGCGCCAGGTGCTGACCGGCGTGCAAATGCGGGGGGTCGTCGTCATCGGCGAGGGCGAGAAGGACGAGGCGCCGATGCTCCACAACGGGGAGCACCTCGGTGACGGCACCGGCCCCGAGATGGACATCGCGGTGGACCCGGTGGACGGCACGACCCTGCTGGCGAGCGGCATGCCGAACGCCATCGCCGTGATCGCCGCCGCCGACCGGGGCAGCATGTTCGACCCCCGGGACGTCTACTACATGGAGAAGCTCGTGGTCGGCCCGGAGGCGGCCGGCCGGGTGGACGTGACCGCCCCGACCGAGGACACGCTGCGCGTCGTGGCCGACGCCAAGGGAGGTTCGGTCTCCGACGTCACCGTCGCCGTGCTGGACCGGCCACGGCACGCCGACCTCATCGCCCGGCTCCGCGCGGCGGGCGCCCGGATCAAGCTCTTCCCCGACGGTGACGTGGCGGTCGCGATCGCGATCGCGCGGCCCGACTCGGGGATCGACGTGCTCATGGGCGTCGGTGGCACCCCCGAGGGCGTGATCACGGCGTGCGCCATGAAGGCGATGGGTGGCGAGATCCAGGCGCGGCTGTACGTCGCCGACGACGAGCAGCGCCGTCGGGCCCTCGCGGCCGGTCACGACCTCGAGCGGGTGCTCGGCCTGAACGACCTCGTGACCTGCGACAACACCTTCTTCGTGGCGACCGGCATCACCGACGGCGACCTCCTCCCGGGGGTTCGCTACTCCGGTGGCGGCGCCCGTACCCGCTCGCTCGTGATGCGCTCGCAGAGCGGCACGGTGCGCGAGGTCAGCAGCGACCACGCGCTCGACAAGGTGCTCCGGCATGCCGGCGAGCACCCGTGACGCTCGACGCTCACGCGGAGCACGACCCCCGCGTCCCCACCCGGCGAACCGAAAGGCAGTGATCTAGAGATGGACAAGCTCGTCTACCACTTCAGTGAGGGCGACCGGGACCAGAAGGACCTGTTGGGGGGCAAGGGCGCCAACCTCGCGGAGATGACCCGGTTGGGGCTGCCGGTGCCCCCGGGCTTCATCGTCACGACGCAGGCGTGCCGGCACTACCTGGAGCACGACCGGCTGCCCGACGACCTGAAGGTGCAGGTCACCATGGCTCTGCGCCGGCTCGAGGACGAGGTCGGACGTCGGCTGGGCGACTCGGTCGACCCGCTGCTGGTGAGCGTGCGGTCAGGGGCGAAGTACTCCATGCCGGGGATGATGGAGACGGTGCTCAACGTCGGCCTCAACGACTTCTCGGTGGAGGGCCTGATCGAGGCTGCGGGGGACGAGCGCTTCGTCTGGGACTCCTACCGGCGGCTGATCCAGATGTTCGGCAAGACGGTGCTCGGCATGGAGGGCGAGGACTTCGCCCGGGTGCTCGCGGCGGCGAAGTCCGCCAAGGGCGTCACCAGCGACCTCGAGCTGGACGCGGCCGACCTGCGCCAGCTGGTCGAGGACTTCAAGGCAGTGGTGGAGGAAACCTGCGGGCGTCCCTTCCCGCAGGACCCGCGCGAGCAGCTCGACCTGGCCATCCGGGCCGTCTTCGAGTCCTGGAACACCGACCGCGCCCGCATCTACCGCCGCCGCGAGCGGATCCCCGAGGACGCCGGCACGGCGGTCAACGTCTGCACGATGGTCTTCGGGAACCTCGGCGAGACCTCCGGCACCGGGGTCTGCTTCACCCGCGACCCCTCCACCGGCAAGCCCGGGGTGTACGGCGACTACCTGGTCAACGCGCAGGGTGAGGACGTCGTCTCCGGCATCCGCAACACCCTGTCCCTCGACGACTTCGCTGAGGTCGACCCCCAGTCCTACCAGGAGCTGCGCAAGATCATGCGCCGCCTGGAGACCCACTACCGCGACCTGTGTGACATCGAGTTCACCGTGGAGCGTGGGAAGCTCTGGATGCTCCAGACCCGGGTCGGGAAGCGCACCGCCGCAGCAGCGTTCCGGATCGCCACGCAGCTCGTCGACGAGCAGCTGATCACGATGGGCGAGGCGCTGGAGCGGGTCGGTGGCCCGCAGCTGGCCCAGCTGATGTTCCCCCAGTTCGACGCCGAGGCCGACCGCACGGCCTTCACCCGCGGCATGGCGGCCTCACCCGGTGCGGCCGTGGGCAAGGTGGTCTTCGACTCCGCGACGGCCGCCGCGTGGGTGGCCCGCGGCGAGGCTGTCGTGCTGCTGCGCCAGGAGACGAACCCCGAGGACCTGGAGGGCATGATCGCGGCGACCGGGATCCTGACCAGCCGCGGCGGCAAGACGTCGCACGCGGCCGTGGTGGCGCGCGGCATGGGCAAGACGGCCGTGTGTGGCGCCGACGCGCTCCACGTCGACGAGCAGCTGAAGGTCGCCGTCGCCGACGGCGTCGAGGTCCGAGAGGGCGACGTGCTCTCCATCGACGGCTCGACCGGAGAGGTGTTCGTCGGTCAGCTGCCCGTCGTCGCCTCACCCGTCGTGAAGTACCTCGAGGAGGGCCTCGAGTCGGCGCTGGAGCTGGTCGACGAGGACACCGCCGACCTGATCCGCGCCGTCGACCGGCTGCTGGTCCATGCCGACTCGGTACGAACGATGGAGGTCCGCGCCAACGCCGACACCGGTCAGGACGCGCTGCGTGCGCGGCGGATGGGCGCCCAGGGGGTCGGCCTGTGCCGCACGGAGCACATGTTCCTCGGGGAACGGCGCGTCCTGATCGAGCGGGTGATCCTCGCCGCGAGCTCCGCCGAGCGGGAGGAGGCGCTCGCTGCGCTGCTGCCTCCCCAGCGGGAGGACTTCGAGGAGCTGCTCGCCGCGATGGACGGGCTGCCGACGACGATCCGGCTGCTCGACCCGCCGCTGCACGAGTTCCTTCCCGACCGGGCCGAGCTGATGGTGAAGGTCGCCCGGGCCGAGGAGCAGGGGGTGGTCGCGGACGAGGACGTACGGCTGCTCGCGGCGGTCGACCGGCACCACGAGTCCAACCCGATGCTCGGTCTGCGGGGCGTCCGGCTCGGGCTGACCGTGCCTGGACTGTTCGCAGGCCAGATCCGGGCGGTCGCCGAGGCGGCGGCACGCTTGATCAAGGCCGGGCACTCCCCGTTGCCCGAGATCATGGTGCCGCTCGTGGGCTCGCTGATGGAGCTGCACCTCGTCCGCGAGGAGGCCGACCGGATCATCGCGGCGGTCGCCGAGGCCGAGGGGGTCACGCTGGACATCCCGGTCGGCACCATGATCGAGCTGCCACGAGCAGCGCTGACGGCCTTCCGGATCGCCGAGGAGGCCGACTTCTTCTCCTTCGGCACCAACGACCTCACCCAGACGACCTGGGGCTTCAGCCGTGACGACGTCGAGGCGGCGTTCTTCGCGGCGTACCTCGACAAGGGCGTGTTCACGACCTCGCCGTTCGAGAGCCTGGACGGCGACGGTGTGGGCAGGCTGGTGGACATCGCCACCCGCGAGGGTCGCAGGACCCGCCCGGGCCTGAAGACCGGTGTCTGCGGTGAGCACGGGGGTGACCCGGAGTCGATCCACTTCTTCCAGGGAGTCGGGCTGGACTACGTCTCCTGCTCACCGTTCCGGGTGCCCGTCGCCCGGCTGGAGGCGGGCCGGGCCGTCCTCGGCAAGCGTGAGGAGGACACCTCCGACGACGTCGAGGTCCAGCGCGCGTAGCGGTGCGGTCGCGCCCCCCGGGTCGACCGCGGCGGTGCTGCGTCAAGGTCAGGGTCCTGACCCTCACTCGGACGCCGCAGCACCGCGCTGGATCCGGTTGGGGCAGACTGGCCGGCGATGACCGCACGACTCAGCTCCCTGCTCATCGTCTCATCGACCCTGCTGCTGGTCGGCTGTGGTCAGGTCGTGACCGTCCGCGAGCAGCAGCTCGAGGAGGACATCGCGCGCCAGCTCGAGACGATCTCGGGCAACGCCCCCGACGAGGTCGACTGCCCCGGTGACCTCGAGGCTGAGGAGGGCAACGAGATCCGCTGCACCGTGACCAACGGGCAGCGTGAACGCTCCGCGACCGTGACCGTCACCGGCCTGTCCGGCACCCGGGTCGACTTCGACATCGAGGTCGAGGGCGGGTGACGCGCGTCGTCGTCCTCACCGGCGCCGGGATCTCCGCCGAGAGCGGGCTGTCCACCTTCCGCGACTCCGGCGGGCTGTGGGAGGGCCACGACCCGATGGTGGTCGCGACGCCCGAGGCGTACGCCGCCGACCCCGACCTGGTGCACCGGTTCTACGACGCGCGCCGGGCCGCGCTGACCCGGGTCGAGCCCAACCCCGCGCACCGCGCCCTGGCACGGCTCGAGGCGGCGTACGGCGACGACCTCCTGCTCGTCACGCAGAACGTCGACGACCTCCACGAGCGCGCGGGATCTCAGCGGGTGCTGCACATGCACGGCCGGCTGCGCTCGGCGTGGTGCGTCGCCTGCGACGCCCGGCACGAGTGGGAGGGTTCTCTGCGCGGCCTCACCGACTGCCCGTCGTGCGCGATGCCGGCGCTGCGGCCCGACGTGGTCTGGTTCGGCGAGATCCCCCACGAGATGGACCGGATCCACGAGGCGCTCTTCGACTGCGACGTGTTCTGCTCGATCGGCACGTCGGGTCAGGTCTATCCCGCTGCCGGGTTCGTGCAGTACGCGCTCGCGCGGCAGGCGCACACCATCGAGCTCAACCTCGCCGACAGTGACGGGACGACCGACTTCCACGTGTCCCGTCGTGGTCCCGCGAGCGAACTGGTGCCGGCCTGGGTCGAGGAGCTAGTCGCGGGCGATCTCTGAGCGCAGCAGCGCGGCGTACTCCCCGTCGGGGTCGTGGATCGCCAGCCGCGGCATCCAGGCCAGCATCATCTGCGCGAACAGCTCGCCGCTGTCGATGACGCGTGGGTCCATGTGGCCGAAGACCTCCAGGGTGACGGTGCCGTAGAGCGTGGCCCAGGCCTGCTGGAAGATCCACAGCACGCCGCGGTCGTCGGCCGGGATCGCGCTGACGTCGGCCGGGTAGATCGGGTCGGCCATCACCTCGGCGATGCGGGGGTCGAGGTCGGCGAGGTCGGGGCGGGCGAAGCCGGTCTGGTGCCACAGCCGCAGCAGCAGGTCGTTGAAGTAGTGGCCGGAGGTCGCCGCCGTGAGCAGCTCGCGCCGGATGCAGTTGCTCTCGGCCACCGGGTTGGCGAAGGCGACCATGAACTCCGCTCGGTCGCGCAGCGCCCAGCGCCGGAAGGCGACGGTCGCGCAGATCAGCTGCCCGGCCAGGTCGTCCTCGGGTCGGGTGGCGGCCGCGGCACGGAACTCCTCCGTGGCCGACCGGTCGATCTCGAAGGCGACCAGGTCGACCAGCTCCTGGTAGCTCGCGACGTAGCGGTAGAGCGCCGGCGCGGTCAGCCCCATGCGCGCGGCCAGCGCCCGCAGCGAGAGCTCGCCCCCGTCGCGGAGCAGCGCGCGCGAGGTCGAGACGATCTCGTCGAAGGTGGCCTCGCGCTGGCGTTCGCGGCGGGTGAGGGCCTCGGTCACGGTGCCTCCGTCGGTGGTGGGGGGATTGACGGAGCGAGTTTACACCGTTTACGGTTTACACCGTTCACTTCTTGACAGGGGATCGTCATGCTCGACGCCTGGAGCCGCGTGCTCGTCCGTCGCCCGCTCGCCGTGCTGCTCGCCGCGGTGGTGCTCACCCTCGGTGCCGGTGTGTACGGCGCCGGCGTGTTCGACTCGCTCGGCCAGGGCGGGTTCGACGACCCCGACTCCGAGTCGGCGCAGGCGCTCGACCGCGAGCGCGAGACGCTGGGCAACCAGGGCGTCGACGTGGTCGCGATCTACTCCAGCGAGGAGACCACCGCCGACGACCCGGAGTTCCGCGCCGACGTGGAGGCGCTGCTCGGCGACCTCCCCGACGGCACCACCGTGCGGGTCGTGCCGTGGTTCGCCGAGGGTGCGTCGCCGGACCTGGTCAGCACCGACGGCCGCTCCGGGCAGGTGCTCGTCTCGCTCGCCGGCGAGAGCCAGGACGAGTACCTCGAGGCCTACGACGAGCTCCGGCCCGCGCTCCTGGCACCCGCGGACAGCGGGCTCGAGACGGACGTCGCCGGCACCTACGCCATCTACGACGACGTCAACGAGCGCACCGAGCAGGACCTCCGTCGCGCGGAGACCATCTCGCTGCCCGTCGTCGCCGTCCTCGCCGTGCTGATCTTCGGCAGCCTCGTGGCGGCCTCGATGCCCGTCTTAGTGGGGGCGCTGGCGGTGGTCGGGGCGCTGGCCGTCGTCCGGCTGATCACGCTCGTCACCGACGTCTCGATCTTCTCCGTCAACGTCATCACCCTGCTCGGCATGGGCCTCGCGATCGACTACGCCCTGTTCGTCGTCAGCCGCTTCCGCGAGGAGCTCGCCCGCCACCCGGTCGACGACCCCGACGCCGTCGGCCGGGCGCTCACGACGACCATGCACACTGCCGGCCGCACCGTGCTCTTCTCCGGCCTCACCGTCGCCGCGGCGATGTCGTCCCTGCTGGTCTTCCCCCAGGCCTTCCTCCGGTCGATGGGGTACGGCGGGATCGCGGCCGTGCTGGTCGCGATGCTGGCCGCGCTCACCGTGCTGCCGGCCGTGCTGCGGCTGCTGGGCCGGCGCATCGACCGCGGGCGGGTGCCGTTCCGGCGTCGCGCCGCGGCGGTCGAGGAGGGCCACGGCGCCTGGGCCCGGATCGCGTCGGGCGTCATGCGTCGGCCGGTCACGGTGCTCGTCGTCGTCACCGTCGGCCTGATCGCGCTTGCCTCGCCCTTCCTCGGCGT
Source organism: uncultured Actinomycetota bacterium (assembly GCA_963754025.1). Classification (GTDB taxonomy): domain Bacteria; phylum Actinomycetota; class Actinomycetes; order Propionibacteriales; family Nocardioidaceae; genus Nocardioides. Next base: position 490,859 of record CAVWEC010000005.1, on the reverse strand, counting down.
GAAGTGGGGCTCGGTCGACCACACGATCCTGCCCCCCGACTCGGAGTCGTACGTCGCGGCCGAGAAGCTCGCGACGGACTTCGGCCCCGCCACCGCCAGTGCCTCGCTGCTCCTCGACGGCACCTCCGACGCCGACGTGGCGGCGTACACCCGTGAGGTGGCGGGCGTCGACGACGTCGTGGCCGTGCAGCCGGTCGCGGCCGAGGACGGCGTGACCCTGCTGCGCGCGGTGTGGGAGGGGTCCGGCCAGACCGAGGCGAGCCAGGACGTCGTACGGGCCCTGCGCGAGGTGGCGCCGGCCAGTGGCGAGGCCCTCGTCGGCGGCGTCAGCGCCGAGACGGTCGACCTCGAGCAGTCGGTCGCCGCCCACCTGCCGTGGATGGGGCTGGTCGTCGTCGTGGTGATGGTGGTGCTGCTGTTTCTGGCCTTCGGGTCGCTGGTGCTGCCCGTGAAGGCGGTGCTGATGAACGCGCTCTCGATCACCGCGTCGTTCGGGGTCGTCACCTGGATCTTCAGCGACGGCAACCTCGAGGGGCTGCTCGACTTCGAGTCGCAGGGGTTCCTCGACCTCACCAACCCGATCCTGATGCTCGCGATCCTCTTCGGGCTGTCGATGGACTACGAGGTCTTCCTGCTCTCCCGGGTGCGCGAGGAGTGGGACGCGACCGGCGACAACGAGCGCGCCGTCTCGATGGGCGTGCAGAAGACCGGCCGCATCATCACCTCCGCCGCGCTCCTGCTCGGTGTCGTGATCGGCGCCTTCTCCTTCAGCGGCGTGCTGTTCATGAAGATGATCGGCGTCGGCATGCTCGTGGCCCTCGCGATCGACGCCACCGTCGTCCGCGCGCTGCTGGTGCCGGCCACGATGAAGCTGCTCGGCCGCTGGAACTGGTGGGCTCCCGCCCCCCTGGTCCGCTGGTGGGAACGCCACGGCTTCCGTGAGGAGGAACCGACCCAGCGCGAGCCGTCACTCGTGAAGGTTTGAGACCTCCCGAGCCGTCACTTCTGCAGCATCGAACCCGACGAAGTGACGGCTCGGCACCTCGCAAACCCGCACAACTGACGGCTCGCGCCTAGGCGTCGGGGACCAGGATGACGCCGGTGGTGGGGGGCAGGTCGAGTCGGCCACCCTCGACGACCGTGCCCTCGGCCAGCCCCGCGCCGGGGGTGGCGAGGACCACCAGGTGGTGGACGAGGTCGGCGTCGGCGCCCAGCGGCACGGTGCGGGTCCGGTCGGAGAAGTTGGCGGCCACGACGACCTCGTCGAGCCCGGCGCCGCGGTGCATCACCAGCCACCGCTCGTCGTCGTCGTGCTCGACGCCGACCTGCCGGAGGTCGGGGGCGGTCAGCGCCGGGAGCGTACGTCGCAGCGCGGCCAGCCGGCGGTAGACGCCGAGCAATGTGCGACCCCGTGGCCCCGGGAGCTCCGACCAGTCGAGGGTGGAGGCCTCGAAGGTGGCGGGGTCCTGCGGGTCGGGGACGGTCGAGAGGTCCCACTGCATCCGGGCGAACTCGCCGAGCCGTCCCTCGGACACCGCGCGACCCAGGTCGGGCTCGGGGTGGCTGGTGAAGAACGCGAACGGCGTCGACGCCCCCCACTCCTCGCCCATGAACAGCATCGGCGTGAAGGGCGAGGTGAGCGTGACGATGGCGGCGAGCGCGAGCTGGTCGTCGGAGAGCTGCTCCGTGAGCCGGTCGCCGCGGGCGCGGTTGCCGACCTGGTCGTGGTTCTGGTTGGCCACCACGAGCCGCCAGCCGGGCACCCGGTCGACGTCGAGCGCCACCCCGTGGTCGCGGCCGCGGAACGACGACCACGTGCCGTCGTGGAAGAAGCCGCGCCGCAACACCTTGGCCAGCGCACCGAGCGGCTCGAAGTCGGCGTAGTAGCCGTCGGTCTCGCCGGTCAGCGCCACGTGGAGCGCGTGGTGGAAGTCGTCGCTCCACTGGGCGTCGAGGCCCCGGCCACCGCCCTCGCGCGGGGTGATCATCACCGGGTCGTTGAGGTCCGACTCGGCGACCAGGAACAGCGGCTTGCCCTGGTGGGCAGCGGTCGCGGCCACCTCGGTGGCCAGCTCCTCGAGCAGGTGGGTCTCTGAGGAGTCGACCAGCGCGTGGACCGCGTCGAGCCGCAGCCCGTCGACGTGGAAGTCGGTGAACCAGCTGCGCGCCGAGTCGAGGACGAGCCGCCTCACCTCGTGGCTGCCGTCGTGGTCGAGGTTGACCTGGTCGCCCCAGGGGGTGTCGCCGTCGACGAGGTAGGGACCGAACAGGCCGAGGTAGTTGCCCGAGGGTCCGAGGTGGTTGTGCACGACGTCCTGCACGACCCCGAGGCCGCGGGCGTGGCAGGCGTCGACGAAGCGCTGGTAGGCCGCGGGCCCGCCGTACTCCTCGTGCACGCACGACCACAGCACGCCGTCGTAGCCCCAGCCGTGGGGCCCGTTGAACGCGTTGACCGGCATCAGCTCGACGAACCCGACGCCGATGTCGACGAGGTGGTCGAGCCGCTCGATCGCGGCGTCGAGGGTGCCCTCGGGGGTGAAGGTGCCGAGGTGGAGCTCGTAGAGCACCGATCCCGCGAGCGGCCGCCCGTGCCAGTCGCCGTCGCCCCAGTCGTACGCCGCCGCGTCGAACGTGCGCGACGGAGCGTGCACCCCGGTGGGCTGACGACGCGAGCGCGGGTCGGGGACCGGGGTGTCGGCGTCGTCGACGAGGTAGCCGTAGTCGACCTCCCCGTCCGGGACCGCGGCCGTGGGCCGCCACCAGTCACCCTGGCCACGCTGCATCTCGACGACCGTGTCACCAGCAGTGTCATCGGCAGGGTCATCGGCAGGGTCACCGGAGGCTCCGCCGAGCCACAGCCGCAACCGCGAGGCCCGCGGCGCCCACACGTCGAACCGGCCGCGTCGCCGCGGCTGCTCGGGGAGCGCGACCAGCAGCGCCACCGGCAGCTCGCCGAGCAGGTCGGCCACCGGCACGGTGCCGTCGGAGGTGACGACCGCGCCGGTGAGCACGTCCCGCCAGCGCCCGGCAGGCAGCTCGAGGCTCGTGTCGCCCCAGCCGCGGCCACCCGCGAGGCCGTGGGGCAACCGGGTCACCACCGTCACGGCTCCACCCCGGTCGAAGGCCAGCACGTGGTCGGCCGCGTCGCCGGTGGCGTCGAGGGCGTCGTAGGTCGTGAACAGCTCGGGCCGGTCGCGCCGCAGCCGCAGCGCCTCGCGGACGACCCGCAGCTTGGGGTGGTCGGGTCGGTCCTCGGCGACCAGGGCGGCGCGCGAGGCGAAGTCGACCGGGCGCCGGTTGTCGGGGTCGACCAGGCTGTCGTCCCAGAGCTCGGTGCCCTGGTAGACGTCGGGCACGCCCGGGATCGTGAGGCCGAGCAGCTTCGCCGCGAGCGCGTTGCTGCGGCCGGTGGCACAGACGGCGGCGAGCGCCTCGCCGAGCACCGCGCCGACCTCACGGTCGTCGAAGGCGGCGTCGACGGCGTCGTGCACCGCCTGCTCGTAGGCCGTGTCGGGGGCGGTCCAGGTGGTGCGGTCGCCGGCCTCGCGCATCGCCTTCTCGGCGTAGGCGTGCAACCGGTCGCGGAGAGCGGGATCCTCCTCGACGTCGCCGGGCCACACGCCCAGCACCGCCTGCCACAACAGGTTGCCGAAGCCCGCGTCGGGCAGGGGGGACAGCTCGAGGAGCCGGTCGACGGTGCGCGCCCAGGCCTCCGGCGCCTCGGCCAGGACGGCGATCCGTGACCGCACGTCCTCGCCGCGCTTGGTGTCGTGGGTGGAGGCGGCGGTCATCGCGTGGGGACGCTCCGCCTGCCGCTCGGCCATCGCGGCGTGGAAGTCGGCCGGCGACACCGAGAAGACCGACGGGTCGCCGCCGACCTCGTTGAGCGAGGTGAGCCGCGACCAGCGGTAGAACGACTGGTCCTCGACGCCCTTGGCCATCACCATGCCGCTGGTCTGCTGGAAGCGCTGGGTCGCGTCGGCCGCCCCGTCGTGGAGCACGGGCGAGACGTCGTCGAGCACGGCGGCCAGGTCGGGCCGGTGACGACGGGCGGCTTCGAAGGCGGTCTCGAGGTGGTCGCGACCCTCGGGGAGGTAGGAGCGGTAGACGGGCATGCAGGCCAGCAGCTCGGCCACCACGTCGGTCAGCTCGGCGTCGGTGCGCTCGACGTGGGCGGCGAGCTCGCGGGCGATGCGGCGGGTCTCGGCGAGCAGCGACCCGTCGGCGACGGCGCGCTTGGCGTCGTGGACCATCGCGTGCCAGTCGACCGGGGCGCCGCGCAGCCGGTCGTCGAGCTCGCCGAGCGGGGTCGCGCCGGCCGGGTCGACGAGCACCCGGTCGACCAGCGCCATGGCGTCGTAGCCGGTGGTGCCGGCGGTGGCCCAGCCGTCCGGGAGCCGCTCGCCGGGCTCGAGGATCTTCTCGACCAGGACGTAGGCGCCGCCCGTGAGCGCGGCCAGGTCGTCGAGGTACTTCACCGGGTCGCGCAGGCCGTCGGGGTGGTCGATGCGCAGGCCGTCGACCAGCCCCTCCTCGAACCAGCGCGACACCTCCTCGTGCGAGCGGCCGAACCACTCGGGGTCCTCGACCCGGATCGCCGCCAGGGTGTTGACGGTGAAGAAGCGGCGGTAGTTGAGCTCGCTGTCGGCTCGGCGCCACGACACCAGCTCGTAGTGCTGGCGCGCGTGGACCGCGTCGGCGTCGGTGTCGTCGGGACCGGTCGTCCCGGGAGCGATCGGGAACCGCTGGTCGTGGTAGTGCAGCTCGCCCGCCAGCAGGCTCAGGTTGGTGATCCTGCCCGTCTCCGGGTCGAGGTCGTCGTCACCCACGACGGGCACCAGGAGCCTGCCGTCGCCGGCCTCCCAGTCGACGTCGAACGCTGCGGCGTACGACGACTCGCGGCCGTGCGTCAGCACGTGCCACCACCAGTCGTTCTCCCAGGGGCGGGCGATGCCGACGTGGTTGGGGACGATGTCGACCAGCACGCCCATGCCGAGCCGGTGCGCCTCGCTGGACAGCGCGGAGAGACCGGAGCCCCGACCGCGCGAGGCGTCGATCGCGGAGTGGTCGGCCACGTCGTAGCCGTGGTCGCTGCCCGACTCGCTGGCCAGCACCGGGGAGAGGTAGACCCAGTCGACGCCGAGGTCGTGGAGGTAGGCCAGGGTGCGGGCGGCCTCGAGCAGGTCGAAGTCCTCGGTGACCTGGAGCCGGTAGGTGCTCGCCGGGACCTTCATGCGCGCCTCCCCGTCCGCGCGCACCCGCGACGGGTCGGTCACCGGGCCTGTGCCTTGAGCGACGCCGCCACCGAACCGTCGGAGACGACCTCGGGCGCGGTGTGCTCGCGCAGCACCAGGACGCTGCGACCGGCGAGGGTGAGCGACGAGCCCGCCTCGTGGGCGGTCGAGCGGTCGACGACGCCGCCGGTGTCGATCGCGACGTCCCACGCACCGGCGTACTCCTCGGAGGGGAGCGTCAGCTCGACGTCGTCGGCGCCGGCGTTGAACCACAGCAGGAAGTGGTCGTCGACGACCGGGTTGCCGGTGGCGTCGGCGCCGGCGATGCCGTGCCCGTTGAGGTACATGCCGATCGCGGAGTGCCCGTTGTGCCAGTCGTCGCCCTCCATGGGCGAGGCGTCGAGGTCGAGCCACACGATGTCGTTGAGACGGGTGCCGTCGCCGGTGCGCACCGTCGTGCCGGTGAAGAAGCGCTTGCGGCGGAACGTCGGGTGCTCGCGGCGCAGCCGCGCGACGGCGGCGGTGAACTCCACCAGCGGCTTGTCGACGCGGTCCCAGTGGACCCACGAGATCTCGGAGTCCTGGGCGTAGGTGTTGTTGTTGCCGTCCTGGGTGCGGCCGAGCTCGTCACCGTGGAGCAGCATCGGCACGCCCTGGCTGAGCAGCAGCGTGGTGATGAAGTTGCGCTGGGCGCGCGCCCGCAGCTCGAGCACCGCGGGGTCGTCGGTCGGGCCCTCGGCGCCGTGGTTCCACGAGCGGTTGTGGCTCTCGCCGTCGTTGCCGTCCTCGCCGTTGGCGTCGTTGTGCTTCTCGTTGTAGGAGACGAGGTCGCGCAGCGTGAAGCCGTCGTGGGCGGTGACGAAGTTGATCGAGGCGAAGGGTCGACGACCGGAGTGCTCGTAGTAGTCGGAGGAGCCGGAGAGGCGCGAGGCGAACTCGCCGAGCGACGGCTCGCCGCGCCAGAAGTCGCGCACCGTGTCGCGGTAGGCGCCGTTCCACTCCGTCCACAGCGGCGGGAACCCGCCGACCTGGTAGCCGCCGGGACCGATGTCCCACGGCTCGGCGATCAGCTTCACGCGGCTGACCACGGGGTCCTGCTGCACCATCTCGAAGAAGGTCGCGAGCTTGTCGACGTCGTAGAACTCCCGCGCGAGCGTGGCGGCGAGGTCGAACCGGAACCCGTCGACGTGCATCTCGGTCACCCAGTAGCGCAGCGAGTCCATGATCAGCTGCAGCGAGTGGGGCTGGCGCACGTTGAGGCTGTTGCCGGTGCCGGTGTAGTCCATGTAGTAGCGCTGGTCGTCCTCGACCAGGCGGTAGTAGGCCGGGTTGTCGATGCCCTTGAAGCTCAGCGTCGGCCCGAGATGGTTGCCCTCGGCCGTGTGGTTGTAGACCACGTCGAGGATCACCTCGATGCCGGCGGCGTGCATCGCCTTCACCATCGACTTGAACTCCTGCACCTGCTGCCCCTCGGTGGAGGCGGCGTACTCCGCGTGGGGGGCGAAGAAGGCGAGCGTGTTGTAGCCCCAGTAGTTGCGCAGCCCCTTCTCGAGGAGCGTCGAGTCCTGGATGAACTGGTGGACCGGCATCAGCTCGAGCGCGGTCACGCCGAGCTTCTTGAGGTGGTCGACGACCGAGGGGTGGGCGAGACCGGCGTAGGTGCCGCGGTGCTCCTCGGGGACGTCGGGGTGGAGCTGGGTGAGCCCCTTGACGTGGGCCTCGTAGAGCACCGTGTCGTTGTAGGGCGTGCCGGGTCGGCGGTCGCCCTCCCAGTCGAAGTAGGGGTTGATGACGACGCCCAAGGTCATGTGGGTCGAGGAGTCGGCGTCGTTGCGGCTGTCGGGGTCGCCGAAGTTGTAGCCGAAGAGCGACTCGTCCCAGTCGATCTCGCCCTGGGTGGCCTTCGCGTAGGGGTCGAGGAGCAGCTTGTGGGGGTTGCACCGCAGCCCGCGCTCGGGCTCGTAGGGCCCGTGGACGCGGTAGCCGTAGAGCTGCCCGGGCTGCACCGAGGGCAGGTAGGCGTGCCAGACGTGGGCGTCGACCTCGGTGAGCTCGACCCGCTGCTCCTCCAGCGAGCCACCGCGGCCGTGGCTGAACAGGCACAGCTCGACCTGCTCGGCGACCTCGCTGAAGATGGCGAAGTTGGTGCCGCGACCGTCGTACGTCGCGCCCAACGGGTAGGCGTTTCCGGGCCAGACCTCCACGGGTCTCCCTCCTGGCTGCCACTGGTGCATCCACTGGTTGGATCGTTCCAGACCCTATCCGGGCCCGCCGACCCACGGTCGTCGCACCCCGAGGCTACGCCGGGAGGCCGACGGTGACCGTGGTGCCCTCGTCCAGCGCGGAGGAGAGGTCGATCCGGCCGCCGTGGCGGGCCACGATCCGGGCCACGATCGCCAGGCCCAGGCCGGTGCCGGGCCGCTGCAGGGCGGCGGGATTGGTCGAGCGGAAGAACTCGGTGAAGAGCCGAACCTGGTCGGCCTCGGAGATCCCGAGCCCCTCGTCGGCCACCGTCAGCACCACGTCGGGGCCGTGCTGCTCGAGGGACACCGACACGGTGCCGCCCTCGAGGGAGTACTTCACGGCGTTGCTGACCAGGTTGGCCAGGAGCCGTCGCAGCTCCTCCGGGTCGCCGGCCACCTCCACGGGGGGCGCCGACACCCGGATCGTCACGTCCGCAGCCGCCGCCTGGTGCCCCTCGTCGGCCACCGTCTCCTCCAGGAGTGCTGCGAGGTCGACCGCGACCCGCTCGAGCGGGGTGTCGGGGTTGCCCATCCGACTGAGCAGCAGCAGGTCGTCGACGACCACCGAGAGCCGGTCGGCGCCACGGGTCATGGCCGCGAGCGAGGTCCGGGCGGCAGCCGGCAGGTCGGGCAGGGAGTCGATCATCTCGACGTGGCCCATGATCACGCCCAGCGGGTTCTTGAGCTCGTGGGAGACGGTGGCGACGAGCTCGGCGCGGTAGCGGTCGAGCCGCTGCAGCTCGGCGATCAGCTCCTGCTCGCGCTCGTGGGCCCGGGTCTGGAGCACGGCCCGTCCGAGGTCGTGCGCGACGTCGAGGGCGGCGAGGCCGTCGTTCTCGGTCCAGCGGGCGCGGCCGAGGTCGCGGGCGACGACCATCAGCCCCAGCGGGTCCGGTCCGGCCCCGAGCGGCACCAGCACCAGCTCACCGGCCCCGTGGTGGAAGAGGTGCTCGGTGAGCGCAGGTCCCCGTGACCGGTCGAGGACGTCGTCGCCCCACACCCGCCCCGGCTCGACCACGACCACCGTCTGCGATGCCCACGCCCGCCGGGCCGCGGCGGCGAGGTCCTCGGCGAGGTCGTCGGCGAGATGTGCCGCGCCGGCCCCGGTGACCGGGAGGCCGAAGACCTGCACGAGCAGGTCGTCGGCGCGGAACCCGGCGGCGAGGTGGGCGTGCGTGCGCCGCAGCAGGTCGGACAGGCCCAGCCGGCTCGAGGTCGCGCGCACCACCTCCCGGGCGGCCGCCACCAGCCGGAGCTGCTGCGAGAGCTCCTCGCGCTCGAGCGACGACAGCACGGCCCGGAGCACCAGCTGCATGTCGTCGGCCAGCGCCCGCAGCCGCGCCGGTCCCGGACGGTCACCGTCGACCGGCAGGTCGAGGTAGACCAGCGCCCGGAGGTGACCACGGTCGTCGACGACCCTGGCCGCGAGCAGGTCCAGGGCGTGCCAGCGGGTCGGGTCGTGCTCGTCGGGCAGGTCCGGCACCCAGGAGTAGTCGGTGAGGCCACGAGCCGCCGCCGGGGTCAGCCACTCGTGCGCGACGAACGTCCAGGCGCCGTACTCCGCGCCCAGGGCGAGGGCCGGCTTCATGGCCGAGAGCGGGGAGGCCTGGCGCATCAGCGCCGCCTCGCCCTCGTCGCTGCCGGCGACCGCGACGATCTCGAGCACGTCGTCGGCGCGGAGCACCTCGATCGCGCACACCTCGAAGCCTGCGCGGCGCCGGGCGTCCTCGGCGATCAGCCGGAGCGCGGCGCGTGCCTCGTCGCCGGCCCAACCGTCCTCACGTGGCCGGGGGGCAGGCTCGGATGCGAGCTGCTCGGCCATGCCCCCACCCTTGCAGCCGGTACGTCGCCGCGGGGCCGGTTCCTCCAACTCGCCCGCACTGCGGACGGTTGGTTGACCCGCCGGTAACATGTGGCCCATGGAGCGCACGATCTACGACGAGGACCACGAGGCCTTCCGGAGCTCGGTCAAGGAGTTCCTCGACCGCGAGGTGGTCCCCCACCTCGACGAGCACGCCGCCGGCCACGGACTGCCACGGGAGTTCTGGCTCGCCGCCGGCAAGCAGGGCTTCCTCGGTCTCGAGGTGCCCGAGCAGTACGGCGGCATGGAGGCCGGCGACTACCGCTTCAACGCGGTGCTCACCGAGGAGCTGGCCAAGGTCAACATGACGCTCCCGAGCTGCGTCGGCATCCACTCCGACATCGTGGCGCCGTACCTGGTCCACCTCACCGACGACGAGCAGAAGCAGCGGTGGCTGCCCCGCTTCTGCACCGGCGAGCTGCTCACCGCGATCGGCATGACCGAGCCCTCGGGCGGCTCCGACCTGGCCGCGCTCAGGACCACCGCCGTGCGCGACGGTGACGACTGGATCCTCAACGGCTCCAAGACCTTCATCACCAACGGCGGCTCGGCCGACCTCGTGGTCGTCGCCGCGCGCACGGCGCCGGAGAAGAAGGCCAAGGGCATCTCGCTCTTCGGCGTCGACACCTCCTCCGAGGGCTACTCCGTGGGCCGGGTGCTCGACAAGGTCGGCCAGGACGAGTCCGACACCGCCGAGCTCGCGTTCGAGGACGTGCGGGTCAGCAACGACGACCTGATCGGCGAGCTCGACACCGGCTTCATCGCGATGATGACGTTCCTGCCGCAGGAGCGGCTCGGCTCGGCGATCACCAACCTCGCGCACGCCGCGCAGATCCTCGACGAGACGATCGCCTACGCCAAGGAGCGCAAGGCCTTCGGGGTCCCGATCGGCTCCTTCCAGAACACGCAGTTCCTCCTCGCCGACCTGGTCACCCAGGTCGAGGTCACGCAGGCCTTCGTCGACCAGTGCGTCATGGCCCACACGGCCGGCAAGCTCTCCGCCGTCGACGCCGCCAAGGCGAAGTGGTGGACCTCGCAGGTGCAGAACGAGGTGCTCGACCACTGCGTGCAGGTCTTCGGCGGCTACGGATACATGAACGAGTACCGGGTCGCGCGCGCCTGGCGCGACGCCCGCGTCACCAAGATCTGGGCGGGGTCGAACGAGATCATGAAGATGCTGATCGCGCGCGACCTGGGCCTCTGAGGTTTACCCGGTCGACCGGGTATACCGAGGGTTCGTGACGTCGGCAAACGTCACGAACGTCGAGAATCACTCACGAAGGTCGAGGGTCAGGGCAGCCTGACCTTCGTTGCAGGGGCGGCGTAGGACGTCGACGATGGAGCCATGACGACCGAGGCAGGCACCGACGCGGGCGACCCGAGCACGACGCCGCTCGAGCCCGGACCCCACGACGACGAGCCCCACTCCGGCAGCATCGCCCACCGGCTCAACTGGCTGCGCGCCGGCGTCCTCGGTGCCAACGACGGCATCGTCAGCACCGCCGGTCTCGTGATGGGCGTTGCCGGCGCGACCTCCGACTCGGGCACGATCGCGCTGGCAGGAACGGCTGGCCTGGTGGCGGGCGCGCTGTCGATGGGCGCCGGTGAGTACGTGTCGGTGAGCACCCAGCGCGACTCCGAGCAGGCGCTGCTCGCCAAGGAGCGGCGCGAGCTCGTCGAGGAGCCGGAGGAGGAGCTCGCCGAGCTCGCCGGCATCTACGTCGGCAAGGGGCTGAGCGAGGAGCTCGCCCTGCAGGTCGCGCGCGAGCTCACCGACCACGACGCGCTCGGTGCGCACGCCGAGGCCGAGCTGGGGATCGACCCCGACGACCTCACCAACCCGTGGCACGCTGCGTGGGCCTCGATGCTCGCCTTCACGGTGGGCGCACTGCTGCCGCTGATGGTGATCGTGCTCTCCCCGCCCGACCTGCGGATCTGGCTGACGGTGGCCTCGGTCGTGGTCGCCCTGGCGGTCACCGGCTGGACCAGCGCCCGGCTGGGGTACGGCGCGACCTCGCCCGCCGTGCTGCGCAACGTCGGGGGTGGAGCCTTCGCCATGGCCGTGACGTACGCCGTGGGCACGCTGCTCGGCACCCACGTCGTCTGAGGCGAGGACTACCGGGCGCGGGCGGTCGAGCCGCGCAGCACCAGCTCGGGCTTGTAGAGGTACTCCCGCGACGGCACCGGGCGCCCGTCGATCGCGTCGACCAGCGCCGACACGGCGGCGCCCGCCATCGCCTGCACGGGCTGCCGCACGGTGGTGAGCGGCGGGTCGAGGAACTGGATCAGTCGCGAGTCGTCGAAGCCGACGACGGAGACGTCGCCGGGGACGTCGAGGTCGAGCTCGCGGGCGGCGCGCACGGCCCCCAGGGCCATCAGGTCGGAACCGCAGACGACGGCCGTGGCGCCCTGCTCGAGCAGCTGGCGCGCCGCGGCGGCGCCGCCCTCGACGGTGAAGAGCCCCTCGGCGGTCCACCTCCGGGCCTCGGCGGCGGTGGTGCCCAGGACGTCGCCCAGGGCGGCGGCGAAGCCCTCCTGCTTGCGCGCGGCCGGCACGTAGCGAGCGGGGCCGATCGCGAGGCCGATCCTCGAGTGGCCGAGCTGGGCGAGGTGGCGCACCGCGATCGCCATGGCGTCGTGGTCGTCGGTGGAGAAGAACGGCGCGTCGATGCCGGCGACGTAGCCGTTGATGAACACGACCGGTAGCCGGCGGTCGACCAGCGTGCGGTAGCGCTCGTGGTCGGCTCCGCTGTCGGCGTGGCGTCCGGACACGAACAGGATGCCGGCCACGCCGTGGTCGAGCAGCGACTCGACGTACTCGTCCTCGGAGATGCCGCCCGGCGACTGCGTGCACAGCACGGGGGTGAACCGACGGCCCGCGAGCGCGTCGTCGATGACCTGCGCGAACGCGGGGAAGATCGGGTTCTCGAGCTCGGGGACGACCAGGCCGACCAGGCCCGCGCTGCGCCGTCGCAGCCGGCTCGGTCGCTCGTAGCCGAGGACGTCGAGCGCGGTCAGCACGGAGCCGCGAGCGGCGTCGCTCACGCCGGGCTTGTCGTTGAGCACCCGGCTGACCGTCGCCTCGCTCACGCCCGCGTGTGCGGCGATCTCGGCCAGGGTTGCCATGGCCGTATGAAAGCGTGTCCGCAACGTTATTGCAAGGGCTTCCATTTCTTGCAAGGGCCTTGCTATGGTCCCGCGAACACCGCTGAAAGAGGCGGTCGTCACACACCCGGCCACCCACCCTGAACTCTTGAACGGAGCACTCATGCGCCGCCTTCTTCCCGCGATCGCCGGTACTGCCGCGCTCGCCCTGACCCTGGCTGCCTGCGGCAGCGACAGTGGCGACACGGACACCGACGCCGCCCCCCAGTCCGACACCGCGCCCGCCGACCTCGAGGCCGAGCTGACCTGGTGGGACACCTCCGACCCGACCAACGAGGGCCCGGCCTTCGAGGCGCTGATCTCGAAGTTCAACGAGGAGTACCCCAACGTCACCGTCAACTACGAGTCGGTGCCGTTCGCGGAGGCCCAGAACAAGTTCAAGACCGCCGCGCAGTCCGACTCCGGCGCCCCTGACATCCTGCGCGCCGAGGTCGCCTGGGTCCCCGAGTTCGCCTCCCTGGGCTACCTCTACGCCCTCGACGGCACCCCGCTGCTCGAGGACACCAACTTCCTCGAGACGCCCCTGTCCTCCAACGTCTACGACGGCAAGACCTACGGCGTCCCGCAGGTCACCGACACCCTCGGCCTGATGTACAACAAGGAGCTCTTCGAGAAGGCCGGCATCGACACCCCGCCGGCCACGTGGGACGAGGTCGCCGAGGCGTCCGACAAGCTCGACAAGATCGGCGCCGACGGTCTCTACATCAACTCCGGCGGCTACTTCCTGCTCCCGTTCATGTACGGCGCCGGCGGCGACCTGGTCGACACCGACGCCGAGCAGATCACCGTGAACGCCCCCGAGAACGTCGAGGGCATCCAGACCGCCCAGGACCTGGTCAAGAGCGGCGCCGCCGTCAAGCCGGACGCCAACGACTCCTACGGCACGATGATGACCCTCTTCAAGGAGGGCAAGGTCGGCATGATCATCAACGGCCCCTGGGAGACCGCGAACGTCTCCGCCGACAAGAAGTTCGGCGGCTTCGAGAACCTCGGCGTCGCCCCGGTGCCTGCCGGTGACGGTGGCCAGGGCGCGCCGGTGGGTGGCCACAACTACGTCATCTACTCCGGCATGGACGAGGAGAAGGCCGACGCGGCCATCGCGTTCGTGCAGTTCATGACCAGCCCCGAGTCGATGGCCTTCATGGCCGACGAGATCGGCCTGCTGCCGGCCAACGCCGACGCCTACGACATGCTCGAGGGCAACGAGAAGGTCGCGGCCTGGGCCCCGGCCCTCGAGGTCGCCCAGCCGCGTCCGTGGATCCCCGAGGGTGGCCTGTTCTTCGCCCCGCTGGACCAGATGGCCACCGAGGTCCTGATCCAGGGCAAGGACGTCCAGGGCTCGCTCGACGGTGCCGCCAAGACGTTCAAGAGCGACGTGGTCCCGGACTACTCCGAGTGACCTCCCGCAACGCCTGACACACTCCGGTCGGGGTCGGGCCCTGCGCCCGGCCCCGACCACCCCCGTGCCTGACCCGTGCACCACCGCAGGAGACGCGATGACCCCCACCGAGACGCGCGCGCCCGATGCCGACAGCGCTCCGGCGCGCAGTCCGCAGGCCGGCCCGGGCCGGCTGCGCCGCAGCTACGACCGCAACTGGTACGCGTGGGCGATGGTGCTGCCGACGGTGGTGGTCCTCGGCGTGCTGATCCTCTACCCGCTGGGCCAGGGCATCTACCAGTCCCTGACCAACCTCAACGAGGCCAACCAGCAGGAGATCATCTGCACCAAGACGCTGGGTGGCGGCGAGACCTGCGAGGAGAACCCCCGCAAGTTCGAGTTCGTCGGCCTGCAGAACTACATCGACGTCCTCAGCGGCCAGCGCGGCCACTTCTGGCTCTGGTTCACCAACACCATCGTGTGGACCACGGCCTGCGTCTTCTTCCACTACACGATCGGGCTCGGGCTCGCGGTGCTCCTGCACCGCGACTTCCGCGGCCGGAGCCTCTACCGCGTGCTGCTGATCGTGCCGTGGGCGGTGCCGGCGTTCGTCTCGGCCTTCGCCTGGCGCTTCATGTTCAACCAGAACTTCGGGCTCGTGAACGCCGCCCTCGAGAAGGTGGGGCTCGATCCGGTCGCGTGGTTCGACCACCGCTGGACGGCGCTGTTCACCGCGATCGTCACCAACGTCTGGCTCGGTGTCCCGTTCATGATGGTCGCGATGCTCGGCGGCCTCCAGTCGATCAACAACGACCTCTACGAGGCCGCGGCGATCGACGGCGCCTCGCCCTGGCAGCGGTTCTGGAACATCACCATGCCGGGCCTGCGCCCGGTCAGCTCGACGGTGATCCTGCTCGGCACGATCTGGACCTTCAACATGTTCCCGATCATCTTCTTCGTCACCGGCGGCGAGCCCGCCGGCCAGACCGAGATCCTCGTCACCGGTGCGTTCCGGGCCGCGTTCGAGGGCCTGCGCAACTACTCGCTGGCCGCGACGTACGGCGTGCTGATCCTGTCGATGCTCGTGGTCTACGCGTCCGTCTACCGCCGGTTGCTGCGCCGGCAGGGAGAGGTGTTCTGATGGCCGAGGTCACCGGCGCCGTCCTCGTCGACACCGCCACCGAGAACCCGCACGGCCCCGAGCCGCGCCAGGGTCGCGCGCGCGGCACGCTGGCGTCGGTCGCGCTGCACGCGACGCTGCTCACCGCGGTGTTCATCGCGCTGTTCCCGGTGGCGTGGGTCTTCCTCAGCTCGCTCAAGCCGCGGCAGGAGATCCAGCGGTCGACCATCGAGCTGTTCAACAGCCCCTCGCTCGACAACTACAAGCAGGTGCTCTTCCACACCGACTTCCCGACCTGGTTCCTCAACTCGGTCGTCGTCGCGTCGTTCACCATGGTCATCGGCATCAGCATGTCCGCCACCGCGGGCTACGCCCTGTCGCGCTTCAACTTCGCCGGCAAGCGCGGGCTGATGTGGGTCTTCCTGCTGACGCAGATGTTCCCGGTGGCGATCCTGATCGTGCCGATCTACACGATCATGGCGCGGCTCGGCCTGATCGACACCAAGGCGTCGCTGATCATCGCCTACTGCACGGTGGCGGTGCCGTTCTGCGCCTGGATGCTGCGCGGCTACTTCGACACGATCCCCAAGGAGCTCGACGAGGCCGCGGCGCTCGACGGCCTGGGCCCGTTCCAGACCTTCTACCGGGTGATCCTCCCGCTCGCCCGGCCCGGGCTCGCGGTGACGGCGTTCTACACCTTCCTCACCGCGTGGGGCGAGGTCGCCTACGCGATCGCCTTCATCCAGACCAGCGAGAACTACACGCTGGGTGCCGGGCTCCAGCAGTTCGTGCCGCAGTTCAACCAGCGCTGGGAGCTGCTGACCCCCGCGGCGATCCTGATCATGGTGCCCGCCGGCATCGTGTTCTTCTTCGCCCAGCGGCACCTCGTCGCCGGCCTCACCGCGGGCGGCACCAAGGGCTGACCGCCCCGGGCACGACTACCGTCGGCCCGTGCGGATGTTCGTGGCAGTGGTGCCGCCGCCCGAGGCGGTGGCGGACCTCGACGAGTTCCTGGCCGTACGCCGCGAGGCGGACGCGTTCCGGTGGACCTCCGCCGACCAGCTCCACGTGACGCTGGCGTTCCTGCCGCAGGTGCCCGACCGGTCGCTCGACGACCTCGTCGAGCGGCTGGCCGCGGCCGCCCGGCGGCGTACTCCCGTGGCGACGCGGATCGCCGGCGGCGGCGCGTTTCCCCATCCCGACGCCGCGAAGGTGCTGTGGGCGGGGCTGGCGCTCGACGACGACGCTGCCGAGGAGCTGCGGCGGATGGCGGACGGCGCGCGCACCGCGGCGAGCACGGCAGGGGTCGGCGTCGACGGCCAGCGGTTCCGCCCCCACCTCACGGTCGCGCGCCTGGGGCGGCCGCAGCAGGTGTCGCGCTGGGTCAGGGTCCTCGACGCCTTCGACGGCAGCCCCTGGCAGGCAGACGAGTGGTCCCTCGTCGCCTCCCACCTCGGGGAGGGCCCGGGCCGCCGGCCCCGCCACGAGATCGTCGATACCTTCCACGTCGGCTGAGAACCTGCGGAGCGTCACTGTCCTGTGACCTCGATCTCCCGTACGTTCACCCCCGTGAAGATCGCTGTGGCGAGAGAGACCAGGGAGGGCGAGGCTCGGGTCGCGATGGTCCCGGAGCTCGTCGGCAAGCTGACCGCGCTCGGCTACGAGGTGGCCGTCCAACCCGGCGCCGGGCTGCACGCGCTGCTCTCCGACGAGGAGTACGCCGAAGCCGGCGCGACCGTCGACGAGGCGGCCCTCGGGGGGGCGACGGTGGTCTGCTCGGTGCAGCCGCTCGACGTGGCTCGGGGATCGGGACTCCCCGCCGGCACCTCGACGATCTCGTTCCTCCCCACCGGTCAGGAGGGGGAGCTGGTCGCCACCTACCGCGACGGCGGGGTCACGTCCTACGCCATGGAGCTGGTTCCCCGCATCTCCCGCGCGCAGTCCATGGACGCGTTGTCGAGCCAGGCGCTGGTGTCGGGCTACCGCTGCGCGGTGGTGGCAGCCGGCATGCTGCGCCGGTTCTTCCCGCAGGCCATGACGGCGGCCGGCACGGTCCAGCCCGCCGGCGTGGTCGTGCTCGGCGCCGGTGTCGCAGGCCTGCAGGCGATCGCCACCGCCAAGCGCCTCGGCGCTGTCGTGCGGGCCTACGACGTGCGCGCCGCGGCCGCCGAGGAGATCGCCTCGGTGGGCGCCAAGCCGATCCAGCTCGACCTCGAGAGCCTCGAGGGTGCCGGCGGCTACGCCCGCGAGATGACCGACGACCGGGCTGCCCGGCAGCGCGAGCTGCTGACGCCCTACGTCGCCGCGGCCGACGCCCTCATCACGACCGCGGCCGTGCCCGGACGCCAGGCACCGATGCTGGTGACGCGGGAGATGGTCGAGCAGATGAGCCCCGGGTCCGTGGTGGTCGACCTGGCGTCGGAGACCGGCGGCAACGTCGAGGGCTCGGTCGCCGGCGAGGTCGTGCGCATCGGCAACGCCCAGGTGTGGGGCGGGCGCAACGTGCCGAGCCAGATGCCGGGGCCGGCCTCGCGGCTCTACGCCCAGAACATCGTCAACCTGCTCACGCTGATGACCGCCACCTCCGCCGACGCCGGCTCCGACGACAGTCCCGACGAGGGCGGGGGCGGCCACCGGTTCGCGCCCGACCCCGACGACGAGATCGTCGCGGGCTGCTGCGTCACCCGCGAGGGCGCGATCCTCCACGAACCCACCCGCCAGGCCCTGGAAGGGGACCCCACGTGAGCGAGCCCATCGTCTGGCTGACCATCTTCGTGCTCAGCGTCTTCGTCGGCATCGAGGTGATCTCCAAGGTCTCCTCGACGCTCCACACGCCGCTGATGTCGGGTGCCAACGCCATCCACGGCGTGATCCTCCTCGGCGCCATCATCGTCACCGCCCATGCCCACGGCTTCGCCCTGGTGGTGGGCCTGGTCGCGATCGTGCTGGCGGCGGTCAACATGGTCGGCGGCTTCGTGGTGACCGACCGGATGCTGCAGATGTTCACCCGCAGGAAGACCCCGGCCCCGACCGGCTCGACGACCGGGGGCGCCGCGTGATCCCGGTCTGGGCACAGCTGGTCTACCTCGTCTGCGCGGTCGCGTTCATCCTGGCCCTCAAGGGCCTGTCGGGACCGCGCACCGCCCGCACCGGCAACCTGATCGGCGCGGGGGCCGCGGTCGTCGCCTGCGCACTGCCGTTCTTCTACCTCGAGCGCATGGACAACGTCGTGCCGATCCTGGTCGCGATCGCGATCGGGTCGCTCGGCGGCTTCTACGGCGCCCGCCGGGTGCAGATGACGCAGATGCCGCAGATGGTGGCGCTGTTCAACGGCGTCGGCGGCGGCGCAGCGGCCCTCGTGGCGTTGCTGGAGCTGCAGGAGATCCTCGGCGCACCGGCGCGGTCGGCAGAGGTCGGCTGGTTCGTGCTGGTGGCCACGGCGTTCACCGTGTTCGTCGGCTCGGTGTCCTTCGCCGGCTCGGTCGTCACCTTCGCCAAGCTGCAGGACCTCATGACGTCGCGGCCGGTGGTCTTCCCGGGCCTCGCGGTGGTGTTCACCGGCGCACTGGTCGCGGCGCTGCTGGGGTCGGGGCTGCTCGTGCGCGAACCCACGCTCTGGGTCGGCGTGGTGCTGGCCGTCGTCGGGCTCGGGTTCGGGCTGCTGCTGGTGCTGCCGGTCGGCGGTGCCGACGTCCCGATCGTGATCTCGCTGCTCAACGCCTTCACGGGCCTCACCGTCGCCGCCGGCGGCTACGTGCTGTCCAACACGCTGCTGCTGGTGGCCGGCACCCTCGTCGGCGCCGCCGGCACCTTCCTCACCCTGCTGATGGCCCGGGCGATGGGCCGCTCGGTGGCCAACATCCTGTTCGGGGCCCTCAAGGGCGGCTCCACCCTCGGCGCCGGCGAGGCGAGCGACCGACCGGTGAGGACGGCCGGCCCGGCCGACGCCGCGATCATGCTCGGGTACGCCGAGCGCGTGATCATCGTGCCCGGCTACGGGCTGGCGGTGGCCCAGGCCCAGCACACGCTGCGCGAGCTCGTCGACGTCCTCGGCGAGCGTGGCGTCGACGTCGACTACGCGATCCACCCGGTCGCGGGCCGGATGCCCGGTCACATGAACGTGCTGCTCGCCGAGGCCCAGGTGCCCTACGAGCAGCTCAAGGAGATGGACGAGATCAACGGCGACTTCAAGGACGCCGACGTCGTGCTCGTCGTCGGCGCCAACGACGTCGTCAACCCGGCCGCGAAGACCACTCCGGGCGCCCCGATCTACGGCATGCCGATCCTCAACGCCGACGAGGCACGGCAGGTCGTCTTCATGAAGCGCTCGATGCGGCCGGGCTTCGCCGGCATCGAGAACGAGCTGCTCTTCGACGAGCGCACCAGCCTGCTCTTCGGCGACGCCAAGGAGACGATGGGCAAGCTGCTCAACGCCGTCAAGGCGCTCTGAAACACCCCCGTGCGGGTGCGCACCCCCGCAGGGGTGTGATCTGTCCCGTTTCGCCTGCTGGCCGGCATCTCCTGTGGTGCACTGCTCCCACTCGAACAGTAGGGAGACGGGGTGCCTCCGGCCTTCGCGGTGCAGTCTCGGGCGTCGGAGCTGGGCTCTGTCGCCCGTCGGTTCCTGCCCGCGCTGCTGCTGGTGCTGGTGTTCGCCAGCGCGGTGCCGCTGCTCCTGGCCGACGACCGCTCCGGCGGGGTCCCCATGGCGTGGCCCGCGGTCGGGCTGCTGACGGGGCTGCTCCTCGTCTGCGACCCGGTACGCCGGGGCAGCAGCTTCGCGCTGGGTGTGCTGGTGCTCGTGGCCGCCCACCTCGTGGTGGGCGCCGCCCCCCTCACGGCCCTCGGAGGGGCGGTCGCCACGGGTGCGGGCGCCTGGGCCACCTGGGAGTGGCTGCGTCGTGGCCGTGAGCTGCGGCCGGTCGGGCTGACGGAAGAGGGCGACGTCTCGCGCCTGATCGCTGCGTCGAGCCTGGGTGCCGCGCTCTCCGCGGCCGTCGTCTCGCTGCTGGTGCTGCTGACCGGCGACGGCGACCCCGGGCTCGCGGCGCTCGCCGTCTTCGGCACGCACGCCGCGGCCCAGCTGATGCTGCTGCCGCTCTTCCTCGTGGGGGCCTCGTTCCAGGCGCTGGCGCCCCCGGGGGAGCGGGTCGTGCAGTCGGTGATCCTGCTCGGCGTCACCGTCGCGATCTTCTGCTACGCCGCCGCTCCGCCGCTGGTCTTCGCGGTGATGCCCATGTTCGGCTGGCTGGCCTTCCGCGGCACCCTGCGCGAGGCGAGCCTGCTGCTGACGGGGGTGGGCGCCGTCGCGACCGTGATGACGCTGGCCGGTCTCGGACCGGTCGCCGAGCTCGCCGACCGCTACGCGCTCGCACCCGAGCTGGTCACCGGCTTCCTCCAGCTGTTCCTCGTCGACTGCGCCCTCATCCTGCTGCCGCTGTCGGTGATGGCCACCCAGCAGCGACGGTCGGCGGCCCAGGCCTCCTCGGGCGAACGCACCCTGCAGCGGCTCGTGAACGCCGCCACCGGGTCGGCGGTGATCGCCACCGACCTCGAGGGCGTGGTCCAGGTGTTCAACCCCGGTGCCGAGGTGATGTTCGTGCGCACCGCCGAGGACACCGTCGGCATCCCGGCCGACCTCCTCTTCGCGGACGCCGAGCTGCTCCGGCAGGGCGCGCGGATGGGGACGCGTCCGATCTTCGCCGACATCTGCGCCGCCGCCGTGACGACCGGCGACGAGCGGCAGCCGTGGCACTTCCAGCGGCCGGACGGGGAGCTGCGGAGCATGCTCCTGACGCTCACGAGCGTCGCCGACGAGCGCGGTGAGGCCGCCGGCTACCTGTGCGTGGGTGAGGACGTCACCGAGCGCACGGCGGTGCACAGGGCGCTGCTCGAGGCCGTCGACCGGCTGACCGAGCTGGAGCGCGTGAAGGCCGACTTCGTCGCCACCGTCAGCCACGAGCTGCGCACGCCGCTGACGAGCATGATCGGCTACGTCGAGCTGCTCGAGGACGGCGAGGTCGGTGACCTCACACCACCGCAGCTGCAGCTCGCCGGTCGCGTGCAGCGCAACAGCCGCCGGTTGCTGCTGCTGGTCGAGGACCTGCTGCTGCTCTCCCAGATCGAGAACCGGCAGCTGACCATGCAGCCGCGCCCGGTCGACCTGAGGTGCCTGGTCTCCGGGGCCCTGGAGGCGTTGGCGCCCACGCTGACCTCCCGCGACCTCGAGGTCGTGTCACGGGTGCCGCAGGGCGGCGCGTTGCTGAACGGCGATCCGGAGCAGCTGGAGCGGATGCTGCTCAACCTGCTCGGCAACGCGGTGAAGTTCACCCCGGACGGCGGACGCATCGAGCTCGTCGTCGACGAGGCAGGGGACTCGGTGGAGCTCACCGTCGTCGACACCGGAATGGGCATCCCGGAGGGCGAGCAGGCCCAGCTCTTCACCCGCTTCTTCCGCGCCTCGACCGTCAACAGCCTGGCGATCCAGGGTGCCGGGCTGGGGCTGACCATCGTGCAGGCGATCGTGACGGCGCACGGCGGCCAGGTGACGGTCTCCTCGAGCGAAGGCGTCGGCACCACGGTCACGGTCAGCCTGCCGCGGGCGTTCCCGCGGCGGGTCGTTCAGTCGGCGACGCCGTACAGGCGGTCGCCCGCGTCACCCAGCCCGGGCACGATGTAGCCCTTGTCGTTGAGCCGCTCGTCCATCGCGGCGGTGACGATCGTGACCGGGACGTCGAGGTCGGCGATCTCCTGCTCGAGCCGGGCGCAGCCCTCGGGGGCGGCGAGCAGGCAGATGGCGGTGATGTCGTTGGCGCCCCGGTCGACGAGGAAGCGGATGGCGGCAGCGAGCGTGCCACCGGTCGCGAGCATCGGGTCGAGCACGTAGCACTGGCGGCCGGACAGGTCGTCGGGCAGCCGCTCGGCGTACGTCGACGCCTCCAGCGTCTCCTCGTTGCGCACCATGCCGAGGAAGCCCACCTCGGCCGTCGGCAGCAGCCGCATCAGTCCGTCGAGCATGCCGAGGCCCGCGCGGAGGATCGGCACGACCAGCGGCTTGGGGGTGGCGAGCTTGACGCCGGTGGTCGGGGCGACCGGGGTGTTGATCTCCTTCGGGGCCACCCGAACCTCGCGGCACGCCTCGTAGGCCAGCAGCGTCACGAGCTCGTCGGCCAGCCGGCGGAACGTCGGGGAGTCGGTCTCCTCGTCCCGCAGGTAGGTGAGCTTGTGGTGGACCAGCGGGTGGTCGACGACGTGGGTGCGCATGGGGCAGAGGGTAGTGCCCGTCGTACCCCGTGCGTCAGCCAGCAGGAACGCACTGGACCACCACCGAGGGCTCTGTCACTCTGGACGCGTCAATGACCCCCGGAGCCCGGAGGGAGTGCGGTCATGGTCGAGCTGCCCGACGAGGTCGACTTCGCGCTCGCCGCCTACCGCGAGGAGGGCGTCTGGCAGGTCCAGGAGCTCGCCCACGACGTGCTCGGCGACATCGAGGGTCTCAGTCACGCGCTGCGGCGCTTCCCCGGCGACGGCGGAGCGGTGGGCATGGTCGCCGTCGACGAGGACTTCTTCGTGCTCGTGCGCGTGGCCGGCTCCCACACGCGGGTGCTGCTCTCCGACGTCACGGCGGCCGACGAGTGGGAGCTCGCCGCCTCCGCCGTCGAGTTCCTCGGGCTCCCGCTGCCCGAGGACGAGGACGACCCGGTTCCGGCCGGCGACCTCGAGCTGCTCGGCGACCTCGGCCTCCACGCGATGGACCTCGCGGTCCTGCTCGACGACGTCGACCTCTACCCCGACGAGATGCTCTCCGACGTGGCCCGCCGACTCGGCTTCGGCCCGTTGTTCGACGAGGCCGTCGGCATGGCCTCCGCCTGACGTGGGCTCCCCCTGGGACGCTGCCATGGAGGCGGCGCTGACCGAGGCGCGCGCGGCTCTCGCCGGTGGCGACGTGCCCGTCGGAGCCGTCGTCCTCGACCCCGAGGGGGAGGTCGTCGGTCGTGGTCGCAACGTCCGGGAGCAGCTCGCGGACCCCACCGGCCACGCCGAGGTCGTCGCGCTGCGCGAGGCCGCGGCCCGACGTGGCGAGTGGCGGCTCGACGGCCACACCCTCGTGGTGACCCTGGAGCCGTGCACGATGTGTGCGGGTGCGGCCGTCCTCTCCCGCGTCGAGCGGGTCGTCTTCGGGGCCTTCGACGACAAGGCCGGCGCGGTCGGCAGCCTCTGGGACGTGGTCCGCGACCGCCGCCTCAACCACCGCCCCGAGGTCGTCACCGGCATCCTGGCCCCCGACGCCACCGCCCTCCTCGAGCAGTTCTTCCGCGACCACCGCTGATCCCCCTCCCCACCGCGGCGTGTGCCTGAGAACTACCCAGCGGGCGTTCTCAGGCACACGGGACGCGATTTCGGGGGCCCGCACCCCCTCCGGTAACCTTCGGCGCGGTGGCGTGTCCGAGCGGCCTAAGGAGAACGCCTCGAAAGCGTTTGTGGGCGCAAGTCCACCGAGGGTTCAAATCCCTCCGCCACCGCCAGCTGATCGAGACCCCGTCCGGGTGCCCCGGGCGGGGTCTCGTCGGTGCTGTCCCATCCGCTCCGGTCCGACCGTCGTCAGCCCGGCCGGCCGCGCAGCCGCACCGACAGGCAGGTCACGCAGCCCTCGAGCTTCTCGAACTCGGAGATGTCGACGAGGACCACCCGCAGGCCGCGGTCCTCGAGGAGGGCCGCGGTCTCGGGGGCGGCGGTCGACATCAGCACCGTGTCGTCACCGAGCAGCACGACGTGCGCTCCCGCCTCCTCCGGTACGGCGAGGAACCGGTCGCCCCACACCGTCGGGTCGTCGACGAGCGGTGTCGTGGCCGATCACGGTGCCGTCGGGCAGTGCGGTCACGGCGGACTTCAGGTGCAGCACCTTCGTCAACGGCACCGCCACGACCTCGGCACCCAGCGGGGCGAGGTGGTCGCGCAGCTGGTCGACTCCTGCCCGGTTCGTCCGGCCACCGAGCCCGACCCAGACGGTGGACCCGTGCTTGAGCACGTCGCCGCCGTCGAGGGTGGCGGGGGCGGTGATCCTCGCGGTGCGGTAGCCCTGCTCCCGCACCGCCGCCTCGGCGTCCGCCGTCTCCGGCTTGCGCTCGTCCGCGCCGGGCCGGGCGATCACCGCCAGGTCGCCGTAGACCACCATCGTGTCCTCGACGAACACCGAGTCGGGGCAGTCGCCGGCCGGCGCCACCTCGTGCGTCGTCCAGCCGGCGTCCTGCAGGGCGTCGACGTAGCCGAACCACTGGGCGAGCGCGCGGTCGGCGTCCACGTCGGAGCTGCGCTCGATGTGGGTCACCAGTCCCGCCGCGAGCTGCGGCGAGGGGCGACGGACCAGGGCGTGGCGGGCGTCCATCACGCCTCCAGCGAGGCGGCGGCGGGGATGTCGTGGCGGTGGCCCATGCCGCCAGCCTAGGGCGGTCCGGGCCCCGCCCGCCGCGCCGCAGCCGCTCCACGGGCGCTCCATGGGCGCAGGTGAAGAACACGCGCACTGTCTGACAGCGCCTGACAGGGCCGCGACGAGGAGGAACACTGGTCCCATGACGGTCAATGTGAGGAGCGACGGTCCGGTGTCCATCGTGACCATCGACCGGCCCGACACGCGCAACGCCGTCGACCGGGCCACCGCCGACGCGCTGCTCGCGGCGTTCGAGGCCTTCGACGCCGACGACGACCAGCTGGTGGCCGTGCTCCAGGGCGCCGACGGCACCTTCTGCTCCGGCGCCGACCTCAAGACCATGGACCAGCGGGTCGAACCCGACGGGCCCGGCCCGATGGGCCCGACCCGGCTCGAGCTCTCCAAGCCGGTCATCGCTGCCGTGGAGGGGTACGCCGTCGCCGGCGGCCTCGAGCTCGCGATCTGGTGCGACCTGCGCGTCGCGGCCCGCGACGCCTCCTTCGGCGTCTTCTGCCGCCGATGGGGGGTGCCGCTGATCGACGGCGGGACGGTGCGGCTGCCCCGGCTGATCGGGACCGGCCGGGCGCTCGACCTGGTGCTCACCGGTCGCGAGGTCGGGGCGGTGGAGGCCGAGCGGATGGGGCTGGTCAACTGGGTCGTCGAGCCCGGTGCCGCCTTCGACGAGGCGCTCTCCGTGGCCTTCATGCTCGCCGAGCTGCCGCAGGACTGCCTGCGCAGCGACCGGCTCTCGCTGCTCCGCAACGAGGGCGTCGACACCTCCGCCGCGATGGCGACCGAGCTGCAACTCGGGCTCGGCGCTATTGCCGCCGGTGGGGCTGCCCACGGGGCGGCGCGGTTCGCCGCCGGTGCGGGCCGCGGCGGTGCTGACGCTCGCGACTGAGGCGGCGTACCCCCGAAAGGGTTGGTCCGTCCGGGCCATGACGGGTGGCTCGACCGGGTGGTGTGGTCCACCCCCGGGGATGGTCCCACCGGCGCCCGCAGGCTGACAGACTCGGGCCACCACGGGAGAGGCACAGCGAGGACCACGGGGGACGTGCGTCGGTGGTGAGCGAGGATGGACCGGTGACCTGGTTCTCCTCGCCCACCGACGTCGCCGAGGTGCTGCACCGCCACGGCTACCTGGCCGACCCCGCCACCGCCACCACCGCCTTCCTCGCGGGCCGGCTCGAGAAGCCGCTGCTCGTCGAGGGGCCGGCCGGGGTCGGCAAGACCGAGCTGGCCAAGGCGGTCGCGCGTGCGACCGGCGCCGAGCTGGTCAGGCTGCAGTGCTACGAGGGGCTCGACGAGGCCCGCGCGCTCTACGAGTGGAACTACAAGAAGCAGCTGCTCCGCATCCAGGCCAGCGGGGACGACTCCGCGTGGAGCGAGACGCACGACGACATCTTCTCCGAGGAGTTCCTGCTGACCCGCCCGCTGTTGACGGCCATCAGGCGCGACCAGCCGACGGTGCTCCTCATCGACGAGGTCGACAAGACCGACGTCGAGGTCGAGGGGCTGCTGCTCGAGGTGCTCAGCGACTTCCAGGTCACGATCCCCGAGCTCGGGACGGTCGCGGCCACGCGACGCCCGTTCGTCGTGCTGACCTCCAACGCGAGCCGCGAGCTCTCGGAGGCGCTCAAGCGTCGCTGCCTCTACCTCCACCTCGACTACCCCGACGCGGACCGCGAGCGCGAGATCGTCACCGGCCAGGTGCCGGACCTCGACGACCGGATCGCCGCCCAGGTCGTCGACGTCGTCGGTCGGCTGCGCGACCTCGACCTCAAGAAGGCGCCGTCGATCGCCGAGTCCGTCGACTGGGCCCGCACCCTGGTCGCGCTGCAGGTCGGCACCCTCGACGAGGAGACCATCGGCGCCACCCTCGGCGCGGTGCTCAAGCACCGCTCCGACCAGGAGCGGGCGGTCAGGGAGCTCGGTCTCCCATGAGCACGCCGTGACCCGGTCCGGCCTGGTCGACCGCCACCTCGACTTCCTCGAGGCGCTGCGCGGTGCCGGTCTTCCGGTGTCCCTCGCCGAGGACCTCGACGCGTTCGCGGCCCTGGGCGTGGTGCCGTGGCACGACCGCGAGGTCGTCCGCGCGGCGTACGCCGCCACGGTGGTCAAGAAGGCCTCGGCCCGGCCGACCTTCGACACCCTCTTCGACCTCTACTTCCCGCGGCTCGTCGGGGGTGGCGTCGCGTCGGACGATGTCGCCGACGACGGGGTGCGTGACGACGCCGACGCGCTCGCCGACTTCCGCGAGCGGCTCGGCGACGCGCTCGAGGCCGGCGACGCCGACGTGGTGCCGTCGCTGGCCGTCGAGGCGGTCGGCAGGTTCGGGGAGATGCCGGGCCGCGCCCCCGGCCTCGCGGGCTGGTCGGCCTACAACGCGTTGCGGCGCATCGACCCCAGCGGCCTCACCGACCAGATCGTCGCGGCCCTGCTCGCCCGTGGCCGGACCGAGGTCGAGGCCCGACGTACCGCGGGTCGGCGGGTCGGCGTGTTCACCCGGGCCGCGGAGGACGACGCCCGCCGCCGGATCGCCGAGGAGAAGGGCCCCGACCACGTAGCGGACGTCGCCGTGCGCCCGGCGATCGACCGGCTCGACTTCACCTCCGCCCGCCGTGCCGACCTCGAGGAGATGCGCCGCGAGATCTATCCGCTGGCCCGGCGGCTGGCGACCCGGCTGACCCAGGAGCACCACGCCCGGCGTCGCGGGCCGCTCGACGTGCGCCGCACGGTGCGGGCCTCGCTCTCCACCGGCGGGGTGCCGCTCACCACCCACCACCGGCCGAAGCGGCCCCGGCGCACCGAGCTCGTGGTGCTCTGCGACGTCAGCGGCTCGGTCGCGAGCTTCGCGTCCTTCACGCTGCTGCTGGTGTTCGCGCTGCGCGAGCAGTTCACCAAGGTGCGGGCCTTCACCTTCGTCGACACCGCGCACGAGGTCACCCACCACTTCCGCCCCGGCGCCGACGTCGCCGACGTGATGGCCGACCTCGCGGCGAGCGCGTCGCACGCGGCCCTCTTCGGCCGCACCAACTACGGCCGCGCCTTCACCGCCTTCGCCGAGCGGCACCCCGACGCGATCGGGCCCAGGACGTCGCTGCTCGTGCTCGGTGACGCCCGGTCCAACTACGCCGACCTCGCCCTGCCGACGCTCCGCGGGCTCGCCGGGGCCGCGCGTCACGCCTGGTGGCTCAATCCCGAGCACCCGCGCCACTGGGACACGGGCGACTCCGCCGCCGGCCCCTACGGCGAGGTGGTGCCGATGGTGGAGTGCCGCAACCTGGCCCAGCTCGGCGAGCTCGTGCACGACATCCTCTGAGGCCCGCATAACCCGTCGACGCCCCCCGTCGTTGGGTGGTCATGGTCGGACCCCGGTCGCCCGTGCGCGCGATGACGCTCCTGACGGCGGTGCTCGTCGGCATGTGCGCGGTGGCGCCGCCGGCCACGGCCGGGGACGGCCAGCAGCCCACGGGCGACGTACGCCGCGCCGTGTTCGTCGGCAACAACTGGGACGGCACCGCGACAGTGCTGGCGCCCGGCTCGTTCGAGCAGCTCGGTCGGATCGACATCGTCCCCGACCGGGAGCAGCGGTTCGCCGAGATCGCGATGAACCCCGAGCGGCTGGTCTACTTCCTCGCGATCCGCGAGGCCATCGGCGAGGGCAACAACCAGTACGTCGACGACATGTACACGTCCGACGACGGCCGGCTGCTGATCGTCAGCCGACCGTCCTTCGCCGACGTCGTGGCCATCGACCTCGAGACCCACGAGATCGCCTGGCGGTTCGCGGTCGCGGGCCAGCGCTCCGACCACATGGCCATCTCGCCCGACGGGCGACGGGTGGTGGTGAGCGCCTCGACCGCCGACCTGGTCCACGTGCTGCGGGTGCGCGACGGGCACGAGGTCGGGTCGTTCCCCTCCGGCGGGTCGCCCCACGAGAGCGTCTTCCTCGACGGCGGCCGCCGGATCCTCCACGCCTCGATCGGCTTCGTCTACACCCCGCTCGACCACCCGGCCGCCGACCCGGCCAAGGGCGACCGGGTCTTCCAGGTCGTCGACGCCGAGACCCTCGAGGTCGAGCGTCGCTACGACCTGCGGAAGGCGTTCGACCGCCGGGGCCGCGAGGGCCTCTCCACCGCCGTCCGGCCGCTGACGCTCTCGCCCGACGAGCGCACGGTCTACTTCCAGGTCAGCTTCTTCCACGGCTACGTCGCGATGAACCTCCGCACCGGCCGGGTGCTGCGCGTCACGCGGCTGCCCCGGCGCACCACCGAGCCCCGCGAGAACTACCTGCTCGACTCGGCCCACCACGGCATCGCGATGAGCCCGGACGGCGGAGCGCTCTGCGTCGCGGGCACGATGGACGACTACGCCGCCGTGGTCGACCCGCGCACCGGCGACCACGACCGGTTGCTGACCCGCCAGGACGGCAAGCCGTACTGGGTGACGCCGAGCGCCGACGGCCGCTACTGCTACATCTCGTGGAGCGGCACCGACGAGGTGTCACGCATCTCCTACCGGACCGGGCGGATCGTCACCACCGTGCCGGTGGGCGACCACCCGCAACGGGTGCGCAACGGCTTCGTCGACCGCGCCCTGGTCGCCGGCCTGCCCGACCACACCCCGGACGACGACGTCCAGGCGGTGCCGCCCGGCGTCGTGCTGCCGGTCGGCTGACGCGGCCGTCACCCCAGGTACGCCGCCAACCGGGCCAGCCCCTCGTCGACCTCGGCGCGCTGGCCGGCGAAGCTGAGCCGCACGTAGCGGTGGCCGTCGACGGTGTCGAAGTCGACGCCGGGGGCGAGGGCGACACCCGTCTCGGCGAGCAGCCGATGGGCGAAGGCCATCGAGTCGTCGGTGAGGTGGCCGACGTCCGCGTGCACGTAGAACGCGCCGTCGGCGGGGGCGAGCCGGTCGATCCCCAGCGACGCGAGTCCGGCCAGCAGGGCCGCCCGGTTGTCGGCGTAGCGGGCGACGTGGCCCTCGAGCTCGGCGCGCGCCTCGTCGGAGAAGGCCGCGAGCGCCGCGTGCTGCGCCAGGGCCGGCGGGCAGATGGTGAAGTTGCCGGTGAGCACGTCGACGGGGCGCCGGAGCCGCTCGGGCACCAGCATCCAGCCGATCCGCCAGCCGGTCATGGAGAAGTACTTCGAGAACGACGAGAAGACCACCGCCTCCCGCGAGGTCTCCCAGGCCGAGCGCGAGAGCGCGGGCCCGCCGTACTCGATGCCGTGGTAGATCTCGTCGGAGATCAGCTGCACGCCGCGCTCGTCGCACCAGCGCGCGATGGCGGCGAGCTCCTCGGGCAGCAGCATGGTGCCGGTCGGGTTGGCCGGGCTCGCGACCACGACGCCCGCCAGCCCGCCGCTCGCGTCGTACGCCGCCTCGAGCTGCGCCACCGTGGGCTGGAAGCGGTTGGCGGGACCGGTGGGCAGCTCGACGACCTGGCAGCCGAGCGCGGACAGGACGTTGCGGTAGCAGGGGTAGCCCGGTCGCGCCATCGCCACCCGGTCGCCGACCTCGAAGGCCGCGAGGAAGGCCAGCAGGAAGCCGCCGCTGGACCCGGTCGTCACCACCACGTCGTCGGGGTCGACGTCGATGCCGTGCTGCCTCCGGTGGTGACCGGCGATCTGCTCGCGCAGCTCGGGGATCCCGGTGGCGACGGTGTAGCCGAGCGGGTCGGGGCCGCCGAGCAGCCGGATCGCCTCGGCCCGCACCGCCTCGGGCGCACCGGTCGACGGCTGCCCGGCCACGAAGTTCACGACGTCGCCGTGGCTGCGCCGACGTCGGTCGGCGGCGGCGAGCAGGTCCATCACGTGGAAGGGCGGCACGTTCGCCCGGCTGGCGACGGCGAGACGACTCGACATGGGGCGAGGCTACGGGTCGATAGGATGGGCGTCCGCCGCCCCTGATCCCGAGGTGACGCTTGACCTTCGACGTCCACGAGCTCGACACGTTCGTGCTGGTGGGCAGTGCGGTCACGCTGCTGGCGATCCTCGCCGTCCGCCTCTCGAGCCGCTTCGGCCTGCCGACGCTGCTGGTCTACCTGCTGATCGGGGTGGCGCTCGGCGAGCGCGGTCTCGGCATCCAGTTCGAGGACGCCCAGGTGGCCCATGCCCTGGGCTTCGCCGCACTGGCGCTGATCCTCGCGGAGGGCGGTCTGACCACCTCGTGGCGCGAGGTGAGGCCGTCGATGGCGCTCGGCGCCTCGCTGGCCACGCTCGGCGTTGCCGTCTCCATCACGGTCGTGGCCGTCGGCGGTCACTACCTGCTCGGTCTGCCGTGGGAGCTCGCCGTGCTGCTGGGCGCGGTGACGTCGCCGACCGACGCGGCCGCGGTGTTCTCCGTGCTGCGCGTCGTCCCGCTGCCGCGTCGCATCGTCGGGCCGCTCGAGACCGAGTCGGGGCTCAACGACGCACCGACCGTCGTGCTCGTGACGCTGGTGTCGACCGGCGCCCTGGCCGAGCACGGGCTGTGGGGCGCCGCGGGCATCGTGGTCTGGGAGCTGGTGGTCGGCGTCCTCTCCGGCCTGGCCTTCGGCTTCGGCGGCGCCTGGCTGATGCGCCGGGCGGCGCTCCCGTCGTCGGGCCTCTACCCGATCGCGGTCCTCTGCCTCGCCCTGCTCGCCTACGGCGCCGCGGCGGCCGTCCACGGCTCCGGCTTCGCCGCCGTGTACGTCGCCGCCCTCGTGCTCGGCAACAAGGAGCTGCCCCACCGGGTGGCGACGCGGTCGTTCGCCGAGGGCGTCGCCTGGCTGGCCCAGATCGGGCTGTTCGTGATGCTGGGGCTGCTGCTGTCGCCGAGCCGGATCGGCCTCGACACGGTGCTGATGGCGGTCGCCGCGGGGCTGCTGCTGACCTTCGTGGCGCGCCCGGTGTCGGTGTGGGTCAGCTCGTTGCGCGCGGACATGACCTGGCAGGACCGGACCTTCCTGTCGTGGGCCGGGCTGCGTGGCGCCGTCCCCATCGTGTTGACGACGATCCCGGTGGCCGAGGGCGTGGTGGGCTCGGAGCGGCTCTTCGACCTGGTCTTCGTCATGGTCGTCCTGTTCACGTTGCTGACCGGACCGACGCTGCCGTGGGTGGCGCGGCTGCTGGGCGTCGCGAGCCGGTCGGAGCCGCGCGGGTTCGACGTCGAGGTGGCGCCGCTGGACCGGGTCGCCGCCGACCTGCTGCAGGTGAGCATCAGTCCGGTGTCGCGGCTGCACGGCGTCGAGGTCGGCGAGCTGCGGCTGCCGGTGGGGGCGTCGCTGTCGATGATCATCCGGGAGGGCGAGACGATCGTGCCGGAGTACCGCACGGTCCTGCGCCACGGCGACGACCTGCTCGTGGTGACTCCGCGGCGGCTGCGGGAGCAGACCGAGAAGCGGCTGCGCCAGGTGTCGCGGGGCGGTCGTCTGGCGCAGTGGCTCGACCGCGCCGACGGGCGCTGAGCCGTCGCCGGGTCAGGTGGCGGGAACGGTCGGAGGCCCGCACACGGTGACGGCGTCGCTGGCCTTCATCGCCTTCTTGCCGTCCACGAGGTCCGAGAAGCCGTCGCCGACGACGACCTGCACCCCGGCGGTGGAGGGCTCGCGCTCGACCACCTTCGCCCCCCGCCCGAGGTGGCTGCGCACCAGCTTCACGGCCGGGTTGTCGCGGTCGGTGGTCCAGATCTCGACCTTCTTGACCTCGGCGTCCGGCGCGTTCCCCGCCTGGCCGGGGACGAAGCCCTGCTCCTCGAGCAGGTTCATGGTCAGGCTGGCCAGCCCGTTGCGGGTGCCTGCGTTGAGCACGCTGACGGTGACGTCGCCGCGCTTGATCCTCTCGCCGGCCTCGTAGGTGCGGTTGACGCACACGCTGTCGTCGGTGGTGGGGAGGGGCTCCGTGAGGGCCACCCAGCCCCACACGGTGGCGACGACCAGCAGCACGCCGAGGCCGATCAGCGTCACCAGGGACTTCAGCCGCGCATCCATCAGCCGGCCACCGCGTGGACACGGGCGTGGAGCACGTTGCGCTGCTGCAGGGCGGCCCGCAGCGCGCGGTGGAGACCGTCCTCGAGGTAGAGCTCGCCCTGCCACTCCACGACGTGGGCGAAGAGGTCGCCGTAGAAGGTGGAGTCCTCGTCGAGGAGCGCGTCGAGGTGCAGCGTGTCCTTGGTCGTGACCAGCTCGTCGAGGCGGATCTGGCGCGGCGGCAGCGAGGCCCAGCCCCGTGACGTCAGCCCGTGCTCGGGGTAGGGCCGCCCCTGGCCCACGCGCTTGAAGATCACGCCCAGACCTTATCCGAGGCCGTTAGGGTCGCCCCATGAGCGAGGAGTCCCTGGTCGAGCAGGTCGCGGGGGGCTACGCCTTCGAGGGTCCCGCCCTCGAGCTCGGCGGGTTGATGGTCGACGCCACCACCCTCGCCGACACCCGGATCCGGATCCCGCTGGCGATGGTCAACCGTCACGGCCTGGTCGCCGGGGCCACCGGGACCGGCAAGACCAAGACCCTCCAGCTGCTCGCCGAGCAGCTCAGCGCCGCCGGCGTCCCGGTATTCGCCGCCGACATCAAGGGCGACCTCTCCGGGCTGTCCGTGGCCGGCGAGACCAGCGACCGCATCACCGAGCGGGCCACCTCGGTCGGCCAGGACTGGCAGGCCACCGGGTTCCCGGTGGAGTACTACGCGGTCGGTGGCCACGGCACCGGCATCCCGTTGCGCGTGACCGTGTCGGCGTTCGGCCCGGTGCTGCTGAGCAAGGTGCTCGACCTCAACGACACCCAGGAGTCCAGCCTGGGACTGGTCTTCCACTGGGCCGACACCCAGGGGTTGCCGCTGCTCGACCTCGCCGACCTGCGTGCCGTCATCGCTCACCTCACTTCCGACGAGGGCAAGGCCGAGCTGAAGCAGATCGGTGGCATCTCCACCGCCACCGCCGGGGTGATCCTGCGCGAGCTGGTCGCCTTCCAGGCCGCCGGCGCCGAGGCCTTCTTCGGGGAGCCCGAGTTCTCCTCCGCCGAGCTGTTGCAGGTGGCGCCCGACGGCCGCGGCTTGATCAGCCTGGTCGAGCTGCCGCAGCTGGCGGACCGGCCGGAGGTGTTCTCGACCTTCCTGATGTGGCTCCTCGCCGACCTCTACCACGACCTGCCCGAGGTCGGGGACGTCGAGAAGCCCCGGCTGGTGTTCTTCTTCGACGAGGCCCACCTGCTCTTCGACGACGCCTCCGACGCGTTCCTCGACCAGGTGGTGCGCACGGTCCGGCTGATCCGCTCCAAGGGGGTGGGCGTCTTCTTCGTGACCCAGTCGCCCACCGACGTCCCCGACGCGGTGCTCGCCCAGCTCGGCTCGCGCGTGCAGCACCAGCTGCGCGCCCACACCCCGCGCGACGCGAAGGCGCTCAGGGCCACGGTCGAGACCTACCCGGTCAGCGCCTACGACGACCTCGGCGAGGTGATCACGTCCCTGGGCATCGGCGAGGCCGTCGTCACCGTCATGGACGAGCGCGGTGCCCCCACCCCCGTGGCGTGGACCCGGCTGCGCGCGCCGGAGTCGCGCATGGGGCCGGCCGACGCCGAGGCCATGGCCGCCGCCGTGGCCGCGAGCCCGCGCCACGCGACGTACGCCGAGGCGATCGACCGCGACTCCGCCCGCGAACGGCTCGCCGCGAGGCTGGAGGAGGGCGCCCGCAAGGCCGAGGCGGAGCAGGCCGGGGCCGAGACGGCGAAGGCACCCCGGGCGCCGGCACCGAAGCCGAGGACCCCGGAGCCGCCGAAGAGCTGGCAGCGCGAGGTGCTCGAGTCCGAGCCCGTGCAGGACTTCCTCAAGACCGCCGGCCGCGAGATCGCCCGCGGCATGTTCGGCCTCGGCCGCCGCTGACCCCTAGGGGGTCGGGTCCGTCCAGGCGGTCTGGATGGTGCGGGTGCCGGCGTCGCGGGTGACCAGCCGACCGCGTCCCGGGGGCAGCGGGGTGGGGCGGAGGTGGCCGATCAGCGGTCCCTCGTCGGGGTCGCCGGACAGCAGCAGCGCCGGCGCCGCCAGGTCGCGCATCGACTGCACCACCGGCTCGTGCAGCGCTCGCGACGCCCCGCCGGACCGGCGGGCGACCGCGAGGTGGAGGCCGACGTCGTGGGCCTGCGCCAGCAACGGCACGAGTGGCGCGAGCGGCGAGCCCTGCTGGGTGGCGACGAGGTCGTGGTCGTCGATCACCACGAACACCTCGGCCCCGCTCCACCACGACCGCCGGCGCAGCTGCTCGGGCGTCACGTCGGGGCCGGGGGTCCGGTGCTGGAGGTACGACGCCAGGTCGCGCAACACCGGCGCCGCCTGCGCGGCGGAGGTGAGGTAGCCGGCGAGGTGGGTGTCGGGCACCTCGCCGAGCAGGGTACGGCGGTGGTCGACGACGACGAGCTGCGCCTGCTCCGGGGTCCGGGTGCGCAGGACCTCCTGGACGTAGGTGCGCAACAGGGCGCTCTTGCCCGACCGGCCCTCGCCCAGCACCAGCAGGTGGGGCTCGGTGTCGACGTCGAGCCCGACGGGGGCCAGCTCCCGCTCGTCGACGCCGAGCAGCAGCAGGCGGTCGTCGCCACCCGCCGCCTGCGCCCGCACGGCCGCCAGGGGCAGCTGCTCGGGCAGCAGCCGCAGCCGGGGTCCGGCCGGGCCCTGCCACGCGTCGGCGACCCGTGCGACCAGGTCGTCGACCCCGTCGCCGAGGGTGTCGGGCGAGGGATCCCCGTCGATGCGTGGCAACGCGCCGAGGAAGTGGAGCCCGCCCGTCACCAGCCCGCGACCCGGGCGGTCGTACGGCACGAGCCGGGCGACGCTGCGGTCGATCTCGGAGTCCAGCGCGTCGCCGAGCCGCAGCTCGAGCCGGGTGCCGAGGAGGTCACGCATCGCGGCCCGGAAGTCGGCCCAGCGCGCGGTCGCGGCGACGACGTGGAGGCCGAAGGTGAGGCCGCGGGTGGCGAGCTGCTGGATCTCCAGCTCCACGTCGTCGAGGTCCGAGCGCAGCGTCGACCAGCCGTCGACCAGCAGGAACACGTCGCCGTAGCCGTCGTCGGCCAGGCCCTCGGCCCGCCGGGAGCGGTAGGTCTCGATCGAGTCGATGCCGTGCTCGCGGAAGTAGGCCTCGCGGCGCTCGACGACGCCCTGCGCCTCGGCCACCACGCGGCGCACGACGTCGGGCTCCGACCGGGTCGCGACCCCGGCGACGTGGGGCAGCCGGGCCATCGACGCGACGCTGCCGCCGCCGAGGTCGAGCACGAAGAGCTGCGACTCCTGCGGCGTCGTGGTGAGCGCCAGGCTGGCGAGCAGGGTGCGCAGCAGCGTGCTCGTGCCGCTGCGAGGGGCGCCGACGACGGCGACGTGGCCGCTGGCGCCGGACAGGTCGACCGACCACGGATCGCGCCGCTGCTCGCGCGGCCGGTCGACCGTGCCGAGCGGGACGACGAGGCCGGGCAGGTCGCGCCACTGCCGCGAGACCAGACCCAGCCGGGGATCGACGGCGAGGTCGCCCATCAGCCGGTCGAGGGTGTCGGGCGCGTCGAGGGGCGGCAACCACACCCGGTGCGCCGGCACCCCGCGACCGACCATCCGGCGCACGGCGACGTCCAGGAGGGAGTCGCGACGACCGGCCGGCGGGGGTGGGGCCGGTTCGGGGTCCGGCTCGACCGGGTCGGGGCTCGGCATCTCCGTGGTCGTGAAGGGCAGGACGCCGCCCCCGTGGCGGCGTACCGGTGCGGCGGTGCTCGACGGCCCGGAGACGTACGCCGCCCGGAACCGCAGCATCGTCGTCGGATCGGTCCTGAGGTAGCCCAGGCCCGGCACCGGCGGGAGCTCGTGGGCGTCGGGCACCCCGAGCACGGCCCGCGACTCGCCGGCCGAGAAGGTGCGCAGACCGATCCGGTAGGACAGGTGCGACTCGAGCCCGCGCAGCCGACCCTCCTCGAGCCGTTGCGAGGCGAGCAGCAGGTGGAGGCCGAGCGAGCGGCCGAGGCGGCCGATGGCGACGAAGAGGTCGAGGAGCTCCGGCTCGGCCGCCAACATCTCGGAGAACTCATCGACGACGACGAACAGCGACGGCAGCGGTGCGAGGTCCTCGCCCGCCGCGCGGAGCCGCTCGTGGTCGCGCACCGACGCGAGGTTGCCGGCCGCCCGCAACAGCTCCTGACGGCGTATGAGCTCGCCGGACAGCGCGTCCTGCATGCGGTCGACGAGGCTCAGCTCCTGCGCGAGGTTGGTGATCACCGCCGACACGTGGGGGAGGTCGGCCATGCCCGCGAACGACGCGCCGCCCTTGAAGTCGACGAGCACCATGTTGAGCTGCTCGGGGGAATGGCTGACCGCCAGCCCGAGCACCAGCGTGCGCAGCAGCTCCGACTTGCCCGAGCCGGTGGCGCCGATGACCAGCCCGTGGGGGCCCATGCCCTGCTGCGCGCTCTCCTTCAGGTCGAGGTGGACCGGGGTGCCGTCCTCGCCGAGCCCGATCGGCACCCGCAGCCGGTCGCGCGCCGGTCGCGGTCGCCAGGCCGCGTGCGGGTCGAGGCCGTGGACGTCGCCGAGGCCCAGGAGCGCCAGGACGTCGGCGGGACCGCTGGTCTCGTGACCCCCGGCACCGGCGGCCACGGGGTGGAGCGGGGCGAGCCGGCGTGCGAAGGCCTCGGCGACCGCCGGGTCGCACTGGTCGCCGAGTGCCGCGACCGGCTCGTCGCGCCGTCCCAGCACCTGCAGCCCCACCCGGCCACCGCGGCGCTCGCCGCTCAGCTGCAGCCGCCACCCGTCGGGGTCGTCCGGCCGGTCCCCGGGGGTCGGCAGGTCGACCACCGTGACGCCGTGGAGGCCCTCAGGAGGTACGACGTCGTTGCCCGGCGGCAGCACCGCGCCGTCGGTCACCAGCAGGACGTGGGAGGTGGCCGGCCCCTCGTCGGCACCGAACCGTGGCCGGTCGCCGAGGTCCGCCGGGAGCAACGGGGCGAGCTCGTCGAGCGACGTGGCCACGAGCCGCCGCGGCCCCACGGCGTCGGACTCCCGCCGGCTGCGGGCGTGGGGCAGCCACTTCACCCAGTCCCAGTGGCCGAGGTGCTGCTCCGTGGTGAGCACGGCGACGACGAGGTGGTCGGGGGAGTGGAAGGCCGTGGCCGAGCAGACCAGGGCGCGCGCGAGGCTGCGGGCGGGCGCCGCGTCGCCGCACAGCTCGATCCGGTCGACGGCGCGCAGGTCGAGGGTGGCGGGCAGGTCGGGCTGCCGTCCGTGGACGGCGAGCAGCCGGTGGAGGGCCGAGGCGCAGGCCGGGTCGACCCGGTCGACGGGCGCGTCCGAGGGCGGCACCAGCTCGGTCGCCAGCGGCTGGGTGCAGGTCCCGTAGCGCACGTGCAGGAAGTCGGCGGCGGTGCCGGTCTGCTCCCACACCCGCGACCGCTCACCGGCCAGCACCGGCAGCGACGACGGCTCGGGGTGGCGCCACGTCAGCGCCCGGCGCTGCTGGTCGGCCGCGGCGCGGGCTAGTCGGCGTACGTCGCCGAGGTGGCGCAGGTAGTCGGCGCGCGAGCCCGTGGTCCGTCGGGTGCGCTGCCTGCGCTGCCGGTCGAGCTGGACGGCGACGAAGCCGAGCGTCGCGAAGAGGAACATGCCGGCCGCGAGGTAGCTGCGCCCGGCATCGGCGCCCGACCTGCCGGCCATCGAGGTGACCAGCACGATCGACCCGAGGCTGCCCAGCATCGGGATCGCGTTCATCAGGACGCCGCCGGCGCCCTCGTGCTGCTCGATCGACGGCGGCGGGCGCAGCACGATCTGGCCCGCCGGCAGGGCCGGTGCGTCACGTCTGGCGCCTCGCAGCGTCGTGCTCACCTCGCCCCCGTCCGGTCGTCCACGCCGACGGATCACGCTAGCCGCGGCCGTCGGGGTCGGGGCCGGCGTCGGGCCCCGGCTGTGGATGGCGGACCGGCCTCTCCCGTGGCCTGTGGAAACCCGCGACCCGGGGTTTCTCCCTCTCGCGGCCGGGTAGGACCCGACCTGCCGACCTGAACACGACACGGACACGACACGGACGAGGAGCAGGGCAGATGGTCAGCAACGAGATGCGGATGGGGGAGGGCACTCTCGCGCAGGCGGCCAGGCTCGTCTCCGGTGCCAGGCAGGACTTCACCCGGATGAGCGGCGAGCTCGAGGGTCAGATCGCGGGGCTCCGGGGCGGGTGGGCCGGCGCCGGCGGCCAGGCGTTCTTCGTCCTCCACCAGGCGTGGACCGAGAGGCAGCGGGTCGTGGTCGACGCGCTCGACGCGTTCGAGGCCTCGCTCCTCGTCACCGGGCGTGACCTCGCCGCCACCGACGACACCCAGGCCACGTACTTCACCCGCTTCCACAGCAGGCTCGGCTGAGCCGGCCGGCGACCCAGGAGACCTCGATGGACATGCACGGACTACGCGTCAACCACGCCGGCCTCGACCAGGCCGCCCAGGACCTCCACGCCACGGTCAGGAGGATCGACGAGCGGATGGACCGGCTCGAGGCCGAGCTCTCGCCGCTGCGCAGCGACTGGTCGGGCCAGGCCCAGCAGGCCTACACGACTGCCCAGGCCAGGTGGGACGCCGCGCTGCGGGAGATGCGCGACCTGCTCGACGCCACCAGCCGCACCGTGTCGCAGTCGAACGCCGACTACCGCGCCGCCGACCGGCGCGGTGCCAGCAGCTTCGGCGCCTGAGACCGGCCGAGCGGTGCACCCTCCTGCGAGCGCCCCCGACCTGGTGCGGGTCACCGTCGCCGCCGGCGCCCGTCGTGCCGACCTGGTGCTGCCCGCGCAGGTGCCGGTCGCGGAGCTGCTGCCCGAGCTGGTGCGTGGCGTCGGCCTGCTCGACGTCCGCACCGTCCACGGCGGCCACCGGGTCGTGACCCGGGAGGGGCGCGCGCTCGCCGCCGACGCGAGCCTGGTCGCGCAGGGCGTCGAGGACGGCGTCCTGCTGGTCGTCACCGCGGGCGTCGACGACGAGCCG
Source organism: uncultured Actinomycetota bacterium (assembly GCA_963754025.1). GTDB lineage: Bacteria > Actinomycetota > Actinomycetes > Propionibacteriales > Nocardioidaceae > Nocardioides. The sequence goes on along the minus strand of CAVWEC010000005.1, from coordinate 451,487 downwards.
CCTCTGGTCTACGACGACGTGGTCGAGGCGATGGCCGACGTGGTCGAGCGCGACCTCGGTCGGTGGCCGCCCGCGGCGGGGCGGCGTACGGCGTTGGCGGCGGCCTCGCTGCTGCTGGGCCTGGGCGCGGTCGCGCTGCTGGTGCAGGACGGCGCGCTCGCCACTGCCGCCGCGGCGTCGGTCGCGCTGGGCCTGGTGGCTGGCGCCGTGGTCCTCTCACGGGTCCGGCGCACGGGCGGGACCGCCGTCGTCGTGGCCTGGACGGCCCTCGGCCACGCGGCGGTCGCGGGCCTGCTGCTCGCGCCCGGGGGGCCGTTGCTCGCCGTCCCGGCGGCCGCGGCGGGCGGTGGTGTCGTGCTCGTGGGGATGGTGGCGCTGGTCGGGCTCGGTGGGGGCCGCGCGCTCGTGCTCCCCCCGGTCCTGGTCGGCGCGGTCCTCCTCGCCTCCGGCACGGTCGTGCGGCTGGCGGGGACCGACCCGGCGGTCGTGCTGACGGTCGTGCTGGCGCTGGTGGTCGCCGGGGGCAGCCTCCTGCCGTCGCTGGCGCTGGGGGCCGCCGGCACCGGCGGCGAGCAGGAGGTCGACCCCGGCGTGATCGACCCGGCCGGGGTCCGCGCCGACGCCCGGCTCGGACACGAGCTCCTGGTGGCCCTCTCCGCCACGGTCGGGCTGCTGCTGGTGCTGGTTTCACCGCTGGCGGTGGGGCTCGGCGCCGCCGGCGCCCTGGTCGCGGTCACCTGCTGCCTCGTGGTCATGCTCCGCACCCGGCACCACCGCGTCGGGTCCGAGGTCCTCGCGGGGCTGGTGTCGGGCATCGCCGGGCTGGCCTCCGTCGCCCTCTCGTCGCTGTGGCTCCACCCCGACTGGCGGCCGGTGGCCGCGGCGGTGCTCCCGGTCACGGGTGCCGTGCTGCTGGCCCTGACGCTGTGGCCGCTGCCGCCGTCCATCCGCCGCGACCGGCTCGGCGACCTGGCCGAGACCGCAGGGCTGGTCTGCCTGCCGCCGCTGCTGCTCCTCGCCACCGGCGTCCTCACCGCCGTCCGGGGCTGACCCGGCGTGGCCACCGGGAAGGACCTCGTCGAAGCCGCCTCGTTCAGCCGTCGCCGTCTCGTCACCGCCTTCGTCTCGGGGGCGCCCGGCGGCCGTGAGGTCGAGCCCGCCCGGCCGGGCCGGCCGCTGGTCGGCGGGTTGGCGCTCGGCGTGCTGGTGACGGGCGGCGCCGCGATCGCCGGCGTCCTCACCAGCACGGTCGACCCGGCGTGGGCCGAGCGGCCGGGGCTGGTGATCAGCGAGGAGGAGGCCGAGGTCTTCGTGATCACCGGGCAGAGCCCGAGCCCGGTGCTCCACCCGGTCCTCAACATCACCTCCGCCAAGCTGGTCCTCGGCGCCGACCTCGAGCCGCAGGTGATCCCCGAGGAGCTCATCGCGGAGGAGACGATCGGCACCGACCTCGGCATCTTCGGCGCGCCCCACGACGTACCGGACGTCGACCGGTTGGTCGGGAGCGGCTGGTCCGCGTGTGCCTCCGGCGAGGCACTGCGCGTCACCGTGTCGAGCGACCCCCAGGTGTCCACGGTGCCCGACGACGCGGGCACGCTGGTCACCGTCGGTGGCGAGACCTGGCTGGTCGCCACCAGCAGACCCGACCCCGCGGGGGTCGCGAGCGCCTTCCGCTACCCGGTGCCCGACGCCGGCACGCCGTCGCAGGTGGTCGCGCTCGCCGGCCTCGGGCTCGGCGCCGCGACCGAACGGGTCGAGGTGAACCGCGTGTGGCTCGACCTCCTCCCCGTGGGCGGGGCGATCTCGCCCGCCTCGTTCGGCGGCGTGACACCGCGCGTCGGCGACGGCGGGGTGCCGAGACCCGGCGACGTCGTCACGGTCAGCGGCAGGCCCTACCTCACCACCGTCGACGGCCAGCTCGCCGAGCTCGACCCCTTCGCGCTGGGGGTGGCCACCGGCGGGGTCGCGGGCCCGGAGCCGGCCGGCGTGACGAGCTTCGCCCGCGGGGACCCGGTCGCCGACCACCGCTGGCCCGCCGCGGTCCTGCAGCCGACCTACGGCGAGCGCTGCGCCCGGCTCGAGACCGAAGCGGGCGAGCCGCCGCGGGTGCAGCTCGCCCAGGAGCCGCGGGGAGAGGCGGCCGCCACCGGCCACGCGGGCACGTCGGTGTGGGTCGACCCGGGCGCCGGCGCCGTGGTGCGTGCCGGCGGGTGGCGCTCCGCCACGCGTGGCCGCGTCCACGTCGTCGACGGCAGGGGTGCGGTGCATCCCCTGGTCGGGTCCGGCACCGCCGCCCTGCTGGGCTACGAGGGCCTCGACGCGCCGGTCGTACCCGCGAGCTGGCTGGCGCTCCTCGACGAGGGGGTGCCGCTCTCGCAGGACCGGGCCCTCTGCGAGCCGAGCCCCGAGGTCGGGCCGTGCGGCTGACCCGGCTGGCGCCGGTGCCGTCCACCGCGGTGCTGCGGCGTCCGAGTGAGGGTCAGGACCCTGACCATGCCGCCGTAGCGCCGCGCTCGACGGCCTGCGGAGATGCGAACGGCGCCGTACGAACGTGTCGTACGGCGCCGTGCGGCTGGCGGAGGATAGGGGATTCGAACCCCTGAGGGCTGTTAACCCAACCCGCTTTCCAAGCGAGCGCCATAGGCCACTAGGCGAATCCTCCGCGGAGGAATGTACCGGCCACGCCGGGAGACACCGAATCCGGAGGCCGGTGGCGGGCCCTCGGGTTGGTGGCCGCGAGCGGCTCACCTAGACTCGGACCAACCCCCCGCGTGGCGGCACCTCACCCAACTCCCCCAGGGCCGGAAGGCAGCAAGGGTCAGTGGGCTCTGCCGGGTACGCGGGGGGCCTTTTCATGCCCGGGTCCGGACGCCGGTCACGGCACCTGTCCGGGCACCGGTCACAGCGCTCGCACCGGCGGGGGACGGGCGCTACCGGGTGTCAGGGCGGCTGGTTAGGGTGCGTACGTGGAGTCCCCGCTCGCCCTCTACCGGCGCTACCGCCCCGAGACGTTCTCCGACGTCATCGGGCAGGACCACGTGACCACCCCGCTGCGGGCGGCGCTGGCCAACAACCGGGTCAACCACGCCTACCTCTTCTCCGGCCCCCGCGGGTGCGGCAAGACCACCAGCGCGCGGATCCTCGCCCGCACGCTCAACTGCGAGCAGGCGCCGGTCGCCGACCCGTGCGGCGAGTGCGACAGCTGCCGCGACCTCGCGCGCGGCGGGCCGGGCTCGATCGACGTCATCGAGATCGACGCGGCCTCCCACGGCGGCGTCGACGACGCCCGCGACCTGCGCGAGAAGGCGTTCTTCGCCCCGGTCCGCAGCCGCTACAAGGTCTACATCATCGACGAGGCCCACATGGTGACGACGCAGGGCTTCAACGCCCTGCTCAAGCTCGTCGAGGAGCCGCCGCCCCACCTGCGCTTCGTGTTCGCCACCACCGAGCCCGAGAAGGTCATCCCGACCATCCGCTCGCGCACCCACCACTACCCCTTCCGGCTGATCCCACCCAGGCTCCTGGGGGGCTACCTCTCCGAGCTGTGCGAGAAGGAGGGGGTGGCGGTCGAGCCAGCCGCGCTGCCGCTCATCGTGCGCGCGGGCGCGGGCTCGGCGCGTGACTCGCTGTCGGTGCTCGACCAGCTGCTCGGCGGTGCCGGCCCCGGTGGCGTCACGCACGAGCTCGCCACCGGACTGCTCGGCTACACGCCCACCGCGCTTCTCGACGACGTCGTCGACGCCTTCGCCGCCGGTGACGGCGCGGGGGTCTTCGGGGTGGTCGACCGGGTGATCGAGACCGGCCAGGACCCCCGCCGCTTCACCGAGGACCTGCTGCGCCGGCTGCGCGACCTCGTCATCGTCGCGGCGGTGCCCGACGCCCCGGCCACCGGCCTCATCGACGTCTCGGAGGACCAGGGCGACCGGCTGGTCGCCCAGGCCGCCCGGTTCGGGCCGGCCGAGCTGAGCCGCGCCGCCGACATCGTGGCCAGCGGCCTCACCGAGATGCGCGGCGCCACCGCACCACGGCTGCTGCTCGAGCTGATCTGCGCGCGGGTGCTGCTGCCCGGCGCCGACGCCGACGGCGGCGTGATGGCGCGGGTCGACCGGCTCGAGAAGCGGGCGGCGATCACCGGTGGCGCGCCCAGCCCGGCTCCGGTGCGCGAGGACCCCGCGCCGCCGACGGCGCAGCACCCCACCGCCCCCGTCGCCGAGCCCGCCCCCGAGCCGGTGCCGACCCCCGCGCCCGCGGCCGCCGAGCCGCCTCCGGCCGATCCCGAGCCGGAGCCGGTCCCCGCGGCCGCGCCTCCCGACGTCCCCGCTCCCGTGGCTGAGCCCGAGCCCGAGCCCGAGCCGGAGCGGATGCCCGAGCCCGTCGAGCCCGAGCCGGCAGCGCCGGCAGGGCAGTCAGGGCCGGCGGCTGCCGCGGGTGGGCTCAGCCTGGTCGACGTCCGCCGGCTGTGGCCCGACATCGTCGAGGCCACCAAGATGCGCCGCCGAGTCGCGTGGATGCACCTCACCCAGAACTCCCAGGTCGTCGCCGTCGAGGGCAACGTGCTCACGCTCGGCTTCACCAACGTCGGCGCCCGCGACTCCTTCGTCGGCGGTGGCTGCGACGAGATCCTGCGCCAGGCCGCGATCGACGTCGCCGGCATCGACTGGAAGGTCGAGGCGATCGTCGATCCGGGCGCCACCGGCGGTACGCCGCAGCCCGCCGCGGCCGCGCCGCCGGCTCCCGAGCCGACCGAGCCGCCGCCCGCCGACGAGCCACCGGCCCAGCGCCCGTGGGAGCGGGCCCAGCAGGCCGACGCCGAGGCGGCCGGCGGGGCTGGAGCGTCCCGGGGCCAGCCCCCGGGCGACCCCGACGCCGACGCCCACCGTGACGATCCCGACGCCGACGCCGACGGACTCGGCGGCGCCGAGCTGCTCGAGCGCGAGCTCGGCGCCCAGGTGATCGAGGAGATCCCCCACTCGTGACCAGTCCCCAGCCCAGGAAGGCCCGACCATGACCCAGGACCCGTTCGCCGCACTCGGCGGAGGCGGTGGAGGCCTCGACCTCAACGCCCTGATGCAGCAGGCACAGCAGATGCAGGAGCAGCTCGAGCAGGCCCAGGCCCGGCTCGCGGAGACCGAGGTCGAGGGCACGGTCGCCGGCGGCGCCGTCACCGTGAAGGTCAACGGTGTCGGCGAGCTCGTCGGCGTCGAGATCCGGGCCGGCGGCTTCGACGGCAGCGACCCCGACGACCTGGCCGACCTCGGCGACATGGTCGTGGCCGCCTACCGCGACGCCAAGGGCCAGGCCGACGGCCTGGCCTCCGACGCGCTCGGCCCGCTCGCCGGTGGCGGTGGCGCGGGTGGGCTGCCGGGGCTTCCCGGCCTCGGCGGCTAGGAGCACCTCCCGTGTACGAAGGTGTGGTCCAGGACCTCATCGATGAGCTCGGCCGGTTGCCGGGCGTGGGTCCCAAGAGCGCCCAGCGCATCGCCTTCCACCTGCTCCAGGCCGACGCCACCGACGTACGCCGGCTCGCCGACGTGCTGGTGGAGGTCAAGGCGAAGGTGCAGTTCTGCTCGACGTGCTTCAACGTGGCGCAGTCGGAGCAGTGCCGCATCTGCAGCGACCCCCGGCGCGATCCCGCCGTGCTCTGCGTCGTCGAGGAGTACAAGGACGTCGTCGCCATCGAGCGCACCCGCGAGTACCGCGGCCGCTACCACGTGCTGGGCGGGGCCATCTCGCCGCTCGACGGCATCGGCCCCGACCAGCTCCGCATCCGCGAGCTGCTGCAGCGGCTCGCCGACGGCACCGTCACCGAGGTGATCCTCGCGACCGACCCCAACCTCGAGGGCGAGGCCACCGCGACCTACATCACGCGGATGCTGAAGGACCTCGGGTTGCGCGTGACGCGGTTGGCGAGTGGACTGCCGGTGGGGGGCGACCTCGAGTACGCCGACGAGGTCACCCTCGGACGAGCATTCGCAGGAAGGCGGAGTGCAGATGACTGACCAGACCGTGACGCAGACGCCCGAGCAGCTGGCGTTCGCCCAGCAGATCGCCGACCAGGTGGAGTCGTTCCTGATCGCGCTGCGCGCGATCGCCCACGAGAACGATCCGGGCCGCGGGGTCTCGCTGCTGCTGCTCGAGATCTCCCAGATCCTGCTCGCCGGCGCCCGGCTCGGGGCCCAGCAGGACTTCACGCCGCGCTCGGAGTACCAGCCCGACGTCGGTCCCGAGCCCGACGTCGACGAGCTGCGGCTGCGGCTCGCCGAGATGCTCGGCGGTCTCGACACCTACGGTTTCGTCTTCGACCCCTACGTGCCCGAGGTGGTGGAGAGCCAGCTCTCCGACGACCTCTCCAGCATCGCCACCGACCTCGACAACGGCCTGCGCCACTTCCGCCTCGGCAACGTCGCCGAGGCGCTGTGGTGGTGGCAGTTCTCCTACGTGTCGTCGTGGGGCAACCTGGCGGGCGCCGCGCTCAACGCGCTGCTGTCCGTGGTCTCCCACGACCGGCTCGACGTCGAGATCCCCGCCGAGGCCGACCAGCTTCAGGCGGCCGACGCCCTCTTGGACGGCGGGGAGCCCGCCACCTGACCGTCGGTAGACTCGCCCACGGTCCCAGCCGCTGAGTTCCGAAGGGCAGTCATGGGCATCGTCGTCCAGAAGTACGGCGGGTCGTCGGTCGCCGACGCCGCTGCCATCAAGCGTGTCGCGCGACGCATCGTCGAGGCGAAGAAGGCGGGCCACGACGTGGTCGTCGCCGTCTCCGCGATGGGCGACTCCACCGACAACCTGCTCGACCTCGCCGGCGAGGTCAGCCCGCTGCCGCCCGCCCGCGAGCTCGACATGCTGCTCACGGCGGGGGAGCGGATCTCGATGGCGCTGGTCGCCATGGCGATCTCCGACCTCGGCTACAGCGCCCGCTCGTTCACCGGCTCGCAGGCCGGCGTCATCACCGACTCCACCCACGGCCGCGCCAAGATCATCGACGTCACGCCGGGCCGCATCTCCACCGCGCTCGACGAGGGCCACATCGTCATCGTCGCCGGCTTCCAGGGTGTCTCCCAGGACACCAAGGAGATCACCACGCTGGGCCGGGGCGGCACCGACACCACCGCCGTGGCGCTCGCCGCGGCGCTCGAGGCCGACGTGTGCGAGATCTACACCGACGTCGACGGCGTCTTCACCGCCGACCCGCGGATCGTGCCGTCGGCCCGCAAGCTCGACGCCGTCACCTACGAGGAGATGCTCGAGCTCGCCGCCTGCGGCGCCAAGATCCTCCACCTGCGGTGCGTCGAGTACGCCCGCCGCTACGACATCCCGATCCACGTCCGGTCGTCCTTCAGCCAGCTCGAGGGCACGATCGTCGCGGGCAGCATCGACGACCAGCAGCACCAGGAGAACACCATGGAACAGGCGATCATCGCCGGCGTCGCCCACGACCGCAGCGAGGCCAAGATCACCGTGGTCGGGGTCCCCGACAAGGTCGGTGAGGCGGCCCGCATCTTCGAGGCGCTCGCGGCCGCCCAGATCAACATCGACATGGTCGTGCAGAACGTCTCGGCCGCCGCGACGGCGCTGACCGACATCTCCTTCACCCTGCCGACCGAGGACGGGCAGCACGCCATGAGCGCCCTTGCGCGGATCCAGGCCGAGGTCGGCTACGACAAGCTGCTCTACGACGACCAGGTCGGCAAGGTGTCGCTGATCGGTGCGGGCATGCGGTCCCACCCCGGCATCACCGCCAAGTTCTTCGCCGGCCTCGCCAGCGCGGGCGTCAACATCCAGATGATCTCGACCTCGGAGATCCGGATCTCGGTGATCGTCGACCAGACCCAGGTCGATGCCGCCGTGCAGGCCACCCACACCGCCTTCGACCTCGACTCCGACGAGATCGAGGCGGTCGTCTACGGCGGGACCGGCCGCTGATGGCCGGCGTGCGGCTCGGCATCGTCGGCGCCACCGGTCAGGTGGGCGTCGCCATGCGCCAGATCCTCGAGGAGCGCGGCTTCCCCGCCAGCGAGGTGCGGTTCTTCGCCTCGTCCCGCTCCGCCGGCACCGTGCTTCCCTTCGCCGGGGGCGAGGTCGTCGTCGAGGACGCCACCACCGCCGACCCGGCCGGGCTCGACATCGCGCTGTTCTCCGCCGGTGCCACCACGTCGCGGGCCCTCGCGGCGGCGTACGTCGAGGCGGGCGTGACGGTGGTCGACAACTCCAGCGCCTTCCGCAAGGACCCGGCGATCCCGCTCGTCGTCAGCGAGGTCAACCCCGGTGCCCTGGCGCCGGTGATCGAGGCCGGGCGCGGCATCGTCGCCAACCCCAACTGCACCACGATGGCCGCGATGCCGGTGCTCAAGCCGCTCCACGACGAGGCCGGCCTCCAGCGGCTGGTGATCGCCTCCTACCAGGCGGTCTCGGGCTCCGGCGTCGCCGGCGTCGACGAGCTCGCCTCCGGCGTCGAGGCGGCGGGCGACAAGGCCCGCGAGCTCGCCTACGACGGCGGCTCGGTGGCCTTTCCCGAGCCGGCGACCTACACCGAGCCGATCGCCTACAACGTGCTGCCGCTGGCGGGCTCGATCGTCGACGACGGACTCAACGAGACCGACGAGGAGCAGAAGCTCCGCAACGAGTCGCGCAAGATCCTCGACCTGCCCGACCTGCGGGTCTCGGGCATCTGCGTGCGGGTGCCGGTCTTCACCGGCCACTCGCTCGCGGTCAACGCCGAGTTCGCACGCGGCCTCACCCCCGACCGTGCCCGCGAGATCCTCGCGGCCGCGCCGGGCGTGGAGCTGATGGAGGTGCCGACGCCGCTGAAGGCCGCCGGCAACGACCCGTCCTACGTCGGCCGCATCCGGCGCGACCCGGGCGTCGACGACGACCGCGGGCTGGCGCTGTTCATCAGCAACGACAACCTGCGCAAGGGCGCGGCCCTCAACACCGTGCAGATCGCGGAGATCGTCGCCGCCGCTCGCTGAACGGGGCTCTGGCGGGCTAGCGGTGGAGCTCGGCCCCGGAGGGCTCGACGACGGCTGTCGTGACCCAGTGGGAGAGGGCGTACGCCGTCGCGCTGAAGGCCGGCAGCACCAGCGCCATCCACGGGCTCTCGAGGTCGTTGGGCAGGAAGAGCAGGATGGCCACGGCGGTCAGGCCGACGGCCAGGAAGCTGGTGCTGCCCGCCTCGTCGAGACCGAGCCAGCGGAGCAGGAACCGGCCGAGGATCACGACGAAGGTCAGGATCGCCAGCCACATCACGACCCCGCCGCCCTGGCACGACGAGGTGCCGCGGACGAAGTCGCAGGACTCGAGCGCCGCCCACATCAGGCCGACCAGCAGCAGCCCGACGGCGGCGCCGGTCAGCGTGGTGGCCGGCAGCGGCTTGAGGGCGGGACGGCGCAGCGGCGTCTTGACCTTCGGGGTCCGCTTCGCCGCAGGCACCGGCGCGGGCCCGGGCACAGGCTCAGGAACCGGCCCGGGGTCGGGCTCCTGCTCGTCGACGGCGAGCGGACGGGCACTCGTGTGCTCCGGGCTCTCGATAGGTGCGTCCGCCGCGGGCGCTGCGGCCGGCTCGTCGCGCCTGCGCCGGCGCAGGCCGAAGGAGGGCAGCTCCAACGAGGGGCCGTCACCCGGATCCTTCTCAGCCATGCCCCGAGTCTGCCAGATGGATGACCGCCGGAATGCAGAACGTCCCGGTGCCAGCACGCTGACACCGGGACGTCTCTGTGGTCGGGCTGACAGGATTTGAACCTGCGGCCTCCTCGTCCCGAACGAGGCGCGCTACCAAGCTGCGCCACAGCCCGATCCGCTGCGCGCGGGTCACCCCGGCGCGCGAGCACGGTCACCCTACCCGAGCGCGGAGCGTGCTCCCCAATCGGCCCCGACGAGCGAGATGAGGGTGGCCTCGGGGCGGCAGGCGACCCGGATCTGGGCGTACGGCGAGGTCCCGAGGCCGGCCGAGACGTGCAGCCACGACGACCCCGGATCGCCCGCGGTGGAGTCGGCGGGGTGGCGGTGCAGGCCCCGGGCGCGGGCCGGGTCGAGGTCGCAGTTGGTGACCAGGGCGCGGCCGCCGGGCAGGCACACCTGACCGCCGTGCGTGTGGCCGGCCAGCACCGCGTCGTAGCCGTCGCGGGCGAACTGGTCCAGCACCCGCAGGTACGGCGCGTGCGTCACGCCGAGGCGCACGTCGGCCTCACCGTCGGCCGGCCCGGCCACCTCGTCGAGCCGGTCGTACTCGAGGTGCGGGTCGTCGACCCCCGCGAACGCCACGTCGAGGCCGGCGACCCGCAGCCGGCCACGGGTGTTGGTGAGGTCGAGCCAGCCGGCATCGGTGAGGCCCGCACGCAGCTCGTCGAAGGGCAGCAGCGGGCTGTCGGTGTGACGCCTCCCGGAGTCGGGCAGCAGGTAGCGAAGCGGGTTGCGCAGCGTCGGCTCGAAGTAGTCGTTGGAGCCGAAGACGAAGACACCCGGCACGTCGAGCAGCCCGTCGAGGCAGTCGAGGACGTAGGGCACCGACTCGCGGTGGGAGAGGTGGTCGCCGGTGTCGACGACCAGGTCTGGCTCGAGGTCGGCCAGGTCGCGCACCCAGTCCTGCTTCACCCGCTGGCCGGGGGTGAGGTGGAGGTCGCTGAGGTGCAGCACGCGCACCGGCCGGTGGCCCGGGGGCAGCACCGGCATCGTCGCGCGGCGCAGCACGAAGTGGCGCGTCTCGCTGACGGCGTACGCCGTGACCGCGGCGCCCCCGAGGACCGCGGCGCCGAGCGCACGGGCGAGAAAGTGCATGGCACCAGCCTGACAGAATGGTCGGCATGAGCGCACTCAAGGACCGACTCCGCACCGACCTCACCGCCGCCATCAAGGCGCGCGACGAGGTGCGGTCGTCGACGATCCGGATGGTGCTGTCGGCCATCACCAACGCCGAGGTCGCCGGCAAGGAGGCCCGCGAGCTGAGCGACGACGACGTGGTCGGGGTGCTCTCGACCGAGGCCAAGAAGCGTCGCGAGGCCGCCATCGCCTTCGAGGAGGGTGACCGGGCCGAGATGGCCGCCAAGGAGCGGGCCGAGGCCGCGGTGATCGCCGACTATCTGCCCGAGCAGCTCGACGCCGACGCCATCTCCGCCCTCGTGGCCGACGCGATCGAGAAGACCGGCGCGGCCGGAGAGGGCATGCGGGCGATGGGCAAGGTCATGGGCGTCGTGACCCCCCAGACCAAGGGCCGGGCCGACGGCGGCGCCGTCGCCGCGGAGGTACGCCGCCAGCTCGGCTGAGGCCGGGCCCTCACCGGCTCAGTCGCCGCGGCCTCCGCCGCCGCCACCGTTGCCGTTGTTCCCGCCGCCACCGTTGTTCCCGCCGCCGTTGTTCCCGCCGCCGCCACCGTTGTTCCCGCCGCCGTTGTTCCCGCCGCCACCGTTGTTGCTCGGCGGGGTGTAGCCGTTGGACATGTAGAGCGTGACGGGGGCGCCGTCGAAGTAGCGCTCGCCGGTGCCGGGGTCGGTGAAGGCGACGGTGCCCTCGGGGTAGCTGGAGTTGGTCTCGGGACCGATGACGGCGGTGAAGCCGGCGTCCTCGAGGATCCGGGTCGCGGTCTTGATCGAGAGGCCGCCGACAGACGGCACCTGGCCACCCTGGTCGAGCAGCGCGGCGCGGTTGGGCTTGACGAAGTCGACGTCGTCGAGCCACTGCTGGACGACCCCCATCGCCCGGCCCCACATCGGGCCGGCCGTGCCGGAGCCCGAGACGTCGTAGAGCGGCGACCCGCCGACCGAGACGCCCGAGAGTGGGATCGGCTCCCCCTCCGAGTTGGCGCCCGCGATCATCGAGGCGGTCGCGAGGTTGGGCGTGTAGCCCACGAACCACACGGCCTTGCCGTCCTGGGTGGTGCCGGTCTTGCCGGCGTCGGGCTGGTTGGTGCTGATGTTGGCGCCGAAGCCGCCGGGGTCGAGGACCCCGCGCAGGATGTCGTTGACCGTGTCGGCCACGGCGTTCTCCATCACCTGGGTGCAGCGCTGGGGGTACTCCTTGAGCGTGTTGCCGCGGGTGTCCTCGATCGCGGTGACCGGGCGCGACTCGCAGTGCTCGCCGCGGGCGGCGAACGTGGCGTAGGCCTCGGCCATCTCCAGCGGGCTCACGTCGGAGACGCCGAGCGTGAACGACGGCACGCGCTCCTTCTCGGGGTTGGTGAGGACGACGCCCATCTTCTTCGCCAGCTCGTAGGGGGCGCAGAGGCCCGTGACCTGCTCGAGGGCGGCGTAGAAGGTGTTCACCGACTTCTGGGTGCCGGTGTAGAGGTCGAACGTCCCGCCCTGGTCGTCGTAGTTGGAGGGCTCCCAGATCGAGGTGCTCTGGTAGGGGCAGTCGCCCTTGCCGAACTGGCTCTCGGGGATGGAGTCCTGGGCGGGCACGGTGAGCGAGTAGCTGGGCGGGACGCCGTCGATGAGCGCCTGCGCGAGCACGAAGGCCTTGAACGTCGAGCCCGGCTGGAAGCCGTTGGAGTCGCCGAACTCCTGCGGCACGACGTAGTTGAGGAACGTCTGGCCGTTCTTCTTGTCGGTGCCCATCGGCCGCGACTGGGCGAGCGCCTTCACGTCACCGGTGCCGGGCTCGACCATCGCCATGCCGCCGATGGCGTTGTCGGTCGGGAAGACCCGCTCGCGCACGGAGGTGTCGGCGGCCTGCTGGAAGCGGAGGTCGATGGTGGTCTCGATGGTGAGGCCACCGGTGCGCAGCAGCTGGCGCCGGGCGTCCTTGTTCTTGCCCAGCGACGGGTCCTCGAGCAGGTAGTTGATGACGTAGTCGCAGAAGAACGGCGCCCGGGAGTTGACGCAGCCGTTGTCGGTGGGCTGCGGGTCGATGCCCAGCTTCTTCTTGCTGACGTTGTCGGCCTTCTTCTGCGTGATGACGTTGAGCTGGGCCATCCGCTCGAGGACGATGTTGCGCCGCTCGAGGGCCGCGTCGGGGGAGTTGGTGGGGTCGAGCCCGGTCGGGTTCTTGACCAGGCCGGCCAGCATGGCCGACTCGCGGAGGTTGAGGTTCTTGGCGTTCTTGTCGAAGTAGTGCCGCGCGGCCGACTGGATGCCGTAGGCGCCGTCGCCGAAGTAGGCGAGGTTGAGGTAGCGCTCGAGGATCCAGTCCTTCGAGTACTGCTCCTCGAAGGCGATCGCGTAGCGCAGCTCGCGCACCTTGCGGGCGATCGACTCCTCGGTGGCGGCTGCGCGCTCGGCCTTGGTGTCGGCCTGGCTGACCAGCGTCAGCTTCACCATCTGCTGGGTGATCGAGGAGCCGCCCTGGAGGGTGTCGCCCGAGGCCTGGTTGGTGACCAGGGCCCGGAGCGTGCCGCGCAGGTCGAGGGCGCCGTGCTGGTAGTAGCGGTAGTCCTCGATCGCGACGATGGCCTTGACCATCGTGCGCGAGACCTGGCCGAGCGAGACGTTGACCCGGTTCTCGTCGTACAACGAGGCGACCGTGTTGCCGGCGCCGTCGACGATGGTGGTCTTCTGCGCGAGGGGCTCGACGGTGAGCTCGGTGGGCAGGTCGTCCATGGTGCGCGAGACGTCGCGGGCGGCGAGGCCCAGCAGCCCGGCGAAGGGGATCGCGAGGCCGGCGACGACGACTCCCATCACGGCGGCGACGGCCACCATGACGCCCAGATGGGACAGCACACGCGACGCGGGGAGGCGCTCCTCGGGGGGCATGGACATGCGCTCCACGATAACCGGGGCCACCCACCCCGACTATTCGTGACCTTTCGGAACTAGTCACTTCGGACTAGAAGAGTTGAATCGAAAGAGTCTGTAGGTCCCGCGTGTCGTTCTTTACCTTCTTATCAGGAACACTTTGGGAGTCATGGGGACTCCCGGTTCCGACGGACTGTGGGGACGTCATTATGTGGATCGAAGACTGGGCACCATCCGCCGCCTGCCGCCAGGCCTCGCCGGACGCGTTGTTCGTGCGTGGTGCGGAGCAGAACAAGGCCAAGCTCCTGTGCAAGGGCTGCCCCGTGCGCACGGAGTGCCTCGCCGAGGCCCTCGACAACCAGATCGAGTGGGGGGTGTGGGGCGGCATGACCGAGCGTGAGCGCCGCGCGCTGCTCCGCCGTCGCCCCGGCGCCTCCTGGCGCTCGGTCCTCGAGACCGCTCGCGAGCAGCACACCCTGCCCGCGGCTCTCTGACCTCCTGGCTCTGACGCACGTCAACCGACGCCTGTTTCCCTCCGGGGGCGTCGACCTTCGTCAGAGCCAGTGGTTCGCCCGGGGTCGTCCCCGGGCAGGGAGCCGGTCGGTGCCGTCAGGCACCGGCGAGCAGGCTCCCGACCTCGCGCAGTCCGGCGAGGTCGTGCACGTCCCCCGGCAGCGCCGGTACGACGGCCGTCGGCACCCGCGGGTGGGCCGCGGCGAACCGCGACCGCAGCCCCCGCTCCCGCTCGACCAGGCGCGCCCGGTCGGCGTGGAGCCGCAGCAGTCCCGCCGTCAGTGACGCGCCAGAGTCGTCGCGGCTCAAGCGCTCGTACGCCGCCATCGCCTCGTCGGCCGACAGGCTGCCCTCCGCCGCGGCCGAGGCCCGGTTGACCACGAGGCCTGCGAGCGGCATCCGGTCCTCGCTGAGCCGCTCGACGAAGTACGCCGCCTCGCGCAGCGCGTCGGGCTCGGGTGCGGCGACGACGACGAACGCCGTGCCGTCGGCCTGGAGCAGCTCGAAGGTCTTCTGCGCCCGCTGCCGGAAGCCGCCGAAGAGGGTGTCGAAGGCGGCGACGAAGGTCTGCATGTCACGCAGCACCTGCGCGCCGAGGATCCGGGTCATCGCGTTGGTGACCAGCCCGACGCCGGCGGTCATCAGCTTCGCCGGCCCCTTGGCGGGAGCGAGCAGCAGCCGGATGAAGCGGCCGTCGAGGAAGCGGGAGAGCCGTTCGGGGGCGTCGAGGAAGTCGAGCGCCGAACGCGACGGCGGGGTGTCGACCACGATCAGGTCGTAGGTCTGCTCGGCCTGCGCCTGCGCGTGGATCTGCCCGAGCTTCTCCATCGCCATGTACTCCTGCGTCCCGGCGAAGGAGGAGGAGAGCGCGACGTAGAACGGGTTGGCGAGGATCTGCTGCGCCTTCTCGGGGCTGGCCTGGCTCTCGACCACCTCGTCGAACGTGCGCTTCATGTCCAGCATCATCGCGTCGAGCGAGCCGCTGCCGGCGACGTCGGCCACCGGCCGCGGGGTGTTGTCGAGCTCCTCGATCCCCATCGACTGCGCCAGCCGGCGAGCCGGGTCGATGGTGAGGACGACGACCGTGCGGCCGCGTTCGGCGGCGCGCAGCGCGAGGGCCGCCGAGGTGGTGGTCTTGCCGACACCGCCGGAGCCGCAGCACACGATGATGCCGGTGCCGCGGTCGTCGAGGAGCGCGTCGACGTCGAGGTCGGGGGCGGTGGTGGGGGTCCCCGCGAGGGGGCCGACGCGGGCCCTGGTCCGGGCTTGGCTGCGCTGCGGGCTCATGCCATTCCCTGCTCGCACAGCGACCCGGCCAACTCGTAGAGCCCGCCGAGGTCGGCGCCGCCGGGCAGGCGCGGCAGCTCGACGGTGGGGACGCCGAGCTGCGCGACGAGCGTGCGCTGCGAGTCCTCGAGCGCGCGGCGTACGGCGTGGTCGCGGGCCTCGGCCAGCAGCCCGTCGACGAGCGCGTCGTCGGCCTGGATGCCGGCGGCGGCGAGATTCTTCGCGACCTGCGCGGGCTCGACCTCCCCGGCGGTGAAGGCGGCGAGGTCGCCGGCGCCGAGGTCCTGGGGCCGGACGAGGTTGACGACCACGGAGCCGAGGGGGAAG
Source organism: uncultured Actinomycetota bacterium (assembly GCA_963754025.1). Classification (GTDB taxonomy): domain Bacteria; phylum Actinomycetota; class Actinomycetes; order Propionibacteriales; family Nocardioidaceae; genus Nocardioides. The sequence continues at coordinate 435,696 of CAVWEC010000005.1, read as the reverse complement.
CCGTGGTCGCGCAGCTGCTCGATCCCGTCGGCCGTCTCCTGCACGGGCATCTCCTCGAGGACGGTGACGAGGTGGATGTGCGTGCGCGCGGAGCGGAAGAGCTTCATGACGTGGTCGGCCTGGGTCTTGATCGGACCGACCTTGGCGAGCCCGGCGAGCTCGGAGTTCACGCCGAGGAACTGGGCGATCCGGCCGGTGGGCGGGGCGTCGAGCACGACGGCGTCGTACTGGCGGGCCTCCTTGCCGCGCCGCCCGGGCTTGGCGGCCTCGTAGACCTTGCCGGTGAGGAGCACGTCGCGGACGCCGGGGGCCAGCGTGGTGGCGAACTCGATGACGCCGAAGCGGTCGAGCGCCCTGCCCGCACGGCCGAGCTTGTAGTAGAGGGCGAGGTACTCCAGCAGCGCCGACTCGGGGTCGATGTGGAGGCCGTAGAGGACGCCGCCCGCGTCGTGCTCCGGCCCGTTGCTGCCCACGGCGATCCGCCGCTCGGCGTAGGGCAGCGGGTCGACGTCGAAGAGGCGGGCGATGCCCTGCCGACCCTCGACCTCGCAGAGCAGCACGTCCTGTCCGCGACTCGCGAGAGCCAGCGCGAGGGCCGCGGCGACGGTGGTCTTGCCGGTGCCTCCCTTGCCGGTGACCACGTGCAGCTGTGCACCGGTCCGGGCGGGGGTGGGCATGTCCCCATCGTAGGCAGGCGGATGTGTGGACGGGGGCCATACGTGACGGCCGCCACGCGAGGCTAGGGTGCGGGGGTGGACAAGGTGGTTGCGTCGGCGGCTGAGGCCGTGGCCGACATCAAGGACGGATCGACCCTCGCCGTCGGAGGCTTCGGTCTCTGCGGCATCCCCTCGGTGCTGATCGAGGCCCTGCTGGAGGCCGGCACGACCGACCTCGAGGCGGTCTCGAACAACTGCGGGGTCGACGACTGGGGCCTCGGCCGGCTGCTGATGCAGAAGCGGCTGCGGCGGATGGTGTCGTCGTACGTGGGGGAGAACAAGGAGTTCGCGCGGCAGTACCTCTCCGGCGAGCTCGAGGTCGAGCTGACGCCGCAGGGCACGCTCGCCGAGCGGATGCGGGCCGGCGGCTCGGGCATCCCGGCGTTCTTCACCGCCACCGGTGGCGGCACCCAGGTCGCCGACGGCGGCATCCCGTGGAAGTACGACGCCGACGGCAACGTCACGAAGGCGTCGCCGGCCAAGGAGACCCGCGACTTCGGGGGTCGTGAGTACGTGCTCGAGGAGGCGATCGTCGCCGACTTCGGCCTGGTGCGGGCCTGGAAGGGCGACCGCCACGGCAACCTCGTCTTCCGCGACTCGGCGCGCAACTTCAACCCGCTCGCCGCGATGTGCGGCCGGTTGACGATCGCGGAGGTCGAGGAGCTCGTCGACCCCGGCGACCTCGACCCCAACGACGTCCACACCCCCGGTGTCTTCGTGCAGCGCGTCGTCGCGCTCACCCCCGAGCAGGCCGCCGACAAGCGCATCGAGCGCGTCACCGTCCGCAAGAAGGAGGCCTGAGATGGCTGATCACGGATGGTCCCGTGAGGAGATGGCGGCCCGCGCCGCCTCGGAGCTGACGGACGGCTCCTACGTCAACCTCGGCATCGGCCTGCCCACCCTGGTTCCCAACTACGTCGCCGATGACGTCGAGCTGGTGCTGCAGTCGGAGAACGGCATCCTCGGCGTCGGCGCCTACCCCTACGAGGGCGAGGAGGACCCCGACCTCATCAACGCGGGCAAGGAGACGGTCACCCTGCGCAAGGGCGCGTCGTTCTTCGACTCCGCGACGAGCTTCGGGATGATCCGCGGCGGCAAGATCGACGCCGCGATCCTCGGTGCGATGCAGGTCTCCAGGGACGGCGACATCGCCAACTGGATGATCCCCGGCAAGATGGTCAAGGGCATGGGCGGCGCGATGGACCTGGTCCACGGCGCCAAGCGCGTGATCGTGCTGATGGAGCACGTCGCCAAGGACGGCTCGCTGAAGATCCTGAACGAGTGCTCCCTGCCCTACACCGGCAAGGCCGTCGTGCAGCGGATCATCACCGACCTCGCCGTCATCGACGTGATCCCGGCGGACGAGGGCGGGGGGCTCACGCTCGTCGAGCTCGCCCCCGGCGTCACCGAGGCCGAGGTCCGCGAGAAGACCGAGCCCGAGCTCGTCTGACACCCACGGCCCGTTGACCCGGGCCGTGGCGGCGGCGAGGCTGGGCCCATGGACCGACCCAGGCTCGTGGAGTGGACCCTTGCGATCGAGGAGGCCTCGGTCCTCGACGGGCCGGTGCAGAGGGTGGCTCCGGTCGTCGAAGCCGCGTTCGCGACCGGCACCCGCGGTGAGGTCCTTCGCGGGGAGTGGCTCGGGCATGCCCTCCACCCCCTCCTGACCGACCTCGTCCTCGGCTCCTGGACCTCCGCCACCGTCCTCGACGTGGTGGGTGGCCAGCAGTCGCGCACGGCGGCCCGGCGACTCCTCGGGGTCGGCCTCCTCGCTGCGGGCCCGACCGCCTGGACCGGCTGGGCCGAGTGGTCGGAGGCCGGAGCGCGCGACAGGCGGGTGGGCCTCGTCCACGCGATCACCAACGGCCTCGCCATCGCCACCTACACCTCCTCGTGGCTGGCTCGCCGCCGAGGCGAGCACGGCAAGGGCGTACGTCGCGCCCTCGCCGGCGCTGCCATCGCCTCGGTCGGCGGCTACCTCGGCGGCCACCTCGCCGCCGCCCGGAAGGTCGGCACCCACGACGCGGCGTTCGACGCGGTCTAGCTGTCCCCAGCCCCGGCCGAGCGCCGAGAGGGGGCGCGCTCCTACTCCCGGACCCGGCCGGTCTCGTAGCCCCAGATCGCGACCTCCACCCGGTTGCGGGCGCCGAGCTTGGCCATGAGGCTGCCGAGGTGGGTCTTCACCGTGCTGAGGCTGATGTGCAGCTCGGCGGCGATCTCCGCGTTGGTGCGGCCCCGCGCGATGGTGAGCAGCACCTGCTCCTCGCGCTCGGTGAGCGGGTCGAGGGGCTGGACGGGAGGTGCCGCCCGCCCGGTGCCAGCGAACGTCGACAGCAACCGGCGGGTGATGCTGGGTGAGATGAGGGCGTCCCCGCGGGTGGCCGCCCGGATCGCCTCGCCCAGCAGCTCGGGCCCGGCGTCCTTCAGCAGGAAGCCGGTGGCGCCGGCCAGCAGTGCTCCGTGCACGTACTCGTCGAGGTCGAAGGTGGTGATCACGACGACCGCGACCGGGTCGTCGACACCCGGACCGGCCAGCTGCCGGGTCGCCTCGACGCCGTCGAGGATCGGCATCCGGATGTCCATCAGGCACACGTCGGGACGCAGCTCACGGGCCAGCCGCACCGCCTCCTGCCCGTCGCGTGCCTCGCCCACGACCTCGATGCCGTCCAGGGTGCCGAGGATCAGCCGCAGTCCGGTCCGCACGAGGTCCTGGTCGTCGGCGACCAGCACCCGGATGCTCACGCCGGCACCTGCCGCGGCAGGGTCGCGCTGACGGCCCAGCCGCGACCGGGGCAGGGACCTGCCCGGCACGCGCCGCCGAGGAGCAGGGCGCGTTCCGACATCCCGGTGAGGCCGAACCCCGGTTCGTGGGCGGAGTCGGCCGGGCCCGGGTCGCCGTCGTCGCGGACCGTGAGGCTGACTGTCGACCGGTCACCGGCCACGCTCACGCCGACCAGGGTGGCGTTGCGGGCGTGCCGCAGGGCATTGGTGACCGCCTCCTGGGCGATCCGGTAGACGGCAGCGTCGATGGCCGCCGGGAGGGCGGCAAGGTCGCCGGAGACCCGTACCTCCACCCGTGGCCCGGCAGGCGAGGCCCCGGCCAGCCGCTGGAGGTCGGCGACACCGGGCTGCGGGGTGTAGTCGACGGGTGCCTCGTTGCGCAGCACGCGGACCATCGCCCGCATCTCCGCGAGCGTGCGCGTCGCCTCCACCTCGATCACCTCCAGTGCCTCGAGGGGCGACGCCGGGCTGGTCGCCGCGAGGGCGCGTCCTGCCTGGGCTTGGATGGCGATCGCGGAGACGTGGTGGGCCACGGTGTCGTGCAGTTCGCGGGCCAGCAGGACCCGCTCCTCCGACTTCACCTGCTCCATCCGCCGTTCCCGCGCGGCGTACTGGGAACGCACGGCCCAGCCGAGGGCGAACGCGGTCATCAGGACGGCGACGCCGCCGATGGCGTCACCGACCCCGGTCCAGCTGACGACGAACGACAGGGTGGCCGGGACCAGGACGATCACCAGGCCCGCCGCCGCCTCTCGCCCGGAACCCCACCGGAAGAGGGAGTAGGGCAGCAGCACGAAGTAGAGCATCGTGTAGATGTCGAGCGCCGGTGCGCCCGCCGCGATCAGGCCGACGTCCACGACCGCGGTCACGCCGAAGGCGGCCGCGACCACGGCGAGCGGGTGGGTACGCCGCCACAGCAGCAGCGGCGCCAGCCCAAGGGCCAGCACCAGCGACAGCTCCGGGAGCGGCTGGTCCTCCCGCAGGGTCCACTCCAGCACCCCGGAGACCGTCACGACCGCCAGCAGCGCCCAGTCCCGCCACACCCGCGCCGGGGGTGCCGAGGGACGGGGTTCCTCCAGCAGGGACCGCAGCGGGTTGCTCACCCCCTCAGCGTAGGGATGAAGCGCCCCCAGGGGACCGACCGAAAGTCTGACCCGGCCACCAGCCGAAGGCACGACCTGCTCCGAGCCTCACGACCGATGCCCGGGGACCGTCGGAGCCGTCACGGTTGTCCCATGATCACTGTCGAGTCCCTGACCCGGAGGTACGCCGGCTTCACCGCCGTCGACGACGTCTCCTTCACCGCCCAGCCCGGCCGCGTGACCGGCTTCCTCGGTCCGAACGGCGCCGGCAAGTCCACCACGATGCGCGTGATGGTCGGTCTGACCGTTGCGACGTCCGGCTCCGCGACCATCGACGGAGAACGGTTCGCCGATCTCCCCAACCCGGGCCTCGAGGTCGGCGTCCTCCTCGACGCCTCCGCGCAGCACGCCGGTCGCACCGGCCGTGAGATCCTCGCGGTCGCCGCCGCCACGATGGGTCTGCCCGGCTCTCGCGTCGACGAGATGCTCGAGCTGGTGAGCCTGACCCCCACCGAGGCCAAGCGGCGGGTGCGCAACTACTCCCTCGGCATGCGCCAGCGGCTCGGCATCGCCACCGCGTTGCTCGGCGACCCGCGGGTGCTGATTCTGGACGAGCCTGCCAACGGGCTCGACCCCGCGGGCATCCGGTGGATGCGTGACCTGCTGACGGACTTCGCCGGCCGGGGCGGCACGGTGCTGCTGTCCTCGCACCTGCTGCACGAGATCGAGGTCATCGCCGACGACCTGGTCGTGATCGGCAACGGCCGGATCGTCGCGTCCGGCGCCAAGGAGGAGCTCTTGGCGGCGGCCGGGTCGCTCGCCCGCTCGTCGTCACCGCTCGAGCTCGCCCACGCGCTCGAGCAGGCCGGAATCGTCAGCACGCTCGCCGGGGACGGCTCGGTCCGCACCGACGCCGACCCCACCAGGGTCGGGGCCGTCGCCCTGGCCGCCGGCATCGCCCTGACCGAGCTCCGGTCCGCCGAGGGCGCGGGGCTCGAGGACATGTTCCTGTCGCTCACCGCCGACACCCAGCGCGAAGGAGTTGCGGCATGACCGCCACAATCGTCCCGCCGACCTCCACCACGGAGGCCGCGCCGGTCCGCCGCCCCGCCCGTCCCATCCCCACCACTCGGCTGGTCCGGGTCGAGCTGCGCAAGATGTTCAACACCCGTTCGGGCTTCTGGATGCTGGTCAGCATCGGCGTCCTGTCGGTCATCGCGACCGGCGCGGTCATCGTCTTCGCGCCCGACAGCGCCGTCACCTACGAGAGCTTCGCGACGGCGATCGGCCTCCCGATGTCGGTGATCCTGCCGATGATCGCGATCCTGGCCGTCACGAGCGAGTGGAGCCAGCGCAGCGGGCTCACGACCTTCACGCTGGTGCCGGCCCGTGGGCGTGTGGTCGGCGCCAAGGCGATCGCGACCATCCTGGTGGGTCTCGGTTCGATGGCGGTCGCGTTCGCGGTGGGGGCCGTCGGCAACCTGGCCGGCTCGGCGCTCGCCGGCGTCGACACCGTCTGGGACATGTCGCTGTCGACCGCACCCCAGATCGTGCTCGGCAACCTGGTCGGCATGGCGATCGGCTTCACCCTCGGCGTCGTGCTGAGGGCTTCCGCCGCGGCGATCGTCGGCTACTTCGTGGTCTCCCTCGTCATGCCCGGCATCCTCGAGCTGCTCGCGCTGGTGCGGGAGTGGTTCACGGACCTGCAGCCGTGGATCGACTGGAACTACACGCAGGTGGAGCTCTTCGAGGGAGCCACGAACACCGGTGAGGAGTGGGCAATGCTCGGCTCGACCACGACGATCTGGATCGTGATCCCCCTCGTCGTCGGGCTGCTGTTCCTGCGCCGCTCCGAGGTCAAGTAGCCCGGGGCAGGCCAGCGTGAGTCTCCGACACCGCGCGGGCGGCGCAGACGCCTGGGCGCACGTCTCCTCATGGCTGGCTGGACGTGGGTCACTTCGCCGCCTGCCAGGCATCGGCTCGGCGGATGCGAGCGCAAGTGCATGCCGGCGGGCGATTGCCGTCGTGGTCCCCGGTGCCTTGGAAGTCGGCAGGCTCTGACTGGTCGCACCCCGGCGGAGCAGACCTCAAAGCAACTCGCATGTGCGGCCATGGGGGATTCGATGACTCTGCAGCGGCTGATTCCTTGCTGCAGCGCTCCCGGTGTTCGCTTTCACCGGATGCGCTGCTGACCACGACGGCGAGAGACCGTCGTCGAGGAGCAGAAAGACGTTCAGGCCCCATCGGACGACGAGGAAGAGCCTGCCGAGCAGCCTGCCGAGGCTGGCCAATTGCTCGAGTCTGGATTCGGGGGTCGCCAACGGCTACGCCCACACAATCGCGCTCGTCGACAACACTTCCGATACCGCTGGCCAGACTGTGACGGTTGGTTTCAACCTGCTCGATCGCGAAGGCAACGTCATTACCTCCACGGACAGTGTGCAGAGCTTCTCGACGCCTGGCAGGTCAAGGCGCTTAGCGGCTTCGCCGAAGTGAAGAATGCGAAGGTTGCCTCGATGGACGTGACGCTCATCGTTGAGGACAGCGGGGTCTTCGAGGAGCGCGAGACCGACCTCGGGGTCGTCGAGGATGTGCCCCTGAGCAATGAGTACGGCACGGACTACGCCAAGGTCACTTTTGAGAACCCTCTTGAAGAGGTGCTGAAGGACCCGGAGATTCAAGTGGTCTGTCGGAACGAAACGGCGACGTCAACGGCGGCGGCTTCACATACTCGGGCATCGCGCCTGTCGGTGGCAAGGCGTCGGCTGAGATTGACCTGAAGTTGAATGGCACCGCCGACAAGTGTGACGCCTACTTGGACTACCCGCCGTTCTGATCCGGTTCCGGCGCCGGTGCCGGTGCCAGGAGAAGCGTACGGTCTCGTCGGGTCTCGTTGGGTCGATCGCGCCACGCCGCGTAGTGGCAGTTCGGGCGCTGAATAGCGAGATCGCGTGCGGGTGGTCGCGGTCGCTGCGGGCGTAGGTGAACACGATGACGGGCGTGTACGCCGAACCGTTGCCGAGTCTGAGTGATACTCGCCGGCGGTCGATGCGGTGCTCGAGTGCGCCCGGGTAGCCACCTCCGCACGTGGCGACGACTGGCGTCGTCCGGCGTCTCGCTTCTCGACTCCGGACGGCCTAGACGTCATCGTCTCCGTCGCGACCTGTTCGCGGCGCACTCGGCTGCGGCGACCAGGGCGAGTTGCCCGCAGCCGAGCTGCGAGGCGGCTGAGAGTGGCGGTGTCTGGCACGCAGCCGTAAAGGCGGCTGCGTCGACGCCACGATCGGGCGTCAAGCGTCGCCGATGCGGCTTACCTACGAGGCGCGACCGCGCCGACACGACCGGTCAAGCCCCAGACCGAGCGATTGCGGCTCGCGACTGTCGAGGTGCCGAGGAGCCGAGAGCTCCTAAGTAGCGGAGGGGCGCGGTTCTCTATGTCGAGCTGGTCCACGTGACTAACGTCGATTCGACGCTTAACTGTTGGTCTGTCCGCCGGGGCGACCGTCCGTGGCCGCAGTTGAACCGGACAGAGCTGCCACCGGCGGGTCTCCGGTCATGCCGCAATCGGCTCGACCGACACCCGGCCGATCGCAGCGCTCCCGAACGTGCGGCTAGGCGCTCGCGCGCCACTTCGACGACGCCGAGCAGGCGTCGGGGTGCTGGGAGCATGGTGTCGGACTCCCGTCATGGTGCGTTCACCTGCTGACCGTCGCCGTCCGCCTCGTCCGAGGGTCCGATCATGTCCTGGTCGGCCGCTCTGGTTACGCGGGGTAGCGATACCAGGCCCGCATGCGTGCTCGAAGCGAAAGGTTGCCGCTGAGTTGCGCCCGCAGACCTGCCCATTCCGCCGCGTGCGCAGCGCCGCCTCGAGCCGCTGCGGTTGCGGTGCATCGCGGCGAGGAGTCGAGCGTGGCGGCGGGAGTGTTCAGATAGCGATCCGGCCCCGGTTGCCGTCGTCGATGGGTCTCGCAGGACGACAGCGGCTGCCCGGTTGAACGTGGGCCGATGGCAATCTGGCGACGATGCTCATGGTTCCCGGCTTGCGGGAGACGCGTGTCGCTAACACTCGCGCAACGGTTGTGGTTTCGTGCTGCCCTTCTGGACGCCTCCGGCGAGACTGGGGTGATGGCCAGAGTCGCGGTGGGGGTGGTTGCTGTTCTCGCTCTGACCCTGGGCGGGTGCTCGGCCCCGACCGACTCGCCCGGTGGCACACGTGACTCGTCAGCGGCATCTGGACGCGCAGGCGAATCTGCGGTGGCCAACCGCGCCGCTCACACCATGACCACCCTGCCCAGCGGCGACCTCCTGGTGGCAGGGGGTTGTGACGTAGATGGCTGCGCGTCGGCAACGACCTCAACCTTTGTCGTGTCCGGAACCTTGGCCACTCGGGTCGGTGACCTGGCGCAGGCGCGAGACGCGCATACAGCGATCACCCTGGCCGACGGCCGGGTCCTGGCTGTGGGCGGTTTCACCGCGGAAGGCCAGCCCCCGTTGACGAGCGCGGAACTGTTCGACCCCGAACGGGGGCGGTGGACGACTACCGGGTCGCTCGGGCTGGGCCGTGGCGGCCACGCGGCCGCTCTGCTCGGCGACGGTCGGGTGCTGGTGGCCGGGGGTTGGATCAGACCCTCGACCTATACCGACACCACGGAGATCTATGATCCGAGCACCGGAGAGTTCACTCCGGGTCCACGACTTCCCGTCGCCGCAGACGGTCTCGCCGCAGCCCCCCTTCCCGATGGCTGCGTGCTGATCGTTGGCGGTCAGACTCGCTCGCAGGTCGCGACCGGCCGAGCGGTCAAGATATGTCCGAACGGGCGTCTACGCGAGGTCGGGACCCTCACGACTGCGCGGTTCAAGCACGGCATCGCAGCCCTTGAGTCCGGGCGGGTCCTGGTGCTCGGAGGAACCCCGGACGATGCCACGCTACTGACCAGCACGGAGCTGTATGACCCCGCGACCCAGCGCTTCGCTCCCGGCCCTGACATGGTGTCTGGCCGCTACAAGCTGACCGACTCGGTCGCGGCACTGCCCGGCGACCGTGTCGCCGTCGCTGGCGGTGGCGAGGGCGTGGAACTGATCGACGTCAGCACGGGTCGTTCGGCGACCATCGCGGAACTGGGGACGGGACGGCGATCCTTCTCCACCCTGGGGGTCACCGAGGGTCAACTGGTCCTCGTCGGCGGGTACGACGAATCGATTCGACTTACCAGGACCTTCAGCACGGTGCCGGTTTCCGATCTCTGACACCTCAGGTGGAAGAACCCACCTCGTGCTGCGCAGCAGCCAAGATGGCCGCACCGGTACACACGTTCGTCACAGCGCGACCAGTAGCCGATCCCGCGACCGGGAGGTCGCGAGCCCATCTTGCGCGGCGCGCGGGACGACCGACCTGCGTCCATCCGCCTCGGTTGCCGCCCCTTGGCGGAGGGTGTGAGACGGCTCGCGACCAACTTCGCAACCAGGGGGCGTGCGTCATGGCCGAGCGGCGAGCTGGCCGACCTCGGTGGCGGTGAGGGCACGGTCGTAGATCCGGACTTCGTCCAGTCGCCCGTCCCAGAAGGCCTCGAGCAGACCCTTGGTCGGGTTGTTCTTCGCCCCGACTGCCAGCGGTTCGCCACTGACACACGTGCGACCTGAGACGCGCTTGGCGCCCGCGGCGCGGCCGTCGATGTAGATCCTCAACCAGGTGCCGTCGTACGTCGTCGCCGCGTGCCTCCAGCGATCGACTGGAAGCACGCGGGTGCTGTCGGAGTACTTCCAGTTGGCGTTCGCGCAGCCCCCGAAGAAGCCGCCGGCCCGCACGCGGCCGTCAGTCCTGACGTTCATCCAGTACGCGCCGGCCTTCTCGAGGACCTCCCAGCGCCCGAGCGTCTGATCGTTTTCCTTCCCTGTGTAGCGGACCCAGGCGGAGAGCGTGTACCTGTCGACGTCCAGCACCGTCGACTCAGGGACGTCGACGAACTGGTGCTGGGTGCCCGTGAGCTGGAGGGCCCGGCCGTAACCACCGAGGCTCGTGGCCAGTCGCACCGTCCCCGAGCCTGCCACCACCTGCCCGTGCAGCGAACTGGGAGACGTGTCGGTGACCATGCCCTGCGACAGCGTCTCCATCGCGTAGTGCAGGACGAGGCCGTCAGCGGGGCCGGCCGGTGCCGCCGAGACGCCGGGAGCCGCGGTGACGACCGGAGTTGCCGCCAGCAACGCAGCCGCGACGAGGAGCGAGCAAGGTCGTCGCATCAGCACCCCTGTTTGACGTCGAAGGACGAGACATCTCCGACCCTCGACGCTATCCCTTGGACCGACGTTCAGCATCGCCAATTCTGGTCTCTAGCAGGACGCCTCGAGGTGGCGTCGGCCGAGTCGCCAATGACCGGAACGGGCCCGAGCCCACGCGGTGCTGTACGCCGGTCGCGGCCCAAGTCCGTGCCTTGGCGATGACCGCCGTCGTCCGGAATCGGGTCAATCTGGCCTCCGTGCGGGTCAGCCTGGATCCATGCTCTGGTGCCGATCCGGCAAGCACGCGACGGCGACCGGCAAGCAGCGGGTCATGGAGCCAGTGCTCCTCACCGGGGCTTGGTCGGGGCTGGCCGACGCCCTCGTCACCCTCACCGCCACAAGTCGACCAAGCATTCCGAGTTGGTGATGACATGTTGAAGGCAAGCAGCGCCCTTTCCCCGCGTGCCGGGAGCATCGTTGGGCGTGTTCGCGCCGGAGGGCTGCGACCCTAGGACTCAGCGTGTCGTGGTCTCCGGCCCCGCTGCCGCGGCCCTGGCGTGCTCGAAGCCCCGGCGCTCGAGAAAGAACGCTCCCAGGCTCCCCGCGAGAGTGGCGAACACGACGACCGAGAACACTGCGAGCACCACCTCCAGGACGCGGGCGAAGCCGTCCGGCTGGCCCAGCGGCTCGCCGGTGATGGTCGCCAGCGCGGTGGCATGCAGGGCGTCCGCGTACTGGGTGTAGTCGGAGAACTGGAAGAGCAGCTGACTGCTCCCCATCACGGTGATGGCCCAGACGACGGCGAGCCACCCCATGCGGCCGCCCAGAACCTGGCGCGCCGATCGAGAGGACCTGATGGCGGAGGAGAGAACGCGGCCGGTCCGGAGGAACCGCGCTGCCCGCACCACCCTCAGGACGCGCAGGAACGGCAGGATCAGGAAGAGCAACTGCCACCAGTTGCGGCGCAGGAAGCGGCCCGTGTGCGGAGCCACCACCAGGCGGGCCACGAACTCGACCACGAAGACCAGCCACAGCCCCCACCCCAGCGCCGTGAGGGTCACCGCGACCGAGGTTCCCTCGCGGGCGACGCTCTCGCCGAGGACGACGAGCAGGAAAAGGACACCCAGCGCAGCCATGACGGGGCTGAGCCGGTCCAGCACCTCATCGGCCCAACGCTCGCGCTCGGTCGGGGTCCGTCGCAGCAAAGTGACCATGCAGGCGAGTATCCCGAACTGGCCGACTGCCGAGACCCCGTCAGCCTGACCCGCCACAGGATTCGCTGAGGACCAGGGGTCTGCTGCACGATCAGGTGACCCGGGCGGCGGAGGCCCAGGTCGAACGTTGGCGCACGCACACGCTCCACGTGCCCTCGCTGGTCGAGACCGCACAGAGGCTGGGTGTACCGGGGCCGCGCCGCGGTCTCGTGCGTCACCTTCGACCTGATCACCCGGCGCCGGCTGCTTCGGACTCAGCCACTCCGGGTCCCGGCCACGGTTCGGCCGTCGCGGCACAGCGTCCGCCTCCGCCGGACGAGCAACACGACCTCGTCATCAGAGCCGAGGGAACACCATGATCTTCCTTCTTGCCTTGGCGCTCGCGACCGCGGCATCCGCGGCCGTGATGGGCCTGGCGCACCGATTCTCGCCTCGGGGAGCAGCACGATGGGGTATGGCGATCGCCATGGCCTTCGCGGGTGCCTCCCACCTGTTCGTCGCAACTCCCTTCATCCAGCACCTCCCCCCGTGGGTTCCACTCCGGTCGGAGATCGTGCTGGGCTCCGGGCTCATCGAGATCGCACTCGGGATCGCCCTGCTCGTCCCGAGCCCAGCTCGACGTCGGGTGGGTGTCGCTCTTGCCGGTATCTCGTCGCAGTCTTTCCCGGCAACGTGTATGTCGCCGTGTTCGACGTAGACGTCGACGGACAGCCCGGCGGTCTCTATCCATGGCTACGTCTGCCGCTTCAGCTGCTGTTCATTGCCTGGGCGCTGTGGAGCACCCGTGAGGAGAGCCGCTCGGTGACCCGCCAGCCACTCCCGGCCACGGCCCCTGGCTAGGAGGCGAGTCAAGCCGAACCCGGCTGCAGGGAGCACCTGGTCGCAGTCGAGGAACGAGCGTGGTGTCTCGTGCCGGTGCCACCGCATCGCTGGCCACCTCAGTCGGTGCCTAGGCTGGGAGAGCCATCCCCGAGCACGAACCGAGGTCCCTGTGCCCGCCAGCCGTTCCGCCCGACAGAGGAAGGCCAGCGCCGAGGCAGGAGCGCTGGGCGAGGTCCGCATCGACATGGGCCCCGATGACTCCTATGAGTACAAGGTCTCGTGCTCGCAGTGTGAGGTCCCGCGACCCGGGAGCGGCACTCGCGCCTGGAGCACGCGCCGGCCGGGCGAGGACAACGGCTACATGGCTGCGATGGATCGATGGATCCTGCACCTCACGGCCAAGCACCCGGATGCCGAGGCCCCCTGCCTGAGCTACTTGTCCGAGGCCCAGGCACGGCTAAACGAGCGACGCGAGGCCCGGGACTGACGAACGCGTCCTGCCGCTAGGCACAGCGGCCACCGTTCAGTCGGCCGATGCGCCGGTACCCTCACCGACTCCCAGGGCTCGCTGAAGCTGTCGCGCGTGCGTGTCATCCCGCGGCCTTCCGTGTAGCCCGAGGACGATCAAGGACGACGTGCCCATGGCTAGGGGGGACATCGCTCTAGCCAACACCAACCAACAACCGCCCCCGGCTCCCGTAGAGCCGGGCCCGATGCCAACCGTCAACTGGTCGATCTCATCAGTTCGCCGGCCTGGAGCGCATCCAAAGGAGCCTCTCCCTCAGAGCTCACTCGGCCATTACGGAACGGGGTGCGGAAACGGTCCGAAGTGCTCGCCTTGGTTGTCTTGTTGCCGGGATACACAAACCGCCACACTCGGGCATTGGGCTTGAAGGTCACATGGAACCTGCCCTGCTTGTTCGCCCGACCCCGCCCGACCTGGTACCAATCGCCCCAGATCCTGGCTTGCACCTTGAACCGAGCGTTGTCGACTCCCTTGCCCTTGCGCAGGACGCGACCGTTCACTGTGTACGGGTACCGACCTTGCCCAGTCCAGTGGACGCTGCGGGTCACACGGGACCTGGCCTTCCCGATGTGGTTGTAACGGAAATGGGTGCTGGTCTCGACACGGGAGGTCTCGTCGCCGAACTCGTCGTAGCCGATGGCGACTACACGCACCCGATAGCGGCCTTCTTTGTCCCAACCGCACAGTTCCGTCCTGCGGGTGATCACGCCGGAGTAGTCGTCGCTGACGTACCAGCTGTCGAAGTAGCGACCGTTGGGCTTTCGGACTCTGATGTCGATTTCGTTGGAGTAGTCGTTCGCCCAATCACCGTCGACGGTGATGGTCGACTTCTTGCAGTCGTTGTAGCGGACCGTGACGTCACTCGCCGAGGCCGTGACCGTGGTGACCGCCTGAGCCTGCGTAGGCAGCGAGACGCTCAGCAGTGAGGCTGCAAGGGCAGCGGTGATGACGCGCTTGAGCACGAGTCCCCCGGGTTTGTTCGAGGCCACCCGGACCCGTTCCGGAGGCACCAGCTCACCTTGCATCACGACGGTCAGGGTTGTCTTGCGTTTGGAGGCATCCATCGGACTTCAGCGGACGCTGTTCGTCGACCACTCTTTGATCTCTCCACCGCGACGGTTCGCTGACCAGTTCGACCTCACGTCTGTCTCTCGTTCGTCTAGACGATGGAGTCAGCGCGCGTGAGAAGGGTCGCATCGCGGTCCGAGACAACCGAACCGTATGCAGTTGGTGCCGCTGGAGCGGTGCCTCGTCCCGCCATCTCGGGCCAACCGGGTGGTCCACTTGTCACAGGTGGCTGGCCCGGCCGCCATGGCGTGGCATAGCGGCGGAACGCAGACCTAGGAGTAGCGGTGGCTCTTTGCCGCGTGGCCCCGCTCGCGTGTGCAGGTGCGTCCGTTCATCGAACGGTGTCCGCACGAGTCGTCAGTGGGCGGAGCCGGGGCAGCCGCAGCCGTGGTGGTCGCTTGGGACCTGGCCGGTCTGGCCGGACTCGCCGGGGCAGTCGGCGCTGTTGACCTCTCGCGATACCGGGCCTCCCGCATCGCCCGCATCGCGGCTTCCTTGCTCATCGTGCAATCACATGAAGGACTCTAGGCAGGCGTGCCGACAGTTGCGTTCAGGCGCGGCGTTCACACCGGCTGCTTCCCATCGCGATACCGCCGAGTCCTACCGCCGCGTGCTGGCTGCTCGGAGCGTGGCAACTCTCGATCTCACGCTGGCGGCAGGGCGGCGGCCAGCGTCTGGTGCACCTCGCTCACGGTCGGATCGGTGAGCGAACCGGCCAAACCCAGAACCTTGTAGAGCCGCTTGGGCCACAGGACGTCCACGCCCCTGGTCGAGAACGCGCCGCCGATGAGGGGCCAGTCGGCTTCGACGAAGCACAGCACTCCCTTGACGGGAACGTCGGCCCCGACGATGTCGTGCACGATCTGGACCTGCTTGAGGACGCCGTCCACCAGGCCGCTGCGGTCGCGCTTGCCCACCATCAACTTCTCATCGCGCGGCCGGAGGAACCCACCTCCCACGTGGAGGTTCGGGCGACCCTTGTACTTCTTGGCGTCGATCACGAAGACACCTGACGGTGTGATCGCCAGATGGTCGATGTTGGCGCGGCTCTTGGGGATCCGGCGGTCATGCAGGACCCGGAGCGAGTCGCCGGCGAGCTCGTTGAGGCGCCCCCCGAGACGCTCCTCGCCGATGGCGCCGGTGTCCCACGCGTTCGTGGACTGTGGAGTGCCGCTGACGGAAACGATCAGCCCGCCGAGCTTGGGGTGCTTGCTCCGGATACGGTCCTCGCGCGCAGCGCGGCGACGCTCGAACTCGCGCCGTGCCGATGCTCCCGGTACCCCCGGATCCAGAGGTTCCGTCACGGCGGTCGACGAGGCAGCAGTCTCGGTCGAGCTCGCTTGGTCAACTCGGGATCGTGGGTGAGGCAGCGGACGGTCTTCGTCGCGCGCTCGTAGACGGCCTCGGCCCGTGCCGGCAGCTCGGTGCCGCAGGTCCGGCACACGCCGGCGTACCTCGAGCCGCTGCGCTTCTCGTCTTCCCCCGTTGTGGACATGTCCTGACGGTAGGACCTCGGAACGCTTGCTGCCGGTGAATCCGACGTGACCACGACCTGCGCACACGCGCGAAACAACGCGCGGACGCGACGTGATCTCCGACGCCAGAGGGCATCATGCGCGCGAGAGGCTGCCGACTCCGCCACAACGCTGCACAATCTGGCGCATGGGCGACAAGGGCGTGACCCGAACGACCAGCGCGCTGAGGGCTGGTGGTCGGGCGCTGAAGAAGACCGTGGCGTGGCTCGTCGACCGGATCGGGTTCCTCAGCTGACGGCACGCGCCCGAGCCGCGTCATACCGTCGCGCGGCGGCCCAGCGCTCTCCGATGGCGCGAGCTTGTTGCGCGCACGCGCTGCCCCGGGGACCGTGGGACGGTGGAGGCGATGAGACGACGCCAGCGCGTCACGGGCCCCGGGGTGCGGAGGCCGCAGAGTGAGCGGCTGCGCCGGCGCCAACGGTGGTACTTCGCCCTGATGGGCGTGTGCCTGGTGCTGATCCTGCTGGCCTGGAACGTGGTCCGGCTGTGGTCGTCGACGGCAGCCGTGGCGATGTCGGTCGTCGCTGCTGTGCTCCCAGCGATCGCCGTGATCATCGCCAACTGGGGCGAGGACCGCTAGACGGGCGGTACGGCGAGGCGAACGTCCTTCAGGCCTCGAGGATGGTCTTGGCCTTCTCGAGGTTCGAGCGCACGTCCCGCGCATACATCTTCAGCACGATCGGGTCGGCGAACTTGAAGACCCCCTTGAGCGACTCCATCTCCTGGTGCCACGTGACCTTGGTGCCGTCGCCGTCGTCCTCGTAGTGAATCGAGAGCGTGTAGGGAATGGTGGCGTCCTCCGACACGAGCTTGCCGCCGCGTCCTCGCTCGACCTCCACCATCTCGTCCGTCAGCTCGAGGCGGCGTCCGGCCACTTTCGCGACGCCCCGGCAGACTCGGCCGGCCTCCAGCTTCTCTCCCGACACCAGCTCGTACTCCACGATGTTGCTGCAGTAGACGGGCACGTTGTCGGGATCGGTCATGAACTCCCAGACCTCGACGCGCGGCTTGTTGATGACGACGGATTCATCGACGGTGAGCATGGGGCAACCGGCCTTCCGTGAGGGCCGGCCAGACGACCGGCCTCCTGCAGGCTATGCCTCGCTGTCTGTGGTCAACAGGCGTGATCTGGGGGAATTTCCCGACGGCTTTCGTGCGCGCACCAGTCGTACGCCCGTCGCGGACAGCCACACGAGCCAGGCGGCGTAGCCGGGCATCCCCACGAACAGGAGCGCCGAGCCGTCTGCGATCGCGAGGTTGGCCGTCCCGGCGGCGAGCAGGAGTCCTCCCCCGGCGACGCCGAGCAGACGCTGCCACCGCGGGGTCAGGCGGCTCGCGTGCGTGGCCAGCGCCGCGCCGACGAAGGTGGCGCCGAGTGCCGGCAGCGCCAGCGCGAACGCCGCTGCGTGCAGCTGCCAGACGAGCTCGAGCTCCGGGCTCGGCTCGGCGAGCCCGTCCGCGGAGAGCACGACGCCGTTCCACAGGACGGCGTAGAGCGCGAAGACCGCCGTGAGGGTCGCGCCCGCGGCCACCGCGAGGAGCGACCAGTCCGCGCCCGCACCGCCGCGGCGCCCGACGATCCCGTGGAGACCGGTCACGAAGAGGAGCAGCAGCGGCAGGTTCAGCGCCTCCAGCCCGACCGCGATCGAGACGGCGCCGCGGTGCTCCGCGTGGAAGTCGAGCACCTCCGTGATCGGGGCCCCGTAGTCCGGCGCCCCGGCCCAGATCACCACGGCGTTCTGGACCACCAGCGAGGCTGCCAGCGCGATCGCCGCTGCCCCCACGACCCGCTCTCGTGACCTCATGTCGTGCTCCTTCGCCGTGCTCCGCTGATCGATGGCTCCACGTTCGCCGACGCCGACGGGCGGCGGATCGGCTGCACGGCTCGAGCTCGCTCAGCCGTTGGGACGGTGCGTCTCTCGTGCTTTCGGCTGATGCGCCGCGCCGCCGCGGTTCGGCGCGCCACCTGGGTCAGCTCGAGAACCCGGATAGCGTCGGGAGATGGCCAGCCCTCGTCGATCCAGTGCTCGTCGACGCAGCGGATCCCCTCGCCGGAGCAGGTCGCGACAGCCAGCGAGGCCGTTGCCGGCGGCCGGGCCGGGCGAGCGGCTGTGGGTGCTCGACGTGCCCTACGGGACCCAGGTCGACGGCGCCAGCTGGCATCCGGCCGTCAAGACCCACCTGTACGTCGGTCGCGCCCTGCCCGCACACCTCGCGCCCTACGCTCCGGGTCCGCACACGCTCGGGCGGTTCATCGAGAACGCGCTCAACCCCGACCACCCGACGCCCGGCCCCGTGCCGACCGATGACCTCGAGCCTCGCAGGATCCAGTTCGAAGCGGCTGACGCGATCGCGGCGCGAGCCGCGGCTGGTGGACGGCAGTTCCTGCTGGCCGACGAGCCCGGCGTCGGCAAGACGATCGCCGCCGTCCTCGGAGCAACGGCCGTGGGCGACCTCCGCGGTGCGCGACGAGTGCTCGTCGTCGCCGACCGCCCCGCCGCGATCACGATCGGCCACTGGTGCCGCACCATCACGGCGCTGGGCGACGGCGGCCTCGAGTGGGTCGTGATCACCTGGGACCGGCTGGAGAAGGTCAGGGATTACTCGTGGGACGTGATCATCGCCGACGAGGCCCACGCGCTGCGACGTACGACGACGAAACGGTGGAAGCTCTGGGCGCAGGTCTCGGGCCACCGGCTGCCCCACGACGAGGCGCCGTTCGTGATCGCGACGACCGCGACGCCCGGACACACCCCGCTGGAGCTCCCCTACCTCGCTCCGGCCTATGCGCAGGCGCTCGGCGAGCCGATGCGGGAGTGGACGTCGGCGACGCAGCCCGGGGCCACGTTCACCACCGCCCTCGAGCGCCACGGCGTCGGGGTGGAGCCGGGGCGCTACGGCGCGACCTGGACCACCGACCCGGCCCGCCGCGCCGCGGACCTCAAGCTGGTGCGCAGCTGGCTCGACGAGGAGCGGCCACCGGCCATGCTGCACCGCGCGGCCCCGTGGGGGCCGGTGCCGATCTCCGGCATGCCGGTAGCCCTTACGCCGGCGGAGCGCACGGCGTACGAAGCCGACTGGGGGGAGTTCTGTCGTGAGATGGACATCGCCCGCCGCGGCCGCAACCTGGCGAAGGGCCGTGCCGCGCTGCTGCGCTTCCGGCAGAAGGCCGGCCTGATCCGCGTCGACTCGACGGTCGACTGGATCATCCAGCAGGTCCAGGCGGAGCGACAGGTGGCGTGCTCGGTGGAGTTCGTGACGACCGCCGCCGACCCCATCGCCGATCGGCTGCGGAACTCCGGCATCGAGGTCGCCACCATCTACGGCCGCGGCCGGTTCGACCCCGAGGCCGAGCGACTCCGGTTCCAGACCGGGCAGGCGAAGGTCATCGTCTTCACCACGGTCGCCTCGATCAGCCTGCACTCCGGCGAGACCCTGACCGAGGGCCGCCGGGCGAGCTCCGAACCCCGGGTCGGCGTCTTCCACCAGGCCCGCTTCTCAGGCATCGCCGCACGACAGGTCACCGGCCGCACCCACCGCGACCGCCAGGTCTCCCCGTGGCACATCGCGTACGCCGAGGGCACCGTCGAGGAGCAGGTCGGCAAGGTGATGGTCGAGCGCATCGGCGCCGCCTCCGACACGGTCGGGAGCGACACCACCGGCCTCACCGACGTCGCCCAGCTGCTCGGGGCCGACTGGCTCCCCTCCACGGCCCTGACCGAGGACGGCGCCTGACCGGACTGCAGCTCGGAGAACGAGGGCCCTTCCCCGCCGTTGCGGTCTAGGGTGGCTGGATGCCAGCCACGCGCTGGGGAGCGCTGGCGCTCCTCGTACGTCCGGCCTACATCGCCACCGAGTTCGTGGTGGCCCGGGCGACGACCGGCGGCTACAGCTTCGTCGGCGACTCGGTGAGCAAGCTGGGCGAAGTCGGTTGCTCGGCGACCTACTGCTCGCCGCGCCACGAGCTGATGAACGGCTCGTTCGTGGGCTTCGGTGCGCTGCTCGCCAGCGGGGCCGTGCTGCTGTCGCGGCCGCTGGGGCCCTGGGTGACGGGACTGCTCGTGGTGTCCGGCGTCAGCTCGATGGCCACCGGCCTGGCCCCGCTCGACCAGGACGTCACGCTGCACGCGGTCGCCGCCACTCCGTTGTTCGTGGCGCAGCCGGTCGCGCTGGTCGTCCTCGGCGCGCGGTTGCGACACGACCAGCCGCGCCTGGCCAGGGCACTCCTGGCGACGGGAGCAGTCACCGGCGCAGCGGCCGTCACCTTCGTGCTCTCCGGTGACGGTCCTGCTTCGGGTGCCCTCGAGCGCCTCGCCCTGTGGCCGGTGCTGGTGGGGCTGGCCGGGTTCGCCTGGACGCGACTCGCTGCCGAGCGCCCTCCCTCCCGCGAGGAGTCGGATCATGAGTGACCTCGACGTACGACAGCTGTTCCTGCAGGCGATCGCCCACGACGACGCCGCGGCGATGCGCGAGGGCATCGAACGGATGCTGGGGCTCACCGGCCGCGGCCTCTCGCCCGAGGCGGAGCACCGGCTCCGCCACGAGGACTACGTGATGACCATGCCCCAGTCGGGCGAGCAGATCCGCGGACGGGACGCCATGCGGGCCATGCAGGAGGCCTTCCCGACACCGCCGTCCATCACCTTGCGCAGGGTGGTGGGTTCCGGACGGGTCTGGGTCGTGGAGGGGACCAACGACTACGCCGGGGACGTGTGGCACGTGGTGGTCATCCTGGAGCTCGGACCAGACGGGTCGATCATGCGCGACACCCGCTACTACACGCAGAGCTCGGAGGCACCCGCCTGGCGGGCCGAATGGGTGGAGCCGATCGACTGACCGTCCGACCGCCGCCCGGACGAGGCGGTGGCGCGGCTACTTCACCGTCACCTCGACGTAGCCGGCTGAGTTGTACTGGTCGGCGAGCAGGTAGTGGATCCGGTAGTCACCGGGGGGCAGCGGCCAGGGACGCCCCTGCGAGTCCGGTCCCATGGTCATGGCTCCGAAGACCGTCGGGGGAAGTGCGCCCGCCTCGTGCCCGCCGGTGTAGCCCCACAGCAGGTAGTCGTCCTGCTTCGGGTCGGCCGCGTCCGCCTCGTAGACGCCGATCCAGTCCCACCGGTTCGCGGGCCCGTCGTCCCACGTCACCTCGATCGGCTCGTCGACGGCGTACGTCGCCTTGTCGGTCGTCAACGTCACGTCCTCCTCCTCAGAGCGCACCCAGAAGGAGTTGCGCTCGAGCTCGGTGCCGCTGGCGTCCACCAGGACGACGTCGTAGCCGCCCGGCTCGAGGGGCGTCGTGTCGAACGAGGTCGTGTCCGACTCGCCGGTGAGGGCCTCCGAGGCGAGCGCGTCGTCGGGCGACCCGCCCTCGGGGACGACCGAGACGACGCCGTCGGTGGTTCCCGGCGCGCGGTAGTGGACGCCGAGCTCCTCGCCCTCGGTGAGCAGCCGGCGATCCAGCGACACCGTCCGGCGCAGCTCCACCGGGGTGACCTCGAAGGTCGACAGCACGGCACGGTGGTCGGACGTCCAGGGGTCGTACCCACGGTCGACGTTCGGGCCGCCGACCTCCCCGACGAGCTCGCTGGTCTGCGTGACGGCCGGGCCGCCGGCGTACAGGTAGTCGATCCGGTCGCCGAAGCCGCCCTTCTTGAAGTCGGGGTTGCCGTGGGTGAGGCCGGGGTTCTCGACCGGGTCGGGGTGGACCTCGCGGAAGGTGTCGCGCATGTCGATGGCGAGCAACGTCTCGCTCACCGGCCACGGGATCGCCTCCGTGACGCCCTTCCGCATGCCGATCGCCTCCTCGGTGTAGTCCAGGCTCGAGGGCTGGTTGAGGTCGCCGGTGAGGAAGACCGGGTAGCCCTCCTCGAGCAGGGCCTGCATGCTCGGGGTCAGCACCTCGATGGAGCGGGTGCGCACCTCGTCCTCGGAGGCGAGGACGTCCGCCAGCGGCATCCCGCGCAGGTAGAGCTTCGGCCCGTACCTCACGTAGTCGAGGTGGGTGTTGAACATCGCGACGACGTAGCCCGGCTCGACCTCGATCAGCGCGTAGAGGCCGTCGGCTCCGGAGGGCTCGTGGATGGGGTACTTCGACAGCAGCTGGAGGCCGAGGTTGAAGTAGGGGTAGCCGGTCTCCTCGGCGATCTCGGGGAGGCGGTCGTACGACTCCAGCACCCCCACGACGTCCGCGTCGACGTCCTCGATCACCGCATCCGTGGAGTCGTCGCCGCTGTACTCGATGTTGTAGGTGAGCACGCTGAGCTCCAGCTGCTCACCCGACGCCAACCCCGTGGCGTCGACGTCGTCGGGCGGGTCGGGGCTGTCGACGCTCGTGCACGCGGCGAGCACCAACGCGGCCAGGGCGATCGCCGAGGCTGCGCGCACGTGGCGGAGCGAGCTCCGTCGGGGGCGCGGAAGACGGGACACCGGAACTCCTCGGTTAGTGCCTGCCCGCGATCGTGATGCCTTCTCCAGGCGAGCCCATCCTAGGAACGGCTGACGACCAGCGCCATAGCCCGGCGGGGGTCGCCCGTACGTCGTCACGAGCTGAGCAGCGCGTCCACGTTCGGCAGGCCGTCGAACCTCGCGAACGTGCCCGTGTCTGCGATCTCCCCGGCAGCCCTCAGGAACCCGTCCCATGCGGTGCGCGCGAGCGTTCCCCCCACGCTGACCCTGCGGACGCCGAGCCGGGCTGCCTCCGCGACGGTGATGAACGGGGCATTGATCAACAGGTTCACCGGCTTCGGTGCCACCGCGGCCACGATCGCGGAGACGTGCTCGACCTTGGAGATCCGGGGAGCGTAGAGACAGTCCGCCCCGGCATCGGCGTAGGCCTGGAGCCGACGGATGGTCTCGTCGATGTCAGGACGCCCACACACGAATCCCTCCGAGCGTCCGGTGAGCACGACGCCCGTGCCGCTCCGATCGATCGCATCTCGCGCGGCGGCAACTCGGTGCACCGCCAGGTCGAGCTCGAGCAGCGGCTCGGCCTCGTCTCCCGACGCGTCCTCGACGGAGAGTCCGGCGATCCCCGTCCTGGCGGCCATGGTCACGTTCGCCGCGACGTCGTCAGGCTCTACCGCGTAGCCGCCCTCGAAGTCAGCGTTCACCGGTATCGACACCGCACCAGCAACGAGACGGAGGTGCGCGAGCGTCTCGTCGCGGGTGACCTGAGTGTCCGCACGGCCCAGCGTCCAGGCAAGCCCGGCGCTCGTGGTGGCCAGGGCCTTGAACCCCAGCTGTTCCAGGGCCCGTGCGCTGCCCACGTCCCACGGGTTCGGCATCACGAAGCAGCCCTCGGAGTGCAGCCCGTGGAAGTCCGCGACCCGACTCTCGTGCACGTCCATGTCACACCTCGTCCACCCGCCGTGCTCAGCACACTAGCCCGACCCGGCGCGCCTGTCGCGGGGGGCGACGAGCTCAGCGGCGGGCGGGACGACGACGCAGGGCGAGGATGCCGACGACGGAGCCGAGCAGCAGCAGGTGCAGGCCCATGGTGTCGAGGAAGCCGAACGAGAAGATGGCGCCGGGGGCGGCAACGGCCCAGTTGCGCACCTGCTTGCTGGCGGGCTTGCCGGTCACCGACCAGGTGGCGACGTGCTCGCAGTTGTTGCGCACCAGCGAGTAGTCGGTGCGGCCCAGGCGCGACTCGGCGTTGCGGAGGATCTGCTCGATCGGGAGCCGGTGGCGATAGCTCTTCACGCGCACCTCGCCACCCCGGGCGAACGCCGTCCTCGTGACACGCTCGACCCGGCGGCCGGCCCCCACGCTCTTGCGGCCGAAGTGGATCACCGTGCCGTCGCCACAGTCGATGCCGTGATGCGTGTAGTGCCGCCGCCTGACGAAGAGGTGGTCGCCGCGGCTCACGTCCGTGAGTCTACGTTCGCTATCCGTGCCTCGCAGATTCGCAGGGGCTCCGGCACCAGTAGGGTCACCTGCGTGAGCGCACCGCACCCCACCTACGAGCAGCTCGTCGACCTCCCGGCGTACGTCCAGCAGCCGGTCCCGATCGCCTTCGAGGACGCCAACGGTCACCTCAACGTCCGGCACTACACCGGCATCGCCAGCGAGGGCCTCGACGAGTCGTTGGTGGGCGTCGGCATCCCGCAGATGTGGCCCGCCATGGGTCACGCGGTCTTCTCCGCCGAGCACCACCTCACCTACCTCGCCGAGATGCGCACCGGTGACCGGCTCTCCGCCCGGGTCCGCCTGCTCGGCCGCTCGGAGCGCGCCGCCCACGCCCTCGTCTACCTCCTCGACGAGACGCACGAGCGCGTCAGCTTCGTGATGGAGGAGGTCTTCCTCCACATCGACATGGAGACCCGCCGGACCGCCCCCTGGCCCGACGACGTCGCCGCCGCCATGGACGAGAAGATCGCCCAGGACGCCCGCCTGCCCTTCGAGGCCGACGTCTCGGGCTCGCTCTCCCTGCGCTGACCTAGGGCGCACGCCGCACGAGCTCGACCACCAGTCGGGCGACCTCCTCGGCGTGCGTCGACGCTGCCAGGTGGTCGGCGCCGGGGACCACGACGAGTCGCGCTCCCGGCACGACGCCCGCGAGCCGTCTCGCCATCGCCGCGAACCTCGGCGCGGTCTCCCCGCCGGCGACGACCAGCGTCGGACAGGTGATCGTCGCCGCGTCGTGATCGCTGAACGACCAGTCCACGAGGGCCGGCAGGTCCGCGGCGAAGAACGCCTCCGCGCCGCGCTCGGTCTCCTCGACCGTGCCCTCGCGCAGCGACTCCAGGCTGGTGCGCCAGTCGGCTCCCGCCAGCATCGCCATGAAGTCGTCCAGGGCCGCCGCCGTCCCGCGCGCACGGTGGTCGGCGATCAGCTGTCGGCACAGCTCGCGCAGCTCCGCGTCGTACGCCGTGCCCGCGGGCGGCGCCTCGACGGCGGTCAGCGTGCGCACCAGATCGGGGCGGCGTACGGCCAGCCGGAGGGCCACCGCCGCACTGAAGCTCGAGCCCACGACGTGCGCCGACGTCACCCCGAGCGCGTCGAGATGAGCGGCCACGTCGTCGGCATCGTCCCGGATCGAGCCCCGGCCCGGCCGGGGGACGTCCAGCGCCACGAGGTCCGCCGTAGCGATGTGGCCGGCGAGCGGCCACAGCTCGGCTCGGTCGAGCGCGGTGCGCACGACGGCCACGGGTGCGTTGTCCATGGCCAGCATTGTGGAGCATCGCTTGACAAGTAGTTCGAACGTGTGTTCGAATAGAGCCAGCACTTCAACGGGGGAGTGCACACCGCACGAAGTCGCCACGGGGGCGCACATGACCATCGCACCGCACCTGCATCCGCTGGTGGAGTGCGTGCGCGCGATCGGCGTCGACCTCGACGAGGTGGCCGACGTCGACCCGATCTACATGACGACCCCCGAGAAGCGGGAGACGCTCCGGGCGCTCGTCGAGGCCGCCGCGCGGCTCGACGAGCTGCGGCTGCGGGTGATGGCGGGGGCCGACGACCTCGCCCTCGACACGGCTGCTCGCGACATCGCCGCCCTCCACGCCCACGAGTCCCGGCTCGACGGCGCAGCCACCCGCCGCGACCTCCGGCTCGCCCAGGCGCTCGACCGGCGCTGGCGGGGCGTGAGCACTGCCTTCGCGGCCGGCAGGGTCAACCGCGACCAGGCCGACACCATCGTGCGCGCCCTGGACCGGCTGCCCGACGAGCTCGACCCGCAGGTCTACCGCGACGCCGAGGCCCACCTGGTCGCCGAGGCCGCGACGTGGGGTCCGCGCCAGCTCCACGTTCTGGGCCGCCGCATCCTCCATGTCGTCGCCCCTCAGGTCGCCGACGACGAGGAGCGCAAGGCGTTGGCGAAGGAGGAGCAGACCGCGCTGCGACGCACCTTCCTCACCAGCCGCCAGCACGGCGACGGCACCACTGAGCTGAAGGTCCGGATCTCTGACGCCGCCGCGCGGCGGTTGCTGACCTACCTGCAGGCCTTCACCTCGCCCCGGCAGCGGTCCACCGCCGACCGACGGCCCTACGACCAGCAGCTCGGCCATGCGTTCGTCGCGTTCCTCGAGGCGGCCGACCCCGCGCAGCTGCCGCTCCACGGCGGCGCTGCCACCACGCTCGTCGTCACGATGCCTCTCGCCGATCTCCGCGACGGCCTCGGCACCGGGATGATCGGCGACGAGCCGATCAGCGCGGGCGAGGTACGCCGCCTGGCCTGCACGGCGAGCATCCTGCCGCTGGTCCTGGGCGGTGACTCCGAGGTCCTCGACCTCGGCCGCCACCGCCGACTGTTCTCACCGGCCCAGCGCAAGGCCCTGGCCGTCCGCGACGTTCACTGCCGGGCGGAGGGCTGCACGATCCCCGCGGCCTGGTGCGAGGCCCACCACGCCACCAACCCCTGGGCGCTCGGTGGCCGGACCGACCTCGACGACGGCCTCCTGCTCTGCTCGTGGCACCACCATCGGGCCCACGACGACCGCTATGACACCCGACATCACCCCGACGGCACCCTCCGCTTCCACCGACGCACGTAGACCGCGTGGCTAGATCGGTCCCGCTCGGCGACGGCGTCGGGTCCCGTTATCGTCTGGCGCGCGCGTACAGCAGCTGATCCCTGACCCACCGGCTTGCACTGGCTCGGGGTCGAAAGGCCCCCGCGGGGCGGACTCGCGGCCCTGTCGGTTCCACGAGCCCGCGGTCACGCTGAAGGAGTCGGGGAGGCCGACCAGGTCGTCCGGCAACCAGCGGAACCCGAGCCAAGGAGGGGCCATGGCCACCATCATCATCCTGACGGTGCTCGCGATCGTCGTCGGAGTCGCGATCAACGTCTACCTGGGTGTGCGGGTCGCAGATGCGGGCCTCGGTCTGCGCATCAGCCCGACCGTCGAGTACGCGATACCGACCGGTATCGACCCCGGACTCATCAGGTCCGAGCTGTTGAAGGCCGGGTTCACCACTGGGACCGACCGTGTCGGCAACACAGAGCGCCTCCTCATCGAGTGTGAGCGGGAGGAGCGGGACCGGGTGCGCACCGCCATCGAAGGCGCCACGCTGACCGGGTACGACGGCTCCGCGGCGACGCTTGGCCACGTGACATTCGAGGACGAGCGCTGAGTCGGGGCGGACGTCGAGTACTGACCGCCGGCGCCGTCCTCGTCCGCGACGCGGCGGCCCCATGGCCTAGCCTCCCCAAGGGGTGCCCGGCTGCTGAAAGCCAGACTGAGTGCGGACGCCGCGACACGACCAGACATCCAGACGGGTCCGTCAGGTTCGTTCGCCGGACGTAGGAGTGTGCCCAAAAGCAGTACGGAGCAGGGCCGCGGCTTCTACCGTGGTGATGTTCGACGGACCTGTGGGGGGATCGTCGGACCCGGCGACCAGAACCCGAGACTGGCCGCCACGTGCGGCCCTCGCCACCCTCCAGGTGGTGGGGGCCGCGCTCTGTCTCCCTGCCACCCTGCCGCTGGTCGTGATGCGGGGTGACCTAGCGTGAGCCGGTGAGCTACCGGGGCCTGCTGGCCGACACCCGGCCGCTGGAGGACCCACACTTCCGCCGCTTGTGGCTGGCCAA
Organism: uncultured Actinomycetota bacterium; assembly: GCA_963754025.1. Lineage (GTDB taxonomy): Bacteria > Actinomycetota > Actinomycetes > Propionibacteriales > Nocardioidaceae > Nocardioides. The sequence goes on along the minus strand of CAVWEC010000005.1, from coordinate 408,203 downwards.
CATCGTCACCGTCATCGGCGCGCAGCTCACCGTCGTGGCGGTGCCGGCGCAGATCTACTCGATCACCGGCTCCTCGGCGTACGTCGGACTGACCGGCGTCTTCGGGCTCGTGCCGCTCGTGGTGTTCGGGCTCTGGGGTGGGGCGCTCGCCGACCACATGGACCGGCGCACCCTGCTGCTGATCACCACGGTCGGACTGATCGTGACCAGCGGCCTGTTCTTCGCGCAGGCGGTGACCGGTGCCGACAACGTGTGGCTGCTGCTGTGGCTCTTCGCCCTGCAGCAGGCGTTCTTCGCGGTCAACCAGCCCACCCGGTCGGCCGTGCTGCCCAAGCTGCTGCCCGGCCACCTGCTCCCGGCCGCCAACTCGCTCAACATGACGGTGATGCAGGCCGGCGGCATCGCGGGCCCGCTCGTGGGCGGCGCGCTGATCCCCTTCGTCGGCTACTCCTGGCTCTACGCGATCGACACGGTCACCCTGTTCGCGACCCTGTTCGCCGTCGTCGGGTTGCCGCGGCTGCGGGTGGAGGGGGCGCTGGGAGCGCCCGGCCTCAAGGCCGTGTTCGAGGGATTCCGCTACCTGCGCACCCAGCCGGTGCTGATGATGAGCTTCGTCGTCGACATCATCGCAATGGTCTTCGGGATGCCGCGCGCGCTCTTCCCCGAGATGGCGGACGTCGACTTCGGCGGTCCGGGCGAGGGTGGTCTCGCGTTCGCCCTGCTCTTCGCCGCCATCCCGGCCGGCGCCGTCGTCGGCGGTGTGCTGTCGGGGTGGGTGTCGCGGGTGGAGCGGCAGGGCCTCGCGGTGATCGTGTCGATCCTCGTGTGGGGCGTGGCGATGATCGGGTTCGGCGTCGCCGCGCTGCTGGCGCCGACGCTGCCCGGCATGCTCGCCGTGGCGGTGCTGATGCTGGCGGTGGGCGGTGCTGCGGACATGGCGTCGGCTGCGTTCCGTTCGTCGATGCTCATGACCGCCGCCTCCGACGACGTGCGGGGCCGGCTGCAGGGAATCTTCATCGTGGTCGTCGCCGGAGGTCCCCGGGTGGCCGACGTGGCGCACGGTGCGACCGCCGCCGTCACCGGCGCCGCCGTCGCTGCGGCAGGGGGCGGCGTGCTGGTGGTGGTCGGGACCGTGGCCGCCGCCCTGCTGGTGCCGGCCTTCGTCCGCTACCGCGTCACGCGGCCGTAGCCACCGGCGCGCACGGGGTGCGCGAGGCCGTCACCACCGAGCCGAGCGCGGCGACCACCGCGATGCCGAAGACGACGAGGAACGGGTCGACCCCGGCGCGCTCGGCGGCGGCGTACCCCATGCCGCAGAAGGCGAGCGCGAGGGCCGCGCCCATCGAGTCGGCGATGGTGATGGCGGAGGAGTTGAAGCCGCGGTCGCGGTCGCTCGAGGCGGCGAGCATCGCGACGCCGGTGCGCGAGAAGCCGAAGCCCATGCCCGCGCCGGCGACGACGAACGCGGCGCCCGCGACGACCGGGTGGAGGTCGAGCCGGACGGCCAGCCAGAGCGCCACGGCTGCCGTGAGCAGCATCGAGGTGCCGACCTGCATGGCACGTTCGCTGGAGACGCGGTCGCCGAGCCGCGCCTGCACCTGGCTCGCCGTCGCCCAGACGACGCCGACCACCGTCAGCGCGAGGCCGGCGCGCCCGGGGGAGAGGTCCCAGCGCACCTGCAGCACCAGGACGATGTAGGCCTGACCGCAGAAGAAGGCGGCGCTCATCAGGCCGCGGGTGCCGATCACGCTGGGCAGGCCGCGACCGGCGCGCAGCGTGCCGCCGGGGGTGAGCGATCGCACCGAGCCCAGCACGATGGCCAACGCCACCAACGCGCCGACCGGGCCGAGCAGCGCGTCGTACGAACCGAGCAGCTCGACGGCCAGGACGCCGACCGCGGCGACGACGGCCCAGACCATGCGGGTGCGCGGGGCGGGATCGCCGTCGGTGGTCGCGCGGAGGCCGGGGACGACCGGTGCGACCATCACGGCGGCGACGGCCACGAGCCCGACGATGCCGAGGAAGACCCAGCGCCAGCCGAAGGCGTCGGCGACGAACGCGGCGACGGCGGGGCCGAAGAGCGACGGCAGCACCCAGGCGGCCGCGAAGCTGGCGAAGACCGCGGGGCGCAGGCGGGGCGGGTAGACGAGCCCGACCACGACGTAGAGGCTCACGATCAGGGCGCCGGTGCCGAAGCCCTGGACGACGCGGCCGGCGACGAAGACCTCCATCGACGGTGCGAGCCCGGCGGTGAGCACGCCGAGGGTGAAGAGGACCAGCGAGGCCACCAGCGCGCCGGCCGGGCCGCGGCGGTCGCACCAGGCGCCGGCCGCGACCGTGCCGACGACGCCACTGGCCAGCGGGGCCGCGAAGGCGAGGGCGTAGAGGCCGAGGCCGTCGAGCTCACGGCCGATCGTCGGCATCACCGTCGTCACGGCCAGCGCCTCGAAGGCGTTGAAGGCGATGAGCGCGAAGATGCCGATCGTGGTGGCCAGGTAGGTCGCCGAGAGGATCCCGGCCCGGTCCGGTGTCAGCTCAGTGCTCATTCTCGAGCCCGACGGCCTCGCGCAGCCGGGTCACCGACTCGCGGAGGTCCGCGTCGTCGGCGGCTCGCGACTCCATCAGGTCGGACAACGCCTGCGCGATGACGTTGAGCTTCTCGTGCTCGGCCTCGCTGCTGCGGCGTCCCGCGTTCTCGAGCAGCACCAGCAGCAGCAGCGACAGCACGGCGGAGCCGGTGTGGAGCGCCAGCTCCCACTTCGTGGTGCTCGACCACAGCGGATAGCTCGCCGCCCACAACACGACGGCGGCGACGATGACGAAGAAGAAGGGTGCCCGGCTGACTCGCTGGTTCACCGCCTCCACGAAGCGCTCGAACGGGTTGCGTCGGTCGCCCTGGCCCCTGCGGCTCGTCGCCGCCTCGTTGCGGTCACCCATGCACCGAGTCTGCCCTGCAGATCCACGCAGTGGGAGGAGAGAAGTGGGAGAGACGGCGGGAGTAGGGTCCGGGTCATGACCAAGTGGGAGTACCAGGTGGCGCCGATTCCGCTCCACAACGAGGCACTGATGCTCAACAACTTCGGCCAGGACGGCTGGGAGCTGGTGACCATCCAGACCAACGCGCAGGGCGGGCTCGTGGCCTTCCTCAAGCGCGTCCAGGAGGGGTGAGCGCGATGACCCACCCCGAGGAGCGTCTGGCCGAGCTGGGCCTGAGCGTGCCCGAGGTCGCCAAGCCGGTGGCCGTCTACGTGCCGGCCGTGCGGTCGGGCGACCACGTCTTCACCTCCGGCCAGCTGCCGATGAGGTCGGGCGAGCTGATGATGACCGGCAAGGTCGGCGGCGACGTCAGCACCGAGGACGCCGTCGCCTGCGCGCAGCAGTGCGGCCTCAACGCGATCGCCGCGGTCAAGTCGCAGGTCGGCGACCTCGCCAAGGTGACGAGGATCGTCAAGGTCGTCTGCTTCGTGGCCTCGACCCCCGACTTCACCGGCCAGCCGCAGGTCGCCAACGGCGTCTCCGAGCTGCTCGGCAGCGTCTTCGGCGACGCCGGCGTCCACGCGCGCTCCGCGGTCGGCGTCCCCGTCCTGCCCCTCGACGCCCCCGTCGAGGTCGAGCTGATCGTCGAGGTCTCGGACGGCGCTGCGTAGTGGAGCGGCTGCCGCTCCCCGACGCGCTCGTCGAGCAGGCCCGGGCGTACGCCGAGGGCTCGGCCACCCCGGCGGAGCCGCGTGACGCGGCGACCGTGGTGCTGCTGCGGCCGGGCAGCGGCGAGGCCGGGGGGTCGGAGGTCTACCTGCTGCGGCGGCAGACCTCGATGGCCTTCGCCGGCGGCATGTACGTCTTCCCAGGGGGCGGCGTCGACCCGCGCGACCACCACCACGCGATCGAGTGGCACGGCCCCGGTCCCGAGGAGTGGGGGCGGCGTCTGGGCACCGACGGTCGGATGGCGCAGGCGCTGGTGTGCGCCGCCGTGCGCGAGACCTTCGAGGAGTCGGGCGTGCTGCTCGCCGGCACCCGCGACGCGGTCGTGGCCGACACCACGGGCGACGACTGGGAGGCCGACCGGCAGGCGCTCGAGTCGCGCGACCTCTCCCTCACCGAGCTGCTCGAGCGGCGTGGGCTGGTGCTGCGCACCGACCTGCTCGGCTCGTGGGCGGGCTGGTTGACGCCGGTCTTCGAGCCGCGCCGCTACCGCACCTGGTTCTTCGTGGCCCGGCTGCCCGAGGGGCAGGTGACCCGCGACGTCTCCACGGAGTCGTCGGCGGTGTCGTGGGTGCCGGTCCCCGACGCGGTCGCCCGGGCCGAGGCCGGCGAGATCATGATGATGCCCCCCACCTGGCTCACCTGCCTCGACGTCGCGCAGTACGACGACCCGCGGTCGGTGCTCGACCAGGCCGCCGGGCGCAGCGTCGACATGTTCACCCCCGAGGTGGTCCCGTCCGAGGACGGCGCCTTCGTGCTGTCGACGCCCCCGCAGTACCTGGACCTGCTGGCCTCCCGATGAGCCAACCGGCGGGGGAGGGTTGGTCCGGTGGCTCGTTCGGCGAGCGCGGCCGGTGCGTGCTCGCCCCCAACGCCGACCACATGACGCTCGACGGCACCAACACCTGGGTGCTGCGCGAGCCGGGCGGCGCCCGGTCGGTCGTCGTCGACCCCGGTCCCTCGCACCCCGGCCACCTCGACGCGGTGCGGGAGGCGGCGGGCGACGTCGCCGTCGTGCTGCTGACCCACCACCACCTCGACCACTCCGAGGCGGCACGGGAGTTCGCGGAGTCCGTCGGCTGCGGCGTCCGGGCCCTCGACCCGGGGCACCGGCTGGGGGACGAGGGACTCGGTGGTGGTGACGTGGTGGCCGTCGACGGCCTCGAGGTCCACGTCGTCGCCACGCCGGGCCACACCGCCGACTCGCTGTCCTTCCTGCTGCCGGCCGAGCGGGTCGTCCTCACCGGCGACACCGTGCTCGGTCGCGGCACCACGGTCGTCGCCCATCCCGACGGACAGCTGGGGGCCTACCTCGACTCGCTCGACCGGCTCCACGCCCTGGCCGAGGCGCAGGAGCTCACCGCCATCTGGCCCGGCCACGGTCCCGTGCTCCCCGAGGCGTTGCCGGTGCTCGCCCACTACATCTCCCACCGCCAGCAGCGACTGGGACAGGTCGCGGACGCGGTCCGCCAGCTGCAGGCGGGCGGGGTGGCGGACGCGGTGAACCTGCCGCGTCAGGTCGTCGAGGTGGTCTACGCCGACGTCGACCCGGTCCTGTGGGGGGCGGCCGAGCTCTCCGTCCGGGCGCAGCTGGAGCACCTCTCCCGCGGTTGACCGGCCCCGCCGGCAGTCACGCGTGGTCACGGCGAGACCACGGGCAGGTCACGGGCTGGTCACGGCGGGCGGCCCGGATTGTGCCATCCGACCGCCCACTGTCCTACGGTCGATGGTTGTCCCCATGAGTCACTGCACGAGTCACTGCACGACCAACCGAGAGGTACCGCATGTCTGACCGGACGACGGTCGAACCCCCTGCCCACGAGCCCGGCCCGACCGAGCGCCACGAGCACGCACCGCCGACCCGTCTGGGTCCGCTGCGCGCGCCGCGCATCTTCCTGCCCGCCGCCGTTCTGGTCCTGGTCTTCGTCGGGGTCGCGGCCGCCATGCCCGACCGGCTCTCGGAGCTGCTGACCACTGCCAACACGACCGTCGTGGTCGACCTCGGCTGGTGGTACGTCGCCATCGTCACCGGCTTCGTGGCCTTCGCGCTGTGGATGGCGCTCTCGCCGATGGGTGAGATCGTCCTCGGCAAGGACGACGAGGAGCCCGAGTTCGGGCTCAAGTCCTGGTTCGCGATGCTCTTCGCCGCCGGCATGGGCATCGGCCTGGTCTTCTGGGGCGTCGCCGAGCCGCTCAACCACTACGCGGCCCCGCCGCCGGGCTCGCAGACCCAGACCGGCAGCGCCGCGGCAGGCCGCGCCGCCCTGGACACCACCTTCCTGCACTGGGGCCTCCACGCGTGGGGCATCTACGTCGTCGTCGGCCTCGCGGTCGCCTACGCCGTGCACCGCAAGGGTCGCCCGATCTCCCTGCGCTACGCGCTCGAGCCGCTCTTCGGCAAGAAGGTGCTCGGCTTCTGGGGCGACGTGATCGACGTGGTCGCGATCGTCGGCACGCTCTTCGGTGTCGCCACCTCGCTCGGCTACGGCGTGACCCAGGTCGGCGCCGGCCTGTCCTACCTCGGCGTCGTCGACACGGCCGGCACCGGTCTGCTCATCCTGCTGGTCATCGTGATCACCGCGATGGCGCTGGTCTCCGTGGTCAGCGGCCTCGACCGAGGCATCAAGCTGCTCTCCAACGTCAACATGGGCCTCGCGAGCGTGCTGCTCCTCGTGGTGCTGCTGCTCGGCCCGACGGTGTTCCTCCTGAGCGACTTCGTCACCCAGATCGGCTCCTACCTGCAGAACTTCCTGCAGCTCTCCTTCGACGTGAAGCCGTTCCAGGGTGAGGAAGGCAGCACGTGGCTGTCGGGCTGGACGACCTACTACTGGGGCTGGTGGATGAGCTGGGCGCCGTTCGTCGGCATCTTCATCGCCCGCATCTCCCGCGGTCGCAGCGTGCGCGAGTTCGTGCTCGGCGTGATGCTCGTGCCCACCCTCGTGACCATGCTGTGGTTCTCGGTCATGGGCGGCTCGGCCATCTACCGCGAGATGTTCGGCAGCGGCGGTCTGATCGCCGAGGACGGCTCGGTCTCCACCGACACCGCGCTCTTCGAGCTGCTCGACGGCCTGCCCGCCTCGGGCCTGCTGGCGGTGCTCTTCATCCTCCTGGTCGTCATCTTCTTCGTCACCAGCTCCGACTCCGGCTCGTTCGTGGTCAGCATGCTGGCCGAGGGCGGCAACCCGAACCCGCCGGTCTGGATCCGCGCGTTCTGGGGCGCGCTGGAGGGCCTGATCGCCATGGTGCTGCTGCTCGTCGGTGCCGGAGGCCTGGCAGCGATGCAGACCTCCGCGATCCTCGTGGCGGCCCCGTTCAGCATCGTGATGGTGCTGATGGTCATCGCCACGGCGAGGGCGCTGATGGCCGAGAACCGCACGCGCCAGCGTGCCAAGCGCAAGTGGATCGCCCGCGAGGTCGCCCACGAGCTGCACACCAACGACGACTACGACCTGTCGGTCATCACCACCACCGACGGCAAGCGCTAGTCGCCCAGGCACGACGCACAACGCACGACGTACGACGTACGACGCCGCCGGTCCCGCGAGGGGCCGGCGGCGTCGTACGTGCGGCGTGCTGGAGCCGAGAAATCGGCAGCAGTGTCAGCGGGCCCGGCGGGACAGGCGCTCGATGTCCATGATCACGACCGAGCGGGGCTCCAGGCGCAGCCAGCCGCGCGAAGCGAAGTCGGCGAGCGCCTTGTTGACCGTCTCGCGGGAGGCGCCGACCAGCTGGGCGAGCTCCTCCTGGGTGAGGTCGTGGTGCACGTGGACGCCGTCGTCGGCGGTGCGGCCGAAGCGGTCGGCGAGGTCGAGCAGCGCCTTGGCCACGCGCCCGGGGACGTCGGAGAAGACCAGGTCGGCGTTGACGTCGTTGGCCTTGCGCAGCCGGCCCGCGATCTGCGAGAGCAGGCCGAGCGCGACGACGGGGCGGCCCTCGAGCCAGCGCAGCAGGTCGTCGTGGGAGAGCGAGGCGAACGCCACGTCGGTGACGGCGGTGACCGTGGCCGAGCGCGGGCCGGGGTCGAAGAGCGACAGCTCGCCGAACATCTGGCCGGGGCCGAGGATCGCGAGCAGGTTCTCGCGGCCGTCGCTCGACGTGCGGCCGAGCTTCACCTTGCCGTCGAGGACGATGTAGAGCTTGTCGCCCGAGTCGCCCTCGTGGAAGAGCACCTCGCCGCGCCGCAGCCGGGTCTCCGCCATGGAGCCGCGGAGTGCGGTGGCCGCCTCGTCGTCGAGCGCGCTGAAGAGAGGTGCCTGACGCAGCACGTCGTTGTCCACGGATCCTCCAAGGTCGATGGCCCATGTAGATGAGTCGGGGCTGATCCTAGCCAGTGGCTGATCTCACAGGTGAAATCACGCCGGATCGCCGGGTGTCGTCGTCCCCGCCTAGGCTGAGCGACATGCCGACCGAGAGCCGTACGTCGCTGGTGCGGCGCGCCCGCAAGGTCGACCGGGTCCTCGCCGAGACCTACCCCGACGCGCGGTGCGAGCTCGACTTCGACGACCCCTTCCAGCTGCTGGTCGTCACGGTCCTCTCCGCCCAGACGACCGACCGCCGGGTCAACGCCGTGCGGCCCCACCTCTTCGCCGCCTACCCCGACCCCGCGTCGATGGCGGCGGCCCCGCGCGAGCACCTCGAGCAGCTGCTCGGACCGCTCGGCTTCTTCCGCGCCAAGACCGAGTCGGTCCTCAAGCTCTCCGCCGCGCTGGTCGAGCACCACGACGGCCAGGTGCCGCCACGGCTCGACGACCTCGTCAAGCTGCCGGGGGTCGGCCGCAAGACCGCCAACGTCGTGCTCGGCAACGCCTTCGACGTCCCGGGCATCACCGTCGACACCCACTTCGGCCGGCTGGTCCGCCGGCTCGGCTGGACCGAGCAGACCGACCCGGTCAAGGTCGAGCACGAGATCGCGGCGCTGTTCCACCGCCGCGACTGGACGATGCTCTCCCACCACCTGATCTGGCACGGCCGCCGTCGCTGCCACGCCAAGAAGCCGGCCTGCGGGGCGTGCCCGGTGGCGCGCTGGTGCCCGTCCTACGGCGAGGGCCCGACCGACCCCGAGGTGGCGGCGGCGTTGGTCAAGACCCAGGGGCCGGCGTGAGGCCCGGGCCCGGGATCGTCGCCGCACTGGTCACCTCGCTGCTCGTCCTCGCCGGCTGCTCCACCCCGCCACCGGGGGAGGCCCGGATCGACGTCGACACCCCCGAGCTGCGGGTGGCCAAGGAGCGCGCCGGGGTCGAGCCGTGCCCCGAGGTCGCCGCCGATCCCGTCGAGGGCGGGCTGCCCGACCTGACGCTGCCCTGCTTCGGTGGCGGCACCGAGGTGCCCCTCAGCGGCCTGCGCGGGCCGCTGGTGGTCAACCTCTGGGCGTCGTGGTGCGGCCCGTGCCGCGAGGAGATGCCGGTGCTCCAGGACTTCCACGAGCGCTACGGCGACCGGGTGGCCGTGCTCGGGGTCAACGAGAACGACACCCAGCCCGGCGCGGCCATGGACCTGGTCGCCGAGACCGGTGTCACCTACCCCCTCGCGGCCGACCCCCAGGCGTCGCTCGACGGGGCCTCGCCGCTGCCGGCGCTGCGTGGCCTGCCGTTCTGGGCCCTCGTCGACGAGGACGGGCGGGTGGTCCACCAGGAGTTCGTCGAGGTCGAGGACGTCGCCCAGCTGCGCGACCTCGTCCGCGAGCACCTGGACGTCGCGCTGTGAGGCCGGAGTGGCTGCGCCCCGTCGAGGAGGGTGCCCGTGAGATCTCGGTGCACGACCTCACCCGGTTCATGCCGCCCGAGGACAGCGACCCGCGCCGCGGTGCGGTGCTGATCCTCTTCGGTGAGAGCCCGGCCGGACCCGACCTGCTGCTCACCGAGCGCGCCCACCACATGCGCAGCCACCCGGGACAGATCTCGTTCCCGGGCGGCTCCATCGACCCCGGCGAGACCCCGCTCCAGGCGGCGCTGCGCGAGGCCGAGGAGGAGACCGGGCTCGACGCCGCGGGCGTCGACGTCTTCGCCGAGCTGCCCGAGCTGTGGCTGCCGCCCTCCAACTTCGCCGTCACCCCGGTGCTCGCGTGGTGGGAGACCGAGACCCCCGTCGGCATCGTCGACCCCGACGAGGTCCACGAGGTGCTGCGGGTGCCGATCCGCGACCTCGTCGGTCCCGACCACCGGGTCCGCGTGCAGCACCCCTCCGGCTGGGTCGGTCCCGGCTACCTCATCGGCGACGACAAGGACCGGGTGCTGTGGGGCTTCACCGCCGGCATCCTCGCCCGGCTCTTCGACTTCGTGGGCTGGTCCGAGCAGGTCGACGACGCGCCCCTGCGTGCGCTCCCGGCCCACATGCTGCAGGGTGATCCCACGCGCCAGCTGCCCCGCCAGAACACCCGACTCGGAGAGGACCGGTGAGCCGACGGTGAACGTCCTCGACTGGCTCCTGGTCGTGCTGGTGCTGACCTACGCGCTGTCCGGCTACTGGCAGGGCTTCATCACCGGCGCCTTCGCCACCTCCGGGCTGCTGCTCGGCGGCCTGGTGGGCGTGTGGCTGGCCCCGGTCGCGCTCGGCGACGCCGAGCCGTCGGTCCTGGTCTCGCTGGGTGCGCTGTTCATCGTGATCCTGTGCGCCTCGCTCGGGCAGGCGGTGCTGCAGTTCGGGGGCGCCCGGATCCGTGACCGCGTCACCTGGCAGCCGGTGCGGGCCCTCGACGCCGTCGGCGGCGCGCTGCTGAGCGCGGTCGCGGTGCTGCTGGTCGCCTGGGCGCTGGGGGTCGCGGTCGCCGGCTCCGGGATCGCCGGCGTCTCCACCCAGGTGCGCAGCTCCAAGGTGCTCGCCGAGGTCGACCAGGTGCTGCCCGACTCCGCCGACACCGTGTTGAGCGCCTTCAACGACGTGGTCGGCTCCGGCTTCTTCCCGCAGTACCTCGACCCCTTCGCCCCCGAGCGCATCGTGGAGGTCGGGCCGGGGCCCAAGCGGCTGCTCACCGACCCCGACGTCGAGGACGCGCAGGCATCGGTGCTCAAGATCCGCGGCACCAACGACTGCGGGCGGGGGGTCGAGGGGTCCGGGTTCGTCTACGCCGAGGGGCGGGTGATGACCAACGCCCACGTCGTCGCCGGTGTCGACGAGCCGCAGGTGGAGGTGCGCGGAGGCTCCATGGCGGCCGAGGTCGTGCACTACGACCCCGACCTCGACGTCGCTGTGCTCGCGCTCGACACCAGCGGCGTGCCGGCCCTGCCCTTCGACGAGGGGGTCGGTCCCGGTGACGGGGTCGCGATCCTCGGCTACCCCCTCGACGGCCCCTACGACGTGCAGCCGGGTCGCGTGCGCGCCGAGCAGCGGCTCCGCTCGCCCGACATCTACGGCCGCGGCAGCGTGCTGCGCGAGGTGTTCTCGTTGCGCGGGCTGGTGCGACCCGGCAACTCGGGCGGTCCCGTCGTGACCTCCGGCGGCGACGTCGCCGGCGTCGTGTTCGCCGCCTCCGTGCAGGACAAGGACACCGGCTACGCGCTCACGGCCGCGCAGGTGGCCCGCAGCGCCGCGACCGGCATCTCCCGCTCCCAGCCGGTCGAGACCGGCGACTGCGCGGGCTGAGCGTCAGCTCTTGCCCTTGAGTGCCTGGGGGATCTGCTTGCCCTGCTCGATCGCCTTCTCGGGCGCCTTGACCTTCTTCACGCTGCGCACGCCGAGCAGGACGAGCAGCCCGGCGACGAGCACGTAGAAGCCGAAGACGATCAGGAACGACCAGTGCAGGCCGAGCCCCGCCCAGTGGATGAAGTAGGCGATCGCCACCGACAGCATGATGATCGCCAGCACGGCGACGAAGCCGGCCGCGGCGAAGAGCCCGATGCCGAGCCCCCCGGCCTTCGCGCTGACCTTGAGCTCGGACTTGGCGAGCTCGATCTCCTTGCGCAGGAGGCTGGAGATGTCGCGGCTGGCGTCGGTGACCAGCCGGCCGATGGTCGGGTCGGTGTCGCGGACGGGTTCCGGTGCCATGTGGTCGACCCTATCTCCCCCGATAGGCTGTCTCCGGTGTGCCGGGAAGTCTGGTCGGCTCGTCGGCGCACCAAGCGCTGGCGGTGAACGCGTACGACGACGACCGAAAGGCCTTCCATGTCCCAGCCCGGATCCCGCAAACGCATCGACGAGCGCGTCTACCGCAACGGTCCCGTCTACAGCGAGAGCGACCGTCCCTTGGCCCGTCTCGTCGCGCGGCCGGTGCGTGAGTTCCTCCGCATCGAGACGGCGGGCTCGGCGCTGCTCCTCGGCGCCGCCCTGGTCGCCCTGATCTGGGCCAACTCCCCGTGGGCGGAGTCCTACGACTCGTTCTGGCACACCCACATCACCCTCGACCTCGGCATCCTGACGCTCGACGAGACCCTCCAGCACTGGGTCAACGACGCCCTGATGGTGATCTTCTTCTTCGTCGTCGGACTCGAGATCAAGTACGAGCTCGTCCAGGGCGACCTGCGGGACCCCAAGACCGCCGCGCTCCCGATCGTGGCCGCCCTCGGCGGCATGCTCGTGCCGGCGGGGATCTACCTCCTCGTGCTCGGCGGCGCCCCCGGCTCCGGCGGGTGGGGCATCCCGATGGCCACCGACATCGCCTTCGCGGTCGGCATCCTGGGCCTGCTGGGGCGGCGCATCCCGTCGGCGGCGCGGCTGTTCCTGCTGACGTTGGCGATCGTCGACGACATCGGCGCCATCCTGGTGATCGCCGTGTTCTACACCGAGGACCTCAACCTCCTCGCGCTCGGCATCGCGGTGCTGCTGCTCGGGCTGATGGTGGTGATGCGCGTGATGCGGGTCTGGTGGATCTGGGCCTACGTGGTGGTCGGCATGCTCGTGTGGCTCGCGACCCTCGAGTCCGGCGTCCACGCGACACTCGCGGGCGTCGCCATCGCGCTGATCACGCCGACCGTGCCACTGCTGCAGGAGAAGGTCGCCCGCGAGTACGCCGTCAAGGCGCTCGCCGACCGCGACCTCGACGCCGACGAGGCCTTCCGGCTGCGGTTCCTGCTGAGCGAGTCGGTGCCCGTGGAGGAGCGGCTCCAGAGCAAGCTCCACCCCGTCTCGTCGTTCTTCGTGCTGCCCGTCTTCGCGCTCGCCAACGCCGGCGTCAGCCTCGGTGGCGGCGTGTTCGTCGAGGCGGTGACCTCCGCCATCGGCCTCGGCATCGTGCTCGGCCTGGTGGTCGGCAAGCCGTTGGGCATCGTGCTGTTCGCCTTCATCGCGGTGAAGCTGGGACTGGGCCGGCTGCCCGAGCGCAGTGACTGGGTCAGCCTGACCGGGCTGGGGGCCGTGGCCGGTATCGGCTTCACGGTCAGCCTCTTCATCGCGGGCCTGTCGTTCCCCGGTGAGGAGCTGCTCACGGCCGAGGCCCAGATCGGCATCCTCGTCGGCTCCTTCATCGCCGCCATCCTCGGCGTCGGCCTGCTGCTGATGTCGACGAACGCGCCGACCGGGGACGACGACGCCCCCGCCGCGGACGACGGGGGCGACGGGGGCGACGCTCAGGAGCAGTCGGGGGACGAGGTCACTCCTCGTCAGCCGAGCCCGACCCCTCCTTCGTCTTGATCAGGTCCATCACCGTGGAGTCGGCGAGCGTCGTGACGTCGCCGACCTCACGGTGCTCGGCGACGTCCTTGAGCAGCCGACGCATGATCTTGCCCGACCGGGTCTTCGGCAGCTCGGGGACGATCATCACCTGACGGGGCTTGGCGATCGCGCCGATCTCCTTCTGCACGTGTTTGCGCAGCTCCTCGATCAGCTCGTCGGGGGCCTCCTTGCCGTCCTCGAGGGCCGACTCGCGCAGGATGACGAACGCGCACACGGCCTGGCCGGTGGTGTCGTCGGCCGCACCCACGACCGCAGCCTCCGCCACCTTCGGGTGGGAGACCAGCGCCGACTCGATCTCGGTGGTGGAGAGCCGGTGCCCCGACACGTTCATCACGTCGTCGACGCGGCCGAGCAGCCACACGTCACCGTCGTCGTCCTTCTTCGCGCCGTCGCCGGCGAAGTAGAAGCCCTGCCTGTCGTCGGTGGCTGGATAGCGGGACCAGTAGGTCTCGACGAATCGCTCGTCGTCGCCCCACAGGGTGCGCAGCATCGCGGGCCACGGCTTCTGGAGCACGAGGTAGCCGCCGGAGCCGTCGGGCACACCCACGCCGTCGTCGTCGACCACGTCGGCGGCGACGCCGGGCAGCGCCTTCATGGCCGAGCCGGGCTTGCCGTGGGTCACCCCGGGCAGCGGGCTGATCATGATCTGGCCGGTCTCGGTCTGCCACCAGGTGTCGACGACCGGCACGCTCCCCGCACCGATGTGCTCGCGGTACCAGACGTAGGCCTCGGGATTGATCGGCTCGCCTACCGAGCCGAGCAGCCGGATCGAGGACAGGTCGAACCCCGCGGGGATGTCGTCGCCCCACTTCATGAACGTCCGGATCGCGGTCGGCGCGGTGTAGAAGATCGTCACGCCGTACTTCTCGACGATCTCCCACCAGCGACCCTTGTGGGGCGTGTCGGGGGTGCCCTCGTACATCACCTGCGTGCAGCCGTTGGCCAGCGGTCCGTAGGCCATGTAGGAGTGACCGGTCACCCAGCCGACGTCGGCGGTGCACCAGTAGACGTCGGTCTCGGGCTTGAGGTCGAAGACACTCCAGTGCGTGTACGACGTGCCGACCAGGTAGCCGCCGGTGGTGTGGAGGATCCCCTTCGGCTTGCCCGTGGTGCCCGAGGTGTACATGACGTAGAGCGGGTGCTCGGAGTCGTGCATCTCGGCCTCGTGCTCGGCGGACGCCGATCCGACGACGTCGTGCCACCAGACGTCCCGGTCGTGCCACTCGACGTCCTGGCCGGTGCGGCGCACGACGAGCACGTGCTCGACCTCCTGGCCCTGCCCGGAGGCCTTGCCGACCGCCTCGTCGACGGCGGGCTTGAGGGCCGAGGGGGCGCCGCGCCGGTAGCCGCCGTCGGCGGTGACGACCACCTTCGCGCCGCAGTCGACGACGCGGCTGGCGAGGGCGTCGGCGGAGAAGCCACCGAAGACCACCGTGTGGGGAGCGCCGAGGCGCGCGCAGGCCAGCATCGCGACGACCGTCTCGGGGATCATCGGCATGTAGATGGCGACCCGGTCGCCCTTCTGCACGCCGAGCTCGACCAGGGCGTTGGTCGCCCGGCAGACCTCGTCCTTGAGGTCGGCGTACGTGATGTCGCGGGTGTCGTCCTCGGGCTCGCCGACGAAGTGGATCGCCACCTTGTCGCCGTTGCCGGCGTCGACGTGCCGGTCGACGCAGTTGACCGCCGCGTTGAGCGTGCCGCCCACGAACCACCGGGCGAACGGGGGGTTGGACCAGTCGAGCACCTGGTCCCACGTCCGGCCCCAGTCGAGCCGCTCGGCGGCCTCGGCCCAGAAGGCCTCGGGATCGGCATCGGCGCGCGCGTAGGCCTCCTCCTTCACGTTCGCGTGCTCCGCCAGCTCGGCCGGCGGCTCGAAGCGGCGGTTCTCGTGCATCAGGTTCGAGAGCGTCTCGTCAGCCATGGGTCGGAACCTACTCCTGCGGGGTTGTCGGGAGGTTGGTGAGTGGGGGTGGGACGCCGACCGGCGGCGAGGAAGCCCTCGCCGCCGGCCGGTCCTGCTCGTGCTGCGGGCGACCGGTCAGAGCTCGCCCTGGGCGTGCTTGGCGACCAGCTCGGTGCGGCCGGGGAAGCGGATCTCCTCGACCAGCTCCTGCATCACCGCCGACGGCTTCTTCGTGAACTTCGAGACCGTGATGGTGACCGCGAAGTTGAACAGCATGCCGACGGTGCCGAACCCGGTCTCGGCGATGCCGAAGATGCCCTCGGAGTTGCCGTAGATGTCGATGGTCCACAGCATGTAGGCCATCGTCGTGAGGAGTCCGACCGCCATGCCTGCCGTCGCTCCGGCGGCCGTGCAGTTCTTCCAGAAGATCCCCAGCACGAGGATCGGGAAGAAGCTGGCGGCCGCGAGCCCGAAGGCGAGGGCCACCACCTGCGCGACGAAGCCCGGAGGGTTGATGCCGAGGTAGCCGGCGACGACGATGGCGGCGGCCATCGCGACCCGGCCCACCAGCAGCTGGCGGGCCTCGGTGGCCGCCGGGTTGATCCGCTTGTAGTAGACGTCGTTGGCGATCGAGCTGGAGATGACCAGCAACAGGCCGGACGCCGTGGAGAGGGCGGCCGCGAGGCCACCCGCCGCGACCAGGCCCACGATCGGTGCGGGCAGGCCGCCGATCTCGGGCGAGGCGAGCACGATGATGTCGTTGTTGACGAAGACGTCCGAATAGCTGAGCACCGTGCTCGGGGCGAGCTCGGAGATCGGGGCACCGACGGTGCCCGGTGCCTCCGGGGTCTGCGTGATCAGCCCGACGTCGGCCCAGGTGTTGAACCAGCCCGGGACGTCGGAGACGGCCGTGCCGTCGATGTCCTTGATGATCTGCAGCTTGCTGAACGCCGCCACCGACGGTGCCGTCGTGTAGAGCAGCGAGATGAAGAACAGCGCCCACAGTGCCGAGAACCGGGCGGCGCGCACGGACTTGGCGGTGTAGAAGCGGACGATCACGTGCGGCAGGCCCGCGGTGCCGAACATCAGCGCCGCGGTGATCAGCACCATGTTCAGCATGTTGGTGGAGCCGAAGGCGGCGGTGTACTCCGCGAGCCCCAGGTCGGTCTGGAGACCGTTGAGCTCCTCGAGGATGCTGCCGAAGCCGATCTGCGGGACCGCGATCCCGGTCACCTTGGCCGAGACCGCGAAGGCGGGGATCAGGTAGGCGATGATCAGCACGGTGTACTGCGCGACCTGGGTCCAGGTGATGCCCTTCATGCCGCCGAGCACGGCGTAGAAGAAGACGATCGTCATGCCGAGCACGACGCCGGTGGTCGTGCTCACGCCGAGGAACCGGGTGAAGACGAGCCCGACACCGGCCATCTGGCCGGCGACGTAGACGAACGAGACCACGATCGCCGCGACGACCGCGATCAGGCGGGCGCTCTCGGAGTACCGGTCACCCACGAAGTCGGGGATCGTGTACTTGCCGAACTTGCGCAGGTACGGCGCCAGCAGCAGCGCCAGCAGCACGTAGCCGCCCGTCCAGCCCATCAGGTAGACCGAGCCGCCGTAGCCGTTGCCGGCCAGGCCCACGATGCCGGCGAGGGAGATGAACGACGCGGCGCTCATCCAGTCCGCCGCGATGGCGGCGCCGTTGGCCGGGGCCGGGATGCCGCCGCCGGCGACGTAGAAGCCGGCGGTGTCCGAGACCCGGCTCGCGTAGGCGATGTAGATGTAGACGCTGAAGGAGGCGATGACGAAGATCGTCGTCCAGAGCTGGATGTCGGTCATGAGGTCACCTCCTGAGGAAACGAGCGAAGCGAGGCCCGGAGGGAGGTGCGCCGAATGGCCGGGGCAAGTGTGGTCATGAGTGGTGGACCTCCTGCTCGTACTCGTCGACACCGAACTCGGCGTCGAGCTTGTCCATGCGCCAGACGTAGACGGCGATGAGCACGACGAAGGTGATGATCGATCCCTGCTGGGCGAACCAGAAGCCGAGCGGGAAGCCGATGAACGTGATGTTGTTGAGCGGTTCCACGAAGAGGATCCCGGCGCCGAACGACACCAGCGCCCAGATCGTCAGCAGCACCGCCATCAGTCGTAGGTTCCTGCGCCAGTATCGCTGGCGCGCCTGTTCGTCCACGGGTCCTCCCAGGAGTCGTCGCGGCGCGGCCGCCGCGTGTTGGTGGGAGTGAGGACAGCAATCCCGCGGAGTCGCGGTCAAGGGGAACCTGTGACTGCGCTCACCCGGTGCGCTGAGTGGTGGCGGGCCGTCGCTGAGCGGTGACCCGGGTCACAACGCGTCGCCCGGATCGGTCAGGGGACGGCAGGAGACGGCCGCTCGTCGTGGCTGTCCCACCGTTCGTCGCGCGTCGCAACGGATGAGCGGTGCCTGACCGGACGCCGCGCCCCTCCCCGCCGCCGGCCGGCCGACGTAGCATCCCCGCCATGACCTCCGCCGCCTCCACCCGTCCCCGGTCGACCCGCCGGCCCGCGGTGCCCGGCCGCCGGCAGCTGCTGGGCGCGGTCGCGATGGTCGCCCTCGGGTCGATGCTGCCGTGGCTCGTGACCGGCCTCGGCTCGATCTCCGGGCTGCGCGGGGCCGGGCTGTGGACCTTCTACGCCGCCATGCTCGGCCTGGCCGGCGCGCTGGTGCCGCACCGCACGCTGGCGCTCGTGCAGGGCTCGGTCCTGGCGCTGGCCGCGATCGCGCTGCCGGTCTGGCAGGTCGTCCACGTCGTCTCGCTCGTCGGCACCGGCGGCTGGTGGCCCGGACCCGGTCTGGTGCTGGTCTTCGCCGGCGGCGTCCTGGCGGCCGTCGGCGTACGCCGGATGGCCACCACCCGACCCACAGCCTGACACCGCCTGAGCCACCGCCTGAGCCACCGCCTGAGCCGGGTCCTCA
The DNA here is from genome assembly GCA_963754025.1 of uncultured Actinomycetota bacterium. Lineage (GTDB taxonomy): Bacteria > Actinomycetota > Actinomycetes > Propionibacteriales > Nocardioidaceae > Nocardioides. Next base: position 390,045 of record CAVWEC010000005.1, on the reverse strand, counting down.
CCCGCGGTCGAGCTGCACCTGCTCGGGCGTGTGGAGGCGGACCATGAAGCGGTGGACGTCGTCGGGGACCCGGGAACGCGTGGCGCGGGAGACCAGGATCATCGTCAGGAAGGCGGCCGGGACGCTCCAGGCGGCGGGCTGCTCCAGCAGCGTCGACCCCCAGCCCGGGCCGGGTTCGGTGGTGAGCGTCCAGAGCACCGCGGTGCCGGAGCCCACGCCCCCGACGACGAGGCCGGCGAGCGCACCGCGGGCGGTCAGGCCGCGCCACCAGATGCCGAGCACCAGCAGCGGGCAGAACGTCGACGCCGCCACCGCGAAGGCCAGGCCGACCGCGCGGGCCACCCCGACCGACGGCGTGGACAGGGCCAGCAGGCAGGGTACGAGCACCGCGACGGCACAGCCGGCCCGGAAGGCCGCGATGCCGCTGAGCCGACGGCCGAAGGCCCGGCCCGTGACGTCCTGGCTGAGCACCCCGGCGACGGCGATCGCCAGACCGCTGCTCGTGGACAGGAAGGCCGCGAACGCCCCGGCCGTCACCAGCGCGGTCAGCACCTCGCCGAGCAGCCCCGGCACCATCAGCCGCGGCAGCTCGAGCACCAGCACGTCGGAGCCCCCCGAGCGCACCAGCGCGTCGGCGTAGACCCGGCCGAGCGCGCCGTAGACGGGCGGCAGCAGGTAGAACAGGCCGAGCAGACCGAGCACGGCGAGCGTCGTTCGGCGCGCCGCACGGCCGTCGGGGTTGGTGTAGAACCGCACGACCACGTGGGGCAGCCCCATGGTGCCGAGGAACGTGGCGACGATGAGCGAGTAGGTCAGGTAGAGACCCTGGGGGTCCGAGCCGGCCAGCGGCAGCGCCCACATCTCCGGCCGCTGGCCCGACCCGGGTGCGTCGACCGGGTGGGGCGCGCCGTCGCCGAGCCACACCAGCAGCAGCACCATCAGCGGGAGCAGCAGCGCCGTCAGCTTGAGCCAGTACTGGAAGGCCTGCACGAACGTGATGCTGCGCATGCCGCCGGCGAGCACGTTGATCAGCACGATCAGCGGCACCACGACCTCGCCCGTCCAGCGGGGCGCACCGATCGTGGACTGCAGGGTGATGCCGGCCCCCTGGAACTGCGGGAGCAGGTAGAGCCAGCCGATGAGCACCACGAACAGCGTGCACAGCGAGCGCACGCGCGTGGAGCCGAGCCGGGCCTCGGCGAAGTCCGACAGCGTGTAGGCGCCGGAGCGACGCAGCGGGGCGGCGACGAGCACGAGCAGCACGAGGTAGCCCGCGGTCCAGCCGACGGGGTACCAGAACATCTCCGTGCCGCGGACCAGCACCAGGCCGGCGATGCCGAGGAAGGAGGCGGCCGAGAGGTACTCGCCGCCGATCGCCGAGGCGTTGAGCCGCGGCCCCACCGTGCGGGAGGCGACCATGAAGTCGCTGGTCGTGCGCGAGAAGCGCAGCGCCCACACGCCGATGCCGAGCGTCGCGGCCGTGACCAGCAGGACGGCGACCAGGCCCGGCACCGCCGAGGCCGTCACGGGCGGTCCACGGTCTCGACGAGGTCGGTGAAGTCGTCCTCGTTGCGCTCGGCGGCGCGGACGTACCACCAGCCCACACCCAGCAGGAAGGGGTACGCCGCCACGCCGATCAGCAGCCAGGCCAGCGGCATCCCGGCGACCCGGACGGCAGCGAGGTCGGGCACCAGCCAGAAGAGCAGCGGCAGCCCGCCGAGCCCGACGGCGAGCAGCAGCAGCGCGAGCCCCGCCAGCCGCAGCTGCTCGCGCAGCAGCGACCGGAGGTAGATCTCACCCAGCCGGGTCTCGTCGTCGATCTGGCTGCGCCGCGACCGGGCCGTACGCCGCGTGGGGCGCCGCGACGGTCCGGTGACCCGGACGCGGGGCGGCGGCTGCTCGCTCACCGGCCCCGCCGGGTGAGCACCTCGCGCAGCTGCGGCGTGTGCCGGCGGCTGACCTGCAGCAGCTCGCCCGCGACCAGCACCGAGCAGCGGCCGCCCTCGACCCGCAGCTCGTCGACGTGCGCCAGCGACACCAGGAGCGACCGGTGGATGCGGACGAAGCCGCTGTCGCGCCACTCCTCCTCGAGCGTGGAGAGCGGGCTGCGCAGGAGGAAGGAGTCGCCCTCGGTGTGGAGCCGGGCGTAGTCGCCCTGCGCCTCGACGTAGCGGATGTCGCTGCGGGCGAGGAACCGGGTGACGCCGCCGCGCTCGACGGCGACCTGCTCCTCGACCGGTGCGGCCGGGGTGCCGCTGCGCTCGGTCACCCGCCGCACGGCCTCGGCCAGCCGTTCCTGGCGCACGGGCTTGAGGACGTAGTCGACGGCGCTGAGGTCGAAGGCGTCGACCGCGTGGGCGTCGTGGGCGGTCACGAAGACGACCGCGGGCGGGTCGCGGAACCGGCCGAGCACCTGCGCCATCTCGAGCCCGGTCAGGCCGGGCATGTGGATGTCGAGGAAGACCACGTCGACCTCGTGCTCCTGCAGCACCCGCAGCGCCTCCGTGGCCGAGTTGCAGGTGCGGATCTCCCCGATCCGCGGGTCGCGGTCGAGCAGGAACGTGAGCTCGTCGCGGGCCGGCTGCTCGTCGTCGATGACGAGCGCGCGGAGCTGGTGGTTCATGCGTGCACCCCCGGGGCGAACTTGGGCACCCGGACGGTGACCTTGGTGCCCGCGCCCGGGGCGGTCTCCACGACCAGACCGTAGTCGTCGCTGAAGGCGTTGCGCAGCCGCGCGTCGACGTTGCCGAGCCCCACGGAGTCGAGGTCGGCGTCGCCGGCGAGCGCGCGGCGTACCCGCTCGGGGTCCTCGCCGACGCCGTCGTCCTCGACCTCGATGACGCACTCCTGGTCGAGGTCGCGCGCGACGATCGTCAGCCGCCCCGTCTGCTGGGCGGCGAGGCCGTGGCGCACGGCGTTCTCGACGAGCGGCTGGATGCAGAGGAACGGCACCGCGACCGGCAGCACCTCCGGCGCCACCCGCAGCGTGACCTCGAGCCGGTCGCCGAAGCGGGCCTGCTCGAGCAGCAGGTAGCGCTCGATCGACTTCAGTTCCTCGGCGAGCGTCGTGAACTCGCCGTGGCTGCGGAAGGAGTAGCGGGTGAAGTCGGCGAACTCCAGCAGCAGCATCCGCGCCCGGTCGGGGTCGGTGCGCACGAAGCTCGCGATGGCGCCCAGGGAGTTGTAGATGAAGTGGGGGCTGATCTGGGCGCGCAGCGCCCGGACCTCGGCCTCCATCAGCCGGGTGCGCGACGCGTCGAGCTCGGCGAGCTCGAGCTGGCCCGACACCCACTGCGCGACCTCGTCGGCGGCGCGCACCAGCGCGCCGCTCTGCGAGGACGAGCAGGCGACCAGCGCTCCGACGACGACGTCCTCGACCAGCAGCGGGCTGAGGACGACCTGGCGGCAGGGGCAGCTCGGGTCGTCGCACTCCGGCAGGGTGCTGACGACGGTCTCGCCCGACTCGACGACGCGGGCGAGCAGCGGCCCGAGGTCGGCCCGGTGGTGGAGGCCCTCGCCCTCCCACGCCAGCGCGGACGCGGTGTCGGTGAGCGCGACGGCGGGCGTGCCGAGCAGCGTGCGCAGGTGGCGGATGCTGCGCTCGGCGCTGGCGGTGGTGAGGCCCTCGCGCAGCGCGGGGGAGGCCAGGCTCGCGGTGTGGAGCGCGCGGTAGGTGGCCCGGTCGACCTCCGTGCCCAGCCGGGTACGCCGGCGCAGTCGAGGCCAGCCGCGGGACATGGGCGGAGGCTACCGCCGTCGAGCCCCCGGGTCGCGGACTAGCGGAAGTCGATCAGCAGGGTCCCGCTGCCGTCGGTCGGCGGCTCGGTGGGGCCCTCGGGCCCCGACTCGCCCTCCGTCTCCGGGGACCACGCGTCGTGCCCGGTGTCGGGTCCGTCGTTGACGCGGGCCCGGAAGCAGCGGCAGTCGTAGGGCAGCTGCATGCCGTCCATGCCGCGCCCGTAGTCGTCGTACAGCGCGCGCACCGCGTCGAGGACCGACTCGCGCTCGTCGACCTCGAGCGTCGAGATGTAGCTGCGCGAGGCGGCGAGGTCGACGACCGACTCGCGGTCGACGTGCTGCCAGTGGCTGAAGACCTGCTCGTCGACGAAGCCGAAGCGGTCGGACTGCACCAGGGCCTCGGCGGAGTCGGCGTTCTCGGCCGCGCGCGAGGTGCCGAGGACCCGGGCGAGCTTGCGGACCCAGGGGATCCGCTCGTCGCGCAGGTTCCAGCAGATCGCCACGTGGCCACCGGGTCGCAGCACCCGGGCGATCTCGGGCAGCGCCCGCTCGTGGTCGAACCAGTGGAAGGACTGGGCGGCGACCACCACGTCGACCGAGCGGTCGGCGAGCGGGATCTCCTCGGCTCCTGCCACCGAGGTGCGCACGTCGGGCAGCGCCTTCTGGAGCACGCCGAGCATGGTCTCGTCGGGGTCGGTGGCGTGGACGTCGTGACCGAGCGCGACCAGCTCGCGCGTGAGCTTGCCGGTGCCGGCGCCGAGCTCGAGCACCGAGGCGGCGTCGCGACCGACCAGCCAGCGCGCGGCCGCGGCGGGGAAGCCGGGCCGCCCGCGGTCGTAGGCATCGGCCACGGGGCCGAAGCTCCGGGAGAGGCGGCTGAGGTCGTCGTCCATCGGGGGCAGGCTACCTGTCGGTCCCGCCCCCGCCGCTGACTAGCCTTGGGGTCACCATGAGCGACCCCACCCCCGACACCCTGACCCGGCTGCATGCCCTGGAGGGGGTGCCCTCGGCGCTGGCCTCGGCCCGCGACGGCATCGACGCCGTGCTGCGCGACCGAGGCCTGCGACGTACGTCGCCGGAGCAGACGGCGGAGTCGCTGCTGCGCGGCGCCCACGCCAGTGCGGTGCTCGAGGGGTCGGCCTCGACGCTCGAGGAGGTCCGCGCCGGGGAGGGCGACGACGTCGCCGACGCCGCGGTGCGGGTGTCGACCGAGCTGCTGGGCCTGGCGCCCGTGCTGCGTCGTACGCCGCTGCAGGCGCTCGCCCGGCTGCACACGCTGGCCGGCGCCGGGTCGCTGGACGACGACCGGCTCGGCAGGCCCCGCGACGCCGAGGCGACGGCGTTGCTGCGCACCGTGGCCGGCCTGCTCTCCTCCGACGCGCCGGCACTGCTGGTGGCCGCGGTCGTCCACGGCCAGCTGCTCGCCGCCTCGCCGTTCGCCAGCCACAACGGGCTGGTCGCCCGGGCCACCGAGCGGCTGGTGCTGGTGGCCCGTGGCCTCGACGAGAAGTCGCTGGTCGTCCCGGAGGCCGGCCACCTCGCGCTGCGTCCCGGTTACGAGCGGACGTCGGCGGCACTCCGGGAGCACCGCGGCCCGGACGCCGGGCCGGCCGGGCAGAACGCCGTGCACCAGTGGCTGCTCTACTGCGCCGAGGCCTACGCCGCCGGGGCCGAGGCCAGCCCCGTCGTCACCCGCTGAGCCCACCCGTCCGCGGCCGGACGTGCGAGCGGCACCCGTGTCCGAGGACTCGGGTGCCGCCGCTGACACGTGATGCCTGGCTACCAGGCGTGCTTCTCTAGTTGCTGCCCCGGGCATATCCCGATGACAGGCCCCCTGTAGGAAGGGTGGATCGCCGCGTGGGTACCTGGCTCACGTGCGGACTCTGTGGAGTTGGTGAGTCCATTACGGCACGTCCGCGGCGACACTTCAAGAGTCGTGCGGCACGAACTCGCGAACGGCCGGCGAGCTGTCCGGATGTCGACCGCGGGGCGGCGCGTCGGGCCCGCTCAGGACGGGTCAGGTCGCGGGTCAGGTCGAGGAGCGTCGGCGCCTCGCGCTGCTCCAGACCAGACCGCCGACGGCCAGCGCGCCGCCCACCGCGAGGGCGGCCAGGGTCTGCCTGGGCGGCGGGAACGGCACCCGGCTGCGCAGGGCGACCGGCTTGGTGAAGACCAGCACCGGCCACCCCCTCGCGGCCGCGACCCGGCGCAGCTCCTTGTCGGGGTTGACCGCATGGGCGTGGCCGACGGCCTCGAGCATCGGCACGTCGGTGACCGAGTCGCTGTAGGCGTAGCTGGCCTCGAGGTCGTAGCCGACCTCGGCGGCGAGGTCCTCGACGGCGCGGGCCTTCTCCTCGGCGTAGGCGTAGTACTCGATCTCGCCGGTGTAGCGGCCGTCGACGATCTCCATGCGCGTCGCGACCACCCGGTCGGCGCCGAGCATCTCGCCGATCGGCCCGACCACCTCGGTGCCGGAGGTGGACACGATCACGATGTCGCGGCCGGCGAGCCGGTGCTCCTCGATCAGCCCGACGGCCTCGTCGTAGACCAGCGGGTCGACGACGTTGTGGAGGGTGTCGGCGACGATCTCGCGGACGGTGGCGACGTCCCAGCCGGCGCAGAGCTGTGACATGAAGGCCCGCATCTTCTCCATCTGGTCGTGGTCGGCGCCGCCGACGAGGTAGACGAACTGGGCGTACGCCGAGCGGAGCACCCCGCGCCGCGAGATCAACCCGCCGGCCTGGAAGGGCTTGCTGAACGCGAGGGTGCTCGACTTGGCGATGATCGTCTTGTCGAGGTCGAAGAAGGCCGCGGTGGGGCGGGTCACGCCCTCACTGTAGGTGGGCCGCCGGCGTCCCGTGGCCAGGAACCCTCCACAACCGGGGGGCGTCGGCCGCTCCTCCACAGGAGGCGCCGGAGGCGGAGCCCCGATCGGCGGGGGCGGGGAGGCTCGACCCCATGGACACCCGCACCCCGCTCCCCACCTCCCACCCCCTGGTCGTCACCAGCGACGAGCGGCTGCTCGACGAGCTGCTGCGGCTGGGGGCGGCCGCCGGGGTGACCCCCGAAGTGGCCCCCGACGCGATGGCCGGCCTGGCCGGCTGGGCGACGGCGCCGCTCGTCCTCGTCGGTGACGACGTGGCGGCCGCGCTGGCCGAGCTCCGGCCACCGCGTCGCGACGGCGTCCACGTCGTGTCGTGGGGTGGCTTCCCGGACGAGGCGATGCGCACCGCGCTCCGGCTCGGTGCCGAGAACGTCGCCGAGCTGCCGCAGTCGGGCGAGTGGGTCGTCGAGCAGCTCACCGACCTCGGCGACGCCCGCCAGGGCCACGCCACCACCGTCGGCGTCGTGGCCGGGTCCGGCGGCGCCGGCGCGAGCGTGCTGGCCGCCACGATCGGCCAGGTCGCGGGCCAGGCCGGGCCGGCCGCGCTGGTCGACGTCGACCCGCTCGGGCCCGGCCTGGACCGCGTGCTCGGCATGGAGGACCGGACCGGGGTGCGGTGGGACGAGCTGTGCCAGACCACCGGTCGGCTCGGCGCCGCCGCGCTGCGCGAGAGCCTGCCGCGGCGCGACGGGCTCGGCGTCCTCACCTGGTACGCCGGGAGGCGTGGCGTGCTGCAGCCCTTCGCCGTCCGCGAGGTGCTCTCGGCCGCCCAGCGCGGCCACGACGTCGTCGTGCTCGACCTGCCCCGGTGGCGCGACGAGCTGGCCGAGGAGGTCGTGGCCCGCTGCGACCGGGTCGCGGTCGTGGCGCGCCCGACGGTCGCCGGCCTCGCCGCCGCAGCGCGGGTGGCCGTGGGGCTGCCGGAGGGCCGGGTCGGACTGGTGCTGCGCGGCCCGGGCCTCGACGACCACGACGTCTCCCGGGTCGCCGAGCTCCCGGTCTGGGCGCGGATGAACGACCAACGGGGTCTCGCGGAGTCCATCGAGCTGGGCCTCGGGCCGCTGCGGTCGCGCCGCTCGCCCCTGGCCCGCGTCGCCCGCGACCTGCTCGGGCCGGCGCTCGGGACCTCCGTCGCGTGACCGACCAGCTCGCGCCGCTCGTCGAGCTGGTGCGCGACCGGCTGGTCCGCGACCCCGGGGACCTCACGCCCCACCGGGTCGCCACCGCCCTGCGCGCCGCGGGCCGACCCGTCGGCGACGCCACCGTGCTCGCCGTCCACGACCGGCTGCGCCGCGACGTCGTCGGGGCCGGACCGCTCGAGCCGCTGCTCCGCACCCCCGGTGTCACCGACGTGCTCGTCAACGGTCCCGACCAGGTCCACCTCGACCGCGGCCACGGCCTCGAGCCCGCCGGGGTCCGGTTCCCCGACGACGAGGCCGTGCGCCGGCTCGCCCAGCGGCTGGCCGCCAGTGCGGGGCGACGTCTCGACGACGCGACCCCCCATGTCGACGTCCGGCTCGCCGACGGCACCCGCTGCCACGCCGTGCTCGCGCCGGTGGCCCGGCCCGGCACCACGATCTCGCTCCGGGTGCCGAGCCCACGGGTGCTCGACCTCGACGACCTGCGCGCGGCCGGGTCGGTCACCGACGAGGGAGCCGAGCTGCTGCGCGAGGTCGTGGCGGCGCGGCTGGCGTTCCTGGTCACCGGCGGCACGGGCGCCGGCAAGACCACGTTGCTCGCGTCCCTGCTCTCCCTCGTCGACCCCGGCGAACGGCTGGTGCTGGTCGAGGACGCCTCCGAGTTGCGGCCCGACCGTCCCCACGTGGTGGGGCTCGAGGCCAGGCCGCCCAACCTCGAGGGCGTCGGCGAGGTCACCGTGCGCACCCTGGTCCGCCAGGCGCTGCGGATGCGGCCCGACCGGCTCGTCGTGGGCGAGGTCCGCGACGGGTCGGTCGTCGACCTGCTCGCTGCCCTCAACACCGGCCACGACGGCGGCTGCGGCACCCTCCACGCCAACTCCGCCGCCGACGTCCCGGCCCGCATCGAGGCGCTGGCCCTCGCCGCCGGGCTGGGGCGCGAGGCGACCCACGCCCAGCTCGGCTCCGCGCTCGACGCGGTGGTCCACCTCGAGCGGCGGGGAGGGCGGCGGCTGCTCCGGGAGGTGGGGGTGCCGGTGCGCGGTCCGGACGGGTGGGTCGAGGTGCGCACGGCGGTCCGCTTCGACGACGGCGGGACCGCGCACCGGGGCCCCGCCGCACCCCTGCTGGCCGACCGGCTGCGGTGAGCACCGGGCTCGCCGTCGTGGCAGGTGCGGTCGCGTGCGCCTGCGGGTGGTCGCTGCCCCCGTGGACGCCGCGACCGGTCCGGGGCTCTCCGTCCCTGCGCTGGGGCTGGCTGGCGGCTCCGGTGCTGCTGCTCGCGGTGCCGCCCGCCCTGGTGGTGGCCGGCGCCGTCGTGGCGGTCGGCGGGCAGCGCCTGTGGTCGGTGCGGCGGGCCCGACGTCGCGCCGCTGCCACGTCGACGGGCGTGCTCGAGGCCGTGGAGCTCGTGGTCGCAGAGGTCTCGGCAGGGGCGCCCGCCGCCACGGCGCTGCGTCATGCGACCGACGTCTGGCCGCCGCTGGGTGACGCGGCCGAGGCGGCGACGCTCGGGGGTGACGTGCCCGACGTGCTGCGGCGTCTCGCCGGCCGTCCCGGCGCCGACCGGTTGCGGCTGGTGGCCGCGGCCTGGGAGGTGGCCCACCGCTCCGGCGCGGGCCTCGCCGACGCCCTCGCCCGGGTCGGCGAAGGCCTGCGTGCCGACCGGGCCATGGCCCGCGTGGTCGAGGGCGAGCTGGCCTCGGCCCGGGCCACCGCCCGGCTGGTGGCGGCGCTTCCCGCGTTCGCGCTGCTGGTCTCCTCCACCACCGGGGGTGGTGCCTGGACCTTCGTCACGACCGAGCCGCTCGGATGGGCCTGCCTCCTCGGCGGCCTGCTGCTCGGCCTCGCCGGCCTCGCCTGGATCGAGCGGATCGCGTCCGCGGTGCACCGGTGACCCCCGTCCTCGTCGCCGTCGCCGTCAGCCTCTCGGTGCTGCTGGCCCGGCCGCCGCGGCCGAACGTGGCCACCGCGCGCCCCGCGGGTGTGCCCGTCGCCCGGACGCCCGGTGCCGGACGGCGAGCCCTGATGTGGCCCCTCGTCGCCGGTGTCGGCGGGTGGTCCTTCGTCGGCGGCGCGTCGGGTGTCGTCGCCGGGCTGGTGGTCGGCGGCGTCACCCACGTCGTGCTCGCGCGGGCCGAGCCGCCCGCCGTACGTCGCGAGCGCGAGGCCGTTCGTCGCGACCTGCCCTCGCTGGTGCTGCTCGTCTCACTGGCGCTGCGTGCGGGGGCGGCGACCGGGGCCGCGGTGCGGGGCGCGGCCCGGGCGCTACCGGGACCGGCGGCCGACCGGCTGCTCCCCGCCGCCGACCGGCTGGGGCTGGGCGTCGATCCCGAGCGGGTGTGGACCGAGCTCGGCGCCGACCCCGAGCTGGCACCCCTGGGCCGGGCGCTGGCCCGGGCCGAGCGGTCGGGCGCCCCGGTGGCGGTGGTGGTCGAGCGGCTCGCCGACGACCTCGCGCAGGGAGGTCGGGCCGACGTGGAGCAGCAGGCGCGGGCCGTCGGGGTGAAGGCCGCCGTGCCCCTCGGGCTGTGCCTGCTGCCCGCCTTCCTCCTGCTCGGCATCGTGCCCCTGGTCGCCGCGCTGGTGGCCGACCTGTCGTGGTGAGGGACCGGTGGACCTCCACAACCGGGGCGAGCGGGACGGTTCTCCCCAGCACGTGGTGAGGGCGTGGTGCGGGGACCGGCGGGCGGGAAGGCTCCTGCGGACGGGCCGCACCGGGCGGCCCCTCGACAGGGGAGACGACATGCACCAGAGCGACCACCGGCACCAGGCACAGCGCGACGAGCGCGGCATCACCACCGCGGAGTACGCCGTCGGCACCGCCGCCGGGGCGGGCTTCGCCGGCCTGCTCTACGCGATGCTGAGCGGCGGCTTCGGCGACCAGCTGCTGCGCAGCCTGTTCGACCACGTGCTCGGGCTGCTGGGCATCGGGTGAACCGGCCCGCCCAGCGGGGCGCGGTCACCGCCGAGCTGGCGCTGGGCATCCCGCTGCTGCTGGCGGTGGTCGCCTCGCTGGTCTGGCTGCTCGCCGTGGGCGCCGGGCAGGTGCGGGTCGTCGACGCGGCCCGCGAGGCGGCCCGGTCGCTGGCCCGTGGTGACGACCGGGTCACCGCGGTCGCCCGCGCCGAGCTGGTGGCAGGGGACGGCACGCGGGTGAGCGTGGTCGAGGTGGGCTCGCAGGTCCGGGTGCAGGTCACCCGCAGGCTCGACGGGCCCGGGGGGCTCCTCGACGCGCTGCCGGGGGCCACCCTCAGCGCGGACGCCGTGGCGGTCCTCGAGGGGGTGCCGTGAGGCGACGGCAACGGGGGGCCGCGAGCCTGCTGGTGGTCGCGCTGGCCGGCGTCCTGCTGCTCGTCGGCTGCGCCCTGGGGGTGGTGGCCGCGATGCTCGTCGACCACCGGCGGGCGGCCTCGGCCGCCGACCTGGCGGCGCTCGCCGGGGCGGCTGCACTCCAGCAGGGTGGCGACGGCTGCGCTGCCGCCGCCTCGCTCACCGTCGCCAACGGTGCCCGGCTCCTCACCTGCGCCGTCGAGGGCGCCGACGTGGTGGTGCGGGTCGAGGTCGCCGGGCCGCGGTGGCTCGGTCAGCGGGGGGTCCTCTTGGGTCGGGCGCGCGCGGGACCCGCAGCGGTGCCGCCCGGGTCGTGACCTAGCCGGGATCGGCGGGGGCGTGCTCGAGCAGCGCGTCGAGCAGCCGGATCGCACCGGGCTTGTCGAGCGGGTTGTTCTGGTTGCCGCACTTGGGTGACTGCACGCACGACGGGCACCCCTCGGGGCACGCGCAGTCGGCGATCGTGTCGCGCGTGGCCTGCAGCCACGCACGCGCGGCGCGGTAGCCGCGCTCGGCGAACCCGGCCCCGCCGGGGTGGCCGTCGTAGACGAAGACGGTGAGCACCCCGGTGTCGGGATGGCGGGCGGTCGACACCCCGCCGATGTCCCAGCGGTCACAGGTGGCCACGAGCGGCAGCAGCCCGATCGAGCAGTGCTCGGCGGCGTGGGCGGCTCCCGGCAGCTCGTCGGGGCCCAGACCGGTGGTCTCGACGACGGCGTCGGGCACGGTCCACCAGACCGCGGTGGTGTGGAGGGTGCGCTGGGGAAGGGTGAGCGGCACCTCGCCGATGACCTCGCCGCCGGGGTGGCGGCGCTTGAGGTAGCCCACCACCTGGTGGGTCACCTCCACCTCGCCGAGCGAGAGCCGGCAGGCACCCCAGCCGGTGTGCTCGCGCTCGCCCACGACCGTGATCTCGGTGGTCTCCCGCGCCGACGTCGAGTAGCCCGGGTCGCGGGACTCGAGGATCGCGACGTGGTCGTCGAGGTCGAGCTCGCGCACCACCCAGGTCTCACCACGGTGGAGGTAGACCGCTCCGGTGTGGACCTCGCCGTGGGCACGTCCCCCGTCGACGGTGCCGACGACGCGACCGGTGGCCGCCTCCAGCAGCTGCACCTGGGGGCCGCCGCCGGAGCGGATGTCGGCGAGCTCGGAGGCGGGTCGCCGGTCGGTCCAGAACCAGCCCCGCGGCCGGCGGCGCAACAGCCCGGCGGCGGTGAGGGCGTCGGCCACCCCGCGGCTCGACGGGCCGAACAGCGGCAGGTCGGCGTCGGTCAGGGGGAGCTCCTGGGCCGCGGCACACAGGTGGGGGCCGAGCACGTGGGGGTTGTCGGGGTCGAAGACGCTGGCCTCGACGGGACGGCCGACCAGCGACTCGGGGTGGTGGACGAGGTAGGTGTCGAGCGGGTCGTCGCGCGCGATGAGCACGCCGAGGGCGTCGCCGGCACCGCGGCCGGCGCGGCCCAGCTGCTGCCAGAGCGCCGCCCGCGTGCCCGGGAAGCCGACCGTCACGACCGCGTCGAGCCCGTTGATGTCGATGCCGAGCTCGAGGGCGTTGGTGGCCGCCAGCCCGACCAGCTCACCTCGCCGCAGCCGGTCCTCGACCTCACGACGTTCCTCGGGCAGGTAGCCGCCACGGTAGGAGGCGACCTTGGCGGGCAGCGACGGGTCGACCTCGGCGAGCAGGTCGGCGGTCGAGCGGGCGAGCTGCTCGACGCCCCGGCGCGACCGCACGAAGGCGAGGGTGCGGATGTCGCCGACGACCAGGTCGGCGAGCAGGTCGGCGGCCTCCGCGCCGGCGGGACGGCGGACGGGCGCGCCGTTCTCACCGAGCCATGACGCGAACGGCGGCTCCCACAGCGCGAGCGACACCCGACCCCGGGGCGAGGCGTCGTCGGTGACGGCGCGCACCGGCAGCCCGGTCAGCCGCGCGGCCGTGACCTGGGGCTCCGACATCGTGGCCGAGGCCAGCACGAAGGTCGGCTCGGCGCCGTAGCGGGCGCACACCCGACGCAGCCGGCGCAGCACCTGGGCCACGTGGGCGCCGAAGACGCCGCGGTAGTGGTGGGCCTCGTCGACCACGACGAACCGCAGCCGGGAGAAGAACCGCGCCCAGTGCTCGTGCCCGGGCAGCAAGGAGCGGTGGAGCATGTCGGGGTTGGTGAGGACGTACTCCGCGTGCTCGCGCGTCCAGTCGCGTTCCTCGCGCGAGCTGTCGCCGTCGTGGGTGGAGATGCGCACGTCGAGGTCGAGCGAGCGCAGCGACGCCCACTGGTCGTGGGCCAGGGCCTTGGTGGGGGCGAGGTAGAGGACGGCGGCCCCGCGTTCGCCGCGGACCCCGCGCGAGAGCGAAGCGGCGGTGAGCGCGGGCAGCTGGAAGGCGAGCGACTTGCCGGAGGCGGTGCCGGTGGAGACGACGACGTGCTCGCCGGCCCACGCCGCGTCGGCGGCCGCGACCTGGTGGGCCCAGGGTCGGGCGACCCCGCGGGCGGCGTAGGCCTCGCGCACGTCGGGCGGCACCCACCCGGGCCAGTCGCCGTGGCGCGCCGCGCGGGCGGGGAGCTCCTCGACGTGGACGAGCCGGTCGTCGCGGCCCCGGTCGGTGGTGAGGCGCTCGAGCAGCGCCGTGGCCCACGAGGGGGCCGTCTCCGGTGCCGGCTCCGGCACCGGCTGGGTCACGCTCACGAGGGCAGTCTCGCAAACGGCGCCGACACGCCCGCGGGACGCGAACGGTGGAGAAGCCGGCCTTGCACCCCATCCCGCCGGGTGGCGTGCTTTGATAGGTCCGGCAGACGGAGCGATGGGCTACCGACCGGGACCGTTCGGGTGATCCTGGTGGGCGGGCCTGGGGAGACCTTGTGGACCTTTCACTGACGACGCGCGAGGCGGGCGGCAAGACCGTCGTCGCCGTCGGTGGCGAGATCGACGTCTACACCGCGCCCAAGTTGCGCGACAAGATCACCGAGCTCGTCGCCGGTGGGTCCTACGACCTCGTCGTCGACATGCAGGACGTCGAGTTCCTCGACTCCACCGGCCTCGGCGTCCTCGTCGGCGGCCTGAAGAAGGTGCGCGCCCACGACGGCTCGCTGCAGCTGGTGTGCAACCAGGACCGGCTGCTGAAGATCTTCCGCATCACCGGCCTGGCCAAGGTGTTCGTCATCCACGACACCGCCGACCAGGCGCTCGCCGCCGGCTGAGAGCCGACCCGCGCCGCCCGTCCGCGGCCGTGAATCTTCGGACACGATGTGGTTCGCCTCACACCTGCCTGCCGAACCGGCCCTACTGATGCGTAGACTCCCCGACGTTCGTGAGACGTGAGTCACTTCCAGGAGGAAATACATGACCGGGATCAGTCCCGCTGTCGTGGAGCTCTCCGGTGGCAACTTCGTGCTGGTGCTCGTCGTCCTCCTGATCGCCCTCGGCGCTCTCGGGATGGCGTACATGTTCCGCCAGGAAGTGCTTGCTGCCGGTGAAGGCACCGACAACATGAAGAACATCGCCCAGGCCGTCCAGGAAGGAGCGAACGCCTACCTGACGCGGCAGTTCCGCACGCTCGGCATCTTCGCCGTCGTCGCGTTCTTCGCGCTGCTGCTGCTGCCGGCCGATGACCTGACAGTGAGGATCTTCCGCTCGATCTTCTTCGTGATCGGCGCCGGGTTCTCCTCGGCCGTCGGGTATCTCGGCATGAACCTGGCGGTGCGCGCCAACCTGCGCGTCGCCGCGGCTGCCGAGACGACCGGTCGCGAGCCCGCGATGACCATCGGGCTGCGCACCGGCGCGATGGTCGGCATGCTGACCGTCGGCCTCGGCCTGCTCGGTGCCAGCATCGTGGTCCTGGCGTTCCAGGACACGGCACCCGACGTGCTCGAGGGCTTCGGCTTCGGTGCCGCGCTGCTCGCCATGTTCATGCGCGTCGGCGGCGGCATCTTCACCAAGGCCGCCGACGTCGGCGCCGACCTGGTCGGCAAGGTCGAGAACAACATCCCCGAGGACGACCCGCGCAACGCCGCGACCATCGCCGACAACGTCGGCGACAACGTCGGCGACTGCGCCGGCATGGCGGCCGACCTGTTCGAGTCCTACGCCGTCACGCTGGTCGCTGCCCTGATCCTGGGCTCGCAGGCCTTCGGTGACCAGGGTCTCGTGTTCCCGCTGCTGGTCCCGGCCATCGGCGCCCTGACCGCGGTCGCCGGCGTCTACCTCACCAGCCCCAAGGCGGGCGAGAACGGCTTGAAGACCATCAACCGGTCCTTCTACCTCTCCTCCGGCATCGCCGCGGTGGCCAGCGTGATCGCGGCCTACGTCTACCTGCCGGGCAGCTTCGCCGAGTTCAGCAACATCGCCGGCGACCTCAGCGGGGCCGACGGGGACCCGCGATTCATCGCGGCCTCCGCCGTCGTCATCGGCATCGTGATGTCGGCCGGGATCCTGGCGCTGACCGGCTACTACACCGGCACCGAGTACAAGCCCGTGGAGAGCGTGGGCGAGAGCT
Source organism: uncultured Actinomycetota bacterium (assembly GCA_963754025.1). Lineage (GTDB taxonomy): Bacteria > Actinomycetota > Actinomycetes > Propionibacteriales > Nocardioidaceae > Nocardioides. Next base: position 374,465 of record CAVWEC010000005.1, on the reverse strand, counting down.
CGCGCACCGGCGCGGCGACGGTGATCCTGTCCGGTCTCGCCGTCGGCTTCGAGTCGGCCGTCTACACGACGCTCGTCATCGGGGCCGCGGTCTTCGGTGCCTACCTCCTCGGTGGCGCCACCCTGACCGTGTCGCTGTTCGCGGTGGCGCTCGCCGGTACCGGTCTGCTGACCACCGTCGGCGTGATCGTCGCGATGGACACCTTCGGCCCGGTCTCCGACAACGCCCAGGGCATCGCCGAGATGTCGGGCGACGTCAGCCCCGAGGGCGCGCAGATCCTCACCGAGCTCGACGCGGTCGGCAACACGACCAAGGCGATCACCAAGGGCATCGCGATCGCCACCGCTGTGCTGGCGGCCACGGCCCTGTTCGGGTCCTACGCCACCACGGTGTTCGAGTCCCTGCGCGAGGCCAACCTCCGACCGGACGAGACGTACCTGCTCGACTTCAGCGTGTTCAACCCCGCCGTCATCGTCGGGGTGCTGCTCGGTGCGGCCGTCGTCTTCCTCTTCTCGGGCCTCGCGATCAACGCGGTGGCTCGCGCGGCCGGCGCGGTCGTCTTCGAGGTGCGCCGTCAGTTCCGCGAGATCCCCGGCATCATGGAGGGCACCGGCCGTCCGGAGTACGGCAGGGTCGTCGACATCGTCACGAAGGACTCCCTGCGTGAGCTGGTCACGCCGGGCATCCTCGCGGTGATGGCGCCGGTCGCGGTGGGCTTCGGGCTCGGTGTCACGGCGCTCGCAGGATTCCTCGCCGGCGCCATCGGTGCCGGAACGCTGATGGCGGTCTTCCTGGCCAACTCGGGCGGTGCCTGGGACAACGCCAAGAAGCTGGTCGAGGACGGTCACCACGGCGGCAAGGGATCGCTCGCCCACGAGGCCACCATCATCGGCGACACCGTCGGCGACCCCTTCAAGGACACCGCGGGACCGTCGATCAACCCGCTGATCAAGGTGATGAACCTGGTCTCGCTGCTGATCGCCAGCGCCATCGTGTCGATGAGCGTCGGGGACGACCAGAACGACGCCCTGCGCATCATGATCGCGCTGCTGGCGACCGGCATCATCGTCGGCGCCATCGTGGTCTCGAAGCGGCGCTCGTCGCAGCTGATGGACGGCGGTGACGGGACCCCGTCCGAGCCGACTCCGCCGCCGACGCCGGCGACGAACCAGCCGGAGGGCGACCCCGATGCCACGCAGCAGTTCTCCCCGGCGGAGACACCGCGGCACGAGTAGTCCCGCAGAGCGCAGCACCAAGCAGCACCGACGACCCCGCCCCGGCACCCCGCCGGGGCGGGGTCGTCGCGTGCGGTGACCCGGTGCGAGGATCGCCACATGCAGCGGCTCGCCCTGGTGTCCGACGTCCACGGCAACCTCACGGCGCTCGAGGCCGTGCTCGCCGACATCGACGCCCGGGGCATCACCCGGGTCCTCAACCTCGGCGACTACGTCGGCAAGGGACCGCGGGGCCGCGAGGTCGTCGACCTGTGCCGGGAGCGGTGCGAGGTCAACCTGCTCGGCAACTGGGACGACTTCCTGCCCGACCCCGAGCGCAGCTTCGACGACGACGCGCTGCGGTGGTGGCTCGACCAGCTCGGTCCCGGCCAGGGCGAGTGGCTCCGGTCGCTGCCCTTCAGCCACGACTTCTGGCTCAGCGGCCGCCGCGTGCGTCTCTTCCACGCCAGCGAGGAGACCGTGCACCGGCGGGTGCGCTACGTGCGCAGCCAGAGCGAGTTCGAGGGGCTCTTCACCAACACCGCTGCGACCGGGGACGGGCCCCCGCCCGACCTGGTCGGCTACGGCGACACCCACGACCCGTTCTACGAGTGCCAGCTCGAGGGCCGTACCGCGTTCAACACCGGCTCGGTCGGCAACTGCATGGGCGACCCGACCCCGATGTACTGCATCCTCGAGGGCCTCCTTGACAGCCAGGACGCCGCGCCGTGGTCCGTCTCCTACGTGCGGGTCCCCTACGACGTCGAGGCCGAGCTGGCGGTCGCCCGCGAGATGGGCGTGCCGCAGTACGACGGCTACGAGCTCGAACTGCGCCACGGCCGCTACCGCGGCGACCTCGAGGAGTGGCGCCGCGGTGAGCGCGAGACCGGCTACCACGAGCGGCCGGCGGAGGCCGCGCCGTGAGCGGCGCGACCAGTCGTGGCACCGGCTGGGCGCCGGGGCTGCGGGAGGCGCTGCTGGTGTCGGGCTACGGCTACGACGCCGTCGCCGGGTTGCTCGGCCGAGAGGCCCACGACGCGCTGGCGCGCAACGAGACCGTCCCGGCCCGCCGGCGTACGGCGGGCGGCTCGGCGCTCGAGACGCTGGTCCGGCTGTTCCTGCTGCAGGTGCCGGCGCCGCGCGCGGCGGCCGACGCCGCACTGCCCGGCCTCGTGCCGGAGCTGGCGGCCGCGGGGGTGCTGGCCGCGGACGACGCGGCCGTGCGCGCGCTCGTGGACTGCCGGCCCTACGCCGACGACGACCACGAGCTCTGGGTGATGAGCGACCTGACCCCCGGCCTCGACGGTCGCCCCACCCGGGTGGACGCCGACCACGTGCTCGGCATCAGCCCCGCCTCGACCTCCCTCGCCCAGCTGACGCTGCGCCACGACGTCGGCAGGTCGCTCGACCTCGGCACCGGCTGCGGGGTGCAGGCGCTCCACCTCGCCGCCCACAGCGACACCGTCGTCGCCACCGACGTCAACGAGCGGGCGCTGTGGCTGGTGCATGCCAACGCGGTCCTCAACGACGTCGACGACGTCGACGTGCGCCACGGCTCGCTGCTCGGCCCGGTGGCCGGTGAGCAGTTCGACCTGATCGCGACCAACCCGCCGTTCGTGATCAGCCCGCCCGGCGGGGATCGTCTGGTCTACCGCGACAGCGGACTGCCCGGCGACACCGTCGTCGAGCGGATCGTGCGCGACGCCCCCGACCACCTCGCCCCCGGCGGCTGGCTGCAGGTGCTCGCCAACTGGGCGATCCACCGCGACCAGCCGTGGGACGAGCGGCTCGGCGGCTGGCTGCGCGACGACTGCGACGCGCTGGTCGTGCAGCGTGAGGTGCTCGACCCGTCGTCCTACGTCGAGCTGTGGCTGAAGGACTCCGGGATCCACGGCGGCCCCGACTACGTCGCCCGGTACGACGCCTGGCTGGCGTGGTTCGAGGAGCAGCACATCGAGGGCGTCGGGTTCGGCTGGCTCAACGCCCGGCGCCGCGGTGGCGGCGCGGACGCCGGGGCCGCGACCCACCGCTTCCTCGACTGGCCGCACGCGGTCGAGCAGCCGGTGGCCCCGGCGATCGGGGCGTGGGGCGACGTCCTCGCGGGCCCGACCGGCAGCGCCGTCGACCCCGACGAGCGGCTGGTCCGCCGCCCCGACGTCCAGCAGGAGACGGTCGGCGCCCCCGGCGCCGAGGACCCCGAGGCCGTCGTGCTGCGCCAGCAGCGCGGGCTGATGCGCGCCCGGCGGGCCGACACGGTCGAGGCCGCGCTCGTCGGGGCGTGCGACGGCGACCTCTCCGTGGGCCAGGTGCTCGATGCGCTGGCCCAGCTGCTGGAGCAGCCGTCGGCCGAGCTGCGGGCGTCGTACCTGCCCGTCGTGGGGGAGCTGCTGGAGGAGGGGTTCCTCGTCCGGGGATGACGACCCGTTGGGACGGCGAGTGGCGGGAGGATTGACATCTCGCGCTACCGTGATCCGCCGTACGCCCCCCACCCCGTCTCGAGCCCAGGAGAAAGTCGCACCCGTGCCCCACAAGCTGGTCATCGTCGAGTCGCCCGCCAAGGCCCGCAAGATCGCGGAGTACCTCGGCCAGGGCTACGTCGTCGAGTCCTCCATCGGCCACATCCGCGACCTCCCGAACAGTGCCGCCGACACCCCGGCGAAGATCAAGGACGAGCCCTGGGCCCGACTGGCCGTCGACGTCGACCACGGTTTCGAGCCCTACTACGTGGTGCCGCGCGACAAGAAGCAGCACATCTCCAAGCTGAAGAAGCTGCTCAAGGACGCCGACGAGCTCTTCCTCGCCACCGATGAGGACCGGGAGGGCGAGGCGATCGCCTGGCACCTCCTCGACGAGCTGAAGCCCAAGAACATCCCGGTCAAGCGGATGGTCTTCCACGAGATCACCAAGCCCGCGATCCTCGCGGCCGCCGAGAACCCCCGCGAGCTCGCGATGGACCTCGTCGAGGCGCAGGAGACGCGCCGCATCCTCGACCGCCTCTACGGCTACGAGGTCAGCCCGGTGCTGTGGAAGAAGGTCATGTCCGGCCTCTCCGCGGGCCGCGTGCAGTCGGTGGCGACGCGCCTCGTGGTCGACCGCGAGAAGGAGCGGATGGCGTTCCGGGTCGCGTCGTACTGGGACCTCGAGGGCACCTTCGACGCCGGCAGCAAGCACGAGCAGCGGATGTTCCCGGCGCGGCTCCACAGCGTCGACGACCACCGGGTCGCCCGCGGTGCGGAGTTCGGCGACGACGGCGAGCTGACCGAGAAGGCGCGCAAGGCCGGCGTCGTCCACCTCGACCGGGCCAGGGCAGAGGCGCTCTCCGCCGGGCTCGAGGACACCACCTTCGACGTCCGCTCGGTGGAGTCCAAGCCCTACCGCCGCTCGCCGTACGCGCCGTTCCGCACCACCACCCTCCAGCAGGAGGCCTCCCGCAAGCTCGGCATGAGCTCGTCGGTGACGATGTCGGTGGCGCAGCGGCTCTACGAGAACGGCCACATCACCTACATGCGTACCGACTCCACCACGCTGTCGGGCGGGGCGGTCGAGGCGGCGCGGTCGCAGGTGCGCGAGCTCTACGGCGCCGACTACCTGCCCGACAGCCCCCGGGTCTACGCCAGCAAGGTCAAGAACGCCCAGGAGGCGCACGAGGCCATCCGCCCTGCGGGAGACACCTTCCGCACCCCGGCGCAGACCGGCCTGACCGGTGAGCAGTTCCGGCTCTACGAGCTGATCTGGATGCGCACCGTCGCCTCGCAGATGAAGGACGCCGTGGGCCAGTCGGTGACGATCCGCCTCGGTGGCGCCTCGGCGAGCGGCGAGGACGTCGTCTTCTCGGCGAGCGGCCGCGTCATCACCTTCCACGGGTTCCTCAAGGCCTACGTCGAGGGCACCGACGAGGGCAAGCAGAAGGACGACGCCGAGACCCGGCTGCCCGCCGTCGAGCAGGGCGACGCGGTCAGCGCCGCGTCGGTCAGCGCCAACGGCCACGACACCAAGCCCCCCTCGCGCTACACCGAGGCCACGCTGATCAAGGAGCTCGAGGAGCGGCAGATCGGCCGTCCGTCGACCTACGCCTCGATCATCGGCACCATCCTGAACCGCGGCTACGTCTACAAGAAGGGCACCGCGCTGGTGCCGGCGTGGCTGGCGTTCTCGGTGACCCGGCTGCTGACCGAGCACTTCCCGCGCCAGATCTCCTACGAGTTCACCGCGCGCATGGAGGACATCCTCGACGACATCGCCGGCGGCCGCCGCGACCGCACCAGCGAGCTCGCGGAGTTCTACTTCGGCTCCGGTGACGTCGAGGGTCTCAAGACCCTGGTCAACGAGCTCGGCGACATCGACGCCCGCGGGCTCGCGACCTTCCCCGTGGGCGCCGCCGACGACGGGGTCAACCTCCGCGTCGGGCGCTACGGCCCCTACCTCGAGGGCACCGAGGACGGGCCGTACGCCGGCAAGCGGGCCAACGTGCCCGAGGACCTGCCGCCCGACGAGCTCACCTCGGCGAAGGCGCGCGAGCTGTTCGCCAACCCGGCTGGCGAGGAGATCGAGCTCGGTGAGCACCCGGAGACCGGGCTGCGGGTGGTGGCCAAGAACGGCCGCTACGGCCCCTTCGTCACCGAGCAGCTCCCGGAGGACGCGCCCAAGAAGGACAAGCCGCGCACCGGGTCGCTCTTCGCGTCGATGACGCTCGACACGATCACGCTCGCCGACGCCGTCAAGCTGCTGTCGCTGCCCCGCGTGGTGGGCACCGACCCCGAGACGGGCGACGACATCACCGCCCAGAACGGTCGCTACGGGCCCTACCTGAAGAAGGGCACCGACTCCCGCTCGATCGAGTCGGAGGAGCAGCTGTTCACGATCACGCTGGAGGAGGCGCTGAAGATCTACGCGCAGCCCAAGCAGCGCGGTCGGGGCGCGGCCACCGCGCCGCTCAAGGAGCTCGGCAACGACCCGGTCTCGGGCCAGCCGATCGTGGTGAAGTCGGGTCGCTTCGGCGAGTACGTCACCGACGGCGAGTACAACGCCACGCTCCGCCAGGGTGACTCCGTCGAGTCGGTCGACCTCGAGCGCGCCGCCGAGCTGCTCGCCGAGCGCCGCGCCAAGGGCCCGGCGAAGAAGGCGGCCAAGAAGGGCGCGAAGAAGGCGCCGGCCAAGAAGGCGACCGCGAAGAAGACGGCCAAGAAGACGACGGCGAAGAAGACGGCCAAGAAGACGGCCGCCAAGAAGGCCTGAGCCGGCCGCGTCGGTGCTCGCCCGTAGGGTGATCCCGTGACTCGTCCCGGCCGTCGCGGCCACCACACCGACACCGGGGTCTTCGTGTGCCTCGAGGGTGGGGAGGGGGCCGGCAAGTCGACGCAGGCGAAGGCCCTCGCGGGCTGGCTCACCGACGCCGGCCACGCCGTACGGCTCACCTTCGAGCCGGGCGACACCCCCGTCGGCCGCGAGCTGCGCCGCATCGTGCTCGACCCGGCCACCGGAGACCTCTCGGCCCGCACCGAGGCGCTGCTCTACGCCGCCGACAAGGCCGAGCACGTCGACACCGTCGTGCGTCCGGCCCTCGACCGGGGCGAGGTGGTCGTCACCGACCGCTACGTCGACTCCTCGCTGGCCTACCAAGGCTCGGGCGGGCTCGACCGTGAGGGGCTCGAGGGCATGCTGCGCTGGGCCACCGACGACCTGCGGCCGCACCTGACCGTGCTGCTCGACCTCGAGCCGCAGCAGGGCCTGGGCCGGTTCAGCGAGCGCGACCGCATCGAACAGCGCGACCTCGGCTACCACGCCCGGGTGCGTCAGGTGCTGCTCGACCTCGCCGCCGACGACCCCGAGCACTACCTCGTCCTCGACGCCCGCCGACCGGTCGAGCAGGTCACCGCTGCCATCCGGTCCCGGGTCGAGCCGCTGCTGGGACAGGCGGCGCCATGACGGTGTGGGACGACCTGGTCGGCCAGCACCGCGCCGTCGACGCGCTGCGCCGCGCGGCCGAGGGGCACGGCATGACCCACGCGTGGCTGTTCACCGGGCCGCCGGGCTCGGGCCGCTCCAACGCCGCCACCGCCTTCGCCGCCGCCCTCCAGTGCGAGGGCGCCGAGACCGGGGTCGCCCCCGGCTGCGGGACGTGCAAGGGCTGCCACACCGCGCTCCGGGGCTCCCACGCCGACGTGACCGTCGTGCGCACCGAGAAGCTCTCCATCGGCGTCGACGAGGTCCGCGACCTGGTGCGCCGCTCGGCCCTCGCACCGGTGGGCCGCCGCTGGCAGATCATGGTCGTCGAGGACGCCGACCGGCTCACCGAGCAGGCCTGCAACGCGCTGCTCAAGGCGATCGAGGAGCCGACCGACCGCACCGTGTGGGTGCTGTGCGCCCCGACGGTCGAGGACGTGCTGCCGACGATCCGGTCCCGCACCCGTCTGGTCAGCCTCACCACGCCCACCGCGCGCGACGTCGCCGACTTCCTGTCGCGCTCCCACGGTGTGACCGCCGAGCTGGCGGCCTACGCCGCCCGCGCCAGCCAGGGCCACATCGGCCGCGCCCGGGCGCTCGCCCGCGACGAGGACGTGCGTGAGCGCCGGGAGCAGGTGGTCGCCGTCCCCGGCGCGCTGACCTCCCTCGGGGCGTGCCTCGGGGCGGCGACGGCGCTGGCCGAGACCAGCAAGGCCGAGGCCGACGCGATCACCAGCGCGCTCGACGCCCGTGAGCGGCAGGACCTCGCCGAGGCCTACGGCGTGGTCGAGCGGGGTCGCCGCCCGCGTGAGTACTCGCCGGCGCTCGCGGCGCTCGAGAAGAGCCAGAAGACCCGCGCCAAGCGGCGCCACCTCGACGTCGTCGACCGCGCCCTGATGGACCTCGCCTCGGTCTACCGCGACGCCATCGCCGTAGCGGCCGGAGCCCCGGGCGACCTGGTCAACGAGGGCCGCCGTACCGAGATCAGCCGGCTCGCGGAGGGGTCGAGCGCCGAGCTCAACCTGCGTCGCATCGGCTGGATCTTCGAGGCCCGCGAGCAGATGCTCGAGTTCAACGTGCCGGTCGCCCTGGCACTGGAGTCGATGATGGTCGCGCTGAAGCTCCCCGACGGGGCCCGGCGGTGAGGCGGGCCGTCGCGCTGCTGCTGGTGGTCGCGCTGGTGCTCGCCGGCGCCGGCTACCTGCTGGTCCAGGCGCTCCCGGACGACGACGGTTCCTCGGCCCCGGTCGAGGCCGGTCCGCCGCCACCGGTCGAGCCCGGCTCCGACGAGCCGCCGCGCCGTGTCCTGGCCCGCTTCTACGAGCAGGGGCTGAGCTGGCAGGCGTGCGGCGACCACCAGTGCGCCCGGCTCGAGGTGCCGCTCGACTACACCGAGCCGGGAGGCCGCACCATCGAGCTGGCCCTGCTGCGGGTGCCGGCGCGGGGGGAGCGCCGGGCGTCGCTGGTCGTCAACCCGGGCGGGCCCGGTTCGCCCGGCACGCAGTACGCCGCCCGAGCCGCCGACGTGTTCCGCGCCCCGCTGCTCGAGCACTACGACGTGGTCGGCTTCGACCCGCGCGGCACCGGGCGCAGCGCGCCGGTCGACTGCCTCACCGATGGCGAGCTCGACGCCTACCTCGCTGCCGACCCGGTCCCCGACACCTCCGAGGAGCGCGCCGAGCTCGTGGGCGGCTACCGCCAGTTCGGACGCGGCTGCGTGGACGACGACGCCGCGCTCGCCGCCCACGTGTCGACGGTCGAGTCCGCCCGTGACATCGACGTGCTGCGCGCCGCGCTCGGCCAGCGACGTCTCGACTACTTCGGCGCCTCCTACGGCACCCGGCTCGGCGCGACCTACGCCGAGTTGTTTCCCCGACGGGTGGGCCGGCTGGTGCTCGACGGCGGGGTCGACGTGTCGCTGCCCTCGCGCGAGGTCAGCCTCGAGCAGGCCCGCGGCTTCGAGACCGCGCTGCGCGCCTACGTCGAGAACTGCGTCGAGGAGGTCGACGGCTGCTTCCTCGGCGACTCGGTGGAGCAGGGGCTCGGCCGGATCACGCAGTTCCTCGAGGAGGTCGACCAGCAGCCGCTGTCGACGTCCTCGGGCCGGGACCTGACGGTGGGCCTGGCCTTCTACGGCCTGATCACCCCGCTCTACAACCGGTCGAACTGGTACGCCCTCAGCGCCGGGCTACGGTCCGGGTTCGGCGGCAACGGCGACCTGCTGCTCAGCTTCGCCGACGCCTATGCCTCCCGTGCGCCGGGTGGTGGCTACACCGACAACTCCTCCGAGGCGTTCCCGGCGATCAGCTGCCTCGACGACCCGTGGTCGATCCGGCCCGGCCAGGTGTCGGCGCAGGTCCCCGACTTCCGGGCAGCGTCCCCGTCCTTCGGGGAGGTCTTCGCCTGGGGCCTGGTGGGCTGCAGCGGCCAGGTCGCGCGCTCGACCGAGGCCCCGCTCACCATCGACGGCGCGGGAGCGGCGCCGATCGTCGTCGTCGGGACGACGCGCGACCCCGCCACGCCGTTCGAGTGGTCGGTCGCGCTGGCTGACCAGCTGGAGTCGGGGGTGCTGGTCGAGCGCGACGGTGACGGCCACACCGGCTACAACGCCGGCAACCCGTGCGTCGACCGCGCCGTGGAGGCCTACCTCGTCGACGGGGAGGTCCCGCAGGACGGTCTCGCCTGCTGACGCGGGTGGTCAGCGCGGACTGACCGGCTCCGCGATCGCCTGGATCCGCTTGGTCGCGAGCTCGATCATCAGCCGGGCGGCGGGGGAGAGGGTGGCGCCTGCGCGGTGGACGATCGCGAGGGTGTCGAACTGGCGGGGGCGCAGCGAGACCAGCCCCGCCTTCGGCGCCAGCCGCGGGAGCAGCTGCTCGGCGGCACCGCGGGGGATGACGGAGTCGGCCAGGCCCATGCCCACCAGCTCGACGGCGGTCTCGACGTCCTCGACCTCGATCCGGGTCACGGGGTTGTGGCCGGTCTCGTGGAGCAGCTGTCGCAGGATGATCCGGGTGGAGTCGTCGGCGCGCCACGTGGTCTCGGGCATGACGAGCGAGGCCTGTGCGAGCCGGTGGGAGGTGACCGGGCTGGTGAGCCGGTCGTGGTCGGCGCTGATGTAGACGAGCTCGTCGCGGGCGACCGGGATCACCGCCATGCCCTCGCTCGAGACGGTCGGCACCGCGATCATCGCGGCCTCGAGCCGACCCCGCCGGAGCTCGTCCTGCACCTCGTTGGAGTTCTGGCCGATCAGCTCCACCCGGACGCCGGGGTGCTGGGCGAGCACGTCGGCGACGAGCCCCGCGCCGGCGTACAGCCGGGCGGTGCCGAACATGCCGAACCGGATGGTGCCGGTCTCGAGCGTCGTCACCCGCTGCACCGCCCGCCGTGCCTCCTCGGCCGCGGCCAGCGTGCGCTCGGCGTGCGGTCGCAACGAGTCGGCGACCGTGGTGGGGACGACGCCGCGTCCGACGCGGCGGAACAGCTGGGCGCCGCACGACTTCTCCAGCGACCGGATCTGCTCCGAGACCGACGGCTGGGCATAGCCGAGCTCCTCGGCGGCCGCTGTCAACGACCCGTACTCGTAGGTGGCGATGAAGCACCGCAGCTGGTGCAGGGAGAACATAGGAATCTCCTTGAGGTTCTGCTGGAAAGACAGGCTACCTCTATGTCTTGTGGTCCCGGAGAATGGTGCGTGAAACATCGACGAGACTCTCTGAGGAGGACCCGTGTTCAGCCACCACTGCACCGCCTGCGAGCGCACCCAGCTGATCTTCGCCAGCCAGGTGACCGGCATGACCAACGACCACTACGGCATCTCGGTGTCCTTCACCTGCTGGTGCGGCTCCGAGCAGTCCGTGCTGACCGGCAAGGCCGCCGCCGACAGCGGTGCCCGCACGCCCGTCGCCGCCTGACCCGTCCCCCCGGACGTCATACGGTTCGGTCGCCAAGACGACCGCTTCGCATGACGTCCGCCAGCACCGTCCGCGGTTTCGACGCCCGGGCACCCCGTCGGTATGCTTCGCCGGGTTGCCCGGGCGTACGACGTCCCGGGCAGCACGCCGCCTTAGCTCAGTCGGTAGAGCGATTCACTCGTAATGAATAGGTCGTCGGTTCGATTCCGACAGGCGGCTCCAACGCAGGCGTGATCCCTGCATCCCAGGGTCGGATCAGGGTTGCCCTCGATGTACTCCGACTCCCGCGTCCCCTCACAGTTGAGGTGCGATCAGCGTCGGCGCCGCGCACCTAGTCACGTGGCCCGGCCTGAGGTACCGCTTCGAACGCGAGGAAGAAGAGACTCATGGCCACGACAGACCTGACGACGACCGCCCGCGTGACCGGCGGGTGGTACCTGGCGCTGGTGGTCGCCGGAGTGCTCGGCTTCCTGGTGGTCCGCCCGGCGATCCATGTCGAGGGTGACCCGGCGGCGACCCTCGACAACCTCCTCGACAAGCAGGCCCTCGCCCACCTGGCGGTGGTCCTCGAGCTGGCCACGGTGGTCACCCAGGTGCTCGTCGCGTTGTGGTTCCACCAGCTGCTGCGGACCGTTCACCCTGCCGCTGGGGTCTCGGTCGCTGCGTTCGGCCTGGTCAACGCCGTGGCGATCATGGCGAGCGCGGCGTGCATGGCCACGGCCGTGGCAGTCGCCGCCGATGCCTCGCTGGCTCCGGGCGGTGATGCGGCCGCGACGGTGGGGCTGCTGTTCCAGCTGAGCACCGACTTCTGGGGTGTCGGCGCCGTGTTCTTCGGTCTGTGGCTGATCCCGATGGGGTGGGCGGCGGTGGTCACGGGCCGCTTCCCACGAGTACTGGGCTGGTGCCTGATCGGCGGTGGCGTGGGCTACGTGCTCAGTGCGCTGGTCGGCTACGGCATGGCTGACGTCCCCGGCCTCGTGGTCGACGGGCTGGCGTTCCCGGCCACGATCGGTGAGTTCTGGATGGTCGGCTACCTGCTGGTTCGTGGCATCCGCCCCGCGCCCGTGGTCAGGCCGTCCGAACCTGCGCACACGTGAGACGCTGGGCGGATGGGTGCTGACGAGACCCCCCGCGACGACTGGCTGCTCCAGGGCACCACGGACCCGGGCGAGGTCGCCGACCGGTACGACGAGTGGGCCGAGACCTACGACGACGACCTCGACTCCTGGTCCTACCAGGCCCCCGGGGTCGTCGCCGAGGCCGTCGTCACCCGGCAACCGGACGCGCGTGCGGTGCTCGACGTGGGGTGCGGCACCGGACTGGTGGGTGCGGCGCTGCGGGCCCGCGGCTGCGAGGCCAGGATCGTGGGCCTCGACATCTCGCAGGCGTCCCTGCGCATCGCACGGGAGACCGGCGCCTACGACACGCTCGAGCCGGCCGACCTGCAGCAGCCCCTCGACGTCGAGGACGACGGCGTGGACGCGCTCGTGTGCGCGGGGGTGATGACCTATCTGCCCGACGTCGAGGCGGTGTGGCGGGAGTTCGCGAGGGTCGTCCGCTCGGGGGGCGTCGTCGTGGTGACGCAGCGCGAGGACCTGTGGGAGCCGCGCAGCTGCCAGGAGATCATCGACCGGCTGGCGGAGGAGGGCGTGTGGACCGCGCTCGACGTCAGCGGCCCGGCGCCGTACCTCCCCCGGGCGGACGGCGGCATGGCCGGCGTCGGCTGCTACTACGTCACGGCCCGGGTCTGCTGATCCGGCGGCGAGCCGACGCTCGCCTCACCGCCCCTTCCACACGGGCGGGCGCTTCTCCGCGAAGGCCCGGAAGCCCTCGAGGCCGTCCTCGGAGGTGTAGAGCGTCGCCACGGTCGGCAGGGTGCTGCTGGTGACCAGGTCCAGGGCGTCCTGGAACTGCAGCGCCTCCGCAGCCCGGGCGGTCTCCTTGATCGCGGCGAAGACCAGGGGCGGCCCGGCGGCGAGCAGCCGGGCGGTCTCCCACGCGCGGTCGCGCACGGCCGCCTCGTCGGGCAGCACCTCGTTGACCACGCCCCACCGCGCGGCCTCGGTGGCCGACATCCAGCGTCCGGTCAGGAGCAGCTCCATCGCGACGTGGTACGGCATCCGCTTGGGCAGCTTGATCGTCGCCGCGTCCGCGAGCGTGCCGGCCGTGATCTCCGGCAGGCCGAACTGCGTGGCCTCGGAGGCGTAGATCAGGTCGCACGACAGGGCCAGCTCGAAGCCGCCCCCCATCGCGAGCCCGTGGACGGCGGCGAGAACCGGCTTGTTGAGGTCGGGCAGCTCCTGGAGGCCGCCGAAGCCGCCGACCCCGTAGTCGCCGTCGACGGCGTCCCCGGCGGCGGCTGCCTTGAGGTCCCAGCCGGCGCTGAAGAACTTGTCGCCCTCGGTGCGCACGATCGCCACCCGGAGGTCCGGGTCGTCACGGAACGCGGCGAAGACCCGGCCCATCTCGCGGCTGGTCGCCAGGTCGATGGCGTTGGCCTTCGGCCGGTCGAGGGTGACCTCGAGGACGCCGTCCTCGGTGTGGGTCCGCAGGGACGGTCGGGCGTCGTCGGTCATGTCAGGCTCCCCAGGGCCGCAGCAACGAGCGGCTGATGATGTGTCGTTGGATCTCGGAGGTCCCGTCCCAGATCCGCTCGATCCGCGCGTCGCGCCAGATCCGCTCCAGGGGCAGCTCGTCCATCAGGCCCATCCCGCCGTGGATCTGGATCGCCTCGTCGGCAACCATCGCCAGCATCTCGGTGGCCTTCAGCTTGGCCATGGCGATGTCGGCGTCGGTGGCGGTGCCCTGGTCGTACTTCCACGCGGCGTGCAGGGTCATCAGCTCGGCGGCCCGCAGCTCGCTCGCCATGTCGGCGAGCTTGAAGCCCACCCCCTGGAACCGGCCGATCGGCTGGCCGAACTGCTCACGACTCGCGGCGTGCCGGACCGAGAGCTCCAGCGCCCGCTCCGCCCGGCCGAGGCACAGGGCGGCGACCTGGAGGCGGGTGGAGCCGAGCCAGGTCCCCGCCAGCTCGAAGCCCTTGCCCTCCTCGCCGAGCAGGGCGTCGTGGCCGACCCGCACGTCGTCGAAGTCGAGGATCGAGTTGGTGTAGCCGCGGTGGGAGACGTTGCGGTAACCGTCGTGCACGGTCAGGCCGGGGGCGTCGAGGTCGACCAGGAACACCGACATCGTCGCCCGCCCCGTGTCGTCGGCGCCGGTCACCGCCACCAGGATCACGAAGTCCGCCTCGTCGGCGTGGCTGATGAAGTGCTTGGTGCCGCGGATCCGCCATCCGTCCCCGTCGCGGGTGGCCCGGGTGCGCATGGCCCGCATGTCTGACCCGGCTCCCGGTTCGGTCATGGCCAGGCAGTCGATCTTCTCGCCGCGCACGCAGGGGAGGAGGTAGCGCTCCCGCTGGGCTTCCGTCCCGGCGAGGAGGATGTTGGAGGGCCGCGGGACGCCCGTGTACTGCAGCGCGTAGCCGGCCCGGCCGAGCTCCTTCTCGAAGAGCACCCACGTCACCGTGTCGAGGCCGGCTCCGCCGACCTCCTCGGGCATGTTCGCGGCGCAGAGGCCGGCGGCCAGTGCCTTGGCGCGGATCTGGGTGGCCAGCTCGGGCCGCAGTACCCCGGTGCGCTCGACCTCCTCCTCGTGGGGGTGGAGCTCGCGCTCGACGAAGGCGCGCGTCACCTCGACGATGCTGCGCTGCTCGTCGGTGAGGCCGAAGTCCATGCGGTTCATCTCCCGGGTCGGATCAGATCTGGGTCAGGGCAGCCGCGGCCGCGCCGCGGCCGGTGCGGACGGCCCCCTCCATGTAGCCGGCGACCCACTGGTCGGAGCCGCAGACGTAGAAGGGCGGCTCGTGGGTGCCGTGCAGGGGGCCCACGGCCGCCACGTCGCCCGGTCGCCAGTTGGTGACGTAGCCCTGCGTCCAGGGGTCGGTGCCCCACAACCTGGTCCACGTCTGGAGCGGCGAGGTGGCCCGCGGCCCGTAGAGCTCGGCGACCTGGGCGAGCGCCTCCCGGGTGCGGGTGGCCGGGTCGGTGGCGGCGAAGGCGGCGTACCGCTCGGGCGGCACCAGTGCGGAGAGCACCCCGTGCTGCTGCGGCCACGTCGAGCCGAGCACCCCCTCGCTCTCGGCCAGCGCGTTCTGGCCGCGCTCGCGCCAGAACGGCTCGTCGTAGGCCGCCACGAACTTGGCGGCCCAGGCGTGCCGCTGGCGTCGCAGCGACGTCAGCCGGTCCTCGCTCACGCCCTCGATGTCGAGGTCCCTCGCCGGGCCGGTCGGCACGGCGAGCACGACCGCGTCGGCCCGCAACGTCTCTCCGGCCGAGGTCGTGACCACGCCCCCGCCGGAGCTGATCGCGATGCGACGCACCGGCGTCGACAGGCGTACGTCGCGCAGCGCCGCTGCCATCGTCAGCGCCACCGTGGCCGACCCCTCGGCCACGCGGAGGTTCTCCCACTGGTGGACGTCGTAACTGCCGTCGGTGCCGCCCCCCAGGCGCAGCTGGCGGGCCAGGGCGAACATGCTGGTCCGCTCGATCGAGCCGTCGGACATGCTCAGCTGGAACATCTCCCACAGCCGCATGACGCCGGGGGAGGCGCCCACCCCGCGCAACCAGTCGCCGACGCTCATCCGGTCCAGGGTGGTGAGGTCCGGGAAACCCCAGGGGTCGTCGGGGTCGATCGAGGTCAGCACCGTCACCAGGGCCGACTCCACCTCCTCGTGCGACGCGCGGTCGGCGTCGGTGCACCAGGACGGCCACTCGCCGACGTCGACCGACTCGGGGACCTGGCGGGTGATCTCCCCCGGCTCCGCGACGTACGACGCGGTCAGGGTCAGTCCGAGCTCCTCGACCAGCCCGAGGTAGCTGGTGTGGGCGTTGCCCACGACCTCGCCCCCCAGCTGGACCCGGCGTCCGTCGGCGAGCTCGACCTGCTCGACGCGGCCACCGACCCGGGACCGGGCCTCGAGCACCGTGACCTGGGCACCGGCTGCCTCGAGGTCGCGCGCGGCGCAGAGCCCGGCCAGGCCGGCCCCCACCACGACGACGTCCGGGCGACTCATGTGTCGGCTGCGCCGTCGAACCTGGCCGGTGCGGGGAGCGGGCCGTCGTGGCCGACCAGGATCCCGACGGTGGTGGCGATCGTCGACCGGGCCTCGTCGATCCCGAGGTTCGGGTCCCGGGCCAGCACGCGTCCACCGAGCCCGTCGGTGAGCGCGACCGCCGTCTCGGCGACCGCCCGGGGGTCGAGGGCCGTGTCGAAGACCCCCGAGGCGACGCCGTCGCGGACGATGTCGGCGAGGGTGGCGTAGAGGTCCTCGTAGAGGTCGGCCCCGACCTTGGCGAGGTGGGGGTCACGAATGCACAGCAGCGCCAGCTCCTGCCACAGCAGCCACTCGTCCGCCCGCTGGTCGTCGCTGGGCAGGCACCGGTCGAGGAACGAGGAGAGCTGCTCGGCGGGGCCGTCGCCGGCCTCGGACAGGGCCCGCTGGTTGAGCTCGGCCGAGACCTCGTGGGAGTAGCGCAGCACCTCGCCGAAGAGGAGCTCCTTGGTGTCGAAGTGATAGTGCAGGAGGCCGGCCGACACCCCGGCGGTGCGGGCGATCGAGGCCATCCGGACCTGGGCCAGGCCGTCGCGGACGATGCAGTCGGCGGCAGCCGCCAGGATCCGGGCGCGGGCCTCGGTGGCCGCCTGCTCGCGCTGGCTGGGCCGCGAGGGCGCGGTGGTGGCGGGCCGGGAGGTGCCGGTCGAGGCACGCGGTCCGTCGGTGGACATGGCCCTCCACTTTTCTTGACTGTTCAGTCAGTCAGTGATGCTAGGATTTCGCGCGTGAGGCGTCAAGGGTCGCCGGCCGCGCCGTCGGCCACGTCTCAGGCAGATCGTGCCCGCGCGCTCTTCTCGCCCGCCACGGTCGCCGTGGTCGGTGCCAGCGCCGACCCCGCGAAGTGGGGCCACATCATCGCCCGCCGTGCCCTGGCCTCGTCCGACGGCCCCCAGGTGCTGCTCGTCAACCACCGCGGTGACGACGTCCTCGGCGTCGCGACCCACCGGTCGGCTCACGCCGCGGCTGCGGCCCACGGCGCACCCGTCGACCTGGCCGTGCTGTGCGTGCCGGCCGGGGGGTTCGTGGACGCGGTGGCCGATGCCGTGGCCGCCGGCGCCCGCGCGATCGTGGCCATCACCGCAGGGCTCGCCGAGGTCGGTGCCGACGGGGCCCGGCGCGAGGCCGAGGGAGTGGCCATCGCCCGCGCGGCGGGCGCCGTCCTGGTCGGGCCCAACTGCCTGGGCGTCGTCGACACCACGACCGGCCTCCACCTGGCGCCGGTCGACCTCCCCTCCGGCGACGTGGCGCTGCTCAGCCAGAGCGGCAACCTGGCCCTCGACCTCGCCGGCCTGATGGCAGACCGGGGACTGGGTGTCTCCCGCTTCGTCTCGGTGGGCAACCAGGCGGACCTCCGGATCGCCGACCTCATGCTCGCCTGCGCCGCCCACGAGGGCACCCGGGCGGTCGCGGTCTACACCGAGGACGTCGTCGACGGCCGGGACTTCGTCGCCGCCGCCCGGGCGCTGCGCGAGGCGGGCAAGCCACTGGTCGTGCTGGCGCCCGGACGCAGCGAGGCAGCGGTGCGCAGTGCCGCCTCCCACACCGGCTCGCTGACCAGCTCCACGATGGTGGTCGACGCGGCCTGTCGTGCCGGCGGCGCGCACCGGGTCGAGCACCCGGCCGAGCTGGCCGACCTGCTGGTGGGGCTGCGCGCGCCCCGGCGCATGTGCGGGCGCCGGGTCGCGGTCCTGACCGACGGCGGCGGACATGGGGCGGTGGCTGCCGACGCCCTCGCGGTGGCCGGCCTGGACACGCCGGTCCTGACCGGACCGGTCACGACCGCTCTCGTGGACGCGCTGTGGGGGCAGGCGACGGTCACCAACCCCGTCGACCTCGCCGGCGCCGGCGAGCAGGACGTCGCCAGCTACACACGGGGCGCCCGGGTGCTGCTGGGCTGCGACCAGGTCGACGGCGTGCTGCTCACCGGGTACTTCGGGGGCTACGCGTCGTGGCAGGCCGACCTCGCGACCGCCGAGCTGGCCGCGGCCCGGGAGCTGGCCGACGCGGTCGCCGCCCAGGGCAAGCCGCTCGTCGTGCAGACGGTCGACCCCGAGAGCAGGGCCAGCCGGGTGCTGCGCGCCGCCGGAGTTCCGGTGCACCGCGACGTCGACCGCGCCGCCTCGGTGCTGGCGGGGCTCGTCGTCGTGCCGACCACGGGTCTCGCCGGGGAGCTGCCGGTGCCGGCACCACCGGTCACCGACGCCTCGTACCCGGTGGCCCGGGCCCTGTTCGCGGACGCGGGGATCGCCTTCCCGGTCGCCCGGTCGGTCACCGACGCGGCTGGCCTGGAGACGTCGTTCGATGCTCCCGGGCTGGGCTTCCCCCTGGTGCTCAAGGCCACCGGACAGCTGCACAAGTCCGACCGGCAGGGAGTGGTCCTGGGCCTGCGCGACCGGGCCGAGGCGCGGGCGGCGTACGCCGACCTGGTCGCCCGGCTCTCCCCGCCGGCGGTCTCGGTCGAGGCGATGGTCGACAGCCGCGACGGGGTGGAGCTGATCGTGGGCAGCGTCCGCGACCCCAAGTTCGGTGCCGTCGTCCTGGTGGGACTCGGCGGTGTCCTCACCGAGGTGCTCGAGGACACCGCGTGCGCCCTGGCGCCGATCACCGCGGCGGCCGCCCACGGGCTGCTGCTGTCCCTGCGCGGTGCGCCGGTCCTGCTCGGGGCCCGGGGTCGCCCGCCCGTCGACCTCGAGGCGGTGGCGGAGGTGGTCGCCCGCGTCTCCCTGCTCGCCGCTGCCCATCCCGAGCTGGTGGAGCTGGAGCTCAACCCCGTGCTCGCGCGGCACGACGGCGTGGTGGCGCTCGATGCCCGCGTCGTCCCCGGGTGACGGGCAGGTGTCGGTTCAGACGGTCTCGACGTCGCGCAGGTAGCGCTGGTCGAACTCGTAGACCCAGGCGTCCTTCGACGGGAACACGCCGTGCTCGAAGGCCCGTGAGGTCACGCCGCGCTGGACCCGTTCGCACGCCTCGTTGTCCTGCTGGATCACCAGCTCGTTGAAGCTGACGGTCGGCGACGGGTCGAAGTCGGGGTCCGCGACGGCGTCGGGGCTGAAGAGGTACTCCGTGACGAGCCGGCAGCTCTGCGGGCCGGTCGGGAAGATGGCCGTGGCCAGGCAGGCGGAGCCGTCGACGTCGAGGAACATCGTGGGGTAGACCAGGGCGCCGAAGTAGGACCCGGCATCGTCCTCGCCGCTGACCCCCGGCAGCAGCGGCAGCCGCAGCCGCGGATCCAGCGCCACCGTGGTGCGCCCGTCGGCCAGGGAGACGCCGCCGTCCTCGCGCCCCTCCTCGAAGATGGACCCCTTCTTGTACGCCGGCACCATGGACACCAGCTCGGGGTGGATCGTGGGGCAGTGCAGGCACTCGTTGTAGTTCTCGACGATGATCTTCCAGTTCGCCCGGACATCGATGGTCGAGACGTGGCCGATCTTCAGGTCGGCCAGGCCGAACCGCGCGAGGTTCAGCGGCTCGTCCAGCTGGTCGGCGAGGTGCTCGAGCAGCGGTCGCGGCTCCTCGCGGGAGAGGTTGACGAAGATGAATCCCTCCCACACGTCCACGTGCACCGGCCACAGCGAGGTGGAGGGACGGTCGATCTCGTCCTTGTCGATCATCGGGGTGGTCACCAGCGTCCCGTCGAGGGCGTAGCCCCACGCGTGGTAGGGACAGCGCAGGTGGGTGCGCACCTCGCCCTGCTCCTCCTCGCAGATCCGGGACCCCCGGTGGCGGCAGACGTTGTAGAAGGCACGGATCTGCTCGTCCTTGCCGCGCACCACCAGGATGCTCTCGTCGGCGACCTCGATCCGCAGCCAGGCCCCGGGCTTCGGGATCCGCTCGGCCCGCCCCACGTAGACCCAGTTGCGGTAGAAGACCCGCTCCGTGTCGAGGGCGTAGGTCTCCGGGGAGTGGTACGCCGCTCCCGGCAGGGTCTCTCGGATCTCACTGACCATTCGCTAACTGTACAGTCAGCGAGTCGCTCTGTCGTGGCCCGCAGGGAACTAACTGAGTGTTCAGTCACTCCTGACAAGCCCGGTCCCGCTGTCTAGACTCCGACGCATGCCTGCCGGTCCCCCTGGAACCCCGCGTGCCGGGGGTGGTGCGATCTCCATCGTCGGCCTGCGCAAGGAGTTCGACGGCGTCACCGCCGTCGACGGCATCGACCTCGAGATCGGCGCAGGCGAGTTCTTCACGCTCCTCGGCCCGTCGGGGTGCGGCAAGACCACCACGCTGCGCATGCTGGGAGGCTTCGAGCAGCCCTCCAGCGGGCAGATCCTCCTCGACGGGGTCGACGTCGCGCAGAGCCCGCCCCACAGGCGTCCGGTCAACACGGTCTTCCAGAGCTATGCGCTCTTTCCCCACCTCGACGTGCACAAGAACGTCGCCTACGGCCTGCGCTGGCGCAAGGAGCTGGACAAGCAGTCCCGCGACGCACGCGTCGCGAAGGCCCTGGAGCTGGTCCGGCTCACCGACTACGCGCGGCGCCGACCCCACCAGTTGTCGGGGGGGCAGCAGCAGCGGGTCGCGCTGGCCCGTGCGCTGGTCCTCGAGCCGTCGGTGCTGCTCCTCGACGAGCCGTTGGGTGCGTTGGACGCCCAGCTGCGTCACTCGTTGCGCGCGGAGCTGGCCTCGCTGCAGCGGGAGGTCGGCATCACCTTCGTCTTCGTCACCCACGACCAGGAGGAGGCCCTGGAGATGTCGACCCGGCTCGCCGTCATGGACCGCGGCCGGGTCGTGCAGCTGGGGACGCCGCAGGAGGTCTACCGGGAGCCCCTGACCGAGTTCGTCGCGGACTTCCTCGGCGTGGCCAACCTGCTGGACGTCGAGTGCCCTCCGGGCGGCGCGGGCTCCCGCACCGTCCGCTACGGCGAGTTCACCCTCGAGGCGCAGGCTCCGGCCGGCGGCGACTCGACACCACGCCGGGCGGTGATCCGGCCGGAGTGCGTGGAGGTGCAGGAACCGGGCCTCACGGGTGCCAACCGGATCCCGGGCACGGTCGACCGCCTCGTCTTCCTGGGCTCGACGACCCAGCTGATGGTGCGGCTCCCGCACGGGGACGTGCTGCAGTCGCTCGTCACCAACACCGGCCGCAACGGCAGCCCGGCCTCCGGACAGCCGGTCACGGTCCACCTGCCACCCGAATCGCTGCGGGTGCTGGCCGCAGACCCGGCTCAGCCGTAGTCCGCGAGGTCCTCCAACGCCGACCCGCTGCCCCGACGTCGCGCCCGCAGGGCGACGTACGCGAGGAGGAGCGCGAGGAAGGAGGCCACCAGCAGCAACGTGGCCAACGCGTTGAGCGCCGGCGTGGGGGCCGACCGGACCGCGTTGTAGAGCTTGATGGGGACGGTCACGTTCGACGCGTCGCCGAACAGGAACTGGCTGACCACGAAGTCGTCGAGGGAGGTGGCGAACACCAGCATCGACGAGGCGAAGATCGACGGCATCAGGAGCGGGACCAGGATCGTGCGGATGGCGCGGAGGGGACTGGCGCCGAGGTCCTGGGCTGCCTCCTCGTAGTCGCCGCCGATGGCCAGCAGCCGGGCCCGCACCACGACCAGCACGTAGGAGACCGAGAACGTCACGTGGCCCAGCAGCATGGCGGGCAGGCCGAGCGGCACGAACTGGTAGAGGTTGACCATCACCAGGTAGAGCGCGGAGCCAATCACCAGCTCGGGGGTGACCAGGGGCACCAGGGCGATGCCGTTGGCCACCTTGCTGGTCCGCGATCGCCAGCGGGTGAGACCCAGCGCGAGCGTCACGCCCAGCGGGGTGGCGACGAGGACGGTCGCGGCGCCCAGGACCAGGCTGTTCTGCAGTGCCAGCAGCAGGCTGGGGTCCTCGCCGACCGAGCCCTCGGCGCAGCAGTACCACTGGGTGGAGAACCCCTGCCAGGTGCTGCGCGACCGGCCGTCGTTGAAGGAGAACTGCACGGCGATCAGGACCGGTGCGAGCGACCACAGGATGTAGAGCCAGGTGACGCCGGCGAGCACGTAGGGACGGCGCCACGGGTTGCGCCACGGGGGCACCCACGGCGTGGCGCGGCTCATCGCGACGCCCTGCTCGCGCGTTGGGTCAGAACGAGGTAGTAGGTCATGAAGAACAGCAGGACGAGGGAGAGCAGGAGCACCAGGGCGGCGCCGAAGTTCTTCGAGGGGCCCTGGAGGAGGAACAGCTCGATCTGGTTGCCGATCATCGTGGTGCTCGGCGAGCTCGAGACGATCGTGTTGGTGTAGTAGTCGCCGGCCATGGGGAGCGCCGTGATCACGAAGGCGGTGATCAGCCCCAGCTTCGACAGCGGCAGCGTCACGTGCAGGAAGGTGCGGACCGAGCCGACCCCGAGGTCGCGCGAGGCCTCCAGCAGCCGCTGGTCGATCCGGTCCAGCGATGCGAAGAGCGGGAGGATGAAGTAGGGCAGATAGCCGTAGGCGAGGGCGATCACGACCGTGGTCGGGTTGCCGCCCAGCCACGCGACCGGCGCGACGCTGAAGATCCCGAGCACCTTGTTCACGTAGCCGTCGTCCTGCAGCAGGTTGACCCAGGCGAGCATGCGGGTGATGTAGTTGATCCACCACGGAGCCAGGATCAGGGCCAGGATCAGGCCGCGTCTCCTGCCGGCGAGGCGTGCGGTGTAGTAGGCCACCGGGTAGCCCACGACGGCGCAGATCAGCAGGGCGATGCCCGTGTAGGAGACGGTGCGGAGCCACACCGCCCGGTACGGGCCCGAGAGGGAGTCGGTGACCACCTGGGTGAACGTGGTGAACTGCCAGTCGAGGGGGTTCCAGGCCGGGATCGGCTCGCCGAAGAGGTTGATGTTGTCGCTGAACGCGACGGCCATGACGGCGTAGACCGGCACCAGGAACAGGGCCACCAGCCAGGAGGTTCCGGGGAGCGCGAGGACCGGCCACAACCGCCGGGTCGCGCGGTTGCGGTCTGCTGCGGGGTCAGCCACCGGCCTTGAACTCGGACCAGGACTGACGCCACAGCGCCTCGGTGCTCGGGGGCGACCTCGTAGAAGGTGAGGCCCTCCTCGAAGTCGCGGGGCTCCACCACCGCGTTGATCAGGTTCTCCGGGATGTAGCCCTGGTCGACGAGGTACTGGCCCGACAGCTTGGTGAGCGGCGGCTGGTAGCCGTTCCAGCCGAAGTTGCGCAGGCCGATCTTGTCGTCGAGGAGGTCGTTGATGAGCAGGTGGGCGAGCACGGGCTTGGTCGAGCTCGCCGGGATGGCGATGTTGTCGTTGCCGATGACCCGCTGTGAGGGCTCGTCGGGGCGCCAGTACGCCAGCACCTCGGGCGTCTCGCCCTTGGGCAGGTAGTACTGGCCGGCGATCGCGTCACCCGACCACGCCTGGTGGATCGTCGCGGTGCCCTCGGGCACCTCGGAGTAGGCGTTGATGTTGGCCTTGACCTGCACCCGGTCGATGAGCTCGACGAGCGAGTCGGTCGCCTGGCGGACGAGCTCGGCGTCGCTGGTGTTGATGTCGGTGCTGAGCCCGTTGCGGAGCAGGGACATCGCGATGGCTTCCTGCTGGTCGTCGAGCAGGTAGATCTTGCCCGCGTGCTGCTCGTCCCACATCAGGTCGTAGCCGTTGTCCGGGACGCTGGACACGCGGTCGGCCCGGTAGAGCACGCCGGTGCCGTAGATCGTGTACGGCACGGTGTACCGCGCGCCCTGGTCGTACCAGGGGTCCTGGTACTCGGGCCAGACGTTCTCGAGGTGGGGCAGATACGAGTGGTTGAGCGGCTGGAGGAGGTCGGCGTAGACCATCTTGCTCAGCACGCTGGGGCCGGGGAAGACGAGGTCGAAGGACTCCCCGGGCGCGCGGATCTTCGCCAGCATCTCGTCGTAGGTGGTGTACGGCGTCACCTGCACCTCGACGCCGTGCTGGGCGCCGAAGGCCTTCATCACCCCGGGCGCCATGTACTGGTCGTAGTTGAGGATCTTGAAGGCGCCACCGGTCTCGGGGTCGAGGCCGTCGTCGATGCCCGGGTTGCTGTCCTTGATCGGCTGGGTCACCGGGTTGTCGGGGCGCGCCAGCGGGTAGGGGGCGCCGCCGCCCGGTGCCGGGGTGGACCCGTCGCCCCCGCAGGCCGCCAGCAGCGGTGCGGCGCCCAGTCCGACACCGAGCCACATGCCGCCCCGCAGCAGGTCGCGGCGGGCCAGCTGTGGACGAGGTCGGCGACGTCGCAGGAAGGGATCAGCCGGGTCGACGTTCACGGGCGTCCTCCACGGTGCTGGTTGACTTGTCGGTTAACTGACTGTTCAGCCAGTTGCGGCCATTGTGGCTCGCCGGGCGCCGGGTGTCGACCCTTGCGCGGAGCTGGTCCGGCTCCGCCGCCGGCTACCTGTCGGCATCCGACGGAGCAACGGGGTGGGCCGTCCCGAGCTGGCCGAGCAGGACGCCGTCGGGCCGGCACTCCGGCGTCACGTGGACCTCGAACGAGGTGGGCGTCCCCGGGCCGAGAGGATCCGGGCCCGGCCGCTCCACCCGTCCCGGACCGGTGCGGCCGCGTCGAGGAGGACGCCGGGGGCGCTGTCGCCGCGGCCCCGGCCCGTGACGGCCCGGAAGGCGGGGTTGGCGTAGGTGAGGCGTCCCCGGTGGTCGGTGCGCCAGACCAGCGCGGTCAGCGAGTCGGCGAGCGCCTCGAACCGGTGCCGCTCCAGGCGCAGCTCCGCGCGCAGGCGTGCGCGTTCGCCGTAGGCCCATGTCCGTTCCGCGGTCTCCTCGAGCAGGGCCGCGTCCTCGGAGCTCCAGTCGCGGGGTCCGGCGGAGGTCACGCTGAGGGCGGCGACGCTGACGCCGTCGACCGTGCTGAACGCCGTCAGGGCGGCCCGGACCGAGAGCCTCGCCCAGACGGCGGCGACGGCGGGATCGAGATCGCGGTGGGTGTCGCGCACCACCAGGGTGTGACCCCGGGCCAGGGCCCGCCGGACCGCGTCGTCGCAGAAGTCGACGAGGCGGTAGGTGCCCGCGACCGACGGCTGACCGTCGGTGTAGCCGCGGCTGATCGTGAGCTGGCCGGTGGCCAGGTCGATCTGCTGGAAGTGTGCCCGGTCCGCGCCGAGGTGTCGGCCGATCAGCTCCGCCGCCAGCGTCTCGACGTCGCTCGCGGCCGCCTGCATGCGCAGGGCCGCGGTCAGCCGGGTGCGGAACGCGTCGGGACCGGAGACGGAGATCAACGTCCGTCGATCAGGCATTGCGAGCTTGCGCAGCAATGCGGCCACGTGGGTCTCGACCGTGCGCTTGGAGATGTTCAGCGCGGCGGCGATGGCCTGGTTGTCGTAGCGCTCGACGACCAGCCTCAGCACCGTCCGCTCCCGGCCGGTGAGCAGGGCCGCTCGGTGGCCGGTGGCGGCGGCGGGCCACGCCTGCTGGTGTTCGTCGGGCAAGGACATCGTGACCCCCTCCACGGAGTATCCCCGGGGCCCGCGTGATCCGCCTCGCCCAGGCTGGGGATCCGTGTGCTGCACGGATGTGGCGTGCCGGGAGGGGGTGTAGTCACAGGAGGGACTGCGGTGGTTCCCCCTGGAGGAGTGAAGAGATGAACAGACGTCAGGTCGTCCTGAGTGCGGTGCTCGCCCTGTCCGTCGTGCCGTTGGGAGCCGTCGGCGCCGCGGGTGCGCCCCGGTCGGTGACCGCGTCGGTCGCTGCCGCGGCTCCGTCGCCCAACCTCGTCAACCGGGCCGCGGCGGCCGGCATCATGTGGACCTCGACCCCGTCCTGGGACGTCACTCCGGTCGACTACGACAACGACGGGGACACCGACTTCTCGATGTCGCTGCACATGCGGAACGCCGGCGAGCTGCGCCGCAACAACGGCGACGGCACCTTCACCCGCGTCGCCTTCTCCTCCGACCCGGCGACCACGATCATGCCCCGACCCACCGAGCAGGGTGGCCTGGTCGACCGTCACTCGTGCGGCTGGGCCGACGTCGACCGCAACGGCCTGCA
Source organism: uncultured Actinomycetota bacterium (assembly GCA_963754025.1). Lineage (GTDB taxonomy): Bacteria > Actinomycetota > Actinomycetes > Propionibacteriales > Nocardioidaceae > Nocardioides. The sequence goes on along the minus strand of CAVWEC010000005.1, from coordinate 348,335 downwards.
GGACCTCTACTGCGCCGCGGGGCGCTACCGGAGCAACCGGTACAAGGACGAGGCCATCAACAACGAGCTCTTCCTACAGACGTCCGTGGGCTCCTTCCGTGACTCCGCGACCGCCGCGGGCGTCGGTGAGCCGTGCAGCCGGGGCCGCCACGTGACCGCGCTCGACGTGAACTCCGACGGCTGGGAGGACCTCTTCCTGGGCGCGCAGAAGGAGCGCAACGCCTCCGGTGACCCGTGCAACCAGCAGTCGAACTACCCCTACAACGAGCAGTCGAAGGTCTTCGTCAACCGCGGTGAGAACGCCCAGGGGGACTGGCTCGGCTTCCGCCCGGGCACCGAGTGGAACGTGTCCCAGCCCAACTCCGGCAACAGGTTCAGCATGATGTGGGACTACAACCGCGACGGGCGGCCGGACCTGCTCACGAGCACCTTCGCCGCCAAGCGGCCGCTCCTCTACCGCAACAACGGCGAGCAGCTTCACCGAGGTGTCCCGGTCCGGGGAGGTGCCGCTGCCCGTCGTCAACGGCGTGGAGCTGGCCGACCTGACGGGTGACGGCATCCTCGACCTGGTCTTCGCCGACGACGCAGGCTTCGCCTACCGGGCGGGCACCGCCACCGGTCTCAGCGGCACGACGGTCCGGATCGGATCGCCCCCGAGCGGGGGCCGGGGCTGGCGGGTCGCCGTCGGTGACGTCAACGGCGACGGTCGCCTCGACGTCTACGGGCTGGTCGCCTCCGCAGGCTCCGGCAACCCCGACGACGTCGTGCTCGTCCGCACCTCCACCGGTGGCTGGCAGCCGCACACGGCACCCTCCGCGGCCGGCGACGGCAACAACGTGGCCACCGTGACCGTCGGCTCGCGCGCCCAGTTCGTCGTCCTCAACGGGGGCAACGCCGAGAGCGAGAACGCGGGGCCGGTGCAGCTGATCGCCTGGACCGGGTAGGCCGGAGCAGGGACGGCGGGTCGACCCGTAGGGTCGCCCGGGTGACAGACCTGATCTTCGCTCACGGACGGCTCTTCGACGGCCTGTCCTACCACCACGACCACGCCGTGGGCGTGCGTGGCCGGATGATCCACTCGGTCGGCCCCCTCGAGCGGGTCCGCGAGGACATGGCCGCGGTGTGCGAGCGCGTCGAGGTCGTGGACGTCGACGGGGGGCTGGTCATGCCCGCCTTCCACGACGCGCACCTCCACCCCCTGATCGGCGGGCTCGAGATGCGCAGCACCCTGCTGACCGACTGCGAGAGCGCGGAGGCCTGCTTCGACAAGATCGCGGACGCCGCGGCCGGACAGCAGGGCGACGGCTGGTTCCGGGGAGGCGGCTGGTCGCTGGAGCACTTCGACCAGCACACGGGTCCGACCGCCGAGCAGCTCGACCGCGTGGTGCCGGACCGGCCCGCCTTCCTCCCGAGCAACGACCACCACAACGCGTGGGTCAACACCCGTGCGCTCGAGCTGGCCGGCATCACCCGCGAGACCCCGGACCCACCCGACGGCTGGATCGAGCGGGACGCCGACGGCCACCCGACGGGCACCCTGCGCGAGGCAGCGGCGCAGCTCGTCCACCGTCTGGTCGACACCACCCGCGAGGAGAAGCGCGACGCGTTGCGCGAGGCCCAGGCCCACCTCCACTCGTGGGGCGTCGTCGGCTGGCAGGACGCCCTCGTGGGCGGCTACGCCGGGATCGACGACCCGACCCAGGCCTATCTCGACCTCGCGGCGGACGACGAGCTCACGGCCCGCGTCAGGCTCGCGCTCTGGTGGGACCGGCACCGCGGTGTGGAGCAGATCGAGGACCTGAAGGCCGAGCGCGGGCGGCTCGCCGAGGCGGGCCTCGACGCGGGGTCGGTCAAGCTCATGGTCGACGGCGTCTCCGAGACGTTCACCATGGCCGTCGACGAGCCCTACCTCGGGGGTGCCCGGTGCCCCTGCGACGGGGGCGAGCGCGGTCTCACCTTCCTCGGACCCGACCAGCTCGCCGAGGCCGTGGTGGCGCTCGACCGGGCCGGCTTCCAGGCCCACTTCCACGCGCTGGGGGACCGGGCGGTGCGGACGGCGCTCGACGCCATCGAGACCGCCCGGCGGTTCAACGGCTGGAGCAACCAGCGCCACCAGCTCGCCCACCTGCAGCTGGTGGCACCCCGCGACCGCAACCGGTTCCGGCTGCTGGGCGCCATCGCCAACGTGGAGGGGATGTGGGCGCGCTACCACACCCCGGCGGTCCAGATGGTCGAGCCCTACCTCGACCAGGAGCGCCGGGACTGGCAGTACCCCTTCGCCGACATCGTCAACAGCGGTGCCCTCGTCGCGGGCGGCTCCGACTGGCCGATCAACCCGCCCGACCCGATGGAGGGCATCCACGTCCTGGTCAACCGGTCCTCCCGCACCACCGACGAGCGCGACGAGGAACCGCCGATGCGCGACGACCAGGGCCTCACCCTGCTCCAGGCGATGCAGGCCTACACCAGCGGTGCGGCCCACGCCAACCACCAGGAGGACTCGGGGAACCTGCGGGTGGGTGCGTCCGCAGACGTCGTCGTGCTCGACCGGGATCCCTTCGACCTCCACGAGGACCACATCGGCTCGGCCGAGGTGGTCTCGGCCTGGTCGCGCGGCTCTGAGGTCTACCACCGGGGGTGAGGCGCCGTCGGGCCGAGAGGTGGCACGCTGGGACGGACACCCGCGAGAGGAGCGCACCATGCCCGAGAAGAAGACGCCCGGACCGAGCGTGAAGGACGACGAGCTCTACGAGAAGCTGCGCGACGAGGGCAACAGCAAGGAGAAGTCGGCGCGCATCGCCAACGCGGCCGCCAACACCTCGCGCTCGGAGATGGGACGCAGGGGCGGGTCCTCGCCGGCCTACGAGGAGTGGACGGTGGACGAGCTCCGTGAGCGCGCCGCCGAGCTCGACGTCGAGGGCCGGTCGCAGATGACGAAGGCCGAGCTGGTCGAGGCGCTGCGCGACCACTGAGCCCGCTCGCCCACGGCATGGCACGCTGACGTGGTGTCCCGCGTGGTGGTGCTGGTCGAGGGCGAGAGCGACGCCGTCGTCGTGCGCCGCCTGCTCGACGAGCGGGGCCTCGGTCCCGAGGTGGTGCCCATGGGTGGAGTCACCAACGTCCGTCGGTGGGCCGAGGAGCTGCGCGTCGACGGCGCCGATCCCGTGCTGCTCGCCCTCGGTGACGCCGGTGAGCGGCGGTACCTGGAGAAGGTGCAGCCGCCCCTGGCCGGCGTGTTCGTGTGCCAGCGCGACCTCGAGGAGGAGCTCTTCCGGGCGCTCGGGCGTGACGAGGCGGTCGCCGCGATCGTGGCGATCGGGGACGAGGAGCGGTGGGCCACGTTCCGGACCCAGCCCGAGTGGCGCGACCGGCCGGTGGACGACCAGCTGCGTCGCTTCGTCGGCACCCGCAGCGGCCGCAAGGCCGCCCTCGCCGCCGAGCTCGCGCGACGGCTCGACGGCGGCGTGCTGCCGCCTCCGCTCGCCGCGCTCCTCGCGGCGGTGGCGAGGGTGTCGTGAACGGTCGGGGAGGACCGGCGGTTGACATTAGTTTGAATCTCGTACTTAATGAGTGACGTGGCTCTCACCCTCGGCATCGACACCTCGACGCAGTCCTGCAAGGCGGTGCTCGTCGACGCCGCCGACGGTCGCGTCGTCGACGCCCGGCAGGTGCCCCACCCGGCGGGCACCGAGGTCGACCCCCGGGCCTGGCTGGCCGCCGTGGACGCCGCTGCCGGCGACCTGCTGGAGCGGGCCGACGCCGTCTCGGTCGCCGGCCAGCAGCACGGCATGGTGGCCCTCGACGGCGACGGCGAGCCGGTGCGCGACGCCCTGCTCTGGAACGACACCCGTTCGGCGGGGACCGCACGCGACCTGATCGCCGAGCTCGGTGGTCCGCAGGCGTGCGCCGACGCCATCGGCAGCGTCCTGGTGGCGTCGTTCACCTCGACGAAGCTGCGCTGGCTGCGCGACCACGAGCCGGAGCGGGCCGCCCGGGTGGCGAGCGTGCTGCTGCCCCACGACTACGTCTCCCACCACCTCGCCGCTCCCGGCACCGAGGCCTTCACCGACCGCGGGGACGCCTCCGGCACGGGCTACTTCGCCACGCGCGAGGGCCGGTGGCGACCGGACCTCGCCGAGCAGGCCCTCGGCCGTCCCGTGTCCCTGCCCCGGCTGGTCGCCCCGGGCGCGGTCGCCGGTCCGGGACGGGGTGACACCGTGCTCGCCGGGGGCACCGGCGACAACATGGGCGCCGCGCTCGGCATGGCGCTCGCCCCCGGCGACGTGCTCGTCTCCGTCGGCACGTCCGGGGTCGCCTCCGCCGTGAGCGCGACCGCCGTGGCCGACGGCACCGGCGTCGTGACCGGCTTCGCCGACGCCAGCGGCGGCTTCCTGCCGATGGTGACGACCATGAACGCCGCGGGCATCCTCGACCTCCAGGCCCGGTGGCTCGGCGTCGACCACGACGGGCTCGCCGCGCTCGCGCTCGAGTCGGAGCCCGGCGCCGGGGGTGTCACCCTCCTGCCCTACTACGGCGGCGAGCGCAGCCCCAACCGACCGGACGCCGTCGGGACGTGGACCGGGCTCACCCCCGACACCACGCGCGCCGACCTCGCGCGCGCGGCGTACGAGGCGTTGCTCTGCTCGCTCGCCGACGCCGTGGACCGGCTCTCGGCCGCGACCGGTGAGCGCCCGGCCCGGCTGCTGCTGGTCGGCGGCGCGACGAGGAGCGCGGCCCTGCGAGCCCTGGCCCCGGCCGTCCTCGGCGCCCCGGTCACGCTGCCGCCCCCGGCCGAGTACGTCGCCCTCGGAGCCGCCCGGCAGGCCGCGTGGGCGCTCGCCGGCACCGCCGGTCCGCCGGAGTGGCCGGCCCCCGAGACGACGGTCCTCGAGGCCGACCCGGCGCCCCACGTCCGCGAGGCCTACGCCGACCTGTGCGCCCGCACCGAACCCTGGACCGACACCCACCCCGCACCGGAAGGCACGCCATGATCCCCACGCCCACCCCCGAGGACAAGTTCTCCTTCGGTCTCTGGACCGTCGGCTGGCAGGCCCGTGACCCCTTCGGCGACGCCACCCGGCCGCCGATGGACACGGTCCACGCGCTGGAGAAGCTGGCCGGGATCGGCGCCTACGGCGTCAACTTCCACGACGACGACGTGATCCCCTTCGGCAGCGACGACGCCGATCGCGACGCCATCATCGAACGGTTCAAGAAGGGGCTGGCCGACACCGGCCTGGTCGTCACCACCGCGACGACCAACCTCTTCACCCACCCGGTCTTCAAGGCCGGTGGCTTCACCAACAACGACCGCGACATCCGCCGCTTCGCGCTGCGCAAGGTGATGCGCAACGTCGACCTCGCCGCCGAGCTCGGCGCCAAGGTCTACGTCGCGTGGGGCGGCCGCGAGGGTGCCGAGTACGGCGCCTCCCAGGACACCCGCGTCGCGCTGGACCGGATGAAGGAGGCCTTCGACCTCCTCGGCGACTACGTCACCGAGCAGGGCTACGACCTGCGCTTCGCGATCGAGCCCAAGCCCAACGAGCCGCGGGGCGACATCCTGCTGCCCACGATCGGTCACGCCCTCGCCTTCATCGAGCGCCTCGAGCGACCCGAGCTGGTCGGCGTCAACCCGGAGATCGGCCACGAGGAGATGGCCGGCATGAACGCGGCGGCCGGCTACGCCCAGGCGCTGTGGCAGGGCAAGCTCTTCCACATCGACCTCAACGGGCAGAACGGCCCGAAGTACGACCAGGACCTGCGCTTCGGCGCGGGCAACGTGCGCGGCGCCTTCTGGGTCGTCGACACCCTGCTCGCCGGGGGCTACGACGGCCCCGTGCACTTCGACTACAAGCCGGCGCGCACCGAGGACGAGGCCGGCGTGTGGGTCTCGGCCGAGGCCAACATGCGCAACTACCTGATCCTGCGCGAGAAGGTGAAGGCGTTCCGGGCCGACCCGGAGGTGCAGGCCGCCCTCGAGGCCGCGCGGGTGCCCGAGCTCGGCGTGACCACCCTGGCCGACGGTGAGGGGTGGCGCGAGCTCCGGGACGCCGAGCTGGCCGACCCCGAGGTGCTGGCGCAGCGGGGCGGCGGCTTCGAGCTGCTCGACCAGCTCGCCCTCGAGCACCTCTACGGCGTCCGCTGACCATGTCGCAGCAGCCGGCGCCGCCGGCCGCGGGCACCGAGGGGCTGCGTCGGCAGAACACCTCGGCGGTGCTCCGCGCGCTGCGGCGCGACGGCGCGGCGACCCGCGCCGAGCTGGCCAAGCAGACAGGCCTGGCGAAGGCGACCGTCGGAGTGATCGTCGCCGAGCTCGAGGCGGCCGGTGCGGTCGTCGAGAGGGAGGGCAACCGACCCGGCGCACGGGGTCGTCCCGGCCGTCCGGTGGCGCTGAGCGGCGACCGCTTCGTCTCCCTCGGCTTCGAGCTCAACGTCGACTACGTCTCGGCCGTCGTGCTGGACCTCGCGGGCGAGCGGGTCTTCAGCGAGAGCCGGCCCGCGGGGACACCCGACGCGCTCTCCGACCTGGCGCGCCACGCGGTCGAGCAGCACGTCGGTCCCGACCGCACCGTGGTCGGGACGACCGTGGCGTTGCCGGCGCTGGTGCGCGCCGACAACCGGACCGTGGCCTGGGCGCCCAACCTGGACGTGGCCGGTGCGGCGGTGGCCGACGCCCTCGACGGGCTGGTCCCGGGTGAGGTCCAGGTCAGCAACGACGCCAACTGCGCGGCGTACGCCGAGGCGCACCACGGCGCCGCGACCGGGGTCTCGCATGCGCTGTACCTGACCGGCACGATCGGCATCGGGGCAGGGATCGTGCAGGGCGGCGAGCTCGTGCGCGGTGGGGCGGGCTTCGCGGGCGAGGTCGGGCACGTGCCCGTGGGGGACGCCACCGCCCGGTGCGGGTGCGGCCGCCGGGGCTGCTGGGAGGCCTCGGTCGGCCTGCACGCGATGCTCGCGGCGGTCGGCATGCCAGAGCTGGACACCCCCCTGCGCACGGCCGAGGCGGTGGCGGCCCGGGCGCGGGAGGAGCCCGCCGTGCGGACCGCGCTCGAGCGGGTCGGGGAGGACCTCGGCCTCGGCATCGCCCTGCTCAGCAGCGTCCTGGACCCGCAGGTCGTGGTGATGGGCGGCTACTTCGTGCCGTTGGGCGACCTGGTGCTGGCCGCTGCCCGCCGGACGATCGACGCCAGGCTCGCCTCAGAGGTGCAGGTGCGTCCGGAGCTGCGGCTCAGCACCCTCGGTATCGAGGCGGCCGCCCTCGGCGCCGCCGAGCGCGCCTTCGGTCCGGTCCTCACCGGCGAGCGCGAGCTGCTCGGCTGACCCGGCCCCGTCAGATGGCCACGCGGGCGTGGACGTCGGCGAGGGCGGAGTCGACCGCGGCCACCGGGTCGGTGAGCAGCGGCTCGAGCGCGATCTCAGCGGCGCCGAGCAGGGGCGAGTCGGAGCCCAGGCCCGGCAGCGTGAGGGCCACCGACTCCAGCGGCGCGGGGAGGGCGAGGTCGGCGAGGCCGGCGTTCACCTCGGCGCTGACGAGCTGGTAGAGCGAGCTGAAGTAGCCGCCGAGCACGACCGTCTGCGGGTTGAACGTGTTGACGATGCTCGCGAGGCCGTGGCCCAGCAGGGTGCCGGTGGTCCGCAGCTCCGCGGAGGGCGTGCTGAAGCCGGCGAGCACCTCGTCGAGCTGGGCGACCCGGTCGGGCGGGCAGTGGATCGCCTCGGCGATCGCGTGGGCACCGACCTCGGTCTCCCAGCAACCGCGGTTGCCGCAGTGGCACAGCCGGCCCTGCGAGTTGAAACGCAGGTGGCCGACCTCGCCGGCGTACCCGCCGAAGCCCCGCAACCGCTGGCCGCCGGTGATCACGCCGGCACCGACGCCGACGTTGCCGGAGACGTAGATCAGGTCGTCCACCCCGACGCCGGCGCCGCGCGTGTGCTCGGCGACGGCGCCGAGGTCGGCGTCGTTGCCCAGCGAGACCGGTACGTCGAGACCGAGCGCGGCGAGGACGATCCCGCCGAAGGAGACGTCGTGCCACTCCAGGTTCGGTGCCAGCCGGACCAGCCCGTCGGTGCGTCGCACCAGGCCGGGGACGCTGATCCCGATGCCGACCAGCGGCGCCGAGGGCGGTGCGTCCTCGACCACCCGACGGATCAGCGACGCCACCGAGGCGCCCACCTGCCAGGCCTCGCCGTCGCTGCGGACCGGGGCCTGCGCCCGGCAGTGGATGCGGCCACCCAGTCCGACCCGCGCGACGACGGCCCGTTCGACCCCGAGGTCGACCGCGATCACGAACGGACCCGCCTCGGCGATCCGGACACCGGCGGAGGGCCGTCCGGCCCCCTGCCGTGCGCCACCGGTCGCCGGGCTCGCCCGCTCGGCGACCCCCAGGGCCTCCAGCTCGCCGACCAGCCCCGCGATGGTGCTCCGGTTGAGCCCCATCAGGTTGGTCAGCTCGGCCCGGGACAGCTGGCCGGCAGCGTGGACGTGGCGCAGCAGGGTCCCGAGGTTGTGGCGACGGACGGCCTCCTGGTTGGTGCCGAGGCCGGGGCGCCGCTGGGAGGTCACGTGGGCCCCCTAGACCCCGGCCGAGGAGCGACGACGGCGCGAGATCGCGTCCACGCTCGCGGCCAGGAGCAGCACGCCACCGGTCACGACGAAGTTGATGTAGCTCGCCTGGTTGAGCAGCCCCAGCCCGTTCGGGATGGTCGCGATGACCAGGCCGCCGATGACGGCGTGGACCGCCTGGCCCCGGCCGCCGAAGAGGCTGACGCCACCGATCACGGCCGCGCCCACGGCGTACAGCAGCTCGTTGCCGCCACCGGAGCCCGGCGAGACCTTGCCGGTGTAGGAGGCGCTCAACAGGCCGCTGATCGCCGCCATCGAGGAGCAGAGGACGAACGCGGTGATCTTGATCCGGCGCACGTTGATGCCGGCCCGGCGCGCGGCCTCGGCGTTGCCGCCCACCGCGTAGAGGTGACGACCGAACCTGGTCCGACCCAGGACGAAGGTCCAGAAGAGCAGCAGCGCGACCACCACCGGCAGCACCCAGGGGATGCCGCTGATGACGAACAGGTCGGGGTTGGGTGCGCGGTTGGAGCTGAGGAGCGCCGTGAGGGCCAGGACGACGAACGAGAAGGCCGCGATCCGGATCACGACCAGGCCGAGCGGTCGGTGGACCAGCCCGTTGGACTTCAGCGAGCGGTAGCGCCACAGCGACAGGGCCGCGAAGCCCAGCACGATCGCGACGGCGGCGACCCACCCGGCGACCACGGGCACGTTCTTGATCGACAGCCCCCGCAGCACCGGGTCGTCGAAGCGCAGCGAGCCGCCGGAACCGATCAGGCGCAGGGGGACGGCCTGGAGGGCCAGGAAGAAGGCGAGCGTGACCACGAACGACGGGATGCCCAGATAGGCCACCAATGACCCGATGGCATATCCGATCAGCGCCCCGACGGCGATGCCGGCGATGGTGCCGGCCCACCACGGCCAGTCGTGGTTGATGAGCACCAGGGCCGTCACGGTCGCGGAGGCGCCGCCGGCCACGCCGGCGGACAGGTCGATCTCGCCGAGCAGCAGCACGAAGACCAGGCCCATGGCGAGCACGCAGATCGAGCCGGCCTGCACCACGAGGTTGGCCATGTTGTAGGTCGAGAGGAAGCGGTCGTGGAGCGAGCTGAACACGATGAACAGCACGACCAGGCCCAGGATCGCGGGCAGCGATCCCATGTCGCCGCCGCGGAGGCGGTTGAGGTAGTCGCGGCCGGAGTCGCGGATGGTGGCAGCCTGGCGGCTGTCGTTGTCGAAGCCGCCGGGGGCCGGCCCGGACGTGGCGGAAGGGGTGTCGACGGTCATGGTGGTCTCCGGTCCTGGTCAGGCGTTCGCGTCCGCGGTGCTCTCGGCGATGCCGAGGTCTCCCGAACGTCCGGCGGTGATGAGCTCGACGACCTGGCTGTGGGTGACGTCCTTGCTGGCGACGTCGGCCGCGACCTGACCGAGGTAGAGGGCGGTGATCCGGTCGGCGACCTCGAAGACGTCGCCCATGTTGTGCGAGATCAGCACGACGCCGAGGCCGCGGTCGGCCAGGCGGCGCACCAGGTCGAGCACCTGGCGGGTCTGCGCGACGCCGAGCGCCGCGGTGGGCTCGTCGAGCAGCACGACCTTGGAGTTCCACAGCACGGCCTTGGCGATCGCCACGGTCTGCCGCTGGCCGCCGGAGAGGCTCGCGACGCTCTGGCGCACGGACTTGACCGTGCGCACCGACAGGGACGCGAGCGTCTCGCGGGCCCGCGACTCCATGCTGACCTCGTCGAGACCGACGCCCGCGGTCTCCTCGCGGCCCAGGAACATGTTCTGGACGATGTCGAGGTTGTCGCACAGCGCGAGGTCCTGGTAGACGACCTCGACGCCGAGCGCCGCCACGTCGCGGGGACCGTGCACCTCCACCCGGGAGCCCTCGAAGTGGTAGTCGCCGCTGTCGCGGCCGTAGATGCCGGCGATGATCTTGACCAGGGTGGACTTGCCGGCGCCGTTGTCCCCCACCAGCGCGGTGACCTGTCCGGGGTAGACGGCGAAGTCCACGTCGTGGAGCACGTGCACCACCCCGAAGCTCTTGTTGACCCCGCGCAGCTCGAGCAGTGGTTGTTCCATGGGCTCCACCCTTTCGGTCGGCAGAATTTGTTGTGCGAGTGAACGAGAACGACGCCCGGGCCGGGTCGCGGCCCGGGCGTCGTCGCTGGGGTTCAGCCGGTCAGGAGATGCCGGCGTCGGCGCACAGGTCGGCGTACTTGCCGGTGCACACGTCCTCGACCGTCTGGCCACCGTCGGCGATCACGTCGCCGACGGTGTCCTTGGTGATGGACTGCGGCTCCAGCAGGATCGAGGGGACCTCGCTGTCGTCGGAGGAGTCGACGGTGGTGCCGGTCGTCTCGGCCTCCTCGCCGTTGACCAGGGCGATGGCGGTCTCGGCCAGCGCGTTGGCCTCCTGCGTGGCGGACTTGTAGACCGTCATGCACTGGGTGCCGGCGAGGACGTTCTGCAGACCCTCGACGGTGGCGTCCTGCCCGGTGACCGGGACCTTGCCGGCCTGGCCGTTGCCCTCGAGGATGCTGATGGCGGCGCCACCCAGACCGTCGTTGGCAGCGAGCACGCCGTCGACCTTGCCGTCGGCAGCGGTGTAGAGCTGCTGGAAGATCGTGGCGGCCTCCTCGTTGTCCCAGTCCGGGACGGCCTGCTCGCCGACGACGGTGTAGTTGCTCATGCCGTCGAGCACGCTGTGGGCGCCCTCGGCGAAGAGCGTCGCGTTGTTGTCGGTGGGCGAGCCGTTGAGGTAGACGATGTTGGCGTCCTTGTCGCCGAGGCAGTCAGCGAGGCCCTGGCCCTGGAGCTCACCGACGACGGTGTTGTCGAAGGACACGTAGTACTCGGCCGACCCGCCGAGGGTGAGCCGGTCGTAGTCGATCGTCGCGACGCCCTGAGACGCGGCCTTCTCCTGGATCGCGGCGCCCGACTCGGAGTCGAGGTTGACGATGGCGAGGACGGTGGCGCCGTTGCCGATCATGGTGTCGGCGATCTGGGTCATCCGCTCGGCGTCGCCCTCGGCGTTCTGGATGTCGTACTCGACGCCGGCCTCCTCGAAGGCCGCCTCCAGTGCCGGACGGTCCGCGCTCTCCCAGCGCACCGAGGACTCGGTGTCGGGGAGGATGACGCCGACCTTGCCGGCAGCGTCGCTGCCCGAGTCGCCGCCGGTCTCCGGGTCGTCGCTCCCGCACGAGCTCAGGGCCATGGCGGCGCCGAGCAGGGGGACGAGGACCAAACTGTGCTTCCGCTTCACGCGAACCGCCTCCATAAGTCGAACGCACCCGGCACCACGCCGTCGTGCATATGTTGTTCGAGACAACTTATGAGCGTGATGGGCGTCACGTAAAGAGCGGCCGGAGCAGCGTTAACAAGTTGTTACATCTTGTTACTTTCGCTCGTTCCGCTCGATGAGCGGCCCGCCCGCCGCATCGGCACGTGGGGGATGCCGTCCTCGAGGAACTCCTCGCCGTCCACGACGAAGCCGAGCCCGGCGTAGAAGCCCGCCAGCGGGGCCTGTGCGTCGAGCACGACGTCGCGTCGCGCACACGACGCGAGCGCCTCGCCCACGAGCACGTCGGCGAGCCCCTGGCCGCGGGCCGACCGGGTGAGGACGACGCGGCCGATCCGCCAGCAGTTCCCGTCGTCGAGCACCCGGGCGTAGCCGAGGAGGGTCCTCTCCTCCTTCGCCTCCTCCTCCGTCTCCTCCAGCAGCACGTGACGGGTGGCGGGCTCCTCGTCGCGGCCGTCGAGGTCCGGGTAGGGACAGTGCTGCTCGACCACGAACACCTCCTGCCGCAGCCGCCAGACGGCGTACGCCGTGCGGGGGTCGAGGTCGGCGAAGGCCAGCGTGCGCGGGGTGGGGCCGGTGCTCACCCCGCCCATCCAACCAGCCGTGCCCGGCGTAGGCTGGCGCCGTACAGACAGGGGAGCCCCGCCAGGGGCTGAGAGTGCGGAACCACCGCAGACCCTCCGAACCTGATCCGGTCAACACCGGCGTAGGGAGTCATGACCATGCCACGTACCCCGCTCCGTCCTCTCGGCCTGCTGGCGCTGGTGCTCCCCGCGCTGGCGGCCTGCAGCCTCACCGCCACCGAGGAGGAACCCGCGCCGAGCGCGGGCAGCGACCCGGGTGGTCGGGTCGTGCTGGTCACCCACGAGTCGTTCTCGCTGCCGAAGAAGCTCGTGAAGCGCTTCGAGGAGGAGTCGGGCATCGACCTCGAGGTGCGGGCCTCCGGCGACGCCGGCACGCTGACCACCAAGCTCGCCGTCACCGCCGACAACCCCACCGGCGACGTCGCCTTCGGCGTCGACAACACCTTCGCCTCCCGTGCCCTCGACGAGGGCGTCTTCGCCGTGAGCGGCGTCGAGCTCCCGGCCGGGGCGCAGGAGTACGCCGTGCCCGGTGACGACGGCGCCCGCATGGTGCCGGTCGACACCGGCAACGTGTGCGTCAACGTCGACACCCGCTGGTTCGAGGAGCGCGACCGCCAGCCACCGGCGACCTTCGAGGACCTCGCGGACCCGGCCTACCGCGACCTCTTCGTCACCCCGTCGGCGCTGTCGAGCTCACCCGGGCTCGCGTTCCTCCTCGCCACCGTCGCGGAGTACGGCGACGACTGGCCGTCCTACTGGGACCGCCTGCTGGGCAACGGCACCCGGATCGTCGACGGCTGGAGCGACGCCTACTTCACCGACTTCACCGCCGGCGGTGGTGACGGCGACCGGCCGGTCGTCCTCTCCTACGACTCCTCGCCGGCCTTCACCGTGCCGAAGGGCGGCGACGCCTCGACGACGGCCGCGCTGCTCGACACCTGCTTCCGGCAGGTGGAGTACGCCGGCGTGCTCGAGGGCGCCGACAACCCTGCCGGTGGCGCGGCGGTCGTGGAGTGGCTGCTGTCGGAGGACGTGCAGGCGGCGCTGCCCGACTCGATGTACGTCTTCCCGGTGCGTGAGGGCGTGGCGCTGCCCGCCGACTGGGAGCGCTACGCCGAGCAGCCCGACGACCCCGCCGTGCTCGACCCCGCCGACATCGCGGCCGACCGTGACCAGTGGCTCGAGCAGTGGCGGGACCTCATCACCCGGTGAGGCGCCTGCTCGCCCTGCTGGGGCTGGCCGTGGTGCCGGTCGTGGTGCTCGGCGTCTTCTTCGTGGTGCCGGTGGCCGGCATGGTCGCCGAGGGCTTCTGGCCCGACGGCCGGTTCGCCCCCGGCGGGGTGTGGGAGGTGCTCACCCGCGACCGCACCGGGCGGGTGCTCGCCTTCACCCTCGGCACGGCGGCCGCCGGCACGCTCGGCGCGGTCGTGCTCGGCCTGCCGGCGGCGTACGTGCTGCACCGCACGGCACTGCCGGGGCGTCGCGCGGTGCGCTCGGCGCTGCTGGTGCCGTTCGTGCTGCCGACGGTGGTGGTGGGCGTGGCCTTCCGCCAGCTCCTCGGCGCGGGCGGACCGCTCGGCTTCCTCGGTCTCGACGGCACCCCGACCGCGATCGTCCTCGGTCTCGTCTTCTTCAACGTGGCGGTCGTCATCCGGGTCGTGGGCGGAGCCTGGGAGCAGCTCGACGAGCGGCCGGGCCAGGCCGCGGCCACCCTCGGTGCGGCCCCGGTGCAGGTCTTCCGGACCGTCACCTGGCCGCAGCTGAGGCCGGCGGTCGGGTCGGCCGCGACCGTCGTCTTCCTCTTCTGCGCGACCGCCTTCGGCATCGTGCTCACCCTGGGCGGCAGCCGCTACGCCACCGTCGAGACCGAGATCTACCTGCTCACGGTGCAGGTCTTCGACCTCCCCGGCGCCGCGGCGCTGTCGGTGCTGCAGCTGGTCGTGGTCCTGGCCCTGCTGCTGGTCGCAGGCCGCACCCGGACCGCCCCCGTCGTACGCCGCCCGGCGACGCCGCACCGCCTGCGCCGTTCGGACGCAGGCCCGGTGGCCGTCACGCTGGTGCTGCTCGTGGCGATCGCGGCACCGGTGCTGGCCCTGGTGGCCGGGTCGCTGCGCGTGGACGGCTCCTGGGGCCTGGACCACTACGCCGCGTTGTCGACCACCGGTCAGCGCGAGGCGCTCCAGGTGAGCGTGACCGACGCCCTCGTGAACTCGCTGCGCACCGCCGTCGACGCCACGTGGATGGCGCTGCTGACGGGGTTGCTCGTGGCGGTGGCGGTGACACGGCGCTCCCGCAGCCGAGCCGAGCGGCACACCCGGCGGCTCCTCGACGGGCTGTTCATGCTGCCGCTGGGGGTGTCGGCGGTGACGCTGGGCTTCGGCTTCCTCATCACGCTGGACCAGCCGCCGCTCGACCTGCGCGACAGCCCGCTGCTGGTGCCGGTGGCCCAGGCGCTCGTGGCGCTGCCGCTGGTGGTGCGCACGCTGGTGCCGGTGCTCGCCGGCGTCGACGACCGGCAGCGCCAGGCGGCGGCCTCCCTGGGGGCGGGCGCCCTGCGCACCCTCGCCACCGTCGACCTGCCGGTGCTGTGGCGACCGGTGCTGGCGGCGGCGGGCTTCGCCTTCGCGGTGTCGCTGGGGGAGTTCGGCGCGACGTCGTTCCTGGCCCGCGAGGACTTCCCGACGATGCCGCTGGTCATCTTCCGGCTGCTCGGCCATCCCGGGGAGCTCAACTACGGGATGGCGCTGGCGGCCTCCGTGGTGCTCGCGGCCACCACCGCCGTCGTGGTGCTGGCCGTCGAGCGGCTCCGGGTCACGAGCGTGGGAGCCTTCTGACGTGCTCGACCTCATCGACGTCTCCGTCGACCTCGACGGTGTACGGATCGTGGCCGGCGCGAGCCTGGCGGTGCCCGACGGCTCGGTGACCGCCGTGCTGGGCCCGTCGGGCTGCGGCAAGTCGACGCTGCTGCGTGCCGTCGCCGGGATCGAGGCGCTCGCCGCGGGCACGGTGCGGTGGGACGGTGACGACCTCGGGGGCGTGCCCACCCACAAGCGGGGGTTCGCGCTGGTCTTCCAGGACGGCCAGCTCTTCGACCACCTCACCGTCGGGCGCAACGTCGGCTACGCCCTGCGCCTGCGCCGCGCCCCCGACCCGGCGCGCCGGGTCGCCGAGCTGCTCGAGCTGGTCGGGCTGCCGTCGTACGCCGACCGGATGCCGGCGACGCTGTCGGGCGGCGAGCGCCAGCGGGTGGCCCTGGCCCGGTCGCTGGCGGTCGACCCGCGACTGCTCCTGCTCGACGAGCCGCTCTCGGCGCTCGACGCCGGGCTGCGCGAGCGGCTCGCCGGTGACCTCCAGCGGATCCTGCACGAGGCCGGCACGACCGCACTGCTGGTGACCCACGACCACGAGGAGGCCTTCGCGGTCGCCGACCGGCTGGCGGTGATGCGTGAGGGTCGGATCGTGCAGGACGGCGACCTCGGCGAGGTGTGGCGGGCGCCGGTCGACGCGGCGACCGCGCTGTTCCTGGGCTACGCCACGGTGCTCGACGGCGCCCGCGCCGCTCGGCTGCTCGACGCGGCAGGACTGCCCGCCGCTGACACCGTGGCGCTGCGGCGCTCGGCGCTGGCGCTCGACCCGGGCGGAGCGGTGGCCGGCCGGGTCGAGGAGGCGCGGGCCACGCCCGACCAGGTGCGGCTGCGCGTGCACGTCGACGAGGTCGGCGGTCTCGATGCGGTGGCACCCCTCGACGCCCACGTGGGCGCGGGTGACGAGATCCGGCTGCGGGTGGACCGCACCCGGCTGGCGGTGGTGGGGCGCCCCTAGAATGTCGGGGTGTACCGCCGCGCCTACGTCCTGCTCGTCGGGTTCGCCGTCGTCATGGGTGGGCTCGCGGTCGGCACGGCGATTGCGCTCGACAAGAGCCTGGCTGACCCCGAGGGCTTCCTCGGTCCCGCCTGGGTCCGATTGCCGCTGCTGCTGTTCGGCGCCTTCCTGCTCGACGTGCTGCCGCGGGTGCTCTGGTACTCGCGCGGCCGGCCGACGAAGTGGCGCGAGATCGTCCGCGAGCGGGTGCGCACCCACTGGACGCGCGAGCGGCTGACGCTGGTCGTCATGGGCCTGGTGTGCTTCTACATCACCTACGTCGAGCTACCGGAACCTCAAGTCGTTCCTGCCGTTCGTCATGGGCGAGAAGAAGTACGACTACGAGCTCCACCTCATCGACAAGGCGCTCTTCTTCGGCAGCGAGCCGGGGCGGGTGATGCAGGACGTCCTCGGCACCGGCGTCTCCGCCCACCTGCTGTCCTACATCTACCTGTGGTTCCTGCCGCTGGTGCCGCTGGCGCTGACCGCCTGGCTGATCTGGTCGCGCAACATCTCCTACGGCTACTGGTTCGTCACCTCCCAGTGCATCGCCTGGAGCCTCGGCACGCTCTCCTACTACATGCTGCCCACGCTCGGGCCCGGCTTCTTCGCCCCGTGGGTCTACGAGCCCGTGGTCGACGCCGGCACCCCGACCTCGGGGCTGATGGACTCGTTGTCCAACGCGCGCGCCCGGGTCACGATCGAGGGCGTCGAGGGGGCGGTGCAGTCGACCGCCGGCTTCGCCAGCCTCCACACCGCCATCACCCTGCTGGTGGCGCTGATGGTGCAGTACACGATCAACTCGCGCATCGTGCACTGGATCTTCTGGCTCAACTTCACGATCACCATCGTCGCGACGCTCTACTTCGGCTGGCACTACGTCGCCGACGACGTCGCCGGCATCCTGATCGCGCTGATCGCCTTCTACCTCGGCGGCAGGGCCAGTGGGCAGGTCTTCGAGCGCCACGGCCTGGCCTCGCACCCCACCACGACCACCTCCGCCGTCCCTGTCGACGCCGTCAAGGGTTGAGTCGCGCCTCCGGGACCGTCGAGTCGCGGGTGTAGGCGGCCGGGTCCTGTCGCAGACGCGCGACTCGCGTGTCACCCGGGCACGACTCAACGACGGGTCCAAGGAACTACATCGTTGTAGTTCGCAAGTCGACACGCCGGTGACGCGTGTGATTTCTGAGGTTTTTGTTTCCTTTGGGGCGAAAGCGCACTAGCGTGCCGCTCGACGACGGACCAGTCGAACCCCCAGGAGGCCTCGTCGTGCGCACAACAAGGACGGCTCGGGCCTTCCGGTTCCCCGTGATGGTCGCGGCAGCGGTCCTGGCGATCCCCCCGGTCGCCGGGCCCGCTGCCGCCGACCCGGGCGACGGCCCGAGCCGGCAGCAGGTGCGCGAGGCGCGGCAGGCGGCCGAGATCGCCGAGCGCGACGTGGCCGCCGTGCAGGCCGAGCTCGCCGCCGCCAACGAACAGCTCCGCACCTCCGCGATGGCCGCCGCCCAGGCCGCCGAGGCGTGGAACGGCGCCCGCTACCGCGCCCAGCAGGCACGGCAGGCAGCCGAGGTCGCCGCCGACCGGGTCGGCATCGCCTCCTCCGACGTCGACCAGCAGCAGGCGGCGTACGCCGACGCGCTGGTCAGCAGCTATGAGCTCGCGCCGAGCCTGACCGCGCTGTCCTCCATCGCGCAGGCCGACGGCATCACCACCGTCGTGGAGCAGACCACCACGATGCAGGCCGCGGAGTCCGCCCTCGACAGCCGCTACGACGGCTTCCGCGCCGCGGCGACGCTGGCCGAGGTGGCCAGCGACCAGGCCGACCGGGCCGACGCGGAGGCGTCGGCGAGCGAGGCCGAGGCCCGCGAGGCCCGGAACGCGGCAGCCGACGCGGCCGACGCGGCCGCGACCGAGGCCCAGCAGGTGGCCCGGCGCAAGGAGTCGCTGATCGCCGAGCTGGCCGCGCTGCAGGAGACCAGCGTCGAGCTCGCCGAGCAGCGACAGGCCGCGCTGGAGGAGCAGGCGGCCCAGGCGGCCGCCGCGGCAGCCCAGCAGCAGGCCGACCAGCAGGCCCAGCAGCAGACCCAGCAGCAGAACCAGCCGGCCACGCCGAGCACCCCGGACGCGCCCAGCGCTCCGAGCACCCCCTCGACCCCGAGCCCGCCGCCCCCGAGCACCCCGCCCCCGGCGCCCGCGCCGAGTGGCGGCGCATCGGCCGCGGTCGCCTTCGCCCGGGCCCAGCTCGGAGAGCCGTACCGCTGGGGCGCCGCCGGGCCCGACGCGTGGGACTGCTCCGGGCTCACCATGGGCGCCTGGGGTGCGGGCGGGACGTCGCTGCCCCACTACTCCGTGGCGCAGTACGAGCAGTCCAGCCCGATCTCCGCCAGCTCGCTGCAGGCCGGCGACCTCGTCTTCTGGGGCTCCTCGAGCAGCCCGTCGTCGATCTACCACGTGGCGCTCTACATCGGGGACGGCCAGATCATCCACGCCCCGCGCGCCGGTCGGCCCGTCGTGCAGGAGTCGATGTACTACTGGACCGCCCCCAACTTCCACGCGCGACCCTGAGCTCCCACGACAGGCGCACTACCGCTCAGTAGATTCGGGGGCATGGCCACCGACACCACCGCGCCCGAGACCGGCTACACCCAGCCCCGGGTGGACCCCCAGGCACTGCTGGAGCTGCTCGACGGTCGCTACCGGCGAGATGCGCGAGCTGGTGCGCCACAACCTGGCGACCTACGACTCCGTCCTCGAGGACGCCGAGCGGCTGGGCATCGACGAGTTCCGCGACCGGGTGCGCGACCTGGTCGTCGAGATGGCGGCGACCGGGCAGACCGGGATGGGCTTCCCGGCCGAGTACGGCGGGGGCGGTGACATCGGCGCCTCCGTCGCCGCCTTCGAGACGCTCGCCTTCGGCGACCTGTCGGTGCTGGTCAAGGTCGGTGTCCAGTTCGGGCTCTTCGGGCGGCGCGATCCTCCACCTCGGCACCGAAGCGCCACCACGACGCCTACCTGCCGCGACCTGATCACCGGGCAGCCCATGGGCTGCTTCGCGATGACCGAGGTCGGGCACGGCTCCAACGTCGCAGGCGCTCGGCACCGTCGGCGACGTACGACCCGGACAGCCGAGGAGTTCGTGATCACCACGACGACCCCCGAGGCGCGCAAGGACTGGATCGGCAACGCCGCCCGCCACGCCGAGCTGGCCACCGTCTTCGCCCAGCTCGAGGTCGGCGGCGAGCGCCACGGCGTCCACTGCTTCGTCGTGCCGCTCCGCGACCGCGACGGCGAGGTGCTGCCCGGCGTCCGCATCGAGGACGACGGCCACAAGATGGGCCTCAACGGCGTCGACAACGGCCGGATCTACCTTCGACGGCGTGCGGGTGCCGCGGGAGAACCTGCTCAACCGGTTCGCCGACGTCACCGACGAGGGCGTCTACGAGAGCCCGATCGAGAACCCGAACCGGCGCTTCTTCACCATGCTCGGCACCCTGGTCCAGGGCCGGGTGTGCGTCGGAGGGGCCGGCGTCAACGCGGCCAAGGTGGCGCTCGCCATCGCCGTGAGGTACGCCGACCGGCGGCGCCAGTTCGAGGCGACCAACCCGCCCGAGGAGGACCTGCTCCTCGACTACGGCCAGCACCAGCGGCGGCTGCTGCCGCTGCTCGCCCGCACCTACGCGCTCCACTTCGCCCAGGAGGTGGTCGCCGACGAGCTCCACCAGGTCTTCTCCGGCCTCGAGGCCGGCGAGGAGCCGCGGCGCCGCCTGGAGTCGCGGGCCGCCGGCACCAAGGCCCTCGGCACCTGGCACGCGACCCGCACCATCCAGGAGTGCCGCGAGGCGTGCGGTGGTCAGGGCTACCGCGCGTCCAACCGGTTCGCCGCGCTGAAGGCCGACACCGACGTGTTCACGACCTTCGAGGGCGACAACACGGTCCTCCTGCAGCTCGTGGCGAAGGGCCTGCTCACCGACTACGCCGGGGAGTTCGAGGAGATGGACCAGTTCGGCATGGTCCGGTTCGTCGCCGGCCTCGCGGTCGAGACCGTCATCGAGAAGACCGCGGTGCACAAGCTGATCGAACGGGTGCGTGACGTCCTGCCGGGCGGTGACGAGTGGGACCAGGAGGCCGGCCTGCTCGACCCGAACTACCAGCGGATGATGCTCCGCTACCGCGAGGAGCACATGCTGGCCGGCGTCGCGCGGCGCCTCAAGCGCGGCATCGACAACGGGATGAACCCCGGGCAGGTGTTCTCGCTGGTGCAGGACCACGTCATCGCCGCTGCCCACGCACACGTCGAGCGGCTCGTCCTCGACGCCTTCCTCGACAAGCTGGCGGCCCTGCCCGACGGCGACCAGAAGGTCGCGCTCGGCCTGCTGGCCGACCTCTTCGCGCTGTCGACGATCGAGGCCGACCGGGCGTGGTGGATGGAGCACGGCCGGCTGTCGGTGACCCGCTCCAAGGCCATCAGCCGCGAGGTCAACGACCTGTGCCGCAAGGTACGCCCGATCGCCGTCGACCTCGTCGACGCGTTCGGGGTGCCGCCGGAGATGCTCCGCTCGCCCGAGCTGCTCGGCTGACCCCGGTGCGGGGTCGGCTGCTGGGCGGGTGGGTCGCGGACCCGCTCTGGGGCACCGCCTACGACTGGATCGTCGAGCACCCCGTCGTGGGTGGGGCGCTCTGGCGGGCCGCGACCGGCAGCGACCTGCGGCTCCTCCACGAGGCCGCGGCTGAGATCGGGGAGCTGCCGGCCGGATCCGGCGTCCTCGACGTGCCGTGCGGGGGAGGGGTGGCCCTGCGCGGGCTGCAGCCGGGCCAGGGGCTGGCCTACGTCGCCGCCGACCTGTCGCCGCGGATGCTCGCCCGCACCCGGGAGGCGGCAGACGGGCGCGGGGTGGGTGACCAGGTCGCGACCGTGGAGTGCGACGTCGCGGCGTTGCCGTTCGACGAGGCGTCGTACGACCTGGTGGTGTCGTTCACCGGCCTCCACTGCTTCCCCGACCCGCGGGCCGCGGTCGTGGAGATGGGTCGGGTGCTGCGCCCCGGCGGCGTGCTCACCGGGTCGGCCGTGCTGAACGCGACGGGAGGGACCGGTTGGCGCCACGAACCGTTGCGCAGGCTCGGGCGCGCGTCGAACCTGATCGGCCCGTCCGGCTCCGCCGACGACGTACGCCGCTGGCTGGCCGAGGCCGGTCTGGAGCAGGTGACGGTGCGGGTCACCGGCGCGCTGGGCTGGTTCCGCGGCGTACGGGCCTGAGACCCGGCCGGTGCCCGTCGGTGCTCGTCGGGGCCGGTCAGTGACCGCCGGAGTCCTGGAAGCGCTGGAAGGAGGCGCGCACCTCGGCCTCGGCGGCGTCGCGGCCGACCCAGTCGGCCCCCTCGACGGACTTGCCGGGCTCGAGGTCCTTGTAGACCTCGAAGAAGTGCTGGATCTCCAGGCGGTCGAACTTGGAGACGTGGTTGATGTCGCGCAGGTGCTCCTGGCGCGGGTCGAGCGTGGGCACGCACAGCACCTTGTCGTCGCCGCCGGCCTCGTCGGTCATGCGGAACATGCCGATCGCGCGGCAGGAGATCAGGCACCCGGGGAAGGTGGGCTGCTGGAGGATGACCATCGCGTCCAGCGGGTCGCCGTCCTGGCCGAGGGTGTTCTCGATGAAGCCGTAGTCGGCCGGGTAGGCCGTGGAGGTGAACAGCATCCGGTCGAGGCGGATGCGGCCGCTCTCGTGGTCGACCTCGTACTTGTTGCGCTCCCCCTTGGGGATCTCCACCAGAACGTCGAACTCGAGCACGGTTGCTCCTCCTCCGGGGTACCGGGCCGTCCAGGCCCCGCCCAGTGTCGCGCACAATGGCCCGGAACGCGCAGCCGGGGAAGGGGATCAGTGTGGGACGACGTGACCGACGCCACCCCGAGGGGCGTGGCCGAGGGCTCCGTTGGCTCGCCGTGGCGCTGGTCCTGGTGCTCGCCGGTGGTGCCGCAGCGGTCTGGCACACGGGTGCGCTCGACGACCTCGTCGACCGCTACCTGGCCGCCGAGACGCCCGACCCGGTCACCGAGCCGGCCGAGGTGCCGCCGCCCGAGGGCGTCGAGGCGCCGGGGCTGCCCGAGCCGGAGCCGGTCGCCGCCGCCGCGGGGGGCGGCACGATGCGCTCCGGCGCCGTGCGCCGCGCGCTGGCCCGCGGGCTCGCCGACCCCGACCTCGGCCGCTCGGTGCACGTCGCGGTGGCCGAGCTCGAGCGTCGTGACGCCCCCGCCTTCACCCAGGACTCGGCCACCCGCACCACCTTCACCCCGGCCTCCACCATGAAGCTGGTCACCGGTCTCGCCGCCCTCGAGGCGCTCGGCCCCGACCACCGGTTCTCGACGACCGTGGTCGCCCAGGGGCGCTCGCTCACCCTCGTCGGCGGGGGAGACCCGACGCTGGAGCGCACCCCGGACCAGGCCGCGCCCGGCGTCCCCGACCTGGCCACGCTGGCCCGGTCGACCGCGGAGGCGCTGGAGCAGGGCAACGCGCGGGGGAAGCCGGTCCGGCTCAGCTACGACGCCGGGCTGTTCACCGGCCCGACCGAGAACCCCCACTGGCGCGCCGACTACGTGCCCGACGACATCGTCAGCCCGATCACGGCGCTGTGGGTCGACGAGGGGCTCTCGCCCGACCACTCGTTCCGGGTCGACGACCCCGCGGCCGAGGCGGCCGCGTTCTTCGCGGACCAGCTCAAGGCTGCCGGCGTCACCGTCACCGGGGCGGTGCGAGCCGGACGCGGGCGGCCCTCCGCGCAGGAGGTGGCGCGGGTGGAGAGCCCGCCGTTGTCCCAGGTGGTCGAGCACGTGCTCGAGGTCAGTGACAACGAGGGTGCGGAGGTGCTCGCCCATCACGTGGGCGCCGCCGTGGTCGACGACGCGTCGTTCGCCGGCGCCGCCCGCGGCGTACGCCGCACGCTCGCCGACCTCGGCGTCCCCCTCCGCGGGGTGCGGATCCACGACGGCAGCGGGCTGGCCCGCGACAACCTGCTCTCGGCCGAGACCCTGCTCGGCGTGCTGCGCGCGGCCGGCGACCCCGACCGGCCCGGGTTGCGTGCGGTGCTCACCGGCCTGCCCGTGGCCGGGTTCACCGGCTCGCTCGCCTACCGCTTCGACACCGGCGCGGAGGCCGCGACCGGCAGGGTGCGCGCCAAGACCGGCTCGTTGACCGGGGTCCGCTCGCTCGCGGGCGTCGCCCTCGACCAGAACGGCACCCCCCTCGCCTTCGTGCTGGCCGCCGACCGCATCAGGTACGCCCGGACCGTCGACGCCGAGCAGGCCCTCGACGAGGTCGCCGCAGAGCTCGCCGCGTGCCGGTGCTCCCGCTGACCCTGCGGGGTGTGGGGGTGGTCGGGTTTACCCGGTCGGCCGGGTAATCCCAGGGTTTGTGACGCTTGCAAACGTCACGAAGGTCGAGCTTTCCCCGTCGGCCGGGTAAACCCGGAGCGGGGCCCACACCCCGGCTAGGGTCGGGACATGAGCGAGATGGTCGACTGGGAGCTGGCGGTGACGGTGGGTGGCCGCCTGGCCGGACCCGGGCCGGTGGTGCCACCGGAGACGGCCGCGGCGGCGGTCGCCGAGCTGCGTGCCGGCGCCGACCGGTCGACCGGGCTGGTGCGCGAGTTCACCGGCCTCGCGGCAGCGGAGCACACCGCCCCCGTGCTGGTGGTCGACCGGCCGGGCTGGGTGCGGGCCAACGCCGAGGCGTTCTCGACGATGCTCGAGCCGGTCGTCGCCAAGCTGCAGGAGAAGAAGGGGGCGCCGACCGGGCTGACCCAGGCCATCGGCTCGCGCGTCACCGGCGGTGAGGTGGGGCTGCTGCTCGGCTTCCTGGCCGGCAAGGTCCTCGGCCAGTTCGACCCGTTCCACGAGCCGTCGGGTCGGCTGCTCCTGGTCGCCCCCAACATCGTCCACGTCGAGCGCGAGCTCGGCGTCGACCCCACCGACTTCCGGCTCTGGGTCTGCCTCCACGAGGAGACCCACCGGGTGCAGTTCACGGCCGTGCCCTGGATGCGCGACCACCTCACGTCCGAGATCGACGCGCTCGCGGAGACCGTCGACCCGGGAGCCGCGCTCGAGGGCGGTCTCGACCGGCTGCTCGAGGCGGTGCGCGGCGGGGGCAGCATCGTCGACGTCCTCAGCAGCCCGGCGCAGCGCGAGGTGCTCGACCGCGTCACCGGGATGATGTCGCTGCTCGAGGGGCACGCCGACGTGGTGATGGACGGCGTCGGCCCCACCGTGATCCCCAGCGTCGAGCGGATCCGCAGCAAGTTCAACGAGCGCCGCAAGGGCGTCGGGCTGCTCGACCGGCTGCTGCGCAAGGCGCTCGGTCTCGACGTGAAGATGGCGCAGTACCGCGACGGCGCGGCCTTCGTGCGGGAGGTCGTCGACAAGGTCGGCATGGCCGACTTCAACGCCGTGTGGGAGCGGCCCGGGCACCTGCCCTCCAAGGCCGAGATCGCCGATCCGTCGGCCTGGATCTCCCGGGTCCTGTGAGCGTCCGGACGAGCGGCCGGGCGAACGACCGGACCCCGTAGTGGGTCCGGCCCCGGCCGTCGCCGCGGTACGTCTCGCCGTACGACGCGGGCTGGCCGACGTCCTCGACGGCCGCACCCCGGGGCCGGTCCTGGTGGCGTGCAGCGGTGGTGCCGACTCCCTCGCCCTGCTCGTCGCCACCGTCTTCGAGCTGCGGGGCAGCGAGGTCCGCGCGATCGGGGTCACGGTCGACCACGGTCTCCAGGACGGGTCGGCCGACCACGCGGCGCGCGTGGTCGAGCAGATGGCAGCCCTCGGCGTCGACGAGACGCTGTCGGCGCGGGTCCGGGTCGAGGGTGGCGGCCAGGGTCCGGAGGCGGCGGCGCGGGAGGCGCGCTACGCAGTCCTCGAGGAGGTCGCCCAGCACGTCGGCGCCGGCGTGGTGCTGCTCGGCCACACGCTCGACGACCAGGCCGAGACGGTGCTGCTCGGGCTCGCCCGGGGCAGCGGAGGGCGCTCTCTCGCCGGCATGCGGCCCGCCTTCGACGTGTTCCGGCGGCCGCTGCTCGAGGTCACCCGGGCGGAGACGGAGGCTGCCTGCGCCGCGGAGCAGCTCGAGCCCTGGCACGACCCCCACAACAGCGACCCCGCCTACACCCGCAGCCGGGTGCGCACGCAGGTGATGCCGGTGCTCGAGCGCGAGCTCGGTCCCGGGGTGGCACGGGCCCTCGCTCGCACCGCCACCCAGCTCCAGGCCGACGTCGCCGAGCTCGACCGCCAGGCCGCCGCGGCCCACGCCCGCCTGACGGACCCCCGTGGGCTCGACGTCGAGGCGCTCGCAGTGCTGCCCGACGCCCTCCGGCTGCGCGTGCTGCGGCTCTCCGCGCTCGCGGCGGGCGCGCTGCCCGCCGACCTCAACCACGGCCACCTCCGCAGCGTCGACGCGCTGGTCGGCGACTGGCGCGGGCAGCAGGGCGTCGACCTGCCCGGCCATCTCCGCGCCGTACGCCGGGAGGGACGGCTGTCCTTCCCGCGCGACCACGGGTCCGCCTGACCCGAAGCACCCCCTAGGCTGCGGCCATGGATGCGTCCCACGTGGAAGCCGACCTCGTCAACGTCCTCTTCACCGAGGAGCAGATCCAGGCGCGGCTCGCCGAGCTCGCCGCCGACATCGAGCGCGACTACGAGGGCGAGGACCTCCTCATCGTCGGCATCCTGCGCGGTGCGGTGATGGTGATGGCCGACCTCGCCCGCAGCTTCACCCGCCACCTCGAGATGGACTGGATGGCGGTGTCGTCCTACGGCTCCGGCACCAAGTCCAGCGGCGTCGTCCGCATCCTCAAGGACCTCGACACCGACATCAGCGGCCGCCACGTGGTCATCGTCGACGAGATCATCGACACCGGCCTCACCCTGTCGTGGTTGACGTCCAACCTCGCCTCGCGCGGTCCGGCGAGCGTCGAGATCTGCACGCTCCTGCGCAAGCCCGAGGCGCTCCAGATGCCGATCGACGTCACGTACGTCGGGTGGGACATCCCCAACGAGTTCGTGGTCGGTTACGGCCTCGACTTCGACGAGAAGTACCGCAACCTGCGCGACATCGGCACGCTCGCGCCGCACGTCTACTCCTGAGGCAGGAGCGGGGGCCGAGCTCGCCCCCGTTGGCCCCGTTGGGCCTGCCTGCGAGAATGGCCCTCCCACCACCAGCTGAACCGAAGAGAAGTTGTGAAGCGGATCCTCCTCAATCGTTGGGTCATCGGCGTCCTCGCCGTGACCGGCGTCCTGCTTGCCCTCCAGTACCTCGTCCCGACCGGCGAGTACGAGGAGGTGAGCACCTCTCGCATGATCGAGTACATCGAGACCGGCGACGTCTCGACGATCAAGTTCATCGACGGCGACCAGGTGATCGAGGCGACCCTCGACGACGACGTCGAGCGCGAGGGCGGCAACAAGGTCATGGCCTACTGGCTCTCGGAGACCCAGGCCGAGATCGAGGCCGAGGTCCAGTCGCAGATCGATGCCGGCGACATCGACAGCTACTCCACCGAGATCGCCACGCCGTCGTTCCTCGGTTCGATCCTGGCCACGTTCCTGCCCTTCGTGATCATCGTGCTGGTCTTCCTGTGGCTGATGAACAGCATGCAGGGTGGTGGCGGCCGCGGCGTCATGCAGTTCGCCAAGTCCAAGGCGAAGATGATCACCAAGGACATGCCGAAGACGACGTTCACCGACGTCGCCGGCTGCGAGGAGGCCATCGAGGAGCTCGGCGAGATCAAGGAGTTCCTCTCCGAGCCCGCCAAGTTCCAGGCCGTCGGGGCGAAGATCCCCAAGGGCGTGCTGCTCTACGGCCCGCCGGGCACCGGCAAGACGCTGCTGGCCCGTGCGGTCGCCGGCGAGGCCGCTGTCCCCTTCTACTCCATCTCCGGCTCCGACTTCGTCGAGATGTTCGTCGGCGTCGGCGCCAGCCGCGTGCGTGACCTCTTCGAGCAGGCCAAGGAGAACGCCCCCGCGATCGTCTTCATCGACGAGATCGACGCCGTCGGTCGCCACCGCGGCGCCGGCATGGGCGGCGGCCACGACGAGCGCGAGCAGACGCTCAACCAGCTCCTGGTCGAGATGGACGGCTTCGACGTGCGTGGCGGCGTGATCCTGATCGCGGCCACCAACCGCCCGGACGTGCTCGACCCCGCGCTGCTGCGCCCCGGTCGCTTCGACCGCCAGATCCAGGTCGACGCACCCGACCTGTCCGGGCGTCACCAGATCCTCCAGGTCCACTCCCGTGGCAAGCCCATGGCCCAGGACATCGACCTGAGGGGCGTCGCGCGGCGTACGCCGGGCTTCACCGGCGCCGACCTGGCCAACGTGCTCAACGAGGCCGCGCTGCTGACCGCCCGCGCCGGCGGCAAGCTGATCGACAACGAAGCGCTCGACGAAGCGATCGACCGCGTCATCGCCGGCCCGCAGCGGCGTACGCGACTGATGAGCGAGAAGGAGAAGCTCGTCACCGCCTACCACGAGGGCGGCCACGCGCTCGTCGCCGCGGCCCTGCCCGGCGGCGACCCCGTGCACAAGGTGACGATCCTGCCGCGGGGCCGGGCGCTGGGCTACACGATGGTGCTGCCCGACGAGGACAAGTACTCCCAGACCCGCAGCGAGCTGCTCAACAAGCTGGCCTACATGATGGGCGGCCGCGCCGCGGAGGAGATGGTCTTCCACGACCCCACCACCGGCGCCGGCAACGACATCGAGAAGGCCACCAACCTCGCCCGCGCGATGGTCACCCAGTACGGCATGACGGAGGTGCTCGGGGCGATCAAGCTCGGCGAGAGCAACAGCGAGCCGTTCCTGGGTCGCGACATCGGTCACCAGCGCGACTACTCCGAGGACGTCGCCGCGAAGGTCGACGAGGAGGTCAAGAAGTTCGTGGCCGCCGCCCACCAGGAGGCCTACGACATCCTCGAGGACAACCGTGACGTCCTCGACGCGCTCGTGCTCGCGCTGCTCGACAAGGAGACCCTCGACAAGGAGGAGGTCGCCGAGGTCTTCACGGCGCTGCGGATCCGGCCGGTGCGTCCCGCGTGGACCGGCTCGCCCGACCGCAGCCCGTCGACGATCCCGCCGATCGAAGTACCCCAGGAGATCCGCGACCGGGCCCAGGTCAACGGCACGCCCCCGGTCGAGGAGGCCGGCGTCGTGATCACGCCGCCGGGTGCGGGCGGTGACCTCCACGGAGGCACGCCCGACGCCGGCACCACCCCTCCCCAGCCCCCGGCGCCGTCGAGCTGAGGCCGGTGTGACCGACCCGATCGCCTACCCCGAGCGTTCGCCCGAGGAGATCCCGGACTTCGACCACGCCCGCGCCGAGGCCGCCGTGCGCGAGCTGCTGGCGGCCCTGGGGGAGGATCCCGACCGCGAGGGGCTGCGGGAGACCCCGGCCCGCGTGGCCCGGGCCTACGCCGAGCTCACCACCGGCCTCCGGCAACGCGCCGAGGACGTCCTGACCACCACCTTCGACCTCGGCCACGACGAGATGGTGCTGGTGCGCGACATCGAGCTGTGGTCGATGTGCGAGCACCACCTCGTGCCGTTCACGGGAGTCGCCCACGTGGGCTACATCCCCGCCTCCAACGGCAAGATCACGGGGCTGTCCAAGCTCGCCCGCCTGGTCGACGTCTACGCGAAGCGGCCGCAGGTGCAGGAGCGGCTGACGACCCAGGTCGCCGAGGCGCTGATGGACATCCTCGACGCCCGCGGCGTCATCGTCGTGATCGAGGCCGAGCACCTGTGCATGACCATGCGCGGCGTGCGCAAGGCCGGCTCCCGCACCATCACCTCGGCGATGCGGGGTCAGCTGCGCGACCCGGCCACCCGGGCCGAGGCGCTCTCGCTCATCAACAGCCGGAGGCCCTGACGTGGCTTCCCCGCTGCTGATGGGGATCGTCAACGTCACTCCCGACTCCTTCTCCGACGGGGGTCGGTACGTCGACCCGGCCGCCGCCGTCGCCCACGGTCGCCGGTTGCTGGCGGATGGAGCCGACCTGCTCGACGTGGGCGGGGAGTCGACCCGCCCCGGGGCCACCCGGCCGCTGCTCGAGGAGGAGCTCGCCCGGGTCGTGCCCGTCATCGAGGCGCTGTCGCAGGACGCGGTGGTCTCGGTCGACACGATGCGCGCCGAGGTCGCCCGGGCCGCGCTCGCAGCCGGGGCCCGCGTGGTCAACGACGTCTCCGGGGGCCTGGCCGACCCCGAGATCCTCGACGTCGTGGCGGACTCGGACGCCACCTACGTCGCGATGCACTGGCGCGCCCACGCGGACCGGATGCAGCAGCTGGCGTCGTACGACGAGACCGGGGGCGTGGTCGCCACCGTGCGCCGGGAGCTCGCCGACCGCCTGGCTGCCGCTCGGGCCGCGGGCATCCCCGACGACCGGCTGGTCGTCGACCCCGGGCTCGGCTTCGCCAAGACGGCCGAGCACAACTGGGCGCTGGTGGCGGGGCTCGGCCAGCTCGCCGGGCTCGGTCTGCCGTTGCTGGTGGGCGGCAGCCGCAAGTCGTTCCTCGGCAACCTGCTGGCCGGTCCCGACGGTGCCCCGAGGCCCGTCGACGACCGCGAGGCCGCCTCGACCGCCCTGACCCTGCTGCTCGCCCAGCGGGGCGTGTGGTGCGTGCGCGTCCACGAGGTGCGCGCCAGCCGCGACGCGCTGCGCGTGCTCGACCGACTCGACGAGGAGGAGCCGTGACCGACGATTCCAGGTCCGACGAGCTGTCGGTGACCGGCATCGAGTGCTACGGCCACCACGGCGTCTTCGACCACGAGCGCCGCGACGGCCAGCGCTTCGTGATCGACCTGACGCTGGGGATCGACACCCGGCTCGCAGCGCGGACCGACGACTTGAACAACACGGTCGACTACGGAACGCTCGTCGCTCAGGTGAAGGCCGCGGTCGAGCGTGACCCGGTCGACCTCGTGGAGACCCTGGCTGACAGGATCGCCCGGGTGTGCCTCTCGGGACGTGCTGTTGAATGGGTGCAGGTGACCGTGCACAAGCCCGAGGCACCCATCGAGGCACCGTTCCACGACGTGGCATTGACGATCCGGAGAGACGCGAGGGAGCACCCGTGACCGAGACGCCCAACCCGAACATCATCGATGCCGACACCCTGACCGGGGAGATGCGGCCGATCCGCCGCGTCGTGCTGGCCCTCGGATCCAACCTCGGCGACCGCATGACCTCGCTCCAGGGGGCGGTCAACGCGATCGCCGACACCCCCGACGTGTGGGTGACCTCGGTGTCGCCGGTCTACGAGACCGAGCCCGTCGACGCCCCCGAGGGGTCGGAGAACTACCTCAACGCGGTGCTGCTGGTCGACACGACCCTCGCGGCCCACCGGCTCCTCGACCGGGCGCTGGCCGTCGAGGACGCCTTCGACCGCGAGCGCGGCGAGGTCCGCAACTCGCCGCGCACCCTCGACATCGACCTGATCGTCGTCGGCGACCGTCGCAGCCGCGACGAGCTGGTGCTGCCGCACCCGCGGGCCCACGAGCGCGCCTTCGTGCTGCAGCCGTGGCACGACCTCGAGCCCGAGGCCGAGCTGATCGACGCGGGCCCGGTCGCCGAGTTGCTCGAGAAGGTCGACACCTCGATCGTCGTCAAGCGCGACGACCTCGAGCTCGAGATCCCCTGATCCACCGGTCGTGAGCGCGCCGCCGGGGGAGCCGTCGCCGGAGGGCACGCTCCGCCCCACCGGCCCCGCCACCGTCGGGGTCACCGTGATGATCGGCCTGGTGATGGGCTGGTTGCTCCACCCCGTGACCGACCGGCTCGGCACCCCACCGGTGGTGAGCTGGCTCCAGCCGCTGACGCTGGCCTTCGTGGCCGCGGTCCTGCTGGCGGCGGCCTACGCCACCCACCGGGCCCTGCACGTGCGCCGCGACCGGCTCGAGCCGCACCAGGCCGTCAACCGGCTGGTGCTGGCCCGTTCGTGCGTCGTCGTGGGCGGCCTCGTGGCCGGTGGCTACTTCGGGTACGCCGTCAGCTGGCTCGGTCTCCGCGCCGAGCTCGCCGACGAGCGGATCCTGCGCTCCTCCCTCGCCGGGCTGGCGGGGGTGGCCATCGTGATCGGAGCGTTGCTCCTCGAGCGTGCGTGTCGCGTCCGCTCCGGGGCCGGCGAGACATAACCTACGGGCATGTCTTCCCCGACTGCTCGCCGGCGCCAGCGCTCCACCCGTCTCACGGTCGCCGTGTCCCTGCTCACGATCGCCGCGGTCCTCGTGACCGTCGCCTTCCTCGACAACGTGGCCTGGTTCCAGGGCTTCGCCGCGTTCGCCTCCGTGGTGCTCGGCGCCGCCGCCACCCGCATCACCCACACCGAGCTGCTCCAGAGCCGCCGTGACGCGGCGCGCGACCGCGCCGAGCAGGCGCAGGCCTACCGCGCGCTCACCGACCGGCGCACCGCCGAGCACGCCGAGTTCAGCGCCGCCATGACCTCGCGCGTCGAGCGTCAGGAGCACGCCCTCACCGAGCTCGAGGCGGCCCTGTCGTCGGCCCAGAAGCGTGCGGCGGAGGCGACCCTGAAGTTCAACGCCGAGGCGCGACGCGCCGAGCAGGCCGAGACCGAGGGCCGCGCCACCACGGGGCGCCTCGAGGAGGCCGAGGAGCGTGCCGCGGAGACCGCGCTGCGGGTCTCCGAGCTCGAGCAGGAGATCGACGTGCTGCGCGCCGAGCTCACCGCCTGGGAGACCCAGCCCGGCAGGATGCACGCCTGACCCTCGCCGGGGGTCCGGTGCCGGTAGGGAAGAATGTCCTGACGTGATCCCGAAGGACAACCGCTTCCACTCCGACCACGACGGAATCCTCGCCGACTCCGACCACCTGCTCGACGGGTGGCAGGTGGCGACGCCGGAGCCGTCCGACCGCCTCGTCGTCGCCCGGCTCACGCAGCTGCTGCGTGCCCACGAGGACGCCGGCCGCGGCTGGGCGGGCGCGTCGGTCGACGACGTACTCGTCGAGGTGTCCGAGCGGGGCCTGCGGATGCGCGAGAACGTCGTCGTCCGTGATCCCGAAGGGACGATCCGGGCCTGGGGCAGCGTCCACGACCGGGCCGCCGGTCGGATGATGTTCGTCCACGTCGTCGAGCGCGACCTCGACCCCGCCATCGCCGACTCCTGCTCGCGACTGCTCTTCGAGTGGGCCGACGAGCAGGCGCGCGCCGTCGGCGCCGCCCGCGGCCTCGAGACCCAGCAGATCGACACCGGGTCCTTCGCCGGCGACCGGCGCCAGGCCGACTGGCTCACCGGCGCCGGCTTCCGCAAGGTGCGGTCGTGGTGGCAGATGGCACGACCGGTCGACCCCGCGGAGATCTCCCTGGTGACCGACCCCGACGAGTGGGAGGCCCGCGGGACCCGATTCCGGCTCGTCGACCGCGAGGGCGGGGCGCTGCCCGACGAGGAGGACCTGCGCGCCGTCCACGACGTGCTCGAGCAGGCCTTCACCGACCACTTCAACTCCTTCGAGGAGACCTACGCCGAGTTCCTCCACCGGCTGCGCGAGGATCCCGGCCACCGCTGGAACCACTGGTGGCTCGCCGAGCTCGTCGACGACGTGCCCGAGGGCCTGACCGCACCCGAGGGCCGGGCGCCGGCGGTCGGTGCCCTGGTCGGCACCGTCTCGGAGAGCAACTCAGGCCCCGACGCGTCCTACGTCTCCTACATCGGCGTGATCGACGCCGCCCGCGGCCGGGGGGTCGCCAAGGGCCTGCTCCACACGATCATCGCCGACGCCGCCCGCCGCGGCCGTACCTCCGTGGGCCTCGAGGTCGACGCCGACTCCTCCACCCACGCCCACCGCCTCTACGAGGCCATGGGCTGGCGCACCAAGTACGTCACAGAGTCCTGGCACCGCGACGTCCCCGTCGACTAGTCACTCCGCGAGCGAGGCCCGCAGGGCGGAGTGGACCCCGGTGGGGGTGAGGACGCCCACGAACCGGGGGCCGTCCTTGACGCCGACCAGGGGGCGATCGTCGCGGAGCATCGCCGCGAGCGCCTCCTCGAGGGTGGCACCGACGTCGACGACGCCGGCGAGCTCGGAGGCGTTGACGCCGTCCATCGGCTCGAGGTGGGCGGGGTCGATCGCGGTGACGGTGAGCCGCCGCAGCCCCGTCGTCGACCCGACGAAGTCGGCGACGTAGTCGTCGGTCGGGCGAGCCAGCAGCTCGGCCGGGGTGGCGACCTGGGCCAGCCGCCCGCCCGCCGCGAAGACGGCGACGCGGTCACCGAGCCGCACCGCCTCGTCGATGTCGTGGGTGACCAGGACGACGGTCTTGCCGAGATCGCGCTGGAGCGCCTTGAACTCCTCCTGCAACCTCACCCGCACCACCGGGTCGACGGCTCCGAAGGGCTCGTCCATCAGCAGCACCGGCGGGTCGGCTGCGAGGGCGCGCGCCACCCCCACCCGCTGCCGCTCCCCCCCGCTGAGCTGGTGGGGGTAGCGACCGGCGTACGTTGCCGGGGCGAGCCCGACGAGCTCCATCAGCTCGTGGGCGCGCGACCGCGCCGTCGCCTTCGACTCGCCGTAGAGCAACGGCACCGTCATCACGTTGGTCTCGATGGTCTGGTGGGGGAAGAGCCCGACCTGCTGGATGACGTAGCCGATGGAGCGACGCAGGGCCACCGGGTCGGCGTGCGTGACGTCCTTGCCGTCGACCTCGACGGTGCCCGTGGTCGGCTCGATCAACCGGTTGATCATCTTCAGGGTCGTGGACTTCCCGCAACCAGACGGCCCGACCAGGCAGACCAGCTCCCCGGCGGAGACGGCCAGGTCGAGCTCGTGCACCGCGACGGTGCCGTCCGCATAGGTCTTGCCGACACCGGAGAGCCGGATCATCGCGGTACCGTCCATGCCGTGACCCTACTGGTGCAGGCAGCGGAGCCCAGCTGCTACAGCCGGCTCACCAACGAGTGGTTCTGCCTGCAGTACGTCGTCGACCGGCAGGACGAGATCCTCGAGGCGACCGTGCAACACGTGTGGATCACGGTCGCCTCCGTGGCGTTCGGCGTGCTCGTGGCCTTCCCCCTCGCCCTGCTAGCCCGCCGTCACCCGCGGCTGGAGTCGTCGGTGCTCGGCGTCAGCACCGGCCTCTACACGATCCCGTCGCTGGCGCTCTTCCCACTGCTGGTGCCCTTCACCGGCCTGTCGCCGACGACCGTCGTCATCGGGCTCGGCCTCTACGCCCTCACGGTCCTGGTGCGCAGCATGCTCGAGGGGTTCCGCTCCGTGCCCGACGACGTGCGTGAGGCGGCCACCGGCCTGGGTTACGGCGCCGGCCGGCTCCTCACGCGGGTCGAGCTGCCGCTCGCCCTCCCGGTCATCATGGCCGGGCTGCGCGTGGCGACGGTCTCGACGGTCGCGCTGACGACCGTGGGCTCGCTGGTCGCCTACGGCGGGCTCGGCAACCTGATCAAGGACGGCGTCAGCACCAACTTCCGCGCCGAGCTGCTGACCGCCGCCGTCCTGTGCGTGGTGCTGGCCGTGGCGCTCGACGTGCTGCTGGTGCTGCTGCAACGGTTGCTGACGCCCTGGACGCGGGGGGTCGCGGCGTGAGCGTCTTCCTCGACACGTGGGACTACCTGACGGCGGCCGGCAGCTGGACGGGCGACGGCGGCATGCTCCAGCTGCTCCTGCAGCAGCTGCTGCTCACGGTGACCGCGCTGCTCATCGCGGTCGTCGTCGGGCTGCCCCTGGCACTGTGGCTGGGCCACCTCGGCCGGGGCGGCTTCCTCGCCATCAACGTGAGCAACGTCGGCCGCGCGGTGCCCACGTTCGCCCTGCTGGCGCTCCTGGTGACCCTCGAGGTCCCGGGCCGTGCGGACCTCGGCCCCTACGGCAGGGCCGGGCTGGCGACGCTGCTCGCGCTGGCGGCGTTCGCGCTGCCGCCGATCATCACCAACGCCTACGTCGCGGTGCGTGAGGTGCCTGCCGAGGTGAAGGAGTCGGCGCAGGGGATGGGCATGACCGGGCGCCAGCAGTTCTTCCGCGCCGAGCTGCCGCTGGCGCTGCCGCTCATCTTCTCGGGCCTGCGGCTGGCGCTGGTGCAGGTGTGGGCGACGGCCACCATCGCCGCCCTCGTGGCCGGACCCGGCCTCGGTCGCGTCATCACCGACGGCTTCTTCCGCACCAACTACGGCAAGGGCATCGCGGGTGCGGTCGTCGTGGCCGCGGTGGCACTGGTCCTCGAGCTCGCGGCGGCCTGGGCACAGCGCGCGGTGACCCCGCCGGGGGTCGGCGGTTCACCCGACCGAGGGGATGACATGTCGGAGGGCGCCCGTACGCTTGATCCGGCGCTCGCCTCCAGCGAGGGCTAGCGGGAGCCCCCCGCACCGGACACGCGCGGTCACCCACGGCCGCGGGACACAGAAGGTAGTGCCATGACGTTCAAGCGCTCACTGGCCGCGGTGCTCACCGCCGGCTCCCTGCTGCTCGCCGCCGGATGCGCCGGCGACGACCTCGCCTCCGACGCCCCGGGGGGCGACGACTCCCCGGCCGGCGGGTCCGGCGGACCGGTCTCCGTCGCCAGCCAGTCCTTCCCCGAGGCCGCCCTCATGGCGGAGATGTACTCCCAGCTCCTCGCCGACGCGGGCTACGAGCCGGAGGTCAAGCTGGTCGACTCCCGCGACGGCTACATGCCGACCTTCCCGGGCCAGGTCGACGTCGTGCCCGAGTACGTCGGCGGCATCGTCAACTTCCTCAACGGGGACAACGATCCGTTCGAGTCCGGTGACGGCGTCGAGCTCGCCGCTGACGGCAAGGAGCTGCTCGACGAGGCCGGCATCACCCTGCTCGACCTCTCCGAGGCCACCGACACCAACGCCTTCTTCGTCACCCAGGAGTTCGCCGAGTCCGAGGACGTCTCCACCCTCTCCGACCTCGAGGGCATGAGCCTCAGCCTGGCGGCCGCCCCCGACTGCAAGGGCCGGCTCGACTGCGAGGGCGGCCTGTCGGAGCAGTACGGCATCGACATCACCGAGGTGCTGCCGCTGGGCTACGCCAGCGACCAGACCTACCAGGCCGTGATCGACGGGGAGGTCGAGCTCGGCGAGACCTCCACCACCGACGGCACCCTGGAGAGCCAGGGTCTCGTCGTGCTCGAGGACGACCAGCAGATCCAGCCCGCCCAGAACCTCGTGCCCGCGGTCTCCACGGAGTTCCTCGACGAGCACCCCGACCTCGCCGACGTGCTCAACCCGCTGATGGCGGCGCTGACCACCGAGAAGCTGACCGAGCTCAACGGCCGGGTCGCGGTCGACCGCGAGAAGCCCGAGGATGTCGCCCGCGACTTCCTGGAGAGCGAGGGGCTGCTCTGAGGTCCCGCGCGCTCCTGGTCCTGGCCGGTCGGGCGGAGCTGGCCTTCCACCAGCTCCACCGCGAGCCGCTCTATGCCCACGCGATGCGCGCGCTCGACGCGGCGGTCGGCGACGTCGAGGTGCTGGCCGACCCCGCCGACGCCGATCGCGTACGCCGTGACGCGCGGCGGTGGGGCGTGGCCGTCGAGGTGCTGGAGCCGGCCACCTGGTGGGAGCGCGTGGTCGCCGACGAGCGACCGCTCCTCGTGCACGACGCGTTGTGCCCCCTGGTGACGGCGGAGTTCATCACCACCGTGCTCGACCACGCCGCCCGGCACCCGGGTCAGGGGGTGGTGGCCGTCCGTGCGGTCACCGACACCCTCAAGGCGGTGGTCGACGGCCGCATCACCGAGACCATCGACCGCGACGCGCTGGTGACCGTGACCTCCCCCGCGCACGTTCCGGCGGCGGCGCTCACCGCTCCCGGGGCCCCGATGCCGGTCGAGGACGGAGCAGCGTTGGTGGCGTGGCTGCGGGCGCGCGTGGAGGTGTCCCTGCTCCGGGGGCCGTCGCTGGGGCGGCGGATCGAGGACGTCCGGGCGGTGCGCCTGCTCGAGAGCCTCGACGAGGTCGGACACCGGGTCCGTTCAGAGGCGGGGCACCCGCCCCCGGTCGGGGTGTCAGTGGCGGAAGATCGACCGTAGCTCGCCGGCGAGCTTGCGAGGCTGCCGCAGCACCGCGCGGGGGAGACCACGCAGGAAGCCCGCGGGATCCTGGCCGGCGCGCCGCCACAGGCGCAGCGGCTTGCTCGTCACGCGCTGCTCGAGGTCGGCGAGGTAGGTCGGGAGCATGTCGCGGGCGGGCACGTCGAGGTGCGCGCCGCACTCGCCGCAGCGCGTCGACTCCAGCAGCCGGCCGCTGTAGTGGAGCTCGTGGTCGGTGACGCGGCCGCAGGTCTCGCAGTGCAGCTCGGCGGTCTCGGTGCTCATCGTCGCCGGCCTCCCTTCGCGTCGTGCTTGCGGTCGCGCCTGCCCTCGCGCCCTCCCGACAGGTCCCATCGTGCCTTGGCGAGCAACCGTTCGGCGATGAAGAGGTCGTCGGGGAAGGTGATCTTGATGTTGCCGGCGTCACCGGCGACGCACTGGACGGGGACGTCGGTGTATCGCTCGATGCAGCTCGCGGTGTCGGTGCCGACGAAGCCGTCGGCGTCCGCGCACCGGTAGGCCTCGAGCAGCGGGGCCGCCGCGAAGGCCTGCGGCGTCTGCACCGCGACGATGCGGTCCTGGGCCAGCTCGCTGCCGTCGAGGGAGGCCAGGTGGGCGTGGTCGTCGGCCGGCAGCGCGCCACCCGAGCCCGCCGCCGTCTCGATGACGCTGGCCCACAGGTCGCTGCCCGCCAGCGGCCGGGCGGCGTCGTGGATCACCACCACGTCGATCTCGCCCGCCTCGATGGCCGGGGCCAGCAGCTGCAGCGCCGCCCACTCCGACCCGTGACGGCTGCTGCCGCCCTCCACGACCTCCACGGCGGGTGGACCCACCTCGCGGGCGAGCGTGGCCTCGATCGTGTCGCGGTCCTGGTCGCGGATCACCAGCACGGTGCGCACCACCTCGGGGAGCAGTCGGGCCCAGCGGAGCGACCAGGTGAACACGCGACGTCCGGCGAGGGGGAGCAGCACCTTGTTGGTGTGGCTGCCGCTGCGCCGTCCCTCACCGGCGGCGAGCACCACCACGGCCGCGCGGACGCGGGCGGGGCGAGGGGCGGACGGCACCGGCAGAGCGTATCCGCGTGCGGAACCGTCCGACCCGACCCCTCGTCGTGGACCTTCAGCCCGCCGCGAGCAGGTCGCGCAGCTCGGGCAGCGTGGGTGCGTTCTCGCCCGCGGCCATCGCCTCCTGGATGCGACGCATCCGCACGATCGTCGAGGACTCGTCGAGCTCCACGTCGTCGTAGGTGAGCATCTGGTCGACGGGGACGTCGCGGGTCAGCACCGCCCCCTGCAGCACGCCGAGCGGGACGGCGTTGTCCCGGACGAAGTCGTCGACGGGGTCGATCAGGCCGCGGACCATCGAGCCACCGATGCCGTCGATCCGCTCCCCGGCCCGCAGCGGCCGCTTGGCCTCGGCGCCGACCTCGGCCGTCCAGTGCTCCGACGTCAGGCTGGGCCGGTGGTCCAGCGCCATCTCGTAGACCGTCAGCGGTGCCTCCAGGCTGGCCAGGTGGTAGGGGCGGTAGAGCGCGAAGTAGGGCCCGTCACCCATCTGGAGGTACGTCATCTCGTGGTGGACGTAGGGGTCCTCGGTGCGCACCACGACGAAGACGCCGGGGGCGACCGGCCCGGTGCAGTAGTCGACGACGCCGGCCCGGTCGAGAACGCCGCCGTCCTCCTTCAGCGCGAAGGTCTGGTGCAGCGTCGGCACCGTCGAGGGCGGACCGTGCATGCCGCGCTTGCTGACGCCGAGCCCCGTGGTGTTGGCCAGCGCCGCCATCTCGATCATCGCCTTCGAGCCGTCGACGAAGCTGGTCAGCATCTTGGGGTTCATCTGCTTGGTGCGCGCCCGCTCGGCGAGGTCGTCGGGCCCGGCGTGGGGGTCGAGCGGGTTGTTCTTGCCCTTGCCGGCGCAGATCACCTCGAAGTTCAGGTCGCGGGCGTAGTCGACGAGGATCTTGGTCTCCACCGGCTCGTCTCCACGACAGACCGAGTAGATGCCCTCCGACTGGTCGGCGAGCTGGGCGAGGTAGCGGCCGATGGTCACGTCGGACTCGACGTTGAGGGTGGCCACCCCCATGCCCGCGGCGAGCGCCTCGACGGCGACCCGGGCACCGACGTCGGGGACCCCGGTGGCCTCCACGACGATGTCGAGCGGCAGCCCGCCGAGGTCGTCGGTGCCGGCGAAGGCGACGCTGCCGCCCCTCTCGATCTCCTGCGACGCGCGGTCGACGTCCGTGGTGTCGACCGGCTTGATGCCTGCCTGCCCCAGGGCTTCGACGGCGCGGCCGCGGTCGACGTCGAAGACGGCCGACAACGCGATCCCCGGCATCCGGAGCAGCTGGGCGGCGAAGCCGGTGCCCATCTGCCCGGCGC
This sequence comes from uncultured Actinomycetota bacterium, assembly GCA_963754025.1. Classification (GTDB taxonomy): domain Bacteria; phylum Actinomycetota; class Actinomycetes; order Propionibacteriales; family Nocardioidaceae; genus Nocardioides. The sequence goes on along the minus strand of CAVWEC010000005.1, from coordinate 308,614 downwards.
CGACGAGGCCGACGCGCAACGGTCGACCGGTGTGGTCCAGGCGTTCCTGCAGCCTGTCTCGATAGCTCATGGTCAGTTCTCCAGGTGGGTGCCGGCGGGGCGTGTGATGCGGAAGGTGTCGCCTGCGCTGAGCAGCGGCAGGTCACCGGTCCGGACGCAGACGTCGCCGGGGAGGTTGGGTTCGGTGCGGCCGTCGGCCTTGAGGTCGAGGTGGCCGAGGTTGAGGAGGTTGTCGCGGACGACGTCGCCGACCGCCAGGACCTCCAGCTCGGTCTCACCCACGAGCAGGAGGTCGCCGGCGCGCGGGCCGTCCTCGGAGACGGCGGCGCGGTGCAGCACGGACATGTCGTGCAGCTCCGCGGGCGCGTTGTCCCCGAAGAAGATGAGCAGGCCATGGTCGAGGAACGCCTCGACCTGGCCGCCCACCTGCGTCACCTCCGACTCCCAGACGACCTGTGAGTCGGAGGGGGTCATGCTTCTTCCACGTCCTCGGTCTTGACCCCCGACACGAAGAGCTCCTCGGTGATGAACTGTGCCAGCGGCCCGGCCGGCGACGTCGCGTGGACGTCGACGGTCTTCACCTTCTTCATCGGGTAGACCCCGACGCGGGCCGTGCCTCCGCAGTCGATGACCGCGACCGCGATCTTGTCGAACGGCGCGCTCTTCGAGAAGCCGTCGTAGGCCTCGCCGCCGGTGAGCTCGGCGATCCTCTCGGCGACGGGGTGGATGCCCCCGCCGGTGATCGAGGCGATGAGCGGCCTGTCGTCGCTGGGTGTGATGGTCAGCGGACCACCCCACCCGCCGCGGCCCTTGGTGACCTTGACGGACTTGTACTCAGTCATGGGAACTCCCTGTTGGTTGTCAGGTGGTTGTCAGGTGGACGACGGGCCGGGCGTCACGAGGTGCTGCTGTAGAGGCCGAAGCTCGCGAACCAGGCGATCACGACGGCCATCGGGCCGGTGACCAGGCGGGAGATCAGGACGGCGGGGACGCCGACCTCGACGGTCTCCTCCTCGGCCTCCCCCAGGGCCAGGCCCACGGGGATGAAGTCACAGCCGACCTGGGGGTTGATGGCGAACAGCGCCGGCAGCGCGTACTGCGGCGGGATGTCGCCCTCGCCGATCCGGGTGCCGAGGAGCACGCCGACGACCTGCGCGATGACCGCACCGGGGCCGAGCACCGGCGAGAGGATGGGGATGGCGCAGAAGATGCTGATCGCGAGCAGGCCGATCAGGCTCGAGGCGAGGGGGGTGACCAGCTGGGCGAGCCAGTCGCCGACGCCGGACTCGTTGATGATGCCGATGAGCAGCGCGATGAACGCCATGAACGGCAGGATCATGCGGATGACGGTGTCGATCGAGTCCCGACCGGCCTGGTAGAGCGTGCCGACGACGCCGCCGACGGCCTTGCCGATCTTGACCAGGATGTTGCTGGCGCCGCTGGCGGCGCTCGTCGTCGTGGCGCTCATGCCGCGACCTCCTCGGTGGTGGTGCGCCGCGCGAGCATGCGGGCGGTGATGAGCTCGGTCAGGATGCCGCGGATGAGGATGACGACCATGCCGACCAGCAGGAAGCGGATGGCGAGGTCACCGGTGCTCAGGCCCAGGGTGGTGATGCCGGCCGCGATGCCGAGGTAGACGAACAGCTCGCCCGCGTTGGCGTGGGGGAAGATGCCGGTGATCGGGTGCACGAACGAGACCGCCGAGTCGTAGAACGCGGGCTTGTAGCGCTCGGGCAGGAACCGGCCCATCGTGTAGGCCATCGGGTTGGTCAGGAAGAACACCGACAGCACCGGCAGCAGCAGGTAGCGCACCGGGTAGTACTGGATGCCGGGTCGCGCGGCCACCTCGCCGAGCTTGTCGATCTTCTCGGGGCCGATGATGCGGATCAGCGCGTTGACGCCGGTCAGCAGCACGATGAGGGTCGGCACGATGCCGATGACGAGACCCGTGAAGACCTCGCCGCCGGCCTGGAAGAGGCCGATGAACCAGTTGGCCGCATCGGCCAGGGCTCCGAAGAACCCGGTCGGCTCGGCGACCGTGGTGTCGGCGGCGGCCACCACAATGGCCGCCACTGGGGTGAGTGGCATGATTTCTCCTTGTCGAGGGTGGCTTCCCGAGAAACCGATCCGTGATGCGTTGCCTGGCATCTGTTGCTGTGTCGGCGGGGGGTCCGCTCGACGTCCTCGCGGTCGGGCCTGGGTGCAACCAGCCCCGGCCGCGGGGAAACCTGGGGACTACTGCGGGACCGGCTGGTCCTGCGGGCTGCTGCTGCCCTGACGGAGCAGCTCGGCAGCCTGGCGGGCGGCTTCACGCTGTGGCTTGCTGGCCCGGGCGACCTCGCGGTCACCCCGCAGCTGGCTGGCCTTGAGCCCCAGCACCGCCGGGAACGACCGGGCCCGGGCGAAGGTGCTGAAACCGCTGAGCTCGATCGCGTCCTGGACGACGCCGCGCTCGTCGAAGGCGAGGGCCACGAAGGCACGGCCGCCGCGGTAGCGCCGGCCGCCCGCGCCGACGCTGACCGTGCCGGAGCGACGCAGCCGCCGGACGTCGTCGTTGAACGACATCGACTGGCGGTAGCTCATCCAGAGCTGGATCATCCAGCCGGCGACGACGGCAGCGAGCAGCAGGAAGGGAGTGGACATCTCAGGCACCTCCGGCGCCGGTGGACGGGCTGCTCAGCTCGTTGCTGAGCAGGTGACGGGCGAGTCCCTCGTCGCAGACGAGGGAGTCGACGATGTGGCCGCGCAGGGCGCCGAGCACGCCGGGCGCCTTGGCCCGGCCGTAGGCGACGCCGATGACGTGGGGGATCGCGATCAGGTCGTCGAGGGTCACGGCCAGGACGTGCTCCTCGGCGGCACCGCGCACGGGCTTGCCCGAGGCGGTGTAGTAGCGGGCGGCGACGTCTCCGACGGGCTCCTGTGCCCAGAACTTCTCGGCGTCGACGTCGTCGAGCCGCAGCGCGTCGAGGACCGCCGAGGAGGAGCCGTGGGTGGGCGTGCCGATGCCGACGACCGCGAGGTCGGCGCGGGTGGCCGCGGTGAGCGCGTCGGCGATCGAGGTCTCCGACAGCAGCGCGTCGCGGGCCACCTTGGACTCGAGGGTGGCCGGTGCGTGGAGGAAGCGGTAGCCGGCGCCGAGGCGCACGGCCAGCTCCCTCACGAGCTCCTGGCCGCTGATCTCGTTGCGGATCGCGGAGAGGCCGCCGACCAGCTGGACGAGCGTGATCCCGCTGTGGGTGTCGTCGGCGGTGGTGGCGTAGACCATCGACTGGAGCGCGTGGCCCCACGACAGCGCCACGGTCATGGAGTCCTTGAGGCTGTCGAGCAGCAGCCGCGAGGCCTGGACGCCGACCTGGTCCTCGAGGCGGACGCCGGTCGCGGCGCCGTGGGCCACCCTCACGTCACGCAGCCCGAACCGCTGCTGGAGCTGCTCCTCGAGCTCGTGCACCCGCCCGCCGGGGTCGTTGATCCGGATCTCGACGATGCCCTGGCGCTGGGCCTCGGCGAGCATCCGCGACACGTTGGACCGGCTGGTGCCCAGCGCCTGTGCGACCTCGGCCTGCGAGCGGCCCTGGAGGTAGTACAGGCGCGCGGCGGCCAGCAACGTGTCCGGCGTGCGCGGTGTCGGCATCTGCACCTCTGTGACTAAGGGTTTTCACATACGTTCAGGACCTGTATAGAGGTGTGATGCCAGTCACGTCAAGGGATCTGGCCCGATCGGGTCGCTGCGGGGCCGATCTGTGGACGTTCTGTGGATCGAGCCGGGTCAGCAGGCGAGCAGGAGCTCGCGTGCCAGGCTCTCGTCGCAGACCAGGGAGCGGAGATGCCTGCCCCGGAGAGCGGCGGTGACGGCGGTGACCTTCTCCCGGCCGCTCGCGACCCCGACGACGTGCTCGATGCCGCCCAGGCCGGCGAGGCTGACCCCCACGATCCGGTCGTCGACGGAACCCGTGATCGCGGCACCGTCGGCGTCGTAGAACCGACCCGCGAGGTCACCGACCGGACCGGCGGCCCAGAAGGCACGCGCGTCCTCGGGGGTGAGGTCGAGCGAGTCGAGCACGGCGGCCGAAGAGCCCTCGGTCGGCGTGCCCACCCCGACGAAGGCCAGCCGGGCGCCCGCGGCCGCGCCCAGCGCGGCGGCGACGGACTCCTCCGCGACGACGGTGCGGGTGGCCTCGGCGGTGCGCAGCGCCGCCGGCGCGTGGAGCGGGCGGTAGTCGGCGCCCAACCTGCCCGCGAGCTCGCGCACCAGCTCCTGTCCGCTGACGCCGTGGTCCACCGCGGAGGTGCCACCGAGCAGCTGCAGCAACGTCACGTCGTGGTCGCGGTCGACCTCGACCGCCCGCACGAGCGCCTGCAGCGCCTGACCCCAGGACAGCGCCACCGTCGCGCCGTCCTCGAGCGACTCGACCAGCAGCCGGGCGGCCAGGCGCCCGGTGTCGTCCCGGGCGTCGCGGGTGGGGCTGCGGCGCGCCACGCGGGCGGTGGTCAGTCCGAAGCCGCGCTCGAGGCGGGACTCCAGGTCGGGCGCCCGCCCGTCGGGATGGTTGATCCGGATCTCGACGATGCCCCGGCGCTGCGCCTCGGCCAGCATCCGCGAGACGTTCGGCCGGCTGGTGCCCAGCTCGGTGGCGACGGCGGCCTGGGAGCGGCCGTCCACGTAGTAGAGGACGGCTGCCCGGAGCAGGTCGTCGTCGCGGCGGGCCCGGCTCACGCGCCCCGGCTCACAGCGGCGACTCCAACCGCGCCGCCAGCCTGGCGAGCAGGTCGGCCGCGTGGGCGCCGTCGGCGACCCGGTGGTCGACGGTCAGGCCGGCGTGGACGGTCAGCGCGACGCCCACCCCGCCGGGGACCGCGACCGGTCGTCGCGTGATGGTGCCCAGGCTCAGCACCGACGCCTGCGGCGGCGTGAGCAGCGCCTGGAACCGGTCCACGCCGGCGCCACCGAGGTTGGAGAGCGACCCGTTGGCCACCCCGAGGTAGCGACGGTCCAGCTTGCCTGTGTGGGCAGCGCGCACGACCTCGCGGATCTCGGCGTCGAGGGCCGCGCCGTCGCCGGTGTCCGGCTCGGAGAACACCGGCACCAGCAGGCCGCGATCCGTGGCGACGGCCAGGGCGACCGCCGGTGGCCCGGAGTCCACCGCTCGCTCCCCGTCCCACCGTGCGAGCAGGTCGGGCACCTCTCGCAGGGCGGCGGCGTACCCGCGCAGCAGCACGGTCGTCCACGACAGTCCGTGGCGGGCCGCGTCCGCCGCGTCGAGGGTGATCTCACGCCACACGGTGAACTGCGGGATCGTCGCCGACGGCGTCATCGCGCGTGCCACCGCGGCCCGGATCGAGGCCTTGCGGTCGAACGCGGCCGGGTTGGTGGCGGCGGCCTCCTGCGCAGGCGCAGGCGCCGGCGCCGGCGCCGGCGCCGGGGCGGCGTGCCCGGCGAGGGCAGGGCGGCCTCGACGTCCTCGACGCGCACCAGCCCCTCGGCGCCGGTGCCGGGCACCGCGTCGAGGTCGACGCCGTGCTCGCGAGCCAGTGCGCGGGCGCGGGGCACGGCCGCGACGATGCCGCGGGGCTCGGGCTCGGGCTCGGGCTCGGGCTCTGGGGCGGGTGCCGGCTCGGGGGTCACCGGCTCCGGCGCCGGCCGCAGGTCGGGCTGCGGCTCGGGCACGGGCTCGGGCTCGGGCTCGGGCTCCGTCAAGAGGTCGCCGAAGCTGCCGCCGTCGTCCTCGCCCTCGACCCAGCCGATCGGCGCCCCGACCTCGGCCATGCCGGTGTCGACGACGATCTCGACCAGGGTGCCCGCGACGGTGCTCTCGACCTCCATGTCGATCTTGTCGGTCATCACCTCGCACACCACGTCGCCGACGGCGACCTCGTCGCCGACGCCGACGTTCCACGAGGCGACCTCGCCCTCGGTCATGGTCATCGACATCTTGGGCATGCGGATCGCCAGCCGGGCCATCACGACTCCTTGATGAGGGTCTGGGCGGCCTCGACGATGTCGTCGATCTGCGGCACCGAGGCGGTCTCCAGCTGCGGGGCGTAGGGGATCGGCGCGTCGAGGCCGCTGAGGCGCCGGACCGGGGCCAGCAGCCGGTAGACCGTCGGCGACTCCACGATCCGGGCGGCGAGCTCGGCGGTGAAGCCGACATGACCCGGCGCCTCCTGCACCAGCAGCGCGCGCCCCGTGCGCGAGACGTCGTCGAGGATCGGTCCCGCGTCGAGCGGGGTGAGCGTGCGCGGGTCGAGCACCGAGGCGTCGATGCCGGCGCCGGCCAGGGTCTCCGCGGCCTCGAGCGCCCGCGAGACCATCACGCCGGTGGCGACGATCGTCAGGTCCTCGCCGCGTCGGCGTACGGCGGTCTCGCCCAGCGGCACGCGCACGGCCTCCTCGGGCACCGGGCCCGAGGTGCGGTAGAGCAGCTTGTGCTCCAGCACGATGACCGGGTTCGGGTCGTCGATGGCGGCGAGCAGCAGACCCTTGGCGTCGGCGGCCGTGGCCGGCATGACCACCTTGAGGCCCGGCACGTGGGCGAACCACGCCTCCAGGCTCTGGGAGTGCTGGGCTGCGGCGCCGGTGCCGGAGCCGAGCGGGGCGCGCAGCACCATCGGCACGCTGGCGGCGCCGCCGAGCATGTAGTGGATCTTGGCGGCCTGGTTGACGATCTGGTCCATCGCCTGGTTGGTGAAGTCGGAGAACTGGATCTCCACGATCGGGCGCATCCCGGCCAGGGCTGCGCCGACGGCCGCCCCGACGATGCCCAGCTCGGAGATCGGGGTGTCCCGGATCCGGTCGGCGCCGAAGCGGTGGTAGAGGTCGCCGCTGACGCCGAAGGCGCCGCCGTAGACGCCGATGTCCTCACCGAGCATGAAGACGGAGTCGTCGGCCGCCATGGCCTGGCCGATCGCCTCGCGGACGGCCTCGGAGTAGGTGATGGTGCGGTCTGCCTGCACCTGGTCCTGGATCTGGTCGGTCATCTGGGGGTCCTTCGGGGTCAGGCGCGCGCGAACACGGCGTCGAGCAGGTCGGACGGGTCGGCGTCGGGCGCCGCGTTGGCGGTGCGCACCGCGGCGCGCATGTCGTCCATGGCGGCGGTGCGGGCGGCCTCGATGTCGGTGTCGCTGAGGAGGCCTTCGGTGCGCACCCGCTCCTCGAAGCGCAGGATCGGGTCGCGCTCGCGCCAGTCGGCGATCTCCTCCTTGGTGCGGTAGAGGTTCTTGTCCGACTTGCTGTGGCCCTTCCAGCGGTAGGTCACGTTCTCCACGAGCGTCGGCCCCTCACCGGCGCGGGCCCGGGCGACGGCCTCGGCGACGGTGTCGTGGACCGCGACGACGTCGTTGCCGTCGACGGTGACACCGGGGATGCCGTAGCCGGCGGCACGCTCGGAGATGTTCTCGATCGCGAACGACTTCTCGGTGGAGAAGGACATGCCGTACTTGTTGTTCTCGCAGATGAAGACCACGGGCAGCTTCCAGATCGCGGCCAGGTTGACCGCCTCGTGGAACGCGCCCTCGTTGGCGGCGCCGTCGCCGAAGAAGCAGGCGACGACGCGGTCCTCGCCCCGCAGCTGGTAGGCGAGCGCCGCCCCTGCGGCGATCGGGATCCCGCCGGCGACGATGCCGTTGGCACCGAGGTTGCCGGTGGCGACGTCCGCGATGTGCATCGAGCCGCCGCGGCCCCGGCAGTAGCCGGTCTCCTTGGCGAGCAGCTCGGCCATCATCCGCGTGAGGTCGGCACCCTTGGCGATGCAGTGGCCGTGGCCGCGGTGGGTCGAGGTGATGGCGTCGTCGGGGCGCAGCGGCAGGCAGCTGCCGGTCGCCGAGGCCTCCTGGCCGATGGAGAGGTGCATGGTGCCGTGCATCAGGCCGCGGGCGAACAGGTCGTCGACGGCCTCCTCGAAGCGGCGGATCGTCCACATGGTGCGCAGCGCGTGCCGCGCCTGCTCGGGACCGGCGAGCGGGGAGGTGTCCATCCTGATCTCCTTCTGCACATATGTGCATGTGACAAGCACGTTTGTTCACACACCGTAGGTCAGGGGGGACGTCCAGGGCAAGGGGTGTGCACCGATCGGTGTGACCCAGGCGACTCCGCACCCGGTTCCGCGGGTTCGGTGCCGCGCGTAGGCTCGGGTGCACTCCGCAGGAGCAGCACCGCCCAGAACACGCACTTGTCCGGTACCCGGCCGGTCCGCCCACCAGCGGATGTCGGAGGGACTGCAACGAGAAGGGTTCTCCCCATGAGCAGCACCTCCCCGCGCACCTCCCCGTGCACCTCCCTGCGCATCGGCGTCGTCGGCGCCGGCCGCGTCGGCGCCGTCCTGGCCGCCGGTCTCCGCTCCGCCGGCCACGAGGTCGTCGCGGCCGCCGGTGAGTCCGACGCCTCCCGCAACCGGATCGCCGCGCTGCTGCCCGACGTCCCGGTCCTCAAGCCGACGGCTGTCGCCCGCGCGTGCGACCTGCTGCTCCTCACGGTCCCCGACGACATGCTGCCCAACGTGGTCTCGACGCTCGCCGCGAGCGGGGCGATCCGCGAGGGCCAGCGCGTCGTGCACACCTCCGGTCGCCACGGCCTCGCCGTGCTCGAGCCGGCCGCCGCGGTCGGCGCCCGCACCGTCGCCCTGCACCCGGCGATGACCTTCACCGGCACCGACGTCGACCTGCCCCGCCTGGTCGGCTGCGTCTTCGGCGTCACCGCCGGCGCGGACGAGCGGGAGCTGGCCGAGCGGCTCGTCACCGACCTCGGCGGACGTCTCTCCTGGGTCCCGGAGGACCGCCGCGCCCTCTACCACGCCGGCCTCGCCCACGGCGCCAACCACCTCGTCACGCTCGTCGCCCAGGCCGTCGACCTGCTCTCCGCCTCCTACGACGACGGCGACCTCGACCGCTCCGCGGAGACGCTGCGACCGCTGCTGCAGGCCGCCCTCGACAACGCCCTCGTGCAGGGGGACGCCGCGTTGACGGGCCCGATCGTCCGTGGCGACGTCGGCACCGTGCGCGACCACCTCGCAGAGGTCGCCCGCAACGCCCCCGACACGCTTCCGTCGTACGTCGCGATGGCGCGCGCCACCCTCGACCGCGTCGTCACGGACGGCCGGGTGCTGCCGATCCGGGCCGCCGCCATCCGCCGGGTCCTCGACGAGGCGGCCGCGCCGGCGACCCTGCCCGCCCGCGCCCCCCGATGACGCGGCCCGCGGTCGCGGGCTCCCGCAAGGAGCTCGTGGAGCTGCTCGACGCTGCCCGCGCGGCCGGGGCCCGGGTGGCACTGGTGCCGACCATGGGCGCCCTCCACGTGGGCCACGCCAGTCTGATGGCGCGGGCACGCCAGGAGGTCGGGCCCGAGGGCCGGGTGGTCGCGTCGATCTTCGTCAATCCGCTGCAGTTCGCGCCGGGGGAGGACCTCGACCGCTACCCCCGCACCTTCGAGGCCGACCTCGACGTCTGCGCCCGCGAGGGGGTCGACGTCGTCCTCGCCCCCACGGTCGACGAGGTCTACCCCGGTGGTGACCCCCAGGTCACGGTCGACCCCGGCCCGCTCGCCGACGTGCTCGAGGGCGGGACGAGGCCCGGCCACTTCCGCGGCGTGCTCACCGTGGTCGCCAAGCTCTTCGGGCTGGTGCGCCCCGACGTCGCCGTCTTCGGCGAGAAGGACTACCAGCAGCTCGTGCTCGTGCGCCGGATGGTCGCCGACCTCTGCCTCCCCCTGCAGGTCGTCGGTGCCACCACGCAGCGGGAGGACGACGGGCTCGCGCTCTCCTCGCGCAACCGCTACCTGTCGGCGGAGGAACGGCGGGCCGCCGGTGCGCTGAGCCGGGCGCTCCGGGCGGCGTCCGACCGCGCGACCCACGGGCTGCCGGCCGCGCGCTGGGCCGCCATGTCGGTGCTCCGGGCGGAGCCGGGCGTGGAGCTCGACTACCTCGCGATCACCGACCCCGACCTCGCCCCGCTCGAGCCGTACGCTGCCGCCGACCGTGACGCCCGCGTGCTCGTGGCCGCCCGCGTCGGCAGCACGCGGCTCATCGACAACCTCCCCCTCACCCTCGGACCGACCCCTGGAGGCTCGTGATGCTGCGCACGATGATGAAGAGCAAGATCCACCGCGCGACCGTGACCCGGGCCGACCTCCACTACGTCGGCTCCGTCACCGTGGACGAGGACCTGCTCGACGCCGCCGACCTGCTGCCCGGCGAGCTGGTGCACGTCGTCGACATCACCAACGGCGCCCGGCTGGAGACCTACACGATCGCCGGCGAACGAGGCTCGGGCGTGATCGGCATCAACGGCGCCGCCGCCCGGCTCGTGCACCCCGGCGACCTGGTGATCCTCATCGGCTACGGCCAGCTGGAGACCGCCGCGGCCCGCGCCCTCCGACCGAGCGTGGTGTTCGTCGACGGTGACAACAAGATCCTCGACCTCGGCTCCGACCCCGCCGAGACCTTCGGGGACCCCGCGCTCACGCGTGGTGACAAGATCGCCCGGTGATCCCCGACCGCCTCGCCGCGCCCGACCCGGGCTGGACGACGCGCGCCGACGTCGTCGTGATCGGCTCCGGCATCGCGGGGCTGACGGCGGCACTGCGGCTCTACGGCCATGTCGACAAGATCCTCGTCATCACCAAGGACGTGCTCGACGCCGGTTCCACGCAGTGGGCGCAGGGCGGCATCGCGGCCGCGCTCGGCCCTGGTGACACCCCCGAGCAGCACGAGCACGACACGCTGGTCGCGGGTGCGGGCGCCTGTGACCGCGAGGCCGTGCGGGCGCTGGTGACCGAGGGCCCCGACGCCGTGCACGAGCTGATCAGCTGGGGAGCCGTGTTCGACCAGCACGACGGCGTGCTGTCCCTGACCCGCGAGGGCGGCCACCACCGCGACCGGATCGCCCACGCCGGCGGCGACGCGACCGGTGCCGAGATCCAGCGGGCGCTGATCGCGGCGGTCGAGCGGGCCCCCGAGATCGAGGTCATCCAGCACGCCCTCGCCGTCGACCTGCTGCGCGCCGACGACGGCGCGGTCGCCGGGGTCACCGTGCACGTGCTCGGCGAGGGGCAGGTCGACGGTGTCGGGCGGGTGCTCTGCCGGGCGGTCGTGCTGGCCAGCGGTGGGCTGGGCCAGGTGTTCTCGCAGTCGACCAACCCGTCGGTCTCGACCGGCGACGGCATGGCGCTCGCCTTCCGGGCCGGGGCGACGCTGCGCGACCTGGAGTTCGTGCAGTTCCACCCGACCGTGATGTGGCTGGGGCCCCACTCGCAGGGCCAGCAGCCCCTGATCTCCGAGGCGGTGCGCGGCGAGGGCGCCTTCCTCGTCGACGGGGAGGGACGCCGGATCATGCGCGGCGTCCACGAGCTCGAGGACCTCGCGCCGCGCGACGTCGTCGCGAAGGCGATCACTCGTCGCATGAACGAGACCGGGCGCCCCCACCAGTGGCTCGACGCCAGGCACCTCGGCGCACAGTTCTGGGAGCGGCGCTTCCCCACCATCCTCGCCACGGCCCGCTCCCACGGCGTCGACCCCGTCACCGAGCTGATCCCGGTGGCGCCGGCCCAGCACTACGTCTCGGGGGGCGTGGCCACCGACCTGTGGGGCCGCGCGGGGGTGCCGGGCCTCTACGCCACCGGCGAGGTCGCCTGCTCCGGGGTCCACGGTGCCAACCGGCTCGCCTCCAACTCCCTCCTCGAGGGCCTGGTCTTCTCGCGGCGGATCGCCGAGGTGCTGCCCGGTGAGCTCCGGGCGTGGCAGGAGCCCGCCACCGACCGGCGTACGCCGGGGCTGGTGCCCGGCTCGCTGCGTCCCCACCTGCAGGAGGTGATGACGGGCGAGGTCGGGGTGCTCCGCTCCGAGACGGGCCTGACCACCGCGCTGTCGGACCTGGCGGCGCTCGCCGCCGAGGGTCACGTGGAGCCCGGCCCCGATGCCTGGGAGACCACCAACCTGGTGACCGTCGCGCGGGCGCTCGCCACCGCCGCCGGGCTGCGCGAGGAGACCCGCGGCTCCCACTGGCGCGAGGACCACCCCGAGCGCGACGACGAGAGGTGGGCCGGGCACGTCGACGTCGTGCTGGAGCGTGGCGTGGCCTCGCCGTCGTTCCACCCCGCACCCGCCACGGACGGAGGTGCCGCATGAGGTTCCACGAGCTTCCGCGCGAGCTCCACGAGGAGCTCGTCGCGGCCGGTCTCGACCCCGACCAGGTGCTCGACCACGTCCGTCGTGCGCTCCGGGAGGACCTGCCCGGCGTTGCCGACGTCGACACCACGAGCGTCGCCACGATCGCCGACGACGCCTGGGCTGTCGGCGACTTCAACGCCCGTGAGCCCGGGGTGGTCGCCGGGCTCGGCGTGGCCGCCGCAGTCTTCGCGGTGGTGGCAGGGGACGGGGTCACCGTCTCGGGCCGCGTCGCCGACGGCACCGCCGTGCAGCCCGGCGACGTCGTTCTGACCGTCTCCGGCAGTGCCCGCGACCTGCTCACCGCCGAGCGCACCGCCCTCAACTTCGCCAGCCACCTCTCCGGCGTCGCCACCGCGACCTCCTCCTGGGTCGCCGCCCTCGCGGGCACCCGCGCGCAGGTGCTCGACACCCGCAAGACGCTGCCGGGCTGGCGTTCGCTGCAGAAGTACGCCGTGCGGTGCGGCGGCGGCGTCAACCACCGCTTCGGCCTCGCCGACATGGCGATGGTCAAGGACAACCACGTCGTCGCGGCGGGCGGGGTCGTGCCGGCCTACCGCGCCGTCAGGGAGCGCTTCCCCGACCTGCCGGTCGAGGTCGAGGTGACCGATCTCGACCAGCTGCGCGACCTGCTCGCGGCCGGTTGCGACCGGGTCCTGCTGGACAACATGCCTCCGGAGACGATGGTCGAGGCGGTGGCGCTCACCGCGGGTCGTGCCTCGCTGGAGGCCTCGGGCGGGCTGACCCTGGAGCGTGCCCGCGTGGTCGCGGAGACCGGGGTCGACTTCATCTCCGTCGGCGCGCTCACCCACTCCGTGCGAGTCTTCGACCTCGGGCTCGACCTCCGGGAGGCCTGATGCTGCTCGCCGCCGACATCGGCAACGCCCACACCGTGCTCGGGCTGCTGGGTGAGGGGTGCGACGGCACGGTCGTCGCCGAGTGGCGGGTCGCGACCGACGCGCGACGTACCGCCGACGAGTGGGCGGTCGTGCTGCGGGGACTGCTCGCCGACCGTCTCGACGAGGTCGACGGCATCGCCGTGTGCAGCACCGTGCCGTCGGTGCTCCACGAGTGGCGCGAGATGGTGGTGCGCCACTTCCCCGACCTGCCCTCGGTGATCGTCGAGCCCGGGGTCCGCACCGGCATCCCGGTGCGCACCGACAACCCGCGCGAGGTCGGCAGCGATCGCATCCTCAACGCGCTCGCGGTCGCCACGGACCTGGGCGGACCCGCCATCGTCGTCGACTTCGGGGGCACCGCGACGACCTTCGACGTCGTCGACGCCCGGGGGCAGTACGTCGGCGGTGCCATCGCTCCGGGCCTCGAGGTCTCGCTCGAGGCGCTCGGACGGAGCGGCGCCCAGTTGCGCCGGGTCGAGCTGGTGCGGCCGCGGTCGGTGGTCGCCCGGAACACCGTGGAGGCCATCCAGTCGGGCATGGTGTTCGGTGTCGCGGCCCAGGTCGAGGGCCTCGTGGCGCGCATGGTCGCCGAGCTCGGTGTCGCCCCCGGCGAGGTGCACGTGGTGGCGACCGGCTACCTCGCCCCGCTCGTCGTCGACGAGTGCAGCTGCTTCACCCACCGGCGGCCCCACCTCACGCTGCGCGGCCTCGAGCTCGTCTTCGCCCGCAACAGCTGACTTCTCCACAGGCCGGTGACGCCCCGGTTTGTCCACCTCCGGGCCGGGGGAGCCTCCCTGGCATGTACGGAGAACCCAGCAGGATCCGCGAGGTGGCCCAGCGCCTGGAGCGCCGCGCCGCGCAGCTGAGGCAGGAGGCCCATGAGCTCCTCGTCGCCAGCGACACGCTGCCGTGGGTCTCGGTCGCCGCCGACCGAATGCGTCAGCAGGCGTGCTCGCGCCGCGACGAGCTCCTCGTGGTCGCCCGGGAGTACGACGAGGCCGCCGACCGGGTGCGCGCCCACGCCGCCGAGGTGCAGCGGCTGCTCGACCTCATCGAGGACATCGAGCGCCAGGCCCGCGCGATCATCGGCGAGGCCGTCGCGCGGGCGCGCGACGCGGCGTCCGCCGTGGCCGACGGCATCAAGGACGCGTTGACGCCCGGCGACCTCGACGACCAGCGGATCGCCGAGACGCCGTGCCCACCCTCCGGGCACCGGGCGTGGCTCGAGGTGCCCGACCTGCTGCCGGGGGTGGGGGCGTGAGGCCCGGGCCGCCGCGACGGGTCACGCTCGGGCTGGCCGAGCTCGTGCTCGCCGCACGGCTGGCCGGCGACGTACCCCTGCCGTTGACGCCTGCGGTCGAGGTCGCCGACCGCGACCGACTGGCCGACCGGTTGGCCGACCGGCTGGGTGCGCCCCCGCTCGCCGACGCCCGTGGGCTCGTGCGGCGGGAGCTGGCCGGGGTCGACGACGCCGGCCCCGGCGGCGCCCGGGCGGGGCTGGCCGGGCGTGGGCTCCTCCGCGGCGACGGGATCCTGGCGCCCGGGCTGGTGACCGCGCTCCAGGTGCTGGCCGGCGGCGCCCTGTCGGTGGTGCTCGACGTGGGGGTCGTCCGCCCCGGCGGCGGCGCGAGACTGCGCGCCTGGTTCGGGGTCGGACCCGGGTTGGCCGTCCAGCTCACGACCGTGGGGCCCCTGGCGCTCGAGCTCGTGTGGTTCGACCCGCGGCTGTGGGTCCCCCAGCTGACCCGGGCGGTGCGGGCCGAGCCCCGGGTGCCCGGTCGTGCGTCGCTCGTCGTGCCCGACCACGTGACGCTGCCGACCGAGCTGCTCGCCGGGGCCCTCAAGGCGCACCGCGACCGGCGCCCCGACCTGCTCGCCGCGCTCGCCGTCGCGCACGACGGGCGGGTGCGGCTCGGCGAGCGGCGTGAGGTCCGTGCCGCCGGCCAGGAGGAGGTGCTGGCGCTGCTGGAGACCCTGGGTGCCTCGTGCCGGGGGCGGCTGCGGCTGCTGACCACCCGGCGTGACCACCCTCCCCGGCGCCGGGTCGCCGCGTGGTTGCTGCTCGACGGCGGCTGGCACGAGCTCCGTCCCGGACCCGGTGCGACCAGCCTGCTCCGGCGGCGCGACGCCCGAGACCTGGGTCTCTTCACGTGGCCCCTGGTGGCAGAGGTGGCCTGATGACCGACGGTGGAGGGGGGCTGCCCGCGATCACGGTCAGCGGCGGGGCGGGGGGCATCGACGCGAGGTACGACGACCTCGAGCGGCTGGGCCGGCTCTACGGCGCGACCGGTGCCGAGCTGACCGCCTGGGCCTGGGACGACAAGCTCGAGGCCGCCGACGGCGACCTGCTGGCGAGCGCGGTGCTCGCCCCCGAGACGTTCGCGGCCGCCGAGGCCGCGATCCTCGACGCGACGTACGGACCGCGCGGGCTCGCGGTGCGTGCCGCGGTCGTGGAGACCCAGAGTGTCTGCTTCGTCGCGTGCGTCGAGCTCTACCGCACCGCCGACGAGGCGCGTCGTGCCGCGATCGACGCGCTGTCCTACGGCCTCGGCTTCGTCGCCGGCGTCCACCTGCCGACGCTCGTCGTCGCCGGCGGGGTGGCCCACGGGGGTCTGCGGCTCGTCGGGGTCGACCACGACGAGATGGTCGGTGTCCTCGAGGACCACCCGGAGGTGGTCGAGACCGTGGCCGCCGCCGGCGGCGGATTGATCGACGGGGTGAGCGCCCTGCCGCTGGTCGGACCCCTCGCCGACGCGCTGGGCCTCGACGGCTTCCACCCCGACACCGCGTCAGCGGCCGATGACCTCGGCGACCTCCTCTTCGGTCGCTACGAGGGCGATCTCGACCGGTCCTACCCGACCGACACCCACCGCTTCGACGCCCCCACCGGGCTCGGTGACCTCGTCGACGACCTCGGGACGACGGCGGGTGAGGACGTGCCCAACGGGGTGATCTCGGTGCAGCAGCTCACCCGCGGCGACGGCAGCACCAGCTGGGTGGTCCAGCTGCCCGGCACCGACGCGTTCCTGGCCGAGCACGAGATCCGCAACATGGGCTCCAACCTCGACCTGATCGCGGGCGACGACACGGCCTACGGCGCCGCGATCAAGCAGGCGATGACGGCGGCGGGGGTCGCGGCCGACGACCCGGTGATGCTCGTGGGCCACTCGCAGGGCGGGATGCAGGCGGCCGCCCTGGCGGCCGACCCCGGGTTCGGGTTCGCCGTCAGCCACGTGGTCACGGCCGGGTCGCCGGTCGCCACGGCCGGCATCCCGGACGACGTGACCGTGCTGTCGCTGGAGAACACCGGTGACGTCGTCCCGCTCCTCGACGGCGAGCCCAATCCCGCCGCTGCCCACCACGTGACCGTGCAGGCCGACGTCCACTCCGGGAGCTTCGGGGCCGGGCCCGGGCAGAACCACGCGATCGACACCTATGCCGCCGTGGCGGACGCCGCCGACGCCAGCGGCGACCCCTCCGTGGCCACGGTGCTCGCGAGCATGCACGGCGCCGGGTTCCTGGCAGGAGAAGGGGAGCACGTCACCTCCACGACGCTCAGCTTCCAGACCCGGCACGGCGACCTGGTGCGGCCCGCGGGGCCGCCGTGAGCGGGAACGACCGCTTGCTGGTTATTCACGCCGCTATTCCATTCCCCGTCGAGGAGGGTATTGCCGTCGAATTCGCCGGCGTTTCCTCGTTCAATTGTCGCGATGAGTGAATTCCTGCCATGATCCCTTTTGCCGGATGAATGCAATTCATCTGGGGAGAACTCGGGCGAATCGCAGTGGTAACGAATTGAGGGAGCTCATGGCACAGAAGGTCAACATCATCCTCGTCGACGACATCGACGGCACCGACGCCACCGAGACCGTGTCCTTCGGTCTCGACGGCACGACCTACGAGATCGACCTGAACGAGAAGAACGCGTCAGCGCTGCGCGACGCCCTGGCCGGCTACGTCGGCCACGCGCGCAAGGTGACCAGCAGCCGTGGCCGCAAGGCCAAGTCCACCCCCGCCAGCGGTCCCAGCGCCGCCGAGCTGCGCGACTGGGCCCGCTCCAACGGCTACGAGGTCTCCGACCGGGGACGGGTGCCCGCCGAGGTCCGCGACGCCTTCGAGGCGGCCCGCTGACCGCAGGTCGAACCTGAGGTCCGTCGCGGACCGAACCGCGTGCGGTTCCACGAGCAGTGGGGCGCCGTTCCCGAATCCGGGGGCGGCGCCCTCGTCGTGTGACTCCTGCGCGACCCGCCCGCACGCAGGTCGGCAGGGCGGTCCGCGGGCGGCTGTTCGCTGTGGGCGGACGGGCTTGGAGGGGGATCGGGAACGCGTAGGGTGGGTGCAGGGGTTGTACCTCCCGTAGCGACCCGTCGACCCAGGCGGGACGCCCCCCAGCAACAGGAGCGATAGATGTTCGAGCGGTTCACCGACCGAGCCCGTCGGGTGGTCGTGCTGGCGCAGGAAGAAGCGCGCATGCTCTCCCACAACTACATCGGCACCGAGCACATCCTGCTCGGGCTGATCCACGAGGGCGAGGGCGTTGCTGCCAAGGCGCTGGAGAGCCTCGACATCTCCCTGGAGGCGGTGCGCGCCCAGGTCGAGGAGATCATCGGCCAGGGCCAGCAGGCGCCGTCGGGCCACATCCCCTTCACCCCCCGTGCCAAGAAGGTGCTCGAGCTCTCCCTGCGCGAGGCGCTGCAGCTCGGCCACTCCTACATCGGCACCGAGCACATCCTGCTCGGCCTGATCCGTGAGGGCGAGGGCGTCGCCGCCCAGGTGCTGCAGAAGCTCGGCGCCGACCTCAACCGGGTCCGCCAGCAGGTGATCCAGCTGCTCTCCGGTTTCCAGGGCAAGGAGCAGGCCTCCGCCGGCGCTGCCACCGGCGCTTCCGGCGGCGAGGCCCCGTCGTCCTCGCTGGTCCTCGACCAGTTCGGCCGCAACCTCACCCAGGACGCCCGGGAGGGCAAGCTCGACCCGGTCATCGGGCGCGAGCAGGAGATCGAGCGGGTCATGCAGATCCTGTCCCGCCGGACGAAGAACAACCCGGTCCTCATCGGCGAGCCCGGCGTCGGCAAGACCACGATCGTGGAGGGGCTGGCCCAGGACATCGTCAAGGGCAACGTGCCCGAGACGCTGAAGGACAAGCAGATCTACACCCTCGATCTCGGCGCGCTCGTCGCCGGTTCCCGCTACCGCGGTGACTTCGAGGAGCGCCTGAAGAAGGTGCTGAAGGAGATCCGCACCCGCGGCGACATCGTGCTCTTCATCGACGAGATCCACACCCTCGTCGGTGCGGGTGCCGCCGAGGGCGCCATCGACGCCGCCAGCATCCTCAAGCCGATGCTCGCCCGCGGCGAGCTCCAGACCATCGGCGCCACCACGCTCGACGAGTACCGCAAGTACCTCGAGAAGGACGCCGCGCTCGAGCGCCGCTTCCAGCCGATCCAGGTGCAGGAGCCCTCGATCGCCCACACGATCGAGATGCTCAAGGGGCTGCGCGACCGCTACGAGGCCCACCACCGCGTCACCATCACCGACGAGGCGCTCGTCTCCGCGGCGACCCTCGCCGACCGCTACATCTCCGACCGGTTCCTGCCGGACAAGGCGATCGACCTCATCGACGAGGCCGGTTCGAGGCTGCGCATCCGCCGGATGACGGCGCCCGCCGACCTGCGTGAGTACGACGACAAGATCGCCGACGTGCGTCAGCGCAAGGAGGCCGCCATCGACGGCCAGGACTTCGAGGCCGCGGCGCGGTTGCGCGACGAGGAGAAGCAGCTCATCGCCCAGAAGTCCGACCGCGAGAAGCAGTGGCGCGCGGGCGACATGGACGAGGTGGCGGAGGTCGACGAGGAGCTGATCGCCGAGGTGCTCGCCGTCGCGACCGGCATCCCGATCGTGAAGCTCTCCGAGGAGGAGTCCACGCGACTGCTCCACATGGAGGACGAGCTGCACAAGCGCGTGATCGGGCAGGACGAGGCCGTCAAGGCGATCTCGCGCGCCATCCGTCGCACCCGCGCCGGCATGAAGGACCCCAAGCGTCCCGGCGGCTCGTTCATCTTCGCCGGCCCGTCCGGTGTCGGCAAGACCTGGCTGTCCAAGACGCTGGCGGAGTTCCTATTCGGCGACGAGGACTCGCTGATCCAGCTCGACATGTCGGAGTTCGGTGAGAAGCACACCGTCTCGCGGCTCTTCGGCTCGCCCCCGGGCTACGTCGGTTACGAGGAGGGCGGCCAGCTCACCGAGAAGGTGCGTCGCAAGCCGTTCTCGGTCGTGCTGTTCGACGAGGTCGAGAAGGCACACCCCGACATCTTCAACAGCCTGCTGCAGATCCTCGAGGAAGGTCGCCTGACCGACTCGCAGGGCCGGGTGGTCGACTTCAAGAACACCGTGATCATCATGACCACCAACCTCGGCACGCGCGACATCTCCAAGGGGCTGAACCTCGGCTTCCAGCAGGGTGCCGACGCCGGGTCCTACGACCGGATGAAGTCGAAGGTCTCCGACGAGCTCAAGCAGCACTTCCGGCCCGAGTTCCTCAACCGTGTCGACGAGATCATCGTGTTCCCGCCGCTGACGCAGGAGCAGATCGTCCACATGGTCGACAACATGGTGGCCGGTGTGGAGCTGCGGTTGAAGGACCGCGACATGCAGCTCGAGCTCACGCAGAACGCGAAGAACCTGCTCGCCGAGCGGGGCTTCGACCCGGTGCTCGGTGCCCGCCCGCTGCGCCGCACCATCCAGCGCGAGATCGAGGACGTGTTGTCGGAGAAGATGCTCTTCGGCGAGGTCGGACCCGGACAGATCGTCCTGGTGGACGTCGAGGGCGAGGGGCCGACCGCGTCCTTCACCTTCACGGGGCAGAAGGTCGGTGTGATGCCGGACCTGCCGCCGTTCGAGACCGCCGACGTCGAGGGGGGCGCTGCCTTGCCCGAGACCACGGAGGAGGGTCCCGACGACTCCGACGGTCCCACCGACGTCCCGCGCGCGGAGTGAGATTCGTCAGGGCAGCGAGTAGCCCTCGCCGTCCCTGACGAGCAGACCGTCCTCGACGAGGCCGGCCAGGCACCTGGTGCGCTGGTCGGCCTCGTCCCACGTCCGGGCCAGCTCGTCCTCGCGGACCGGCCCCTCGGTCTCGCGGAGCACGGCCATCAGCCGGCCGCGGCACTGCCGGTCGGTCCCGGCCCAGGCCTGCCCGCGGCGCGGCGGCCCGTCGTACGCCGGGTGCCCGGCAGCCCGCCAGGCGCACCGCTCCGACAAGGGACAGGCGCCGCAGCGTGGGCGCGCGGCGCTGCAGACGAGTGCGCCGAGCTCCATCAGCGAGATCGACCAGGTGGCGGCCTCGCCGTCGTCGGCCGGGAGCAGCGACGCGGCCCGTTCCCGTTCGGGCTTCGTGACGTGCGTCGGCGGCAGCTCGACGCCGTCGAGCGTGCGGGCGAGCACCCGCCGGATGTTCGTGTCGAGCACCGGGTGCCGGCGACCGAAGGCGAAGACCGCCACCGCGGCGGCGGTGTAGTCACCCACGCCCGGCAGCGCCCGGAGCTCCGCCACGTCGGCGGGGACCTCGCCGCCGTGGCGCTCGACGATCGCCGAGGCCGCCGCGTGCAGTCGGAGCGCCCGTCGCGGGTAGCCCAGGCGCCCCCACATGCGGATCGCCTCGCCGGTGGGCTCCGCGGCCAGGGCGGCAGGCGTGGGCCAGCGCTCGAGCCACTGCTCGTGCACCGGCAGCACCCGCGCGACAGGGGTCTGCTGGAGCATGTACTCGCTGACCATCACCGACCACGGCGAGGCCCGGGGTCCACGCCAGGGCAGCTCGCGCGCGTGCTCGTCGTACCAGCGCAGCAGCGGCGCGTGCAGCTCGGTGGGGTCGCTCATCGGTGCCGATCGTAGGCAGGCCCGCGTGGCACCACGTGCGCGGGCGACGCGCTGCCTACGGTGTGACGCATGACCGCGATGACCCGTGGGCCGCTGCCGGCACGCGTCTACTGGACCCGCCGGGTCCTGCTGCTCGCGGTCGTCTCCGC
This sequence comes from uncultured Actinomycetota bacterium, assembly GCA_963754025.1. Taxonomy (GTDB): domain Bacteria; phylum Actinomycetota; class Actinomycetes; order Propionibacteriales; family Nocardioidaceae; genus Nocardioides. The sequence goes on along the minus strand of CAVWEC010000005.1, from coordinate 287,542 downwards.
CCTCGTGGTGGCACTCGTGCAGGGGATCGCAGCGGTCAGCGGCGGCGCCGCACCGCAGCCACGGCAGCAGGCAGCGCCGGTCGCTGCGGAGCCCACCGAGGACCTCGCCGGGGCGCCGGTCACCGACGCGAGCACGCCCGGCGAGGCGCGCCAGGACAAGGCGAAGAAGCGCCGCAAGAACAAGGAGCCGGTGCTCGCAGTACCCGAGGGTCCGTGCGTCGACCGTGACGTCGCGGCGACTCCGTCAGCGAAGCAGACGGTCGGCGGCAGCCCCATCACCTTCACCGTCGAGCTGCGCACGGTGCAGAGCGCTGCCTGCACGTGGGCCCTCTCGCCGCGGACCCTGTCGGTGAAGATCGTGTCCGGGGACGACGCGATCTGGTTCAGCAGCCAGTGCCCGAGGTCGATCAAGAAGCAGGACCTGGTGCTGCGCAACACCGAGACCACGACCGTCGACGTCCGGTGGTCGGCGAAGCGGTCCGACGACGAGTGCAGCTCCCAGACCGACTGGGCGCTGCCGGGGTGGTACCACGTCGAGGTCGCCGCGCTCGGCGGGGAGCCGTCGGACATGCAGTTCCAGCTGACCGCCCCCGAGCGGCCGGTCGTCACCGAGACCGTGCCGGCCAAGCCACGGAAGGGCAAGAAGAAGGCGGACGGCAAGCAGGCCGACGAGAAGCAGGACGACGGCGCGAACCGCGACTAGACGTAGCGCTCCAGGATCGTCGACTCGGCGAGACGCGAGAGGCCCTCGCGGACGCTGCGCGCCCGGAGTTCGCCGACACCCTCGACGTCCTGCAGGTCGTCGACCCCCGCCGACAGCAGCTTCTGCAGGTTGCCGAAGTGGTCGACGAGCCGGACGACCACCGAGTGGGGCAGCCGCGGCACCTTGGCCAGGAGCCGGTAGCCGCGGGGGGCGACGGCGCCGTCGAGGTGCTCGCCCGTCCCGAGCCCGAGCGCCCGCGCGGCAGCGGCCGGGTCGACGAGCTCGGTGGGGGACAGGGCCTCGAGCTGGCTGAGGTAGTGCTCGGGGTCGCGGGCCCGCCGGCCTGCGGGCAGGTAGTCGCGGATGACCAGCTCGCGCTCGGCGTCGACACCGGTGATGAGCTCCTCGAGCTGGAGCGACAGCAACCGGCCGTCGGTGCCGAGCTCGAGCACGTAGTCCTCGATCTCCCGGGCGATCCGGGTGACCATCTCGAGCCGCTGGGCGACCACGGCGACGTCGCGGACCGTCACCAGGTCCTCGATCTCGAGCGCAGACAGGGTGCTGGAGACCTCGTCGAGGCGCAGCTTGTAGCGCTCGAGCGTCGCCAGCGCCTGGTTGGCGCGGGAGAGGATCTTGCCCGAGTCCTCGAGCACGTGGCGGGTCTCCCCGACGTACGCCGCGATGATCTGCATCGACTGCGACACCGAGATCACCGGGAAGCTGGTCTGTCGCGCCGCGCGGTCGGCGGTGCGGTGGCGGGTGCCCGTCTCGTCGGAGGGGATGGACTGGTCGGGCATCAGGTGGGTGGCGGCCCGGATGATCCGCGTGACGTCCTTGTCGACGACGATCGCGCCGTCCATCTTGGCCAGCTCGCGCAGGCCCGTGGAGGTGAAGGGGACGTCGAGGGTGAAGCCGCCGGTGCAGATGTCGTCGACGGTCTTGTCGTGGCCGAGCACGATCAGGGCGCCGGTGCGTCCGCGCAGGATCCGCTCCAGGCCGTCGCGCAGGTCGGTGCCGGGCGCGATCGACGCCAGGGCAGCACGCAGTCGCAGCTGCTCCTCGGACCGGACGGTCGCCACGGGTCTCCTCACCGTTCACACATGACGGCCGGGGTGTCCGGCCGTCGCCGGACAGTCTAGGAGATCGGGGCGGGAACGGGGGATCAGTCGCCGCCCAGCAGCGACAACAGCTGCAGGGCGCTGCGGACGTCGCCCACCTCGAGCACCCGCATGCCCTCGACCCGGCGCTCGGCGGCGCCGCTGCGCCCGGGGACGACGGCGACCCGGAACCCGAGTCGCGCAGCCTCGGCGAGGCGCTGGGGCAGGTCGCGCACCTTGCGCAGCTCGCCGGCGAGGCCGAGCTCGCCCATCGCGACCACGCCGCGCGGTGCCGGCCGGCCGAGGGAGGCGGAGGCGAGCGCGACCGCGATCGCGAGGTCGGTGGCGGGCTCGGTGAGCCGGGCCCCTCCGACGGTCGAGGTGAAGACGTCCTGCTGGTGCAGACGGATGCCGCAGTGCTGGTGGATCACCGCGAGCACCACCGCGACCCGTGAGGGGTCGAGCCCGCTCGTCGTACGTCGCGGCCGTTCCGCGGCCGTGTGGGTGACCAGGGCCTGCACCTCGGCCAGCAGCGGTCGGCGTCCCTCCATGGTCACCGCGACACACGTGCCGGGAACCTGCTGCTCGTGGTTCTCCACGAACAGGCCGGTGGGGTCGGTGACGGCGGTGATGCCCTCGGCGGAGAGGTCGAAGCAGCCGACCTCGTCGACGGGTCCGAACCGGTTCTTCATGGCCCGCACCATGCGGAAGCGGGAGTTGCGGTCGCCCTCGAAGTGGAGCACGACGTCGACGACGTGCTCGAGCACGCGCGGACCGGCGATCGACCCGTCCTTGGTGACGTGGCCGACGAGCACCGTGGTGATGTTGCGGGTCTTGGCCATCCGGATCAGCGCGGCGGCGACCTCCTTGACCTGGGTGACGCCACCGGGAACGCCGTCGAGGTCGGAGGCGGCGATGGTCTGGATCGAGTCGACGACCAGCAGCTCGGGCTTCACCTGCTCGAGATGGCTCAGCACCGCGCCGAGATCGGTCTCCGCGGCGAGGTAGAGCTCGTCGTGGACACCGCCGGTGCGATCGGCGCGCAGCCGCACCTGGGAGGCGGACTCCTCGCCGGTGACGTAGAGGGCGCGGCGCTGGTAGCGCGAGGTCTGGGCGGCCACCTCGAGCAGAAGCGTGGACTTGCCGACACCGGGCTCGCCGGCCAGCAGGATCGCGGCGCCGGGCACGAGACCGCCGCCGAGCACCCGGTCGAGCTCGGGGACGCCGCTGCTGCGGAACGCCGACTCCTCGACCGACACCTGCCCGATCGGCACCGCGGGGCGGGTCACGGGCGCGGACGCGGCGCGGGTGGCGGCGGCGGCGACCTCGGCCACCGACCCCCAGGCCTGGCACTCGCCGCAGCGACCCACCCACTTCGCGGTCTCCCAGCCGCACTCGCTGCAGCGGTGGGCGGCGCGGGGGCGGGCGGGGGTGCTTCTCGGCATGGGCGAGACGCTAGGCGATGGTCCTGACAACACGCACCGGGGCACACGCGCCGGGCACGCCGACCCGGGCTTGCCGCGACCTCCCCGACCCAGGGCGTTATGCTCGGTTGGAACGATCAAGGGGGCTCTCGATGACACGGGCTGGCAGCTGGATGCCGACCACGCCGCCGACGCTGGCGGACGTGGCCGAGGTGGCCGGGGTGTCGCGGCAGACCGTCTCCAACGCGGTCAACAACCCCGACCTCCTGCGCCCCGACACCCTGGCGCGCGTGCTCGAGGCGATCGACGAGCTCGGCTACTCGCCCAACCGTGCGGCACGCAACCTGCGCACCCGCTCCAGCCACCTGATCGGACTGCGCTTCGCGCCCGCCCAGGAACACACGGCCAACGCGCTCATGGACCGGTTCGTCCACTCCCTCGTCGAGACCTCCAGCGCCGCCGGCTACCACGTGCTGCTCTTCCCCGGTGACCCCGAGGACCCGGCAGCCGGCTACGACCAGCTGCTGCGCTCCACGGCGGTCGACGCCTTCGTGGCCACCGACACCTACCTCGGCAACCCGCAGGCGGCGTGGCTGCAGACCCGCCGCGCGCCCTTCGTCGCCTTCGGTCGGCCGTGGGCCAACGAGGGGGCCGACCACCCGTGGGTCGACGTCGACGGTGCCGCCGGCGTCGAGCTCGCCACCACCCACCTCATCGAGCGGGGCCACCAGCGCATCGCGTGGGTGGGCTGGCGCAAGGAGCAGGTGATCGGCGAGGACCGCCGGGCCGGCTGGACCCGCGCCATGCGCTCACGCGGCCTCTCGACCACCGGGCTGGCGTCGCGCTCCGACGACACGGTCCACTCCGGCCGCGAGGCCAGCGCGCACCTGCTCGACGAGGCGGCGCCCACGGGGTTCGTCTGTGCCTCCGACACCCTTGCGATGGGTGTCCTCCACACCCTCGGGGAGCGCGGCATGGCCGCCGGCCGCGACGTCGCCGTGGTCGGGTTCGACGACTCCCAGGTCGCCCAGGTCGTGTCGCCGGGCCTCACCTCGGTGCGCCAGCCCCTCGAGGAGGTCGCGGTCGAGATCGTCCGCCACCTCGAGGGCCTGCTCACCCACCCACCCGTCCGCGGTGGCGGAGTCCTGCTGACCCCCGAGCTCGTCGTCCGCGGCTCCAGCTGACTGCTGCATGAATCCCCGGCCATCAGGGGATCCCTGCACTTGTCAGGGGAAGCAACCCCTGACAAGTGCCAGAACTCCCTGACCAGTCGGCGCGAAATGCGGTTCAGGCGAGCAGGGCCCGAATGCGGGCTGCCAGGCGCTCCGGCTCCGCCAGGTCGGCCCAGGTGATCCGAATGCAGCGCCAGCCGGTGAGCTCGCGGATCCGGTCCTCCCGGCGCTTCTCACGCAACACCGCGTCGGTCACCGTCTCCGACTCCCTCAGGTGCTTGATGTACTTCTCCCGTCCGTCGAACTCGAGCCACACGCCCTCGGCCGGCCACGCGAAGTCGAGCCTCGCCACCACGCGCCCGGCGTCGGTCACCTCGAACTGGGGCAGGGGCGCCGGGAGCCCCTGTCGCCACGCCAGGTAGAAGAACCGCGACTCCCCGACCGACTCGATGCGTGGGTCAGCCAGGCGCAGCACCAGGTCGGTGCGCTGCGTGTAGGGGTCACGCTCCATGGAGCTGTAGCGGTGGTGCAGCTCGGCCATCGTCGTTCGCTGGTCGTTGAGCAGCGCGTTGACCACGACGAGGGCGGCCTCGACCGAGGCCACGGTGGTGACGTCGATGGCCGTCTTCGTCGCGCTGGTGACCGGCAGCCCCTCCCAGGTCGACACGTCACCCACCAGCAGCTCCCCGCGGTGCTGACGCACCCCCGCCTCTCGTCGTCCGGCTCGACCGTCGAGCCTCGTGACCTCGACCCGGTCGAGGGGCATCCCGAAGAGCGGCCCGCCGTGAAGGGCCATCGCCGAGCCGTGGCTCACGACGACGGGCGACTTCGCTTGCGTCACCACCGCTCGTGCGAGCAGCCGGTGCCGGCCGCAGAGGTCCTCGCCTCGCCACCTGGCCCCGGCGACGTACGCACCTTGGCGCAGGCGGTGCAGCTCGCCTCGCTGGACGAGCCGGCTGAGGTCGCGATCGGACAGGCCGGCGGCCAGTGCCTCTCGCCTCAGGATCACCGGAGGAGACGCGGTGGGGATGAGCAGGTCCGTCATGATCACAGGCTGCCTCGGATCGGCCGCTCACAGGGCGGTCGTGGGCGGTCCTGTGGATAACCGGACTCCGTCTGCAGAGCAGTGGTCGACTTGTCAGGGAGTTCTGTCACTTGTCAGGGGATGCAACACCTGACAAGTGCAGGGATCCCCGGCCATCAGGGGAATCCTGCAGCCTCTCAGTACTCCCGCCACCACAGGTTGACGGCGTAGTCGACGACGAGACCGTCGTGGGAGGCGAGGGCGTGATCGGCGACGACGGGCGGCAGCTCGATGCGCACGACGGCCTCGAGGTCGGCGCGAGTCGTGAACTCCCAGCGGAGGTCCAGCCGCGACCGGTTCCAGCCGCGCGAGGTCCAGAACCCCTCGACGACGGCTGGGTCCACCTCCGGGTAGCCACGACCGAACCAGCGGCCGAACGTGGAGCGGGTGGGGTCGTTGTCGATCACGAACGCCGTCCCGCCGCGTCGTACGACGCGAGCCAGCTCGGCCAGCCCCGGCTCGCACCCGGGGCCGAAGAAGTAGGCCCAGCGTGCGTGGACGACGTCGACGCTCGCGTCGGGGAGCGGCAGCGCCTCGGCCAGCCCCTCGAGCACCGAGACGTTGCGGAGCGAGCGGGTACGACGCCGTGCCAGGGCGACCAGCGACGGGTGGGGCTCCACCCCGGTCACGGTCGCGGCCGAGGTCGCGAAGCGCCCGAGGTGGAAACCGGTGCCGCAGCCGACGTCGAGCACGCTGCGCCCAGCCCAGGGCGCGATCGAGGACATGGTGGCCTCGAGGAGACCATCGGGGTCGAACGCCCGGTTCTCGGTCTCGTAGGTGCCCGGGTGGTGCCAGATGTTGGGAGAGGGGCGGGCCCCACTCACAAACGGACGAGCCCGTTCGGCGTCTGGACCTGGACCGCGACGATGCCGGGGGTGCCGTTGGGAGCCACCCACTCGACCTTCACGTCCTCCAGCGGGGCCTCGACGGTCTCGCCGATCCACTCCGAGACGCGCTGGGGGTCACCCGCGATCTCGAGGCAGGCCAGCGCGTAGGCCTGGTCGGCGCCGTGGCTGGGGTGCAGCTCGGGCTCGCTGTCCCACTGGATGAGGTAGGGCAGCTGGGGGTCGGCGATGAGGCCGTTGATGCCGATCTGCTTCCAGTGCAGCAGCACCCCGTCGGGTCGGTGCCGGTTGCCGGCAGCCGCCTCACGGCCGAGCCGCTGCTCCGCCGCCGCGATGTCGTCGACCGCCACGACCCAGCCGAGCCAGCCGCCGCCGAGCAGTGAGCGCGCACGCACCGCCTGCCCGAAGGGCGCCTTGTCGGAGGCCGGGTGGTCGAGGACCTCCACGACTTCGAGATAGGTCCCGCCCGCGAGGGGGAGGATCATGTTGCGTGTGCCGAAGCGGGGGTGGACCCCACCGTCCCGGAACTCGGTGCCGAGCAGTCCCCCGATGCGCTGGGCGGTGCTGGCCAAGCCGTCGGGACCCGCGGCGAAAGAAAGATGGTCCAAGCGCATGTCGGCCATTGTCGACAATGACCGATCTCACTCTGCGAGCGGGGTCGATTTCCTCGACGTCGACAGACCGAGGGGACCGTCAGCGGGGATCGGCGGGGTGCAGCGCCAGCGCCGAGCGCGACCGCAGGTGGGCCTCGCAGTGCACCACGAGGGCGTCGTACGCCGCGCGCCCCATCAGCTCGACGAGCTCGGGCTCGTTCGTGATGTAGAGCGGCTCGACGGCGACGTGGGCCTCGGTGTTGCCCGAGCAGTACCAGTCGAGGTCGTGCCCGCCCGACCCCCAGCCGCGGCGGTCGTACTCACCGATGGAGACCTCGACGTAGGAGGTGTCGTCGGGTCGCTCGACGGTGCGGTAGGTGCGCCGGATCGGCAGCTGCCAGCAGACGTCGGGCTTGGCCTCGAGCGGCTCGGCACCCTCGGCCAGGGCGAGCCCGTGGAGCGCGCAGCCGGCTCCGGCGTGGAAGTCGCCGCGGTTGTGGAAGACGCACGCCTGCTGGCCCTCGACCTCGAGGGTGAGCGTCTTGGGCTCACCGTCCTCGTCGGTCGTCACCCAGTCGGACTTCTTCACCGTGCGTCCCGGATGGAACTGCCAGTGCTCTGGCGTCAGCCGGGAGACCCACTGCGCGACCCGCTTCTGGTCGTCCTTGTCGGAGAAGTGGGCGCCCAGGGTGCAGCAGCCGGTCTCCGGCGAGGTGTCGTAGATGCCGGGGCATCCCTGCCCGAAGATGCAGGTGTAGGCGGACGTCAGCCAGGTCAGGTCGCAGCGGAAGACCTGGTCGGCGTCGGCGGGGTCGGCGAACTCCACGAAGGCCCGCGGGAAGACGAGGTCCACTTCTGGCACGGGTAGACCTTACGCGGCCGGTACATTCGCACCCATGCGGCTGGGTGTGCTCGACATCGGTTCCAACACCGGCCACCTGCTGGTGGTCGACGCCCACGACGGCGCGCGGCCACTGCCGGCGTCGTCGTTCAAGCAGCGGCTGCGGCTCGCCGAGCACCTCGACGACGATGGGGCGGTCACCCGCGGCGGCATCGAGGCGCTGGTCGGCTTCGTCGCCGAGTCGCTCGACGTGGCCGAGGACAAGGGCTGCGAGGAGATGCTCCCCTTCGCGACCTCCGCGGTGCGCGACGCGACCAACTCCTACGCGGTGCTGGCCGAGGTGGTCGAGCGCACCGGCGTCGACATCGCGGTGCTGCCGGGCGAGGACGAGGCGCGGCTGACCTTCCTGGCCGTACGGCGCTGGTTCGGCTGGTCGGCGGGACGGCTGGCCGTCTTCGACATCGGTGGCGGTTCGCTGGAGATCGCGGCCGGCGGCGACGAGTCGCCCGACGTCGCGTGGTCGCTGCCGCTCGGCGCGGCCCGGCTGGCCCGCGAGCACCTCTCCGACCGCAGTGACGCCGGCATCAAGGCGCTGCGCAAGGAGATCCGCGCCGCCATCGCCCGCGACGCGGGCAACCTGCTGCGCCACGGTGCCCCCGACCTCGCGGTCGCGACGTCGAAGACGTTCCGGTCCCTGGCGCGGATCTGTGGTGCCGCACCGTCGGGCGACGGGCCCTACGTCCCCCGCCAGCTGACGAAGGACGACATGGCGCGCTGGATCCCCCGGCTGGCGGCGATGTCCGACGACGAGCTCGCCGCCCTGCCCGGCGTCTCGCAGAGCCGCACCCACCAGATCCTGCCGGGCGCGCTCGTGGCGGTCGCCGCCATGGACATCTTCGAGCTGCCGGCCTTCGACATCTGCCCGTGGGCGCTGCGCGAGGGGGTCATCCTCGAGCGCATCGACGGCATCTCCCGCTCGAGCGCCGGGGCGGTCCCGTGAGCCGGATCGGCCTCTCCACCGCCTCGGTCTACCCCGAGTCGACCGCTCACGGGTTCGCCTACGCGGCCCAGCTGGGCTACGACGCGGTCGAGGTCATGGTCGGCATCGACGCGCTGAGCCAGCAGACCTCCGCGGTGCAGCAGCTCGCCGACCACCACGAGGTGCCGATCTGCGCGATCCACGCGCCGTGCCTGCTCTTCACGCAGCGGGTCTGGGGCACCGAGCCGTGGGGCAAGCTCGAGCGGTCGGCCGAGATGGCGGACGCCGTGGGCGCCGGCACCGTCGTGGTGCACCCGCCCTTCCGCTGGCAGAAGGAGTACGCCGCGGGCTTCGTCGAGGGCATCGCGGCGCTCGAGCAGTCCACCGGCATCCGCTTCGCGGTCGAGAACATGTATCCCTGGCGAGCCACCTCGAGGGCCGGCAGGCGGGGCGCCATGGAGATGTACGTCCCCGGGTGGGACCCGTCGGAGGAGCCCTACGCGCACACCACGATCGACCTCTCCCACGCGGCGATCGCCGGCTCCGACGTGGTCGAGATGGCCCAGCGGCTCGGCGACCGGCTCCGTCACGTCCACCTGACCGACGGGTCCGGCTCGGCCAAGGACGAGCACCTCGTGCCCGGACGCGGGGTGATGGGCGCCCAGGCGTTCCTCGAGCACGTCGCGACCAGCGGCTTCGTCGGCGACGTCGTGGTCGAGATCAACACCCGCAAGGCGGTCGACCGCGAGCAGCGCGAGGCGGACCTGCGCGACTCGCTGGCCTTCGCCCGGGAGTACTTCCGGGTCCCGGCGACGTGAGTCGGTCCGCGCCGACGGGTCGGAGGGGACGCCGTCCGGGCGCCCCGGACACCCGGGCCGCGATCCTCGCCTCCGCACGGGCCCGCTTCGCCGAGCACGGGTACGCGGGCACCACGATGCGCGCCGTCGCCACCGACGCCGGCGTCGACGCGGCGCTGGTGCACCACTACTTCGGCAGCAAGGACGACCTGTTCCTCGCCTCGCTCGCGCTGCCCGTCGACCCGCGCGCGCTGCTGATCCCGGCGGTGACCGCCGGGGGACCGGAGGACGCGGCCGAGCGCCTGCTCACCACGTTCGTCCAGGCATGGGACGACCCCGAGCTGCAGCCGGCGCTGCTGACGATGGTGCGCGGGCTGATGGACCCGGCGGCCTCCCGCCTGGTCAGCGAGGGGTTCCTGCCTGTCGTGCTCGGCCCCGTCGGGCAGGCGCTGGGCATCGACCGGCCCGAGCACCGGATGCCGATCGTGGCCAGCCAGGTGTTCGGCGTGATCCTGCTGCGCTACGTCGTGCGGGTGGAGCCGCTGGCGTCGATGCCGGTCGAACAGCTCGTGGCCACCTACGCCCCGACCGTCCAGCGCTACCTGACGGGACCCTTGCCGTAGGTCGCCTCCCGGGTGCACAATTCATCGCATGATGAAAAACATCGTGGAGGTGGAGGGATTGTCCGTCGTGCGCGGCAGCCGCACTGTGCTCGACGGCTTCGACCTCACGGTCGGCGGCGGCGTGACCGGCCTGCTCGGCCCGAGCGGGTGTGGCAAGACGACGCTGATGCGCTGCCTGGTGGGCGTGCAGAAGATCGCCTCCGGTCGCGTCGTGGTGCTCGGGCAGGACGCCGGCAGCCCCGCCGCGCGCGCCCGGGTCGGCTACCACACGCAGGCGGCCAGCGTGTACGACGACCTGACCGTGCGCGAGAACCTCGCCTTCTTCGCCCGGGTGCTGGGTGTCCACCGCAGCGCCGTCGACCGGTCGGTCGAGGCGGTCGACCTCACCAGCCACGTCGACCAGGTCGTCGGTCGCCTCAGCGGCGGTCAGCGGTCCCGCGCCAGCCTCGCCGTCGCACTGCTCGGCGAGCCCGACCTGCTCGTTCTCGACGAGCCCACCGTGGGTCTCGACCCGGTGCTCCGCCGTGACCTGTGGGCGCTCTTCCACCGGCTTGCGGACGCGGGCTCGGCCGTCTTCGTCTCCAGCCACGTCATGGACGAGGCCGACCGCTGCGACCGGTTGCTGCTGATGAGGGAGGGGGTCGTCATCGCCGACGGCACGCCCGACCAGATCCGCCGGAGTACCGGCGCCGACGACATCGAGACCGCCTTCCTCGCTCTCGTCGAGGCCTCCGGGAGCGCCGCATGAACCCCCGGACCACCCTCGCCGTCGCCGCGCGGGTGCTGTCCCAGATCCGGCGCGACCACCGCACCCTGGCGATGCTGGTGGTGCTGCCGACACTGCTGATGACCCTGCTGTGGTGGATGTTCAGCGACGCCCCGGGCGCGGTCTTCGACGGCATCGGGCCGGGCCTGCTCGCGCTGTTCCCCTTCTTCATCATGTTCCTCGTCACCAGCGTCACGACGCTGCGCGAGCGCTCCAGCGGCACCCTCGAACGGCTGCTGAGCATGCCCATGGGCAAGCTCGACTTCCTGTTCGGCTACGCCCTCGCCTTCGGGTTGATGGCCGCCGTGCAGTCGGGCATCGCCGTCGCCGTCTCGGTGCTGCTGCTCGACCTCGACGTCACCGGACCGGTCTGGCTGCTCGCGGTCGTGGCCGTCGTGGACGCCGTCCTCGGCTCTGCGCTCGGCCTCTTCGTCAGCGCCTTCGCCGAGACCGAGTTCCAGGCGGTGCAGTTCATGCCGGCGGTCGTGGTGCCGCAGATCCTGCTGTGCGGCCTGTTCGTGCCGCGCGACCGGCTCCCCGACGTCCTCTCGGCGATCAGCGACCTGCTCCCGCTCTCGTACGCCGTCGACGCGATGCAGTCGCTGGTGACCAGCGCGGACACCGGCGAGGCGTGGGCGGACCTGCTGGTGGTCGGCGGGTTCGCGGTGGCCGGGCTGGCGCTGGGGGCCGCGACCCTGCGGCGGCGTACGGCCTAGCCGTCACACCCAGGGACGCGGACCCCGAACCACGGCAGGCAGGGCGCGAGTCCCTCGACCACCACGTCGCGACCGAGTCCGGAGGCCTGCCAGTCGTCGCGGGTGAGCCGCAGGTGGGTGAGCTCGAGGCGCTCCCCGCCCGCCGCGGACAGGCTGGTGCCGTTGTCGCGGTAGCCGAGCCGGCGCGAGACGCCCAGCGACGCGTGGTTCGTGGGGCGGGCGCTGCTCACGGCGGCCACCGCGTCGAGATGGTCGAAGGCCAGGCCGAGCACGGCCCGCCGCATCGCGGTCCCACCACCGCGGCCGCGGGCGTGCTCGGTGAGCCACGACCACGAGTCGACGGTGCGGGTCACCGCGAAGTCCTCGCCCTCGAGCGCCTGGACGCCGACCATCTCACCCGCCTGCTCGACGGCCAGCAGCAGCGTCCACGAGGACGGCGACCAGGAGCCGAGGTGATGCCAGTGCGCGCGGTGCACGAGCCGGCGTCGGTGCGCCGCGTCGTCGTGGCCGGGGAACCGCTCGACCGTCGGGTCGATCTCCACGTCGTCCGACTGCAGGTCGGCGAGGACCGGCAGGTCGCGCTCGCGCACGGCGCGCAACCGGGTGTCGCCGCAGCGGAGCACCAGGCCCAGCAGCGGTACGTCGAGCACGAGGCGGTCGTCGTCCACGCGGCCACTGTGGCACCACCACCGCTGGGACCCCGGGCGACGCGCGCGTAGCCTGTGGCCATGCCCCTGCTCCGCCAGCCGCTCCTCATGCTCGCCCGCAGCGAGCGCGTCAAGAACGTCGTCAGCAGCATGCCCGTGTCCTCCGGGATCGTGCACTCCTACGTCCCCGGTGAGACCACCGAGGCCGCGGTGGAGGCGACCAACGGGCTCGCCGACGACGGTCTCGTGGCCACCCTCGACTACCTCGGTGAGGACACCCTCGACGTCGAGCAGGCCGAGGCGACCGTGCAGGCCTACCTCGAGCTGCTCGCGGCCCTGTCCGAGCGCGGCCTGACCCGCAAGGCGGAGGTGTCGGTCAAGCTCTCCGCGATCGGCCAGTTCCTGCCCGACATCGGTGACAAGGTGGCGCTCGAGAACGCCCGCACCATCTGCCGGGCCGCCCGCAACGCCGGCACGACGGTCACCCTCGACATGGAGGACCACACCACGACCGACCGCACCCTCGCCACCCTGCGCGAGCTGCGCAAGGACTTCCCCGAGACCGGTGCGGTGCTCCAGTCGGCCCTCCACCGCACCGAGGCCGACTGTCGGGCGCTGGCCCACGAGGGCTCGCGCGTGCGGCTGTGCAAGGGCGCCTACCTCGAGCCCGAGGCGGTCGCCTTCCAGGACCGGGTCGAGATCGACAAGTCCTACGTGCGCTGCCTGAAGGTGCTGCTGGCCGGCCAGGGCTACCCGATGATCGCCACCCACGACCCGCGCATGGTCGAGATCGCGAGCTCGCTGGCCAGCCGCTACGGCCGCGCCCAGGGCACCTACGAGTTCCAGATGCTCTACGGCATCCGGCCGACCGAGCAGCAGCGGCTGGCCGACTCGGGCGAGACGATGCGGGTCTACATCCCCTACGGCACCGAGTGGTACGGCTACCTCATGAGACGTCTCGCCGAGAAGCCGTCGAACCTGTCATTCTTCGCGCGATCGCTGATCTCCAAGAAGTAGGAGTCCCCATGCCCCAGACCGCCATCCTCGGTGCCGGCGTCATGGGCGAGACGCTGCTCTCCGGACTGGTCCGCGCCGGCCGCCGCGTCGACCACCTGCTGGTGGGGGAGAAGCGGCCCGAGCGCGCCCGCGAGCTCGAGGAGCGCTACGGCGTCGCCGTGCTCTCCAACGTCGAGGCCGCCCGGAAGGCCGACACCGTCGCGCTCGTGGTGAAGCCGCAGGACATGGGCGACCTGCTCGACGAGATCGCACCGGTGCTGCGCGCGGGTCAGCTGGTCTGCTCGCTGGCCGCCGGCATCACCACGGCCTTCATCGAGTCCCGGGTCCCCGAGGGCGTCGCCGTCGTCCGCGTCATGCCCAACACGCCGGCCCTGGTCGACGAGGGCATGGCGGCGATCTCGCCCGGCTCCCACTGCGACGACGCCCACCTCGCCGAGGTCGAGTCGCTGATGGCCTCGACCGGCAAGGTGCTGCGGGTGCCCGAGCGGCAGATGGACGCCGTCACGGCGATCTCCGGCTCGGGCCCGGCCTACATCTTCTTCGTCGTCGAGTCCATGATCGAGGCCGGCGTCCACCTCGGTCTGCCCCGCTCCACGGCGACCGACCTGGTCGTGCAGACCGTGGTCGGCTCCGCCACGATGCTGCGCGAGACCGGCTCGCACCCGGTCGTCCTGCGCGAGCAGGTCACCTCCCCGGGCGGCACCACCGCCGCTGCGCTCCGCGAGCTCGAGATCCACAAGGTCCGTGCGGCCTTCCTCGCCGCGATGGAGGCCGCGCGCGACCGCTCCCGCGCCCTGGCCGAGGGGTCCTGATGGAGCTCGGGGCGTTCTCGATCAGCCTGCCCGTCGCCGACCTGGCGGCCTCGCGGGAGTTCTACGAGTCGCTCGGCTTCAGCGTCGTCGGCGGCGACGCCGGCGAGGCTGGTCAGGGCTACCTGATGCTCAGCCAGGGCACCACGATCATCGGCCTCTTCTGCTTCGACGGCATGGACTTCGACGCTCCGATGCTGACCTTCAACCCCGGCCTGACCAACCAGATGACCGAGACCGACGACTTCACCGACGTCCGCGAGGTCTCCCGCGCCGCTCGCGCGGCCGGCATCACCCCCCAGCGCGACTGCGACCCCGATGCCTCCGGTCCCGACCACGTCGTCCTCCTCGACCCCGACGGCCACCGGATCCTGGTCGACCAGTTCCGCGACGCCCCCTGAGCGGGGCTGCCTCTCGGCGGTGGTCCGTGGCATCTGATCGTCGCCCGACCGGCGTCACAGGCCCATCGCCGTGCGGGCCTCGGCGAGGACGGGGTCGGTGAGGTCGCGGCAGCGGGCGGAGCCGCGCGCGAAGACGTCGTCGACGTATGCCGGGTCCGCGGCGAGGGCGGCGTACCGGTCCTGCAACGGCTCCAGCACGGCCACGACCGCGTCGGTGACGGCGGACTTCAGGGCGCCGTAGGTCGTGATGCCTGCAGGCGAGCCACCGCACGCGATGAGCACATCGATGAGGTTGGTCGTGCCGGGCTTGCGAGGCCGGTGTGGGCCGGCACCGCCGACTGCCGCAAGAGCGTGGCGCCGCCGAGGTCCGCAGCGAGCAGCAGCGTCATCAGCTCTGCCGCTCGGCCATCGGGCGCAGTGCGCCGAGCAGGTTGCCGAGGGTGAGCCTCCCGGACGGGGTCAGCAGGGAGAGGGACGTGGTCATCGGTGTCTCCTGGGGCGTGTGCGCCCACGGAGGGTCCGGACATGACGAACGGCCGCCCGTGGGCGGCCGTGGATGAGGGGGTGCTCGATCGGTGGTCCGCCGTCAGGCGGGCCACCACAGCGGGGTCGTGAGCTGGTACGGCGTCGGCACGTCGTCAGGGTAGCGGTAGGTTGCGGAACATGCCGGGCGAGTCGGGGACGTGCGACGGGCCGGCGTCGGTGGTCTTCGACCAGAGCCTGACCGAGTACGACTTCGGTGTCGCGCACCCGATGTCGCCGGTGCGCGTCGACCTCACGATGCGCCTCGCCGAGGAGCTCGGCGTCCTCGACCACCTGCGCACCGTCGCGCCCCCGGTCGCGACCCGCGAGGAGCTGCTCAGCGTCCACACGCCCGCGCTGGTCGACGCGGTCATCCGGGCGGGTGAGACCGGTGAGCACGACGAGCGCCACGGCCTGGGCAGTGACGACAACCCCGTCTTCCGCGGCATGCACCACGCCGCCTCCCACGTCGTGGGTGCCACCCTCGCTGCGGTCGAGGAGGTCTGGTCGGGCCGCAGCCTGCACAGCGCCAACATCACCGGTGGCCTCCACCACGGCATGCCCGACCGCGCCAGCGGCTTCTGCATCTACAACGACGTCGCGGTCGGCATCCAGCGGCTCCTCGACGAGGGGGCCGAGCGCGTGGCCTACATCGACGTCGACGTCCACCACGGCGACGGGGTGGAGAAGATCTTCTGGGACGACCCCCGGGTGCTGACGGTCTCCCTCCACGAGACCGGCCAGATGCTCTTCCCCGGCACCGGCTTCCCTCCGGACAGCGGCGGGCCCGGTGCCCCCGGCACCGCGGTCAACGTCGCGCTGCCGCCGGGCACCTCCGACGCAGGCTGGTTGCGCGCCTTCCACGCCGTCGTGCCCCCGGTGCTGCGGGAGTGGCGACCGGAGGTGCTGGTCACCCAGCACGGGTGCGACGGTCACATCAACGACCCCCTGGCCCACATGATGCTCACCGTCGACGGCCAGCGGGCGACGTACGACGCCCTGCACGAGCTCGCGCACGAGATCTGCGCCGGCCGGTGGGTCGTCACCGGTGGCGGTGGCTACGCCCTCGTGGAAGTGGTCCCGCGGGCCTGGACGCACCTGCTCGCCATCGTCGGCGGGCACCCCCTCGACCCCCTGACACCGACGCCGGAGGCGTGGCGCGCCCACATCGCGACCCGGCTCGGCGTGGTCGCGCCGTTGCGCATGACCGACGGCCGCACCCCCGCCTACCGTGACTGGTCGCAGGGCTACGACCCCGAGACCTGGCTCGACCGCGCCATCCACGCCACGCGGTCGGAGGTCTTCCCGCTCCACGGCCTCGACCCCCTGCCGTGAGGTCCCCGTCGGCCGCGGTGGACCAGACCTGCCCGCCGCCGAGAGGTAAAATCGGGGCATCGGCAAGCGGACACGCCGGACCACACCGGTTTCATTGGTGATTTACTTCCCCACCAATCACACGAGGCCCTATCCTTCACGTGCACGTGGGCCCACCCGGTGGGGAAGCCGGTGGCGTGCCCCTACGAGAAAGCGGTGCACGATGGAGAGCAAGCCCGACCCCAAGTTCCTGACGGTGGCCGAGGTCGCGACGATGATGCGCGTCTCCAAGATGACCGTCTACCGCCTCGTCCACTCCGGTGAGCTGCCGGCCGTGCGCGTGGGACGCTCGTTCCGCGTGACCGAGGAGGACGTCGACGAGTACCTCCGCAAGAGCTTCTACAGCGCCGGCTGACGCATCGCCCGGTCGACGGGCAGGACGCCGTTTCGCGCCCGCCACACCCCGACGGATAGGCTGACCCGACCCCACGGGTGCACCCGTGCGGCACGTCAGTTCTGAAAGGTTCCACAGTGGGTTCTGTCATCAAGAAGCGGCGCAAGCGCATGGCGAAGAAGAAGCACCGCAAGCTGCTCAAGAAGACGCGCGTCCAGCGCCGCAAGCTCGGCAAGTAAGGGTCGGCGCCCCTCTCGGGCAGCCAGCCCCGCCCATGAGCGCCGCCGGCAAGGTCGTCCTGGTCACCGGGGTCTCCCGCGACCTCGGTCGTCGGCACGCGCGTGCGCTCGCGGGCACCCCCGGCATCGACCGGGTGATCGGCGTCGACGTGGTCCCGCCCCGCGGTGACATCGGCGACGTGTCCTTCGTGCGGGCCGACATCCGCACCCCGGTGATCGCCAAGGTGATCGCCAAGGAGGACGTCGACACGATCGTCCACATGAGTGTGATCGCGACCCCCGGCAGTGCCGGGGGCCGCCACACCATGAAGGAGCTCAACGTCATCGGGACGATGCAGCTCCTGGCCGCGGCCCAGAAGGCGCCCGGCCTGCGCCACCTCGTGGTGAAGTCGACCTCCACCGTCTACGGCGCCAGCAGTCGCGACCCCGCCATGTTCACCGAGGACATGGAGCCGCGGCGGGCACCGCGCTCCGGCTACGCCAAGGACGCCGCCGAGGTCGAGGGCTACGTCCGCGGCTTCGCGCGCCGTCGTCCCGACGTGCGGGTGACGCTGCTGCGCTGCGCCAACGTGGTGGGTCCCCACGTCCGGAGCCCGATCACCTCCTACTTCCGGCTCCCGGTCGTGCCGACCGTGCTCGGGTTCGACCCGCGGCTGCAGTTCCTCCACCAGGACGACCTGCTCGGCGTGCTCTCCCACGCGGTCGACGCCGGCGTCGCCGGCACCTTCAACGTCGCCGGCGACGGTGTCCTCATGCTCTCGCAGGCGATCCGCCTGCTGCAGCGCCCCACGGTCGCGCTGCCGTCGTTCGCGGTCGGGGGGCTGGGCTCGGTGCTGCGGCAGGCGCGGGTCGCCGACTTCTCACCCGAGCAGCTGACCCTGCTCACCTTCGGCCGCGGCATCGACACCACGAGCATGCGCGAGGAGCTCGGGTTCCACCCGACCCGCACCACGCAGCAGGCCTTCGAGGACTTCGGTCGTTCCCTCGTGCGCCCCGACGGCTATGCCGTGCGCGCGATCGACGCGGCCAGCCGCGTCGTCGACACCAGCCCCGGCGGGGCCGTCGAGCTGCTGGAGGCACGCCGTGGGTGACGCCGAGATCATCCCCCTGGGCACCCGCGGCCGCCCGGGCCGTGGCTCCGGCACCGCGCGCCCCTCGTCCGCCGCGCGCAGCCTCGCCGGTGGCCCGAACCGGCGGCAGCAGCCCCCGACCCCTGCCCCCGAGCAACCCACGACGCCGGAGCCGGACGTCCACCAGGCCACCGCCCCCGCTGCCGAGCCGGAACGCCCGGCCACCACCACCGAGGAGCGGTCGCCGGCCGCCGGGATCACGCCGGGGGAGTGGCTCGGAGCCTTCCAGTTCGCGGCGAAGGAGATCTTCGGTGAGCAGTGGGAGCCCCAGCTGGCGCGCTTCCTGGCCTTCCTGCGCCGCCGGGTCACCGGCGAGTACGTCGTGGACGACTACGGCTTCGACGCCGAGGTCACCGAGCGCTTCCTGATGACGGCGCTGCGCCCGATCGCGCGGAAGTGGTTCCGGATAGAGGTCGCCGGGATCGACAACATCCCCGCCGACGGCGGCGCGCTCGTGGTGTCGAACCACTCCGGCACCCTGCCCATGGACGCGCTGATGACCCTCGTGACCGTCCACGACCACACCGGCCGCCACCTGCGCCCGCTGGGGGCCGACCTGGTCTTCCGGACGCCGGTGGTCAGCTCGGTCGCGCGCCGCAGCGGCGCCACGCTGGCCTGCCAGGAGGACGCGGAGCGGATGCTCGCCGGTGGCGAGCTGGTCGGCGTGTGGCCCGAGGGGTTCAAGGGCATCGGCAAGCCCTACGCCGAGCGCTACAAGCTCCAACGGTTCGGCCGGGGCGGTTTCGTCTCGGCAGCGCTGCGCACCGGCGTGCCGATCGTGCCGCTGTCGGTGGTGGGCGCCGAGGAGATCTACCCCCTCGTCGGCAACGTCCCCGCGCTGGCGCGGTTGCTGGGCGTGCCCTACGTGCCGATCACGCCGTTCTTCCCGTGGCTCGGACCGCTCGGCCTGGTGCCGCTGCCGTCGAAGTGGCTGCTGGAGTTCGGCGAGCCGATCCGCACCGACGCCTTCGAAGACGGCGCGGCCGACGACCCGATGCTGGTCTTCAACGTCACCGACCAGGTGCGCGAGACGATCCAGCAGACCCTCTACTCGCTGCTGATGCGACGCGAGTCGGTGTTCCGGGGCGACCCTGCGCCCGGCGGCGCCGGGACCACGGACCCGCAGGCCTAGTTCACGAGGTCGTCGACGTCGTCGAGCACGTCGTCGAGCGGGTCGATGCCGGTGTTGCCGCCACTGCCACCGCCGTTGCCGCCTCCGCCGTTGGAGGTGTTCTTTCCGCCGCCGCCGGTGACGGCGTCGGCGATCTCCTCGATCGGCCCGGTGGTGTCGTCGCCGTCGGTGCCGCCGCCGGGCAAGGGGTCGGTGCCCACGGCGCCGCCGCTGTCGGAGGCGCCACCGCCGTTCGAGGACCCACTGCCCGTCGTCGTGCCCTGGTCGCCCGACCCGCCCTTCGTGCCGCGCGAGTCCTGCGGCGACACCGCCGGTGCGGGCACGGTCTCGACGAGGGTCGGCTCGCTGACCTGGCCGGCCGAGGAGAGCAGCACGGGCGGGATCTGCGTGATGCCGCCGGTGCAGCTCGGGCAGGCCCGGGCCGCGGCGGCGTCGATCTCGGTGAGCACCTCCGCGGCGTACTGGAGCTCGTCCTTGGCCTCGTCGGGCAGGAGCGCCTCGAGCTGGGCGAGGGTCTGGAGGCTGGTGGCCGCGAAGTCGCGCAGCTCCTCCACCGCGTCGTCGTCGCCGGACGTCTCGTGGTCGCCGAGGATCAGGTCGGAGGCCTCGAGCGACTGGTCGCTGAAGGTGACCAGGGTGCTGGCGATCGCCGGGCCTTCACGCAGGTCGCCGGTGCGGAGCAGCTCGGTCACCTCGCTGAGCCGGTCGGTGGCGTTGCCGAGCAGGGAGACGCCGCGGGCGTCGGCGCTGAGCTGGGCGCCGGTCCCGGCGTCCTCGAGCACCCGCTTGAGGGGGTAGAGCAGCTCGCCGGGCAGCGCCGACTGCGCAGCCACGGCCAACGAGGTCGAGGCGCCGACCAGGGCCGCGGCGCCGACGAGGACGGCGACGCGGCGGTCGCGGGCCCTGGCGCGTGGGGGGAGGGTGAGCCGGCGGACGTCCTCGTCGGGGACGAGGAGCTCGTCGGCAGCGAGCACCAGCCGCTCGCGCAGCGCGACGGAGAAGTCGGCGCGAGGTGCGACCGGCTCGACGGAGCGCATCGTCGAGACGAGCTCGAGGAGGTCGGCGGTGCGGGCGTCACGGAGGGTGTCGTCAGGCCGCCCGGTCGAGAGGCTCTCGACGAGGCGGTCGAACTCCTCGGCGCCGCGCGCCGGGAACACCGGGGTCATGCTCGTGGTCCTGTCTGTTCAGCGGGGTCGGTCGACAACCCCAACGACCCCGCCTGAGCAGGGGTTACGGGTGGGGCACAGGTGACCGTCGGGTAACTTCCGCGACCTTCGAGCACGTTCACCTCACCCCCCGCGGCATCCGCTTGGCGAGGTTGCGCACGCCGCGCAGCTGCAGCTGCTTGACGGCGCCGTCGCTGCGGCCCAGGACGGCGGCGGTCTCGGCGATCGACATGCCCTGGAGGAAGCGCATCACAAGGCAGTCGCGCTGCTCGTCGGGCAGCTGCTGCAGGGCCTCGAGCAGCACCTCGTGGGTCAACGACTCCAGCACGGCGTCCTCGGGGCCGTCGGTGGCGTCGTCGTGGGCCGACATGTCCTCGGTCGTCATCTCGAGGCGGGTGCGCCCTGCCTTGAAGTGGTCGGTGCACAGGTTGCGGGCGATGGTCATCAGCCAGGCCCCGAAGTCCTTGCCCTGCCACCGGAAGTTGTTCATCGACCGCAGCGCGCGGAAGAACGTCTCCGAGGTGAGGTCCTCGGCCAGCTGGACGGAGCGGGTGCGGTAGAAGAGGAAGCGGTAGACCGAGGCGTGGTAGTGGTCGTAGAGCAGGCCGAACGCCTCGGAGTCGCCGCCGCGCGCGAGCTCGACCAGCGCGATCAGCCGGGTGCCCTCGGCCTCGTCCGCCTCGGAGGACGCGGCGAGGTCGTGGTCGTGGAAGGGATCGGAGCCCGGACCGGCGCTTCCCGGCACGCTCTCCGGCGCTCGGGCCTCGCTCAGCAGCCAGCCGCCGGCGCCGGTCGCTCCCGCGGGAGCAGGGAGGAGCAGCGTCGCGACGGCGACGCGGAGGGCCTCGAGCCCACGCGCGACCTGCGTCTCCGACTGCTTCCCGATGACAGGACCCTCCCGGTTCCCCGCTCTCCCCCGAGCCGTCCGCCATGGTAGGCGTCACACGGCGACCGGGGGAAGGCTCACCCAGCAAACTGTGGTCCAGGCCACACTGGCAAATCGAACCACCCCGCGAGGCGGCTTGAACCGCGGGTCGGGGACGGGTCAGTGGCGGCGGCGGTAGGCCGCCCCGGCCGCGATCGCGCCGCTCACCGCGCCCGCCGCGGCGCCCACCACCAGTCCGGTACGGGCCGCCTTGCGGCCGGTGCGGTAGTCGCGGATGCGCCAGCCCTCGGCCCGGGCGTGGGCGCGCAGCCGGGCGTCGGGGTTGATGGCGCAGGCGTCCCCGACCAGGGTCAGCATCGGCAGGTCGTTGTAGGAGTCGGAGTAGGCCGAGCAGCGGGCCAGGTCGAGCCCCTCGCGCTCGGCGAGAGCCCTGACCGCCTCGCTCTTGGCCGGCCCGTGGAGCATGTCGCCGACCAGGCGGCCGGTGTAGACGCCGTCGACGTGCTCGGCGACGGTCCCCATGGCGCCGGTGAGACCCAGGCGGCGGGCGATGATCTGGGCGATCTCGATCGGTGCGGCCGTGACCAGCCACACCCGCTGCCCCTGGTCGAGGTGGAGCTGGGCGAGCGCACGGGTGCCGGGCCAGATCCGGTGGGCCATGGCCTCGTCGAAGATGTCCTCGCCGAGCTCCTCGAGCTCGGCGACGGTGTGACCCTCGATGAAGGTGAGCGCCGACGCCCGCGTCTGCGCGACGTGCTCGGGGTCCTCCACGCCGACGACCCGGAAGTAGGCCTGCTTGTAGGCGGCTCCGAGGATGTCCTTGGTGGTGAAGAACTTCCGGCGGTGGAGGCCGCGGGCGAGGTGGAAGATGCTCGCCCCCTGCATCACGGTGTTGTCGACGTCGAAGAACGCCGCACTGTGCGGGTCGGCGGGGGTGCTGAGGGCGGTCTCCACCTCGGCGGCCGCGGCCGCCGCCTCGCCGGCGAGCGTGGAGCGCTGTCGCAGGTCGAGCGGCCGCCGCGGCTTCTCCGGAGTCATGCCGGGGATCGTAGACGCCCGGCGGCACAGGCACGTCGGGCTCGCGACTGTGGGAGGATCGCGCGCATGCCCGAGCAGCTGCCGGACCTCGCCGCACTCCTCGACGGCGCCGCGACCGACTGCCCCGACCGGGTGGCCCTGGTGGCCGAGGACGGACGCACGCTCACCTGGCGCGAGCTCGACGACGAGGTGTCGCGGGTGGCGACGGGCCTCGGCGAGGCGGGGGTGGTGGCCGGCCAGCGGGTGATGCTGGTCCTGGGCAACCGGGTCGAGCTGGTGTCGGCGTACCTCGGAGTGCTGCGCGCTCAGGCCGTGGCGGTGCCGGTCAACCCGACCTCCACCACCTACGAGCTCGGCCGCCTGCTCGAGGACTCGGGGTCCAGGCTCGTCGTCGCCGAGTCGACGACGCTGCCTGCCGTGCGCGAGGCCGCCAGCGGTGCGGCGACCCGGGTGGTGGTCGTGGGCGCCGAGGCCGGCGGCGGAGAGCTCGCCTGGTCCGACCTGCTCTCGACGCCGCCGCAGCCGGTGCCCGTGCTGCCCGACCCCGACAAGCTCGCGTGCCTGCTCTACACGAGCGGTACGTCGGGCCGCCCGCGCGCCGCGATGCTCACCCACCGCGCGCTGCTGGCCAACCTCGACCAGGTCGCCGAGGTCGAGCCGCCGATGATGCACGGTGACGACGTCGTGCTGGGCGTGCTCCCCCTCTTCCACGTCTACGGTCTCAACGCCGTGCTCGGCGGCGTGCTGCGCCACCGGTGCCGGCTCGTGATCGCCGAGCGGTTCGACCCCCAGGACACGCTCGACCTGATCGAGGACCAGGCGTGCAGCGTGCTGCCGCTCGCCCCCGCGGTCTTCGCCAACTGGCACGGGATCGAGGGGCTGCGCGAACGGCTGGGGCCGGTGCGGCTCGTGCTCTCGGGCTCGGCGCCGCTCGATGCGGGCGCGGTCGACCGCTTCACGACGGCCACCGGACTGCCCGTCCACCAGGGCTACGGGCTGACCGAGGCATCCCCGGTCGTCACCAGCACGCTCTGCTCGGAGCGGCTGCAGTCGGGCTCGGTCGGCGCGGCGCTGCCCGGCATCGAGCTGAGGCTGGTCGACGAGGCCGGTCGGACGCCGGACGGCGACGACCCCGGCCAGGTCCAGGTGCGCGGCGACAACCTCTTCAGCGGCTACTGGCCCGATGGCGCCGAGGGCCCCGATGGCGACGGCTGGTGGTCCACCGGCGACATCGGCCTCCTCGACGACAGCGGCGACCTGTTCCTCGTCGACCGGCTCAAGGAGCTGGTGATCGTGTCGGGCTTCAACGTCTACCCCAGCGAGGTCGAGGACGCCGTGCGCGACGTCGCCGGCGTGCTCGAGGTGGCCGTGATCGGCGTCGACGACGAGGAGACCGGCGAGGCGGTGGTCGCCTACGTGCGGTCCGAGCCGGGTGCTGACGCCGGCACGGTCGCGTCGGCCGTGCGTGCCCGGTGCGAGGAGCGGCTGGCCCGCTTCAAGCAGCCGGCGCGGATCGAGGTCGTCGCCGAGCTGCCGCTCACCGTCACCGGCAAGGTGCAGAAGGGGCGCCTCCGGGGGCTCGAACGGCGCCGTGCGCTGGGGTTGCTCGAGTGAGTGCCCGGGTCACGCTCTACACACGGCCGGGATGTCACCTGTGCGTGGTGGCCCTGGCGGTGGTCGAGCGGGTCTGCGCCGACCTGGGGGAGGCCTACGAGGAGGTCGACATCACCGGTGACCCGGTGCTGCTGGAACGGTTCGCCGAGGAGATCCCGGTGACTTTCGTCGACGGTCGCCAGCACGACTTCTGGCGGGTCGACGAGCAGCGGTTGCGCACGGCGCTGTCCCGGTGACCGCGCCCTCCCCCGGGCCACCCGAGCTGCGCGCGGCGCTCGACTGGGCGGGCGGGGCGGTCGGCAGCCCCGTCGTCGAGTTCCTGCGCCTCACCGGGGGGCTGACGTCGTGGATGGGCCGGCTCGAGCACGCCGACGGTCGCTGCACGGTGCTGCGCCTGGTGACCGAGCAACCGTGGCGCCGCCACGGCCCCGAGCTGGTGCGGCGCGAGGCGTGGTCGCAGCAGGTCCTCGCAGGGACCCCGGTGCCGGCGCCCCTCAGCATCGCGGCGACCGAGGACGTCGAGGGCGTCGCCGCGCACCTGATGACGCTCGTCCCGGGTGAGCGCGGGCACGGTCCCGTCGGAGCGCTGGCGGGGCTGCTCGCGGCCATCCACGACGTCTCCGCCGATCCTGCTCCCCGCGACTTCCAGTCGTGGGCCGGCGAGGAGAAGTGGTCGGTGCCGGAGTGGTCCGCGAGGCCGGCGGTCTGGCGGCGGGCGTTCGACGTGCTGGCGTCGGGCGCCCCGGAGTGGGAACCCTGCTTCCTGCAGCGCGACTTCGGCTCCCACAACCTGCTGTGGACCGACGACCGGGTGAGCGGCGTGGTCGACTGGGTCGAGACCTCGTCAGGTCCGGCGTGGCTGGACGTCGCCCACGGCGCCTCCAACCTCGCGCTGCGCCACGGCTGCGCCGAGGCCGAGCGCTTCGTCGCGTCGTACGTCGCGGTGACCGGGAGGCGGGCCGAGCCCTTCTGGGACGTCGTGGACCTGGTGGGCTTCCTGCCAGCGTCCGGCGGTCGGGCCTTCGCCTTCAGCCGGGCCGCGTGGGGACGGCTCGAGGAGCGACTCGACGAGGTGCTCGCGCACGTGTCCTGAGGCCGATCACCCCGGTGGGTGTGCGGATTCCCACATGTGCTAGCCGGCGGCACCGCTCGATTTGTTCGCCCGTTCACAAACTTCTACTGTGAACGACGTCGCTCCGGCCCTTCCCGGGTTCCCGAGGCCCGCGCCGGGCGGCTGGAAAGCGGAGCAGTGACTTCAGCGCGGACGCCCCACGAGACCGCCCGGGAGATTCCCGAGGCGACCGTCGCCCGGCTGCCCGTCTACCTGCGGGCGCTGTCCTCCCTCGCCGACGCCGGCACCACGACGTGCTCGAGCGAGGCGCTCGCCCAGGCGGCTGGCGTCAACAGCGCCAAGCTCCGCAAGGACCTCTCCTACCTCGGCTCCTACGGCACCCGTGGGGTCGGCTACGACGTGGACTACCTGCGCTACCAGATCGCGCGTGAGATCGGTGTGACCCAGGACTGGCCCGTGGTCATCGTCGGCATCGGCAACCTCGGCCACGCGCTCGCCAACTTCTCCGGCTTCCGCAGCCGCGGCTTCCGCGTCGTCGCGCTCCTCGACGCCGATCCGCAGCGCCAGAGCGAGGTCGTGGCCGGTGTCGACGTCCGCCCCTTCGACGACCTCGACGCCATCGTGACCGAGCACGGCGTCGCGATCGGCGTCATCGCCACCCCGGCCGCCGCTGCCCAGGACGTCGCCGACCGCATGGTCCAGGCCGGCATCACCAGCATCCTGAACTTCGCGCCGACGGTGCTGTCCGTCGGCGACGGTGTCGACGTGCGCAAGGTCGACCTGTCGATCGAGCTGCAGATCCTCGCCTACCACGAGCAGCGCAAGAACGGTGGTCACGGCGGCCTCGCCTCGCCGGTGCCGCTGGGTGAGGAGGTCGTGTCATGAGCGTCCTCGTCGTCGGGATCTCCCACAACTCCGCGCCGGTCTCGCTGCTCGAGCGGGTCGCCCTCGACAGCGACGGCGTGACCAAGCTGCTGGGCGACGTCGTCAGCAGCACTCACGTCACCGAGGCGGCGGTGATCGCGACCTGCAACCGGCTCGAGATCTACGCCGAGGTCGACCGCTTCCACGGCTCGGTCGAGGAGGTCTCGGGGCTGCTCGTCGAGCGGGCCGGCCGGGCCACCGAGGCGATGCTGCCCCACCTCTACGTCCACTACGAGGACGGCGCGGTCTCCCACCTCTTCCACGTCGCGGCCGGTCTGGACTCGATGGCGGTGGGCGAGGGCCAGATCCTCGGCCAGACCCGCACCGCCCTGCGCGTCGGCCAGGAGCAGGGCACCGTCGGGTCCGCCCTCAACGTCCTCTTCCAGCAGGCGCTGCGCGTCGGCAAGCGCTCCCGCGCCGAGACCGGCATCGACCAGGCCGCTCCCACGCTCGTCACCGAGGCGCTCACGGCCGTCGCACCCGAGGGCGTCGCCGGACGCAAGGTCGTGGTCCTCGGTGCCGGCGGCATGGCCGCGCTGGCCACCGCCACCGTCGCCCGCCTCGGTGCCCGTGACGTCGTGGTCGTCAACCGCACCACCGAGCACGCCCGCCGCCTCGCGGACGAGTACGCCGTCCGCTGGGCCGGCCTCGACGCGCTCGACGCCGAGCTCGCGGAGACCGACGTCCTCATCACCTGCACCGGCGCCACGGGTGTGCTGATCGGTGCCGACCGGCTGCAGGCGGCCCGGCCCGACCACCACCCGCTGGCGGTCGCCGACCTCGCCCTGCCCCACGACGTGGACCCCGCGGCCCGCACGCTGCCGGGCGTCACCCTGGTCGGCCTCGCCGACCTCGCCGAGCGGCTGCGCGACACCGAGGCCGGGCGCGAGATCGACGGCGTCCGCCGGATCGTCGGCGAGGAGGTCACGGCCTTCCTCTCGGCCCGCCGGCAGGCCAGCGTCACGCCGACGGTCGTCGCGCTGCGCTCGATGGCCACTGAGGTGGTCGAGGCCGAGATGGCCCGGTTGGTCGCCCGGATGCCCGACCTCGACGCGGTGACGCGCGAGGAGCTGCTCCACACGCTGCGGCGTACCGCCGACAAGCTGCTGCACCAGCCGACCGTGCGGGTCAAGGAGCTGGCCGACCAGACCGGGGCGGTCTCCTACGCCGCGGCGCTGGCCGAGCTCTTCTCCCTCGACCCCGACGCCGTCGACGCGGTGACCCGGCCCAGTGGGGAGGCGGTCCAGTGAACGCCCCCCTGCGCCTGGGCACCCGCGCCTCGGTCCTCGCCACCACCCAGTCCGGCCTGGTCGCCGAGCTGGTGCGCCAGCGCCTCGGCCGAGACGTCGAGCTGGTCGAGATCACCACCGAGGGCGACACCTCGAGCGCCCCGCTGGCGCAGCTGGGCGGCACCGGCGTCTTCGTCAGCGCGCTGCGCCAGGCGCTCCTCGACGGCCGGATCGACCTCGCCGTCCACTCCCTCAAGGACCTGCCCACCGCGCCCTGCGAGGGCGTCGCCCTGGCGGCGGTGCCGCAGCGCGAGGATCCCCGCGACGTGGTCGTGGCCCGAGACGGCCTCACCCTCGGTGAGCTGCCGGTCGGCTCCCGTGTCGGCACCGGCTCGCCGCGCCGCGTCTCGCAGCTCCACGCCCTCGGGCTCGGTCTCGAGGTGCTCGGCATCCGCGGCAACGTCGACAGCCGCATCGGCAAGGTCCGGTCGGGTGAGTACGACGCGATCGTGCTCGCCCGCGCCGGGCTCGCCCGTCTCGGCCGCCTCGACGAGGTCACCGAGGTGCTCGACCCGCTGCAGGTGCTGCCTGCGCCGGGCCAGGGCGCCCTGGCGGTCGAGTGCCGCGCCGACGACACCGGGCTCGTGACCGCGCTGGCCGCGCTGGAGGACCCCGGGTCCCGCGCCGCCGTCGTGGCCGAGCGCGCAGTTCTCGCCACCCTCGAGGGTGGATGCTCAGCCCCGGTCGGGGCCCTCGCCGACGTGGTCGAGGGTGACGACGGGGACGAGCTGTGGGTCAGGGCCGTCGCCCTCTCCCACGACGGCGGCCTGTCGGTGCGGATGTCCGCATCGGGGTCGCTGGCCGACGCCGCCGGCGTCGGCACCCGGTTGGCCGACGAGATGCTCGCCGAGGGCGCGGCCGACCTGATGCACGTTCCACCACCAGCCCCATCTCCAGCACTGACCGAAGCACCAGCGAAGAGGCAGGACGCATGACGCGAGCCAAGACCAGCACCAGCGGGTCCCTTCCCCAGACTCCCCAGACCAGCCAGCCCGGGTGGGTCTCCTTCGTCGGGGCCGGCCCCGGCGACCCCGACCTCCTCACGGTCCGGGCCGTCGAGCTGCTCCGGCAGGCCGACGTGGTCGTGACCGAGCAGCCCGAGCACGAGCCCATGGTCCGGCGGCTGCTGGGCCTCCCGGTCGCCACTGACGAGGACGACGAGACCGGGCAGCACCCGCTGTTCGTCGACGGCGGCTTCGGCGAGGACGGGCAGCCGCTGACCCACGCCGCGCGCGCCAAGGTCGTGGTCCGCCACGGCAAGAAGGTGCGCGTCGTGCGGCTCATGACCGGCGACCCGTTCCTCTACGCGTCGGGTCCCGAGGAGGCGCAGGCCTGCACCAAGGCCGGGGTCGGCTTCGAGATCGTGCCGGGCATCTCCAGCGTCAGCGCGGTCCCGGCCTACGCCGGCATCCCGCTGTCGACCAAGGAGAACCGCGAGGTCACGGTCGTGACCTGCGGCGGCAAGACCGACTGGTCGCGCTACGCCGACGACCGCACCCTGGTGCTGCTCAGCGCCGTCGGCCAGATCGGCGAGATCGCCGACGCACTCGTCGCCGCCGGTCGCTCCGCCGACACCCCGGTCGCGATGACCCGCGTCGGCACCACGACCGAGCAGACCACCGTCTGCTCCACGCTGGCCGACATCGCCGCCGATGCCCGCTCGGCCCGCATGGAGCCGCCCGCCGTCACGGTCGTCGGCAAGGTCGTCGACCTGCGCGAGACGCTGTCGTGGTTCGAGACCAAGCCGCTCTTCGGGTGGCGGGTGCTGGTGCCCCGCACCAAGGAGCAGGCGGCCTCGCTCACCACCCGGCTGCGCGGCTACGGCGCGGTGCCCGACGAGGTGCCGACCATCTCGGTCGAGCCGCCCCGCAACCCGCAGCAGATGGACAAGGCCGTGCGCGGCCTGGTCGAGGGCCGCTACGAGTGGATCGCCTTCACCTCGGTCAACGCGGTCAAGGCGGTGCGCGAGAAGTTCGAGGAGTACGGCCTCGACGCCCGCGCGTTCTCGGGCCTGAAGATCGCGGCGGTCGGCGACAAGACCGCCGAGGCGATCGCGGCCTGGGGGCTGCGCGCCGACCTCGTCCCGTCGCAGGACCACCAGTCCGCCGCCGGCCTGCTCGAGGAGTGGCCGCCCTACGACGACGTGCTCGACCCGATCAACCGGGTCTTCCTGCCCCGGGCCGACATCGCGACCGAGACCCTGGTCGCCGGCCTGATCGACCTGGGCTGGGAGTGCGACGACGTCACCGCCTACCGCACCGTGCGTGCCACGCCGCCGCCGGCGCCGACGCGCGACGCGATCAAGACCGGCAAGTTCGACGCCGTCGTGTTCACGTCGTCCTCGACCGTGCGCAACCTGGTCGGCATCGCCGGCAAGCCGCACCCGTCGACGGTGATCGCGGTCATCGGCCCCGCCACGGCCAAGACAGCCGAGGAGCACGGCCTGCGGGTCGACGTCCTCGCCTCGAAGCCCGACGTCGAGGTGCTCGTCGACGCGCTCGCCGACTTCGGCGCGTCCCGCCGGGCCGACCTGATCGAGGCCGGTCAGCCGGTCACGAAGCCGTCGGAGCGCAAGCCGTCGGGCCGGAGGGCTCGCGCCAAGTGAGCCGGTCATGACCGAGAACCCGCAGGAGGTGTCGCGGCCGCTGGTGCGGCCGCGGCGCCTGCGCACCACGCCGGCGCTGCGTCGGATGGTGGCCGAGACCTCTGTCCAGCCCCGGCAGCTGGTGCTGCCGGTGTTCGTGCGCGAGGGGATCGACGAACCGCGCCCGATCTCGTCGATGCCGGGCGTCGTCCAGCACAGCCGCTCGTCGCTGCTCGCCGCGGTGTCCGAGGCCGCGGAGCTCGGTCTCGGTGGGGTGATGCTCTTCGGCATCCCCGAGCACAAGGACGCCGAGGGCACCGGAGCCACCGACCCCTCGGGTGTGCTCAACCTCGCCATCACCGACGTCGTCGCCGAGGTCGGTGACGCGCTGACGGTGATGAGCGACCTGTGCCTGGACGAGTTCACCGACCACGGCCACTGCGGCCTCCTCGACGCGCAGGGGCACGTCGACAACGACCGGACGCTGCTGCGTTACGCCGAGATGGCGCTCGCCCAAGCGGCCGCCGGCGTCGACATGGTCGGGCCCAGCGGGATGATGGACGGTCAGGTGAAGGTGGTGCGCGAGGCGCTCGACGCCGCGGAGCACACCGACGTCTCCATCCTGGCCTACTCTGCGAAGTACGCCTCCGCCTTCTACGGTCCCTTCCGCGAGGCCGTCGACAGCTCGCTCGAGGGCGACCGACGCACCTACCAGCAGGATCCCGCCAATGCCCGCGAGGGCGTGCGCGAGGCACTGCTCGACGTCTCCGAGGGTGCCGACATCGTCATGGTGAAGCCGGCCCTGGCCTACCTCGACGTCGTCCACGCGGTGCGCGAGGCCGTCGACGTCCCCGTCGCGGCCTACAACATCTCGGGCGAGTACGCCATGGTCGAGGCCGCCGCCGCCCACGGCTGGATCGACCGCGAAGCGGCGATCCTCGAGACGCTGACGTCGATCCGCCGGGCCGGCGCCGACGTCGTGCTCAGCTACTGGGCCACCGAGGCCGCCCGCCTCCTCACCCGCTGACGTAGCAGGACGCACACACCGGGGCTACAGCCGCGGCGACCACGCTCGGCACCCCGGCTCGGGCGTCCGTTGGGTACGTCCGGGTACGACCTGTGGCTCGGGTCAGTCGAGGAGCCCAGCCACGCACTCCTCGAGGGCGAGGAGCTGGGCCGGCGTGAGGATGCCGTTGAGGTTGAGACCGAGGTCCTCGGCGCACTGGGCCGTGGCTTCGGCCTTCGTGAGGGTGTCGTCGACGGGGTCGACGCCGGTGTCGGGGAGGTCGGGGACGTCGACGGTGCCGCCACCGCCGTTGCCGCCACCCGAGGTCGGCGGGTTGTCAGGAGTGGGTTCCTCGGAGGTCGGGGGCTCCTCGCCGGGACCGCCGCCGTTGCCGCCGCCGCCGTTGCCGCCACCGGTGGAGCCGCCGCCCTGCTGGGGCGGGCGTGCCTCGGTGGGCGGCGGGGCCGGGGCGAAGTAGCCGGCGTTGGAGACCCCGTTGGGCACCGAGGTGAAGTCGCCGGAGGTGTAGGCCTCGTAGAAGGAGAGCACCAGGTCGACGTACTCGTCGCTGTGGTTGTAGCGGAAGACCGACGACCGCTGGCCGACGACGGTGGAGAGGTCGTCGTTGCCGGAGCAGAGGTAGACGGCGCTGGAGAGGGCCGCGTCGTCGATGTCCTGCGGGTTGCGCTTGCCGTCGTTGTCGCCGTCGACCCCGACCACCGACCAGGTGGCGGGGATGAACTGCATCGGACCGACCGCGCGGTCCCACTTCGCGTCGCCGTCGTACTGGCCGGCGTCGGTGTCGCGGATGGCGCGCGTGCCGCGGGTGCCGTCGAGGGCGATGCCGAAGATGCCGGGAGTGGAGACGCCCTCGTCGGTGAGGGTGTTGCCGCCGTAGCGGCCGTGGTCGGACTCGACGCGGCCGATGGCGGCGACGAGCTGCCAGGGCAGGCGGCAACCGGGGTCGGCGGAGTTGATGACCGTCTCGGACCGCTGGTAGGCGGCGAGCGCGGCAGCCGGGATGCCGGAGGTGGAGGCGGTCCGGGCCTCACGGCCGAGGGAGCCGTCGACCTCGCGGGTCGTCGACCCCGGCGCCGAGATGCTGGCGGGGTCCTCGTAGGCGGCCTCGGGGACCGTGGTGCCGTCGGGCAGCACCGCGGGCGCCTGCTCCTCGGCCACCGCGATGGTGGCGGGACCCACGCCGACGAGCGCGCTCGTGACGGCGGCGGAGAGCAGCGCGAGCGGCAGCAGTGCCGTGGCCTTCTGGAACCGGCCGAACCTCGGTGCGGTCATCAGTCATTCCCTCTTCGCGTCGTTCAGTGCTGCTCAACGTCCCCGAGACGTGCTCCCTCCAGCACGGGACGTCTCCTCAACGATGCCCCGCCCGTCAGGTTACGAAACGTTCACATTCACCGTACCTGCCGAGTGTGTGGCCTGCGTCACGCCCGGGCAACCCCTCCGGGGTGCCCGCCCGCCCCCGGACGGGCGGTTCGTGGGTCGCTCGGGGACAATGGCGGCGTGGTACACACCGACTGCTCCAGCGACCTCTTCCGGCGCGCACGGGCCGTCACCCCCGGCGGGGTCAACTCGCCGGTCCGCGCCTTCCGCGCGGTGGGCGGCACGCCGCGGTTCATCCGGTCGGCGCACGGCGCCTGGCTGACCGACGTCGACGGCAACGAGTACGTCGACCTGATCTGCTCGTGGGGACCGATGCTCCTGGGCCACGGCCACCCCGAGGTGCTGGCGGCCGTCGCCGACGCGGTCGCCCGCGGCACGTCGTACGGCGCCCCCACGGAGCCGGAGGTCGAGCTGGCCGAGGAGATCGTGGCGCGAACCCCGATCGACAGCGTCCGCTTCGTCTCCTCCGGGACCGAGGCGACGATGAGCGCGATCCGGCTGGCCCGCGGCTTCACCGGCCGCGACCTGGTCGTGAAGTTCGCCGGCTGCTACCACGGTCACGTCGACGCGCTGCTCGCCGAGGCCGGGTCCGGGGTCGCCACGCTGGCCATCCCCGGTACGCCGGGCGTCCCCGAGTCGGCCACCGGCCTGACCCTCGTGCTGCCCTACCACGACCGCGCGGCCGTGACCGCGGCGTTCGCCGAGCACGGCGACCGGATCGCCTGCCTGGTCACCGAGGCCGCCCCCGGCAACATGGGCGTCGTCCCTCCCGAGCCCGGCTTCAACGAGTTCCTGGCGCGCACCTGCGCCGAGCACGGCGCCCTGTTCGTCTCCGACGAGGTGATGACCGGGTTCCGGGCCAGCAGGCGCGGGCAGTGGGGTCTCGACGGTGCGGGAGAGGGTTGGCGGCCCGACCTGATGACCTTCGGCAAGGTGATGGGCGGCGGATTCCCGGCCGCGGCCTTCGGCGGCCGGGCCGACGTGATGGCCCACCTCGCTCCGGAGGGGCCGGTCTACCAGGCGGGCACGCTGTCCGGGAACCCGATCGCCACCACGGCCGGGCTGGTGACCCTGCGGCTCGCCGACGACGCCGTCTACGACCACCTCACCCAGGCCGGTGACGTGGTCAAGCAGGCCGCCACCGAGGCGCTCACCGAGGCCGGCGTCCCCCACGTGGTGCAGTCGACCGGCACCATGTTCTCGGTGTTCTTCCGCGACCAGCCGGTCCGCGACTTCACCGACGCCTCCGCCCAGGACACGGCCGCGTTCGCGGCCTTCTTCCACGCGATGCTCGACGCGGGCGTCTACCTCCCGCCCTCGGCGTACGAGGGCTGGTTCCTCTCCTCGGCCCACGACGAGCGGGCGGTGCAGACGGTGCTCGACGCCCTGCCGGGCGCGGCCCGCGCGGCTGCGGGGGTGAGCGCATGAGCGACGTCACCGAGACCACGGTCCACCTGCTCCGCCACGGTGAGGTGCACAACCCGGGCGGCGTGCTCTACGGCCGGATGTCGGGCTTCCACCTCTCCGAGCTCGGACGACGCATGGCCCAGCAGGTCGCCGACGTGGTCGGCGACCGCGACATCACCCACGTGGTCGCCTCCCCGCTGGAGCGGGCACGCGAGACGGCCGTGCCGCTGGCCGGCGTCCGGGGCGTCGAGATCGGCACCGACGACCGGCTCATCGAGTCGGAGAACGTCTTCCAGGGCGAGCGGTTCGGTGCCGGCGCCCGCACCCTGCGCCACCCGAAGAGCTGGCGACACCTGTGGAACCCGTTCCGCCCGTCGTGGGGTGAGCCCTACACCGACATCGTCGAGCGGATGATGGCCGCGGTGCACGACGCGCGCGACGCGGCGATCGGCCACGAGGCCGTGCTGGTCTCCCACCAGCTGCCGATCTGGACGACGCGGCTGCACGCGGAGGGCCGCTCGTTCCTCCACGACCCGCGCAAGCGGCAGTGCACGCTGTGCTCGCTGACCAGCCTCCACTTCGAGGACGACCGGCTGGTGAGGGTCAGCTACTCCGAGCCCGCGGGCGACCTGATTCCCACCCGTGACAAGAAGGCACCCTTCTCGGCCGGAGGGGCGCCCGAGGAGGACCGCCCGTGAGGCGGACGGCCGTCCTCCTGCTCCCCGTCATGCTCACGGCCACGCTCCTCACGGGCTGCTCGGCCTTCGGTGGCCTGGACGGCACCGGCGACAAGGGTTACATCAGCGGCAGCGGCGACATCGTGCAGCGCCCCGTCGCCGAGCGCGAGGACCCGATCACGCTGACCGGCGAGGACCTCGACGGCGACCCGCTCGACCTCGCCGACCTGCGGGGCACGCCCACGGTCGTCGTCGTCTGGGGCTCGTGGTGCCCGCCGTGCGTCGCCGAGGCCCCCGACGTGGTCGACGCCGCCGAGCAGCTGGGCGAGCGGGCGTCGTTCGTGGGGCTCAACCTCCGCGACCCCAACCAGGCCCAGGCGCAGGCGTTCGAGCGCAACTACGAGGTGCCCTTCCCCTCCTTCTACTCACCCGACGGCCGCGAGATGCTCGCCTTCCGTGGGGTGCTGACGCCGCGGTCGATCCCCGCCTTCGTGGTGCTCGACGAGGAGGGGCGGGTCGCGGCCAGCATCAACGGTGGCCTGCCGTCGACCCAGACCCTGGTCGACCTGGTCGAGGACGCCGGCGCGGGAGCCGCTCGTGGGTGACTGGTTCGCGACGACCGCCGGGTCGGGGTCGCTCGCCCTCGCCGTGCCGGTGGCCCTGGTCGCCGGGCTGGTCTCCTTCTTCTCCCCGTGCGTGATCCCGTTGCTGCCGGGCTACCTCTCCTACGCCACCGGGCTCGGCGGCGCCGACCTCGAGGACGCGGGCCGCGGCCGCATGGTCGCCGGCGCGGTGCTCTTCGTGCTCGGCTTCTCGCTGGTCTTCGTGGCCCTGGGGTCGCTCTCCGGCGCGCTCGGCGCCTGGCTGATCACCTGGCAGCGGCAGATCACCGTGGTGCTGGGGGTCCTGACCATCGTCCTCGGACTGGCCTTCGCAGGCCTGGTGCCCTGGCTGCAGCGTGAGTGGCGCGTCCACCGGGTGCCGGCCGTCGGGCTCGCGGCCGCGCCGCTGCTCGGGGTGCTGTTCGGACTCGGCTGGACGCCCTGCATCGGCCCCACCCTCGGGGTGATCACGACGCTGTCGATCAACGAGGCGACCGCCGCCCGCGGCGCCCTGCTCTCAGGGGTCTACGCGCTCGGGCTCGGGCTGCCGTTCGTCCTCGCCGCACTGGCCTACCGACGGATGCTCGGCGCGTTCGGCTGGATCCGCCGCCACCAGCGGTGGGTCACCCGCACCGGCGGGCTCATGCTCGTGGTCGTCGGGGTGCTGCTCGTGACCGGGTTGTGGGCCGAGCTCGTGACCTGGATCCAGCTCCAGCTCGTCCTCGGCTACGAGACGAGCATCTGATGGCCGCCACCGGACGCCGCTCCGGCGAGCTCACCCTGCGCGAGCTGGCCCGCTGGAACTGGCGGCAGCTGACCTCCATGCGCACCGCGCTGGTGCTGCTGCTCCTGCTCGCGCTGGCCGCGATCCCCGGCTCGGTCGTCCCCCAGGAGGGGGTCGACGCCCTCAAGACCCAGCAGTGGCAGGACGACCACCCGACCCTGACACCGGTCTACGAGACGCTCGGGCTCTTCAACGTCTACGGGTCGCCCTGGTTCGCGGCGGTCTACCTGCTGCTGCTGATCTCGCTGGTCGGCTGCTTCGTGCCGCGCATCGGGGTCTACGCCCGCGCCGTGCGCGCACAGCCGCCCGCGACGCCGGCCCGGCTCGACCGGTTGCCCGAGCACGCGTCGTACACCACGGAGCAGGCGCCTGCCGAGGTGCTCGAGCGCGCGCAGCGGGTGCTGCGACGCCACCGGCTGCGCGTCGAGGACGACTCGGTCTCCGCCGAGCGCGGCTACCTGCGCGAGGCCGGCAACCTGCTCTTCCACGTCTCGGTGCTGGTGGTGCTCATCGGCTTCGCGATCGGCAGCCTGGTCGGCTACCGGGCCGGCTCGATCGTGATCGTCGGCAACGGCATGGCCAACACGCTCACGCAGTACGACGAGTTCGAGCCCGGCTCGCTGTTCAGCGCCGACCAGCTCGACGACTTCTTCCTCGACATCGAGGACTTCGACGTCGAGTGGCTGCGCGACGGCCCGTCGCAGGGGCAGGCGCGGGGCTTCACCTCAAGCGTGACCTACACCGAAGACGGCGCGGAGCCGCGGGACTACGACCTGCGGGTCAACCACCCGCTCACGATCGGCGAGACCACCGTCTTCCTCATCGGGCACGGCTACGCGCCGGTGATCACGGTGCGTGACGGCAACGGCGACGTCGCCTACAGCGGACCGACGATCTTCCTGCCCGAGAACCAGTCCTTCCAGTCGATCGGCGTGGTCAAGGCCAACGGCGCCCGTCCCGCCCAGATCGGGTTGGAGGGCTGGTTCTACCCGACCTACGCGTTCACCGACGAGACCGGCCCGTTCTCGGTGATGGGCGACCTGAAGAACCCGGCGATCTCGATGCAGGTCTACGCCGGCGACCTCGGGCTCGAGGCCGGCACGCCGCAGTCGGTCTACGCGCTCGACAAGGACGACGCCGAGCTGGTGACCCAGGCGGACGGGTCGATGTTCCGCGTCGACCTCGCCCCCGGCCAGACCCAGCGGCTCCCCGACGGGCTCGGGTCGGTGACCTTCGAGGGCGTCGAGCGCTGGAACAAGATCGAGATCAGCCAGACCCCGGGCAAGCTGATCGCGCTCGGCGGCGTCGTGCTCGCCCTCGTCGGGTTGCTCGGGTCGCTGTTCATCCGGCCCCGTCGGGTCTGGGTGAGGGCACGTGCGCAGGGGGAGGGCACACTGGTCGAGGTCGCCGTGCTCGACCGCGCGGGCGGCGACGACGTCGCCGAGGTGCTCGAGAAGCTGCTGGCCGACCTGCAGGGCCGTGAACGTGAGGAGTCGACGTGACCGATGTGCTGAGTGACGCGGGGTGGGAAGCCCTGAGCAACCAGGCGGTCGCCGCTGCGGGAGTGGTCTACTTCCTGGCCTTCCTGTCCCACCTCGTGCAGCTCTCCGCCGTACGCCGCGTGGCGGAGCCCGCCGCCGCGGCGGTGGCGTCCGCGGAGTCCGCCGGCGCGGTCCTCGTCGACACCGGCGCCCCCGGCACGCCCGACCGGTCCCACCGGGAGGCGCTGTTCGGGAGGCTCGGCCTGCTGCTCACCGGGGTGGCCGCGCTCGTCCACCTGCTCGCCCTCGTCGCGCGCGGTCTCGCGGCCGACCCCGACCGGGTGCCGTGGGGCAACATGTACGAGTTCACCCTCGCCGGCACCTTCGTGGTCGCCGCGTTGTACCTCGGGCTGCTCCGCCGCTACCGGCTGGCATGGATGGGGCCGATCGTCACCGGCGTCGTCCTGACACTGCTGATGGTGGCCGTCATCTGGCTCTACGCCCCGATCGCGCCGCTCACCGAGGCCCTCTACTCGCCGTGGCTGGTCATCCACGTGGTCTCCGCGATCATCGCGACCGGCGCCTTCACCCTCGGCGGCATCACCTCGCTGCTCTACCTGGTGAAGTCGCGCACGGGCGCCCCCGACGCCGCCACCGGCGGCTACCTCTCGCGGGTGCCGGCGCCGGTCGACCTCGACCGGCTCTCCTACAAGCTGCACGCCTTCGGCTTCCCGGTGTGGACCTTCGCGGTCCTGATCACCGGCCCGATCTGGGCCCACCAGGCGTGGAGCTCCTACTGGAGCTGGGACCCCAAGGAGGTCTGGGCCTTCATCACCTGGGTCGTCTACGCCGCCTACCTGCACGCGCGCGCGACGGCCGGCTGGCGCGGCCGCAACGCGGCCTACCTGGCGCTGATCGGGCTCGCGACCCTGTGGTTCAACTTCATCGGGATCAACTTCTTCTCGAGCACCAGCCAGCACTCGTACGCCGCGCCGGCGGAGCCCACGACGTCGCTCGTCGAGATCGTGCGCCGCTAGGCCGAGGCCGGCTCAGGAGTCGTCGAGGTCGGGGCGCTTCTTCTTGCGACGGTCGAGGTCGCGCAGGAAGTCGGGGTCGTCGTCGGGCCCGCTCACACGGGGTGCCGAGCGGCCTCCGTCGCCGGGACGACGCACGACGCCGTGCCGCCGGTCGTTGAGGCGCTCGACGAGCCGGATCACGAGGTAGATCACCACCGCGATCAGTGCGACCGCGAGCACAGCCTTCATGGATTCAGGATAGGCCCGTGGTGGTGAGACCGACGCAGGTATCTACCCTGAGGGGGTGAAGGAGTTCTGGATCTACACCGGCCTGCGGATCGCCCTCTTCGTGGCGAGCTTCGGTGTCGTCGCGGGCGTGTGGATGCTGGTGTCCGACCAGGTGCCCCTGCTGTGGGCCGTGGTGATCGCGTTCGCGCTGTCCGGCGTGGCGTCGTACGTGCTGCTCAACCAGCAGCGCGAGGCGTTCGCCCGGCGGGTCCAGGAGCGCGCCGAGCGTGCGGCATCGGCCTTCGAGGCCACCAAGGCCAAGGAAGACCGGGACTGACCGCGGTCAGCGGTCGCGGCGCGTGATCTGCCGGCGGACGCGCGACTCGTCCTGGCCCAGCACGCGCGCGAGGACGACCTCGCGGTTGCGCCACACCAGGAAGCCACCGACCACCAGCACGATGAGAATGATCCAACCCATGGGCCCAGCCTAGTTCGCGCTCAGAAACCGAGCAGGTTGTAGGGCTCGTCGGGCAGGTCGGTCATCGCGGCGAACCGGCCGACCGCCTCGGCGTCACCGACCACGCGTCCGGCCGCGTGGAGCGTGTGGACCCCGACCGGGCCGAGGTAGAGCGTGCCCAGCGTCTCCGCGTCGAGGCGTACGTCGCCTGCCCGCTCGGTCCGCTCCGCCGTCGCGACCCCGTCGGCCACCGTCACCAGCCACCGGCCGGCGACGTGCCCCTGGGCGTCGTCGACGTCGAGCACGACCTCCCCGTCGCCGGCCCAGGTCCGCGCCGAGAGGGCGCGGGGCAGGTCGAGGACGCGCACCCACAGGAACTCCACCTGGCCGGTCTGCTTGAGCGCGTTGAGGTCCCGGAGTGCCCACGGCAGCGGGTCGGTCGGCTCGAGCGCGTCGTAGCTGACGTGGGTGACCAGGTCGATGGCGCCGAGGTAGTCCCAGAGCGCGAGCTGGGCGGCCGGGTCCTCGGCGAGGATCAGCTGCAGCTTGACCTTGCGCTTGTCGCCGTCACGACCGTCGAAGCGGTAGACCGCGACCCCGTCGACCTGCTCGTCGGCCGACAGGTGCACCGCCGCGCGCAGCTGCTTGTCCGGGCCCTTCTCGTGGGGGTGCCAGCTGCCGGTGAGGATCGGCTCGTAGAACTGCGGGACTCCGACCATGCCGCGGCTGCGCTGCTGGAAGAGCTCGAGCTGTCGCAGCACCAGTGGCCAGGTGCCGGCCGGGTCGACGAGCTCGACCCGACCGGGGTCGGTGAAGTCGCGCAGCCCGAAGCGGGGGCCGGTGTCGAGCTCGCAGGTCCGGTTGAAGGTGGCGGCGCCGAAGCCCCACCGGCCGTAGATGGTGGCCTCGGAGACGGTCAGTGCTGCGAGCGGGAGGCCCGCGGCGACCGCGTCGTCGAGGCAGTCCTCCAGGAGTCGCCGCACCAGCCCGCGGCGGCGGTGGGTCGGCCGGGTGGTGACGTCGGTGATCATCCGCAGCGGCAGCACCTCCCGGCCGCAGCTCAGCGTCTTGTCGAACCAGGCCGTGGTCGCGACCGGCACGTCGGAGGCGCCGTACGCCGAGCGCGGCAGCCAGGCACCGCGGCACTCGACGTCGTCGGCGGTGACGTGGGCCTGCCAGAACGCGACGAACTCCTCGTCGGTGCGGCCCTGGTGGAAGCCGTGCTGCACGGCCTGCAGGAAGCCCTCGCGCCGGGCACGGCCGGCGTCCGAGTCGTCGGTCTGGTCGAGGCGGTCGAAGACGTAGTCGATCGGGGTGCTGCTCACGGCGGTCACGCTAGCCCGACCGCCACCCCGAGTGCCCACAGGATTTCGGCCACACCGGTCTGCTGGAGCACCGGCACGAGGTCGCGGCCCGTGCTGCCGCCGAGCACGGTGCGCAGCGCGCGGGCCGCCGGCACCAGGAACACCAGGCCCAGCAGCGCGAGCCACTGGGTGCTCACCGCGACCGCCACGACGGCCGCCGCCGCGGCCAGCACCAGCAGCGCGTAGAGGCCGCGGGTGCGCTCGTCGCCGAGCCGGACCGCGAGGGTGCGCTTGCCGGCGACCCGGTCGGTCGGGATGTCGCGCAGGTTGTTGACGACGAGGATCGCGCAGGCCAGCGCGCCGATCCCGGTGGCGGCGTACAGCGCGGACAGCTCGAAGGTCTGGGTCTGCACGTAGGTGGTGCCGAGCACCGCGACCAGGCCGAAGAAGACGAAGACCATCACCTCGCCCAGACCCAGGTAGCCGTAGGGCTTCTCGCCGCCGGTGTAGAACCAGGCGGCGACGATGCTGACCGCCCCGACCGCCACCAGCCACCACGCGGTGGTGGCCGCGAGCACCAGCCCGGCGGCTCCGGCGACCCCGAAGGCGGCGTACGCCGCACGCTTGACCGCCGCGGGGGTCGCGGTTCCGCTGCCGACCAGCCGCATCGGGCCGACGCGGTCGTCGTCGGTGCCGCGGATGCCGTCGGAGTAGTCGTTGGCGTAGTTGACCGCGACCTGCAGGGCCACGCTGACCACCAGCGCCAGCAGCGCCTTCCACCAGACGGCGCCCTCGGTGTGGTGGGCGACGGCGGTGCCCGCGATCACCGGCGCGAACGCTGCCGGGAGGGTGCGGGGCCGGGCGCCGGCGACCCAGTGCTTCGGGTGTGTCACGCCCCGGATTCAAGCAGGGCCGTAGCCTGCCGGGATGGTCCGGGTGGTCTTCATGTGCGGACCCTCGGGGTCGGGCAAGACGACGTACGCCGCGGGGCTCGAGGCCGAGGGAATGGTGCGGCTGTCGTTCGACGCGCTGTTGTGGGAGCGCGGGGTCACCTCCGTGCCGCCGCCGTCCGAGGTGCACGCGGAGGTCGCCGACGAGTTGCGCGCGCGACTGCTGGCCCTGGTCGCCGAGGGCCGCGACGTGGTCTGCGACTTCTCGTTCTGGTCACGGGAGATGCGCGCGTCGTGGCGGGCGCTGCTCGAGCCGACCGGCGTCGTGCCCGAGACGGTGTACCTCGCCACGGACCGGGAGACGGTCGTGGCGCGGGTGCGCGCGCGGCAGGGCGACCACGCCGACGACGCGGTGCTGCCGGGCGAGGTCGCCGCGCGGTACTTCGACCACTTCGAGCCGCCGACGCCCGACGAGGGCCCGCTGACCGTGGTGCGCTGACGGCAGCCGAGCCCGGGCGAGACGTCGAGCTCGCGGTCCCGAAGGGGGCGGACTCATACGGATGGAGGGCTATGGCGACCGATTCGTATGACGTCCCGTGAAGGCTCATGTCACCGGTCCCGGGCCCGGACCGGCGGGGGGACCGATGACGGGGTCGGTGACCGGGGGCGGTGGCTCGGAGGAGGTCGCGTCGGCGCGCTCCTCGGGGGGCACGTGCCGGTCGAGGAAGCGTTCGGCTGCCCGGGCCGCCGGATGGGCTCCGGCCGCGGCGAGGGCGACGATGCCCGCGATCACCAGCCAGCCGCCGGCACCCCACTCGAGGGCGAGGTAGGTGTAGAGCGCGGGCGCCCAGACCATGCCCATGGTGCCGGAGAGCTCGCTGGCGCCCTGGTAGTCGCCGCGTCGTCGTGGGTCCATCAGCTCGGCCTCGATCGACCAGCTCGCCGCCGAGATGTAGAGCTCGGCCCCGGTCACGGTGACGTGCCCGAGCCAGATCAGCGCGATCGTCACCCAGCCGACGGTCTCGTGGGTGACGAGGGTGATCACGCACGACAGCACGAAGAACGCGGCCGAGATCCGGATCGCGCGGAGGGCGGTCGTCACGTCCTTCACCCCGCGCGAGGCGGCCATCGGGAGCACGATGCACATCACGGTGTTGGTGCCGAAGAGGAAGGCGAGCAGCACCTGCGGGGCGTCGGTCTTGGCGACCAGCCACAGCGGGATCACCAGGTTGAGCAGCACCTGGTTGGTCCACATCACGCCGCCGAAGAACTCGATCGCCAGCCAGCCGGGGTTGCGCAGCGGCCCCGGCCCCTCCGGCTTCACACGGGGCACGTCGGGGGAGCGCTCGTCGTGGGAGGCCCTGGGCAGCCGGGAGATCGCGACGGCGTTGACGACGAGCACCGCGCTGACGAACCACGGCAGCACCCGCAGCACCTCGAGGGAGTCGAACGCGAGGGCGATGCCGCCGAACAACGAGCCGAGGGTGAACCCGACGTTGAGGGCCGAGTACATGTAGGCCCGCGACTTCACCCGCTCCCGTGCCGGCAGCACGTCGATCGTGTAGGCGCCGTGGGCCGCGCCGCCGAGGGTGCCGGCGACCTCCATGGCGACCGCGAGCGCGGCGTACCCCGCGAAGTCGTCGACGAAGGGCCACACCGAGAAGAGCGCCGCCTGGAGGGCCGCGCTGAGCGTCCACATCCGCTTCGGGCCGAACCGGTCGACGGCCTTGCCGAGGGGCACCGCAGTGGCGAACGCGGCGATGCCCGCGAACGTGAGGCCGAGGCCCACCTGGGCCGGCGACAGGCCGATCACGAGCAGGAAGAAGACCGCCGAGCCGGTCATGAAGGTGCCCTCGCCCATCGCGAAGAGCAGCGACTGCACCGACAACCGACCCGCCAGCGGGGAGGGCGGGGTCGCGTACTCCCGGA
The DNA here is from genome assembly GCA_963754025.1 of uncultured Actinomycetota bacterium. Lineage (GTDB taxonomy): Bacteria > Actinomycetota > Actinomycetes > Propionibacteriales > Nocardioidaceae > Nocardioides. The sequence goes on along the minus strand of CAVWEC010000005.1, from coordinate 244,545 downwards.
TCCGGGTCACGGTCGACACCCGCCGATCACACCACCCCGCCGCCGGTGGGTCCACGGGATTTCGTGCCGACTAGCGTCTACCGCGTGGAACCCGTGTCCGTGACCGGCGAGCCGGCCGAGGTCGTCGAGACCGTACGCCGCTGGCTGGACGCGGCCGACCCGCCCCCGGTCGTCGTGGAGACCTCGGGGTCGACGGGGCGGCCGAAGCGGGTGCTCCTCCCGCGCGCGGCCGTGCTCGCGTCGGTCTCCGCCACCGCACGCCGGCTCGGCGCCGAGGGCCGCTGGGCCCTGCGCCTGCCCGCCTCCTACGTGGCGGGCCTGCAGGTGGTCGTCCGCTCCCTCGTCGCCGGCCACGACCCCGTGCTGGACGGCTGGGGCCCCGCCGACCAGCCCGCCACGCTGACCAGCCTGGTGCCGACCCAGCTGCTGCGGCTGCTCGACGACCCGGCGGAGGTCGAGCGGCTCGCCGCCCTCGACGCCGTGCTCCTCGGCGGCGGCCCGGTGGACCCCGCGCTCCGCACGCGTGCGGCCGACCTCGGCGTGAGGGTCGTGGCGACGTACGGCATGGCGGAGACGAGCGGCGGCTGCGTCTACGACGGCTACGCCCTCGACGGCGTCGCCGTCGCGATCGGCACGGGCGGCCGGGTGCGCCTGGCCGGGCCGACGCTGTTCGCGGGCTACGACGGCGACCCGGCCCTGACGTCCGAGGTGCTGGTCGACGGCTGGTTCCTGACCGCCGACGCGGGCCGCCTCGACGAGGACGGCCGGCTGCACGTGCTCGGCCGGCTCGACGACGTCGTCGTCTCCGGCGGGGTCAACGTGCCGACTCCCGCGGTGGCCGACCGGCTGCGCGAGCACCCCGAGGTCAGCGACGCCGCGTGCGTCGGCGTGCCCGACGAGGAGTGGGGGCACCGCCTCGTCGCCTTCGTCGTCGGCCGCCTCGACCTCGACGCCGCCCGCGACTGGGTCGCCGAGGTCCACCCCCGGTCCTGGGCACCGCGCGAGCTGCACCTGGTGCCTGACCTGCCGTTGCTGCCCAACGGCAAGCTCGACCGGCTCGCGCTGCAGGAGAGGGCGCGCGGATGAGGGTGTGGAGCATCGCGATGCGCACCCGCTTCCGCGGCATCACCGTGCGCGAGGGCGTCCTCCTCGAGGGGCCGGCCGGCTGGGGCGAGTGGAGCCCGTTCCTGGAGTACCCGCCCGAGGTCGCGGAGCCGTGGCTGCGCTGCGCCGAGGAGGCCGCGGCCGGCGACTGGCCCGAGCCGGTGCGCGACACCGTGCCGGTCAACGTCACGGTGCCGGCGGTCGGGCCCGCCGACGCCCACCGGATCACCCTCGCCGGCGGCTGCCGCACGGCGAAGGTCAAGGTCGCCGAGCCGGGCCAGACGCTCGCGGACGACGAGGCCCGGCTGGAGGCGGTGCGGGACGCCCTCGGCCCCGACGGTCACGTGCGCATCGACGCCAACGGCGGCTGGGACGTCGACACCGCGGTCGCCGGCATCGCCGTCCTCGACCGGGCCGCCGGCGGCCTGGAGTACGTCGAGCAGCCCTGCGCCTCGGTCGAGGACCTCGCGCTCGTACGCCGCCGGGTCGACGTGCCGATCGCCGCCGACGAGTCGATCCGCCGCGCCGCCGACCCCTACCGGGTGCGCGACCTCGAGGCGGCCGACGTCGCCGTGCTCAAGGTGCAGCCGCTCGGGGGCGTCCGCGCCTGCCTGCGGATCGCCGAGGACATCGGCCTGCCGGTCGTCGTCTCGAGCGCGCTGGAGAGCAGCGTCGGCATCGCCGCCGGCGTCGCGCTCGCGGCCGCCCTGCCCGAGCTGCCGCACGCCTGCGGCCTCGCCACCGTGCAGCTGCTCACCGATGACCTCGTCGCCGAGTCGCTGCTGCCGACCGCGGGCGCCCTGCCCGTACGCCGCCCCGCGGTCGACGAGCGGGCGCTGACCCGGCTCTCGGCCGACCCCGACCGGGTCGCCCACTGGGAGCAGCGGCTGCGGGTCGTGCGCGCCGTACGGCAGGATCGGGCGCCATGAGCTCCACCGGGACCGCCCGCGCCGTCGTCACCCGGCTGGTCGAGGCCGGGGTGCGTCACCTGGTGCTCGCGCCCGGCTCGCGCAACGCGCCGCTCGCCTTCGCCGCCCACGACGCCGCCGCGGCCGGCCTGCTCACGCTCCACACCCGCGTCGACGAGCGCACCGCCGGGTTCCTGGCCGTGGGCCTCACCCGCACGGCGGGCCCGGCCGCGGTCGTGTGCACCTCCGGCACGGCGGTCGCCAACCTCCATCCGGCGGTGCTCGAGGCCGCCCACGCCGGGTTGCCGCTGGTGGTCGTCACCGCCGACCGGCCGGCGCGGTTGCGGGGCACCGACGCCAACCAGACCACCGACCAGGTCGGCATCTTCGGCCGGCTGGTCGAGACGCTCGACGTCGACGGGGAGCTCCCCGACCGGCTGCCGCTCGGCTTCGGCCCGCTCCACCTCAACGTCCAGCTCGAGGCGCCACTGGTCCCCGACGACCGCTGGGTGCCGGACGGCGTCGTGCCCGGCGAGGGACCGCAGGAGATCCGGCCGATGGTCTTCGAGACCGTCGCGCTCGGACCCCGCACGGTGGTGGTCGCGGGCGACGACGCCGGCCCGCCCGCCCGGGTGCTCGCCGAGCAGGCCGGCTGGCCGTTGCTGGCCGAGCCCACCAGTGGCTCCCGCACCGGCTCGAACCCGGTGCGCACCTACCGGCTGCTGCTCGACGGCGACCTCGGCAGCCGGGTGGAGCGGGTGGTGGTCTTCGGCCACCCGACGCTGAGCCGCCCGGTGAGCCGGCTGCTGGCCCGCGACGACGTCACGGTCATCGACGCTGGCAGCCGCGGCGTCTGGACCGACCGGCCCTTCACGGTCGACGGCAGGCTCGTCTCGGGGCGCCCGGCGGTCGAGGAGGCCGACGACCCCGGCTGGCTCGAGGAGTGGCAGGCCGCCGACCGCGAGGTGTCGCGCGCGCTCGACGCGCTGCTCGCCGCCGAGCCCGACCTCACCCCCCACGAGGTGGCGGGCGCCGTCAGCCGGGCCGTGCCGCCCGAGGGCCTGCTGGTCGTCGGCGCCTCCAACCCGGTGCGCGACCTCGACCTGATGGTCGCGCCGTACGCCGTCGGCGACCGTCGCAAGGTGGTCGCCAACCGAGGCCTCGCCGGCATCGACGGCACCGTGTCGACCGCGATCGGTGCGGCGCTGGGGCGTCCGCACAGCAGCCGCGCCTTCGCCCTGGTGGGCGACGTGACCTTCCTGCACGACATGACCGGCCTCGTGCTCGGACCGGCCGAGGCGCGGCCCGACCTGACCGTCGTGGTCGTCAACGACGACGGCGGCTCGATCTTCGCGAGCCTCGAGCAGGGGGCGGAGCGCTACGCCGACCGCTACGACGCGCTGTTCGGCACCCCCCACGGGGTCGACCTCGCCGCCCTGTGTGCCGCGACCCGCACCCCCCACTGGCGGGTCGGGTCGCTGGCCGAGCTCGAGCAGGCGCTGGCCTCACCCAACGGCGGCATCGAGGTGGTCGAGGTGCGGGTGCGACGCGACAACCGTCGTGACCTCGACGTCCGGATCCGGGCGCTCGTAGCGCGGTAGCGGACGTCCGGCTGGGGGCCCGACCGGCAGAATGGGCGTCGTGGAGATCGCCCTCTTCCTGGTGGCCCTGACCGTCGTCGTGCTCACGGGCACCGCGGTGGCCGACCGCCTCAACGTCCCCGCTCCACTGCTGCTCGTGGTGGTGGGGGTCCTCGGCTCCTACCTGCCCGTCGTGCCGGAGGTGCACCTCGACGCCGACGTGGTGCTGTTCGGGCTGCTGCCGCCCCTGCTGTACGCCGCCGCGCTCCAGACCTCGCTGGTCGACTTCAACGCCAACCGGCGCCCGATCCTGCTGCTCTCGGTGGGGCTGATCCTCTTCACCACCGCGGGTGTCGCGGTCGTGACCAAGCTGCTGGTCCCCGACCTCTCGTGGGCGCTGGCCCTGGCGCTCGGGGCCGTGGTCGCCCCACCCGACGCCGTCGCGGCCACCGCCATCGGGCGCCGGATCGGGCTGCCGAGACGGGTGGTGACGATCCTCGAGGGCGAGTCCCTCTTCAACGACGCGACGGCGCTGGTGTCGCTGCGCACGGCACTGGCCGCAGCCGTCGGCGGCGTCGGGGTGCTCGAGGTGGGCGGGGAGTTCCTGGTCGCCGCCGTGGGCGGCGGTGCGATCGGCTTCGCGGTCTACTGGGTCGTCGCCCAGGTACGCCGCCGCGTGCGCGACCCGCTGCTCGACACCGGCATCTCCCTGGTCGTCCCGTTCGCGTCGTACCTCCTCGCGGAGGAGGTGCACGCCTCCGGGGTGATCTCGGTGGTGGTGGCGGGGCTCCTGCTCGGCCACAAGGCGCCGCTCCTGCAGACGCCGCAGTCGAGGATCGCGGAGCGGATCAACTGGCGCACGATCGCCTTCGTCCTCGAGAACACCGTCTTCCTCCTGATCGGCCTGCAGGCCAGCTGGATCGTCGACGGCCTCGTCAACAGCGAGCTCCCCGCCTCGCGCGTGGCGCTGGTGTGCGCGGCGACGCTGGTGTCGGTCGTGGTGCTGCGGCTGGTCTGGGTGTTCACCACCTCCCAGCTGCTGGTGCGCCCCTCCAGCGAGCGGCCGCCGGCCGCGATCAGCCTGCTCGTCGGCTGGGCGGGGATGCGCGGGGTGGTGACGCTCGCGGCCGCCTTCGTGATCCCCGAGGACAGCGACTACCGCGAGGTGCTGCTGCTGGCGGCGTTCACGGTGGTGGCCGGCACCCTCTTCGGGCAGGGACTGACGCTGCCCTGGCTGGCCCGCCGGCTCGACGTCCCCACCCCCGACCCGGCGGAGGACGCGCTGGCGCGCGCGTCGCTGCTCCACGAGGCCGCGAAGGCGGGGGAGCGGGTGCTGGCCGAGCAGGAGGACGACGACCCGCACGGCGTGGTCGACTCGATCCGGGTGAGGGTGGAGCAGCGCAACAACGCCGCCTGGGAGCGGCTGGGCCCCGACGTCGACGAGGAGACCCCGAGCGAGCACTACACCCGGCTGCGTCGGGAGATGATCGAGGCCGAGCGCGGCCGGGTGCTCGAGATCCGCAGCCAGGGGCGGGTGGCCTCCGACGTGGTCGCCGAGGTGCTCGTCATGCTCGACGTCGAGGAGTCGATGCTCGACGCGGCTCGTCAGTCACGGGAGGAGCTGCGGACCGCCCGTGCCGGGGAGCGCAGCCAGCTGGTCACCGAGTGCGAGGACCTCGAGCGCGCACCGGCCGTGCAGACCGGTTCGGTGGAGGGCTGCGAGACCTGCCTCGTCGACGGCACCCGGTGGGTCCACCTGCGCCAGTGCCTGGCGTGCGGGTACGTCGGGTGCTGCGACTCCTCGCCGGGGCGCCACGCGTCCGGCCACTTCCACGACACGGCCCACCCCGTCATGCAGTCCGCCGAGGCGGGCGAGCAGTGGCGGTGGTGCTTCGTCCACCACCTCACCGCCTGACCGAAGTCGAGTCGTGCCTGAGTGACACGTGAGTCGCGGGGCTGTGTCGTACGACGGCGCACGGACCCGCGACTCGGCGGTCACACATCCACGACTCAACCCTCAGAGGGGGTCGACGAAGTACTGCGGTGAGCCGTCCTCGAGCTGGTCGGGGCCGGTCTGCTCGGTCATCGAGGTGGAGACGTCGTGGGCCTCGAGGTCGCCGGCGGCGATCTGCTCGGCCCAGTGGCAGGCCACCCGGTGACCCGGGGTCACCCCGTCGACCTCGACGACCCGCAGCTCCGGCCGCTCCTCGTCACAGCGCGTGGGCTGCCGCCACGGGCAGCGGGTGTGGAAGCGGCAGCCGGTCGGCGGGTTGGACGGCGAGGGCAGGTCGCCCGTGAGCAGGATCTGCTCGCGCTGGTCCTCGACCGTCGGGTCGGGCACCGGCACGGCCGACATCAGCGCCCGCGTGTAGGGGTGCAGCGGCGTCTCGTAGAGCTCGCCGGCCTCGGACTCCTCGACCAGCCCGCCGAGGTACATGACCCCGATCCGGTCGCTGATGTGCCGCACGACCGCGAGGTCGTGGGCGACGACGAGGTAGGTGAGGCCGAACTCGTCCTGCAGTTCCTCGAGCAGGTTGAGCACCTGCGCCTGCACCGACACGTCGAGCGCGGAGACCGGCTCGTCGGCGACGATCAGCTTCGGGTTGACCGACAGCGCCCGGGCGATGCCGATGCGCTGGCGCTGGCCTCCGGAGAACTCATGGGGGTACTTCGACAGCGCGGCCGCCGGCAGGCCGACCGCGGCGAGCAGCTCGCGCAGCCGCTTCCGGGTCGCCTCCTTGTCGTCGGCGAGGCCGTGGGCCTTCATGCCCTCGACCAGGAGCGACTCGACCGACTGGCGCGGGTCGAGGCTCGACATCGGGTCCTGGAAGACCATCTGCAGGTCCTGCCGCTTGCGCCGCAGCTCCTTGCCCTTCAACGAGGCGATGTCGACCCCGTCGAACTCCACGCTGCCCTCGGTGGGCGTCTCCAGGTTGAGGATCGCCTTGCCGAGCGTCGACTTGCCGCAGCCGGACTCGCCGACGAGGCCGTAGGTCTCGCCCCTGCGGATCTGGAGGTCGACGCCGTCGACGGCGTAGACGTGGCCGACGGTGCGGTCGAAGATGACGCCGCTCTTGATGGGGAAGTGCACCTTCACGCCGCGCACGTCGACGAGCACGTCGCCACCGCGCCCGGTGGGGGCCTCCTGTGCCGTGTCCCTCTCGGGAGCCTGGTCAGCCACGCTGCACCTCCGCGGGGTTGTGGCACCGCAGCCCGGTGGCGGGGTGTTCCTCCCACACCGGGGTCTCCTGGCGGCACCGGTCGAGGGCTCGGGGGCAGCGCGGCGCGAACGCGCAGGCCGAGTCCCAGAGCAGGTTGTCGGCGACCGATCCGGGGATCGCGTCGAGCCGCTCGCCGCGCGGCGCGTCGAGCCGCGGGATCGAGCCCAGCAGGCCGTTGGTGTAGGGGTGGGCCGCGTGGGCGAAGAGCTGGTGGCGGTCACCCCGCTCGACGATGCGGCCGCCGTAGAGCACGTTGACCTCGTCGCACAGGCCGGCCACGACGCCCAGGTCGTGGGTGATCATGATCAGCGCGGTGCCGGTGTCCTCCACGAGCTCCTTGAGCAGCGCCAGGATCTGGGCCTGGATGGTCACGTCGAGCGCCGTGGTCGGCTCGTCGGCGATCAGCAACCGCGGCTCGCAGGCCAGGGCCATCGCGATGAGCGCGCGCTGCCGCATGCCACCGGAGAGCTGGTGGGGGTAGTTCTTCAGCCGGGCCCGCGGGTCGGGGATGCCGACGCGCTCGAGCAGCTCCTCGGCCTCCGGCATGGCTTCCTTGCGCGACATGTCGCGGTGGCGCTCCATGACCTCGGTGACCTGCAGCCCGATCGGCACGACCGGGTTCAGCGAGGACAGCGGGTCCTGGAAGATCATCGCGATGTCGCGGCCGCGGCGGTCGCGCATGTCCGAGCGCGACAGCGAGAGCAGGTCGGTGCCCTCGTACGTCGCGGTGCCGGTCACCTTGTTGCCGCGACGGGGCAGCAGCCCCATCAGCGCCAGGGAGGTCACCGACTTGCCGCAGCCGGACTCGCCGACCAGGCCGAGGGTCTCGCCGGCGCGGACGTCGAACGAGACGCCGTCGACCGCCTTGAACGGCTGCTCGCCGTGGCGCTGGAAGGTGACGCTGAGGTCGCGCACCGACAGCAGCGGCTCGCCGGGCGTGCGGTCGGGCCGTGACGGCACGGCCTGGGTGGACGGTGTGGACGCCATGCCGGTCACCTCCGGGACTTCGGGTCGAGGGCCTCGCGCAGCGACTCGCCCATCAGCGTGAAGCCGAGGGCGACGACGATGATGCAGAGCGCCGGGTAGATCGCGAGGTGCGGGTAGTCGTTGATGTACTCCGTCGCGCGGCCGAGCATCTGTCCCCACTCGGGCTGGCGGTCGTCGGGGTTGCCGAGGCCGAGGAAGGAGAGCGCGGCGGCGTCGATGATCGCCGTGGCGAGCACCAGCGTGGCCTGCACGATCACCGGGCCGAGCGCGTTGGGGAGCATGTGCCGGAAGACGATCGCGGCCGGGTTGACCCCGAGCGCCCGGGCCGCGAGCACGTGGTCGCTCACGCGTTGCGCGAGCATCGACCCGCGCAGCAGCCGGGCGAAGATCGGCACCTGGATCGTCGCGATCGCGATGATCAGGGTCCACTGGCTGGGCTTGGAGGCCAGGGCAGCCAGCGAGAAGGCCAGCAGCAGCGACGGGATGGAGAGCATCACGTCGACGATGCGCATGACCAGGGAGTCGGCCCACCCCGCGAACGCGCCGGCGATCGTGCCGAGCGCGACCCCGCCGGCCAGGCCGAAGATGGTGGCGAACACGCCCACGAAGAGCGTCTGCCGGCTGCCTACGAGCAGCCGTGACAGCTCGTCGCGGCCGCGCCAGTCGGCACCCAGCGGGAAGCCCGGCTCGGGACCCGGCACCGGGTTGCTCTGGCGGCGCACCTTGTCGAGCAGCGGGGTGGAGGCCGGGTCGTAGGGCGCGATCCACGGTGAGATCAGCGCGAGCACGACGAAGACGACGGTGATCGTCAGGCCGAGCAGGAAGACCGGGTTGCGTCGCAGTCGTCGCCACGCGCTCGCGATGAGCGAGACGCCCGGCTGCTCACCCACCGAGCTCGCGGCGAGCTCGTCGATCTTCTGCTTGCGGCGGTCGCCGTAGGACTGCAGCGGGTTCTTGGAGGGGGGCACCTGGTCACCTCGTCCGGACGCGGGGGTCGATGATGGCGTAGGAGATGTCGACCAACAGGTTGACGAACACGTAGATCGCCGCGGCGGCCATGATCAGCAGCTGCAGCACCGCGAAGTCCTTGTCGCGGAAGGAGATCGCGAGCGCGTCGCCGAGGCCGGGGAACGAGAACACCGTCTCGGTGAGCACGGCCCCGGCGAGCAGCGCGCCCACCTGGAGGCCGATGGTCGTGGTGACCGGCAGCATGGCGTTGCGCAGCACGTGGCGGCCGCGGATGACGCGGGAGGTGAGGCCCTTGGCCTCGGCGGTGCGGACGTAGTCCTCGTCGAGGACGTCGAGCACTGCGGCGCGGGTGATCCGGAAGATCACCGCGAAGGGGATCGAGGCGAGCGCGACGGCCGGGAGGATCAGGTGCTGGAAGGCGTCCCAGGCAGCGTCCCACTCGCGGGTGATGATGCCGTCGAGGACGAAGAAACCGGTGATGCGGGTGGCGTCGATGCCGACGCTCTGGCGGCCGGAGACGGGCAGCACGCCCCACTCGACGGCAAACCAGTACTTCAGCATGAAGGCGAGGAAGAAGACCGGGACGGCGACACCCACGAGGGAGAAGACGACCAGGGAGTTGTCGAGCATCGTCCCGCGGCGCTTCGCGGCGAGGTAGCCCAGGGGGATGCCGAGCGAGATCGCGACGAGCATCGCGAGGAACGACAGCTCCATCGTGGCGGGCAGCCGGATCAGGAAGATCTCCAGCGCGTCGGTGCCGGGGAGCACCTGGGTGGAGACACCGAAGTTGCCCTGGAGGGCGCGTTCGACGAACTTCCAGTACTGCACGTAGATCGGCTGGTCGAGGCCGAGGGCCGCCTCGAGGGCGGCGCGTCGTTCGGGGGTCTGGCGCTCGCCGAGCAGCGCGGAGACCGTGCCTCCGGGCAGCGACCGCAGCCACACGAACAGCAGCAGCGAGAGCACCAGCACCACGCCGACCATCTGGATCAGCCGGCGCACGATGAACCGGATCATGGGGTGTGCCTTCTTCCTCGGTGGAGCCTCGGGCGGCCCGTGGGGGCAGCCTGTGAACAGTAACGAGGGGGGTCACCCTGGGTGGGCGACCCCCCTCGACCGCTGATGTGGCGGACCTGCTAGCAGCAGCTAGCGGCCGTCACTCACCACCGACCGTGACGGTGTCGAACTGCTCCGCGGTGAGCGGGCTCTGGATCAGGCCGTCGACACCCGGGCCGACGACGAGCGCCGGCGGCGAGTGGCTGATCGGCAGGCCCGGGAGGTACTCCTCCATGATCTGCTGGTTGATGGTCTCGAACGCGGCGGCGCGCTCGTCCTCGTCGACGACGGCGTCGGCGTCCTGCAGGTCCTGGGCGAGGTCCTGGCCCCACGGGTAGACCTTGGTGCCGAAGTCGTTGCTGTTGAGGTTGCCGAAGAACGTGCCGATGAAGTTGAACGCGGAGTCGTAGTCACCGGTCCAGCCGAGCAGGTACGCGTCGTACTTGCCGGCCGTCACGTTGTCGAGGTAGCCACCGTTCCACGAGGCGGTCTTGACGTCGACGTTGACGCCGACGGCCTCGAGGTTGGTGCGGATGGCCTCGAAGAGCGCCTGCGGGTCCGGCATGTAGGGCCGGCTGACCTCGGTCGGGTAGGCGAAGGTGATGCTCAGGTTCTGCTCCCCGGCGTCGGCGAGCAGCTGCTCGGCCTTGTCCGGGTCGTAGTCGTAGGCCGCGAGGTCGGCGTTCCAGCCCTTGACCGCGTCGGGCATGAACTGGGTGGCGACCTCCGCGCCCTCGGGCAGCTGGCTCTGGACGAGCTGCTCGCGGTCGATGGCGTGGTAGAGCGCCTGGCGGACCTTCAGATCCTCCAGCGCCGGGTTGTTCTCCGGGGTGAGGCCGACGTAGAAGATGTTGAACGGGTCGCGGATGACGACCTCGTTGCCGTCGTCCTCCAGACCGCTCCAGTCAGCCGGGTTGGGCAGGTCGTAGCCGTCGATGCTGCCGGCCTCGAGCTCCTGGCGACGGGTGCTCTCGTCGGGGATGACCCGGAAGATCAGCTCGGAGGTCTTGGCCGCGTCGCCCCAGAAGTCGTCGTTGCGCTCGAGGGTGATGGTGCTGTTGGCCTCGTCGTACTCGCCGAACTTGAAGGGGCCGGTGCCGACGGGTGCGAACGAGTAGTCGGGGAAGGAGAAGCCCTCGCCCTCGGCGGCGATGCCGTTGGCGTCACCCTCCTCGAGCGCCTTCGGCGACTGCATCGACAGGGAGTCGAGGGTCAGCATCGTCGGGAAGCCCGAGGTGGCCCGGGTGATCTCGACGGTGGCCTCGAACTCGCCGGTGGCCTCGCAGCTCTTGTAGAGCGAGCTCTCGGGGTCGTTGGCGAAGCCGCCCATGACGTAGCCCCAGTACTCGCCGGCGACCTGGCCGGCCTCGTTCTGGTCGAACATCCGCTCGAAGTTGTAGCAGACCGCCTCGGCGTTGAACTGTTCGCCGTCGTGGAAGGTGACGTCGTCGCGGAGCTGGAAGGTCCAGACGGTGCCGGACTCGTCGGCCGACCACTCGGTGGCCAGCTCGGGCTGGACCGTCGCGGTGCCGGGCTCGATGCCGAGCAGGCCCTGGAACATCTGACGGGTGACCCGGAAGGTCTCACCGTCCGTGGCGTAGAAGGGGTCGAACATCTCCGGGGCGCCGGCGGCACCGAAGGTGAACGTGCCACCCTCCGCGCTGCCACCCTCGCCGCTGCGCTCGGACTCGGCGCAGGACGTCACGCCAAGGGCCAGTGCCGCGGCGATTGCCACGGGTGCGACCTTGCGGATCGTTGTCATCAGCGAAACCTCACTCATCGTTCGGTGCCCACCGGGAAATGGTGGACCTGTTGCCGCAGGACGTGATCCACGCCGCACGACGTCCCGCGCACCCTAGTCCCAGGACTGGACCGGTGAACAGGACCGTGACGGGGGGCTTGGCCCACCTGTTATGACTCCGTGACATGCCGTCGTCCCGGTCGGTCGCGGGCGTAGCGTGGTCGGCATGCGGTTGACCAAGTTCGGGCACGCCTGCATCCGGGTCGAGCACCACGACGCGGTGGTCGTCGTCGATCCGGGCGGCTGGACCTCGCCCGAGCCGGTCGACGGCGCGACGGCGGTGCTGCTGACCCACGAGCACCCCGACCACGTTCACGTCGACCACCTGCGGCTCACGGCGGCGCCGATCTGGACCATCGACGCGGTCGCCCGGCTGCTGCGCGCGCAGGCTCCCGACGTGGCCGAGCGGGTCACGGTCGTCGCCCCGGACGAGTCGTTCGACGTCGGCGTGCCGGTCACGGCGGTGGGGGAGCTGCACGCCGTCATCCACCCCGAGCTGCCGCGCTTCGACAACTCCGGCTACCTCCTCGACGCGGGTGGGACCACCGTCTTCCACCCGGGCGACGCGCTCACCGGGCCGGGGCGCCACGTCGACGTGCTGTGCGCACCGGTGTCGGCGCCGTGGCTCAAGGCGTCGGAGGCCGTCGACTTCGCGCGCTCGGTCGGGGCCGCCCGCAACCTCGCGATCCACGACCGGGTCTACTCCGAGGAGGGGCTCGGCATCGTCGACGGCCACTTCGAGCGGCTGCTCGGCGAGGGCCAGTCGTACGTGCGCCTGGCGGAGGGTCGAGACCTCTAGGTCGGGTCGCCGGTCAGTCCGCGACGAGGGCGTCGCGCACGGGCACGAACTTGGCCTGCGACTCGGCGAGCTCGGCCTCGGGGTCGGAGTCGCCGACGATGCCGCAGCCCGCGAACAGCCGCACCGTCGGACCGGAGATCTCGGCCGAGCGCAGGCCGATGCCCCACTCCCCGTCGCCGGCCGCGTCCATCCACCCCACGGGTCCGGCGTAGCGGCCACGGTCCATGCCCTCGATCTCGGCGATCAGGGCGGTGGCGGTCGACGTCGGCGTGCCGCCCACGGCCGCCGAGGGGTGGAGCGCCTCGGCGAGCTGGAGCGAGGAGACGGTCTCGGAGTCGTGCACCACGCCGGCCACGTCGGTGGCCAGGTGCATGACGTTGGGCAGGTGGAGCACGAAGGGCGCCTCGGGGACGTTCATCGAGGAGCAGTGGGGGTCGAGGGCGTCGGCGACCGAGCGGACGGCGTACTCGTGCTCCTCGAGGTCCTTCGACGACCGCGCCAGGGCAGCGGCCAGCGCGAGGTCGCGGTCGTCGTCGCCCGTGCGCCGGATGGTGCCGGCGAGCACGCGGGAGGTGACCAGCCCGCGCTCGCGGCGCACCAGCATCTCGGGCGTCGCGCCGAAGAGGCCGTCGACGTGGAAGGTCCAGCACATCGGGTAGCCCTCGGCGAGCTGGCGCAGCGGCCAGCGGACGTCGACGTCCTCCTGGCCGGTGGCGACGAGGTCGCGGGCGAGCACGACCTTCTCGAGCTCGCCGGCGTCGATGCGGGCGACGGCGTCGGCGACCACGCCCATCCACCGTTCGCCGTCGAGCGCGCCGTCGGCGAAGACGATGCCGACGGGGGGCCGGGGCGCGTCGGCCAGGGTGACGGTGGCGGGGTGGTCGATCGCGTCGCGGCTGACGGTGGTGAGCCAGAACCGGTCGCCGCGCCGACCGACCACGACCGCCGGCACGCTGAGCACCGAGGAGCCGGGCTCGTCGGCGAAGGCGAAGCTGCCGAAGCTGACCAGCCCGGTGCCGGGCTCGTCGACCTCGTCACGCACGACCGCACGCGCGGTGGTCTCGGCCCACCACTTGCCGGCGTCGGAGAACCTCGCCGGACCCGAGGTGCGCACCTCGGCGGCGACGCCCCAGCCGACCAGGCCCTCCTGCCGACGCAGCCACGAGACGGGCGCGTCAGCCGGCAGCAGGTCGAGGAGCGAGGTCCCCGCGGGGAGGTCGAGCGAGACCGTGCGCACGACGAGCCGGCCGGCCTCGTCACGGGGGGTCACGCTGGTCGTCACGAGGGGGAAGCCTACGCCCGCGCCCCCCGGAACCCGCAGGCGACGGGCTCCGGGGGGCAGGGTCGAGATCAGCCGTTGAAGCTCGGCTGGCTCTGCGGGTTGAGCTCGTCGTAGCGGTAGCGCTGGGCCTGCTTCAGCGACCGGTCGGTGATCTCCAGGACGTCGAGGCCGAGCTGGATGTCGTTGGAGTAGACGTGGCCGTTGTAGTAGTACGCCGACCACGAGCCGCCCAGCAGCAGGCCCTCGTCCGAGAGCGGGCCCCGGTCGAACCACGCGAGCTCGCGCGGGTTGTCGGAGTCGGTGAAGTCGAAGACCGAGATGCCGCCCTGGTACCAGGCCTGCACCATGACGTCGCGGCCCTTCATCGGGATCAGCGACCCGTTGTGGGCGACGCAGTTCTCGGTGTTCGACTGGGTGCGCGGCATCTTGTAGTAGCTGGCGAACTCCAGCTGCCCGTCGACCACGTCGTAGATGCCGTTGGCGCCCTTCTTCATGCCGGTGGTCTCGTTGCAGGTCGGGGCACCGCCGCCGCCGAGCTCGTCGGTGAAGACGACCTTGGTGCCGCGCTCGTTGAACGTGGCGGAGTGCCAGAAGGCGAAGTTCTCGGTGTCGCGGACCTGCTCGGTGACGACCGGGTTGAGGCGGTCGGAGATGTCGATGAGCACGCCGTCGCCCATGCACGCACCCGCGGCGACGTCCTTGGCGGGGTAGGCGGTGACGTCATGGCAGCCGGTGGTCTCGCGCGAGCCGTTGCCGGCCGGGTTGCCGCCCTCGGGGAAGAGCACCGGCTCGGCGGCGAGCGTTGCCGAGGCCGGGTCGTCGAGCGGCACCTGCACGACGCTGATCAGGTCGTGGGGAGGCTGGCAGTCGGGGAACGTGGATCGCGGTGAGTAGGAGGAGACGTAGACGAAGAGGTCCTCGCCGTCCTTGCCCGGGGCGAGCGTGTGGGTGTGGGAACCGCACTTGGTCTCGACGGCGGCGACGTACTGCGGAGCGGTGGGGTCGCTGATGTCGAAGACCTTGATGCCCTCCCAGCTCTCCTTGATCGTCGCGTCCTGCGACGTGCTCTCGCAGGAGTCGTCGCTGCGGCTGGAGTCGGTGCTGAGGACCAGCAGATCACGGTGGACCGACACGTCGTTCTGCGAACCGGGGCACACGACCTGGGCGACCTGGGCGGGCTCCGCCGGGGTGCTGATGTCGTAGACCGTGAAGCCGTTGTAGTTGCCGGCGTAGGCGTAGTCGCCCTGGAAGGCGAGGTCGCTGCTGAAGCTGCCGTAGTCCTCGAAGGCGCCGTTCTTGGGGAGGTTGGCCAGCAGCCGCATGTCCTCACCGGCCTCCTCGCCGGACTCCAGCGTGGCGTCGCTGTCGTCGAGCTGCGCCAGCTCCGCTCCGGGCAGGCAGCCCTGGGCGAAGCGGTCCCCGGCACGCTGGAGGTCGCGCTGGCCGGGGCCGCACCGAGGGTCCTCCTGCTCCTGGACGACGGTCTCCTGCTGGCTGCCGCGAGCGCCGTCGTCGGCGCTGGCGGGGAGGAGGGGGGTGGTGAGCCCGGCTGTGGCCAGGGCTGTTGCGGCGATGACGAAGCCGCGGATCCGAGATGCCCGAGTCATGTTTCTCGACCTTCCGCTTGGTGGGTCCGGCCAGCCTACGTAGGGTGGTCCAGACCACACCAGCCTTTTGGGGCCGTGTCTTTCGCGGTGTCTTTCTCGGAGGTCCACCCGTGCGCCCAGCCGTCGTCGCCTGCTCCGCGGTCCTGCTCGTCAGCGCTGCCCTGGCGGGCTGCTCCTCGTCGGACGACGACGCGCCCGCCGGCGCCGCTGACGACGCGGCCCGCAGCCAGATCCTCCAGCCGGGGCGGCCCGGGGAGGACAATCGGACCCTGCCGCCCGACGCCACCGTCCCGAGCGTCCCGTTCAACGACGCGGACGCGTCGTTCATGCAGATGATGATCCCCCACCACGCGCAGGCCCTCGAGATGAGCGAGCTCGCTCGGACGCGCGCCTCCTCCGACGCCGTCCGCTCGCTGGCGCGTCGCATCCACGGTGCGCAGGGCCCGGAGATCCGGTCGATGTCGAGTTGGCTCGCGATGCGCGACCAGACGGTCCCCGGACCCGACGACCACGCCGGCCACGGGGCCGGCTCGATGGCCGGGATGCTCACCGAGCGTCAGATGGCCGAGCTCGAGGAGGCCCGCGGCGCCGACTTCGACGCGCTCTACCTCGCCGGGATGATCCAGCACCACCGGGGCGCCGTCGACATGGCCGGCGAGGAGCTCGAGGCGGGCAGTGACCTGCTCGCGCTCGAGCTCGCCGCCGACATCTCCACCGGCCAGCTGGCCGAGATCCGCCGCATGGAGGACCTCCAGCGTTCCCGGTGACGGCAGTGGTCGGTCGTCGACCGCTGCTCAGCTCCAGTAGACGACGACCTTGTCGCCGACGACCACCTGCTCGTAGAGCCAGGCGAGCCCGTCGTAGTCACGGATGTTGACGCAGCCGTGACTGGCCCCGGCATAGCCGACCGCCGCGAAGTCGGAGGAGTAGTGCACAGCCTGGCCGCCGTCGAAGAACATCGAGAACGGCATGTCGGAGCCGTACTCGCCGGACACGTGGTCGGGGTCCTTCCAGTAGACGTGGAAGAGCCCCTCGCGGGTCGGGGTGTTGTTGACCACCGAGCCGAAGCGCGCGTCGAGGGTCTGCTTCACCTTCCCGTCGACGACCCAGCGCAGTGTGCTCGTGGTCTTGTCGACGCAGAGCGCGCGTCCGGTGGTGCACCGCGGGTCGAGTGCGCCGGGCTCGGGCTGCACGTTGTGCAGCTCCTCGTAGGTCGGTTGCCGGGTCATGTCGACCAGTCGGTCCATCGTGCGCTGGTCGACCTCGCCCGTCACCGGGATCTCCCGCTTCTGCTGGAAGCCGCGCACCGCCTTGACGGTCGCGGCGTCGTACCGGCCCGAGACGTCGCCGAAGAGCCAGGCGATCTGCTGGAGGCGGGCCTGCACGTCGCGGACCTGCTTGCCCTCGTCGCCGGCGCCGAGCAGGGCAGGGCCGGGGTGCAACACGTTGTGGAGCTGGTCGTGCGTGGGCAGCTCGGTCATCGCGAGCAGCCGCTCCCACGTGCGCAGGTCGACCCTGCCGGTGGACCGGAGCCCGCGCTTGTCCTGGAACCCGCGGACGGCGCCCTCGGTGTCGTCGTCGTACCTCCCGGTGGTCAGCTCCTCGAACCAGCCCAGCTGGAACAGCCGCGACTGCAGCTCGCGCACCTGCACGCCGCGGTCGCCGGGCGCGAGCACCGGACCCGGCTTCACCTCGGGGCCCTGCACGGTGGGTTGGGCGGGTGCCTGCTCGCGCGGGGCGGGCGCGGCGGCCGGGTCGGTGCCGGTCCGCGTGGGCTCGTCGCGCGTGGCCCAGCCGACGCCGTACGCCGTGGTGGCGGCCAGCGCCAGGGCGACGATGGTGACGATCAGTGCTCGGACGAGCTTCATGGTGTCCTCCGGGGTGCAGGTGGTGCGGTGGTGCGGGGGTCTGTCACCGGTGAAGACGCGGCAACCGCGGGAATGGTTGCGATCGCGTCACCCGTACCCTTCAGCCGTGGCCCGCGCACACCTCGACAAGCAGCCCTCCGACGTCCAACGGATGTTCGACGCCGTCGCCCAGCGCTACGACGTCACCAACGACGTGCTCTCGATGGGGCAGGACCGTCGCTGGCGCCGTGAGGTCCTCGATGCCGTCGACCCGCAGCCGGGGGAGCGGGTGCTCGACCTGGCCGCCGGCACCGGGACCTCGAGCGAGCCGTTCGCCGAGCGCGGCGCCACCGTCGTGCCCTGCGACTTCTCGCTCGGCATGCTGCGCGTGGGCAAGCAGGCGCGCCCCCACCTCCCGTTCACCGCGGGCGACGGGACCAGGCTGCCCTTCGCCGACGACGTGTTCGACGCCGTGACGATCTCCTTCGGGCTGCGCAACATCGTCGACCCCCTGGCCGGGCTGCGCGAGATGCTGCGGGTCACCCGCCCCGGCGGCCGGCTCGTGGTGTGCGAGTTCAGCCACCCCACGTGGTCGCCGTTCCGCACCGTCTACCTGGAGTACCTGATGAAGGCGCTGCCCGCGATCTCTCGCGCGGTGTCGTCGAGCCCGGACGCCTACGTCTACCTCGCGGAGTCCATCCGCGCCTGGCCCGACCAGGCCGGGCTGGCGGCGATGATGGGTGAGGCGGGCTGGCGCGGCGCCGAGTGGCTCGACCTGAGCGGTGGCGTCGTCGCCCTCCACCGGGCCCGCAAGGACTGAATTTACGTGACACCTGCGTGACCTAAATCCGCAGGTCAGTGACGGTTTCCCCGGCCCGTGCCGCTGCTGCGGGCCGGGCCGCACCCCGGGTTCCGGTGCGATCCGCGTCGTCCTAGACTGTGCTCCGCGCCACGTCATGTGAACTGGTTCACAAGGTCACAAGACGAATCGTCGGCCCGACCGTCGACCCGGGCGTCCGGACGAGGGAAGGAACTGCAGGGATGGAGCTCTACACGCCGGTCCTGGCGTTGGCCATCCTCGCGGCGGGCTTCGCGGTCTTCTCCGTGCTGATGAGCGCCGCCGTGGGCCCCAAGCGCTACAACCGGGCCAAGCTCGACTCCTACGAGTGCGGCATCGAGCCGACCGCGCAGGCGGTCGGCGGCGGCCGGTTCCCGGTGAAGTACTACATCACGGCGATGATGTTCATCGTCTTCGACATCGAGATCATCTTCCTCTACCCGTGGGCCGTCCACTTCGACGCGATGGCCCTGTTCGGTCTGGTCGAGATGGTCCTGTTCATCGCCACCGTCTTCATCGCCTACGCCTACGTGTGGCGGCGTGGCGGCCTCGAGTGGGACTGAGGGAAAACTGACATGGGTATCGAAGAGAAGCTCCCGAGCGGCGTCCTGCTGACCACCGTCGAGGGCGTCGCCGGCTACTTCCGCAAGGCCAGCTTCTGGCCCGCGACCTTCGGCCTCGCCTGCTGCGCCATCGAGATGATGACCTCCGGCGGCCCGAAGTACGACCTCGCCCGCTTCGGCATGGAGGTGTTCCGCGCCAGTCCCCGCCAGGCGGACCTGATGATCGTCGCCGGTCGGGTCAGCCAGAAGATGGCCCCGGTGCTGCGCCAGATCTACGACCAGATGGCCGAGCCCAAGTGGGTGCTCGCCATGGGCGTGTGCGCCAGCTCCGGTGGCATGTTCAACAACTACGCGATCGTCCAGGGTGTCGACCACGTCGTGCCCGTCGACATGTACCTCCCCGGCTGCCCGCCCCGCCCGGAGATGCTCATCGACGCCATCCTCAAGCTCCACGACCAGGTGCAGGAGGGCAAGCTCGGCGCCAACCGCCTCGCCCAGATCGAGGAGCGCGAGAACGCGGCGCTGACCGCCCTGCCGACCTCCGACATGAAGGGCCTGCTGCGGTGACGGAAGAGCAGAACCAGCCCACCGGTCCCGACGCCGTCCCCGCCCCGGCCGGCGAGGTCCGCGCCGTCGGCGAGCGCCGCGGCATGTTCGGCACCCAGGGCAGCGGTGACACCAGCGGCTACGGCGGCCTGACGCAGCCGATCGTCTACCCCGGCGCCTCGGAGCGGCCCTACGGCCCTTCGACTGGCTCAGGAGGGACCGGGTGGTTCGACGAGGTGGCCGACGCGCTCGAGCAGCGGCTCACGGCCGACGGTCTCGAGAGCGCGGTCGAGCGGGTCGTCGTGCACCGCGGTGAGATCACCTTCCACGTCCGCCGTGAGGACCTCGAGGTCCTCGCGCGCCACCTGCGCGACGACGAGCGGCTGCGCTTCGAGTTCTGCGCGAGCGTCAGCGGGGTCCACTACCCCGACGACACCGGCCGCGAGCTCCACGTC
Organism: uncultured Actinomycetota bacterium; assembly: GCA_963754025.1. GTDB lineage: Bacteria > Actinomycetota > Actinomycetes > Propionibacteriales > Nocardioidaceae > Nocardioides. Next base: position 224,985 of record CAVWEC010000005.1, on the reverse strand, counting down.
GCCTACCACCTGCTGTCGATGACCCACAACCGGCGGATCCGGGTCGAGGTGTCCGTGCCGGACGCCGACCCCCACCTGCCGAGCCTGGTGGCGACGTACCCCACGGCCGACTGGCACGAGCGCGAGACGTGGGACATGTTCGGGATCGTCTTCGACGGCCACCCGGCACTCACCCGCATCCTCATGCCGGACGACTGGCCCGGCCACCCCCAGCGCAAGGACTACCCGCTGGGCGGCATCCCCGTGGAGTACAAGGGCGGCTCGATCCCACCGCCCGACGAGCGACGGAGCTACAACTGATGTCGAGCGACCAGGACCTGTACGCAGGGAGCAGCGAGACCAGCGAGGGCCGGGTCTTCACCGTCACCGGCCAGGACTGGGACTCCATCACCGAGGGCCTCGGTGAGGGCGTCGCCGACGAGCGCGTCGTCGTCAACATGGGCCCCCAGCACCCGTCCACCCACGGCGTGCTCCGGCTGATCCTCGAGATCGAGGGCGAGACGGTCACCGAGGCCCGCTGCGGCATCGGCTACCTCCACACCGGCATCGAGAAGAACATGGAGTACCGCTCCTGGACGCAGGGCGTCACGTTCTGCACCCGGATGGACTACCTCTCGCCGTTCTACAACGAGATGACCTACGTGCTCGGGGTCGAGCGGCTGCTCGGCATCGAGGACGGTCCCGACGGGGTGCCCGAGAAGGCACAGGTCATGCGTGTCCTGCTCATGGAGCTCAACCGCCTCTCCTCCCACCTCGTGGCGATCGCCACCGGGGGCATGGAGATCGGGGCGCTCACGGTCATGACGGTCGGCTTCCGCGAGCGGGAGCTGGTGCTCGACCTGTTCGAGCTGATCACGGGCCTGCGCATGAACCACGCGTTCATCCGCCCGGGCGGCGTCGCCCAGGACCTCCCGACCGGCGCGCTCGACGAGATCCGCGACTTCGTCGCCCTCATGCGCAAGCGGCTGCCTGAGTACGCCGCCCTGTGCAACGCCAACCCGATCTTCCGGGCGCGGCTCGACGGGGTCGGTCACCTCGACCTCGCCGGCTGCCTGGCCCTCGGCCTCTCCGGCCCGCCGCTGCGCGCCACCGGCTACGGCTGGGACCTGCGCAAGACCCAGCCCTACTCCGGCTACGAGGACTACGACTTCGAGGTCCAGACCTGGGACACCGCCGACGCCTACGGCCGGTTCCGGGTGCGCCTCAACGAGATGCACGAGTCGCTGAAGATCGTCGAGCAGTGCGCCGACCGGCTCTCGGGCCTCGAGGGTGCGCCGGTGATGATCGGCGACAAGAAGATCGGGTGGCCCAGCCAGCTGTCCATCGGCAGCGACGGCATGGGCAACAGCCTCGACCACATCCGCCACATCATGGGGGAGTCGATGGAGGCCCTGATCCACCACTTCAAGCTGGTCACCGAGGGCTTCCGGGTCCCGGCCGGCCAGGCCTACGTGCCGGTCGAGTCGCCGCGCGGCGAGCTCGGCGCCCACGTGGTGTCCGACGGCGGGACCCGGCCGTTCCGGGCGCACTTCCGCGACCCGTCGTTCACGAACCTGCAGGCGACGAGCGTGATGAGCGAGGGCGGCCAGGTCGCCGACGTCATCGTCGCGATCGCCTCGATCGACCCGGTGATGGGGGGTGTCGACCGGTGACCACCGTGATCGACGAGAACACCTGGCGCGAGCTCGAGGAGATCGCGGCGCGCTACCCGCAGAAGCGGTCGGGGCTGCTGCCGATGCTCCACCTCGTGCAGTCCGTCGAGGGCCGCGTGACCCCCGAGGGCATCGAGGCGTGCGCCGACATCCTCGGCATCTCCGCCGCCGAGGTCAGCGGGGTCGCGACCTTCTACACGATGTACAAGCGCAAGCCGGTCGGTGACTACCACGTCGGCGTCTGCACCAACACGTTGTGCGCCGTCATGGGCGGCGACCTCATCTTCGAGCGGCTCAAGAGCCACCTGGGCGTCGGCAACGACGAGACGGCGTGGTCCGACGACGAGGACGGCAGGTCCATCACCCTCGAGCACGTCGAGTGCAACGCCGCCTGCGACTACGCCCCGGTGATGATGGTCAACTGGGAGTTCATGGACAACCAGACCCCGGAGTCCGCGGTGCAGGTGGTCGACGACCTCCGTGAGGGTCGCCCGGTCCACTCCACCCGGGGGCCGAAGCTCTGCACCTGGCGCGAGGCCGAGCGGGTGCTCGCCGGCTACGACGACGGCCTCGCCGACGAGGGGCCTGCGGCCGGTCGGGCCAGCGTGCTGGGGCTCGACATCGCTCGCGAGAAGGGCTGGAGCGCCCCGTCCGGCAGCGCCAGCGGCAGCACCGGCGCTCCCGCGCAGACCAAGGAGGGCGCGGCCCAGCAGGCCGACACCTCCCGCGCCGAGTCGGAGACCACGCAGGAGGAGGGCAAGTGACCGACACCCTGACCCCCGTCCTCACCGCCAACTGGGGCGACGAGCGGAGCTGGACGCTCTCGGCGTACGAGGAGCGTGGCGGCTACAGCGCCCTGAAGAAGGCGCTGGGCCAGCAGCCCGACGCGATCATCGAGCAGGTCAAGGAGTCCGGCCTGCGCGGCCGCGGCGGCGCCGGCTTCCCGACGGGCATGAAGTGGGGATTCATCCCCCAGGACAACCCCAACCCGAAGTACCTCGTCGTCAACGCCGACGAGTCGGAGCCGGGCACCTGCAAGGACATCCCGCTGATGATGGCCAACCCTCACGTGCTCGTGGAGGGCGTGGCCATCTCCTCCTACGCGATCCGCGCCAACACCGCCTTCATCTACATCCGCGGCGAGGTGCTCCACGTGGTCCGCCGGGTGCAGAACGCGGTCAAGGAGGCCTACCGCGCCGGCCACCTCGGCAAGGACATCCACGGCTCGGGCTACGACCTCGACGTCGTCGTCCACGCCGGTGCCGGTGCCTACATCTGCGGCGAGGAGACGGCGCTGCTCGAGGGGCTGGAGGGACGTCGCGGCCAGCCGCGCCTGCGTCCGCCGTTCCCCGCGGTCGCCGGCCTCTACGCCAGCCCCACGGTGATCAACAACGTCGAGTCGATCGCCTCGGTGCCCGCGATCATCGAGCACGGCGCCGACTGGTTCGCCTCCATGGGCACCGAGAAGTCCAAGGGCCACGGCATCTTCTCCCTCTCGGGCCACGTGAAGAACCCGGGCCAGTTCGAGGCTCCCCTCGGCATCACCCTGCGCGAGCTGATCGACCTCGCCGGCGGCATGCGCGAGGGCCACGAGCTGAAGTTCTGGACACCGGGCGGCTCCAGCACCCCGCTGCTGACCGAGGAGCACCTTGACGTGCCCCTCGACTTCGAGGGCGTCGGCGAGGCCGGATCCATGCTCGGCACCCGCGCGCTCCAGATCTTCGACGAGACCACGTGCGTGGTGCGGGCCGTGCTCCGCTGGACGGAGTTCTACAAGCACGAGTCGTGCGGCAAGTGCACGCCCTGCCGCGAGGGCACGTGGTGGCTCGTGCAGACCCTGGCCCGGCTCGAGCGGGGCGAGGGCTCCGAGGACGACCTCGACCTGCTGCTCGACCAGTGCGACAACATCCTGGGCCGGTCGTTCTGCGCACTCGGCGACGGCGCCACGTCGCCGATCTCGAGCTCGATCCAGTACTTCCGCGACGAGTACCTCGCCCACCTGACCCACGGCGGTTGCCCCTTCGACCCGGCAGCCTCCACCGCCTTCGCCACCGCGGGAGCGACCGCATGACGACCACACCGGAGAAGACCGCCGTCGAGACGGTCACCGTGACCATCGACGGCGTGCAGGTCAGCGTCGCGAAGGACACGCTGGTCATCCGCGCCGCCGAGCAGATCGGCGTCCAGATCCCGCGCTTCTGCGACCACCCGCTGCTCGAGCCGGTCGGCGCCTGTCGTCAGTGCCTGGTCGACGTGCCCGACGCGGGCAACGGCCGCGGCTTCCCCAAGCCGCAGGCCTCCTGCACCCTGCCGGTGGCCGACGGCATGGTGGTCAACACCCAGGCGACCAGCGAGGTGGCCGACAAGGCCCAGCAGGGCGTCATGGAGTTCCTGCTGATCAACCACCCGCTCGACTGCCCGGTCTGCGACAAGGGCGGGGAGTGCCCGCTGCAGAACCAGGCGATGAGCAACGGCCGCGGCGAGAGCCGCTTCCAGGGCAGCGGTGGCGTCAAGCGCACCTACCCCAAGCCGATCAACATCTCCGCGCAGGTGCTGCTCGACCGCGAGCGCTGCGTGCTCTGCGCCCGGTGCACCCGCTTCTCGTCCCAGATCGCCGGAGACCCCTTCATCGAGCTCATCGAGCGCGGTGCCCTGCAGCAGGTGGGCATCTACGAGAAGGAGCCCTTCGAGTCCTACTTCTCGGGCAACACGATCCAGATCTGCCCGGTGGGCGCGCTGACGTCGGCCGAGTACCGCTTCCGCTCGCGGCCCTTCGACCTGGTCTCGGCCGCGTCGGTGGCCGAGCACGACGCCTGCGGCTCCGCGATCCGGGTCGACCACCGCCGCGGCAAGGTGATGCGTCGCCTCGCGGGCAACGACCCCGAGGTCAACGAGGAGTGGATCACCGACAAGGACCGCTTCGCGTTCCGCTACGCCCAGTCCGGTGACCGGCTGACCCACCCGATGGTCCGCGAGGACGGCGAGCTGCGCCCCGCCTCGTGGCCCGAGGCCTTCGCCGTCGCTGCCCGCGGGCTCGTCGCGGCCGGGTCGGCCGGCGTGCTGACCGGTGGCCGGCTCACCGCCGAGGACGCCTACGCCTACTCCAAGTTCGCACGCGTCTCGCTCGGCACCAACGACATCGACTTCCGCGCCCGGCCCCACTCGGCCGAGGAGGCCGACTTCCTGGCCAGCGAGGTCGTGCTCCGCTCCCCGGTCTCCTACGACGACCTCGAGTCCGCGAGCGCGGTCGTGCTCGCGGGCCTCGAGCCCGAGGACGAGGCGGGCGCCGTCTTCCTGCGGCTGCGCAAGGCCTCGATGGCCCGCCCCGGCACCCGTGTGGTCGCCGTCGCGCCCTACGCCTCGCGCGGTCTGCAGAAGATGGGCGGCCAGCTGATCCGGACGGCGCCGGGTGACGAGCCCGCCGCCCTGGCGAGCCTCGTCGAGCACGCCGAGCACGGCATCGACAGCGGCGCGATCGTGCTGGTCGGCGAGCGCCTCGCCACCGTCCCGGGTGCGCTGACCGCCGCAGCCGACCTGGCCCGTCGCACCGGCGCCCGGCTGGCGTGGGTGCCCCGCCGCGCCGGTGACCGTGGGGCCGTCGAGACCGGCTGCCTGCCGACGCTGCTGCCCGGTGGCCGCCCGGTCGCCGACGCCGCCGCCCGCGTCGACGCCGCCGCCACCTGGGGCGTCGACTCCCTCCCCGAGACCGTCGGCCGCGACGGCGACGCGATCGTCGCGGCGCTTGCCGCCGGTGAGCTCGGCGGTGTGGTCGTGGCGGGCGTCGACCCCGACGACACGGCCGACCCGGCCGCCACCCGCGCCGCCCTCGACGCGGCCGGGTTCGTGGTCGCGCTCGACCTCCGGGAGTCGGAGGTGACCCGTCTGGCCGACGTGGTGCTCCCCGTCGCCCCGGTCACCGACAAGGCGGGCACGTTCGTCACCTGGGAGGGCCGCCCGCGGCCCTTCGACGTCGTGCTCCACAACCCCGCCTCGCTCCCCGACCTGCGGGCCCTCGCCGGCATCGCCGAGGAGCTGGCAGGGCTGGGTCACGGCGCCTCGCTCGGGTTCCGCACGGTCGCCGAGGCCCGGGCCGAGCTCGAGGAGATGGGGCCGTGGGACGGCGAGCGCGTGGCTGCCCCGTCCGTCGAGGCCGTCGCCGCGTCGGGCGAGGGCCTGCGGCTGGCGACCTGGAAGCAGATGCTCGACAACGGTCGGCTCCAGGACGGTGACGCCGCGCTGCGTGCCACCGCCCGTGCCGCCGTGGTCCGCGTCCCCGCCGCCGTGGCCGCCGAGGTCGGTGCCACCGCGACCCTCAGCGGTGACCGCGGTCAGGTGACGCTGCCGGTCGAGGTCGCCGACATCGCCGAGGACACCTGCTGGGTCCCGGCCAACTCCTTCGGTCGTGGAGTGCTCGCCGACCTGGCGTCGCCGGGCAGCAGGGTCACGATCGCCGCTGCCACAGGAGGTGCCCGATGACCGGGCTGATGACCAGCTCGCTGCTCGGCTCCGGCCTGGCGCCGATGGTCGCCGACGACCTGTCGGCGTTCGGCAAGGACCCGGTGTGGCTCATCATCGTCAAGGCGGTGCTGATCTTCGTCGTGCTGGTGCTGCTCACGCTCTTCAACATCTGGTGGGAGCGGCGCGTCGTGGCGCGCATGCAGCACCGGATCGGCCCCAACGTGCACGGTCCCTTCGGCCTGCTGCAGTCGTTGGCCGACGGCGTGAAGCTGGCGCTCAAGGAAGACATCATCCCCAAGGCCGCCGACCGCGTGGTCTACCTGCTGGCCCCGGTGATCATCGTGATCCCGGCGTTCGTGACGTTCTCGGTGATCCCCTTCGGCCCCGTCGTCGACGTGCCGTTCACCGACATCTCCACCCCGCTCCAGCTCACCGACATGCCGGTGGCCGTGCTCTTCGTGCTCGCGATCGCCTCGATCGGCATCTACGGCATCGTGCTCGGCGGGTGGTCCAGCGGCTCGACCTACTCCCTGCTCGGCGGACTGCGCTCGGGTGCGCAGATGATCTCCTACGAGGTCGCGATGGGCCTCTCGCTCGTCGCGGTGTTCCTCTACGCCGGGTCGATGTCGACGTCCCAGATCGTCGCCGCGCAGGACGAGCTCTGGTACGGCCTGATCCTGATCCCGTCCTTCGTGATCTTCGTGATCGCGATGGTCGGTGAGACCAACCGTGCCCCCTTCGACCTCCCCGAGGCCGAGGGCGAGCTGGTCGGCGGCTTCCACACCGAGTACTCCAGCCTGAAGTTCGCGCTGTTCTTCCTCGCCGAGTACGTCTCGATGGCGACCGTCTCGGCGATGGCGACCACGCTGTTCCTCGGTGGCTGGGCCGCGCCGTGGGGCCTGGTCCACATCTGGCCCGGTGCCAACGAGGGCTACTGGCCGCTGCTGTGGTTCTTCGGCAAGGTGCTCGGCTTCGTCTTCTTCTTCATCTGGCTGCGGGGGTCGCTGCCCCGGTTGCGCTACGACCAGTTCATGGCCTTCGGCTGGAAGCGGCTGATCCCGATCTCGCTGGTCTGGATCATCGCCGTCGCCACCGTGCGCGCGCTCTCGCAGAACGGCGGGATCGACCGGCAGTACCTCCTGATCGGCGCCGGCGTCATCGCCGGGTTGTTCCTGGTGCTGTTCTTCGTCGGCGAGGACGACCACCCCGAGGCCGCCGTCACCGGACCGGGGGACGACGCCTTCACGGGTGGCTTCCCGGTCCCGCCGATGCCGGCCGGTGGTGCCGTCCGCGGCGCCGCCGCGCCGCTCACGTTCGACACCGGCACCACCGTCCGCGACGAAAGGGACAGCGATGGCTGACCAGACCTCTGGGTCTCGCTCGCTGAAGGAACAGTTCTGGGACCCCGTAGCAGGGTTCGGCGTCACCTTCCGCACCATGTTCAAGAAGGTGGTCACCGAGCAGTACCCCTTCGAGAAGCTGCCGACCGCGCCGCGCTTCCACGGCCGTCACCAGCTCAACCGCTGGCCCGACGGGCTCGAGAAGTGCATCGGTTGCGAGCTGTGCGCCTGGGCCTGCCCGGCCGACGCGATCTACGTCGAGGGTGCCTCCAACGACGACGGGGACGGAGGAGCCGATTCGCAGCGCTTCAGCCCGGGCGAGCGCTACGGCCGCGTCTACCAGATCAACTACCTGCGCTGCATTCTCTGCGGCCTGTGCATCGAGGCCTGCCCGACCCGTGCGCTCACGATGACCAACGAGTACGAGCTGGCCGACTCCACGCGCGAGTCGCTGATCTACGAGAAGTCCGACCTGCTGGCGCCGCTGCTGCCGGGCATGGAGCAGCCGCCGCACCCGATGCGGCTCGGCGACGACGAGGGCGACTACTACCGCGGCACCTTCCGGGCCGCCGCCGCCGAGGCCGGAGCCGACACGGAGGTGACCGAGCAGTGATCAGCTTCTGGGTCCTGGCCCCCGTCATGGTCCTGGCCGCGCTCGGCATCCTGTTCGTGCGCAAGGCCGTGCACGCCGCCCTGCTGCTGGCGGTCGTGATGATCTCCCTCGCCGTGCACTACGCCGTGCTCGAGGCGCCGTTCCTCTTCGCCGTGCAGATCATCGTCTACACCGGCGCCATCCTCATGTTGTTCCTCTTCGTGGTGATGCTGGTCGGCGTCGACGCCTCCGACTCGGTGGTCGAGACGATCAAGGGCCAGCGCGTGATGGCGACCATCGCCGGGCTGCTTCTCGGCGTCGTCCTGGTCGTGGCGCTCGCCCAGACCGCGCTCGGCACCCCCGCGGGGCTCACCGAGGCCAACGCGGAGGGCAACGTGCAGGGACTGGCCAACGTGCTCTTCAGCACCTGGGTGCTGGCCTTCGAGGTCACCAGCGCGCTGCTGATCACGGCCGCCCTCGGCGCGATGGTGCTCGCCCACCGCGAGCGCATCACGCCCAGGGAGTCGCAGGCCGACCTGGCCGCGCGGCGCATGCGTGACTACGCCGAGCGCGGCGCCCACCTGGGCCCGCTGCCCGCCCCGGGTGTCTTCGCCCGCAGCAACGCGGTCGACAACGCCGCGCTGCTGCCCGACGGCACGGCGGCCGAGGCATCCATCTCCCGGGTGCTCGCCGCCCGCGGCACGGTGCGCACGGCGCCCGTCGAGGACGTCGAGCGCATCGAGCAGCAGATCGGCGACCCCACCCACCGTCCCGAGGGGGCCGGCAAGTCCGGAGCCACCGGAGCGACCACCGAGGCCGGGTCGGGGGAGGAGCAGGCATGACCGAGTACATCGTCCTGTCGGCGATCCTCTTCACGATCGGCTGCGTCGGCGTCCTCGTGCGCCGCAACGCGATCGTGGTGTTCATGTGCGTCGAGCTGATGCTCAACGCCGGCAACCTCGCTCTGGTGGCCTTCGCCAAGCAGCACGGCAACCTCGACGGCCAGATCGCCGCCTTCTTCGTGATGGTGGTGGCGGCAGCCGAGGTCGTGGTCGGGCTGGCCATCATCATGACCATCTTCCGCACCCGTCGGTCGGCCTCGGTCGACGACGCGAGCCTGCTGAAGTACTGAAGGGTTAGACGGTGACCAACATCTTCCTCGAGGGCGGGGACCACGCGGCCTCGCACGTGCCGGTCGTCGACCCGGGCGCCGCCGACGGCGTCTTCGGTCTGCTGTGGCTCGTGATCGCGCTGCCGCTGATCGGCGCGGTCGTGCTGCTGCTCGGTGGTCCGCTCACCAAGGGCCGCATCGACAAGTGGGGCCACCTGATCGGCACCGCCATGCCGGTCGGCTCCTTCGTGCTCAGCCTGGCCATGTTCGTCGCGCTCCTCGGGCGCGAGGACTCCGAGCGGCAGGTCGGGCAGCACCTGTTCACGTGGTTCGAGACCCGTGGCCTCAGCGTCGGCATGGACCTGCTCTACGACCCGCTGGCGGCGCTCTTCCTGCTGCTGATCACCGGCGTCGGATCGCTGATCCACGTCTACTCGATCGGCTACATGGAGCACGACGAGCGGCGCCGCCGCTTCTTCGGCTACCTCAACCTCTTCGTCGCGGCGATGCTGACGCTGATCCTGTCGGCCAACTACCTCGGCCTGTTCCTGGGCTGGGAGGGCGTGGGCCTGGCGTCGTACCTGCTGATCGGCTTCTGGCAGCACAAGCCCTCGGCCGCCGCGGCAGCCAAGAAGGCCTTCGTCATCAACCGCGTCGGTGACATCGGGCTCTCGCTCGGCATCGCTCTCATGTTCGTCACGTTCGGCACCACCGACTTCGCGGCCATCAGCGCCGTGACCGGCGAGGTCGGCGAGGGCACGCTCACCGCGCTGGGCCTGCTGCTCCTGCTCGGCGCGTGCGGCAAGTCCGCCCAGGTGCCGCTGCAGGCGTGGCTGCTCGACGCGATGGAGGGCCCGACCCCGGTCTCGGCCCTGATCCACGCGGCGACGATGGTCACCGCCGGCGTCTACCTCGTGGTGCGCTCCAACTTCATCTTCGAGCTCGCGCCGGTCGCCCAGACCGTCGTGGTCATCGTCGCCACGGTGACGCTGCTGTGGGGTGCGATCCTCGGCTGCGCCAAGGACGACATCAAGAAGGCGCTCGCCGGCTCCACCATGAGCCAGATCGGCTACATGATGCTCGGCGCCGGCCTGGGCGTCGCGGGCTACGCGTTCGCGATCTTCCACCTGCTGACCCACGGCTTCTTCAAGGCCAACATGTTCCTCGGCGCCGGCTCGGTCATGCACGGCATGGACGACGACGTCGACATGCGTCACTACGGCGCGCTGCGCACGGCGATGCCGGTCACGTTCCTGACCTTCGCGATGGGCTATCTCGCGATCATCGGCTTCCCCGGCTTCTCCGGCTTCTGGTCCAAGGACAAGATCATCGAGACGGCGCTGGCCGAGAACTGGGTCGTCGGCGTGCTCGCGATCCTCGGCGCCGGCATCACCGCGTTCTACATGACCCGGCTGATGCTGATGACCTACTTCGGCAGCAAGCGCTGGGAGAAGGGGGTCCACCCGCACGAGTCCCCGAAGGTCATGACCGTGCCGCTGATGGTGCTCGCCGCGCTGTCGGTGCTGGGTGGCGTCATGCTCGCCGGCGACTGGATCGTGGAGTTCCTGGCCCCCGTCGTGGGCGAGGTCGAGCACCACGAGCCGCCGCTGCCGGCGCTCGTCATCACCCTCATCGTCGTGGGCACGGTCGCCCTCGGCGTGGCCGCGGCCTGGTTCTTCGTGGGCAAGCGCGACGTGCCGCGCGAGGCGCCGCAGCAGGTGTCGTTCGTGACCCGGGCCGCTCGCGCGGACCTCTACGGCGACGCCATCAACGAGGGCCTGGTGGTCGGTCCCGGCCGCCACCTGGTCTCCGGCCTGACCACGATGGACAACCGTGGGGTCGACGGCGCCGTCGAGGGCGGCTCGTCCGCCGTCGGCGGGCTCGCGCAGGTGCTGCGCACCGTCCAGAACGGCTTCGTCCGCTCCTACGCCCTCTCGCTCCTGGCCGGCGTGCTGCTGGTCGTGCTGACCCTGATGGTGGTGAACTTCGCATGAGCTTCCCCTGGCTCACCACGCTGGTCGTGCTGCCCCTCCTGGGTGCGGTCGTGACCGGCTACCTCCCCAGCCGGGGCGTGATCGCGCGGCAGGTGGGTCTGGGCATCGCCCTGCTCACGCTGGTCCTCGCGATCGCGATGGCCACGCAGTACGACGTGGGCGGCGGCTACCAGTTCGCCGAGCAGCACGAGTGGATCAGCGCCTTCGGCGCCCACTACGCGCTCGGTGTCGACGGGCTGGGCCTGTTGATGGTGCTGCTCACCGTGGTGCTGGTGCCGATCGTCATGATCGCCTCCTGGCACGAGGCCAGCCCGAAGGCCGACGTGTTCTTCGCCTGGACCCTGGCGCTGGAGGCGTTCTCGATCGCGGTCTTCGCCGCCACCGACGTCTTCCTCTTCTACATCGTCTTCGAGGCCACGCTGATCCCGGCGTACTTCCTCATCGGCGGCTTCGGCCGTGAGGGTCGCAGCCGGGCCGCGGTGAAGTTCCTGATCTACCAGCTCGCCGGTGGCCTGGTGATGCTCGGTTCGGTGATCGGCCTCTACGTGGTCTCCGCGCAGGCGGGCTCGCCGTCCTACCTGCTCACGGACCTGCAGGGCCTCTCGATCGACCCGACCGCGCAGAAGTGGATCTTCGCCGGCTTCTTCATCGCCTTCGCGATCAAGGCGCCGATGTTCCCGGTCCACACCTGGCTGGCCGACACCACCGAGAAGGCGACCACGGGCACCTCCGTGCTGCTGGTCTGCATCCTCGACAAGATCGGCACCTTCGGCATGATCCGCTTCTGCCTCGGGCTGCTGCCCGAGGCGTCGCAGTGGGCCACGCCGGTCGTCGTGGTGCTGGCCCTCGTCTCGATCGTCTACGGCGCGCTCGTCGCGATCGGCCAGGACGACATGCTGCGCCTGATCGGTCTCACGTCGCTGAGCCACTTCGGGCTGATCGTGCTGGGCATCTTCGTGTTCACCAGCGAGGGTGGCGCGGGCGCCGTCCTCTACATGGTCAACCACGGCATCGCGACGGCTGCGCTGTTCCTGCTCGCCGGTTTCGCGGTCAAGCGTCGCGGCACGGCACTGATCAGCCAGATGGGCGGCATCGAGAAGGTGGCGCCGGTGCTGGCCGGCACGTTCCTGGTCGCCGGCCTCGCCGCCTGCGGACTGCCGGGACTGTCGCCCTTCGTGTCCGAGATGCTCGTGATCATCGCGGCGTTCGACTACGCCTGGTGGGCGGGGGCGGTCGCGGTCACCGCGATCGTGCTCGCCGCGATCTACGTGCTGTGGATGTACCAGCGCGCCATGACCGGTCCGACCCGCGATGACCTCGCCGGGTTCACCGACCTCGACCGGCGTGAGGTGGGTGTCGTCGCGCCCTTGCTGGTCGCGCTGGTGCTGTTCGGCTTCTACCCGCAGCCGTTGCTCGACGTCATCAACCCGAGCGTCGAGCAGACGCTCACGCAGGTGGGGGTCGTGCACGAGGAGCCCACCGTCCCGGCCCTGGAGCCGGCGACCGAGGGAGAGGGTCACTGATGGAGTTCGTGAAGCCCACCATCGAGTACGGCCAGCTGTGGCCGTTGTTCGTGGTCTTCGGCACCGCCTGCCTCGGGGTGCTGGTCGAGGCGTTCCTGCCCCGCCCCTCGCGCCACGTGGTGCAGGCGCTCGTCGCGGGCCTCGGCCTGCTCGCGGCCCTGGTCGGCACCGTCTGGGTCGGCACCGGGCTCGACGTCCTCGGCGACGGTGTCGCCCGCGGGAACCTCGCGATGGAGGGCACGCTCGCCCTCGACGGTCCGACGGTGTTCCTCTGGGGCGTGATCCTGCTCTTCGGCATCGCCGGGGTGATGCTGTTCGCCGAGCGCCAGCTCGAGGGCGGAGTCTCCGCGTTCGCCGGCCAGGCGGCCGCGCTGCCGGGCACCGAGGCCGAGCGACAGGCGTCGACCTCGGGTCTCGACCACACCGAGGTCTTCCCGCTGATGGTGTTCGCGGTGGCCGGCATGATGATGTTCCCCGCCGCCAACGACCTGCTGACGATGTTCGTCGCCCTCGAGGTGCTCTCGCTCCCGCTCTACCTGCTCTGCGGACTGGCGCGACGTCGCCGCCTGCTGAGCCAGGAGGCGGCCCTGAAGTACTTCCTGCTGGGCGCCTTCTCCTCGGGCTTCTTCCTCTACGGCGTCGCGCTGGTCTTCGGCTTCGCCGGCTCCTTCCAGTTCGCCGCGATCAACGAGGCCGTGCGCAACGACCTCGGCAACCGCACCCTGCTCCTCGTCGGCATGGGGATGCTGGCCGTCGGCCTGTTCTTCAAGGTCGGCGCCGCACCGTTCCAGGCATGGACGCCGGACGTCTACCAGGGCGCACCGACCGCGGTCACCGCGTTCATGGCGGCGGCGACCAAGGTCGCGGCCTTCGGCGCGATCCTCCGCCTCTTCTACGTCGCCTTCGGGTCAGACCGGTGGACCTGGCAGCCGATGATGTGGGTCGTCGCCATCCTCACCATGGTCGTCGGTGCGGTGCTCGCCATCGCGCAGACGGACGTGAAGCGGATGCTGGCCTACTCCTCGGTGGCGCACACCGGCTTCCTGCTCACCGGTGTGCTCGGCGTGCAGAGCTCGACCGACCTCGCGATCGGCCAGCTCACCTCGCTGCAGGCGGTACTCTTCTACCTCGTCACCTACGGCTTCACGACGCTGGGCGCCTTCGCGGTCGTGACCCTGGTGCGCGACTCCGGTGGCGAGCAGACCCACCTGTCGCGCTGGGCGGGCCTGGGCAGGACCTCGCCGCTGGTGGCCGGCGTGTTCGCCTTCTTCCTGCTCGCCATGGCCGGCATCCCGCTGACGTCGGGATTCATCGGCAAGTGGGCCGTGTTCGCCTCCGCCCTGTCCGCCGGGGCCTACCCGGTGGTCGTGGTGGCGATCCTGAGCAGCGTCGTGGCGGCGTTCTTCTACGTGCGCGTGATCCGGGTCATGTACTTCGTCGAGCCCTCGGGCGAGGCGGCGAGCGTCACCCAGCCGTCGGTGCTCACGGCCGCCACGATCGCCGTCGGGGCTGCGGTCACGCTCGTGCTCGGCGTCGTACCCGGCCCGGTGCTCGACCTGGCGGCCCGTGCGGGAGAATTCATCAGGTGACCTCGACTCCGGCCCCGGTCGGGCTGGCGCTGCCCGTCACCGACGCCGCGCTCGCCGACCGCCTGCAGCACCGCATGCAGGCGGTGGAGGAGGCGCTGCTCGGGCACGTGCAGAGCCGCACCCAGTACGTCACCGACGCCGCGTCCCACCTGCTCGCTGCCGGGGGCAAGCGGTTCCGGCCGCTGCTGGTGCTCCTCGCGGCCGAGGCCGGACCGCAGCCGGAGGCCGACGAGGTCGTCGCCGCCGCCTGCGTCGTCGAGCTCACCCACGTGGGCTCGCTGTACCACGACGACGTCATGGACGAGGCCGCCGTGCGCCGCGGCGCCGACTCGGCCAACGCGCGGTGGGACAACCACGTCGCGATCCTCACGGGCGACTTCCTCTTCGCCAAGTCCTCCGAGCTGACCGCGACGCTGGGGCCCGACGCGGTGCGCATCCAGGCCGAGACCTTCGCACGGCTGGTCGAGGGCCAGATCCTCGAGACCGTGTCGCCGGCCGAGGGCGAGGACCCGCTGGCCCACTACCTCGAGGTCGTGGCCGGCAAGACCGGTTCCCTGATCGCCACCTCGGCGCGCTACGGCGCCCGTTTCGGCGGCGCGAGCCGCGAGGTCGAGGAGGCGCTGACGGCCTACGGCGAGATCGTCGGCTCCGCCTTCCAGCTCAGCGACGACATCCTCGACATCGCCTCCGACACCGACGAGTCGGGCAAGACCCCCGGCACCGACCTCCGGGAGGGCGTGCCCACGCTGCCCGTGCTGATGGCGCGGGCGTCCACCGACCACGCCGACGCCCGGTTGCTCGAGCTGCTCGGGGCCGACCTCACCGACGACGCGCTCCACGCCGAGGCGCTCGGCCTGCTCCGGGCCCACCCGGCGATGGACGAGGCCCGCGCCTACGTCGTCGCCCGCGCCCGTGAGGCCAAGTCGCTGCTCGCGGCGCTGCCTGCCGGCGCGGTGCGCGGAGCCCTGGAGGACTTCGCCGACCTCGTCGCCACCCGCACCGCCTAGCCGCGCCGCGACAGGGGCCGGTGGGCCGCCCTCCCTGCGCGATTTCGGCAAAACCGCCACTCGGTGTGTGACGGCGTGCATAAACTCCGCACACCCCCCACCCCCCCGGGCGTGACGCGCGTTCCACAGCGCCTCCGCGCCGTGCCGAGCCAGAGGTCCCCCCGCCATGTGGAGAAACATCACCGCGCTCTTTTCCGCCCTGTTCTTCATGACCGGACTGGCGGTCGTGCCGTCAGCCCCCGCCCAGGCCGCTGCCCTCACTGCGTCGGCGACCTCGGACTCGTTCAGCAACGCCGCTGCGAAGACCCGCACCTACGGGGCGCGTGCCGCGGTCGTCGTCGACAACCGGCCAGGACGCTACAAGCGCGGGTACCTCAAGTTCCGGGTCCCGGCGATCGCCACCGGCCACCGCCTCGACACGGTTCGTCTCGTGGTGCACCCGTTGACGAGCTCGCGCCACGACGTCAACGTGGTGCGGGCCGGGAACTCCTGGCGCGAACGCCGGCTGACCTGGCACACCCGTCCCGCCGCCCATGAGTTCCTGGGCTCCTCGGGCGCGCTCCGCGCCGGTGTCGCCGAGGTCATCGACCTCGAGGCCACCGCGGTGCACCCCGGCAGGCCACTCACGCTCCGCCTCGGCACCTCGTCCCGGGTCCGGCTCCGGTTCGCCTCGTCGGAGGCACGCATCCCGGCACGCCGGCCACGGCTGGAGATCACCACGCGTCCGACGGCAGAGGTCCCGGACTCACCGGCGGACCCCGGCACCGAGGACCCGGCCGGCGTCGACGGCAGGTTCCCCGGCACCGGCCCCTTCGCCAGCAAGCGCATCGGGATGAGCGCCCCGGCGCACCTGTGGGACCAGCGCATCGACCAGGTCGGTTCCACCGGCGTGACCGCCCGCCGCGTCTTCGCCGACCTCACACCGACCGGCACCGACCAGCTGCGCCTGGTCCGCGAAGCCATCGCCGACGGCATGCTCCCCGTGATCTCCTACAAGGTCCCCGATCCCACCGTCCTGGCCAACGGCGGCTACGACGCCTGGCTGGCGAACCTGCGCCAGCAGCTGACGGGGCTGGACGCCGAGGTCACCGCCACTTTCTGGCACGAGCCGTACGGCGACATGGACCCCGCCACCTTCCGTGCCGCCAGCCTCAGGTTCCTCGAGGGCGTGGACGCACCCGAGATCGCCGTCGGCCCCATCCTCAACGGCTGGCTCCTCGACCGGAAGGCCTCCACCTTCGCCTCGTTCACCGACGCCGAGCTGCTCGACAGGTGGGAGTTCGTCGCGGTGGACTCCTACCAGTCGGGGACCCCCAGCGCGCCGGGCCCCGCGATGCCTGCCCGCGCCATCCCGCTGCTGGAGCGCTGGATGAGCTCGGTGGGTCACCCCGACAAGCCGCTCGGCCTGGGCGAGTACAACGGCTTCACCACCGCGGCCGTCGCCGAGGCGGGGGAGACCATCCTCTCCAGCCCCGACCTCTGGTTCGCCTCCGTCTGGAACTCGACCGCCGGCAACCACGTCCCCCTCGACGGAGACCGGATCACGGCCTTCCAGCGCACCAAGTCCGATCCCCGCGCCGCTCGCTGAACCGGCGGCCTAGAGGGCGGAGGCCTCGGCGACCAGGCGCAGCTGGCGTCGACGGTGGGTGACCGTCTCCCAGGTGAAGATCACGAGCGCGACCCAGACCAGCACGAAGCCGATCAAGCGTGAGGCCGGCATCGGCTCGTCGTACCAGAGCACGCCGAGGGCGAACTGGAGGATCGGGGCGATGTACTGCAGCAGCCCGATGGTCACCATGCTGACCCGGATGGCCGCGGCGCCGAAGCACAGCAGCGGGATGACCGTGACGACGCCGGTGGTGGTCAGCAGGAACGTGTGGCCGGTGCCCTCGGTTCCGAACGTGGAGGCACCGGTGAGCACCAGCCAGCCGACGTACGCTGCCGCGACCGGCGCGAGGTAGAGGGTCTCGACCGCGAGCGACTCGACCGCGTCGACGTTCGCGGTCTTCTTCGCCAGGCCGTAGGTGGCGAAGGAGAAGGCGAGCAGCAGCGCGATCCACGGCGGCCGGCCGTAGTCGACCGTCAGCACCAGGACGGCCAGCGCGGCGAGCCCGACGGCGAACCACTGGAGCCGGCGCAGCCGTTCGCCGAGCACGAGGACGCCCATCAGTACCGTCACCAGCGGGTTGATGAAGTAGCCCAGCGACGTCTCGACCACACGGTCGTTATTGACGCCCCAGATGTAGCCGCCCCAGTTGAGGCTGATCACGACCGCCGCCACGAGCAGCAGCCAGCGCGTGCGCGGGTTGCGGAGGACCCGGCGACGTCGCGACCGCGACTCAGCGCGGCGACCACCAGGCCGACCGTGAGCAGCGACCAGAGCACCCGGTGGCCAGGATCTCCACGGATCCGGCGCGCTCGAGCAGCGTCCAGTAGAGGGGCAGCATCCCCCACAGGGCATAGGCCGCGACCCCGTAGCCGAACCCGCGCGACGACTCGGCCCGGGGTGACCGTCGGGCGCGCGCTCAGGCGACTGTCCAGGTGTCGCCGCCGTGGAGGAGCGCGTCGAGGCGCGAGGAGTCGTCGCCCTCGGCGCCGCCCCGGGCGGTGGTCACCTGGGCGCCGGGCCTGGTCGTCGTACGTCGTGCGCTCGACCTGGCGGAAGATGCCGATCGGTGCCTGGTGGAGGTAGCCCGCGTCGGTGAGGCGCGAGATCGCGAACGCCGTGGTCAGGATCGTCGGCGTCGGGCGTCGTGCACGCGGAGCGCGTCCTCGCCGACCTGTCCGTCGCCCGAGCCGACCTCGGCCACCGTCACGCCACCCGTGGCGCTGTCGCGGACCAGCCCCTTCGTGCCGCCGACGCCGAAGCGGATCGGCTCACCGTGGACGAGCGGGATGATCGCGTCCTCCTTGGTGTCCCGGTCCTTGATCGCGTCGAAGGCGCCGTCGTTGAAGATCGGGCAGTTCTGGTAGATCTCCACGAGCGAGGTGCCGCCGGTCGGCGGCGGCGGCCGGAGCACCGACGTCAGGTGCTTGCGGTCGGAGTCGATGGTGCGTGCCACGAAGGTGCCCTCGGCGCCCAGGGCCAGCGAGACCGGGTTGAAGGGATGGTCGACCGAGCCCATCGGCGTCGACTTGGTGACCTTGCCCGGCTCGGACGTGGGCGAGTACTGCCCCTTCGTGAGGCCGTAGATCCGGTTGTTGAACAGCAGCACCGTCATGTTCACGTTGCGGCGCGAGGCGTGGATCAGGTGGTTGCCCCGATCGACAGCGCGTCGCCGTCCCCGGTGACGACCCAGACCGAGAGGTCCTCCCGGGCGGTCGCGATGCCGGTGGCGATCGAGGGCGCGCGCCCGTGGATCGAGTGCATCCCGAAGGTGTCGAGGTAGTAGGGGAACCGGCTGGAGCAGCCGATGCCCGAGACGAACACGATGTTCTCGCGGCGCAGGCCGAGGTCGGGCAGGAAGCCCTGCACGGCCTTGAGCGCGGCGTAGTCGCCGCAACTGGGGCACCAGCGGACCTCCTCGGTCGCTGGTCGAAGTCCTTGCCGGTCTGGGGCTGCTCGGTCGTCGGCACGCCCTCCGTGCCGCGCAGGGCGGGCAGGCCGAGGTCGGTCGTGCTCATCTGGCGTCTCCTTCCGCCTCGGCCACGAGCTTGCCGATCACCTCGGCGAGCTCGGCCGCCTTGAGCGGCAGGCCGCGGACCTGGTTGTAGCCGACCGCGTCGACGAGGTACTTCGCGCGGACGAGCATCGAGAGGCTGGCCGAGGTTCATCTCGGGGACGAGCACCTTGTCGTAGCGCGACAGGATCTCGCCGAGGTCCTTCGGGAACGGGTTGCAGGTGGCGCAGGTGCACCTGGGCGACGTTGCCGCCGGCGTTGCGCACGCGGCGGCACCCGGCGCCGATCGGGCCGTACGTCGAGCCCCACCGAGCACGACGACCTTCGCCCTGCCGCTGGGGTCGTCGACCTGGTCGGGGGAGCGAGTCGGCGACCCGGTCGACCTTGGCCTGGCGGGTGCGGACCATGAAGTCGTGGTTGGCGGGGTCGTAGGCAGATGTTGCCGTGCCCGTCGCCCTCGAGCCCGCCGATGCGGTGCTACGAGACCTGCGGTGCCCGGCACGGCCCACGGCCTGGCCAGGGTCGCGGCGTCGCGCTCGTAGGGCTGAAGCCCCGTGCATCTTCTCCATCGCCGACCCCGTCGGCGGTGGCGAAGCGCGGGTCGATCGTCGGCAGCTCGGCGAGCTCGGGGATGCGCCAGGGCTCGGAGCCGTTGGCGAGCATGCCGTCGGAGAGCAGCATCACGCGGCGTCCGATAGGTGACGGCGATCCGGACGGCCTCGAGGGCGGCGTCGAAGCAGTCACCCGGCGACCGGGGCGCCACGATCGGCACGGGGGACTCGCCGTTGCGCCCGAACATCGCCTGCAGCAGGTCGGCCTGCTCGGTCTTGGTCGGCAGGCCAGTGGAAGGCCCGCCACGCTGGACGTCGATGACGAGCAGGGGCAGCTCGGTCATGACCGCGAGCCCGATTGCCTCGGACTTCAGCGCAATACCGGGACCCGAGGTGGTGGTGACGCCGAGCGAGCCGGCGAAGGCGGCGCCGATCGCCGCACCGATGCCGGCGATCTCGTCCTCGGCCTGGAACGTGGTGACGCCGAAGGCCTTGTGCTTGGACAGCTGTGGAGCACGTCGGAGGCCGGGGTGATCGGGTAGGAGCCGAGGAAGACCGGCAGGCCGGACTGCACGCCCGAGGCGACCAGGCCGTAGGACAGGGCGAGGTTGCCGGTGATGTTCCGGTAGGTGCCGTCGCCATGGGGGCCGGCTTGATCTCGTAGTGACGGTGAAGGTCTCGGTCGGTCTCACCGAAGTTCCGACCCATCTGAACGCCGTCACGTTGGCGTCACGGATGTCGGCGCACCTTGGCGAAGCGCCGCTCCAGAAGCTGATGCGTCGATCGGTGGCCGACCGTCGACCACGAGCAGGCGAGGGCGGACATGTACTTGGCGCGCGAGGCGTCCTTGCGGGTCGAGCCCGAACTCCTTGACCGCCTCGACGGTCATGCCGGTCAGGTCGACCGGGTCGACAGCGTACTCCTCCAGCGACCCGTCCTCGAGCGGGTTCTCGGTGTAGCCGAGCCTTGGTCGAGGTGCGGGTGGTGAAGTCAGCCGTGTCGACGATGATGGTGGCGCCGTTGCGCAGGTCGCCGAGGTTGGCGCGCAGCGCCGCGGGGTTCATCGCCACCAGCACGTCCGGGGAGTCGGCCGGGGTCAGGATGTCGTCGTCGGCGAAGTGGACCTGGAACGACGAGACGCCCGGCAGCGTGCCCTGGGGCGCCCGGATCTCGGCGGGGAAGTTGGGCAGCGTCGACAGGTCGTTGCCGAACGCGGCCGACTCCTGGGTGAAGCGGTCGCCGGTCGAGCTGCATGCCGTCACCGGAGTCGCCCGCGAACCTGATGATCACGCGGTCGAGCTGCTTGACCTGCTTGGCCACCTCGGTCCTCTCCGTCGTTGCGTCGTGCTGCGTCCGGGCGGGTGCGTGTCACACCCCGGACAACCTGCCCAACGATAGTCGTGACGCGGTGAACTGCCGAGTGATCTCCCCCACCGGGACGCAGGCTCAGCGGTAGTTGGTGAACTGCACCGCGAAGTCGTAGTCCTGCTCCTTGACCAGCTGCTGCACGGCCTGCAGGTCGTCGCGCTTCTTGCTCGAGATGCGCAGCTCGTCGCCCTGGATCTGCGCCTTGACCCCCTTGGGGCCCTCGTCACGGATCAGCTGCTGATCTTCTTGGCGTCCTCGGAGGAGATGCCCTCCTTGAGCGTGATGCCGATCTTGGACTCCTGGCCGGACTGGCGCGGCTCGGAGGCGTCGAGGATCTTCAGGCTCTGGTTGCGCTTGATCAGCTTCTGCTTGAACACGTCGAGCACGGCGGTGGCGCGGTCGTCGGCGGAGGCCGTGATCTCGATCGCCTCCTCGCCCTTCCACTCGATCGAGGCTCCGGTGCCCTTGAAGTCGAAGCGCGTCGCGACCTCACGCGCGGTCTGCCCGAGGGCGTTGTCGACCTCCTGGCGGTCGATCTTGCTGACGATGTCGAACGAGGAGTCGGCCATGGGTGCCTCCGGTTTCGGGTCTGCGACGTACCTTCGCTATTCTTGCGTCTCGTCGCACCCCGGTGTCAGCCGGGTGACGACATGGCAGGTTGCCCGAGCGGCCAATGGGAGCGGACTGTAAATCCGTCGGCTTATGCCTTCGAAGGTTCGAATCCTTCACCTGCCACTGGGAGCATCGCTCCTGGGCGCTGAACCCCCACCGCGTGTGGGGGTTCTTTGCGTGTCGGCCCCGCTGTGGCGTCCGGTTGGTGGGTTTCCAGCGATCACGCTGGGTACGGTGGTGGAGGACCCCACGAGCGAGGTGCACATGAGCGCATTCGGCCTGGTCGTCACGATCGTCGTCCTGGTGGCGATCGCCGTCGCGATCGCAGTCTTCGAGCGTCCCCGAGCCCGTCAGATCGAGCGCGACGCCGCCGAAGCCGGACGGCAGCAGAGACGAGATCAGGAGCGATCCTGACCGTGGCGGTCGTCGATCTTCCGGTCGTGGTCGACCGAGGGAGACTCAGCCGACGTCGGATTCCATCGCAGCGACGAACTCCTTCTTCACCGTGCGCCACGCCTCGTCGGTCATGGTGCGCCGCCAGTAGGGCGAGCACGACATGTCGGCACGGGTGAGGCCGCCGTCGGTGAGCAGGTGGCGGCGGATCGCGCGGATCTCCTCCGCCTCGCCGTGGACGAAGGCGTGACCGCGGCCGGCGGGGAGCGTCAGGCCGGCGACCTCGTCGGGGAGCGACGCCGGCCGGTGGAGCCAGCGCAGGTCGAGACCGGACGGCGCCGCCAGGTCGATCTCGTGCTCGGGTCCGTCGCACAGCAGCCGCACCACGACGGGAACCCCGTCGGGGCAGGCTTCGAGCGTGGCGGCGATCGCCGGCAGCGCCGACTCGTCACCGACGAGCAGGTGCCAATCGGCGCTCGGGTCGGGGCGGTAGCCGCCGGAGGGCCCGTCGAACCGGAGTACGTCGCCGGGGGCTGCCGCTGCCGCCCACGGGCCGCCCACGCCCGCGTCTCCGTGCACCACGAAGTCGAGGGTGAGCCGGCCGGTCGCTGCGTCCCACGACCGCACCGTGTAACGGCGTCGTACGTCGTCCGGCGGGAGGGCCACGTTGACGTAGGTGTCGGTCGCGTCGGGCATCTCGAACCCGGCCAGCCCGTTCCCGCCCAGCACGACCCGGACGAGCAGCGGGGTCAGCCGCTCGGTGCTCTCGACCTCGGCGTGCCACCTGGCCACGTGACCTCCTCCTGTGCGCGACGGCAAACGGGGACAGGCTAGCCGCGTTCGCCAGCCTCACCGGGGTGAAGACGTAGGCGAACGCGGACCGGGTGTAGGCGATGCCTCGACCCTGGCGTCGGATCTGGTCGGCGTCCGCGGCCGCGGGCCTGCGGGGGACCAGGTACGAGTCCAGCTCCTCGGTGTCGAGGCGGTAGCGGCCGTCCCGGTGGTGCACGGCGGCCACGAGCCGGAGCCGCGGGTCGAGGGCGGCAAGGCTGGCGTCGCCGTGGCTGGTGTTGGCCAGGAACCACCCTGTGGGTGAGAGGTGGTGCCGGCAGTGGTCCCAGACCGGCCCCGCGAACAGCGAGACGAGCAGGTCGAACCCGGCCTCGGGCAGCGGGAGCGGCTGGGTGTAGTCCGCGGCGAGGAACTCGACCTCGATCCCCGCACCCGGGGCGGTCCGTCCCTCGAGCTCTGCCGCGAGGAGGTCCGGGTCGCCGAAGAAGCGCGCAGCACGGCGGTCGGTGTCGACGTAGGTGACCGAGGGGATCGCCGTGGACGGCGCCAGGTCGAGGTAGCTGCCCGGGTAGAGCGCCCTGGTCGGCTGCCAGCGCGAGCGGATCGCGCCGAACAGGCCGGAGCGGTCGCCGATCGTGTCGCGATAGCTGGTCCAGGTCGGTGTGCCCACGCGCCGCCGGTCCTGGACCATGGGCCGACTGTAGGCCGACGGGTGGGACCATGGAGCACGTGCCCGAGCAGATCCACAACATCGGCAGGCGCCGGGCGTGGGTCATCTGGTCGGTCGCCCTGGCCGTCTACCTCCTCGCGGTCTTCCACCGCAGCTCGCTGGGCGTCGCGGGGCTGATCGCGGCCGACCGCTTCGACATCGACGCGACCCGGCTCTCGCTGTTCACGGTGCTGCAGCTGCTCGTCTACGCCGGCATGCAGGTACCGGTCGGGGTGCTGCTCGACCGCTTCGGCTCCCGGGCGCTGCTGCTGGCGGGTCTGGTGCTCATGACCAGCGCCCAGGTGGCCTTCGCGTTCTCCGAGACCTTCGCGACCGCGGTGCTCGCGCGGGCGGTGCTCGGTGCCGGCGACGCGATGGTCTTCATCAGCGTGATCCGGCTCGTGGGTGCGTGGTTCCTGGTCCGGCAGGCGCCGCTGGTGACTCAGCTGACGGGTCAGGGCGGGCAGCTCGGCGCCATCGTCGCCGCGGCGCCGCTCTCGTGGGCGCTCCACCAGCTCGGCTGGACCGCCGCCTTCGGGCTCGCCTCCTCGGTGGGGGTGGTGCTGATGGTGGCGGTCGCCCTCGTCGTCAAGGACTCGCCGTACGCCGCCAGCGGGATCGCACCGGTGAAGCTGCGGGCGCTGGTGCGGTCGGTGCAGACGGTGTGGGGCAACCCCGGCACGCGGCTGGGGCTGTGGTCGCACTTCACCCCGCAGTTCTCGCCCACCGTGTTCGCGATGCTCTGGGGCTTCCCGTTCCTGGTGCGCGGCCAGGGGCTCTCCCCCGGGGAGGCCAGCACGCTGCTGATGCTCATGACCGGCTGGGTGATCGTCAGCGGACTGGTGCTGAGCTGGCTCGTGACGCGGCTGCCGTTCTACCGGTCCTGGATCGTGCTCGGTGTCGTGAGCCTGATCGTCGCGGTGTGGACGGTGGTGCTGCTGCGCGACACCCCTGCGCCGATGTGGCTGCTGGTGGTGCTCGTCCTCGCGACGGCCACAGGCGGCCCGGCGTCGATGGTGGGCTTCGACCTCGCCCGCTCGTTCACCCCGCTGGAGTCGCTCGGGCGTGCCAACGGGCTGGTCAACATCGGGGGCTTCGTCGCGTCGCTGCTGACCATGGCACTGGTCGGCGTCATCCTCGACCTGCGCCAGCCGGGCGGCATGGGCGCCTACGACCTCGACGACTTCCGCGCCGCGTTGTCCGTGCAGTACTTCTTCTGGGCCGTCGGCGTCCTGCAGATCCTCCGCTACCGCCGCCGCGGCATCGACCACCTGCGGCGGGTCCACCCCGGAGCGATCGAGTCGATGCGCCGGGGTGAGCCGTTCGTCCACCCCGGCTTCAGCGACCGCGAGGGCGTCTAGGGCCGGGTCAGCCCCGCGCCGGGAGGATCGTGCCGGTGACCTCGCCCAGCGCGATCCGTCCGCCCCGCGTGCCCGGGGCCGTGTAGCGCAGCGTCACCGTGTCGCCGTCCTCGAGGAAGGTCCGCTCCCGGCCCGCGGCGGTGAACGGCTCCGCGCCGCCCCAGCTCAGCTCGAGCAGCGAGCCGCGCTGGCCGGGCTCCGGCCCGGAGATGGTGCCGGAGGCGAAGAGGTCGCCGGTGCGCAGCGACGCCCCGTTGACGGTCATGTGCGCGAGCATCTGCGCCGGCGACCAGTACATCGAGGAGTACGGCGGCCGGCTCACGACCTCGCCGTCGAGCTCGATCTCGACCGCGATGTCGAGACCGCGGGCGGCGCCGGGTGCCAGGTAGGGCAGCGGCTCGGGGTCCTGCCCGGGCAGGTCGCACCACGCGGCGTCCAGCGCCTCGAGCGGCGTCACCCAGTGGGAGATCGAGGTCGCGAACGACTTGCCGAGGAAGGGGCCGAGCGGCACGTACTCCCACGCCTGGATGTCGCGGGCGCTCCAGTCGTTGAGGCCCACGACCCCGAAGACGTGGTCGGCGAGGGAGTCGGCCGCGGCCGGGCTGCCCAGCGGCGTACCCGTGCCGACGACGAAGCCGAGCTCGGCCTCGATGTCGAGCCTGCGGCTCGGGCCGTACGACGGCGCGTCGTCGCCCGGAGGCTTCCGCTGGCCCTGCGGGCGGACCACGTCGGTGCCGCTGGGGACGACGGTGCCGGCACGGCCGTGGTAGCCGACCGGCAGGTGCCGCCAGTTGGGCAGCAACGGCTCGGCGTCGGGGCGGAACATCTTCCCGACGTTGGTGGCGTGGTCGAGCGAGGCGTAGAAGTCGACGTAGTCGGCGACGTCGACGGGCAGGTGGAGGGTCACCTCGGAGATCGGGCGGAGGTGGGGCTCGACCAGGTCGCGCTCGGTCTCGTCGGTGAGCAGGCCGGTCAGCCAGGTGCGCAGCGACTCGCGGACCCGGCGGCCCTCGGCCATGAGCGGGTTGAGGGAGCGCTCCTGGAAGACGTGGTGGACGTCGAGCATCTCGGCGGCCGCCACGGGGGCGACGTCGAGGACGAGGTCGCCGATGCGCACCCCCACCCGTGGCTCCTCGCCGGGGAGCGAGAAGACGCCCCACGGCAGGTTGTCGACGTCGAAGAAGGAGCCGTCGGCCCCCTCGACCCATGGGCACGGCGGTGCCGGTCATGGCTTCTCCAGGAGTCCGAGGGTGGTGAGGTCGTCGCGCGGGTCGAGCACCGAGCAGGAGCCGAACGAGGTGAACCAGCGGCGGGCGCGTGCGAGGTCGCCGTCCGCCACGGCGCCGAGCAGACGTGCGGCGTCGCGCTCCTCGAGGAGCGCCACGACCTGGTCGGGGGAGGCCCCGTCGAAGGCGCGGACGGTGGCGGTGAGGACGTTGAGGAAGCCGTGGTGGGTGAACCCGTCGGCGTTGTCGTGGCGGAGGGCGTTGTGGAGCCCGGCGGTGCACTTGAAGGGCGTCTCGCGGTCGAGGGCGGCGTCGATCCAGCCGGCCAGGGCAGTGGCCGACGGGAACAGGTGCTCCTCCAGGCCGCCGGTGCGGAACTTCAGCCGCAGCCCCGACTCCGCCACCACGTCGGCCGCGCGCAGCCAGCCGGCCTCGTCGGCCACACCCGGCAGCTCGACGTACGCCGCCTCCGGCTCGACGCCGGCCGCGTGGACGGCGGCGGCGACCCGACGCGCGTTGCCGGGTAGGTCGTCGAGGTCGCGCAGCGCCACCTCGACCCCTGCCAGCTCGTGACCCCCGCGCTCGAGCAGTCGCAGGGCCGGCTCGACGCCGCCCGCACCTCCGGTCACGACGACCGAGAGCCGCAGCGGCCGGGTGAGCTCGGGGACGGCCCGGTCGGTGACGACGAACGACCCGACCAGGTCGGCCCACCACTCACCGCGGAGGGCCACGTGGGCCTCCACCGCGTCGGGCAGCGGTGCGTCACCGGGCGGGAAGACCGCAGCGTCGTCGACGAGCCGGGCCCAAGCGGGATCGAGGGTCGCAGTGGCGTCGGTCACTCGCGTCACTCTAGGCGGCCGGAACGCGCCAGAGCTGCTCGGCCTCCGCGCGCAGGGCCCGGACCTCGGCGTAGTCGTCGTAGAAGCCGCCGCCCCGCGCGACGCCGCGGAGGCGCTCCTGCTGGGCGACCAGGAGGGCGTCGTAGGCGACGAGCGCTCCGCGGTGCTCGGCGTTGAGCCACCAGACGTCGATGCCGCGGCAGGTCCCGAGCGCCTGGTCGACGGGTGCGCGCGCGGCCGGCGCCTCGGCGGCGACCAGCCGTCTCAGCCCCGCGTCGACGTCGGGGGTGGATGCGCCCAGCGCAGGGGTGACGTAGGTGACCATGAGGGCCAGCCTCCTCTCGGCGCGGTCGACGGCGCTGGTGGCGGCCTCCGCGCAGCGGTCGATCGCCCGCCGCTCAGCGGGGGCGCGTCTCGCCCCCTCGGCCACGGCGGCGAGGCCGAGGACCAGGGTCACCACCGCGAGCGCGCCGAGGATGCGCCACCACCGACTCGGAGGCGCGCCGGCGTCGAGGACGTCGGTCACTACCTCGGCCTCGGACACCCCTCCAGTGTGTGGGGTGGGGCCTCAGCCCTCGAAGAGGTCGTCGCAGGAGCCCGAGGGGAGCACCGTCGTGCCGCGGTGGTCGACGAGTCGGGTGAGGCCGTGGGGTGTTCGCCAGACGTAGACGCCTGGCCTGAGTTGTCGGACCCGGTGGCCGGCGTGGGTCTTGGCGCGGTGGCCGGCGCGGCCGAGGGGCTGGCAGTTGTGGTCGCCGGTCTGCCCGCCCCGGCCCCGGGTGAAGGCCTCGACGTGGTCGAGGTCGACCTTGCGGGTGACCTGGTTGGCGTGCGGGGAAGCTGTCGGCGGGGGAGCGGAGATGGACGCGGTCGCGGATCGAGGAGGGGTGCTCGTAGGCGTCGATCGCGACCTGGTCGTGGAGGTCGAGGACGGGCTGGACCGTGACGTGGCTGTGGCCCAGCCATGCCGGGATCTCCCGGGTCAGGAGCGGGCCGACGTCCTCGACCCGGGCCACGGCGTCGTCCGCGCCGACCGCGTGCTCACTGAGGTGGACGTGGAGGACGACCCGGCTCTTGGTGCCGCGGCTGGCGGACTGGTCGAGGTCACCGTCGCCGCCCGCGAGCAGGTCGAGCAGCTCGGCGGGGCGGGCGAGCCAGCCGAACGCCTCGGACCGCAGGACGTCACGGGTGGTGTCACCCGGGAGGCGCCTCGCGAGGAGGTCGGCGACGCGCTCGACCATGGCGTCGACCCAGACGGCGTCGCCTGCCCGCACTCGCGCGATGAGGTGGCGCAGGCCGAACTCGTCGGTCTGCGAGAGCGCGACGTAGCGCCGCTTCTTCTCCTCCTCCAGCAGGCGCGCGTGGCGGGCCGGGTCGGCCTCGATGACCTTGGCCCGGACGATCTCGATCAGCCGGCCGGGGGAGACCTCGGCCAGGTCGTCGGGGAGCGCGGCGTCGACGACCATGACGCGGAACTCGTCGAGCGGCCGGCTGAGGACGGCGGCCTTGCGTGCCAGCCAGGGCTCGAGGTGGAGCTCCTGGACGGCGCGCCACCACCGTGGCAGGCGGTGGCGCAGGTCGAGGGCGTCGGCGACCACCGCACGGGCGGAGTGGTGGTGGACGCGGCGGGCGATCGCCAGCTCGGCGAGGCAGAGCTCCTGCACCAGAGGTGTGCCGTCGCCGCCGACCTCGATCAGCCGGTCCTCGCCCTGCCAGACCCGGCGTCCGCCCGGACCGAGCTGGGGGTCGGAGGCGTGGAGGTCGGCCCAGTGGGCGGCCAGCGCCAGGTCGCGCGCTTCCGCGGCGCGGCGGGCCACGACCTCGCCCTCGACGGCCGCCAGGGTGGCGGTCGCACCGAGGGCGTCGACGTCGGCGAGGACGTCGTCCGGGAGTGTGTCGAACATGTGTTCGAGAATAGATGGGCCCGCTGACACGGCAGCCGGTCATGGCTCCCCGCGCCGGTGCGGGCCGACTCGTGTCAGCGGGCCGTCTTCGGCCACAGCACGTCGGCACGGCTGTAGTGGCCGGCCGCGTCGAACCACCGCTTGGCGTGGAGCGTCTGACGGAGGTCGCAGTCGGCCACGACGATGCCCTCGGCGTCGTACAGCGGACCCGCGATGACCTCCCCCGACGCGGGGGCGACGACGGCGGCCCCGCCCCGGCCGAAGACGTCGGCCTCCGGGAGCGGCCAGGGGAAGTCGGCGCCGAAGGCCGTCCGCTCGATGAACTGGGGCACGGACACCACGAACGCGCCGGACTCGATGGCGATGTGCCGGATCGTGGCCTGCCACCCCTCGGAGTCGTCCGCGGTCGGGGCCAGCCAGATCTGCGGGCCGCCCTGGTAGAGGGCCCACCGGGCCAGCGGCATCCGGTTCTCCCAGCAGATCAGACCGCCGACGCGACCGAGCCGGGTCGCGGTCACCTGGAGGTCGTCACCGGATCCGAGGCCGTGGAAGAGCCGCTCGTGGTGGGTCGGCATGAGCTTGCGGTGCTTGCTGAGCAGGCCGTCGGGCCCCACCAGCAGGAGCGTGTTGTAGAGGCTGCCGGGACGTTCGAGCTCACGCTCGTTGACCCCCATGGCGCAGATGACGTCGTGCTCACGGCACGCGGCGGCGATCCGGTCGACGACGGGCCCGGGAGCCTCGACCGAGCTGGCCCACAGCTGCTCCCACAGTGCGTTCCCGTCACCGCCGGGCAGGTGCGCCCAGGCGTACGACGGGTAGAGCGACAGGAACGTCTCGGGGAACGCGACCAGCTGGGCACCCTGCGCGGCCGCGTCCGCGATGAGCCCCAGGGCCTTCTCCAGGCTGGCCTCGAGGTCGAGCACCACCGGCATCGCCTGGACAGCCGCGACCCGCACCGAGGGGAGGCTGGCCAGGGGCTCCATCTCGGCATCGTACGGCTCGCCGGCGGTTTCGGACATGCCGTTCAGCCCCAGGGGTCTGTGAGCTCCCTCAGGTCGCGCAGCGTGTCGTACACCTGGGTGAGCCGCTCCTCCCCGACGTGCTCGGCCCACTCGGCCAGGACGCGGTCGACCTCCGCGCCCGCGGCCGCCACGACCGGCGCTGCCTTCGGGGTGAGCCGCACCAGCCGGGCGCGCCGGTCGGTGGGGTCGGGGACGCGCTCGACGTAGCCAGCCGTCTCGAGCTGCTCGACGAGGTACGCCGCGGTCTGCTTCGTGACGCGCGCCTGCTCGGCGAGCTCGGAGACCCGGGTGCCGTCGACGCCGATCCGTGAGGCGACGCGGGCCTGGGCCACGGTGATGTCGGTGACGCCCGCGGCGACGACGGCGTCGTACGCCCGCTGTTCCATCGCCCGGTTGGTGACGAAGAGCAGGACGCCCAGGTCGTGGTGTTGACGTGGGAAGGGCATGGTGTCATATTAGACAGAGAATCTGTCTAAATCTCCGGGCGCGCCATGGACACCGACACCATCTGGAAGCACATCGACACCGAGCGTGCCTGGCTCGCCGACCTCCTCGAGTCGCTCACCGAGGAGCGATGGCGGGCGCCGAGCCTGTGCGACGCCTGGACGGTGCGCGACGTGGGCGCCCACCTCACGCTCGCGCAGAGCTCGGTGAAGGACCTGCTCCGACCAGTGCTCCGGGCCGGCTTCCGCTACGACACGTTCGTGCGCGACACCGCGGTGCGCAGCCCGCTCACCCACCAGCAGATCGTGGCGACGATCCGGGGCTTCGTCGGCTCGCGGCGCCGGGTCGCCTTCATCACCGACCTCGAGCCGCTCCTCGACATCCTCGTCCACACCCAGGACGTCTGCCGGCCCCTCGGCATCGCCCACGCGATGCCTCTCGACGCGGCCACCGCCGCTGCCGACCGGATGCTCACCACCCCCGTGACCATCCGACGCTGGCGCAACCCGCGAGGTGTCCGGCTGGTCGCCACCGACGCCGACTGGGAGTGGGGGAGCGGTCGTGAGGTGCGAGCCCCGATGGAGACCCACCTGATGAGCCTGACAGGCCGGTCGTAGCTCCCGTCGGGGAGCAGGTCCAACCGGCCTCAGGTGGCGATGTCCTGCGTCGCGGGCTGCTCCGAGCGCGCGGCCGCACGGGCCCGGCCCTCCTCGCGACGCTCCACGAAGCGGGACGCCTGGGTGTCCAGACCCGCGAGGAAGTCGGCGAGCTCCTCGCGGGCCCGCTCGCCCACCTCGCCGAAGTCGCTCCGGGAGAAGACGTCCCAGTGGCGCAGGATCGGCATGATCACGTCGTCGTGGTGCAGCCGCAGGTCGTAGATGCCGGCCTTGGCGATGATCATCGAGCTGCGCCGGAAGCCTGCCATCGTCGCGCCCGGCATCTCGAAACCGATCACCTCGTCGGCGATCGCACGCATGGTCTCGTCGGGGGCCAGCTCCAGCGCCGCCGTGACGATGTTGCGGTAGAAGACCATGTGCAGGTTCTCGTCCTTGGCGATCCGGGCGAGCATCCGGTCGGCCACGGGATCGTGGGTGACCTTGCCGGTGTTGCGGTGCGAGACCCGCGTGGCCAGCTCCTGGAAGGACACATAGGCCACCGTCTCCAGCGGGGTCTTGTCACCGGAGTCGTAGCCCGAGGTCATGTAGTCCATCCGGGCTCGTTCGAGCTCGACCGGGTCGACGCCCCGGGTCACGACCAGGTAGTCGCGCATGGCGACCCCGTGGCGGTTCTCCTCGGCCGTCCACCGCCCCACCCAGGTGCCCCAGGCGCCGTCGCGCCCGAACCGGGTGGCGATCTCGCGGTGGTACGACGGCAGGTTGTCCTCGGTCAGCAGGTTGGTGATCATCGCGGCCTTGGCGGTCTCGGAGAGCCGGGACTGCTCCGGGGCCCAGTCCTCGCCGCCGAGGAACGAGAAGTCACGGCCCTCGCTCCACGGGACGTAGTCGTGGGGGTGCCACTCCTGGGCCAGCCCGAGATGGCGATCGAGGTTCTCGGCCACGACCGGCTCCAGCGCCTCCAGCAGGTACTTCGCGGTGCTCACGGGTGCTCTCCCTCGGTCGGCTGCCACCGACAGTACGCCGGTCGCACCCCGCCCCGCCCCGCTCAGCTGGTCCAGGCCCTCCAGAGCGCGGCGTACTCTCCGTCCTCGAGGTCGACGAGCTCGTGGTGGCTGCCGAGCTCGGCGATCTCGCCGTCGATGACGACGGCGATCCGGTCGGCGTCGTGGGCGGTGTGGAGCCGGTGGGCGATCGCCACGACCGTGCGGCCCTCCAGCAGCGCGTTCATCGAGCCCTCCAGCGAGCGAGCCGTGTGGGGGTCGATCAGCGACGTCGCCTCGTCGAGCACCAGCGTGTGGGGGTCGGCGATGATCAGCCGGGCGAGCGCGACCTGCTGCGCCTGGGCCGGCGTGAGGGCGTTCTGCCCCGAGCCGATGCGGGTGTCGAGCCCGGCGGGCAGGCGGCGTACCCACTCGTCGGAGCCGACGGCGCGCAGCGCGTCCCAGACGGCGTCGTCGGCGGAGTCCTCGCGGGCGAGCACGATGTTGTCGCGCACGGTGCCGATGAAGACGTGGTGCTCCTGGGTCACCAGCGCGACCTCGGTGCGCAGCACCTCCAGGGGCAGCTCGACGAGCTCGACGCCGCCGACGGTCGCCGAGCCGGTGCGCGGCCGGTTGATGCCGGACAGCAACCGGCCCAGCGTCGACTTGCCAGAGCCCGACGGGCCGACGACGGCCAGCCTCTCGCCGGTGCGCAGCCTCAGGTCGACGCCGTGGAGCACGTCGTGGCCCTCGCGGTAGGCGAAGCGCAGGTCGTCGCCGACCAGCTCCACGCCGTCGGGGAGCGCTTCCCCGGGGGTGCGGTCCTGCGGCACCTCGGCGATGCCGAGCAGTCGTGCGGTCGAGGTGGCACCGACCTGCAGCCGGTCGAGCTCGCCGACCAGCCGGTCGAGCGGGCCGGAGAGCGCCTCGACGTAGAGCATCGCGGTCGTGATGTCGTCGAGGCCCACCCAGCCGTTCCAGTAGCCCCACGCGCCCACCACGAGCGTGACCACCCGCGGGGTGTTGAAGGCCATGTCGATGACGCCGAAGAGCAGGTTGCGCAGCGACATCGTGTAGCGCTCGGCCTGCGCGGACACCGCGATGTCGTCGTCGCCCTGGCCGACCCTCCGGTCGCTCAGGCCCAGCGCCTCGACGGTGCGCGCACCCTCGACGGTCTCGGTGAGCGTGGTGTTGATCCGGGAGTAGGTCGAGCCCTCGGCGATGTAGCCCTTGGGTGCGCGGCGCAGGTAGTTGCGCACCGCGAAGAAGCTGCTGCCGATGACCAGCAGGGACGGGACGGCGAGCAGCACCGAGTTGACCAGCATCGCCACCACCGACAGCACGACGGTGAGCAGCGAGATGATCGCCATGGGCAGGCCGAACTGCACCGCGCGACTCATGGTGCCGACGTCGCGCGTGACCCGGGTGACGAGGTCGCCGGTGCTCGCGCTCTCGACCTGGCCCAGCGGCAGCCGCAGGATCGTGCGCACGACGTACTCGCGTGCCGAGGCCAGCAGGTCCTGGCCGAACAACGTGGAGGTGCGCTGGGCGAGGAAGGTCATCACGGCCTGCGCCAGCACGACCGCGACCACCATCAGCGCCAGGTCGGTGAGGGCGGCGCTGTCAGCGAGGCCGTCGTCGACCAGGCCCACCAGGTCGCCGAGCAGCTCGGGGACCACGAGCGCCAGGCCGGCCGCGAGGGCGTTGAACAGCACCAGCGCCGTGAAGATGCCGCGCCGCTCGAGCACCAGGTCGCGGAAGAACCGCAGCACCACGCGGTCGCCCGCCACCGGCCAGCCGCGCTCGGGGAAGCGCGAGTCGCGGTAGACCTGCTCGGCCGCGTCGCGGCGCAGGTGGTGGCGCAACCGCCACGCGGCGAGCCGGTCGGCGGTCGAGGTGCTCACGGGCGGGGCCAGGCGCGGGTCGACCACGGGCGGCTCGTCGGTGTGGTCGGACCAGGTGGCGGCCGACGTCGACAGGAGCCCCTCGGTGCTGCTCACGCGGTCACCTCCTCGTCCATCGCGCGGGCGACGACCTCGCGGTAGGTGGGGTCGTCGGCGAGCAGGTCGTCGTGGCGGCCCTCGGCCACCACGCGGCCGTCCTGCATCAGCACCACGCGGTCGGCGTGGTGCAGCCACAGCGGGGAGACCGTGCACACGACCGTCGTACGCCGCGCCCGCAGCCGGGCCACCCGCTCGGCGATCCGTGCCTCCGTGTGGGCGTCGACGGCCGAGGTGGGCTCGACCAGCACCAGCACTGGCGCGTCCATGCCCAGGGCCCGCGCCAGCACGACCCGCTGCCGCTGACCGCCGGAGAGACCGCGACCCCGCTCGTCGAGCACCCCCTGCCAGCCGCCGGGCATCGCGTCGTAGACGTCCTCGGCGTTGGCGGCGAGCAACGCCTCCTCGGCCCGGGCGCGGGTCAGCCGCCGGTGCGGGTCGACGGCGTCCTGCAGGGTGCCCGCGAAGAGCTGGCTGGTCGTGTCGCTGACCAGCACGGTCCGGCGCACGTCGGCCAGCGCAGCGGCCGCGAGGTCGGTGTCGCCGAGGCGGACTCCCCAGGCGCCGCTGGTGCGCGCGGCGTCGCGAGCGGCGACCTCGGCGCGGCGCCGGGCGCGCTCGGAGCGGGCCCGACGGGCGGCGCGCCCCTTGAGCCCCTCCTCGAGCTCCTCACTGACCGGCTCGGTGTCGGGCGGCAGGTAGCGGCCCAACCGGTCGGCGAGGCGAGCGCTCTCCTCGGGCACGGCGTTGACGACCACCGTCAGCAGGCCCGGGTGGGCGGTGAAGCCGGAGACCTGGTCGGTCAGGCCCGCGGTCGGGTCGAGGGGAGTCGGGACGGCAGGGTCGCGCCACGGCGGCTCGGGCTCGAAGATCGCGATCGCCTTGCGGGCGCTCACCGACGACCGGGTGATCTTCTGCGCGAACTCGAAGAACGTGCGGATCGGCCCGATCAGGTAGAGCCCGTAGCCGAGGAAGCTGACCAGCTCGCCGATCGTGAGCCTCCCCTGCTGCACCTCACGGGTGCCCAGCCAGAGCAGCAGCACCAGGAAGACGCCGGAGAACAGCACGCCGAGCGCCTCGATCACCGCCTGCCAGATGCCGGCCGACACCCCGGCCGACCGGGCGCTCTGGGACTGGCGCGCGTAGTTGCGGCCGAAGGTGCGCTCGCCACCGATGCCGCGCAGGATGCGCAGCCCCGCCACGATGTCGGTGGCCATGGAGGTGAGGTCGGAGTTGCGCGAGCGCTCGACCTCCTGGCGCCGGTGGAGCGGTCGCAGGAAGGGCAGCGCCACGCCGAAGAGGATCGGGGCGGCCGCGAGCACCACGAGACCGAGCCGCGGCGAGGTGACGAGCACGATCGCGGCGACGGCGAGGAACGCGACGAGCTGGGAGAGCGCGCGGGCGAGGATCTCGTTCATCGCCCCGAACTCGTCGGAGTCGCTCGACGCGACGCTCAGGATCTCGCCCGTCGGCGAGCGGCGGGGCAGCACGTGACCCATCTGTGCGGCCTTGCGGGTGACCAGCATGGTGGTGCCGTAGAGGCTGATCAGCCAGCTGCGCACGATGAGCGTGTGGAGCAGGATGCCGAAGACGGCACCGATCACGGTCACGAGCATCAGCGCCCCGGCGAAGCCGGCGACGGCACCGCCGTCGCGGGGGAGGATCGCGGTGTCGACGGCGCGGCCGAACAGCCACGGACCGGCGATCAGCGGCAGCTGCCACAGGACGCCGAGCACCGTGTTGATCCAGACGATGCCGCCCTGCTCGCGCACCACCCAGCGCAGGAACGCCAGCGGGCTCCCGGTGGCGGGAGGGGTGTCGAGGGGTGCGCGCACCGACCGGTCCCCCTCGGGGGACCAGTAGGAGGTCACGGTCGGGGGGAAGTCCCGGAGCCTGGTCGTCTGTCTTGTCCGCATCGCGTCGTCCAGCGTAGGTCTCGCCACCGACCGACCGCGACGGATTTTCGGCGTCGTGCTGATCGTCACGTCACGCCCCCGTGCCTACGATGGGCACGTGGTGGAGGTGCTCGACCCGCTGGACGCCGACGAGGTCTACTCGGCGGCCCTCGAGCCGCGTCCGCGCACCCTCTCCCGCCGGGTCCTGCTCGGGGTCCTCGACGTCTGGTGCGCCCAGACCGGCGGGCGCATGGAGTTGAGCCGCGCCGCCGACGTCGTCGTACGCCGCCGCCACGACGGCGTGGCCGAGCTCCGGCTCCCGGTGCCCGTGGCCGACGACGCCGCCACCTGGCTGGCCTGGGTGCGCGACGACCTGGGGGCCCTCGACCCGCAGGAGTTCCGCGGGGCCTGGGGCATCGACTGAGGCGAGCGGCTCAGCCGCCGGTCGACGTGCGCCGCTCGGCGTCGTCGGTCTCGTCGCGCTCGAGCGTCCGCAGCCCCGCGACGAGGAGCGGGTCGGCGTCCTCGACGTGAGCGCCTCCGGGCGCCAGCAGGTCGTGGAGCCGCCGTCGCATCCGCGGCTCCCAGAACTTCTCGAGGTGGGTGCCGACCTGCACCGCCGCCTGCTCGGGGTCGAGGTGGGCGAGCTGGCGGGCGATGTCGTTGCCCATCCGGATCTCGGGCGGCAGGACGGCGGCTCACGGGCGGGCCGCGAGGTCACGTTGGGCGGCCGCGCCCGCCGTCCGCTGGCCGGCGTTGGCGACCCCGACCTGGACCGCGGTCACCTTGTACTCCGGGCAGTTGGTGGCCCAGTCGGAGTTCTCCGTCGTCACCACGTTGGCGCCGGTGACGGGGTGGTGGAAGGTCGTGTAGACGACGCCCGCAGGCATCCGCTCGGACACGACGGCGGTGAGCGTGGTCGTGCCCGACGCGCGACGACAGCTCGACCCGGTCGCCGGTGGAGATGCCGCGGACCTCGGCGTCGGCCGGGTGGATCTCGAGCACGTCCTCGGGGTGCCAGGTCTGGTTGGGCGTACGCCGCGTCTGGGCGCCGACGTTGTACTGGCTGAGGATGCGTCCGGTGGTCAGCACCAGCGGGTAGCGCCGGGTGGTGCGCTCCGTGGTCGGCACGTAGACCGTCTCCACGAGGTGGCCCTTGCCCCGCACGAACTCCCCGACGTGCATCGTGGGCGTCCCGTGGGGGGCGGCGTCGTTGACCGGCCACTGCATCGAGCCCTCGGCGTCGAGGCTGGCGAAGGAGACCCCGGCGAAGGTCGGCGTCGTCTGCGCGATCTCGTCCATGATCTGCGCCGCCGAGTCGTAGTGCATGTCGTAGCCCATCGCCTGCGCGATCTCGCAGACCACCCGCCACTCGTCCTTGCCGACCCGGCTGGGGAAGACCGGGCGCACCCGGTTGATCCGCCGCTCGGCGTTGGTGAACGTGCCGTCCTTCTCCAGGAAGCTGGAGCCGGGCAGGAAGACGTGGGCGAACCGGGCGGTCTCGTTGAGGAACAGGTCCTGGACGACGACGAGGTCCATCGCCGACAGGGCCGCCTCGACGTGCTGGGTGTTGGGGTCGGACTGGGCGATGTCCTCGCCCTGCACGAAGAGCCCGCGGAAGCTGCCGCCGATCGCGGAGTCGAACATGTTGGGGATGCGGAGCCCGGGCTGCGACTGCAGCCGGACCCCCCACAGGGACTCGTAGATGTCGCGCACCTCGTCGCGCGAGACGTGCCGGTAGCCGGGGAGCTCGTGGGGGAAGGACCCCATGTCGCACGAGCCCTGCACGTTGTTCTGCCCCCGCAGCGGGTTGACCCCGACACCGGCCCGGCCGATGTTGCCGGTGACCATCGCGAGATTGGCCATCCCCATCACCATCGTCGAGCCCTGGCTGTGCTCGGTCACGCCGAGGCCGTAGTAGATCGCCGCGTTGGGGGCTGCGGCGAAGAGCCGCGCGGCCTCGCGCAGCCGGTCGGGGGGCACGCCGGTGGCGGCGGCGGTGGCCTCGGGCGAGTTCTCGTCGCGCGCGATGAACGCGAGGTACTGGTCGACGTTCTCGCACCGGCTGCGGAGGAACTCGTCGTCGTGCAGACCCTCGGTGACGATCGTGTGCGCCATCGCGTTGACGAAGGCGACGTTGGAGCCGGGCAGCACGGGCAGGTGGTGGGCCGCCTCGACGTGCGGCGTGCGCACGAGGTCGATGCGCCGCGGGTCGGC
The DNA here is from genome assembly GCA_963754025.1 of uncultured Actinomycetota bacterium. GTDB lineage: Bacteria > Actinomycetota > Actinomycetes > Propionibacteriales > Nocardioidaceae > Nocardioides. The sequence continues at coordinate 187,169 of CAVWEC010000005.1, read as the reverse complement.
GACCACGATCTGTGCGCCCTGCCGCAGCCGTCGCTTCATGCGGGAGGCGAAGACGGGGTGGGCGTCGGTGGGGTTGGCACCGATCAGCAGCATCACGTCGGCGCTCTCGACCGACTTGAAGTCCTGGGTGCCGGCCGAGGTGCCGAAGGTCTGGTTGAGCCCGTAGCCGGTCGGGGAGTGGCACACGCGGGCACAGGTGTCGATGTTGTTGTTGCCGAACGCCGCCCGCACCATCTTCTGGACGACGTAGACCTCCTCGTTGGTGCAGCGCGAGGACGAGATGCCGCCGATGGCGCCGACCCCGTGCTCGGCCTGGATGGCGCGGAAGCCCTCGGCCACGCGGGAGATCGCCTCCTCCCACGACACCGTGCGCCACTCGTCGGCGATCGTGTCGCGCACCATCGGGTGCAGCTGCCGGTCGTCGTGGCTGGCGTAGCCGTAGGCGAAGCGCCCCTTCACGCAGGAGTGGCCCTCGTTGGCGCCACCGTCCTTGCTCGGCACCATCCGCACGACGCGTGCGTCGTCCCCCTCGCCGGAGACCTCCGCGCGGAAGGAGCAGCCCACGCCGCAGTAGGCGCAGGTGGTGTCGACGCTGCGGGTCGGCATGCCGAGCTCGACCAGCGACTTCTCCGCGAGCGCGTCGGTGGGGCAGGCCTGCACGCACGCCCCGCACGAGACGCACTCGGAGGAGAGGAAGTCGGCCCCGCCCGGGGTGATCCGGGAGTCGAAGCCCCGGCCCTCGACCGTCAGCGCGAACGTGCCCTGGATGTCGTTGCACGCGCGCACGCACCGCGAGCAGACGATGCACGCGGCGGGGTCGTAGTCGAAGTACGGGTTGGAGGAGTCGGTGGCCTCGTGCACGTGCTGGCGCCCGAGCCCGTAGCGCACCTCGGCGGCGCCGACGCGCGTGGCGAGCGCCTGGATCTCGCAGTTGCCCCGCGCACAGCCGTCGCAGTCGGTGGGGTGGTCGGAGAGGTAGAGCTCCATGACACCGCGACGCAGCTGCTGCACCTGCTCGGTGTCGGTGCGCACGACCATGCCGTCGGCGCACGGCGTGGTGCAGGAGGCGGGCACGCCCTTGGCGTCATCCACCTCCACCAGGCACATCCGGCAGGACCCGAACGCCTTCATCGAGTCGGTCGCGCACAGTCGCGGCACGTCGATGCCCGCGAGCGCGGCGGCCCGCATGACCGAGGTCCCCTCGGCCACGTCGACGGTGCGGCCATCGATGCTCACGTGGACGGTCCTGCCCTCGACCGCAGGTGTGCCGAGGTCGGTCTCGCTGGTCCACTGCCCGGTGGCGGTCATGAGGACGCTCCTTCCAGCTGGGGGCGGTCGAAGTCCTCGGGCCAGTGCCGGATCGCGCTGCGCACCGGCATCGGGGTGAGGCCGCCCATGGCGCACAACGACCCCTTGGTCATCGTGGTGCACAGGTCGTCGACCAGGGTGAGGTTGCGCTCGACGTCGCGACCGGCGAGAACGTGGTCGAGCGTCTCCTTGCCGCGCACCGCCCCGATCCGGCACGGCGTGCACTTGCCGCACGACTCGAGGGCGCAGAACTCGAAGGCGAAGCGGGCCATCCGCGCCATGTCGACGGTGTCGTCGAAGACCACGATGCCGCCGTGGCCGAGCATGGCCTCGATCTCGGCCAGCTCCTCGTAGCCCATCGCCACGTCGAACTGCTCCGGGGGGACGTAGGCCCCCAGGGGACCGCCGACCTGGACCGCCCGCACCGGCCGACCGGAGCGGGTGCCGCCGCCGTAGCCCTCCACCAGCTCGCCCAGCGTGACGCCCATCGGCAGCTCGACGATGCCGCCGCGGGCCACGTTGCCCGCGAGCTGGAAGACCTGGGTGCCGCGCGACCGGCCGGTGCCCAGCTCGGCGTAGGCCGCACCCCCGTCTGCAAGGACCATCGGCACCGCGCACAGGGTGAGCACGTTGTTGACGACCGTCGGGCGGCCGAAGAGGCCCTTGAGCGCCGGGATCGGCGGCTTCGCGCGCACCTCCCCGCGCCGGCCCTCGAGGCTCTCGAGCATCGAGGACTCCTCGCCGCAGATGTAGGCGCCGGCGCCCACCCGCACGTGGAGGTCGACGTCGTAGCCGCTGCCGAGGATGTCGCGGCCGAGGAAGCCGTGGGTGTAGGCCGTCTCGATCGCCCGCCGCAGGGCGCTGATGGCGTGGGGGTACTCCGAGCGCACGTAGACGTAGCCCTCGCTCGCGCCGACGGCGTAGGCCGCGATCACCATGCCCTCGACGAGGGTGAACGGGTCGCCCTCCACCACCATCCGGTCGGCGAAGGTGCCGGAGTCGCCCTCGTCGAAGTTGCAGGCGACGAACTTGGTGTCCGCCTCCGCCTCGAGCACGGTCCGCCACTTGATCCCGGCCGGGAAGCCGGCGCCACCTCGTCCGCGCAGGCCCGACGCCGTGACCTCCGCGACCACCTCGGCGGGCGTCAGGGTCAGCGCTCGCCGCAGGCCCGCCCAGCCACCGTGCTCCTCGTAGCCGGTGACGTCCTGCGGGTCGATCACCCCGACCCGGGCGAACGAGACCCGGCGCTGACCGGCGAGCCACGGGTGCTCGTCGACCACGCCGAGGCAGTCGCCGACTCCGTCGAGCACCCCTGCGGCGCTCTCCGGGGTGACGTTGGCCCAGCCGACGCGCCCCTCGTCGGTCTCGACCTCCACGAGGGGCTCGGCCCAGAGCAGGCCGCGGGACCCGTTGCGGCGTACGGTCGCGCCCGCGGCCTCGAGGGCGACGGCGACCTCGTCGGCCCCGACGGACACCGCGGCGGCGTCGGCGGGCACCCAGACGGTCATCATCGCCAGTCCCCGGTGAGGGCGGCGAGCCGGTCGGCGTCGAGGCGGCCGTGCAGCCGACCGTCCAGCATCCCGCTCGGCCCGAGGGCGCAGTTGCCGAGGCAGAACACCTCGCGCACCTCGACGTCGTCGCGGGCCTCGTGCCCGGCGACGGCCGCGACGAAGAGCGCCTCCGCACCGACGGCCTGGCAGGCCTCGCCGCGGCAGAGGGCGACGGTGTGCGAGGGCGGCGGGGTGGTGCGGAAGTCGTGGTAGAAGCTCACGACCCCGTGGACCTCCGCCACGGAGAGGTTGAGGACGTCGGCGACGGCGGCGACGTCGTCGCGGGTGATGTGCCCGAACTCCTCCATCAGGTCGTGCAGGACCGGCATCAGCCCCCCGCGCTCCCCGAGGTGCTGCTCGGCGATCGTGCGCGTGCGCTGGATGTGAGGGCTGAGGGACTCAGTGGTCAACGTGCCTCCGCGTGAAGTGTGACCCGGGTCTCATACCCTATCCGCGACGCGTGCGTGGCACGATGGTCCTTTCAGCGGACGACGGCGATCGGATAACGGACATGACCTACTACCGGCAGGTGGGCTCGGTCCCGCGGCAGCGCCACACCCAGCACCGCGACGGCGAGGGTGGGACGTCCGACGGGAACCTGTACCGCGAGGAGCTCATGGGAGAGGAGGGGTTCTCCTCCGACTCCTCGCTGCTCTACCACCGCGGCGTGCCGTCCGCGATCGTGGACAGCCAGGTCTGGGAGCTCGGCGACCAGTCGCTGGCGCCGAACCACCCGCTCAAGCCCCGACACCTCAGGCTCCACTCGCTCTTCGAGGAGGGCTCGGGCGCCTGCCCGGTCGAGGGCCGCCGGCTCGTCCTCGGCAACGCCGACGTGCGCATCAGCTACGTCGTCACCGGAACCGGCCCGTCGCCGCTCTACCGCAACGCCATCGGCGACGAGTGCGTCTACGTGCAGTCGGGCAGCGGCACGGTCGAGTCCGTCTTCGGCGTCGTGCCGTACCGCGCCGGTGACTACGTCGTCGTCCCCCGCGCGACCGACCACCGCTGGGTGCCGTCCGAGCCGTCCCGGCTCTACGCCGTCGAGGCCAACAGCCACATCCACCCGCCCAAGCGCTACCTCAGCCGCTTCGGCCAGCTGCTCGAGCACGCGCCCTACTGCGAGCGGGACCTCCACGGACCCTCCGAGCCCCACCTCGTCGAGGGCACCGACGTGGAGGTGCTGGTGAAGCACCGCACCAGCCGCGGCGTGGTCGGCACCCGCCTGACCTATGCGACGCACCCCTTCGACGTCGTCGGCTGGGACGGCTGCCTCTACCCCTACACGTTCAACGTCGAGGACTACATGCCGATCACCGGCAAGGTCCACCAGCCGCCGCCGGTGCACCAGGTCTTCGAGGGCTGGAACTTCGTCATCTGCAACTTCCTGCCCCGCAAGGTCGACTACCACGACCTCGCCATCCCGGTGCCCTACTACCACTCCAACGTGGACTCCGACGAGGTCATGTTCTACGTCGGCGGCGACTACGAGGCCCGCAAGGGGTCCGGCATCAACATCGGCTCGATCAGCCTGCACCCCGGCGGCCACGCGCACGGGCCCCAGCCCAGCGCGATCGAGGCGTCGCTGGGGGTCCAGTACTTCGAGGAGTCGGCCGTCATGGTCGACACCTTCAAGCCGCTCGAGCTGGGCGAGGGCGGCCTGGCCGTCGAGGACCCGGCGTACGCGTGGACCTGGGCGGGGCGTGGCCCGGACGCGGCCGACGGCGACGGCGGTCCTGCGGTCTACAGCAACAGCTGACCGCCACGGCGGACCGGCTCAGGCGGCCGAGCCCTCGTCGTAGGCCGGGTAGTCGGTGTAGCCGGCGTCGTCGCCGCCGTAGAACGTGGCCTTGTCGGGGTCGTTGAGCGGCAGACCGTCCTGCAGCCGACGCGGCAGGTCGGGGTTGGCGATGAAGGCGCGGCCGAAGGCCACGGCGTCGACGAAGCCCTCGGACATCACTCGCTCGGCCTTGGCGAGGTCGTAGCTGCCGGCGGCGACGATCACGCCCGGGAAGGCCTCGCGCAGCCGCTCGCGGAAGCCGTCGGTGAGTGCGTCGCCGCCGACCCAGTCGGGCTCGGAGAGGTGGAGGAACGCGACGCCACGCTCGGCGAGCAGCTCGGCCACGAGCAGGCCGGTGGCCTCGCCTGCGGGGTCCTGGACCCCGTTGAAGGAGCCGACGGGGGAGATCCGGACGCCGACGCGCTCGGCGCCCCACTCCGCGCTCGCCGCGTCGACGACCTCGGTGAGCAGGCGGGCGCGGTTGGCCGGCGAGCCGCCGTAGGCGTCGTCGCGGTGGTTGCTGTCGGGGGAGAGGAACTGGTGGAGCAGGTAGCCGTGGGCGGCGTGCACCTCGACCAGGTCGAAGCCGGCGTCGCGCGCGTTGGCCGTCGCCCGACGGTAGTCCTCGACCACGCGCGGCATCTCGCTGGTCATCAACGGACGGGGGGCCGGCGAGTCGGCGCGGGTGATGCGGCCGTCGGGACCCACGACCGAGGTGCGCCCGCCCGAGCCGATGGCGCTGGCCGAGACCGACGGCTCGCCGTCGTGGAGGGAGGGGTGGTTGACGCGGCCGGTGTGCCACAGCTGGGCGGCGATCCGGCCGCCGGCCTCGTGCACGCCGTCGGTGATGTCGCGCCAGGCCGCCACCTGGGCGTCGCTGTGGATGCCCGGCGTGTCGGCGTACCCCTGGCCCTCGGGGGAGATCTGGGTGCCCTCGCTCACCAGCAGCCCGGCCGACGCGCGCTGCGCGTAGTACTCGCGCATGAGCCGGTTCGGCACGTGGTCGGGCGCAGGAGCGCGCATCCGGGTCAGCGGGGCCATCAGCACCCGGTGCGGGGCGCGGACAGCGCCGATCGTCAGCTCGTCGAAGAGGTCAGCCACACGTCCTGCAACGAGCGACGGGCGCCCGCTCATTCCCCGGGTGGTGCGGGTCACCTTGGACGGTGGGTGAGGATGGAAGTCATGAGCCGACGCGCGCCGGTCGAGGACATCGACGAGACCGACCTCGAGGTCGGCCACCCCGAGGACGCTGCGGCGGGGGTCACCGCGGTGGCGGTCGCGATGAAGCGCACGATCGAGCAGATGGGGCCGGTCCGGGCGACGAAGAGCCTGCTGAAGCTCAACCAGGTCGACGGCTTCGACTGCCAGGGGTGTGCGTGGCCCGACCCCGAGGCAGGTCACCGCCACACCGCCGAGTTCTGCGAGAACGGGGCCAAGGCCGTCGCCGAGGAGGGCACCAGGCGGACCGTGGGCGCCGAGTTCTTCGCGGCCCACCCGATCGCCGAGCTCGAGCAGCGCACCGACTACTGGCTGGGGCAGCAGGGCCGGCTCACGCAGCCGATGGTGCTGCGTGAGGGCGCCACCCACTACGAGCCGATCGGCTGGGACGAGGCCTTCGCGATGCTCGGCGACCGGCTGCGCGGGCTGGACTCGCCCGACGAGGCGGTCTTCTACACCTCCGGCAAGACCTCCAACGAGGCTGCCTTCGTCTACCAGCTCTTCGCGCGGTCCCTGGGCACCAACAACCTCCCCGACTGCTCCAACATGTGCCACGAGTCCACGAGCGTCGCGCTCGACGAGGTGATCGGCATCGGCAAGGGCTCGGTCACGCTGCGCGACGTCGAGAACGCCGAGCTGCTGGTGGTCCTCGGGCAGAACCCCGGCACCAACCACCCGCGCATGCTCTCGGCGCTGGAGAAGGCGAAGCGGAACGGCGGCAAGATCCTCGCCGTCAACCCGTTGCGCGAGGCAGGACTGGTGCGCTTCCGCAACCCCCAGAACGTGCGCGGGGTCGCCGGCATCGGCACCGGGCTGGCCGACCTCCACCTGCCGGTGCGGGTCAACGGCGACCTCGCCCTGCTGCAGGCCCTCGCCTTCCACCTCCTCGAGTGGGACGCCGTCGACCGCGACTTCGTGGAGCGCCACACCGACGGCTTCGAGGAGTGGGCCGCTGCGATCAAGGAGCTCGACTGGGACGCGGTCGACCGCGCCACGGGCCTCGACCGCGACCAGGTCCGCGAGGCCGCCGGGATGCTGCGCGACTCCCGCGCCACCGTCTTCTGCTGGGCGATGGGCATCACCCAGCACCGCAACGCCGTCGCGACGATCAAGGAGATCGCCAACCTCGCCTTCCTCCAGGGCAACATCGGCCGGCCCGGTGCCGGCCTGTGCCCGGTGCGCGGTCACTCCAACGTGCAGGGCGACCGGACCATGGGCATCTGGGAGAAGGTCCCCGACGACTTCCTCGACGCCCTCGACGCCGAGTTCGGCTTCGAGTCCCCGCGCGAGCACGGGCTCGACACCGTCAACGCGGTCAAGGCCCTGCGCGACGGCGAGGCGAGGTCTTCTTCGGCATGGGCGGCAACTTCGTCGCGGCGATCTCCGGACACCCCGGTCGCCGAGGCTGCCATGCGCGAGCGCCGACCTGACCGTGCACGTCTCCACCAAGCTCAACCGCAGCCACGTGGTCCACGGCCGGGAGGCACTGATCCTGCCGGTCCTCGGCCGCAGCGAGAGGGACCTGACCGGCGGCGTCTCGCAGCGGGTCACGGTCGAGGACTCCGATGTCGGCCGTGCACGCCTCGCAGGGACCGCTGACCCCTGCCTCGCCCCACCTGCGCTCCGAGGTCGACATCGTGTGCAGCATGGCGATCGCGACCCTCGGCGCCGACCACGTCGTGCCGTGGGCCGCCCTGCGCGACGACTACTCCCGCATCCGGCAACGGATCGGGCGGGTCGTGCCGGGCTGCGAGGCGTACGAGGCGAAGGTGGACCAGCCCGGCGGGTTCGTGCTGCCGCACCCGCCGCGCGACTCCCGCACCTTCGAGACCGACGTCAGGAAGGCGAAGTTCACCGTCAGCCCGACCGACGTGCTGCACGTGCCCGAGGGCCGGCTGCTGCTGCAGACGATGCGCTCGCACGACCAGTTCAACACCACGATCTACGGCCTCGACGACCGCTACCGCGGCGTCAAGGGCGGTCGCCGGGTGGTGTTCGTGCACCCCGACGACATCCGCGGCGCTCGGTCTCGACGACGGCCAGGTCGTCGACCTGGTCAGCGAGTGGGACGACGGCGAGCGGCGGGCCCCCGGGTTCCGCGTCGTGGCCTACGAGCAGCCGCGCGGCTGCGCCGCGGCGTACTACCCGGAGACCAACCCCCTGATCGCCCTCGACCACGTCGCCGAGGGCAGCAACTGTCCCTCCTCGAAGTCGGTGGTGGTGCGGCTGGACGTGCGGGCACCATCGGTCCCATGACCAACCCCGAGCGCGACCCCGACGAGATGGTCCTCGACCCCTGCTCCGCGACCGACGCGGTCGAGGTGCTCACGGCCCGCGAGGTCCCGCTCGGCGGACTCCGTGCGATGCGGGTGCGCCGCACGCTTCCCCAACGGCACCGGTCGCTGATCGGGGCCTGGTGCTTCGTCGACCACTACGGCCCCGACCACGTCGCCGACACCGGCGGCATGTCGGTCGCGCCGCACCCCCACACCGGCCTCCAGACGGTCAGCTGGCTCTTCACCGGTGAGGTGGAGCACCACGACTCCGCGGGCCACCGGGCCCTGGTGCGCCCGGGCGAGGTCAATCTCATGACCGCGGGTCGCGGCATCAGCCACAGTGAGGTGTCGACGCCGGCCACCGACGTCCTCCACGGCGCGCAGCTCTGGGTCGCCCTGCCCGAGACCAGCCGCGACGCCGACCCCGGCTTCGAGCACCACGCGCCCGACCCGGTGGCCGGCGACGGGTGGGAGGCGCGGGTGTTCCTCGGCACCCTGCTCGGCACGACCTCGCCGGTCGCGACCCACACCCCGCTCCTCGGCGCCGAGCTGCTCCTCGACGCCGGCACGGTGCTCGACCTCGACGTCGACGAGGCCTTCGAGCACGGCGTCCTCGTCGACACCGGGATCGTCGAGGTGTGCGGCCAGGAGGCCGCGACCGCCGACCTCGCCTACGTCGCGCCCGGGCGGACGTCGCTCCGCCTGACGGCCGTCGGGGAGCCGGCACGTCTGCTCGTCCTCGGCGGGCCACCCTTCGGCGAGTCGATCGTCATGTGGTGGAACTTCGTGGGCCGCAGCCACGAGGACGTCGTCGCCTTCCGGGAGGAGTGGCAGCGGCAGGTGGAGCAGGGCGACAACGGCCGCTTCGGTGTCGTCGACAACCCGATGCCGCGCATCCCGGCCCCGGAGCTGCCCCACGCGCGGCTCAAGGAGCGCCGGTGACCGCGGGGACCCCGGCCGTCGTCGGCGACGACGGGATCGCCCGTTGTCCGTGGGGTGCGGGCGACGACGTCAACCGTGGCTACCACGACACCGAGTGGGGGGTGCCGATCCGCGGGGAGGCCGCCCACCTCGAGCGGCTCACCCTCGAGGCCTTCCAGTCGGGGTTGTCGTGGCGGACGATCCTGGAGAAGCGCGAGAACTTCCGCGCGGCCTTCGCCGGCTTCGACGCCGCGGCGGTGGCGGCGTACGACGACGACGACCGGGCGCGGCTGATGGCCGACGCGGGCATCGTCCGCAACCGGCTCAAGGTCGACGCCGCGATCACCAACGCCCGGGCCACCCTCGCGCTGCGCACCCTGGGCGGGCTGGAGGAGTTCGTCGAGGGCTTCCGGCCGGCTCCCGCACCCCCGCCCGCGACCACCGCCGACGTCCCCACCACCTCACCGGAGTCGGTCGCGCTGGCCAGGGCCCTGAAGAAGCACGGCTTCGTCTTCGTCGGCCCCACCACGATGTACGCATTGATGGAGGCCATCGGTCTGGTCGACGACCACCTCGAGGGCTGCCACCGGCGTGGGGCGGCCGGTCAGTAGCCTCGGCCCCATGACGGCACGCGTCCACGCCTTCACCGACGACGACGCCCTGGGCCACCACGACGCTGTCGGCCTCGCCGACGAGCTCGCCGAGGGTCGCGTGTCGATCCCCGAGCTGGTCGAGGCGGCGCTGGCGCGCACGGCCTCGGTCGACGACCGCCTCGGTGCCGTCGCGTTCGCCGATCCGGACGGTGCCCGGGCCCGCGCGGCCGACCCGCGGGGAGGCTTCTTCGCCGGCATCCCGACCTACGTCAAGGACAACGTCGACGTGGCGGGCATGCCGACCCGGCACGGCACCGATGCGTTCGAGCCCCGGACCAGCACGGTCGACGGCGACTTCGCGCGGATGTACCTCGCGACCGGGCTCGTGCCGCTCGGCAAGACCCGGCTCTCGGAGTTCGGCTTCAACGCCGCCACCGAGCACCCGCGCCAGGGCCCGGTGCGCAGCCCGTGGTCGACCGCCCACACCGCCGGGGCGTCCTCGAGCGGTTCGGCGGCGCTGGTCGCCGCCGGCGCGGTGCCGATCGCGCACGCCAACGACGGCGGCGGGTCGATCCGGATCCCCGCGTCGGTCAACGGTCTGGTCGGGCTCAAGCCCACACGCGGCCGGCTCGCCCAGGACGCGCTGCACCGCCAGATGCCGGTGAGGATCGTGTCCGACGGCGTCCTGACCCGCAGCGTCCGCGACCAGGCCGCGTTCTACCGCGAGGCCGAGCGGGTCTACCGCAACCTGCGGCTGCCGCCGCTCGGCGACGTCGGCGGTCCCGGTCCGCACCCGGCTGCGGGTCGCGGTGGTCACCGAGGGCATCGGCACCTCCGCGAGCCCCGAGGTCGACCGCGCTGACCCTGCGCACCGCCGCGCTGCTGGAGCGGCTCGGCCACCGGGTCGAGCCCGTCGACAACCCGGTGCCGGCGACGCTGCGCGACGACTTCCTCCTCTACTGGGCGTTCCTCGCGCTCGCGACGGTGCGCGGCGGCCGCCGGAGCTTCGGACCGAGCTGGGACCCCGGCCGGCTCGACTACCTCACCCACGGCCTGGCCCGGCACGCCCGACGACGGCTGCACCGGCTGCCCGGGCCGTGCGCCGGCTGCGGGCCACCCGGCAGCTCAGCCGCGACTTCTACGCCGACCACGACGTGCTGCTGACCCCGACCCTGGCCACCGCCAGCCCGCTGGTCGGCCACCTCGACGCGACCCTGGACCACGAGACCGTCCTCGACCGGCTGCTGGCCTGGGTCGCCTTCACGCCGTTGCAGAACGCCACCGGCGACCCGGCCGTCAGCCTCCCCCTCGCGACCACCGCCGAGGGGCTGCCGCAGGGCATGATGCTGGCCGCCGGATGGGGCCAGGAGGACCTGCTGCTCGAGCTCTCCCTGGAGCTCGAGGAGGCAGCTCCGTGGACCCCGATCGACGCCTGATCCGCACCCCCACATCCCGATTTCATGACCGCCCCGGGGAGTGTGTACTGTTCTCGGTCGTTGCCCCTTTAGCTCAGTCGGCAGAGCGTCTCCATGGTAAGGAGAAGGTCTACGGTTCGATTCCGTAAAGGGGCTCTGGGTGGGGTTCTCCACTACCGTGAGGTGGTGGGACGCCCCGTCCCGGTGGCGGGGTAGCTCAGGTGGTTAGAGCACACGGCTCATAATCGTGGTGTCGCGGGTTCGAGTCCCGCCCCCGCTACTCAGACAGACGCAGGACAACCAGAAGGACTTCCCGTGGCCAGCAAGAGCTCCGACGTTCGCCCCAAGATCACCCTGGCGTGCCAGGACTGCAAGGAGCGCAACTACATCACGAAGAAGAACCGACGCAACGACCCCGACCGGATCGAGCTGTCCAAGTTCTGCCCGCGCTGTCGCGCGCACACGACCCACAAGGAGACCCGCTGACCGCGGATCCCTCCCAGGTCCTGCCTCGACCCGTCCGGTGACTCCGGACGGGTCGGCGTCATTTCGGGACCCTGATTTCGAGGGCCCTAGGGTGGAGGGCATGCCGATCGACCAGGGCCTCGTGGGACGCAGCTTCCCGCCGACCGCCCCCTTCACCGTGACCGAGGACCACGTCCGCGCCTTCGTCGAGGCCACCGGGGCGTCGTACGACGGGGGCGCGGCGCCGGCGACGTACCCGATCGTGCTCGCCTTCGACGCGATGAACGCCTTCCTCGAGGCCGAGCAGGTCGACCTCCACCGCATCGTCCACGGCGAGCAGAAGTTCGCCTACTCGCGCCCCGTGACGCCCGGCGACGAGCTGACCGCCACGTTGACGGTGTCGAGCCTGCGCCAGATCGGCGGCGCCGACATCATCGGCACCACCAGCGAGATCACCGACGTCGGGGGCACGGTCGTGTGCACCACGGCCGCCACCCTCGTCCACAAGGGGGCCGACGCATGAACCCCGGCGACAGCTTCGACACGCAGCGCTACGACCTCACGCGCGACGACCTGGTGCGCTACGCCGTGGCCAGCGGCGACCACAACCCGATCCACCAGGACGCGGCCGTCGCCGAGTCGGTCGGACTGCCCGGGGTGATCGCCCACGGCATGCTCACGATGGCGCTCGCCGCCCGCGCCGTGGCCGAGTGGACCGGTGGCGCCGAGGTCGTCGACCTCGGCTGCAAGTTCACCAACCCCGTCGTGGTGCCCGCCGAGGGCAGCACCGACGTCGTGGTGAGCGGCACCGTGAAGCAGGTGCAGGACGGCCTGGTCACCATCGCGCTCGAGGTCACGAGCGACGGGCAGAAGGTGCTCGGCATGCCCAAGGCAGTCGTGCGTGCCTGAGCTGTCCGACCACACCACGCTGCGGCTGGGCGGTCCCGTCGACCGCTGGGTCCGCGCCACCACCGAGACCGAGCTGGTCGAAGCCGTCAGGGCTGCCGACGAGGCCGGCGACCCGGTGCTCGTGCTGGGCGGGGGCTCCAACCTCGTCGTCGCCGACGAGGGCTTCCGGGGCGTGGTGGTCGAGGTCGCCACCAGCGGGATCACGCCGGACGTGGCGGACGGAGCGTCGTGCGGCGGGGCGATGGTCACCGTGGCCGCCGGTGAGGTCTGGGACGACGTCGTCGCCGCCGCGGTCGACCGGGGCTGGGTCGGCATCGAGGCGCTCTCGGGGATTCCGGGCTCGACCGGCGCCACCCCGATCCAGAACGTCGGTGCCTACGGTCAGGAGGTCTCGCAGACGATCGCCTCCGTGCGGGTCTGGGACCGGGTCCTGCGCGGCGTGCGCACCTTCGCCACTGCCGACTGCGGCTTCGGCTACCGGCACTCCCGCTTCAAGGCCGACCGGCTCGATCCCTGGGGCGGGCGCCACGTGGTCCTCGACGTCACCTTCCAGCTCCGCCAGGGCGACCTCGGCGCACCGGTGGCCTACGCCGAGCTCGCGCGCACCCTGGGCGTCGAGGTGGGGGAGCGGGCCGCGCTGCGCGAGGTGCGGGAGGCCGTCCTGGGCCTGCGCCGCGGCAAGGGCATGGTGCTCGACGCCGACGACCACGACACCTGGAGCGCGGGCTCCTTCTTCACCAACCCGTTCGTCGACCCCGCCGACCTTCCCGACGGCGCACCGGCCTTCGCGCAGCCCGACGGCCGGGTCAAGACCAGCGCCGCGTGGCTGATCGACAACGCCGGCTTCGGCAGGGGCCACGGGCTCGACCGTGGCGGTCGGGCGGCGCTGTCGACCAAGCACACCCTGGCCCTCACCAACCGCGGCGGCGCCACCACCAGCGAGCTGCTGTCGCTGGCTCGCGAGGTGCGCGACGGTGTCGAGGCGGCGTACGGCATCCGGCTGGTCAACGAGCCGGTCCTGGTCGGCTGCGAGCTCTGACCGGTCCGCCCGGCCTCACCGCGGCGGGCGGTCCTCGAGCCAGGCGTCGATGTCGGCCAGAGCGCGCCCGACGACGTCCGACGGCGCCTGCGACGCCCGGAACGACATCCGGGCGAGCTCGGCGAGCTGCACGTCGCTGAGCTCGTGGGCCGCGCGCATGGTGGCGTACTGGGCGCCGAGCCGCGACCCGAAGAGCAACGGGTCGTCGGCGCCGAGGGCGACCGTCGCGCCCGCCTCGAGCAGCTGGGGGAGCGGCACCGAGGTGAGGTCGGTGTAGACCCCGAGCGCGACGTTGGAGACCGGGCACACCTCGAGCGCGACGCCGCGGGCCACGACCTCCTCCAGCAACCGCGGGTCCTCCACGGACCTCACTCCGTGGCCGAGCCGGCCGGGGTGGAGGTGGTCGAGGCAGGTGCGCACGTGGTCGGGCCCCCGCAGCTCCCCGCCGTGGGGGACCAGCAGCAACCCGGCCCGCTGCGCGATCGCGAAGGCCGGTCCGAAGTCGGCGGTGGTGCCCCGCCGCTCGTCGTTGGAGAGCCCGAAGCCGACGACCCCGCGGCCGGCGTACTGCGCCGCGAGCCGGGCGAGCGTCCGGGCATCGAGCGGGTGGCGGGTGCGGTTGGCAGCGATGACGACCGCCATGCCGAGGCCGGTCTCGCGGGAGGTCGCGGCCACCGCGTCGAGCACGAGGTCGGTGAAGGCGGTGATGCCGCCGAAGCGGCCCGCGTAGCCCGACGGGTCCACCTGGATCTCGAGCCACCGGCCACCGTCGGCCACGTCATCCTCGGCGGCCTCCTGCACGAGGCGGCGGACGTCGCCCTCGGTGCGCAGCACGCTGCGGGCCACGTCGTAGAGCCGCTGGAAGCGGAACCAGCCCTTCTCGTCGGCAGCCGACAGCTGCGGCGGCCACTCGCCCACCAAGGACTCGGGCAGGTGGATGCCGTCGCGCTCGGCCAGCTCGAGCAGCGTGCCGTGCCGCATCGAGCCGGTGAAATGCAGATGGAGGTGAGCTTTGGGCAGGCCAGCAAGCTGGCCTCGCCCTGCGCTCACCTCCATCCCCTCGCGCTGCGCGCTCGGCACGGTCGCGGAGGGCTCGCGGTCGTGTGTCAGCGCCCGGCCAGCTTCTCGGCGGCGGCGAGGAGCACGCAGGTGGCGACGGCGTCCATGGCCTCGCGGACCTCGGCGAGCACCGGGAAGGTGGGGGCGAGGCGGATGTTGGTGTCGTCGGGGTCGTGGCTGCCGGGGAACGCGGAGCCGGCGGGGGTCAGCGCGACGCCGGCGCCCTTGGCGAGCTCGATCACCCGGCTCGCGGTGCCGGGCAGCACGTCGAGGCTCACGAAGTAGCCGCCGCGCGGGTGGGTCCACGAGGCGACGCCGGTGCCGCCGAGGCGACGCTCGAGCACCTCGAGGACCGCCTCGAACTTCGGCGCGATGACCTCGCGGTGGCGGCGCATGTGCTCGCGCACCCCCTCGGCCGAGTCGAAGAACTGCACGTGGCGCAGCTGGTTGAGCTTGTCGGGCCCGATCGACCCCTTGCCGAGGTGGCCGGTCCACCACGCCACGGTCTCGGGCGAGCCGGCCAGGAAGGCCACGCCGGCTCCCGCGTAGGTGATCTTGGAGGTCGAGGCGAACACGATCGGCCGGTGCGGGTTGCCCGAGGCCGCCGCGAGCGACAGCACGTCGGCGCTCTTCGTCTCCTCGGTCGTGAGGTGGTGCAACGCGTAGGCGTTGTCCCAGAAGAGCTTGAAGTCCGGGGCCGCGGTGGGCATCGAGACCAGCCGCGCCGCCACCTCCTGGGTGGTCACCTGCCCGGTCGGGTTGGCATAGGTCGGCACCAGCCACATCCCCTTGATGCTGGGGTCGCTCTCGGCCAGGCGGGCGACCGCCTCGACGTCGGGGCCCTCGTCGGTCATCGGCACCGTGACGGTGTCGATGCCCAACCAGCTCAGCAGCGTGAAGTGGCGGTCGTAGCCGGGCACCGGACAGATGAAGGTGACCTTCTCCTCGGCCGCCCAGGGCCGCTCGGAGTCGACGCCGCCGTGGAGCCACAGGTCGACGAGGGTCTCGCGCATCATCACGAGGCTGGAGGAGCCGCCGGCGACGACCTGGTCGGCCTCGATGCCGAGCAGCTCCCCGAAGAGCTCGCGGATCTCCCGGATCCCGTGGAGGCCGCCGTAGTTGCGCACGTCCACTCCGTCGGCGTCCCGCACCGTGGTGGGCAGGGACAGCAGCCCGTCGGAGAGGTCGAGCTGCTCGGTCGACGGCTTGCCCCGCGTCAGGTCGAGCGAGAGCCCACGCGCCAGCAGGGCGTCGAACGCCGCCTGCTGCTCGTCGCGGAGCGCCGCGAGCCGGTCGGCAGGGAGGTCGGACAGGGAGGTCGTCTGGTCGGCCACGAGCCCATGCTCGCATCCCCCCTCCCATCGGCGAAGTGCCGGTTCGACTCCTCGTCCACCGGCCGGGTAGTGTTGCGATCTGGCGTTTCCCCAGATGCTTCGTCCTGCCCGCAGGACGTGCCGGATCCGCCGGAGGGCACTAGCTCAACTGGCAGAGCATCGGTCTCCAAAACCGAAGGTTGGGGGTTCAAGTCCCTCGTGCCCTGCAAGATCCCAGGCCCCAGGGCCCACACCGAGTGAGAAGAGGAAGGCGATGACGGACAGCCGCGCTGATCGCCGCGAGAGCACGGAGCAGCGGACCAGTCCGGTCACGTTCTACCGGCAGGTCGTGGCCGAGCTGCGCAAGGTCGTCTGGCCCACGCAGGAGCAGCTGGTCACCTACTTCATCGTGACCCTCGTGTTCGTCGCCTTCTTCATGACGTTCGTGTCCCTGCTCGACCTCGGGTTCGGCAAGCTGGTCTTCGAGATCTTCACCGGCGGCAACGCGTAGTGAGCGAGCACGACGCCGGAGACCAGGCGGGCAACACGGAGCAGACCGCCCAGACGCACGACGACATGACGGAGCAGCAGGTGTCGCAGCAGCACGACGAGAACCCGGTCGACGAGATGATCGACGAGGGTGGCGAGACCGCCCCCGAGGAGACCCCGGCCGACGAGGTCGTCGACGAGCCGACGGACGAGACCCCCGCCGAGAGCCGACGGACGAGACGCAGGCCGAGGAGCCGACCGACGAGACCCCGGCCGACGACGACCCGCTCGAGGCGTTCCGCCGCGAGCTGTGGGCCAAGCCCGGCGACTGGTACGTCGTCCACACCTACTCCGGCATGGAGAAGCGGGTGAAGTCCAACCTCGAGAACCGCACGATCTCGCTCAACATGGAGGACTACATCCACGAGGTCGTGGTCCCCACCGAGGACGTCGCGGAGATCAAGAACGGCCAGCGCAAGATGGTCAACCGCACCCGCTTCGCCGGGTACGTCCTGGTGCGCATGGACCTGACCGACGAGTCGTGGGCCGCGGTCCGCCACACCCCCTCGGTGACCGGCTTCGTGGGCCACGCCCACCAGCCCGTGCCGCTGAGCATGTCCGAGGTCGAGAACTGGCTGGCTCCCACCTTCGCCGAGGCGGAGGCCGACGCCGCTGCTGCCTCCGGCGAGCGCGAGTCCACCGGCACCGCCACGACCACGCAGAAGCGCCCGGTCGAGGTCGCCGACTTCGCGGTCTCCGACTCCGTCATGGTCGTCGACGGCCCCTTCGCCACGCTCCACGCGACGATCACCGAGATCAACGCCGAGGCCCAGCGGGTCAAGGCGCTCGTCGAGATCTTCGGCCGTGAGACCCCGGTCGAGCTCAGCTTCAGCCAGGTCCAGAAGGTCTGAGGCTCACCTGAGGAACGGGCACGATTTCCGGATCGCGCCCGACGCCGCCCAGAATGGACGGCTGCACCACCAGTGGCAGGGGATGCCCCCGTCATGACCACGAGAGAGAAAGAAGAAGGCAATGCCTCCCAAGAAGAAGATTGCTGCGCTCGTCAAGGTGCAGCTGCAGGCTGGCGCAGCGACTCCGGCTCCGCCGGTGGGTACCGCCCTCGGTCCCCACGGCGTGAACATCATGGACTTCTGCAAGGCCTACAACGCGCAGACCGAGTCGATGCGCGGGAACGTCATCCCCGTCGAGATCACCATCTACGAGGACCGTTCGTTCGAGTTCATCACCAAGACCCCGCCGGCTGCCGAGCTGATCAAGAAGGCTGCCGGTCTGCAGAAGGGCTCGGGTGTCCCGCACAAGGAGAAGGTCGGCAAGCTGACCAAGGACCAGGTGCGCGAGATCGCCCAGACGAAGCTTCCCGACCTCAACGCCAACGACGTCGAGGCCGCCATGAAGATCGTCGAGGGCACCGCCCGCTCCATGGGCGTCACCACCGACTGACCAGGTCGACCCCGACCCCACCCTTCCGTGGCAGGGCCGCGCTGGCCCGCTGACCACATTCTTCAGAAACGAGATCCGACATGCAGCGCAGCAAGACCTACCGCGCCGCGAGCGAGCTGTTCGACAAGAACGAGATCTACTCGCCGCTGGCCGCCATCAAGATCGCCCGCAACGGCAGCAAGAAGAAGTTCGACGAGACCGTCGACGTCGTGATGCGCCTCGGCGTCGACCCCCGCAAGGCCGACCAGATGGTGCGCGGCACCGTCAACCTGCCCCACGGCACCGGCAAGACCGCCAAGGTCCTCGTGTTCGCCAACGCCGACAAGGCCGACGCCGCCCGTGAGGCCGGCGCCGACGTGGTCGGTGGCGACGAGCTGATCGAGAAGGTCGCCGGCGGCTGGCTCGACTTCGACGCCGTCGTCGCGACGCCGGACATGATGGGCAAGGTCGGCCGTCTCGGCCGCGTGCTCGGTCCCCGTGGCCTCATGCCCAACCCCAAGACCGGCACCGTCACGCCCGACCCGGCCAAGGCCGTCACGGACATCAAGGGCGGCAAGATCGAGTTCCGCGTCGACCGCCACGCCAACCTGCACTTCATCATCGGCAAGGCGTCCTTCGACGAGGCCCAGCTGGCCGAGAACTACGCCGCCGCCCTCGAGGAGGTGCTGCGTCTCAAGCCGGCCAGCTCCAAGGGTCGCTACATCAAGAAGGTGACGGTCTCCACGACCATGGGCCCCGGTGTCCAGGTCGACCCCAACCGCATCAAGAACGTCGCCAGCGAGGACGCCGCCGCCGAGTGACGTCATCCCGCGCGAAGCGCGACGGCCCGGTCCCCGCGAGGGGGCCGGGCCGTCGTCGTTCGGCAGGGGCCGCTACTCGGTGAAGACGCGTTCGTCGACGAGCTTCTCGGTCACCACCGACCCGGTGGGCACGAAGCGCCCGCGGGCGAAGTCCTTGCGGAACTCGATCTCCGCGCCGGCCCGGCCGGACCGGTTCTTCTCCAGGGTCAGCACCGACCAGGCCTTGAAGTGCTCACCGTTGTTGCCGGAGTACATGAGGTGGTGGCGGGCGACGATGTCGGCCTTGTTGGCCAGCACGATCACCACGTCCGCCTCGTAGGCGAGGGCGGTCGAGCCCTTCATGTTGCGCGCGCGCATCCGGTGGCCCGGCTCGAGCCCGGCCCGGTCGGAGGCGGAGATGGCGAGCACGGGGCAGTCGTACTCGATCGCGATGTCCTTGAGCCGCTCGGTGACGGCGGTGATCGCCTCCTCCTCGCCGACGTGCTCGAGGGGGCGGACCTTCTGCAGGTAGTCCACCACGACGAGGGGGGCCTCGCCGTGCTCGGCGATGACGTCCTTGACGGCCGAGGCGATGACCTCGAGGTGGGTGTGCGACGTGGTCGAACGGTGGATCAGCATCCGCTGGGCGTACGCCGCGACGGCCTCGAGCGCGTCGAGTCCGCCGGCGTAGCGGCGCAGCCGTTCCGGCAGGCCGCCGTCGGCGTCGTCGGTGCCCTCGAACGCCGCGCGCACCTGGTAGACGGAGATCCCGTCGTCGAAGCCCCGCTCGGCGGCCTCGGCCGAGATCACCTTCTGCAGCAGCACCTCGGCCTCGAGCTCGAAGGAGAAGAAGAGGATCGGGCGACCGCTGCGGGCAGCGCCCCGGGCGACCTGGAGCGCGAAGGTGGTCTTGCCCTCGCCCTGGGCGCCCGCCAGCAGGTGGAGACCCCCGGAGCGGAAGCCACCACCGAGCGCGTCGTCCAGCAGCGGGAACCCGGTCGGCCAGATCCGCGCGTCCTGCTCGGGGGAGAGCAGCCGCGCGTCGACGCGTTCGAGCACCTCGCCGAGGGGGGCCAGCAAGGGGTCGTGCATGGGAGGATGGTGACACGGGTGGGGCGGGTGCCGCCGGGGATTTGGACGGGACGTGCGCCCCGGCCTAGAGTGCGTGCTCGTAACCAGAGACCGCCGGTGATCCTTCGAGGATCTAAGGCTCCGCGTTCCGCGGACGGCCAGCGCAGGTCACAGAGCAGGAAACCGCACTGCGCGCTTCCCACGCCCTGAGCCTGTGCTCGGGGCGTTCGTCGTTTCCGGGGCCGGACGCAAGGGGCCGGTGGTCGATCCGGAAGGAGACCCATGGCGCGGGCAGACAAGCAGGCGGCCGTCGCGGAGATCGTTGAGTCCTTCAACGAGGCTTCGGGTGCCGTGCTGACCGAGTACCGCGGCCTCACCGTGAAGCAGCTCCAGGAGCTGCGTCGCTCGCTCGGTGAGAACGCGAGCTACGCCGTGGTCAAGAACACGCTGGCCAAGATCGCCGCCACCGAGGTGGGCATCGACGGCTTCGACGACCTCCTGAACGGCCCCACCGCGATCGCCTTCATCAATGGCGACGTGGTCGAGGTCGCGAAGGGTCTGCGTGACTTTGCCAAGGCGAACCCCACCCTGGTCATCAAGGGTGGCGTCCTCGACGGCAAGCAGCTCGACGCGACGGAGATCGGCAAGCTCGCCGACCTCGAGTCCCGCGAGGTGCTCATGGGCAAGCTGGCCGGCGCGATGCTCGCGTCGCTCAGCCAGGCCGTCTACCTCCTCAACGCCCCGATCTCGCAGGCTGCCCGGCTCGCCGGCGCCCTCGAGGCCAAGGCCCAGGAGGATCCCTCGATCCTGGCAGGTGGTGCCGGTACGCCGGTCGCTGACGCTGCCGAGGAGGCTCCGGCCGCCGACGAGGCGACCGAGGCCGTGGCTGCTGACGAGCAGCCCACCGACGCCTGACCCCAGGCGCCGAACCACCACCTGCACCCGCATCAGGCGCCCTGTCACCGGGCGACCTGGCAACAAGGAAGGAAGCCATCATGGCCAAGCTCACCACCGACGAGCTGCTCGACGCGTTCAAGGAAATGACCCTCATTGAGCTGAGCGAGTTCGTGAAGCAGTTCGAGGACACCTTCGGCGTCACCGCGGCCGCTCCGGTCGCCGTGGCCGCTGCCCCGGGCGCCGGCGCTGCCGGCGGCGACGGCGCTGCCGCTGCCGAGGAGAAGGACGAGTTCGAGGTCGTCCTCGAGGCTGCCGGCGACAAGAAGATCAACGTCATCAAGGAGGTGCGCGCGCTCACGTCCCTCGGCCTGAAGGAGGCCAAGGACCTCGTGGAGGCCGCCCCCAAGACGGTGCTCGAGAACGCCACCAAGGAGGCCGCCGAGAAGGCCAAGGAGGCCCTCGAGGGCGCCGGCGCCACCGTCACCCTCAAGTGACGAGCTAGCAGCTCCTGCACGACCCTGACGGCCGGGGCGGACACCTGTGGGTGTCCGCCCCGGCCTGCATTTCGCCGGCCGCCCCGATCCGCCCCCGGTCGGACGGCGCCGCGCCGCACCTGAAAGCGTGACGGCCGTCAAAGATGTGCGTAACCTCGCGGGGCAGTCCCCGTTGTTACTCGCGAGTGGCGCGCGAGCCGGGATGCCGTGCGTGCTCACCTGTGCAGGCGACCGGACGAGTCGGGATGGAGGGGGTCTGAGCCCATGGGCGTGGAGATCAAGGTCGACGACCTGTCCAAGTCGTTCGGCAAGCAGCTGATCTGGGGTGACGTGACGCTGACCGTCCCCGCAGGCGAGATCTGCGTGATGCTGGGTCCCTCGGGCACCGGCAAGTCGGTCTTCCTCAAGACCCTCATCGGCCTGCTCAAGCCCGACAAGGGCTCGATCGTCATCGAGGGCACGGACATCGCCTCCTGCTCCGAGCGCGACCTCTACGAGATCCGCAAGCTCTTCGGGGTGCTGTTCCAGGACGGCGCCATGTTCGGCTCGATGAACCTCTACGACAACGTCGCCTTCCCCCTGCGCGAGCACACCAAGAAGTCCGAGTCCGAGGTCCGCTCCATCGTCATGGAGAAGATGGACCTGGTCGGCCTCGTCGGTGCCGAGGACAAGCTGCCGGGAGAGATCTCCGGCGGCATGCGCAAGCGCGCCGGGCTGGCGCGCGCGCTGGTCCTCGACCCCGAGATCGTGCTGTTCGACGAGCCCGACTCCGGCCTCGACCCGGTGCGCACCTCGTTCCTCAACCAGCTGATCGTCGACCTCAACGCCCAGATCGACGCGACCTTCCTCATCGTCACCCACGACATCAACACCGCCCGCACGGTGCCCGACAACATCGGGCTGCTCTACCACAAGCACCTGGCGATGTTCGGGCCCCGCGAGATGCTGCTGTCCTCCGAGGAGCCGGTGGTCCGCCAGTTCCTCAACGCCCAGCGCGTGGGGCCGATCGGCATGTCGGAGGAGAAGGACGCCGACGAGCTCGAGGCCGAGAAGGACCAGGAGCTGCCGCCGCTGCCGCCCATCCCGCTCCAGCTCGACCCCTCCAACGGCATCGCCCGTCGCAGCCAGCGCCCGCCGGGTGAGTGGTGCCGGGAGAACGGCGTGACGCCGCCTCCGGGCTCGTTCGAGGAGAACATGTCGATGGCGACCGGGGCGTGATGTGGCGTCCCTGACCGCGTCGCGCGCGCTGGCACCCGTCGGCGCCGCGGGCAAGATGTTCGCCTTCGGCCTCGACGTCGGCCGTGGGCTGTTCCGGCGACCGTTCCAGCTGCGGGAGTTCATCCAGCAGGCGTGGTTCATCGCGTCGGTGACGATCATCCCCACCGCACTCGTCGCGATCCCGTTCGGCGCGGTCATCGCGCTACAGGTCGGCGGCCTGATCAAGCAGTTCGGCGCCCAGTCGTTCACCGGGTCGGCCTCGGTGCTCGCGGTGGTCCAGCAGGCCGCCCCGATCGGCACCGCCCTGCTGATCGCCGGTGCGGGTGGCTCCGCGATCGCCGCCGACCTCGGGGCCCGCAAGATCCGCGAAGAGCTCGACGCGATGATGGTGCTCGGCATCGACCCGATCCAGCGGCTCGTGGTGCCTCGCGTCCTGGCCTGCATGCTCGTGGCGTTCTTCCTCAACGGCATGGTCAGCTTCGTCGGCGTCGCCGGCGGCTACTTCTTCAACGTGGTGCTGCAGGACGGCACCCCGGGCGCCTACCTCGCGAGCTTCACCGCCCTCGCCCAGATCCCCGACCTCGTCATTGGCCTGTTCAAGGCGCTGGTCTTCGGCCTCATCGCCGCGATCGTGGCCTCCTACAAGGGCATGAACGCCGGCGGCGGACCCAAGGGCGTCGGTGACGCCGTCAACGAGTCGGTCGTGATCACCTTCCTGCTGCTGTTCGTCGTCAACTTCGTCCTGAGTGCGATCTACCTGCAGGTCGTACCCCCGAAGACGGGATAGACGATGGCCAACCTGCGCACGGTCGCCCGACGGCCCCTCGACTCCCTCGACACCCTCGGTGGACAGCTCTCCTTCTACCTCGGTGTCATCCGCGCGATCCCGCGCTCGATCACCCGCTACCCCAAGGAGATCGTCCGGATCCTCGCCGAGGTCACCCTGGGCCGGGGCGCACTCGCCGTCATCGGCGGCACCGTCGGCGTCATCCTCGGCATGACCTTCTTCACCGGCGCCCAGGTCGGCCTGTCGGGCTACGCTGCGCTCAACCAGCTCGGCACGGCCGCCTTCTCCGGCTTCGTCTCGGCCTACTTCAACACCCGCGAGATCGCCCCCCTGGTGGCAGGCATCGCGCTGGCCGCCACCGTCGGCTGCGGCTTCACCGCCCAGCTCGGTGCCATGCGCATCTCCGAGGAGGTCGACGCCCTCGAGGTGATGGCGATCCCCTCGATGCCGTTCCTCGTCGCCACCCGCGTGGTCGGCGGCCTGATCGCCATCATCCCGCTCTACGTGGTCGGACTGGTCTCCTCCTACGTCGCCAGCCGGCTCGTGGTGACCCAGTTCTACGGGCAGTCCACGGGCACCTACGACCACTACTTCGACCAGTTCCTGCCACCAGGAGACGTGCTGTGGTCCTTCGGCAAGGTGCTCGTGTTCGCGGTCACCGTGATCCTGATCCACTGCTACCACGGCTACAACGCCTCGGGCGGCCCGGCGGGCGTGGGCGTGGCCGTGGGCCGGGCGGTGCGCACCAGCATCGTCGCGGTCAACGTCATCGACCTGTTCCTGTCGATGGCGATCTGGGGAGCCTCCACCACCGTCAGGCTGGCGGGGTGATCTGACGATGCGACTCGCGATCCCCCACAAGGCGCTCGGCGTGCTGTTCCTCTGCCTGCTGCTGCTCGGCGTCTACCTCACCTACGCGATCTTCACCAAGAAGTTCACCGACTACGACGAGGTCTCCCTCCAGACCAGCAAGATCGGTCTCCAGCTGCCGCAGCGCGCCGACGTCAAGGTGCGCGGCGTGATCGTCGGCGAGGTCCTCGACTTCGACGCCACGTCCGAGGGCGCGACGCTCACCCTGGGGTTCTTCGAGGGCGAGATCGACCAGATCCCCGCCGACGTGACCGGGTCCATCGTCCCCAAGACCCTCTTCGGCGAGAAGTACGTCTCGCTCGAGGTCCCCGAGGGCAGCACCGCGGCGGCGTCGTCGCTCGAGCCGGGCACGACGATCGACCGGACCGAGGTCTCGATCGAGGTCGAGAAGGTGCTCTCCGACCTCTACCCGTTGCTGCGCACGGTGCAGCCCGCCGAGCTCAACATGACGCTCAACGCGCTGGCCACCGCCCTCGAGGGCCGAGGTGAGCAGCTCGGCGAGAACCTCGAGACGCTCGACTCCTACCTCAAGCGGCTCAACCCGCAGATCCCGCAGCTGATCGACGACCTGCGGCTGACGGCGAAGGTGTCGGACACCTATGCCGACGTGATGCCCGAGATCGCGGCCATCCTGCGCAACACGATCACGACGACGGGCACCCTCGAGGACCGGGACGCGAAGGTCCGGGCGCTCTACCAGGACGTCTCCGCCTTCGCCGACACCTCTGAGGCCTTCCTCGACGCCAACGGCGACAACCTGATCCGGCTCAGCCAGCTCAGCAGCCAGCAGCTCGACGTGTTCGCCAAGTACGCCCCCGGCTTCCCCTGCCTGCTCCGGGGCGTGACCAACGCCGGACCCCTGCAGGCCGAGGCCTTCCGCGGCTTCACCCTCCACATCGTGCTCGAGACCTTGCCCAACCAGCCGCGCGGCTACACCGCTGCCGACGTCCCGCGCTACGGCGACGACCGGGGACCCTCCTGCGCCACCCTGCCCCGGCCGCCGTGGTCGCAGTCCAACCCGTTGCGCAGCCAGCCCGACTTCGACGACGGGGTCGACCAGCCGACCGGAAAGGGAACCAGCCGCGTGGCACCCTCCTTCGCGACAGAACGGCGGCCCGTCGGTGCGGGCTACGCCGGCACCCCCGGTGAGACCCGGTTGCTCAAGTCGGTGCTCGGCCCGTCGCTGGGCGTGGCGGCGGCGGAGGTCTCCGACCTCGGCGTGCTGCTCGTCGGCCCCATGGCCCGCGGCGCGGAGGTGAGCTACCGATGAGCGTCCTGGACAAGAAGACGGCCGGTGACCTCACCCGTCTGATGGTCTTCATCGTCGTGACCACGATGGCCACGGGCCTGCTGATCGTGACGATCGGCAACATCTCCTTCGCCGGCAAGGCCGAGTACAAGGCCGAGTTCGTCGACGCCACCGGCGTCGTGAAGGGCGACGACGTACGCATCGCCGGGGTGAAGGTCGGCAGCGTCAGCGACGTCGAGATCGTCGACCGCAGCCGCGCGCTGGTCACCTTCGACGTGCGGGACGAGGTGCCGCTCTCCGGGGCGACCAACGCGGCGATCCGCTACCGCAACCTCGTCGGCCAGCGCTACATCTCCCTGACCGAGACGATCGGCGACACCGCCGAGCTGGCCGAGGGAGCGACCATCCCGGTCTCCCGCACATCGCCGGCGCTGGACCTGACCGTGCTCTTCAACGGCTTCAAGCCGCTCTTCCAGGCGCTCTCGCCGGAGGACCTGAACCAGCTCTCGTTCGAGATCATCCAGGTCTTCCAGGGTGAGGGCGGCACCCTCGAGGGGCTGCTGGCCAACACGGCGTCGGTGACCCAGACCCTCGCCGACCGCGACGAGGTCATCACCCAGCTCGTGGACAACCTCAACGAGGTGCTGGCCAACATCGGTGACCGCGACGCGGAGCTGAGCCGGCTGATCCAGAACTTCCGCACGTTCATCGGCGGGCTCAAGGACGACCGGCAGGCGATCCTGACCTCCCTCGACCAGATCTCAGCGCTCTCGGTCGAGACCGCCGGCCTGGTCGACGGCATCCGCGAGCCGTTCGTCCGCGACATCAAGGAGCTGCGGCGCTTCGCGGGCAACATCGACCGCAACAAGGCCGAACTCGACCGCGCGATGCAGGTGCTCCCGATCAAGCTCAACAAGGTGGGGCGTACCGCCATCTACGGTTCCTTCTTCAACTTCTACCTCTGCCAGTTCAGCGGCAAGGTCCAGCTCCCGGGCAAGCGCGCCCTCGACGTGACCTACCCGCTGCCCGGGCAGAAGGTGTCCGACAGGTGTGATCTCGGATGACCCCCTTCCGCGAACGCAACCCCGTCATCATCGGCGCGATCTCCATCGCGGTGCTGGTGGCGCTGCTGCTGGCCTCCTTCAAGGCGTCCGCGCTGCCGATCATCGGTGGCGGCGACGTCTACAAGGCGGCCTTCTCCGAGGCCGGCGGCCTCAAGGTCAACGACGAGGTCCGCATCGCCGGCGTCCGGGTCGGCAAGGTCGAGGACATCGAGCTCGCCGGTGACCACGTCCTGGTCACCTTCCGGGTCGACGGCGACGCCGAGTTCGGCCAGGAGTCCCGGGCCGCCATCAAGGTCAAGACCCTGCTCGGGTCGATGTTCCTCGCGGTCGAGCCCGCCGGACAGGGGCAGATGGACGAGGGCTACGAGATCCCCGTCGAGCGCACCCAGTCGCCCTTCGACGTCGTCGAGGCGTTCAGCGGCCTGGCCGAGACCTCCGAGCAGATCGACACCGACCAGCTCGCCGAGTCGCTCACCACGCTGGCCGACCTCAGCCGCAACACGCCCGAGGAGTTCCGCGCCGCGCTCTCCGGCGTCTCGGCCCTGTCGAGCAACATCGCGGCCAAGAACGAGAAGATCGGCGAGCTCCTCGGCAACCTCGAGAAGGTCTCCGGGGTGCTCGACGAGCGCGACCAGGACATCGTCGCGCTGATGCGCGACGCCGACGTCCTCTTCCGGGCGCTGGTCAAGCGGCGCGAGTCGATCCACCGGTTGCTGCTCGCGACCACCCAGCTGTCCAAGGAGCTGACGGCCCTGGTGCGTGACAGCCGCGCCGACCTCAAGCCGGCCCTGGACAACCTCGAGAACGTCGTGCAGGTGCTCAACAAGAACGAGGACAACCTCGACAACAGCCTGCGGCTGATGGCGCCCTTCTACCGGGTCTTCGCCAACACGCTCGGCAACGGACCGTGGTTCGACACCTACATCCAGAACATGCCGCCGGTCCCGCAGGTGGGGGGATGACCGTGAATCCAGTGCTGAACCGCTCCGTCATCGCTCCGGTCGTGCTGCTGGCGCTCGTCGCTGCCGCCGGCTTCGTCCTGCTCACCGGTGAGGACCGCAAGACCGTCACGGCCCTCTTCCCGCGCGCCATCGCCGTCTACGAGGGCACCGACGTCCGGGTCCTCGGGGTCGCGATCGGCACCGTCGAGACGGTGACGCCCTCCGGCACCGACGTCGTCGTCACGATGTCCTACGACCCCGAGGTCGACATCCCCGCCGAGGCCGAGGCCGTCATCATCTCGCCCTCCGTGGTCGGCGACCGGTACGTCCAGCTCACGCCGGCGTACGACGGGGGAGAGGTGCTCGCCGACGACGCCACCCTCGACCTCGACCACACCTCGGTCCCGCTCGAGCTCGACCAGATCTACGAGAACCTCGACAAGCTCAACGTCGCACTCGGTCCCAACGGGGCCAACAAGGAAGGTGCGCTGAGCGACCTGCTCCAGGTCACGGCCGACAACTTCGGCGGCCAGGGCGCGCAGTTCAACCAGACCATCCGCGACTTCGGCCAGTTCTCCCAGACCCTGAGCGACAACCGTGAGGAGCTGTTCGGCTCCCAGCGCGCGCTCCAGGGGTTCGTGAGCACGCTGGCCAAGAACGACCAGACGGTGCGTGACTTCAACGCGTCGCTCGCCGACGTGTCCACCATGCTCGAGGGGGAGCGCGAGGAGCTGAAGTCGGCGCTCTCGAACCTCTCCACGGCCCTCGGCGAGGTCTCGTCGTTCGTCCGTGACAACCGCGAGGCGCTGGGTCGCAACATCTCGGGCCTCAACCGGGTCACGAAGGTGCTGGTCAAGCAGCGCGACGCGCTCGACGAGATCCTCCAGGTCGCGCCCACCGCGCTCAACAACCTGGTGCTGACCTACAACCCCCAGGCCGGCACCCTCGACACCCGGGCCAACCTGCAGGAGGCCCCCGGGCAGATCGGCTCGGACCCGGGAGTGTTCCTCTGCGGCATCGTCAACCAGGCCGACACCTCCGGTGACACCTGTGACGCGATCCAGGACGTGCTGCCACGGGCGGGTGCCCTGACCAACGTGCGCGGGCTCCAGGGCGAGAACCCACGTTGGCGTGACCGGTTCGACCCGTCGCTCGGCGGCCTCGTGGAGGTGGACCAGTGATGAGGACCCCCCGCCCGCTCCGCGCCCTCCTGGCCGTCACCGCCGTGTCGGTGGTGCTGACCAGCTGCTCCGGCGGCGTCGGCGAGCTGCCGCTCCCCGGTGGCACCGACGTGGGCGACGACCCGATCCAGGTGAAGGCCGAGTTCGTCGACGTGCTCGACCTCGTGCCCCAGACGACCGTCAAGGTCAACGACGTGAGCGTCGGCAAGATCACCGCCATCGACCTCGACGGCGAGACGGCGATCGTGACCATGCAGCTGCCGGCCGACATCGAGCTGCCGGCCAACAGCCTGGCCGAGATCCGGCAGACCAGCCTGCTCGGCGAGAAGTTCGTGCAGCTCGAGGCCCCCGAGGAGGGCGCCTCGGGCGAGCCCCTGGTCGACGGCGCCACGATCGCGCTCGACGACACCGGGCGCAACCCCGAGGTGGAGGAGGTCCTCGGCGCCCTCAGCCTCGTGCTCAACGGCGGGGGCGTGGCCCAGATGAAGACCATCGCCTCCGAGCTGAACCTCGCGCTCGAGGGTCGTGAGGACTCCGCCAAGTCGGTGCTCCGCCAGGTGCGCGAGCTCACCGGCCAGCTCGACGAGGGCAAGGAGGACATCGTCGCGGCGATCGAGGGCCTCAACCGGCTCGCCAAGACGATGAACAAGCAGATCGGCACCATCGACGCCGCCCTGGAGGAGCTGCCGAGCGCGCTCGCGACGATCGACCAGCAGCGCAAGGACCTGGTGCGCATGCTCCGTGCGCTCAACCGGCTCGGAGCCACCGGCGTCGAGGTGATCCGGCAGTCCAAGGCCGCCACCATCGACTCGCTGCGCCAGCTGACGCCGGTGCTCACCAACCTCGCCGACTCCGGCGACTCGTTCGTCAAGGCCTTCAACGTGTTCCTGACCTACCCGTTCGTCGACGAGGTGGTCGGCCGCGACCCGCAGGTCGCACGCAACCTGCACATGGGCGACTACACCAACCTCTCGGTGCAGTTCGACGTGTCGCTCACGGGCGACAGCGACAGCGTCAACGAGGAGGGCCCGCTCCCTGACCCGACCGACCCGTGCACCACGTTGGCGGACATCAAGGAGGAGCTGGGCAACAACGTCCCGCTCGACGAGCTGCTCGACTACCTGCAGAACCTGACCGACCTCTGCGAGGGGGCGCAGGACGCGATCAACACGTGCCTGGCGAAGGACACGCTCAACAAGATCGCCAAGTGCTTCGAGAACAAGCTCGGGGTGACCGTCACCAAGCTCACGCAGGGCGTCGTCGACGACACCTGCGAGCTGCTCGGCATCCCCGCCAACCAGTGCCCGGAGGTCGGCGGCGGCGGGGGCGGCGGGGGCGGCGGCATCCTCCCCGACCTGCCCGACCTGCCCGGCGCGGCCTACGACGGGTTCTCCGGACTGCTGGCCTCCCCGAGGGCGGGGGCGCTGACGCCACCGGAGCCCGGCGGTGACCGGGGTCCCACGTTCGGTCAGCTCCACGACTCCTACGACCCTGCGCTGGTCGACCTGCTCGTCCCGGGGATGGTGACTCGATGATCGACCGCCGGACCAAGATGCAGCTGCTCGTCTTCGTGCTGATCACCCTCGTGGGTGTCAGCTACGTCGGCGCCCGCTACGCCCGGCTCGACCGGATCTTCCACGACGACACCTACACGGTGGTCGCCCACTTCGCCGACTCCGGCGGCATCTTCAGCGGTGCCGAGGTCACCTACCGCGGTGTGCGGGTGGGGGAGGTCGAGTCGATGGAGCTCACCGACGACGGCGTCGACCTGCTGCTGTCGGTCTCCGAGGACCACGACACGATCCCGGCCGACACGCTGGCCCTCGTGGGCAACCGGTCGGCCGTGGGTGAGCAGTACGTCGAGCTCCAGCCGCAGACCGACGAGGAGCCCTTCCTCGAGCAGGCATCCGAGATCCCGGTCGAGAACACGCAGACCCCGATCCAGACCCAGACCCTGCTGACCAACCTGTCCAACACGGTCGAGTCGGTCGACAAGGAGGCGTTGCGCACGACCGTCACCGAGCTGGGAGCGGCCTTCGGCGGCACCGGCCAGGACCTGCAGCGCATCATCGACACCGGCAACGCGTTCATCGAGGACGCCAACGCCAACTTCGACACGACCACGGCGCTGATCCGTGACGGCAACACCGTGCTCAAGGGGCAGGTGGCCTCCGCCAGCGCGATCCGGACCTTCGCCCGCGACCTGTCGCTGTTCAGCGGGACCCTCGCGGCCTCCGACGAGGACCTGCGCACCCTCATCGACAACGGGTCGGTGGCGGCCAACGACCTGCGTCGCTTCCTGGAGGAGAACGAGGTCGACCTCGCCGAGCTGATCAACAACCTGGTCACCACCGGCGAGGTCGTGGTCAAGCACCTCGACGGGATCAAGCAGGTCCTCGTGATCTACCCCTACGTCGTCGAGGGCGGGTTCACGGTCGTCTCGAAGTCGCCCGACACCGGGCTCTACGACGCCCACTTCGGGATGATCACGACCGAGGACCCGCCGATCTGCCGCCGGGGCTACGAGAGCACCAACCGTCGCAACCCCACGACCGAGCGCGGCAACGCCCCGATGAACATGCAGGCGCGGTGCGCCGAGCCCGCGGCCCAGAGCAACGCGCGCGGCGCCCAGAACGTCCCCCGCGCGGCGACCGGGTTCGGCGCGGCCGCGCAGGACCCGATCGCGAGCTTCGACCCCGAGACCGGCAAGCTGCGCTGGGGAGCCGCGGTGCCGGCCGAGATGCGCTCCGCCGGTACGCTCGCGCCCAGCACCCTTGGGAAGGAGTCGTGGAAGTGGTTGTTCCTCCAGCCCCTGACGACACCGCAGGAGTGACGGACCCCACCACCCACGAGACACCCGCGCGCACGACCAGCCCGAGGCTGGTGCTCGCCGGCGTGCTCGTGCTGGTGCTGCTGGCGGGGGCGGTGTCCAGCGCCGTGCTGGTCACCCACCGTGGCTTCGACGCGCTCGGCATCGACCGGGGCGCCAGCGGCCAGCAGGCCGAGCGCGAGGTCGTGATGAGCCAGGCGCGGCAGTTCATGCTCCGCGCCAACACCTACGGCCCGGAACAGCTCGGTGAGGACGGCTCGCTCGGCGACTACCGGACCCTGGTCGAGGAAGTCATCACCCCGAAGCTCGCGACCTCCTTCCAGAAGGAGGTGACGGCGGCCGAGCAGATCGTCGCCCAGACCGGCGCCACCCGGGACACGGAGGTGTTCTCGACCGGCGTCGCGACGCTCGACGACGACTCCGCGACCGCGCTGGTCGCCGGGACGTTCACCACCTCCTACCCCGACAAGGACGGCGAGCCCCGGCCCACGGAGCCGGTGCCGTTCCGGGTCCAGGTGACCCTGGTGCACACCGAGGGCGAGTGGCTGGTCGACGACTTCGCCCCGATCACGCAGGCCGAGCAGTGAACGCGGGCGCCAGCTGGTACGACGTGCTCGACGTCGACCCCTCGGCGAGCACCGAGGAGATCCGCGTCGCCTGGCGCGCGGCGATCGCCGACCTGACCCCCGCCGACCGGCGCTTCCGGCTCTACAACGAGGCCGCCGAGGTGCTGCTCGACGACGAGCGGCGGGCGGCCCACGACGCCACCCTCCGTCCCGATCCCGAACCGGAGCCCGATCCCGATCCCGAACCGGAGCCCCAGCCCGTGGTCGAGCCGGGGCCGGAGCGCGACGGTGCTGCTGTGGTGGCGGCCCGCCGCGACGTCCCGACGTGGCTGCTGGCCGGGCTGGCGGTGCTCACCGCGATGGCGGTCGGGCTGGCCGGCTTCCTGTGGCTCTTCCAGCCCTCGCCCGACGCGGTCGAGGACGCCACTGCCGCGGCCCGATCGGCCGCCGAGAAGGCCGTGGTGCCCGTGCTGTCCTACGACTACCAGGACCTCGAAGGCAGCCGCGAGGCGGCGCAGGACTACCTGACGCCCGGCTACCTCGAGGAGTACGACCGGCTCTACGACGGGCTCGTCGAGGGCAACGCCGGCACCACCGAGACGGTGGTGGAGGCGCGCTTCGTGGCCTCCGCGGTGGTGCGTGGGGGCGAGGACCGGGCCGAGATCCTGGTCTTCGTCGACCAGGCGACGACCAACGCCCAGAACAAGCAGCCCGTGGTCTACCGCAACCAGGTCAGGATGCGGATGGAGCAGGTCGAGGGCCGGTGGCTGGTCGACTGCATGATCACCCAACCGGGCGGCGAGTGCGCCTCCTGACGCGCCCGGTGGGCGGGCCTGCTTGACCTGAGCGTGCGGGGCGTTCATGATCTACGCAGTCACCACGGCCGTCACGGACGCTTCGGGTTTCTGCTCGAACGCCACCGCTTGACGCCGATGTTGTGTCCTGCCCTGGTGCTGGGGTACTCTTCACGTTCGCACCCATTCTCAGATGCGCTTCCGCCTGCCCGGTGGCGGTTGCGTGGTGATCGGGTGCCCTCTCCCCAGAGCGACCCGTGAAAAGGACACCTCTTGGCTGCGCGTACCGCCACTGGTAACTCCCTGGAGTCGAAGCGAATCTCCTTCGCAAAGATCTCCGAACCCCTGGAGCTCCCCAAGCTCCTCGCCCTTCAGACCGACAGCTTCGACTGGCTCATCGGCAACGACGCGTGGACCGCCGAGGTCCTGCGCCGCCGTGAGGCCGGCGACGACGTGTCGGAGAAGTCGGGCCTGCAGGAGATCTTCGAGGAGATCTCCCCGATCGAGGACTTCAGCGAGACCATGTCGCTGTCGTTCGAGAACCCGGTCTTCTACGACCCGAAGTACACGGTCGAGGAGTGCAAGGAGAAGGACTTCACCTACTCCGCCCCCCTCTACGTCTCCGCCGAGTTCACCAACAACGAGACCGGCGAGATCAAGGGTCAGACCGTCTTCATGGGCGACTTCCCGCTCATGACGCCCAAGGGCACCTTCATCATCAACGGCACCGAGCGCGTGGTCGTGTCGCAGCTCGTCCGTTCCCCCGGCGTCTACTTCGAGCGCTCCGCCGACAAGACGTCCGACAAGGACATCTTCACCTCCAAGCTGATCCCCTCGCGGGGTGCCTGGCTGGAGTTCGAGATCGACAAGCGCGACCTGGTCGGCGTCCGCCTCGACCGCAAGCGCAAGCAGAACGTCACGGTCCTGCTGAAGGCGCTCGTCGCCGTCGCCGAGGAGACCGGCGAGGACTACGACTACGACGCCGTCATGGCCGAGCTGCGCGAGTTCGAGTCGATCCAGCTGACGGAGGAGAAGGACAACACCCAGGGTCCTGACGACGCGCTGCTCGACATCTACCGCAAGCTGCGTCCCGGCGAACCGCCGACGCGCGAGGCCGCGCTGACGCTGCTGAAGAACTACTTCTTCAACCCCAAGCGCTACGACCTCGCCAAGGTCGGTCGCTACAAGATCAACAAGAAGCTCGGCGGCGACCAGGCGTTCGACCAGCAGACGCTGACGATCGACGACATCGTGGCGACGATCAAGTACATCGTCGCGCTGCACGACGGTCGCGAGACGCTCGCGATGCCGGCCGGCGAGACCGTGGTCGGCGCCGACGACATCGACCACTTCGGCAACCGCCGGATGCGGACGGTCGGCGAGCTGATCCAGAACCAGCTGCGCACCGGCCTGGCCCGCATGGAGCGGGTCGTCCGCGAGCGGATGACCACCCAGGACGTCGAGGCGATCACGCCGCAGTCACTGATCAACATCCGCCCCGTGGTCGCGGCGCTGAAGGAGTTCTTCGGGACCTCGCAGCTCTCGCAGTTCATGGACCAGACCAACCCGATCGCCGGGCTGACGCACAAGCGTCGGCTCTCCGCGCTCGGCCCCGGTGGTCTGTCCCGTGACCGCGCCGGCATGGAGGTCCGCGACGTCCACCCGTCGCACTACGGCCGGATGTGCCCGATCGAGACGCCGGAAGGCCCGAACATCGGCCTGATCGGCTCACTGGCCTCCTTCGGCCGGATCAACCCGTTCGGATTCGTCGAGACCCCCTACCGGGTCGTGACGAAGGGCCGGGTCACCGACGAGGTGCACTACCTCACCGCTGACGACGAGGACCGCTACGTCATCGCGCAGGCCAACGCGCCGCTCGACGCCAAGGGCAAGTTCGTCCAGGAGCGGGTGCTGGTCCGCCAGCGCGACCAGGAGGTCTCGGAGATCCTGGCCGGCGAGATCGACTACATGGACGTCTCGCCCCGTCAGATGGTCTCGGTCGCGACGGCGCTGATCCCGTTCCTCGAGCACGACGACGCCAACCGTGCGCTCATGGGCGCCAACATGCAGCGTCAGGCCGTCCCGCTGATCACCAGCGACAGCCCGCTTGTGGGCACCGGCATCGAGTACCGCGCCGCGGTCGACGCCGGTGACGTGGTCGTGGCCGACAAGGCAGGAGTGGTCAAGGAGGTGTCCGCCGACCTCGTCGAGACGATGAACGACGACGGCACCTACTCCTCCTACCGCCTCGCCAAGTTCCGGCGCTCCAACCAGGGCACCTGCATCAACCAGCGTCCGCTGGTCAGCGAGGGTGACCGGCTCGAGGTCGGCAGCCCGATCGCCGACGGTCCGTGCACCGACGACGCCGAGATGGCGCTGGGCACCAACCTGCTGGTGGCGTTCATGCCGTGGCAGGGCCACAACTACGAGGACGCGATCATCCTCAGCCAGCGCCTGGTGCAGGAGGACGTCCTCACCTCGATCCACATCGAGGAGCACGAGGTCGACGCCCGCGACACCAAGCTCGGCCCCGAGGAGATCACCCGCGACATCCCGAACGTCGGCGAGGACATGCTCGCCGACCTCGACGAGCGCGGCATCATCCGGATCGGCGCCGAGGTCACCACCGGTGACATCCTCGTCGGCAAGGTCACGCCCAAGGGCGAGACCGAGCTGACCCCCGAGGAGCGGCTGCTCCGCGCGATCTTCGGTGAGAAGGCGCGCGAGGTGCGCGACACCTCGATGAAGGTCCCGCACGGCGAGTCCGGCACCGTCATCGGTGTCCGGGTCTTCGACCGCGAGGACGGCGACGAGCTGCCCCCGGGTGTCAACCAGCTGGTGCGCGTGTACGTCGCGCAGAAGCGGAAGATCTCCGTGGGCGACAAGCTGGCCGGCCGTCACGGCAACAAGGGCGTCATCGCGAAGATCCTGCCGATCGAGGACATGCCGTTCATGGAGGACGGCACCCCGGTCGACGTGATCCTCAACCCGCTCGGCGTGCCGCGTCGTATGAACATCGGTCAGATCCTCGAGCTCCACCTCGGCTGGCTCGCCCAGCAGGGCTGGGACCTGAACCTGTCCGACGACAAGCAGGACGCCGACTGGAAGCAGCGCCTGATCAAGATCCACGCGGACAAGGCCGAGCCGGGCACCAAGGTGGCGACACCGGTGTTCGACGGCGCCCGCGAGGACGAGATCACCGGCCTGCTCGGGGCCACGATCCCCAACCGCGACGGTGTGCGGATGATCGACGAGACCGGCAAGGCCGACCTGTTCGACGGCCGCTCCGGCGAGCCGTTCCCCGACCCTGTCTCCGTCGGCTACATGTACATCCTGAAGCTGCACCACCTGGTGGACGACAAGATCCACGCGCGCAGCACCGGCCCCTACTCGATGATCACGCAGCAGCCCCTGGGCGGTAAGGCCCAGTTCGGCGGCCAGCGGTTCGGCGAGATGGAGGTGTGGGCCATGGAGGCCTACGGTGCGGCCTACGCCCTCCAGGAGCTGCTCACGATCAAGTCCGACGACGTGCCTGGTCGCGTCAAGGTCTACGAGGCCATCGTCAAGGGCGAGAACATCCCCGACTCCGGAATCCCCGAGTCGTTCAAGGTGCTCGTCAAGGAGATGCAGTCGCTCTGTCTGAACGTCGAGGTGCTCAGCCAGGACGGTTCGCAGATCGAGCTCAAGGACGCCGAGGACGACGTGTTCCGGGCGGCCGAGGAGCTGGGCATCGACTTGTCACGCCGCGAGCCGAGCTCGGTCGAAGAAGTCTGAGAACGGGACTAGAGGAGCTTTACGACTGTGTTGGACGTTAATTTCTTCGACCAGCTGAAGATCGGCCTGGCCACTGCTGACGAAATCCGTCAGTGGAGCCACGGTGAGGTCAAGAAGCCGGAAACCATCAACTACCGCACGCTCAAGCCTGAGCGCGACGGTCTCTTCTGCGAGAAGATCTTCGGTCCCACCCGGGACTGGGAGTGCTACTGCGGCAAGTACAAGCGCGTGCGTTTCAAGGGCATCATCTGTGAGCGCTGCGGCGTCGAGGTGACCCGCTCGAAGGTCCGCCGCGAGCGGATGGGCCACATCGAGCTCGCCGCGCCGGTGACCCACATCTGGTACTTCAAGGGCGTGCCGTCGCGGCTGGGCTACCTGCTCGACCTCGCCCCGAAGG
Source organism: uncultured Actinomycetota bacterium (assembly GCA_963754025.1). Taxonomy (GTDB): domain Bacteria; phylum Actinomycetota; class Actinomycetes; order Propionibacteriales; family Nocardioidaceae; genus Nocardioides. The sequence goes on along the minus strand of CAVWEC010000005.1, from coordinate 150,464 downwards.
ACCTCGAGAAGGTCATCTACTTCGCGGCCTACATGATCACCTCCGTCGACGAGGACGCGCGTCACCGTGACCTGTCCTCGCTCGAGAGCAAGGTCGGCCTGGAGCGGGAGCGCCTCGAGAAGCGGCGCGACACCGGTCTCGAGGACCGCACCCGCAAGCTCGAGGAGGACCTCGCGACCCTCGAGGCCGAGGGCGCGAAGGCCGACCAGCGGCGCAAGGTGCGCGACGGCGCCGAGCGGGAGATGAAGCAGATGCGCGACCGTGCGCAGCGCGAGATCGACCGCCTCGACGAGGTCTGGAACACCTTCAAGTCGCTGAAGGTCCAGGACCTCATGGGCGACGAGCTGCTCTACCGGGAGATGAAGACCTGGTTCGGCAAGTACTTCGAGGGCCACATGGGCGCCACGGCGATCCAGAAGCGCCTGCAGGACTTCGACATCGAGGCCGAGGTCGAGAACCTGCGCGAGATCATCGCCACCGGCAAGGGCCAGCGCAAGGTCCGTGCCCTCAAGCGGCTCAAGGTCGTCGATGCCTTCCGCAAGACCGGCAACCAGCCGATCGGGATGGTGCTCGACGCCGTGCCGGTCATCCCGCCGGACCTGCGGCCGATGGTGCAGCTCGACGGTGGCCGCTTCGCGACCTCCGACCTCAACGACCTGTACCGCCGCGTCATCAACCGCAACAACCGCCTCAAGCGGCTGCTCGACCTCGGTGCGCCCGAGATCATCGTCAACAACGAGAAGCGGATGCTCCAGGAGGCCGTCGACTCGCTGTTCGACAACGGCCGCCGTGGTCGTCCCGTCACCGGCCCGGGAAACCGGCCGCTGAAGTCGCTGTCCGACATGCTCAAGGGCAAGCAGGGCCGGTTCCGCCAGAACCTGCTCGGCAAGCGCGTGGACTACTCGGGTCGTTCGGTGATCGTGTCGGGTCCGCAGCTCAAGCTGCACCAGTGCGGCCTGCCGAAGCAGATGGCGCTGGAGCTGTTCAAGCCCTTCGTCATGAAGCGGCTGGTCGACCTGTCGCACGCACAGAACATCAAGTCCGCCAAGCGGATGGTGGAGCGCGCGCGTCCGGTCGTGTGGGACGTGCTCGAAGAGGTCATCACCGAGCACCCCGTGCTGCTCAACCGTGCCCCCACGCTTCACCGCCTCGGCATCCAGGCCTTCGAGCCGCAGCTGATCGAGGGCAAGGCGATCCAGATCCACCCGCTCGTGTGCACCGCGTTCAACGCGGACTTCGACGGTGACCAGATGGCGGTGCACCTGCCGCTGTCGGCCGAGGCGCAGGCCGAGGCCCGGATCCTGATGCTGTCGACCAACAACATCCTCAAGCCCTCCGACGGTCGCCCGGTGACGATGCCGACCCAGGACATGATCATCGGTCTGTTCTTCCTGACCACCGATCGTGACGGTGAGCCGGGCGAGGGGCGTGTGTTCTCCAACGAGGCCGAGGCCGTCATGGCCTTCGACCGCGGGGAGATCTCGCTCCAGAGCCGGATCAAGATGCGCTTCTCCGACATCGTGCCGCCGCTCGAGCTCGAGCTCGGTGCCGACTGGGAGGAGGGGCACACGATCACGCTCGAGACGACGCTGGGCCGTGCGCTCTTCAACGACGCGCTGCCGGCCGACTACCCCTTCGTCAACTACGAGGTGGGGAAGAAGGGCCTCGGCGCGATCGTCAACGACCTCGCCGAGCGCTACACCAAGGTCGAGGTCGCTGCCTCGCTCGACGCCCTGAAGGACGCCGGTTTCCACTGGGCCACCCGCTCGGGCGTCACGGTGTCGATCGACGACGTGACGACCCCGCAGAACAAGGCCGAGATCCTCGCCGAGTACGAGGAGCAGGCCGCCAAGGTCCAGAAGCAGTACGAGCGCGGTCTCGTCACCGACGACGAGCGCCGCCAGGAGCTCATCGAGATCTGGACGCAGGCCTCCAACGAGGTCGGCAAGGCGATGGAGGCCAACTTCGACCGGGCCAACCCGATCTACATGATGGTCGACTCGGGTGCCTCCGGAAACATGAACCAGATCCGGCAGGTCGCGGCCATGCGTGGACTGGTGGCCAACCCGAAGGGCGAGATCATCCCGCGTCCGATCAAGTCGAACTTCCGGGAGGGCCTGACCGTCCTGGAGTACTTCATCGCGACGCACGGTGCCCGCAAGGGTCTCGCCGACACGGCGCTCCGTACGGCCGACTCGGGCTACCTGACCCGTCGACTGGTCGACGTCTCCCAGGACGTCATCATCCGCGAGGACGACTGCGGCACCGAGCGCGGTCTGCCCAAGCGGATCGGCGTGAAGGACACGGCCGACGGAGTCGTCCGCAAGGACGACAACGCCGAGACCGCCGCCTACGCCCGTTCGGCGGCCGTGGCGATCACCCACCCGGAGACCGGCGAGCAGCTGGCTGGCGCGGGTGAGGACCTCGGCGACGTGAAGATCGGTGAGCTCGTGGCTGCCGGCATCGAGGAGGTCAAGGTCCGCTCCGTGCTGACCTGCGACGCCCGCACCGGCACCTGTGCCAAGTGCTACGGCCGCTCGCTGGCCACCGGCCTGCTCGTCGACATCGGTGAGGCGGTCGGCATCATCGCCGCCCAGTCGATCGGTGAGCCCGGCACGCAGCTGACGATGCGTACCTTCCACACCGGTGGTGTGGCCTCGGCCGACGACATCACGCAGGGTCTGCCCCGCGTGGTCGAGCTGTTCGAGGCGCGTCAGCCCAAGGGTCTCTCGCCGATCTCGGAGGCCGCCGGCCGCATCGAGATCGAGGAGACCGACAAGGCGCGCAAGGTCATCGTGACCCCGGACGACGGCTCCGAGGTCATGGAGTACCCCGTCAGCAAGCGCTCCCGCCTGCTGGTCGCCGACGGCGACCGCATCGAGGTGGGCCAGCAGCTGACGCTCGGTACCCCGGACCCGAAGGAGGTGCTGCGCATCCTCGGCATCCGCCGTGCGCAGCAGCACCTCGTCGACGAGGTCCAGGCCGTGTACCGGTCGCAGGGCGTGTCGATCCACGACAAGCACATCGAGATCATCGTGCGGCAGATGCTGCGTCGCGTGACGGTCATCGAGTCCGGCGACACCAACCTGCTCCCCTCCGACCTGGTCGACCGGGTCAAGTTCGAGGAGGAGAACCGTCGGGTGGTGACCGAGGGCGGCAAGCCTGCCTCGGGTCGTGCGGAGCTGATGGGCATCACGAAGGCGTCGCTGGCCACCGAGTCGTGGCTCTCGGCCGCCTCCTTCCAGGAGACGACCCGCGTCCTCACCGACGCGGCGATCAACGGTCGCAGCGACTCGCTGCGCGGCCTGAAGGAGAACGTGATCATCGGCAAGCTCATCCCGGCCGGCACCGGCCTGGAGCGCTACCGCAACGTGCGCGTGGAGCCGACCGAGGAGGCCCGCGCCGCGGCGTACTCCGTCACCGGCTACGACTCCTACGACTACGAGTTCGGTGGCGGCCAGGCCGTCGCCCTGGACGACTTCGACTTCGGGTCGTACCAGAACTGAGCTCCGTAGCCTGAGAAGCCCCCGTCCCGCCTACCGCGGGACGGGGGCTTCTGCTCGTGGTGCCCGGCAGCTCAGACCGTCACCGCCGGGCTGTCCACCGTCGAGGCGGGGGTGGGGGGCTGTGCGGCACGGAGCCGGCGTCGGGCGGCCAGGGCCAGGCCCGCTCCGGCCAGACCTGCACCCAGCGGGCCGATCCCCGGGGTCAACAGAGACCCCACGAGGATCATCGCGACGGCGGGTGCGCCGATGCCCCCCGTGCGCGCGAGCACGACGGCGAAGACGACCATCGCCACGAGGAAGCCCACCCACACCCCGGTCATCGCCAGCAGGAACATGCCGCCGTCCTCGGCATCGAGCAGCGGAGGCGACACCTCGGCCAGCCAGGGGGCGACGAACCCCATGGCGAACGCGGTCGCGGCCTGGGCGGAGAGGGCCACCTGGACGAGTGGCCCCGCCCAGGGCGGCGCATCCCGCCGGGTGCCGGCCCCGAGCAGGGACGGCACGACCACCGCCATGGCCGTGAACAGCACCCAGGCGAGCCGCTGCGAGGTGTGGAACGGCCAGCTCGCGGCCGTCTCGGCGAAGGTCTCACCACCGCCGAAGAGCCACAGGGGACTGAGCGCCAGCCCGTTGAGAGCGGCGAGGGTCCCGATCACGACGAGAGCGGTGAGGGAGCGAGAGCGGTTCATGGGGTCCTCCTCGGAAGGTCCTGGTCGGTGTCGACCTGGTGCGACCGACCGTCCGCCTCCCGGCTTCCCGGCCGCGAGGGGGCAGCGGCCCGAATCTCGCGATCACTCCTGCATGGCGTCCCGGGCGAGTGCCACCAGATGCGCGCGTGAGCTGGCCCCGGTCTTCGCGAGCAGGCTGCTGACGTGGTTCTGCACGGTCTTGACCGAGAGGAACAGGGCGCGCGCGACCTGGTGGTTGTCCTGGCCCCGGGCCACCAGCGCGAGGATCTCGGACTCCCGGGCCGAGAGGCCCGGGAACAGCACCTGCTGCCCCGCGCCGGAGACGGAGTCGCGGACCACGCGTCCCACCTCGCCCCCCAGCACCGTGTCGCCGTCGGCGACGGCGCGGATGGCGCGGGCCACCGCGCCGTGGCCGGAACCCTTCAGCACGTAGCCCCGGGCACCCGCAGCCAGGGCGCGGGAGACCGAGACGGCGTCGTCGTGCATCGTCAGCACGAGGACGCCCGCGTCGGGGTGCGAGCTGCGCAGGCGACGGGTGGCCGCAGCACCGTCCATGCCCGGCATGTCCAGGTCGACGACGGCGACGTCGAAGGGGACCCGGTCCGCGAGGTCGAGCAGCTCCTGCCCGTCACCGGCCGAGGCCGCCACCGTGATGTCGTCGAACGACTCCAGCAGCACGCGCAGGCCGTCGCGGAAGACCGGATGGTCGTCGGCGACCAGCACCCGGATCAACGTCTGCTCCCCGGGAGCTCGGCACGGACGGTGCTCCCCCCGCCGTCAGCGGCGGTGACGGTGAGCCGACCGCCGACCGACTCGGCGCGCCGGGCCATGGCGCGACGTCCCACCCCCGGCGCGGCATCCGTCATCCCGCGCCCCCGGTCGGTGACGGTCACGACGAGGGCGCCAGCGCTCTCCTCGATCCTCACCTCGCAGCCGGGTGCGCCCGAGTGACGTGCGGCGTTGCGCACCGCCTCGATCGCGATCAGGTAGGCAGCCTCGGACACCCGGGGGTCGAGCAGGCCCGGGTCGCTGCCGGGAACCAGGGTCACGGGAAAGGTGCCGTCGTAGGTGGCCACGTGCTCGCGCAGCGCCTCCGCCAGGTCGTGCTCCACGAGAGCCGAGGGACCGAGCTCGTCGATGAGTCGCCGCACCTCCGTGAGCGCCTCGTCGACGACGTCCCCGATGTCGGCCAACACCGTGTCGACCCGTCCCGTGTCGCCCGCGTGCAGCAGGTTGCGTCCTGCCTCGGCCCGCATCGAGACCGATCCGAGCAGGGGGCCCAGGGAGTCGTGGAGGTCATGGCGGAGCCGCTCGCGCTCCTGCAGCCGCGTGGCGCGCAGGCGGTCGAAGCGGTGGTGGAGGTCGAGGTCCCACAGCTGCTCCCGGAGCACGGCCGCGGCGATGGCGCCCGGGAGCAGCAGGTACGCCAGGCCCTGCAGCAGCTCGCCGGCGCCGGAGAGGAGCGACAGCGGGGCGCTCGCCGCCAGCGCCACGGCGACCGCGGCTACCCAGAGCAGCTGTCGTCGCTCGGCACGACCCGCGGCTCGCCAGCGCAGCACCGGGGCAGCCGCCGCGGCGAGCACGACGGCAGGCAGCAGCGCGAAGGTGACGGCGAGGAGACCGTCGAGGAGCCCCGCGAGGGGGGAGAGACCCACGGGGTTCGTGGTGGGGGACAGGCTCTCGGAACCCAGGGGGCCCGGGAGCAGTGCCGTCGTCAGCACCGTCACGGCACCCCACCCGAGCACCGACCGCTCCACCCAGCGCCATCGCGGACCGGGAAGCCGGCCGTCGGGGAACCTGAGGAGCGTGAGAGCGGAGAGCACCTGGGCGGGGACCCAGACCCAGTTGGTCATCCACGCCAGGGCGACCGAGCCCGGCAGCGCGGCAGCGGTGGCCGTGATGGCCAGCCCCACGACCAGGTAGGACCAGACCCACGCACAGGCCGTCACGACCATGAGCCACGCCATCGTCGAGCGAGGCCGGGCCCGTGCCAGGAGGTACCCGGCACCGGCCAGGCCGCACATGCCGATCAGCAGCAGAGAGGTCCCCACGGGACTGTTCAGGAGGGCGGCGGTGCCGCGGGGCAGCGCGACCTGGTACCAGAGCGTCGCGGCGGCACCGAGGAGGGTCAGTGCGAACACGACCGCGCAGGCGCGTCGCAGGCGGCGGTCCGGAACCGGCCGACGACCCGCATCCGCTTCCGCACGAGCCTGCATGGTCACCCCGGGAGTGTAGGTTTCCCTGCTTCCCCGTGCACCGGGTCCGATCTCCCGATCCGCCGCGCCGGACGCGGCGTCGGGGGCGACTACGATCGCGCCATGGCCAGGCGGACGCTCGGCGACACCAAGCAGACGGTGCGGTTCTGCGGCTCCTCCGACGGCACCCGCATCGCCTACGCCGTGCACGGGTCCGGCCCGCCGCTGGTGCTCGACGCGTGCTGGGTCAGCCACCTCGAGTTCGACTGGGAGAGCCCGATCTGGCGCCACTACCTCGAGGAGCTCGGCCGGGTGGCGACCGTGGTGCGCTTCGACGAGCGCGGGCACGGGCTGTCGGACCGCGACGTCACGGACTTCGGCCTGCAGCGGCGGGTCGACGACCTCGCTGCGGTGGTCGACCACGCGGGGCTCGACCGGTTCGCGCTGATGGCGATGGCCCAGGGCGGCCCGGTCTCGCTCCACTACCTGGCCCAGCACCCGGGCCGTGTGACCAGGTTGGTCTGTGCGAGCACCTACGCCGGAGGCGGCGAGGACACCGAGGACGACCTGGCGCTCGAGGAGGCCTTCGAGGCGTTGATCCGGGCCGGGTGGGACCGCCGCGACCCCGAGTTCCGGCGGGTCTTCACCTCGATGATGATCCCCGACGCCACCGAGGAGCAGATGCGCTGGCTCGACGACCTGCTCGCCCGGGCCACGAGCGCGCGCACGGCGGTGGAGGCTCGCCGGGCGCGCGGCGACGACGACGCCGTCGACCTGCTCGCCACCGTCGACGTCCCCACCCTGGTGCTGCACCAGCGGCACGAACGCATGAACGACTTCGAGCAGGGACGGGAGCTCGCGAGCGCCATCCCGCACGCGCGGCTGGTGGCCCTGGAGAGCCGCAACCACATCCTGCTCGCGGACGAGCCCGCGTGGCAGGTGTTCCTGGCCGAGGTGACGGAGTTCCTGGCCCCCGACCGTGCGGAACCGCCGGCGGTCGCGGTCTCGGCCATGCTCAGCGGCCGCGAGCTCGAGGTGCTGGCGCTGGCGGCCGAGGGGCATGACAACGCCCTGATCGCGGACACCCTGGTGCTGAGCCAGCGCACCGTGGAGCGCCACCTCCAGAACGTCTACCTCAAGCTCGGGCTGACCGGGTCTGCGGCCCGCACCGCCGCCGTGGCCCGCTACCTCACCGCGCGCTGACCCGCTACGCGTACGCCGCCACAGGGCGGGTGCGGGCCTACGCGTGCACGCGGACGCCGAGGAGGTCCTCCGGTTCCTACCGTCGTGGCAACACCCGGACGACGAGGAGTCGAGATGAGCAACAAGGCAGTGGTGTCGCTGACGACAGGGCTGGAGGACCCCGAACGGGTCATGGTCGCGTTCCTGACCGCAGTGGCGGCGGTGGAGGCCGGGCGCCCGACGCTGATGTTCCTCTCGAAGGAGGCGGTGCGGCTCGGCTACGACGGCATCGCCGTGGGAACGCCGTGCGAGGGCTGCCCCACGATCGAGGGACTCGTGGAGCGCTACCAGCAGGCCGGCGGCCGGTTCCTGGTCTGCCCCATCTGCGTGAACGCCAAGGGCCTCGGCGACCAGAAGCTGATCGAGCACGCCGAGGTCGGGGGTACGGTGCCGATGTGGGAGTGGATCGGCGAGGAGGCCGCGACCACGTTCAGCTTCTGAGCAGCGGGGCCGCCGTGCTCGGGGTCGACGGCTGTCCGGGCGGCTGGATCGGCGCGCTGCTGGTGCACGGGCGGGTCACCCTCTCCGTGGCGCCCGCGATCGAGGCGCTGGTGGCGGGGCTGCCGGTGGTGCCGGCGGTCGTCGGCATCGACATCCCGATCGGGCTCCCCGACAGCGGGAGCCGGGAGGCGGACCGGCTGGCCCGGGTCGCGCTGCCCCCGGGACGGAAGTCGTCGGTGTTCCCGACGCCGGCGCGCCCAGCGGTGCTGGCCGACACCTGGCCCGAGGCCAACGCGGCGAACCGCGCGGCCACGGGCAAGGGACTGAGCCACCAGGGCTTCAACCTGTGCCGCAAGATCGCCGAGGTCGACGCCTGGCTGCTCGACGGTCCCCCGACGACGGTCATCGAGGTGCACCCCGAGGTGTCGTTCAGCGCCCTGGGCGTCGACACCCGGCCGGGCAAGCGGACCGCCGCCGGCCGGGCGGTGAGGCTCGAGGCCCTGGTCAGGCTGGGCTGGTCACTGCCCGACCTCGGGCCGGGACCCGGCTGGGCCGCGGACGACGCCCTCGACGCCTGTGCCGTCGCGTGGACGGCGCAGCGGCGGCTCGACGGTGACTCACGCTCCCTCCCGGAGCAGCCCGAGGTCTTCTCCGACGGGATCGGTGCGGCGATCCACGTCTGAGCGCTGACGGATCTCCATCGCCAGCGCGACGAACGCCGCACCGAACAGCAGCACCCCGAGGTAGGACGCCCACGGCACCAGGTTGCTGACGAAGAACTCGAGGACCAGGAAGGCCCACAGTGCCGGTCCGACCCACAGCGGTCCGGTCCGGGTGCGGAACAGGCCGATCGACTGGAGCAGCTGGCCCAGGACGGTGCCGAGCAGGCCCACCGCGGCGAACGCCATGACCGGGGACGACTCGATGTCGGTGAGGAGCTCGGCGTACACGTCGCGCCGTGCCACGTCCCGGGCCATCGCCAGGTAGGCCAGGGAGAGCCCGCCGAAGACCACGTGGCCGAAGCAGCCGAGCACCCCGAGGGCCGTGCCCCAGGCGGAGAGCCGCGGTGACCGGGGCAGCAGCAGCCGTCCGATCGCCAGGAACGCGACCAGCATCGGCAGCTGCATCAGCAGGAAGGCCAGCAGCGACACGGTCGGCAGCGGGCCGTCGACGAAGCCGGCGAGCCGCTCGGCGGCGTCGTCGGGGAAGGGGGGACTCAGCGCGACGAACACAAGGCCCAGCACGGGCGCGACCAGGAACGAGAGGACGGCGACGAACCGTCGTGACGGGGTGTCGGGAAGCATGAGGTTCCTCCGGTACGGGATCGGTGCGACGACCGGACGCCGTCGCCCGCCCAGCACACCGCGCGACCCCGGGGTCGCGCATCGGCTCCCGGTCGACACAGGTGTCAACCACGGATGACTGCCGAGGACGGCCGTGGAGGACTACCGTCGCTGCGTGGAGATCCCGCGGGGGCGACCGCGCGTCGTCGAGCTGGTCGCGGTCGCGCTGCTGGGCGGGTTGGGCGCGGCCGAGGTGCTGGTGCCCTTCGGCTCCCGTGCCGGCTCCGGGTCCGCGGCCGTCGACGCCGCCGCCGTGACGGCGGTGGCCGCCAGCCTGTGGTGGGTGCGCCGTGCACCCTGGCTGCCGCTCGCGGTCTTCGCGACGGCCTGGCCGACCGCGGTGCTGGTGGCCGGATCGGTCCACCTGCTGTTCTACGGGCAGCTCTGCACGGTGCTGCTGGTGCTGTTCATGTGCCTGCGCTTCGGGGGTGGGCGGGTGCCGGTCGTGGCGGTGGCCACCGTCGCCGGGTTCTTCCTCGCCGTCGACGTGCTCGTGCCGGAGATGCGCTCGCCCGGCGAGCTGTTCTTCCACTGGACCGTCGGCGTGCTCGTCGCCAGCGCGGGGTGGGGGCTCCGTCGCCACGAGCAGCGGGCCCAGGAGTCCACCCGCCGGGCCGTCGAGGCGGAGGTCGGGGCCGCCGAGCGGGCGCTGCGGGCGGTCGTGGCGGAACGCACGCGCATCGGGCGGGAGCTGCACGACATCGTCGCCCACGCGGTGACCTCGATGGTCGTGCAGGCCGGAGCCGCCCAACGAGCCGAGGACGACCGCGACTACGTCGACCGGGCGCTCGACGACATCCGCACGACGGGGAGCGAGGCGTTGGCCGAGATGCGGCGGCTGGTGACCATGCTCCGGGAGGACGAGGCGGCTCCGCTGGCGCCGCAGCCGCGGCTCGACGGCCTCCCCGAGCTCGTGCGGACCTCGTCGGTGACCGGGCCCCCGACGCGGCTCGAGGTGTCCGGCGAGGTGCTGGCCCTCCCACCCGGCCTGGACCTCGCCGTCTACCGGATCGTGCAGGAGGCGCTGACGAACGTGCGGCGCCATGCTCGGGCGAGCGAGTGCGTCGTCCGGGTCGCCTACTCCCGGGACGCGGTGCGGCTCGAGGTGGTCGACGACGGCGTGGGCCCGCCGCCCGCGTCGACAGCGGTCGCCGGACACGGCCTGGTCGGGATGCGGGAGCGGGTCGGGATGTATGGCGGGCGACTCGACCTCGGACGTCGGCCGGAGGGGCATGGCTTCTCGGTCACTGCGGTGCTCCCGGTGCCGGCAGGAGCGACGTGACCGCCGGTGCGCGGGTGCTCGTCGTCGACGACCAGGAGCTGGTGCGGGCGGGCTTCCGGATGATCCTCGAGCGCGGTGGTGTGGAGGTCGTGGGTGAGGCGTCCGACGGGCTGGAGGCGGTCCGCCTGTCGGCCGAGCAGCGCCCCGACGTGGTGCTGATGGACGTCCGGATGCCCCGGCTCGACGGCATCGAGGCGACGCGACGGGTGGTGGCGCACGACCCGACCGTCCGGGTCGTGGTGCTGACGACGTTCGACCTCGACGAGTACGTGTACGCCGCGGTGCGCGCCGGCGCCAGCGGCTTCCTGCTCAAGGACCTCCCGCCCGCGGAGCTCGTCCACGCCGTCGACGTCGTGATGCGGGGCGACGCGCTGCTCGCTCCGCCGCTGATCCGGCGGCTGCTCGACCGGTACGCCGCGGCGCCGGACCCAGGCCGACCCCGGGGGCTGCCCCAGCTGACCGACCGGGAGCAGGAGGTCGTCAGGGGGATCGCCGCCGGCCGATCGAACGCCGAGCTCGCGGCCGACCTCTTCCTCAGCGAGGCCACGGTCAAGACCTATGTGTCGCGCCTGTTCGCCAAGCTCGACGTCCGCGACCGGGTGCAGCTGACCGTGCTGGCCTACGAGTCGGGGCTCGTGGTTCCCCGGGGGGCCTGAGCGGGTCAGGGCGTGAGGGCGGAGACCCAGTCGGCAAGGGTGCGCTGGATGCGGGCGGCGACCTCGATCACGGGGTCGGCGGGGTCGTCGCCGGCGAGCACGCGCAGCTCCCAGGCGCCGTACCAGGCGACGTAGCCGCCGACCACGACCAGCAGCAGGCCGGCCACGCGTGGCACCCAGCGCCCGGCGCGACGCAGACCAGTCACGAGGCCGCGACGGGCCAGCGCCACGGCGACCGCCGCGACGCCGACCAGCAGCCCCATCCCGGCGGCGTAGGCGAGGTAGAGGGCCACCCCCTCGCCGACCGAGCCGGCCCGCAGTGCGGTGACCACGAGTGCGAGGAACGGGGCGATCGAGCAGGTGAGGGACGCGGCGGCGTACGAGGCGCCGAAGCCGACCATGCCGGGCAGGGTGCGCGTCACGGGCGCGCCGCTGCCGCGGCCCAGCCGCATCCGCGGCAGCTCGCGGCCGGCGAGCAGCCAGATGCCGGCGACCGCCACCAGCAGGCCGAAGCCCACCGTGAACCACGGCAGGTAGCGCTGCACCTCGGAGGCGATCGGGGAGACGACCAGCCCGAACACCCCGAAGACGGCGACGAAGCCGATCGTCATGGCGCCGGTCAGGGCCAGGGCGCGACCGACCGCCCGCCGGGTCGAGGGGGAGTCGTCACCGAGCACCAGCACCGAGAGGTAGGCCGGCAGCAGCGCGAACCCGCAGGGGTTCACCGCCGCGAGCATCCCTGCGCCCAGGGCGAGGGTGAGGGTCTCGGTCATGTCAGCCGACGAGGTCCGCGACCCGGCTGTCCAGCTCGTCGGAGCCGCCGTAGCCGGTCTCGAAGGCCACCGCGCCGTCGGCGTCGAGCAGCACGAACGACGACTGCTCGACCACGCCGAACTCCCGCCAGAGTGCTCCCTCGGTGTCGACGAGGTGGGTGACGCCCTCGACGTCGCCGGCGAAGTCGGCGATCGCCTCCGCGCTGTCGAGCGACCCGACCCCCACGACCGCGAGCTCGCCGTCGTACTGCTGGGCCAGGCCCTCCACCTGCGGGATCTGGCCGCGGCAGGACGGGCACCACGGCGCCCAGAACCACAGCAGGACGGGCTTGCCCGCCAGCGTCGCGCCGTCCAGGTCCTTGCCCGACACGGTGGTGGCGGTGAAGTCGAGCGTGTCGGGGACCGGGCCGGCCTGCTCGTCCTTCGACCCTGCCTCCGGGGACGTCTCGGGCTCCGTCCCCTCCGACTCCGTCGGCTCCGGATCCGGCGAGGAGGAGGTGGCCGGCGTCGCCGCCGTCGGCTCGGCGTCCTCGCCGCACGAGGCCAGCAGCGTGGCGACGAGCAGCAGGGCGGGGACGACGGCAAGGGGGCGCATGGACCCATCGTCGCGACCCGGTGGTGAGCAGGGAAGGTGAAGCGGTCGATCGTCAGGCCTTCGTAACCTGTCGCCGACCCGCTGCCGGGTGGCAAGGTGGCAGCCATGGCCGAGACAGCTGACAGGGAGACACTGGATGCAGTGCAGGTGGGTGCGGAGGAGGGGCTCGACGACTGGCGGCCCGTGATGGGACGGCTGGTCTCGCGCTTCCGCACGGGCGACTTCGTGAGCGGGCTGGCCTTCGTGACCCGCGTGGCCGAGGCGGCGGAGGAGGCGAACCACCACCCCGACGTCGACCTCCGCTACCCCCACGTCGACGTCGACCTGATGAGCCACGACGTCCACGGCACCACGGCTCGCGACGTCCGGTTGGCCCGCCGGATCAGCGCGATCGCCGCCGAGCTCGGCGCCGGCGCGGAGCCCGGGGCCCGCACCCTGGTCGAGCTGTCGCTGGACACTTGGGACGCCGGGCAGATCGGGCCGTTCTGGGCGGCCGTCCTCGGGGGTGAGTACGCCGACGGCCAGGTCGTCGACGGCTCCGGCCAGGTGCCGGCGATGTGGTTCCAGGACACCGACGAGCACGCCGAGCCGCCCCAACGATTCCACTGGGACGTGTGGGTGCCGATCGACCAGGCGCAGGCACGGATCGACGCAGCGCTGGCCGCGGGCGGCACGCTGGTCTCGGACGAGGAGAGGCCCAGCTTCGTGGTCCTCGCCGACGCCCAGGGCAACAAGGCGTGCGTCTGCACCTCCGCCGACCGCGGGTGAGCCGGAGCGGTTCAGCCCGGGTCCCCGGGTCTCACCAGACCGTGCTCGTAGGCGAAGACGACGGCATGCACCCGGTCGCGGAGCCCCAGCTTGGTGAGCACCGCGGCCACGTGGGTCTTGACGGTGGTCGTGGAGAGGTGGAGGGCCGCGGACAGCTCCGCGTTGGAGCTGCCGCGCGCCAGCAGCGAGAGCACCTCCCGCTCGCGCGAGGTCAGCGTCCCGAGCGCCGGGGGCGGAGCAGCAGTGCCCTGCAGCCGGACGAACTGGTCCACGAGGCGCCCGGTCACGCGGGGTGACAGCAGCGCGTCGCCGGCCGCGACGACGTGGATCGCCCGCACCAGGTCGTCGGGGGGGCAGTCCTTGAGCAGGAATCCGCTCGCCCCGGCCCGCAACGCCGAGAGCACGTACTCGTCGAGGTCGTAGGTGGTCAGCACCAGGACCCGGGTCGCGAGCGTCCGGGTGATCTCGCGTGTCGCCGACAGCCCGTCGAGCTCCGGCATCCGCACGTCCATCAACGCCACGTCCGGCCGGGCCGCCCGGCACGCATCCACCGCCTCGCGGCCGTTGGCGGCCTCGCCGACGACCTCCACACCCTCCTCGGCCGTCAACAACCGGGTGAAGCCGGCGCGCACGAGCTCCTGGTCGTCCGCGACGACGACGCGGATCACGTGCCGCCACCCGGGGGAGCGGTCGGGAGCCGCGCCTCGACGGCGAAGCCCGCGCCCGGCACCGGGCCGGCGACCAGGTGACCGCCGAAGATCCGGACCCGCTCGCGCATGCCCGCCAACCCCATCCCGCCCGGTGCCAGGACCGGGGTCCGGGTGCCGGCGCCGTCGTCCAGGACCTCCACCGACAACGCGTCGTCGCTGCGCTCCAGCGCCACCCGGACCGTTGCTCCCGGTGCGTGCCGCGTGACGTTGGTCAGCGCCTCCTGGAGGATCCGGTAGCCGGCGAGCTGGAGGGCCTGCGGCACGGTGTCGAGGTCACCGCTCACCCGGAGCTCCACGCAGTGGCCGGAGCGGCGGACCGACTCCACCAGCGAGTCCACGGAGCGCAGCGACGGCAGCGGGGCGTCGGCGGGGCCCTGACCGTCCTCGCGCAGCAGCCCGAGCAGGCGGCGCAGCTCGGTCATCGCCTCACGGCCCCGCTGCTCGATCGACCGCAGCGTCGCTCCGGCGTCTCCCGTCCCGTCCTCGAGTCTGGCCTCCACCCCGGCCTCGACCACGATCCCGGTGAGCGCGTGGGCGATCACGTCGTGGAGCTCGCGGGCGATCCGGGCACGCTCCGCGGCCACGGCAGCCGTGGCGTGGGAATCGCGGTCCCGCTCCGCGGCCTCGGCGCGGAGCCGCTGCTCGGCGGCGTGGCCTCGGCTCGAGCCCAGCAGGACACCGAGGACCAGGGCCCCGGCCAGGAACAGCGTGGACGGCACCACGTCACCCAGCGACTGACCGGCCGTGAGGGCCGCGACCTGCCACACCACGAGGCCGAGCACCACCGCGGCGGTCGCCACGGCGAACCTCCGCTCGGTCCGGTGCACCCCGAGGTTGAACAGGGTCGCGAGCACGACCAGGAAGGCCAGCAGCGGCGGCTGCGTCGCCAACGAGGGGAGGACGGCCAGGACGAGCACCCCGGTGAGCACCGCGACCGCGAGCGTCGTGGCCCCCGGTGCCCGGCGTCGACCCCACGTCGCCAGGGCCAGCGGCACCATGACGCTCAGCAGCGCGGTACGCCCGACGGCGGCCGGGATCCCTCCCCAGGCCACCTCGGCGAAGGCCAGTGCGGTCAGCAGCAGGGGCAGCCACGCGTCCCGCACCCACTCCTGCGCACCCCTCATGGTCCGACGGTAGTCGCGGGAGGGCCCCGGGTCCCCGGCTTCGGGGACGGTGGTCCTCCTCCTCGAGGAGGACCAGGTCGGTCCGTGGGCACGGCGACGCGGCAGCGCCCGCTGCGGTGCTCTGGTGCTCTCCACGTGAAAGGAACACCCGATGACCACCACGACCACACCTCCCTCCGACGTCCAGCGGTCACCCGGCCACCGGCTGTGGCCCCTGACCGGCCTCGCCTTCGTGCTCTGCATCCTGCTGGGCAACAGCCTCACCGAGGCCGGGAACCCGGGCGGAGCCCTGGGCAGGCTCGACACGCTCGCCGAGTCGGCGTCCGCGCAGCTCGGGCTCGCGCTGGAGCTGGCGGGCTTCGTCCTGCTGCTCGGCTTCGTCGCCACGGTCGTCACCCGCTGCCGACCGGGCGTCGGCTCGGCCACGGCCGCGATCGCCGGCAGTGTCGCGCTGGCGGTCAAGCTGGGATCGGCGAGCGCCACGCTCGGTGCGGTCCGGGAGCGCGATCAGCTGGACGAGGCCACGGCGGCCGCGTTTCTGGCCGTCAACGACGCAGCGTTCGTGCTCTTCATGATCGGCTTCGGCCTCTTCGTGGCGTCCGCGGCGACCGCGCTGCCGTTGGGCCGCGGCTGGCGGGGACCGGGTCTGCTGCTGGGGTCGCTCACCGTGGTGGTGGGCGTCGTCGGTTCCGTGGTGCCCGCCGCGGCCGTGCCGGTGCCGTTCCTGCTGGGGCTGCTCTGGAGCGCGGCCCTCGGCGTACGGCTCGTGGCACGTCCGGATGTGGTGCGCGTGGGTGCCCCTGCGAGAATCGGGGGGTGAGCACGCCCACCCGCACCGACGTCCTCGTGGTCGGCGCCGGCCCTGCGGGGTCGTCCGCCGCGACCTGGGCCGCCCGCGCAGGACTCGACACGCTGCTGGCCGACGCCGCGGTGTTCCCACGCGACAAGACGTGTGGTGACGGGCTGACGCCGCGTGCCATCGGCGAGCTCCAGCGGCTGGGGCTCGAGGACTGGTTGCGGGCCCACACCGTCAACCAGGGTCTGCGCGCGCACGGCTTCGGCCAGACGCTGCTGCTGCCCTGGCCGGGCGGCACGCTGCCCGACTGGGGGTCCGCCGTGGCCCGCACCGAGCTCGACGACCACCTGCGCACCACCGCGATCAAGGCGGGCGCCGACGCCGTCGACGGTGCCCGGGCCGTCGACGTGCGCATGGTCGGCGACCGGGTCGCCGGGGTCACCTTCGACCGGGCGGGCGAGCGGTTCGAGGTCGAGTGCGAGCGGCTGGTCGTCGCGGACGGCGTCCGGTCGCCCCTGGGCAAGAAGCTCGGCCGGGAGTGGCACCGCGACACCGTCTACGCCGTCGCGGGACGGGCCTACGTCGACTCGGCCATGGCCGAGGACCCCTGGATCAGCTCCCACCTCGAACTGCGTGACGAGCAGGACGAGATCCTCAGCGGCTACGGCTGGATCTTCCCGCTCGGCTCCTCCGACGGTCGGGGCTCCGTCAACCTGGGAGCCGGCACCCTGGCCACGGCGAAGCGGCCCGCCGAGGTCGCCATCAAGCCACTCATGCAGCTGTACGCCGACACCATCCGCGAGGACTTCGGTCTCTCCGGCGAGCTGCGGCAGCCGACCTCGGCGCTGCTGCCCATGGGTGGCGCGGTCAGCAACGTCGCCGGCGCGAACTGGGCGCTGATCGGTGACGCCGCCGCGCTGGTGAACCCGCTCAACGGCGAGGGCATCGACTACGGCCTGGAGAGCGGTCGGCTGGTCGTGGAGACGATGGTCGCGCACGGTGCCGGTGGGGACCTCGCCACGGTCTGGCCGGCGCTGCTCCGCGACCACTACGGCGAGACGTTCTCGATCGCCCGCCGGCTGGCCGGCGTGGTCACCGTGCCGGGCGTGCTGAAGGCGCTCGGTCCCGCCGGCATGCGCTCGGACTGGCTGATGACCCTCGCGCTGCGCTGGATGGGCAACCTGGTCACCGACGAGGACCGCGACCGCGCCGCCAGGGTCTGGCGCTGGGCCGGCCGCCGGTCGGTGGCCCGAGACGCGCGACCGCCCTTCTCGTGAGCGACGGTTCCTGACGTGCGGGAGCCGTGGTACGACGCCACGGTGGGGCTCGGGGCGACGCTGTTCCGCGCGATCGACCTGAGACTCGCCGTGGAGGGCGAGGAGCACCTGCCGACGGAGGGCCCTGCGGTGGTGGCGGCCAACCACGTCGGCTTCCTCGACTTCATGACGCTCGCGGCGGCCGGGCGGCGCCGCGGCCGCAACATCCGCTTCCTCACGCGCCACGACGTGTGGAACTCGCGGGTGGCGCGGCGGGCGATGACGGGCATGCGGCACGTGCCGGTCGACCGATCAGCTCCCGCGGCGGCGTACCTGACGGCGCGACGGCTGCTGCAGGAGGGGGAGGTCGTGGCCGTGTTCCCCGAGGCGGGCATCAGCCACTCCTTCACGATCCGCTCGCTGATGGTGGGAGCCGCCGCGCTCGCACGCGAGACGGGGGTGCCGCTGGTGCCCGCGGCGCAGTGGGGCACCCAGCTCGTCGCGAGTCCCGGTCGACGGCCCTCGCCGCGCCGCGGCCGGCACGTCGACCTGCGCTTCTCGCCGCCGGTGCAGGTGGCGGCGGGGGACGACCCGCGTGCGGTGACGGCGCGACTGGGGCACACGCTCACCGACGCCCTCGAGGAGCTGCAGCGACGTCCGCACCACGTGCCGATGGTGGGTGCGGACGCGTGGTGGTACCCGGCGCACCTCGGCGGAGCGGCCCCCGACCGGCTGGCGGCGGCACCGCTCGACGTCGTGCCGCGGTCGGCGGTGCCGCCGACGTGGGGCCCGGGAGTCGTCCCCGGCTAGGTTGGGCCGGTGCCCACCACGCCCAAGCGCCAACGGGTGGCGGCGTACGCCGTCATCGTCCGCGACGACCAGATCCTCCTGACCCGCCTCTCGCCGGTGGTCACCTCGGAGGAGCTGTGGACGCTGCCCGGTGGCGGGCTCGACCACGGGGAGGACCCGCGCCACGCGGTGATCCGCGAGATCCACGAGGAGACCGGCCTCCACGCCGAGGTCAGTGACACCGCCCGGGTCTACTCGGCCCACATGCCCCAGGCGTGGCGCAGCGGGCGTCGGGTCGACGCCCACGCGGTGCGCATCGTCTACGAGGGCTGGGTGGCCCCCGGCTCACCGTCGCCGCGGGTCGTCGAGGTCGACGGCTCCACGATCGAGGCGGCGTGGGTGCCGCTCGCCGACGTGCGTGACGGCACCGTGCCGGTGACGCCGCTGGTCACCGGGTCACTGGCCGACCACGTGACCGTGCGGCGCCAACGGCTGGCGGCGTACGCGCTGGTCCTGCGGGACGCGGCGGTGCTGCTGACGCGCATCTCCTCGCTCGGGCACCACGCGGGGTCGTGGACGCTGCCGGGAGGCGGCGTCGACCACGGCGAGACTCCGGAGGACGCGCTGGTGCGCGAGGTCCGCGAGGAGTGCGGTCTCGAGGTCGCGCCCGAGGGGTTGCTCACCGTGCACGACACGCACTTCACCGGCACCGCACCCAGCGGCAGGCTCGAGGACTTCCACGGCGTGCACCTCGTCTACCGTGTCGCGGTGGCCGCAGGGGCGCAACCGCGCTCGGTGGAGGTCGACGGCACGACCGACGCCGCTGCCTTCGTGCCCCTCGCCGACGTGGAGTCGGGCGCGGTGCCGGTGCTCGACGTGGTGCGGCACGCCCTCCGGGTCGCACGGTGAACGACCTCGTCGACTTCGCGCGCGGCTCGGCCTCGACCCCGCACGGGTTCGCGTGGCTCGACGACCGCGGACGCCCTGACCCCGGCCAGGGCGTGCACACGTGGATCACCACGCGGATGACCCACGTCTTCGCCCTGGCGCACCTGCAGGGTGAGCCGGGAACGCTGCCGCTGGTCGAGCACGGTGTGACCGCGTTGCGAGGTGCGCTGCACGACGACCGGCACGGCGGGTGGTACTCGGCCGTGTCCGGCTCGGGTGATCCGGTGCCGGGGCCGAAGGAGGCCTACGCCCACGCGTTCGTGCTGCTGGCGGCCGGCAGCGCCGAGGTCGCCGGGGCCACCGGTGCCGCCGACCTGCTCGCGGAGGCCGCCGAGGTGGTGGAGCGCCACTTCCTCGACGGAGACGGCCGGGCCGTGGACGCGTGGGACCGTGCCTTCGGCGCGGCCGACCCCTACCGCGGTGCCAATGCGGCGATGCACCTGGTCGAGGCCTTCCTGGCCACCGGCGACGTCACCGGCGACGGCGTGTGGCACGAGCGGGCACTGGCCATCTCCCACCACCTCGTGCACGAGGTCGCTGCTGCGCGGAACCACCTGCTGCCCGAGCACTTCGACAGCGACTGGACGCCGCTGCCGGACTACAACGTCGACGACCCGGGCGACCCGTTCCGTCCCTACGGCGTCACGCCCGGCCACCTGCTCGAGTGGTCCCGGCTGCTGCTGCACCTCGACGCCTCGCTGGGCTCACCGCCGGAGTGGCTGCTGGCCGACGCCCGGTCGCTGTTCGAGCGTGCCGTGGTGCTCGGCTGGGCGGTCGACGGGGCCGACGGCCTCGTCTACACCGTCGACTGGGAGGGGCGTCCGGTCGTCCGCAGCCGCATGCACTGGGTGCACGCCGAGGCGCTGGCGGCCGCCGCCGCGCTGCTCCGCCGCACCGGCGAGGCGCCGTACGAGCGCTGGCGGGACCGGTTCGCCGACTACTGCGACCGGCACCTCGTCGATCGGGAGCACGGCAGCTGGCACCACGAGCTGGACGAGCGGAACCGTCCTGCCTCGACCACGTGGCGGGGCAAGCCGGACGTCTACCACGCCCACCAGGCGTCGCTGCTCACCGAGCGGCCGCTCGCCCCGGCGTTGTCGGTGCAGCTAGCGTCCGGGGCATGAGCGAGACCGTCTTCACCTACGGCGCTCCCGGGCTCAAGCTCGGGTGGGGTGCGTCCGCCGAGATCGGCCCGGACCTCGTGGCGACGGGTGCGCGCCGGGTGCTGCTGGTGACCGACCCGGGGGTGACGGCGACGGGCCACCCGGCGCGCATCACCGAGCAGATGGCCGCGGCCGGCCTCGCGGTCACGACGTACGGCGCGGCGCGCGTCGAGCCGACCGACGTCTCGCTCGCCGAGGCCGTCTCCTTCGCCCGGGAGCAGGGCCCGTTCGACGCCGTCGTCGCCGTGGGCGGCGGCTCGGCGATCGACACGGCCAAGGCGGTCGCGCTGCTGCTGACCAACCCGGGCGAGGTGATCGACTACGTCAACGCCCCGGTGGGTGGCGGGCGTGCCCCGACCGAGCCGCTGCTGCCGCTGGTCGCGGTGCCGACCACGACCGGGACCGGCAGCGAGTCGACGACCGTGTGCGTGCTGGACGTGCTCGACCAGCACGTGAAGTCGGGCATCAGCCACCCGCGGTTGCGACCGGCGTGGGCCGTGGTGGACGCGGAGCTGACCTTCACCCAGCCGGCCATGGTGACGGCGTCGTCGGGCATGGACATCCTGTGCCACGCCCTGGAGAGCTGGACCGCACGGTGGTTCGCGGACTTCGAGGCCAAGCAGCCGGGGGAGCGGGTGCCCTACTGCGGCGCGAACCCGATCTCCGATGTGTGGGCGGAGAAGGCGATGTCGCTGTTGGCCACGTCGTTCCGCACAGCGGTGCGCGACGGCTCCGACCGTGCCGCGCGCGAGCAGATGGGAATGGCGGCGACCTTCGCCGGCCTCGGGTTCGGCAATGCCGGGGTGCACGTGCCCCACGCCAACGCCTACCCCATCGCCGGTCGGGTGCGTGGCTACCGGCCCGACGGCTACCCCGACGGCGCACCCATCGTGCCGCACGGCATGGCGGTGGCGTTGACGGCACCGGAGGCCTTCCGGTTCACCTACGAGGCCTCGCCCGAGCGCCACCTGGCGGCCGCGCGGTTGCTCGACCCCGACGTCACCGGCTCCGGCCCCGACGTGCTGCCCGGCGTCCTCACCTCGCTGATGCGCGACATCGGGCTGCCCAGCGGGCTGGCCGAGATCGGCTACGGCGACGCGGACGTCGAGGACCTCGTCGAGGGCGCGGCGAAGCAGCAGCGGCTGCTGGCCATCGCGCCGCGCACCGTCACCGACGACGACCTCGCCGACATCCTCCGGGGGTCGCTGGAGAACTGGTGACCCGGCCCTGCCCAGCCCTCGTCGGGCGCGGCCTCAGGAGTCGAAGACCTCGACGCCGGCACGTCCCTCGGTGGCGAGCACCTGCGAGATCCAGCCGTCGGTCCCCCGCAGCCGGCGGGCCGAGCTGGCGCTGACCTCGTAGCGACCCGTGAACCGGTGGGTGACCACGTACGTCGCGTCCGGCCAGGTGCCGCACACCTCGCCCGTGGCGACCAGGTCCAGGTACCGCCGCTTGGTGCCCGTCACGTCCAGGGTGGCGTGCGCGGGCTCGCAGACGCCGGGCTCCGGCAGCGTGCCGTCGTCGGCGGTCAGCCCGGCGGAGTAGGCGCCGCCGAAGGGCGTCCCGGTCACCTGGCCGGTGAGCCGGGCGGCCCCCGCGTCGTCGACGACGAAGCTGCCGCCGTCGGTGCTGCGCAGGTCGATCCGCGGCCGTGGCGCTGCCTCGGCGGCGACCGTGGTGCCGAGGACGAGCGGGGCGCCGCAGAGCAGGACGGCGGTCGTGGTGAGCACGTGCATGGTTGGTTCTCCTCGTCGGTGTCGAACGGACACCACCACGCTCGCGCGGCGTTCCTGAGCCCGACCTGAGGGCGACTTGAGCGCCCCGTCCGGACCCCCTGACGACCCCTGTTCTGGGTCATGACCAGCCGGTCCTGCGTCGCTATCCTGCGGGGAGCAGCAAGGGAGAGCGGTGGACGAGGACGCGAGGGTTCGCCTGCGTGTGCTCGGCGAGCTGGCGGCCACCCGGCACGGTGCGGTCGTCGACCTCGGCGGGCGGCGGCAGCGCGCCGTGCTCGCGGCCCTGGTCATCATGCGCGACCAGGCGGTGACGGTCGACCGGCTCGCCCACTGCGTCTGGGGCGACGGGGCCCCGGCCAACACGCCGGGGGCGATCCAGGCCTACGTCAGCCACCTGCGCCGTCGTCTCGAGCCGGAGGCGGGTGCGCGTCGCCGCGACGGCGTGATCGCGAGCACCGGCGCCGGATACGTCCTCCGGCTGGACCCCGACGCCGTCGACGCCTGGCGTTTCGAGCGGGCCGTGTCCGCCGCCGCGTCCCTGCCGCCGCCCGACGCCGCCCGCGCCCTCGACGAGGCGCTGCGGTGGTGGCGTGGTCCGCCCTACGCCGAGTACGCCGGCCAGCCCTGGGTCGAGGCCGAGACGGTCCGGCTCACCGAGCTGCGCGGGGTGGCCCGGGAGCGTCTGCTGGCCGCACGGATGCAGCTGGGCGACGCGGCCGTGGTCGGGGAGCTCGAGGCGCTGGTGGTCGACGACCCGCTGCGCGAGGAGCGGTGGCGGCTCCTGGTGCTGGCGCTGTACCGCTCCCAGCGACAGGCGGACGCGCTGGCGGCGCTGCGCCGGGCCCGCGCGGTCCTCGCCGAGGAGCTGGGGGTCGATCCGGGACCGGGCCTGCGTGCCCTGGAGGCGGAGGTTCTCGCGCAGTCGCCGGCCCTCGACGCGCCGGCGCTCCCGGTGACGGCTGCCGGTCCCACCGTGCCGGACGCCGCCCCGAGCACCGCCGGGGACCCCGCCGCACGGGACGCGATCGAGCCGACCGACCTCGTGGACCGGGACCGGGAGGTCGCAGCCCTGCGGCGCACGGTGACGGAGGTGGTGGCGGGGGCGGCGGGCTGCGTGCTCGTCGAGGGCCCGGCCGGCATCGGCAAGTCACGGCTGCTCGCCGAGACCGCCCGGTTCGCCACGACCGCCGGGATCCGGGTGCTGTCGGCCCGGGGCAGCCAGCTGGAGCAGTCCTTCGGGTTCGGCGCGGTCCGTCAGCTGTTCGAGCCCTGCCTCGCTGACCCTCGGCGCCGCGACGAGCTGCTCGCCGGAGCGGCCCGGGGTGCGGCCACGGTCCTGGCGGACACGACCTCCCAGTCGCGGGGGGAGCAGGGCGGCTTCGCTGCCCTGCACGGCCTCTACTGGCTGACGGTGAACCTCGCCGGTGACGGGCCGCTGCTGGTCTGCGTCGACGACGTCCAGTGGTGCGACGCGGCCTCGTTGCGGTTCCTGGCCTACCTCGTCAAGCGGCTCGAGGGGTTGCCCGTCCTGGTCGTCCTCGCCCGGCGCACCGGTGAGGAGCTGCCCGAGGACGCGCTGCTCGCCGAGATCGCGCTGGACCCCGCGCTGACCGTCCTGCGTCCGGCACCGCTCTCGGCCGGAGCGTCCGCGGCCCTGGTGAGGGAGCGGCTCGGCGAGGGTGCCGAGTCCTTCGTGGTGGCCTGCCACCGGATGACCTCGGGCAACCCGCTGCTGCTGCGCCAGCTGCTCCGGGCGCTGGCGGACGAGGGGGTCCCGCCCGACGTGTCGCACGTCGACACCGTGCGCGCGGTCGGGTCGCGGGCCGTGTCGGCCCTCGTGATGCTGCGGCTGCGTCGGATGCCGAGCGACGTCACGGCCGTGGCGCGTGCGGTCGCCGTGCTCGGCGAGGCCGCCGGGCTCCCGACGATCGCGGCGCTGGCGCAGCGTCCGGAGGAGCAGGTCGCGGCCGCGCTCGACACCCTGAGCCGGAGCGAGGTCCTGACCGAGGACCGCCACCTCAGGTTCGTGCACCCCCTCATCGGGGAGGCCGTCTACGACGACCTGCCCGCAGCCGACCGGGCGCTGCACCACGAGCGGGCAGCGACCATCCTGCACCAGCAGGGGGCGCCACCCGAGCAGGTCGCCGCGCACCTGCTGCGGTCGCCGCGCCGCGGCAGCGCCGACACCGTGCAGGTGCTGCGTGCGGCGGCCGCGAACGCGGTGGCCCGGGGCGCGTCGGACTCCGCGGTGCTGCTGCTGCGCAGGGCGCTGGCGGAGCCGGTGCCGGGCGAGGAGCGGGCCGCGGTCCTCGTGGAGCTGGGGCTGGTCGAGACCCTGGTCGACGGGCCTGCGGGGGTGGCCCACCTGGCCGAGGCCTACGCCCTGCTCGACGACGACCGGGAGCGTGCCCGGCTGGGCATGGTGATCGCCCGCACCCACGTCTTCGTCTCACCTCCCGGCGTGGCGACACACTTCGCGGCCAGGGCTGCGGCCGCCGTGCCGGACGGCCTCGACGACGAACGGCAGGGCCTGGTGGCGCTGCAGCGGGTCACGGGTTTCATGCACGGGCTCCCGGCCGCCGGGTACCGCGCGGGCACGGTCCCCGAGGTCACCGGCGACGGCGTCGGGGCGCGGATGCTGGCGGCGACGCTCGGCTACGAGCTGCTGCGCGACGGTGAGGACCGTGAGCGGGCCGTGGAGCTGTGCCGCTTCGCGCTGGACGGCGACCGGTTGCTCGCGGTGGACAACGGGCTGCTCTGGATCGTCGCCGCCAACGTGCTGCTGCTGGCGGACGAGGACCTCCACGACTTCTGGGACCGGGCCATGGCGCGAGCCCATGCCACGGGAGGACTCTTCGCCGCGCTGTCGGTCAACCTGTGGCGAGGTTTCACGCAGTGGCGCCACGGCCAGCTCGACGACGCGCTGCAGTCGCTGGCCGACGCGACCGAGCAGCAACGGATGTGGGGGATCTCCGACGTCAGCGCGACCTACGCCGCCGCGTTCACCCTGAACGTGCTGCAGGACCAGGGGGACCTGCCGGGCGCCGAGGCGGCGCTGGACGCGGCTCGGCTGCTGCCGTGGGTCGGCGAGGGCGGCCGGTTGGTCCGTGAGGCCGCCGCTCGGCTGCAGGTCGAGGTGGGACAGCCGGAGGAGGCTCTCGCCCTGCTCGTCGCGCCGACCGACTACCCGGAGGTCGCCAACCCGGCCTGGGCGCCCTGGCGGGGCCTGCAGGCCCGGGCCCTCGCCGCGCTGGGACGGGACGTCGAGGCCGCCGAGCTGGCGGGGCAGGAGGTGGCCCTGCTGCGTCGGTGGGGCGCGGCGTCGTCGCTCGGTGCCTCGCTGCGCCTGTTCGGCGAGCTCCGTGGCCGTGCCGGCACGGCCGACCTCCGCGAGGCGGTGGACGTGCTGTCCGGCTCGCGGTCCGTGCTGGAGGCGGCCCGGGCCCGGGTGTCCCTGGGCAGCTCGCCGGACGTCGGTGACGCCGAGGCGGTGCCCCTGCTCACGTCCGCCCTCGACACCGCCCGGACCTGCGGGGCGCGGCCGGTGGCCGCGGCTGCCGCGGCCGCCCTCGCCGGCCGCGGCCACCCGGCGGAGGGTCGTCCCGGCTCTCCCGCCCAGGGGGTCACCAGCCGGCAACGGCGGGTCGGCGACCTCGCCGCGTCCGGCCTCGGGGTCAACGAGATCGCGCAACGGCTCTTCCTGACCCCCGGCACGGTGCGCACGGTGCTCGAGTCGACGACGGAGGTGGGGCCATGAGGTCGCCGAGGCCTGGTTCTAGTGGTCCTCAAGTCGTCGCCGTCATGCTCGAACGCCCCGATCGTGAGGACAGCCATGGCCGCTGAGTCTGGGTCCGGATCCGGAGCCGCCCCCGGAGCCGAGGTGCTGCGTGGGCTGTGCGGCGGCGCTGTGCACCTGCCCGGGGACCCCGCCTTCGACGAGGTCCGGGTGCCGTGGAACCTGCACGCGGACACCCGGCCCGCGGCCGTCGCCTACCCGGCGTTCCCCTCCGAGGTCGCTGACGTGGTCCGCGCGGCGGCATCGGCGGGCCTCCGGGTCGCACCGCAGGGCACGGGCCACGGTGCACCGCCGCTCGCCGGGCGGCTCGAGGACGCCGTCCTGCTGCGGACCTCGGCCCTGACCGAGCTGCACGTCGACGTCGAGCGGCGCACCGCGCGTGTGGGCGCCGGGGTGCGGTGGGGGGACGTCGTCGAGCGCGCCGGTGCCGTCGGCCTCGCGGCCCGGCACACCACCAGTCCGGCCGTCGGTGTGGGTGGTTCCTCCCTCGGCGGCGGGCTGAGCTGGTACGCCCGCCACGCCGGGCTGCAGTGCAGCGCGCTCACGGCGGTGGAGCTGGTCCTCGCCGACGGCAGCTTCGTGCGTGCCACCGACACCGAGGACAGCGACCTGCTGTGGGCGGCCCGCGGTGGCGGCGGTGGCTTCGGGGTGGTGACCGCGCTGGAGTTCGACCTGCTGCCGGTGCCGCGGGTGCACGCCGGGATGCTCACCTGGGACTGGCGTCACGCGCAGCGCGTGCTCGCGGCCTGGGCCGAGTGGGCCGGCGACGCCCCCGAGACCGTCACCAGCATCGCCCGGCTGCTGCAGGCACCCGACGAGCCCTGGCTCCCGGCCGGGGTGCGGGGGCGACGGTTGGTCGTCATCGACGCCGTCGCCGTGGGCGACCCCGAGCAGGCGGCGCGGGCGCTCGCGCCGCTGCGCGCCCTGAGACCGGAGCTGGACACCTTCACCGACGTCCCCGCTGCCGACGTCGCACGGCTCCACCTCGAACCCGAGGCCCCGACCGCGGTCTACGCGCACAGCGTCATCGTCACCGACCTGCCCGAGCGCGCCGTCGAGGCGCTGGTCGCGTCGGCCGGGCCGGGCTCGGGGTCGGAGCTGCTGTTCCTGGAGCTGCGCCAGCTGGGGGGTGCGTTGTCGCGACCTGCCGCGCGGGGCGGGGCGCTGGACCGGCTCGACGGTGCCTTCCTCGCCCTCGGCGTCGGCATGGACACCGGCGCCGGGTGGCAGGCCGTGCGCGAGGACGCGCACCGGGTGATGACGTCGCTGCAGCCGTGGCGCAGCGAGTCGACGTACCTCCTGATGCTCGACGAGCAGGTGGACGAGCGCCGCGGGTGGCCGGCCCCGTCCTGGCAGCGCCTCGCGGCCCTGCGCACCGCCGTCGATCCGCAGGGGCTGTTCGTGCTGCCACACGCCTCTGGCCGCTGAGGCGGTGGGCTCAAGTCGGGTCCAAGGTCCTCTCAAGAGGCCGGGTCCAGCGTGGTGGTCCTCAGCCCACGAGGAGGAACACCATGACCCTGACCGACACCGACACCACCGAGGCGATGTCGGCTGCGCCGTTCGCGGAGCTCGACGCGCTCACGGAGGGCACCGTCGCGGTGCCCGGGGACGAGGCGTACGACGCCCTCGTCTCGCCCTGGAACGTCGCGATCCCGGTGCGTCCCGCGGCCGTGGTGGCCGCGCAGAGCGCCCAGGACGTCGTCGAGGCCGTCCGCTTCGCCGCACGTCACGACCTGCGGGTGACCCCGCAGGCCACCGGCCACGGTCCGATCGCCGAGCTCGTCACCGAGCTGCTGGTCGCGACCCGGGGCCTCGACGAGTGCGTCGTCCACCCGGAGGGGTGGGCACGCGTCGGCGCCGGCGTGAAGTGGCTGCGCGTCGTCGAGGCAGCGGCGCCCTACGGACTGGCGCCCCTGTCGGGCTCGATCACCGACGTCGGCATCGTCGGCTACACCACCGGCGGCGGGCTCGGGCCGATGGCCCGCACCTACGGCATGGCCATCGACAAGGTGCGCGCCATCGAGGTCGTGACCGGCGACGGCGAGCTGCGCCGGGCGACCCCGACGGAGCACCCCGAGCTGTTCTTCGGCCTGCGCGGCGCGAAGGGGATGCTGGGGATCGTCACCGCGATCGAGTTCGACCTCGTCCACCAGCCCACGTTCTACGGCGGGTCGCTGTGGTTCGACGGGGACGACGCGCCGACCGTCATCAACCGGTGGCTGCACTGGTCCGACGCCCAGCCGGAGCTGGCCACCACCTCCATCGGACTGTTCCAGCTGCCGGCGATGCCCGAGGTCCCGCCGGTGCTCGCGGAGCGGCTCACGCTCTCGGTGCGCTACGTCTGGACCGGCGACCCCGAGGAGGGGGAGCGCCGCTTCGCCGAGATCCGGGAGGCGGCACCCGTGCTGCTCGACGACGTGTCGCTCAAGCCCTACACCGCCATCGACTCGGTGCACACCGACCCGCTGGACCCGATGCCGTCGTTCGAGGCGGCGACGGTCCTCACCGGGTTCCCCGCCGAGGCGGTCGAGGGCCTGCTCGCCCTGACCGGCCCTGGATCGGGGTCACCGCAGGTGCTGGTGGAGGTGCGCCAGATGGGCGGCGCGGTCGCCCGCGAGGGCGAGCACGAGAGCGCCTTCTCCTCGCGCGACGCGGCGTACTCCGTCCTCACCGTCGGGATCCCCGAGGTGCCCGGGGTGGAGGAGCACGCGGCGACCGTGCTGGAGGCGCTGGCGCCCTGGGCGGGCGGGCACCGGCTGCCGAACTTCACCTTCACCGCCGAGGAGTACGCCGACGCCTACGGCGAGCAGACGCTGGACCGGCTGCGCCGGGCGGTCCGCAGCTACGACCCGCTGGGCGTGATGGCCATCGGCCGGGTGCTGTTCGACTGACCCGACCCGCGCCACGCCCCACGGACCGGTCGTCCACGCGACGGGTCCGTGGGGCGTCGGCCGGTGGGAACGCCTCGATAGGATCGGCAGGTGAATCCCCGCCACCGTCGTCTCGTGATCCCGGTGGCGCTCGGACTGCTGCTCCTCATCGTCGTGGTGGCGGCGGTGCTGCCGTGAGCGAGCCGCTGTCCGCCGTGCTCGACCGGATGCGCACCCACCTGCTCGATCCCGACGTGCTCGTCCGCGCCGTCGGCTCCGGACGGCGCAAGGGCCGGCAGCCGCGGTGGCGGAGGGTGGAGCTGCGCTACGTCGACCTCAAGGCCGGCCGGCACCTCCAGCTGACGGCCTACGACGCCCAGCAGGCCCACACCAGCAACCACGCGGTCGGCGACGCCGCCAGGACCGCGGTCGACGACCTGCTCCGGGAGCCCTTCGGCAACTGGCACGTCGACACGACGACCGAGCTGCACCAGCTGCGCGTCACCAAGAAGGGCGAGGCGCTCCTCCACAGCAGGCCCCGCCAGCAGGAGGTGGAGGTCGAGCGCGGCCACGACCGCGACAAGCAGCGGCTCCTGCCCGAGGACGACCCGGTGCTCGGAGCGCTGGGGATCTCCGACCAGCAGGGCCGGGTGAAGCCGAGCCGGCAGGCGAAGTACCGCCAGGTCGAGGAGTTCCTGCGCATCCTCGACGTCGCGGTCGGCGACGCCGTCGACAAGGGGCACCTGCGCCGGCCGACGGAGGCCGACCCGCTGCGCGTGGTCGACCTCGGCTGCGGCAACGCCTACCTCACCTTCGCCGCCCACCGCTACCTCACCCACGTCCGCGGCCTGCCCGTCGCCATGACCGGGGTCGACGTCAAGCAGCAGTCGCGCGACCACAACAGCGAGGTGGCCGCGGCACTCGACGTCGGGGCGGAGTTCGTGGTCGGTGGCATCGACGACGTGGAGCTCGAGCAGGCCCCGGAGGTCGTCCTCGCCCTCCACGCGTGCGACACGGCCACCGACGAGGCCCTCGCCCGGGCGGTGTCCTGGCGGGCGCCGCTCGTGCTCGCCGCGCCCTGCTGCCACCACGACCTGGCCGCCCAGCTGCGCAAGGCACCCACGCCCGCGCCGTACCAGATGCTCACGCGCCACGGCATCCTGCGCGAACGCTTCGCCGACACCCTCACCGACGCCCTGCGCGCCCAGCTCATGCGGCTCCAGGGCTACCGCGTCGAGGTGATGCAGTTCGTCGAGAGCCAGCACACCCCGCGCAACACGCTGCTCCGCGCCACCCTCACCGGCAGCCCCGTTCCGGGGGGCAGTGCACGCAGCGAGTACGACGACCTCGTGGCGACGTGGTCGGTGACACCGCGGCTGGCCGAGCTGCTGGAGCGGCCCCGTGCGTGAGGCGCTCCTCGCGCTGCTGGTCGCTCTGCCGTTCGCGGCCGGCCTCGCGGCGGGCGCGGACGAGGAGGCGCCGACGCCGCTCTTCCGGTTCCAGGACCCCGCCATCGTGGAGTCGAGCGGCCTCGCGCTCACCGGCGACGGACTCGTCGTCACGGTCAACGACTCCGGTGACGAGGCGCGAGCCTTCGTCGTCGACCCCGCCACGGGACGCACGGTCGGCACCACGCGCTGGGAGGGCGGCGCCGAGGACGTCGAGGCCGTCGCCCCCACCGGCGGCGACCTCGTCTGGGTCGGGGACATCGGCGACAACGGTGCCGACCGTGACGCCGTCAGCGTCATCCGGGTGCCGGTCGGTGCGCGCGACCTCGACGTGGCCGGCGAGCGCTTCACCCTCCGCTACGCCGGCGGGCCGGCGGACGCCGAGGCGCTGCTGGTCCACCCCCGCACCGGTCGCCTCGTGGTGGTCACCAAGGGCGTCCTCGGCGGGGAGGCCCATGTCGGGCCGAGGGACCTGGTCCGGGGGAGGACCGCGGTGCTGCGGTCCCGTGGTGCCGTGATGCCGGTCGTCACCGACGGTGCCTTCCTCCCCGACGGCGACCACCTCGTGCTCCGCGACTACACCCGTGCCGTCGTCTACTCCTGGCCGGCGCTCGAGCAGGTCGCGCAGGTGGACCTGCCCGAGCAGCAGCAGGGCGAGTCGCTGGCCGTCACCGACGACGGCACGATCCTCGTCGGCTCCGAGGGGCTGCGGTCCCCGGTGCACGAGGTCGAGCTGCCCGAGCCCCAGGGTGCCGTCGACGAGCCGTCCGACCCGCCCGGCACCTTCTCGCGCGAGGGCAGCGAGATCCCCGAGGACCCCGACCAGCCGCGCGATCCCTGGCCGTGGCTCGTGGGTCCGGCCGTGGCCGTCGTCGCGCTGGTCGTGCTCGTGCTCTCCCTGCGGCCACCGAAGAACCAGCGCAACCACCCACGATGAGGTGAGGCCGCGCAGACCCCGTCGATCTACTATCCGGGTCATGCCGCGGTTGCGCCGTACGTCACCGGAGGACCCGGGCTGGACCCGCCGTCGGGCCGGCTCCGGATTCACCTACCTCGACGTCGACGGTGCCCGCCTCGGTCCCGAGGAGGTGGAGCGCTGCAAGGCGCTGGTGATCCCCCCTGCCTGGCAGGACGTCTGGATCTGCGAGCACGTCAACGGGCACCTCCAGGCGGTCGGCACCGACGACGCCGGCCGGCGCCAGTACCTCTACCACCCCGCCTGGCGCGAGCAGCGCGACAGCCTCAAGCACGAGCGGGTGCTCGGCTTCGGCAAGGCACTCTCACGCGCCCGAGAGCAGATCCTCGTCGACCTCGGCACCAGCGGCATGCTGCTCGACCGGGCCTGCGCGACCGCCGCGCGGTTGCTCGACCTCGGCTACTTCCGGATCGGCAACGACGTCTACGCCGACAGCAACGGCAGCTTCGGGCTCACCACCCTCCAGCGGCACCACGTGCGCAAGCAGGGCGGGACCCTGGTCTTCGACTTCGAGGGCAAGTCGGGCGTCGAGCACCGGATCGAGATCGACGACCCCCACGCGCTCGAGGCCCTCGAGATGATGCGGCGCCGCCGCGGTGGCGAGCAGCTGCTCGCCTACAAGGACGGTCGCTCGTGGCGCGACCTGCACTCCACCCACGTCAACGACTACCTGCGCCGGACGACGGGGGAGGAGCACACCGCCAAGGACTTCCGCACCTGGCACGCGACGGTGATCGCAGCGGCCGCGCTGGCGCAGTCGGAGGAGCCCGGGGACACGAAGGCCTCGCGCAAGCGGGCGGTCGCGGCGGCGATGAGGGAGGTGGCCGACTTCCTCGGCAACACCCCGACGCTCGCGCGCAGCTCCTACGTCGACCCCCGCGTCATCGACCTCTACGAGGAGGGCGTGACCATCGCGGGCACCGCGCGCCGCCGCTACGACACCGTCGACCAGCGCCAGGCCGCGCTGGAGCGCGCGGTGCTCCGGCTGTTGAAGGAGTGAGGATGCGAATCACCGCCGTCCGGGGCGACATCACCGTGCAGGAGGTCGACGCGGTCGTCAACGCCGCCAACAGCCGGATGCGCGGGGGCGGGGGTGTCGACGGGGCGATCCACCGTGCGGGCGGTCGGGCGGTGCTCGACGACTGCGTGCGCCGGTTCCCCGACGGGCTCGCCACCGGGGACGCCGGCTGGACGACGGCCGGGGAGATGCCGGCACGCTGGGTGATCCACGTGGTCGGCCCGAACCACGGTGCCGGCCAGACCGACCGGGGGCTGCTGACCTCCTGCTACCGCCGGGCCCTCGAGGTCGCCGACGAGCTCGGTGCCCGCACGGTGGCCTTCCCGCTGGTCAGTGCCGGCATCTACGGCTGGCCGAGGCACGACGCCGTCGATGCGGCCGTGGAGACGTTGCGGGCCTCCCCGACCGAGGTCGAGGAGGCCCGGATCGTCGCCTTCGACGACGCGACGCTCGAGCTGGTGCGTCAGAGGTTGTCGACGACGTAGTCGATGCTCCGGGTGAGCGCCTCGACGTCGGCGGGGTCGATCGCCGGGTACATCGCGACCCGCAGCTGGTTGCGCCCGAGCTTGCGGTAGGGCTCGGTGTCGACGACGCCGTTGCCGCGCAGCACCTTCGCCACGTGGGCGGCGTCGATCGCGTCGTCGAAGTCGATCGTGCCGATGACGAGCGAGCGGTGGGCCGGGTCGGCGACGTACGGCGTGGTGAACGACGTCCTCTCGGCCCAGCCGTAGAGCGCGTCGGAGGAGGCGGTGGTGCGCTCGACCATCCCGGCGAGGGCTCCGTGGGCGTTCATCCAGTCGAGCTGCTCGGCCATGAGGAAGAGGGTGGCGACCGACGGGGTGTTGTAGGTCTGGTTCTTGGCTGAGTTGTCGATCGCGGTGGGCAGGTCGAGGAAGGGCGGCACGTAGCGGTCGGTGGCCGCGATCTCCTCGACCCGGGCCAGCGCCCGCGGCGACAGGATCGCGATCCAGAGGCCGCCGTCGGAGGCGAAGCACTTCTGCGGCGCGAAGTAGTAGGCGTCGACCTCGCGCAGGTCCACCGGCAGGCCGCCGGCGCCGGACGTCGCGTCGACCAGGACCAGGTCGTCGTCGGCGAGCCCGGCGGGGCGCGCCACGGGGGCCATGACCGCCGTCGAGGTCTCGTTGTGGGCCCAGGCGTAGGTGTCGACGCCCTCCTCGGCCACGGGCTCCGGGCGGGAACCGGGGTCGCTGCTGATGACCGACGGGTCGGCCAGCCAGGGCGCCTTCCTCGCCGACGTGGCGAACTTGGAGGAGAACTCGCCGAAGGCGAGGTGCTGGCTCTTCTCGCGGACCAGGCCGAAGCACGCGGCGTCCCAGAAGGCGGTCGCGCCGCCGTTGCCGAGCACCACCTGGTGTCCCTCGGGGAGGTCGAAGAGCGCGGCGAGGCCCTCGATGACGCGCCCGACCGTGTCCTTCACCGGCGCCTGCCGGTGGGAGGTGCCCATCAGGCTGCTGCCGGTCGCGGCGAGTGCGTCGAGGTGACTGGTCTGGATCTTGCTGGGGCCGGCGCCGAAGCGGCCGTCGGCGGGCAGCAGGTCGGCGGGGATCTGCAGGACCTGGGGAGCGTCGGTCACGAGAAGGCAACCTTCCGTCGGTGTCGGGTGGACTGCCTGACGACGCTGTCAGCCGGGCCTAGTGTGACACCCGCGCGACACCGACCACGACACCGACCACGACACCGGGGGAAATCATGAGCCACGTTGCGAACCCGGGCCTCACCCGCCAGGTCGGCCTGCGCACCGACGGCGACGACGCCCGCTACTGCGACGGATGCGGTCAGACACGTGCCTGAGCCCACCCCGCCCGACTGGCGCCTCGACCGGGTCGGCTTCGGCCACCCGGACGCGCTGCTGCTGGTGGAGGAGGTGCAGCAGGAGTACGTCGCGCGCTACGGGGGCCGCGACGACACCCCCCTCGACCCGCTGATGTTCGAGCCGCCGTCCGGCAGCTTCTTCGTCGGCTACCTCGACGGCGCCCCCGTCGCCTCGGGGGCGTGGCGACGACGCGGCGACGTCGAGGTGTTCGGCACCGCCGAGACGGCTGAGGTGAAGCGGATGTACGTGTCGCCGTCCGCGCGCGGGCGTGGCCTCGCCCGCGCGGTGCTGGCCCACCTCGAGGCGACGGCCGTCGAGGCGGGTGCGCGGGCCATGGTGCTGGAGACCGGGATCGAGCAGCCCGAGGCGATCGCGCTCTACGAGTCCTCCGGCTACACCGGGGTCACCGGGTTCGGCCACTACGCCTGGTCACCGAAGAGCCGGTGCTTCGGCAAGCCGCTCGACGCCGCCGGGCCCCCCGGATTGTCGACAAAGGGCTGACAAGCAGGGGCATCCGGGAGATGCTGGACGCCCCCCCGGACCATCCCCCAGCTCTCGGAGGCATCCCCCGTGCCACGCCTGCTCACCTCGCTCCTCGCCGCCCTGGCGGTCGTCGCTGCGTTCACCGTGCCCGCCCAGGCCGTCGTCACCGCCGGGATCGAGGACTACGCCGACTGGCAGCCCCAGACCCGCTGCGCGCCCAAGGCCAAGCCGGGCACGAAGGTGCTCGGCCGCTGGATCGTCAACCACGAGGGCGGCAGCTTCGGGGGCATCTCCCGGGCCTGCAAGTCCGGCGGCGCCTCCGAGCACAAGGAGGGGCGTGCCTTCGACTGGACGCTCGACGCGACCAAGAAGGCCGACCGCCGCACGGCCGCCTCGTTCCTCAAGCGCGTGCGGGCGACGGACAAGGCCGGCAACACCGACGCCAAGGCCCGCCGGATGGGCGTCATGTACATCATCTGGAACGACCAGATGTACGCCGCCTGGGAGGAGTTCGCCGCCGAGCCCTACCTCTCCTCGTCGTGCCGGACCAAGAAGAAGTGCAGCAAGACGCTGCGCCACCGCGACCACATGCACATCTCGCTGAGCCGTCGCGGCGGCAAGGGCCTCACGAGCTGGTACGAGGGTCGGACCGGCTGAGGTCGGCCGTCACGATCGCGCGGTCCTCGGCGTCGGCGACCTCGACGGACCACGCGCGCTCCCAGTCGGCCGTCGCGTCGTCGACCCGTCCCAGCGCCTGCAGCGCGCGGCTGCGTGCCTCCAGGGCGTAGGCGAGGTCGAAGTCGGCGATGCCGTCGCTCTCGCACCGTGACAGCGAGCGCTCCGCGGTGATCAGCGCACGCGGCGCCTGGCCGGTCGCGACGAGCGCCCGGGTCACGAGGTAGTCGGCCCGCACGTCGTTCTGCGGGGTGCGGCCACTCGCCCGCGCCCAGTGGTGCGCCGCCGCGTAGGCCAGCCGCAGCAGCTCCTCGTCCTCGACGGCCCCGCGGTCGGCCTCCAGCAGGTCCATGCCTGCGTTGTGGGCCTCGACCGCTTGCCGCCGGTGCCAGGTGCCCTCCGCGGGCTCGGGAGAATCCGGCTCCCGCTCGGCGCGCGGCAGTCGACGCCCGGTCTCGATCACGCTCTTCATCGCGTCGAGCACCCACACCCAACCGTGCTTGACGTCCGCCCACGTCAGCGGGCTGTCGGCGAGGTCGCCGTGCACCAGCCGCACCCGGGTGAGGCCCTCGCCCACCTGCTCGACGGTCCACTCCACCCGGCTCGGCGGCTCCTGCGCCATCGCGGCGTCGTGCAGCACGCGCCACGTCTGCACGAAGCGGCCGGGTCGGCCACCCGCGGGCGGCGTCATCTCCTCCACCACGCCGTCGATCGCGTCGGTTCCGTCACTCCGCACGGTGCGGAAGCGGGCGCCGGCGACCGGTCCCTCGGCGTACGTGGTGCCATGGAAGTACTGCCGGGTCCACTCCGACTGCGTGATCGCGGCCCACACGGTGTCGACGTCGGCGGCGATGTGGACCTGGTAGACGTGCGCGGTGATGCTCATGAAGCGGGCCCTTCCTCGACGTGCTGTCGCAGTCCTTCCAGTGCGGAGGTGAAGCGGGCGGCGTACTTGCCGATCCAACGGTTGGCGACCTGCTCGATCGGCACCGGGTTGAGGTGGAGCCGCTTGCTGCGGCCCTCGCGCACCGCGACGACGAGGTCGGCCTCCTCGAGCACCGTGAGGTGCTTCATCACCCCGAACCGGCTCATCCGATCGGCGAAGGCCCCGCAGACCTCGCCCACCGTGCGGCCGTCGTGCTCGAACAGCAGGTCGAGCACCTCGCGACGCGTGGGGTCGGCCAGCGCGCGGAAGACGGCGTCCTGCGGGTCCATGCCGTCACCTTATGTGACCATTCGGTCACCTATCAAGGAGCGGTCGAGACCACCAGGTAGCGGTCGTCGGTGATCTCCCGGCCCCAGAAGACCGCCTCCGGCATCCGCCGCAGCCGGGCCGGCCGTCCGGACTCCTCGACCAGCGCCACCGTCTGCTCGGCCGACAGGCCGGCGCCGGTGACCCAGTTTCCCTCCACGAGCAGCAGCCGGCCGCCCGGGCGGAGCAGGTCGATCCAGCGGCCCAGGGCCTCGGCCGGCGAGGGCATCGCCCACAGCACGTGCCGGCTCAGCACCACGTCGTACGTCGCCGGCGCGAGCGGTGGCCGCGACGCATCCGCTTCGACGAAGCTGGCGACGTGCCCGGCCTTGGCCCGGGCACGGCTCACCATCTCGGGGGAGAAGTCGAGCCCGTCGACGGCGTAGCCCTCCTCGGCCAGCAGCAGGGAGAGGGTGCCGGTGCCGCAGCCCAGGTCGGCGATCCGGCCAGGCGCGGGGGGCAGGTGCTCGACCAGCAGGGCGCGCCACGCCTCCCGGCACTCGGGGTCGGCCAGGCCGTGGTCGGCTGCCTCGTCGAAGGTCTCGGCCTCGCGGTCCCACAGGGCCTGATTCTCGAGGGCCTGATTCTCCGGGGCCTGGTTCTCCGGGTGCTCGCTCATCCGTGCAGCCACTCCTCGCGGGTGATCTCGTAGTAGACCTCGCCCGCCTCGGCGCCGGGGAGGGGGTCGTCCCAGTGCTCGACGACGGTGCGCTCGAGGTGGAGGCCGAGCTTCTCCATCACCCGGCGGGAGCCAGTGTTCACCGCCATGGTCTGGGCCCAGACGCGGGGGAGGGCGAGCGTGCCGAAGGCGTGGTCGAGCAGGGCCCGCGAGCCTTCGGTGGCCAGGCCGCGGCCCCACGCCTCGCGCCGCAGCCGGTAGCCGAGCTCGGCGGTGAAGTCGTCGTCCGGGTCGCGCTGGAGGGTCCACCAGCCGACGAAGGCCCGGTCGCCGACCGGACCTTCCAGCCCTGCCCACGCGCCGATGCCGCGGGCCTCGCCGACCGGGTCGATCCGTGCCGACCCTCGGTGCAGGGACTCCTCCCGGGTCAGGGCGCGCCCCCAGATGAAGCGCAGCACCTCGGGGTCGGAGTCGAGCTCGACCAGGTGGTCGAGGTGTGCAGGTGTCAGCGGCTCGAGGTGGAGCCGCCGGGTGGTGAGGGCGGGGCGGAGGTCGGGGATGCCGCTCAGCCCGCCCAGCGCTCGTCCCACCCGTCGACGCTGTCGGCCGGCCGGGTGTCGGGGCCGGTGTAGACGGCCGAGGGGCGGATCAGCCGGCCGGTGCGCTTCTGCTCCAGGATGTGCGCCGACCAGCCGCCGGTGCGGGCGCAGGTGAACATCGAGGTGAACAGCGGTGCCGGCACCTCGGCGAAGTCGAGCACGATCGCGGCCCAGAACTCCACGTTGGTCTCGAGCACCCGGTCCGGGCGTCGCTCCCGCAGCTCGGCGAGCGCTGCCTGCTCGAGCTCCTCGGCGACCGCGTAGCGTGGGGCGTCGAGCTCGCGGGCCGTACGCCGGAGCACTCGGGCGCGGGGGTCCTCGGCGCGGTAGACGCGGTGGCCGAAGCCCATCAGCCGCTCGCCGTCGTCGAGCAGTCGCTTCACGTAGCCGCGGGCGTCGCCGGAGCGCTCGACCTGCTCGATCATGCCGAGCACCCGCGAGGGGGCGCCGCCGTGCAGGGGGCCGCTCATCGCGCCGATCGCGCCCGAGAACGCCGCCGCGACGTCTGCTCCGGTCGAGGTGATGACGCGCGCGGTGAAGGTGGAGGCGTTCATGCCGTGCTCGGCGGCCGAGCTCCAGTAGGCGTCGATCGCCTTCACGTGCCTCGGGTCGGCCTCGCCGCGCCAGCGGATGAGGAACCGCTCGGCGAGCGAGGAGCCCTGGTCGACCTCGCGCTGCGGCACGACCGGTCGGCCGATGCCGCGGGCCGCCTGGGCGGCGTAGGACAGCACCATCACCGCGACCCGCGAGAGGTCCACACGGGCCTCGTCGTCGGAGATGTCATAGGTCTGGCCCATGCCGAGCAGCGGGGCCAGCATGGCCACGCTGGCCTGCACGTCGGCGCGTACGTCGCCGGTGTGGATCGCGATGTTGTAGGGCTCGGCGGGCGGCAGCCCCGGCTGGTACGTGCCGTCCACGAGCAGTCCCCAGACGTTCTCGAACGGCACCCGGCCGACCAGGTCCTCGATGTCGACGCCGCGGTAGCGCAGCGCCGATCCCTCCTTGTCGGGCTCGGCGATCTCGGACGCGAAGGCGACGACGCCCTCGAGCCCGTGCTGGATCGTGGGCGGTGTGCCCGGCTGCTCGCTCATGTGACCCCTTCGTCGGCGGCCCGGTCCGTCGGGCCGTGGGGCATTCTGCACCCCGTCTACGCTCGGCGCCATGAGTGGTGACGCCGACCCGTTCGCGAGCCTCCGACGCGAGTACGCCGACCGGGGGCTCGACGAGGGCGATCTCGAGCCCGACCCGGTCGCCATGTTCCGGCGCTGGTACGACGAGGCCCGGGAGGGCGGCATCCACGAGCCCAACGCGATGGTGCTGGCGACCGCGTCACCCGACGGTCGTCCCTCGTCGCGGATGGTGCTGCTCAAGGGCCACGACGCCGACGGGTTCGTCTTCTTCTCCAACCGGCGCTCGCGCAAGGGGGAGGAGCTCGCCGCCAACCCGCGCTGCGCGCTGCTCTTCCCGTGGCACCCGCTGGAGCGGCAGGTGCGGGTCGAGGGGAGTGCGGTCCCGCTCGGGGTCGAGCAGGTGGCGGCCTACTTCGCCGCCCGCCCGCGCGGCTCCCAGGTCGGTGCCCACGCCTCACGCCAGTCGCGACCGGTCGCCGACCGGGCCGAGCTGCAGGCGGCGTACGACGCGGCGCTGGCGCGCTTCGAGGGCGGCGACGTGCCGGTGCCCGGGGAGTGGGGCGGCTACTGCGTGGTGCCCGACGCCCTGGAGTTCTGGCAGGGCCGGCCGGGGCGGATGCACGACCGGTTCGTCTACCGCCGCGACGCCGGGATCCCCGACGCCCCGTGGCGGGTCCAGCGGCTCGCCCCCTGAGAGCCAGACCTCAGCTTGTGAGTGAGTGCTCACTCACTTAGGCTGGCGACATGCCTCCTCGCGCCGTCTCGTTGACCAGGGACGAGCGGCGCGCCGCCCTGGTCGACGCCACCTTGCCGCTGCTCCTCCAGCACGGTCGGGCGGTGACCACCCGCCAGATCGCCGAGGCCGCGGGCGTCGCGGAGGGCACGATCTTCCGGGTCTTCGAGTCCAAGGACGACCTCGTGCTCGCCGCCATCGAGCAAGGCCTGGACATCGAGCCGTTCCTGGCCGACCTCGCCACCATCGACCCCGACCAGGACCTCCGTGCCCGGCTGCTCGACCTCGCCTCGCGGCTGCAGGTCCGGTTCCGCGGGATCTTCGCGCTGATGTCGGCGGTGGGCATGACGGCTCCGCCCCGTGCCCACCGGCACCTGGAGGAGGACCGCCGACGAGGCGAGGAGATCATGGCCGGCCTGGTCGCACCCGACGCCGCCCGGCTCAGCTGTCGGCCCGAGGAGCTCGTGCGGATGCTGCGGATGCTCACCTTCGCCGGCACCCACCCCCACATCAGCGACGGCCGCGAGCTGGCGCCCGAGCAGATCGTGGGCACGCTGCTCGACGGCGTCCTGGTCGGCGAGGTCGGCTGATGCTCCTCAGCCTCGTCCGTACCTACCTGCGGCCCTACCGCACCGCGCTGCTCGTGGTGGTGGGGCTGCAGTTCATCGGTACCGTCGCGATGCTCTACCTGCCGAGCCTCAACGCCGACATCATCGACCGCGGCGTGGTCCTCGGCGACACGGGGTTCATCCTGCGGGCCGGCACGGTCATGCTGGCGGTGACCCTGGTCCAGGTCGCGTGCTCGATCGGCGCGGTCTGGTTCTCCGCGCGCAACGCGATGGGCTTCGGCCGCGACGTCCGCAGCGCGCTCTTCGACAGGGTGGGCAGCTTCTCGGCGCAGGAGGTCCAGCACTTCGGCGCCCCCTCGCTCATCACCCGCAGCACCAACGACGTGCAGCAGGTGCAGATGTTGGTGCTGCTCGCGGGGACGCTGATGGTGAGCG
The DNA here is from genome assembly GCA_963754025.1 of uncultured Actinomycetota bacterium. Lineage (GTDB taxonomy): Bacteria > Actinomycetota > Actinomycetes > Propionibacteriales > Nocardioidaceae > Nocardioides. The sequence continues at coordinate 110,015 of CAVWEC010000005.1, read as the reverse complement.
CGCCGATCATGATGGTCGGTGGTCTGGTGATGGCGGTCCACGTCAACGCCGGCCTCTCGTGGCTGGTCGCGGCGGTCGTGCCCGCCCTCGCACTCCCGATCGGTTTCATCGTGAGCCGGATGGTTCCCAGCTTCCGGCTGATGCAGGTGCGCATCGACGAGGTCAACCGCGTGCTGCGCGAGCAGATCACGGGCGTCCGGGTGGTCCGCGCCTTCGTCACCGAGAAGGCCGAGACCCGTCGCTTCCGCCGCGCCAACGAGGACCTCACCGAGGTGGCCGTGCGCGCCGGGCGGTGGCAGGCGGGCATGTTCCCCGTCGTGATGCTGGTGGCGAACCTCGCCTCGGTCGGGGTGCTGTGGTTCGGCGGCCACCGGGTGGAGGACGGGCAGATGCAGGTCGGTGACCTGACGGCGTACCTCGCCTACCTGATGCAGATCGTGATGTCGGTGATGATGGCGACCTTCATGCTGATGATGATCCCGCGCGCCGCCGTCTGCGCGGACCGGATCGGCGAGGTGCTGGCCACCGAGACCTCGGTGACACCCCCGTCGCGACCGGTGCAGCCGGTGCCCGGGGTCGCCCCCGGCTCGCTGGTCCTCGAGGGCGTCTCCTTCGCCTACCCGGGTGCTGACCGACCGGTCCTCGCCGACGTCTCCTTCGAGGCCCGTGCCGGGCAGACGGTGGCGGTCATCGGCTCGACCGGGGCCGGCAAGTCGACCCTGGTCAACCTGGTGCCGCGGCTCTTCGACGCCACCGGCGGCCGGGTCCTGGTCGACGGCGTCGACGTCCGCGACCTGGAGCCGGAGGCGCTGTGGGCGCGGTTGGGCCTGGTGCCGCAGCGGGCGTTCCTGTTCACGGGAACGGTCGCCGAGAACGTGCGCCACGGCCGTCCCGACGCCACCGACGAGGAGGTCTGGCAGGCGCTCGAGATCGCCCAGGCGCGCGAGTTCGTGGAGCAGCTGCCGGAGGGGCTCGCGAGCAGCATCTCCCAGGGTGGTGGCAACCTCTCGGGCGGCCAGCGGCAGCGGTTGGCGATCGCCCGTGCCGTCGTACGCCGCCCGGAGATCTATCTCTTCGACGACAGCTTCTCCGCGCTCGACCTGGCCACCGACGCACGGCTGCGCGCGGCGCTGGAGCCGGTGACGCGCGAGGCCACCGTGGTGGTGGTCGCGCAGCGGGTCTCCACGATCCGCGACGCCGACCTGATCCTGGTGCTGGAGGACGGCCGCGTCGTCGGCCGCGGCACCCACGAGCAGCTGCTCGAGCAGTGCACGACCTACCAGGAGATCGTCGCATCCCAGCTCACCGCGGAGGAGGTCGCGTGAGCGGCGCGATGAAGGAGACCGAGCGGGTCCAGACCGTCCCGGCCGGCCCCGCCGGCCCGGGCCGCGGACCGATGGCCGGCGGGATGGTGGGTCAGAAGGCCAGCGACTTCGGGCCGTCGGCGAAGCGGCTGCTGCGACGCATGGCTCCCGAGCGGGTCAAGGCCTACGCCGTGCTGGCGCTCACCGTGGTGAGCGTGGCGGCGATGTCGGTCGGCCCCCGGGTGCTGGGGGAGGCGACCGACCTGGTCTTCGAGGGCCTGGTCGGGGGCGGGCTCCCCGACGACCTGTCGAAGTCCGAGGCCGTCGCGGGTCTCCGCCGTCGCGGTGAGGAGCAGGTCGCCTCGATGGTCGAGGCGATGGACGTCGTCCCCGGTCAGGGGGTCGACTTCGACGCGGTCGGGCGCGTGCTGCTGGTCGTGCTCGGGATCTACGTCGTGGGCTCGCTGCTGGCGTGGCTCGCGGGCTACCTGCTCAACGACGTCGTGCAGGGCACCGTGCGGCGGATGCGCTCCGACGTCGAGGACAAGGTCAACGCACTGCCGCTGGGCTACTTCGACCGCCAGCCGCGGGGGGAGCTGCTCAGCCGGGTCACCAACGACATCGACAACGTCAGCCAGACGCTGCAGCAGACGATGAGCCAGCTGCTCACCTCGTTGCTGACCGTGCTGGCGGTGCTCGGGATGATGTTCTGGATCTCGCCGCTGCTGGCGATGGTCGCCCTGGTCTCGGTGCCGATCACGATGCTCGTGGCGCGACAGGTGATGAAGCGGTCCCAGGGGTTGTTCGTGCAGCAGTGGCGCCGTACCGGTGCGCTCAACGCCCACGTCGAGGAGACCTTCTCCGGCCACGCCCTGGTCAAGGTCTACGGCCGCCGCGCGGAGGCGCAGCGGGTCTTCGACGAGCAGAACGAGGAGCTCTACCAGGCCTCGTTCGGTGCCCAGTTCGTGAGCGGACTGATCATGCCGATCATGATGTTCATCGGGAACCTCAACTACGTCGTGATCGCGGTGCTCGGTGGGCTCCGGGTGGCCAGCGGTGCGGTCTCGCTGGGCGAGGTGCAGGCGTTCATCCAGTACAGCCGCCAGTTCACGCAGCCGCTGTCCCAGGTCGCCTCGATGATGAACCTGCTCCAGTCGGGCGTGGCCTCCGCCGAGCGGGTCTTCGAGCTGCTCGACGCCGAAGAGCAGGTCCCCGACGGCCCCGACCGGACCGCCGGGCAGCGCACCGGCGACCGGGCGCACGGCGAGGTGCGCTTCGAGCACGTGTCCTTCGCCTACGACCCCGAGCAGCCGCTGATCGAGGACCTGTCGCTGGTGGCGGCCCCCGGACAGACGGTCGCCATCGTCGGCCCGACCGGAGCCGGCAAGACCACGCTGGTCAACCTGGTGATGCGCTTCTACGAGCTCGACGCCGGACGGATCACGCTCGACGGCCTCGACATCTCCGAGCTGCCGCGATCGGTGCTGCGCTCGCAGACCGGCATGGTGCTCCAGGACGCGTGGCTCTCGGGCGGGACGATCCGCGACAACATCGCCTACGGCCGACCCGACAGCACCGAGGACCAGGTGCTCGAGGCGGCGCGGGCGACCTACGTCGACCGGTTCGTGCACTCCCTGCCCGACGGCTACGACACCGTCATCGACGAGGACGGCTCGAACCTGTCGGCGGGGGAGCGACAGCTGGTGACCATCGCCCGAGCCTTCCTCACCCAGCCGGCGCTGCTGATCCTGGACGAGGCGACCTCCTCGGTCGACACCCGCACCGAGGTGCTCGTGCAGCAGGCCATGGCGGCGCTGCGGGCCGATCGCACCTCCTTCGTGATCGCCCACCGGCTCTCCACGATCCGCGACGCCGACCTGATCCTGGTGATGGAGGACGGAGCGATCGTCGAGCAGGGCAGCCACGAGGAGCTGCTGGTGCGCGACGGTGCGTACGCGCGGCTCTATGACTCGCAGTTCACGCGCCCGATGGTCGAGGAGGAGCAGGCCGGGGCCGTCGTGGACGCGTGAGAAACCTCTTGTTCCACCCCCCGCCGCCGACGTAGCGTGGTCCCACACGGGAAAGGAGGTGGTCTGGAGAATGAATTCTTCTTGGACGCGTGAGGTGGCTGCCCGCTAGCAGCCAGTAGCAACGGTGGGGTGGGATTCCCCGCCAGGCTGCTGACGAATCCACGGCAGTCACCCGACCCGCAGGTGATCCGGAACCACGTCCTCCGGAGCGGCGCCCAGCGCCACACCTGCGGGTCGTCCGCGTTCCGAGGCCGTACCGGCTCCCCGACCGGCCGGCCCGCTACGACACCGCCCTCGATCAGCGGGTGCGGAGCCAGACGGCGGTGTCGGCGGGCAGCTTGTCCGCCTCGACCCGGCCGCTGGCCACGAGCACCTCGCCCTCGGGCACCGCGACCGGCGAGTCGCCGCAGTTGAGCAGCACCGTCAGGTCGCCGCGGCGTACGACGAGCAGGTGGTCGCGGACGTCGAGGTCGACGTCGTCACCGGCGTCGAGGGCGTGGGCCCGGCGCGCGCGCAGCGCCTCGCGGTAGAACTCCAGCGTCGAGCCGGCTCGCTCCCACTGGGCGTCGACACTGAGCGGGGCCCAGTCGTCGGGCTGCGGGATCCACGGCTGCCCGGTGCCGGGGCCGAAACCGTAGGGCGCGGTGGTGCCCGCCCACGGGATCGGGACGCGGCAACCGTCGCGGCCGGGCTCACCGGTGCGCAGTGCGGACGGGTCCTGCCAGTCGGCGGGGTCGACGACGACCTCCTCCAGACCGAGCTCCTCGCCCTGGTAGAGGTAGGCCGAGCCGGGCAGCGCGAGCATCGTCAGCGTCGCGGCGCGGGCGCGGGCGAGGCCGCGCTCCCCGCCGCCGTAGCGCGTGACGTGGCGGACGACGTCGTGGTTGCTCAGCACCCAGGTCGGGGCGGCGCCCATGGGTGCCATCGAGGTCAGCGTGTCGTGGATGACGTCGGAGAACGAGGTCGCCGACCACTCGGCGAGCAGCCAGCCGAAGTTGAAGGTCTGGTCGAGCTCGTCGGGTCGCACGAAGCGCGCCATCGACTCGGCGGTCTGCGTCCACGCCTCGGCGACGGCCATCCGGTCGCCGTCGTACTCGCGCAGCAGGCGGTGCCAGTCGCGGTAGACGCCGTGGACCTCGGGCTGGTCCCACTGGGGCTCGTCCTTGAGGCGACGCTCGACCATCGCGCCGGAGTGGGTCTCGTGGCTCTCGACGCGGCGGTCGCGCAGCGACTCCTCCTTGAACAGGCCGTGGGCGACGTCGACGCGGAACCCGTCGACGCCCCGGTCGAGCCAGAAGCGCAGTACGCCCTCGAACATCGCGGGCACCTCGGGGTTGCGCCATTCGAGGTCGGGCTGGGTGGTGTCGAAGAGGTGCAGGTACCACTGGCCGTCGTCGACCCGGGTCCACGCCGGACCGCCGAAGACCGACTCCCAGTTGTTGGGCGGCTCCGAGCCGTCGGCGCCGCGGCCCTCGCGGAACATGTAGCGCTTGCGCTCCGGGCTGCCAGGTCCAGCGGCCAGCGCCGCCTGGAACCAGGCGTGCTCCTCGGAGGTGTGGTTGGGGACCAGGTCGACGATGACCTTGAGGCCGAGGTCGTGGGCCGTCGCCAGCAGCTCGTCGGCGGCGGCGAGGTCACCGAACAGCGGGTCGACGTCGGTGTAGTCGCTGACGTCGTAGCCGTGGTCGTGCTGGGGGCTGCGGTAGAAGGGCGTGATCCACAGCGCGTCGACCCCGAGGTCGCGCAGGTAGGGCAACCGCGAGGTGATGCCGGGCAGGTCGCCGACGCCGTCGCCGTCGCTGTCGGCGAAGGAGCGGACGTAGACCTGGTAGGTCACCGCGTCGCGCCACCACGGGCCTGCCGCGGACCCCTGCATTGGATCGTTCAAAGCCATGGCCGTCAGTCTTCCCGTGCCTCCGGGGACGGTCAAACCCGCGGCCCCGCCCGCCCGGTCGGGGGCTCAGTTGAAGGCTGCGGGGTCGATCGCGATCCAGACGTGCTCGGCCACCCCGAGGACCCGGCCGTGGGTGTCGTGCAGCGTCGCGGCGGTGTGGACCTTTCGCCCCTCCTCGCCGCGCGCGCCCCCGACCACGACGTACGGCGTGCCGGCCTCGGGGAGGGCATCGATGCGCGCGGTCATCCGCCCGAGCACGACCGGCCGGTTCTCGAGGTCGCTGGTCCAGCCGCCGACGCAGTCGAGCGCCGCCCAGGTGGTGGCGAGCCGGTGGTCGGACAGCGACGCGTCGGGCGCCCACGGCGCAGCCACCCGCACCCGGCCGCTCGCACCCGCGGCCGGGTCGTCGTCGACGCGCCCCGGGAAGATCCGCAGCCCGTCGCCCTCCATGCGATCGGTGCCGCAGGCGAAGCAGCCGGGGAAGGGGTGGCGCTCCCGCCCGGCGTAGGACGCGGTCGCGGCCGACGCCGTATCGAGGTCGACGGCGGTCACCGGGGTGAGCGGCTCCTCCACCACCTCGGCGACGGCCACCACCTCACCGGCGTCGTCGACGGCCACCCCGTCGGTCACCGGCATCGGGGTGTCGAGGGGCGGGGGTCGGCGCAGGGTGACCCGGACCGTGCGCCCGAGCGGCTCGCCGTCGAGCAGCTCGGCCAGTGCGCCGGCGGTCCAGCCGCCGTTGCCGGAGCGCGCCGGGCCGCGGAAGCGGGAGGGGACGACGAGCAGGTCGGTCATGACCGGATCGCCTCCCAGCGGTCGAGGGCCTCGCGCCGCTCCTCGGCGTGGTCGACGACGGGGTCGACGGGCTGGTGGGGGTCCTTCGCCTCGGCCAGCTCGGGCACCCACTGGCGGACGTAGTCGCCGCGGGGATCGAACTTCTTGCCCTGGGTGACCGGGTTGAAGACCCGGAAGAAGGGTGAGGCGTCGGTGCCGCTGCCGGCGACCCACTGCCAGCCGTGCTGGTTGGAGGCGAGGTCGCCGTCGACGAGCCACTGCATGAAGTGGCGCGCGCCGTGCTGCCACTCCACGTGCAGGTCCTTGACCAGGAAGCTCGCGACGATCATCCGGACCCGGTTGTGCATCCAGCCGGTGGCGCGCAGCTGACGCATCCCGGCGTCGACGATCGGGTAGCCGGTGCGCCCTTGGCGCCACCGGTCGAACCGCTCGTCGGGCTGGTCGTAGGCCATGCGCGCGTACTCCGGCCGCAGGTAGTCGCGGGCGGTCTCCGGCTTGTGGTGGAGGACGTCGGCGTAGAACTCCCGCCAGGCGAGCTCGGCGCGGTACTTCTGGGCGGCCGCCCCGCCGTGGGCGGACAGGTCGGCGAGCATCGTGCGCGGGTGGATCTCGCCCCACTTGAGGTGGACGCTCATCTGCGAGGTCCCGGGCACGGCGGGCTTGTCGCGGTCGCGCCCGTAGTCGTCGAGCCGGTGCTCGAGGAACCCCTGCCACCGCCGCCTCGCGGCCGACTCCCCGGGGGTGGGCAGGCTGATGCCGTCGGGGGGCTCGGGATCGGGGATGTCGGTGGTCGTCTCGAGGGTGAGGAAGGTGGTGCCGCGCGGGGTGTCGACCGGCTCGCGCCAGCCGTGGGCCGACCAGGTGCGGTGGAAGGGGGTGAAGACGGCGTAGGGGGAGCCGTCGTCCTTGGTGACCCGCCCCGGCGCGACGGCGTACGGCGAGCCGGTGCGCACCAGCTCGATGTCGTGCTCGGCCAGGGCCCGCTCGACGGCCTCGTCGCGCGCGGCGCCGTAGGGCCCGAAGTCGGCGGCGACGTGGACGCGGGTGGCGCCCACCTCGCGGGCGGCCGACACCACCCGTCGCACTGGATCGCCGCGCACCACCGAGAGCCCGCCGGCGCCGCCCGAGCGGTCCCTGATCGAGGCGTCGAGGGCGCGCAGGGAACCGCCGAGGTAGACCTTGCGCGGCACCCCCGCGGCACCCCACAGCCGGGGGTCGAGGACGAAGAGGGGCAGCACGTCACCGTCGTGGGCTGCCTCGAACAGCGCGGGGTTGTCGCCGAGGCGCAGGTCGCGTCGGAACCACATCACGGAGGTCATCGATGCCCAGACTGCCACCCTCGCCCCACATGGGGGAGAATGCGGACGTGAGCGACCTGATCGACACCACCGAGATGTACCTCCGCACCATCTTCGAGCTGGTCGAGGAGGGGATCGTGCCGCTGCGCGCCCGCATCGCCGAGCGCCTGCACCAGAGCGGCCCGACGGTCTCGCAGACCGTGGCGCGGATGGAGCGCGACGGGCTGCTCACCGTCGAGGGCGACCGCCACCTCCAGCTCACCGACGAGGGCATGCGCCTGGCCACCCGGGTGATGCGCAAGCACCGGCTCGCCGAGCGGCTGCTGGTCGACGTGATCGGGCTCGACTGGGAGCTCGTCCACGCCGAGGCCTGCCGCTGGGAGCACGTCATCTCCGAGACCGTCGAGCGTCGTCTCGTCGCGCTGCTCGACCACCCGACCGAGTCGCCCTACGGCAATCCCATCCCGGGTCTCGACGAGCTCGGCGAGACCGCGGCCGGCGAGGACTTCATGGCCGGCGTCCAGCCGCTCTCGGAGATCCCCGGCGGCGACGAGGCCCGCGTCCACATCCGCCGGATCTCGGAGGAGATGCAGAAGGACGAGGTGCTGATGGGGGCGCTGCGGCGCGTCGGTGCGCTGCCCGACAAGACCGTGACGGTCGCCCGCACCGACGAGGGCGTGCTGGTCGGCTCGGGCGGCGAGACGGCCGAGATCGTCGACGAGGCCGCCGACCACATCTTCGTCAGGATCCTCTGACCCGACCCGGGGGTCCGAGGCGGCGGCCGGGGTCGCCGAACCGACGGCTGGGCCACGCGACCCACCGGCCCAGCAGGGTGAGCGTCGCCGGCAGCACCAGCATCCGCACCACCAGGATCTCGATCGCGATGCCGAGGCCGACAGCGAAGGCGAGCTGGTGGAAGGGCGTCAGCGGCACCAGCGCCAGCAGCCCGAAGCTGGCGCCCAGCGCGAGGCCGGCCGTGAACACGGCGCTGATCGAGGACGGCAGCGCCTCGCGCACCGCTGCGCGCAGCGTGCGCCCCTCGGCGGCCTCCCACACGTGGCCGACCGTGAAGATGTTGTAGTCCGACCCGAAGGCGAGCAGCAGGACGGCGGCCGCGAACGGCACGTAGAACGTCAGGCCCTGGTCGGGCGCGAGGTGCTCGAACACCGCCCCGGTGATGCCCAGGGTCGCGCCGAGCGAGACGAGCGTCGTCGCCAGCAGGCACACCGATGCCACCAGGGCCCGCAGGAACAACAGCAGCATGAGCAGGTTGGCGACCAGGGCGGTGACGGCGATCCGGACGAGGTCGTCCTCGGTCTGCGCCACGACGTACGACGCCGTCGCGCTGTCGCCGGCGACCGCCCACGAGCTGTTGCCGGGTCCGAAGAGGGCCAGCAGGGTCGGCAGCCGTTCTGCAGCCGGTCGACGGTGTCCACGGCGGTCGACCCGAGCGGGTCGCTGTCGAGCACCACGAGGAAGCGGGCGGCGTTGCCGTCGGGGGCCACGAGCAGCTGGCGCTCGACCGTCCGCGGCTGCGAGCCGGGTCCGAGCACGCCGGCGACGCCGGGCAGGGACGCCATGCCGCTGCCGATGCGCCGCAGCGCCCAGCGCCGCTGCCCGATCCCCTCGCCCTCCAGGAGCACCACGGTGGGGGAGAGGATGCCGTCGGCGAAGCCCTCCTGGGCCTGCTCCGCGGCCGCGCGGATCGGCTGCTCGGCCGGCAGGGCGCCCACGAACGAGACCCCCAGCTCGAGGCGCGTGGACAACCCGGCGGCCAGCACCAGGCCGCTGAGCGTCGTGGTCAGCACCGCGACCGCGACGACCTTGCTGCCGGTGATCGTGTCCACGACGCGCTGCGGCCAGCGGGGGGTGCGCACCGTCAGCGCCTCGTCGAGACGCCCGCTCGACGGACGCCCGTGGCTGCGGTGGCTGGGCCAGAAGACCCGGTCGCCGAGGACCGCGAGCACGGCCGGCACGAGGGTGATCGCGACGAGCAGCCCGACGGTCACGGTGAACGCCAGCGCCGGGCCGAGGGCACGGAAGAAGGGCGACTCGGCGGCCAGCAGCGTGGCGGTCCCCGCGGCCACGGCCAGTCCGGCCACGGCGACGATCGGGCCCGAGCGCCGTACGGCGGCGACCGTGGCCGCCTCGGTGGCCCGGCGCCACGCCTCGGGGGAGTCGTCGTCGGCCACCGGGGTCTGGTCACGGGCCGAGGAGCAGAAGAAGATCACGTAGTCGGTGACGACGCCGAGCAGCAGCGCGACCACCACCGGTTCGAGCTCCTCGGGACTGGCGAGGTCGAACCGCTCCGACAGGTAGGCCGAGAGGCGCAGCGTGACCACGTAGGCCACGCCCACCGTGCTCAGCGCCAGCAACGGCGCCACCACCGACCGGAACGCGAGCCCGACGATGAGGACGATGGCCAGCACGGTGATCGTCTCCACCCCGGGCAGGGCGTCGCGGATGATCGAGCCCTGCTCGATGCGCGCCGGTGCCGACCCGGTCACCCCCACCACGTGGTCGCGGGTGCTGTCGAAGAACCGTTCGGCATACCGTTCGCCCGCCCGGGTGCGGGATCCGAGCGAGGCGTCCTGGGCGAAGAGCAGGAAGGTCAGCGAGGTGGTGTCGGCCTCGCGGGCACCGGGGAAGAGGCCGAGGGTGTTCGTGAGCGGCAGCGCCCCCAGGATCGGGGAGACGTCGCCGGCACGGCCGCGGTCGACGGCGACCGCCCGGACCACGGTGCGCGCCTGCGCGTAGGCGGACATCCCCTCCGGGTCGCGCTGCACGACCACCGTGCGGGCGATCAGGGGGAAGCCGAAGAGCTCGACCGACCGCTTCTCGGCCTCCACGGCGGGGGTCTCGGTGGCCAGCAGGCCCTGCAGGCCACCGCTGCCACCTGCGTGCGTGGGCAGGGCCAGCAGGCAGAACAGCGTGACCGCCGTCCACGCCATCACCACGATCCACCGACCGCGCACGAGGAGGCGCGCGAGCCGGTGGCTCATCAGTCCCGGGGCCGGCTGATGCCCAGCCTGGCCAGCTCGGCGTCCGCGAGCGCCCGGTCGCCCGGTCGCTGCTCAGGAGTCGGCTCGAGCCGCGACACCTCGGCGAACGGGAGGGCCAGTCGGGCCCGGTCGGCGAGGTAGCGGTCGAAGGCGGGGGAGTCGTGGTGCTCGCGCAGCTGGCGCCGCACCGAGCGGACCTCGTGGGCGCGGCGGACCCGCATCGGCAGGTAGACACCGAGCACGGGCGTCACCGGGATGCCGACCAGGGCGATGCCGAGGAAGACACCCAGCAGCCGCAGCTGCCCCTTCACCTCGGCCCCGCGGGCCACGATGTCGCTGGCCGAGCGGGTCACCTCGGCCCCGACCTCGCCGGGCCGTTCGCCGATGACGGGGATGTCGGAGAGCGACTGGAGGCCCTGCCCCACCGAGGCCAGGCTGCTGCCCGAGCTGCTGATCGTGTCGCCGACGTCGGCCGCCTGCCAGAGCGTCACTCCGGTCCAGACGCCCAGGACGCACCACAGGACGCACCAGAAGACCACCACGCCGTCGAGCAGCCGCACCGTCCGGTGATCGGTGGCGAGGCGTACGGTGGAGGACACGTCACGTTCCTGTCGTCGGGAGGGTCATGTCGGAGTCTGCCAGCCGCTGGTGGGGAATTCTCGTGCCCACGGTCACGTTTATCGTCGGGCTCGGTCTGGGCCTGGTGATCATGTTCGCGACCGGAGGCGGTTCCGACCCGGCGTTGGGTCCCGAGGCAGGTGACGAGTCCCCGTCCGGCCCGACCTCGTCGGCGACCGGTACCGACACCCCCGACACGGTCGTGACGGTGCCCGGAGCCTGTGAGGAGGCGGCGCGCAACATCAGCGAGGCGACGCGGCTGCTCGACGACGTGGCGGCGTCGGTGCGCGACTTCCAGCCCGACGAGCTCGTCGACCTGCTCGAGCAGCTCGAGCAGCTCGACACCGAGACCCGCGAGCTGGCGGAGAGGTGCCGCGTCGTCGACGTGACCGCCTCCCCGTCCGACTCGCCGTCCGAGTCACCGTCGGACTCCTAGAGCCGCCGCTGCCCCGACCGGTCCGCGAGGGCCGTGAGGAACTCGCTGCACCCCGTGTCGATCCGGTACGCCGCCAGCTCGTCACCCCGCGTCGTCCCCCGGTTGACCACGACGACGGGGGTGTCGTCGCGGGCCGCGCGACGCACGAACCGCAGCCCGCTCATGACCGCCAGCGACGACCCGGCCACGAGCAGCGCGCCGTCGGTGTCGCGCAGCGCGTCGACCGCGTCGTAGCAGCGGGCGACGCGCTCCTTCGGCACGTTCTCGCCGAAGAAGACGACGTCGGGCTTGAGCACCCCGCCACACGCCTCGCACGCGGCCACCACGAAGCCTGCCCAGTCGTCGACCTCGACGTCACCGTCGGGGCGCAGCACCAGGTCGGCGTGCTCCTCGCGCCAGCCGGGGTTGAGCTCGGCCAGCCGGTGCTCGAGCCCGGCCCTGGAGGTCTGTCGCCGGCACCCGAGGCACACGACGTCGGAGATCCGGCCGTGCAGCGCGACCAGCCGCCGCTGACCGGTCGCCTCGTGGAGGCCGTCGACGTTCTGGGTGATCAGCAGCTCGGGGTCCAACCGGGCCAGGGCCCGGTGGCCCTCGTTGGGGTCGGCACCCCGGAACTTGCCGAAGCCGACGTGGACCCGGGCCCAGTAGCGCTGCCTCGCCTCGGGGCCGGACACGAACTCCTGGTAGGTCATCGGCTGTCGCGGCACCGACCCCGGACCGCGGTAGTCGGGGATACCAGAGTCGGTCGACAGCCCCGCCCCGGTCAGCACCACCAGCGGCCGCCCCGCCAGCAGCTCGAGCGCCTCCTGGGCGGCGGAGGCCGTCAGCGTCACGTGCCGTAGCGCGCCGCTGCCCGCGCCCTGGCCTTCTCCGCCTCGACGTCGCGGTCCTTGGGCGGGGCCGTCGTGACGAGGTCGTCGACGAGGTGGCGGGTGATGTGGGCGATCTCGGCGACCGCCTGGTCGAAGGCGGCCTGGTTCGCCGCCGACGGCTTCGTGGTGCCGCTGACCTTGCGCACGAACTGCAGGGCGGCAGCGGTCACCTCGTCGTCGGTGGCCGGCGGCGCGAAGTTGTTGAGCGGTCGGATGTTGCGGCACATGCCTCGAGCCTACGACGGCCGATCACGCCGGGGGCCCCTCAGAGATCGAGGAAGGAGACCCCGTCAGCGGTCACGAGGGCGACCCGGCCGTCGGGCAGCGGCACGGTGCGGACGTGGACCACGTCGGCGCCGTACTCGACCTCCACCATCCGGTTCGTGAGCTCGTCCCCGTCGACGGAGAGCACCGACACCCAGCCGGTGCGGCCCTCCCAGCCGTCCCACACGACGGCCAGGGCCGTCTGCTGGTCGGCCAGCCAGGTGAACTGACGGGGGTCGGTCGCCGCGCCGGCCACCGAGCCCGAGCGGTAGCGCACCACGTCGGTCTGCCGGGGGGCGGTGAGGTCGCGGACGTCGAAGAGGGCCGCCTGGGCGCCGAGCAGCTGCCCCTGGAGGGTGGCGTCCTGGCCCACGCCGATCAGACGGTCACCGGAGATCGGGTGGAGGTACTCGGAGTAGCCGGGGATCTTCAGCTCCCCGAGCAGCTCGGGGTCGTCCGGATCGCTGAGGTCGACGGCGTAGAGCGGGTCGACCTGGCGGAAGGTCACCACGATCGCCAGGTCGTCGAACCAGCGCACCGACTTGATCTCCTCGTTGACGCCCAGCTTGTCGACCCGACCGACCTCCTCGAGGTCGTCGGCGTCCTCGCGGAGGGTCACGACGCTGCTGAAGTTGCCGGTCTCCACGCTCGGTCCCACGGCGACGCGCAGCACGTCGTCGTGCTCGTCCATCGACCAGCGGTCCTCGATCCGCCCGTCGACCGCGCCCGAGGCGACGTACTCCGTCCGGGTGTCGTCGAGGGCGAAGGCGTAGAGCCTGCTGCGGCCCTGGTCGACGGGTGCGGAGAGGCCACCCTCCGGGCAGCAGCCCCAGCCGCCCCACCAGGTGGACCACGGGGAGGTGGCCAGGTACATCCGGTCGGACGAGAAGTAGGCGATCCCGGTGTCGGTCGCGATGCCGAGGGTGTCGAGGTCGGTGGGGGCGTCGGCGTCGAGGCCGATGACGCTCATCGTGCCGAGGGCGGCGTCGTCGTCGCTGGGCACGACCACGTCCGAGCAGTCGAGGAGCGGCGAGGTGTCGACCTCGTCCCCGTCGGCGTCGTACGTCGTCACCGCGGGCAGCCAGTCCTCGAGCGTCGAGCGGCGCACGACCTCCTGGTTGCGAGTGCGGGCGCCGTCCTCGGTGCGCCAGAAGCGGGGCTGCACGAAGTCGAGGTCCGGCAGCCCGGTGGTGACGACGAGTCGCACCGTGTCGTCGTGCTGCACCGCCCGGATGAGAGCGCCCTCGACGCTGCGGTCGTCGACCAGGGCGGGCGCCGCCGGGTCGGTGAGGTCGAAGGTGGTCAGCCGGGTCACGCCGCGGGACTGGCCGCTCCAGGGATCCACGGGCACCTGCTCGCCGCCACCCGACACGACGACCACCCGGTCGTCGGCGAGCAACAGCTCGGCGCCGTCGCCCTCGGGCAGGTCGACGTCGGCGACCTCGACCGGTTCGGCACCCGTCACGTCGTGGACCTCGAGGTCTCCGTCGCGCACCCGCACGAGCAACGACCCGTCGGTCTTGACGACGTCGGGCTCGTCGACGCCGACCTCCTGCACGTTGGTGCCGGTCCCGCTGTTGGTCTGCTCGGTGACGGCACCGCCGGAGCGGGGCTCGACCGACCCGGCGACGGAGGAGTCCTCGGCGTAGGCGATGTAGGGCGGCCCGCCCCAGCCCCACGGCCCCACGCGGGCGACGCCCCGCTCGACGTAGGAGTCGAGCAGTGCCTCGCAGCTGCCGGGAGCGGTGAGGTCGGCGTTGGCGAGGGTGATCGGCAGGTCGAGTGGCGGCTGCTGCGGGTCGGGCCCGTAGGTCGCGGTGCCCGGGCCGCCCGTGACGGCCATGCCGGCGAGGAACGAGAGGGCGAGGGCGGAGACGGCGCCCGCGGCCAGGCCGGCACGGCGTGCGACGGGGTGCGCGGTGGGTGCGGTCATGGGGATGGGACGCCGGTGGCCGCGCTGGCGTTCCCTGCAACGATGGGCAGATGCCGAACCGTGACCTCGACCGGAACCTCGACATCGTCCTGCTCGGAGCCACCGGCTTCACGGGGGGTCTGACCGCCGACTACCTCGCCGCCCACGCGCCCGCCGGCCTGCGGTGGGCGATCGCGGGCCGCAGCCTCGACAAGCTCGAGGCCGTCCGCGCCAGGCTGGCGGCGACCGACCCGGCCCTCGGAGACCTCGAGCTCCTCGTCGTCGACTCCACCGACCGCGAGGCGCTCGATGCGCTCGCGCAGCGCACGACGGTGGTGGCCACGACGGTCGGCCCCTACCTCTCCTTCGGGGAGCCGCTCGTCGCCGCCTGCGCCGCTGCGGGCACGGCCTACGTCGACCTCACCGGGGAGCCGGAGTTCGTCGACCGGATGTACGCCGCCCACCACGAGACCGCCGTGCGCACCGGCGCCCGGATCGTGCACGCCTGCGGCTTCGACTCGATCCCTCACGACCTCGGCGCCTACTTCACGGTGCAGCAGCTGCCCGACGACCAGCCGATCACGCTGCGCGGTGTCGTCCGGGCGGGTGGGTCGGTGTCGGGAGGCACCTTCCACTCCGCGCTCACCGCGATGTCGCGGCCCAAGCAGATGAAGGAGGCCTCGGCGGCCCGACGGCGGCTCGAGCAGCGACCGGAGGGACGCTCCTCCCGCTCGGTCGGGGCCAAGCCGCAGCGCGACCCCGTGCTCGGCTATTGGCTGCTGCCACTGCCGACCCTCGACCCGGTCGTCGTCGCCCGCAGCGGCGCCGCGCTGCCGGCGTACGGCCCGAGGTTCCGCTACTCCCACTTCGCTGGCACCAAGACCCTGCGCTACGCCGCGGGCGGGACGCTGGCGGTCGCGGGGCTCGGCCTCGCTGCCCAGGTGCCGCCGCTGCGCTCCCTCCTCGGCCGCCGGATCCAGCCGGGGCAGGGACCCGACGCGTCGCGGCGCGAGAAGTCGTGGTTCCGGGTCGACTTCGTCGGCGAGGCGGACGGGCGGCGGGTCCACACCCGGGTCTCCGGCGGCGATCCCGGCTACGGCGAGACCGCCAAGATGCTGGCCGAGTCGGCGCTGTGCCTGGCACTCGACGACAACCCCGACGTGGCCGGCCAGGTCACCACCGCCCAGGCCATGGGGGACCGTCTCGTCGAACGGTTGCAGGCGGCCGGCATCGGGTTCGAGGTCGTCGCGGCCTGACCGTCGCGGGTCCGCCGGAATCGGGTCCGCCAGGACCTTGTGTGGTCCAGACCGGTGGGTGACACTGTCCTCGACGGCTGAGTCGCCCCGCCTCGTTCGGGGCAGCCGCGGGACTGGGGGGACTCGGGATCAGGACGTCGGGCTACGTCCGGCCCCGAGAACACGACTTCCGGAGAGCCTGCGGTCAGCCGCGCGGCGGTGGGCCCGAGTCGGGGGGCTGGGGCCCACCGCCCCCCTTCTCCCCGTGCCGGACGACCGTCGGCTTCGTGCGAGGATGTCCGACCGCAGGCCCCAGTAGCTCAGCGGATAGAGCAGCCGCCTCCTAAGCGAAAGGTCGCAGGTTCGACTCCTGCCTGGGGCACCCTCCGCCCGGATGGCTCGGCCCGGCGTCAGCCGTGACTGCCGCGGTCAGGGCCGCGCCTCGTAGACCAGGTTGAACGGCGTCTCGGCCACCCGGCGGAAGCGCGTGAAGCCGGCGTCGGTCACGACCTGGCGGATCGCCGCCTCGCCGGCCTGGGCGCCGAGGGCGTAGCCGCCCGGCTGGGACATGGCGTTGGGCACGCACAGGAAGGTCGAGAAGCTGTAGAAGACGCGACCGACCGGGTTGAGGTTGGACTCGACGGTGTCACCGGCGTGCGGCTCCACGATCATCCAGGTGCCGTCGGCGGCCAGGCTGGCACGCACCCGGCGGGCCGCTCCCAGCGGGTCTCCCATGTCGTGGAGGCAGTCGAAGGACGTGACCAGGTCGAGGTCGTGCGCGTCGAGGTCCTGGGCCCCGGCGACGTCGAAGGTCACCCGGTCCGCGACCCCCGCCGTGGCCGCGCGCTCGCGAGCTGACGTGATCGAGGCGTCGTGGTAGTCGGAACCCACGAACCTGCTGTGGGGGAAGGCCTCGGCCATCAGCACCGTCGAGGCGCCGAGGCCGCACCCGAGGTCGGCCACGGTCGCGCCCCGCTCGAGCTTGGCGGTCACGCCCTCGAGGGCCGGGAGCCACTCGGGCAGCAGGTGCATCAGGTAGCCGGGCCGGAAGAACCGCTCGCAGCCGCTGAAGACCTCGTCGTCGTGACGGTGCCAGCCGTAGCCGCCGCCGCTGCGGAACGCCTCCTCGATCCCGTCCCTCGCCTTGAGGGTGCCCAGGGCGAGCTCGAAGGCGCCGGGGAGGAAGACCGGTCCGGTCGGGTCGGTGAGGGCGAAGGCCTGCTCCGGCGTCATCGAGTAGTGGCCGGTCGCGGCGTCGTACTGCACGTAGCCGCCGGCCGCCTGGCCGCGCAACCACTCGTCGACGTAGCGCGGGTCGGTGCCGGTGGTCGCGGCCACCGCGGAGGCGTCGCCCGGGGCGGCGGCCAGGGCCCGGTAGAGGCCGAGGCGCTCGCCGAGGACGACGTTGCCGGCCGCCATCGTGGCACCGAGGTCGCCCACGAAGCCGCCCACGAACGCCATCAGGGCGTCCATGTCGATCGGTGGCGCCTCGGTGGCGGGTGCGGTCTGGTCGATCGTGGTCATCGGGGTCTCCCTCCTGAGGGCATCCCGGGTGGATGCTGGTGTGGTCACGGTGGGCTCGGGGGGTTGCGCGTCGGTTGCAACCCCGCTGCAACCCCGGCGGCCGACCATGGTCGCGACCGGACCGACGAGGAGGCAGCACCAGTGCGCGCCAGGGAACCCGACGAGCAGGGCCACGTCGAGCGCGCCGGAGTGCGCGTCGGCTACGAGCTCTTCGACCACGCCGACGTCCCGACGGTGGTGTTCCCACCGGTCGACACGATCGTGCACAGCCGCGCCTGGAAGGCCCAGGTGCCCTACCTCGCCCAGCACTACCGGGTGGTCACCATCGATCCGCGGGGCAACGGGCGGTCCGACCGGCCGCTGGCCGCTGCGGCGTACGACGACCTCGAGTTCGTCGCCGACACGGTGGAGGTGATGGACCACCTCGACATCGACCGTGCCGTCCTCGTGGGACTGTGCCAGAGCGCCTGGTACTCCCTGGTCGTGGCCGCGCTCCACCCCGACCGGGTGCTGGGCGTCGTCGCCGTCGCACCGTGGGCGGTCAGCGACGTGCCCCCGCTGCCCGACCGGATCGAGGCCGGCGAACGGTTCGAGGAACGGTTGGAGCACCACCCCGGCTGGTTGCGCGACAACCGCGACTTCTGGTTGCGGCGGTGGCCCGAGTTCCCGCCCTTCTTCTTCGACCAGCTGCTCAGCGAGCCCCACTCGACCAAGCAGCTCGAGGACGTCGTCGGGTTCGCGCTCGAGACGACGGGGGCGGTGCTCTCCGCGAAGGAGGACGGTGCGTCCTTCCCCCCGACCGTGGCCGACGCGGAGGCGATGATGCGCGGCCTGACCGCCCCGGTCCTGGTCGTGCAGGGCACCGAGGACCGCTGCCAGCCCCAGGAGCGGATGCAGTGGGTCGCGGAGGTCACGGGGGCCGAGCACCTGGTGATGGAGGGGTCGGGCCACCTGCCGATGGCACGGCACCCGGTGGTGGTCAACCGGGCGATCAAGGCGTTCGTCGACCGCGTCACCGACGTGCCGCGTCCCCGTCCGCGTCGTGCGACGCGCCGCCGGCCGAGGGCGCTGTTCCTCAGCTCCCCGATCGGCCTCGGACACGTGCGCCGCGACCTCGCCGTCGTCGAGGCGATGCGGGAGCAGCGGCCCGACCTGGAGGTCCAGTGGCTGACCGAGTCACCGGTCGCGGACTTCCTCGAACGCCGTGGGGAGGTCGTCCACCCGGCGTCGCGGCTGCTCGCGTCGGAGTCCGCACACATCGAGGCGGAGTCCGGAGAGCACGACCTGCACGCCTTCCAGGCGATCCGGCAGATGGACGAGGTGCTGGTCAACAACTTCATGGTCTTCGACGACCTCGTCAACCGGGAGCCGTTCGACCTGTGGGTCGGCGACGAGGCGTGGGACCTCGACCACTTCCTCCACGAGCACCCCCGGCTCAAAGCAGCGCCCTTCGTCTGGATGACCGACTTCGTGGGCTGGATCCCGATGGCCGACGGCGGCGAGGAGGAGGCCGCGCTCACCGCCGACTACAACGCCGAGATGGTCGAGCACGTCGCGTCCCACCCCACGCTGCGTGACCGGTCGGTCTTCGTCGGCGACCCCGACGACGTGGTCGACCTGCCGCTCGGTCCCGGCCTGCCGACGGCGCGGGAGTGGACCGAGCAGCACTTCGCGTTCTCCGGCTACGTCATGGGGGAGCAGCCCGGGCCGGAGCACCGGGCCCGCGTGCGGGAGACCCTCGGTTGGCGTGACGACGAGGTGGTCTGCCTGGTGAGCGTCGGCGGGTCCGGCGTGGGCGACCACCTGCTGCGCCGCGTGGTCGAGGCGTTCCCGGAGGCCCGGCGGCGGGTGCCGGAGCTGCGGATGGTGGCGGTCGCGGGTCCGCGGATCGATCCGGCCTCGGTCGTCGCGCCGCCGGGGGTCGAGGTCCACGGGTTCCTCCCCGACCTCGACCACCTGCACGCGGCCTGCGACATCGCGGTGGTGCAGGGCGGTCTGAGCACGACGATGGAGCTGACCGCCGCCCGCCGGCCGTTCCTCTACGTGCCGCTGCGGCACCACTTCGAGCAGCAGGTGCACGTGCGGCACCGGCTCGAGCGGCACCGGGCGGGCCGGGCGCTGGACTACGACGCCCTCGAGCCGGACGGTGTGGCGGAGGCGCTCTGCGAGCGGCTGGCCGCCCCGGTGGACTACCGGGAGGTGCCGACGGACGCCGCCGCACGGGTCGCCGCGTCGGTGCTCGAGCTGGTCTGACCCGCCTCAGGGGTGTGCGGCGCCGGCGAACCGCTCCAGCTGCCGGCGGACCGGACCCCAGCCGACCGCGACGGCGTCGGCCAGCGGGGTGAGGGTTCGCGCAGCCGCCGCGGCGTCACCCCGGTCGCGGTGGGCGGCGGCGAGGAGCAGGTAGCAGTCGGCGCCACCCACCCACGCCTGCCCCGGGGGGCACTCGGCCGCGTCGAGCAGGCGCTCGGCCTCGTCCAGCGCGCCGCCGTCGCCGAGCGCGGCCAGCGCCGCCGCGCACCGCAGCCGCGCCCCCGCGGCGACCGAGTCGTCGGCCACGTCGAGACCACGCCGAGCCACCGCGCGGGCCTCCGCCAGGTCGGCCGGGGTGCCGAGCTCGACGAGCGTGGCGGCCAGCATCCCCGCGGCCGTCGCGAACCACCACGGGTGCTCGGGGGAGGTCGCCGACAGCGCCCGCCGGCCGAGGCTCCTCGCCTCCTCCCTCTCCCCGGCCAGCCGCGCGAACCAGCCGTCGTGGGCGAGCAGGTAGCCGGCGTACGCCGCGAAGCCGCTCTGTGCGTTGAGCTGCAAGGCCTGGTCCAGGCGGGTGCGGGCGAGGGCGAGGTCGCCGCGGGCGGCCGGCACGAACGCCGACTCCATCACCACCCACTGCAGCAGCCAGGTGTCGCGGCGGGCGCGCACCAGCGGCTCGAGCTCGCCGAGCACCTGCTCGAGCGGGTCGGCGTCGCCGAGGTAGCACAGCACGGTCTTGAGTCCGTCGAGGGCGACCATCACGGCGTCGGTCGACCCGGTCGCCCGGGCCCGCGCCACCGCGGCCCCGGCGCGCGCGAGTCCCGCGGCCAGGCGCAACCGGCTGGCGTCGACGACCGTGAGCCGGGTGGAGAAGTCGGCCTCCGCGCGCCGGTCGCCGAGGTGGGCGGCCAGCCGGAGCCCCGCCTCCAGGGGTGCGGCGACGGCCTCCACCGGCAGTCGCATCGCCACGGCGGAGTCGCCCCCGAGGGCGCGCAGCGCGCTCATCTCGAGACGCTGGTCGCCCGTGGTGCGTGCGATGGCGAGGGCCGCCCGGACGTCGTCCATGGCCGCGTCGTACGCCGTGCGCGCCTCCCGGACCGAGCTGCGCGCGAGCAGCGCGCGGGCCCGGACATCGTCGGGGGCGGCGGCGACGTCGAGGGCCTGCTGGAGCAACCGTCCCGCATCGTCGACCGCCGCCCGGGCGAGTGCCTGCTCCCCGGCGAGCAGCCAGCCGCGCGCGGCCCGCACCTCGTCGCCGGCCGCGGCGGCGTGCACGGCCATCGCCTCGGGCCGGTCGGCCACGAGGTCGGCGGCGGCACGGTGCAGCGCCCGGGACACCGCGGGTGGCAGCGCGCGGTGGACCACCTCCTGGAACAGGTCGTTGGTGAACTCGTAGGAGGTGGCGCTGCGCACCAGCAGGCCGCGCCGGACCAGCTCCTCGCAGCGTCGCGCGGCGTCGATCTCGGTGGTGGCGACCAGCTCGGCCAGCAGTCGCGGCGCCAGGCGCCGGTGGAGCACCGCCGCGGCCTCCAGGACGGCCCGCGCGGGTGCGGGCAGCCGGTCGACGCGTCCGAGCACCGCGGCCGTCAGCGACTCGGGCACGCCGACCTCGCCCGACGCGAGGGCGCTCAGGCTCTCGACGACGCTGAGGGAGTGGCCGGCCGTGCGCTCCATGACCTGGTCGGCCGAGCCCGCGACCCCGGCCGCGGCGGCCAGCTCCGCGACGTCGGAGCGTGAGAGGCCCGCGAGGTCCAGCACGACGGCCCGTGCGCCGAGACGCGGGACGACCTCGTCGTCGTCGGACCTCACCGCCCCCAGCAGCAGGACCGGTGCGGTGCCGAGCCGCGACCCCAGGTGTCCCAGCAGGTCCACGCTCGCGGCACCGCTGTCCTGCAGGTCGTCGAGCCGCAGCAGGACGGGTCGGTCGCGGCTGAGGCGGTCGAGCGTGGCCGCCACGGCGTCGAAGCAGCGTCGTCGACGCAGGTCGGCGTCGGAGACCGGGTCGCCGGACGCCGGCAGCACGTCCGCCAGCTCGGGCACCATCGAGGCCCACGCGTCCTCGTGACCGCCGACGAGGGCGTGGAGCGCCGACGGGCTGGTCGAGGTGAGCGCCGGTCGCAGCGCGTCGACGAAGGGCTGCAGGAACAGGGACCGCTCGGTGGGGTGGCACCGGCCGTCCAGCACCAGCCCGCCGGTGGCGGCCGCGCGGTGGCCGGCCGCCTCGAGGAGCCGGGTCTTGCCGATGCCTGCCTCCCCGCGCACGACCAGCAGCGTCGGGGCAGCAGCGCTGCCGAGCCCGCTCCAGGCGCCGTCGACGGCCAGCAGCTCGGCCTCCCGACCGACGAGCGCGTCGCCCGGCGGGTCGGGAGCCGTGGCGGCTCGCCCCACGGGACGCTCGGGATGGAGACCCTGGGCCCGCAGTACCTCCAGGTGCAGCGCCGCGGAGTCGCGGTCGGGTGTGGTCCCGAGGTCGTCGCGCAGCCGGACCACCAGCTCGTCGTACGTCGCCAGTGCGGCCGCGGTGCGACCGTCGGCGACGAGGGCGCGCATCAGGTCGCGGGCGGCACGCTCGTCGAAGGGGTCGACTGCCGCGGCCGTGGCGGCGGCCAGCACGGCGGCGTGGGGGTCCGCGACGGCGAGGGCACCCACCAGCAGGTGACGGCCCCGGCGGCGCAGCTCGGCTGCCTCGCGGCGGATCGCCTCGACCCAGTCGGCACCGTCGGCACCGTGGGTGTCGGCGGCGTCGGCAGTGTCGTCAAGGGTCGGCCCGTCGCCGAGCAGCGCCAGCGCCGACCGGGCGGCCGCCGCGGCGAGCAGGGCCTCCCCGGCCTCCGACCGGGCGGCGGCCTCGGCGCACAGCCGCGCCGCGTCGTCGAGGTCGAGGGTCCAGTCCGCCGTGACGTCGAGCGCGTAGCCGTGCCCGACGGCCGAGATCAGTCCGTCACCGAGGGTCCGCCGCAGCCGGCTGACCAGGGTGGCCACGTTGGCCGGAGGATCGGCCGGTGGGTGGTCCCCCCAGAGGCACCAGGCGAGCCGGTCGGTGCCGACCGGGGTCCCGCGTCCGACCGCCAGCAGGGCGAGCAGGGTCCGGGCCTTCCGGCTGCCCAGCGCGGACCCGGACAGGGTCGAGCCGTCCCGGTCCACGGTGAGGACCGGGCAGAGCCGGAGGCGTACCGGCAGCCGCGAGGTGGACGGACCCGCCACCCCACGAGTATGACGTGATGACGTCGTCGAGTTTGTGTCGTGCACCTGCTCGGGCGATATTGGAGGCTTAGTCTCGGTCCCAGCCCGTCGCCCGCCGTCCGTCGAGGAACCCCATGAGTGAACCTGTCGTGCCCGCCGAGGGCGCCGGTGGCGACGCCACGGGTGCCGGTGGTGGCTCCGGGGACGGGTCGGGGGGCAGGCCCAAGCGCCGCGGCAAGACGGCCAAGAAGCACACCGTCGGCAAGGTGCTCCTCGCCAGCGTGCTGGTGCTCACGATCGTCACCGGGCTCGGCGTGGTCTTCTTCTACCGCCACCTCAACGGCAACCTCAACGTCCTCGAGACCAGCGACCTGCTGGGCGACGACCGCCCCGACAAGGTCAAGCCGGAGGGGCCGCAGGAGCCGCTCAACATCCTGGTGATGGGTTCCGACACTCGCGACTGCGAGGGCTGCAACCTCGACAACCAGACCGGCGGCGACGCCTCCGACACCACGATCCTGATGCACCTCTCGGCCGACCGCGAGCGGGCCTACGGCATCAGCATCCCGCGCGACTCGCTGATCGACCGGCCCTCGTGCGAGACGGAGAGCGGCGACGAGACGGCGCCCAGCCAGGACGTCATGTGGAACGAGGCCTTCTCCATCGGTGGCCCGACCTGCACGGTGACCCAGTTCGAGGCGCTCACGGGGGTCTTCGTCGACCACCTCGTGGTGGTCAACTTCGCCGGCTTCGAGGACATGGTCGACGCGGTCGGAGGCGTGCCGGTGTGCATCCCCGAGGACATCGTCGACCCCGCCCACGGCATCAACATCGCGGCCGGCAACCGCGAGATCAGCGGCCGCGAGGCGCTCAACTACGTGCGCGCCCGCTACACCCTGGGCGACGGCTCCGACATCAGCCGCATCAAGCGGCAGCAGGCCTTCGTCGCCGCCATGGCGGCCAAGGTGATCAGCGCCGACACCCTCGCCCGGGTCGACCGGTTGCTGAAGTTCCTCAACGCCGCGACCAAGTCGCTCACGGTCGACGAGGACCTCGACAGCCTGGTCAAGATCGCCAAGGTCGGCGTCACCTTCCAGGGCATCGGGCTCGACAACATCCAGTTCCTGACGGTGCCCAACGCCTACTACCCCTCCGACTCGGAGTACGCCGGGCGGGTCTACTGGGAGGACTCGGCCAAGAAGCTCTGGAACCAGATCGAGGCCGACGAGCCGCTGGCGCGGAAGTACACCGGCGACGCCATCAGCGCCGGCAAGCTGCCCGGCTCGAAGAAGCCGAGGACGCCCGCTCAGATCGCCCGCGCCCAGGAACGGGCGGCGCAGGACGGGCTGTGCGCGTGAGCGAGGGCCGGCAGGAGACGGCAGCCGAGCGCCGCCGGCGGCTCGACGCGATCTTCGGCGACACCCTCCCCGAGACCACGCGCGACGAGCGTGACCCGGGGGAGGGGTCCGACGAGTCCGGGCGGGGCGACGCCTGGCTGCGTGCGCAGGTGCCGCCCCACCACGGGTCGTAGATCAGACCTGACGATCGGACCTGAGGATCAGACGGATCGCTGCGTCCTGAGCAGGTCGCGGATCTCCTCGAGCAGGGCGATGTCCGGGGGCGTCCCGGGCTCCTCCTCGGCCTTGGGGAAGAACCGGTCGCGGGCCCGGGTGTAGGGCATCACGATCAGGAAGTAGACCACCGCGGCCATGATCACGAACGAGACGAGCGCGGTGAGCCAGGCACCCACCGAGACGCCGCCGGGCGCGTAGGACGAGAAGTCGGGCGTCCCGCCCGCCTTGCCGAGCAGGTCCATGATCAGGGCGACCGTGGCGGTCACCACGGCCGCGAACGCGGTCGCCATGATGAACGCGACCGCCAGCTCGACCAGGTTGCCCTTCATGATGAAGGTCTTGAAGCCAGTCATGTGTCCTCCTCGGCCCCCGAGCAGGGGGAGCCCCGTGTGTCTCGTGGTCGCGCAGCAACCTATCGGGTGAAGGCATAGCTGAGGTACGACCGGGCAGCGGCCTCCGACACCGGCGCCACCGTCAGGGGCGGCACCCCGAGCACCACCAGGGCCCCCGGCGCCCCCGACGTCGTGGTCGTCGCCGCGTCTCCGGTCCGGGTGGGAGGCAGGGCGAGCACCAGCGCTCCGGGGGCCACGACCCGGCTGCCCCCGGCCTGGGGGTCGGTCGCGACCAGGTCGATCCGGTCGCCGGGGGAGAGCAGCGAGGCCTGGCCGGCGTCGGGCAGCCGCACCGGCAGCGTGGCGAGGTCGGGATGGGCCGCGGCGAGCGGCGCTCCCACGAGACGCACGTCGGTGAGGGGCTCGCCGGCGCGGACGGGTGCTGCCAGGACCTCGCCGACGCCCCGGTCGGTGGTGCCGGTGGGCGCGACGTCCGTCGGGAACGGCCGGGTCTCGAGGTCGCCGGCCTCGAGCACCGAGCCGGCCGGCAGGTCGCGGACCACGGTCGTGATCGGGACGGTCGGCGGTGGTGGGCCCGCCACCTCGTGCAGCCCCGCGGCCGCCGCCACGCCGAGGCAGCCCGCGGCGAGCAGCCGGCGCCGTGCGAGCACGCGGCGTCGTACGGACCGGCGCAGGTGGTGCCACCGGGTGAAGGGGTGTCGGTCACGGGTCATCCGACGACGGTAGGAGCCGCAGCGCCCGCCCGGGCGCGCTCTCCACAGGGGTCAGTCGGAGCTGCTGGCTGAGCTGCTGGACGAGCTGCTGGACGAGCTGCTGGAGGAGCCGTTCGACGAGCTGGTCGACGAGCCGGTCGACGCGGTCGCCTTCTCCGGGGTCGCGGACTTCTCGCCCGTGCCGGAGGTCGACGACTCACCGGCGCCGCTCTTGCCGCGGCTGTCGGTGCGGTAGAAGCCGGATCCCTTGAAGACGACGCCCACGGCGTTGAAGACCTTGCGAAGGCGGCCCTCGCACGCGGGGCACTCGGTGAGCGCGTCGTCGCTGAAGCTCTGGAACTGCTCGAAGGCGTGGCCGCACTCGGTGCAGGCGTACTGGTAGGTCGGCACGGTGTCCCCGGGGGTTCGTTCGGCGGTCGGTGGGCCGGCACGGGAGCGTTGGCACTC
This sequence comes from uncultured Actinomycetota bacterium, assembly GCA_963754025.1. Classification (GTDB taxonomy): domain Bacteria; phylum Actinomycetota; class Actinomycetes; order Propionibacteriales; family Nocardioidaceae; genus Nocardioides. The sequence continues at coordinate 84,308 of CAVWEC010000005.1, read as the reverse complement.
CTGCCGGCCGACTGCCAATGGTACGGCACAATGACAGCGCGATGACCCAGGCCACGAACCAGCCCCCGCCCCCCGACACCGACCTGCCGTGGTGGCGGTCGGCCCACCAGGTGTTCCGGCGCCTGCCCCGGCCGATGCGGCTGACGACCTACGTGGTGCTGGGCCTGGCCGGTGCGCTCGTCGTCACCTGCCTGACCGTGTGGGCCGTCGCCCGGCAACCGCTGCCGCAGACCACCGGCGAGCTCCCCGTGCCCGGTCTCGAGGGCGAGGTCGACGTGGTGCGTGACGAGCACGGCATCCCCCAGCTCTACGGCGACAGCCTCGCCGACCTGATGCGGGCCCAGGGGTTCGTGCACGCGCAGGAGCGCTTCTGGGAGATGGACGTGCGCCGCCACGTCACCGCCGGGCGACTCTCCGAGCTCTTCGGCGAGGCGACGGTGGAGACCGACCGCTTCGTGCGCACCCTCGGGTGGCGCGAGGTCGCCGAGCGGGAGCTGCCGCTGCTGAAGCCGGAGACGCGCAACGCCTTCGAGGCCTACGCCGACGGCGTCAACAGCTATGTGGAGCAGCGCTCGACCTCCGAGCTGGCGGTCGAGTACTCCGTGCTGGGCGTGACCGGGCTCGACTACCGGCCCGAGCCGTGGACGGCCGTCGACTCGATCGCCTGGTTCAAGGCGATGGCGTGGGACCTGCGCGGCAACATGACCGACGAGGTCGACCGCGTGCTCGCCCTCTCGCAGAACAGCCCGCGACAGGTGCGCCGGCTCTACCCCGACTACGACGGCCGTCGCTTCGCCCCGATCGTGCAGGGGGGCGGGGTGGCCAACGGGGTCTTCGACCAGGACGCCACGACCTCGGGGCTGCCGCGTCGCGCCCCGGCGTACGTCGCCGACGACCGCGCCGTCGCGAGCCTCGAGCGGCTGCGCGACGGGCTCGCCGCGCTGCCGGAGATGATGGGCCGCGGCGAGGGCATCGGGTCCAACAGCTGGGTCGTCGACGGCGACCACTCCTCGACCGGCCAGCCGCTGCTGGCCAACGACCCCCACCTGTCCACGAGCGTGCCCGGCATCTGGACCCAGATGGGTCTGCACTGCCGCACGGTCGACGAGAACTGTCCGCTGGACGTCGCCGGGTTCACCTTCTCCGGCGTGCCCGGCGTGATCATCGGTCACAACGCCGAGGTCGCCTGGGGCTTCACCAACCTCGGCCCCGACGTGAGCGACCTGTACCTCGAGCGGGTGCGCGACGACGAGTTCTTCTACGCCGGCTCGTGGCAGCCGCTGCGCCAGCGCACCGAGACGATCGAGGTGCGTGGCGGCGAGGACGTGACCTTCCGGGTGCGCTCGACCGGCCACGGTCCGCTGCTCTCCGACGTCTCCGACGAGTTCGCGGAGGTGGGCGCTGCGGCCGACCCCGCGCACGACCGCGGCTATGCGGCTGCCTACGGCGTCTCGCTGGCGTGGACGGCGCTCGACCCGAGCCCCACGGCCGACGCGATCCTCGCGCTCGACACCGCGAGCGGCTGGGACGAGTTCCGCGAGGCAGCGGCGCTGTTCGACGTGCCGGCGCAGAACCTCGTCTACGCAGACCGCGAGGGGCACATCGGCTACCAGGCCCCGGGCCGGATCCCGGTGCGGCAGGCGGGCAACGACGGCTGGCTGCCGGGCGAGGGCTGGCTGCCGGGCGACGACTGGTCGGGCCAGTTCGTGCCCTTCGAGGCGCTGCCGACGGTGCTCGACCCGGAGGAGGGGTTCGTGGTGACGGCCAACCAGGCCGTGGTCGACGACCCCGACTACCCCTACGAGCTCGGCCGCGACTGGGACCCGGGCTACCGCGCCCAGCGGATCCGCGACCTGCTCGAGCAGGAGGCGGAGCTGACGGTCGAGGAGATGGGCGAGATCCAGCTCGACACCCGCAACCCGCTCGCGCCGACCCTGGTGCCGCTGCTGCTCGAGCAGCAGTTCGACGACGGCTACTGGAGCGAGGGCCAGGAGCTGCTGCGCGAGTGGGACTTCACCCAGCCGCCGGAGAGCGCTGCGGCGGCGTACTTCAACGTGGTGTGGCGCAACCTGCTCGAGCTCACCTTCCACGACGACCTGCCCGAGGCGGCGTGGCCGCAGGGCGGCGGGCGGTGGATGCTCGCGATGGAGGCGCTGCTGCGCGACCCCGACAACCCCTACTGGGACGACCGCGCCACCGAGCGGGAGGTCGAGCGGCGCGACGACGTCATCCGCACCGCGATGTTCCGCGCCCGCGAGGAGCTCACGCGGATCGAGGCCAGCGACCCCGACGACTGGGACTGGGGCCACCTCCACCAGCTCGACCTGGTGCACCAGACGCTCGGCACGTCGGGCATCGGTGCGGTCGAGTGGCTCCTCAACCGGGGTGACTGGAAGTCCGGCGGCGGCGGCTCGATCGTCAACGCCACCGCGTGGGACGCCCGCACCGGCTACACGGTCACGGCCGCGCCGTCGATGCGGATGGTGGTCAGCATCGAGGACTGGGACGACTCACGCTGGATCAACCTCACGGGCGTCTCCGGCCACCCGCTCTCGGACCACTACACCGACCAGACGGAGCTGTGGGTCCAGGGCGAGACCCTGCCCTGGGCGTTCAGCCGCGACGCCGTCGACGCCGCTGCCGAGGACGCGCTCACCCTCGTCCCGGCCCCGGACGAAGGCTGACCACCCCCGTGGCCGCGGTGACGGCGTGGGTGACGGGACGGTCGTGGGCCTCGGCGGGGACGTCGAGGCCGAGCTCGCCGTCGTGGAGCAGCACGACCGTCGGCGTGCCCACCGGGACCCGGGCCAGCGCCCGGTCGTAGCAGCCGCCGCCGCGACCCAGCCGCGTCCCGTCGTACGACGCCGCGAGCCCCGGCAGCAGCACCACGTCGGCCCCGGCGACCGCCGCCGGGCCGAGGCGGTCGCCGGTGGGCTCCAGCAGCCCCATCGTCGCGGGCCCGAGCGCGCCGTCGTGGACGGCCCAGTCGAGGTCGAGGTCCGGGAGCACCACCGGGAGCAGCACCCGCTTGCCGGCTGCGGCGAGCCGGTCGAGCAGCGCGGCCGTGCCGGGCTCGTGCCCGACCGACACGTAGGCGGTCACGGTCGCCGCGCGGCGTACGGCCGGATCGGCCAGCAGGTGGTCGGCCAGGGCCTGCGCCACGACCGGCAGGTCGGGCAGCGGCAGCCGCCGTCGGGCAGCGAGGACCTGGTCGCGCAGCGCTGTCTTGGCGGGCAGTTGCCTGGGGTCCACCCGACCAGCCTACGATCGAGTCATGGGTAGCCCAGGCTTGCACCGCGCGCGCGAGAAGATGGCGGCGGCCGGCGTCGACGAGGTCGCGATCGACACGTTCGCCCACTACTACCGGCTCCTCGAGCACGGGGAGACCGGCATGGTGCCGGAGGCGACCATCGACCCCCTCGACATGCCCCGGCTCGACGACGTCGAAGTCGACGACGAGACGGCCGCCTCGGCCATCGCGAAGACGGCCGTCATCAAGCTCAACGGCGGTCTCGGCACCTCGATGGGCATGGACCGGGCCAAGTCCCTGCTCTGCGTGCGCAAGGGCCTGTCGTTCCTCGACATCATCGCCCGGCAGGTGCTCCACCTCCGCAAGGAGCACGACGTCACGCTGCCCCTGATCTTCATGAACTCCTTCCGCACCAGTGCCGACTCGATGGCGGCGCTGGCCCGCTACGAGGACCTCGCGGTCGAGGGCCTGCCGCTGGAGTTCCTGCAGAACAAGGAGCCCAAGCTGCTGGCGACCGACCTGTCGCCGGTGTCGTGGCCCGCCGACCCCGACCTCGAGTGGTGCCCGCCCGGCCACGGCGACCTCTACACCGCGCTGCGCGGCACCGGCCTCCTCGACGACCTGATCGAGGCCGGCTACCGCTACGTGTTCGTCTCCAACTCCGACAACCTCGGCGCGACGGCCGACCCCCGGGTCGCCGGCTGGTTCGCCCAGTCGGGCGCCCCGTTCGCCATCGAGGCGGTGGAGCGCACCGCCTCCGACCGCAAGGGCGGCCACTTCGCGCGTCGAAAGATGGACGGCCGGATCGTGCTGCGCGAGACCGCGCAGACGCTGCCGCAGGACCAGGAGGCGCTGGCCGACCTCACCCGCCACCGCTTCTGCTCGACCAACAACCTGTGGTTCGACCTCCAGGCGATGAAGGAGGCGCTCGACATGCGCGGCGGCATCCTCGGGCTGCCGCTGATCCGCAACGTCAAGAACGTCGACCCCGGCGACACGTCGACCCCCGAGGTGATCCAGGTCGAGACCGCGATGGGTGCGGCGATCCAGGTCTTCGAGGGGGCGCAGACCATCGAGGTCGGCCGTGAGCGCTTCGTCCCGGTGAAGACCACCAACGACCTGCTGGTGCTGCGCAGCGACGTCTACGACCTCGGCGGTGACTTCGTGCTGGACCAGTCGGCGGAGGCACTGCCCTTCATCGAGCTCGACGGCGACCACTACAAGCTGGTCGGCGAGTTCGACAAGCGGTTCCCCGAGGGCGCGCCCTCGCTCAGGGAGGCCACCAGCCTCACGGTGCACGGCGACTGGACCTTCGGGCGCGGCGTCCGCGTCGAGGGCGAGGTCGCGCTGTCCGCCACGAGCGCCAAGCGCGTCGACTCCGGCACCGTCCTCTCGGGCGGGCAGGCGGATGGCTGAGTCGCCGCTCTCCGTCGACGCCCACCTCGAGCGGGTCCTCGCCGCCGTCGAGCCGCTGCCGGCCTACCCGCAGCCGCTGATGGAGACCCTCGGCCTCGCGGCCGCCGAGGACGTCGTCTCGACGATGGCGCTGCCGCCCTTCGACAACTCCGCGATGGACGGCTACGCCGTGCGTCACGACGATGTCGCCACCGCGGGCGAGGAGAGCCCGGTCCACCTGCCGGTGGTCGGCGAGATCGGGGCCGGCAAGGCCGGTCTGCTCGCCCTCTCGCCGGGCACGGCCGCCAAGATCATGACCGGCGCGCCGGTGCCGGCAGGAGCGGACTGCGTCGTCCCCTACGAGTGGACCGACCGTGGGGTCGCGCAGGTGCGGATCTCGCAGGCGCCCCAGCCCGGCCAGCACGTGCGCCCCGCCGGTGACGACGTCAGCGCCGGCGACCTGCTGGTGCAGGAGGGCACCGTCCTCGGGCCTCGCCACCTCGGCCTGCTCGCCAGCGTCGGCCGGGCGACGGTCGTGTCACGGCCGCGTCCGCGCGTGGTGATCCTGTCGACCGGCTCGGAGCTGCGAGAGCCCGGCACCGACCTCGGCCCCGACTCCATCTACGACGGCAACTCCTGGCTCCTCGCGGCGTCCGCCCGCCGGGCCGGCGCGATCGCCTACCGGGTCGGCATCGTCCCCGACGAGCGGCGGGCGTTCCTCGACGCGCTGGGCGACCAGCTCGTGCGGGCCGACGTCGTGGTCACCAGCGGCGGGGTCTCCCAGGGCGACTACGACGTCGTCAAGGAGGCGTTGCGGCCGCAGGGGTCGGTGTGGTTCGGGCCGGTCGCGATGCAGCCGGGCAAGCCGCAGGGCTTCGGCACGGTCGGCGACGACGAGGTCCCGATCTTCACGCTGCCCGGCAACCCGGTCTCCTCCTACATCTCCTTCGAGATGTTCGTGCTGCCCGTGCTGCGCAAGCTGATGGGCAAGGCGCCGTACTCCCGGCCCACCCAGCGGGCGCGACTGACCCACGGGGTGTCGTCGCCCGCCGGACGCCGCCAGTTCCTGCGCGGCTCCTTCGAGCGCGGTCGTGGCGGCCCCTCGGTGTCGCCGGTCGGTGGCGCGGGCTCCCACCTGGTCGGCGGGTTGGCCGACTCCAATGCGCTCGTCGTGATCCCCGAGGACACCACCCGGCTGGAGGCCGGCGAGATGGTGCAGCTGCTCGCGCTGGACGAGGAGTTCTGATGAGCGACGCCGACCGACCCCGCCTCACCCACGTCGACGACAGCGGCGCGGCCCGCATGGTCGACGTCTCCGACAAGGACGTCACCGCGCGCGAAGCCGTCGCGACCGGACGGGTGCTGGTCTCCGAGCAGGTGCTCGGCCTGCTGCGCGGTGACGGCGTGCCCAAGGGCGACGCACTCGGCGTGGCCCGGGTCGCGGGCATCCTCGGCGCCAAGCTCACGCCGACGCTGATCCCGCTGTGCCACCCGTTGGCGATCTCCGGGGTGAGCGTCGACCTCTCGCTCGACAGCGACGCCGTGGCGATCCGCGCCACCGTGCGCACCACCGACCGCACCGGCGTCGAGATGGAGGCGCTCACCGCCGTCTCGGTCGCCGCCCTCACCGTCGTCGACATGGTCAAGGCCGTCGACAAGGCCGCCGTCATCACCGACGTCCGCGTAGAGACCAAGAGCGGCGGCAGGTCCGGCGACTGGACTCGGCCGTGAGCGGCCTGCGGGCCGAGGTCGTCGTGGCCTCCAACCGCGCGGCGGCGGGCGTCTACGACGACACCACCGGGCCGCTGATCGTGGAGTTCCTGCAGGGCCTCGGGTTCGTCGTCGACCGGCCGACGGTGGTGCCCGACGGCGACCCCGTCGGCGAGGCGATCCGGGTGGCCGTCGACGGCGGCGCCCGCGTGGTCCTCACCACCGGTGGCACCGGCCTGACCCCGACCGACCGGACCCCGGAGCAGACCCGTGCGGTCCTCGACCGCGAGGTGCCCGGCATCGCGGAGTCGATCCGGGCGGCCGGGGTCGCGAAGGGCGTCGCGACGGCCGCCCTGAGCCGAGGCCTGGCCGGCGTCGCCGGGGACTGCCTCGTGGTCAACCTGCCCGGCTCGCGCGGTGGGGTGAAGGACGGGCTCGGGGTGCTCGAGCCGCTGCTGGTGCACGCGGTCGAGCAGGTCGTCGGGAGCGACCATTGACAGGCGCCCGGGGCGCGGGATGAGCACCGGCTGGCCGGCCACCCTCCGGTCCGGTGAGGTCACGCTCCGGCCGCTGGCGCGGTCGGACCGGGCCGCCTGGCGCGACGCCCGGCGCCGCAACGCCGACTGGCTCCGGCCGTGGGACGCCACGCCACCGCCCGGCTCCGACGCGCGCCCGGCGTCGTACGGCGTGCTGGTGCGACGGCTCAACCGGATGGCCCACGAGGGCACCACCTTCCCGTTCGCCGTCGAGGTCGGCGGCACGTTCGCCGGGCAGCTGACCGTCAACAACATCGTGCGCGGCTCGGCACAGTTCTGCTCGATGGGCTACTGGCTCGACCAGCGCTACGCCGGGCGCGGGGTGATGCCGCTCGCGGTCGCGCTCGCGATCGACCACTGCTTCCGCGCGGCGGGGCTGCACCGCGTCGAGATCTGCATCCGCCCCGAGAACACCAACTCGCTGCGGGTGGTGGAGAAGCTCGGCATGCACGAGGTGGGGCTGGCGCCGGCGTTCCTCCACATCGACGGTGCGTGGCGCGACCACCGGATCTTCGCGGTCACCGTGGAGGAGTGCCCCGAAGGCATGGTGGCCCGTCTGCACCACCAGTCACACGAGTGATTTCACGACACACCCACCACGCTGCCGGGTGCGCCCCCGCACCACTTCTACGCTCAGGCTCGTGGACGACCTCTCTGCCCTGATCTTCGTGGCCCTTGCGGTGGCGTGGGCCGTCTACCTCATCCCCAAGGCGCTCCAGCACCACGAGGACGCCCAGCGCAGCCGCTCGATCGACCGGTTCTCCCACACGATGCGGGTGCTCGCCCGCCGCGAGCCCGTCGACCGTCGCAATGCCCGCCTCGTCGTCAGCCCAGGCCGGACGCCGTCGGGCCCGACGGTCACGACCAAGCACACGACCCAGCACACCTCCCAGCAGACGGCCGAGCACTCGGCCCCGGCCTCCGCCCCGCGCGCCCCGCTGACCCGCGAGGCCGCCAACCGTGCCGCGCGGCGTCGTCGCCGGGTGCTCGGCACCGTCCTGCTCGGGCTCCTGGTCACCGTCGCGGTCGCCGCCTTCGGCGTGATCGGCTGGGCGTGGACCGCGATCCCGGTCACCCTGCTCGTCGCCTGGCTGGTCGCCTGCCGGCTGATGGTGCGCGGCGAGGAGCTGCGCCACATGGACGCCTGGCTCCACGAGGCCGCCACCGGCGAGGTGCCGGTCATCGAGGCCGAGCTGCCCGCGCTCGACGGCGACGACGAGCTCGAGGACACGATGTCCTCCCAGATGTCCTCCCAGCTCGCCGACCTCGCCGTCGACGACCCCAGCCTGTGGGACCCGATGCCGGTGACGCTGCCGACCTACGTCTCCAAGCCGGCCGCCGAGCGCACCGTGCGCACCATCGACCTCGACTCCACCGGGGTGTGGACCTCCGGCCGCACCGAGGTCGACGCCGCGCTCGCCCGCCAGTCCGAGGACGACGAGCGCGTCCGCCGGGCGCAGGCCGTCGCCGAGCAGCAGCGCCGGGCGACCGGCTCCTGAGCATCGCCACCGCCCGCCGGCACCGGCCGCCGGACCACCTGGGAGTGGGACGTCATCCCGCGTGGCAGGCTCGGTCGGCCCCGTGATGCTGGTGTGCGGCACACAGTGGCGCGGCCACGCCCGGCAGGCCCTCGCGCGGCTCGAGGAGCTGCTGGTCCCCTGATTTCGGGAGCCTCCGACGCGGGTGCTACCGTCTGTCCTCGCCCGGGGCTGTGGCGCAGTTGGTAGCGCGTCTCGTTCGCAATGAGAAGGTCAGGGGTTCGAATCCCCTCAGCTCCACCGAGGTTCCACCGCGAGGCCCGTAGCCGCTGGCTGCGGGCCTTCTGCGTGGTCAGGGGGTGCCGGGTGACGGCACGAAGAAGCCCCGCTCATCACGGGGGCGAACGAGCGGGGCTTCTGAGGAGGATTCAACGCGGCCGCGGGCCGGAACGGGGACGAATCGGCGCGAGTTAGTGCGTAGGTGTCACGCCGGCGTCGTACGTCGTGCCCACCGGCTGTCCCCGGGGACCGCCGCGTCAGCGGATCAGGACGTTGCCGAGGATGGTGGGGATGGTGACGGCGTTGCGGGGGTCGGTCGCCAGCTCGAGCGTGCCGCCGCCGGAGACGGAGAAGGTCCGCACGACGTACTGGGCGTTCACCAGCGACTGGCTGCTGCCGCCGCCGACGCTGACGGGAGAGCCGTTGGGGACCATGAAGACCCCGACGGTGTTCATGCCGCCGCCGCCGGAGAACTTGTAGAGGCCGGCGCTCTCGGACCACAGCGCGAGATCCTCGAAGTTGCCCCAGGCGGTGGCCTTGCTGGCCTCCGGGATGAATCCGGCGTGCTCGTTGGGCGCGGTCCAGTCGAACGTCGTCTGGCCGGCGGTGCTGATCACGCTGTTGCCGGCGGTGGGCGTGGTGGTGCACGGTGCCGACGTGGGGGCGGCGCCGTCGCTCGCCGGGACGCACCCGGTCACCGTGTTGCCGCCGAGGAGGAAGGCGGTGGTGTTGCACATCCGCAGCGTCCCGCCGGACGTGTCGATGTTGCCCTGTCGCACGAAGACGCGGGCCCGACCGGAGGTCGCCAGGCTGGAGCACCGCTCCAGTGCGGTCGTGCCGCAGGTGGAGCGGACGCAGAAGCCGTTGCCGTTCCCGAGCGTGATCGCCGAGCTGTTGATGGTCCCGCCGCCAGCGGCGGTGTTGGACACGTAGACCCGGGTGGCGTTGGGCATCGCGATCGAGCCGTTCTTCACGAAGCCGTTGAAGTAGATCTCGCTCGCGGCGATGGTCTTGTCGGTGAGGGTGATCCCGGAGTTGTTGGTGCAGTCGATCCAGAGCTTGGTCGTGAGGGCCAGCTGCGCGACCGTGGGGTTGCAGCCGGCGACGGTCCAGCCGGCGCTGTTGCCCCAGACTCCCGAGGCGGCGGCGACGGCCGAGCGCACCGGGGTGCGGTAGCGCACGTCGACGACCGATCGGGTGACTTGCTTGCGGGCCTGGACCGGCGTCTTCGTCGCCCCGGTACCGCTCGTCGAGGGCGTGCCGTAGACGTAGTCGACGCTGTCGTAGATCGTGCCGGCGACTGCCCCCTGGTTGGTTGCGAACGACGTGACGAGGCCGGCGGTGCCGGTGGGTGTGGTCGAGCCGTAGGCGACGATCCCGTCGTTCTGCTTGCCCTGGAACAGCGGCTGGTTGCTGCCGGAGCCGCAGCCGGAACCGGTGGCGTCCGAGTCGGCGTGGATGCTGCCCGGCGTCGCTCCCGTCCCCTTGACGGCGATGTAGGTGCCCGACCCCCCGCCGGCCGAGCCGACGGTGAGCACGGAGCACGCCGTCCGCTCCAGCAGGATGAGGGCCGGGGACAGGTTGTCGTCGCCTCCGAGCAGAGCCCGGGCCGCGGACCTCACGCCGAAGCTGAGGTTGCCGTCGGTCGCGAGGCTGCCGAGCCCGGGCTTGCGGGACTCGAAGACCTCGACGCCGAGCTGGTCGCAGCCGCCGACGGTGCTCTGGTCGGCGGCGAGGTTGGACACGCCCTCCTCGCTCCACCCATGGGCGTCGAGCACGTACGGCGAGCGGATGACCACCCGGTAGGTCACGCCCCCGGAGGTCGTGGTCTGGTCGTAGACCGCGTGCGTGGCGGACGCGGTGCTGCTGCACGTCACGAGGGCCTTGGTGAGCAGGCTGGTGGGACCACAAATGCTGTCCGGCAGGGTGGCCAGCGACGGGTCGCTGCGGAGGTAGGACAGCGCGCCGCACACCGCCCGGTAGGTGTAGATGTCACCGGTCCCGCCGTCGGCGGCGGCGATGCCGGCCGTCGCGGCAGAGTCGGTGAGCGACTTCGCGTGCTGCTTGTCGAGGCGGACGAGCCCGAAGTCGAGCACCATGGCCGTGACGACCAGCAGCCCGGTCAGCGACGCTGCGACCATGATCGCCACGGCGCCGCGCTCGTCACGGGCGCGGTGGGAGGGGGACGGGTTCACAGGCATGTCGCGAGCTTGTCCTTGCGCTCGTAGTGGGCGACCGAGGACATGACCATCGTCTCTTCCCACCGGGCCACGCCCACGTCGATGGTGAACGGCCGGGCGGCGAGGACGCGGACCACGCAGGTGCCGGCGGTGTTGGCCGGCACGGCGGGGTCCTCCGCGGCGGTCGTGGGGCGGGTGAGGGCGGGGCCACCCGTGGTGCTGGTGCACTTGCCCGTGTTGGCGACCTCGCCGGTGCCGACCTTCCAGAGCTGGACGCAGACGGTCGAGGGGCCGCCGGTGCCGTCGAACAGGGTGTCCTGCACCCGGGTGATCGTGGCCGTGGCCCAGGTCGCTGCCACGGCGCTCGAGGCGTCGGCCGTGGCGCCGAAGCGCGATCCCTCGCGCACCGCGTTGGTGGTGGCGTTGGAGCGGCTGTAGGCCAGCCCCGCCGTCATGATGCCGAGCATCAGCATCAGCAGCAGCGGCAGCACCATCGCGAACTCGACGGCGGACGCGCCACGCTCACCGCGGGCGCGTTCGGGGCTGGCAGGGAACACGGGATGAGTCCTCGGGGGGAGGGGGCAGGGCGGTGGGCGGAGGGGGAGCCGCCTGTCTGAGCAGCGTAGGCCCACATCGCGGGCCGGCGAGGCGTTTCCAGGCAACTCCCCTGCCGGCGGCGCCCGCTCAGGACGGTGCGTGTCGAGCGGTCTGTCGCGGAGCCCGCCGGGCCAGGTGGAGCGCGCCGTGGCTGCCGTAGCCCACGACCCGGCCGCCCACGGGCTCGCCGTCGAAGCAGATCAGCCAGGTCGTGCCGTCGTGCTCGACGAGCGAGGGCCACGGGATGTTGGAGGGGTAGGGCGCGACGAGGTCGTCGAGCCCGACCAGCCCGTCGGCGGTGACCTCCCACACCGGGTAGCGGCGCCGGACCCCGTCGCTGGCCAGCAGCAGCCACCGTTGGCCGTCGCGCACGAGCGTCGGGCCCTCCGTCTCCTTCAGGCGGGGGACGGCGCCGACCACCGACAGGTCGTCGAGCGTCGGCCCCGCCGCGACGACCGGGTGGAAGCGGAAGAACCTCCTGGCGCTCACGTACGCCGCGAGCCAGCCCTCGTCGGTGCGCACCAGGTGCGGGTCCCAGACCCCGACCGAGGTGAGGCCCGTGGTCGGCAGCGGGAGCGGACGGGTGTCGAGCACGTGCCGGCCGGAGAGCAGGTCGGCCCCCGTCTCGGCGAGGGTGGCGCAGACCCTGGCGTCCTGGTCGTGGAGGTCGAAGTCGCCCCAGGTGCTGGTCGCCAGCAGCCACCGCCCGTCGACCCGGACGAGGTGGGAGGCGTGGTCGCCGTAGATCCCGGGCTGGTCGGGCCGGCGGAAGAAGACGTCGCTGAGGTGGGTGAGCGTCGCCCGCGCGGGTTCGAGCGACCAGACCGAGGTGTGCGCGGTGTCGAAGAAGCCGGGCCCGGCGGCCGTGGCGGTCAGCAGCAGCCGGCCGTCCGGGCGGTGGGGCGAGCCGTCGGCCTCGGTCACGAGTCGCACGTCGCGCAGGCCGAGCTGGCCGAAGCCGCGCAGCTCCCCGCCGTCGGCGCGCACGTCGGCGAGCCACGCCTCGTCGTGCGGGTCGAGCCGGTCGCGCAGGTCGACCACGCCCCGCGCGGTCCAGGCGCCGGCCTCGCACGACAGCGCGGCCAACCGGGTGCCGGTCAGGGTCAGCGCCCACCGCTCGACCGGACCCGTCGGGCGTCCCGAGCGCCGGCTGCGGTGGGCGGTGGTGCCGCTGGCGGTCGTGACGGTGAGGGAGAACCCGCTGGCGTCGTACGTCACGGCCAGCCGGTCGTCGCCGCTGAGCAGCGCCAGCTCGCCCTCGGTGGTGCCCTCGACCGCGAGGTACGGCGCCAGCGCGGTGTCGAGGGTGCCGGGTCGCGCCACCTCGACCGGACGGAGCGTCGTCACGGGCTCGAAGGAGGGCAGGGGCACGGGGCAAGCATGCCCTTGACCCGCCCCGACCCCGCGGGTGAGGTTGTCGTCATGGCACGGCCCCGGCACGAGACGGTGGCGACCGTCCTGGTCGACCCGGCGGTCCTGCTCGCCCTCGAGCTCGACCTGGTGGCGCTGGACCTGTGGCTGTGGCCGGTGGCCACGGCACCCAACGCCCTCGACGGCCCGCGCCAGGCCTTCCAGCTGCGGCGCCGACTCGTCGAGGCCCAGCGGGGCGCCTGGGACCTCGCTGCCGAGTGGGTCGTGTGCTGGGTGTCGTTCGGTGACACCTGGCGCGAGGGCGCCGAGCCGCTGTCGTGGCGGGCCCGGCGTGCGCTCTACGCCGCCCTCGACTCCCACGCGGCGCAGGTGCGCTACCGCCGCGGTCTCGGCGGCGTACCCCCGCTGGCCGCGCCACGCGAACGCACCGCGTGAGCGCACCGCCCGACCGCCCTGGCCGACGGCCCCGCCCATGTGGGCGCCTAACCTTCCGCCCATGGACGCCCCGCTCGAGCCCGGCCTCACCACGCTCGTCGCCCGGGCCCCCGCCTGGCAGCGCGTGCAGCGGTGGCCCGCCGCGCTGCTGCTCCTCGCGGGCCTCTGGTCGCTCGTCTTCGGCGTCGAACCGGTCGCGCTGCTCTTCGTCGTGGTCGGCTTCTGGGGCACCGCCGAGTTCTGGCGCGGCCTGCGGGTCACCGGTGACCAGGTCGTCGCGCAGGGCCGCTTCGTGCGCAGGACCGTGCCGCTCGACGAGGTGCTGCAGGTGGGCCAGAGCCCCGCGCGCAGCCTGTGGCTGCAGTCGAAGGGACGCCGCACGCTGGTGCTGCGCATGGCCGAGGTCCGCGCCGACGAGAAGGGCGGCCTGGCCGACATCCAGGCGAGGCTGCTCGAGCTCGCGGCCGCCGCCGGGGCCACCCTCGACGAGCCGCTCGAGGAGCGCACCCGCCCCCCGCGTCCGCGCACGCCGCTCTTCGGCATCTAGATCCAGCGGCTGAACCACACCCGGTCGGCCCACTCCGCGTGCGTGAGCAGCTGGTTGGTCCAGATCGGCCAGAACCACGCGAAGTTCAGCAGCACCAGCAGGAACCAGGTCCCCGCCACGACGACCCCCGCCGTACGCCGAGGCGACGAGGTCCGCTCGTCACCGATCAGAACCCCGATCACCAGGGTGGTCGCCAGCACCAGGAACGGCACGCACATGATCGCGTAGAAGAGGAAGATCGGCCGGTCGTCGTTGGCCAGCCACGGCAACCAGGTGACCAGGGTCCCGATCACGGGGACGCCGAAGCGCCAGTCGCGGCGACCCACCCACAGCACCGCCGACGCGATCAGCGCGAGGCACCCGCCCCACCACAGCACCGGCGTGCCGAGCAGCAGCACCTGCCGCAGGCAGTCGGACCCGCGGGGGGCGTCGCAGCCCTGCTTGCCCGGCTGGATGTCGGTGTCGGCCGAGACGCCGACCGGCCGGTTGAGCAGCAGCCACCCGCTCGGCTGCGACTGGTAGGTGTGCTCGGAGTCGTCGAGGAAGTGGGTGTGGAAGACGTAGACGTCGCGGTGGTAGTGGGCCAGCGACCGCAGCGACTGGCCGATCTCCCCGAGCCCCTCGGCGTCCGGCTCCGAGGCGGTCGGCCACGGCTCGCCACCGTCGTGCTGGGTGTACTGGGTGTCGGAGAGGTGCTCCTCGTACTGGTCGGCGTGCGCGAGCCAGCCGGCCCAGGTGGCGGTGTAGACGAGCGCGCCGACGCCGACGAGGTAGCCGAACGCGGGGATCCCGTCGAGCACGGCCGACCGGGGGACCGCCCACCGGACCCCGAAGGAGCGGCGGGCGCCCGCGCTCCACAGCCAGGCCAGCAGGCCGAAGGCCGCCAGCACGTAGAGCGCGGTCCACTTGCTGCCGACCGCCAGACCGAACATGACGCCGCCGGTGAGCAGCCACGGCCGCCACAGCAGCCACGGCCCGGCGCCGCGGCGTACGCCGTCGGGCACGACCGCCGCCAGCCGGGCGCGGAACCACTGCCGGTCGGCGACGACGCAGTGCACCGCGCAGAGCGTGAAGAGTGCGACGAAGATGTCGAGCAGCGCGAGCCGGGAGAGCACGAAGTGCAGGCCGTCGAGGGCGAGCAGCAGGCCGGCGATGCAGCCGAGCAGGGTCGACCCGGTGAGCCGGCGCGCGAGCCGCACCATCACCAGCACCATCAGCGTCCCGGCCACCACCGACGCGACCCGCCAGCCGGTCGGGTCGAGCCCGAAGAGCTTCTCGCCGAGCCCGATCAGCCACTTGCCGACGTCGGGGTGCACGGCCATCGACGGCTCGTCCTGCCAGAAACCGCGGGTGTCGCCCCGCGCGATGAGCTTGTCGGCGTCCTCGACGTACTTGAGCACGTAGCCGTGGTTGACCAGCGACCAGGCGTCCTTGGCGTAGTAGGTCTCGTCGAAGGCCAGGTCGCCGGGGCGCCCGAGGTGCCACAGCCGCATCCCCAGCGCGAGCAGCGCGACGCCGAGCGACGCCGCCCAGCCGACCCAGGGTCGCTCGAGCTGCTGTCCGGTGGCGCGCAGCCGCGCGAGGGGCACCCCACGGCCGTCCGCCGTCCGGGAGAGACCGGCGACGGGCCGCTCGGTCACCGGGGCGCTCATGGCTCAGGACTCTAGACGGGGGATGATCGGGCCCATGACCGGAACGCTCGTGCTGGCGGCCACCCCCATCGGGCAGGTCGGCGACGCCCCGCCGCGGCTCGCGCACGAGCTGGCGACCGCCGACGTGGTCGCAGCCGAGGACACCCGCCGCCTCAAGCGGTTGTGCAGCGACCTCGGCGTCGAGATCACGGGCCGGGTCGTCTCCTACTTCGAGGGCAACGAGCAGGCCCGCACCCCGTCGCTGGTCGAGGCGCTGCAGGCGGGCGAGCGGGTGCTGCTGGTCACCGACGCGGGCATGCCGAGCGTCTCCGACCCGGGCTACCGGCTGGTGGCGGCCGCCGTCGAGGCCGACCTCCACGTCACCGCCGTGCCCGGACCCTCCGCGGTGCTCACCGCGCTGGCGGTGTCGGGGCTGCCGGTCGACCGGTTCTGCTTCGAGGGCTTCCTGCCCCGCAAGGCGGGGGAGCGGTCGCGCCGCCTGGCCGGCCTGGCCGGCGAGGAGCGCACGATGGTCTTCTTCGAGGCGCCCCACCGCACCGCCGCCGCCCTCACCGCCATGGCGGAGGCGTTCGGCGACGACCGGGCCGCCGCCGTCTGCCGCGAGCTCACCAAGACCCACGAGGAGGTACGCCGCGGCGGTCTGCGCGAGCTCGTCGACTGGGCCGCCGAGGGGGTCCGCGGCGAGGTCACGGTGGTCGTCACGGGCGCCGTGCCCCAGGCGGCACCCTCCGACCCCGACAGCCTGCGCGCCGCCGTCGCCGAGCGGGAGGCGACCGGTGAGCGTCGCAAGGAGGCGATCGCCGCCGTCGCCCGGGCCGCCGGCGTCCCCAAGCGCGAGGTCTACGACCTGGTGCACAAGGAGCCCGTCGAGGAGGGGGAGGCGTGAGCGAGGGACCCACCCGCAGCCGGGCGGCCACCGAGGAGAGGTCCGGGTCGCGGCGCGACCGGGAGCGGCCGCCGGCGCCCGAGCCCCTGCCCCACCCGGTCGTCGACAACCACTGTCACCTCGACATCGCCGACGGCGACTGGGTCTCCACCGAGGCGGCGATCGCCGCCGCGGCCGAGGTCGGGGTGCCCCGGATCGTGCAGATCGGCTGCGACCTGCCCGGCGCCCGCTGGGCGGTCGAGGCGGCGGCCACCCACGACGCCCTCGTCGCCGGCGTCGCGCTCCACCCGAACGAGGCACCACGGCTCGCCGCAGCCGGGAGGCTCGAGGCGGCGTACGTGGAGATCGAGCGGCTCGCGCAGGCCCACGACCGGGTCCGGGCCGTCGGGGAGACCGGGCTCGACCACTTTCGCACCGGCGAGGAGGGCCGGGCGGCGCAGGAGGAGAGCTTCCGCTGGCACGTCGACCTCGCCAAGCGGCTGGACAAGACGCTGGTCATCCACGACCGCGACGCCCACGACGACGTGCTGCGTGTCATCGACGCCGAGGGCGCGCCCGACCGCTGGGTGATGCACTGCTTCTCCGGCGACGCCGACGTCGCTCGTGCCTGCCTCGACCGTGGCGCACACCTCTCCTTCGCCGGGACGGTGACGTTCAAGAACGCCGCTGCGCTGCGCAACGCGCTGGTCGTGGTGCCCCAGGACCGGCTGCTCGTCGAGACCGACGCGCCGTACCTGACGCCCGTGCCCTATCGCGGCCGACCCAACGCGTCCTACCTCGTGCCGCTCACGATGCGGGTGATGGCGGAGGTCCGGGGAGAGGACCTCGGCGAGCTCTGCGCGGCCGTCGACGCCAACACCGAGACCGCCTTCGGCGGGTCCTGGTAGGCCCTGGTAGGACCCCCGGCGGGGGTGCTGGTGCCTGTGCGTCGGGTCACGTGGTACTCGCGCGGACTTGGCGTGACGGGAGGACCTCGTTATCGTTTCGTGATTGTTGGCCGGGATCGGGAGCGATTCACCGGCTGGCGCCCTGGGTCGCACCGGCTCTCACGAGCTCGTCCGGCCCCGCGAAACACCCCCGTTCGCGTCGACCCCTCCCGGGCTCGTCCGTGCCCGGGAGTGGGTGCCGGCCCCCGAGGCCCGGAGAAGTACGACGTTCGGAGAAATGTGCAGACGCTTGTCTCGAAGAGCAGCCTTCGCGGGCTGGTCCACAGCAAGACCGTCCTCGTCGCCCTCGTGGCGGCCGTCGTCCTGGCCGTTGCCGGGACGACCTACGGCTACACCGCCATGAGCAACACCGTCACCCTCAGCCTCGACGGCGAGGAGCGCGAGGTCGTCGTCATGGGCGACACCGTCGGCGCCGTGCTCGAGGCCGAGGGCATCGACCTCGGCGAGCACGACCAGGTGCTCCCCAGCCCCGACGAGTCGGTCACCGACGGCAGCGCCATCAACGTGAAGTTCGGTCGCCCGCTGGAGCTCACCGTCGACGGTGAGACCACCACGCACTGGACCACGGCCACCGACGTCGGCAGCGCGCTGACCGACCTCGGCATGCGGTTCTCCGGTGCGGACCTCTCGGTCTCGCGCGGCGGCTCCATCGATCGCGGCGGGCTCAGCCTCGACGTCGTCACCGAGAAGACCCTGACGATGAAGCTGGCCGGCAAGAAGCCGGTCGAGAAGCAGGTCACCGCCCTCACCGCCAAGGACGCGGTCAAGGAGCTCGGCGTGAAGGTCGACAAGCACGACAAGTTCTCGCCGAAGCCCGGCGTGCAGCTCGAGGACGGGGACACCGTCGTCTTCACCGACATCGACGTCGCCGAGAAGCGCTTCAAGAGCGAGACCCTCGACTTCGAGACCATCGAGCGCGAGGACGGCTCCATGCTCGAGGGTGAGACCGAGGTCGTCCGCGAGGGCCGTGCCGGCGCTCGCGACGTGACCTACCGCGTCACCACCCGCAACGGCGAGGTCGTCGCCCGCAAGGTGCTCCGTCAGGACGTGCTCACCGACCCGGTCTCCTCGATCGTCAAGGTCGGCACCAAGGAGGAGGCCACGTCCAACTTCGCCTCCGGCAGCACCGTGTGGGACCAGCTCGCCCAGTGCGAGTCGGGCGGCAACTGGGCCATCAACACCGGCAACGGCTACTACGGCGGCCTCCAGTTCAACCTCGGCACCTGGCAGTCCTACGGCGGCACCGGCTACCCCCACCAGGCCTCCCGCGCGACCCAGATCGCCGTGGCCACCCGGCTCCGTGACGCCAACGGCGGCTACGGCGCCTGGCCGCACTGCTCCTCGCAGCTCGGCCTGCCTCAGTGACGGGCGTGCGCCACGACTAGCCTGCTGCACATGTCCACCTCCGCCGGTCCGAGACTCCTCGGACCGGCGGAAGTGCGTTCGCTCGCGGCAGAGCTCGACCTCCGGCCCACCAAGCAGCGCGGCCAGAACTTCGTGATCGACCCCAACACGGTCCGCCGCATCGTGCGCGAGTCGGGCGTCACCGGCGACGACGTCGTGCTCGAGGTCGGGCCCGGCCTCGGGTCCCTGACCCTGGCGCTGCTGGAGGTCGCCGACCGGGTGACGGCGATCGAGGTCGACCCGCTGCTCGCCGACCGGCTGCCCGAGACCATCGCCGAGTACGCCCCCGACCAGGCGGCTCGCTGCGAGGTGGTCCTCGCCGACGCGATGCGGGTGACGGAGCTGCCCGGTCCGGCTCCCACCGCGCTGGTCGCGAACCTGCCCTACAACGTCTCGGTGCCGGTCCTGCTCCACCTGCTCGCGCTGCTGCCCTCGCTGGAGCGCGGCCTGGTGATGGTGCAGGCGGAGGTCGCCGACCGGTTGGCCGCGAAGCCCGGGTCGAAGGTCTACGGCGTGCCCTCGGTCAAGGCCGCCTGGTACGCCGACGTACGCCGCGCCGGCGCCATCGGCCGCAACGTCTTCTGGCCCGCACCCAACGTCGACTCGGGCCTGGTCGCCTGGACCCGCCGCGAGCCGCCTCCCACCGCGGTGTCCCGCGAGCGCGTCTTCGCCGTCGTCGACGCGGCCTTCGCCCACCGCCGCAAGGCACTGCGCGGGGCCCTGCGGCCGCTCGCCGGCTCCGCCGAGGCGGCGTCGGCGGCGCTCGACCTCGCGGGCATCGACCCGCTGGCCCGGGGTGAGTCGCTGCACGTCACCGACTTCGTGCGCATCGCGGAGGGCCTCGGGTGAGCGTCACCGTGCGGGCGCCCGCCAAGGTCAATCTCCACCTCGGTGTC
Organism: uncultured Actinomycetota bacterium; assembly: GCA_963754025.1. GTDB lineage: Bacteria > Actinomycetota > Actinomycetes > Propionibacteriales > Nocardioidaceae > Nocardioides. The sequence goes on along the minus strand of CAVWEC010000005.1, from coordinate 64,745 downwards.
GGCGCCCCCCGCGAGGACGGCTTCCACCCGCTGATGACCGTCTACCACGCCGTCGACCTGCACGACGACGTCACCGTCAGTGATGCCCCGGAGTGGTCGGTCGAGGTGTCCGGCAACGTCGAGGGCGTGCCGGACGACGACACCAACCTCGCGGTCCGCGCCGGCCGCGCCCTCGCCGCGCACCACGGCCTCGACCGGGCGGCGCGCATCGAGATCAGGAAGGGCATTCCGGTCGCCGGTGGCATGGCCGGCGGCTCGGCCGACGCCGCCGCGACCCTGGTGGCGCTGGACCGGCTCTGGGAGCTCGACAGCGGCGACGAGGTGCTCTTCGGCCTCGCTGCCCAGCTCGGCTCGGACGTGCCCTTCGGGCTGGTCGGTCGCAACGCGCTCGGCACCGGCCGCGGCGAGCAGGTCGAGCAGCTGCCCGGCGTCGAGTCGCCCCGCTGGTGGGTCGTCGTCCCGTCGTCGGGCGCGGGACTCTCCACCCCGGCCGTCTACCGGCGCTACGACGAGCTCCGGCCCGACGCGCCGGCGCAGCCCGCGGCGCCGTACCGCCTCGTGGAGTTCCTCGAGGACCCGGTGGCAGAGGTCGCGGCGCTGCTCCACAACGACCTGGAGGTCGCGGCGCTCGACCTGCGCCCCGACCTCGCCGGGCTGCTGGCCGACGGGGAGTCCGCCGGTGCGCTGCGCGGCCTGGTGAGCGGCTCCGGGCCCACCTGCGTCTTCCTCTGCGCCGACCAGCCCACGGCCGAGCGCGTGGCCCACACCCTGCGCGCGTCGTACGACGTCGTGCTCACCGCCTGCGGACCCGTGAGGGGAGCCCTCGGCCGATGACCAACCTGGTGAACCTCGAGCGGGTGTCGAAGGCCTACGGCATCCGGCCGTTGCTCGACGACGTCTCGCTCGGGATCGCGGCCGGTCAGCGGGTCGGCGTCGTGGGGCGCAACGGCGACGGCAAGACCACGCTGCTGCGGGTGCTCATGGGGGAGGAGCCCGCGGACACCGGCCGCGTCTCCCGGGTGCGCGACCTGCGCATCGCCTACCTTCACCAGGGCGACGAGCTGGTCGACACCCACACCGTCCGCGAGGCGGTGCTGGGTGGCCGCGCCGACCACGAGTGGGCCGCGGACTCCCGGGCGCGCGAGGTCGTCGAGGAGCTGCTCGCCGGCATCGAGCTCGACCGCGCCGTGGTCGGGCTCTCCGGCGGCGAGCGCCGGCGCTGTGCGCTCGCGAACCTGCTGCTCGACGACCACGACCTGGTGATCCTCGACGAACCCACCAACCACCTCGACGTCGAGGCCGTCGCCTGGCTCGCCGACCACCTCACGAAGCGGTCCTCGGCGCTGGTCGTGGTCACGCACGACCGGTGGTTCCTCGACGCCGTGTGCCAGTGGACGTGGGAGGTGCACGACGGCGTGGTCGACGCCTACGAGGGCGGCTACGCGGCGTTCGTGCTCTCCAAGGCGGAGCGGCAGCGACAGGCCGCCGCCTCGGAGGTACGCCGCCAGAACCTGGTCCGCAAGGAGCTCGCCTGGCTGCGACGCGGCGCCCCCGCCCGCACCTCGAAGCCGAAGTTCCGCATCGACGCCGCCAACGAGCTGATCGCCGACGTGCCCCCGCCGCGCGACCGCCTCGAACTGCAGCGCTTCGCCTCGCAGCGGCTGGGCAAGGACGTGGTCGACGTCGAGGACGTCGACCTCTCGCGCGGCGAGCGGCAGCTGCTCTCCGCCGCCACCTGGCGGCTCGGGCCCGGTGACCGGGTCGGCATCGTCGGGGTCAACGGTGCCGGCAAGACCTCCGTGCTGTCGCTGCTCAGCGGCGAGCTCGCGCCGTCCGCGGGCCGCGTGCGCCACGGCCGCACCGTCTCCCTGCAGCACCTCACCCAGCAGCTCGACGACCTCGACCCCGCAGCGCGGGTGCTCGACACGGTGGAGTCGATCAAGCGGGTCACCCGCACCGCCGACGGCTCCGACCTGACGGCGAGCTCGATGCTGGAGCGGTTCGGCTTCACCGGCGACAAGCTGACGGCCCGGTTGGGCGACCTCTCCGGCGGTGAACGGCGCCGGTTCCAGCTGCTGCGGCTGCTGCTGACCGAGCCCAACGTGCTGCTGCTCGACGAGCCCACCAACGACCTCGACATCGAGACCCTCAACGTGCTGGAGGACTTCCTCGACGCCTGGCCCGGCACCCTCGTCGTCGTCTCCCACGACCGCTACTTCCTCGAGCGCGTGACCGACTCCGTCTGGGCGCTGCTCGGCGACGGCCAGATCTCCATGCTCCCCCGCGGCGTCGACGAGTACCTCGAACGTCGCCGAGCCGTCACTCCCGCGGGTTTGAAGCCCGCCGAGCCGTCAGTGGTGCAGGTTGAGGAGGCGCCGAGCCGTCACTCCATGCGCCCTCGGGCCGGAAGCGCCGAGGAGCGCGAGGCGCGCAAGACGATGGCGCGTCTGGACAAGCAGCTGGCGAAGCTCACCGAGCGGGAGGCGGTCCTCAACGCCGAGGCCGCCGGCGCCGCCCAGGACTACGAGCGCCTCGCGGACGTCGGCGCCAAGCTCGCCGAGCTGCACGCCGAGCGTGACCTGCTCGAGCTCGAGTGGCTCGAGGCCGCCGAGCTCGTCGAGGGTTGAGTCGCGCCCGGGTGACCGACGAGTCGCGCCTGCGCGACGCGCGAGTCGCGCCGGCGTGGCGCGCGGCTGACACCTGGGCGCGACTGACCTGTCACCAACCCACGACTCGACCTCAGGAGAAGGGGGCGAGGAGGGTGCGGAGGAGCCGGGCGAGGTGGTCGCGGTCGGTGTCGGGGAGGTCGGCGAGCAGCTGCTGCTCGGCGGCCAGCAGCTCCTCGAAGGCGCCGTCGACGGCCGCCTTGCCCTCCGGGGTGAGGCGCACGAGCACGCCGCGGCGGTCGGCCGGGTCGGGATAGCGCTCGACGTAGCCCCGCGCCGCGAGCCGGTCGACCCGGTTGGTCATGGTGCCGCTGGTCACCAGGGTCTCGCGCAGCAGCCGGCCGGGGGAGAGCTCGTACGGCGCGCCGGCCCGCCGCAGTGCGGCGAGGACGTCGAACTCCCACGACTCCACGCGGTGGGTGGTGAAGGCGTCGCGTCGCGCGAGGTCGAGGTGGCGCGCGAGCCGGCTGATCCGGCTGAAGACCGCCACCGGCGCCAGGTCGAGGTCGGCGCGCTCGCGCGCCCACGCCTCGGTGAGCTCGTCGACCTCGTCCCGCACGTCTGCCATGGCCCGCATGCTACCTCTTGTCAAGAATCTTGATATCGAGATAATGTCGGGGCATGAGCTGGGACCCCGAGCGCTACCTGACCTACGCCGACGAGCGCGGCCGTCCGTTCCTCGACCTGCTGGCGCGGGTCGGGGCCGAGCCGCCGGCCGGGCGGGTCATGGACGTCGTCGACCTCGGCTGCGGCCCGGGCAACCTGACCGCGCTGCTCTCGCAGCGCTGGCCCGGGGCCCGGGTGCGCGGCCTCGACAGCAGCCGGGCGATGGTCGACCGGGCACGGGCCGACGTCACGGGCCTCGAGCGCGAGGTGCCCGAGTTCGAGGTCGCCGACCTGCGCGACTGGGCGATCGGGGACGACCGGGTCGACGTCGTGATCAGCAACGCCGCCCTGCAGTGGGTGCCCGGACACCTCGACCTGCTGCCGGACCTCGTCTCCCGCGTCCGCCCGGGCGGTTGGATCGCCTGCCAGGTGCCGGGGAACTTCGGGGAGCCGTCCCACACGATCCGCGACCAGCTCGCCGCCGAGGAGCCGTACGCCGCCCACCTGGGCGGCGTCGCCGTGCCGTCGAGCCACGAGCCGGTCGACTACCTGCGCGCGCTGCAGGCGGCCGGCTGCGAGGTGGATGCCTGGGAGACCACCTACCTCCACGTCCTCACCGGCGACGACCCGGTGTTCACGTGGGTGTCGGGCACGGGCGCCCGGCCGACCCTCGAGGCGCTCCCCGACGACCTGCGGCCGCAGTTCGAGGCGGAGCTCCGGAGCCGGTTGCGCGCGGCGTACCCCGACCGGGGCCACCGGTGTCGTGCTGCCGTTCCGGCGGGTGTTCGCGGTGGGGAGGGTGTCGTGAGGCTCCACCACGTGCAGGTCGCGATCCCCACCGGGGGCGAGGACGTGGCCCGGCGGTTCTGGGTCGAGGGGCTCGGCATGAGCGAGGTCGCGAAGCCCGCCGACGCTCCGCTCGCGCGGCGGGCTCTGGGTGAGGTCGGGCGACGCCGAGGTGCACCTGGGGGTGGAGGAGCCGTTCGATCCGGCCCGCAAGGCCCACCCGGCGCTGCTGCTCGACGACGCGGCGGCGCTGGAGGCTGCCGCGGACCGGCTCGCCGGCCACGGCTACGAGGTCGACCGCGCGGGCCGTGACGCCCTGACCGGGTTCGTGCGCGTGCACACCTTCGACGGGCACGGCAACCGGGTGGAGCTGCTGGCGCCTGCCCTGGGCTCAGCGACCGAAGAGGCGTGAGAGCAGGCCGGTCCTGGCTTCCTGCTCGTGTCCCTGGCACCGTTGGGCGCGGGGAACCCCGGCGAGCACCTGGTCGACGTGCTGGCCGCAGCCCTTCCAGGTCGCGAGGCCGCAGGTGGTGCAGGTGGCGGGTCGGCACATGGGGGAATCTCCTTGGAATACCGAGGGGGGTATCTGTCGTTGTCGACGGTAACACCCCCAGGGGTATCATTGACATCGACGAGAAGGAGTCCACCATGCCCACACTGGAGATCGGCGCCGCCACCCTCGACCAGACCGTGCAGGACAACGACATCGTCCTGCTCGACTTCTGGGCCAGCTGGTGCGGTCCCTGCCGTCAGTTCGCCCCCGTCTACGAGGCCGCGTCGCAGAAGCACGACGACGTCGTCTTCGGCTCGGTCAACACCGAGACCGAGCAGCAGCTCTCGGCTGCTGCCGGCATCACCTCGATCCCGACCCTGATGGCCTTCCGCGAGGGCGTCCTGGTCTTCTCCCAGCCCGGCGCGCTGCCCGCGCCCGCGCTCGAGGAGCTGATCACCGCGGTCAAGGGCCTCGACATGGAGGAGGTCCACCGCCAGGTGGCCGACCAGCAGGCCCCCTCGGAGGGCCAGGAGGAGGAGCAGCAGTGAACACCACCCTCACGACCACCCTCACCGCCTCGTACGACGACACGGTGGCCCGGGTCCGCGACGCGCTCGCCGACCAGGGCTTCGGCGTGCTCACCGAGATCGACCTGAAGGCGACACTGAAGACCAAGCTCGACGTCGACGTCGCGCCCCAGGTGATCCTGGGGGCGTGCCGGCCGCAGCTGGCCCACCGCGCGATGGAGGCCGGTGCCCTCGGTCGCGGCGCTGCTGCCGTGCAACGTCGTGGTCCGCGAGCTCACCCCCGGCGAGACGCTCGTCGAGGCCGTCGACCCTGACGTGATGATGTCGGTCGTCGACGACGACTCCGGGGAGCTGGAGGCCGTCGCGGCCGATGCCCGCTCCCGGCTCGAGGCGACGATCGCCGCCCTCGCCAGTCCTGAGGAGAACTGAGATGGAGCTCCCGGTCGAGGAGATGCAGCCGGTCATCAACCGGATCAAGCGCGCCCAGGGCCAGCTGGCCGGCGTGCTGCGGATGCTCGAGGAGGGTCGCGAGTGCGAGGACGTCGTCACGCAGCTCGCGGCCGTCTCGCGGGCGCTCGACCGGGCCGGTTTCGCGATCGTCGCCACGGGCCTGCGCCAATGCCTCGTCGAGGGCGACGGCACCGGCGCCGACGACCTCGACGTGAAGAAGATGGAGAAGCTGTTCCTCTCCCTCGCCTGAGACGGTTGGCCTGAGGCGGTCGACCCGCCACGTTACCGACGGGTAATGTCTGCGCCATGCGCTCCGTGCTGACCCTGTGGAACACGACGAGCCGGCTGCCCCGGGGCAGCCGGCTCTTCTCTGCCGCCTTCGCCCGCAAGGCCCCCTACTTCGCGACCATCCGCCCCCGCTTCACCGAGATCCGCCCCCACCGGGCCGAGCCGTGATCCCGAAGCGGCGCCGCGTGCACAACCACCTCGGCACCGTCCACGCGATCGCGCTCTGCAACGGGCTCGAGGCCGCGATGGGCGCCCTGGCCGAGGCCACGATCCCCGCCGACAAGCGCTGGATCCCGAAAGGGATGACCGTGGCCTACACCGCCAAGGCGACCAGCGACATCACGTGCGTCGCCGAGACCGACCCCGAGCAGTGGAGCGACCGGGCGCTGCCGCCGAGGGCGGCGACGTGCACGTGCAGGTGCGGGGCACCCGCGACGACGGCGAGGTCGTCATCGAGGGCGAGATCCGGCTGTGGGTCACGCCCCGTCCGGTGCGCTGACGCCGCAGGTCACATGCTGCTGCCGCCGTCGAGGTTGCCGACCTTGCTGGGCGCGATGGGGTCCTTCGGCCGACGAACCGCTTCTGGACCAGCGTGGCGATCCAGGTGAGCACCAGGTTGGCGCCGATGTAGAGCGCGGCGATCACCATGACCGTCGGGATCTGGTTGTTGAACCCCTTGTAGATCAGCTGCCCGACGGCCGTGAGGCCCGGCGCCGCCACGGCGTACCCGAGGCTGGTGTCCTTCAGCGCCACCACCATCTGGCTGATGATCGCCGGCAGCATGATCTTGACCGCCTGCGGCAGCAGGATCTGCATCATCACCTGGGTCTTGCGCATGCCGAGGGCGTACGCCGCCTCCGACTGCCCGCGCGGCACGGCGTTGATGCCGGCGCGGAAGACCTCCGCGAGCACGGCGCCGTTGTAGACCGTCAGCGCGATGACCACGCTCCAGTAGGCGCCGCTGCTGCCGCGGTCGATGCCGTAGGAGAAGAACACCAGGATCATCAGGAACAGCACGGGCACGGCGCGGAAGAACTCCACGACCAGCCACGAGGGCCATCGCACCCAGGCGTGGTCGGAGAGCTTGCCGACGCCGAACACGAGACCGAACACGACGGCGAAGAGCACCGAGGTGACGGCCATCTGGAGGGTGACCAGCAGGCCGTCGACGAGCAGTGCCTCGATGTAGCGAGGGGTGACCAGCGGCTCCCACTTCGCGTACTCGAACTGGCCGCGCTCGTAGAGCCGGTAGACGGCGAACGCGACGACGACGGCGAGGACCACGATCGCCGCCACGGTGTAGAGCCGGTGCCGGGCGACGGTTCGGGGCCCCGGGGCGTCGAAGAGGACGGTGCTGTCGCTCATCTGGCCACCCCCCATCGCCGCTCGAGCCGGTTGGCGCCGAACGACACCACCTCGACCAGCACCACGAAGATGAGGGAGAAGGCGATGAAGATGCCGATCCGGTCGCCGGGGAAGTTGTTGGTGAAGCCGCGCACGCGGAACAGTGCCTCGGCGACGCCGAAGACGCCCGCGACGGTGGTGTTCTTGAGCAGGGCGATCTGCACGCTGGCCAGCGGGGGCACGGCGGCGCGGATGGCCTGGGGCAGCACCGACCTGCTGCATCACTCCGCCGAAGGGCAGCCCGATGGCCCGGGCGGCCTCGGCCTGCCCGAGCGGGACGGCGTTGACGCCGGACCGGATTGCCTCGCACACGAAGGCGGAGGTGTAGAGGGTGAGCGCCGCGACGGCGGCGGCGAAGAAGTTGTTCATCCGCAGGTCGCCGATGACGATGTCGACGAAGTTGAAGTTGATGCCGATCTTGGGGGCGGCGGCGCGGAAGAAGATGAACATGATCAGCAACGGGGTGTTGCGGACCAGGGTGATGTAGAGGGAGACCGCCCGGCGCAGGACGGCGATCGGCCCGACGCGCAGGCCCGCGAGCGCGGTGCCGAGCAGCATCGACAGCACGCCGCTGATGAGGAACAGCGCCACGGTGTGGGCGAACGCCCAGCCGACGATGTCGAGGTTGTCGAAGACGATCTGCATCTCCGGCGGGCCTCCCTGGTGTGGTGGGGGTGTGGGGTGTGGTGACCGGGCCCGGGGGCCGGTCACCACACCGTCACGGGTGGTCGGTCAGGCCTGGCAGTCGTCGAGGGCCGGGGGCTCCGGGGTCTCGACGTCGTCGCCGCCGAGGGTGGCCTGGAAGGCCTCCTCCCACGAACCGTCCTCGTAGGACTCCTGGAGGACGTCGTTGATCCAGCCGCACATCTCCGGGTTCTCCTTCGGGTAGCCGACGCCGATCCGCTCCTCGGAGAACTCCTCGCCGACGACCTTCAACTCGCCCTCGTTCTGCGCGGCCAGGCCGAGCAGGATCGCGCCGTCGGTCGACATCGCCTGGACGGTGTCGTTGAGGACGTCGTCCGCGCACTCGGAGTAGGAGTCGGCCGGGGCCGGCACGGCACCCTGCTCCTCCACGCGCTCGATGGAGGTCGAGCCGCTCACCGAGCAGACCTCCTCGCCCTTCAGGTCCTCGATCGACTCGATGTCGCTGTCGGACGCCACCAGGATCTGCTGACCGGTGAGGAAGTAGGGGCCGGTCTGGCCCACGATGGCGCGCCGCTCGTCGGTGATCGAGTACGCTGGCCAACACCATGTCGACGCGTCCCTGCTCGAGGTAGGGCTCGCGGTTGTCGGAGATCGTCTCCTCCCACGTCACGCTGTCGCTCGCCGGGTCGATGCACAGGTCGGCGACCAGGAGCTTGGCGACCTCGACGTCGAAGCCGGTCGGGATGTCGGACGCGGCGTCCTTGAACCCGAGGCCGGGCTGGTCGTACTTCACGCCGACGGTGACCTCGCCGGCGTCGGCGAGGTCGGCCATCTTGGTGCCGTCCTCGAACTTGCCGTCGCAGTCGTCCTCGGCCGAGACCTCGACGCCGCCGCCTTCCTCGCCGGCGGAGCCGCAGCCCGTGAGGACCAGTGCCAGGCCGAACCCGGCCGCTACCGCACTCTTCTTGATTCGCATCTTCTTCCCTCTTCCGTTTGCCTTGCTGGTCCTGCACCGGGGTCCGAGCCCCGGCGAGGGGACGAACTCAGTGCTTCAGGATCTTGCCCAGGAAGTCCTTGGCGCGATCGGTCTGGGGGTTGGTGAAGAACTCCTCGGGCGTGTTCTCCTCCACGACGGCACCGTCGGCCATGAACAGCACCCGGTCGGCCGCCGTCCGGGCGAAGCCCATCTCGTGGGTGACCACGATCATCGTCATGCCACGCTCGGCGAGGTCGACCATGACGTCGAGGACCTCCTTGATCATCTCGGGGTCCAGGGCCGAGGTCGGCTCGTCGAAGAGCATCACCTTCGGCTCCATCGCGAGCGCGCGAGCGATCGGCCACACGCTGCTGCTGGCCGCCGGAGAGCTGGGCGGGGTACTTCGCCGCCTGTTGGCCGACGCCGACCCGGTCGAGCAGCTCCTTGGCCCGCGTGTCGGCCTCCTCGCGGGCGACGCCCCGGACCTTGATCGGGCCGAGCGTGACGTTCTCGAGGATCGTCTTGTGGGCGAAGAGGTTGAAGCTCTGGAAGACCATCCCGACGTCGGCGCGCAGCGCCGCGAGCTGCTTGCCCTCCTCGGGCAGCGGCTGTCCGTCGAGCGTGATGCTGCCCTCCTGGATGGTCTCCAGGCGGTTGATGGCCCGGCACAGCGTCGACTTGCCCGAGCCCGAGGGCCCGATGACGACGACGACCTCGCCGCGGTGGACGGTCTGGTTGATGTCCTTCAGCACGTGCAGGTCACCGAACCACTTGTTCACGCCCTCGAGGACGACCAAAGGCTCCGACATGTGATCGACCCTAGCGGTGTCGGACGCCGGAGGGCCACGACGTCGCGGCCCCTGCGGTGAACGGTGATGCTTCTGTGACCCGCGGCTGCGGGCGTCAGTCGTCCCCGCCGGGCACGGTGGCGGAGATGACCGTGCCGTCGGCGCGCATCGTGCCGGCCGGGTTGGGCGGCTCGCCCGCGAGGCGGGGGCCCTGGTCGGCCAGCGGCACGGTGACCGGGGCGCCGACGGCGACCTCGACGACCTTCCCGCGCACGCTGAGCGTCAACTGGCCCTCGCCGTCCTCGAGGGTCAGCGTGATCTCCTCCGGACGAAGGTCGACGCGCAGCCGGTTGCCGACCAGCGCGAGCCGGAAGGTGAGCCCCTCCCAGCCCTCGGGGAGACGGGGGTCGAAGGCCCAGCGCTCGTCCTGAGGGGTGCCGGAGCCCCGGTCGCGGAAGCCTCCGAACCCGAAGGCCAGCGCGCTCCACACGCCGCCGGCGGAGGCGACGTGGACGCCGTCGGCGGTGTTGGCGTGGCGGTTGGCCAGATCCACGAACGTGGCGTCGCGGAAGTAGCGCAGCGCCGGCTCGTGGAAGCCCACCTCGGCCGCCACGATCGACTGCGCCACCGCCGACAACGTCGAGTCGCCGGTGGTGATGGGGTCGTAGTAGGTGAAGTCGGCCAGCTTCTCCTCGGGGGTGAACTCCTCGCCCTGGAGGAAGAGGGCGAGCACCACGTCGGCCTGCTTCAGCACCTGGAACCGGTAGATCACCAGCGGGTGGAAGTGGAGCAGCAGCGGCCGGACCTCCGGCGGTGTCTGCTCGAGGTCCCACATCTCGCGGTCGAGGAAGCGCGAGTCCTGCGGGTGGATGCCGACCTTCTCGTCGAAGGGGATGGACATGCCGGCGGCGGCCGCCCGCCACTCCTCGACCTCGCCGTCGCGCAGGCCCGTGCGCCGCACGACCTGCTCGTAGGCGGCCGGGTCGTCGCGGCGTACCTCGTCGACCGCGTCCGCGGCGCGACGCAGGTTGAAGCGCGCGAGCACGTTCGTGTAGAAGTTGTCGTTCACGACGGTCGTGTACTCGTCGGGCCCGGTGACGCCGTGGATGTGGAACGTCGAGTGGCTGTTCTCGCGGCGCCAGAAGCCCAGGTCGGCCCACAGCCGGGCGGTCTCCACGAGGATGTCGGCCGCCTCGCGGTTCATGAAGTCGGTGTCGCCCGTCGCCCCGACGTACTGGCTCAGCGCGTAGGCCACGGCCGCGTCGATGTGGTACTGCGCGGTGCCCGCCGCGTAGTAGGCCGACGCCTCGTGGCCGTTGATGGTGCGCCACGGGAACAGGGCGCCCCGCTGGGCGAGCACGCGGGCCCGTCGCCGCGCGTCGGGAAGCATCTGGTGGCGGAAGCGCAGCGCGTTCCGGGCGGCGTAGGGGAGCGTGTAGGTCAGGAACGGGAGCACGTAGATCTCGGCGTCCCAGAAGTAGTGGCCGGCGTAGCCGGAGCCGGTCACCCCCTTGGCGGGAATGCCGTGCTCCTCGGCGCGGGCCGCGGCCTGGATCACCGACAGGATGTTCCAGCGCACGGCCTGCTGCAGCGCCGGCTGGCCGGGCAGCTCGACGTCGCTGGCGGCCCACATCCGGTCGAGCCACGCCCGCTGCTCGGCGTACTGGCTGGCCAGCCCCTCCTGCTCGGCACGGTCGAGGGTGCGCTGGCAGCGGTCGAGCAGCTCGCGCGCCGGCACCCGGGTCGCGGTGTGCATCGACACCAGCTTGGTCACCCGCAGCGTCTGGCCCTCCTCGAGGGGGAGCCGGTAGATGATCTTGCCCTCGTCGTCGTCGAGGTGGCGCTGGGTGCGTACGTCGGTCGGTGCCTCGATCTGGTGGTCGACGGCGACGCCGATCGTCATCCGGCTGTCGGCGCAGCGGTAGCCGAGGCAGATCCGTCCGGACTCCGCGTCGACCGAGCCGGCCTGCGGCTCCAGCACCCGACGGGTGAGCTGGTCGGCCTTGCGCGGGTCGGCGATGGACCCGACCGGCGCCTCGACCGAGGGGTGCACGATCTCGACGTCGCGGTCCTGGCGGTTGATGAGCTGTGATGAGATCTGCACCGGGGCACGGCCCTCGAGCATCGTGACCTCGAACGTCATCACCGCCAGGTGGCGCTGGGCCAGCGAGACCATGCGGCTGCTCCGCACGGCCACCCGCTTCCCGCTGAGCGTGCGCCACACCAGGTCCCGTCGCAGCACGCCGTCGCGGAAGTCGAGCGAGCGCTCGTACTCGAGCAGGTCGGCTGTCGACAGCTCCAGCGGCTCGTCGTCGACGTAGAGGCGGATCACCTTGGGATCGGGGGCGTTGACGATGCTCTGGCCCACGCGGGCCAACCCGTAGGCCTCCTCGGCGTGGAGGATCGGCCAGGTCTCGTGCAGGCCGTTGACGAACGTGCCGTCGTGGACGGCGTCGCGGCTCTCCTCGTAGTTGCCGCGCAGGCCGAGGTAGCCGTTGCCGACGCTGAACAACGACTCGGTGACGCCCAGGTCGGTCGCGTCGAACCGGCTCTCGACGAGCCGCCACTCGTCGACGGGGAACCGCGTGCGGTCGAGCGGGTCGCTCACGGCGTCATTGACGGGACCACTCACAGGAGCTCCTCGAGGTCACTCACCACCAGGTCGGCCCCCGCCTCTGTCAGTGCATCATGCCCGGCGCCGCGGTCGACCCCCACCACCAGCCCGAACCCGCCGGCCGCGCCGGCGCGGACGCCGCTGATCGCGTCCTCGAGCACCACGGCCCGGTCGGCCGCCGCGCCGAGCTCGTCGGCGGCCGCGAGGAACGTGTCGGGGGCCGGCTTGCCCGGCAGCCCGCGCTCGGCGGCCACCGCGCCGTCCATGACCGTGCGGAAGTAGTGCGTCAGCCCGGCGGCCTCGAGCACTGCCGGGGCGTTGCGCGACGAGGAGACCACCGCCATCGGCGTCCCGCGGCGCTCGAGCTCCTCCAGCAGCCGCGCGGAACCGGGGTAGGCCTCGACGCCGTCCTCGGCGAGCACCCGGTTGAAGGCGTCGTTCTTGCGGTTGCCGAGCCCGCAGACCGTCTCGCTCTCCGGTGCGTCGGTCGGGTCGCCGTACGGCAGCTCGATGTCACGCGAGGCCAGGAAGCCCTCGACGCCCTCGTAGCGCGGCTTGCCGTCGACGTGGGCGAAGTAGTCGTCGTCGGTGTACGGCGCCTGGCCGGCGCGGCCGGCCAGGAAGTCGTTGAACATCCGGTCCCAGGCTCGCATGTGCACCTCGGCGGTCGGCGTGATCACGCCGTCGAGGTCGAACAGTGCCACTGCGTAGTCGTCCCATTTCACCTTTACGAGGGTAGGGGGCGTTCGTTGCACGCGGCTGCACTTCGCGCCACGTGGACCGGCCGCCGTACCCTTGGCCGGTCATGAGTGAAACGACCACCGCGCTCCCTCGCACCTACGAGGTCAGGACCTACGGGTGCCAGATGAACGTCCACGACTCCGAGCGGCTGACCGGTCTGCTGGAGAAGGCGGGCTACGCCGCCGCCCCCGACGGGGAGCAGGCCGACGTGGTCGTGTTCAACACCTGCGCCGTCCGTGAGAACGCCGACAACAAGCTCTACGGCAACCTCGGCCACCTCGCGCCGGTGAAGGCGAGGACGCCGGGGATGCAGATCGCGGTCGGTGGCTGCCTGGCCCAGAAGGACCGCAGCACGATCGTCGAGAAGGCGCCCTACGTCGACGTCGTGTTCGGCACCCACAACATCGGCTCGCTGCCCGCGCTGCTCGACCGGGCCCGCTCGCAGGAGGAGGCGCAGGTCGAGATCCTCGAGTCGCTCGACGTGTTCCCGTCCACCTTGCCGACCAAGCGCGAGTCGGCGTACGCCGCCTGGGTCTCCATCTCGGTCGGCTGCAACAACACCTGCACGTTCTGCATCGTGCCGGCGCTGCGCGGCAAGGAGGAGGACCGCCGCCCCGGCGACGTGCTGGCCGAGATCCGGGCGCTCGTCGCCGAGGGGGTCAGCGAGGTGACCCTGCTGGGCCAGAACGTCAACGCCTACGGCGTCCAGTTCGGCGACCGGCAGGCGTTCTCCAAGCTGCTGCGCGCGTGCGGCGAGATCGAGGGCCTGGAGCGGGTGCGGTTCACCTCGCCCCACCCGGCGGAGTTCACCGACGACGTCATCGAGGCGATGGCGGCGACGCCGAACGTGATGCCCCAGCTCCACATGCCGCTGCAGTCGGGCTCCGACCGGGTGCTCAAGGCGATGCGTCGCTCCTACCGGCAAGCCAAGTTCCTCGGCATCATCGAGCGGGTGCGCGCGGCCATGCCCGAGGCGGCGATCACCACCGACATCATCGTGGGCTTCCCGGGCGAGACCGAGGAGGACTTCGAGGCCACCCTCGACGTTGTCCGGCAGGCCCGCTTCTCCGGCGCGTTCACCTTCATCTACTCCCAGCGTCCCGGCACCCCCGCCGCGACGATGGAGGAGCAGCTGCCGCGCGACGTCGTGCAGGCGCGCTACGAGCGGCTGGTCGAGCTGGTCAACGACATCGCGTGGGACGAGAACCAGCGGCTGGTCGGCCGCACCGTCGAGCTGCTCGTCGCGGAGGGGGAGGGCCGCAAGGACGCCGCCACGCACCGGCTCTCGGGCCGCGGTCCCGACAACCGGCTGGTCCACTTCACCCCGCCCACCGACGTGACGGTCCGGCCGGGGGACATGGTCACCGTCGAGATCACCCAGGCCGCCCCTCACCACCTGATCGCCGACGGCCTGGTTCTCGACGTGCGGCGTACCCGCTCCGGCGACGCCTGGGAGACCCGCACCTCGCCCGGCGGAGGGCCTCCGCCGGCCGGTGTGGGGCTCGGCATGCCGACGGTCGGCGTACCCGCGCCGCTGCCCGACGCTCCTGCCTGTGGATGACGGCCCCGCTGCCTGACCGCTTCCCGTGATGCTGGCGGGGTGGTGGTCGAGGTGCTGGAGCGGATGGGTGGGGTCGCCACCCGCGGCGCGCTGGTCCGCGCCACCTCACGCGCCGCGGTCGACGCCGCCCTCGGAGCCGGCGACCTGGTCGTCCTCGCGCGCGGCCGCTACGCGCTGACCGGCGCCGACGAGGCCCTGAAGGCCGCCCACCGGCTGACCGGCGTCGTGTCCCACGAGAGTGCCGCCCTGCGACACGGCTGGGCTGTGCTGCACGCCCCGACCGCGCCGCACGTGACCCTCCCTCGCAACCGGGTCGTGACCGAGCGGCAACGAGGCGGAGTCGTGCTGCACCGGTCAGAGCTGGACGCAGGTGACGTCCTGGACTCCACCACACGACCCGACCGCACGCTCGTGGACTGCCTGCGCAACCGGCCCTTCCTCGACTCCCTGGCTGTGGCCGACTCGGCGTTGCGCGACGGGTACCCACGTCGGCGACTCGTGGCACTCACCCGCGACCTGCGCGGACCGGGGTCCGCTCGAGCACGCGGGGTCGCGGCCCTCGCCGACGCCCGGGCCGCGAACCCGTTCGAGTCCGCCCTGCGTGGCATCGCGAGCGAGGTCGCGGGACTGGGTGTCGAGCCCCAGGTCCCGCTACGTCACGGCAGCCGCTTCCTCGGACGACCTGACCTCGTCGACGAGCGGCTCGGGATCATCGTGGAGGCCGACTCCTTCGAGTGGCACGGCGGCCGAGAAGCCCTGGCCCGCGACGCCCGGCGCTACAACCTGTTCGTGGTCCACGGGTGGCTCGTGCTGCGGTTCAGCTGGGAGGACGTGATGTTCCGCCCACTCGAGGTGAGGCTCGTCCTCGAGGCCGCCGTAGCGGAACGTGCCCAACGGGACGGGCGCGCTGGGCGCCCCGCTTGAGCAGTCCGGTGCCACTCCCTTGTGTACGTCCGCCTACGAGGTCCTGGACGCCACCCGGGTGCAGCGGTCAGGAGCGCGGGTCGATCTTGGGGTATCCGGCCTTCGGCTCCAGGCCCTCGGGGTTCTCCTCGTGCCCACCCGCGGACTGCTCCGGTGGGGTGTCATCGGCGGCGGCGGCGGCGTCGGCGGCGCTGGTGTCGCGCACGCCGTCGGTGCCGTGCTGGCCGGGACCGGTCTGTCCCTCGCGCTCACTGCTCACGCCCATGTCGCCCGACGCGTCGTGGTGGGACGACTGGAGGTCGCGGGGCTCGCCCGCCTGCTGCTCGCTCATGCCGGGTCCTCCTCCTGGGGGTTGCTGGCGCCGTCGCCGTCACCCTCCTGCTTCTTGTCCTCGGGCTGGGAGATCTCGTCGGGGGCGTGGTCCTCGACCTGGGGGTTGCGCTCCGGGTCGAGGTCGCGCCCGAGCACCTCGCTCTGGTCGCCGGCGAACGGCGCGTCCTCGTTGACCGCGTCGACGCCCCCGGGGTTCTCGGGGGCCGACTCGGTCTCGGGGTCGGGCATCGGGCCCAGGTCGGAGTCTTCGTCGGGGCTCATCATTTCTCCCTCCAGCAGTGGTCAGAAGCCGAACGTCAGGTAGCCCGCACCCTTGCCCAGGTGGGCGAGGGCGTGCGCCTCGTGGGGGACCATGGGGTCGGGCAGCGCGTCGAGCGGGAACCACCGCAGGTCAGCACACTTGCCGGGCTCCATGATCTGCGGCACACCCGTGAAGGTGGTCGCGGTGAAGAAGAAGTCGACCCGCTCGTCGATCGGCAGGTCGTGGGCGGTGCGGTGCATGGTCAGCTCGAAGCGCAGGTCGTGCACGTCGAGGCCGAGCTCCTCGCCGGCCTCGCGGTGCGCGGCGGCGTACGCCGTCTCGCCCCGCTCGACGTGCCCGGCTGCGGCGGCGGCCCACATGTCGTCCATGTAGCCGGTGTTCTGGCGCAGCTGCAGCAGCACCTCGCGACCGCCGGCCCCCTCGCGGAGCAGGAAGACGTAGGCCGCCGGCACCACGGTGAAGCGACCGTGTCCCTCGGGCGCCGCCGACATCAGTTGTCCCCCGACGGCTCGCCCTCGGAGGACTCGGCGTTCTCGCGCTGGGCCGCCGACTCGTGGCCGGTGTCGTCCTCGTCCGGGAGGTCGTCGTCGTGCGTCCCGGGCGGCTGCTCGGTGAGGTCGAGGGCCTCGTTGGACTCCTCGGGGACCGGCTGGGTCACGAGACGTCGCCGTCGCGCTTGCCGTCGAGCTTGTCGAGGGCCTCCTTGGCCTTCTGCTGCCCGGTGCCGATGTGCTTGGAGTACTTGCCCTTGGTCTTCCGGTCGGCCGTGCTGGCCGCCTTGTCGATCCCCTGGGCGATCTTGTCTCCGTGCTGGTCCACGGTGCCCTTGGCCTTCGCCTTGAACTTGTCGAGGAAACTCATGTCTCCGAGACTAGCCGGGTGCCCCTGCCGATCGTCGCCGTCGTCGGGGCGACCGCCGCCGGCAAGACCGGGCTGTCGCTCGACCTCGCCGAGCGGCTGGGCGGCGAGGTGGTCAACACCGACGCGATGCAGGTCTACCGCGGCATGGACGTCGGCACGGCGAAGCTGCCGCCCGCGGAGCGACGTGGCATCACCCACCACCTGGTCGACACCCACGACGTCTCCGAGCAGCTGTCGGTCGCGGAGTTCCAGGCGGAGGCACGGGCCGTGGTCGCCGGACTGCGGGCACAGGGCGTCGTGCCGGTGCTCGTCGGCGGTTCGGCGCTCTACACGCGGGCCGTGCTCGACCGCTTCGAGTTCCCGGGCACCGACGCCGACCTGCGGGCCCGGCTGGAGGCCGAGCTCGCCGAGGTCGGCGCCCCGGCGCTGCACGCGCGGCTCGGTCGGGTCGACCCCGAGGCGGCGTCCAACATCCTGGTCGACAACGGCCGGCGCATCGTCCGGGCGCTGGAGGTCGTCGAGCTCACCGGCCGCCCCTTCTCCGCGACCCTGCCGGTCCTGGAGTACGTCGACCCGCACACCGTCCAGATCGGGCTGGACATCGACCGGCCCACCCTCGACGCCCGCATCGAGCAGCGGGTCCAGCAGATGCTGGACGACGGGCTGGTCGAGGAGGTGGAACGGCTCGGCGAGCTGGGCCGGACGGCGGCCACCGCCATCGGCTACCGGGAGGCCGCGGCCCACCTGCGCGGCGAGCTGACCGTCGCGGAGCTGCGGGAGCGGATCGTCGTCGCCACCCGGCGCTTCGCCCGCCGCCAGGACTCGTGGTTCCGCAAGGACCCGCGCATCACCTGGGTGCCGTACGACGCGAGCGACCGGCTCGAGCAGGCCCTCGCCGCCGTACCCGGCTGACGCTCCGCAGGTGCACCATGGGACATGGCGCTCACCCACTTCTCCACGGCCACCACGCTCGACGGGTGCGCGACGTACGACGTGGGAGGACCGCTGGCACAATCGTCCGGGTGACCTACCCGTTCGTGAAGGGGCACGGCACCGAGAACGACTTCGTGCTGGTGCCGGCCGACGTCGACCTGACCCCGGAGCGGGTCCGGGCGCTGTGCGACAGGCGGGCCGGCATCGGCGGTGACGGCGTGATCCGCGCGGTGACCGACGGCAGCCACTGGTTCATGGACTACTACAACGCCGACGGGTCGCTGTCGGAGATGTGCGGCAACGGGGTGAGGGTCTTCGCCCTCCACCTGCGCGAGGAGCACGGCGCGAGCTTCCCGCTCGAGATCGGCACCCGCGACGGGCTCAAGGTGCTGCAGCGAGAGCGACCTGGGGTTCAGCGCCGACATGGGTTCGCCCCGCGTCGTCGGGACCTCCACGATCACCGTCGGCGAACGGTCGTGGCCGGCCGTGCACGTCGACATGGGCAACCCCCACGCCGTCGTGTTCGTCGACGACCTCGCCGAGGCCGGCCCGCTCCACGAGCCGCCGGTGCACGACGAGGTCGACTACCCCGACGGCGTCAACGTCGAGTTCGTCGTACGCCGCGGGCCGGCCCACGTCGCGATGCGCGTGCACGAGCGCGGCTCGGGGGAGACCCGGTCGTGCGGCACCGGCGCCTGCGCGGTGATGGTGGCCGCGGCGATGGTCGACGGGGCCGAGCTCCCCGCCACCTACCGCGTCGACGTACCCGGCGGCACCCTCGCAGTGACCCTGGACGGCGCCCTCGACGACGACGGCCGGGTGCACCTCGACGGCCCCGCCGTCATCGTGGCCCGAGGCACGACCTCCCTCTGAGCGGTCGCTAGGGTCCCGGGCATGCAGATCGATGGATGCTCCGCCCTCGTCACCGGTGCCGCCTCGGGCATCGGCGCCGCCGTCGCCCGCCAGCTCGCCGCCGCCGGCGCCCGGGTGGTCGTCGCCGACCTCCAGGCCGACAAGGGCCGGGAGCTCGCCGAGGAGATCGGCGGGGTCTTCTGCGAGGTCGACGTCACCGACACCGCCCAGATCGAGGCGGCCGTCGTGCGCGCCACCGAGCTCGGCGAGCTCCGGGTGCTGGTCAACTCCGCCGGCATCGGCTGGGCCCAGCGCACCATCGGCCGTGACGGCGAGTTCGACTCCGCCCACGACCTCAACGCCTTCAAGAAGGTCATGTCGATCAACCTGATCGGCTCCTTCGACGCGATCCGTCTCGCCGCCAGCGCGATGTCGAAGCTCGACCCCACCGAGTCGGGTGACCGCGGCGCGATCGTCAACATCGCCTCCGTCGCCGCCTTCGACGGCCAGATCGGCCAGGCGGCGTACGCCGCGAGCAAGGGCGGTCTCGTCGGCCTCACGCTCCCCGTGGCGCGCGACCTGGCGGCGTCGGCGATCCGGCTCAACACCGTCGCCCCCGGACTGATCGAGACCCCGATCTACGACTTCGCCCCCGACCCCGAGGCCTTCAAGGAGCAGCTCGGCGCCTCCGTGCTCCACCCGAGGCGGCTCGGCCACCCCGAGGAGCTGGCGGCGATGGTCATGGCCTGCCTGACCAACTCCTACATGAACGCCGAGACGATCCGCGTCGACGGCGGCATCCGGATGCCCCCGAAGTAGGGCTCGGCCGCGTCAGAGGCCGCCGGCGGGTTCCAGGAGGGCCAGGGCGTAGGCCGTCTCCGGGTCGGCCGCGGCACAGGACGTGCCGTCGGTGAGCGTGACGACGTACTCGTCACCGACCCGGGCCAGCGAGAGGAACGAGTCGCCGAGCAGGTCTCGCAGCTGGTGCTCCCGCGGCAGCCAGAGCACCTCGTCGGCGGCGATCGTGTCGAGCGCCCACTCGGTGGTGCCGTTGAAGCGCACGTGGCGGCCCGAGGGCAGGTCCTCCACCTCGATCGTCATGTCGGCCACCACGAAGACCTCGTCGAGGTCGCGGCCGGGGATGGTGAACCGGTCGCCCGGCGCCGGGTCCCACGGCCGGTCCAGACCGCGCAGGAGGTGGTCGAGCCGTTCGGCGAGGTGGGCGGTCAGCACCCCTCCAGTGTGTAACTCATTCGCCTGGAGGAGGCCCCCGACCTACCCTTGTGAACACCTATGACGAACGCACACGACTTCACCCTCGATGCCGAGCTGGACGCCACCGACGACTGGGACTCCGACGACGCGCTGCCGGACGACCAGTTCGAGAGCGGCTACGCCGACGAGCCCGACCCCGAGGAGACCGACCTCACCACCGGTGAGCAGGACCTGGCCGCGCGCCACCAGCTGCGCCGCGTCGCCGGCCTGCGCACCGAGCTCGAGGACATCACCGAGGTCGAGTACCGCCAGCTCCGCCTGGAGCGCGTGGTGCTCGTCGGGGTGTGGACCGAGGGCACCGACCAGGACGCCGAGAACTCGATGGCCGAGCTGGCGCTGCTCGCGGAGACCGCCGGCTCGGAGGTGCTCGACAACGTCTTCCAGCGACGCCAGAAGGCCGACCCGGCCACCTACATCGGCCGCGGCAAGGTCGACGCCGTGCGCGAGATCGTGCAGGCCACCGGCGCCGACACCGTCATCTGCGACGGCGAGCTCGCGCCCAGCCAGCTGCGCAACCTCGAGGACCGGCTCAAGGTCAAGGTCGTCGACCGCACCGCGCTGATCCTCGACATCTTCGCCCAGCACGCGAAGAGCAAGGAAGGCCAGGCGCAGGTCGAGCTCGCGCAGCTCAGCTACATGAAGCAGCGGCTGCGCGGCTGGGGCGGCAACCTCTCGCGCCAGGCCGGTGGCCGCGTCGGATCTGGGGCCGGCGGCGCCGGCGCCGGCATCGGTGGCCGTGGCCCCGGTGAGACCAAGATCGAGACCGACCGACGCCGGATCAACACCAAGATCGCCAAGCTGCGCCGTGAGCTCAAGGACATGGCCGGCACCCGCGAGATCAAGCGGCAGGAGCGCAAGCGCCACCTCGTGCCGAGCGTGTCGATCGCCGGCTACACCAACGCCGGCAAGTCGAGCCTGCTCAACCGGCTCACCGACGCCGGGGTGCTGGTCGAGGACTCGCTGTTCGCGACCCTCGACCCCACCACCCGCCGCACCCAGACCAGCGACGGTCGCGAGTACACGATGAGCGACACCGTCGGCTTCGTGCGCCACCTGCCCCACCAGCTGGTCGAGGCGTTCCGCTCCACGCTCGAGGAGGTGGCCGACTCCGACCTGATCCTCCACGTCGTGGACGGCTCCCACCCCGACCCCGAGGGCCAGCTCAACGCCGTGCGCGAGGTCTTCGCCGACATCGACGCCGGCGACGTGCCCGAGATCGTCGTGATCAACAAGGCCGACCTCGCCGACCCGATGGTGCTCGCCCGGCTCCAGTCCCGCGAGCCCCACAGCGTCGTCGTCAGCGCCCGGACCGGCGAGGGCGTCGACGAGGCGCTCGCGCTGATCGAGGGCGAGCTGCCGCGCCCGGCCGTGGAGTTCGAGGCCCTCGTGCCCTACGCCCGCGGCGACCTGCTCGACCGGCTCCACCGCCACGGTGAGATCGACCGGCTCGAGCACACCGCCGACGGCACGGTCGTCGCCGGCCGCGCCCACGCCGACCTCGCCGGCGAGCTGGCGGCGTACGCCCGCTGAGGGAGTACGCCGCCAGCCGGTCAACCGGTCAGCGGGCCGACTTCATCCGGCCCGGCCGGCACACCGCACCGAGGCGCGCGACCTCGCCGCGGTCGACGACGACCTCCTGGCTGGCCAGGATCCGACCCCGCTTGAGGCAGGTGACCTGCCAGGCCTCGTCGATCCCGTTGTCCTGCGGCGGGGTCGGGCTCTGGAAGGTGACCTCGCCGGACCAGTCGTCGTCGGCCGAGCCGCCCTCGTAGTTCTCCGCCACCACCGTGTAGGTGCCGGCGACCGGGTCGGGGATCACGACCTCCTCGGGGTTGGCGAGGGTCGCGCCCGAGCCGACGGGCTCGCCGTCGGGCCCGAGGACGTAGAAGTCCCAGTCGGCGCCGCCGGGCCACTCGAAGGAGAGCGTGGCGAACCCGTTGTCGACCTCCGGCTGCCCCTGGATCTCGAACGTGGTCTCCTCCGACGCTCCTCCGGCGGGCACGCCCGGCGGGTTGGTCAGGGTGACGTCGCCCTGCGGGTCGGCGACCGGCTCGCGCCCGTAGCGGCCCTCGACCAGCGGCCGGGTGGACGGGTTGACGTCGAGCGTGAAGCGACCGCCGTCGGAGTCGTAGCGGTTGACGAGGGTGTCCTCGTAGAACCGCTGCGGCCCGGTCGAGCCGTCGGGCTGGATCACCGGCGACGTGGGCGACACGTGGGTCTTGCTGAGCACGATGCGGGTGCCCTTCGGCGCCTTCCCCGACACCCGTGAGATCAGGGCGTGGTCCATGGCGGCCTCGGCGGCGAGGTAGTAGGCCTCGCGGTTGCCGCCGGTGCCGGCGCCCTCGGCGGGCGCCTCGCCGAGGTACTCGGCGACGACCGCGTCCTCGTAGGCGGGGTGGAAGCCGTCGGGGCCGATCTCGAAGGTGAAGCCGAACCCTCCGGTGATCCAGTAGCTCCAGTCCTCGGTCGAGCCGGAGGTGTCGTAGAGCTGGTAGGAGGCCTGGCTGGTGTAGCCGTTGGCCCCGGCCATCGCGTCACCCAGCTCCTTGTAGGCCACCTCGTCGACCGACTTGCCGGTCGCCGCGATGGCCGGCGGCCGCAGCACGAGGTTGGAGTAGGTGTGGTTGCTGATCATCATCGTGACGGCACGCTCGCTGATGAACTGGCGCACCGCGTCGCTCTCGGGCTCGCTGCCCGGACCGTCGCCGCGGAAGGTGTCGCTCTCCCAGTTGGTGCTGGCGCCGCCGCCGCCCCAGAAGCCGGGGTAGTTGCGGTTGAGGTCGGTGCCGCGGTAGCGCCCGGCCGGGTTGTCGTCGCACGGCCCGACGGCCTTCTCGGCCGGCGTCCGCTCGGAGATCGCGCAGTTCTTGCGCTTCATCTCGTAGTCGAAGCGCGAGAAGTCGCCGAGCGGCTCGGCGTCGCGGGAGATGCGGAAGCCGTCGACGTTGACGACGGGCACGATCACCAGCCGCGAGTCCGCGAGGATGTCGCGCGCCCGCTCGTCGCCGGAGCGGTAGGACTGCAGCAGGTCGATGCCGAACTCCATGGTGTGCTCGGAGCTGGGCCACTCACGGGCGTGGTGGGCGCCGAGCAGCAGGAAGACCGGCTTGCCGTCACGCACGTCGTCGGCGCCGACCGAGATCTCCAGCCCCTGGATGTCCTCGCCGAGCACGGTCTGGTTGGCCAGCGTCACGGGCCGGGTCAGCCGGGGGTAGTCGTCGGCGAGGCCCGCCAGGTCGGCGACGTAGTCGTCGTAGGTGCGGTAGCTGGTGCGGCCGCTCGGCAGACCCGACTCGTCGACCCTGGCGGCGTAGCGCCGGTCGGCCCGCCGCTGCCGGCGCTGCTCGGCCTCGAGGTCGGCCACCTCGACGGTCCACTCGAAGCCGGCCCGGCGCAGCGTGCGGGCGTCGCGGGCGTCGTGGAGCACGACCTCGATGCCACGCGTGGTGGCGTGCTCGGTCACGTCGAGACCGAGGTCGATGACCCGGTTGCGGTCGGCGACGGTGGGCGCGTCGACCATGACGACGCGCGTGGGCACGTCGTCGCGGTCGGGCGCGGCCGTCGACGGTGTCGCGGCCGAGGGGCCGCCGAGCCCGGCCGCGAGGGTGGCGGCGACGGCGACGGCAGTGGTGGTGGCGAGGGCGCCCCGAAGACGGGGTCGCCTCGCCCGCAGGCGATGGCTCATGAGTCCTCCCGAGAAGTACGGCGCCGAACGACGCCGTCCGCCCACCCAACACCGGCCCGATGACACTGTCGAGGGCAATCGAGGCACGAATCCGTGGAAACCTCCTCAACTGCACATTTCTGCAGCGGGACGGGGCACGATGGGCGCGTGGCGATCCGGATGTACGGCGGCGCCGCAGCCGCCGTCTACGCACCGCTCGACCCTGTCTCCCGCGCGGAGCAGGTCGAGCGGCGGCTCACCGACGCCATCGTGCTGGGCCTCGTGCCTGCCGACCACCAGCTGCCGGGGGAGGCCGAGCTCAGCCGGCTCCTCGGCGTCTCGACCGTCACCGTGCGCGAGGCGCTGCGGCTGATGCGTGAGGCCGGCCTGATCGAGACCCGCCGGGGACGCAAGGGCGGGTCCTTCGTGCTCGAGAGCCAGGAGTCGGCCGTCCGGCGTGTCGTCGACCGCCTGCTCACGACCAGTACCGCGCAGCTCCGCGACCTCGGCGACCGCTACGCCGCGCTGTCGGGCGCCGCCTCCCGGCTGGCCGCGCAGCGGGCGACCCAGGTCGAGGTCGAGCGACTGCGGCGTCGCTTCCGCCAGGTCACCGACGCCGCCGACGAGCCCGAGCGCCGACGCGCCGAGAGCCACCTCCAGATCGAGATCGCGGCCGTCGCGCAGTCGCCGCTGCTCTTCCACGAGGAGGTCACCATGCAGGCCGAGATCGGCCCGCTGCTGTGGCTCGGGGCCGGCCACGAGGACGTCCACCACCTGACCGTCGGTCTGGCCGGCGAGGTCGTCGACTCCATCGCCGCCGGTGACGGTGACAAGGCCCGCTCGCTCACCGAGGAGCGGGTGGCCGTGTGGACGGCCCACCTCGTCGACCTCCGGTTGCGGGAGCACGACCGGTGACCTCCGCCTCCGGAGCCCTGGCCGACCTCGCCGCCTTCGTGGAGGCGATGCGATCGGCCGTCACCCGCATCGCGGACCCCGTGGAGCAGGCGCTGGCGGCCCACGACGCGTCGCGGCGTACCCACCTCGACGACGTCGAGACGACCGTCCGTGAGCTGCTCGGCGAGCGTGAGGAGCTGGTGCACGGGGGTGGCTTCGTGGCCGCGCCCGACCTGCTGACCGACGCGCCGTGGTGGCTGGAGTGGTTCGCCTGGGACGCCGGCACCGTGCAGCGGCTGGTCTCGGAGACCGACCCGGCCGGTGCCCACTTCTTCGACTACACGCTGATGCCGTGGTTCGCCGGGCCGCGCGACCGTGACGCTCCCGACGGGGTCGTCACCGGTCCCTACGTCGACTACCTCTGCACCGACGACTACACGCTGACCTTCACCCGCGCCGTACGCCGCCCCGACGGCGGGTTCGCGGGGGTGGCCGGCGTCGACGTGCGGGTCTCCGCGGTCGAGCAGCACGCACTGCCCTCGATGCGTGCGACCGGACGGCTCCTGGCGCTGGTCAACAACCTGGGGCGGGTGGTGGTCAGCACCGGACCCCAGCTGCTCAGCGGCGACCTGGTGCGCGAGGTCGACGTTCCCTCCCTGCTCGCGGTCGGCGACGAGCGGCTCGTCCCGGTCGCCGGGTCCGAGCTGGCCCTGCTCGACCTCGGTGCTCGCTGAAGGCCCTCACGACCACTACGACTCGATAACAGCGGCAGCGGGGTTTTGCAGCGACAGGGTCGGGTGGATGAAGATGCGCTCCATGTCTCGCGGTGCGTGGTTCCGGCTCCTGCTCGTGGTCGGCCTGCTCGCCGGCTGCGTCTGGATCTCCCTCGAGCGCGAGCCGCGGCTCGGCCTCGACCTGCGCGGCGGCACCCAGATCACGCTGCAGGCCGAGAGCACCGACCGGGTGGAGGCCGACGCCGAGAGCGTCGACCAGGCGATCGAGGTGCTCCGCGGCCGCGTCGACGCCCTCGGCGTCTCCGAGCCCACCCTGGCCCGCTCGGGCGAGGACCGGATCCTGATCGAGCTGCCCGACGTCCAGGACCCGCGTGAGGCGGTCGAGGCGCTGGGTCGCACGGCCCAGCTGACGGTCCACCCGGTGCTGCGGTCGGTGGCCAACCCCGACGCCGAGCCGCGCGACCCCGACAACCAGGTGCTGCCCAGCGACTCCGGCGACGTCATCGAGGTCGGCCCCGCCGCCCTCGACGGCTCCGAGATCACCGGCGCCGAGTCGGGCCTGCAGGACCAAGGCGTGCAGTACGTCGTCAACGTCGACTTCAGCGGCGCCGGCTCCGACGCGTTCGGTGACCTCTCCGCCGAGGCCGCCTGCGCCACCGGCGCCCAGAACCGGATCGCGATCGTCCTCGACGGCGAGGTCATCTCCTCGCCCGGCGTCAACGTCCCCTGCGGCGGCAGCATCCGCAACACCACCCAGATCACGGGCGACTTCACCGCCGACGAGGCCGAGAACCTCGCCGTCCTGATCGAGGGCGGCGCGCTGCCGCTGCCGGTCTCGGTCATCGAGCAGCGCACCGTGGGCCCGACGCTCGGCGCGGCCGCGATCGAGGCCTCGTGGCAGGCCGCCCTGATCGGTCTCGCGATGACGCTGCTGTTCATCGCGCTCGTCTACCGCCTCGTCGGCTTCCTCGCCACGATCGCGCTCACGTCGTACGCCCTGCTCGCCTACGCGATGCTCGTGGCGCTCGGCTCGACCCTGACGCTGCCCGGCCTGGCCGGTTTCGTGCTCGCCATCGGCCTGGCGATCGACGCCAACGTGCTGGTCTTCGAGCGTGCGCGGGAGGAGTACGCCGCCAACCGCGAGGCCGGCCTCAAGCGAGCGCTGAAGATCGGCTTCAACAAGGCGTGGAGCGCGATCATCGACTCCAACGTCACCACGCTGCTCGCCGCCGCGCTGCTGTTCATCTTCGGCTCCGGCCCGATCAAGGGCTTCGG
The DNA here is from genome assembly GCA_963754025.1 of uncultured Actinomycetota bacterium. GTDB lineage: Bacteria > Actinomycetota > Actinomycetes > Propionibacteriales > Nocardioidaceae > Nocardioides. The sequence continues at coordinate 38,193 of CAVWEC010000005.1, read as the reverse complement.
TGTCACGCTGACCATCGGTGTCGTCGCCTCGATGGTCTCCGCGCTGGTGATCGCGCGGGTGCTCACCGAGATCGGCGTGAGCCGCCGCTCCGTCGAGCGTCGTCCGGCGATGTCCGGCCTGGGCAACCTGGGCCGGGTGCGCACCTGGCTCGAGCGCCGCAACCCCGACCTGATGAGCCGCCGCAAGGTGTGGCTCGGCATCTCCGGCGCGCTGCTGGTCGTGGCACTCACCGGCATCGTCGGCAAGGGCCTCGACCTCGGCGTCGAGTTCACCGGCGGCCGGGTGCTGGAGTACTCCACCACCCAGAAGATCTCCGCCGACGACGCCCGCACCGCGGTCGCCGACGCCGGCTTCCCCGAGGCCACCGTGCAGGAGAGCGACGACGACAAGATCACCGTGCGCGTCGGCCAGCTCACCGACGACGAGGCGGTCGAGATCGAGCAGGCCATCGGCGACGCGGCCGGTGGTTCGACCAAGGAGCGCGACGAGAAGATCGGCGCCTCCCTCGGGTCGGAGCTGCGCGACAAGGCGCTGATCGCCTTCGGGATCGCGCTGGTCGTGCAGATGATCTACCTCGCGATCCGCTTCAAGTGGACCTTCGGTGCGTCCGCGGTGATGGCGATGTTCCACGACGTGCTGATCGTGGTCGGCGTCTTCGCCTGGCTCGACAAGCCGATCGACGGCGTGTTCCTCGCCGCGGCGATGACGATCATCGGCCTCTCGGTCAACGACACCGTCGTCGTGTTCGACCGGATCCGTGAGCGGTGGCGCCAGTCGCACGAGCAGGACTTCGCCGGGGTGGCCAACAAGGCCGCCGTGGAGACCATGCCCCGCACGGTCAACACCGGCCTCGGTGCGATGTTCATCCTCGCCGCGCTGGCGGTGCTGGGCGGCGACTCGCTGCAGGACTTCGCGGTCGCGCTGCTGCTCGGCCTGCTCGTCGGTACCTACTCCTCGGTCTTCACCGCGACCCCGCTGGTGATCTACCTGCAGGAGCGCTGGCCGATGTCGCGCGCACCGAAGGTCAAGCGCAGCGCCCGCGACCCCGAGGACTCCGGCGCCGTCCTCTGACGGCTCCCCGGAGGGGTCCAGCGCGGTGCTGCGGCGTCGTGGTGGGGGTCTGGACGCCCCCTATGACGCCGCAGCACCGCGCTCGACGTCGACCGGCCACGCCCGGACCTCCACGTCAGCGCCGTCGGCCTCGATCTCGAGGGGCGCACCGACGCCGGTGTAGCTGCGGGTCGTGAGCGGGGTGCCGTTGGCGAAGACCTCGACCACCGAGTGGTCGACGACCACCCGCACCTGCACCACACCGCCGTCGGCCGGGATCGCGTGGCCGTTGAGGGACGTCGAGCCGTCCCGCCGCAGCTCGTACGCCGCCCCGCGGACCCGCCACGCCGCCCGACCTCCCTCCTCCAGCGCGACATGCAGCTCGATGTCGAGGGCGTCGCCGGCGATCTCCTCCGGGGTCAGCTCGGGGCCGCGCAGCGTGGCCACCTCGGCGGCGGGCTCCTGGTGGATCGTGCCGTCGTGGCGCAGCGAGAGCACCCGTGGCAGAGACATCACCCCGGCCCAGCCGGCGGCCAGGCACTCGGCCTCCGGCCGGCCCTCCTGCAGCCAGCCGAACATGATCCGGCGGTCGTCCTCGGCGCGGTAGGACTGGGGCGCGTAGAACGTGTCGCCGCCGAGGTCGAGCCGGTGCAGGCCGTCGGGGGTGAACACGTCACCCTCGTAGCGGCCGGCCCAGGCGAGGGCGTGGAGCAGGTGGTCGTCGTCCCAGGCGGAGAACGCGAGCAGGTGGCGGTCGTCGAGGCCGACGAGGTCGACGCACTCCCAGGCGGTGCCGGTGTCGGGGTCCTCGCGCCGGGCGCTCTCGAGCAGTCGTCCGGCGTACGTCCAGGACCGGAGGTCGGGGGAGTCGAAGAGCAGTGCTGCCCCGGTGCCGTCGCGGAACCCGGCGCCCACGAGCATCCGCCAGCGGCCGTCCTCGCGCCACACGGAGTGGTCGCGGAAGACGGCCAGGTCGAGCTCGGTCGGCGCGGTCAGCACCGGGTTGCCGGGGTGCTTGGTCCAGGTGCGGAGGTCGGGGCTGCCGGTCGCGAGGCAGGCCTGCTGGAGGTGGCCGTCGCGGTGGCCGGAGTAGACGAGGGTCGGCACCCCGCCGTCGTCGACGAGCACCCCCGACCAGCAGCCGTCGGCGTCCGCGTCGGTGTCGGGCCGGATCGCCACCGGCTCGTGGCGCCAGTGGACGAGGTCGTCGCTGGTGGCGTGTCCCCAGGCGATCCGGTCGTGGCGCGCGGCGTCCGGGTTGTGCTGGTAGAAGACGTGGTGGACCCCGCCCCACTGGCCCAGCCCGTTGGGGTCGTTGAGCCAGCCCGACGGCGGCATCAGGTGGAAGGTCGGCCGGTGCGGGTCGGGCATGGTCCACAGCGTGGCAGGTCGGGGGTCGGCGGTGTCGGGGGCGACACCTAGAGTTCGGGGGTGCCCGAGCAGCCCGGTGAGCCAGCCAGCGTCCGTGAGGTCCTCGGCGCCGCGGTGACGGCGCTGGGCGGCCAGCAGCGCGACGGACAGGTGGCGATGGCCGAGGCGGTCGCCGAGGCCTTCGACGACGGCAGGCACCTGCTCGTCCAGGCCGGCACCGGCACCGGCAAGTCGCTGGCCTACCTCGTGCCCAGCCTGCTCCACGGCGACCGGGTCGTGGTCGCCACCGCGACGCTCGCGCTCCAGCACCAGCTCGTCGAGCGCGACATCCCGCGGCTGGTCGAGGCGGTGGCCGAGTCGCACCCGCAGGTCGACACCTCCCACGCCGTGCTCAAGGGCCGCTCCAACTACGCCTGCCTCCACCGGATCCGCGCCGGCGTCCCCGACGACCAGGGCACCCTCGTCGACGTCCCCGAGGGCTCGCTGGGCAAGAAGGTCCTCGAGCTGCGCGCGTGGGCCGAGAAGGAGGCGGAGTCCGGCGGCACCGGCGAGCGCGACGCCGCGCCCCGCCACACCGACCGCGAGTGGCGCCAGGTCAGCGTCGGCCACCGCGACTGCCTCGGCGCCGCCAGGTGCCCCTTCGGCCAGGAGTGCTTCGTCGAGGTCGCCCGCGAGCAGGCCCACAGGTCCAAGATCGTGGTCACCAACCACTCGCTGCTCGCCATCGACGCCATCGAGGGCGTGCCGATGATCCCCGAGTACGACGCCGTCGTGATCGACGAGGCCCACGAGCTCGTGGCGCGGGTGACCCAGGCGGCCACCGACGAGCTGTCGGTCGCCGACGTCGACCGGGCGGCCCGGCGCTCCCAGCGCCACGTCGAGGACACGTCCACGACCAACCCCGCCGACGACCTCGCCGACGCCGGCGACGCACTGCAGGTGGCCATGCTCGAGGCCGCGCCCGGACGCTTCGACACTCTCCCCGAGTCGCTGGCCGACGCGCTGGTGCTGGTGCGCGACGCCGCCCGCGCCTGCCTCTCGGCGTACCCGAAGGAGAAGGACGCGGGCGAGGGTGACGCCGGGCGGCAGCAGGCGAAGGGCGCGGTGCAGGAGGTCTTCACCACCGCCGAGCGCATGGCCGCGGGCAGCCAGCACGACGTGCTGTGGCTCTCCGACGGGTCCGGCGGCCCCTCGGGCCGGCCCTCGACCCAGCCGTCGACCAGCCGCCGCCTCCACGTCGCGCCGCTGCAGGTGTGGGGCACGATGCGCGACAAGCTGCTCACCGACAAGACGGTCGTCTTCACCAGCGCCACGCTGCGGCTCGGCGGCGACTTCGGCCCGGTCGCCACGACCTACGGCCTCAAGCCGGCCGAGGAGGCCGCCGACGGGCCGGCCGAGGGCGGCGACGGCGTGGTGCCGTGGCGCGGCCTCGACGTCGGCTCCCCCTTCGACTACGGCAAGCAGGGCATCCTCTACCTCGCCCGCCACCTGCCCCCGCCGGGGCGCGACGGGCTGGTGCAGCAGCAGCTCGACGAGATCGTCGAGCTCGTCGACGCCGCCGAGGGGCGCACCCTCGGGCTCTTCTCCAGCCGGCGTGCCGCCGAGGCCGCCGCCGAGGAGGTGCGCACCCGGCTGCCCCACCTCACGACGCTCGCCCAGGGCGAGGCGCAGCTGCCCGAGCTGGCCAAGCAGTTCGTGGGCGACCCCCACACCTGCCTGTTCGGCACCCTCAGCCTCTGGCAGGGGCTCGACGTCCCCGGTGAGACCTGCCAGCTGGTGCTGATCGACCGGATCCCCTTCCCGCGGCCCGACGACCCGCTGATGTCGGCGCGCGCCAAGGCCGCCGACCAGGCCGGCCGCAACGGCTTCATGGAGGTCTCGGCCACCCACGCCGCGCTGCTGCTCGCCCAGGGCGCGGGCCGGCTGATCCGCACCACCACCGACAAGGGCGTGGTCGCCGTCCTCGACCCGCGGTTGTCGACGGCGCGCTACGGCAGCTTCCTCAAGGCCAGCCTGCCGCCGATGTGGACCACCACCGACCCGGCCGTCGTCCGCCAGGCCCTGAAACGGCTCGCCGCCGGCTAGCGGAGCCGGTCGGTGCCGTCGTACCCGCCGCGCGGGCCGCCGACACCGAAGAACGACGAGAGCGTGGGCGCCACGTCCACGGTGCGTGCCTGCAGCGACGACGAGCCCTGCCGCACCCGCGGGTGGCCGCCGGCGAGGAAGAACGGGATCGGGATGGTCGGAGGGTGGCCGTGGTTGCCCGGGATCGGGTTGGAGAAGGGGTCCTCGCTGAAGCGCCGCCCGCGCTGGCAGTAGAGCACCACGTCGCCGGCCTCCGGCCCGAGCCGCAGGAACCGCTGGGTGCGCGGGTGGGCGTGGAGGACGCCGTCGACCGAGCGCGCCGCCTGCCGCATCCGTGCCACGGCCTCGTCGCGGTCGCGCTCCGGGCCGAGCCAGTAGAGCAGCTCGGCCCCGCCGTTCTCCGCGATCGCGACCCGGCCGGCGAGGAACGGGTCGGCCTCGAGGGCCGCGCCGACGCTGACGGTGCCGTCGACGGGCGACCAGTCCATCGAGTGGTCGGCCAGCACCATCACGAGGCTGTGCTCCCACGCGCCGCTGGAGCGCAGCCGGTCGACCAGCCGCGCCACCTGCCGGTCGGTGGAGACCAGCGCCGCCTCCCTGGCCAGTCGCGCGTCGACGGGCCCGGTGAAGTCGGTGTGGCCGACGCGGTCGACGTCGCCGAGGTTGACGAAGACGAAGTTGGGGTCGTGCTCCTCGACCATCGCGAGGGTCGCATCCATCGTCGCGAGGTCGGGGGCGTGCCCGGAGACGGGCACGAGCGGCGACGGCTCCCAGCGGTAGGTCGCCCGGCCGCCGAAGATGCCGTGGAGGTACTCCTTGCTCAGCACCGTGCCGGTGGTGAAGCCGGCCCGGTTGAGCCGCGAGATCACGGTGCTCGAGCGCAGGTCCCGGGGACGGTCGAGGGTGCGGGTGGCGCCGAGCTCGCGGTCGTAGATCACGTTGGCCGGCACGCCGCTGCGGTCGGGCCGCACCCCGGTCATCATCATCACGTGGTTGGGGATGGTCTCCATCACCGGCAGCGAGTGGGCCTGGGGATGGTTCCACCCGCCGTCGCGCAGGGCGGCCAGGGTGGGCGTGAGGGTCGGCGTGATCTCGTCGGGCTTGCAGCCGTCGACGACCACGACGTACGCGCGCTTGCGCCCCCGGGCCGCGGCGGCGACGCCCCCGGGCAGCAGCACGGTGGAGAAGATGGCACCCGCACCCCCGGCGAGGACGGTACGCCGGCCCAGGCCGGTCGGCGGCGCGCTCATGCCCGGCCTCCGACCGGCGCGTCGGCCGGCTCGATCCGGCTGGTGCCGGAGCGGGTCACCCAGGAGGCGTCCCACCGGACCGTCGCGTCGGGGTCGGTCCGGTCGCTGATGACGAACCAGTCCATCTGCGCGCGCTCCCGGTCGAGGTCGAGCACGGAGTAGCCGTGGTCGTCGAAGTTGAGGTAGCGGATGTGCCGGTTGTTGGCCTTGATCCCCTCCTCGACGACCGTGCTGGTGGCGCCGGTCGGGTCGCCGGTGATGTCCTTGAGGTTGTTGGAGGTGACCGAGCTGCAGACGAACTCGACGCCCGCGGTCACGCGTGCCGGGTTCTCGTGGACGTACGTCGAGGCGTCGTCGGGCAGCTCGCAGGCCCACCCGGAGTGGATGTCGCCGGTCACGAAGACCACGTCCTCGACGGAGTGGTTGAGCAGGTGGCGCAGCACCCGGTTGCGGTCGGCGGTGTAGCCGTCCCACTGGTCGGTGTTGTAGGGCGCACCGTCCTCGGGCAGCAGGCCGGTGACGTCGTTGACCGGTCCGGTCAGCTCGTCGGGGAGGGTGCCGAAGTCGACCGGCGAGATCATCACCGGGTTGCCGACCAGCTTCCACTGGGGGCCGCGGCGCATCAGTGAGTCGCGCAGCCACCGCAGCTGCTTCCTGCCGGTGATGGAGCGGTCGGGGTCGCTGACGCCTTCGACCTGCGAGACCTGCTCGTCGCGGTAGGTGCGCAGGTCGAGCATCGAGATCTCCGCGAGCGCCCCGAAGCGCAGCCGACGGAACAGGCGGGTGCCGTCGCGCAGGTCGGCGGTGCCGCTCATCCGCACCGGCATCCACTCGTCGTAGGCGCGGTGGGCACGGGCCCGTCGCCGCCGGTAGTCGCCCTCGGTGTCGGGCTGGTGGTTCTCCGCCCCGTCCTGCCACTGGTCGTTGGTGACCTCGTGGTCGTCCCACGTGACCACGAACGGGTACTTGGCGTGGAGGTCCTGCAGGTCGGGATCGGCCTTGTACTGCGCGTGGCGCTGCCGGTAGTCGCCGAGCGCGACCATCTCCCTGGCGGGCACGTGGGAGCGGATGTCCTCGTTGTCCTGGCCGTGGCCGTACTGGCCGGGCGCGTACTCGTAGAGGTAGTCGCCGAGGTGGAGGATCGCGTGGAGGTCGTTCCGTGCGGCGAGGTGCCGGTAGGCCGAGAACCAGCCGGCCTGCAGGTTGGCGCACGAGACGACGCCGAAGCGCAGGTGGTCGGGCATGGCGCGCCGGGCGGGCGCCGTCCGGGTGCGGCCGGTGCGGCTGACCGGGCCGCTGACGTTGCCGCCGAGACGGAATCGGTAGTGGTACCAGGTGGCCGGGTCGAGCCCGGTGACGTCGACCTTGACCGTGTGGTCGCGGCTGGGACCCGTGGTGACCTCGCCGCGGCGTACGACGCGCGAGAAGCCGGCGTCGCGCGCCACCTCCCAGCCCACTCGCACCGTCGGGCCCTGCCCGGAGCCGGGGGTGGCGGCCTCGGTGGGCGTCACCCGGGTCCACAGCAGCACCCGGTGGGGCAGCGGGTCGCCCGAGGCGACGCCGTGGGCGAAGACCCCGACTTCGTCGGCGGCACGGGCGGACGACTGCGCGAGGACCGGGAGGGCTACGGCGCTGACCGCACCGGTCGCGAGGACCGCACGGCGGGGGAACAAGTGACTCACGGGTAGGTCAACGAGCCACCCGCCCCCGGGTTAGCGAACGCCAGTTGAACAGGCGCCGTCCGGTCGTCGGACCCTCACATCCGGCGCAGGACCGCCGTGACCTTGCCGAGGATCGTGGCGTGGGTGCCGTCGATCGGCTCGTAGGCCTGGTTGTGGGGCAGCAGCCAGACCTCGCCGGCCTTCTTCTGGAAGGTCTTGACCGTGGCCTCGCCGTCGATCATCGCGGCGACGATCTCGCCGTTCTCGGCGGTGGGCTGCTGGCGGATCACGACGTAGTCGCCGTCGCAGATCGCCGCGTCGACCATCGAGTCGCCGCGCACCTCGAGCAGGAAGAGCTGGCCGTCGCCGACGAGCTGGCGGGGCAGCGGGAAGACGTCCTCGACCCGCTCCTCGGCGAGGATCGGGCCACCGGCCGCGATCCGGCCGACCACCGGCACGTAGGAGGCCGCGGGCCGGGTGTCGCCGACCCCGGTCTCGTCGAGGTCGTGCTCCTCGGCGCCACCGATCGAGCGGCGGGCCGCCATCACCTCGGGCAGGAACACCTCGAGCGCCCGCGGGCGCTTGGGGTCGCGCTTGAGGAAGCCCTTCTCCTCCAGCGTCTTGAGCTGGTGGGCGACGCTGCTCGAGCTGGTCAGCCCGACGGCCTCGCCGATCTCGCGCATGCTGGGCGGGTAGCCGCGCTTCTCCATCGCGTCCTTGATGGTCGCGAGCACCTTCTGCTGGCGCGCGGTCAGCCCGGTGGTGTCGGGGGGACCGTCGGGCAGCTCGGTGACGGGACCGGAGTCGCTCTTCTTCTGCGCCATGCGCTCAGGGTGCCACCATCACACCCCCGGATCAAACACCTGTTCGAACGGGCGTGTCGTGATTGACTCCACCGCATGGTCGAGCGAATCGGGTCGGGCGCGTCGTCGAGCGTCGTCGTCACGGGGGGAGCGCGCGGCATCGGCCGCGCCATCGCGGAGCGGCTGGTCGCGCGCGGCCACCACGTGGTCCTCACCGACGTCGACGGGGCGGCGGCGGCCGACACGGCGGCCGAGATCGGGGCCGACGAGGGGCTGACCCACGACGTCCGCAACCCCGCCGACCACCGGGCCGCCGCCGAGGCCGCGCTCCACCACGCGCCGCTGACGGCGTGGTTCAACAACGCGGGCGTCGGCGACGACGGCCGGCTCGCGGAGATGGCCGACGACCAGGTGCGCCGGCTCGTCGACGTCAACCTGCTCGGCGTCATGTGGGGGATGCGTGCGGCGCTCGACGCCTTCGGCCCCGGGGGCGGCGACATCGTCAACACCGCGTCCCTGGCCGGCCTCGGCCCGATCCCCGGCTTCGGCGTGTACGCCGCCACGAAGGCCGGCGTCGTCTCCCTCACCGCCTCGGTGGAGATGGAGACGCCGCCCGAGGTGCGGGTGCACGCCCTCTGCCCCGACGTCGTCCAGACCGCGATGCTCCTCGAGGGCCACACCCACGACTCGCTGGGCTCCCGCCTCGCCCACTCCGGCGCGCGGGTGCTGTCGGCCGACGAGGTCGCGGCCGAGGCCGTGGGCCTGGTCGGGAGCAGGCGGGTGGTCCTCAGCGTGCCGCGCTCGCGCGGGGGAGTGGTCCGGCTCTCGGGCCTGGCGCCGTCCGTCACGCGTCACGCGATCAAGCTGGTCGAGGCGAGGGGCCGCCGCGCCATCGCCAGGGACGCCGACCGCCACGGCCGTCGCTGAGTGCTGTGGAAGCCCTGGTGCGCCGCGCCACGGAGGCGGACGCGGAGGCGGTGGCCCGGATCGAGGCCGCCGCCCGCAGGCTCCTCGCGAATGCGGGGGTAGACCTCGCCTCGTTGCTGGTGCCCGACGTCGTGGCTGAGTCCACCGGGTGGTCGTTCGCGTTCGTCGCCGAGGTCGACGGCAGCGTGGTCGCCTCGGCCCGGCTGACCGAGCTGAGCGACGAGCTGGTCTCCCTGGACCAGGTCTCCACGGATCCCACCCACGCCGGGCGAGGCGTCGGCCGTCGGTTGCTGGAGGAGGTCATAGCGGCCTGTCGCGAGGCCGGCTACACGGCGGTCTGCGGAACCACCTTTCGCGACGTGGCCTTCAACGGCCCGTTCTACGCCCGTCTGGGAGGCGTCGAGGACCCGGACCCTCACCCGGTGATGGTCCGCCGCCGACGGGTGGAACGGCAGGTGGGCCTCGACGGCCTGGGCGCCCGGCTCGTCCTGCGACTACCGCTGTAGCGGCGCGACACACCGTTCGAACACGTGCTTGATTTGTTCGAACACCTGCTCTAACTTCGTACACGTGTTCGATCGAACAGCTGATCGAAACCGTGGCCTCCCAGAAGTTTCCAGAGGGTTGTCAGTGGTCTCCGCCAGAGTTCTGGTCGAACACCGACCGACAGGCTGACCGCCACTTCCCCAGGAGGTCCTGATGAGCACCATCGCCCTTGCCCCACACAGCAGCTACACCCCGTCCCTGCGACTCACCCGGCGCGGCCGGCTGGTCGTCTTCATGACGGGACTCCTGCTCGTGCTGGCGCTCGGCGTGCTCTGGGGCTCCGGCTCGGTGGCGAGCGAGGAGCGGGGCCGCGACGCCACGCTCACCGTCCAGGTCGAGCCGGGCGACACGCTCTACGACCTCGCCGCACGGGTCTCCACCGGCGACGTCAACGCCACGGTCGAGCACATCCAGCAGCTCAACCACCTCGAGTCCTCGATGGTCTACGCCGGGCAGAAGCTCCGCGTCCCCGTCGAGTAACCCACAACTGAATACTTCCTCCGCCCGGTTCGACTCGACCCCGGGCCGTGCGGGGGGCCGGGGAAGACTGCGCCTCGGATCGACGTCACACGCTGACCTCGATCCGGGGCGCAGCGGCGTTCAGGGAGACCTCGCCGTACGACGCTCAGCGGGACGCGCGACGCCCGCCGGGGATCCGCGGGGGAGCCTCGGGCTCGGCCGGGTCGGCCGACGGGGCCCGGTCGCCGGTGATGCCCAGGGTGCGCAGCAGCCGCGCCACCAGCATCAGTCCGATGAACAGGCAGGCGACGGCGCCGAAGGACGCGAGGCCGAGGAACAGCCAGGCGTTGTCGGTGCCCGACCGGGCCTGGACGCCGAAGTCGATGGCGGCCCTGACGAGGTAGCCCCAGGCGACGACGCCGGCGGTGATGCCGATCGCGAGCAGCAGCACGCTCGGGCGGAACCGGGCCCTGCGCTTCGTCCCTGCCCGCTTGCCCCGACTCGCCACGAGGCCATTGTGCCAACGCACCCGACACGCCGCTGGGGCAACCCGCAAATGGGGCCTGACCTGCGGTTTTGGAAACCGGTCGAGACAACTTCGGAAGATGTCCGCGTTCTGCTTGCACCCCGTCCGCACGCAACGTACGGTTACCACTACATCTAGTAGTTACACCGTTGTGGTTTTCCACATCTAGTTCACAAGAGCCGGGTGCGTCACCCACAGCACAGCGCGATCCATCCACAGGAAACCCCGCCAGATCCACAGGCCGAGACGCCCCTTCGCAGGGCGACTCCGGCGCGCCGAGAGGAGGCCGCCCGTCATGCAGTGTCCCTACTGCCGTCACGCCGACACCCGGGTCGTCGACTCCCGCGTCGCCGACGACGGCAGCGCGATCCGGCGGCGGCGTACCTGTGCCTCGGAGAGCTGCGGCAAGCGCTTCACCACCGTGGAGCTGATGCAGCTGACCGTGCTGAAGCGGTCGGGCGCGACCGAGCCGTTCACCCGCGAGAAGGCCGTCGCCGGCGTCCGGAAGGCCTGCAAGGGCCGCCCGGTCTCCGAGGACGACCTGGCCTGCCTGGGCCAGGCCGTCGAGGACGCGCTGCGCCAGAGCGGCGGCGCCGAGATCCCGGCCCACGAGGTGGGCCTGGCGATCCTCGGGCCGCTCCGCGAGCTCGACCAGGTCGCCTACCTCCGCTTCGCCAGCGTCTACCGCTCGTTCGAGTCGGTCGACGACTTCGAGAAGGAGATCGCCGAGCTCCGCGAGGGAGCCGCACCACCTCAGCCCGTTCCCACGGGCTGACCACAGTCTGGCCCGGCGTGTGTAGTGGGGAAGCTGCATGCGCCGGGCCACACCAAGCATCACCGCCACCCCCAGCCGGCCCCTCGGGACGGCCGGCTGCGGGACCGCAGTTGTCGGTGGCGCGAGCCACCATGGAAGAAGCACCACACACACCGCGCAGGAAATTGGGGAGATATCGATGACGGAGACCGTGAGCGGCACCAGCGCAGGAGCTCGCAAGGGTGCGGAGGGCGATCTGGGGGGCCTGCAGCTGCAGCGCATCTTCAGCACCGAGGGGGTGCACCCCTACGACGAGATCACCTGGGAGCGCCGCGACGTCGTCCAGACCAACTGGAAGACCGGCGAGACCGTCTTCGAGCAGCGGGGCGTCGAGTTCCCCGACTTCTGGAGCGCCAACGCCTCGACCATCGTCACGACGAAGTACTTCCGCGGTGCCGTCGGCACCGACGTCCGTGAGCAGAGCCTGCGCGAGCTCATCGACCGGGTCGTCAAGACCTACCGCCAGGGCGGCGAGGACCACGGCTACTTCGCGACCGAGGCCGACGCCGAGCTCTTCGAGCACGAGCTGACCTGGCTGCTGGTCCACCAGTACTTCTCGTTCAACTCTCCCGTGTGGTTCAACGTCGGCACCCAGTCTCCCCAGCAGGTGTCCGCGTGCTTCATCCTCTCCGTCGACGACTCGATGGACTCGATCCTCAACTGGTACAAGGAGGAGGGGTTCATCTTCAAGGGCGGCTCCGGCGCCGGCCTCAACCTCTCCCGCATCCGCTCCTCCCGTGAGCTGCTCTCCTCGGGCGGTACGGCGAGCGGCCCGGTCTCCTTCATGCGCGGCGCCGACGCGAGCGCGGGCACCATCAAGTCCGGCGGCGCCACGCGTCGTGCGGCGAAGATGGTCGTGCTCGACGTCGACCACCCCGACATCGTCGAGTTCGTCGAGACCAAGGCGCGCGAGGAGGACAAGATCCGCGCGCTGCGCGACGCCGGCTTCGACATGGACCTCGGCGGTGCCGACATCACCTCCGTGCAGTACCAGAACGCCAACAACTCGGTGCGCGTCAGCGACGAGTTCATGCGGGCGGTCGAGGAGGGCACCGACTTCGCGCTGCGTGGCCGCAAGCACGGCGAGGTGATCGAGATGGTCGACGCCCGCGAGCTGTTCACCAAGATCTCGAAGGCCGCGTGGGAGTGCGCCGACCCGGGCCTGCAGTACGACGACACGATCAACGACTGGCACACCAACCCCGAGACCGGCCGGATCACCGCGTCCAACCCGTGCTCGGAGTACATGTCGCTCGACAACTCCTCGTGCAACCTGGCGTCGCTCAACCTGCTGAAGTTCCTCAAGGACGACGACACCTTCGACTCCCAGCGGTTCGCCGACGCGGTGCGCATCATCATCACCGCGATGGACATCTCCATCTGCTTCGCCGACTTCCCGACGGAGGCGATCGGCCAGACCACGGTCGACTACCGCCAGCTCGGCATCGGCTACGCCAACCTCGGCGCGCTGCTGATGGCGATGGGCCTCGGCTACGACTCCGACGGTGGCCGGGCGATGGCCGCGGCGATCACCTCGCTGATGACCGGTACGTCGTACGCCCGCTCGGCCGAGCTGGCCGGCGTGGTCGGCCCCTACAACGGCTACGCCCGCAACGCCGACGCGCACCAGCGGGTGATGCGCAAGCACCAGGCGGCCAACGACTCGCTGCGCACCATCCACGTCAACGACAGCTCGGTGCACAAGCTGGCCACCCAGGCGTGGGCCGACGTGATCGCCACCGGCGCGACCAACGGCTTCCGCAACGCGCAGGCCTCGGTGCTCGCGCCCACCGGCACCATCGGCTTCATGATGGACTGCGACACCACCGGCATCGAGCCCGACTTCTCGCTGGTGAAGTTCAAGAAGCTGGTCGGCGGCGGCTCGATGCAGATCGTCAACCAGACCATCCCGCGGGCCCTGAAGAAGCTGGGCTACGACGAGGAGAAGATCGAGGCGATCGTCGACTACATCGCCGAGCACGGCCACGTGATCGACGCTCCCGGCCTGAAGACCGAGCACTACGAGGTCTTCGACACCGCGATGGGTGCGCGTTCGCTCAAGCCGATGGGCCACGTGCGGATGATGGCGGCGGCCCAGCCGTTCCTGTCGGGTGCGATCTCCAAGACGGTCAACCTGCCGGAGTCGGCGACCGTGGAGGAGATCGAGGAGGTCTACCTCCAGTCGTGGAAGCTCGGCCTCAAGGCCACCGCGATCTACCGCGACAACTGCAAGGTGGGCCAGCCGCTCGCCGACGGTGGCGGCAAGGCCAAGAAGGACGCCGCCGACAAGGCTGCGGCCGACTCGGACGCAACCACCAAGGTCGTCGAGAAGATCGTCTACGCCCCCACCCGCAAGCGGCTCCCGAAGTCCCGCGTCTCGCGCACCACCAGCTTCACCGTCGGTGGCGCCGAGGGCTACATGACCTCGGGTGCCCACGAGGACGGGCAGCTCGGCGAGGTGTTCCTCAAGCTCGGCAAGCAGGGCTCGACCCTGGCAGGCGTCATGGACGCCTTCTCGATCGCGGTCTCGATCGGCCTGCAGTACGGCGTGCCGCTGGAGACCTACGTCTCGAAGTTCTCCAACCTGCGCTTCGAGCCGGCCGGCCTCACCGACGACCCCGACGTGCGGATGAGCCAGTCGATCATGGACTACATCTTCCGCCGCCTGGCCCTGGACTACCTGCCCTTCGAGCAGCGCTCCGCCATGGGGATCTACTCGGCCGAGGAGCGCCAGCGCTACCTCGAGACCGGCTCCTACGAGGCCATGAGCGAGGAGACCGGCTCCGCCGCCGAGCTCCTGCAGGCCCCGGTGGTGACGGAAGGTGGTCGAGCAGCGAGCGAGGCGAGCGACGTCGAGACCTCCGAGGCCGGTGCCAAGTCCGCCCCCAAGGAGGTCCACACCTCCGCCGAGCTCCTGGAGAAGATCACCGGCACCGCCGTCGACTCCCCGCTCTGCATGACCTGCGGCACCAAGATGCGCCCCGCCGGCTCCTGCTACGTCTGCGAGGGCTGCGGCAGCACCTCCGGCTGCAGCTGAGGTCCACGGTCCACCGGACCCTCCGCGACGGGGGATCCGACCGGTGACCGTCGACCTGGACCGGCTCGGCCTTCCCCTCGCGGGGAAGGCCGAGCCGGTCGCGTCTGCGACGGGGCGGGTCCTCAGCCCCGGGAGATCGCGCCGCGAGTGCCTGAGAACGACCTCTGGGTAGTTCTCACACACACGGCGGCGTCAACCCCGGGGGCGACGCGCTCGGACCAGGACCACCCCGGCGACCAGCACCACGAGCAGCGCCAGCGGGCCCAGCCAGAGCAGCAGCGAGGAGTCCTCGTCCTGGTCCGGGTCGGGAGCGGCGTCCGGCTCCGGGTCGGCGGAAGGCGTGCTCTGCTCGGGATCCTCCGGCGCCTCGACGTACGGCGGTCCCTCGCCCGGCTCGCCGACCACGCCGAGTCGGAGCGTGAAGGGCGTCAGGTAGCTCACGCCGCCCTCGGACTGGTCCATGAAGACGGTGACGGTGTAGCGACCCGCCAGCCGGGCACCGTCGACGGGGGCGGACTGCCCGCCGTTGAGGTAGGCCACCGGAGGGATCGTGTCGCCGATGGTCTCTCCGTCGTCGGTCAGGCCGACCTGCGTGCTCGGACCGTCGCTCCGGGCGAGCACCGAGGCGCGTGCTCGCGCCGGGCTGAAGACGGTGGTCGCGACGATCGGCGAGTCGGCGGACACCGCCTGGCCGAGCTTGCCGGACAGGCGCGGGAAGTCGAACTGCGCGGTCAGCCGTTGACCCCACTCGACGTCGACCTGGTAGGTCAGCACCTCGCCCGGCACCATCGAGTCGCGGTAGGTGCCGGGCTCGAGGACGGGGGCGTCGACGAACGAGGTGCCTCCGGTGACCTGGTCCGCCTTCCCCCCCGGCAGCCGGGTCCAGCCGACGTTCGCCTCGGGCTGCGGCAGGCCGTCGACGCCCTCCACGGGCGGTTCCTCGATCACCCGCAGCTCCAACGGCGCTGTCGTGGTCCCGTTCTGGCGCGTGACCTGCGCGACGATCCCGCCGCTCGCGCAGGCGGTGTCGGGGTCGAGGGTGCCCCCGGGGCGCAGTGCGCCGGCGGAGGCGGCGACCGCGATCAGCTCGCCGCCGGTGCGCTGCGCGGTGAGGCCGCTGCCGCCGCAGCTGCTGTCGTCCTCGGCGGAGAACAGCTCGAGCCGCAGCCCGTCGTCGTCGACGGTCGGGTCGCTGCGCACGGCGGCGCTGACGTGGAGGGTCGAGCCGTCGATCTCGCGCTCGACGGCGTAGGTGCGGGTGTCGCCGTCCCGGCCGGCCGGGGCGATCTCGTCGGCCCAGTCGCCGGCAGCCACCGACGGGGCGCTGGCGGCGTCGGCGGTGCCCGTGACCGGCTCGCCGGTCACGGTGTAGGGCCGGGCCGCGCGCGTGGACAGCTTCTCGAGACTGGTGGCGAGCTCGGCGGAGGAACCCACGTCGTAGTAGGAGCCGTTGCCGGCGCGTGCGATGCAGGCGAGCTGGTCGCGCGCCGCGCCGTCGACGTCGAGTCCGACGACGTCGATGCGGAGGTCGACGCCCTGGTCGGAGAGGTCCCGGGCCACCTCGCACGGGTCGGGCGCGCAGGTCGGCTCGCCGTCCGAGACCAGGACGATGTTGCGCCGGCCCTCGCTGCCGACGTCCTTGCCGGCCTCACGGAGCGCGTGGCCGATCGGCGTCTCCCCGAACGGCCGGTAGTCGCCGAGAGCCGAGGCGAGCTCGTCACGGTTGCCGGTGCCGACCGGGACCACGAGCTCGGAGTCGGTGCACGCGCCGGGTTCGTCGCGCGAGAAGACCTCGGAGCCGTAGACGCGCAGGCCGACCCGCTGCTCGTCGGGCAGCGAGCGGATCACGCGGCGCAGCGCGCCCTTCGCGGCCTCGATCCGGGTCTGGCCGCCGCCGATCCGCTCCTTCATCGAGCCCGAGGAGTCGAGCACCATCACCAGCGTGCCCGCGTCGGCGTCCTCAGCGGTCCCAGACGCCGCACCGGGGTGGGCGAGGGTGAGCGCCACGAGGCAGAGGAGCAGGGGCGCGAGAACGCGCCGGAGGGGCAGGGACATCCGAGAGAGCCACCTTTCGCGGTGCACGTGCGCGACGGCCTCACCCTAGGCGATCGGTCACGGTGGTCCCACCGGCCTCAGTCCGACGTGGTCACGACGGAACCACGGTCGAGGCCCCACCGGGCGAACTCGCCGGCGGTCGCCTCGAGGATCGCGTGGGTGCGCCACCCCCAGCGGCCCAGTCGCCCGGGCCGCAGCGTGGCGACGTGCAGGACGCGGCCGTGACGGTCCACGTGGGCGGTGTCGATGGCGAACGCCATCCGGAAGGTGTGGACCTGTTTGGCGGGCGCGATCCACAGACCACCGTCGAGGGTGCTGCGACCCAGCAGCCCGCGGTTGCGGGTCGCGCGGGTCACCGCCATCTCCACCGGCGCCACCGTCCGGCCGTCGACCACGAGCTTCACCGGCATCCCCCTTCCTGTGCCACCCTAGGGCCCGCCCGCCCGTCCTCGCATCGCGCCAGGGAGCCCCGTGGACCTCGCTCGGACCTTGTTCCCCCTCGTCGTCGCCGGCATCTTCGTGTTCGTCCTGGCGAAGATGGGGCTGGGCAGCATCCGGCAGCGGCGCTGGCCGCAGGCCGACGGCACCGTGCTCCAGACCGACCACAACCGCAACGACATGGACGCCGCCTCCTTCCGGGTGCAGGTGTCCTTCCGCGACGGCGACGGCCGCACCGTCGAGGCCTGGGCGATCAACCAGGTCGGCTACGAGACGACGCGCGCGGCGGGCACGCGGGTCACGGTCGCCTACGACCCGCGCGAGCCCCGGCGCTGCTACGTGGACGCTCCCGGGCAGAGGTCGCCGGGGTGGACCGTCGTCTTCGCCGTCGGCGTGCTGGTGTTCGTGCTCTGGGTGCTCTACGTCGTCCTGTGAACCGGCTCCCGCCGTCGAGGGGCCCCCGATTGGGCCGCAGGGCCCTACCGAGGGTCCCCCGGCGCCCACCTAGGGTCCGGTCCATGCCAGCCATCTCGCCAGCCTCGGGCTCCGCGCGGCCGGAGCCCCGGGTGCGACGTCGCGAGGCGCCGCGCCGGGACACGGGTGCGGCGTCCCTCGAGTACGCCGGCATCCTCGTCGTGATCGTGATGCTGGTGACCACGGTGGCGGCGAGCATCACCCCGGCCGGCCAGGCCATCAAGGCCAAGATCTGCGAAGCCCTCGACACCGTCTGCGGCTCGGTCGAGGACGGCACGGCCAACGAGCTGCCGACCTGCACGGTCAGCAGTGAACGACGCACGCTCGGCTACGGCGGCAACATCCGCATCTACAACATCGACCGCACCGACGGCGACTCCCTCGACGTCAACGCCGACGGCAGCGCCTCGTTCTCGACGACGCAGGGGGTCGCCGGTGGCGTCGGCACGGGCAAGGTGAAGAACTACGCCGGAGGCGGGGGAGTCTCGGCAGAGGGCAAGGTGCAGATCGCGGGCGACGGCACCTACGTCTACAACGTCCCCGCCGACTGGGGCGGCGGCGACGTCGCCCGGGACATGAGGGACAGCCGCAACTCCACGCTCAACCGCTACGGCCGGCTCGTGGTCGGGCCGATGGCGACCTCGATGGACGAGGGTGTGACCCGAGGTGTCAACGGCATCAAGAACTTCGCCAACGACGCCTGGAACTTCGTGAGCCGCAGCGAGGACTCCCCGGAGGAGATCGCGGCCCGGGAGCGCGAGCAGAGTCTCAGCGAGGCCGATGCGCTGAGGGTGTCGCTGGGTCTGCAGGGCTCCGCCACGGTGAGCGCCGACGCCGGGATCGTCGAGGGTGAGGCCTCCGGCAAGGCCTCGGTGAAGGGCGAGGTGACGATCGCGCTGAACACCGACGGCCCCGACGCCGCCTCCTCCTCGTTCGCCGGCGTCGTCGACGTCAACGGCGAGATCGCCGCGACGCTCGGGATCCCCGGTGACGGACGACCGGGCGAGCAGGGCACCGACGACATCCCGCCGTTCCTGCGGATGGCCCTGGGCGGCGGCAAGCAGTGGAGCTACACCGTCGAGTACGACAAGGACGGGGAGCCCACCAGGCTCACCGTGGCCACGGAGTCCCGCGGGTCGATGTCGATCGGTCTCACGGGCAAGGCCGGCGAGCTGACCTCCGCGTCGGGGGTCGGGAGCGTCAGCAGCAGCGACATCTCGGTCAACCAGACGATGCTCGACCTGACGGTTCCCGAGAACCGGGAGGCGTTCGACGGGCTGTTCACCACCTACGGCGTGGGCGTCGGCGACCACCAGGCCCGCGTGTCCCAGATGATGCTGTGGCCCGGCAACCTCACCACCATGTCCGAGCGGATGGCCGCGCTGCAGGACCGCTTCGTCACCGACGGGCTCAACGTCCAGTACGTCTACGAGGGTTCGGGCAGCGGTCTGTCGGCCTCGGGGGCGGTCAAGGAGGACGGCATCGACATGGCCGTCGCGGGCGTCAGCTGGGAGAACAGCTCGGAGACCCGACGGCTCGAGAGCGCCGTGGCCTACGACTTCCGCCAGGGCGGCGCCGAGGTCCCCCTCGCCTCGGGGTGTGGCGAGTGAGCACGACGGGCCGCGCCGCGGGCCTGCCGGTCCCGGTGCGGGTCCGGCCGGTGCTGGTCACGGCGCTGACCGCCTTCGTGCTGACGCTGCTGCTGAGCGGGCTGATCCTGCCGGGCCTGCTCGACTTCCTTCCCGCCCTCCCCACGGCGGTGCAGCTGTTCCTGCTGATCCTGCTCAGCTCGGCCGCCCGGGTGATGGCCGGCGTGGTGGGCGCCCGGCGGCTGCGCGAGGAGCGCGGCACCCGTGTGCGCAGCGACGCCTTCGCCAGCGTCGCCGTCGGTGGTGCGCTGGCCTGGCTGCTCGCCCTGGGCTTCGCGCTGTCCGCCGGTGCCGTCGGCAGCGTCGCCTCCCTCCTCCTCGACCTGGTCCGCTGGGCGGGGGAGTGCGTGGTCGGAGCCCTGTGCGTGACCCCCGGCGACCCCGCCGACGCCGCCCACCCATACTCGACGAGGTGAGATCGACCGTGACGCAGCTCCACCCCACCCCCACGCCCGTGGTGCCCGGATCCGGGCTCGGCTGGCGGCAGGTCGTCGGGCCGGGCTCCACCTGGCCGTGGCCTGCCTGCTGCCGCTCGCCCTCACCGCCTGTTCGGAGGACGAGGAGCCGGGCGGCACCGGCTCCGGCGCCACTCCTGGGGAGACGTCCTCGGCCGCAGCCGAGGGCACCGTGCCGGAGGGATGGATCACCGTGGAGCAGGACGGCATCAGCATCGGCGTGCCCGCCGACTTCGAGCAGGTCGACAACCCCGGCTCCACCGTCAGCTACGGCATCCCCTACGCCGACCAGGCCTTTCCGCCGCCCAAGGTGGACCTGTTCGTCGAGACCGACCAGGTCGGCTCGCTCGACGTCCGCCTCCCGCTCGTGGTCGGCAACATCGAGAACGAGCTCGACATCACCGTCGAGGATCCGCAGGACGTCGAGGTCGCCGGCGCGAGCGCCGCGGTCCAGTTCAGCTACGAGTACACGACGGCCGGGGGCACCTCGGTCACGGGCGTCGAGCTGGAGCCGACCCCGATGCGCCAGACCGACCTGCTCATCGACCGTCCCGGTCTGCCCAAGTACGGCCTGCGCTACGCCGCGCCGGCCGACCAGTACGACGAAGCGCTGTGGGACGACGTGGTCGCGAGCGTCACCGTCGGCGATCCCGCCGCGGGCTAGCGGTACGGATGGGTTGGTCGGCTCCCCGCACGGCGTGGCACACTGCGCGCAGTCGGTCGGCGGAACGCCACGCGTCGCCGACGAGTGGTCACGACGGGGGTGTGGGTGTGGGCGAGCTCTGCGTTGCGCTGTGCGGTGTTCCGACCGCAGCAGTGCCCGACGGTGTGCGCGAGGTGCGCGCCCCGGGTCACGAGCTGCTCTCGCTCGCCGCGTCCAGCACCGACGACGCGCTGACGCTGCTGCTGGCCAGCGCCACCGTGGCGCCACGCAACCTCGAGGTGGCCCGCGCCTCCTCGGCCGGCGACCACGTGGTCGTCCACGGCGAGCCGCTGCCGGTGTCCCGGGTGTGCCTGCTGGCCGAAGCCCTCGTGCGCACCGCGGGGTCGGTGCCGACGGGCGTGCTGCTCGCCGCCCTCCCCGAGCTGCGCGAGCACGTCACCTGCCGCGTCGTCCTCAGCTCGGTGGGGTCGCTGACCGATCCCGCCCCCGACCTGCGCCAGCACGCCGGCGGGTGGCTCCCCGGGTCACGGTTCGTGACCGACATGCGACAGGTCCACACCAAGCGTCACCCCGAGCGCTTCTCGGCCGGCGACCCCTACGTCGTGGTGCTCCACGGGCCCGGGGACACCAGCCGGACGTGGGCCGCGGAGCTCGTCGAGGAGGCGGGCGCGACGTCCGCCGTGGCCTGGCCGGGAGCCAGCCCGTGGAGCTGCGCCCAGTGGGCCGAGGTCTCGGCCTGGGACCGGCCGCTCGAGCAGATCGTCCAGGAGGTCCTCGACCCCCTGCCGCAGGCGGCGTGCGCATGGTGCGGCCGTACTGCCCTGGCGGACAGGGAGTGCCCTTTCTGCCATGTCGTCGTTGACACCGTGATGGGGAGGACTTCGTGAACCCGCGACAGCGTCGTGGTCTGCTGATGATCGGCCTGGCCGCCTTGGGCGCCCTGGCCGTCTTCGTGTCGGTGCTGTCCTACGTGGGCTCGGTGAGTGCCCAGGTCGGCGACCGCATCGAGGTGGTCCGGCTGACCCAGAGCGTGAACCCCTACGAGGAGGTCACGCCCGAGATGGTGACCACCGAGGAGGTCCCGGAGCGCTGGGTCTCCCCGGGCACCTTCACCGACCCCGACCAGGTCCTGGGCCTGGTGGCCTCCTCGTCGTACGCCCGCGGCATGACGCTGCAGGAGGGGATGCTCGTCTCGGCGCCGTCCATCCGCACCGGCTTCCGCGAGATCGCGATGCTGGTCGACGCCCGCACCGGCGTGGGCGGCAAGATCCGCTCCGGCGACCGCGTCGACATCATCGCGACCTCGGAGTTCGAGGACCGGCCGCCCAAGGCCGAGGTCATCGTGGAGAACGCGCTGATCATCGACGTCGGCCTCAGCGAGGAGACCCGGCGGAGCGACTCCACGCGCGACAACGAGCCCGACGAGACGGTCCCGGTGACCTTCGCGGTGCCGATCGGCGACGCCCTGCGCGTCTCGTTCGCCGAGAGCTTCGCCGTCGAGGTCCGCCTCGCCCTGCGCGGCGGCGGCGACGACACCTCGATCCCGACCCGCGACGGGGTCTACGAGCTGCGACCGGGGACGCCCTCATGACCGCCATCGTCCTGGGCTGCAACCACCGCGGCGTCACCGAGCAGTTCCGGAGCCGGTTGGCCGAGAACGTCGACCTGGAGCTGGTCGAGATCGTCGAGGACGGGCGGATGCTGCTCGAGACCCTCGACCGGGTGCAGCCGCAGGTGCTGGTGCTGCACGCCGACCTCGGCCCGCTGCCTGCGCTCGACCTGGTCCGCGACACCGCGATGGCGCGACCCCACCTCGGGATCGTGCTGCTGAGCGAGGACCTGCGTCCCGAGGTCTTCGCCGGCGCCATGGAGGCCGGGGCACGCGGCGTGCTCGGCACGTCGTTCTCGGTCGAGGAGCTCTCCGACCGCATCGACGCCGCGGCGAGCTGGAGTCGTCTGGTCAGCAGCCACCTCAGCGGCGAGCTCGGCGTCGGCGGGGGACGTCGCGGCCGCGTGGTCACGGTGTCGGGGGCCAAGGGCGGCGTCGGCTCCAGCCTGGTGGCCACCCTGCTCGCGCTCTCGGTGCAGCGCCAGGACCGCTCGGTGGCGTTGGTCGACCTCGACCTGCAGAACGGCGACATCGCCCACCTGCTCGGCATCCAGACGCGTCGCACGGTCCTCGACCTGGTCGACGTCGCGGGCGAGATGACCTCGCGCAGCCTCGGCGAGACCTCCTACCTGCACGACTCCGGCCTGCGGGTCCTGGTGGCCCCCGACCGCGGCGAGCACGCCGAGGACATGACCTCGCGCGCCGCCCGGCTGATCCTCGCCAACCTGAGGATGCAGGTCGATGTCGTGGTGGTCGACTGCGGTGCCCATGTCGACGACGCCACCGCGGTGGCCGTCGAGCAGTCCGACACCGTCCTGATGGTCACCACCCCCGACGTCCCCGCCCTCCGGTCGGCCCGCCGGCGGCTGGAGATGTGGGAGCGGCTCCAGATCGCCCGCGCGGACGACGTCGGCGTCATCCTCAACAAGGCCCACCGGCGGCTGGAGATCCAGCCGGACGTGGCGCAGCAGGTGCTGGGCAGGGACCTCCTCCAGCCGGTGCTGCCCCTGGAGGAGCGGGAGGCCGAGGAGAAGGTCAACGGCGCCGGCGACGGCGTCCAGCGGCCCGGACGGCTCTCCCGGGCGGTCGCCGAGCTCGCCCGCCACGCCTCGCTGCACGTCGCGCCGGGCCAGGACGAGGTGCCCGTGCCGGAGGCGGCCGTGCCCGCCGCCCGCGCCGCGCGCCGCAACGGTGGCGGTCGCAGGCGGCGTACCGACCAGGGACAGTCCACGGTCGAGACGCCGGTGCTGGTCGCGCTGCTCGTCCTCTTCTCGATGATGCTGCTGCAGATGCTGTTCTGGGGCTGGACCCAGGTCGTGGCCCGCGGCGTCGTCCACGAGGTGGCCCGGGTCGCCGCCGTCGGGGGCGACACCTGCACCGCGGCCCGCGACAAGGTCTCCGCCGGCTGGGACGTCGCCGGCTGTCCCGACGTCGACCGCTCCTCCTCCACGGTGCGGCTGACCGTCACCACCCCGACCTTCCTCCCCTGGATGGGGGAGCTGCCGGTGCATGCCGAGACCAGCTACGTGAGCGAAGAATGACCCGCCGTCGCGACCAGCGGGGCTCGGCGGCGGTCGAGTTCATCGGCATCGTCCCGGTGCTCGTCCTCGTCACGATCCTGTGCATCGAGGCGTTCCTGCTCACTGCCTCGTTCTCGGCAGCGGAGAAGGCCGCCCGCGACGCCGCCAGGGCGGCGAGCCTGGGCGAGGACGGCGCGGCCGCGGCCCGGGCCAGCCTGCCGGGTTGGGCCGACGTCCAGAGCATCTCGGAGTACGGGTGCGAGGGCATCTGTTACGAGGTGCGGATCCTGGTGCCGTTGATCGTCCCCGGGCTGACGAACGAGCGCGTCACCGTCACCCGGGAGGCCGAGATGCCCGACACCTCGTTGCTGGGAGCTGACTGACCATGAGTCTGAGGGATCGGATCGCCGAGCTCGACGCCCGCCACCCGGGCGACGCCGACGACCACGTGTCGCGGGTGCGCGACCTGCTGATGCGAGAGATCGACCTCGGCGAGTTCTCCTCCCTGAGTCCCATCCAGCGCCGGGCCCGCCTCGAGCGCGTGGTCGGGCACATCCTGTCCCGCGAGGGCCCGGTCATGGGCACCAGCGAGCGGTCGCGCCTGATCCGCCGCGTGGTCGACGAGGCGCTGGGCCTCGGCGTGCTCGAGCCCCTGCTCGCCGACGAGACCATCACCGAGATCATGGTCAACGGGCCGAAGCACATCTACGTCGAGCGGCTCGGCCGGGTGGAGCGCGTGGCGGCCTCGTTCGCCGACGAGGACCAGCTGATGCAGGCGATCGACCGCATCGTCAGCGACGTCAACCGCCGGGTCGACGAGTCCAGCCCGATGGTCGACGCCCGCCTGCCCAAGGGCGGGGAGCGCGTCAACGTGATCACCCGCCCGCTCGCGCTCAACGGGCCGACCGTGACCATCCGGCGCTTCCCCAAGCCCTACCGCATGGACGAGCTGATCGCCCGCCAGATGCTCTCGCAGGAGACGGCCGACCTGCTCGCGGCGTGCGTCCGGGCGCGGTTCAACATCGTCGTCTCCGGCGGCACCGGCTCCGGCAAGACCACGTTCCTCAACGCGTTGTCGGCGATGGTCCCCGAGCACGAGCGCATCATCACCATCGAGGACGCCGCGGAGCTCTCTCTCCAGCAGGAGCACGTGGTGAGCCTCGAGTCGCGACCCGAGAACGTCGAGGGCCAGGGCCGGGTCACGATCCGCGACCTGGTGCGCAACAGCCTGCGGATGCGACCCGACCGGATCATCGTCGGCGAGGTGCGGGGGGGCGAGACCCTCGACATGCTCCAGGCGATGAACACCGGTCACGAGGGATCGCTGGTGACCATCCACGCCAACAGCGCCGAGGACGCGCTCGGCCGCACCGAGACCCTGGCCACGATGAGCGAGACGCGCCTCCCGGTCGAGACGCTCCGCGACCAGATCAACAGCGCGATCGACCTGGTCGTCCAGCTCGAACGCTCCGTCGACGGAGGGCGCCGGGTGGTGGAGGTCGTCGAGCTGGTCTCGCGGCGTCGCGAGGACTACCGCACCCAGCCCCTGGTCACCTTCGACTTCGACCCGATCGGCTCCGACCGGGTGATCAACGGCCGCTACCGCCATCACGCCCTCCCGCGCCGCCTGGTCGACCGGCTGCAGCGCCAGGGCGAGTCCCTCCCCGACGCCTTCGGGGTGCACGAGCCGGAGTGGCAGTGAACGACCCGATCCTCATCGTCCTCGCCGCCCTGCTGGTCCTGGTGGTCGCGGTCGTGGGCATCGGCTTCCTCGTCGACGCCTCCAGCCGCAAGGCCTCGGCCATGCGGCTGGCCGCCGGCGACGACCTCGGTGTGGTGGTGGGGGCGCGCGACCGTGTCGACCGCCGCTTCCGGGGCAGTGGCTTCGGCCAGTACCTCCAGCGGCGACTCCGGGGCGCGGCGCTGGACGTCAGTCCGCTCGACGGTGTCCTGCTGCTGGCGAGCGCCTGCGTCGTCGGGGTGCTGCTCATGTTCCCGCTGATGGGGGTCGTCGGGTCGGTCATGCTGGTCGGCTTCATGGTCTGGGGGGCGCACCGCTGGCTCGAGTACCGGGTGCAGCAGCGGATCGAGGCCTTCGTCGCGCAGCTGCCCGAGGTGGCGCGGGTGCTCTCCAACGCCGCCGCCGCCGGTCTGGCCCTGCGCTCGGCGATCGACCTCGCCGCGCGGGAGCTGGCCGATCCCGCGGGCACCGAGTTCCGGACCGTCGGCGAGGCGATGAGCCTGGGGCAGTCGGTCAACCAGGCGTTCGACGCGATGTACGAGCGCCTGCCCTCGCGCGAGCTTGCGGTGCTGGTGCAGACGCTGGTGATCCAGAGCCGCACGGGCGGCGCGCTCGTGACCGCCCTCCAGAACATCGCGGTGACCCTCGAGCAGCGCAAGGAGTTGCGCCGTGAGGTGAAGACGGTCGTCTCGGGTGCGGTGTTCGGCGGGTACGTCGTCACGTTCCTCGGCGTCGCCGCGGTGTTCGTGATGAACCTGCTCAGCCCCGGCGCCCTGGACGCACTGGTGGGCACCGGCATCGGCCGCGTCGTGCTGGTCGTGTCCGCGGCCTTCTTCGCCATGGGCTACTTCCTCATCAACCGCCTGACCCGGATCGAGGTGTGACCCGGTGTTCCCGCTGATCGCGGCACTCGCCTGCACGGCCTGCTTCGGGCTGGCGGTCCTGGGCTACCGCCAGACCAAGAAGTCGCTGGTCGAGGAACTCGACTGGCTGGCGATGCAGGGCCCCGACGAGGAGCTGCGCAAGCCGGCGTTGGCGCGGGTCCTCGACTTCCTCGGCAGCATCTTCGAGCGCTTCGTCGTACGCCGCTACGGCGCTCGGCGGCTGCAGGCGCTCGACCACCGCCTGGTCGTGGCCGGCCGGCCGGAGGGCTTCACGGCGCGGGCGTTCCTGCGGCGCAAGACCGGCTTCACCGTGGTCGGCATCGGGTTGTTCCTGCTCTTCTGGTCGACCGAGCAGCGCTTCGTGGCGGTGCTCGTGCTGGTGATGTGCTGGACCTGGATGGACCTCTGGGTCCGGCTGGCCGGCCGCAACCGGCAGGAGCGGATCGACCGCGACATCCCCGACTTCCTCGACGTCCTCGCCGTGACCGTCTCTGCCGGCCTGGCCTTCCGCTCCGCCCTGGACCGGGTCAGCCAGCGCTCGAGCGGACCCGTGGCGGAGGAGATGCTGACCACGCTGCGTGAGATGGACATCGGGGTGTCGCGGCGCCAGGCCTTCGCCAACCTGCGAGGCCGCAACCGCAGCCGACCGCTGGCGTCGTTCGTGACGGCCGTGCTGCAGAGCGAGGAGCTCGGGGTGCCGCTCTCGCAGTCGCTGACCGAGATCGCCGCCGAGATCCGGCGGGAGTTCGCCCAGGAGACCCGCCAGCGCGCGGCGAAGGCCGGCCCCAAGGTGTCGTTGGTGGTGACGGTGACGATCGTCCCGGCGGCGATGCTGCTGATCGCCTCCGCCATGGTCCTGGCCAACCTCGACCGCTTCCGCGGCGTCTTCTAGGAGTCGCCGTGGCCCACCTGCCCCAGCTCGTCCGCCTGCTCTGCGACCTCCGGCTCGCCGTGCTGGCGCTCGCCATCGTGGTCGAGGCGGTCACCCGCAGCTCGGCCGTGGTGCTGCTGGTGCTGCTGGTCGCGGTCGCCTTCTCCTACCTGCCGGTGCGGCGCTGGGAGCGGATGGCGGAGATCCTCGCCCGGCACCCGGCGCTGCAGGTGCTCGACGTGGCACTGGCGACCTGCCTGATGCTGCTGGCCTCCGCCACCAACCTGATGCTCATCTACGCCCTCGTGACGACCGTCCTCGGCGGGCTGGTCTTCGGACGCCTCGGCGCGGTGCTCGCGGGCGGGCTCCTGGCAGCGAACCTGCTGGCCGCCGCCGCCGTCTCCGAGGTCAGCGGCACCGCCTCGATCGCCACCACCCTGACCCTCGTCGTCTACGCGATGCTGTACGCGGTCGCCGGCATCGGCTCGGTCCGGCTCCGGCAGCTGCTGGCGGACATCGACGAGACCCGTACCCGCGCTCAGCTGGAGTCGGGTCGCGCCGCCCACGCGGAGGAGCGGGCTCGCCTGTCCCGGGAGATGCACGACGGGGTCTCCAAGACGCTGCACGGGGTGAACCTGCTCGCGACCGGGCTGCGCCGACACCTCGATGCCGGCCACGTCGAGCAGTCCGCCGAGCTCGCCAGCCAGCTGGGGGAGGCAGCCCGATCCGCGGCCAACGACTCACGGCGGCTGCTCGCCGACCTCCGGGCCGACCGGCCGTCGGAGTCCTTCGAGGACGCCCTGGGGCGGGTCGTGCGCGACTGGGGCGAGGTGTCCGGCGTGCAGGTCGACCTGGACGTCGACCGAGGAACCGGTCCCGCGGTCGAGCTGGGTGTCGGGACGCGCTACGAGGTCCTGTGCATCGTGGGGGAGGCGCTCGAGAACGTCTCGCGCCACGCTGCCGCCACCCGGGTCGCGGTCGGCGTGGAGCAGGGGGCGGGCTGGGTGACGCTGCGGATCGCGGACGACGGCCGGGGCTTCGACGTACCACCCGATTTGCGGGCGCTGGGTCGTGCGGGTCACTACGGTGTGGTGGGGATGCACGAGCGGGCCTCCCGCGTGGGCGGTCGGGTGGAGATCGGGCCGCGGGAGCCGCGAGGCGCGGAGGTCGAGCTGCGGGTCCCGGTGGCGCTCGGGGACGACGACCTGACGGGCGGGTCCCTGGTGGGTCCGCTCGCAGACGACGGGGGAGAGAGATGAGCACGAGGACTTCGCGACCACTGACGATCCTGGTCGTCGACGACAACCTGGTGATCCGGCAGGGGCTGCGCAGCATCCTGGCGTTCGTCGACGACGTCGGCGACGTGCTGGAGGCCTCCGACGGTCAGCAGGCGCTGGAGCTGGTGCAGGAGGAGAAGCCGGACCTGGTCATGCTCGACGTACGGATGCCGGTCCTGGACGGGCTGGGCGCCCTGCCGGGCCTCACGGCGAGTGCCCCCGTGCTCATGCTGACGCACACCGACGAGTCGGAGGTCATCAGCCGCGCCGTGCGGGCCGGGGCCCGCGGCTACCTGGTCCACGGCACCTTCGGGGAGGCCGAGCTGGCCTCGGCCATCCGGGTCTGCATGGCGGGGGGCACGGTGTGGGGTGAGGGCATCATGGAGGTGCTCATGGCCCCGGACACCGTGACCCCGGGGTCGGATCCGCGCTTCGCGGACCTGACGGAGCGGGAGCGAGAGATCATGGTCCTGATCGGTCGCGGCCTGAGCAACGCCGAGATCGGCGGGGAGCTCTACCTGGCGGAGAAGACGGTCAAGAACCACATCAACCGGATCTACGACAAGTGCGGCTACCGCACGCGCAGCGAGGCGATCGCCGGCTGGTTGGGGGGCACGGCGCATGCGTGAGGCGACGCACCGACCGGAGCGCGACGAGGCCGGGCAGGTCTTCCCCGCCATGGTGCTGGTGGTGGTGGCGCTGCTGGCCTTCACCCTCTACGTCATCGTGCCGCTGGGCAGCGGCGCCGACAGGCGGGCCGAGGTGAGCACCGCCGCGGACGCGGCCGCGCTGGCGGCCCTCGTCGAGGTCGGGCAGTCGGTGCAGGGCATCGGCACCCTGCTCCCGCCCGGCCTGGGGGGCGATCCCGAGGACGGTGACACCTTGTCCGCGGTCTTCGACGGCCTGGCGGACCGGGGCTGCGACGCGGCGGTCCGCTATGCCGAGGACAACAACGCCGAGCTGCTCTCGTGCGAGGTGCGGATCGACTTCCCCTACGTCACCGCCTACGCCGAGACCCGTCACGAATCGACCGTGGAGGACACCGACCTCCGGCTGACCGCGGAGGCGACGGCCGAGATGGAGATCCTCTCGGGCCTGTGCCCGGCGGGCCCCGGGCTCGGCCTGGAGCTCGAGGACGGCAGCTGCACCGCGCTCGACGACCTGATCGACCTGCCGGAGCCGCCCGAGGAGCCGGAGGACCCGGGACCGCCGCCGGGCGAACCGCCCGGCGAGAACGAGCCTCCCGAGCCCGAGGAGCCGCCGGTCGGACTGGGCCTGATCAGGTTCGACCGTCCCGTGCTGGTGGAGTGACCGCGGGGGTGGCCCGGGCCCGGGGCGAGGGGCCGGAGGTTGGGCCCCACGTTGGGTCGCAGGGCCCTCGTGCAGGGTCCCGCGGCGCTCGTAGCGTCGTCGACGTCAGCACCCACACCACCGCTTCTTCAGGAGACACCGATGTTCGACAAGACTCTTGCCCTCTACTGCGCGGTCGCCGCGACGCTGGTGGACCGTCGTGACGAGCGCGGCCAGGCCTCCACCGAGTACGCCGGCATCCTGTTCGTGATCGTCGCGATCATCGCCGCCCTCGTGGGTCTCTCCTACACCGACGTCGGCGAGGCCATCAAGGCCAAGATCGTCGAGGCCGTCGGCAACCTCGGTTCCTGACGCCACACTCAGCGCGCACGCACGCGCCACAGGTCAAGCTCGGGTCGGGTCCACGGGGGTCCCGGCCCGAGCTTTGTGCAGTGAACGAGGACGCCCCCGGCACTCAGGCGGTTGCGGACTCCAGCTCCAACGCCTTCAGCCGGAACGACTTGAAAGTCCAGGTGGCCGTGGGATGGCCATTGGAGTCAAGCGTCCAAGCTCAATCCCGACGACCTAGCTACTGCGCAACCGCCGAAGCGATAGTGAAGAAGTCAGTGGGCATCGCGTGCTCGAGTTGCCAGGTGATAGCGATTGGCCTGTCTCCCGAGTGAGTCACATAGTGGGCAGGCCCAAGGAAGAGGTAGGGAGCCGTTCCGAACTCATCCTTCTGCTGTTGGCGCGCAAAGAGCAGTACGCGGCTCGTCCCGTTCAGGTATCGCTGGCCAGTCTTCGAGCTGACTGAGGTCGTCGACTGGGATTCCCAGTGGAAGAGAGTTGGCGACACGGGATAGTCGCGATACATGGTTGTCGGGGAGTAGTCAGCTTCGGACTTCTTCAGCGTGACGAAGAAGGCATCGATGTTGAGCTCAGCCGAGTACCACACGCCCTCGCGGAAGCTGTTCGGATTCCGCGGGAAGTCCAGGGCAGCGAGAATCTCCTCGCGCTGGTACCGCGCGTGGACCCGAAGCGGAATATCCGCGAGGTCGTCCTCCAGCTCAAGGGAGACGTGCCGAGCTGCCTCAAATGACAGGTCAACTACGGCGGATATTTCTGTCGAGTAGCCGGCTCGGCGTTGAGCGCCGCGAATCCGTCAGAGTACGAGGCGTGACCCCCGCCGTCGGACCAGAGTGAGTAGTAGAACATGCGGGCGAGCCGCTGATCAGCGGGGGACATCGCCTCGTACGGCCGAGCATCATCGGCGAGAAGTGAGCGGTACCTCACGGCCCGATCCGGGTCGTCCACGTGGGCGAACGCTCGCACCCGCCTCAGGAGGGCTTCTTCCAGCTCCGAGCCTGGTGCGGTCGGCAGTCCGGCGTCGCGACGTAGCCGCGTCCACGAATGACTTCCACGCCGCAGGACGTCGCTGAGCTCGACGCCCGATTCGTCCAGGAAGCCCTGCAGGTCGCTATCGCCGTGAGAACGAAGCTCGGCCACGATCTGCTGCCAACGGTTCGCGATCTGAGAGCGAAGGTTTTCCAGGACCAGGGTCTGAGACTGCCGGTCCATCGCGATCGAACAGCCGGCAGGGAGAAAGGGAAACCCTCCTTCACCTGACGCTCGAGCCCGGAGCGGGTGGCTCCCGTCAGTGCGCGGAGCTTCTGGTCGAAGCGGAACTCCTTGCGGTGATGCCCGACGAAGTCCAAGACCGTGAGCACTGCCTTGTCGGGCGTACGCCGCAGACCGCGCCCAAGCTGCTGCAAGAAGACGGTCGCGCTCTCAGTAGGTCGGAGAAACAGCACGGTGTCGACGTCTGGGATGTCGAGGCCCTCGTTGAAGAGGTCTGCCGCGAACAGGATGTTGACGTCACGGCTTCGAAGGTCAGCCAGCGCCTGATTGCGCCCTGCTCGGGCCGTGTCGCCGCTGACCGCACGAGCCGGAATGCCGGCGTCGCGAAAGACCTCTGCCATGTACTCCGCATGCGACACGCTGACGCAAAACCCGAGGGCGCGCATGGCCCCTACATCGGAGACCTTCGCGCGGAGCTGGTGCAACACGATGCGAGCACGTGCGTCATTGCCCGTGTAGACGTTGCTGAGCTGCTCCTCGTCGTACCTGCCGCGCACCCAGGAGATCGATCGGAGATCGGTCCCGTCTGCCGCCACGAAGTAGTGAAACGGACAGAGGAGATCAGCCCCGAGCGCGTCCCACAATCGCAGCTCTGCTGCGGTGCGACCATCGAAGAATCGCCGCACGTCCGTGCCGTCGGCGCGTTCCGGGGTAGCAGTCAGCCCCAGAAGCTCCGTGGGTTGAAGATGACTGAGGATGCGCTGATAGGTCCGCGCCTCAGCATGATGAAACTCGTCGATCACAACGACGTCGAAGGCGTCTCGAGGGATGTTACCGACGCCGTAGGAGGTCAGAGATTGCACACTGGCAAAGACGTGCTGCCAACGCTCGGGGCGAGTTCCACCAACGTGCAGTTCGCCAAAGTCGCCATCGCCCAACACCTCACGATAGGTACGCAGAGATTGCTCAAGGATCTCGCGTCGGTGAGCGACGAAGAGGAGCGAAGGTCGGTGACCACTCCGACATAAGCGCCTGTAATCAAGGGCGGCTACGACCGTCTTGCCCGTTCCGGTCGCCGCGACCACGAGATTGCGGTGACGATCATGAACGACCCGCTCGACGTCGATAGCGTCGAGCATTTCCTGTTGGTAGTGAAACGGGCGTACCTCGAGGCCAGAGATAGAGATGGTGACGCGGTCGCTCGACCGGCCACCTCGAGCGGCGAGCAACGCATCATCGAGGCGGTCCCGATCCGTCTCCGGGCAGTAGTCTTCAAACTCAGAGCTGTTCCAGTAGGAGTCGAAGGTGGCTTCAAACTTCTGCAGAAGAGCTGGGGTGGCCTGCTGTGAGAGCCTGACGTTCCACTCCACACCCTCTAGGAGAGCGCTCGTCGACAGGTTGGACGAGCCCACGTACGCCGTGTCAAAGCCGGTGAGCCGTCGGAAGAGCCACGCCTTGGCGTGCAGACGGGTCCTTGCGGCGTCGTACTGCACCTTCACTTCGGCGCCGAAGTCGCGAACGAGCCTGTCGAGGGCCTCACGCTCTGTCCCGCCGATATAGGTGGTCGTGGACCCGGATGGGGACACCCGCGAGCTTCGCCTGACGGAGCGGGCCTTCGAGCAGTCTGAGCCGACGCCACATCACGAAGGCGCAAAGCAAGTCGATGTGGTCCGCGGACTCAATCTCTGCCTTCAACTCTGATGCGAGCGACGGCTCACCGTGAGCGTTGGTGAGCAAGGCGGCATCGTTGAGCGGCGTCTTCGGTCGATGCGCGTAGCGGCTTACCGTTCCCGGTGCAGCCGGGTGTCGGACTGCATGAAGCTGACGAACGGGATCGATCACGTGAGGAGCTTCCGTATCGACAATCGCGAGCAGATGGTTCGGCAACTGCCAGCTTTCGATCCGGATCCTTCTCGGCATCGAGCCGCCGACGGATGGCGGCGACCAAGTGATTCGTCAGTACGTGGGATTGGTCAGCCACATCGACCTTGGCGAGCTGCGTCTCCACATCCAGCAAGCCATCTAGCTGTCGTCCCAGAGTCGTGGTGACGACGGACTCGTACAGACCCTCTTGCACGTCATTCCCCCTTGCATTCGCGTCGAGCTTGCCAGGACAGCTCGCGTTCGCGAGAGCAATCGCCGCATGGGGCTGTGTTGTTCACCGGCCGGTGACGCAGCACGCCCGGAACTTGAGGTGAGCTCAGGTGGCGCCGGTTGGGTCGCGTGAGCACCGCTCGAGCGGACGGCCCTAGGCTCACGCCATGGTGGACGTGGGAGCCGAGGCGGTGGAGCTGCTCGCCGAGCTGGTCGGGATCGACAGCGTGAACCCCGGCCTGGTTCCCGGGCGCTGCCGGTGAGGCGCGGATCGTCGAGCACCTGGACGCGCGGCTCGCGAGGCCGGTTTCACCACGACCGTGGTGCCGGCGCCCGGGTACGACGACCGGCCCAGCCTGGTCGCCGTCCCGCCCGGGCCGACGAGTGGCCGACCGTCGTCCTCAACGGCCACCTCGACACCGTCGGCGTCAGCGGGATGGCCGACGCCGTTCACCCCGCGGGTCGAGGGCGACCGGCTGCAGCGGCGCGGGGCGCCGCGGACATGAAGGGCGGCGTGGCCGCGATGGTCGTCGCCGCCGAGCAGCTGGTCGCGTCGGGCGCGCCGGTGCGCCCGGTGCTCGCGCTGGTCGCCGACGAGGAGGACGCCAGCCTCGGCAGCGAGGCGGTGATCGCGGCGCTGCCCGACCTGGGCGTCCGGCCGGACGTCTGCGTGGTCGGGGAGCCGACCGACCTCGCGCTGTGCCGGTCGCTGCGCGGGTTCGCGGTCGTCGGCGTCGACGTTCCCCGGCCGCGCTGCGCACAGCTCGCAGCCCGAGCTCGGCGTCAACGCCGTCACCCACCTCGGACGGCTGCTGCACGCGGTCGACGTCCGGGCCGACGCCGTCCGCGCCGCCGGCGGTGACCTGATGGTGACCGTGGTCGCGGGGCGGCCAGTCGCCCTTCGTCGTCCCCGACCACGCCGAGTGCGTGGTCGAGCTGCGCGACCACCCCGGACCGGCCCGCCGCCGACGCGCTCGACGAGGTGGCGCGCCCTGCTCGAGCCGGAGTGGGACGCCGAGGCCGGGCTGGTCGCCTCCCGCGACGGCTGGCGGCTCGACGACGCCGGGCGCCGCCGCCGACCTGGCGAGCCGGCTGGGCGCCGCGCTCGGCACCGGTCCGACCTTCGACGCGCCGTACTGGATGGAGGCGCCGCTGTGGCAGCGCGTGTGCCCCACCCTGGTGTGCGGGCCCGCCGGCGGCGGGCTGCACGCCGTCGACGAGTGGGTCGACCTCGGCCAGGTCCGGGCGTTCGCCCGGGCGCTCGTCGACCGTCCTCAGCACCTGGGGCCCCGATGCCGACTGACCCGCGCGGCCTCCGCGGTGACGCGCCGCTGCTCGACGCCTGGCTGCGGTTCCGCGAGCAACCACCGAGCCCGTTCACCATCCCCGGCCACAAGCAGCGCCACGACCTCGTCGGCGACGTCGTGGCCGGCGACGTCCCCCTCTACGCCGGCCTCGACACCATGAAGCTCACCACCGGGGTGCTCGCCGACGCCGAGGCGCGAGCCGCCCGGCTGTGGGGGGCCGACTACTGCCGCTTCTCCACCGGCGGCGCCACCCACGCCAACCAGGCGGTCGCGCTGGCCGTGGCCGGCGACGGCGACCGGGTCGTCGTCAGCCGCACCCTTCATCGCTCGCTGCTGCTGGGGCTGGTGCTGGCGGGGCTCACGCCGGTGTGGGTGCGTCCCGAGGTCGACCCCGCGACCGGCCTGCCGCTCGGGCGTCGCCCCCGAGTCGGTACGCCGCGCGCTCGCGGCCCACCCCGACGCCCGGGCGGTCTTCGTCGGCGACCCGTCGTACGTCGGCACCGTCGGCGACGTCGCCGGGCTCGCCGAGGCCGCCCACGAGCACGGCGTGCCGCTGGTCGTCGACGCCGCCTGGGCTGCTCACTTCGGGTTCCACCCCGACCTGCCCCCGCACGCGCTCCAGCTCGGCGCGGACGTGATCGTGACCAGCGCCCACAAGACGCTGCCGGCCTGGAGCCAGGCGGCGCTGGTGCTCGCCCGCGGCGAGCGCGTCGACCTGGCCCGGCTCGAGGCGGGCGTGGAGGCGACCGCCACCACCAGCCCGGCGGGCGCGATCCTCGCCAGCACCGACGCCGCCCGCGCCCTGCTCGAGCGCGACGGCGAGGCCCTGCTCGACGCCGCCATCGTCGCCACCCGCGCGGCCCGCGACCGGCTCCGCGACGTCGACGGGCTCATCGTCCTCGACGGCCCGCACGTCGACCCGCTCAAGCTCACGCTGCTGCTGTCGGGCACCGGGGCCGACGGCAACGCCGTCGAGCAGGACCTGCTGCGGCTCGGGCTGCCGGTCGAGTCGGCCGACCGCGACGTCCTCGTCGCCGTCGTCTCCCTGGCCGACACCGCGGAGACCCTCGGCTCCCTGGCCGACGCGATCGCCACCTCGGTGCACCGTCACCGCGGCGAGCCGCGACCGGTGGTCGGCCCGGCCGTCTACGGAGTCGAGCCGGTCACCGACATGCCCCCGCGGCAGGCGTTCTTCGCGCCTCCCGAGACCGTGCCGCTGGAGCGCGCCGCCGGGCGGACCAGCGCCGAGCTGGTGGCGCCGTACCCTCCCGGCATCCCCGTGCTCGCCCCGGGCGAGCGGATCACCGAGCAGGCCCTCGCCGCCCTGGACCAGGCCCGGCGCGCCGGCGTACGCATCGCCTACGCCGCCGACCCGGACCTCGTCACCGTGCGAGTGACCGCGACCTGATGAGTTTCCCCGGCTGACTGCCTCGACAGAAGAATTCGCGGATCCGTGAACCGATCGGCCGGTTGGGTGGCACAAAGAGAACGTGACAGTCGACCAGCAGGCACCGAGCGACCGCGAGCTCCTCGCGGACGTCGCGGCCGGTGACCGGGGAGCCCTCCACGAGCTCTTCCTGCGCCACCAGCCGTGGCTCGCGGCGCGGGTGCGACAGCGGTGCAGCGACCCCGAGGTCGTCGCCGAGGTCGTCAACGACACGTTCCTGGTGGTGTGGCAGAAGCCCGGCAAGTACTCCGGCGACGGCGAGGTCGCCGCCTGGCTGTGGGGGATCGCGATCCGCACCCTGCTGCACCGGCTCCGGCCGCGGAAGTCCGTGGTGGAGCGGCTGGTCCGGTTCCGCCAGGAGCACACGCCGTCCGCCGAGGACGCCGTCCTGCTGGGGGTCGAGCACGGCGATGTCGGGGCAGCGGTGCAGCGGCTGTCACCCGAGCTGATGGCCGTCGTCCAGGCGACGGTCCTCGACGGCCTGACCACCCGCGAGGCCGCCGAGCTGCTGGGCATCCCGACCGGCACCGTCAAGAGCCGGATGAGCCGGGCCCGCACCGAGCTGAGAGAGGCACTGCTGTGACCACCGAACCCACCAGCCGCAGGGAGTGGCACGCCGGCGAGCCGGAGCTCGCGGCGTACGAGAGCGGTACGGCGCACCGCGCGCTGGCCGCCTCGGTCGAGGCCCACCTGCTCCGCTGCGCGCGCTGCCGCTCCGCGCTCGCCGCCCGCACGCCGGGCGCGCAGACCGACCGCGCCTGGGCCCGGCTCGTCGACGACGTCGACCAGCCGAGCACCTCGCTGATCGGGCGGCTCACCGGCGGCCACTGGTTCGCCCGGTCCGTCGTCGCGACGCCGGCACTGCTGCAGGCGGCGCTCGCCGCGGTCGTGCTGGTCGGGCTGGTGCCGCTGGTGACCGCGATGGTGGCGGGCGACGCGGGCGTCGTGGCGCTGCTGGTGCTGGCCCCGCTGGCGCCGATGGCCGCCGTCGCGATCGCCTACCGCGACCGCGTCGACCCGGCTGGCGAGATCAGCCTCGCCACGCCGAGCTCCGGCCTGCGCCTGGTCACGCTCCGCGCGCTGCTCGTCTCACTGGTGGCGCTGCCGCTGGCCTTCGGCGTCCTGCTCGCCGTCGACCGCTGGGCCGACCGACGTACCGATGAGCCTCGGCGCCGCCTGGTGCCTGCCCGGGCCTCGCGCTCGCCGCGCTCGTGCTGCTCGCCGGCACCACCCGGGCTCGACCCGGTGCAGGTCGCGGCCGGACTCAGCCTCGGGTGGGGCGTGCCGTGGTCGGAGCGTGACGGCCCGGCGCAGCCTCCGCCCCGAGGTCTTCATCCACCTGATCGCCGGCCCCGCCGCCCAGATCACTGCCCTCGCGGTCGCCCTGGCCGCCCTCGCCCTCACCGTTGTCCGTCGGGACGCGGTCGCCTACCGGAGGAACGCATGACCACGACCGACCCCACTGCCACCACCGGTACGGCTGCCCTGATCGAGGCCACCGACGTCGTCAAGCGCTACGGTCGTCGCACGGCCGTCGACGGGATCTCGATCTCCGCCGGCCGGGGCGTGATCGGGCTGCTCGGGCCCAACGGCGCCGGCAAGACCACCCTGCTGAAGATGGCGGCCACCGTGCTCGCCCCCGACTCCGGCGACGCTGCGGCTGCTCGGCCTCGACGCGGGCGACCCGCAGCAGCGCACCGAGATCCGCCGCCGGCTCGGCTACCTGCCGCAGTCGCCTGCGCTCTACCCCGGCTTCACGCCCTTCGACCTGGTCGACTACGTCGCCATCCTCAAGGAGCACACCGATCGCGACTGGCGTCGCGACGAGGTACGCCGGGTGCTGGACCCAGGTGGGCCTCGACGACGCCATGCACCGCAAGATCCGCCAGCTCTCGGGTGGCATGCAGCAGCGCGTGGCCCTCGCGGCCGCGTTGATCGGCAGCCCCGAGCTGCTGGTGCTCGACGAGCCCGCCAACGGCCTCGACCCCGAGCAGCGGCTCGGACTGCGGTCGCTGATCTCGCAGTCGGGCACCGTGTTGATGTCGACCCACAACGTGTCGGAGGTGAGCGCGCTGTGCCATCGCGTCTACGTGGTGTTCGACGGTCGGATCCACTTCACCGGGACGCCGGCCGAGCTGGCCGGCCTCGCGGTCGGCCGGGTCTGGGAGGACGACCGGCAGGACCCGGCCGCGATCCGCAGCTGGCTCACCGCCACCGGCAGCTACCGCCACCTCGGCAACCCGCCCGCCGGCGCGCACGAGGTCGACCCCACCCTGGACGACGGCTACCTGCTCGAGCAATACGTGGCGC
>CAVWEC010000004.1:0-249326 GCA_963754025.1 uncultured Actinomycetota bacterium | reverse complement strand
CGGCCTGCTCGTCTGGTACGTCGTCCGCTCGATGACGGACGACGGAGCGTCTCCCGGCGCGGACAACAGCTACGCACTGCCGGTCGACGCGATGCGCACCCGGCTGCAGATGGAGCGACGGCAGATCGCCGCCGATACGATCCAGGCGTTCAACTAGAACATTCGGTGGAGCAGACCGACCGGGACCATCCTCCGCCCGTGGCGAAGAGCCACTCGGGAAGGTCGACGAGCTGACGCTCGCGCCGGCGGAGGTGGGCGCGACCTTCGACGACGCGAAGGCCCAGCGTTACTCGACCCGCCAACCCGCGAGTCGGTCCAGTACACCAGCATCGGATCATCGCCAGGTCGATGGGCAGACCACGTACACGATCGCCGTCAGGTACCCGGTCACCATGACCCCGAGGCCCTGAGGAAGCCGTTCCAAGGTCGAGGTCACCACCAGACCTCCACCCTCAGCGTGCATGCAGTCCCGTCCCACCCTTGCGCGGCCCAGGTGACCAGCCGGTGACCGGCGCGACGGTGCCGAGATCGAGGCCCGCGTGACGGCGTACGACGACGCGGCCCGCCGCGCGGCGGCCGATGCGCGCCCGGAGCGACACGTGCAGCTGCTGCGTCGCGGCTCGAGTCTTCGTGGCGCGGGCTTCCTGGTCGCGATGGACGACATGGCGGCCGGGTCTCCAGGACCATCTCTACCGTCTTCCACAAGCTCGACCTTCTACCTCGCGCTGCTGGACGCCTCGTACAACACGATCATCGACAACTGCAGCGGCGCTGGAGTCGACGCCGGACGACAAACAGCGGGTCGCCGCGACGGTGGAGGCGTTCTACGACTACATCGGCAGCAACGACGGCGCCCTCCGGCTGGTCTTCGAGTCCGACCTCACCAGCGAGCCCGCGGTGCGCAACGCCATCGACCGGGTCACCTCCGAGTGCGCGGCCCTCATCACCGAGGTCATCCACGAGGACACCGGCCTCCCGGGCGAGGCCTCCCGCTGCTCGCGGTCTCCCTCGTGGAATGGCCCAGGTCAGTGCGCGGTTCTGGGTGACCGACGCGGCCGGCATCAGCCGGGACGACGCCGATCGCGCTGGTGTCGGGCCTGGCCTGGCGCGGGATCCGCGGCTACCCCCTCACCGACGACCACTGACGATCGACCACCCGGTCGACCACTGACGAAGGGACCATCCAGCGATGGAGATCAGAGATCGGCGTCCAGCACGCGCAGCGCGAGCTCGTGGTCGAGTCGAGCGCCTCGGCCGACGACGTCCAGAAGCAGGTGGCCGACGCCCTCGCGGCGGGCGGCGTGCTGACCCTGGCCGACATCAAGGGCCGCACCGTGGTGGTGCCGGTCGAGAAGCTCGCCTACGTCGAGATCGGCGGCGGGGTCTCCGGGCAGGTCGGCTTCCGCTCCTGACGACTCGCGACGCGCACTGCGTCGCGGTCGTTGAACGTCACCCCTCCGGCCGGGATGCTGGAGGGGACGCCGGGACCCCCGGCACCTCGCGAAAGGTGCATCCCATGGGAACCATCCTCTTCTACCTGATCGTCGGCGCCGTCGTCGGGCGCGCTCGGCAAGCTGCTCGCGCCCGGCGACAAGGACAACATCCCCTGGTGGCTCGTCCTCGTCTGCGGCATCGGCGGCATGCTGCTGGGCGACGTGATCTACCGGATGTTCGGTGGCGACGGCAGCCGTGGCCTCGACTGGACCCAGGGACTGGTCACGGTGCTCACCGCCATGGTGCTCGTGATCGTCGCCTCGGGCGTCACGGGCCGCAGCAAGTCCTGACCGCGGCGCCCGGGCCGGACGTCAGGAGTCGAGCCCGAGCTTGGCCATCCGCTCGGCGTGCAGCTCGGTGATCCGGGCGAACATCCGGGCGATGGCCGCCAGGTCGAGCGCGGGACGGTCGACGCCGCCGGCGAGCAACGCGGTGAGCGCGTCGCGCTCGGCGGCGACCCGCTGTGCCTGCGTGAGCGCCTCCCCCATGAGCCGCCGGCCCCAGAGCGCGAGCCGGCCGCCGAGGCGGTGGTCCTCGGCGATCGCCGCCTGCACCCGGTCGACGACGAACTGGGAGTGGCCGGCGTCCGCGAGCGAGGCGATGACGATCTCGCGCGTGCGCGGGTCGAGGTAGGCCGCGATCTCGCGGTAGAAGTCGGCGGCGAGCCCGTCGCCGACGTAGGCCTTGACCAGACCCTCGTACCAGTCCGAGGGCGCGGTGTGCTCGTGGAAGCGGTCGACCGCCTCCTGGAACGGCTCGACGGCGGCGTACGGGTCGGCACCGAGCTCGGTGATGCGCGCCTGCAGCTGCCCGACGTGTCCGAGCTCCACGGCGGCCATCCGGGCGACGGCCAGCTTGTCCTCGAGGGTGGGCGCCATCATGGCGTCCTCGGCGAGCCGGTCGAAGGCCGAGATCTCGCCGTAGGTGATCGCCGCCAGGAGGTCGACGACCGCCTCGCGGTAGGCCGGGTCGGCCAGCGCCCCGGTGTCGGGGGCGGGGTCGACCGGGCCGTCAGCCTCGCGCGATGCAGTCATGCGAGGAGCCTACCGATACCATTGCCCCCGGAGCCGTCGCGTGGACCACGTCCCCGATCGGCTCGTCGCCCCACCGGGGCGGCCGCATGTGCGCGGCTGAGCGTGTGGATCAGCCGCTGGCTGACCAGACCCTCACGAAAGCGAACAGAACACTGACTACCTTCCGCGAGCTCGGGGTCCTCCCCGAGATCTGTGCCCCGCTCGAGCGCGCCGGCATCACGACGCCCTTCGCCATCCAGGAGATGACGCTCTCGGTCGCCCTCCTCGGCACCGACCTCATCGGCCAGGCCCGTACGGGCACCGGCAAGACGCTGGCCTTCGGCATCCCCGTGCTCCAGCGCTCGGTGGCTCCCAAGGACCCCGACTACGCCGAGATCCCCCAGGGCAAGCCGCAGGCCCTCATCGTCGCCCCGACCCGTGAGCTCGCGCTCCAGGTCTCCGGCGACCTCGCCCTCGCCGGCTCCGACCGCGGGCTGCGCGTGCTCACCGTCTACGGCGGCGTGGGCTACGAGCCCCAGCTCGACGCGCTCGAGGCAGGCGTCGACATCGTCGTCGGTACGCCGGGCCGGCTGATCGACCTCGCCAACCGCCGCGCCCTCGACCTCTCCCACGTCCACGCACTGGTGCTCGACGAGGCCGACGAGATGCTCGACCTCGGGTTCCTCCCCGACGTGATCACGCTGATCTCGAAGACCCCCGAGACCCGGCAGACGATGCTGTTCTCGGCGACGATGCCGTCGGCCATCGTCTCGCTGGCGCGCATCCACATGCGCCACCCGATGAACATTCGCGCCGAGTCGTCCTACGAGAACGCGACCGTGCCGGCGACGGCCCAGTTCATCTACCAGGCCCACGACCTCGACAAGCCCGAGATCATCGGCCGCGTGCTGCAGGCCGAGGCCGCCGGCAAGATGATCGTCTTCACCCGCACCAAGCGGCAGGCCCAGCGGATCGCCGAGGACCTCGAGGAGCGCGGCTTCAAGTCGTCGCCGCTCCACGGCGACATGGCCCAGATCGCCCGCGAGAAGGCGCTGACCAGGTTCCGCGAGGACAAGATCCAGGTCCTGGTCTGCACCGACGTCGCCGCCCGCGGCATCGACGTCCGCGGCGTCTCCCACGTCATCAACTACACCTGCCCCGAGGACGACAAGACCTACGTCCACCGGATCGGCCGCACCGGCCGTGCGGGCGCGACCGGCACCGCCATCACGTTCGTCGACTGGGCCGACATCCACCGCTGGAAGATGATCAACAAGGCGCTGGACCTGCCCTTCGACGACCCGCAGGAGACCTACTCCACCTCCGAGCACCTCTTCCACGACCAGGGCATCGCGCCCGGCACGAAGGGCAGGATCGTGCCGCCGGCACCGCGCGAGGCGAAGCCGGAGCGTTCCTCGGAGCGCTCGGGCGGCGGCCGCCCCCCGCGCGACCGCAACCGCGACCGGAGCCGCACGCGCACGCGCAGCGGGCAGCCGGTGGCCGAGGGTGGCTCCGCCGAGACCCCGTCGGGATCCACCACCGGGCCCGCCAGCGAGTCCCCCAGCGGTGAGGGTTCCTCGAGCAGCTCGCGGCGCCGTCGCCGCCGGCGCCGTCCCTCGGGCGGCTCCGGGGGCTCGGACTCCGCAGGCAGCACCGGGTCCTGACCCTCCCGCTCGCTAGGATCCCCGCCATGGCCGACCGGTTGCTCCACCTCCACATCGGCGCGAGCAAGACCGGCACCTCGTCCCTGCAGCGTGGGTTGTTCGGCTCGGCCGAGCAGCTCGCGACGCAGGGCATCGGCGTGCCGTTGGCCGGTCGGCCGGCCCATGTCGACCAGCTCCTCCGCCCGCTCGGCTGGGTCACTGCGTCGGGGTTCGTCGACGACTACCCCGCCGACGCGCTCGATCCGCTCGTCCCCGTCCTCAAGGGCACCCGGGGCGACCGGGTGCTGATGACGTGCGAGGACCTCTGCGAGGCCGATCCCGGGCGGATCGAGGTCGTCCGGCGCGCCGCCGAACGGGCCGGCCTGCGGCTGCGGGTGGTGCTGACCCTGCGCGGGCTCGCCAGCGTCGTACCGTCGGAGTGGCAGCAGTACCTCAAGCACCGGATGACGCTCGACTACCCGACGTTCCTCGAGAAGCTTCGTGACGACCAGGGCCGGTGGGCGCAGCACTTCTGGCAGCGTCAGGACGCCGTGGAGATCTGCCAGCGCTGGGGATCGGTGATCGGCGTGGAGGAGATCGACGTCATCGTCACTCCCCCGCGCTCTCGCGACCCCGAGGGCCTCTACCGGCTCTTCGGCTCCGTCGTCGGCTTCGACCCCGCGGTGATGCAGTGGCCGGAGAAGGACGTGAACTCGTCCTGGGGCTACACGGAGGCCGAGCTCTACCGCCGTGTCAACGAGGCGCTCGGCGGCCGGCTCAAGGACTACGAGAACGTCTACCAGCCGGCGGTCCGCTGGCCCTTCGTGAAGGGCGTGCTCCGCAAG
Organism: uncultured Actinomycetota bacterium; assembly: GCA_963754025.1. Classification (GTDB taxonomy): domain Bacteria; phylum Actinomycetota; class Actinomycetes; order Propionibacteriales; family Nocardioidaceae; genus Nocardioides. The sequence goes on along the minus strand of CAVWEC010000004.1, from coordinate 244,331 downwards.
GGCGCCAGCGAGCGCATCCCGCTGCCGCCCGAGGCGCTGCCGTGGGTGACCGAGCGGGCCGAGGCGCAGGTCGCCTGGTTGCGTGGTTCCGGCATCCGGGTGCACGGCGACCTCGCCGACCTCGTTCCCGGCCCCGACGCCGCGGCACCGCTGCCCGAGGTGGACGACGCCGCCCTCGCCGCTGCCGCCGTCGACACAATCGCCAACCTCGCGGTCCACCAGCGCCCGCGCAAGCGCCGCCGCGGCTGAGCCGGCCTCGGGCACACTGTTCGCAACGAGCGGGGGTGACCGTGACACGGTGGCCTGCGAGGCCCACGCTCGATACCTCAGAACTGGCGGCGATCCGCTCAGCGGCATGAGCGGACGTTTGACCGAAGCGCACGTCGGGTGCGAGTGGGGTCGCGTTTTACCGATTCAATGGTGTCGCGTGGACAGCCAGCGGCCACCAGTGACGTTCACCCAACTCCGCTTCGGCGTCAGCTTCGTCGAGCCACAGTCCTGGTGCGTCTCGGTGCGCGGGCAACAGGGAGTGCCAAACGGCGAAGTAGGCGTGCGGTGAGGGCCACGGGTAGTCCTTGGGTGCTCCCGGCACGTTGTTGCGCACGTACCCCAGCAACCTGGAGTGGCGATCACGGTTCCCCGTTCGGCGCAGCAGATCCTCGACAGGTTTCTCCCATTCGCCATCGCGGACTCTGCGCGTTGGGATGTCGAGCCCTCTGCCATCAGGGCGAGCCTCCACGAGAATGCGGCTCCCGCGGGTCACTAGTAGTCGGACCAGGCAGATGGGCGAAGGGGTCACTGCGGGCACCCCGGCCAGTACAACGTCGGCTCGACCATCATCGGGCAGCCATGCAGCAGCTTCATGGCTGACCAGCACGCGTTCAGGCCTCGACACCCCGCAAACGTAGTGCCACGGCCGGATGGGTCAATCAGAGGCGACCAGATCCCGGCATGACCGCTCAGCGGCATGGCCGGATAGTCGTCCTCCCATGCAGCAAGCCGATCGTGCCGCGCCGTATGCGCTGGCTCGTGCGCTCACCCAGTGCGAGAACCTCGGCGACCAGCTGAAACGAGCACGGCGATGCCAACGAAGAACACCATCACGCCCAGAACGATCGTGCCGGTGCCGCCCTGCTCAGGCGAGACGATCGACGCAATCACTGCGAAGATCCCGAGAGCCGTGAGCCCTGCCCCGAAGTACAGCATGTAGGCCATACGACATCCTGACACGTGTCGCCGTGTCACCGACGTCGACGAACATCGGCATGACCGCTTCGCGGCATGAGAGTGCGCTTCGGAGTGCCGGGCATCCAGAGGAAGTTCGTCGCGGCCTGCTATCCCTGGCGCCGTAGCCACCCGGGGGCCGAGCTGGACAGCGTGCCGAAGTGCCTCAATCGGTAGGGACGCGGACATGCGCAGACACGATTCCGGCTTTCCTGAACTCCTCGACAAGAATCCGGCGGAACTGCGCTGCCATCGGCGGCGCGATCACGCTCTTGCAGTCGACATAGAATCCGGGGTTTCCGTAGCCGTCGAAAGTCAGGTTCGAGACATAGTTCGGCGTGTACACCTCACCGGCGAGGGCATCGTCGTTCATGCGGGACCCGCCACCAGCGATTTCGGTGACGTCGCTGGAGGTGTACTCGTGCCCGTTCTCGCCAACCTTCGCCATGCGAAGGGCCGCCGTGTACAACGCGTGACGTAGCACGTACTCATTGGCGTCCGACTCCACAACAATGGTCTCGTTGGACCCTTCGGCGCTCTCCTCGTAGACATCGCCATCGAAGACGATGCCGTCCTCGGCACCAAAAAAGTCGGGATCACCGCCCACCTGCACTTGGTCGATGGTGAGGTCCGAAAAGATGCGTCGAAAGGTCCGAGCAACCTTGTCTCGGCACCGTCGTTCCTCGAAGGCGTCGTCTCCCAACACCACGAGGTGACCGTCGAGGACATCCCTCACGGCCGAGCCAAAGAACAAGCTGGCAAAGGGGTCAAGGGCCGGCTCGTCATGGGTCGGTCGCCAATGAAAGGTCGGGAACCTCGAGACCAGCTGATCCGATTCGGTGCGCAGCCTTCCGACATGCTGGAGGACCTGCTGCTCATCTTCGATGTTGCCAGAAGACGATGACGAGCCGGCCCAGCGGCTTCCTACCAGGCATTGTCGGATGCTCGCACAGTCGTTGCCGCGGCACGGGTGAACGGCACGACCACGCGCTCACAGCGGCATGAGCGCGCGGTCCGGAACATCGAGCGCTCGCCGCGGTGTCTCAAGGCGACCCGGGCGGACCCGCGCGCACCGCACTGACCGGCCACCGGGCCTGAAGACCCCGCTGCCCCTCCTAAGGGACGGGAGCGTTTCGTCGTACCCTCCGGCCATGCAGGATCACGGGGAAACCGACTTAACGGGCAGGTGGGTCTTCATGGTGGCCGCGGCTGCATGTCGGGGGTACCTCGCTGGCTGGCTTCGAGACTGGCACCCGTCGCACGCCGTCTGGCTCGTGAGACTGGCAACCGAAGGCCGCTGTATGGGGAGACGTCGGTACTTGGGTTGCCGCGCTCGGGACACTGCTCGCGGTGCTGTTGGCGGTATGGGTGGCACGGCGCGAGCAACTCATCGGGCAGGCTCGTGATCTCGAGCAGCAGCGGGTGAAGCGATTCGAGCAGGCGGCTTTGGTCACCTGGTGGACGAGTCTGGAGTCAGACGATTCAGCGAACAGCACGTCTGTGCTGAGGGACTATCTCGACCTCGACACGGACTCTCTTAGTTGGCCAGATCGCGAAGGCCTTCCTGGGCCACTCCTTGTCCGGGTTCACATCAGGAATCGGTCCGAGGCCCCCGTTCACGCGTGCGTTGTGTATGGCAACGGGCCGCGCGCGATCCCCAGGGGTGAACGCTGGGTTGGCACGGTTCCTCCGGGATCGGTATGGGCCTTCGCCGACCGAGTGGAGGCCTACGACACGCCGACGCAGACCAGCCGAGCGATCGCCGACTTGGCGAACGGACTGGTGGTGACCTGCATCGAATTCGCAGACGAGAACCAGAGGGTCTGGAGGCGATATGCGGACGGCCGCTTGATCGAGAAGGTCGGCGCTAAACCCGGCGCCGCCCCATCGTGGTGAACCACTGGTCGCCCGGCGATCTACCGCGAGCCTGGCCGGCTGATGTACACCGGAGACGACGGCCGCGAGCTCGAGATCCTCGAGCATCACGCGTGTGGCGCGCCTAGAGAGCAGAGCAGCTGGAAAGCAGGACGACGATGGGTCGTGCTCGAAGTGCCAGACGGGATGCCTCGTCTCCCATAGCCTCGGCGACACACGCTGGAGGGGAGACGTTCGTGCGTAAGGCGCTCAGTAATGTCGCTAGCCGGGGTGCTTTGCCTCGGGGCGATCGTTGTTGTGGGGGTTGTTGTCCCGTTCGCCCCGGGACGACGCCTTCCATCCCGATTACGTACAGGTCTTCAACGGCTTCCAGGATGCTTCGTCAGCCTTCGTAGGGAGCAACGGAACCAGCAGCGTCGAACCCGAGGGCGAGTGCGTTCTACTCGACGACCGCACATGGCGGTGCTATCGCCGTTGGGCACCAGTTGACCGGCTCAATGCAGCCGAGATCCTCAAGCGGACGTCACGGTTTATCCCGACCGCGTGGTGGTGGGCGAATTCACCGCCAGCCCGACTAGCCGTTCTCCCGCGGCGCTGCCGTCGACTGCTCCGACGGCGAGGAAGTGCCGCCATCCGCTCAGCGGCATGGTCGGGCGGAGCCCACAGAGCGGCAGATCCGGACGTTCGCGGCCACCGGCCAGGGTCCTACGCTCACTCTGTGACCAACCCCATCCAACGCATCGTCGGCCAGGTGTTCATCCCAGTACGAGACATGTCGTCGGCCGTCGCGTGGTACGCCGACCTACTCGGCTTCCAACCCGATACAGCCACCCACGGTGGAACCATCTTCGACATTCCTACTGAAGGAGAGACTCGACTCGCCCTCGATGGCAACCGACCGGACTTCGAGACCTCTGGGCCTCCGCGGTTCTTCCTGTGGACGCAGGACATGGCTGCCACGGTGAGGCACCTCGACGGTCTGGGTGCGAACATCACGTCCGACGTCGAGGACATCGGCAGCGTCTCGTTCGTCCAGTTCGAGGATCCGGACGGCAACCCGCTCATGGTCTGCCAGCGTTCCTGACGGCACGGAATCTCCCACGGCTTCCTGACGCGGGCGTCCGCATTTCGACACGACCACGCACCATCAGCGGCACGAGGATGCGTTGCGGGGCGTGCGATCTGCGGCGGCTCTGCACTGTTTCCAACGCTCCCGTTCAGCAAGCAGAGAAGACTGGGTGCAGGTCGGGTGCCGCCGCCGGCGAGCTCGTCCCATCGCTGAAGGAATGAAGCGAATCCTCCGTTTCAGGGCGGCGGTTTTGCCCACACTCGCAAGGGGTGCGGCCGCGGCCGGTGAGCGTGACCCGTCATGCTGGACGACGAGCGGCGTCCGGACCCCGGAGTCGCCTGAACCTCTCTGCAGGAGCTACGCATGACAACCACGCCCCGCGCCTTCAGCCACATCGGACTGTCGGTCCCCGATCTCGATCGAGCCGTCGAGTTCTACACCGAGGTGCTCGGCCTCTACATGATCATGGAGCCCACCCAGGTGGTCGAGGACGACAGCCCGATCGGCGTCATGTGCACCGACGTGTTCGGCGCCGGCTGGGGCAGCCTCCGGATCGCCCACTTCGCCACGGCCGACCGGGTGGGCATCGAGATCTTCGAGTTCCCCGGCAACTACGCGCCCGAGCAAAACCTCGAGCACAAGCGCCACGGCACGTTCCACTTCTGCGTCCAGGACCCCGACGTCGAGGGCCTGGTCGCGAGGATCGTCGCCGCCGGGGGCAAGCAGCGCATGCCCGTGCGCGAGTACTACCCCGGCGAGAAGCCGTACCGCATGTGCTACGTCGAAGACCCCTTCGGCATCGTCTTCGAGGTCTACAGCCACAGCTACGAGCTCACGTACTCCGCCGGCGCCTACAGCTGATCCCGCCGCTCGCCGACCTCCTCCTGCTGCGGTTCAAGCATCAACCGCAGTCCGTCAGAGGCCGCCAAGCAGGCAGTTTGGCGACGGCCGAAATCAACGGGACCTGTGGCCCACTTCGGGCGTACCGCTCCGTCCGCTCATCGGCAGATCCGTGCACTCGCAGCGGCAGATCCGGACGGGACTACTCGGGCACCGACACGAGACAGAAGGGGTGCCCAGCTGGGTCGGCATAGATCCGCCAAGCCTTGGGGCCGGGATTCATCACCTCGGTCAACGGGCGTGCACCTGCCATCTCGACGGAGACACCGGCGTCACTCAGGTCGTCGACGAGAAGGTCGAAGTGAACGTGTTGCTCGCCGCGTTCGCCCGGCCACGATGGCGGCCGATAGCCAGCCACGCGGTGGAACGAGAAGCGGCCGACGGGCTCCCAGCGAAGAGTCAGCCACTCGGAGTCGCCCTCTGGCTCGGGCAGGTCGAGGACCTTCTGCCAGAACCGGGCCAGCAGCTCGGCGTCGTCGCACTCCAAGACGAGTTGAGTCAGCCTGCCCACCGCCATTGAGCCAACCTACGTGCCGTCGCAGGTCAGTGTGCCCGCACATCGGCATGTGCGGTCGGACCGCAGCCGCCGGCGTTGTCGGTGCGTCCCTCTAGAATCGAACACATGTTCGACACGCTCGCTGAGGCTGACACCGGGGCCACCACGGCCGCGGACGTCCTCGCGCGAGCCGCGTCCGAACGCTCCGCCGCCGACGCCGCCGAGGCCCGGCTGCTGACCACCGCTGCCGAGTGGGCCGACCTCCACCCGCCCGAGTCGATCGACCACGCCGCGACCTTCGGGGTCCTCGTCCCCGGCTCCGAGCACGAGGTCCCCATCGCCGGCGCCGGCTGCCCGCTGGTCGCGGAGTTCTGCATCCCCGAGCTCGCCGCCGCCCTCGCGATGTCGACCACCGCAGGCAAACGCCTCATCGGCCACGCCCTCGAGCTCCGCCACCGACTCCCCCGCCTCTGGACAGCCGTCCACACCGGGCAGGTCCCGGCTTGGCGGGCGCGCCGGGTCGCCGAGGCCACCATCCACGCCGACCTCGCCACCACCGGCGCCCGGTACGTCGACCGGATGGTCACGCCGTTCGCCAGCCGCGTCGGGGTCGCCCAGCTCGACCGGATCATCGCCGAAGCCCTCGCCCGCTATGGCACGCATGCGTCGACCCCCTCCGAGGACCCGGACGGACCGGACGGAGCCCACGATCCGCGGTTCGTCGCCATCGACCTGCCCCTCGACCCCTACGGCGGCACCGCCCTGCTCCGCGGCGAGCTCGACCCCGCCGACGCCCACGACCTCGAAGCAGCCCTCGCCGCCGGCGCCGCCGCGTTGAAGGACCTCGGCTCCCAGGCGCCGCTCGACGTCCGCCGCTCCCTGGCCCTCGGCGACCTCGCCCGCCACCAGAACAGTCTCGACTACGGCGAGACCGAGGACGACGAGACCCAGCACACACGCCCTGCCCGACATGTCGTGCTCCACGTCCACCTCACCGCGGCTGTGACCGGCGAGGAGGACATCGAGTTCGACCGGCTCGCGACCCTCGAGCACGGCCAGCTCCAGGTCCTCCTCGACCAGGTCCGCTCCTGGTGCACCACCACCCACACCACCGTCACCGTGCAACCGGTGCTCGACCTCGCCGCCCAGATCAGGTCCCGCGGCTACCAGCCCTCCGCCTTCCTCCGCGCTCACGTCGTCGAACGCGACCGCACCTGCGTCTTCCCCTGGTGCTCACGCCCCGCCCGCGCCTGCCAGCTCGACCACATCACCCCCTACGACCCCGACGCCGACCCCGATGATCCGAACGGCGCGGGCACCCACACCGGCAACCTCGCCTGCCTCTGCACCCTCCACCACCGCCTCAAGACCCACGGCCACTGGCATTACCGCACGACAGCACCCGGCGAGTACGCCTGGACCTCTCCCCACGGCCACACCTATCTCCGCGACCACACCGGCACCCGAGAACAACCCCGCCCCTGACCCCACCGACCACCGGTGGGGCCACCGGCGTGCCTGCGGCTGGCTAGGGCGTGACGACGACGGTCGTGCCGGTCTGGGCGAAAGCCCACATCGCCTTCGCGTCCGACCGCTTCTGCCGGATGCAGCCGTGAGAGGTGGGCGTGCCCAGCTCGTCGACGGTCTGCACCTTCTCGCCCTCGTCGACAGGGATGTCGTGGAAGCCGATGGCGGCCCCGCTCGGCCCCTGGGTGAAGCGGACGAAGTACTTCATCGTCCCGGAGTCGTCGATGCCGATCGCGCTCTCGGACCGGCTGTAGACCTGGTAGGTCCCGGGGTCGAGGTTGTCGTGGATGCTGCCCGACACCAGATAGGTCCGGACGACCTTCTCGCGACCGTTCACGATCCAGACTCGCTGCTGGCCCTCGCTGAAGACCGCACGGCGCCCGACACCGGAGTCCTCGGGCAGCAGGTCGGCGGCCGTCACGCGTCGCTGCTCGCCCCGCGTCGACAGCGAGCGCTCCCCAGCGTCCGGACGGGGCTCTGGCGCGGCAGAGGAAGCACGCAGAGCCGCGGCCGTCGTACGGAGCGCGTCACGCACCGGCGGCTCCTCGGCCGCCGACGGCAGCATGCCGGCGCCGCCCAGCACCGCCACCGTCGTCACGCCCAGCGACGAGACAGCCGCCGCCAACCGCCCGTAGCGCGGGCGCACCTGGCGGCGGTGGTGACTCACGGGATCAGCGTCCCGCCCGGGCGAGCAGGGCCGACGCCACCTCACGGTAGGCCTTGGCACCCTTGCTGCTCCGGCTGGTCGCGAGGATCGACCGCCCCCGGGCCGGGGCCTCGGCGAACTTGATCGTCTTCGGGATCGGCGGCTCGACGACGTCGAGCTCGTAGGTCTCCGAGATCGTCTCGAGCACCGTGCGCGCGTGGGTCGTGCGGCCGTCGTAGAGCGTCGGGAGCACGCCCCACACCTCGAGACCGCGGTTGGTGAACCGGCGTACGTCGTGGACGGTGTCGAGCAGCTGCCCCACGCCCCGGTGGGACAACGTCTCGCACTGCAACGGGATCAGCACCCCCTGGGAGGCGGTGAGCGCCGCGACGGTCAGCACGCCGAGCGACGGCGGGCAGTCGAGCAGCACCCAGTCGTAGGCGGGGCCGCCGTCGTCGTCCAGCTGCTCGAGCGCCGCCTTCACGGCGTGCTCGCGGCCGGTGCGGGTCAGCAGGTCGGCCTCGGCACGCGCCAGCTCGATCGTCGCGGGCAGCAGGTCGACGCCGTCGTCGGTCTCGAGGATCACCTCGGCCGGGCTGATCCCCTTGGTGAGGACGTGGTGCACCGACACCTCGAGGTCCTCGGGGTCGATGCCGAGGGAGAAGGTCAGGCAGGCCTGCGGATCGAGGTCGACGAGCAGCACCCGCTGGTCGAGCTCGGCCAGGGCTGCGCCCAGCGAGGCGACCGAGGTGGTCTTGGCGACGCCGCCCTTCTGGTTGGCGACGGCGAGCACGGTGGTCATGGTGAGGCCATCATGCCGGAGCCGGTTGCCGGATCGTGGACCACACCGCTTCGATGGACGGCATGTCGCCCTCCGCAGACCCTCCCGGCACCGCCCTCGTCACCGGCGCCACCGCCGGCATCGGCCTCGAGTTCGCCCGCCAGCTGGCCGGCCGCGGCCACGACCTCGTGCTCGTCGCCCGCGACGTCGAGCGCCTCGAGCAGCTCGCCGGCGAGCTCCGGGCCACGGGCCGGGAGGTCGAGGTGCTGCCCGCCGACCTGGTCGACCGGACCCAGCTCGCCACCGTCGAGGCCCGGCTCGCCGATCCGGACCGGCCCGTCGACCTGCTCGTCAACAACGCTGGCTTCGGGCTCAAGGGCCGCTTCCTCGACAACGACGTCGAGGACGAGACGCGGATGCTCGAGGTGCTGGTGACGGCGCCGCTGCGGCTCTCCCACGCAGCGCTGGGGGCCCAGGTGGAGCGCGGCCGTGGCGGCGTCATCAACGTCAGCAGCGTGGCGGCGTACCTCCCGCGCGGGACGTACGGCGCGGCGAAGGCCTGGCTGAACCGGTTCGGCCTCTGGGCGGCGGCCGAGTACGGCCCGCGCGGCGTCCACGTGATGACGCTGTGCCCGGGCTTCGTGAGGACCGAGTTCCACCAGCGGCTCGGCGGCCAGCGCGGCTCGGGCCGGATGTGGCTGGAGCCGGATTTCCTCGTCTCCGAGGCGCTCGCCGACTGGGACCGGCAGAGGACCTTCTCGGTCCCCGGCCGCCAGTACAAGGCCATCACCCGGGTGGCGAAGGTCGTGCCCGCTCCCCTGCTCCTCCGCTTCCAGAACATCGGGCGGCGTTGAGGCGGCCTGACCCGCGCGGTCAGCCCAGGCCGTCGAGGTAGCGCGCCACGGCGTCCGGCGGCCACTCCTCCTCGAGCCCGGCGACGACCCGCTCCAGCACCTCGTCGGGCGAGCCGTCCGCCCCGGTCCACGCCGAGCGATCCCAGCCGAGGAGGTAGTCGTCGGCCCCCGTGTCGCCGAGCCGCATCGCCGCCTCGTCGATCGCCGCCTGGAAGCGCGGCGCGAGCTCGGTCTTGACCACCTCGTCGCCCGTCCGCGCCGCGACCATCGACGGCAGCTCGCGCCACCGGGTCACCTGGTACTCGGTCATGCGGCGAGCCTAGTGGCCCGCGGTCAGCCCTCGCCCGCGATGAACGCCCGCACCGAGTCGGCGACCAGCTGCACCGCGATGGCGGACAGCAGCAGTCCGGCGATCCGGGTCACGAGCAGCACGCCCGACTCGCGGATCACGCGCAGGATCGGCAGCGAGTAGCGCATCGAGGCCCACAGGAACACGTGGACGGCGACCACGCCGAGGGCGACGGCCACGAACTCCGAGGTGCTGCCGATGCCCTGCACGAACAGCATCACCGCGACGATCGCGCCGGGGCCGGCGAGCAGCGGGGTGCCGAGCGGCACGAGGGCCACGTTGGCGCCGGCGGCGGCGGTGGGCTCCTGCTCGTTGTCCGTGAGCAGCTCGAGCGCGACCAGCAGCAGCAGGAGACCCCCGGCGCCCTGCAGCGCGGGCAGCGAGATGTGCAGGTAGCCCAGGATCTGTTGGCCGAAGAAGGCGAAGAGGCTGATCACCAGGAACGACACGGCGACGGCCTGCCACGCGGCGCGGCGGGCCGAGGCCTGCGAGCGGCCACCGGTCAGCGAGAGGAAGATCGGGACCGTGCCGACGGGGTCCATGATCACGAAGAGGGTCACGAAGACCTCGACGAAGAGCACGGTGTCCACGAAGACGAATCGTAGGACCGCGCAGCCCCGCCACGCCCAATCCTGGCCTCGTTTGTCGAGGGAGATGCTGCTCACCCACCCGCCGCGAGTGGTTGACTGCCCGACATGACCGACGGCTGGGGCAGGATCGAGCGTCCCGACGCCGAGATCTGGTTCCTCGACACGGGGCCGGCGGACGGCGACCAGCCGCTCGTGGTGCTCCTGCACGGCCTCGCGGGCTACGCACTGGAGTGGGGAGCCGTGATCGCCGGGCTCCGCGACGGGCACCGGGTCGTGGCGGTCGAGCAGCGTGCGCACGGCAGCAGCACCCGTCGTCCCGACGACGTCTCGCGGGCGGCGTACGTGGCCGACGTGGTCGCCGTGCTCGACGACCTCGACGCCGCAGACGCGGCCGTCGTCGGGCACTCCCTGGGCGGCCACACCGCGATGCTGCTGGCCGCCACCCGTCCCGACCGGGTGTCGCGGCTGGTGATGGTCGAGGCCGGTCTCGGCGGCGAGGGGACCGACGCGGCCGCCGGACTGACAGCCTGGCTGGAGAGCTGGCCGGTGCCGTTCGGCGACCGTGAGGAGTTCCTGGCCTGGTTCGGCGGGTCCCGGGCGGTCGCGGAGGGCTGGGCCGACGGCCTGGAGCAGCGACGCGAGGGGCTGCGGCCGCAGTGGGACGCGGCCACGCTGGCTGCCGTGCTGGCTCCGGTCGCCGCCCGCGAGCACCTCGACGAGTGGTCAGCGGTGCGGGCGCCCACGCTCCTGCTGCGCGGCGAGCACGGCTCGGTGCCCGAGCGTCAGGTCGAGAGCATGATGGCGCTGCGCCCCGACACGCAGCACGTGGTGCTCGCCGGCGCCGGCCACGACGTCCACCTGGAGGCCGCCGACGCCCTCCTGCCCGTGCTGCGGCGCTTCCTCGCCGGCGACGGGGTCGAGGACCGGGCCGTCGGCTGACGTCTCACCAGACCGGGCCGGGGCCCTCGAACGGCGTCTCCACGAGGTGCGGCCCGTCGTCGGCGACGTCGCGCAACCACCACTCGTCGGAGAGCAGGAGCACCGCCGACGCCGGGTGAAGCACCAGCCACAGCCAGCGACCGGTCACCTCGCCCGCGACGACGGAGCGGTCGAGCTCGCCGTCGGCGCCGCTGGTGGACACCGGCCACAGTGGCACCCCCTGGCTGCCCACGCGCACGCGCACGGTCGGCTGGCCCTGCCCGAAGTCGGCCCCGGGATCGGTGCCCGGGAGCCCCGCACACCGGCCGCCGAGACCGATCCCCGGCTCCTCCAGCACGATGAGCACGTCGACCCGCCCGTCGGGCTGGGTGGTGCCGCTGACGCAGGTGAGGGTCGCCGCCGGGGCGCCCTCGCCCGCCACCACCCCGAAGTCCGAGACCCGCCACCCCGAGCCCATCGGCCACGGCAGGTAGCTCGGGAAGCCCACCGCGCGCCGCAGGTGCGCGGTGAAGGCGTCGTAGGAGGCCGCAGCCGGCCGCCACAGCGTCGGCTGCACGCCGTGGCGGGGGCAGTCGCCCCGGTCGTCGTCGGGGAAGACCTCGAGGCAGCGCGGACAGCCGGCCCTCAGCGTCACGCGTTCCACCGCAGCACCACGGGGGTCTCACGCTCGTGACCCAGCACCGACACGGTCGAGGTGTCCAGCCGCAGCAGCCGCCCGTCGCCCACCGGGAGCCCGAGCCACCGGGCGGTCAGCGCCCGCAGGGCGTGGCCGTGGGCGAACAGCAGCGACCGCCCCTCGACCCGACGTACCCGCGCGACGACACGGTCGAGCCGCTCGGTCACCTGCTCGGCGGACTCGCCACCGGGCACCGGGTGGGTCCACACCGTCCAGCCGGGGACCGTCTCGCGGATCTCGGCCGTGGTGATGCCCTCGTAGTCGCCGTAGTCCCACTCCACGAGGTCGTGGTCGAGCACGACGTCGGTGCGTCCCGCGAGATCGGCGGTACGCCGGGCGCGCTGCCGGGGACTGGAGAGCACCAGCTCGAAGGCCTCACCGGCGAGCCGGGGGCGCAGCGCCGACGCCGCACCCTCGCCCAGGGCTGTCAGCGGGAGATCGGTCGTCGAGGTGTGGCGATGGTCGCGGCTCCACTCGGTCTCGCCGTGTCGCACCAACCACACCTCGCCCATGTCATTCTCCCTGTGCCTCGGCCCGCGGTCCGGGCCAGTTCTTGTCCGGCTGGGGCACCGGGCGGCCGGGCTGCTCGCCGCCTCGGGCCTCGAGGTAGTTCTCCTTCGGCACCATCACCTTGCGGCGGAAGACGCACACGACCTTGCCGTCCTGGTTGTAGCCGATCGTCTCGACGTGGACGACGCCCCGGTCGTCCTTCGAGGTCGACTCCCACTTGTCGAGCACCCGCGTCTCCCCGTAGAGGGTGTCGCCGTGGAAGGTCGGTGCGACGTGACGCAGGGACTCGATCTCCAGGTTGGCGATCGCCTTGCCGGAGATGTCGGGCACCGACATGCCGAGCAGCAGCGAGTAGACGTAGTTGCCGACCACCACGTTCTGGCCGAACTGCGTGGTCTCCCCCGCGTAGTTCGCATCCAGGTGGAGCGGGTGGTGGTTCATGGTCAGGAGACAGAAGAGGTGGTCGTCGTACTCCGTGACCGTCTTTCCGGGCCAGTGCTTGTAGGACGCACCGACCTCGAACTCCTCATAGCTGCGGCCGAATTGCATGAGCGACATCGTGCCGTCCCGCCCGCGCCACGGCTAGGCCCGGTGCCGGGCCAGCCGGGTGGGAAACCTCACCCGACGGCGTCCCGGGCGCTTCAGTAGCCGAACACCTGGTAGTCGCGGCGGTACTTCTCCTCCACGATCGACTGCAGCTCCCGTGACGCGTTGTCACGGCTCACGCCCTGTGACCGGGACTGGTTCTGCCGTGCCGGCTCGCTCCAGTGGAGCCCGATGGCGGAGCAGACGGTGCTGAAGTCGGTGCCGAACGTCTCCATCCGGCCCAGGTAGTCGACCTGGCTGAGGTCGAGCAGCCGCGACTGCAGCAGGATGTGACGGTCGGTGGTGGCGAGGTCGCGCAGGTCCTGCTCGGCGACCCAGGCCGCGAAGTGCTCGATCGTCTTCATCCGCTCCCACTCCGCGGGCGCGAAGCGGAAGTGGTTCTGCTGGTGGACCTTGTCCTGCCAGGCCGAGATGAAGCGGTCGAGGGGGTGCCGGACGAAGCCGAACTTGAAGTAGTCGACGAACGCGGCGGTCGGGTACTGCGTGCGCGAGAGCACCAGCAGCCGCTCGTCGACCTGCTGCTCGTCCAGGAAGCCGAGGATCGTGCGCGTGCCGACCTTCGCGTTGCGGAACCACATGAAGCGGTGCGCGTGGCTGACGGTGATGTTGTAGGTCAGCGGGGAGAGCGCGCCCGAGGCCTCCTGGTGCTCGTGGAGCCTGGTCAGCAGGGCGGCCGAGCGGCGGGTGAGGACCTTGGGGTGACCCACCGGGGACCGCAGGTCCAACGGGTCGACCGAGGAGGAGGTGGGGTGCGGCACCGCCGCACCCTAGCAACCGGTCGGCGGCCCCGCCCCCTCAGCGAGCCGGGCTCAGGATCCGCCGCCCCCGGCCTTGCGCCGGTGCATCGGGGGCGCGGCGCTGCCCGTCACCTCGGAGCCGTGCACCTTCTCGTGGAGCGGCCCGTCCTCGTCGTGCTCCTGGGAACGCCCCTGCTTCGCATCGAGCGCCTTGCGCATCTTCGCCTTGAGGTCTTCGTTCATGCCGGGCCTCCCGGGATCGTGTGCGGACCACCCACTGTGCCACTGCTCCCCCGTCCGGTCGACCGGGTTCCGGTTGCCGCCGTTAGCCTCGGGTCGACCCGAAGGGAGCCACCGTGGCGCGTCGCCTGTTCCTGCACGTCGGGACGATGAAGTCCGGGACGTCCTACCTGCGTTCGCTGTGGTGGCTGAACCGGGAGGCGCTCGCCGAGCGTGGCCTGCTGCTCCCGGGCCGCCACAAGGGTGACCACTTCCACGCCGCCTGCACGGTGGTCGGACGGCGCGAGGTCCTCGCGCGCCAGGACGCGCACCAGGCACAGGCCTGGACGAGCGTCCTCGCCGAGGTCGCCGGCACCGACCGGGACGCGCTGATCGGCCAGGACCACTTCTCCCGGGCCACGCCCGAGCAGGCGGCGACCGCTCTCGCGCAGCTGCGGGAGGTGGCCGGCGAGGTGCACGTCATCGTCACCGCCCGCGACCTCGGCCGCCAGCTCGGGTCGGCCTGGCAGCAGCACGTCAAGGAGGGCTCGGCCGAGACCCTCCCCGACTACTGGGAGCGCGCCCGCGCCGAGGGACCGGCCGGTGACTTCTGGGGCTTCCACGACGTCCCCGCCGTGCTGGAGCGCTGGTCGCAGGGGCTCCCGCACGACCGGGCACACCTCGTGGTGCTCCCCCGGCCCGGCGCAGCACCCCCCGCGTGGCTCTGGGAGCAGGCGTGCGCCATCACCGGCGTCGACCCCGCCGGCCTGGTCGACCAGCCGGAGCGCAGCAACGAGTCGCTGGGGGCCTCGTCGGTCGAGCTGCTGCGTCGCGTGAACGCCGCGATGCCGGAGCAGGCGCGCACGCTCGACACGGTGCGCTTCCTCAAGGGGCACTTCGTGCGTCAGGTGCTGGCCGACTCCGGCGACGAGTCCCGCCTGACGACGACCCCGGAGATGCACGGGTGGGCGCGCGAGCACGCCCTGACCATGGTCGAGGACCTGCGCGGGCGACCGTGGCACGTCGTCGGGGACCTCGCCGACCTCGTCCCGGACCCGGTCCCGGAGCCGGGCGTCGTGCCCGACTCCACAGCGACCGACCCGCTCGTGACCGTGGCCGTCGAGGCGCTGGTCGGCCAGCTGCTGCGCAGCCACGAGCAGCGCGACCGGATCAGGTCGCTGCGTGAGGAGGTACGCCGCCTGCGCGGCCAGGGGTGAGCGGGCGCGTCAGCGCGACCGGAGCCGGCGCTTGACCCTGCCGGCGACGGATCGGGCGCGGGCGAGGGCGCCCGCGGGGGCGGCAGAAGTCCGGCGCGCCTCCTGCCGAGCGCGCTGCTGCTCCTGCTTGCGAGCCTGCTGGCGCTGCTCCTTCAGCAGCTTGCGCCGGGCGTTGCGCGCGCCGGCCCGACGTGCCTCCTGGGCCGAGGACTGCGCCAGCGCCTCCGCGTCGACGTACATCCCCACGTAGCGGTCCCGCACCACGTCCAGCCGCGCCTGCGCCTCGTCGTCGAAGCCCCCGGAGCGTGCCAGCACCAACAGCTGGTCCCAGACCTCCTGGGCCAGCTCGCGCACCTCGTCGGGGCACTCGATGTCGCTCCACTCGGTGCGCACGCGGCGCAGGTCGGGGTCGACGAACTCGTCGATCTCGGCCTCCTGCGCCGCGCTCAGGTCGGCCGGCCCCGCGAGCGAGAGCTCGGCCGCGACCCGGGCGACCTGGTCGCGCCAGTCGGCGAGCAGGTCCTCGTAGACGACGAAGGTCCGTCGGGCGTCGCGGGTGGTGGCCTCGGTGAAGAGGGCCACGTTCAGCCAGCTCGCCACCCGGGTGGTCTGCGCCTGACGCGGCGACTCGCCCGCGCTGGTGTTCTTGTAGTACTTGTCCTTGCTGCCCACGACCTCGGCCGGGTGTCGCAGCATCGTCAGGAACGCGACCTCGGCCCCGGCGTCCGACGCCGCCGTGCGCCACATCGGGAGGAACCAGCTGTTGCGGGGGTCCTTGACCAGCAGCTCGCGGCTCTCGGCGAGGTGCTCCCGCACCCAGGCACCGACCTCGTCGCGCACCTCCTGCTCCGCCGCGACGGCGGCGGTCTGCTCGAACGCGGCCGGCCGCGAGTCGGTGAGCACGACCGACGAACGACGCAGCAACCGCGTCTGGAGCTCGACCGCCCAGCGGGGCTCGAAGAAGCCCCGCGGGTTGGTGCGGTTGCCCGGCACCTCCGGCGGCGGGATCAGGAGACCCGCAGACTTCAGGACCCCGGCGATGGTGCTCGTGCCGCTGCGGCCGGAACCGGCCACGACGACCACCTTCGCGGTGCTGCCGGGGCCGTCGGCGGCAGGGGCGGTGGTGCTCATGGGGTGCCTTCCGTGGGGCGTGCAGGGGCGGGTCGCGCCCGCGACGCACACCCTAGACTGACCCGGACCGAAGTGAGGAGCCCCCTTGGCACAGCGCGTGTACCTGCACGTCGGGACACCCAAGTCCGGCACGACCTACCTGCAGGCGGGCCTCTGGCAGAACCGCGAACCGCTGCGCGACCTCGGTCTCCTCTTCCCGGGCCGCGGCCCCTTCGACCACAACCGCGCGTCGATCGTGGTGCGCAACGGCAAGCACCTCCCGGGCCGGCGGAAGGGGGTCCCGCCGCTGTGGCGCCGCTTCACCGAGCAGGCGGCGGCCCACGACGGCACGGTGGTGCTCAGCAACGAGTGGTACCTCGCGGCGGACCGGGAGCAGAGCGCCGCAGCCGTCGACCAGCTCGGCGGCGACCGCGTCCACGTCGTCGTCACCACCCGCACCCTGGTGCGGCTGGTGCCGGCCGCCTGGCAGGAGAGCCTCAAGGTCGGCCGCGGCCACAGCCTCGCCGACTTCGTCGAGGGCCTCGGCGACGGCCGCACCAAGTGGACGTGGGACGTGCTCGACCCTGCTGCCGTGGCACGACACTGGGCCGGCGTGGTCGGCCCCGACCGCGTGCACGTCCTCACGATGCCGGAGCGGCCCACGCACGCGGGCCAGCTGTGGGAGCGGTTCGCCGACACCGTGGGCTTCGACCCCCACGCGGTCGAGCTGCCACCGCGGGAGGCCAACGAGTCGATGTCGGTGCAGGCCGCCCGTCTGATGCAGGAGTTCGGCCCGGCGCTGAAGGACGAGGTCGACGCCCACGACGCGAGCTGGCGAGGCCACGCCCGCTGGCTGCGCACCGCCGTCGTACGCCGGGTGCTCGCTGCTGTGCCCGGCGACCCGATCGGCGTCGGCGACGAGCTGCGCTCCGACCTGCTCGCCCGTGGTGAGCGCACCGTCGCCGACCTCCGCGACCTCGGCTGCCCCGTCACCGGCGACCTCGACGACCTCCTCGGCGGCACCGACCGCACCGGCTCGCGCCATCCCGACACCGTGACCGAGAGCGAGCTGCTCGACGTCTCCCGCCAGCTGGCGGTCGGGCTGCTCGCCGGTCAGATCGCGGCCGCGGCCCCCGGCGACGAGCATCGCGACGACCCCGATGATCCCGACGACAGCGGCTCCGAGGACGAGCCCGACAACCGGAGGACCCGCACGTGACCCCCAACGACCGGCCCGGCCGCGCAGATCGACGAGGCCAGCGGCGACGT
Source organism: uncultured Actinomycetota bacterium (assembly GCA_963754025.1). Taxonomy (GTDB): domain Bacteria; phylum Actinomycetota; class Actinomycetes; order Propionibacteriales; family Nocardioidaceae; genus Nocardioides. The sequence continues at coordinate 226,737 of CAVWEC010000004.1, read as the reverse complement.
GAGCGCCGGGCCCCCGGCACCGACTACGCCGACACCGTCGCCACCCACCGCGGCGACACCGCCGGCCTCACCCGGCGCTGGACGTTCCTGGTGCCCTCGGCCTACGCCGCGGGTGGCATCGCCCGCACCGTGTTCACGACCGCCAGCACCTTGGCCGAGCGTGGCCACGAGGTGAGGATCCTGACCCTGGGGCGGTCGTCGGCGGAGCCGAAGTTCCAGCTCGACCCCCGGGTCGAGCTGGTCGCCCTGCAGGACCGCTACGACCCCGCGAACCCCGGCACCCCCCGACGGGCCACCCGCAACGACCCGCGCGCCGACCCCGAGCTGCGCGAGCTCGACCGCGCCGAGTCCCGGCTCGTCGACGGCGCCAAGAAGACCTTCTCGGCGCTCGTCGACCGGCTGCTCCGTGAGCAGCTCGAGGGCCGTCCGCCCGGCGTCGTGGTCAGCACCCGACCGGAGTTCGCGGTCGCGGCCGCCCTGTGGAGCGACCCGGGCTCGGTGCTGCTCCACCAGGAGCACCTCTCGTTCGTGCCCCGCCCCGAGCCGCTGCGCGCCGCTCTGCGCGACCTCGCGCTCGGCCGCGGCCCCGCCCGGCCGATCGATGCCCTGCTCACCCTCACCGAGGCCGACCACGAACGCTGGGTCGACTACCTCGGGGACACCAGCGGAGCCCCCTGGCTGCGCACCGGCGTGATCCCCAACCCCACGCCGTTCGAGGTCGGCGAGCCCGCCCCGCTGGAGAACCGGGTCGTCATCGCCGCCGGCCGGCTCACCGCCCAGAAGGGCTTCGAGCGGCTGGTCGAGGCCTGGATCCCGCTCGCGTCCAGCCACCCCGACTGGCAGCTGCGCATCTACGGGGACGGACAGCGGTGGGACGACCTCAACGCCCAGGTCGCGGAGGCCGGCGTCGGAGACCGGATCCTCATGGGCGGGGTCACCGACCAGCTCGAGTCCGAGCTCGCCAACAGCTCGGTCTATGCGATGTCGTCGCGCTACGAGGGGTTGCCGATGGTGCTGCTGGAGGCGCTGAGCAAGGGCGTGCCGCCGGTGTCCTTCGACTGCCCCGAGGGCCCGCGGCAGCTGATCGACGACGGCGTCAACGGCCTGCTCGTGCCCGAGGGCGACGTGCCCGCGCTCACGGCGGCCCTGAGCCGCGTCATGGACGACCGTGACCTGCGCCGCCGGCTCGGGGCCCAGGCCCTCGAGACCGCCCGCGACTACGAGGCCGGGGCAGTGACCGACCGCTGGATCGCCCTTGCCGGGGACGTCCTCGCCTCCCGCGCCTGAACGCCGGCGGCGCCGGGACGTCAGGGCTTGCGGCGCTTGAGCCGGTCGGCGATCCTGCCGGCCGTCTTGCGGGCCCCCTGCTCGGCGATGCGGCGGGTGATCGGCTGCCTGGGAGGCGTCGGGCCGTCATGGAGCACCAGCGGCACGAGCACGTCGAGGGCACGCTCGAGCAGCTGCGCCTCGGTGACGTCGTCGGGCGAGGTGCCACCCGGGGTGAAGGCGGGCTCCAGCTCGGCGAGGTCGCCGACGACCGGGCAGCCCTGGGCGCGGATCGCGTCGAGCATCTCGGCCGACACCCGGCGCACGTCGTCGTGGCGGGCCGGGGGCACCGACAGGCTGCCGCCGGCCTTCTCCTTGACCAGCCGCTTCTGCGCCAGCCGGCGCTTCACCTGGCGTGAGTACGTCGGCCACGGGACGTCGTCGGGGAGCCTGGCCACGACGCGGCGCAGCAGCTCGGTCTCGACCGTGCCCAGCGACGGGTTGCGGGGGACGTCGGGGATCGCGTACTCGACGTCCGGCAGTCCGACGGCCTCGACGAACCGGCGCCACAGCACGTCCTTGTCGGCACCCACGGGCGGCACCGTCACGATCACGACGTTCTCGTGCCCCACGACCGAGCCCCAGCGGTCGGCGACCGAGGCGAGGTTCTGGCCGCGCCACATTCCTCCCGCCGCTCCCGGCCCGTCCCAGCCGTCGAAGGCCTCGGCGAGGAAGTCGGAGTAGGTGATCGTGTCGCCGTTCTTCACCCCCTCCTGCCACACGGCCGGGAACTGGCGCCCGAGGTCGCGGCAGGTGATGACCACGCGGAGCCGGCGGCCGGGGAGGCTCTCGGCGGCACGCTCGACGATGCGGCGCTTCGAGCCGCCGAGGATCTCGTGGCTGATCAGCACCGGGCCGTCGTGGGCGAGGACCTCGGCGACCGTCCGGTCCCAGGCCCCCTCGGCGCTCTCGAACTCGTGCCCCCGGAAGCCACCCTCGCGCAGGCTCATCGCCTCGATGAAGTGGCCCTGGTTCTTCCCCGGGTAGAGGAAGCCGTGGGAGAGCAGCAGGTCGCGGTTGCCGGCGAGGATGTTCTGCAGCGACGTGGTGCCGCTCTTGGGCGTGCCGACGTGGAAGGTGACGGGGTGGCCGTCCTGGGGAGCCGCGGGCATGGGCGAGACGCTACCGGCCGTGCCGGCGGACCAGACGGCGCCCGAGCCGCGCCGCCAGCTGATCGGCGTCGGCGTCCGGGACCTCGACCTGCGGCAGGCAGTGCTCCCACGCCGCCACCAGCGCGCGGTGCACGTGCTCGGGATCGGGGGGCGGCACCACGGCCGGGGCGCCGGACCGCGGCGCTGTCGGCAGCTCGTCGGGCGACCCCACCAGTCGGACGCCGTGCCGCTCGACCGCCGCGAGGATGTCGGCGTTCAGCACCGCGGCGAGGTCGGCCCCCGCCTCGGACAGCGTCGGCCTGCCCTCGGCGGAGCGCAACGGCAGCAGCGCCTGCAGCAGCTGTTTGCGGGCCTTGGTGTAGCCGCCCTTGCCGAGCGGCTCGAGCGCCCGGTTGACGCGCACCAGCGCGTCGCAGGAGCCGTAGCCCAGGGACTCGTTGGACCGGCGCGCCGCCGCCTCGGGGTCTCCCGCGTCGACGCCGGCGGCCTCGCAGAACCGGCGCCACAGGGCGGTCGGCTCCGAGCCCGACGGCGGCACCACGACCACGGTCGTGCTGACCCGGTCGCCGAGATCGTCCCAGCGGCGCAGGATGCCCGCGACGTCCTGGGCGCGCCGGAAGCTCTTGACCGCCTTGTTGCGCTTGCCCGTCGGCCCGCCGGCCATCTGCTGCAGCCGCTGCTCGTAGGTCGCCCAGTCGTCGAGGCCCCGGTTGCGCGTGAAGCTCTGCCACTGGGCAGGGATCGCCCCGTGCTGGTCGCGCACGGCCACCACCACCTCGACCGGGGTGCCGCCGAAGGACTCGACGATCTGCCGGGCCCGGTCGGGTCGGGCGAAGCTGAGGAACTCCTGGCTGAACACGGCGACCCCCGGTCGCGAGTTCGCCTCCTCGGCCAGCGCCTGCCACCGCTCGGGCTGACGCTGGTCGGAGGGACGCAGCAGCCGGCGTACGGCGGAGGTCTGGGCGCCGAAGGTGCCGCCGACGTACCAACCGCCGGCCGGCTCGAGGACCCCGCTGCTGAGCACGTCCTGGAGGTAGGTCGTGCCGGACTTCATGGTCCCGACGTGCAGGACGACGCGCTCAGCCACGGGGGGTAGTCAACCTCACTTCAGCGCGTAGTCCTTCAGCAGGCTGCGCCCGATGATCATCTTCTGGATGTCGGAGGTCCCCTCGCCGATCAGCATGAAGGCCGCTTCGCGGTAGAGCCGCTCGATCTCGTACTCCTTGGAGTAGCCGTAGCCGCCGTGGATGCGGAAGGAGGCCTCGACGACCTCGTTGCAGTACTCCGAGGCGAGCATCTTCGCCATGCCGGACTCGACGTCGTTGCGCTCCCCGGAGTCCTTCATCCGCGCCGCACGGACCATCATCGAGTGGGCGGTCTCGACCTTGGTCGCCATCTCCGCGAGCCGGAACAGCACCGCCTGGTGCTGCGCGATCGGCTTGCCGAAGGTCTCGCGCTGCTGGGCGTAGGCGATGCCGAGCTCGAAGGCCCGGTTGGCGATGCCGCAGGCGCGGGCGGCCACGTTCACCCGGCCGACCTCGACGCCGTCCATCATCTGGTAGAAACCCTCGCCCGGGGCCTCGCCCAGCACCTGGTCGGCACCGAGCCGGTGGCCCTCGAGCACCATCTCGGTGGTGTCGACGCCCTTGTAGCCCATCTTGTCGATCTTGCCCGGGATGGTGACGCCCTGCGCGACCTCCCCGAAGCCGGGCTCCTTCTCGACCAGGAACGTCGACATCTTCTTGTAGACCGACACCGAGTCGTCGAGGCCCTCGTCGGTCCTGGCGAGGACGGCCACCAGCGTCGAGCTGCCCCCGTTGGTCAGCCACATCTTCTGGCCGGTGATCTCGTAGCCCTCGTCGGTCCCGTCCGTGATCCGGGTGGCCTTGGTCCGCACCGCGGCGACGTCGGAACCCATCCCGGGCTCGGACATCGAGAAGGCACCCCTGACCTCACCGGTCGCCATCCGGGGCAGGTACTTCTTCTTCTGCTCCTCGGTGCCGTGGCGCATCAGCATGTAGGCCACGATGAAGTGGGTGTTGATGACGCCGGAGACGCTCATCCAGCCACGCGCGATCTCCTCCACGCACAACGCGTAGGTCAGCAGCGACTCCCCGAGACCGTCGTACTCCTCGGGGATCATCAGCCCGAAGATGCCGAGCTCCTTGAGGCCCTCGACGATCTCCGTGGGGTACTCGTCGGCGTGCTCGAGCTCGGTGGCGACGGGGAGGATCTTCTCCTCCACGAAGGTACGCACCGCCTTGAGGATCTCCTGCTGGTCCTCGGTCAGTCCGTCGGTCTGGCACAAGCGCCCCATGGTGATGCTCCTCCTCGTCCGGCCCTCCGTCGGGTCCGCACGCAGGCTACCGGCGAGTCACGTCCCCGGCTCCTGACTGTGACTCTTTCCACCCCGGCGCCGCTGTGACCGGGTGAGCCAACCGGGCTTGCGCCAGGTGGTCGCGTGCAGCTCGGCGAGCTCCTCGGCCAGCGCGTCGCGCTCGGAGGACAGCGCGGCGACCTCGTGGTCGAGCGCGGCAGCCCGCTCGCTGACCTCCCGCACCCGCACCAGCATCTCCGCCAGGATCTCGGGGAGCGCGTCGAGCTGCGCGGCCCGGTCCACGTCGTCGGGGTGGGGCGAGCCGGCGGGGCCCGCCACGGGGAGCAGGTCGTCGAGGTCACCGTGCACCCGGAAGCCACCGGTGCGGACGGTGTCGATCCAGTGCTGCGACACCGGCGTCAGCCGCGCCGCGAGCTCCGTGGGCGTGCTGGGCTTGGCGGAGCGACCGCGGGTGAGCAGGGTCTGGGCGAACCAGCGCTTGGCGATCCGGGCGTGCCACGGCTGCGGCAGCCGGTCGCCGACCTCGACCAGCACCTCGCGCAGCAGCGCCACCTGCGCGGTCCCGAGCGACTCGTTGCTGCGTGGCACCTGCGCCAGGTCGACGCTGTCGTGGGCCAGGCCGAGCGCGTCGGCGAACCGCTCCCACAGCTGGGACTGCGGTGCGCCGGAGGGCGGGCACGGCACCACGTGCGTCCGCTCGGGCGGCGCCACCACCGACCAGCGCTCCAGCAGCCGGCCGAGGTTCTGCGCACGCCAGAACCGGGCGTCGTCGGCAGGGTCGTCGGGCAGGTCCTCGAGCAGGCCAGCCGTGAACTCCGCGAAGGTGTCGGCCTCGCCGTTCTTGACCTGCTCCTGCCACTGCGCCGTCGCCGTGCGGCCGAGGTCGCGGGCCGTGACGACGACGTGGACCTCGAAGTCCTCGAGCATCTCGCGCATGGCCTCGACCTGGGCGGGTTTGGCCGAGCCGAAGATCTCGTGGCTGATCACCACGGTGCCCCCGAGTCGCCGGCCGCGCCGCAGCAGGTGGGCGAAGGTGCCGGCGACGTCGTCGGGGTCCTGACCCCACCGCGGGGCGCTGCCGACCATCTCGACGGCGGCGAGGAACATGCCCTCCTGCCGCACGAAGGGGTAGACGAAGCCACGTTCCTTGAGCGCCTCCCGGTGGTTGCCGAGCGCTGCCTGCAGGTAGGTCGAGCCGCTCTTCGGGAGTCCGATGTGGAAGTAGAGCCGCTGCGGTCCCTCGTCCGGGGTCACGCGGGAAAGACTAGGCGTCGTCGTCGTCGAGGTCATCAGGGGATTCGTCACGGCCGCGGGTGCCGGCGGCGAGTCGCCTGAGCCGACCCCGGAACCCGCCCTCCCGGGTCTCGGCCGCACGCCGCCGCAGGATCGCGTCGGAGCGCTGGGAGAGGACCGTGCCCAGCGCCGTCACCGCGGCCGACGTCACGTCGGACTCGGCCGGGGAGGGGTCGCCGGCGTCGAAGGCCTCGTCGGTGCACCGTAGGTCCTCGAGGTCGCCGACCACGTCGTAGCCGGCCTCCTGGATCGCCCGCACCTGCTGGTCGGCGACGGCGACGCACCAGTCGCGCACGTCGTCGGGGACGAGGATCCGGGTGCCGCGCTGCTCCCCCAGCACCTGCGAGGCGAAGAACCGCTTGCCCACGTCGCCGTAGACCTGGCGACGCCGGTGCTCGTCGCTGAGCTCGCCGTTGACCCGGCGCAACAGCTCGGCCTGAGCCATGCCGAGGCTGGTGTTGCTGGCGCGGAACGACGGCTCGAGCGTGGCCGCGTCGACACCGAGGACCTCGCAGAACCGGGCCAGCAGCAGGTCGGTGCGGCTGCCCCGGGGCGGGACCGTGACCACGTGGATCCGCTCCGGGGGCACGTGCTGCGCCCAGCGTCCGAGCACCGTCGGCGGGTCGAGCTGGATCCACGGGTGCCGGGTCAGACCGCGACCCTGGTAGTCACGCAGCCGGGCGAGGTAGTCCGACCACGACTCGGTCTTGCCCGACTTGAGCTCCTGCTGCCACGACGACGGCAGCTGTCGGGCCAGGTCGCGCACGGTCAGCACGACGTGGGCCTCGCGGTCACCGCACGCGTCGAGCAGGCGACGTACCTGCGGGGGCCGGGCGGCTGCCAGCGACTCCTGGCTGACCAGCGCCCGGTCACCCGGCGCTGCGGCGAGCTCGGCCGCGAACCGGTCGAGGGCGTCGGCGGCACGTGCCGGGTCGCGCTGGGGGTTGAACCGCTCGCGCACCACGAGCATCAGCTCGAAGGCCTCGCGCCGGCTGGCCGGGAGCAGGTCCAGCCCCTGGCCGGCCAGCGTCGTCCGGTTCTCCTGGAGCACGCCCTGCAGGTAGGAGGTGCCGGTCTTCTGGAGGCCGAGGTGGAGGAAGACGCGTCGGGGCGTCCCGGAGTCGGGCATGGGGACACTCCTACGGCATCGGACCGCAGGCGGCAAACCCGCCGCACCGGCAGCGGCGTCAGCGCAGTCGGGCCAGCATCTGCTCACCCTGCGTCAGACCGATCTCGCCGGTGCGCACGACCAGCCGGGTGCGCTCCTGGAGCATCACGCTGGTCAGGATGCGGTTGGCGTCGATCCGCTGCACCGGCTGCCCGGAGGCGTCGTGGCGGAGCAGGAAGGTACGGGCCATGCCGGTCTTGCGCCAGGCGCGCAGGCAGTCGTCACGGCACTGCGCGACGCTGCTGCCCGAGGTCGTCGCGACCCGCTCGAGACCGCGCTCCCTGCGGGTCAGCTCCGGGCTGCGGGTGAGGTAGCGCACCTCCACGCCGCGCTTGACCGCGGCCCGCAGCTTGCGGAAGACCGCACGGATCGCGAGGCCGGTGCCGACGACGTCGAGCGTCTCCCCGGGCCGGCTCGCCGCGATCGCCTCGGTGAGCGCGGTGACGGCCCGCCGCTTGTCCGTGGCGTCGCCGCCCGGGTCGTTCGAGAGCCGCTGGGTCTCCTCGGGGCTGTCGACGAGCCAGTCGAAGCCGGCGACCACGGCGTCGTGGTCGGACTTCAGCTCGACGGCCTTGTGCTGGGTCGCTCCGAGCAGGTCGGCACCGCGGTTGAACAGGTAGTCGATCGTCGCGCCCTGGTGGTCGCCGGTGGCGAAGTGGTTGCCGAGCGTGTCGTAGGTCGGCACCATGCCCGCGTCGGTCAGCAGGTCACGCGGGTAGCGGCCGCTCCGGTAGTGCACGTTGAAGTCGCCACCGACCAGGACCGGTCCGGACGGCGCCAGCTCCTCGACGAGACCCCCGACCTTGCGCACCGAACGGCGCAGCAGGTCGGGCATGTTCCGGTCGAGCGGCGCCACGTGGGCGGCGACGACCGACAGGGTGCGGCCGTCGGTGCCCTGCAGCGTCACCCAGTTGGCGAAGCGCAGGCCGAGCCGGATGCTGCGACCGGGAGGGACCTCCCGGTAGTTGGAGATGCGCACGGTGCCCGAGGCGAGCTCGGTCCAACGGTCGCTGCGCCAGGCGACCGCGGTCGCCTTGGTGTAGCGGTTCTTCATCGTGCGGTGCACCTCGTAACCCTCGGGCGCGAGCACCGTGTCGTAGCGCAGCGGCACCTCGTTGTAGGTCACCACGTCCGGCGCCATGGCGAGCACCTTGCTCACGTCGGCGCGGAACCGCTCGGTGCTGAGGTCGGACTTGATGTTCGCCTGGATCGCGGTCACCGCGCTGGGCGTGGCGAAGGCACCGCCCGCACTGCCGGAGGCGGCCGCGCCCGAGGACGTCGGGCCGGAGACCGTGGGGCCGGCGGCCGCAGCGCCCGGCACGGCGAGCGCGCCGGCGGTGGCGGTGCCGAGGACGAGGGCGGCGACGAGCGCGCGGAGCCTGGACGAGGGCGACGCGGGGGGCATGGGGGGCTCCTCGGGGACGGCGGGCAGGCGGGGGGAAGGGGCCTACCCGGGGGGGTGAGTCACAGGAATCACACCACCCCCAGAGGTCACACGCAATCGGTTCCCGGGAACTACAGACGTGTAGTTCTCGCAGGTCAGAGGGGGTGTCAGTCCGTCGCAGCGAGCCGCGGCAGACCCAGCCGCTCGGCCAGCGCCGGCGCCAGCCAGCGCGCGTAGTCGGGCGTCATGTGCTCGGAGTCGCGCATGGTGATGAACTCGCCGACGACGGAGGGGCACAGGCCGTCGGCGCAGAACCACCGCTTCGCGTCGACCACCCGGATCCCGGCGTCGCGGCCGGCCGCGAACGAGGTGCGGGCCTCGCGAGCGGCGTACGGGCCGGGCTCGAAGGCGCACTCCCCCAGGTCGGGGTGGCCCTGGCTCAGGCAGACCCCCGTCTCCCGCGGCAGCTTGGGGGTGCCTCCCACGATCGCGACCTCGCCGGACTCCTCGTCGAGCCTCTCGAAGAGCTCTCGCCAGCCCTGCCGGAGCAGCTCGTGGTAGCGCTGGAGCTCGGGGCTGCCGGCGACCGTGGCCCCGTCGACGGGGTCACGCACCCGGCCCGCGGACGTCGAGACGACCACCAGGTCGGGCGCGAGGTCGGCGATGGTGTCCATCGCCCACTCCTTGAAGTCCTCGCAGCCGCTCCACGCCCGGCCGGTGCTGCGCTCGATCTGGGTGAGGCTGGTGGCCATGCAGCCGCTGTAGACCAGGACGTAGACGCGGTAGCCGTCGCGTCGCCCGATCTCCTCGATCGCCGGCGAGAGGGCCCGCGCGTGGCTGTCACCGAGCACCACGATCGACCGGTCCGCGTCGGGGTCGCCGATGGCGCACAGCTGCGTCGTTCCGGTGCGGTAGTCGCAGTCGCCGAGCGCAGCGGTCTGCTCGCGCAGGTCGAGCAGGCCCGGCACCAGGTCGCTCGGGACGGGGCGGCGCTCCTGGGCAGCCAGCACGGAGGCGCGCACCAGGGCGGTGTGGCGGTCACGACCCACGACCGAGCTGTCGTAGTCGGAGCTGGAGATGGCCGGCTCGTCGGACCAGCCGCCGAGCCGGTAGCTGATCACCTGGGTGCTGGCCAGCACGGTGAGCACGACGGCGACGACCGAGGCGGGATAGATCGCGAGCGCGGGCCGCAGTCGCTGCCACGGCCGTCCGGTGCGGAAGGGTGTCTCGATCCAGCGGTAGGTGGCCCAGCTCAGCACGAACACGGCCGCGAGCACGAGCAACCGGACGACGATGCTGTCGAACCTCGCCGGGCCGAGGTTGCTGCGCACGAGCACGATCACGGGCCAGTGCCAGAGGTAGAGCGAGTAGGACCAGTCGCCGATGCGCACCATCGGCGCGCTCCCGAGCAGCCGACCCACGAGCGACGGCCGGTCACCCGCCCCCTCGCCGGCGACGACGAGCGCGGCGGTGGCCAGCACGGGGACGAGCGCCCAGGCGCCGGGGAAGGCCGTGTCCAGCGTGTAGAACCAGGCGGTGGCCACGATGCCCAGGAGGCCCGCGCCCGCCAGCAGCTGCCGCACCCGGTGGGGAAGTCGCAAGGTGCGCGGCAGCAAGGCGCAGCCCGCGCCCAGGGCCAGCTCGTGGGCGCGGGTGAACGCGGAGTAGTAGGCGGTGGTCGGCGAGGCCCAGGTCGCCCAGGCCGACCACGCGAGGCTCGCCGCGACCACGACCAGCAGCAGGAGCCCGGCGGTCCGACGTAGCTCGGCGGCCCCGCCGCCGCGGCGGCGTACGAGCAGGACGCAGGCGAGGAGCAGCAGCGGCCACACGAGGTAGAACTGCTCCTCGACGGCGAGCGACCAGTAGTGGCGCAGCGGCGAGGGTGGCTGGCCCTGCGCGAAGTAGTCGGTGCCCGTGAGCGCGAGTCGCACGTTCGCAGCGAACCCGGACGCCCACAGCGCGTCGACCAGGACCGTCTGGGTGCGCAGCAACGACAGCGTCAGCAGCGAGCCCACGACCGTCACCAGCGTCACGAGCGTCGCGGCCGGGAGGATCCGGCGGGCCCGCCGGGCGTAGAAGCCGGTGAGCGACACCCGGCCGTCACGGTCGGCCTCGCGCAGCAGCAGCGCGGTGATGAGGTAACCGGAGACCACGAAGAACACGTCGACGCCGATGTAGCCACCGGTGAGGAACGACGGCGCGACGTGATGGGCGATGACGAGCAGCACCGCGACCGCTCGGATCCCCTGGATGTCGGGCCGGAACCCCAGGGGGCCACGCCGGGAGGGGTCGGGCGAGCGGTCGGTCCGGAGCCCGACCGGCTCAGCCACCGAATCTCGCCAGCGCGCTGATGAAGTAGTGGTCGGAGATGCGCTGGGTCACCGGGGTGGTGTCGCGCCAGTAGCCGCTCCACCGGACGTCGAGGCCGAGCACCCAGTCGACCGGCAGCGGGCTGGGCGGCGGTGAGCAGCCGCCGGAGTAGCTGCCGCCGTTGGAGGCCACGAGGCCCGTGCGCGGCGACACGCTGCAGTAGAACGCCTCCCGGTCGTTCATGTCCCCCGTGACCAGCACCGGCACGCCCTCCGACTTCAGGTTGTTGACCACCGACACCAGCGTGTTCTGCCCAGCGGCCCGCTCCGCGGCGTAGCGACCGCCACCCGCCGACGGATGGGTGTTGACGACGTAGAACTCGCGACCGGTCGCGAGGTGGCGCAGCCGCACGATCGGCTGCGGGCGCGGTCGTCCCATGAAGTTGATGGTGAACTGGCTGCCGCTGACCATCTCGAAGATGCCGGGCCTCCAGAGGATGGAGTTGTCGGTCTCCGCGCTGCCCCACGAGGTGCCCGGGTAGGCCGCCATGCCGGTGCGCGACTGCAGCGCGCCGAGCTGGTCGGCCTGCAGCTCCTGGGTGCCGAGGATGTCGACGCCGTGCTTGGCGATGAGGTTGGTGGCGCCGACGTTGCGGGTGGAGGCCGGTGGGTAGCGCTGTCGGCCACCCCCCGGGGCCGTGTGCTGGCTGCCGAGCACGTTGAAGCTGCCGACGCGCACCTCGAACGGCGCGTTGCTCGTCGCAGCCTGCTCCGCCTTCTTCTCCGCCCGCTCTGCCAGCAACGCCTCACGGTCGACCTTGGCCACCTCGATGGCGGGGACGACGCGGCGCTCGGGCACCAGCTGGCGTCGCTCGACGAGCTCCTGCACCGGCGGCAGCGACTGGGCCACCGCACGGGTGGTGTCGGCGTCGGAGTCGCCCAGCCGGGCGACCGCCACGCCGGCCACCACCGGGACCACCAGCGCCGCCGCCAGGAGTGCCGCGGCCGTCCGGGAGAGCCGACGGGAACCCGCGGCGAGCGACCGGTGGGACGGACTGGGCATCGGCGAAAGTTATCACGCACCCGTGCCCTCGACCGAGCCGTCGACCCGGCCGTGTACAGGGCCCGGAAGACCCATCGCTAGGGTGACGGCCATGCTGGTCACGGCCTCCACCGTCATGGATTCCCCCGGCAACGTGGAGTTCTTCGTGCAGGCCAACCTCGCCTCCGGGGTCGACCACATGCTGGTCTTCCTCGACGCACCCCAGGGGCCGGGTCAGCGGGAGGTCGCAGCGTTCCTCGACGCCGAGCCACGGGTCACCTGTCTGCGCACGGGCCGCAAGCAGTGGTGGACCGACGGCCGTCCTCCGGGACTGAACGTCCGGCAGCGCATCAACGCCAACTGGGCCCGCGCACTGCTCGAGCCCTTCGGTTGGGCCGAGTGGCTCTTCCACGTCGACGGCGACGAGGTGGCCCGGCTCGACCGCGACGCGATGGCAGCGGTGCCCGAGGACGCGGAGGCCGTGCGGCTGCCCCCGTGGGAGGCGGTCAGCCAGCCCGCCCCGGAGTGCCGGCCCACGCGGTTCAAGCGCCTGCTCGACGACGACGACCTGACGCTGCTCCACGTGCTCGAGGCACTGCCCGAGCCCACCAACCAGGCCTACTTCCACGGCCACGTCATCGGGAAGTCCGGCATCCGGCCACGCTCGGGCCACGCGCTCAGCCTGCACGACGCGATCACCGCGGACGGCGAGCGGCTCCGGTGCCACGAGGACGACCGGCTCGGGGTGCTGCACTACGACGCGGTCTCCGGTGAGGAGTTCGTGCGCAAGTGGGAGGCGCTCGCCCGCGCGGGCCACGCCCGCTACCGCAAGTCACGCCAACCGATGGCGCGGGCGCTGCGCACCCTCATCGCCAAGGACCTCCCCGAGGAGGTCCGGGCACGCCACCTGCAGCGGATCTACGAGCTCACCACCCGCGACGACGTCGACCTGCTCGGGGAGCTCGGGCTGCTGCTCGACGTCGACCCGCTGCGCGACCCCGCTCCCCCGCGAGAACTCCCGGCCGGCGCCGCCGACGCGCTGGCAGCGCGGGTCGCTGAGCTGGCCTCGGTGCCGAAGGCGCAGTTCTACGTCGCCGACCGGGTCAAGGACCCCTCACCCCAGGGCAGGAAGGCCAAGGCGGCCGGTCGCAGGCTGCGTCGGCTGGCTCGCGGGGACTGATCAGGGACGGCTGCGTCGCACGCGCAGGGCACGACCGGCCATCCGTCGCAGGCCGCGGGGCAGGCGACGTACGACCGTGGCGCCGGCCGCGCCGGCCTGGCGCGACTGCTTGCGCCGCAACGCGCGGACGTCACCGAGCATCGTGGCCACGAGGTCGACCGCGACCTCCGCCACCTCGCTGTCGCTCACCGAGCCGGTGAGGCGTCGCTCCTCGAGCTCCTCGGGGACCCGCAGGTGCTCGACGTCACCGACCACGTCGTAGGGCGCGGACCGCAGGTGGGCGACCGCCTCCTCACCCCGGCGCCGGCAGTCGGCGACCTGGTCGGGCTCGGGCCAGAACCGCTCCCCCGTGCGTGGCACGAGCCGTTCGTCGGCGAGGAAGGTGCGGATGTAGACGCCGCGGTCGAAGGCCGACCCGAAGCCCTGGAGGGCACCGTTGACGCGCCGCAGCGTCTCGGCCTCGGCCACCCCCATCGAGGTGTTGGGGAAGGAGCCCGAGAGGTCGATGCCGGCGCCGTCGAGCCCGAGAACGTCGGCGAAGCGGTGCCACACGTCGTCGCGGGGTGCCCCGGGGTCGAGCACCAGCACGTGGATGCGCTCGGGCGGGACCGCCTGCGACCAGCGCTCCAGCACGAGCCGCAGGTCGAGGGTGCGCCAGTTCCAGATCGCGGTGGGCCTCGGCGACTCGTCGCGGCCGTAGTCGGGCATGGGCGTGGTGGCGCCGTTCTTGAGGCTCTCCTGCCAGCTGGCGGTGAACAGCCCGAGCGGTTCGCGCGCGGTCACGACGAGGTGCACGTCGTCGGTCGGCAGCTCCGCGACCATGGCCTGCGCCTGCTCGGCCGAGGCCGCCGCGAAGAACTCGTGACTGATCACCCCGGTGCCGTCGCTGGCGCCGAGCTCCTCCACGAGCCGGCGCCACGCGGTGCGGTGGCGCTCGGGTGAGCGCTTCAGGGCGGGGTCGTCACGCACCGTGCGCGAGGCCCACAGGTGGTCGCGTCGCTCCGAGCCGGGGACGACGACGCCGCGCTCACGCAGCGCGTCGCGCTGCGACCAGATGATCGTCTGGAGGTAGGAGGTGGCGGTCTTCGGCAGGCCGACGTGGACGAAGACCCGGCGAACCACTACAGGGACTTCCGGAACCGCTCGACGGCGGCCTGGACGGCCTCGCGGTCCTGCTGCGCCACCGGCACGAGCAGCTCCTGGACCACGTCGGCGAGCTCGGCCAACCGCAGCTGGTGCTGACGCATCTCGGCCAGATCGGCCTCGAGGTCGGCGACCCGCTCCTCCAGTCGTCGTACGGTCGAGCTCGAGCTCGGCCGCAGCGTCCTCAGGTCCACGCTGACCACTCTCCCACCATTCTCACGGTCGTCCGGTCGCGGTTCGGCAACCGCTTGATCCCCACCCGGGTGGCGCCGTACCTGCGGAGCAGGGTAGCCACCGCGTCGGGGTCGGGGCGCCCCACCATCCAGTCGGGGGCGTCCTCGTCGGGATCGCCCTCCCGGTCGGCACCCGTCGGCTCCGCGACGTGGAGGTCGGCGAGCAGCCGGCCGCCGTCGCGCAGCGCCATCGAGCACAGCCGCGCCACGCTCTCCCGCCCGAAGCCGGAGGTCGCGTCGAGGACGTGGCGGGCCAGCACGACCCGGGGCCGCGGGTCGTGGGCGAGCCGGGTGCCCTCGGCGAGCACCGAGCGCCACTCGGTGAGGTTGAGCGTGCGCGCCTCCAACGGGAGGCCCTCGTCCTGCGCGACCGCGACGGCGTCGCGCAGTCCGCGGGGCACGTAGTCGTAGGCCGTCACCCGGACGCCCTGACGCGCCAGCCACACGCTGTCGGCACCGCGACCGGCGCCGACGTCGAGCACCTCGGCGTCCAGCTCCTCGGCCAGCCGTGCCGCCCGGCGCGCCAGCACCGACGGCTCGCGGAACTTGCCGTGCGTGGGACCGGACGCACGTCGTTCCCAGTAGCGGATGCCGGGCTGGGTGCCGCGGAACCAGCCCTCGAGCGCCCGGGTGGTGCGCGGTGGTGTCGTGAACTTGAAGGCCGGGTCGGGCACCTTCCAGCCGGGTCCGTACATCGCCTCCAGCAGGTGCTCCGGCTGCGCCGGCACCGGAAGGGTGCGCCCGCTCAGCTGTGCGGTGGTCAGCGGCCACAGCCACTCCTCGCGGAACGGGGTGCCGACCTCCCCCATGAGGTAGAGCCGGCCGCGGTCGAGGAAGCCACCGAAGACGTCGAGGCCGCGGGTCACGCCGCCCTCCTGGACGTCGACCCGGAAGGCGCCACCGCTGTAGCGGTAGGTGGCGAATCCGCGATCGGCGAGCTCACGCTGCACCCTGAAGGACTCGCGGGCGACCTGGGCGGGGGTGTCGTACCGGCTCACGTAGCCGAGGTCTGCGTCCGAGTCGTGGCCGAGCACCCGGCCCTCACGCACCGCCCCCAGCAAGGTGCCGTAGGCGAGGAACGGTTCGAGGCCGCCCTCGCGGAG
The DNA here is from genome assembly GCA_963754025.1 of uncultured Actinomycetota bacterium. Lineage (GTDB taxonomy): Bacteria > Actinomycetota > Actinomycetes > Propionibacteriales > Nocardioidaceae > Nocardioides. The sequence continues at coordinate 211,106 of CAVWEC010000004.1, read as the reverse complement.
GGCGCCGACCACCGCCTCGGTCGCGTCGAGCAACGAGTCGAGGTCACGCGCAGAACGGCCGGCGAACGTCGGCACGAGCTTGCCGGACTTGTCGAAGCCGAGGTCCACGCCCTTCGGGCTGCGCACCTCGACCCGCCCCTCGCCGGAGCCGAGCACGACCTCGGCCTCGAAGTAGGTCGATCCGGTGGCCGAGTCACGCACCGCGACCAGGCTGTGGCCGTCGAGGTGCTTCACCAGCGGCCGGGGCCACGCGATCCGCCGGAACGGGCCGGTGCCCTCGGTGTCGCGCAGCGTCCAGAACGTCCAGACCCGCCGCCCGTCGAAGCAGACGTCGAGGGCCCGGTCGTCCAGGGCACGCAGCCGCAGCCCGTCGTCGTCGACCCCGGTGATCCCGGGTCGGATGCGTGGCCCGGCCACTCGTCCTCCTGCTCAGTCCTCGGGCTTCGACGCGAACGGGTCGAAGGTCCCGTTCGTGACCGAGGTGCCGTCCTCGTAGACCGCGTTCTCGTCGTCGCCGAAGATCAGCTGGTCGTCGTCGACCGAGGCGCGGGCACGGCCGTTCGTGGGGGCCGTCGCGGGGCAGTTCCTCTTCCCCCAGATGTTCTGCCCGTACCAGAAGTCGAGGTGGTCCTCGTAGCGCTTCACCCGGTTCTTGCTGCGGTAGATGCCGAGGTTCTCGTCGCTGACCTTGGCCAGGCCGGACCAGTTCGCGGACCCGTTGACCAGCGCGTAGCCGGACCGGTCACCGTTGTAGTTGCCGCGGATCGTCATCGACTTGAGGTGGAAGTAGTTGTCGAACTCGCCGTTGCAGTCGAAGTCCTGCGTGAGGTGCTTCATCGGCACCGGGCCGCGGCCGGAGTCCTCGCGCAACATGCGTCCGATGGTGATGCCGACCACGGTGTAGCCGATGCGGATGTTGCAGCCGTTGTTGTACATCTTGCGCAGCTTGGTGGCCAGCCGCATGCCCCGCTTCTGGCGGATCACGTCGGGGGCGATCTGGATCTTGGTACGGCCGTTGCCGGTGTTGGTGGCGCCCCGGCACTGGACCCGGTTGAGGGTCTGCATGATCGGGTCGACGGACTGCTTGCCGCGGATCGGGAAGGCGATCATCCGGAACTTGTCGAGCTTCTTGTCGGCGTAGGCCGGGAAGACGGGCTTGTCCTTAGCCGCCTGGTGGAAGATCCGCTGGTAGAACTTCCACACCTTGCGGTTCCTGGTGTGGGTGTAGAGGTCGTTCCACTGATTGGTGGTCGAGGCGACGGTGAAGTTGGCCGAGCCCTGCATGACCACGCGCGGGGTGCGTCCCACCTTGGAGAACAGGAAGACCTTGGTGTGGGCGGACCCGTTCTTGCTGCGGCAGGTGCCCTCGCACAGCCGCGCCCAGTTGTTGGGCTTCTTGGGGTGGTTCTTGTTGTAGGTACGCAGCCCCGCACGCAGCTGCGGGAACGACGGGTTGTCGATCTGCTCCACGTTGCGGTCATCCATGATCAGCCGCACCGTGACCCCCCGGCGGGCTGCGCGCAGCAGCGCGTCCTTGCCCTGCTGGGTGAGGAAGTTCCACGAGAAGATGTCGATGCTCGAGCCCTTGGGCGAGGAGTTGATCGACTTCATGAGGCGGTTGTAGATCTTGCGCTGCTGGGCCTTCCCGCCGACCGGGCTGTTGAAGGTGGGCCCCGGCTTGGGGTTGAAGCCCTGGGGGGCCGCCTGGGCGGGGACGCTCGTGGGCAGCATCAGTCCTGCGGTGGCGAGCATCAGGGCCAAGGTCCTGACGAACATGGAGAATTCCCCTCGTGACGACGACGTGACAGACGACCAGACGGTCGCACTGGTGTGACTCAGGCAGCGCACCGCCGGGTTGCGTCCCGGTAGTCGCGATCCTGGTCGAGCGAGCCGTCGGCCTCGTAGACCGTGCCGCCCTGCACACCCCAGAAGCGGTCGCCGAAGACGACCAGCCGCTGTCCCGAGGAGCAGCCGACCGAGTCGCGCTCGACGTACGCGCCGGACTCGTCGACGCAGCCCCGGTAGGTGCGTGCGATCTTCCCCCCGTCGGCCCAGACCTGGTCGCAGGCGGGGGCGTCTGCCGGCACGTCGGAGGACTCCGACTCCGTCGGCTCCGACGCCTCACCCGAGGTCGACGAGGGGTCCTGACCGGGGTCCTGGGCCTGGTCGGTGGTGTCGCCACAGGCAGTCAGCGCGGAGAGCGCGACCGCCAGCAACCCCGACGCCGCAAGGCGTCCTACCGTCGAATGACCCATGCGCCGCACTATACGCGGCCCTGCCGCCAACACCCTGTCGGCGCGCGTCGCGTCGACGGCCCGCCGGCGCCGTCGGCCGGTAGCCTCGCCCCCGTGAGCACCACCCCCACCCGCGTGTACGCCGCCCGGCTGGTCGGGCTGCCGATCTTCGACCCCCAGGGCGACCAGGTCGGCAAGGTGCGCGACCTCGTGGCCGCGGTACGTTCGGAGGTCAACCAGCCGCGGGTGCTCGGCCTCGTGGCCGAGGTCTTCGGTCGGCGCCGGATCTTCGTGCCGATGACGCGGGTGACCAACATCGACAGCGGGCAGGTCTACACGACCGGCCTGCTCAACATGCGGCGCTTCGAGCAGCGTCCGACCGAGACGCTCGTCATCGGGCAGATGCTCGAGCGCACGGTCACGGTGCTCACCACGGGTGCGACCGGCACCGTGTACGACATCGGCATGGAGCAGGCCCGCAACCGTGACTGGGTGCTCTCGCGCGTCGCCGTGCAGGAGGCGGGCAGCACCTTCCGCCGCCGCGGCCAGACCCACGTGGTGGAGTGGGCCGACGTCGAGGGCCTCACCCGTCGGGACCGCCCCCAGGGGGCGACCCTGCTGATCGCCCAGCTCGCCGAGATGAAGCCGGCCGACGCTGCCCAGGTGCTGCACGACCTGCCCACCGAGCGCCGCAGTGCCGTGGTGGCCGCCATGGACGACGAGCGGCTCGCCGACGTGCTCGAGGAGCTGCCCGAGGAGGACCAGGTGGAGATCCTCGAGCACCTCGAGGCCGAGCGGGCTGCCGACGTGCTGGAGGAGATGTCGGCCGACGACGCCGCCGACCTGATCGCCGACCTGCCTCCGGAGACCGCGGCGCGGCTGCTGGAGCTGATGGAGTCCGACGACGCCGAGGACGTGCGTCGCCTGATGTCCTACGAGGAGGAGACCGCCGGCGGCATGATGACGCCCGAGCCGGTGATCCTGGGGCCCGACGCGACCGTGGCCGACGCGCTCGCACACGTGCGCAACCCCGACCTGCCGGTGTCACTGGCCGCGATGGTCTACGTCTGCCGCCAGCCGCTGGAGACACCGACGGGCAAGCTGCTCGGTTGCGCCCACATCCAGAAGCTGTTGCGGGAGCCGCCGTCCACGCTGGCCGCCGCCGCGGTCGACCCCGACCTCGACGCCCTGCACCCCGAGGCGACCATCGACGAGGTCGCCGCCCACTTCGCGACCTACAACCTCGTGGCCGCCCCCGTCATCGACGACGAGGGCCGGCTGCTCGGCGCGGTCACCGTCGACGACCTGCTCGACCACATGCTGCCCGAGGGCTGGCGCGACGCTCCGCTCCCGGTTGCCCCCGCAGGCGGGCGCGCGACAGGGGTCGGTCGTGGCTGAGCCGCGCCACCCCGACCGGCGAGCACGCAAGGGGCTCGACACCCCCACCGAGGCGCGCCGCACGCTGCTGCGCCGCCCGTCGTACGACGCCGATGCCTTCGGCTTCTTCGCCGAGCAGTTCGCGCGGTTCATGGGCACGGCCCGGTTCCTGATCTACATGACCCTCTTCGTGGCCCTGTGGCTGGTCTGGAACTGGGCCGGGCCCGAGGGGAACGTGTGGGACGCCTACCCGTTCATCTTCCTGACCCTCATGCTCAGCCTCCAGGCCTCGTACGCCGCGCCGCTGATCCTGCTCGCCCAGAACCGCCAGGAGGACCGCGACCGGGTGATCGCCGAGCGCGACCGGCAGGCCAACGCCCGCGCCCACGCCGACATGGAGTTCCTCGCCCGCGAGGTCGCCTCGCTGCGGATGGCGATCGGCGAGGTGGCCACCCGCGACTACGTGCGCTCGGAGCTGCGGGCACTGCTCACCGAGCTCGACGAGCGTGCCCGCGACGAGGGCGACGACGAGATCGGGGACACCCCCGCGACGTGAGTCGCACCACCGGCGCGCGCGCCGGACCCACCCGGCAACTACGCTGGTGGACATCATGAGTACCTCCCTGCTGGACCGCGTCAACGCCGCCCTCGCCACCGTCAACGACCCGGAGATCAAGCGCCCGATCACCGAGCTCGGCATGGTCGACTCCGTCGAGATCGACGACGCCGGACACGTGGCCGTGAAGGTGCTCCTCACGGTGGCCGGCTGCCCGCTCAAGGACACGATCAACCGCGAGGTCACCGCCGCCGTCGCCGCGGTCGACGGCGTCAGCGGGGTCGACCTCGAGCTCGGCGTGATGACCGCGGAGCAGCGCTCCGGCCTCAAGGAGGTCCTCAGCGGCGGGCAGGCGCAGCGCGAGATCCCCTTCGCCCAGCCCGGGTCGCTGACCAAGGTCTTCGCCATCGCCAGCGGCAAGGGCGGCGTCGGCAAGTCGTCGGTGACGGTCAACCTGGCCCTGGCCATGGCCAAGCAGGGGCTCAAGGTCGGCATCGTCGACGCCGACATCTACGGCCACAGCGTGCCCGCGATGCTGGGGGTGGCCGACGAGCGCCCCACCCAGGTCGACGACCTGATCATGCCGGTGCCGACGTCCTCGGGCCTCTCGGTCATCTCGATCGGCATGCTCAAGCCGCGTCGCGACCAGGTCGTCGCGTGGCGAGGTCCGATGCTCGACCGCGCACTGGTGCAGATGCTCTCCGACGTCTACTGGGGCGACCTCGACGTGCTGCTGCTCGACCTGCCGCCCGGCACCGGCGACATGGCCATCTCGCTCGGCCAGCACCTCCCCGGTGCCGAGGTCGTCGTGGTCACGACGCCGCAGGAGGCCGCGGCCGAGGTCGCCGAGCGCGCGGGCACCATGGCCTCGATGATGCACCAGCGCGTCGTCGGGGTCGTCGAGAACATGAGCTTCCTGGCCTGTCCCCACTGCGGCCCGTCACACGAGATCGACGTCTTCGGGTCCGGCGGCGGCGATCGGGTGGCGCGGACGCTGTCGACGCGCTTCGGCTACGACGTACCGGTCCTGGGCCGGATCCCGCTCGAGACGTCGCTGCGCGAGGGTGGCGACGTCGGCAAGCCGATCGTCGACGCCGACCCCACGGCGGAGGCGGCCACCGTGCTCACCGCGGTCGCCGAGCGGCTCGCGGGCCGGGGCCGCGGACTGGCCGGCATGCAGCTGGGGCTGACACCCACCAGCAAGTTCTGACCACGCGGTAGGTTCGGCCTCGTGTTCGGCATCGGGCTGGCGGAGCTGGCGGTCATCGCGCTCGTCGCGATCCTCGTCTTCGGCCCCGACAAGCTCCCCGACTTCGCGCGCCAGGCGGGCCGTTTCCTGCACCGGCTCCGGGTCTTCGCCACCGGTGCCCGCGACGACCTCCGCGCCGAGCTCGGCCCCGACTTCGCCGACCTGGAGCTGCGCGACCTCGACCCCCGCAGCATCGTGCGCAAGCACGTGATGGAGGCGATGGAGGAGGCCGAGGCCGAGTCGAAGCGTCCCCAGCGCTACGGCCTGCGCCCCCTCGGCGACGGCGAGGTCCCGCCGTACGACGCCGAGGCCACCTGAGCGACGTGGCGACCGGCTCGCCGGCGCACCGGCGCACGGTCAGGGACGGCTCTGCACGGCCGCGAGCGCGCCGAAGGCGAGCAGCTCGACCCGCCCCGGGGCCACCTCGACCTCGCAGAAGTCCTTCCCCACCCGGCGCACGACCCCGTCGGAACGACCGCCGTCGACCCGGTGGACGACGCACCGCTCCCCCGCGTCGGCGAGCCGGCGCAGCGCTGAGGTCACGCCCAGCCGGGTGACCGGCGACCAGGCGACCTCCGGCACCGACCGGGGTGAGACCCCGGCGACCGCCACGACCGGGGTCAGCAGCACCACCCACTCGGAGCCGGCCGACTCGAGCAGCAGCCAGCCCGACGCGACGCGACGCAGGGTGCCCGTGAGCCGGCCGACGCCGGTCACGTCCAGCGAGACGTCGGCGTCGAGGCTCGCCATCAGCCGGCTCGCCAGCGTGACGGCGCCGTACTCGGCGCGCGTGCGGTCGGCGACCTCGGCGTCGCGATCCGCGTCGTAGAGCGCCTCGGCCTGCTGCTCGAGCTCGTCGAGCACGGCGAACAGCTCCTCGTCCCACCCCACGATCGCGAGCCTGCCACACGCAGCGCCTTCCTCCGGCTGTGGAGAGAGGGTTGCAATCGTCCTTTGATGGGCGTTTCCTAATGCAAACAGATGCAAACGAAAGGATCAGGAGATGACGCACTCGGGTCGTCCTCTCGCGGTGGCGGCGCTGGCCACCGTCCTCGCCACCGCGCTGCTCGCCCTGCTGCTGCCGGCCCTGCCCCCCACCGGGGCCGGGTTCGTGCCCCTGCTGGTCTCGGGCTGCGCCGCAGCGGGAGCCCTGGCCACGACCTGGCTGTGGGTGCTCGCCGTGCTGGTCCTGCTCGACGTGCTGCGCGGCCGCCCGGCTCGCGACGGCGTCCCCCGGGTGGTGCGCCGCGCGGTGCTCGCCGCGTGCGGGCTCTCGCTCGCCGGTGGCCTCGCCGCCCCGGCGTACGCGGATCCGGGCATCGCCGCGAGGGGCGGCAACCGGCCTGCGGAGGTGCTGGCAGGGCTGCCCCTGCCCGACCGCACGACCTCGACCGCGCAGTTGCCGGGATCGTCCGGTGCCCGGCTCCAGGCCTCGCCCCGGCTCCCTGCCGGTCGAGACGACCTCGAGGAGGTCCGGGTCTCACCCGGCGACACGCTGTGGGGCCTGGCGCGACGGACCCTCGCCGACGACGCGGCGCACCGGCAGGTCGAGCGTCGCTGGCGAGCGATCTACGCCGCCAACCGCCGCGTGGTCGGCGACGATCCTGACCTCATCCACCCCGGCCAGCGGCTGCTGCTGCCCGGCACGGCCTCGGTCGTCGAGGGGAGGGGCTGACCATGACCACCCTCGACCGGCTCCAGCACCAGAACGTCGTCCCGCTGCGGCGGCCCGCACCCGTCGCCTCCGTCCAGGGCACCCTGGCCCTCGACCTCGGCCGCGGGCCCGAGGAGCTGCCGGACCCGCCCCCGCTCGCGGTGGTCCCCGAGGACGCCTCGCTCCACCGCCGCTTCGAGGCGTGGGCGCACCGCTACACGCAGGCGGCGGTCGAGATCGCCGGCGGCGACCGGCCGGTCAGCCAGCTGCTGAGGTGGACGACGCCGCGGGTCTACCAGGACCTCGCCCGCCGGGCGCTGCTGGTCCGGTCGGCGGCCCTGCGCGACGTCGGCGCCGCACGGGTCCAGCACGTGCGCCCCTGCGTCGAGACCGTCCACGCCGCCTGGCTGGAGGAGGAGGTCGCCGAGGTGTGCGCCCGGGTGCGCTACGGCCAGCGCTGCCGGGCCGTCGCGCTCCGGTTCGAGAAGCGCGCCGGCCGCTGGCAGGCGACCGCCCTGGAGTTCGCCTGAGCGATCAGCCCGAACGAGCGGTGAGGCCCGTGGGGCCACCAGGCGACCCGTGGCACTTCTTGAACTTCTTGCCCGACCCGCACGGGCACTCCGCGTTGCGCCCGACGCTGGCGTAGGGGTCGTCGGCGTTGCTGGCGGGGGTGCTCACGCTCGCGTTCTCGTCGCCGACCTCGCCCACTCCCTCCTCGGGACCGGAGTAGGTGAGTTGTCGGGGCTGCTGGGGCGCGTCGAGGCCCTTGGCGCGGATGTGGGGTGCCGCCGGGGCCTCCGGGGCCGCAGCCGCGGCCGCCGACAGGTCGGGCACCTCCTGCATGAGCGGCTCCGCGACCTCCTCCTCCTCGCCAGTGCCGTCGTCGTCCTCCACGGAGACCTCGAGGTTGAAGAGGAAGCCGACCGCCTCCTCCTTGATGCCGTTCATCATCGCGGCGAACATGTCGAAGCCCTCGCGCTGGTACTCCACGAGGGGGTCGCGCTGGGAGTAGGCGCGCAGGTAGATGCCCTCGCGCAGGTAGTCCATCTCGTAGAGGTGCTCGCGCCACTTGCGGTCGAGCACCGACATCACGACACGACGCTCGAGCTCACGCATGACCTCCGCGCCGACCTCCGCACCGCGCCGGTCGTACGCCGCCTGAGCGTCGGCCTGCAGGTCGGCCACGAGCTGCTCGCGGGACAGCCCCGCACGGCCACCGTTCTCGGCGACGTACTGCTCCTGCGAGACGCCGACCTCGTAGAGCTGGCCGAGGGCGGACCACAGCGCGTCGAGGTCCCAGTCCTCGGCGAGCTCCTCGGTGGTGGTGGCGACGTAGCCCTCGACGACGTCGTCGAGGAAGGAGCGCACCTGGGTCTCCAGGTCGGCTCCCTCGAGGACCTCGCGGCGCTCGCTGTAGATCACCTTGCGCTGGCGGTCCATGACGTCGTCGTACTTGAGGACGTTCTTGCGGGACTCGAAGTTCTGCGACTCGACCTGGCCCTGCGCGTTGGCGATGGCGCTGGTGACCCGCTTGTTCTCGATCGGGACGTCGTCGGGGATCTTCATGACCTGGAGGATCCGGTCGACCCACTCGGACTTGAAGAGCCGCATCAGCTCGTCCTGCAGCGACAGGTAGAACCGCGACTCGCCCGGGTCGCCCTGGCGCCCCGAACGACCACGCAGCTGGTTGTCGATGCGGCGCGACTCGTGGCGCTCGGTGCCGACGACGTAGAGGCCCCCGACCTTCTTGACCTCGTCGTGCTCGGCCTGGACCTGGGCCTTGATCTTCTCGACCATGGCCGGCCAGGCGGCGTCGTAGGCGTCGGTGTCCTCGACCGGGTCGATGCCCTGGGCGCGCAGCTCCTGGTCGGCGAGGAAGTCCACGGAGCCACCGAGCATGATGTCGGTGCCTCGACCGGCCATGTTGGTGGCGACGGTGACCGCACCCTTGTGGCCGGCCAGGGCGACGACCTTGGCCTCGTCGGCGTGCTGCTTGGCGTTCAGCACGGTGTGGGGGATGCCGCGCTTCTTCATCAGCTGGGAGAGGTGCTCGGACTTCTCGACCGAGACGGTGCCGACCAGGACCGGCTGGCCCTTCGCGTGGCGCTCGGCGATGTCCTCGACGACGGCCTCGTACTTCGCCTCCTCGGTGCGGTAGACCAGGTCGGGCTGGTCGACGCGCGCCATCGGGCGGTTGGTGCGGATCGGGGTCACACCCAGGCCGTAGATCTTGTCGAACTCGCTGGCCTCGGTCATGGCCGTGCCGGTCATGCCGGAGAGCTTGTCGTAGAGCCGGAAGTAGTTCTGCAGCGTGATGGTGGCGAGGGTCTGGTACTCCTCGCGGACCTCCACGCCCTCCTTCGCCTCGATCGCCTGGTGGAGGCCGTCGTTGTAGCGTCGCCCGGCCAGGATGCGGCCGGTGTGCTCGTCGACGATGAGCACCTCGCCGTTCATGACGACGTACTCCTTGTCGTTGCGGAACAGCTCCTTGGCCTTGATCGAGTTGTTCAGGAACGAGATCAGCGGGGTGTTGGCCGACTCGTAGAGGTTGTCGATGCCGAGGTGGTCCTCGACCTTGGTGATGCCGGGCTCGAGCACCGAGATGGTGCGCTTCTTCTCGTCGACCTCGTAGTCGGTGTCCCGGGTCATCTTGGCGGCGATCTTGGAGAACTCGCCGTACCAGCGCACCTCGTCCTGGGTGGGACCGCTGATGATCAGCGGGGTGCGTGCCTCGTCGATGAGGATGGAGTCGACCTCGTCGACGACGGCGAAATTGTGGCCGCGCTGCACGCAGTCCTCGAGCGCGCCGGCCATGTTGTCGCGGAGGTAGTCGAAGCCGAGCTCGTTGTTGGTGCCGTAGGTGACGTCGCAGGCGTAGGCCTCGCGTCGCTCGGCGGGACGCATGGTCGGCAGGATGACGCCGACGGTCAGGCCCAGGAAGTGGTGGACACGACCCATCTGCTCGGACTGGAACCGGGCGAGGTAGTCGTTGACGGTGACGACGTGGACGCCCTTGCCCGACAGCGCGTTGAGGTAGCACGGCAGCACGGCCACCAGCGTCTTGCCCTCACCGGTCTTCATCTCCGCGATGTTGCCGAGGTGGAGCGAGGCGCCGCCCATGATCTGCACGTCGAAGGGACGCAGGCCGAGCACCCGCTTGGCGGCCTCACGCACCGTGGCGAAGGCCTCGGGCAGGATGTCGTCGAGGGTCTCGCCCTCGCCCAGCCGCCGGCGGAACTCGTCGGTCATGCCGTGCAGCTGGTCGTCGCTCATCGCGACGAAGTCGTCCTCGATGACGTTGACGGCTTCGGCGATGGACTCGAGCTGCCGGATGATCTTGCCCTCGCCGATGCGGAGGATCTTGTCGATGATGGCAGGCACTGGGGACTGACTCCTGGGATTGACGTCGCGGTGGCCACCGTGGCGGACGGGTCGTCCGGCTCCGGGCCACCGGCCATGCTACCCAGCACTCGAAGCCACGCCACCACCACCGCGAGGGTCGCTGCCGAGTGGCTGGAGACGACCGGTGCGGTGGACGCCGCCGACGGCTCGCGGTCAGGCCAGCTCGGCGCCGAGAGGGCCGGCCAGGTCGCCACGGGGGGCGACCACGACGTCCCCGAGGTCGAGCCAGCCGGCCAGCCGTCGCAGCTCGAGGGCGAGCTGGGCGGCGGTGTCGTCGGGGGCGCCGTCCTCCGCGTGGGCCGCCTGCACGAGCAGCCGGCGACCGGTGCGGTCGGCCTTGAGGTCGACGCGGGCGACGACCTCGTCGCCGAGCAGGAACGGCAGCACGTAGTAGCCGTAGCGCCGCTCGGGGGCGGGCACGTAGATCTCGATGCGGTAGTGGAAGTCGAACAGTGCCTCGGTGCGCTCGCGCTGCCAGACCAGCGGGTCGAAGGGACTGAGCAGCGCGCGGGCGCGCACCGCGCGGGGCCGCCGGGCGGCGGTGTGGAGCCAGGCCGGTCTGCGCCAGCCCTCGACCCGGACCTCCTCGAGCTCGCCGGCGTCGACCAGGTCGGCGATCGCCTCCCGGGCGCTCGGCTGGAGCTCCGCCTCGCCGACCCCTGGCACGGACCGCATGCGGTAGTAGTCGGCGAAGCAGCCGGCGGTGCCGACCCCGTGGGAACGCGCGGCACGGCGCACGAGCTCACGGCCCGCCTCCTCGCGGTCGAGCGACGGCGCCTGGAGCACGCCTCGGGGCAGCACCCGCTCGGGCAGGTCGTAGACGACCTCGAACTGCGGGGTGCGGCCCGCGATCGCCACGTCGCCGACGAGGAAGAGGTAGTCGAGCACCTTGCGGGCGTCGGACCAGTTCCAGCCCCAGTGCCCCGTGGTGCGGGGGCCGCTGAACTCCTCGTCGAGCTGGCGCGCGGTCACCGGCCCCTCGGCCCGCACGGCCTCCAGGATGCGCGGCTCGAGGTCGGCGTCGGCCGTGAAGCCCCACTTGCTGCGCCGGGCCCGGTAGTGGTCGCGCCGGAACTGCATCGCGGGCCACAGTTCGACGGGCATGAACGCCTGGACGTGGGCCCAGTACTCCACGACCCGGCGGGTCTCGCGGCCGGAGCTGGCGCGGTGGAGCAGCTGCGGGTCGTAGGGCCCCATACGTGAGTAGAGCGGCATCAGGTGGGCCCGCGCGAGCACGTTGACCGAGTCGACCTGCAGCACTCCGGTGCGTGCGAGGGTGCGGCTGAAGGTGCGCATCGTCGGCGGATCGTGGGGCCGGTCCAGGAACCCCTGCGCTCCCAGCGCGATGCGGCGCGCCTGCGCGCGGGAGAGGCTCAGCACGCGACGTACTCAACCACGACGCACCGACACGTCGAGAGGCCTCTCGACCCGTCAGGGGAGATCGAGCAGCTTCTCCTTGACGGCGTACATGACCGCCTCCATGCGTGAGTGGAGCTGGAGCTTCTCGAGGATGTTGCGCACGTGGTTCTTGACCGTGTTCTCGGAGATGACCAGCTGCTTGGCGATCTCGCGGTTGTTCATGCCGGTGGCGACCAGGCGCAGCACCTCCAGCTCCCGCTCGGTCAGGCGCAGGCCGGGAACCTGGCTCTTGTCGGGGCGCGACATCTGCTTGAACTCGTCGATGAGCTTGACCGCCATCGACGGGCTGATCAGCGACTGCCCCTCCGAGACCACGCGCACCGCCTGGGCGACCTCCTCGATCGAGGAGTCCTTGAGCAGGTAGCCGGCGGCACCGCTCTTGACCGCCTCGTAGAGGTCGGCCTCCTCGTCGGAGACGGTGAGCATGATGATCTTGGCCGAGGGCACCCGCTCCTTGATGGCGAGGCAGGCCTCGATACCCGAGCGCTTGGGCATCCGCACGTCGAGCAGCACCACGTCGGGAGCGACGGTCTCGGCCAGGGTCGTGCCCTCGACCCCGTCGCCGGCCTCGCCCACCACCTCGATGCCCTGCTCGCTGCTGAGCAGCATCGTCAGGCCGCGGCGGAACAGCTCCTGGTCGTCGACCACCAGCACGCGGATCGGCTCGCTGGTGTCGTCCGTGTTGGTGGTCACGTCGCGCATCATGCCACGACGCGACCACCGGTCGACGGACAAGAGGGGCAGGTCAGTCGCGGGGTTCGAGGTCGAGCGAGATCACGCCGTAGTCGTAGCCCTTGCGCCGGTAGACGACGGCAGGCCGCTCGCTCTCCTTGTCGACGTAGAGGTAGAAGTCGTGGCCGACCAGCTCCATCTCGTAGAGCGCCTGGTCGAGCGTCATCGGCACCGCCGAGTGGCTCTTCTCGCGCACCACCAGCGGCCCGTCGCCGGTGACGGTGATCGGACCGACGTGGTGCTCGACGACGGACTCGTCGGGCACCTCGGGCTCGGCCGCGATGGTCTCCATGCCGGCCAGGGTCTGGCCCACGGACGCGGGGGTGCGGGACTTGTGGACGCGGCGACGGTCGGCGGCCTTGCGCATCTGCGAGGCCATCTTGTCGAGCGCGAGGTCGAGCGCTGCCATCTTGTCCTCGGCGGCGGCCTCCGCGCGGATGACGGGCCCCTTGGAGAACGCCGTGAGCTCCACCCGGATCGCCCGGTCGTGCTGTCGCGGGTTGCGCTCGCTCTCCACCTCGACCTGGACCCTCATGATCCGATGGTCGTGCTTCTCCAGCTTCGTGAGCTTCTCGGCCACGTGCGAGCGGAACCGCTCCGAGAGCTCGATGTGGCGACCCGTGACGACGACATCCATGTCAACCTCCGATGACTGGGAGAACACACTGGACAGACCGACCACCGGCGATTCCGGGGCCAGGGGAAGATGGAGTCCGCCCGGCCGACCTGGTCTTCGTCCCCACAGCCGCCTGCTGAGGCTTTCGCAGCTTCTCTGCCACTACCGGCCTTCTCCCGAGCCGGTCCGCATCTGGCGGTCCGGTCGAGGCAGGACTTACCTCTAAGCCGCACCGTGATCCCCCGTCTCCGGGGTTACGTGGGCCGTTTCGCCTGCGACTGGCATCGGCTAGCCGGTGCGACGCGTCCTTCACCCGAACGGGTGAGCGAGGCGTCGAACCGACGCAACCACGGACCCGGGCGGACTCCATGCAGAGACGCTAGTCCACGACCCCCTCGCGCGAAAGTCGTGCGCCTGACAATTCCCTGTGAGTGGGGATGCGGCCGGTCCCCGGCCCGCCGGACGGACGCCGGGGGGTGGCCGCCACCGTCGCGATGGCGGCGGTGGCGAGCCCCACGGCACCCAGCGCGCGCTGCGCCTCCCGCACCGTCGATCCGGTGGTGAGGACGTCGTCGCAGATGACCACGTGCCCGGTCCGTCCCGAGAGCCGCCGCAGCCGCGCGGCGGGGCACCACATCGAGCCGGCGAGGTTCGCGGCCCGGGCTGCGGAGGAAAGACCGGCCTGGTCGACGACCCCGCCGCGCGAGCGCAGCAGCGGGGTGACCCGGGCCCCGGGCAGCAACCGGGCCGCGCGCCGGCAGACGTCGAGCAGCGGTTCGTGCCCCCGCGCGCGGGCGGCACCGGGTCGGCCCGGGACCGGCACCATCAGCCACGGCCCGGGAGCGGCGGCCGCGACCGCCACCGCCAGCAGGCGGGCCAGCGGCGCCGCCAGCCCACCGACGTGGCGCTCCTTGTGCGCCAGCAGCACCGCCCGCACCAGCCCGTCGTAGGAGGCGCTCGACCAGGGCGGTGCCAGCCCCGCCGGCGTGGGGGTGGGCCAGGCCGGCCACGCGGTGTCGGGCAGCAGCGCCTCGCAGGACCCGCACAGCGACCGGCCGGGCCTGCCACAGCCGACGCAGGTGCCGCCCAGGAGCAGGTCGATGACGGGATCGATCATGGGTGGGTCACGGGGTCGATCCTCCCCCGCGCCGGCACCCGGCCGCGACGGCGTCGGCGTCGCTGTGGAGAAGGGTCAGCCGACGTAGGTCAGCGAGGTCAGCTGGGGGTCGTCGCCGGTCACGCGCGAGCCGGTGAGCGTGTCGATCAGCCCGGTGCGGGTCAGCACGTAGACCGGGTCGGTGCCTCGCGGCGAGGACACCAGGGCGCGCGGACGCTCCTGCACCGTCGCCGTGAGCCCGGTGACGCCCGCCGGGGCACCGTCGACCGAGAGCGTGCGCACCTGGAAGAGGTCACCCCCGAGCCGGTGGGCCACGGCGACCGACGTCGCCGAGGCCCAGCCGACGTCGAGCACCGAGAGCCGGGACTGGTCGTCCCACGAGATGCTGCGCGCCCGGGTGCCGCCCAGCGGCCTCCCCCGGCCGTCGTACCGCAACCGGCTGACGACGACCCGGTCGCCTCGGCGTCGCTCGACGACGGCGACCAGCCGGGAGCCGTCGCGCGACACGAGCGCCTGCGACACCGGCTCCCCGGTCACGCCGGGCACCTCCACCTCGCGCAGCCGGCCGTCGCGCACGACCTTGACGGCCGCGCCGCCGGGGGTGCGGTCGACCGCCCAGAGCCGGTCCGCGTGGTCCCAGCTGGGGGGCAGCAGGTCGGTCGCACCGCTGACCACCTCGACCACCGAGGCGTCGGGATCACGCACGTCGCTGACCAGCAGCGCGTCACCGTCGCCCGTGACCGCCGCGACCCGGGCACCGCTGAGGTTGACCGCCACGGAACGGATGCCGAGCGCGGACGTGCCGAGCCGCCCCGTCGCCGGCTCCATGTCGCCGGGCACCCCGAGCACGAGCCTGCCCTCCCGCAACCCGAACAGCAGCGAGGTCGACTGCGCGGCGACCGGGTCGAGCGACTGGCCCTGGTCCATCGGGAAGGTCGTGCGGCCCCCGGAGAGCGTCACCGGCTCCCCGTCGAGGGTGACCCGGAAGCCGGTGAGGGCGGGGTCCTGGGCGAGGGTCCGGGCCAGCTGGGCGACCAGCAGGGTCGCGTCGGGCTCGGCGGGCATCGCGGCGCCACCGGTGAGGTTGACCTCGGCGACCCCCTGGTTGTCGGCGACGACCGACAGGTCGACGTCCGCACCTGCCGGAAGCGCGCTGCGCTCGACACCCGTGGCGCGTCCGACCGGCCCCTGGAGGAGCGCCTCCACCAGGGAGGTCGTCAGCTGGTCGCCGCGGGGCACGTAGACGGGCTCGGGCACGAGGATGCTGCCGGTCGGGTCGAGGTAGTAGAGCGAGACGCGGCGGTAGGCCTGGCCGAACCACGACTCGGGCACGACCAGGGCGTCGGGCGCCTCGTCGATGCGCCACTCCCCCTCCTCGCGGGTCATCGCGAACGTGAGCCCCTGCTCCGAGGCCGGCAGCGCACCCAACCAGGAGCCGCGGGCGTCGATCTGGTTGGCGCCGTCGAGCTCGACGCGCACCTGGTTGCTCCCCTCGGCCGGGGACGCGGCGGCGTACGTGACGATCCGGGTGTGCCGCCAGGTCTCCGCCTCGGACTCGCTGAGGTACTGCTCGGCGGTGTTGGTCTGGAGCGGGATCGCCGCCTGCGCGTCGAGGAAGCCCTTGACGATCTCGGTCGGCGAGGCGCCGGACGTCGGCGGCCGCGGGTCGTTGTAGTAGCCGAGCTCCACGCCGGGCTCGACGCCCGTGTCGGCCTCCGTGATCGGTCCCGAGCTCGGGATGCCGACGCAGCCGGTGGCCGCCAGGGCGAGCACGACCAGCAGGCCGGCGGTGCGCGGCAGCTCACGGGCCCTCATCGGACGGGCTCCCGGGAGTCCTCCGGCACCAGCGGCACCGGGCTGCTGCGGAGCACGCCGCCGGCACGCCGCGGGAGCGTGAGCCGGAACTGGGCGCCCTCCCCGGGGCGCCCCCACGCCTGCAGCCAGCCGCCGTGGAGATGGGTGTCCTCCAGCGAGATCGAGAGGCCGAGGCCGGTGCCGCCGCTGGTCCGGGCCCGGGCGGGGTCGGCACGCCAGAACCGGTTGAACACCAGGGCCGACTCGCCGGCGGCGAGCCCCACACCGTGGTCGCGCACGGCGATGGCAGCAGCGTGGTCGTCGCCGGCGACGCGGATCACGATGTCGCCGCTCTCCGCGTGGTCGATGGCGTTGGTGACCAGGTTGCGCACGATCCTCTCGACCCGACGTACGTCGGCCTCGGCGAGGCACGGGTGGGCCGGCGCCTCCACGAGCAGCCGGCAGTCGTTCTGGCGGGCCAGGGGTGCGGTGTTCGCCACCACCCGGTGGGCGACGTCGACGAGGTTGACGTCGTCGGTCTCGAGCACCGCGGCGCCGGCGTCGAACCGGCTGATCTCGAGCAGGTCGGCGAGCAGGCCCTCGAACCGGTCGAGCTCGGTCTGGAGGAGCTCGGCCGCGCGGGCGGTGGCCGGGTCGAAGTCGGACCGTGCGTCGTGGAGCACGTCACCGGCCATGCGCACCGTCGTGAGCGGCGTGCGCAGCTCGTGGGAGACGTCGGCGACGAACCGGCGCTGCACCCGCGAGAGCTCCTCGAGCTGGCGGATCTGGCGCTGCAGGTTGGTGGCCATCTGGTTGAAGGACGTCGCCAACCGGGCCAGGTCGTCCTCGCCGGCGACGCGCAGCCGCTCCTGGAGCTGGCCGGCCGCGAGCCGCTCGGCCACGCGGCGCGCCATCCGCACCGGGGTCACGACCTGCCGGGTGACCAGCCAGGTGATGCCGGCGACGAGCAGCACCAGCAGGCTGGCCGCGGTGATCATGGCGTTGGTGAGCAGGTTGAGCGTGCGGGCCTCGTCGCTGAGGGGGAAGAGGTAGTAGAGGGTGTAGGTGCGCGAGTCGGCCGGCAGCCGCACCTGCGAGCCCACCACGATCGCCGGCTCGTCGGAGACCGGCTCGCCGTCGGCGTCGGTCGTGCGCAGCCGGGTGTAGGTGTAGGCGGCGGTGGTGCCGAGCGGCTCGGCGAAGTGGTCCTCCAACGAGGCCGGGACGCTGGTGGTGTCGAGCTGCGGGGTGTACTGCACGCCCGCGTCGGCGATCCGCGAGTCACCGGCGGGTCCGCTGAGCACGACCGCGAAGTCCCGCGTCTCCCCGAGCTCGATGATCGGCTCCACCAGCTCGGTGAGCTGCCGGGTCACGTCGGTCTCGGTCGGGGGTACGCCGCGGAGCCGGTCGGCCGCCTCGGCGGTGACCTGGGCTGCCTCGCTCACCGCGGCGTCCTCACGCTGCTCCAGCAGGCCGTCACGGGTCTGCTGGAGCAGGAACCACCCCACGATGCCGATGACCAGCGCCGAGAGGAGCACCACGCTCGCCACCACACGGGCCTGGATCGACCGTCGCCAGAAGGTCAGTGCGCGCCGCAGCACGTCGGCGGCCTGCCGACGTTCGGCGGTGACCCCGGACGGAGGAGTCGGGGACGAGCTCGGAAGTGCGGCCACGGTCCGTCCTAGGACGACCCGGCCTTGTAGCCGACACCGCGCACGGTGACGACGATCTCGGGGTTCTCGGGGTCGTGCTCGACCTTCGAGCGCAGCCGCTGCACGTGGACGTTGACCAGCCGCGTGTCGGCGGCGTGGCGGTAGCCCCAGACCTGCTCGAGCAGCACCTCGCGCGTGAACACCTGCCACGGCTTGCGCGCCAGGCAGACCAGCAGGTCGAACTCCAGCGGGGTGAGGTTGATCGGCTCGCCGGAGCGGGTGACGGAGTGGCCGGCGACGTCGATGTCGAGGTCACCGATCGTCAGCGCCTCCGGCCCCGGCGCGTCGAAGCGGCGTACGCGTGCCCGGATGCGGGCGACGAGCTCCTTCGGCTTGAAGGGCTTGACGATGTAGTCGTCGGCCCCGGACTCGAGGCCGACGACCACGTCGACGGTGTCACCCTTGGCCGTGAGCATCACGATCGGGACCCCGGACTCGGCCCGGATCTCCTTGCAGACGTCGATGCCGTCCTTGCCCGGGAGCATCAGGTCGAGGAGCACGATGTCGGGTCGGTAGGACCGGAAGGCCTCCAGGGCGACGTCGCCGCGGGGGCACATCTGGCTCTCGAAGCCCTCCTGCCGGAGGACGATCGTGAGCATCTCCGCGAGGGAGGCGTCGTCGTCGACGACCAGGATGCGCCCGCGCGGGGCGACGTCTGTTGCCTGCGTCATGCTGTCCATCTTGCCCCACCGGGCCATGCCCGGGGGCTCACTCAGTAGCGGTAGTGGTCGGACTTGTACGGACCCTCGACGGCGACGCCGAGGTAACCCGCCTGGTCGTCGGACAGCGTCGTGAGCTTCACACCCAGCGCCGCCAGGTGCAGCCGGGCGACCTCCTCGTCGAGGTGCTTGGGCAGCACGTAGACGCCGACGGGGTAGTCCTCGGGCTTGGTGAAGAGCTCGATCTGAGCCAGCACCTGGTTGGTGAAGGAGTTGGACATCACGAAGCTCGGGTGGCCCGTGGCGTTGCCGAGGTTCATCAGACGACCCTCGGACAGCACGATGATGCTGTTGCCCTCGGGGAAGGTCCACACGTCGACCTGCGGCTTGACGGTGTCGCGTTCGACCCCCGGGAAGGACTCGAGGCCGGCGATGTCGATCTCGTTGTCGAAGTGACCGATGTTGCCCAGGATCGCCTGGTGCTTCATCCGCGCCATCTGCTCGACGGTCACGACGTCCTTGTTGCCGGTGGCCGTGATGATGATGTCGGCGACGTCGAGGACGTCGTCGAGCGTGGTGACCTGGTAGCCGTCCATGGCCGCCTGCAGCGCGCAGATCGGGTCGATCTCGGTGACGATGACGCGGGCACCCTGGCCGCGCAGCGAGTCGGCGCACCCCTTGCCGACGTCTCCGTAGCCGCAGACCACGGCCACCTTGCCGCCGATGAGGACGTCGGTCGCGCGGTTGATGCCGTCGATGAGCGAGTGGCGGCAGCCGTACTTGTTGTCGAACTTCGACTTGGTGACCGAGTCGTTGACGTTGATGGCCGGGAACAGCAGGGAACCCTGCTTCATCATGTCGTAGAGCCGCAGGACACCGGTGGTGGTCTCCTCGCTCACGCCCCTGACGTGCTGGCCGATGGTGGTCCAGCGGTCGCTGCTCTCGGCGAGCGACCGGGTGAGCACGTCGAAGACGACCCGCTGCTCGTGGCTGGCGGCCGTGGCGGGGTCGGGCGCGACACCGGTCTTCTCCATGTCCAGGCCCAGGTGGACCAGCATGGTGGCGTCGCCACCGTCGTCGAGGATCATGTTGGCGAACTCGCCGGCGGGCCACTGGAGGATCTGCTGGGTGCACTCCCAGTACTCCTCGAGGGTCTCGCCCTTCCAGGCGAAGACCGGGACGCCGGCGGGGGCGTCGACGGTGCCCTCCGGTCCGACGACGACGGCTGCGGCCGCGTGGTCCTGGGTGGAGAAGATGTTGCAGGAGGCCCAGCGGACCTCGGCGCCCAGCGCCACCAGCGTCTCGATGAGCACGGCGGTCTGGACGGTCATGTGGAGCGAGCCGGCGATCTTGGCGCCCGCGAGCGGCTGCTCGGCGGCGTACCGCTCGCGCATCGCCATCAGGCCGGGCATCTCGTGCTCGGCGAGCGTGATCTCCTTGCGGCCGTAGTCGGCCAGGGACAGGTCTGCGACCTTGAAGTCCATCGGGTGTCTCCTCGGTGTCGGAGTCAGGTCTGCGCCGCGCATCTGCGCGTTGTCGGGATCTCCCACGCGGACCCACCCAGCGTAGGCCGCGTCACACCGGAAGCCTGAATCCTCGCGACCGGACGACCGGTCGCCGCTTCAGTGCTTCTTCCTGCGGGGCACGACGTGCCACACGCTGGCCACGACGGCGCCGACCAGGAGGCCGACGACCGCGGACGCAGCGGTGTTGACCAGCCAGGCCAGGGCGCTGCCCACGGGCCCGTGGACGGCCGCGTGGACCGCCTCCTCCCAGTGGTGCACGAGGTCGTACGGCGCGTGCAGGCCGAGCTCGTCGAGGCTGACCAGGAGGATGTGGCCTCCGACCCAGATCATGGCGAGCGTGCCGACCAGCGCGATGATCGCCAGCACCCGCGGCATGGCGGCGACGAGGGCGCGACCGATCCGCTGGGCCCTCTCGCTCGACCGCTGCGCGAGGCTGAGTCCGACGTCGTCCATCTTCACGATGAGGGCGACCACGCCGTAGACGACTGCCGTGATCAGCACCGCGACGACGGCGAGGACGATCGCGCGGGTCACGAAGCCGGCGTCGGGGTCGCTGTCGACGACCTCCTTCAGGGCGATGACCATGATCTCGGTCGAGAGGATGAAGTCGGTGCGCACCGCGTTGGCGATGGTGCGCTCCTCGTGCTCGGCGGAGAACTCCCCCTGCTCCATCTCCTCCTCGGCGTGGTGGCCGCCCTGCAGCCGTTCCCAGACCTTCTCCGCCCCTTCGAACGCGAGATAGGTGCCGCCGCAGATCAGCAGCACCGGGAGCACCCCGGGAAGGAACTGACCGAGCAGCACCGCCGCGGGCAGGATGAAGAGCAGCTTGTTGCGGAGCGAACCGACCGCGATCTTCTTGATGATCGGCAGCTCGCGCTCCGCGGGCGAGCCGTGGAGGTACTGCGGGGTCACGGCCGTGTCGTCCACGACCACGCCGGCGGCCTTGGCGCTCGCGCGGCCGGCCGCGGCACCGACGTCGTCGACGCTCGCCGCCGCGATGCGCGCCAGCGCGGCCACGTCGTCGAGCAGGGCGAACAGTCCGCCGGCCATGTGCGTCCTCCTGGTGATGGGTCGCGATCAGCCTAGGGGGCGGGCGTCACGTGCGGCAGCGGCGGTCGATCATGGGGCCGGTGGCCGTCGACGATCGGGGTCGGTACGGGGCCCAGGTCACTCCTCGACGAGGCCGAGCCCGAGGTACTCCGCCGTGTAGCTGCCCTGCAGCAGCAAGGAGGCGTAGCGCGCCACCTCGGTCGGGGCGTCGGTGGTCAGGGTCTCGACGCGGACACCGCGCGACGACGCCAGCGCCAGCAGCCGGCCGCGGGTCTCGCGCACGACCGGCTCCTCGTTGCCGTCGTCGAGCACGAGCAGTATCGGCGAGAGGTCGCGCGCGCCGTCGTCGAAGGGGTCGTCGAAGACGTCGCGCTGCCGGGTGGCCTCGAGCACCGGCTCGAGGTGCTCGGCGTCGCCGGCGAGCGCGGTGCGGCCGCTGACCCGCCGCAGCGACTCCGCGATCCGGCGTGCGGCCCGGGCCGCGAGCACGCTGCCACCCCACACCAGCGGCGCGGCGTCGGCGAGCGAGATGGCCGTCATCTTGGCCGGGTTGACCGACAGGTCTCGGTGGGGCGAGCAGGCGATCGCGACGTCGTCGAGGGCCGTGGCGACGCGCTCCGCGTCGACCTCCGGGCCGAGCTGCACCCGCTCGAGGTAGTCGAGCATCACGACCGCGGTCGCGAGCTGGTCGCCGCCGGTGGTCGGCAGCACCGCGCTCCAGCGGCCGACGGCGTGGTCGGCGACGGTCGAGTGCGGCGGGCACGCCACCACCACCTGGCAGCCGCGGCGCACCGCCTCGGCCACCGCGTGGGCGACGCTCGCCCCGCCGTCGGGTGCGAGCACCACGACCAGGTCGAGACCTCCCGCCCAGCCGGGGAGGGACGGGTGGGGCCAGGCGACGAACGGCACCGGGCACCACGGCTCGAGCACCGCCCGCAGCAGCCGGGAGTCGGGCCCCGCCGCGATCACCGCGCGCGGCCGCGCCATCTCGACGGCCCGGGACAACGCCTCCTGGGTCGCCTCCTGCGCCCCCGCCACCTGGCGGCGTACGCGCGCGCCGGACTCGGCCAGCGCCCGCAGCCGTGCGTCACCGCGCTGCCACACCGTCTCGTCGTCGAGGCGGGACTCGTCGAACCACGTCGCCATCGTCTGCCGCCGCTCAGCCGGGCCGACGGGCCTCGTCGACCAGCAGCACCGGGATGTCGTCGCGCACCGGGTAGGCCAGGCCGCAGGAGCCGCAGACCAGCTCCTCGCGCACGACCGACAGGTCGCCGCGGCAGTCCGGGCACACGACCAGGTCGAGCAGGGTGGGGTCGAGGTTCATCGGTGACTCCTGATCCGGTCGAGGACGGTGTCGCGCACCATCGTCATCGTGGCATGGTCCCTGCCCTCCGCGTTGAGGCGCAGCAGCGGCTCGGTGTTGGAGGGCCGGACGTTGAAGGTCCAGTCATCGTGGCTCACGGTCAGGCCGTCGAGCTCGTCGAGGGTGACGTCGTCGCGGGCGTCGTACTCCGCACGCAGGGCGTCGAGCACCGTCGCCGGGTCGGCGACGGTCGAGTTCAGCTCCCCCGACAGTGCGTAGCGCTCGTGCTCGGCCAGCAGCTCCGACAGCGTCCCGTCGCTCTCGGCCAGCGCCGCCAGCGCGTGGAGCGCGGCGAGCATGCCGGAGTCGGCGCGCCAGAAGTCGCGGAAGTAGAAGTGGCCGCTGTGCTCGCCGCCGAAGACCGCGTCGGTCTCGGCCATCGTCTGCTTGATGAAGCTGTGGCCCACGCGGGTACGCACGGGGATGCCGCCCAGCTCGCCGACCAGCTCGGGCACGCCGCGGCTCGTGATCAGGTTGTGGATCACCGCCGAGCCCGGATGGCGGCGCAGCTCGCGTTCGGCGATCAGGGACGTCAGGGTCGAGGGCGAGACGGCCACCCCGCGCTCGTCGACGAGGAAGCAGCGGTCGGCGTCGCCGTCGAAGGCGAGGCCGATGTCGGCGCCCTCCTCGACGACCCGCGCCTGCAGGTCGACCAGGGTCGCCGGGTCGATCGGGTTCGCCTCGTGGTGGGGGAAGGTGCCGTCGAGCTCGAAATACATCGGCACCAGCTCGACCTGGTCGCGGCCCAGCAGTTCCGCCACGGCCGGCATCGTCAGCCCGGCCATGCCGTTGCCGGCGTCGGCCACGACCTTCAGCCGCCTGCCGCGCACGGGAGCGAGGCCGACCAGGTGGGCGGCGTACGCCGACAGGAGGTCCTCGTGGCGGACGCTGCCGGTCCGGGTGCCCGCAGCGCCCAGGTGTCGCGGGTCGTCGGCCAGCACCCGGTCGCGGATGTCGGCGAGGCCGGTGTCGCGACCGATCGGCACGGCACCGGCGCGGCACATCTTGATGCCGTTGTAGCCGGCCGGGTTGTGGCTGGCGGTGAACATGACGCCGGGCAGCCCCAGGGAGCCGCAGGCGAAGTACAGCTGGTCGGTCGCGCAGAGCCCGATCACCACCACGTCGGCGCCCGCGGCGGTCGCGCCCTCGGCGAAGGCCTCCACCAGCTCGGGCGAGCTCGGACGCATGTCGTGGCCGACCACGACCTCCTCGGCCCCGGTGACCTCGACGAACGCCCAGCCGACGGCTCGGGCGAGCCCCGCGTCGAGCTGCTCGGGCACCAGGCCCCGTACGTCGTAGGCCTTGAAGATGGCGTCGAGATCGGCTGCCTCAGGCATGGGGCGGAGCCTAGCCGCCGCCTCGTCGCGCGCGGTCAGTCGGTCGTCAGCACGCGCAGGTGGCCGCGACGCTGCACCGTCGCGCACCCCGTCGGCCCCCTCGCTGGCCAGTGACGGCATCGTCACCGCCGGCGGCTGCGGCCGGCCCGCCTCTCGGACGGCGTCGGCGAGGGCCAGGAGGTCGTCCTCGTTGGGCCCCGGGTCGGGTCCACCCCTCGCGAGCCGCAGCACCTCCCACCCTCGTGGCGCCGACAGCCGCTCGCTGTGGGCGTCGCACAGGTCGTAGGCGTGCGGTTCCGCGAACGTCGCCAGCGGCCCGAGGACCGCGGTCTGGTCGGCGTAGACGTAGGTGAGCGTCGACGTCGCCGCGCGACCGCAGGCGGTGCGGGAACAGCGACGGGAGGCACTCACGGGCCAGACGGTACCCACTGAGTCCGGCGTTGCCGATGAGGCTCGCGGTCCCGGGCGGGGACATCGCCTACGCTCGCGGTCGTGGAGCTCGACGTCGATCCCGGACCCGTCCGGCCCGCCCGACGGCGCCGCCGCGACCGTCGCGGTCGCGGTCTGCGCGGCCCCGGGGTGGTGCCGCTGTCCCCGGTACGCCGGCCCGTCCGACCGACGGCCAACGCTTCGACCAGCTCGTCCTCGACATCGTCGCCGACATCGAGGAGCGGTGGGCCGACCGGCTCGGCCTGCTGGAGTACGCCGTCGAGGACGCACCGGGCATCCCGGACGACTGGCACCCCGAGACCGTGCCGCTCTCCTCGCTGGTGCGCGGCACCCGCGGCCGGCCGACGCGGCTGGTCGTCTTCCGCCGCCCGATCGAGCACCGGGCCGAGTCCCGCAGCGAGCTCGAGGCGCTCGTGCTCACCGTGGTCGTCGAGCAGGTGGCCGAGCTGCTGGGCGTCGACGCCGAGTTGGTCGACCCGCGCTACCGCCCGCTGGACTGAGGGGGGCCGCGACGGCTCGGGTCAGTCGGGCAGCCCGGGCCGGACGTCGGGGACGAGCCGTAGCGCACCAGCGCCCGCATCGGCACCACCGTCGCCCCGTCACCCTCGACCACGACGGAGGCAGCCACCTCGGTGCGCTTCGGGGTGACCCGGACCAGCGTGGTGCCGCGCGGGAGGTCGACCACGGCACCGCTGCCGTCGGTCAGCTCGACCTTCTTCTCCTGCAGCCGCTCCCCCTCACCGTCGTACGCCGCCACGGTGGCCAGGCCTGCGCCGCCGGCGCGCCCCAGCACCACGTGCGCGTCACCGGCCGGCACCAGGGCCGTGGTCGCCACGTCGGTCGGGGTCACGGGCTGGGCGTGGAGCAGGTCGCCGTCGACGACGGACCGCAGCGTGGACGTGACCGGCTCGGAGGAGACCACCTGGAGCCCGATCGCGCCCTGCGCGACCTGCTCGCGGACCGTCGAGGTCAGGGTCACCGTCTCGATGGATCCGCCGCGCACCCGTACGTCCTCGAGCCCCTCCGGGGCGAAGGAGGCGTCCTCGGTGACCACGCGCAGCTCGACCCGCGCCTCGTCGGCGCCCGGGTTGGAGAGCACCAGGGTGTCCTCGCCCTCGCCGCCGACCAGGCCGAGCAGCAGCTGGTCGGTCACCGGTTCCGGCGACGCGGGCAGCCAGTCGGCGAGTCGCGGCTCCCGACCGAGCGCCGGGATCTCGTCGACGACGGTCGCTCCGAGCCGCCCGCGGGAGACCACCACGTGCACCGCCAGCTCGCCTCGCCGGGGGACGACCTCGGAGAGGTCGAGCGACTCCGAGGTCCCCCCCGGGACGGTCACGCCCCGCAGCGTGGGGACGTCGATCTCGCCCGAGGAGGTCCAGACCGTCACGTCCGCGACGGCCGGGCCCTGGTCGGGGTTGGCGAGCTCGATCGTGGAGCTGTGGCTGGCGCCCGCGCCGACGCCGGTGAACCAGTAGTCGGGCCGGGGCAGCACGCACTCGGTGGCCGCGAGCCCCTGCTCCCGGCTGCGCGCGCCGATCAGCTGCGCGGCGAGCTCACCGGTGCCGCGCACCAGGACCGGCTCCTGGTCGTCGAGCTCGGTGGCGGCGTCCTCCCGCAGCTCGACGGGTGTCGCCTCGGTCTCCCCGGGCAGCCGGGTGGCGGCCTCTCCCCCCGCGCCCGCGGCCGCGGCCAGCGACAGGGGGTCCTCGCCCTCACCGGGCGGGCAGACCAGGTCGGTCCGCGAGGGCGCGACCTGCTCGGCGGGGCGGGCGACCTGGTCGGGCTCGTCGGCCCGCACCTGGGACAGGGCGCCGACCGTGAGCAGCGGCAGCAGCACGGCGATCACGGCGGTCGGGCTGACCACGCGGCGCACGGCCGACCGGCGGCCCCCCGGCTCGGCCGTCTGCCCGGTCACGGGCTCGCTCATCGGCGTTCCTTCCGCTGGGTGGGCGCACAGAGCACGGCGACCGCGAGGATGCCGAGGCCCTGCAGCACGACGAGGGCGATGCGCCACCACGCCCGCTCGGGCGTGACGGAGCCGACCTCGACGGGCTCGGCGACCCGCCAGGCGCGGGTGGTGCGGTCCTCGGCACTGGCCTGCTCGAGCCCGTTGGTGGCGTCGAGCACGGCGGCGACGGCGCCGTCGGCGGGAGAGGGCAGCACGACGTACTCGATGCCGTGACCCGGGAGCGTCGCGGCCGCCTCCTGCTCCGGCGAGCTGACGAGCCGGCCGACGTCACGGCCCAGCTCGGGGTCGGCCGCCATCAGCCCGGCGATCTCGTCCTCGCCGAGCGTGACGCCGTCCTCGCGCTGCACCGACCAGGTCAGGCCGCTGCCGGCGGAGCCCTCGATGACCAGGATGCCGTGCTCCGGTCCGAGCTGGCTGCTCTGCAGCATGTAGGCCGGGATGCCGGTCTCGGCGCTGTCCTCGAGGTCGCCCGGTCCGTTGACCACGAACCAGCCGAGCCCGACCAACGGCACCAGCGACGCCACCACGACCACGGCCAGCAGGCCGCGCCTCCCCCAGCCGGGTCGCGCCCGGTGGAGGGCGCCCTGGGTGGCGATCACGGCGGCCACGACGAAGCCGGCCTGGATCACCAGCACGAGGAAGCCGAGGCCGGCCTTGGTGGTGACCGCGTCGAGGTCGAAGGTGAACAGCCCGAGCACCAGCGCCACCAGCGACGCGGCGAAGGCGACGATCCAGCAGACCAGCACGGGGATCCGGGTCGCCGCGGGCACCAGCGCGAGCACGGCGACGGCGAGCAGCATCAGGCCGAGGTGGTCCGGCGCACCGGCGTCCCCCAGGTGGCCGGTGACCAGGTCGGCGAAGTCGACCGCTGCCATGGGCAGCCGGCCTGCGTCGAGCGCCAGGCCGGCCCCGGCACCGGTCAGCAACGCCGGCAACCACCACGGCAGCAGCAGCACGGCCGGGCAGCCGATCGCCACGGCGGGCGGCCCCCAGACCGACCGGTCGCGCATGCCGCGCGCGGAGATCCAGAAGCCGGCACCGACGACGAGGGCGGCGAGGACCAGGAAGAACCAGAAGGCCAGCGGCGCGAACGCCGCGGCGAGCGTGAGCAGCAGTCCGGTGCGCCAGCCCGCGCGCCAGCGACGGTCGGCCTCGGGATCGGCGAAGCCGAGGGCGGCGTGGGCCAGCCACGGCAGCACCGTGGCGGCCACCACGACGCCGAGCCGGCCCAGGCCCCACGCGCCGCTGGCGGCCGGGATCAGTGCCCACGTGGTGGCTCCGAGGAAGAGCAGCCACGGCGGGGGCCCCAGCTCGTCGAGCAGCCGGCCGACGACCCGCAGGAAGCGCCAGGCGCCCCAGAAGGACAGCGGCACGGCGAGCACCAGCAGCAGCGAGACGGTCGCCGTGGTGCCGACCACCGTGCCCAGCAGCGCCAGCGGCAGCACGTACGCCGGCGCCGGCACGGCCGTGCCCTGCCCGATGGCGTGCCACGACTCGAGGTGGAGCTGCCACCACTCGTGGGCGGTCGCCGGCACCGGGGAGAGCGCACCGCCGACCACGGTGCCGAAGGCCTCGCGGGCCCCGACCAGGGCGAGGACGACGAAGAGCAGTCCGCCGACGGCGACAGGATTGGTGAGGAACCGGGCGAGGAAGCCCTGCTCCTCGGCCCACGGGTCCTCCTCGTCGATCACGGCCACCGGCTTGCCGGCCGCGATCCGGCGACGCTCGGCGACGTCGGCCGCCTGGTTGGTGGCCGCGGCAGCGAGGTCGCTGACGACGTCCAGCCCGTGCCGGTAGGGCAGCCACCAGGGCGCGAGCAGCGGCGCGACCTCGGTCGTGCCGGCTCCCCGACGCCGGCGCTCCCGACGGGCGCGCACGACCAGCCGGGGGCTGCCGTAGAGGGAGACCAGCGCGGCCAGCTCGTCGAGCGCCTGCCCGACCTGTCGCACCAGCAGCAGCCCCAGCATCCGCACGAACGTGCCGATCGCCAGCCGCAGCACCCGCCACGGCAACGAGCGGGAGCTCGCGTTGACCAGCAGCGTGTAGAGCGCCGCGCGCCGCTCCTGGTAGTGGATGTGGCGCCCGGTCAGGGGTGTCTGACGGACGCCGCGGTGGGCCGCCTCGGCGTGGAAGACGACGGCGTCGGGGACGACGACGGTGGTGTGGCCGGCCGCGGAGGCGCGCCAGCCGAAGTCGATGTCGTTGCCGAAGATCGGCATCTGCTCGTCGAAGCCGCCGAGCTGGGCGAGCACCTCACGGCGTACGAGCATCCCGGCGGTGTTGACGGCGAGCACCTCGCGCACGTCGTCGTGCTGGCCCTGGTCGTACTCGCCCCGCTCGAGGCCCGTCTCGCGCCGCCCGGTCCCGGAGATGGTGACGCCGAGCTCGAGCAGCCGGCGCAGGCTCGGCCACTCGCGCAGCTTGGGTCCGAGCACCGCGACATCGGGCCGCTCCTCGGCCGCGGCGAGCAGCGCCTCGAGCGCACCGGGGTCGGGGGTGCTGTCGTCGTGGAGCAGCCAGATCCAGTCGGCGCCACCGGTGCGGTCGACCTCCTCGAGGCCGAGCCGGACCGCCGCGGGATAGCCGGTTCCGCCCGGAGCGGTCTGGACCGCACCGAAGGCCTCGGTGAGCAGCCGAGGGCTCTCGTCGCGGCTGGTGGTGTCGACGGCGACGACGCGGTCGACCGGTCGGCGCTGGGCGCTGAGGCCCTCCACGACGGTGGGCAGCCAGCGGGCGCCGTCGTGGCTGACGAGCAGGGCGACGACCGTGGCAGACACGACGAATGACCTTATCCGTCAGGTCGGGGGCCACCGAATGCGCGGCGGTGGACGGTCGCGGGCGCGTCGCCGGTACGGCGCCCTCGACCCCGCCGTCACCCCCGGCTGCGAGCCCGGGGGTGGCGACCTGGTCAGCAGGTCAGACGGCCCGCTTCTTCAGCTTGCGGCGCTCGCGTTCGGACAACCCGCCCCAGATGCCGAAGCGCTCGTCGTTCATCAGTGCGGACTCGAGGCACTCGTCACGTACCTCGCAGGTCAGGCAGACCTTCTTGGCCTCCCTGGTGGAGCCGCCCTTCTCGGGGAAGAACGCCTCCGGATCGGTCTGGGCGCACAGCGCCCGCTCTTGCCAGCTTGCTTCCTCGGCGTCCCCGTCGAGGAGAATCAGTTCTCTCACGGCCCTCGCCCTTTCGACCCGGACCTCGCGGTTTCCCGCGGGGCCCACGGATGTGTTCCTCGGTTCCCCCGTGTCCCGTCTCCCTGACGAGATGTGAAGAACACTGTGGGAATTACATGCCTGTCGTACACCTCCAGTCAAGCGGAAGTCTGGTATTGGCGAAAACCGCCCGCCCGGGCCCTTTCCGTGGTAGCGAGCGTGGTACGGCAGGCTGGGGACCATGAGAGCTGAGCGGTCGGGGCCCGTGCGCGAGATCACGGTGCTCTCCGGCGGCGTGGGTGGCGCCCGCTTCGTGCAGGGCCTGCTCCACGGCATCGCTGCCGGCACGGTCCCCGGCGTCGCCGACGACGCGCAGGTCACGGTCGTCGCCAACACCGCCGACGACTGGTGGCTCCACGGGCTCAAGGTCTGCCCCGACCTCGACACGCTGATGTACACGCTCGGGGACGGCATCGACCCCGAGCGGGGGTGGGGCCGTCGCGACGAGACGTGGCACGCGAAGGAGGAGCTGGCGGCGTACGGCGTGGACCGGGCGTGGTTCGGTCTCGGTGACCGCGACCTCGCGACCCACCTGGTCCGCACGCAGATGCTCGAGGCGGGCTACCCCCTGCACCAGGTGACCGAGGCGCTGTGCCGCCGCTGGTTCGCCGACCGCCCCGGCGTGCGGTTGCTGCCCATGACCGACGACCGGGTCGAGACCCACCTCGTCGTCCCCGACGAGGAGTCGCCCAGCGGGCGACGTGCGGTGCACTTCCAGGAGTACTGGGTCAGGCTCCGCGCCGAGGTGCCCGCCGAGACCGTGCTCGTGGTCGGTCAGGACGACTGCTCCCCCGCCCCGGGTGTCATCGAGGCGCTCACCGAGTGCGACCTGGTGGTGCTGCCGCCGTCCAACCCCGTGGTGTCGGTCGGCACCATCCTCGGCGTGCCGGGGGTGCGCGAGGCCCTGGCCGCCACCACCGCCCCGACCGTCGGCATCTCCCCCATCGTCGGCGGTCGCCACGTCCACGGGATGGCCCAGCAGCTGCTCACCACCATCGGCGTCGAGGTCAGCGCCGGCGGGGTGGGCCGTCACTACGGCAGCCGCCGCGGGGAGGGCGTGCTCGACGGCTGGCTGGTCGACGAGGGCGACGCCGACCAGCTCGACGGCCTCCACCGGGCTGGGCTCGCAGCCGCCGCCGTGCCGCTGCTGATGACCGACGACGACGCCACCGCGGCCATGGCGGCGGCCGCGGTCGCCCTGGTCCGGCCGGTCGGCACGTGAGCGACCCGGCAGCGTGACCCGGCTCGAGGTGGTCGCCCCCGACGGCGTCGGCGAGGTACGCCGCGGTGCCGACCTGGCCGTGCTGCTGGTCGACGCCCTCGCCGCCGAGGCGGCGCTGGAGGAGGGCGACGTCGTGCTCGTCACCAGCAAGGTGGTCAGCAAGGCGGAGGGCCGGGTCGTGCCCGGCACCCGCGAGGAGGCGCTGCCGGCCGAGACCGCCCGGCTGGTCGCCCGACGCGGTCCGACCCGGATCGTGCGGACCCACCACGGGTTGACGCTGGCCGCCGCCGGTATCGACGCCTCCAACGTCGAGCCCGGGTCGGTGGTGCTGCTGCCCGTCGACCCGGACGCCTCGGCCCGCCGGTTGCGGGCCCGGCTCCACGAGCTGACCGGGTGCACGGTCGGCGTGGTCGTCACCGACACGGCCGGGCGCGCCTGGCGCGAGGGCCAGACCGACCTGGCGGTCGGTGCCGCAGGCCTGCGGGTGATCGAGGACCTCACCGGGCGACGCGACGCCTACGGCAACGACCTGGTCGTGACCGCGCCCGCGGTGGCCGACGAGCTGGCGGGCGCCGCGGAGCTCGCGCAGGGCAAGCTGGGTGCCCGGCCGTTCGCGGTCGTGCGCGGCCGAGCGGACCTGGTGCTGCCCCTGACGGACGACGGACCCGGCGCCGTTGCGCTGGTGCGACCCGACGGTGGGGACCTGTTCGGCTGGGGCTCCCGTGAGGCCGTGCTACGCGCCCTGCGCGGCGACCCTGCCGACGCCCGCGCCTTCGGCACGCCGTCGTCGGGGGCCGAGCTCGCTGCCGTGCTGCACGAGCTCGGTGGCGACGTGCTCACCACCGGTGCGGACGAGGTGGTGGTCCACGCGCTGCGACCGGACGCCCTGCAGGCCCTCGCCTTCGCGCACGGCTGGCAGGCGGTGGCGACCAACGAGGACGGTTCCGTCCGGCTGCGACCGGCGCGCCCGTAGAATCCCTGCGACCACCCGCTCGAGCGAGGACGAGGACCCCCACCGTGGCCAAGAAGGGCAAGCAGCAGAAGAACGAACGGCAGGCGAAGATCGATGCCATCCGTGGACAGCAGCGCAGCGAGGAGCGCCGCCGCGGGTTGATGATCATCGGCGTCTGCACCGCCGTCGCGCTGCTGATCGTGGGTGCCGCCGCCTACGGGCCGGTCAAGAACTGGTGGGAGTCGCGCGAGTTCGCCGGCCTCGAGCTCACCGCCATCGGTGCCCCCGCGTCGTCCTGCCAGGACGTCGTCACCGAGCCCGCCTCCGGCAACGCCGAGCACGTCGACAGCAGCGAGCAGGTCACCTACGACAAGGCGCCGCCCGCCTACGGCCCCCACTGGAACGAGGCCGGCCTCGCGCCGGCGTCGTTCGAGCGCAAGATGTACACCGACGACCGGCCCGAGCTCGAGTCGCTCGTGCACAACCTCGAGCACGGCTACACGATCCTCTGGTACGACGAGACGATCGCCGACGACGACGCCGCGATGCAGGAGCTGCAGGCGCTGGCCGACAAGTTCTCCGACTCCGACAACCAGCGGTCGAAGTTCATCGCCGCACCGTGGACTGCCGAGGACGGCGACGCCTTCCCCGACGACCAGCACGTCGCCTTCAGCCACTGGTCGGTCGGTGCCGACGGCGACCCGAGCGGTGAGCAGCTGGGTGTGTGGCAGTACTGCTCCGCCGTGAGCGGCGAGGCCCTCGACACCTTCATGCAGGACTACCCCTACACCGACAGCCCCGAGCCCAACGCGATGTGACGGCCGAGCCGCCCCGGACCAGGGGCGGCTCGGGTCCGGCCGGCTCAGACCAGGTCTGAGCGGCCGGAGGCCTTGAGGCGGGCGACCACGTCCTTCACCCGCTGGGCGTGCGCCCGCGTGGTGACCAGCAACGCGTCGGGGGTGTCGACGACGACGACGTCGTCGAGGCCCACGACCGCGACCATCCGGCCCGTGCCGGGGACGACGAGGCCGCTGGCGGCGTCGGTGTCGACCAGGGCGGCGTCGCCGAGCACGTGGACACCGCCGTCGTCGGCACCGAGCAGCACGGCGAGCGCGTCGTAGTCGCCGATGTCGTCCCAGCCGGGATCGACCGGCACCACGGCCACCCGCCCGGCGGCAGCCGCGGGCTCGGCGACGGCGTGGTCGAGCGCGATGCGCGGCAGCCGCTCCCACAGCTCGTCGAGCCGGTCGGGCTGCGCCGCGACCTGGCGCAACCGACCGGCGAAGTCGGGGTCCTGCCGGGCGAGGAGGTCGAGCAGCACCCCGGGGCGCACGACGAACATGCCCGCGTTCCACCGGTGCTCCCCTCCCGCGAGGTAGCGCTCGGCGACGTCGAGCGAGGGCTTCTCGACGAACGCGGCCACCTGGTGCGCGCCGTCGTGGCCGGGCAGGCCGGCGCCGAGGCGGATGTAGCCGAAGCCGGTGGCGGGGTGGGTGGGGGTGATGCCGAGGGTGACCAGCCAGCCGTCGTGGGCGACCCCGACGGCCGTGGCGACGGCGGCCTCGAAGGCCGCGGTGTCTGTGATCACGTGGTCGGCTGCGAAGGACCCCATCACCGCGTCGGGGTCGACGCGCTCGAGCATCGCCGCCGCCAGCCCGATCGCCGCCATCGAGTCACGCGCCGACGGCTCGGCGACCACAGCGCTGGGGTCGACGCCCGGCAGCTCGGCGAGGACGGCCTCGCGGTGGGCCTGCCCCGTGACGACCAGCAGCCGGTCGTCGACCAGCGGTGTGAGCCGGTCGACCGTGTGCTGCAGCAGCGACCGGCCGTCGCCCGTGAGGTCGTGGAGGAACTTCGGCGCCGCCGCGCGCGACACCGGCCACAGCCTCGTGCCGGCGCCTCCGGCTGGGATGACGGCCCAGAAGTGCGGGAGCTCGCGGTTCGATGCAGGCATGGGTGGAACCCTAGGACCTATGGACCCCACGTTTGCGACGTTGCTCGCCGATCTCGTCCGCCGCGACCCGGGTCGGCCCCTGGTCACCTTCTACGACCACGCCACCGGTGAGCGCACCGAGCTGTCGGTGGTCACCTACGCCAACTGGGTCGCCAAGACCTCGTCCCTGTTGGTCGAGGAGCTCGACCTCGAGCGCGGTGCGACCGTGCGGCTGGACCTGCCCGTGCACTGGCTGGGTCCGGTGCTGCTCGGGGCCGCCTGGAGCGTCGGGCTGGTCGTCACCGACGACGACGAGGCCGACCTCGTCTGCTGCGGCCCCGACGGCATCGCGCGCTGGGGTTCGGACGCTGCCGACCGGGTCGTGCTGGCCACGGCGCTCCACCCGCTCGGGAGGCCCTTCACCGACCCGCTGCCCGCGGGCGTGCACGACCTCGGGGTCGAGGTCTGGTCGCAGCCCGACTCGTTCGCGGCGTACGACCCACCGGGGCCCGGGGACCCTGCCGTCCGGTTCGGGGGCACCGCGCTCTCCCACGCCGGGATGTGCGAGGCGGCCGCCGCCGGGAGTCTCCTCGCCGACGGCGGCCGCCTGCTGAGCGAGGCGAACCCGGCTTCCCCTTCCGGTCTCGCCTCCTTCACCGAGCCGCTCGTCCGCGGTGGATCGGTGGTCCTGGTGGCCCGTCCCGACCCCGCCCGCGTGCAGGAGACCTACGACGCGGAGCGGGCGACGGCCCGGACGTGACCACAGCCTGAGGCCGGTCACCCGGCCGTGTCGTAGGCCTCCATCCCCTGCCCGAGCAGGCGGCGCGAGGTGATCCCCTTCCTGGCGGTCACGGTGAGGGCGTACAGGCGACCGGTGGCCTTCTCCCGCACGATGAGGTCCCCGTGCCCGGTCAGGCGCAGGTCGCTGACGCCGAGCACCCAGTCGTAGCGGGCGACGTCGAAGCCGAGCGCCCGGCGACCGGTGAGCCCGCCGGGGCCGTTGCCCGGGTAGACCGAGAGGCTGTCACCGGAGCGCAGCAGCGTGTCCGGCGCGCCGTCGCGGTCCCAGCGGCCGACGCCGACCTGCCGCGCGGCACTGATCGCGCCGTGGGCGACATAGCTGGGCTTCAGCCCCAGCCGGCCGTTGCCGGGGTAGAGCCGCATCGAGCCGCCCTCCGGCTGGCCCATGAGGTCCGGCCAGCCGTCGCCCGTCGCGTCGCCGACCGAAGCGAGGAGTCGCACGTCGCGGAAGCCGCGACCGAGGCGCACCTTCTCCGGGAAGCCGCCGGCGCCGTTGTTCTCCCGCAGGAAGAGACCGCCCTTGGGGGTGCGGACGACGACGTCGCCGTCGCCGTCGCGGTCCCAGTCGCCGACGTTGAGGAGCGTGGCCCGGCTGCCGACCCGGAATCCGGCCGGCACGGGCGGCAGCAGCTCGGTCGTGTCGAGGTTCGGCAGGGTGCGCACGTCGTCACCGCGGACCGTGACCGCGTCGGGCATCGCGCCGGCGGCGTACTGGGCCGCGCCGACGAGGCTGCCGCGCTTGAGGCGCGTGACCGGGCCCAGCGGCTCACCGAAGGTGACGCCCGCGCGGCCGGGCAGCACGTAGCCGGGAGCGCCGGGGGCGGCGCGGACCAGCAGGTCCGGGCGGCCGTCGCGGGTGAAGTCGCCGAAGCCGGTCACGGTCCCCCACCGGGCCCAGTCGCCGGCGACCCGCACGGGGGTGCCGAAGGCCGGGGCGGCTGCCGTGCCGGTGCCGGGGAGCAGCCAGACGGCGCCGGCCGCGTCGCGGGCGAGGAGGTCGGCGTCGCCGTCGGCGTCCAGGTCGCCGGTGGCGGCGAGGCTGGTCCAGCCGGACCAGTCGCCGCTCAGTCGCTGGCGGGTGAGGGCACCGGCGCCGTCGCCGAGGTAGGCAGCGGGACGGCCGTCGGCGTCGCGGGCCACGAGGTCGGCGTTCCCGTCGCCGTCGAGGTCCCCGGCCGCGGTGATCAGGGTGCGGCCGGCGAAGGCGGTGCCCCACGTGCGGCCCGCGGCGACGTAGCGCCCGGCGCCGTCACCGGGGTGGAGGGCGGCAGTGCCGTCGGTCCTGCGGAGCAGGAGGTCGCCGACGCCGTCGCCGGTGAGGTCGGGCGTGGCCACCACGACGTCGGCGTCGTCGGCGAGACCGGTCGAGATCACCGGCTTGCCCATGCCCGTCAGACCACCGGTCGGCAGCACGAACACCTTGCCGTCGCTGGACCGGCGCACGACCAGGTCGGGGTGGGCGGTGGCCGCGAGGTCGGAGTGGAGGTCGCGCCCCGCCCAGTCCTCCTGGACACCGGCCGCGAGGTCGCGGATCCGGTCGAGCTTGGCGTAGAGGTGGCGGCCGGGGCAGGCCGTCTGCCCGGCATCGCGGTGTCCGTTGATCGCCGGGAACGTGTCGGGGCCGACCACCTGGGAGGAATCGGCCGCGTCGACGCCGTGCAGCGACAGCTTCCACGCCATGAGCGCGCCGTAGGCCTGGACCATCGCGCTGCTCGGCTGGGTGACGTCGAAGTTGCCGATG
This sequence comes from uncultured Actinomycetota bacterium, assembly GCA_963754025.1. Lineage (GTDB taxonomy): Bacteria > Actinomycetota > Actinomycetes > Propionibacteriales > Nocardioidaceae > Nocardioides. Next base: position 175,031 of record CAVWEC010000004.1, on the reverse strand, counting down.
GCCGACATCGCGAAGGAGTAGTCGTTGTAGCCGAGCGTGTGGGCGCCGACGACGGGGCGGTCGACGCCGCCGTAACGCCCCTCCCAGATCCGACCGAAGCGGTCGACGAGGAAGTTGTAGCCGACGTCGCTCCAGCCCCGTGACTGGGTGTGGTACGCGTAGATGCTGCGCAGCAGCCCGGGCACCTCGTCGCGGCTGTAGTCGTTGGCGTTGACCGTGTGGTGCACGAACCCGGCGTGGACCTCGAAGTAGCGCAGCGAACCCTTGTCGCGCAGCGACTCGTTGGCGCCCCACTGGGCGCGGGAGTAGATCTGCGGCTTCGGCGTCACGGTCGCGAGCCCGGCCGCGGGCGCCTCCGACCGGGCGGCGGGGCCGGCGCCGGTGTCGATGGCCGGCGCTGCGCGTTCGGACCGGGCGGCCTCGCCCGGACCGACGACCGCGAGCGACATGCCGGCGGGGAGCCCGGCCCCGTCACCGTCCGCGCGCACCTGCACGTCGTCGACCCGGCCGACGAAGAGCATGTCCGTGCCGGGACGGGACTGGCGGGCCTCACGGCTGTCGGGGTCGGGCGCGTGCTCGTCGTGGTACTCGAGCGGCGTCCAGGTCGACCACTCGCCGTCGGCACGCGAGCGCACCGAGAAGGAGAGGTCGTGGTCGTCGGCGGCCTGGCCGGGGGCCCAGGTGACGCCGACGCCGCCGTATCCGACGACCGGCGTCGGGCGGCTGAGCACCGAGGTGGTGCCGGGCCGCTCACCGGAGATGGTGCGGGACGTCCGGGGGGAACGGGCGTCACCTGCACTCGCGGTGAGCGGGTACTCCGTCAGCTCGGCGTCCACGGGGGTGGTGGGGACGCGCGAGCTCTGGTGGCTCTCCGCGGCGTACGCGGAGAGCGTGAGGCGTCGACCCTCGCCGGGGGCGGGCAGTCCGGTGGGGGCGTCGTCCCGGGGGGTCTGCTGGACGACATCGAGACTGACCACCGTGGCGGCAGGGGTGAGCGCGGCCAGCACCGCACCGAGTGCCAGCAGCTGCTGGCACGAGGTGACGAAATGAGCCTTGCTCGGACGCATCGGGGGTTACTCCTGTGTGTGGGGGAAGGTCACACGAGAAGCAACATTCACACCTGTCACACAGCCCGTCCAGCAGTTCTGAGTAACTACACGACTGTAATTTCCAGTCGCCACGCCGGGGTGCCGCCAGTTTGTCAATTGTGCTCGCCGATTGGTCCCCAACGGCAGAAATCGGCACCCGGACTCGTTGTTGGTGACCAATCGGCAGGCCGGAGCCGACGCCCCTCCCGAGCACCCGCACAACGACGGCCGGCACCGGAGGGAATCCGGTACCGGCCGCGCAGGACCAGCAGGTCGGGTCAGTCGTCGGGGCCGAAGCCCTCGTCGTCGTCGCCGTCCTCGCCCTCGTCGTAGTGGAGGTAGTGGATGCCCTCCTTGACGTCGCCGTCGAAGCCGAGCTTGCCCTTCTCGAGCACCAGTACCCGGTCACACAGCTGCTTGACCGCGCCCGGGGAGTGGCTGACGAAGAAGATGGTGGTGCCGTTCTCACGGATCTCCCGCATCTTCTGCTTGCACTTGCGCTTGAAGGGGCGGTCACCGACCGCCAGGGCCTCGTCGGCGATGAAGACGTCGGACTCGACGTGGATCGCGACCGCGAAGCCGAGCCGCGACTTCATCCCGGAACTGTAGTAGGTGACGGGGGTGTCGATGAACTTGCCGAGGTCGGCGAAGTCGATGATCTCGTCGAGCTTGCGCTTCGTCTCGGCCTCGGTCATGCCGAGGATCGCCGCGTTGAGCCACAGGTTGTCACGGCCCGAGAGCTGGCTCTGGAAGCCGGCGCCCGTGGCGATCAGCCCGGCCACGCGGCCGCGGGTCAGCACCTCGCCGCTGTCGGGACGCATCACCCCGCTGATGGTCTTGAGCAGGGTCGACTTGCCGGAGCCGTTGAGCCCCATGACGCCGACGGACTCCCCCGCCTCGACGGTGAAGGAGACGTCGTCGACGGCGTTGAAGAACTCGTGGGTCTTCTGACCACGTGCCTTCGCGAGCACGATCTGCTTCAGCGAGCGGTGGTACTGCATCGAGAACGACTTGGTGACGTTCTCGCACTGGATCACGGTCGTCATCAGAGGCGCTCCGGGACTCGACGCTCGAGCTTGCTGAACCACAGCTGTGCGAGCACCAGCAGGAACAGCGAGATCACCAGCATGATCACGCCGCGCGACCACAGGTCGTCGGGCAGGTGCTCGGCTGCGGCGGCCTCGGGGTCGGAGTTGGTGCCGATCCAGAAGCCGCGCTGCAGCAGCAGCACCGCCTCGGCCACCGGGTTGAGCAGGTAGACGTCGGCGACCCACGGCAGCTTGTCGAAGCGCTCCTCCACCATGGAGAACGGATAGATCATCGGCACGCTGAAGGTGGTGAACTGCGTCAGCGTCTGCGTGACCTTGCCGAAGTCGCGGAAGTAGACGTTCGCGACGCTGAAGATCAGGGCCAGTGCCAGCCCCAGGACCGCGATGATCGCGAAGCCGAGCAGCGCGGCCAGCAGGCCGGCCGGGTCGGGGGTCCACCCCAGGATCGAGGAGGCGATCACCGTGATGATGATCATCGGCACCGAGTGGTAGAGCGAGACCAGCATCGTCGCGACCGGGAACAGCTCGCGTGGCACGGGCAGCTTGATGATCAGGCCGCGGTTGCTCACCAACGACTTCGTGCCGCCGTTGAAGGTCTCGGTGAAGAAGTGCACGATCACCAGACCGGCGACCAGGTGGATCGCGAAGTTCTCCATGCTGCCGCCACGCCCGATCAGGACCTGGAAGACGAAGTAGAACATCAGGAACCGGGTGAAGGGCTGGAGGTAGCTCCAGAACCACCCGAGGAAGGTCCCCTGGTAGCGCGACTGCACCGTGCTCCGCACCAGCAGCCGCAGCAGGTAGCGCTGGCGGAAGACCTCCAGCAGCCCGCTGTTGGCCGCAGCCGGCTGGAGCGGGGGCAGCTCCGACTCCGGAGCCCCCGGCACCACCGGCCGGTCCGCGTCAGTGCTCATCGGTCCGCTCGTCCGACTGCTCGTCCGCCTGGCCCAGCCACGGGCGGAAGGTCTCCTCCCACGCCTCGGGCGAGGTGATGTGCGGAAGGGCGTCGCGGTAGCGCCTGGCCAGGTCGTCCCACTCGGCTGCGAGCTGCCGGTGGATCGCGACGGTCCGCTTCATCTGGTCCTTGAACAGCTCCCGGTCGCGGCGGTAGAACGCCGCGCCGGTCTGGTCGGGGAGCGAGACGACCGCGGAGTCGTAGCGGGCGATCTTGTGCCACCGCGAGTCCTGGGCCATGATCTCGGCCTCGGGGTGGGCCTGGGCCTCGTCGCGAGGCTTGCGCAGCTGGCGCAGCGGCTGGAGCAGCGCCTGCACGGTGGCGGCCTTGCCCGAGATCACGGGCGAGGCCTCCTTGCCCTTGCGCGGCAGCTTGTGGCGCCTGACCTCCGGGAGGTCGCTCGGGTCGGTGATGTAGGTGGCGTCGTCGTAGCCCTTGACCATCGAGCGGATCTCCGGCAGCACGGTCGGGAGCAGCTCGTGGAGCTTGTCCGGGCCGGCCAGCACGTCCTCGAGCGCCTTGTGACGCAGCTCGACGGTCGAGTACTGCATCGAGACCATGTGCTTGACCTGGTGGTTGAAGCTCTCGCGCACCAGCCGGCCACCGCGCGGGTAGGGCGAGTGGAGCAGTGCCGCGATGAACCGGTTGCGCACGTGGAAGTAGGACTGCCAGTCGAGGGCGTCGTTCTTGTCGGTCCACGGCACGTGCCACACGGCGGCACCGGGGAACGTCACGGTCGGGTAGCCGGCCGCCTTGGCGCGCAGGCCGTACTCGGAGTCGTCCCACTTGATGAAGATCGGCAGCGACAGCCCGATGTCCTCGAGCACCTTGGCCGGGATCAGGCACATGAACCAGCCGTTGTAGTCGACGTCGATGCGCGCGTGGAGCCAGCGGGTCGAGCGGAGGTTGCGCTCGGCGAAGTCCCAGCCGGTGAAGACGCCGGGTGCCGAGCCCCACCAGAAGGTGTAGGGCGAGACCTTCTCACCGAAGGAGTGGAGCTGCGTCTTCTGGAAGATCGAGAACATGTGGCCACCGACGATGGTGGTCTTGGTGCACAGGTCGCCGAACGTCGCGGCCCGGAGGATGCCCTCGGTCTCGATCTCCACGTCGTCGTCGAGCATCATCACGTACGTCGAGCGGCCGGCCTTGAGCCCCTCGTACTGGGCGCGGGCGAAACCGCCGGAGCCACCGATGTTGCCCTGCTCGATGATGCGCAGCTTGTCGCCCAGCGCCTTCTCGGCGAGCGGGAAGAACTCGGAGTCGACGACCTTGTCCTTGCCCTGCTCCATGACGACGACCTCGTCGAGGACGCCTTCGAGCTGGGCGGCGTCACCGAGCTGACCGAGGAGCTTGGCGCAGAAGTCCTGGCGGTTCATCGTGGTGATGCCGATGGTGACGGTGCCGCTGGGAGCGCGGTCCTCGGGCACCTCGGCGGTCCACTCGGCCGCCTCGACGACCGCGTCGGCGTCGGCAGCGACCGCGTCGTACCAGTACCAGCCGCCGTCGACGAACGGCTTCAGCGGCAGGTCGAAGGAGAACTGACCGCTGCCGCCCTCGACCGTGGCGGAGTCGACGCGCTGGGAGCGGCCGTTGGCCATGGACTTGTAGACGGTGACCGTGGCGCCCTCGCCGCGCACCCGGACCGTGAGCCGGACGTCGGTGACGATGGTGTGACGCCGCCAGTAGGACGCGGGGAAGGCGTTGAAGTAGGTGCCGAACGAGGCGCTGGCACCCTGCTCGACGCGGAACGCCGTGCGCGACTCGATCTGGTCGGGGTGGATCGCGCTGACGCCCTTGGCGGCGCTCTGGATGCGCTGCGCGATGGTGTTGGCCTCCTGCGCAGCGCGGGTGTGGCCGATGTCGTACTTGTCGGCGTCGAGCGCGGCCGGGTCGGGGTCGACGTAGAGCTTGATGACGTCGGTGTCGCGCTCCGCCGGCATGATCTGCCGCTGCAGCAGCACCCGCGCGTTGCCGGGCGCGACGGCGTCGGACCCGCTGGTCTGGGTGTGGGTCACGGTCATGCGTCGACTCCTCCGCTGGTCAGCTCGGCGCCCTCGGCGAAGTGGGGCTTGAGCTTGTTGTCGTACATGGAGAGGGCCGAGCCGATCGCCATGTGCATGTCGAGGTACTTGTAGGTGCCCAGCCGGCCGCCGAAGAGCACCATCTGCTCCTTGGCCGCGAGGTCGCGGTACTTCAGCAGTTTCTCGCGGTCCTCGGCGGTGTTGACCGGGTAGTACGGCTCGTCGCCCTCCTCGGCGAAGCGGCTGTACTCGTGCACGATCACGCTCTTGCCGGGCAGGTGGGTCTTCTCCCGCTCGGGGTGGAAGTGCTTGAACTCGATGATCCGGGTGTAGGGCACCTCCTGGTCGTTGTAGTTGACCACGCCGGTGCCCTGGAAGTCGTCGGTCTCGACGACGCTCGCCTCGAGGTCGACGGTGCGCCAGGACAGCCGGCCCTCGCAGTTGCCGAAGTACTCGTCGACCGGTCCGGTGTAGACGACCGGCACCTTGCCGACGTACTCGTCCCTGACGTCGAAGAAGTCGGTCTCGAGCCGGACCTCGATGTTGGGGTGGTCGGCCATCTTGGTCAGCCAGGCGGTGTAGCCGTCGACCGGGAGGCCCTCGTAGGTGTCGCTGAACCAGCCGTTCTGGAAGGTGTAGCGCACCGGCAGCCGGGTGATGATGTCGGCGCTGAGCCTGGTGGGGTCGGTCTGCCACTGCTTGGCGGTGTAGCCCTTGATGAACGCCTCGTAGAGCGGGCGCCCGATCAGGCTGATCGCCTTCTCCTCGAGGTTGGTGGCGTCCTCGGTGGCGATCTCGCTGGACTGCTCCCGGATCAGCGCGCGGGCCTCGTCGGGCGTGTGGCTCTTGCCGAAGAACTGGTTGATCAGGCCCAGGTTCATCGGCAGCGAGTAGACCTGGCCCTGGTACTTGCCGAAGACCCGGTGCTTGTAGTCGGTGAACGAGGTGAAGCGGTTGACGTACTCCCACACCCGCTCGTTGGAGGTGTGGAACAGGTGCGCGCCGTACTTGTGGACCTCGACGTTCGTCTCGGGGTCGCGCTCGCTGTAGGCGTTGCCGCCGAGGTGGGAGCGGCGGTCGAGGACGAGCACCTTCAGCCCGAGCTCGTTGGCGCACCGCTCTGCGACGGTCAGTCCGAAGAATCCGGAGCCGACGACGACGAGGTCATGACTGGACACGTGTTCTCCTTCTCGGGGCACTTCAGGGGAGTCGCGCAGTGGGTCAGTCTACGGATGTGGAGGGGTGCTGCCGCATTCCGCGGGCCGCGCGCAGGGCGCGGATCACATTGGCAGCCTCGCCCCGCCCGCCGCGCAGCGGGCTGAGCAGGACCACCACGGCGGTGATCAACCAGGGTTTGAGCCGCACCAGGGCGTTCTCGCCGTACCGGAAGTGGACGACGAACAGGTTGCGGTACATGTACAGGCCCTTCCACGACCCGAGGTCGTGCTGCTGGTCGAAGTCGAGCTGCCGGACGAGCACGGCGTCACGGATCCCCCAGATGCGGAACCCGGCCCGCCGCGCACGCACGGCGAAGTCGACGTCGTCGTAGAAGATGAAGTACGTCGGGTCGGGGAAGCCGATCTCGTCGACCACCCGTCGGTGGACCATGAAGCCCTCGAAGGCCACGTTCTCGAGCTCCACCCGTTCGGGCATGAGGTCGCGGCTGCCGTAGGTCGTCTCCACCATCGCGCTCTTCGGCTTCACCACCCACGGGTTCGTGAGGTCGAAGCGCAGCGCCGCCTTCTCGACGAGCCGGCCGTGGGTGTCCTCGCGCACCGCCATCAGGCAGTCCTCGTCGCGGGCGAGGAGCACCTCGAGACAGTCGGGGGCGGGCACGACGTCGTCGTCCATCAGCCAGATCCGGTCGTGGCCGTCGAGGTAGGCCTGGCGCAGCCCGAGGTGGAAGCCGCCGGCACCGCCGAGGTTGTCGGGGCTGTGGGTGACGCGCAGCGGCAGGTCGCCCCCGTGGTGCCGGTCCAGCACCTCGCGGGTGTGGTCGCTGCTGGCGTTGTCGACCACGTAGACCGCGTCGGGACGGCGCGACTGCGCGGCCAGGCCGTCGAGCATGCCGGCCAGCAGGTCGGCGCGGTTGAAGGTGACCACCACGACGGCGACGGTGTCGGTCATCGGACGTACCTCCGGTGACCGGTGAAGTCGCCGCGCAGCGCGGCCAGGAAGCCGCGGGCGCTCAGCGCGATCCGGCCGGGCTGGCGGCGGGTGAACGTGTAGAACCACAGCGTCTTGACCCAGAACATGACCACGTGCGGCCAGCCGCGGTAGTCGCGCAGGTTGACGGTGTTGTTGCGAGCCATGCAGTAGTGCTTGAGGTCGCTGGGGCTGTGGTTGTAGGTGGTGCGGCCGAACATCATGGGGGTGCCGAGCTCCCCCACCGACGGGTGCCGGACCCGCGCCGCGGCAACGGTGGCGATCCGCGCCCCCGCCCGCTCCGCGCGCAGCCGGTACTCGTGGTCGTCGCCCCAGATGAAGAAGTCCTCGCGGGGATAGCCCACCTCCCGGGCGAGCTCGCGCGTGACCAGCACCCCGTTGAACGGGATCACCACGTCGCGGACCAGCCCGTCGCGGGCGGCGCGGTCGACGCTGGACCGGTCGTGCACGACGCGGGTGCCGCCCGGCAGCCGGATCGGGAAGACCAGCCGGTCGGGCGCGGCTTCGTCGACGACGACCGGGCCCCAGAAGTCGAGCCGCCCCCGGTGCGCCAGGAGCAGGTCGAGGCAGTCGGCGTCGGGGAGCCCGTCGTCGTCCATCAGCCACACCAGGTCGGCGTCGCGATCCTCGACGGCGCGCCTGAGCCCCTCGTGGAACCCCCCGGCGCCGCCACGGTTGGTGTCGAGGGTGACGCCGACGACCGCCGGGTCGTCGACGCTGCCGCAGCCACTCCCCCGTGCCGTCGGTGGAGGCGTTGTCGACGACCACGACCTCGTCGAGGGAACCGATCCCGCCCAACCGCTCGACCAGGCGGCGTAGCAGCCCGAGCCGGTTGTAGGTGACCACGGCGGCGACCACACGGGGTCGCTGCTGGCTCTCCTCGGTCACGGCGGACACCTTCCCACGGAAGGGTCAGCAGCTGGCAGCGAGGTCGCCGGACTGGTTCGCGGCGTACCCCTCGGCCATGCTGCCGAGGGAGCCGCCGGTGCTGGACTGGTCGGCCTGCTTCTTCTTGCGCTTGCGCGTCGGCTCGGCCGCCGGGGCGTCGCCCTCCGAGCGGTCGATGCCGGTCGCCACCAGCTCCTGGATCTCGGCGATGTCGGGGTCGGCCGTGTTGACCAGCGGCGGGACCAGGGAGACCGTCGAGATCTTCTGCGACCTCGCCTTGAGCGCGAGCTCGACGAACCGGCCGACCTCCGAGCCGGGGATGCTCGTGGAGACCATCGAGGACCCTGCGGCCGCGATGTCCTCGAAGTTGCGCAGCGCCGTCTGGGGGCTGACCTGCTGGAGCATCGCCGCCATCACGCACTTCTGGCGCGCCATGCGCGAGTAGTCGTCGGAGCCGTAGCGGGCGCGGGCGAACCAGAGGGTCTCCTGGCCGTCGAGCTTCTGCACGCCCGGTTGGATGTAGCGGAAGTAGGAGTCGGTCGGCAGGCCGACGGGGATCTGGTCGCGCACGTTGAGGGTGACGCCGCCGAAGGCGTCGACGAGGTCCTTGAAGCCCTCGAGGTTGACCATCGCCCAGTAGTTGATGTCGAGGCCGGTGATCCCCTCCATACCCTGGATGGTCGCGTCGACACCCGGGTTCTTCGAGCCTCCTGAAGAGCTCCGGGTGGTCGAGCGCCCACGTGCTGACGCCGTTGAGGTAGTCGGCGTCGAAACCGTCGGGGAACTGCTCGTCCATGACCGACCCCTCGCGGAACGGGAAGGCGGTCATGTTGCGCGGGAGGCTGATCAGCACCGTCTCGCCGGTCACGGCGTCGATGCTGGCGATGGTCATCGAGTCGGGCCGGAGGCCCCAGCGGCCGGCGCCGGCGTCGCCGCCGAAGAGCGCGATGTTGTAGCGGCCGTGGGCGGCGCCGACGGCCTCGCCGTCCCCGAACATCGTCTGGATCAGGTCGCGCTGCACGGCGACCAGGTGCGAGCCGAACAGCAGGGCGCCCGCGACGGAGAAGCACAGGGCCCCGTTGACGCCGACCACCGCGCGGCGGTGTTGCATCGACAGCGTCAGCGGGTGGCCGATGCGCCAGGCGTCGACGAAGAGGAAGGCCCAGCCGAGCGCGAGCGCGATCAGGCCGAAGCGCAGCAGACCGAGCACGAGGGTGTTGGAGGCGAGCTCGAAGGCGATCCGGTGGTCGACGAGGGAGACCACCATGGTGACCAGCCCCGTGAGGAGCAGCGCGGCCCAGGTCCGCATCGCGACGCGACCGATGTCGCGGTTGCCCGCGACGAGCTGGGCCGACCCCGGCAGCACCAGCGTCATCAGCATCAGGGCGATGGCGCGGCGGAAACGCACCCGGGCGGCGCGCTCGCTGGCGTCGCGACGGGGTACGGACCCGGGTGCGGGAACAGGGGAAGTGCCGGGCATGGCTGGTGGTGCCTCTCGGTGCTCGGGGAAGGAAGCCTCAAGAAGAAGTGCCCGGTCAGTATCACCAGCCACAGGCGTCACAGCGCGCAGGCGCGCCGGGGTGACCGGCCGGGGTGCCGGGGGCGAGGGCGGGACGGCCCTCGCGAGTGGTCGCGAGGGAGGCCCGCGAGCGCGCGGGAGGGAGGGATCCCCGAACCGTCGACAGGGCCGCACGGTAGTTTCTCCGCCATGGCTGACCGTCCGCAGGGTGGAGGACCCGAGAAGGGCACACCGGAGTACGACTGGCTCTACGGCGCGAAGGGCCACCAGCCCTCCGGCGACGAGACCCGGGTGATGCCCGCGGCGAGCCGCGACGCGCGCGGCCAGCAGCCACCACCCCCGCAGTCGCCGCCACCGACCAAGCCGCGGCCCTCCGGACCGCCGTCGGGAGGGAAGCGCTCCTTCCCCTGGGGCAAGGGCGTGCTCGCGCTGCTGCTCGTGTGGGTGCTGTTCCTCGTCGTGGTCCCGCTCTACGCCTGGTCGAAGGTCGACAAGGTCGATGCCTTCCCCTCCGGCGGCCGCCCCGACGACCAGCCCGGCACGACGTACCTGATGGTCGGCTCCGACTCGCGCGGCGACCTGACGGCGGCGGAGCGCAAGCAGTACGGCACCGGCGACGCGTCGGGCCAGCGCACCGACACGATCATGCTGCTCCACACCGGCGCGGGTCCCAACCTGCTGATGTCGATCCCGCGCGACTCGCTGGTCGACATCCCCGGCTACGGGACGACCAAGATCAACGCCGCCTACGCCTACGACGGGCCCAAGCTGCTGGTGAAGACGATCGAGAACGAGACCGGCATCTCCGTCGACCACTTCGTCGAGGTCGGGTTCGGGGGCTTCGTCGACCTCGTCGACGCCGTCGGCGGCGTCGAGGTCTGCCCGCAGCAGGCGGTCAAGGACCCGCTGGCCAAGATCGACATCAAGAAGGGCTGCCAGGAGGTCGACGGCCCGACGGCACTGGGCTACGCGCGCTCGCGCAAGGTCTTCGCGAACGGCGACCTCGACCGCGCCGCCAACCAGCGGGAGGTCGTCTCGGCCATCGGCAGCGAGGCGGTGTCCCCGTGGTCGGTGGTCAACCCCTTGCGCTACTGGGCGCTCAACATGGCCGGCGCGCGCGCCGTCCGCGTCAGCGAGGGCACCTCCCCGTTCGCCATGGCCCGCTGGGCGATCGCGATGACCCGCGTCAACGGCGAGAGCGGCCTGACGTGCGGCGTGCCGATCGCCGACTTCGCGGTCAACTGGGACCAGGAGCGCTCGGAGCAGATGTTCGAGTACATCCGCACCGACGACACGGGCAGCATCCCGAAGAAGCTGTGCACCGCCACCGGCTTCGCGAAGTGACCCGCCTCAGCGCTGGTCGCTGATCCGCTTCGCCTTGCCGAGCGACCGCTCGAGCGAGCCCGCAGCCAGCACCTCGATCGTCGCCGTGACACCGATCCGGTTCTTGATCCGGGTGGCCAGCGCGTCACCGAGCGCCGGGTCGGGCGGGCCGGCAGCCTCCACCCGCACCGTGAGCTCGTCGAGGTTGCCCGGGCGCGTCAGCACGCACAGGTAGTGCGGCGAGAGCCCCTCGACGCCCAGGATCTGCTCCTCGACCTGGCTGGGGAAGACGTTGACCCCGCGCACGATCATCAGGTCGTCGGTGCGGCCGGTCACCTTCGCCATCCGGCGGAAGGCCGGGTACGCCGAGCCCGGCAGGAGCCGGGTCCGGTCGCGGGTGCGGTAGCGCACGACCGGCATCGCCTGCTTCGTCAGGCTCGTGAGGACCAGCTCACCCTCCTCCCCGTCCGGCACCGGCTCCAGCGTGACCGGGTCGACCACCTCGGGGAGGAAGTGGTCCTCCCAGACGTGGAGCCCGTCCTGGGTCTCCCCCGCCTCCTGGCTCACGCCCGGCCCCATCACCTCCGAGAGCCCGTAGATGTCGACGGCGCGGATGCCCGAGCGCTCCTCGACGGCGTGCCGCATCTCGTCGGTCCAGGGCTCGGCGCCGAAGATGCCGATCTCGAGGCTGGAGCTGCGCGGGTCGTAGCCCTGCGCCTCCATCTCGTCGAGCAGCGCGAGGAAGTACGACGGGGTGACCATGATGATCCGCGGACCGAGGTCGGCGATCAGCTGGACCTGCCGCTCGGTCATCCCGCCGCTCACGGGGACCACCGTGCAGCCGAGCCGCTCCGCGCCGTAGTGGGCGCCCAGGCCTCCGGTGAACAGCCCGTAGCCGTAGGCGACGTGCACCAGGTCACCGGGCAAGCCCCCGGCCGCGCGGATCGAGCGGGCCATCAGCTCGGCCCAGGTGTCGACGTCGGCCGCGGTGTAGCCGACCACGGTGGGCGTGCCCGTCGTACCGCTGGAGGCATGGACCCGGGCGACCTGCTCGCGCGGCACGGCGAACATGCCGAAGGGGTAGTTGGCGCGCAGGTCGGCCTTGGTGGTGAAGGGGAACCGCGCCAGGTCGGCCAGCGAGGTGAGGTCGTCGGGTGAGACCCCGGCTTCGCGGAACGCTGCCGCGTAGTGGGGTACGCCGGCGGCGCGCCGCAGCGAGTCGCGCAGACGCTCGAGCTGCAGCTGCTCGAGCTGTGCCCGGGTGAGGTCCGGGATCTCCCCGCTCATGCCTGCTCCTGCCAGAACGGGCCGCCGATCTCCCTCGAGCGGCCGGTGAACTCGGCGACGACCGCGTCGCCCACGGCGACGGTCACGTCGTAGATCCCGTCGCGGCCCTCGCGCGAGCGTTCCACGGCGGTGGCGACCAGCTCGTCACCGAGACGGGTGGGGCGTCGGAACCTGATCTCGGCGCCGGCCGCCACGGTGGTGCGGTTGTAGGAGTTGCAGGCGAACGCGAAGGCGCTGTCGGCCAGGCTGAAGGTGAGGCCGCCGTGACCGATGGCGTGGCCGTTGACCATGTCGTCGCGCACCGCCATGGCGAGCACCGCGCGGCCGGGGCCGACCTCCACGATGCGCATGCCGAGCGCCTGACTGGCTGCGTCTCCTGCCCACATCGCCTCGGCGCTCCTGCGGGCGACCTCGTCGGGGGTCATGGCGGTCACGCCGTCAGGCGCAGCACCGCCAGCAGCGTGCGCGCTCCCTCACCGCCGACCTCCTCGGCCACGCTCGCCGCCGTCGGCACGTCGAGGTCGTCGAGGAGAGCGGCCAGCACCCGCTCCCGGCCGTCGTCGGCGCCCGGACGACCCGCTGCGGCGCGGAGCCGGGCGAGCCGGTCCTCGGCCGCGGTCAGGGCGGCGGCGTCGTACTCCCAGGGGTCACGCCAGTCGCGGTCGAGCAGCAAGAGCCTCACCGCGGCGCCCTCGTGGTCGGCGAGCAGGTCGCGGACGAGCACGAGGTTGCCGGTGGACTTCGCCATCTTGGCCCCCTCGACGTGCACGGTGCCGACGTGCATCGCGCGGCGCGCGAAGGGCGTCGCACCGGAGGCGGCCTCGACCATCGCCGCCTGGTAGGCGTGGTGGGGGAAGGCGAGGTCGGCACCGCCCACGAGCACGTCGACGTTGGCGCCGAAGACGGTCATCGCCATCGCCGCGCATTCGACGTGCCAGGCCGGCCGGCCCCAGCCCCACGGGCTCGGCCACGCCGGCTGGGCGTCGTCGGAGGGCTTCCACAACGGCACGTCCCAGGCGCTCTCGCGCCCGTCGTCGGCCCGGTCGCCGAACTCCTCGAAGGCGGTCAGGGCCTCGGCCTCGGACAGCCCCGCGCGGTCGAGGTCGTCGGGGGCCCGGAAGAACACCGTGCCGTCCCGCTCGTAGGCACGGTCCAGGCGCAGCAGGGCGTCGGCGAGCTGCACGACCTGGACGACGTGGGCGCGGGCCCGGGGCGCCGCGTCGGGGCGGGCCACGCCGAGGTCGCGCATGTCGCGGTCGAACAGGAACTCCTGGGTGACCGCGACGTCGTCGATGGTGCGGTGGTGCAGCGCCGCGGCGGCGGTGAGCACGTCGTCGACGTCGGTGACGTTGCGCGAGGTCACCGTCGGCACCTCGACGGCGCGGGCGACGCTGGCGAGCAGGTCGGACCACACGAAGGTCGCCGCGTGGCCGAGGTGCGTGACGTCGTACGGCGTGATGCCGCAGGTGTAGATGCGGGCGGTCCCCGCCAGCGGCAGCGGCGCGCCGTCGAGCACCAGGTGGGCTGCGCGGACCGTCGGCGGGTGCCACGGGTAGTGACCAGCCGTGCGGGGACCGGGTCCTGGGGAGGGTGTCGTCGCCACCATGCCCCCGATCATGCCGGACCGGCTCCCCGGACCGGGGGGCGAGGCGGTGACCGGCGCCGAGGAGCCCCCGTCTGGTTCAATGACTCAGCGGTGGGTCTCCTGTCCGAGGCCGCTCCTGGGCGTCGGGGCCCGGGATCCTGGATCCGGGGAGAAGGGACCATGGGATGGACTACGACGTGGGCACGTGGATGTGCTCCTTCTGCGGTGAGCGCGGCTCGGACGAGCGACGTCTGGTGGGCGGCCTCGGCGCGATGATCTGCCTGCCGTGCGTGGAGCGCTTCCACGCGCTGGTGGCCCCGCCCGCGTCGCCGCCGGAGTCCTCGCGCCCTCCCTGGGACGCGATGTCGAACGCCGAGCTGCTCGGCCAGCTCCCCCGCATCCTGCGCACGGCCGACCAGGTCGACCGCTTCGCCACCGAGTGGGTGGCCCTGATCCGCGACCGCGGCGAGTCCTGGACGGCGATCGGCCAGGCCCTCGGCGTCACGCGGCAGGCGGCGTGGGAGCGGTTCTCCAAGCGGATCTCGACCAACGCAGCCGGGTGAGCACTCCCGCGCGTCGACGCCACCTGATCGACCCGACCGCGCCTCGTCGGCCGGTGTCGGCGGCCGCCGCCGAGCGCAGTCTCAGCCGCGTGCAGCGGTGGGTGATGGCCGCGCTCGCGGTCACCACGATCGCCCACTTCGCCGCCGGTCTCGTGGTGGCCGCCGTCGTGATCGACGACCCGCGCCCGGGCGCTCGCGTCGGCCTGTGCCTGCTGGCCGGCGTGAGCGGCGTCATGGGTGTCGCCTCGGCCCTCGGCATCCACCGGCGACCCGTGCTGTCGCCGTGGCTGCTGCTCGGGCTCACGCCCAGCGTGGTCGGACTGTGGCTGGTGCTGGGCTGAAGGTCAGATCTTCGACTGGATGCCGGCGAGGAGCTGGCGGGCCATGACGATGCGCTGGACCTGGTTGGTGCCCTCGTAGATCTGGGTGATCTTGGCGTCGCGCATCATCCGCTCGACGGGGTAGTCGCGGGTGTAGCCGTAGCCGCCGAGGATCTGCACCGCGTCGGTGGTGACCTCCATGGCGGTGTCGGAGGCGAAGCACTTGGCCGCGGCGCCGAAGAACGTGAGGTCGGCGTCGCCGCGCTCGGAGCGGCCCGCGGCGGCGTAGGTGATCTGGCGGGCGGCCTCGACCTTCATCCCCATGTCGGCGAGCATGAACTGCAGGCCCTGGAACTCCGCGATGTTCCTGCCGAACTGCTGCCGCTCCTGCGCGTACTCCAGCGCATAGTCGAGCGCGCCCTGGGCGACGCCGACGGCCTGGGCGGCGATCGTCACGCGGGTGTGGTCGAGGGTGCGCATCGCGATCGAGAAGCCCTCGCCGACCTCCCCGATCCGCCGCGAGTCGGGGATCCGCACCTGGTCGAGGTAGACCTCCTTGGTGGGGCTCCCCTTGATGCCGAGCTTCTTCTCGGGCGCACCGAACGTGACGCCGTCGTCGGCCTTCTCCACCACGAACGCGGTGATGCCGCCGCGGGTGCCCTGCTCGGGGTCGGTGACCGCGAGGACGGTGTAGAACTCCGACTCCTCGGCGTTGGTGATCCACCGCTTCACGCCGTCGAGGACCCACTCGTCACCCTCGCGCACCGCGCGGGTCTTCATGCCCCCGGCGTCGGAGCCGGCGTCGGGCTCGGACAGGCAGTAGGAGAAGCCACCCTCCCCGGCCGCGAGCCTGGTCAGGTAGGTCTTCTTCAGCTCCTCCGAGCCAGCGATCTGCACCGGCAGCGAGCCGAGCTTGTTGACCGCCGGGATCAGGCTCGAGGACACGCAGGCGCGGGCGACCTCCTCGATCACCAGGCAGGTCGCGAGCGCGTCGGCCCCGGCGCCGCCGTACTCCTCGGGCACGTGGGGGGCGTGGAAGTCCGAGGCGGCCAGCGCCTCGGCGGCCTCGCGCGGGTAGCGGGCCTCCTCGTCGACCTCGGCGGCGTACGGCGCCACCTTCGCGTCGCACACGGCACGCACGGCCTCACGGACCGCCCGGTGCTCCTCGGACAGCGCGTACAGGGGGAACTCGCTCATGGAGCGGATTCTACTCACCGGTAGGGACGGCCCGGGGCCCACCCCGACCCGGCCCGGGAACCGCCATCAAGAGCGGGGGCGACAGGATGGTGGCGTGCACTCCGCCCGCTGGCAGGACCCCGCGACCGTCCGGTCCCTGCTCGACGACACGACGACCTGGGCGGTCGTCGGCCTGTCGGGCAACCCCTACCGCACGGCCTACGAGATCGCCTCGCTGCTGCAGCACCGCGGCAAGCGGATCGTCCCGGTGCACCCGGAGACGCCGACCGTGCTCGGGGAGCAGGGCTACGCCTCCCTGGCGGACGTGCCGTTCCCGATCGACGTCGTCGACGTGTTCCGCCGCTCCGAGTCGGCCGGGCAGTTCGCCGACGAGGCGGTCGAGGTGGGCGCCGGCGGCGTGTGGTTCCAGCTCGGCGTCGTCGACGAGGACGCGTTCCGGCGCACCACGGCCGCCGGGGTGCCGATGGTGATGGACGTATGCCCCAAGATCGAGTGGATGCGGTGGGGATGAGCGACCTCCGGGTACCGCCGGGACCGGGTCTGCCGCAGGGCCTCCTGGTCCCGGCCGCCGAGCTCGTCGAGCGCTTCAGCCGCTCCTCGGGCCCCGGCGGGCAGCACGTCAACACCACCGACACCCGCGTCGAACTCGTCTTCGACGGCACCGTGTCGTCGGTGCTCACCGAGGCGGAGCGCCAGCGGGTCGGCGTCCTCCGTGTCGTCGCTTCCGATCACCGCTCCCAGCACCGCAACCGGGCCGCGGCCCGCGACCGGCTCGCCGCCCTCGTGCGCGAGGCGCTGGCGCCGCCGCCGCCTCCCCGGGTGCCGACCAAGCCGTCCAAGGCCTCGCGGCGTCGGCGCGCGGACGCCAAGACGAGACGGGGTCGGACCAAGGCTCTGCGCGGCCGGGTGCGCGACACCTAGGAGTGCGCCGGCGTCACCGGGCGGTGTAGAGCAGCGCGACCCGACCGCGGCTCACCCGCAGCTGCGACCCGTCGACCACCCACGTCGCCTGCCGGCGCATCAGCACCTCGACCTGGCGGCCCTCGAGCTGCGCCTCGTCACCGACGCACCCGGCGGTCGTGATCACCACCTGCTGGAACCGGAGACGGTCACCCACGACCGCGACGCCCCCGCTGCCGGTGTTGCAGCCGGTCGCGAAGCGGAGCTCGCCGTCCTCGATCCGCAGCCACGCGTCCGCACGACGCGGCACCCCCGTCATGCCGACCGCGTCGCCGTCACGCTCCTCGACGCCGGTCAGGCGCCAGGATGTGCCCGCGAGCGGCAGGTCGGCGACCGCCGGTGAGGCGTCGGGCGGGAGGAACCGGAGCGTGGTGCCGTCGGAGGTCAGGGAGAACCCGACGTCCAGGGTGTCGAGCACAGGGCTCGACGTGAAGAAGTCGACCAGCCACTCGTCCTGCTCGAAGCCCGCGCCCGGGCAGCCCATCTCGGTGCCGCCCACGGAGTCGATGCCGACCACGCCGTCCGCGTCGACCGAGGCCCGGCCCGACATCGTGTTGCAGGTGGCCTGGAACGAGACGCGGTCGTCGTCGAAGGTCGCCCGCACCACGTCCCTCGGGTCGTACGGCGCAGGCAGGTCGCCCGCCACGTGCTCGCCGCGCGGCAGCTCGGGTGGGCCCGGCGGGTCGACCGGGAACTGCTCGCTGCCGCAGGCGGCGAGCAGCAGCACCAGCACCGGGAGCAGCCACCTCATGCCCATCAGACGGCGACGCCCTCGCGCCGGTTCCGGCGGAGCAGCCGCGTCGGCAGGCCCGCCAGCAGCTCCAACGGCCCCCGCCACCGCAGGGCTGCGAAGACGGCCCCGATCACCGCCAGGGTGAGCACGTGGTGGCGCAACGCGTCCGGGCTGCCGGCCGGCCAGACGTCGGTGCGCAGCAGCGCGTGGAACGTGTAGAGGGTGAGGGTCATGGTGCCCGCGCCGAAGACGACCGCCACGACCCGCTGGGTGAGGGCCGGGAGGGCCCCCACCACGAGCAGGGAGCCGCCGATCACGGCCACGGCGCTGCCGATCGTGACGGCGAGGTCGAACGGCGTGGCGGAGTGGGGAGCGTCGAGGAGCAGCCGGTCCCAGCGGTCGGTCGGGGTGGTGCCCGGGTAGCCCAGCGCCACCTCGGCGAGCTCGGCCTCGGAGAAGCGTGGTCGCACCACCGCCCGCGACAGGGCGGCCGCAGCCAGCGCCGACGCCGTGCCACCGGCCGCCCACGCGAGCTGGAGCCGGCGTCGTCCGAGGTCCGACCGGCCCAGCGCCAGGCCGGCCAGCAGGTAGGCCAGCCACGGCACCGCCGGGTAGTAGCCCGTGAGCAGCAGCTCGGACAGCAGCTGCCAGGGGTCGCCGAGCTGGTCGAACGCCGGGGATTCGAACTGGCGCTCGGGCAGCATCGGCCGCACCACGTGGGAGACCGGCGGGACCACCAGGGCCCACACCCCGGCGAGCACCGCCAGCGTGCGGGCCCGCAGGCCGACGAAGGCGAGTCCGAGGACGAACAGGACGGCGTAGTAGCCGAGGATGATCGCCAGCCCGGTCTGGTAGCCGCCCAGCCAGAGGCCGACGAGACCGATCACCACCGCCCGGCCGACCACGCCGAGCGAGGCCCGCCAGCGCTCGCGCCCGCGCAGCGGCGTACGACCGCCGCTGAGGAGGGCGAGCGTGACCCCGGCGAGGACCGCGAAGAGGGCGGAGGCGCGGCCTCCGGCCAGGTCGTGGGGCCAGGTCTGCTCACCGTCGGGACCGATCTCCAGGACCAGGTGGGTGGCGACCATGCCCAGCAGCGCCAGGGCGCGCGCGACGTCGAGGCCGACCAGCCGCCCGCCCGGCCTCACGGAGGCGTCAGGACCCTGATCCGAAGCCCAGGCGGCGCTGCTCGCCCCGCACGACGGCGCCCTTGGCACGCGCGGACTCCTTGAGCTCGGCCTGGAAGTCGACCATCCGCTGCTGGAGCCCGGGGTCGGTGGCGGCGAGGATGCGCACGGCGAGCAGCCCGGCGTTGCGGGCGTTGCCGACGGCGACGGTCGCGACCGGCACGCCGGCCGGCATCTGCACGATCGAGAGCAGCGAGTCCATGCCGTCGAGGTGCTTGAGCGGCACCGGGACGCCGATCACCGGGAGCGGTGTCACCGCCGCGAGCATGCCCGGCAGGTGGGCCGCTCCCCCGGCGCCGGCGATGACGACCTGGAGGCCACGGCCGGCGGCCTGCTTGCCCCAGTCGATCATCTCCTCCGGCATCCGGTGGGCTGAGACCACGTCGGCCTCGTGGGCGATGTCGAACTCGCCCAGCGCCGTGGCCGCGGCCTCCATCACCGGCCAGTCGGAGTCGGAGCCCATCACGATGCCGACACGTACGTCCTGACTCACTGCACTCACTCGCTCTCGTTGCCCAGGTCGCCACGGAACCACGCCGCCGCGTGGCGTGCGCGCTCGAGACAGTCGTCGAGGTCGTCGCCGTAGGCGTTCACGTGCCCGACCTTGCGGCCCGGCCGCAGGTCCTTGCCGTAGAGGTGGACGCGCAGCCGCGGGTCGCGGGCCAGCGCGTGGGGGTAGCCGTCGAAGAGGTGCCCCACGGACGGGTCGTCGCCGCCGAGGATGTTGACCATGACCGTCCACCGCTCCCGCGGCGCAGGCGAGCCGAGCGGCAGGTCGAGCACGGCGCGCAGGTGGTTCTCGAACTGGGAGGTGACCGCGCCGTCCTGGGTCCAGTGGCCGGTGTTGTGGGGCCGCATCGCGAGCTCGTTGACGAGCACCCGTCCGTCGCGGGTCTCCATCAGCTCGACCGCGAGCACCCCGGTCACGTCGAGCTCCTTGGCGACCGTCAGCGCGATCCGCTGCGCCTCGAGGGCCAGTGCCTCGTCGAGGTCGGGCGCCGGGGCGACCACCTCGTGGCAGATACCGTCCTTCTGGGTCGAGGCCACGACGGGGTACGCCGCCGCCTGGCCGCTCGGGGAGCGCGCGACGAGGGCCGACAGCTCGCGGCGGAAGTCGACCAGCTCCTCGGCGAGCAGCCGCACCCCGGAGGCCGCGGCAGCCGCGAAGGCCGGCTCGCAGTCCCCGGCGGCCTCGACGAACCACACGCCCTTGCCGTCGTAGCCACCCCGCGTCGTCTTGAGGACGCAGGGGAAGCCGAAGGCCTCCACGTCGGCGAGCGTCGCGACGACCGCGTTGCGGGGGCAGGGCAGGCCGAGGGCGCCGAGCCGCTCCCTCATCACCGCCTTGTCCTGGGCGTGGACCAGCGCTCCGGGCCCCGGGCGGACGGCGATGCCGTCCCCCTCGAGTGCGTGGAGGTGGTCGGTCGGCACGTGCTCGTGGTCGAACGTGACCACGGCGCAGCCGGTCGTCACCGCGCGCAGCGTGTCGAGGTCGCGGTAGTCGCCGACGAGCTGGTCGGGCACGACCTGCGCGGCGGAGACGCCCTCCGCCTCGGCCAGCAGGCGCAGCGGCAGACCCAGCGCGGCGGCGGGCTCGGCCATCATCCGGGCCAGCTGGCCACCACCGATGACGGCGAGACGGGGCGCTGCTTCGGGCACGCCCGAAGACTATCCGCGGTCGGTGCGAGGGACGCCGCGGGAGGGGTCGCGGGTCTCGAAGCGCAGGCCGCGGCCGCGGACCGTCGTGATCAGCCGCGGGCGGCGGCTGTCGTCACCGAGCTTGCGGCGGATCCATCCGAGGTGCACGTCGATCGTCTTCGAGGAGGTCCAGAACGTGGTCTCCCAGACGTCGCGCATCAGGTCGTCGCGGGAGACGAGCTCCCCGGCGCGGCGCATCAGCAGGTGCAGCAGGTCGAACTCCTTGCGCGAGAGCTCCACCTCGTCGTCGGACACCCAGACGCGCCGGTCGTCGGGGTCGAGCGTCACGTCCTGCACCGTCAGCACGAGTGGCAGGGTAGGGAGACCTGGCGGTCCGGACCGGCCGAATCGGAGGAGTTCGTCCGATCGGACACCCGGGTGCCACCCGCGCGGGTCAGTGGCGGCGGACGGTCAGCGGCTCGACGAGTCCGAAGCCCCGGACGGGGCGGGCCGGGAGCCGCCGGGTCTCGAACTGGTCGCCGGGCAGCCGGTCGGCCGTCTCCTGGTCGATGATGATCCGGTTGCGGCGGGCCACGGCGGTCAACCGCGAGGCCAGGTTCACCGGCGGCCCGAAGACGTCTCCCATCCGCATCACCACGGCACCGCTGGCCAGCCCGACCCGTACCTCCGGCATCCGCGGGTCGCGCCCGATGACGCTGATGATCCCGTCAGCGATCTCGTAGGCAGCGATCGGGTCCTCGTGCACGAACAGCACCGAGTCGCCGATGCTCTTGATCACCCGCCCCCGTTGGGCGGCGACGACGTCGGAGCAGCGCGACTCGAAGATCTCGACGAGTTCGCCGATCCGCTCGCGCGACACCTCGTTGGACAACGCTGTGAACGACACGATGTCGGCGAAGCCGATGGTGAGCTGGGTGGTGCTCAGGTCGTCCTCGCTGGCGCCGAGCGCCTCGACGCGCGCCACGGCGGCGGCGAGGTGGCGGCGCCAGGCGTAGGCGAGCAGCTCCTCGAAGGGCGGGTTGAGGTCCTCCACGAGGCGCATGGCGGTCAGCGTGCGTGAGCCGGTCGCCTCCTCGCTGCGCTCGAGCTCCTGCACCCGGTGGAGCAGGGTGCCGACCTCCCAGTCCGCGAGCCGGGCCATGGTCTGCCCCATCGCGCGGGTGAGGTTGACCGCGGTGTCGAGGTCGATCAGGCCGGTGGAGACGAGGGCGTTCAGCGTCGAGACCGCGGCGACGTCGCGGGGCGTGAAGGCGACCTCGGTGCCGTGCTCGGGGAAGCCGAGGGCGCGCCAGAGCCGGCGGAGCTCCTCGATGGTCACGCCGGTCTCGGCCGCGACCTCCAAGGCGGTGTGGACCCGCGGGCCGCCGAGGATCGCCTGCTCCAGCGAGCGCTCCGGGGCGCCGTCGTTCGGCTCCTCAGGCGCCATCGTCGGACCGGTGGGGCGTCGAGCCGCCGCCGTGGCCGGCCAGCCGGTCGAGCTCGGCGGCCACCTGCTTCTGGACCTCCTCGACGTGCGGGATGTCGTGGAGCAGCACGTGGCCGTGCTCGCTGGCGTCGGTGACGACGAGGGTGCCGCAGCCGAAGACGCGGTCGATGATGCCGATCTCGAAGTCGACCCCGCTGATGCGGTTGAGCGGGATCGTGCGCCCCTCCTTGGCGATGAAGCCGGAACGCTTCATGAACCGCCGGTTGGTGAAGGTGTAGGTCGTCGTCGCCCACGCGACGACCGGCCGCACGGACCACCACAGGATGCCGACGGCGACGAGCACCCACACCACGATGTGGAGGACGGCGCCGACCGAGCCGGTGCCCACCTGCTGCACCAGCACGCCGACGGCGAGCAGCACGACGGTCACCAGCAGCGGGAGCAGGAGCGCCTTGGGGTGCGTGCGGGAGGAGACGACGACGTGCTCGCCCTCGTTCAACAGCTTGGGGTTGATGGCCACGGACCGATCATGACACCGATCAGTCACCCGACGGGCGCACGTGCACCACATCGCCCGCCGCCAGGGCCGTGCCCGCGACCACGAGCCGCCCGGAGGCGTCGACGTCCTCGGCGGCACCGGTCAGGACGTCGCCGCCCGGGAGGCCCACCCGCACCTGCCGGCCCACCGTCACGCACGCGTCGAGGTACGCCGCCCGCGCCGCCGCCCCGCCGCCGGCCAGCCACGCGTCGTACTCACGGTGGAGGCGGGTGACCAGCGAGACCAGGAGGTCGCTGCGGTCCGTGGGGGCGCCGGTGGCCAGCCGGATCGAGGTGGCCGTCGCGACCGGCAGCTCCTCGCGCGTCTGGTCGACGTTGAGGCCGATCCCGAGCACGGCGGCCGGGCCGGTCGGCGTCTCGACCCGTTCGGCCAGGATCCCGGCCAGCTTGTGGTCGCCGAGCATGACGTCGTTGGGCCACTTCAGGCCGGCCTCGACGCCGTGCTCCCGCAGGGCGGCGACGGTCGCGACCCCCGCGACCAGGGGGAGCCACGGCCACTCGGTGCCCGGACGCTCGGGGCGCCACAGCACCGAGAAGGTCAGGGCCGCCCGGTCGGGCGTCTCCCAGCTGCGGTCGAGACGGCCCCGTCCGGACACCTGGTGCTCGGTCGCCACGACCAGCCCGGCGGCCGCGCCCTCGCGGGCCCGGTCGGCCACCACGGCGTTGGTGGAGCCGGCCTGCGCCACGACCTCGACCCCCAGAGGTGTGAGGCGGGCAACGTCGAGGGGAGGTCGCACGGGGTCTAGCCTGTCACGGGTGAGCGCGCAGACGAGCCCCGGTGAGGGTACGGACGTCCCTTCTGAAGTCGCAGGCATCGACACCCACACCACGCAGGGGAAGCTGGCCGACCTCGACCGGCGCCTCGACGAAGCGGTGCACGCGGGCTCGGCCAAGGCGGTCGAGAAGCAGCACGCCAAGGGGCGCAAGACCGCTCGTGAGCGGATCGAGATGCTCTTCGACGAGGGCTCGTTCGTGGAGCTCGACGAGCTCGCGCGCCACCGGTCGACGGCGTTCGGCCTGGAGAAGAACCGTCCCTACGGCGACGGCGTGGTCACCGGCTACGGGACCGTCGACGGCCGTCAGGTGTGCGTCTTCAGCCAGGACTTCACCGTCTTCGGCGGTTCGCTGGGCGAGGTCTACGGCGAGAAGATCACCAAGGTGATGGACCTCGCCATCAAGACCGGCTGCCCGATCATCGGCATCAACGAGGGCGCGGGCGCCCGGATCCAGGAGGGCGTGGTCTCCCTCGGCCTCTACGGCGAGATCTTCCGCCGCAACGTGCACGCCTCCGGTGTCATCCCGCAGATCTCGATGATCATGGGCAACTGCGCCGGCGGCCACGTCTACTCCCCCGCCGTCACCGACTTCACCGTGATGGTCGACCAGACCTCCGCGATGTTCATCACCGGCCCCGACGTCATCAAGACCGTCACCGGCGAGGACGTCACGATGGAGGAGCTCGGTGGCGCGCGCACCCACAACACCAAGTCGGGCAACGCCCACTACATGGGCTCCGACGAGGAGGACGCGATCGAGTACGTCAAGGCGCTGCTCTCGTTCCTCCCCCAGAACAACCTCGACCCGGCGCCGACGTACGACGACCAGGCGGAGGCGGAGTTCACCGACCTCGACCGCGAGCTCGACACCCTCATCCCCGACGGCGCCAACCAGCCCTACGACATGCACGACGTGATCACCACGGTGGTCGACGACGGCGAGTTCCTCGAGGTCCAGGAGCTGTTCGCCCCCAACATCCTGGTGGGCTTCGGCCGGGTCGAGGGGCAGTCGGTCGGCGTCGTGGCCAACCAGCCGATGCAGTTCGCGGGCACCCTCGACATCGACGCCTCCGAGAAGGCCGCCCGCTTCGTCCGGTTCTGCGACGCCTTCAACATCCCGGTGCTCACCTTCGTCGACGTGCCCGGCTTCCTGCCCGGCACCGACCAGGAGTGGGACGGCATCATCCGCCGCGGCGCCAAGCTGATCTACGCCTACGCCGAGGCCACGGTGCCGCTGATCACCGTCATCACCCGCAAGGCCTACGGCGGCGCCTACGACGTGATGGGCTCCAAGCACCTCGGCGCCGACATCAACGTCGCGTGGCCCACCGCCCAGATCGCGGTCATGGGAGCCCAGGGTGCGGTCAACATCCTCCACCGCAAGACGATCGCGGCCGCCCGGGAGGCCGGCGAGGACGTCGAGGCCAAGCGCGCCGAGCTGATCGACGACTACGAGCAGACGCTGGCCAACCCCTACATCGCGGCGGAGCGCGGCTACGTCGACGCCGTCATCAGCCCCCACGAGACCCGGCTCGAGGTCGTGAAGGCGCTGCGGCTGCTGCGCACCAAGCGCGAGACGCTGCCGCCCAAGAAGCACGGGAACATCCCGCTCTGATGTCCGCGTCGGAGGAGAAGCCGGTCGAGCCGCTGCTGCGGATCGTCACGCCCGACACCACCCCGGAGGAGGTCGCGGCGATCGTGACCGTCCTCGCGGCGGTCGGTGGCTCGAGCGAGCCGGCGGCGCCCCGTCGTACGCCGGAGTGGAACCGTCCGGCGCGGCTCACGCGCGAGACCCACCGCCACGGCACGGCCGGCTGGCGCTCCTCCTCGCTCCCCCGCTGACGCACGAGCGGAGCAGGGCGGGCGCTCGGTGATGCGGGACGATGACGTCGTGGCGAACTCGATCACCGACGTCCCGGGCATCCGGGTGGGACAGGCCCAGCGCACCGACGACGGCTGGCTGACCGGGGTCACCGTCGTCGTCGCCCCCGAGGGCGGCGCCGTGGGCGGCGTCGACGTGCGGGGCGGAGGTCCAGGCACCCGGGAGACCGACCTGCTCGACCCGCGCAACGCCGTCGACCGGGTCGACGCGATCGTGCTCACGGGCGGCTCGGCACCCGGCCTCGCCTCCGTCGACGGCGTCGTCCGACGACTGCTCGCGGCCGGCACCGGCTACCCGGTGGGCGGCCCGGAGCACCCCGACCACGTGGTCCCGATCGTGCCGGCGGCCGTCGTCTTCGACCTCGGCCGCGGTGGGGTGTTCGCCCACCACCCCGACGCCACCCTCGGCGCGGAGGCGTACGACGCCGCACTAGCCGGTCCGGAGGTGCGGCAGGGCAGCCACGGAGCCGGCACCGGCTGCCGGGTCGGTGGGCTCAAGGGCGGCGTCGGCACGGCGTCGACCGTGCTGCCCGACGGCACCGCGGTCGGCGCGCTGGCCGTCGTCAACGCGATCGGCTCCGCGGTCGACCCCGCCACCGGAGAGCTCTACGGCGCCCGGCACTGCGAGCCGCGGGACCTGCCGGGGCTGCGCCCCGGCGGCCCGGCGGACCCCGTCGACGTGGCCGCTGCGCGGGAGCGGGCAGCGGCGCAGCCGGCGCCCCCGCCGCCGTTGGCCACGACCCTGGTCGTGCTCGCCACCGATGCCGCGCTCACCAAGGCGCAGTGCCAGAAGGTCAGCGGGATCGGGCACGACGGCCTGGCGCGGGCGATCGACCCGGTGCACACGATGTTCGACGGCGACACGGTCTTCACGCTGGCGACCGGCGCCCGGCCCGCCCCCGACCCGGCCTCCTTCCACCTGCTGCTGGGCGCGGCGGCGACGACCGTGACCCGGGCGGTCGTCCGCGGCGTCGTGGCCGCCGACTCGCAGGGCGGCATGCGGGGATATCGGGAGGTCTTCCCCAGCGCCTTCGGACTAGGGTCAGCCGGGTGACTGATCGCGCCATCCGACGAGTCGACCAGATCTCCGACCGCTACACCGAGGAGTACGCCGCCCTCGACCCGATCGCCGCGACCTTCGTCGGCATCGGCGGTCACGAGGACCGGCTGACCGACCTCTCCCCCGACGGCTACGCCGCCCGCGAGGGTCTGGCCCGCAAGGCCCTGGCCGACATGCGCGACACCAGCCCGGTCGACGCCCGTGAGGAGGTCGCGCGCGACGCGTTCCTCGAGCGGGTCGGCCTGGAGGTCGAGATCACCGAGGCCGGCCTGGGCCGCTCGGAGTTCAACGTCCTCGAGAGCCCGCTCCACGGCACCCGGCAGGTCTTCGACCTGATGCCGACCGAGACCCAGGAGGACTGGTCGCACGTCGCCGCCCGGCTCGCGGCCTTCCCGGCCACGATGGCCGGCTATCGCGCGACCCTGGCGCAGGAGACCGCGGGTGGCCGGGTCGCGGCGGCGCGTCAGTACCGCGAGGTGGTCGGCCAGATCGGCACCTGGACCGGGCGCAGCGGCGAGGGCGGCGACATCTTCGGCCGGCTGGCCGCGCGCTGCGACGTCCCCGCCCTGCGCGACGACCTGGTGCGCCACGCGGCCGTCGCCAACGAGTCGCTGGAGGAGATGGCCCGGTTCCTCGAGACCGACGTACTGCCCCACGCCCGCGAGAAGGACGCCGTCGGGCGCGAGCACTACGCACTGCAGTCGCGCAACTTCCTGGGCGCCACGGTCGACCTGGAGGAGACCTACGCCTGGGGCTGGGAGGAGCTCGAGCGGCTCCGCGACGACATGACCGCAACCGCCGACCGGATCCTGCCCGGGGCGACGGCCCGGGAGGCCATCGACCACCTCGAGGCCGACGACCGCCGCAAGGTCCACGGTCGCGAGGCGTTCCGCAGCTGGATGCAGGACCTCGCCGACCGCACCATCGAGGAGATGGCCGGGGTCCACTTCGACATCCCCGAACCGATGCGGCGCATCGAGTGCATGATCGCGCCGACCAACGACGGCGCCATCTACTACACCGGCCCGTCCGAGGACTTCAGCCGGCCCGGCCGGATGTGGTGGGCCGTGCCCGACGGCATCGACGACTTCTCGCCGTGGCGCGAGGTGACCACGGTGTTCCACGAGGGGGTCCCCGGCCACCACCTCCAGGTCGGCCAGACCGCCTACCGCAGCGAGCTGCTCAACCGCTGGCAGCGGCTGATGGGCTGGGTCAGCGGCCACGGCGAGGGGTGGGCGCTCTACGCCGAGCGTCTGATGGACGACCTCGGCTACCTCGACGACCCCGCCGACCGGATGGGCATGCTCGACGCGCAGAGCCTGCGGGCCGCGCGTGTCATCGTCGACATCGGCATGCACCTCGAGCTCGAGGTCCCGCGCGACAACCCGTTCGGCTTCCGGCCCGGGGAACGGTGGGACGCCGCGCTCGGCCTGGAGTTCCTGCTCCAGCACAGCGCGATGGAGGAGGCCTTCCTGCGCTTCGAGGTCAACCGCTACCTCGGCTGGCCCGGTCAGGCGCCGTCCTACAAGGTCGGCGAACGGATCTGGCTCGAGGCACGCGAGCAGGCCCGGAGCCGTGCCGCGGAGGCCGGTCGGGAGTTCGACCTGAAGACCTTCCACCGGCAGGCGCTCGACCTCGGCTCGATCGGGCTCGAGCCGCTCCAACGAGCGCTGGCGCGGCTGTGAGCGCGGGTCCGACGGTGCTGGTGCTCGCCTCCCAGTCCCCCGCCCGGTTGTCGGTGCTGCGCTCCGCGGGCGTCGAACCGGTCGTCGTCGTCTCCGGCGTGGACGAGTCGCAGCTCGACGGCCTGCCGCCCGACGAGCTGGCGCTGCAGCTCGCCGAGCTCAAGTGCGACGCCGTCGCCGGTCGCGACGAGGTGCCCGGCGGCGCGCTCGTGCTCGGCTGCGACTCGGTGCTCGACCTCGGCGGGGAGGCGCTCGGCAAGCCCGACGACGCCGCCGACGCCGTACGCCGCTGGCAGGCGATGCGGGGCCGGTCGGGCGTCCTCCACACCGGTCACTGCCTCCGCGACACCGGCACCGGCCACGTCGCCGCCGCCGTCGGATCGACGACCGTCCACTTCGCCGACGTGACCGACGAGGAGATCGCGGCGTACGTCGCGACGGGAGAGCCGCTCCACGTGGCCGGCGCCTTCACCGTCGACGGCCTCGGCGGCGCGTTCGTCACCGGCATCGAGGGCGACCACCACAACGTGGTCGGCCTCAGCCTCCCCCTGCTCCGCGACCTCGTCGCCGAGCTGGGCCACGCCTGGCCCGACCTCTGGGCCCCGCCCGGCTGACCCCGACGCCCACTTGTAACGCCGGGTTAGGGCCTGTTCCACCCAGGAAATACGCTGGGTGGAACAGTGCATAACCCGGCGTTACAAGCGGGAGTGCGCCGGGTCAGCGGTGGTAGCGGCGGTAGCGGGTGCGCCGGAAGATCGCGCCACCGAGGGGGCCGAGCCACCGCAGGACGGGGCGGAGGTAGCGGATGTCGATCATCTCGATCAGGTTGCCGTCGGGGTCGGCGCAGAAGAAGAACGAGTGGCCCAGGGGCGAGGTCTGCGGCGGCGACACGATTTCGACGCCGCGCGACACGAGGTAGTCGTGCCACGCCGTCGTGTCCTTGCAGTTGAACGAGATGTGGGTGGGACCGGGGCGGTTCCAGACCACCGGCTCCCCCTCCGCCGTCGGGGTGAACTCGAAGATCTCGAGCGTCACGCCACCGGGCACCCGCACCCAGCCGATCTTGAGCTCGGGGTCGCGGTCGGCTCCTGGATCGACGCCGAAGAACGTGCGCAGCCGGTCGTGCTCGTGGTCGCAGTTCACGCCGACGAGGGCACAGCCGAAGACGTCGGTGTAGAACTTCACGCTGCGGTTGAAGTCACCCACCGTGAGGGCGACGTGGCTGAACGAGCGGACCTTCACCGTTCGAGACCTCCTGGGTCGTCAGGGACGTGGGCGGGCTGCCACCCGAAACGGGTGGCGAGGTGGTCGGCGACGCGCAGGGCCTGCGCGATCACGGTCAGCCCGGGGTTGACCGCCGCCGAGGACGGGAAGAAGGACGCGTCGACGACGTAGAGGTTGTCGAGGTCGTGGGCGCGGCACAGCGGGTCGAGCACCGAGGTGCGCGGGTCGTTCCCGAAGACGGCGGTGCCGCACTGGTGGGTGGTGTTCTCGTTGCGGAACTCGTGGGTGATGACGCCGGCGTACCCCGCCCGCCGCAGCATCCGCTTGGCCTCCTTCACCAGCAGCCCGTGCACCGGCGAGGACCCGGGCGTGTAGCTGAGCCGGATCCGGCCCGAGGAGGTGAGGGTGACCCGGTTCTCGGCCGACGGCAGGTCCTCCGACATGGCCAGCAGCTCCATGCCTCGCCGGGTCCACGCCCGGACGGCGGGGGCCGGCAGGAACGGCACCACCGACTTCACCTGGGCCGGGTGGACCCGCCCCTGCGACTGGATGTTGCCGAGCGGGAACGGGTGGCGCTCGGAGGGCCGGTAGAAGTCGTTGACCGCCAGCGTCTTCTGGAACACCGTGTCGTGGGGCCGCAGCGGGTGGACCGCCTCCATCATCGTGGCGCGGTGGGCCATGTAGCGCTGGCCCACGAGACCCGAGGAGTTGGCCAGCCCGTCGGGGTGACGGTCGGTGGCGCTGCCGAGCAGGAGCGCGGCCGAGTTGACCGCCCCGGCCGCCAGCACGACGACCTTGCCCCGTACCTGGTGCACACGGCCGTGGCGCTCGACGGTCACCCGGGTGACCCGGTCGCCGGCACGCGAGGTCTCGAGGCGGCGTACGCGCGCCCCGGTCCAGAGCGTGACGTCGCCGTCGAGGGCCGGGACGACCCCGCAGGTGTCGGCGTCGGCCTTGCGGCGGATCAGGCACGGGAAGGAGTTGCAGGTGGCGCAGAGGATGCATCCGCCCTGCGCTCCCGGGTCGAGCAGGCCCAACGGCAGCGGGGCCGGGTTCATGCCGGTGGCGCGCAACCGCTCCGAGAGCGCCTCGACCTCCGGCTCGTGGGGCACCGGCGCGTGCGGGAAGGGCTTGCGCTCCGGGTCGGTCGGGTCGGCGCCCAGCTCCCCGTGGACGTGGTAGATCTCCTCGGCGCGGTCGTACCAGGGGGCGAGGTCGGCGTAGTCGATCGGCCAGGCGTCCGAGACCCCGTCGGCGTGGCGCACCTCGTCGAAGTCCTCCTCGCGCAGCCGGTAGAGCACCGAGCCCCACATCTTGGTGTTGCCGCCGACGAGGTAGTGCATGAAGGGCTGGAACGGTTTGCCGCGGCGATCGAGCCACAGCTCCCCGCTGCGGTAGCGGTTCCTGCCCCACACGGCGTCCGCGTCCCAGTTCTGCCGCTCCTGCGGCATCCACTCGCCGCGCTCCAGCAGGAGCACGCGCGCGCTCGTGCGCGACAGGGCGCGGGCCAGCGTGCCGCCGCCGGCGCCGCTGCCGATGACGACGGCGTCGTACTCGTCGTCCTGGTCGTACGCCGGGCGCTCACCCACGCTGCTCACCTCGTCGCACCATCTCCATCAGCACGTGGTCCTCGCGGGCCCGCTCGACGCTCATCGACGGCTGCCGGCCCTCGCGCACCGCGGCGACGAAGTCGGCGTACATCGCCTTGTAGCCGCGCACGTCGCGGAGCTCGGCCGGGCCGGGCACGTGGACGCGGGGCCGGCCCCGGCCCCGCGCCACCACCCCGGCGCCGTTGGACTCGAAGGTGATCACACCCTCGCGACCGTAGAGCTTGGAGGTGCGGATGCCACGCAGCAGCGACGGGACCTCGCGCGAGTAGAGCAGTGCGCCGGTGGCGCCGGAGTCGTAGGTCAGGCCGACCACCATGCTGCGGGCACGGCGGTCCCCGGACTCGTCGGGCGCGGACGAGGGGCGCAGGCCGGTGGCAGCGACCAGCCGGTGGCCGAGCTCGCCGGCGACGTGGAGCCAGTGGATGCCCTCCTCGAAGAAGGCGTCACCGCCGGCCACGGCCTCGTCGTTGCGCCAGTCACCGGGGGCCTTGGGCTTGTCGGCGACCGTGACCAGGCTGACCATGACCAGGTCGCCGATCACGCCGGACCCGAGCATCGAGCGCAGCGTGACCAGCTGCGGCTTGTAGTGGTCGTTCTCGCCGATGATCACGGCGACGCCGGCCGCGTCGCGCTCGGCGATCACCGCGTCGTAGTCGGCCAGGGTGAGGAACGCGGGCTTCTCCACCAGCACGTGCTTGCCGGCCGCGATGGCCCGCGACGCCAGCGCCCGGTGGTGGACGGGAGGCACGGCGACCACGACCGCGTCGACGTCGGGGTCGGCCAGCGCCTCGTCGTAGGACCCGTAGGCCCGCTCCCCGCTCCGGCGGGCGCGCAGCGCCTCCGCCCTCGCGAGGTCGCGGCTGGCGAAGCTGACCCGGACGTCGTCGGACGGCTTCAGGTGACGGGCGTGGACCCCGGCGATGTGGCCTGCGCCGAGGAACGCGACGTGCAGCCTGCGACCCCCTGGCATGCCCGCGAACCTACCAACCACGCTCCGCCCAGCACGGCAGCAGGGCCGGTGGTCGCGGGCCGGTTAGGGTTGCCCCCGTGATCTGGCTCGCCGTGCTGCTGGCGCTCGCGAGCGCACTCACCGTCGGCCTGTCGACCTCCCTCCAGCACCGGGCCGCCCACGAGGCTCCCGCCCACGTCGGCAACGTCGGCCTCCTTGCCCACCTGATGCAGCGGCCGTGGTGGTGGGTCGGCCAGGCGCTGGGTTTCGTCGCGCTCGTCTTCCACGCCTCTGCCCTCGGCTTCGGTCCGATCGCCCTGGTGCAGCCGATCGCGATCATGGGCATGGTCTTCGCCCCGCCGATCCGGGCAGCGCTCTCGCGGCACTGGCTGCCCAGGGGCGAGGCGGTCGCGGTCGTGGCGACGTTCGCCGGCCTGCTCGCCTTCCTCGTCGCGACGGCGCCGCAGGAGAGCGTGGTGACCGCCGGCGCCGGCATCTACACGCTGGTCGCCTCTCTCGCCGCCGTCTCGGCGCTCCTCGTCGTCGCCGGTGTCCGGGTCTCCGACTCCGGCGTCAAGGGCTTCCTGCTCGGTTGTGCTGCCGGCCTGCTCTTCGGGTCGGTCGCCGTCTGCCTCAAGATCGCCATGCACGACCTCGGCGACCACGGCGTCACCGCGGCGCTGGCCACTCCCGCGCCGTACGCCGTGCTGCTGATGGGTCTGGCCGGCATCACCATCAACCAGCTGGCCTACCGCTCCGCGCGGTTGTCGGCCTCGATGCCGGCGCTGAACATCGTCAACGTGCTGGTGGCGCTCGCGATCGGCTACCTGGTGTTCCAGGAGGTGCCGCGCCACACTCCGGTGGCCCTGCTGGTCGAGGTGGTCGCGGCGGCCGTGATCGGTTGGGGCCTGCTGCGCCTCGCGCGGTTCGAGGAGGCCGCCGAGGCGGAGGTCGAGCCGGTCAGCACCCGCTGAGGGCTACTCGACGGGGAGGCCGAGCCCGCGGGCGATCAGCATCCGCTGCACCTCGCTGGTGCCCTCGCCGATCTCGAGCACCTTCGCGTCGCGGTAGAAGCGGACGACCGGGTACTCCTCCATGAAGCCGTAGCCGCCGAAGACCTGCGTGGCGATCCGGGTGGCGGTCACCGCCGACTCGGTGGCGTAGAGCTTCGCGACGCTCGCGGCCTGCTTGAAGGCCTTCATCGAGGGTCCGCCGGCCCCTTCGTCCATGGCGTCCTTCATCGCCGCCGCCTTGTAGGTCAGCAGCCGCGAGGCGTCGAGCATCACCTGCAGGTCGGCGATCTGGAAGGCCAGGCCCTGCTTGCGCCCGATCGGGCCGCCGAAGGTCTGCCGCTCGCCCGCGTACTGCAGCGACAGGTCGAGGCAGGCCTGCACGCAGCCCACGGCGAGGGCCGCGATCGCGACGCGTCCGTCGTCGAGGGTGGCGAGGAACTGGGCGTAGCCGCGGCCCCGCTCGCCGAGCAGGTTGGCCTCGGGCACCCGGCAGTCCTCGAAGGAGAGCGGGTGGGTGTCGGAGGCGTGCCAGCCGAGCTTGTCGTAGGCCTTCTCGGCCGTGAAGCCGTCGGTGCCGGCGGGGACGATGATCGCGGAGATCTCGGGCCTGCCGTCCTCACGCTCCCCCGTCCTCGCGGTGACCGTCACGCAGGAGGTGACGTCGGAGCCGGAGTTGGTGATGAACTGCTTGGCGCCGTTGACGACCCACTCGCCGTTCTCGAGGGTCGCCTTGGTGCGCGTGGCACCGGCGTCGGAGCCCGCCCCTGGCTCGGTGAGGCCGAAGCCCGCGAGCCGCTCGCCGCTGACGAGGTCAGGCAGCCACTGCTGCTTCTGCTCCTCGGTGCCGTAGGTCAGGATCGGGTTGATGCCGAGCCCGACCGCGGCCTCGAGGGTGATGCCCATCGACTGGTCGACGCGACCGATCTCCTCGATCGCCAGGCACAGGCTGGTGAAGCCGCCGTCCTCGCCGGAGAGCCCGGCGCCGCCGTACTCCTCGGGGGCGGTGAGCCCCATCAGGCCGAGCTGCCCCATCTTCTGCACCACGTCGACGGGGAAGTGGTGGTCGCGGTCCCACTGCGCGGCGTGGGGCGCGATCTCCTTCTCCGCGAAGTCGCGGACCGTGCGGCGGAACTGCTCGTGCTCGGGTGACAGCTCGAAGGTCATGTCGCGGATCGTAGCGCGCTTGGTTAGCGATCGTTAACCCCTGATGACGACCCGGTCACACCGACTGGGTCGGCGGGGCCGGAGGGCGGTAAGGTCAGGCTGCCCTAACCAGACTCCGAAGGACTCTCGTGAAGAAGCGCGCCCTCCTCGTCGCCGTCGCCGCCTCCGCCCTGGCGCCGGTGATCAGCTCGTGCAGCATCCTCAACCCGCCCGACCTGGTCGTCTACAACGCCCAGCACGAGGAGCTGATGACCGAGATCGTGCCGATCTTCGAGGAGGAGACCGGCCTCGACGTCGAGCTCCGCAACGGCAAGGACCTCGAGCTGGCCAACCAGCTGGTCGCCGAGGGTGACGACTCCCCTGCCGACGTCTTCCTCACCGAGAACTCCCCGGCCATGAGCATCGTCGACAACGCCGGGCTGTTCGCGCCGGTGGGCGAGGCGGCGCGGGCGCCGATCCCGGACGAGTACGTGCCGAGCTCAGGCAACTGGACCGGCATCCTGGCCCGCTCGACGGTGCTGATGTACAACACCTCGCTCACCGAGGCCGACATGCCCGACAGCATCCTCGACCTCGCCGAGCCCGAGTGGGCCGGCCGCATCGGCTTCTCCCCCACGGGCGCCGACTTCCAGGCGATCGTCAGCGCCGTCCTGGAGACGGAGGGCGAGGAGGCCACGCGTGAGTGGCTGGCCGGCATCACCGAGAACGGCACCGTGCTCGACAACAACCTCGTGGTCATGCAGGCGGCCAACGAGGGCGACATCGAGGTCGGCATCGCCTACCACTACTACTGGTACCGCGACCAGCAGGAGAACGGCGAGAACAGCGACGACGTCGCCCTCCACTTCTTCGGCGACCAGGACCCGGGCGCCTTCGTGTCCATCTCCGGCGCCGGCGCCCTCGCCAGCAGCGAGCACCCCGGCAACGCCCAGCGCTTCATCGAGTTCCTGACCAGCACCGAGGGCCAGCAGGCGATGGCCGACTCCTACGCCCTGGAGTACCCGCTCAACCCCGACGCCACGCTCGCCCCGGAGGTCAAGCCCTTCGACAGCCTCGAGCCGCCGGCCGTCGACCCGGCTCAGCTCAACGGCCCCCAGGTCACCGACCTGATGACCGAGGCGGGCCTGCTCTGACGCTCCTCCACCCGGCACGCACCGGCGCGGCGACCGACGACCGTCGGCCCGCGCCGCGGCTGCTGCTGCTCGCGGGCGCTGCGGTCGCGGTGCTCGCGCTCGTCCCCCTGGGCTTCGTGGCGACCTACACCGTCTCCATCGGGCCCGTGGAGGCCTGGGAGCTGGTCGTGCGGCCCCGGGTCGGCGCCCTGCTCTGGAACACGGTGCGTCTCGCCGTCGGGGTGATGGCGCTGACCACGGTGCTCGGCGTCGGGCTGGCGTTCGTGGTCGAGCGCACCGACGTCCCGCTCAAGCCCCTGTGGCACGGCCTGCTGGTCGCACCGCTCGCCGTGCCCGCGTTCGTCAACAGCTATGCCTGGGTCTCGCTCGACCGCTCGGTGACCGGGTACGACGGCGCGCTGCTCGTCGTCTCGCTGTCCTACTACCCGCTGGTCTACCTGCCCGTCGTCGCCTCCCTGCGCGGCCTCGACCCGGCCCTGGAGGAGTCGGCCTGGTCACTGGGCCACAGCCGCTGGCGGTCCTTCCGCAGCGTCGTGCTGCCGCAGCTGCGTCCGGCCCTGCTCGGCGGGGTGCTCCTGGTCGGGCTCCACCTGCTCGCCGAGTTCGGCGCCCTCCAGCTGCTGCGCTTTCCCACCTTCACCACCGCCATCTACGACCTCTACGGCTCCACCTTCAACGGCGCGGCCGCCAACATGATCGCCGGCGTCCTGGTGCTGCTGTGCCTGGTGCTCCTGCTCGCCGAGCTGCGGCTGCGCGGCCACCGGCGGTTCGCGCGGATCGGCCAGGGCACGGCGCGGCAGGCGGTGCCGGTGCACCTCGCGCGGTCGCGGGTGCCGGTGCTGCTCGGGCTCTCGGTCCTCGTGGCCGCCGCGGTGGGCGTCCCGACGTACGCCCTGGTCCACTGGCTGCGCGTGGGCACCTCCACCGAGTTCCCCGTCGGCGAGCTGCTGGCGGCAGCCGGCTCGACCGTGGGGCTCGCCGCCTTCGGCGCCGTCGTCACGACCCTCTGCGCCCTGCCGGTCGCGTGGCTCGCCGTGCGCCACCGCGGGCGGTTGACCACCGTGATCGAGCGGTCCGCCTACCTCGCCACCGCGCTGCCCGGCATCGTCGTCGCGCTCGCCTTCGTCACCGTCAGCCTGAAGGTCGTGCCGGTCGTCTACCAGACCTCGCTGCTGCTGGTCGCGGCGTACGCCGTGCTGTTCCTGCCGCGCGCGCTGGTGTCGGTGCGCGCCGGGCTCGAGCAGGCGCCGGTGGTGCTCGACGACGTCGCCCGCAGCCTCGGCAGCGGCCCCCTCGAGGTGGCCCGCCGGGTGACGCTGCCGGTGATCGCGCCGAACATCGGCGCCGGGGCCGCCCTGGTGTTCCTCGCCATCGCCACCGAGCTGACGGCCACCCTGATGCTCTCCCCCATCGGCACCGACACCCTCGCCACCAGCTTCTGGTCGGCCTCCTCCGACCTGCGCTACGGCGCCGCCGCGCCCTACGCCCTGCTGCTCGTGTTGATCTCGGTCCCGGCCACGGTGCTGCTCATGCGGCAGGAGACACTGGAATCGTGAGCAGGGTCGAGCTGACGGAGGTCGTCTACGCCTTCGGTCATTCCGAGGACGCGGTCCGTGCCGTCGACCGCGTGGACCTCGTCGTCCCCGAGGGCTCCTTCACCGCCGTCCTCGGCCCGTCGGGCTGCGGCAAGACCACGCTGCTCCGCCTGGTCGCGGGCTTCCTCGTGCCCCAGGCCGGCACCATCCGCTTCGACGACGAGCCGGTGGCCAGCCGGGGCGCGGGGCACGACGTGATGGTGCCGCCCCAGCAGCGGCGGGTCGGCTACGTTCCCCAGGAGGGCGCGCTCTTCCCCCACCTCGACGTCGCGGCCAACATCGGCTTCGGGCTGCCCAAGCCGGCGCGCGGCACGGCTGCCGGCCGGGCCCGGGTCGCGGAGATGCTCGACCTCGTCGAGCTCCCGCAGGACTACGCCGCCCGTTCGCCCCACGAGCTGAGCGGCGGCCAGCAGCAGCGGGTCGCCCTGGCGCGGGCCCTCGCCCCCGAGCCGTCGGTGGTGCTGCTCGACGAGCCGTTCTCCTCGCTCGACGCCTCGCTGCGCACCACCACCGGCCGTGCGGTCGCCCACGCGCTGCAGGCCACCGGCACGACGGCGGTCATGGTCACCCACGACCAGGACGAGGCGCTCTCGCTGGCCGACCAGGTCGCGGTGATGCGGCACGGTCACGTGATCCAGACCGACGCCCCGCGCGACCTCTACCGCGCCCCGGTCGACCCCGAGGTGGGCGCCTTCGTCGGTGGCGCGACCGTCGTGGAGGCCCGGGTGGAGGGAGCCCGCGCCACCTTCGCCTTCGGCTCCGCCCCGCTGGCCTCCCCCGCCCCCGACGGTGACGCCCGGGTGCTGCTGCGCCCGGAGCAGATCCTGGTCCACCGCAACGAGGTCGGCGCCCGGGTCGAGCAGGTGCACTTCTACGGCCACGACGCCGCCGTCCGGCTGCGGCTGCTGCCCGACGGCCCCGCCCTGGTCGCCCGGGTGCCGGGACTCGACGCCCCGGAGCCGGGCACGGAGGTCGGCATCGGCGTCACCGGGCCCGTCGTGGCCTATCCCACGATCGCCCCGACTAGCATGAGGTAAGCCTTACCTCATATTCTTCTCGGGTGACCAGCCTGCTCCAGCCTCCCGAGGTCCGACCCGCGTCGCGGGTCCTCGACCTGCGGGCCTCCGGCGCGCGGACGGCGGTGCACACCGCGGAGGGCACGCTCTCCTACGACGACCTCGCCGACCGGGTGGAGGCGATCGCCGAGCGGCTGGGTCCGACCCGCCGGCTGGTGCTCGTGGAGGGCGCCAACACGGTCGAGTCGCTCGCGGCGTACCTCGCGGTCGTGACGGCCGGCCACGTCGCCCTGCTGACGCCGCCCGGGCGGCCGGCGGCGGGCCTGATCGAGGCATGGGACCCGGACGTCGTGCTGGGCGATCGGGTCGAGGAGCGACGGTCGGGCACTGCGCACGACCTCCACCCCGACCTCGCCCTGCTGCTCAGCACCTCCGGGTCCACGGGCTCGCCCAAGCTGGTGCGGCTCTCCTCCGACAACCTGCGCAGCAACGCGGCCTCGATCGCGACCTACCTCGAGATCACCCCGGCCGACCGAGCGCTCACCTCGCTGCCCCTCCACTACTGCTACGGCCTGTCGGTCGTGCACAGCCACCTCCTGGTCGGCGCCTCGCTGGTGCTCACCGACCTCTCGGTGGTCGACGCGTGCTTCTGGGACCTGGCGTCCCGCACCCGCGCCACCTCGTTCGCGGGGGTGCCCTACACCTTCGAGCAGCTCGAGCGGTGCGGGTTCGCCGACCGCGAGCTGCCCTCGCTGCGCTACGTCACGCAGGCGGGCGGCCGGATGGCGCCCGAGCAGGTCACGCGCTGGCGCGCGCACGGCCGCGCGGCCGGGTGGGACCTGGTGGTCATGTACGGCCAGACCGAGGCCACCGCCCGGATGGCATGGCTGCCGCCCGAGCTCGCCGAGTCGCGCCCCGACGCCGTCGGCGTCCCGGTACCGGGTGGCTCGTTCCGCCTCGCGCCGGTGCCCGAGGTCTCCGAGCCCGGCGTCGGGGAGCTCGTCTACTCCGGCCCCAACGTGATGCTGGGCTACGCCACCGCGCCGGCCGACCTGGCGCGCGGCCGTGAGGTCACCGAGCTGCGCACCGGCGACCTCGGCCGCTGCACCGACGGGGTCTGGGAGGTGCTGGGTCGCCGCGGCCGGCAGGCGAAGCTGTTCGGCCTGCGCCTCGACCTGGACCACCTCGAGCGGCAGCTGCCCGCCCGGGTCGGCCCCGCCCACTGCCTGGTGCTCGACGACGGCGACGGCCCCGCCCTCCACGCCTTCACGACCCGCCCCCGGTCCGCGGCGCCGCTCGACCGGGCACTGTCCGACCTCACCGGGCTGCCCGCGAGCGCGGTACGGGTGACGACCCTGGCCGAGCTGCCGCGCACCCCCTCCGGCAAGCCGTGCCGGGCGGCGCTGGAGGAGCACGCGCGGCTGGCGAAGGACGCCACCGAGCCGGGCACCGTCCGCGACGACTTCGCCCTCGTGCTGGGTCGGCCCGACGCGACGGACGAGGACTCTTTCGTCAGCCTCGGCGGCGACTCGCTGTCCTACGTCGAACTCGCCACCAGGCTCTCGGCACGGCTCGGGGACCTGCCACCCGACTGGCACACGCGACCGATCGCCACCCTCGCCCCGACGACGACGCGGTCCGGCACCCGGGTGGACACGAGCGTGGTGCTGCGCGCCCTCGCGATCCTGGCCGTCGTCGCCACCCACGCCAACGTGTTCACGGTCCTCGGTGGCGCCCACCTGCTGCTGGCGGTCGTGGGCTGGAACCTGGCGCGCTTCCAGCTCGCCGCCCCCACCCGACGCGACCGGCTCCGGCACGGCCTCGCGTCGCTCGCCCAGGTGGTCGTGCCCGCCTCGCTGTGGATCGCCGGCGTCGGGCTCGTCACCGGCACCTACACCTGGCACGCGGCCACCTACACCAACGGGGTGCTGGGCGCGGAGCGGTGGACGCCCGACTGGGAGTTCTGGTTCCTCGAGGCCCTCGTGTGGACCACGCTGGCCGCCCTGGCCCTGCTCGCGGTGCCGGCCCTCGACCGCCTCGAGCGGCGCCAGCCCTACGGGTTCGCGCTGGGGCTGACCCTGGCCGCCCTCGCCTGGCGCTACTGGTGGGTGGGGCTCGAGGCCGGTCCGACGAACCGCTACACGATCGGGCTCGCCGCGTTCTTCGTGCTGGCCGGCTGGACGGCCTCGCGCGCCGACACGCCGGGGCGACGCTGGAGCGTGGTGGCCCTGACGGCCGTGGCGGCGTACGGCTTCTTCGGCGATCCCTGGCGCGAGGCCCTCGTGGTCGCCGGCGTGGCAGCGCTGGTGCTGCTGCCGACGGTGCGGGTGCCTCGGCTGCTGGTGCCCCCGGTGTCCCTAGTGGCCTCGTCGTCGCTGTTCGTCTACCTCACGCACTGGCAGGTCTACCCCCACCTCGAGGACCACTACCCCGTGCTCGCCACGCTGGCCTCGTTCGCCGTCGGCATGGCGGCCTGGTGGGTCACCCGGCCGGCGCTGCGGGCGCTCGGCCACCGGCTCAGCGGCTGAGCCGCCGGCACCCGGCCCCACGACCGGGTGCCGACGTCGCTCAGATGCCGCTAGTGGAGCGGATGAAGGAGCGGATCGAGGCGTTGTTGACCTCGCCGTAGACCCCGGGGAAGAGCGGGAAGGCACAGCCGAGCCCGTAGGAGACGATGCCGACCTGGGTGACCCGGCCCGCGACGGTGCCGAAGAGCGGCCCACCGGAGTCGCCCTGGCAGGAGTCACCACCGAGCGCCTCGGCGCAGAGCTCGGAGTCGGCCTGGAAGCCCATCAGCCCGTTGGTCGTGCACGCGTCGTCGGCGACGGCGGTGACGTCGACGGACTTGAGCGTCGCCGGGATGAACGGCGAGCCGAAGAGCTCGGTGCCCCAGCCGGCCACGGTGA
This sequence comes from uncultured Actinomycetota bacterium, assembly GCA_963754025.1. Lineage (GTDB taxonomy): Bacteria > Actinomycetota > Actinomycetes > Propionibacteriales > Nocardioidaceae > Nocardioides. Next base: position 134,538 of record CAVWEC010000004.1, on the reverse strand, counting down.
GCCGCGCACCCTGTCGCTCGAGGCTGTCCTCGCCGACGGCGGAGAGCGCGACCGACGGGGCAGCGATGTCGCGGGTGACCCGGACCAGCGCCGCGTCGAAGGTGCCGGTGTCGGCGTAGTCGGGGTGGACGACGATCCGGTCGGCGGTGAGCGTCTGACCGGTCGCGAGGTCGTCGATGTCCGTGCGTCCGACCGCCACCTGGATCTCGCCGGGCTTCGTGTCGACGAGGCAGTGGGCCGCGGTGAGCACCCAGCGGGTGCCGATCACCGAACCGCCGCAGAAGTGGCCGTCGGTGCCGTCGGCCCCCTTCGTCTGGAGCGAGGCCATGAACGGGAACTGGCCGTCGGCGGCGGGTGAGCCGCCCACGATCGCCTCGGCCGGGGAGGCGGCGACGAGGCCGGCGGCGAGCAGGGCGAGGGCGGCGGTGCCGCGGGACAGGACACGGGTGAGGGGATGCACGAGGGACCTTTCGGCGTACGGGTGGGTGCTGGTGCAACGAGACGTACGCCACCGAGTTACCCGGCGGCCGGGGCGATACGCTGCCGGACGTGCCTGAGACGACTCCTCTGAAGAAGGTCCTCATCGCCAACCGCGGCGAGATCGCCGTGCGCGTGATCCGTGCCTGCAAGGACAGCGGCATCGGCTCCGTCGCGGTCTACGCCGAGCCGGACCGCGACGCGATGCACGTCCGGATCGCCGACGAGGCCCACAGCCTCGGCGGCGCCACCCCGGCCGAGTCCTACCTGGACATCGCGAAGATCATCGCGGTCGCCCAGAAGTCCGGTGCCGACTCCGTGCACCCCGGCTACGGCTTCCTCGCCGAGAACGCCGACTTCGCCCAGGCCGTCATGGACGCCGGGCTGATCTGGATCGGCCCCCCGCCGAAGGCGATCGAGGCGCTGGGCGACAAGGCCAAGGCCAAGCACATCGCCGACCGCGCGAACGCGCCGCTCGCCCCCGGCACCAAGGACCCCGTGGCGGACGCCGACGAGGTGGTGAGGTTCGCGGAGGAGAACGGGCTGCCGGTCGCGATCAAGGCGGTCTTCGGCGGCGGCGGTCGCGGCCTCAAGGTCGCCCGCACTCTCGAGGAGATCCCCGACGCCTACGAGTCCGCCGTGCGCGAGGCCGTCACGGCGTTCGGCCGCGGCGAGTGCCTGGTCGAGAAGTTCCTCGACAAGCCGCGCCACGTCGAGACCCAGTGCCTGGCCGACCAGCACGGCAACGTCGTGGTCGTCTCCACCCGTGACTGCTCGCTTCAGCGCCGCAACCAGAAGCTGGTCGAGGAGGCGCCGGCCCCGTTCCTCTCCGACGAGCAGATGACCGAGCTGTACGAGTCGTCCAAGCGGATCCTCCTGGAGGCCGACTACCACGGCGCCGGCACCTGCGAGTTCCTCGTCGCCCAGGACGGCACCATCTCCTTCCTCGAGGTCAACACCCGGCTCCAGGTCGAGCACTGCGTGTCCGAGGAGGTCACCGGCATCGACCTGGTGCGCGAGATGTTCCGCATCGCCGCCGGGGAGGAGCTGGGCTACGACGACCCCGAGATCCGCGGCCACTCCATCGAGTACCGCATCAACGCCGAGGACGGCGGCCGCAACTTCATGCCCGCTCCCGGCACGCTCTCCGCGTGGAGCCCGCCGCAGGGCCCCGGCATCCGGCTCGACGGCGGCTACGAGAACGGCGAGACCGTGCCCGGCTCGTTCGACTCCCTGATCGCCAAGCTGATCGTCACCGGCCGCGACCGCACCCAGGCCCTCGAGCGCTCACGCCGCGCGCTCGACGAGTTCGTCGTCGACGGCATGCCCACCGTGATCCCCTTCCACCAGGCCGTGGTCCGCGACCCGGCGTACGTCGGCCCCTCCACCCCCGGCGGTGAGGGGTCCTTCGGGGTCTACACGCAGTGGATCGAGACCGACTTCGACAACCAGATCGAGCCGTACGCCGGCGACGCGGCCGAGGCCGACGAGCCCACCGAGCGGCAGAAGGTCACGGTCGAGGTGGGAGGCAAGCGGATCGAGGTCGTGCTGCCCGGCGGCCTCGCGGGCATCGGCGGCGGCTCCGGCGGAGGTGCCAAGAAGGCGCGACGCGCCGGCGGCAAGAAGGCCGGCGCCGCGGCGTCCGGCGACGCCGTCACCAGCCCGATGCAGGGCACCATCGTCAAGGTCGTGGTCGAGGAGGGCCAGGAGGTCGCCGAGGGTGACACCGTGGTCGTGCTCGAGGCGATGAAGATGGAGCAGCCGCTCAAGGCCCACAAGGCCGGGACCGTCACCGGTCTGCAGGCCGAGGTCGGCGCCACCGTCACCTCCGGCGCCGTCGTCTGCGAGCTCAAGGACTGAGCCCGACCGACCGGAGCCGTCGTGCTCCCGGCTCGTCACCCCTCTCTAGGGTGGTCACGTGACGAACCTGCGTGAACCCTCGGAGCGGGTGAGCCCCCGGGCGGTCGTGATGTGGACGCTGGGAGCCCTGGGCAACAGCGTCTTCACCCTCGGTGTGCTGGCACTGGTCGCCTACGTGTGGGCTCCCTTCGACGTGCCCTGGTGGGCGTTCACCCTGCTGGTGCTGGCCTTCGCGGCCTACACGCTGCTGATGCCCCGCTGGCGCTACGCCGTGCACCGGTGGGAGGCCACCGACACGGCGGTCTACACGCAGACCGGGTGGTGGAGCATCGAGCGACGCATCGCTCCGATGTCACGCATCCAGACCGTCGACTACGAGGAGGGCGCGTTCGCCCGGCTCTTCGGACTGGCCTCGGTCACGGTCACCACCGCGTCGGCGGCCGGGGCGCTGGCGATCGTCGGGCTCGACAAGCAGCTCGCGCGCGAGCTGGTCGAGCAGCTCACGCGCCGGGCGGACGCCGTGCCCGGCGACGCGACATGACGGAGGCGGCGCCGGCACCGGTCGAGCAGCCGCTGCCCGAGACTCCGTGGCTGCGCCTCGACCCGCGGATGCTGCTGGTCCACCCGGTGCGCGAGGTGACCCGGTTCCTGCCGGTGCTCATCGGCGTCGTGGTGCTGGGTGCCGGCAGCGACCGGATCGGCTGGCCGCAGCTGCTGGTGGTGGTGGTGCCCGTCGCGATCGGCCTCGCGCGCTACCTGACCACCCGCTACCGGATCCGCGCCGACCGGGTGGAGCTGCGGCGCGGGCTGATCAGCACGCACGTGCTCTCCACGCCCCTCGACCGGGTGCGCACCGTCGACATCACGTCCTCCCCGATCCAGCGCCTCCTGTCGTTGGCCACGGTGCGGATCGGAACCGGCACCGGAGGTGACGACGACCTCGACCTCGACGGGCTCCCGGTCGAGCAGGCCCGGGCCCTGCGGGCCGAGCTGCTCCACTCGATCCGACCACCGGCCGCGGACGACGACCCCGAGGCCCCTCCCGCGGTCGGGGGCGAGCACGTCGTGGCCCGGTTCGAGGCCGGCTGGCTCCGCTACGCGCCGTTCACCTCCGCCGGGTTCGTCGCCCTCGCTGCGGTGGTCGGCGTGGGTGCCCAGCTCGGTGACGACCTCGGGTTCCTCGGGGGCATCGAGGACGACCCCACCCGGCTCGCGCTCGAGGTCGGCAGCGCGGTGACCGTGCTGGTGCTGCTCCTCGCCGTCGCGGCGGTGGTCGCGACGTTCTCGGTGATCGGGTACGTCCTCACCAACGGCAACTTCGCGCTGAGCCACACCACACCCGACGGCTCCTGGCACGTACGCCGCGGCCTGCTCACCACCCGCGAGACCAGCCTCGACGACGACCGGCTGCGCGGGGTCGCCGTCGGAGAACCCGCGGGGCTGCGCCTGGTGAGGGGCGGTCGGCTCAGCGCCATCGTGACCGGGCTCGACCGGTCGGAGTCGGGGAGCTCGGCGCTGCTGCCCCCGACACCGCGCCGACTGGTCGACCGGGTCGCCGAGGAGGTCGTCGGCTCCCCGGAGCCGGTGCACGCGTCGCTCGTCGACCACGGTCGTCGTGCCCGCACCCGGCGGTGGACGCGCGCGCTCGTGCCGGCCGCGGTCGTCGCCGGCGTGCTGCTCGTGCTCGCAGGGGTCACCGACCTGACCGGTCTGGCGGTGCTCGCGGTGCTGCCGCTGCTCGTCGGCGCCGCCCTCGGGTGGGACCGCGCGCGGTCCCTCGGCCATGCCCTCGTCGGCGACTGGCTGGTGGCGCGCTCGGGCAGCCTGACCCGCAAGCGCGAGCTGCTCGCGACCGACGCGGTCATCGGCTGGAACCTCCACTCCAGCTGGTTCCAGCGACGGGCCGGACTCGTCACCCTCGTCGCGACCACCGCCGGCGGCAGCCAGCGGGTCGTGGTCGTCGACGTCCCCGAGGCGGTGGCGATCACGCTGTCGACGCAGGCGGTGCCGGGGCTGGTCGGTCAGTTCGTCGACGCCTGAGGGCTCTCAGCAGTTGCCGCGCTCGATGCTGCGGCAGGTGTCCTGGCCGCCGCCGCGGTAGCCGGTGTCGGTGCCGGTGCCGCCGGCGAGGAGGTCGGCGAGCGGCGACCCGGTCACGATGTCGTCGCCACCACCCAGGGTGGCGCTCAGCGGTCCGCCGTCGATGGCCCAGACCCGGTCGGGCTGGGAGGAGCCCACGTACCTCCACTCCAGCGGGCCCACGAACCGGTGCCGCTCGACCCCGCTGACGGTGCCCTCGGCCGTGACCGCTCCCGAGGCCGAGGTGGTGCCGCGGCGGGTGTCGACGGTGAAGCGTGCGACCGGTTCCTGGCCTGCCAGCAGCCGCCCGTAGAAGGCGACCGTGTCGTCACCGGGGCCACCGGTCACCGCGGCGCCCCGGCCCGGGGTGACGTACTGGCCGACGTAGTCGTCGCCGCTCCCGGCGTCGACGGTGGTGGCGTCGGGGCTGAACGCCTCGACGAAGTCCGCACCGGCGCCGGTTGCGATCTCGTCGCGACCGGCGAGGCTGGAGACGAAGTCGCGGCCCGGCCCGGTGGCGACCACGTCACGACCGCTGCCGCCCTCGGCGGGACCGTCGGGGAAGACGGTGTCGGCCCCGCCGCCCGTCGCGATCGTGTCGTTGCCGTCGCCGCCGTCGACGGTGTCGGACCGCTGCGAGCCGGTGATGGTGTCGGCGTGCGGTGTGCCCTCGATGCCGCTCGCCGGGCCCACGACGATGGTGTCGCGCCCCTGGCCCCGGGCAGTGCCCCCGGAGGCGCCGGACAGGTCCACCGTGACCGGCTTGCCGGCGTCGGCGAAGGAATAGGTGTCGGGCCGGCGCCGGTGTCCCGCCGTGCGGGTGTCACCGCCGCCTACGAGCCGGTCGGCGCCGGGTCCGCCGACCAGGGTGTCGCCCACGAGGAACGTGCCGCCCGGGCCGGTGCCCAGCCTGTCGGATCCGCCCAGCAGCTCGTCGTCCCCGGGCCCGCCGACGAGCCGGTCGGCGCCGGGTCCGCCGCAGACGAGGTCGTCACCGCCCAGGGCGTCGATCACGTCGTCACCACCGAGCCCGACCACGACGTCGCGTCGCCCCGTGCCGGTCAACCGGTCGGCACCGCCGGTGCCCACGATGGTCGCGACGACCCCCTTGCAGCGAGGCACCCCCGCACCGCCCGAGGGGGCGGCGGAGGTCACCAGGGGGCTGACGAGGGCGACGATCAAGGCCGGGGGGACCCAGCGGTGGGCGCGCATGAGGAAGCTCCAAGCGGGAAGGGGACCGGCCCCATGATCACCCGGGCGGTGCGCGAATCCCGGCCACTGAACACGTACGGCGCGTCGACCCGGACGCCTCGATAACCTCGGGCCCATGTTCTCCAAGGTGCTCGTCGCCAACCGCGGCGAGATCGCGATCCGTGCCTTCCGGGCAGCCTACGAGCTCGGCGCGCGGACGGTGGCGGTGTTCCCCTACGAGGACCGGGGCTCCGAGCACCGGCTGAAGGCCGACGAGGCCTACGAGATCGGCGAGCGGGGACACCCGGTGCGCGCCTACCTCGACCCGCAGGCGATCGTCGACGTCGCCCTGCGGGCCGGCGCCGACGCCGTCTACCCCGGCTACGGCTTCCTGTCGGAGAACCCGGTGCTCGCCGAGGCGTGCGCCAACGCGGGCATCACCTTCATCGGCCCCACCGCCGAGGTGCTGACGCTGACCGGCAACAAGGCGCGTGCGATCGCCGCCGCCAAGGCCGCCGGCGTCCCGACCCTGCAGAGCGTCGACCCCGGCACCGACGTCGACACCCTCGTCGCGGCCGCCGAGGCGATCCCCACCCCGCTGTTCGTGAAGGCCGTCGCGGGCGGAGGTGGTCGTGGCATGCGGCGTGTCGACGACCGCGCCCAGCTGCGCGACGCCGTGGAGACATGCATGCGCGAGGCCGACGGCGCGTTCGGGGACCCGACGGTCTTCATCGAGCAGGCGGTGGTCGACCCCCGTCACATCGAGGTCCAGATCCTCGCCGACGGGACCGGCGGCGAGGGCGGCACGATCCACCTCTTCGAGCGCGACTGCTCGGTGCAGCGACGCCACCAGAAGGTCATCGAGATCGCTCCGGCCCCCAACCTCGACCCCGGGCTGCGGGAGCGGATGTGCGCCGACGCCGTGCGCTTCGCCAGCGAGATCGGCTACCGCAACGCCGGCACCGTCGAGTTCCTCCTCGACCCCGAGGGCAACTACGTCTTCATCGAGATGAACCCCCGCATCCAGGTCGAGCACACCGTGACCGAGGAGGTCACCGACGTCGACCTGGTCCAGTCGCAGATGCGGATCGCCTCCGGGGAGACCCTCGACGACCTCGGGCTCTCGCAGGACACCGTGCAGCTGCGCGGCGCGGCGCTGCAGTGCCGCATCACCACCGAGGACCCCGCCAACGGGTTCCGGCCCGACACGGGCAAGATCACGACCTACCGCTCCCCCGGCGGGGCCGGCGTCCGCCTCGACGGCGGCACGACCTACACCGGGGCGGAGGTCTCGGCGCACTTCGACTCGATGCTCGCGAAGCTCACCTGCCGCGGGCGCACCTTCGACAAGGCGGTCGAGCGTGCCCGCCGGGCGCTGGCCGAGTTCCGGATCCGTGGCGTCTCCACCAACATCCCCTTCGTCCAGGCGGTGCTCGACGACCCCGACTTCGCCGCCGGTCGGGTGACGACGTCCTTCATCGAGACCCACCCGCAACTGCTCACCGCGCGCGGCCAGGGCGACCGCGGCACCAAGCTGCTCACCTTCCTGGCCGACGTCACGGTCAACCGGCCCCACGGCTCCGCGCCCGTCGACCTCGACCCGGTCACCAAGCTGCCCACGCTGGACCTGCGCGTCCCCGCGCCGGACGGCTCGCGCCAGCGGCTGCTCGAGCTCGGCCCCGAGGAGTTCGCGCGCCGGCTGCGGGCCCAGGAGCAGGTGGCGGTCACCGAGACCACCTTCCGCGACGCCCACCAGTCGCTGCTCGCCACCCGCGTGCGCACCCGTGACCTCGCCGCCGTCGCCGGCTACACCGCCCGCACGACCCCCGAGCTGTGGTCGCTGGAGACGTGGGGCGGCGCGACGTACGACGTGGGTCTCCGCTTCCTCTCCGAGGACCCGTGGGAGCGGCTGGCGACGATGCGCCAGGCGGCCCCCAACATCTGCCTCCAGATGTTGCTGCGCGGCCGCAACACGGTCGGCTACACGCCGTACCCGACCGCGGTGACGCAGGCGTTCGTCGAGGAGGCCGCCCAGACCGGCATCGACGTCTTCCGGGTGTTCGACGCCCTCAACGACGTGGAGCAGATGCGGCCGGCGATCGAGGCCGTCCGCGAGACCGGCTCGACCGTGGCCGAGGTCTGCCTGTGCTACACCGGCGACCTCTCCGACCCCGGCGAGACGCTCTACACCCTCGACTACTACCTGCGCCTGGCCGAGCGGATCGTCGAGGCCGGAGCCCACGTGCTCGCCATCAAGGACATGGCCGGCCTGCTGCGCGCCCCGGCCGCCAAGCGGTTGGTCACGGCGCTGCGCGAGAACTTCGACCTGCCCGTGCACCTCCACACCCACGACACCCCCGGCGGTCAGCTCGCGACGCTGCTCGCGGCCATCGACGCCGGCGTCGACGCGGTCGACGCCGCCAGCGCACCGATGGCCGGGACCACGTCGCAGCCGTCGCTGTCGGCCCTGGTCGCCGCGACCGACCACTCCGACCGCGAGACCGGGCTCTCGCTGGAGGCGCTGTTCGACCTCGAGCCCTACTGGGAGGCCACCCGCCGGGTCTACGCGCCGTTCGAGTCCGGCCTGCCCTCCCCCACCGGCCGCGTCTACACCCACGAGATCCCGGGCGGCCAGCTCTCCAACCTGCGGCAGCAGGCGATCGCCCTCGGTCTCGGCGAGAAGTTCGAGCAGATCGAGGACATGTACGCCGCCGCGAACGACATCCTCGGCAACGTCGTCAAGGTGACCCCGTCGTCGAAGGTGGTCGGGGACCTGGCGCTCCACCTCGTCGCCGTCGGAGCCGACCCGGCCGAGTTCGCCGACGATCCCGGCTCGTTCGACATCCCCGACTCGGTGATCGGGTTCCTCAACGGAGAGCTGGGTGACCCGCCGGGCGGCTGGCCCGAGCCGTTCCGGACCAAGGCGCTCGAGGGCAGGAGGTGGACCGCGCCCGAGCCCGACCTGGCCGATGACGACCGTGAGGCGCTCGACGGCGGTCCGGCCTCGCGGCGCCGTACCCTCAACCGGCTGCTGTTCCCCGGCCCCACGAAGGCCTTCGAGGAGGCCCGCGAGACCTACGGCGACGTCTCGGTGCTCACCACCCTCGACTACCTCTACGGCCTGCAGGTCGGCGACGAGCACTCGGTCGTGATCGAGGAGGGGAAGACGGTCATCTTCCGGCTCGAGGCGATCAGCGAGCCGGACGAGCGCGGCTACCGCACCGTGATGGCCACCATCAACGGCCACATGCGGCCCGTGTCGGTGCGTGACACGTCGGTCTCCGCCGAGGTCGCGGCCGCCGAGAAGGCCGATCCCTCGCAGGTCGGCCAGGTCGCGGCCCCTTTCCAGGGGGCGGTGACCCTGGTCGTCGAGGAGGGCGCGCAGGTCGCTGCGGGCGACACGGTGGCCACCATCGAGGCCATGAAGATGGAGGCCGCGATCACCACCCCGGTCGCCGGCACCGTCCAGCGACTCGCCATCGACGGCACCCAGCAGGTCGACGGCGGCGACCTGATCCTGGTCGTCAGCTGACTGATGGCCTGACTGGTGGGCTGACTGAGCGCTGACGGGGCTGGCTCGACACCTCATCAGTGCGGGGTATGGCCGCTCCACCGGCGACCCACAGATTCCTCGCCTGCTCCACGGTTGGGACACGACTGGGTGAGAGGTCTTGTCGCGTGCCCCCCGGGCTCGCACCGTGGGGTCATGTCCGCGCACGCCCCGCAGTACCAGATGCACACCACGGTCCCGGTGAGGCACTCGCGCGGCAAGCACCTGATCGCCCTGCTCGGGGTCCCGGCGATCGTGCTCGGCGCGGTGTTCGGGGTCTGGACCGTGCTCAAGGAGCAGTGCGCCGCACTCTCCACCGCCCAGTGCCTGCCGGTCGGCTCGGCCGACCTCGGCGGCACCGACGTGGCGGTGCTGGCCACGCTGCTGGCGGCCGGGCTGGCCGCCATCGTGGAGGTCGCCGCCGACTGAGCGCGGCCGCACCGCAGGGCGGGTCTGGCCCCGACTTCGGCCCCGACCTGCGCTCCGCCACCGTTCGGCGTACCATGGTCGGTGTAGTCCCGTCGCGTGCCGGTGGTACCGAGGTCAGACGAGCCCCATTCAGTGATGGCCCGTCCTCGACGATCCACGTCACGCTCCCGACGGGACCGGTCGTGCGAGGAAGAGAGCAGCTGGTTGGCCAGCAGGCGTGACACCCGGTCCGGCGGTAGCCGGCGTACCCGACAGGCCCCTGCCCGCAAGCGGGACGAGGAGGGCCTGATGCCCGTGCTCGCCAAGGCGGTGCGGGAGGTCGAGAACTCGGTGGCGCGTGGTCAGGTGACCACCAGCCACCACTCGCGCTACCAGGCGATCGCGCTGCTCGCGCGCCAGGAGCGCGCGCGGGTCAAGTCCGACACCGAGATGAACGACGGTCAGCGCGACAACCTGATGCGCCGCCTCGACGGCGTCGGCCAGATCCTGGCCCAGATCGCGGCGCGGCACCCCTCCTTCTTCAACCTGCTCCAGGAGGACGCCGAGGTCGGGGAGGGCACCCGCCGGTGGCAGAAGGAGATGCAGGAGGCCGCCGGCGTCGCGCCGGTCGAGGAGGCCGCGGAGCCCGAGGCGGCCGACGCGCCGCAGCGGCCCGACCGCCGCGTGATCCCCCAGTCGGTGATCTCCGCCCAGCTCGCCAACCCGTTCCTGGTGCCCGACTACAGCGCCGCGCAGAAGCCGAAGCCGGTCGGTCGCCTCGTCGGGTGGGACCTGATCAGCCCGGTGCTCAACGCCTTCGAGCACCCGGCCCCCGGTGCGGCGGCATGCATGGAGCTGCCCGAGGAGCGGTCGCTGATGCTGCCGCCCGGTCTCGAGCTGATGGCCCACCAGTCGAAGGTGCTCGCCGCCGTCGCCGAGGGTCACCGCACCTTCCTGCTCGCCGACGAGCCGGGCCTCGGCAAGACCGCTCAGGCGTTGCTCGCCGCGCAGGTCGCCGACGCCTACCCCCTGCTGTGCGTCGTGCCCAACGTCGTGAAGACCAACTGGGCGCGCGAGGCCGAGCGCTGGACGCCGAACCGGTCCGTCTCGGTCATCCACGGTGACGGCGACGGCATCGACGGCTTCGCCGACATCGTCGTGGTCAACTACGAGGTGCTCGACCGCCACGTGGGCTGGATGGGCGAGCACGGCTTCCGCGGCGTCGTCGTCGACGAGGCCCACTACATCAAGAACAAGAAGTCGCAGCGCTCCCAGCAGGTCATCGAGGTCTCCCACCGGGTACGCCGCCGCATGGCGCGGCCGCTCCTGATGGCCCTCACCGGCACCCCCCTGATCAACGACATCGACGACTTCCGGGCGATCTGGGAGTTCCTCGGCTGGATCGACGACAAGCGGGTCGGCGACGACCTGATGGCGGCGCTGGAGGCCAGCGACCGCACCCCCGCCGACCACTCGTTCTACCCCGCCGCCCGGCAGGCCGTGGTCGACCTCGGCATCGTCCGGCGCAAGAAGGTCGACGTCGCCTCCGACATCCCCGCCCGCCGCATCGCCGACCTCCCGGTCGAGCTCGAGGGCTCGGTCGGCCGCTCGATCGCCGACGCCGAGCGCAAGCTGGCCGACCGGCTGGTCGGCCGCTACGAGGCTGCCCTCGAGCACCGTCGCACGGGTCTGGGCAACCTCGGTGCCGACGGGATCGACCACGAGCTCGTGCGTCGGGTCGCCGAGCGCGAGGTCGCCGAGTCCGACGAGAACGCAAGTGGAGACAACGTCTTCGCGATGGTGCGCCGGATCGGCCAGGCCAAGACCGAGCTGGCGGCCGACTACGCCGCCCAGCTGGCCCGCAGCGCCGGCAAGGTGGTGTTCTTCGCCAAGCACCTCGACGTGATGGACGCCGCGGAGGCGCTCTTCGAGCAGCGCGGCATCCGCTACACCTCGATCCGCGGCGGTCAGGCCACCAAGGCGCGCAACGACGCCATCGACTCCTTCGTCAACGACCCCGACGTCAAGGTCATCGTCTGCTCGCTCACCGCCGCCGGCGTGGGCATCAACCTGCAGGTCGCCTCCAACGTGGTGCTCGCCGAGCTGTCGTGGACCAACGCCGAGCAGACCCAGGCGATCGACCGCGTGCACCGCATCGGCCAGACCGAGCCGGTCATCGCATGGCGGATCATCGCCGCGCAGACGATCGATGCCCGCATCGCCGAGCTGATCGACGCCAAGGCCGGGCTCGCCGCCCGGGCCCTCGACGGGGCGGGCGAGGACGAGACGGCCACCGTCGACGTGCAGGTCGAGACCCTGGTCTCGATCCTCACCGACGCGCTGGAGGCGCGGGTCGCCGCCACGGCCTAGCGGGGCCCACCTGGCGCGTCACACACTGAACAGCAGCAGCAGGCCGCCGACGGTGTAGCCGACCATCAGCACCAGCATCGCCAGCTGCCCGCGCACCGCGTGAGCGGCGGGCAGCAGCTTCACCGCCCGGTCGTGGGCGGCGACCACGGCCAGCACGTGGCCGAGCAGCACGAAGCCGACCTTGAGCGTGGCCAGCAGGCCGGGGCGCAGCGACAGGAAGTAGCTGATGCTCCAGTCGCGGGTGCCGAGGAGGTCCGCCTGGCCGGTCACCATCGGGTCGGTGAGGAAGATCAGGTAGGCCTGACCCGTCTCCAGCAACAGGGTGAGGTAGTGGGCGAACACGTAGCCGACCCCGATCGGCACGAGCGAGTGGGCGAGCAGGCCGGGCAGTCGCCGTCGCTCCGCACCGGTCGTGTCGGAGCCCAGCGTCGCAGCGAGCCGGAAGCTGGCGCCCACGAGCACCACGAAGCCGAGGAGCACCGCGGTCTCGCGCAGGACCGGGTGGAACCCACCAGGGTCGGCGGTCAGCTGGATCCACCACACGGCACGGCTGAAGCTGTCGTAGGCCGTCGACCCGAGCAGCACCGCCACCAGGGCGACCAGGCCCGGTCGGGGAGTCACCGCCGCGAGGTTGGCGAGCGGGTTGCGCAGCACCAGCCGGCGTCGTCCCGCGCCGTCGGTCTCCCGGGCCCACGGCGACAACCGGGCCACCAGCCCGAACCACGCCTCGAACGGGTCGGCACGCGCCAGGAACCGGTCCCCGTAGAGCGTGGCCCCCACGAGCATCACGGCAGCGTAGAGCGAGACCCACGTGACGACGGTCGAGACGTGCTCGGCGGCCGGGTTGACCAGCTCGGTCCACACGAAGGCGAACAGCCCCACAGCCGCAGGCCAGCACCCCAGCCACTCCGGATAGGTGGAGGTCCCCTGCGACGGCGGTGTGCGCAGCAGCCTTGACACCACGACGTGGACGGTGCGCACCGGCGACAGCAACCGCCAGACGTGGCCCAGCAGCAGCGACAGCGGCACCAGCCCGACCCAGAGATAGATGTAGAACACGCCGAGGGTGGGGTTCTCGGGCGCGTCACGGCCCGCCAGCGCCGACCACCCGACGTACCCCGCCACGACGAGGCCGAGGAGTCGCACTCCCCCGCGCAACCAGGGCGAGTCGACGGCTACCGACACCCACACCGGCAGCGGGCGACCGCCAGCACGGTCGTCCAGGCGCGGGGTACGCCAGGCGAGCGCCATCACGACGAAGGACACCGTGAGGGCCACGGCCGCGCCGACGACCACGAACGAGAGCGGGATCGGCAGGTCCGCCGCACCGCCGATGCCGTGGGCCTGCACCGTGTGGTCGGTCAGGGTCCCGCCCTCCTCGTCTCAGGCCCGTCGCACGACGACGCGGCCGGGCCCGTGGCCCGACCGCGTCGCGTGGCGTGCTGCGTCAGTTGCCCCGCTGCTGGAGCAGGAACAGGCCGCGGTCCATCGAGCTGGTGGCCACGAACCGCTCGCCCCGGAAGTAGGGGTAGTTGCTCCACGTGCCGCCCTCGAAGGTCGGGTCGTCGTTCTCGGGGTAGAGGTCGAAGAACGCGTCCTCCGACAGCTTGCCCTTCTGCAGCCGCGACAGGTCGTAGATGCGCAGGCCCGAGGTGTAGTTGGAGTGGTAGGAGCGGTTGCCCTTGGTGTAGAGGTTGTGGTCGATCGAGGTCGTCTCGTTGTCGAACACCCCGGTGAGCTTCGGGTTGTCGAGGTTCTTCACGTCCCAGACCCGGGTGCGCGTGTTGACGCCGGTGAGGTCCTCGTCGAGCTCGTCACCGTGGATGTAGTAGCGCTGTCCCTTGGCCAGCCAGCCCTGGTGGCTGTAGCCGTCGGTGCCGTAGAAGACCCGCGCCAGCGGCTCGGGGTTCTCCTTGTCGGTGACGTCGACGATGGAGACGGTGTTCTCGATGTCCTCGATCGTCGGGCCGACGAACTCCGCGTTGGCGTTGAAGCAGATCTCGCGACCGCGGTGGTCGCGGTCGGGGCCCTGGTAGACCACGCACTGGGCGTCGTGGATGTAGCCGTGGTCGTCGAAGCAGCCGGCGAACGTGGGCTCGGCCGGGTTGTTGACGTCGACCATGTGGAGGCCGCCCTCGCAGGTGCTGGTGCCGACGAGGTAGGCGTAACCGGTGTCCTCGTTGATGTTGAGGTTGTGGGTGTTGCCGACGCTGCCGACGTCGTAGACGGCGGTCTCCTCGAACGTCACCGGGGCACCCTCGACGCCGCGCAGCTCACGCAGGTCGAAGACCTGCATCTGGTGGCCGTCGTGCTCGGAGACGATGAAGGCGTGGTTGTCGTGGACCTTGATGTCGCGCCAGAACTGGCCGCCCTCGAGCGAGTGACTCGGCAGCGTGCCGACCACGTCGGGGCGGCGGGGGTGGGTGACGTCGACGAAGACGGTGCCCTCCGTGCCGCCGACGAGGGCATAGTGGTGGCGCTTGCGGTCGCTCCATCCCCAGATGTCGTTGACGAAGCTCAACCCGAGCTCCTCGGGCTCGACGTGGGCGAGCATGTCGATGCCGTCGCAGGGGAACTCGCCGGCCATGCCGTCGACGCAGCGCTCGGCGGTACGGCCGACCTTCGACGCGGCGCGGGTGTCCTTCCCGGCGATCTGCGCGAACTGCTTCGCCTGCTCGGAACCCGTCGCGTTGTGCACGTTGCGCTTCTTGTCGCCGTCGCCGTACGACGCGCCGATGCCGACCGCCGCCATCGCGACCGCCGTCACCACCGTGACCGCCAATCGACCGTTCATCGTCCACCTCCGAGTTGGACGGGTCGCCCCCGTTGAGCCCCGCTGTGGCCCTCAACCTAGCGTCGGGCACCGGGCTCTGTGAACCCGGTCACGACTTCCCCGTCTCAGGAGTCGCCGGTCAGGCGGAGCCGCTGCAGTCGCCGGCCCGCGTAGGCCGTGCAGCCGAGGGCCACCACGAGCAGCAGCACGACCCCGGTGCCGAGGGAGACCGCTGACTCCACACCGAGCAGCACGGCGTCCTCGCCGAGGAGGCGCTCGACGACGGAGAGGGCCCACTGCTGCACCGACAGCGTCTGGGCCCCCGGGGCCAGGCCGCCGAGCAGCGACTCCCAGACCAGCGCGTAGACGAGCCCGATGACGACCGCGTTGCGCGTGAGCACCGCCAGCAGCAGGAAGAGGGACGCGTAGGCGACGCCCGCAACCAGCGCGCCCGTCGCGTACGCCGCGGTGATCCCGCCGAGGTCTCCGGTGAGCACCACGCCCGCCACGAGCACCGGGAGGACCCCGAAGGTCACCAGCACCCCGACGGCCACGACCAGCTTGGAGACGACGATCCGGTGGCGGTTGATCGGCTTGGCGAGCACGTAGACGATCGAGCCCTCGTCGATCTCCGGGCCGATCGCACCGGTGCCGGCGATCAGTCCGAGCAAGGGCATCACCACCCCGATGCCGAAGGCACCGAGCAGGTTGGTGGCGAAGCCCGAGTCGAGCGCCTCCGCCAACCCCTCGTCGAAGCCCGCGAGCACCCGCCCGAGCAGGCACAACCCGAGCAGCAGCACCGGCAGCACGAGCAGCAGCAACGCCCGGCGCCGCCCGAGCAGGCTGCGCGCCGTCAGCTGCATGACGGTCGGGTCCAGGACGGAGGCGGTCATCGGGCCACCAGGTAGGAGAAGACCGACTCCAGCGACTCGTCGGCCGGACGCACCTCGAGCAGCCGGATGCCGCGTTCGGAAGCCAGCCGCGGGAGGGCCCGCACGAAGGCCGCGACGTCGGTGGCCTGCACATGGACGGCACCCGGGCCGAGCTCGACCCCGGAGGTCGACCCCTCGGCGATGACGGCTGCCGCGAGGGCCCGGTCGTCGGAGGAGCGGATCGTGTACTGGTGGGGCCGGGCCGTCATCAGCCGCCGGATCTCGCGGAAGTCCCCCGACGCTGCGTGGCGGCCCGCCACCATCACCTCGATCCGGCCGGCGATCTGCTCGACCTCCTCCAGGATGTGGCTGCTGAACAGGATGGTGCGGCCGTCGTCGCCGAGGTGGTGGAGCAGATCCATGAGGTGGAGGCGCTGGCGGGGGTCCATGCCGTTGAAGGGCTCGTCGAGCAGCAGCACCCGCGGGTCGTGGACGATCGCGGTCGCCATCTTGATCCGCTGCTTCATGCCCTTGGAGTAGCCGCGGATGTCACGGTCCTGGGCCTCGGCCATGTCGACCGTCGCGATCGCGCGGCGGGCCGCGGCCTCGGGGTCGCGCAGGCGGTGGAGCCGCGCGTTGGCGAGCACGAAGGTCCAGCCGGTGACGGCGTCGTACATCTCCTCACGCTCGGGCACCAGCCCGATCTCGCGGTAGACCGACGGGTCGCCGTGGAGCGGCCGGCCGTCGAGCGTGACCGACCCGGCCGACGGCGGCAGGAAGCCGGCCATCATCGTGATCAGCGTCGACTTGCCGGCACCGTTGGGTCCGAGCAGGCCGGTGACGCCGGGGCCGAGCCGCATGGAGACGTCGTTGACGGCGACCACGTTGCCGTACCAGCGCGACACCTGGTCGAGGTCGACGGTGCTCACGACGCGCCCCTCACGACAGGGCCCGCCGGAAGCGGAGCAGCAGGATGCCGAAGCAGGCCATGACCAGGCCGGCGGCGACCATGGCGAAGACGGCGCCCATCACCGGCCCGTCGGGCGGCGTCCCCATGACGGAGTCGCCCCCGAGAGGTCCGGCGACGACACCGTCGACGAGGGTGAACGGGTTGAGCAGACCCGCGTAGCCCGCGAGGGTGCGGCTGCCGAACTCCTCGGCGATGCCGCGCACGATGCCCTGCACGCCGGCCGAGACGAGCAGCACGCCGACGACGGCCGCGACCCCCAGACCGCGGCGGGGCGTGAGCGCCGCGATCACCAGGCCGATGCCGGCCAGCACCAGCGACAGCACCGCGGCGCCGGCCAGCCCGCGCGCGAACTCGCCCAGCTGGTCGTCGAGCGGCAGCTCCGCGAGCAGGGCGCCGGCCAGGAGCAGCGCCAGCGGGGTCGCCGTGAGCACGAAGAGGGCCGTGGCCAGCCCGGCGTACTTCGCCTGCACGTACTGCGCGCGACTGATGGGCCGGGAGAAGTAGAGGGGTGCCACGCGGAACCGCAGGTCGCGCGACACCGCCACCGGAGCCTGCGAGCCGAGGAAGATGACGACCGCCACCTGCAGCGCGAAGACGTACTCGGTGTAGCCCAGCGGCAGCGTCGGCAGCTTGAAGTAGCCGGTGACGATCCCCATCACCACGGCCGGCCCGGCCATCACGGCCAGCAGCACGAACGGCACGATCTTGGAACGCCCGGAACGGCCGAGCCCGAACGCACCCCGGGCGGTGTCCACGAACAGCGAGCGCCGCACGTACGACGCCCCCAGGCGTGGGCCGTCGTAGTGGCGGTAGCCGATGTCGTGGATCTCGGTCACGAGAAGACCTCCACCATCCGGTGCCGCTGCTGCTCCATGCGGATGAGTCCGAGCCCGAGGTCGGCGCAGGCATCGCGCACCAGGTCGTAGGTCACCAGGTCCGCCACGCCGACGTGTAGCAGCCGGCCCTCGGCGCGCACGGCCACTCCGGCGTCGACGAGCCGGGCGGCGAGCGGTGCCTGGTCGCCGTCGACCTCGACCGCCACCACCGCGGTCTCGGCCGTGACGTCGGCGGTCGCCGAGTGCCGCAGCAGCCGGCCGCCGTCGATCACGACCACCGCGTCACAGGTGCGCTCGAGCTCGCCGAGCAGGTGGCTGGTGACGACCGCGGAGATGCCGAAGTCGGAGCCGATGCGGGAGATCAGGTCGAGCATGTCGTCGCGCCCGGCCGGGTCGAGGCCGTTCGTCGGTTCGTCGAGGAGCACCAGGTCGGGGTCGTGCACCAGGGCCTGGGCCAGCTTGACCCGCTGCTTCATGCCGGTGGAGTAGCCGCCCATCGACCGGTAGCGCTCCTCGTAGAGCCCCACGTGGCGCAGCACGTCGGCGGTGCGTTCCCGCGCGGCCGTCGTCGGCAACCCGGACATCCGGCCCAGGTGCACGCAGAACTCCGTGGCCGACACGTCCGGTGGCAGGCAGTCGTGCTCAGGCATGTAGCCGACCCGCTCGCGGATCGCCGGTCCGTCGGCGCCCGCGTCGAGGCCCAGCACCCGTACGGCACCCGACGTCGGCTCCAGCAGGCCGAGCAGGATCTTCAGCAAGGTGGACTTGCCGGCCCCGTTGGCGCCCACCAGACCGGTGACGCCGGGACCGACCTCCAGGGTCAGGTCGGCGAGCGCGGTGACGGCGCCGTAGCGCATCGTCAACCGGTCGGTGGTGATCACGTGCTCACCGTGCCACGACGCAGGCCCCGGGTCACGGCGCGCGCCGCAACCTCAGGGGCCTCTCCGGGTCGACCCCGGGCCCCGGAGACGGACCGGTTCCGTCCGGAACCCGTCGTAGCGTCGTGCCATGCAACCGAAGCTGGACCTGATCATCCTCGACTGTCCCGACGCCCGGGCGCTCGCGGTCTTCTACGGCGGCGTGCTCGGTTGGACGATGGAGGACGGCGCCGACCACGACTGGGCCACGCTGGCCCCTCCCGGGGGCGGCATCTCGCCGGAGAACCCCGACGGGCGTGCGGCGCTCGCCTTCCAACGGATCGACGACTGGGTCGCGCCGACCTGGCCCGGCGGTGCGCACCCCCAGCAGGTGCACCTCGACCTGTGCACCCCGGACCAGGACGCGACGGAGGAGCTGGTGCTGGCGCTCGGCGCCTCGAAGCACCACCACCAGCCGAACCACGAGCGGTTCCGGGTCTTCGTCGACCCTGCCGGACACCCCTTCTGCCTGATCCCCGGTTAGCGGGCCTCAGCTGACGCGGAAGGTCAGGTAGGTCGACTTCAGCCCGAGGGTGGATCGCAGGGTGTCTCCGGAGACGGTGACGTTGTTGCGAGAGCCGACGAACCGGACGCTGGTGACCCGGCCACCCCACTGCCCGCCCCCGTCGCGCCTGACCACCACGATGCGACGCAGGTTGCCCAGTGCCGGCCACGCCGACTCGATGCGCCCGTCGCCGAACGTCACCTTCCAGTCGTGGTGGGGATTGCCGTTCCAGTCGTCGTAGGGGTCCTTCTTCGACACCAGGTAGGGAACCGAGCCGGCCGAGGTCCAGCCGCCGCTCGAGGAGGAGAACTGCGTGAACGCCGGCCCGCCGTCGTGCCGGAGGATCCTGCGGCGCGACTCGCGCACCGCGGCGTCGGAGGCCTGGTGCTCGGCCGGCACCCCGCCGTAGACCTGGCACGACCAGGTGTCGCACAGGTCGTAGATCGAGGCCCGCGGGTGGGCCCGCCCGTACGCCGCGTAGGTGCGCGCGGCGACGGCCTGGGCCTGCACCGCGGCGGCCGACCACAGCGCGGGGATCTCCAGCGGGACGACTCCGCGCAGGTACTGCTCGAGACGCACGGTGTTGACCGTGACCCGCGACGCGGGGGCGTCGGCCGGCGCGAGCGCGGCAACGGTGCCGCGGTAGGCGACGGTGCCCGTCGGTGTCACCAGCGGCACCGGGTCTCCCCCGCGCGAGAACGCGCCGAGCCCCTCGAGCACACGCCAACCACGCCACGACCCGCCGCGCAGGAAGGTCACCCGGTTGCGGCCGTCGCGCAACCGCGTGACCCGCCATCGCGTCGCGTCGTTCTCGGGCAGCTCCCAGCTCGTGCCGCTGCCGAGGTCGCGCACCCGCAGCCCCGGACGCGGCAGCACCACCAGGTCGTCGGTGGTGTCGCCGGTGATCTGCACGCGGATCCGGCCCTTGGCGCGCCCCCAGCTGGTTCCCGGGTAGTAGAAGTCCGCGATCTCGCGGTAGGTCAGGCCGTCCCGGGCAGCACCTTCCGCGCCGTGCTGCGACATCCCGTGGCCGTGCCCGTAGCCGTGGCCCTTCAGCACGATGGTCGCGTTCCGCGGCACGTCCCAGGAGTCGGCAGCGTGCGCCGGGGCGGCGGTCAGGGTCAGGGCACCGACGAGCAGGCCGACGGCAGGCAGGAGCGACCGGGGGGAGAGCACCTGCTCGATGGTAGGCGCTACTCGACCTTCGTGATGGTGAACAGCGTGGACGGCAGGCCCCAGTCGACGCGGAAGGCGTCGCCGGTCACGGTGTCGGTGAAGCCGGAGGCCGCGGTCACCCGCACGCGCTCCACGCGCCCGCCCCGCCGACCGCGTCCGTCGCGCTCCACGATGCGGAGCAGGTCGAGGTCGTCGTAGTTGTACTCCGCCTCCATCTCCGCGGCGGTGACCGTCACCTTCCAGCCGTAGTAGTCGGACGACGTGCCCTCGAACCGGTCCTTGCGCGCCGGCAGGTAGGGCTTGCCGCCGGCGACGGTGTGGCCACCGTTGCTGGCGGAGAACTCGGCGAAGATCGGCTGCCGGCGAAAGGTGAGCACCTGCTTCGCGGTCCTGCGGGTCGCGGTGCCGGTCCGCTTCGTCTCGGCGGACCTCCCGCCGTAGACCTGGCAGAGAGCGCTGTCGCAGATGTCGTAGGCGACGTCGAGCGGGTGGTCGCGACGCCAGGCGCCGTAGGTGCGGGAGGCGACCGCCTGTGCACGCAGGGCCTGCTGCGGCCAGCCGGCCTGCATCTCCTCGGGGACCACGCCGCGCACGTACTTCTCCAGCGACACGTCGTTGACCGTCACCCGGTCTCCGTGGTCGTCGAGGTCGGACCGCAGGGCGCCCCGGTAGCGGGTGTCGCCGTCCGGCGTCACCAGCGTGAGCACCCGCTTGCCGGCGGTGAAGGCCGCCGCACCGGGCCACGTCCGCCACTCGTGCCACGCACCGTCGAACCAGGACACCCGGCTGCCGCCGCTGCCGTCGTCCTCGATCCGCCAGCGGCTCGCACCGGCCCGATCGGCGGCGTGGGTCCGACCGCCGTCGACGTCGCGCACCTTCAGTCCGCGGACGTCGCGCACGATCGTGTCGCCGTCGTCGTCCCCGCTGACCAGCACCTCGAGGGAGCCGCCCACCTTCTTCCCTCGCGTCTTCGGGTAGTAGAAACCCAGGATCGCGCGGTAGCCCTTGCCCTGGCGGGCAGCCGAGTAGGCGCCGTACTGCGACAGGCCGCGGCCGTGGCCGCTGCCGTCACCCTTGATGGTGATGGTCGCGTCGTCCGGCACCTGGTGGCCGCGGTCGGCCGCGGCCGGAGCCGCCAGGGCGGTCAGGACGAGCGTGGTGGCAAGCGTGAACGAACGAATCCCCCGAGACATGGGGAACATCCTCACACGCGGGGTCACCCCCGGCGTCACACCCGGTGCAGACGCCTCGCAGCCTCGGCGATCGACCCGCTCATCGAGGGGTAGACGGTGAAGGCGTGAGCCAGCTGGTCGGCGGTCAGCGAGCACGACACGGCGATCGAGACCGGATGGATCAGCTCGCTCGCCCGCGGACCGACGACCACGCCCCCGACGACGATGCCGGTGCCGGGACGGCAGAAGAGCTTGACGAAGCCGTCGCGGACCCCCTGCATCTTGGCCCGGGCGTTGCCCGTGAGCGGCAACGTGACCGCCTCGGCCTGCATCTCGCCCTCGTCGACGGCCTGCTGCGAGCAGCCGACCGTGGCGATCTCGGGCACCGTGAAGACGTTGGCCGAGACCTGGCGGAGGTCGAGCGGAGCGACGGCGTCGCCGAGGAAGTGCCACATGGCGATCCGGCCCTGCATGGCGGCCACGGAGGCGAGCATCAGCACGCCGGTGCAGTCGCCGGCGGCGTAGACCCCGCGGGCGGTGGTGCGGGAGACCCGGTCGACGGTGATGAATCCGCCGTCGTCGACGGTGACGCCGGCCTGCTCGAGGCCCAGGTCGTGGGTGTTGGGCACCGAGCCGAGGGCGAGGATGCAGTGGGAGCCGGTGACGGTGCGGCCGTCGGTCAGCGTCACGGTCACGGTGTCGCCGTCGCGGGTCACCGACTCCATGCGCGACTTCGACAGCACGTTCATGCCACGGCGGGTCAGCACCTCCTCGAGCACGAGCGCGGCGTCGGCGTCCTCGCCGGGCAGCACCCGGTCGCGTGAGGAGACGAGCGAGACGTCGATACCGAGGGAGAGGTACGCCGACGCGAACTCGGCACCGGTGACGCCGGAGCCGACGACGACCAGGTGCTCGGGCACCTCGGTCAGGTCGTAGACCTGCTCCCAGGTGAGGATCCGCTCACCGTCGGGCTGCGCGCTGGGCAGGGTGCGCGGTGCGGCGCCGGTGGCCAGCAGGATCGCGTCGGCCTCCAGCTCCTGCTCACCGCCGCCGTTCAGGTCGACCGTGACGCGGTCGGCGCCGGCGAGGCGGCCCCGGCCGTGGACGACCTTGACCCCGTCACGCTCGAGCCGACGCGCGATGTCGGCCGACTGGTCGGCGGCGAGCGCCAGCACCCGCTTGTTGACGGTGGCGAGGTCGACCTTCACGGCCGTGGCCGCGTCACCGTCGTGGGCGGTGAAGCTGACGCCGAGCTCGGCGGCGTCGGTCATCTCGCTCATCAGCTCGGAGGTGGCGATCAGCGTCTTCGACGGCACGCAGTCGGTGAGGACCGCGGACCCGCCGAGCCCGTCGGAGTCGACGACGGTGACGTCGGCGCCGAGCTGGGCGGCGACGTGGGCGGCCTCGTAGCCGCCGGGGCCTCCGCCGATGATGACGACGCGGTCGGACATGCGCGATCCTGCCTGGGTTGGTGGGTTCAGAGGTTGATCATGTGGCCGGCGATGCCCTCGACGGCTTCCTTGACCGACTCGGACAGCGTCGGGTGGGCGAAGACGTTGCGCGCCATCTCGTCCGCGGTGAGGTCCCACTTCTGGGCCAGCGTCAGCGCGGGCAGCAGCTCGGTGACGTCGGGGCCGATCATGTGGGCGCCGAGGATCTCGTTGTGCTCGGCGTCGGCGACGATCTTCACGAAGCCGACCGGGTGGCCCATGCCCATCGCCTTGCCGTTGGCGGAGAACGGGAACGAGGCCGTCTTGACGTCGTAGCCCTTCTCCACGGCCTGCGCCTCGGAGTAGCCGAACGACCCGATCTGGGGCTGGCAGTAGGTGGCCCGGGGGACGAAGTCGATCTCCACGGGCATCGTCTCGGCGCCCGCGATGGTCTCGGCGACGACGACGCCCTGCGCCTCCGCGACGTGGGCGAGCATCATCAGACCGGTGACATCGCCGATGGCGTAGACGTGGTCGACGTTGGTGCGGCCGAAGTCGTCGACCTTGATCGCACCACGGTCGGTGGTCTCGACGCCGGTGTTCTCGAGGCCGTAGCCCTCGAGGCGGGGCGCGAAGCCGAACGCGGCGAGCATCTTGTCGGCCTCGAGCACCTGGCTCTCACCGTTGCCGTCGGCGGGGGCCACGGTGACCTTCACCCCCGAGCCGGTGTCCTCGACGTTCTCGACCTTGGTCGAGAGCATCACCTTCACCCCGAGCTTCTTGTAGTGCTTGAGCAGCTCCTTCGACACGTCGGCGTCCTCGGTGGGCACCATCCGGTCGAGGAACTCCACGATCGTCACGTCGACGCCGAAGTTCTTCATCACGTAGGCGAACTCGACACCGATCGCACCGGAGCCGCCGATGATGATGCTGCCGGGCAGCTCGCTGTCGAGGATCTGCTCCTCGTAGGTCACGACGTTCTCGCTGGTCTCCATGCCCGGGAGCATGCGGACCTTGGCGCCGGTGGCGAGGATCAGGTCGTCGCAGGTGTAGGTGGTGCCGTCGACCTCGATCGCGTTGGCCGACGTCAGCTGTCCCCAGCCGTCGATCTCGGTGATCTTGTTCTTCTTCATCAGGTAGTGGACGCCCTTGACGATGCCGTCGCTCACCTTGCGGGAGCGGGCGTGCGTGGTCCCGAAGCTCATGGTGGCGTCGCCCTCGATGCCGAACAGGTCCTTCTCGTGGGCGAGCGTGTGGGCGAGCTCGGCGTTCTTCAGCAACGCCTTCGACGGGATGCACCCGACGTTGAGGCACACGCCGCCCCAGTACTTCTCCTCGACCACGGCGACCTTCTTGCCGAGCTGCGAGGCGCGGATGGCGGCGACGTAGCCACCGGGGCCGGCGCCGAGGACCAGGACATCGAAGTGGTTGTCGCTCACGACCCCCAGCCTAGTGACCGGCGTCGTGCGCCGCGAATGGGGAGGTCGCACCGCTAGCCTGCTGGGCGTGACGCTGTACGCCGCCTACGGCACCAACCTCTCCCCCGCACGCATGGGTGAGCGCTGCCCCCACTCGCCGCTGCGCACCACCGGGTGGCTCACCGGCTGGCGGCTCACCTTCGGCGGCGAGGAGCACGGCTGGGACGGGTCCCTGTCGACGATCGTCGAGGACCCGCTCGAGCAGGTGTTCGTCGCGGTCTACGACATCACCCGCGAGGACGAGCTCGCCCTCGACGGCTGGGAGGGCGCCGACCTCGGGCTCTACCGCAAGACCAAGGTCCGCGTCGCCACCATGACCGGCGAGCTGGTGGTGTGGACCTACGTGCTCGACGCCTACGAGGGCGGCCTGCCCTCCGCGTCCTACCTCGGGGTCCTCGCCGAGGCCGCCGAGGCCGCGGACGCCCCGGACGACTACGTCGCCGCGCTGCGCCGGCGGCCGTGCCGCTCCACGGGCCTGTGAGCACCGGGCACCCGCGTCGACCGGCCGCGTCCTCGGACTGACGGCGCGACGACCGCAGCGCCTAGGGTGACGCCGTGACCGAGACGCAGCAGCTCGCCCAGGAGGCGGCCGACACCCTCGCCCGACTCACCGGCGTCGACCAGCACGACATCGCCCTCGTCCTCGGGTCCGGCTGGCTGCCGGCCGTCGACGCGCTGGGCGAGGCCACCGCGGAGATCGCGACGACCGACCTGCCGGGCTTCCACGCAGCGGGCGTGGCCGGTCACAGCGGCAAGGTGCGCAGCATCCGCTCCGGCGACAAGAACCTGCTGGTCTTCCTCTCCCGGACCCACTTCTACGAGGGCAAGGGCGTGCGCGCCGTCGTCCACCCGGTGCGCGCCGCCGCGGCCGCGGGTTGTCGCCAGATCGTGCTCACCAACGGATGCGGTGGGCTGAAGGAGACCTGGTCCCCGGGCACCCCGGTCCTCATCAGCGACCACATCAACCTCACCGCGACCTCCCCGCTCGAGGGCGCCACGTTCGTCGACCTCACCGACCTCTACTCGCCCCGGCTGCGCGGCCTGTGCCGCGAGGTCGACCCGGACCTCGACGAGGGCGTCTACGTCCAGTTCCCCGGCCCCCACTACGAGACCCCGGCCGAGATCGGCATGGTCCGCGCGATCGGCGGCCACCTCGTGGGCATGAGCACCACGCTCGAGGCCATCGCCGCCCGGGAGGCGGGCATGGAGGTCCTCGGCATCAGCCTGGTCACCAACCTCGCCGCGGGCATCTCCGGCGAGCCCCTCAACCACGAGGAGGTGCTGGAGGCCGGTCGGACGGCGGCTGCCCGGATGGGCGGCCTGCTGGCCGAGATCGTGGGCCGGATGTGAGTCGGCGCCGCGTCGGGGCGGCGCTCACCGCCGGCCTGGCCTCCGTCGTCCTCACCAGCTGCACCAGCGACGAGCCCGCTGCTGACCCCGGCGAGGGCGAGTCGTCCGGTGCGTCGGCGTCCACCACACCGGCCGAGCCGCTCGAGTTCGGGTCGTCCCGGGGTCGGGTCGTGCTCACCTGCTTCCCCGACGGGCCGCGCCGCATCGTCCACGTCGACCAGGTGCGTGCCAGCCGCGAGGTCGTGCTGACCGGGGTGACCGGCGGGGGCGACGCCACCGTGATCCGGCGTGGCTGGGTGGCCCCGCTGGGCAGCGGGGCCGTCCCGAGGGCCGGGAACGTCGACCTCGACGCGCCCGGCGGCGGGCTCGACGACCTGGAGGAGTGGTCGGACCGGCGGCCCCTGGAGGGCGCCGTGCTCGAGCCGGGGCAGCAGTACACCTGGTTCGTCCGCACCACCACCCTGCCGGACCGGTCCTTCGACGACTTCCGGTTGGCCTGGGAGGACGCTGCGACCTCGGGCCTCTCGACCTACGACCACCAGGGTCACACCCGGCGGGGCGGCTGCTGACCGTGGCCGTCCTGCAGGATGGCGCCGTGACCATCCTCGTGACCGGCGCCGCCGGCAGCATCGGCCGCACCGTCGTCCCCCACCTGCTCGCGCTGGGCCACCGCGTCGTCGGCGTCGACCTCGTGCCGGCGCCGGAGGGCTGGGACCTCGCCTGGCAGACCCTGGACTGCACCGACCCCGACGCCGTCGAGGCCGCTGTGGCGGAGCACCGGCCCGTCGCGGTCGTGCACCTGGCCGGCATCCCCGGCGAGCGCGGCCTCGGCGAGTCCCTGGAGTCCCACGCGGCCACCACCGCCGCCCTCCTGGAAGCCATGGTCACCCACGGGACCCGCCGCATCGTCTACGCGTCCTCCAACCACGCGGTGGGTCGCACCCCCCGCGGGGGGCTGGCCGACGGGCTGCTCACCCTCGACGCCCGCCCGCGCCCCGACACGTTCTACGGCGTGGGCAAGGTGGCGGCCGAGGCGCTGCTCTCGCTGTACGCCGACCGCTACGGCATCGACGCGGTCTCCTGCCGGATCGGCTCGTTCCTCGACCAGCCGGAGACCACCCGTCACCTGGCGACCTGGCTCTCCCCCGGCGACTGCAGCCGCATGGTCGAGGCGGCGCTCACGACCCCCGCCCCGGGCTACGCCGTGCTGTACGGCGTCAGCGCCAACACCCGCGGCTGGTGGGACCTCGCCCCTGGCCGGGCGCTCGGCTACGACCCTCAGGACGACGCGGAGGCGTGGGCCGACCGGGTGCCCGTGCGCGCCGAGGACGAGACCGAGACGGCGGTCGTCGGCGGCCCGTTCGCCGGTGAGCAGTTCCACCGTCCGGCCTTCTGAGGTCGACCGGGTAGAAAGGGAGCCATGGCCACCACCGCGCTCGACGGCACCCCCGCCCACACCGTCGGGGAGCTCCCCGAGGTCGGGTCGGCAGCGCCGGACTCCACCCTCACCGGGGTCGACCTCGCAGACGTCACGATCGCCGACACCCGCGGCAGCCGACTCGTGCTGAGCACCTTCCCGAGCGTCGGCACGGGCGTGTGCGCGTCCAGCCTGCGCCGCTTCCACAAGCTCGCGGCCGACCTCGAGGGCACGCGCGTCCTCTGCGTCTCCATGGACCTGCCGTTCGCGCTGTCCGGCTTCTGCGGCGCGGAGGGCATCGACGGCGTCGAGGTCGCCTCGGCGTTCCGCAGCGACTTCGGCGAGACCTACGGCGTCCGGCTGGTCGACAGCGCCTTCGCCGGGCTGCTGGCACGCGCGGTGCTGGTCGTCGACGAGCAGGGAGTCGTCGTCCACCGCCAGCTCGTGCCCGACATCGCCTCCGAGCCCGACTACGACGCGGTGCTCGCCAGCCTCTGAGGCGCCCGCTCGGAACGGCTCACGCCAGGTCGAGCCGCGAGCGGAGCAGCTCCTGTGCGCGGGCGGCCGCGCGCCGTACGGCGGGCTCGGGATCGTCGAGCAGACCGTCGACCGCGAGAAGGTGCTCGGTGTCGCCGACCACCGCCAGTGCCCGCGCCACGGCCGCTCTCACCCTCGGGAGCGGGTGGCCGGCCAGCATGGCCGCGC
Source organism: uncultured Actinomycetota bacterium (assembly GCA_963754025.1). GTDB lineage: Bacteria > Actinomycetota > Actinomycetes > Propionibacteriales > Nocardioidaceae > Nocardioides. The sequence goes on along the minus strand of CAVWEC010000004.1, from coordinate 107,002 downwards.
CGTCACCGGCCCCGGCGACGTCGTGGGCGGCCACGACCTTCAGGCACATCTCCGCCGGACGCCACTCGTCGTCGGCCAGGCCGGCCACGACCGCACGCGTCGCCCGGTCGTCCCAGACGTGCAGCAGCCCCCGTGCGCCCCACGTGCGCAGCCAGTGGTCCCGCCACACTGCGGGGTCGCGCACGGGCCTGCCCGCGGACCAGTCGTGGCCCGTCAGCCAGGGCAGCACCTCGAGGTGCTCCTCGCGCGACGCGCCCGCGAGCAGCGCGACGCAGCGGGCCGTGAACTCGTCACGCCCGAGGCGCTCGGAGAGCTCGACGATCAGCTCCGGGACGGGTCGCTCCCCCATGTGCCCATCATGGCCCCCGAGGTCTACGGTTCGAGCCATGAGCACCGCCGCAGACCCCGACCTGCTCGACCGCGCCCGTGCCTGGCTCATCGACGACCCCGACGCCGAGACCCGCGCCGAGCTGGCGCAGGTGCTGGCCGCGGTCGAGGGCGGCGACCAGACGGCCGCCGGCGACCTGGCCGACCGGTTCGACGGCACCCTCGAGTTCGGCACGGCAGGTCTCCGCGGCGCCCTGGGAGCCGGTCCCAACCGGATGAACCGGGTGGTCGTCACGCGGGCGGCCGCCGGGCTGGCGGCGTACCTCCACGACGAGGGGGCGCGCCCCCACAGCAGCGTCGTGATCGGCTACGACGCGCGCTTCAACTCCGACGTCTTCGCCCGTGACACCGCGGAGGTGATGTCGGGCGCCGGCTTCCGACCGCTGCTGCTGCCGCGACCCCTGCCGACCCCGCTGCTGGCCTTCGCGATCCGCGAGCTCGGCTGCGTGGCGGGCGTGATGGTCACCGCCAGCCACAACCCCCCGGAGGACAACGGCTACAAGGTCTACCTCGGTGACGGCAGCCAGATCGTGCCGCCCGCCGACTCCGGCATCGCCGCGCGCATCGCCGCGGTCGGCGACGTGGCGGCCGTTCCCCGGGGCACCGCCGGTCGCGTGCTCGACGACGAGATCGTCGACCGCTACCTCGACACGGTCGCCGGGCTGGCCGACGACGGGCCACGGGACCTCCGCACCGTCTACACCCCGCTCCACGGCGTCGGCGGCACCTCGGTGCTCCAGGTGCTCGAGACCGCCGGCTTCGAGGCGCCCTCCGTCGTGGAGGAGCAGGAACAGCCCGACCCGCGGTTCCCGACCGTCGCCTTCCCCAACCCGGAGGAGGCCGGCGCGATGGACCTGGCGATGGCCCTCGCCGAGCGCACCGGCGCCGACCTGGTGCTCGCCAACGATCCCGACGCCGACCGCTGCGCCGCAGCCGTCCCCGGCCCCCACGGCTGGCGGATGCTGCGTGGCGACGAGGTCGGCGCGCTGCTCGGGCACCACCTGCTCAGCAGCGGCAAGCAGGGCACCTACGCCTGCTCGATCGTCTCCTCGTCCCTGCTCGGCAAGCTCGCGGCCGCCCACGGCCAGCCCTATGCCGAGACCCTGACCGGCTTCAAGTGGATCGCGCGGGCCGAGGGCCTGGTCTTCGGCTACGAGGAGGCTCTCGGCTACTGCGTCGACCCCGAGCACGTGAAGGACAAGGACGGCGTCTCGGCGCTGCTGCTGCTCTGCGAGGTCGCGGCCGAGGCCAAGGCGCAGGGGCGCAGCCTCATCGACGTGCTCGACGACCTGGCCCGCGCCCACGGGCTCCACGCCACCGACCAGCTGAGCGTGCGCGTGACCGACCTGGCGGACATCGCCCGGGCGATGGACGCGCTGCGCCGTACGCCGCCCACGTCGCTCGGTGGCCTGGTCGTGGAGCGCGTCGACGACCTGAGCGAGGGGTCGCCGGAGCTGCCCCCGACCGACGGGCTGCGCTACCACCTCGCCGACGGCGCCCGCGTCATCGTGCGTCCGAGCGGCACCGAGCCCAAGCTCAAGTGCTACCTCGAGGTGGTCGTGCCCGTGGGACCGGAGGACGACGGCGTGGAGGCCGCCCGGATCGCCGCCGCCGGCCGGCTGGACGCGATCAAGAACGACGTGAAGGTCGCCGCCGGCATCTGAGCAGGCGGGGTCTCAGGCCCCCGTCGCACGATTGTCGCCGGACCCCTCCGCGCGCCTATGCTGACCCGAGTGACCACCACCATCCGACCCGACTCCCTCGCCCCCGGGGACGTCGCGGAGATCACGCGGAACGACGCCTCGCTGCGACGCTTCCTGCACGGTCTCCCGGGCGTCGACCAGGTGGGCGCCGAGGCTCGCGCCGCCGGCCTCGGCACGCGCTCCATCAAGACCTCCGCGAAGGCCTACGCCCTCGACCTGGCGATCCGCATGGTCGACCTCACGACGCTCGAGGGGCAGGACACCCCGGGCAAGGTGCGGGCCCTGGCCAGCAAGGCGATGCGCCCCGACCCGGCCGACCCCACGGTCCCCCAGGTCGCGGCCGTCTGCGTCTACCCCGACATGGTCGGCATCGCGAAGGAGACCCTCGGCGACAGCGGCGTCCACGTGGCCGCGGTCGCCACCGCGTTCCCCAGCGGTCGCGCCGCGATGGACATCAAGCTCGCCGACACCCGTGACGCCGTCGAGGCCGGAGCCGACGAGATCGACATGGTGATCGACCGGGGTGCGTTCCTCTCCGGCCGCTACCTGCAGGTCTTCGAGGAGATCGCCCAGGTCCGCGAGGCCTGCGGTGACGCCCACCTGAAGGTGATCTTCGAGACCGGCGAGCTCCAGACCTACGACAACGTGCGTCGGGTCAGCTGGCTGGCGATGATGGCGGGCGCCCACTTCATCAAGACCTCCACCGGCAAGGTGCAGCCGGCGGCGACCCTCCCCGTCACCCTGGTGATGCTCGAGGCGGTGCGCGACTGGCGTGAGACGACGGGCCAGATGATCGGCGTCAAGCCCGCCGGTGGCATCAAGACCGCCAAGGACGCGATCAAGTACCTGGTCATGGTCAACGAGGTCGCAGGACCCGACTGGCTCGACCCCGACTGGTTCCGCTTCGGGGCCTCCTCGCTGCTCAACGAGCTGCTGATGCAGCGCACCAAGATGACCACGGGCCGCTACTCCGGCCCCGACTACTTCACGCTGGACTGAGGCCGCATGTCTGAGCAGAGCAACCCCTTCGAGTACGCACCGGCCCCCGAGTCGCGCAGCATCGTCGACATCAAGGCCTCCTACGGCCTGTTCGTCGACGGCGAGTTCGTCGACGGCAGCGGCAGCAGCTTCAAGACCATCAGCCCGGCCACGGAGGAGGTGCTCGCCGAGGTCGCCGAGGCCGACGCCTCCGACGTCGACCGCGCCGTCAAGGCCGCGCGCCGCGCCCACACCAAGGTGTGGTCGAAGATGCCCGGCAGCGAGCGGGCCAAGTACCTCTACCGGATCGCCCGGATCATCCAGGAGCGCGGCCGCGAGCTCGCCGTCCTGGAGTCGATCGACAACGGCAAGCCGATCAAGGAGACCCGCGACGTCGACGTGCCGACCGTGGCGGCCCACTTCTTCTACTACGCCGGCTGGGCCGACAAGCTGGAGTACTCCGGCTACGGCAGCACGTCCCTGGGCGTCGCCGGCCAGGTGATCCCCTGGAACTTCCCGCTGCTGATGCTGGCGTGGAAGATCGCCCCGGCGCTGGCCTGCGGCAACACCGTCGTCCTCAAGCCCGCCGAGACGACGCCGCTGACGGCCCTGCTCTTCGCCGAGATCTGCCAGCAGGCCGACCTCCCCGCGGGCGTCGTCAACATCGTCACCGGTGCCGGTGCGACCGGCCAGGCGATCGTCGAGCACCCCGACGTCGACAAGGTCGCCTTCACCGGCTCCACCGGGGTCGGCAAGGCCATCGCGCGCGCCGTCGCCGGCACCGACAAGAAGGTCACCCTCGAGCTGGGCGGCAAGGCCGCCAACATCGTCTTCGACGACGCCCCGGTCGACCAGGCCGTCGAGGGCATCGTCAACGGCATCTTCTTCAACCAGGGCCACGTCTGCTGCGCGGGCTCGCGCCTGCTGGTGCAGGAGTCGGTCGCCGACGAGGTGCTCGAGCGCCTCAAGCGGCGCGTCTCCACGCTGCGGCTCGGTGACCCGCTCGACAAGAACACCGACATCGGCGCCATCAACTCCGCCGAGCAGCTGGCCCGGATCCGCGAGCTCTCGGCGATCGGCGAGAGCGAGGGCGCCGGCCGCTGGTCGCCCGCGTGCGACCTCCCGAGCCAGGGCTTCTGGTTCCCGCCGACCATCTTCACCGGCGTCTCCCAGGCCCACCGCATCGCCCGCGAGGAGATCTTCGGCCCGGTCCTCTCCGTGCTGACGTTCCGCACCCCCGCGGAGGCGGTCGAGAAGGCCAACAACACGCCCTACGGCCTCTCTGCCGGCGTCTGGACCGAGAAGGGATCGCTGATCCTCAAGATGGCCAACTCGCTGCGCGCGGGCGTGGTCTGGGCCAACACGTTCAACAAGTTCGACCCGACCTCGCCGTTCGGCGGCTACAAGGAGTCGGGCTACGGCCGCGAAGGTGGCCGTCACGGCCTCGCGGCGTACCTGAAGGGAGGCGACGCCTGATGGCCACCTCGCGCATCGACGTCCGGAAGACCTACAAGCTCTACGTCGGCGGGGCCTTCCCCCGCTCGGAGTCGGGTCACTCCTACGTCGTCAACGACTCGAAGGGACGCTTCGTGGCCAACGCCGCCAAGGCCTCGCGCAAGGACGCCCGCGACGCGGTCGTCGCCGCCCGCTCGGCGTTCAAGGGCTGGAGCGGCCGCACGGCCTACAACCGGGCGCAGATCCTCTACCGGATCGCCGAGGTCATGGAGGACCGCCGCCCGCAGTTCGTCGAGGCGTTGCGCCAGTCCGAGGGCCTCTCGGCCGCGGCCGCCGGCGCCGCGCTGGACGCGTCGATCGACCGGCTCGTCTGGTACGCCGGCTGGGCCGACAAGCTGACCCAGGTGGTCGGCAACGCCAACCCGGTGGCCGGACCGTTCTTCAACCTGTCGACGCCCGAGCCGACCGGCGTGGTCGCCGTCGTCGCCCCCGAGGACTCCAGCCTGCTGGGCCTGGTCTCGGTGGTCGCGCCGGCCATCGTCAGCGGCAACACCGTGGTCGTCATGTCGTCGTTCACCCGGCCGCTGCCGGCCGTCACGTTCGCCGAGGTGCTCGCCACCAGCGACGTGCCCGGTGGGGTGGTCAACATCCTGACCGGCGACCGGCGCGACACGGCGCCCTGGCTGGCTGCCCACATGGACGTCAACGGCCTCGACCTCACCGGCCTCTCCGGTGACTCCGGGGAGACCGGCGCCGCCGGTCTGGCCACCTCGCTCGAGGAGGCGGCGGCCGAGAACCTCAAGCGCGTGCGCCGTGCGCCCTCGGCCCTCGACTGGAGCGCCGATCCCGGCCTCGAGCCGATGACCACCTTCCTCGAGGTCAAGACCGTCTGGCACCCCGTCGGCGTCTGACCCTCGCCCCCCTCGCGCGAGCCGTCACTCCGGTCGGTTTGTGACCCCTCGAGCCGTCACTTCTGCACGTACCAACCTGCAGAAGTGACGGCTCGGCGCTCTCCATACCTGCCGGAGTGACGGGTCACCGTGCGACGCTGGGGCCTGTGCTCCGGTTCCGCCAGCCCGACCCGACGACCTGTGGGTCGGCGGTGGCGGTGCGGGCACGGATGCTCGGCGACCCCGGGTACGACGCGTGGGTCCGCGGCGCCGACGACCCGGCCGCGCGGTTCGCCGACGAGGCGCTGCGCTCGCACCGCCGCACCAACCGGGCCGTGGACGCGGCCGGCCGGTTGCAGCTGCCCTGGCCGCGGCGCCTCGGCACCGCCCCGTGGTCGCTGGCGCGCGAGCTGCCGGGCGACCACGACGTACGGCTCGTGATCGACCGGGACGCAGCGTGGGAGCGGCTGGCCACGACCACCGCGCCGGCGCCGTTCTACGTCGGCAACCGGTGGCTGCCCCGCCACGTCGTGCTCGCGATCGGCGCGACGGGGTCGGACCGGCTCACCGTCTACGAGCCCTCCGCCGGCGTGGACCTCACGGTCGAGCGCTCCCCCTTCGTCGGGGCCCGGCTGGGACTCGCCGGGTGGGACCGACCGTGGGTGACGGTCGTCCCCGCCGGCTGAGCCGAGCGGTCCGGCTCAGCCGTTGCCACCCTGCCGAAAGGCCACCCAGGCGTCGCTCATCCGCTCGGACTGGCCCGGGGTGAACTCGTACATGCAGTTGTCGTAGGTGTAGTCCATGAAGTTGTGGATCGGGTCGAGCCCGGGCTGACGGCAGCTGTCGTACTCGCTGTCGGGCAGACTGCACTCGAACTGGGGGTAGGCCTCGCGCGGGGTGTCGGCGACCCCGTCACCCGACGCCGAGCACGCCCCCGCGAAGGTGTGCTCCAGCATCAACCAGTGGCCGACCTCGTGGGTGAGGGTGTCGCCCTGGCTGTAGGAGTTGCCGTCCTCGTAGTTGAGGCTCCCGCCCGGCATCGACTCGTCCAGGATCACCACACCGTCGCGCCAGTCGTGGCCCTTGTTGTAGTCCTTGGGGAAGTAGGCCCAGCCCAGCAGCCCCCCTCCGATGTCGGCGGTGTAGACGTTGAGCGTCTCGGAGTCGCCCTGGCGCAGGGCCTTCTTCGGCGCGACCTCGCCCTTGCCGGGCGTGAGGTGCGCCCACGTCGGGTTCGCCGTCCACGTGGTGTCGACGAGGTCGAAGCGGAACGGCGTGTCCGCGCCACCCGTCTCGTCGGCGAAGGAGTCGTTGAGGACGTCGACCTGGTCGTCGATGCGGTTCCGGTACTCCGCCCGCTGAGCCGACGTCAGCGGCTCCTCGGTGATCACGTGGAAGACCGTCTCCACCGTCACGGCACCGTCACCGAGGTAGGGGGCGTCCTTGATGACGCCGTACTTCTTGGCGTCCTTGGACTTGTAGAGCGCGGGCTCCTGGGCGTGGGCGCCCTTCTTGGCTCGGGCCCCCGACGACTCACCCTCGTGGTCGTCGCAGGCGGCCACGCCGGGCGAGGCGGCCTGTGCGAGCACGGCGATCGGGGCGGCGCTCACGAGACCGGTGCTCGCGAGGGTGGCGGCGGACAGGACAGCGGCGGTACGGCGCAGGCTCACGGTTGGTTCCCCCCAGCGATGACGGACGACCCGGGCGGTCCCCCGGTCTCCGTCGGCAACGTAACCCGACCCGGAGGCACGGGGAACCCCCGGCGCCGATCCTCGTCCACATCGGGTAGGCCCGACCCCGACGCGCTCACCCACTGCGGCACAATGACCCGGTGTCCTCGCGCGTGATCGTCCTCGCCGGCCCCTCGGGTGCCGGCAAGTCGCGGCTTGCGGAGCGGCTCGGGCTGCCGGTGCTGCGGCTCGACGACTTCTACAAGGACGAGGCCGACCCCTCGCTGCCCGAGGTCACCGAGGGCCGCAACGCCGGCCTCACCGACTGGGACCACCCGGACTCCTGGCTGCCCGACGACGCGATGGCGGCCGTGCGACGGCTCTGCTCCGAGGGCCGGGCCGAGGTCCCGGTCTACGACATCTCCCGCAGCGGCCGGTGCGGTGAGCAGCAGCTCGACCTCGCCGGGAGCCCGCTGTTCATCGCCGAGGGCATCTTCGCCCAGGAGATCGTCCCTGCCTGCGCCCGCGAGGGCCTGCTCGCCGCCGCCTACTGCGTCACCCAGCACCCGCTCGTCACCTACTGGCGGCGCCTCACCCGCGACCTGCGCGAGCACCGCAAGCCACCGCTGGTGCTGGTCCGGCGCGGCTGGGCGTTGATGCGCGACCAGCGCGAGGTGGTGGGCCACGCCGTGGCCCTCGGCTGCGAGCGGGTCGACGCCGACGCGGCGTACGCCGAGATCACGTCGCTCCAGCCCGTCCCCCGTCGGCCCCGCTGACCGCGGCGCCGCGTCCGCTGGCATGGTGAGGGCTGTGCCGGAGCCGCCTGCCGACAAGACAGCCACCCGAGGCCACCACGTGCGCACGTTGGTCGACGTGGTGGTCGTGCTCGGGGGTGCCTCGCTGGTGCTGCTCACCGCCCTCCAGCAGCCCTACAACCAGAACGAGTGGGTGCAGATCGCGCCCTACGACCGGGACCTGGGCAGTGCCCTGGCCGGCACGCGGCAGCCTCCGCTCGACCCGCTGCTCGGCGCACTGGTGCAACGGCTGGTCGGCGAGGGCCAGCTGCAGCAGCGGCTCGTGCCGGTCGCCTGCGGTGTGCTGACGCTGGTCCTCGTGGCCGTGCTCGTGCGTCACTGGCGGCTCGGCTGGGGCGGCACCCTGGGCCTGGCCTTCCTCGCCACCGCTCCGCTCTTCCTGCGCTACTCCGCCTACGCGCGTCCCTATGCCCTGCCGCTGCTGCTGATGATCGCCTGCGCGGCCGCCGGCACCCGCTGGCTCGACACCGGCCGCAAGCGGTGGCTGCTGCTCGCCATCGTCCTCGCCGCCCTGTTGCCGCTCTCCCGGGTGCCGGAGCCGTCGGTGTTCCTCACCCTCGCGTCGGCAGTCCTGCTCGTCGCCGGTGCCCGTCGGCGCCTGCCACGCCGCCGGGCGTGGTCACTCGCCGTCGGGCTCCTGGTCGGTCTGGCGACGTCCGGAACGCTGATGCTGCTGCGACTGCTGTCGCAGGCCTCGACCCACGGTGGCGAGACGCTCGTCGACCCCGGGGGCGTGGTCGACCGCCTCGGGCCGGCGCTCGGCGTGGTCCACCGTGCCGTGCTGCCGCTCTACGCCGCCTGGTTCCCGTGGTGGCCGCTGACGCTGGCGGTGGTCGCGGTGGCGCTCCTCGTCGGGTCGACGCGGCGACGGCTGCTGGGCAGCTGGTGGTGGGTGCCGCTGGTCGCCGGCACCCTGGTCTTCCTGGCGGCCTTCCTGCTGGTGGTGCCGGAGGGGATGCGGGAGTACCGCATCCGGTTCGCCTACTTCCTCGCTCCCGCGCTCGCCGTGCTGGTCGCGGTCGTCGCACGCGCCGCCCTGGCCAGCCGGGGCCTGCGCCGGGTCGCGGGGCTCGCCCTGGTGCTGGCCCTGGTGGTGAGCCAGCAGCCGACGACCTGGTGGGTGCTCACGCGCGACGAGGCGGTCGACTTCGAGCGGGCAGGTCAGGTGATCGAGGCCGACGTGCCCGACGACGCGCTCGTGGTGCTCGACGGACCGGGACGGGTCGGCCGGTGGCGCCAGGCCTACATCGGCGTGGGGCGGGGCTACCTGCCCGCCGGCGCGGAGGTCGTCACCGCCACCCAGCTCACGCGGACCCGGTTGAGCGAGCACGCCGACACCGGCCCGGTCTACCTGCTCGTCATGGACGCCGCCTGCACGAGCAACGTCGCCTGCTCCGACGAACCGGCGGACGTCTGGGACGGGCGGCTCTCGGGCTTCCGCGAGATCTCGCGCCTGCAGCACCTGGTGCTCTACGCGCCGACGGACGACGCCACCGGGCTCACCGGGCTGCTGGAGGCGATGACCGCCCTCGTCGACGGCTACGGTCCCGCCCGGGCCGTGCCGAACGCGATCGTGGCGGCCCGCATCCTCGAGCGCCGCCACCGCGTCGACGAGGCGGCCGAGGTCGTCGACCGCGCGTGCGACGCCCAGCCGAGCAGCACCGCCCGGGCCGACTGCCTCGACGCGGTCGGGAGGCGCCTGCCCGACCGGGTGGTGGCCCCGGACGCGGTCAGCGGGTGGCGAGTGAGGCGTAGCCCGGCTTGATGATGTCCTCGATGATGGCGAGCCGCTCGTCGAAGGGCAGGAACGCCGACTTCATGGCGTTGATCGTGAACCAGCGCAGGTCGTCGAGGTCGTAGCCGAACGCCTCCACCAGCGACCACATCTCCTCGGTCATCGAGGTCTGGCTCATCAGCCGGTTGTCGGTGTTGACGGTGACCCGGAACCGCAGCCGCGTGAGCAGCCCGATCGGGTGCTCGGCGATGCTCGCCGCCGCGCCGGTCTGCACGTTGGAAGCGGGGCACATCTCGAGCGGGATCCGCGTGTCACGGACGTACGCCGCCAGCCGGCCCAGCACCGGCTCCCCGTCCTCGCCGATCGTGATGTCGTCGACGATGCGGACCCCGTGACCCAACCGGTCGGCGCCGCACCACTGGATCGCCTGCCAGATCGAGGGCAGCCCGAACGCCTCGCCGGCGTGGATGGTGAAGTGGGCGTTCTCGCGCTGGAGGTACTCGAAGGCGTCGAGGTGCCGGGTGGGCGGGTGGCCCGCCTCGGCACCGGCGATGTCGAACCCGGCGACGCCGCGGCCGCGCCAGGCGACCGCGAGCTCGGCGATCTCGTTCGACCTGGCCTGGTGGCGCATCGCGGTGAGCAGCTGGCGCACCAGGATCGGGCGACCGGCACTGCCCTCGTCGAAGCCCGCCTGCACCGCGGCCACGACCTCGTCGAGCGAGAGCCCGCCCTCGACGTGCTGCTCGGGGGCGTAGCGCACCTCGGCGTAGACGACGCCGTCGTCGGCGAGGTCCTCGACGCACTCGCGCGCGACCCGGGTGAGGGCAGCCGCCGTCTGCATGACGCCCACGGTGTGGTCGAAGGTCTCGAGGTAGCGCTCGAGCGACCCGGAATCGGCGGAGGAGGCGAACCAGCGTCCCAGCTCGCCGGCCGGGTCGGGAGCGTCGGTGATGCCCGCGGGGAGCACGTGGCCGCACTCCTGCGCCAGCTCGAGCACGGTCGCCGGACGCAGTCCCCCGTCGAGGTGGTCGTGCAGCAGCACCTTCGGCGCGCGGCGTACCTGGTCACGGGTCGGTGGGGAGCTGGTCGGGTTCACCCTCCTATCCTTCCAGCCATGCGCACCTTCACCAGCTTCGACGAGCTCAGCGACGCGATCGGCGAGGAGCTCGGCACCAGCGACTGGCTGCCCATCGACCAGGAGCGCGTCGACCAGTTCGCCGACGCCACGGGTGACCACCAGTGGATCCACGTCGACGTCGACCGCGCGGCGTCCGGCCCCTTCGGCGGCACCATCGCCCACGGCTACCTCACGCTGTCGCTGATCCCCCACCTCGGGGCCCAGGTGTTCACGCTCGAGACCCCCGGCGCCAAGCTCAACTACGGCGTCAACAAGGTCCGCTTCCCGGCCCCGGTCCTGGTCGGCTCCCGCGTGCGCAGCACCGTGACCGTCCGGGGGGTCACCGACCTCCCCTCCGGCAAGCAGCTCGTCCTGTCCCACGTGATCGAGATCGAGGACGCCCCCAAGCCCGCCTGCATCGCCGAGACCGTCGTCCTCCTCCTCCCCTGAGCCAGCCGTCAACCCACGGGGAGGGAGAAGCAGCGCTGCTCGCCGTGGGGCGTGAAGCCGAGGCCGGTGAGGATGGGCGCGGAGGTGTCGTCGACGGCCTTGACGAGCGCGAAGTCGGCGGTGGTGGGTCGGGCGTCGCGGATCCGACGGGCGACCAGGGCGCGGTAGGCGCCGCGGCCCCGGTGGTCCGGGAGCACCGACCCGTCCCAGAAGCGCAACGAGTCGCCGTCGACCGTGCTGCCGCCCGAGGCGACCGGGACGCCGTCGATCCAGGCCACGTAGCACCGGACCAACCGCTCCGGCTCCGGCAGCGACACGGCCGCCAACATGTCCTCGACCTGCGCCGCGGTCGGTGGCGACATGTCGAAGACCTCGGCCTGGATGCGTCCGGCGAGCTCGAGACCGGCCCGGTCGGTCACCTGCACGACCTCGACGTCGCCCGGCACGTCGAGCTCGGCGTCCACCGGCAGGGCGAGCACCACGAGCCGCTCCACCTCGCGAAGCCCCAGGCGGCTCAGCTGCACGTCGGTGTCGTCCGGCACGGTGCGTTCGTCGACCCACCACCGCAGGGTGTGACGGCCGGCCGCGCGGGCGTGGTCGAGGACCTCGCCGAGCACGTCGCGCAGCGGCCGCGCGGTCCGCGACCACTGGACGCTCGTGTAGTCGGTGTAGTGCGTGAGTCGGTAGTCGGCGGTCTCGACCTCGGTGGCGTCGACCGGCACCCAGACCCATCGTGCCGCCGCCGCGCGCACCCGCGCGGCGTCCAGGCCCCCGGCCAGGCCCCCGTCCAGGCCCCCGTCCACGCGCACGTCAGGGGGCGACGCGCCCGAGCACCAGCGGCGTCGGCTCGTACGGCGTCGCGCCGCCATGGGTCTCGATGTCGAAGCCGCCCTCCAGCGAGGCCAGGGCCCGCTCGAACCGGCCCTCGTCATCGGTGTGGAGGGTCAGCAGCGGCTGCCCCTGCGTCACCTCGTCGCCGGGCCGTGCGTGCCAGACCACGCCGGCCCCCGCCTGGACCGGGTCCTCCTTGCGGGCGCGCCCGGCGCCGAGGCGCCAGGCCGCCATGCCGACGGCCATCGCGTCCAGGCGCGTGAGCGTGCCGGAGGCGGGGGCCGCGACGTCGTGCGTGTGGCGGGCGGTCGGCAGCGGGGCGTCCGGGTCGCCGCCCTGCGCCCGGATCATCGCCTTCCACGCGTCCATCGCCCCGCCGGAGGCAAGGACCTGGGCAGGGTCGACGTCGGCGCGGCCGGCCCCGGCCAGCATCTCCCGGGCCAGCGCCACGGTCAGCTCGACCACGTCCGCCGGCCCGCCACCGGCGAGCACCTCGACGGACTCAGCGACCTCGACGGCGTTGCCGGCGGTGTTGCCGAGCGGGGTGCTCATGTCGGTGAGCAGCGCGACGGTGTGGACGCCGGCGTCGGTGCCGAGCGCGACCATCGTCTCGGCCAGCTCCTGCGCGCGCTCCAGGTCCTTCATGAAGGCACCCGTGCCGACCTTCACGTCGAGCACGAGCGCGCCGGTGCCCTCGGCGATCTTCTTCGACATGATCGAGGACGCGATCAGCGGGATCGCCTCGACGGTGCCGGTGACGTCGCGCAGCGCGTAGAGCTTCTTGTCCGCGGGGGCGAGCCCGTCGCCCGCGGCGCAGATGACCGCACCGACCGACTCGAGCTGGGCCAGCATCTCCTCGTTCGACAACCCCGCCCGCCAACCGGGGATCGACTCGAGCTTGTCGAGGGTGCCGCCGGTGTGGCCCAGGCCGCGTCCCGAGAGCTGTGGCACGGCGACGCCGCACGCGGCGACCAGTGGAGCCAGCGGCAGGGTGATCTTGTCACCGACGCCGCCGGTGGAGTGCTTGTCGGCCGTCGGCCGCGACAGCCCGCCGAAGTCCATCCGCTCCCCCGAGGCGATCATGGCGGCCGTCCAGCGGCTGATCTCTCCGCGGTCCATGCCGTTGAGCAGGATCGCCATCGCGAGCGCCGACATCTGCTCGTCGGCGACCTCCCCCCGGGTGTAGGCGTCGACCACCCAGTCGATCTGACCGTCGGACAGCCCGTGGCCGTCACGCTTGGCGAGGATGACCTCGACTGCGTCGTGCATGCTCCTACCTTCCCTTGTGCTGCACCGGCACCGAGCGGTAGCCGCGCAGGACGAACGTGCCCCGGCTCTCCGGCTCGGCCGCGAGGCCGAGGTCGGGGAACCGGGCGAACAGTGCTCCCACCGACTCCACCAGCTCCATCCGCGCCAGCGGCGCGCCGAGGCAGAAGTGGACGCCGACCCCGAAGGCGAGGTGGGGGTTGGGGTCGCGCGCGACGTCGACCTCGTCGGGTCGCGCGAAGACGACAGGGTCACGGTTGGCGGCCCCGAGGAGCGCGGCGACCTTCTCGCCGGGCTGGAGGAGCACGTCACCGACCTGCACCGGCTCGGTGGCCGTGCGCTCGAACAGCTGGAGCGCGGAGTCGAAGCGGAGCATCTCCTCCACGGTCAGCGCCACGTCGTCGGCGGGCACCAGGCCGCGCTGCAGCAGGGCGACCAGGCCGTTGCCGAAGACGTTGACCGACGCCTCGTGACCGGCGTTGAGGAGCAGCACCACGGCGGCCACCTGCTCGTCCTCGGAGAGGCCGGTCGCGGTGAGGTCGCTGATCAGGTCGTCGGCCGGCCGCTGACGGCGTTCGCCGATCAGCTCCCGCACCAGTCCTGCGAAGTCCGAGGCCGCAGCCACAGCGGCGGCGGACACGGCCGCGGAGGGCGCTGGCTCGTACATCCGCACGATCGCCTGCGACCAGTCCCGCAGCTGCGGTGCGTACGACGCCGGCACCCCGAGCAGCTCGGCGATCACCAGCACCGGCAGCGGCTCCGCATAGGCCTCGACCACGTCGAAACCGGCGGGGTCGACCTCGTCGAGCAGCTGCGCGGCGAGGTCGCGGACGCGCGGCCGCAACCGCTCCACGTGCCCTCGGGCGAACGCCGACGCCACGGGTCGGCGCAGCCGGGTGTGCTCGGGCGGCTCGTTCTCCATCATCTGGTTGCGGTGGAGGAGGTTGAAGGGCTCCATCGCCTCGAGCGGCTGCTTGTCGTGCCACAGCCGGCCCAGGGTGCGGGTGCGCTGCACGGTCGAGACGGTGGCGTGGGTGAACGTCAGCCAGGACTGGGACGCCTCGTGCCACGCCACTGCGTGCCGGTCCCGCTCCTCTGCAAGGAACGGGTAGGGGTCGGCGACGACCTCCGGCGCACTGAGGTCAAGCGAGGTTGTCGGGACCGAACGCATCCGGCAGCACCTCGTCCATCCGCCGTACGCCGGCGCCGGTCATGAGCAGCAGCGAGGGGCCGCCGTTCTCGAAGAGCAGCTGCCGGCAGCGCCCGCACGGCATGATCACCGTGCCCCGGCCGTCGACGCACACCGTGTGGGTCAGCCGGCCGCCGCCGCTGGCGTGGAGCGAGGAGACCATCCCGCACTCCGCGCACAGCCCGACGCCGTAGGCCGCGTTCTCGACGTTGCAGCCCAGCACGAGGCGGCCGTCGTCGACCCGCGCCGCAGCCCCCACGGGGTAGTGGGAGTAGGGCGCGTAGGCATGGGCCATGATCTCGACCGCGGCCTCCCGCAGTCGCTCCCAGTCCGCCTCGTCGAACTCCTCGGGGAGGCTGGTCACCCCGCGCTGCCCTTGCGGTAGGTCTGGCCGTCGGCCTTCGGCATCCGTAGTCGTTGGGAGGCGAAGGCCAGCACCAGCAGGGTGGCGATGTAGGGCGTCATGCCCGTGAACTCGCGCGGCACCGCGTCGGTGAGCAGGAACCAGACCAGGAACAGCCCACCGGCCACCGCGAAGACCGTCGCCTGCAGGTGCTGCTGGCTCTTGACGAGCTTGTGCACCGCGAAGGCGATCAGGCCGATGGCCACCAGCAGCAGGAGCGCGTGGACGGCGCTGGTGGAGCGCAGCCGCAGGCTGTCGGTGTAGCCGAACATGAGCGAGCCGGTGAGGATGCCCCCCGGTCGCCAGTTGCCGAAGATCATCGCGGCCAGACCGATGTAGCCGCGACCGTTGGTCTGGCCGGTGACGAAGCCGCTCGAGGCGACCAGCGCGAGGAAGCCGCCGCCGATGCCGGCCATGGCACCCGAGATGGTGACCGCGACCCACTTGTAGAGCAGCACGGAGACGCCGAGGCTCTCGGCCGCCTGCGGGTTCTCACCACAGGAGCGCAGCCGCAGGCCGAACGACGTCTTCCACAGCACGTACGCCGAGAGCGCGACGAGCCCGAAGCACAGCACCGTCATCACGTTGACCCGGGTGGTGGCGGCCGCGACCAGCGAGGCGATGTCGGAGAGGACGAACCAGTGCTTGTCGGCCAGGGCGAGTGACGCGTCGGAGACCCCGGGCACCGTGAAGCTCGGTGGCTGGGCGAGGCCGGTGAGCTGCTTGACGCCACCGCCCTCGAGGTTGGCGAAGTAGGCCTCGGCCAGGAACTTCGCGGCGCCGAGCCCGATGATGTTGATCGCCACGCCCGAGACGATGTGGTCGACACCGAACGTGACTGTCGCGAGCGCGTGGAGTGCTCCCCCGACCGCACCGAGCAGGGCGGCGCCGACGATGCCCATCCAGGGGCCGTAGTAGTAGGTGAAGTAGGCCGCACCCCAGGTGCCGAGGATCATCTGGCCCTCGAGCCCGATGTTGACGACGCCGGCGCGCTCGGACCACAGACCACCGAGGGCGGCCATCAGGATCGGGCAGGTGGCGATCAGGGCGGCCCGCAGGCTCCCGGGGGTGTCGATCTCGTGCTCGCCGGTGAAGACGCGCACCCCGGAGACGACGACGAGGACGCCGAGGCCGACGAGCAGCCACATCCAGTAGTTCTGCCCGGAGCGCTGGGAGGTGGACCGGGCGGGGGTCGCGGTGAGGGTGCTCATGCGGAGACCGCCTTGTCCTGGGAGGGGCTGGCGGTGTCGAGCTGTCGCTTGACCGCGTTCTGCTCGGCGGCCTGCTGACGGCGGCGCACGACCTCGTAGGCCACGACCACGGCGAGCACGATGACGCCCTGGGTGATCTGCACGACGTTCTGCGAGATGTCGGTCAGCAGCGTCAGCCGGTTGGACTGCTCGTTGAGGAAGGCGAAGAGCAGGGCGCCGAACACGATGCCCAGCGGCCGGTTGCGGCCCAGCAGGGCCACGGCGATGCCGGTGAAGCCGAGCTGGAACTGGAAGGTCGAGCCGTAGGTGTGGGCGGAGCCGAAGAAGGCCGGCATCCAGATCAGGCCCGCGATCGCACCCGACATCATCATCGAGACGACGACCATCCGGTTGACCTTGACACCGGAGGCCACGGCCGCCGACTCCGACATCCCGGTGGCCCGCAGGTCGAAGCCGAAGCTGGTGCGGTTGAGCAGGAAGGAGAAGCCGATACCCGCCACGACCGCGATCAGGCACAGGGTCCAGACCGAGCCGTCCCGGTCGAGGAAGGGCGTCCAGCCGCCGAGCTGGCTGCTCTCCGGGATCTCCGTCGTCCGGCGGGAGTTGCCGGCCCGCAGGCCGTAGGTGTTGAGCAGGTAGCCGACCAGGGTCACGGCGATGGCGTTGAGCATGATCGTCGAGATCACCTCGGACACCCCGCGGGTGACCTTCAGCAGGCCGGCGATACCGGCCCAGGCAGCGCCGGCCACCATCGCGACCAGCAGTCCGAGCACGACGTTGAGCAGGCCCGGGACCAGCGCGGCGCCGACCGTGATGGCGGCGGCGTAGGAGGCCACCTGGTACTGACCCTCGACGCCGATGTTGAACAGGTTCATCCGGAAGCCGATGGCTGCGGCGAGCGCGGACAGGAAGATCATCGACGACTGGTTGACGATGTTGACCATGGTGCGATCGGCGGGGGGCTCGAGGATCACGGCCCAGAAGTCGCCAGGGCTGCTGCCCGAGGCCAGGATCACGACGCTGGTGATCACCATGGCGGCCACCACGGCCACCAGGGGTGCGATCAGCGCGCCGAGCACGCGGGTGAGGACGTTCATGAGCCGGCCTCCTCGCTCTGGTCGTCGGTGTCGTCACTGCCACCGGTCATGGCGGACCCGAGGTCCTGCGGGGTCACGGTCTGGGGGTCGAACTCGCCGACCAGCCGGCCACGCAGGATGACCTCGATCCGGTCGGACAGCCCGATCAGCTCGTCGAGGTCGGCGGAGATCAGCAGCACCGCGAGGCCCTCCTCGCGCGCCTTCTTGATGTGGCCCCAGATGGCGGCCTGGGCGCCCACGTCGACGCCCCGCGTGGGGTGGGCGGCGAGCACGAGCACGGGGTCGCCGCTCATCTCGCGGCCGACGATCAGCTTCTGCTGGTTGCCGCCGGAGAGCGCGCGGGAGTTGGTGTCGATGCCCGGGGTGCGCACGTCGTACTGCTCGACGATGCGCTGGGTGTCCTCGCGGGCGCCGGCCCGGTTGATGAGGAAGCCGTTGGAGGCGGGCTCGCGGCTCTGGAACCCGAGGATCCGGTTCTCCCAGAGCGGGGCGTCGAGCAGCAGGCCGTGGCGGTGGCGGTCCTCGGGGATGTAGCCGATGCCGGCCTCGCGACGCTCGCGGGTGTCCCAGTCGGAGACGTCCTTGCCGCCGACGCGGATCGTGCCCGCGGTCGGCCGCCGCATGCCCATGATCGTCTCGACCAGCTCGGCCTGGCCGTTGCCCTCGACACCGGCGATGCCGAGCACCTCGCCCTTGTGGATGGTGAGGTCGATGCCGGCGAGCAGGTCGCGCCCGAAGGCGTCCGTGAGCGTGAGCCCCTCGACCTCCAGCTGCACCACGTCGGTGACGGTGGAGGCCGTGGTCTCGGGGGTGGGCAGCTCGGAGCCCACCATCAGCTCCGCCAGCTGCAGCTTGGTGGTCTCGCCCGGGTGGGCCTCACCGACAGTGGTGCCGCGACGCATCACCGTGATGTCGTCGGCGATCGCCAGCACCTCGTCGAGCTTGTGGGAGATGAAGAGGATGGTGTGACCCTCGGCCTTGAGCTCGCGGAGGTTGCCGAAGAGCGCGTCGACCTCCTGCGGCACCAGTACTGCCGTGGGCTCGTCGAGGATGATGATCTTGGCGCCGCGGTAGAGGACCTTGAGGATCTCCACGCGCTGCCGCTGGCCGACTCCGAGGTCCTCGACCAGCTGGTCGGGGTCGAGGCCGAAGCCGTAGGCGGTCGAGATGTCCTGGATCCGGGCGCGGGCCGCGTCGCCGATGCCGTGCAGCTTCTCGCCCCCCAGCACGACGTTCTCGAGCACGGTGAGGTTGTCGGCCAGCATGAAGTGCTGGAAGACCATGCCGATGCCGTGGGCGATGGCGTCGGTCGGCGAGCCGAACGACACCTCCTCGCCGCCCACGACCAGCGTGCCCTCGTCGGGGCGCTGCACGCCGTAGAGGATCTTCATCAACGTCGACTTGCCGGCGCCGTTCTCCCCGATCAGGGCGTGGACGGTGCCGCTGCGGATCGTGATGTCGACGTCGTGGTTGGCGATCACGCCGGGAAACCGCTTGCCGATTCCCCTCACCTGGATCGCGTCCGTCGCGGCAGCCGCGGGGCTGGCCGTGGGACTGGGGTTCATCGTGCTCCTCGGAACGACGTTGTTCTCTGGTCGGGGGTCCTCCACCTGACGACCCCCGGACGGCACGGACCCGGGGTCACGCTACCGCGTGGCCCCGGGTCCGGCTCAGTCACTCCCGGTGACGGTCGGAGACCGTGATCAGGGGGTGTCGGGGACCTCGATGTCGCCGGACTTGATCTGGTCGGCGAAGTCGTCGATCTGGCTGATGGTGTCCTCGGCGAGGAAGTCACCGGACGTGGAGTAGCCCACGCCGTCGGCGGCCAGGTCGTAGGTCTGGTAGCTCACCAGGGGCTCGCCGTCGGCGACCGACTGGACCATGTTGAAGGTCGCCGTGTCGACGCGCTTGAGCATCGAGGTGAGGATGTGCGGCTGTGCGTCGGACGACGCGGTGAGGTACTGGTCGGAGTCGACACCGATCGCCCAGGTGCCGTCACCGGCCTCGACCGCGGCGTCGAAGACACCGGCGCCCGAGCCGCCCGAGGCGTGGTAGACCACGTCGGCGCCACCGTCGTACATGGCCGTCGCGGCGGCCTTGCCGCCCGCCGGGTCGTTGAAGCCGGCGAGGTCGGACTCCTCGATGTACTGGACGTCGACCTCGATCGCCTTGTCCACCGCCTCGACACCGGCGATGTAGCCGGCCTCGAACTTCTGGATCAGCGGGGTGTTGACGCCGCCGACGAAGCCGACGTGGTCGGCCTCGGTGGTGAGCGCCGCGGCGACACCGACGAGGAACGAGCCCTCGTTCTCGGCGAAGCCGAGGTAGGCGACGTTGTCGTTGGGCTCGTCGTCGGGGTCGTAGCCGTCGATGACGGCGAAGTTGACGTCGGGGTAGTCCGGCGCGACCGCGTTGGCGGCGTCGCTGTAGGCGAAGCCGACGCCGACGATCGGGTTGTGACCCTCGTCGGCGAGGGTGCGCAGCCGGTCCTCGCGAGCCGACTCGGCCTCGCCGTCCTGGGCCTCGGCCTCGGTGCAGGTGGCACCGATCTCGTCGATGGCCTCCTGCATGCCGAGGGCGGCGGCGTCGTTGAACGACTGGTCACCGCGACCGCCGACGTCGTAGGCGAGACCGACCTTGGGGCCGTCCCCGTCGCCCGAACACAGGTCCTCCGACGCCTTGCTGGTGTTGGAGCCCTCCTCCTGAGCACAGCCGGCGAGTGCTACGACGAGCACTGCCGAGGCCGCACCGATCTTGGTCAGACGACGCAAGATGCCTCCTCGAATAAGTCCGCACCGCTGAACAGGCGCGGGAACAGCGCACACCCTAGTGTCGCGAGGGGGCCGCGCAAGGGCGCACCGAGGATATTGGCGGGGTTGTTACCGAGAGGTGACCAAAGCGGCGACGGCCGCCTCGGCGAGCACCCGCGCCCCGATCGAGGTGGCCCGCTCGTCCACGGTGAGGTTGCCCTGGTGGAGGTCGTAGGTCGGTCCGCCCGGCGTCCGGGTGCCCAACCGTCCCATCGCGCCGGGCACGCGCTCCACGAACCAGCCGAAGTCCTCACCGCCGAGGCTCTGTGCGGTGGGCACCTCGCCCTCGGCCCCGAGGACGCGGCGCACGGCGCCGCCGAGCAGCCGGGTCGAGGTGTGGTCGTTGACCACGGGCGGCACGCCCCGCTTGTAGTCGATCTCGGCCGTCACGCCGTACGGCGCCACGATCTCGTCGATCAGCACCCTGACCAGCGCCTCGGCGTCGGCCCAGGCGCCGGCGTCGAGCATCCGGATCGTGCCCGCGGCGTACCCCCCGCCGGGGATCACGTTGGGCGCCGAACCGGCGCGGACCAGGCCCCACACCACGCTCGCGCCCGCACGCGGGTCGAGGCGGCGCGAGAGGATCGCCGGCAGCTCGACCACGAGCTTGCCGAGCGCGAAGGTCAGGTCCTCGGTGAGGTGGGGGCGCGAGGTGTGGCCGCCCCGACCGGTCAGCCGCACCGCCAGCGAGTCGGCGGCACCGGTGAGCGCGCCGTCGCGCAGGCCGACCTCCCCGACGTCGAGGCTGGGGTCGCAGTGCAGCATGAAGAGCCGCCGTACGTCGTCGAGCGCTCCCTGCTCGATCAGCCGGAGCGCACCGCCGGGCATGACCTCCTCGGCGGGCTGGAAGAGCAGCCTCACCCGGCCGCGCAGCTGGCCGCGGTGGTGCACCTCGCTGAGCGCGAGGCCGGCGCCGACCAGGCCGGCGGTGTGCACGTCGTGGCCGCAGGCGTGCGCGACGCCGGGCACGGTGCTCGCCCACGGCAGGCCGGTCGTGTCCTCGACGGGCAGCGCGTCGAGGTCGGCCCGCAGCGCGACCATCGGGCCGTCGTCGCCGATGTCGACGACGAGCCCGGTGCCCTCGAGCCGGCGCACGTGCGCGCCCACGGCCGCGAGCCGCTCGGCGACCGTCTCGGTGGTGCGGGTCTCGTCCCACGACAGCTCGGGATGGGCGTGGAGGTCGCGACGGAGCTCGACGAGGTCGTCGGAGTGCTTGTCGACGACGGCGTCGATGGTGCTGGAGGCGTCACTGGTGGGGTTCTGCATGTCCCGACGAGGTTAGTCCACGACCTCCCTCGCCCACCGGAGAGTCCAGCAGGCCGCGGCCCGTGTCCCTGACGACGCCCCATGGGTGGGTGTCAGGCACACGAGCCGCGGCGTGGTGTCGGTCAGCTGCCGATCTTCCAGCGCAGCACCTTCCCGGCCGGCGGCGTGCTGCCGTCGTTCATCAGGTCGGTCTCGGTGGCGTACAGCGAGCCGCCGACGAACTCCACGTCACCCGGGAAGGGCACCGACGCGAGCTCCGTCGCCTCGCCTCCGGACGGGATCTGCACGATCGAGCCGACGAAGAGCTGGGCCACGTAGGCGGTGCCGTTCGGGGCCATCGCCAGCCCGGTCGGGCTGATCAGCCCGCCCGCCACCTTGCTCATCGAGCCGTCTGCCGGGTCGATCTGGTAGATCCGGCCGGTGGGCAGCCCCTCACCGGGTGCGCCCGGCAGGGTGGTGACGTAGAGGTGCCCGTCGTGCATCTCGACGTCGGTCGGCACGGCCTCCGCCCGGTACTTCTTGCCGATGACGCAGCGTGGCAGGCCGTACTCGCGCTTCATCTTCCGCGTGATCTCGATCCGGTGGGGCGGCAGCACCGCGACCGTGCTGGTGCCACCGCCATCGGCCACCGCCAGGATGGAGTTGCCGGCAGCGTCCGCGACGTAGGTGGTGCCGTCGCCCAGCGCGGTGGCGTAGGGGTGGGCCTCGATGATGCCGCGGTAGGGCTTGATGAACGGCGGCACCTTCTTCAGGCAGGACCGACCGGCGCGCAGCAGGCCGTAGCGGTTGCTGGCGTCGGGGTTGTGGCGCTTCTCGTAGCGGTACAGGTTCGCCAGCTTGACGCGCGGGTCCCGTCGCCACCATCGACCACAGGTAGCGCGTTCGGGTGGCGGCGCGTGCCTCCCGTCGTCGCGAAGACGGCGCCGTCGTCGGTCGCGGACACGGCGCCGACCTCGGCGCCCGTCCGTCGGCGAAGACGACCTCGCCCTCACCCCCGCCGGACGGGACACGGGTGAGCATCCCGGCGAAGTTCTGGGAGACGTAGACCGTCCCGTCGTCGGCGACGGCGACGCTCAGCGGCGTCACCAGGCCCTCGACGATGGTCTCGGGGCCGCCTGCGTGGGCGGGCGCGAAGGTGGAGCCGACGAGGGCGATGGCCGAGACGGCCACGGCGAACGAAGTCCTGCGTGGGTGCAGTCGCATGGTGCTGGTTCCCTCCGGTGGTGTGGATGCCTCCGGAGACTCCTCCGCACAGCGTCCCCCCTGACAGGGACCGGGGTCCCCACCGGGACGGGACAGCTCCCCGAGATGGTGAGGGCCCCCGCCGACACTCGGCAGTGTGCTCCGCGTCACCACCGGCGGGCATACCCGATCTCGGGGTAGTTCCTCGCGGTCAGTCCCCTCGCGCGGTCGTACGCCGCCAACAGCTCGTCGGCGGCCACCGGTGCGGTCAGCTCGCCGGCCAGCACGCGGCGTCGCACGTCCTCGCGGACGGCGGCGACGCCGGGCGAGCGGCGCAGCCGGTCGGCGAGCTCGTCGCGCACCAGGGCCCAGGTGAAGTCGAGCTGCTGGTCGGCCCGCTTGTCGGCCAGGCCCTCGACGCCGAGGTGCGCGCGGTGGTCCAGCACCCGCTGCCACACGTCGTCGACGCCGTCGCCGGTGAGCCCGGAGCAGGTGACGACCGGTGGCGCCCACTCGCCGCGGCCGCGGACCAGCCGCAGCGCCCCGGCCAGCTCGCGGGCAGCCGAGCGTGCCTCGCCTGCCCGGTCGGCACCGCCCTGGTCGTCGGCCTTGTTGACCGCGATCACGTCGGCGATCTCCAGGATGCCCTTCTTGATGCCCTGCAGCTGGTCGCCGGTGCGGGCGAGGGTGAGGAAGAGGAACGTGTCGACCATGCCCGCCACGGTCACCTCGGACTGGCCGACGCCGACGGTCTCGACCAGCACCACGTCGTAGCCGCCGGCCTCGAGCACCTGCATCGCCTGGCTGGTCGCCCGCGCCACCCCGCCGAGGGTGCCGGCTGCCGGCGAGGGCCGGACGAAGGCGTCGGGGTCGGTGGCGAGACGGCCCATCCGGGTCTTGTCACCGAGCACCGAACCGCCGGTGCGGACGCTGGAGGGGTCGACGGCCAGCACGCCCACCCGGTGGCCGGCGGCCGTCAGGCGGGTGCCGAGCTGCTCGATGAAGGTGGACTTGCCGACCCCAGGCACCCCGGAGATGCCGACCCGGACCGCCTCGGCCGACCGGCCCGGCTCCAGCAGCCCCAGCAGCTCGCGGGCCAGGGCCCGGTGGGTCGGCTTGGTCGACTCCATGAGCGTGATCGCCCGGGAGACGGCGGCTCGCTGCCTGCCGGAGACACCCTCCGCGAGCGCGGCGACGTCCATCAGCCGGCGTGGCCGAGCTGGTCGGCCAGCGCGTGCAGCAGGTCGAGCGCCGACTCCGCGATCACCGTGCCCGGCAGGAACACCGCCGCGGCGCCCATCTCCTTCAGCGTCGGCACGTCGTCCGGCGGGATCACACCGCCCACCACCACCATGACGTCCTCGCGGCCCAGGTCCGCCAGCGCCGACCGCAGCTGCGGCAGCAGCGCCAGGTGACCGGCAGCGAGCGAGGAGATGCCGACGATGTGCACGTCCGCGTCGACCGCCTGCTGGGCGACCTCCTCGGGGGTGGAGAACAGCGGCCCCACGTCGACGTCGAAGCCCATGTCGGCGAAGGCCGAGACGACCACCTTCTGGCCCCGGTCGTGGCCGTCCTGACCCATCTTGGCGACCAGGATGCGCGGCCGGCGCCCCTCGTGCTCCTCGAACTCCGTCGCGGCCTCGATGACCCGCTGCACGGGGCCGTCGCTGCCGGACTCGTCGCGGTACACGCCGGAGATCGTACGGATGACGGCCTGGTGGCGGCCGTAGACCTTCTCCAGCGCGCCGGAGATCTCGCCGACGGTCGCCTTGGCGCGGGCGGCGTCGACGGCGAGCTGCGAGCAGGTTGCCCTCGCCGTTCTCCGCCGAGCCGGTCAGCGCACGCAGCGCGTCGTCGACCTCACGGTCGTCGCGCTCGGCGCGCAGTCGCTCGAGCTTGGCGACCTGCTGCCGGTAGACGTCGTCGTTGTCGACCTTGAGGACGTCCAACCGGTCCTCCGCGGCGAGCCGGAAGGTGTTGACGCCGATCAGCTGCTGCTGCCCGGAGTCGAGACGGGCCTGGGTGCGGGCGGCAGCCTCCTCGATGCGCATCTTGGGGATGCCCTGCTCGATCGCGGCGGCCATGCCGCCGGCCTGCTCGGCCTCCTGGATGTGGCCCCAGGCGCGCTCGGCGAGGTCGTGGGTGAGCCGCTCGACGTAGTAGGAGCCCGCCCACGGGTCGATGGTGTGGGTCGTGCCCGTCTCCTGCTGCAGCAGGAGCTGGGTGTTGCGGGCGATCCGCGCCGAGAAGTCGGTCGGCAGCGCGATCGCCTCGTCCAGCGCGTTGGTGTGCAGGCTCTGGGTGTGGCCCTGGGTCGCGGCCATCGCCTCGATGCAGGTCCGGCCCACGTTGTTGAAGACGTCCTGCGCGGTCAGGGACCACCCCGAGGTCTGGCAGTGGGTGCGCAGGCTGAGCGACTTGGGGTTCTGCGGGTCGAACTGGCGCACCAGCCGCGCCCAGATCGCGCGGGCCGCTCGCATCTTGGCGACCTCCATGAAGAAGTTCATGCCGATCGCCCAGAAGAACGACAGCCGGGGCGCGAACCGGTCGACCTCGAGACCCGCGTCGAGCCCCGCGCGGAGGTACTCCACGCCGTCGGCGAGCGTGTAGGCGAGCTCGAGGTCGGCGGTCGCCCCGGCCTCCTGCATGTGGTAGCCGGAGATCGAGATCGAGTTGAAGCGCGGCATCCGCTCCGCGGTGAACGCGAAGATGTCGGAGATGATCCGCATGCTCGGTGCCGGCGGGTAGATGTAGGTGTTGCGGACCATGAACTCCTTGAGGATGTCGTTCTGGATGGTCCCCATGAGCTGCTCCGGCTTCACCCCCTGCTCCTCGGCCGCCGCCACGTAGAGCGCCATCACCGGCAGCACGGCGCCGTTCATCGTCATCGACACCGACATCTGGTCCAGCGGGATGCCGTCGAACAGGGTGCGGGCGTCGTAGATCGAGTCGATCGCCACGCCCGCCATGCCCACGTCACCGCGCACCCGCGGGTGGTCGGAGTCGTAGCCACGGTGGGTGGCGAGGTCGAAGGCGACGCTCAGGCCCTTCTGGCCCGCGGCCAGGTTGCGCCGGTAGAACGCGTTGGACTGCTCGGCGGTCGAGAAGCCGGCGTACTGCCTCACCGTCCACGGCTGGGTCGTGTACATCGTCGGGTAGGGCCCGCGCAGGAACGGGCTGAGCCCCGGCCACGTGGCCAGGGCGTCGAGGCCCTCGAGGTGCTCGGGACCGTACGACGTCTGCACCTCGATCCCCTCGGGGCTCAGCCACGGCTCACCCGGGGTGGGGGCGGCGGCCGTGCCGCCACCGGCGAGGTCGAGCCCCGCGAAGCTCTCCGGGACGCTCATGCCAGCTTCTCCCTCGTCGTCGTCAGGAAGGCGAGCGCGTCGACGCCCAGCGCGCAGGCGTCGTCGGCCCAGTCGCGCGGCCTGCCGGCGACCACCACCCACTCGACGCCTGCCTCACGCAGCGCAGCAGCGCGCTCGGCACCCTCCTCGTCGTAGGCGGCGTCGGTGCCGACCACGCAGGCCACCCGCGCACCATCCGGGTCGTCGGTCACCGCGATGCCACCCGCCGCCAGCAGGTTGGTGGCGAAGGTGGCGCGGGCGGTGTGCGCCGCCACCGTTCCCAGCGTCGCCAGGAGCACGGGCGACCCGGCCGGGTCGGCTCGCAGCGCCTCGAAGGCGGCACCCCACCGGCGTACGTCGTCGGCCTCGCCCGACCGCTCGGGCAGCGACTCGGCCAGGTTCGGGAACTCGGTCAGCCCGGTCAGCGGCTGCTTCCGGGTCGCGACGGCGCGGTCACGGGCGGCCACGGTCTCCGCCACGCGATCGTCGAACGCCTCGAGGCCCTCGCTCTCGATCCGGCCGAGCTCGGCCCACGCCGCGATCGCGAGGTCGTCGGTGAGCTTCTCGACGGCGTAGGAGCCACCGGCCGGGTCGGCGACCCGGCCCAGGTGGGACTCGCTCATCAGCAGGTGGGAGGTGTTGCGGGCGATCCGCCGACCGAAGGCGTCGGGGTCGCCGAGCGGGCTGTCGAAGGGGACGACGGTGATCGCGTCGGCGCCGGCGACCCCGGCCGCGAAGGCCGCGACGGTGGTGCGCAGCATGTTGACCCACGGGTCGAAGCGGCTGAGCATCGCGCGGCTGGTCACGACGTGGAGCCGCATCGGCGCCGGCGTGGCGACGCCGCTCAGCTCCTGCATCCGCGCCCACAGCCGACGCGCGGCGCGCAGCTTGGCGATGGTCGGGAACTGGTGGTCGGTGGCGGCGAGCCGGAACTCGACGAGTCCCGCGGCCTCCTCGACGGTGAAGCCGGCCGCCGTCAGCGTCCGCAGGTAGGCGGCTGCGTCGGCGAGCGCTCGGCCGAGCTCCTGGACGTCCGACGCACCGGCCTCGTGCACGGCGGTGCCGTCGACGACGGCCGCGAGAACGCCCGCGTCGCGGGCGAGCCCGGCCACCGCCACGACGTCGTCCGCGGTCGCGGCGACACCGAGGTTGGTGCCGTCGGCCGGGTCGACGTCGGCCAGGAGGTCGAGGAGCGCCCGGGCGGAGGTGGCGTCGCCGCCGTCGACGACCACGGGCGCCAGGTCGAGCAGCACGCCCTCCAGCACGGCGGCCAGGTCGGCGTCGGCAAGAACCCACAGCGACGTGGCGCCGGCGTCGAGGTCCGCCACCGCGGTCTCGCGGTCGGCGACCCGGGTGCGGACGTGCCAGCCACCGACGCGCCCGGGACGGCCCGCCGTGGCCAGGTCGTCCAGCAGGTCGGGGGTGCCCAGCGGCGGCACCGCCAGACCGTCGAGGGTGGTGCGCGTGAGCCGCTCCCACACCAGGCCGTCGGCGTCGTCCTCACGGAGTCGGCCGGCCTTGCGCAGCACGGCGGCGGCGGCGGCCTCCCAGTCGGCGCGGGTGTGGTCGTCGGCCGGGTCGGCCAGCGCGAGCGTGCCCTGCTCGGGCTCCAGCTCGGTCGGCTCCTCCAGCCCGCCCTCGACGGCGGGATCGGATGTCATGGGGCGAACGATAGGAGGGGGCGCGACGCGGGGCCACCGAGTGTGATCTTTCCCTGTCGCGCGGACCGTAGGCTCCGACCGTGGCGACGGACGGGCTCGACGACGGCAACGGCGTCCGGCTGCGTCCCTTCCGCGACCGTGACGCGGCGCGGCTGCTGGAGATGCTGCACGACCCCGACCAACGGCGCTGGGGCTCCCCGGCCTTCGTGGAGGTGCCGGTCGACGTGGCGGGCCTGACCGAGCGCATCAGCGCCTCGCAGGAGGCCTGGGACGGTCGTCGGCCGGGCCCCCTCGCAGTCGTGGACGCCGACGACCACGTCTTGGGCCACGTCTCCTGGCGCTGGTCCGCCTCGGAGGCCCTGGCCGTCGCCGACCTCGGCTACGTGGTCCACCCCGACTCCCGTGGCCGCGGCGTCGCCCGCCGCGCCGTCGCGCTGCTGACCCGCTGGCTGCTGGAC
The DNA here is from genome assembly GCA_963754025.1 of uncultured Actinomycetota bacterium. Lineage (GTDB taxonomy): Bacteria > Actinomycetota > Actinomycetes > Propionibacteriales > Nocardioidaceae > Nocardioides. The sequence goes on along the minus strand of CAVWEC010000004.1, from coordinate 79,081 downwards.
CCCGACGGCCGCGGGCTGGCCCGGGTCCAGCTCGACCACAGCACCGAGAACCCGGCCTCGTGCCGGGTCGCGCTCGCCGCCGGCTTCGAGCGCGAGGGGGTGCGGCGGGGGTACCTGCCGCTGCGCGGTCCCGACGGCGTCGTCCGACGCCACGACGTGTGCCTGCACGGCACGGTGGTCCAGCCCACTCGGTGAAGACGGCGCCGAAGTGCGTGCGGGGCTCCGCGACCGGCGTCATCCTGTGGTGCATGAAGACCCTCCTGGGGGCTGGAGCCCTGCTCGCGGTGATGAGCGCCGGCGCGCTGTCGAGCGACGCCCTGACCGGCTTCGAGCCGTTCTCGCCACGCCACCAGCAGGAGGACGCCGAGGACCGTGCTGACCGGAAGGCTCGAGCCGGAAGGCCGACAAGAAGGCCGACAAGAAGGAGCGCAAGGTCGAGAAGCGCGCCGACCGTGACGAGCAGAAGGCAGACCGGAAGCCGGAGAAGGCGGACCGGCCCGAGCACCCGCACGGCGGACCTCCGGGTCAGCAGCAGCGTCACCGAGGGAAGCCCCCGGCCTGGGCCGGAGGGCCCGGCAAGCGCACCGAGGAGCCCCCGGGCCAGGCGAAGAAGCCGGCTGACCACCCCTCGAAAACCAAGGGACGTCCCTGACCTCCTGGCCTGATACTGCTGCCATGCCCGGCACCACCTCATGGCTCACCTTCCTGGTGGCCTCCCTGCTCTTCATCCAGGTCCCCGGACCGAGCCTGCTCTTCACGCTCGGCCGTGCCCTGACCGTCAGCCTGCGTGACGCGCTGCTGTCGGTGGTCGGCAACGCCCTGGGCCTGCTGGCCCAGGTGACGCTGGTCGCGATCGGCCTCGGCGCGGTGGTGGCAGCGAGCGCGAGCGCCTACACGGTGCTCAAGGTCGCCGGCGCGGCCTACGTCGTGTGGCTCGGCGTGCAGGCGATCCGCCACCGCGCCGACGCGCGCACCGCGCTCCTGGCCGGCAGCAGGCCGGCCGAGCGCACCGGCCAGGCGCTGCGCACCGGCTTCGTGGTGGGTGCGAGCAATCCCAAGACCATCGTGTTCTTCGTGGCCTTCCTCCCGCAGTTCGTCGACGCGGGCGCGCCCGCGGCACCGCAGGTGCTCGCGCTCGGGTTGGCCTTCGGCGCCCTCGCGGTGCTCTCCGACGGACTGTGGGCGACCGCCGCCGGGTCGGCCCGTCGCTGGTTCGCCCGCAAGCCACAGCGCCTAGACGCCATGGGGGCGGCCGGCGGCGTGATGATGATCGGTCTCGGCGCGACGCTCGCCGCCGCCGAGTAGCCCGGCCGTGCGGCGTCAGCGGCGGTGGACCAGGGCCTCCCACGGGCCGAGGACGAACCCGGCGGCCGCGGTCCGGCCGGTGTTGCTCAGCACCAGCTCCGAGGAGGCCCACGCCTCGGCGTCGGGCACGTCGGCGACGACGCCGCCCTCGCTCGAGGCGTTGACGACCACCAGCAGCTCACGGCCCTCGTGGCGTCGTACGAACGCGACGACCTGCTCGTGGTCGGCGAGCACCGGCTCGGTCACCCCGTGCACCACCACGGGCTCCTCGTGGCGCAGCGAGATCAGGGCCCGGTGGTGCTCGAGCACCGAGCCGGGCCGCCCCGTCTGCGCCGCCACGTTCACCGAGGTGTGGTCCGGGCTCGCCGGCAGCCAGGGCGTGCCGGTGGAGAAGCCGGCATGCGGGCTGTCGTCCCACTGCACCGGCGTCCTCGCGTTGTCACGCGACTTGTGCCGGATCCTCGTCATCGCCTCCTCGGGTGAGAGTCCCCAGCCGAGGAGGTCCTGGTAAGCGTTGACCGACTCGACGTCCCGGCAGTGGGAGATGTCGGGCAGCGGCGTGTTCGCCATCGCGATCTCGTCGCCCTGGTAGACGTACGGCGTGCCGCGCAGCAGGTGCAGCATGGTCGCCAGCGCCGTCGCCGAGGCCTCCCGGTGCTCGGGCGAGTGGTCACCGAAGCGGCTCACCAGCCGGGGCTGGTCGTGGTTGCCGAGGTAGAGGCTGTTCCACCCCGCCTCCGCCAGCCCCTCCTGCCAGCGGAAGAGCGAGTCCTTGAGGTCGCGCACCGTCATCGGCACGATGTCCCACTTGCCGCGCGGGCCCGAGTCGAGGTCGACGTGCTCGAACTGGAAGACCATGTCGACCTCGCCGCGGGCCGGGTCGGTGTAGAGCCGGGCCTGGTCGACGGTCGTGGCGGGGGTCTCGCCGACGGTGAGCAGCCCCGCCGGGCGGTCGGCGAAGACCTCACAGTGCATCTCCTGCAGGTAGTCGTGCACGCGCGGCCCGTTGAGCACGAACGGCCCCTGGTCGCCGTACGTCGCGCCCGGCGCGACCTCGCCGTCCGACAACCCCGGCGGCTCGGCCACGGTGGCCTTCGAGATCAGGTTGATGACGTCCATCCGGAAGCCGTCGACGCCGCGGTCGAGCCACCAGTTCATCATCGAGTAGACGGCCTGCCGGACCTCCGGGTTCTCCCAGTTGAGGTCGGGCTGGCTCTCGGCGAAGAGGTGGAGGTAGTACTCCCCGGTGGTCTCGTCCCACGCCCACGCGGGGCCGGAGAAGATCGAGCCCCAGTTGGTGGGCTCCGCACCGGGCTGGCCACCCTCGTGGCCCGGCCGCGGCGGCAGCCACCAGTACCAGTCGCGCTTGGGGTTGTCGCGGCTCGACCGGGACTCCTGGAACCAGGCGTGGGCGCTGCTGGTGTGGTTGACCACGAGGTCCATCACCAGCTTCATCCCGCGCGCGTGAAGGTCCTCGATCAGGCCGTCGAGGTCCTCGAGGGTGCCGAAGAGCGGGTCGACGTCGTAGTAGTCACTGATGTCGTAGCCGTTGTCGTCCATCGGCGAGCGGTAGACCGGGCTGAGCCACACGACGTCGATCCCGAGGTGCTCGAGGTGGTCGAGCCGCTGCCGGATGCCGGCGATGTCGCCGACGCCGTCGCCGTTCCCGTCCATGAAGCTCCGGGGGTAGACCTGGTAGACGACGCACGCCTTCCACCAGTCGCGGGCCACGGGAGCGGAGGGGTCCTCGGGACCACGGCGGCTCGTCATGACCCGCGACTGTACGGGGCGGTGGGACGGAGGGTCAGCGGCGTCCGCGCGAGCCCTCGACCGCCTCGACCGCGAGGTCGGGGTGGTCGGAGAAGACGCCGTCGAGGCCGGTGCGCAGGAAGGCGCGGACCTCGGCCACCAGGTCGCCGTGCTCGGCCGGGTCGTCGCTGGAGCGGAAGTCGGCCGGCAGGAAGGCGTTCTCGGCCCGGAAGGTCCACGCGTGGGCCACCAGCCCTGCGCGGTGCGCGTCCTTCACGACCCGGGTGGGCTTCCCGAGGCTGCCGTCGGCCCTCCGCGGGATCACCAGGTCCTTGCAGAGGCCGACGCCGTCGGCGTAGGTCGCGACGGTGCGCATCCCGGCCCGGGTGGCCATCTGCGCGTACGTCGTGCCGGGCTGGTCGGCGGGACCGCCCGAGCAGCCCATCAGCTGGGCCAGCATCACGTCGGTCATGCCGTCGAGCTCGCGCAGGTTGGAGATCTCGAAGCTCTGCACGATGACCTCGTCCGAGGCGTCCTCGTAGCCGTTCGCTTCGAGGGCCTCGACGAGCGGCTCCTCCATCGACAGGCCGACCGAGTCGAAGTACGTGGGGTGCTTCGTCTCGGGGTAGATGCCGACCGGCTCCCCGTCGCAGGTCTCGCTCGCCTGTGCGAGGTCGATGACCTCCTGCAGCGTCGGGATCGCGAACTGTCCGTCGTAGTCGGTGTTGTCCGGGCGGAGGTCTGGGATCCGCTCCTCGGCCCGGAGCGTCGAGAGCTCGGCGTAGGTGAAGTCCTCGGTGAACCAGCCGGTGATCGCGCTGCCGTCGATCGACTTCGTCGTGCGTCGGTCGGCGAACTCGGGGTGGTCCTCGACGTCCGTGGTGCCGCCGATCTCGTTCTCGTGGCGGGCGACGAGCACGCCGTCGCTGGTCGAGACGAGGTCGGGCTCGATGTAGTCGGCGCACTGCTCGATGGCGAGCTCGTACGCCGCCAGCGTGTGCTCCGGTCGGTAGCCGCTCGCCCCCCGGTGCCCGATCACGATCGGCTCGGCACGGCTGCCGGCGAGGCCGGCGCCGGCGGCGTCCGCTGCGCCGGCTGGCACGAGGACCGCGACCAGCGCGGCGGCGGGGAGGGCGGCGACGGCCGCGAGGAGGGGACGTGTGGGCTTCCGAGAGGTCATGCCCGTAGCCAAGCACCACCAGGCGGCCGGCGGCCAGCACCGGTGCCTAGCGGCGACCGAGCCACTCCTCGAGCGCCTCCGCGACGACGTCGTCCCGGGTGCGTCCGCTGTCGCGGACGGCCGCACCGAGGGCGGCCTCGAGCTGCCGGGGCACGCGGACGGCGGCACCGGGCTCGTCGGACCGGCGGTTGCCGAACACGGCGAGGGCCAGGGTCGTGAGGGTGCCCAGCACGTCGAGGATCGCGATGATGCCGAGCGTGCGGAACCCCAGGTCGCTGTCGGCCTCGGTCAGGATCATCGAGGTGATGATGGCTGCCAGGGCGACCGCGAGGGCGACGGTGGGCCACAGCACCGCCTGCAGCCGGCGGCGGTCACCAGCCACGCCGAGCAGCAGCGAGAGCTGCGCGAGGGTGAGCGCGATCGTGAGGCCGATGCCGAAGGTCTTGAAGGTGCCGTCGGTGCTCCAGGCGTCGCTGTTCCAGATCAGCAGCAGCGCGATGGCCGCGGGGAGCAGGACCGCGACACCACCCACGGCCCCGACGACCTGGAAGCGGGAGCCCGCGGTGGCGAGGTAGCAGAGCATCGCGACGCTGGTGCAGCCGACGACGAGGGTGGTGAGGAGCACCTGCCCCTCGCGCTCTCCGAAGGGGCCGCCGCCGAGGAGGGCGATGATGCCCATGAGGGCGGCGATGCTGAAGGAGCCCAGGGTCAACCAGACGACGATGCGGCGGACGGGCGCGGTCGACGTGGTGCGCGGGGCGGCGGGGCGGCTCGGGGTGGCGGTCTCGGTCATGTCACCAGTGTGCTGCGCCACAGCCCCCTCGGCATGAGTCCGAGTGCTCAGGAGGTCAGGACGATCGGCCCGTCTGCCGGCGCCCCCGTCGTCAGACCTCCTCGCGCCCCTCGTTGTCCTTGTTGCGCAGACCGATCTTGCTGCCGAGCCACACCAGGGGGTCGTACTTGCGGTCGGCGACGCGTTCCTTCATCGGGATGATCGCGTTGTCGGTGATGCGGATGCCCTCCGGGCACACCTCGGTGCAGCACTTGGTGATGTTGCACATCCCGATGCCGGCCTGCTCCTGGGCGAGCTGACGACGGTCGTGGGTGTCGAGGGGGTGCATGTCGAGCTCGGCGTAACGGAGGAAGAAGCGGGGGCCGGCGAACTTCTGCTTGTTGTCCTCGTGGTCCCTCACGACGTGGCAGACGTCCTGGCACAGGAAGCACTCGATGCACTTGCGGAACTCCTGGCCGCGCTCGACGTCGACCTGCATCATCCGACGCTTGCCGTCGGCGTCGCGGGGGCCGAGCTCGACACCGGGCAGCTGCCGGGCCTTCTTGTAGTTGTACGACACGTCGGTGACCAGGTCGCGGATGACGTCGAAGGTGCGCATCGGCGTCACCGTGATCGTCTCGTCCTCGGCGAAGTCCGACAGCCGGGTCATGCACAGCAGCCGGGGCCTGCCGTTGATCTCGGCGCTGCACGAGCCGCACTTGCCGGCCTTGCAGTTCCACCGGATCGCGAGGTCACCGGTCTGCGTGGCCTGCAGGCGGTGGAGCGCGTCGAGCACCACCTCGCCCTCGGAGACCTCCACGGTGTAGTCGCGCAGCTCGCCACCGGTCTGGTCGCCCCGCCATACGCGGAGCTTCAGGTCGTATCCCATGCTCACTCCTGGAAGTAGGTCTTGAGCTCGTCGGGCATGACGGGCAGCGGCTGCTCGGCCAGCTCGACGCCGGTGCCGGCCTCGTCGAGGCGGACCACGAGGTTCTTGCTGCCCCAGTCGGGGTCGGGCTGGGGGAAGTCGTCGCGGGTGTGACCGCCGCGGGACTCCTCGCGGGCCAGCGCCGCCTTGGCGATCGCCTCGGAGACCAGCAGCATGTTGCGGAGGTCGAGCGCGAGGTGCCACCCGGGGTTGTACTGGCGGTGCCCGTCGACGCTCATCGCGGTCGCCCGCTCCTTGAGCCGCTCGATGCCGGCCAGCGCCTCCTCGAGCTCGCTGGCCGTGCGGATGATGCCGACGAGGTCGTTCATCTGCTGCTGGAGGTCGTGGTGGATGGAGTAGGGGTTGTCGCCGCCCTCGGAGTTGAAGGGCTCGAGCGCGCTCCACTCCCCCGCACGCACCAGCGCGTCGTCGACCTCGGGACGCCGCTCCAGCCCCGCGGCGTACGTCGCCGCCGACTCGCCCGCCCGCCGGCCGAAGACCAGCAGGTCGGACAGGCTGTTGCCGCCGAGCCGGTTGGAGCCGTGCATCCCGCCGGACACCTCGCCGGCGGCGTAGAGCCCGGTGACGGCGCTCTGCTGGGTGTCGGGGTCGACCTCGACCCCGCCCATCACGTAGTGGCAGGTCGGCCCGATCTCCATCGGCTCGGCCGTGATGTCGACGTCGGCGAGCTCCTTGAACTGGTGGTACATCGACGGCAGCCGCTTGCGGATGTAGTCGGCGTCGCGGCGGCTGGCGATGTCGAGGTAGATGCCGCCGTGCGGTGACCCGCGACCGGCCTTGATCTCGGAGTTGATGGCCCGGGCGACCTCGTCGCGGGGCAGCAGCTCGGGTGGTCGGCGGTTGTTCGCCTTGTCGTCGTACCAGCGGTCGGCCTCCTCCACCGTGTCGGCCGTCTCCGCCCGGAAGAACTCGGGGATGTAGTCGAACATGAACCGCTCACCCTCGGAGTTCCTGAGGATGCCGCCGTCACCGCGGACCGACTCGGTGACCAGCAGCCCCTTCACCGAGGGCGGCCAGACCATGCCCGTCGGGTGGAACTGCGACGAACTCCATGTTGATCAGCGACGCTCCCGCCCGCATCGCCAGCGCGTGGCCGTCGCCGGTGTACTCCCACGAGTTGGAGGTCACCTTGAACGACTTGCCGATGCCGCCGGTGGCGAGGATGACGGCCGGGGCGTCGATCGTGACGAACCGACCGGTCTCGCGCCAGTAGCCGAAGACGCCGCTGATCCGGGACCCGTCGGGTCCGTCCTCCTGGAGCAGGTCGGTGACCGTGCACTCCATGAGGACGTCGATGCCGATCTGCACCGCGCGCTGCTGGAGGGTGCGGATCATCTCCAGGCCGGTGCGGTCGCCCACGTGCGCGAGCCGGGCGTAGCGGTGCCCCCCGAAGTCGCGCTGGCTGATGAGGCCGTCGTCGGTGCGGTCGAAGAGCGCGCCCCAGTCCTCGAGCTCCATGACCCGCTCCGGCGCCTCCTGGGCGTGGAGCTGGGCCATCCGCCAGTGGTTGAGCATCTTGCCGCCGCGCATCGTGTCGCGGAAGTGGACCTCCCAGTTGTCCTCGGGCCAGCGGTTGCCCATCGCCGCGGCGATGCCGCCCTCCGCCATGACGGTGTGTGCCTTGCCGAGCAGCGACTTGCACACGATGGCGGTGTTGGCGCCGGCCTCGTGGGCCGCGATCGCGGCCCGCAGCCCGGCACCGCCGGCGCCCACGACGACGACGTCGTAGGAGTGCCGCTCGATCCCACCCTCGGAGTAGTAGTCCATCTCGTTGCCGGTCATCTCGTGACGGGTCATGGTCAGAAGATCCTCACGTCCTGGATCACGCCGGTGGCCAGCAGGTAGATGTAGAGGTCGACGAGCGCGACCGAGAAGAGCGAGTACCACGCCCAGCGCGCGTGGCTCTGGTTGAGCCGCGAGACCCAGCTCCAGAGCCGGTAGCGCACCGGGTGCTTGCTGAAGTGGCGCAGCCGGCCGCCCACGATGTGGCGACACGAGTGGCACGACAGCGTGTAGAGCCAGATGAAGACGACGTTGGCGAGCATCAGCAACGTGCCGACGCCCAGGTGGACGCCGCTGGTCTCACCGTCGCCGACGGCGTACTGCGCCGGCATCGGGCGGAAGGCGAGCACGACGTCGAAGCTCAGGACCAGCGCGACCACGACGGCGGCGTACCAGAACCAGCGGTGGATGTTCTGCAGGATCAGCGGGAACCGGGTCTCACCGGAGTAGGAGCCGTGGGGCTCCGCGACCCCGCAGGCCGGCGGGCTCAGCCAGAACGCCCGGTAGTAGGCCTTGCGGTAGTAGTAGCAGGTCATCCGGAAGCCGAGCGGGAAGATCAGGATGATCAGCGCCGCCGAGAGCGGCCACCACGCGAAGGGCTGCCCGAAGTCGCTCGCGCCCTCGACGCAGTCGCCCAGGCACGGCGAGTAGAACGGCGAGAGGTAGGGCGAGGCGTAGTAGTCGCGGCCCATGAAGGCCCGGACCGTGGCGTAGACGACGAAGGCGCCGAACACGACGAAGGTCGTGAGCGGCGAGAGCCACCAGCGGTCGGTCCTGAGCGTGCGTTCCTCGATGCCGGCCCGGCCGGGTCCGGTCACTCCAGTCGCCATGTGCGCCTCTCGGTCGATGACCAACGGCATGCAGTCTGGCCGCCGGGACGACGAATGTGAAGCAGCACACACCCGGACTTCACCTCGACGTCGCGTCGAGGTCGGCGTCGGTTCGGGTGGCGACACCAGGGTGCAGGCATGAGGATCGCCCTGGTCTCGGAGTCCTTCTACCCCGCTGTCGACGGCACCACCACCACCCTGCGCGCCGTCGCGGACCGGCTCGTCGACACCGGCCACCAGGTCCTCGTCGTCGCGCCCGGCCCCGGACTGCCCACCTACCGCGGCTGCCGCGTCGTGCGGGTGTCGAAGCCCGGTCGCAGCGAGCAGGTGCGCGTGGCGCTCACCGAGTTCCGGCCGGACCTGGTGCACACCACCTCACCGGCCGGCCTCGGCCGCCGGGCGGTGAAGCACGCGCAGGCCATGGCCGTGCCGGTGCTCCAGGTGCAGCAGACGCCGGTCCCCGACCTCGGCGCCGACTACTGGCGCGCCACCACCGCCGCCCGGGCCGACCGGGTCGTCGTCACCGCACGCTGGATGCGGCGCCGGCTCGCCGACCTCGGCGTCCCCGCCACGCTGTGGACGCCCGGTGTCGACCACCACACCTTCACCCCCGAGCTCCGTGACCCGGCCGTGCGCCGCAACTGGGCCCGTCACGGCGAGGTGCTCGTCGGCTACGTCGGCGCACTGCGCAACCGCCACGACGTACGCCGCCTGGCGGAGGTCGACGCGCTGCCCGGGACCCGGCTCGTCGTCGTCGGAGAGGGAGCCCAGGAGGGCTGGCTGAGGGACCGCGTGCCGACCGGGAAGTTCGTCGGCCCGCTCGCGACCGGTGCCCTGGCGCTGGCGGTCGCCAACCTCGACGTGATGCTCCACCCGGGGCTCGAGGAGACCTGCTGCCACCCGCTGCGGGAGGCGGCCGCCAGCGGCGTGCCCGTCGTGGCACCCGCTGCCGGTGGGGCCCCCGACGTGGTGCGGCCCCTCGAGACCGGGCTGCTCCACGACCCCGAGGACCCGCGCGCGATGCTCCGCGCCCTCGGCGCCGTCGTCGGCGACTCGCGTCGCGAGCTGCTCGGCCAGCACGCCCGGACGCTCGCCGAGGAGCGCAGCTGGGCCGACGCCGTCGACGAGCTGGTGCAACGGCACTACCTCCCGCTGCTCGCCACCTCCCCCGCCGCCTGAGCGACCCGTCAGTTCTGCAGGTTTGCACGCCGCCGAGCCGTCACTCGTGCAACTTTGAACCGACACGAGTGACGGCTCGAGGGGTTTCAAACCCTCACAAGTGACGGCTCGCGCTCAGGAGACCTCGGCCAGCCAGGCGAGGGCGAGGCCGAGGAACGCGTCGGGGCGTTCGAGCGAGGGCAGGTGGGCGACGTCGGGCCACATGACCTGACGCGCGCCCCTGACCCCGGTGAGGACCGCCGTGGCCGCGAGGTCGACCGCGTCGACGTCGAGCGCTCCGCTCAGCACCAGGGTGGGGACGTCGACCTCGTGGAGGCGCTCCAGCGCCGAAGGGTCGAGCTCGTCCTCGTCCAGGTCGTCCCAGTCCGACGTGAGCTCGAAGGCACGTCGCTGCATCCGTGCGACCAGGGCACGCACGTCCGCCGCGACCCGGTCGACCGGCTGGCCCGGTCCGTCGACCCAGGTCACCAGATTGACCTCGACCGCTGCGTCGAGGTCACCGGCCTCGAGGGCCAGGTCCTCCGCGCGGCCGAAGGCACGCAACGCGTCGGTGGCCTCGGGGATCAGCGCCCCACCCGGTGCGGCCAGCAGCAACGAGGCGACCCGACCGGGATCGGTCAGCGCGACCTCGACCGCCACGCCCGCGCCGTACGACGCCCCCACGAGGTGGGCCCGCGGGATCCGGAGGTCGTCGAGCACCGCGAGCACGTCACGCCGCGGGGCCAGGGGCCCGTCCGGCCTGGCGCCGGTCTCACCGAAGCCGCGCAGGTCGACGCGCACGACGTCGCGGACCGCCGTGAGCCCGGCCCACTGCGGCTGCCACATCCGCCGGTCGGCGACACCGGCGTGGATCAGCACGACGGGCAGGTCGCCGGTCGGGCCGGCGCGGTCGAGCGCCAGGTCGGGCACGCGGTCGGGCACGCGGTCGGGCACACCCCATCAAACGACGCACGGGGGTCGCCCGGCAACCGGATTCACGGCGGTCCGGGTGGTCGAATGTCACACTCCCCCGAGTCCTCACCACGGGGCGGCGGAGGGTAGCGTCACGGTCTGTGGCAACTCCTACCTTGGTCAAGGGAGCGCGCTCGACCCGCTCGACCATCGCACTCAAGCTGCTGATGGCCGTGAGCGGCATCGTCTTCCTCGGATTCGTGCTGCTCCACATGTACGGCAACCTCAAGGCCTTCGCGGGGCACGACGCGTTCAACGAGTACGCGGAGCACCTGCGGGAGCTGGGGGAGCCGATGCTGCCCCACGCGGGGGCGCTGTGGATCATCCGGGTCGTCCTGCTCACGTCGCTGGCCGCCCACGTCTACGCCGCGTTCGCGCTGTGGGCACGGGCCAAGCGGGCGCGCACCACGGCGTACGTCGTGAAGAAGCGCACCGGCGCCACCTACGCGAGCCTGATGATGCGGTGGGGTGGCGTGACGCTGCTGGTCTTCATCGTGTGGCACCTGCTCAACTTCACGGTGGGCAAGGTCAACCCGCAGGGCGGACCGACCGACGACCCCTACAACCTGCTCGTCGACACCTTCGACGTGTGGTGGCTGACGCTGATCTACCTGGTGGCGATGGCGATGCTCGGCGCCCACCTGCACCACGGGATCTGGAGTGCCGCGCAGACCCTCGGTCTCACCGGCACCGCCCACGCCCGGCAGCGGGCCAAGGCCGTCGGCTTCACCGTCGCGCTGATCATCTCGGTCGGGTTCTCGCTGGTCCCGGTCGCCGTGCTCGTCGGCATCATCGAGAAGTGAGGGAGCACCCATGAGCGACCACATGAAGGACATGCCCGACACCACGACGGCGGCGGAGGCCTCGCGCAGCGCCGACGCCGACGCGGCCTACGACGACGCCGCCGGCTACTACACCCCCGGCGCACCGATCATCGACGCCAAGTCCCCCGAGGGACCGGTCGCCGACCGCTGGGCGACCCGCAAGTTCGAGGCCCGCCTGGTCAACCCGGCCAACCGCCGCAAGCTCTCCGTGATCATCGTCGGCACCGGCCTCGCCGGCGCCTCGGCCGCCGCGACCCTCGGTGAGGCCGGCTACCGGGTGAAGTCGTTCTGCTACCAGGACTCCCCGCGCCGGGCCCACTCGATCGCTGCTCAGGGCGGCATCAACGCGGCCAAGAACTACAAGGAGGACGGCGACTCCACCCACCGTCTCTTCTACGACACGGTCAAGGGCGGTGACTACCGCAGCCGCGAGGCCAACGTCTACCGGCTGGCCGAGGTCAGCGTGAACATCATCGACCAGTGCGTCGCGCAGGGCGTGCCGTTCGCCCGCGAGTACGGCGGCCTGCTCGACAACCGCTCCTTCGGCGGCGTGCAGGTGTCCCGCACCTTCTACGCCCGCGGCCAGACCGGCCAGCAGCTGCTGATCGGCGCCTACCAGGCGCTGGAGCGGCAGGTGCACGCCGGCACGGTCGAGACCTTCACCCGCCACGAGATGCTCGAGGTGATCCTCGTTGAGGGGGCCGACGGCAAGAAGCAGGCCCGCGGCATCATCGCCCGCGACATGGTCACCGGCGCGGTCGAGACGCACACCGCCGACGTCGTCGTGCTCGCCTCCGGCGGCTACGGCAACGTCTTCTACCTCTCGACCAACGCGATGGGCTGCAACGTGACCGCCTCGTGGCGGGCCCACCGCAAGGGCGCCTACATGGCCAACCCCTGCTACACGCAGATCCACCCGACGTGCATCCCGGTGTCGGGCGCCCACCAGTCCAAGCTGACGCTGATGAGCGAGTCGCTCCGCAACGACGGCCGGATCTGGGTGCCGAAGAACAAGGCCGACTGCGACAAGGACCCGCGCGACATCGCCGAGGAGGACCGCGACTACTACCTGGAGCGGATCTACCCCTCGTTCGGCAACCTGGTCCCCCGCGACATCGCCTCGCGCGCCGCGAAGAACGTGTGCGACGAGGGTCGCGGCGTCGGCCCGGAGGTCGACGGCGTGCGCCGGGGCGTGTACCTCGACTTCACCGCCGCCATCGAGCGGATGGGCAGGGACGGCATCGAGGAGAAGTACGACAACCTCTTCGACATGTACGAGCGCATCACCGGTGAGAACCCCTACGAGATGCCGATGCGCATCTACCCGGCGGTCCACTACGTGATGGGCGGGCTGTGGGTCGACTACGACCTCCAGTCCTCGATCCCCGGCCTGTTCGTGACGGGCGAGGCCAACTTCTCCGACCACGGCGCCAACCGCCTCGGCGCCTCGGCGCTGATGCAGGGCCTGGCCGACGGCTACTTCGTGCTGCCGCACACCATCCGCGACTACCTCGCGGACGGCCCGTTCGAGGAGATCGGCGACGACCACCCGGCCGTCGTCGAGGCCCGGGAGTCGGTGCAGTCGCGCATCGACCACTTCCTGAACAACAACGGCACCCGCAGCGTCGACTCCTACCACCGCGAGCTCGGCAACATCATGTGGGAGTTCTGCGGCATGGAGCGCACCGAGGACGGCCTGAAGAAGGCGATCGACCTGATCCGCACGCTGAAGGACGACTTCTGGCGCAACGTGAAGGTCCTCGGCACGGCCGACTCGCTCAACCAGAGCCTGGAGAAGGCCGGCCGCGTGGCCGACTTCATGGAGCTCGGCGAGCTGATGTGCATCGACGCCCTCAACCGGCGCGAGTCCTGCGGCGGCCACTTCCGTGGCGAGTCGCAGACCGAGGACGGCGAGGCGCTGCGCCACGACGACCAGTACGCCTACGTGGCGGCCTGGGAGTTCGCCGGTGACGACCAGCCGCCCGTCCTGCACAAGGAAGACCTCGTCTACACGGCGATCGAGATGAAGCAGAGGTCCTACAAGTGAAGCTCACGCTCAAGATCTGGCGCCAGGCCGACGCCGCCGCCCAGGGCGCCATGCACACCTACGAGCTCGACGGGGTCTCGGAGGACATGTCGTTCCTCGAGATGCTCGACGTGCTCAACGAGCAGCTCATCGAGAAGGGCGAGGACCCGGTCGCCTTCGACTCCGACTGCCGCGAGGGCATCTGCGGCACGTGCGGGCTGATGATCAACGGCGACGCGCACGGCCCGGAGGTCACCACGACCTGCCAGCTCCACATGCGGTCCTTCAGCGACGGCGAGACGATCACGATCGAGCCGTGGCGCGCCGACGCCTTCCCGGTGCTCAAGGACCTCGTGGTCGACCGGTCGGCGTTCGACCGGATGATCGCCGCCGGCGGCTACATCTCGGTCAACACCGGCTCGGCCCCCGAGGCCCACTCGGTGCCGGTCCCCCGCGACGATGCGCTGCGCGCCTTCAACGTGGCCACCTGCATCGGCTGCGGCGCCTGTGTGGCGGCCTGCCCCAACGGCTCGGCGTCGTTGTTCATGGGTGCCAAGATCACCCACCTCGGCGAGCTCCCGCAGGGTCAGCCCGAGCGCGACACCCGGGTCGTCGACATGGTCGCCCAGCACGACCACGAGGGCTTCGGCGGCTGCACCAACATCGGCCAGTGCACCGCCGCCTGCCCCAAGGAGATCCCGCTCGACGTGATCTCCCAGCTCAACAAGGACCTGCGGACCGCTATGCGCCACGGCCACTGAGCCGTCCCGCCGCGACCTCAGCCCCGCAGGGCCTTCCAGCCCAGGCGACCGAGCACGCCGGCGATCGCCAGGTTCACGACGATCAGAACGGAGTGGGCGACCCAGTAGCCGGTGGCGCGGTCCTCCCCCGAGGCGTAGGCCGAGGAGAGGTTCCTCGCGAACATGCCGAAGGTGAGCACGTTCCAGAGGGCCACCCCGAGGAGCAGCAGCGCGTGGCGGCGTTCGAGCCTCACTGGTCGTCCTTCCTGCGTCGCACGAGCGCGACGAGGCCGAGCATGGCGGCGCCGCCGGCCGCGAAGGCGGCCTTCGGGTCGACCCGGGACGACCCCTCCGGGTCGGTCTCACGGAGCTCGACCTGCGTCAGCTCCTTCATGGCGTACTCGTGCCGGTCGGCGGCGAGGGCCTCCCGGTCCCGCTTCGCGCGGGTCTCCGGAGCGGTCTGCGCCCAGGAGGCGGCGTACATCACGACGCGTGAGAAGTAGTAGATCCAGACCACCAGGATCAGGGCGATCCCGAACAGCTGGAAGGCCTGCGAGTCCTTGGTCGACCCGAGCAGCAGGAACGAGAGCCGCTTCAGCAGCTCGAAGCCGATGGCGCCGAGGATCGCGCCCTTGACCAGCGCCCGTCGAGGAGCGTTCGGCTGGGCGAGCAGCTGGAACATGATGAAGAACAGCAGCACGTTGGCGGCCAGGCCGAGCACCACGGTCAGCAGGGTGACGAGCGGGGACAGGGTCTCCGCGAGGCCGATCCAGTCGAGCAGGTCGGTCGCGAAGCCGCTGACCAGGCCGGTGACCGCCACGCTGATCATCAAGGTGAGACCGATCAGCGCCAGGGTGGTCAGGTCGCGGAGCTTGCCGACCACGAAGCTCGGCTGCTCGCGCTTGGGCTCCTCGAAGACCACGATCAGGGCCTCGCGCATCGCCGAGAGCCAGCCCAGACCGGCGTAGAGCACGCCGGCGAGGCCGATCAGCCCGGCGGTCGACGCCCCGTCCTCGAAGGCGCTGAGGTCGAGCTCGATGTTCTCGGCAAAGAGGCCGGTGATCGCCGTGACGAGCACGTCGCGGGCGTCGGGGAACACCTTCGAGACCCAGCCGACGACGAAGAACGCCAGCGCGAGGATGGGGAAGAACGAGAGGAAGCCGAAGTAGGTCACGGCGCCGGCCTGGAGGTTGCCCTTGACCGCGCCGTAGTGCTGGACCATCCGGACCACGTGGTCGACGACCGGACGCCGGCGCCTGAGGTCCTCGAGCCGTTCCTGGGGTGAGGTCATGGTGTGGTGGCCAGCGCGAAGTCCCGGGCCGGGCGCCAGCCGTGCTCCTCGTCGTGTCGGTAGAGGTGGAACTTCCCGGCCTCGAAGGTGCACTCGAATCCGGCCAGCTCGTCGAACGCCCGGTCCATGACCTCGTCGCTGAGGTGGTGGGCGATGGTGACGTGGGGGTGGAAGGGGAACTGCAGGGGTACGTCGAGGGGGCCGCGGCGGACGCTGGCGGCGAGCGCCTCGCACTGCGAGATCCCCTCGACCAGCGACACGAACACGACCGGTGAGACCGGCCGGAACGTCCCGGTGCCGCGCAGGTGGATGTCGAACGCGGCGGTCGAGGCCGCGGCCTCGTCGAGGTGGTGCTCGGCGTCGGCGATCTCCGCGTCGGTGAGCTCGACCGGCGGCACCAGCGTGATGTGGGTCGGGATCAGCGCGGCCGTCTCGTCCCCGAGGGCGGTGCGGTAGGTCTGGAGGTCGCTGGCCCACGGCTCGGGCAGGGCGAGGGCGACTCCGATCGTGGGCACTCGTCGACCCTATCGGCCGGCCGGTACGAAGCCGACCCGGTCGTAGACGTCGCCCAGGGTCGTGGCCGCCACGGCCCGGGCGGTCTCGGCCCCCTGGGCGAGCACGTCGGCGAGCTGCTGCTGGTCCTCGAGCAGCTCGAGCGTGCGGTCGCGGAAGGGGGTCACGAACTCGACGACGGCGTCGGCGAGGTCGCCCTTGAGCGCACCGTAGCCCTGCCCGGCGTACGCCGCCTCGAGGTCGGCGACGGTGCGACCGGTGAGGGCCGAGTAGATCGTCAGCAGGTTGGAGATCCCGGGCTTCTCGTCGGGGTCGAAACGCACCTCCGAGCCGGAGTCGGTCACGGCGGAGCGGATCTTCTTGGCGCTGACCCTGGGGTCGTCGAGGAGGTCGATGATGCCGGAGGGCGAGGACGACGACTTCGACATCTTCGCCGTGGGGTCCTGGAGGTCGGTGATCTTCGCGGTGGCCTTGAGGATGTAGGGCTCGGGCAGCCGGAAGGTCTTCTTGTAGCGGTGGTTGAAGCGCTGCGCGAGGTCACGCGTGAGCTCGAGGTGCTGGCGCTGGTCCTCGCCCACCGGCACGTAGGCCGGCCGGTAGAGCAGGATGTCGGCGGCCTGCAGGATCGGGTAGGTGAACAGGCCGACGCTGGCGGCGCCCTCGCCGCCCTTGGCGGACTTGTCCTTGAACTGCGTCATCCGGCGGGCCTCGCCGAAGCCCGTGATGCACTGCAGCACCCAGCCGAGCTGGGCGTGCGCGGGCACCTGGCTCTGCACGAAGATCGCGGACCGCTCGGGGTCGACCCCGGCCGCGAGCAGCTGGGCCGCCGCGCGCAGGGTGCGCTGGCGCAGCACCTTCGGGTCCTGCTCCACCGTGATCGCGTGCTGGTCGGCGATGAAGAAGAACGGCTGGTGCTCCTCCTGCAGCTCCACCCACTGCCGCAGCGCACCGAGGTAGTTGCCGAAGTGGAAGGAGTCGGCCGTGGGCTGGATCCCGGAGAGGACGCGCGGCCGCGTGGTCGGAGCGGACATGGCGCCGATTCTGTCAGGGGCGGCGGTGGCACCCGACGGGCAGGTCGGTCGGCTCAGCCCTGGCGACGCCGCAGTGCCGCGGACCAGCCGAGCACCAGGACTCCGAGCAGCGCGAGCAGCGCACCGACGACGCCGGGCGCGCGGTAGCCCCACCCGGCCGAGACCACGAGGCCGCCGAGGAAGGCACCGAGGGCGTTGGCGACGTTGAGCGCGGCGTGGTTCATGGCCGCACCCATGGTCTGCGCCTCGGCGGCGACCTCCATCAGGCGCAGCTGCAGCGCGAGCACCAGCACCGACCCGGTCAGGGTGATGCCGAAGAGCACCGGCAGGGTCCACCAGCCGGCGGGCGCCAGCAGGCTGAAGACGAGCAGCAGCACGCCCTGGCCCACACCGCCGATGAACATCGACCGCATCACCGACCAGTCGGCCATCCGGCCGGCGACCCAGGTGCCGACGACCATGCCGAGGCCGAAGGCGAACAGGAAGATCGGCGCCACCGACTCGGGCAGCCCGCCGACCTCGGTGATGGTGGGGACGATGTAGGTGTAGACGGCGAACATGCCGCCGAAGCCGATCGCGCCCGCGAGCAGCGTCAGCACGACCTGCGGTCGCCTGAGCGCCGACAGCTCGCTGCGCCACGTCGCCGACGAGTCGCCGTCGGTGCGCGGCACGAACGCCGTCACCAGCGCGACGGTCAGCAGGCCCAGCGCCGCGACCAGCCAGTACGCCGTGCGCCAGCCGAGGTTCTGACCCAGCCAGGTCGCGGCCGGCACGCCGACCACGTTCGCGACCGAGAGGCCCAGCATCACCGAGGCGACGGCGCGGCCCTTGCGGTCGGGAGCCACCAGGCTGGCGGCCACCAGCGAGGCGACCCCGAAGTACGCGCCGTGCGGGAGACCGGCGGCGAACCGCGCGACCAGCAGCGCGTCGTACGACGTGGCGAGGGCGGACGCGGCGTTGCCGACCACGAAGGCGGCCATCAGGCCCACCAGCAGCGAGCGGCGGGGCAGCCGCGCGGCCAGGAAGGCGATGGTGGGGGCTCCGACGACGACGCCGAGGGCGTAGGCCGAGATCGCGTGGCCCGCCGCGGGGATCGAGACCTCCACGCCGCGCGCCAGCTGCGGCAGCAGGCCCATCGAGACGAACTCGGTGGTGCCGATCGCGAAACCACCCATCGCGAGCGCGACCAGCGCCACGGCGGCGTGGCGCGGCCGTGAGGCGGTCGACGGCTGCCCGGCAGCGAGGGTGGTCACGTAGGCCCGCAACAGCCGGGACCGCGGGTCCATTCCTCGCGGCCCGCGTGACGTGGGACTCCACGGCACGGGTGCCGCGGCGGCCCGCTGCGCGCCACGGCCCCGGGTCAGGTCGGGTCAGGTCAGGGAGTCGATCGCCTCGTTGAGGGTGGCGGAGGGCCGCATGACCCGCTCGGCCTTCTCGGGGTCGGGACGGAAGTAGCCGCCGATGTCGGCGGGGCTGCCCTGCACGCCGTTGAGCTCGCCGACGATCGTGTCCTCGTGGCCGGCCAGGGTCTCGGCGAACGGGCCGAACACCTCGGCCAGCGCGGCGTCGTCGCTCTGCTGCGCGAGCTCCTGCGCCCAGTAGAGGGCGAGGTAGAAGTGGGAGCCGCGGTTGTCGATGCCACCGATCTTGCGGGTCGGCGACTTGTCCTCCTCGAGGAAGGTCGCCGTCGCGCGGTCGAGGGTGTCGGCCAGCACCTGGGCGCGGCCGTTGTCCTCGCGCTGGGCGAGGTGCTCGAAGGACGCCGCCAGGGCGAAGAACTCGCCCAGGCTGTCCCAGCGCAGGTAGTTCTCCTCGACCAGCTGCTGCACGTGCTTCGGCGCGGAGCCACCGGCGCCGGTCTCGAACAGGCCGCCGCCGTTCATCAGCGGCACGATCGAGAGCATCTTCGCCGAGGTGCCGACCTCGAGGATCGGGAACAGATCGGTGTTGTAGTCGCGCAGCACGTTGCCCGTGACGGAGATGGTGTCCTCGCCCTTGCGGATCCGCTCGAGGGAGTAGGTGCACGCGTCGGCCGGCGACATGATCTCGATGGTGAGGCCGTCGGTCTCCCCGGCGGCGTCGTGCTCGGCGAGGTAGCCCTTGACGATCTCGATCAGGTTGGCGTCGTGGGCGCGGGTCTCGTCGAGCCAGAAGACGGCCGGGACGCCGGAGGCGCGGGCGCGGGTGACGGCGAGCTTGACCCAGTCGCGGATCGGCTCGTCCTTGGTCTGGCAGGCGCGCCAGATGTCACCGGGCTCGACGTCGTGGGACATCAGCACGGTGCCGCTGGAGTCGACGACGGTCACCGTGCCGGCCGCGGGGATCTCGAAGGTCTTGTCGTGGGAGCCGTACTCCTCGGCCTTGCGGGCCATCAGCCCGACGTTGGGCACCGAGCCCATGGTGGCCGGGTCGAGGGCGCCGTGGGCCTTGCAGTCGTCGATGACGGCCGAGTAGACGCCGGCGTAGCTCGAGTCGGGGATCACCGCGAGGGTGTCGGCCTCCTGGCCGTCGGGGCCCCACATGTGGCCGCCGATGCGGATCATGGCCGGCATCGAGGCGTCGATGATGACGTCGGAGGGGACGTGGAGGTTGGTGATGCCCTTGCGGTCGTCGACCATCGCCATCCGCGGGCCCTCGGCGAGCCCGGCCTCCACGGAGGCCTTGATGGCGTCGCCGTCGGGGAGCTCCGAGGAGGCCGACAGCAGCGCGCCGAGCCCGTCGTTCGGGGAGATGCCGGCTGCTGCCAGCTGCTCGCCGTACTGCTCGAAGAGCGTCGGGAAGAAGGCCTGCACGGCGTGGCCGAAGATGATCGGGTCGGAGACCTTCATCATCGTGGCCTTGAGGTGCACCGAGAACAGCACGTCCTCGGCCTTGGCGCGCGCGATCTGCTCGCCCAGGAAGCGGCGCAGCGCGGCGACGTTCATGAAGGTGCTGTCGACGACCTCGCCGGCCTCGACGGCCAGGCCGTCCTTGAGGACGGTCTCGGTGCCGTCGGCGGCGGTGTGGACGATGCGGAGCGTGTCGGCGGCCTCGAGCACGACCGACTGCTCGTTGGCACGGAAGTCGTCGTGCCCCATGGTGGCGACGTCGGTCCTGGAGTCGGCCTTCCACTCGCCCATGCGGTGGGGGTGCTTCTTCGCGTAGCCCTTGACGGCCGCCGGCGCGCGACGGTCGGAGTTGCCCTCGCGCAGCACCGGGTTGACCGCCGAGCCCTTGACCTTGTCGTAGGCCGCCCGGGCCGCCTTCTCCTCGTCGGTCTGCGGGTTCTCGGGGAAGTCAGGGATGTCGTAGCCCTGCTCCTGCAGCTCCTTGACGGCAGCCTTCAGCTGCGGTCCGGAGGCGGAGATGTTGGGCAGCTTGATGATGTTCGCCTCGGGCGTGGTCGCCATCTCGCCGAGCTCGGCGAGGGCGTCGGCGACGCGCTGGTCGTCGCCGAGCCGGTCGGGGAACTGCGCGAGGATGCGGCCGGCCAGCGAGATGTCGCGGGTCTCGACGGACACACCGGCCTGGGCGGCGTACGCCTCGATGATCGGCAGGAACGAGTACGTCGCGAGCAGCGGCGCCTCGTCGGTGTGGGTGTAGATGATCGTGGAGCCATCGGTGTCGGTCACGCGTCGGACGCTACCAACCGCGACCGCACGAGCTCGACCCGCTCTCCCCCACCTGAGATGCCTGTGGAGATCGTCTCCTCGTGCACCAGGCCGGTGCCCGGCGCGTGGTACCGGCGCCGCACCAGACCGGGCTCGAGGGGTGTCGTGACCTCGGTGACGACGAGGTCGCCGTACGTCGTGCCGGCGACCTCGCGGCGCTCGTCCACGGCGACGACCCGGGCCTGGTCCTCGGCCACGCCGACGGCGTGCTCGAGCTGGTAGCCGTCGCCCACCCGCGGCGTCGCGGGCATGGCCAGCGCCGCCTCGGCACCGTCGACGCCGGCCTCCCACGACCCGCCGCTGCCCCGCCCCTCGGTGTTCTCGCCGAAGGCCCACACGTTGCCCGCCCGGTCCTGGGCGAACCACGCGTAGGTGTCGCTCACGACCCGGTCGCGCCGCGAGCGCACGACCTCGTGCACGACGGTGGTGCGCACGCCCGCGACCGTCCGGGTGCCCTCCGTGACCGTGACGAGTGCCGAGGCGCCCCGGCCACCCTCGAGCCGGTATGCCCACTCGTAGCCGGCCGCGAGGGGCAGGTAGGGGTTGTCGACACGACGCACGAAGTCGGCCGCGTCGGGCGAGGGCGTCGGCACCTCCAGGCCGTCGACGCCCTGGGGGCCGATCGGCACGGGGTCGCCACCGCAGCCGGAGAGCAGCACCAGGGCCAGCACGGGCAGCAGCCTGCGCAACGGGGTCATGGAGGCAGCATGTCGCACCGCTGCTAGCGTCGGAGCGCTGACCGTCATCCCCAAGAAACTCTCCAGGAGCCTCGACGTGACCACTCCGCTCAAGGTGGCCGTGACCGGTGCCGCCGGCCAGATCGGCTACAGCCTGCTGTTCCGCCTCGCGAGCGGTGCGCTCCTCGGCCCGGACCGCCCGATCGAGCTGCGGCTGCTCGAGATCGAGCCGGCCCTCAAGGCCCTCGAGGGTGTCGTGATGGAGCTCGACGACTGCGCCTTCCCGACCCTCGCCGGTGTCGAGATCGGCGCGGACGCCGAGACGGTCTTCGACGGCGTCAACCTCGCCCTGCTCGTGGGCGCGCGTCCGCGCGGACCGGGCATGGAGCGCGGCGACCTGCTCGAGGCCAACGGCGCGATCTTCACCGCCCAGGGCAAGGCGCTCAACTCCGTGGCGGCCGACGACGTCCGGATCGGCGTCACCGGCAACCCGGCCAACACCAACGCGCTGATCGCGATGTCCAACGCCCCCGACATCCCGGCCGAGCGCTTCTCCGCGCTGACCCGCCTCGACCACAACCGGGCGATCTCGCAGCTGGCGGCCAAGACCGGCGCTCCCGTGACCGACATCAAGAAGATGACGATCTGGGGCAACCACTCCGCCACGCAGTACCCCGACCTGTTCCACGCCGAGGTGGGCGGCAGGATCGCCGCCGACGTCGTCGACGACCAGGCGTGGCTGGAGAACGACTTCATCCCGACCGTCGCCAAGCGTGGCGCCGCCATCATCGACGCCCGTGGCTCCTCCTCGGCCGCCTCGGCCGCGTCGGCCACCATCGACGCCGCCCGCGACTGGCTGCTCGGCTCCGCCGAGGGCGACTGGGTCTCGATGGCCGTGCGCTCCGACGGGTCCTACGACGTGCCCGAGGGCATCGTCTACTCCTTCCCCGTCCTCACCAAGGACGGCGACTGGGAGATCGTGGAGGGCCTCGACATCAACGAGTTCTCGCGGTCGAAGATGGACGCCACCGCCGCCGAGCTCGTCGAGGAGCGCGACGCGGTCCGGGGCCTCGGCCTGATCTGAGCAGCGCAGCCCGGCCCGAGGAACGAGGGCCGGGCTGGTCGCTGCCAGGTCGAGAGCTGGCCCGAGCGCCCGAGGCGCTCGAGACCGCCCTCAGGTCGGCTGGTTCGGGATGTCTCCGGCGAGGAACCAGAGCAGGCCGGCGACGACCAGCAGCAGGGGGACGTCGAAGGCACGGTGCCGCACGGCGAGCATGCCGGCCTGCCGCGACGGGAGCACCAGCCTGCAGGCGGCGGCGAAGCCGAGGGCCAGCGCGATGACCCGGATGCCCGTGCGCCAGTCCTCCAGCACCGCCACGCCCAGACCCGTCAGGACCCCGGCGAGCGAGACCAGGTACAGCAGCCCGCCGAGGGTCGAGGGGTAGCGCCGCGGCGCCTCCTCGGGCGGCCGGATCCCGTGACCGGGCTCCTCGGGGGTCTCGCTCACGCGACCCCCGCCGCCCTCTCTGCTGCCTCGACGATGTTCGTCAGCAGCATCGCCCGGGTCATCGGGCCGACGCCGCCGGGGTTGGGCGACACCCACGCCGCGACGTCCCACACGTCGTCGGTCAGGTCGCCCGCGATACGTCCGTCGACGCGGGAGACACCCACGTCGAGCAGGGCCGCGCCGGGCTTGACCATGTCGCCGGTGACGATGCCGGGCACGCCCGCTGCCGCGACGACGATGTCGGCCGCGCGCACGTGGGCCGCCAGGTCACGGGTGCCGGTGTGGCACAGCGTCACCGTCGCGTTCTCGGTACGCCGCGTCAGCAGCAGCCCCAGCGGCCTGCCGACGGTCAGCCCACGGCCGACCACGACGACCTCGGCGCCGGCGATCGCGACCTGGTGGCGTCGCAGCAGCTCGATCACACCGACCGGCGTGCACGGCAGCGGGCCGGTCTCGCCGAGCACCAGCTTGCCGAGGTTGACCGGGTGGAGGCCGTCCACGTCCTTGTCCGGGTCGACCCTGGAGAGCAGCGCGAACTCGTCGAGGCCGGTCGGCTGCTGCACGAGGAACCCGGTGCAGGTCGGATCGGCGTTGAGGTCGTCGATGACGGCCTCGACCTCGGCCTGCGGCGTACCGGCGGGCAGGTCGCGCCGCAGCGAGGTGATGCCGATCTCGGCGCAGTCCTTGTGCTTGGCGCCGACGTACCAGTGGCTTCCGGGGTCGTCGCCGACGAGGACGGTGCCGAGGCCCGGGGTCACGCCCCGCTCCGCCAGCAGCCGTACCCGTTCGGTCAGCTCGGCCTTGATCACCTTGAGGGTCGCGTTGCCGTCGAGCTTCTGTGCAGTCATCGGGAGGATCCTCGCAGACGAGTCGGGCTGTCGGTCAGTGGGCGAAGTGACGCGTCCCGGTGAAGTACATGGTCACGCCCGCTGCCTCGCACGCCTGGACGGTCAGCTCGTCGCGCACCGACCCACCGGGCTGGACGATCGCGGTCACTCCCGCGTCGAGCAGGACCTGCGGCCCGTCCTCGAAGGGGAAGAAGGCGTCGGAGGCGGCGACCGAGCCGGCAGCGCGCTCGCCCGCCCGCTCGACGGCGAGCCTGCAGGAGTCGACGCGGTTGACCTGCCCCATGCCGATGCCGACGGAGGCGCCGCCCTTGGCGAGCAGGATCGCGTTGGACTTCACCGACCGGCAGGCGCGCCAGGCGAACGCGAGGTCCGCGAGCACCCCGTCCGACGCCGCGGTGCCGGTGGCCAGGGTCCAGGTGGTCGGGTCGTCACCGTCGGCGTCGACGCCGTCGGCGAGCTGCGCCAGCGCACCGCCGCAGATCTGGCGGTACTCCAGCCCGACCCCGCCGTGGCCGGAGGTGCGCAGGATCCGGATGTTCTTCTTGCCCTGGAGCACCTCGACCGCGCCCGCGTCGTAGGCCGGGGCCACGATCACCTCGGTGAAGACCTCGGCCACCTGCTCGGCCATCGCGACCGAGACCGGCCGATTGGTGGCGATCACACCGCCGAAGGCCGAGACCGGGTCGCACGCGTGGGCGCGCCGGTGGGCCTCCTCGACGGTGGCGCCGACGGCGATCCCGCACGGGTTGGCGTGCTTGATGATCGCGACCGTGGGCACGTCGGCCTGCTCGTGGGCGGCGCGCAGGGCCGCGTCGGCGTCGACGTAGTTGTTGTAGGACATCTCCTTGCCGTGCAGCTGCTCGGCGGTGGCCAGCGACTCCCCCGCGTCGGGGTCGACGTAGAGGGCGGCCTGCTGGTGCGGGTTCTCGCCGTAGCGCAGCACTGCGGTCCGCTGCAGCGCCTGCCCGGCGAAGGCCGGCCAGCCGTCGTCGCCCGGCGCCAGGGTCGCCGCCATCCAGCCCGCCACGGCCACGTCGTAGGCCGCGGTGTGGGCGAAGGCCTCGGCGGCGAGCGCCTGGCGCTGCTCGAGCGTGAAGCCGCCGCCCGCAGCCGCGGCCAGCACGTCGCCGTAGCGCTCCGGCGACGTGACGATCGCGACCGACGGGTGGTTCTTGGCGGCCGCGCGCACCATCGACGGGCCGCCGATGTCGATCTGCTCGACGCACTCGTCCGGGCCGGCACCCGAGGCCACGGTCCGGGTGAAGGGATAGAGGTTGGAGACGACCAGGTCGAAGGGCTCGACGCCGAGGTCGGCCAGCTGGGAGACGTGGGACTCCAGGCGGCGGTCGGCGAGGATGCCGGCGTGCACGCGGGGGTGGAGGGTCTTGACCCTGCCGTCGAGGCACTCGGGGAAGCCGGTGAGGTCCTCGACCTTGGTCACCGGGATGCCGAGGCCCTCGATCAGGGCGGCCGAGCCGCCGGTGGAGACCAGCTCGACACCGGCGTCGTGGAGGCCCCGCGCGAGGGTGTCGAGGCCGGTCTTGTCGTAGACGGAGACCAGCGCGCGGCGGATCTGGATGCGGGTCACGGGTGACTCCTCGGGTGCTCGGGGTGGATCGAGTACGAGGTCGGGCACCCAGGCGTTCGATGCGCCGACACGGTCACTCCCCGGTGGTGGCCCACCTGCGCCAGTCGTGTGCCCTCAGCCTATCCGCACCCGGCGGCCGACGACGGTCCAGCCCTCACGGGCCATCCGGCCGACGGCGTCGACCAGCATCGTCCGCTCGGCGACCTTGATCCGCTCGTGGAGCGAGTCGACGTCGTCGTCGTCGCCGACCGCCACTGTCGCCTGCGCGACGATCGGGCCGGTGTCGACCCCGGTGTCGACCACGAAGAGGGTCGCGCCGGTGACCTTCACGCCGTACTCCAGCGCGTCACGGGGACCGTGCATGCCGGGGAACGACGGGCACAGGGCCGGGTGGGTGTTGACCATGGCGAAGCGCTCGAGGAACCCGGCGCCGACGAGCTTCATGAAGCCGGCGGACACCACCAGGTCCGGGTCGTACGCCGCCACGGCGTCGGCCAGCGCGGCGTCCCAGTCCTCACGGGTCTCGTGGTCGGCCAAGCGGCAGACGAAGGTCGGCACTCCGGCGCGGGAGGCGCGCGCCAGGCCCTCGATGTCTCCGCGGTCGGCTCCCACCGCCACGACCTCCGCGCCGTAGCCGGGCTCGGCGCACGCGTCGAGCAGGGCCTGGAGGTTGGTGCCGGAACCGGAGACGAGGACGACGAGCCGCACGGCGGTGAGCCTACGGGGGTGGTCAGGACGCCGGGCGCAGCGTCCGGCGCTGCCACCAGGTCATCACGAGGCCACCGACCAGGCCGCCGATGCCGAGCGCGGTGATGGCGTGGACCAGCGCGTCGAAGGCGTAGGGCTGCACGACCTGCATCCGGCCGGGGCCGACCGCGCCGCCGGCGAGCTGCGCCAGCCAGCCGAGCAGCACCCCGGCCAGGACGCCGCCGGCGCAGCCGCGCAGCGCGCCCTCCTCCCACCGCAGGGTGGGACGGCCTCGCTGCGCGAGGGCGGCCCCGAGCGCGGCCGCCAGCGGCGGCGCCGCCATCAGGGCGACGGTCCAGCCCGGCACGGTGCCGCTGTCGGGCAGCGCGGCGAGCAGCGGGAAGGCGGGCAGCGCGCCGGTCACGACCACGGTGGGCGAGACCATCGTCTGGGCGCCGACCATGAACCCGGGCCCGAGCAGGTAGGAGGTGGCGAACAGTGCGGCGTTGGGCAGCACCAGCAGCGACAGCAGGGCGTAGAGGGCGGCCTCACCGGCGGAGAGGCGCAGCCCCGCCGTCACGTTGACGGCGGTGGGGAGGTCGACGACGAGCGCCGCGACGAAGGCGACGAGGCCGGCCAGGAGCACGGAGCGGAGCACCGAGCGGCAGGTGGCGAACGTGGCCCGCAGGTTGCCGGGCAGCACGGTGGCCCAGATCGCGGCGCGACCGGAGCCGACCGCGATGGCCGGGCCACCGACGAGCAGCGCGAGGGCCAGGGACCAGGTGAGGGCGCGGGAGCCGTCGGGAGCCGTGGCCGGCGTCGCGGCCAGCTGCAGGGTGACGGCGGTGACCGCGGCGTAGCCGAGGGCGAAGCACGCGACTGCGACCGGCACGGTCCAGTCGCGCTCGCCGTCGGCGATCTGGTCGGCGTCCGGGCCGTGGCCGGAGACCGACGTGCCCACCCGGTGACCCACGCGCCAGGCAGACCACGCGGCGAGCGCCGTGAGCAGCAGCGGCACGACGGTGACGCTCACGCCCTGCACCTTCACCCCCGACCCGTGGGCCATCAGCCAGCCGAGCGCTCCGACGCGCAGGGCGTCGCGCGGGGCGCCGTGGCTGCCGGCGTCGGAGAGGAACCAGCCGGTGACGGCCACCCCGAGGCAGAGCACCAGCACCCCGAGGGCGGCGGTGACGCCGCCGAGGAGACCCACGGCGAGCAGCGGCCGGCGGTGGCGCAGGTCGGCGGCCGGGCTCGTGGTGCGAGCGGGGGCCGGGAGCAGCGAGGTCATGGCCCGGCCATCATCACCCGGCCGGCGGTGCCCCCGGCGCTGCCACGCCGGGGTGCGGCGTGACCCGGTGCACACCCGCCCGGGCGAGATTTCGGACGCCTCCCCCTCACCCCTATGGTGGATCGGTCATGATCCACCCCGAGGCCTTCGACGCGTTCTACAAGGACGCCCGAGCGCGCCTGCTGCTGCAGGCCTACGCGCTGACCGGCGACCTCCCCGCGGCCCGCTCGGCCGTGCGCGACTCCTTCATCGTCACCTGGCACCACTGGCGCAAGGTCGGCCGCTTGCCCGACCCGGAGGCGTGGGTGCGCCCCCACGCCTGGGCGCAGGCCCAGCGCCGCCACACCGCGCGCATCTGGCACCGCGACAAGTCGCTCGACCCCGAGGCGCGCGCCACCTTCGACGCCCTCGGTGCGCTGCCGATGTCGCAGCGCAAGGCATTGCTGCTCGACCAGGTGACGGCGCTGCCGATGGCCGAGCGCGCCAAGGAGCTCGGGCTCACCCTCGGGGAGGCCGAGCGACTCACCGCGACCGCCACCGGCAGCTTCTGCGAGGCCCGCGAGATCGGTCCGGCCGACGTGCCGCTGGTCTTCGGCCACCTGGCCACACTGGTCACCGACACCCGGCTGCCCCGCGCCTCGATCCTGCGCCGGGCCGGTGCCGCCCGGCGGCGTACCCACACCGTGGTGGGGGCGGCGGTGGCGGTGGCGGCCGTCGTCGTCACCGGCACCGTGGTCAGCGGCTCCACCGTCGAGGGCGGCCCCCGGCTGCGCGACGACGAGCCGGGCATCGCCGCCTCAGGGCCCGACGGCGCGCCGGTGTCGGCGTTCACGGCTGCCCGGCTGCTCGAGGCCGAAGAGGTCGGGGACGCCCTCGGCGGCGACTGGACCGAGAAGAAGACCTCGGACAACTCCCGCGGCACCGGTCGGGTGGCGCCCTGCCAGCAGGACCGCTACGCCGACCCCGAGGGCGTCTCGACCCTGGTGCGCACCTTCGAGTTCGGGGGGTCGAAGCGCTCGCCCGCCGCGTCGGCGGTGCAGTACGCCGAGCTGTCGAAGACCACCCAGACGTCCCGCGACGCGTGGGAGCGGATGCTGCGGTGGTACGGCGGCTGCGTCACCCCGCAGACCCAGCTCATCGGCACCTACGCCGTCTCCGGGATCGGCGACGAGGCCATGCTCTTCCACCTCCGCAGCTGGAAGGGCTCGGGCCAGGCGTTCGTGGTCGGCGTCGCCCGCACCGGCCAGATCGTCACGACCACGCTCAGCCGCACCCAGGGCCCCGACGAGCCGGCCCTGAAGGACTCGGTCGACCTGCTCGGTGCCGGCGTCAACGGCCTGTGCCGCACCACCCCCAACGCCAAGTGCGCCGCCGACACCGCGATGGAGCCGACCGACGCGGTCAAGGTCGGCGAGGTTCCGGGTCTGCTCGTCGAGGCCGACCTGCCACCTCTGGTGGGCGTCTCCAAGCCGTGGGTCGGGACCGAGCCGCGCGAGGCCCGCGCCAACACCGCCTCCACCCGCTGCGACCGCACCGAGTTCTCCCAGAAGTACGTGACCGCCGCCGTCACCCGCACCTTCCTCGTGCCGCAGGCCAAGCTGCCGGCCGCCTTCGGCCTGACCGAGACCGTCGGCTCGATGCCCGAGGGCCGCGCGCAGGCCTTCGTCGACGACGTCCGCGCGCGGATGGCCTCCTGCTCCGACCGCGACCTGGGCAGCAAGATCCAGTCCCTCGCCAACGACCAGAGCCGCGACTCCGACCTGTCGCTGTGGCGCGTCACCTCCGAGGTCAGCGACGACGAGACCGTCACCTACCTCATGGGCATCGTCCGCCGGGGTGGCACGGTCGGCCAGGTCGGCTTCGTGCCGGGGGGCGGGGTCTACATCGAGGCGGAGGACTTCGACGCGCTCGTACGTCGGGCGATGGCCCGGCTCGACGACCTGCCGCGCAAGTACCGGTGAGGTGCGGCGGCCGTTGACCGCCGCACCCCTCCTGGGCTGGGACCTACGGGCCGGCGAGGGGATCCGACGGCGGCGTGGGGGCGCCCTGGGCCGGCGACTGCTGCAGGCGCTCCAGCTGCCGGGCCGCTGCGTCGCGTCCTCCCAGGCCGAAGGCGATGGCTGCCGCCAGTGCGGTTCCGACCACGACCGAGCCGAAGGCCAGGGTGACGATGATGTCGGCCAGCCCCATGAACTGCAGCCCCATGGCGACGAACAGCCCGATGGTGCCCCACTTGACGACCTGCGCAGCCCGGCCCGACGCGAGCTGGCTGAGCACGTTGGCGATCAGGACACCGACGGCGATCACGGCGCCGCCGAAGACGATGCGCCCGGCGATCTCGAGGACCGCATCGAGGATCGCGGTGACCTCGGGGAAGCCCAGCACCCGGGTGGCCGCGACGGCGAAGAACAGCACGATGGCCACGTGGACGCCGCGCGCGATGACGTTGGAGGCGCTGGTGGTGCCGGTGGAGACACCGATCTCACCGAGTGCGCGGTCCACCCCCAGGCCCCGCAGCGTGCTCTCCAGGAGGGGCGCCACGAATTTGCCGATGACGTAGCCGATGGCGAGGAGGATGGCCGCAGCCAGGATGGCCGGGACGGCCTGCAGGATCAGGTCGAGCATCGCCGTCGCGGGTTCGGAGATCGCCTCGATGCCGAGCACCTGCAGCGCCGAGATGGCGAAGACGATCATGATCAGCGCGAACAGCAGCTGGCCCGCGATCGAGGAGAGCGACAACGAGCTGGTGGCGCTCGGAGAGGTGGTCGTCGCCGTGGCGGTCGCGTCGCTGCCTCCCGTGGCCGCACGGTCGCCGGCGGTGTCCCGGAGGAGACGGTCGGCCCCCGCGGCCGAGAGTGCCGTCGTGACCAGCTCACGCACGATCCTCGCCACGATGTAGCCGATCAGCAGGATCAGCGCAGCTCCGATCACCCCGGGCAGGGCGCCCAGCAGGCCGTCGAGGAGCTGCTGGATGGGCGCGACCACCGAGGTCAGGTCGAAGAGGTTGAGCAGGGCGATGAGGCCGAACAGCCACACCACCAGCGATGCCAGGGACGCCAGGGAGTCGGCCAGGCTCTGGCCGCCCTGGTTCTGCCCCTGGAGCGCCTTGACCCTGGCCAGCAGCTTGCTGACCAGAGCTTTCACGAGTTTGGCGATCAGCGCGGTGATCACGACGATGACCACCGCCGCGATCACCTTCACCAGGATGTTCGCGAGATCGAAGTCGTCGAGCGTCATACCAACCCTCCGTCCAAGCCGCCACAGGTGTGTGACGGACATCACCACCGTACCCCCGGTCGGTGAGCGGACGCCTCCGTGGGACGGCGCGCTCAGCTCCTGGGGACGCGACGAGGGGCCGGGCCCAGCCGGGTCCGGCCCCTCGTCGTGCAGCAGCAGGACGTCGAGCTTGCTGACGATCTCCCGCATCAGGTCGGCGGTCTCGGAGGGCGTCTTGCCCACCTTCACGCCGACGGCCTCGAGGGCCTCCTTCTTGGCCTGTGCGGTGCCCGAGGAGCCGGAGACGATGGCGCCGGCGTGGCCCATGGTCTTGCCCTCCGGGGCGGTGAACCCGGCGACGTAGCCGACGACCGGCTTGGTCACGTGGTCCTTGATGTAGGCCGCCGCCCGCTCCTCCGCGTCGCCACCGATCTCGCCGATCATGACGATCGCCTGGGTGTCGGGGTCGTTCTCGAAGGCCTCGAGCGCGTCGATGTGCGTGGTGCCGATGATCGGGTCGCCGCCGATGCCGATGGCGGTCGAGAAGCCGTGGTCGCGCAGCTCGAACATCATCTGGTAGGTCAGCGTGCCCGACTTCGAGACCAGGCCGATCGGGCCCTTGCCGGCGATGGTGTGGGGCGTGATGCCCGCCAGCGACTCCCCGGGCGTGATGATGCCCGGGCAGTTGGGGCCGATCATCCGGGTGGTCTTGCCCTCGAGGTAGGCGAAGACCTCGGCGCTGTCCTGCACCGGCACGCCCTCGGTGATGACCACGAGCAGGCCGATGCCGGCGTCGATGGCCTCGATGCAGGCGTCCTTGGTGAAGGCCGGCGGCACGAAGACGACCGAGACGTCGGCACCGGTCTCGGCCATCGCCTCCTTGACGCTGCCGAAGACCGGCAGCTCCTGGCCGGCGAGCTCGACCGAGGTCCCGGCCTTGCGGGCGTTGACGCCGCCCACGATGGTGGAGCCGGCCTCGATCATCAGGGTGGTGTGCTTGGAGCCCATGCCACCGGTCATGCCCTGGACGATGACCTTGGAGTCCTTGTTGAGGTAGATCGACATCTCAGTTGCCTCCAGCGTTCGCGAGCTCGGCGGCCTTGTCCGCCGCGCCGTCCATGGTGTCGACCTGGGTGACCAGCGGGTGGTCGAGCTCGTCCAGGATCGCGCGTCCGGCATCGACGTTGTTGCCGTCGAGGCGGACGACCAGCGGCTTGGTCGCCTCGTCGCCGAGGATCTCCAGGGCACCCTTGATGCCGTTGGCGACCTCGTCGCAGGCGGTGATGCCGCCGAACACGTTCACGAACACGCTCTTGACCTGCTCGTCGTTCAGGATCACGTCGAGACCGTCGGCCATCACCTGGGCGTTGGCGCCACCACCGATGTCGAGGAAGTTGGCGGGCTTCACGCCGCCGTGCCCCTCACCGGCGTAGGCGACGACGTCGAGGGTCGACATGACCAGGCCCGCGCCGTTGCCGATGATGCCGACCTCGCCGTCGAGCTTGACGTAGTTCAGGCCCTTGTCCTTGGCCTTCGCCTCGAGCGGGTCGGACTCCTCGCGGATCTCGAACCGCGAGTGGTCCTCGTGGCGGAAGTCGGCGTTCTCGTCGAGCGAGACCTTGCCGTCGAGCGCCTCGAGCCGATCGCCGGCCACCCGCGCGAGCGGGTTGACCTCGACGAGGGTGGCGTCCTCCGCCGTGAAGACCGTCCACAGCTGCTGGACCATCTCGATCGCCTGGTCACGCAGCTCGGCCGGGAACCCGGCCTCGTCGACGATCGCCTCGGCCTTCTCGGCGTCGACACCGGTGCCGGGGTCGATCGGGATCTTCTTGACGGCGTCGGGGTTGGTCTTCGCGACCTCCTCGATCTCGACACCGCCCTCGACGCTCGCGATGCACAGGTAGGAACGGTTCGAGCGGTCGAGCAGGAAGGAGAAGTAGTACTCCTCCTCGATCGAGGCGCCCGG
The DNA here is from genome assembly GCA_963754025.1 of uncultured Actinomycetota bacterium. Classification (GTDB taxonomy): domain Bacteria; phylum Actinomycetota; class Actinomycetes; order Propionibacteriales; family Nocardioidaceae; genus Nocardioides. The sequence goes on along the minus strand of CAVWEC010000004.1, from coordinate 46,532 downwards.
CACCACGAGCACGCGGTTGACCGGCAGGCCCTTGATCTCGAGGTCGAGGATCGCGCGGGCGGCCTCCTCGGCCTCCTCCGGCGACTTCGCGACCTTCACGCCACCGGCCTTGCCGCGGCCCCCGGCCTTCACCTGGGCCTTGACGACCACGACGCCACCGATCTCCTCCGCGGCCGCGCGCGCGTCCTCGGGGGTCTCCACGGTCTTGCCGAGTGCTCCGGCCACTCCATGCTTGGCGAAGAGCTCCTTCGCCTGGTACTCCATCAAGTCCACTGTTCGCCCAGTCCTTCGTTCTGTTCGACACGCCCGTCAGAGGGCAGGGATCCGGCTTTCGCACCCTAGTCCCGTGGCGTGGGTCACGGCAGGTCGGGTCGCGGTCGAACTCGCGGGCCGGGGTCCACAGGCTCAGGCGCCGGCGGCGAAGTGCTCGGCCACCCAGCCCGTGATCTCGTGGGTGGGCGCGCCGGGGGTGAAGACCTTGGCGACGCCGATCTCCTCGAGCACCGGGATGTCCTCCTCCGGGATGATCCCGCCGCCGAACACGACGATGTCCGAGGCGTCGCGCTCGGCGAGCAGCGCGACCAGCTTCTTGAACAGGGTCATGTGGGCACCGGAGAGCACCGAGAGGCCGATCAGGTCGGCGTCCTCCTGGATCGCGGTCTCCACGATCTGCTCGGGCGTCTGGTGCAGCCCGGTGTAGATGACCTCGTGGCCGGCGTCGCGCAACGCCCGGGCGACGATCTTGGCGCCGCGGTCGTGGCCGTCGAGACCGGGCTTGCCGACGACGATCCGGATCCGGCCCACGGGCGGCTGCGCACTCATGGCGGCAGGGTAACCGAGGCGTGATCTCCGCCACGGACCGGCGGGTAGGGCAGGGCGCCAAGTCCCGCCGACGGGACGTCGTCACGCCTGACGTGTCCACTGGCCGGTCACGCTCACGTCACCAACAGTCCACAATGGTCCGGACCGGGATTACGCGGGGCGTGACCAATCCGTTACAGTCTCTCCTCGTTGTCTCCGGACCAGACCGCCCCCGTTCCCGACCGGAAGAGCCACTGCTACATGGGTAACCACCGTGCGGACCACCGCGGCCCCCGCCGCCGGTCCGAGGCGACCGCGCCTGCCACGGCCCCCGTGCTGACGACCAGTCCCGGTCGCCGCAAGGCCAGCAAGCACACGGGCTCGCGCGGACCGCTCTTCCGTCGCTTCCCCTCCCTCCCCGTGCTCGTCGGTCTGGCTGCCCTCAGCGCCTCGATCGGCGGCGCTGTCACCGCATCCGACTCCGGCGTCCCCGTCGCCGGTGACCAGCGACTCGTCGCCGCCAACGCCCTCAGCGGCGCCAGCGGCCAGGCCAGCAGCAACGCGCTCCGCGGACGCGCCACCCTCTCCCGCGACTCCCGACGCGACGCGCTGGCGGACGCCGCGGACGCCGACCTGGTCGCCGAGGCCGAGGCCATGACCAAGCGGCGCGACGCCGCGCTGGCCCGCTTCGCCCAGCTCGCCGAGAAGCAGTCGAAGAAGATCGAGGACAACCGCTGGGTGCTCCCCGTGAGCCCCTCGATCACCACCGCCGAGTTCGGCGACTACGGGCTGTGGGCCAGCTACCACACCGGTCTCGACTTCAACGGTGTCGACGGCCAGGACGATCATGGCCGTGGCCGGCGGCACCGTGACCTCCGTGGGCTACGACGGGTCCTACGGCAACAAGACCGTGGTCACCCTCGAGGACGGCACCGAGATCTGGTACTGCCACCAGTCCAGCTTCGGGGTCAGCGAGGGCGAGACCGTCGCCCCCGGCGAGGTCATCGGCTACGTCGGCTCCACCGGCAACGTCACCGGCTCCCACCTGCACCTCGAGGTGCGGCCCGGCGGCGGCGACCCGGTCGACCCCTACGCCGCGTTCCTGGTCCACGGCGTCACTCCCTGACGGTTGCGGCCGTAGCGAGGCTCACCGGGTCTCGACACGCTCGACCGCCATCAGCCGGCCCGCTGTGCGGTCCGACTAGAGCTTCTCGACCGGCGCGTACCTGAGCAGCAGCCGCTTCACGCCCTCGCTGCCGAAGTCGATCGAGGCGACGGCCTTGTCGGCTGCGCCCTCGACCGTCACCACGGTGCCCATGCCGAACGAGTCGTGCAGCACCCGGTCGCCGGGCGTGAGGGACGGCACCTCCCGAGCCTGCTTGGCCTTCGAGGCGGCGTCCGCGCGGGCGGCGGCCGCCGAGAAGTTGCGGCGCCCCGCCGCGGTCGGCGTACCCCACGAACCGCCCGGTGCACCCGAGAGGTCGGGACGCGACCACTGTGCCTGGGCCGCCTCGGTACGCCGCCAGTCGACCAGGTCGATCGGCATCTCGTCGAGGAAGCGTGACGCGGGGTTGTGCGAGGGCGCGCCCCAGGCAGACCGCACGACCGCGCGTGACAGGTAGAGCCGCTGCTCCGCCCGGGTCACGCCGACGTAGGCCAGCCGGCGCTCCTCCTCGAGCTCGGGCTGGTCGCCCAGGGACCGCGAGTGGGGGAACACGCCGTCCTCGAGCCCGGTGAGGAACACGACGGGGAACTCCAGCCCCTTCGCCGTGTGGAGCGTCATCAGCGTGACGACACCACCGTCGTCGCTGCCGTCGCCGGTCGGTTGATCGGGGATCTGGTCGGTGTCAGCGACCAGCGCGACCCGCTCCAGGAAGTCGCTGAGCCCGGGGAGCGCGGTCCCGGCAGCGGTGTCGTCGGGGTCGGCCGGGTCGGCCGAGGGGCCGGCCACCGGGTCGTCGGAGAACTCCCGGGCGACGGCCACGAGCTCGGCGAGGTTCTCGAGCCGGGTCTCGTCCTGCGGGTCGTCGGAGGCCTCGAGCTCGGTCAGGTACCCGGAGCGGTCGAGCACCGACTCGAGGACGACGTCGGGCCGCTCCCCCGCCTCGACCATCGACTGCAGCTCCTCGACCATGGCGACGAAGCCGCGGATCGCGGTGCGCGAGCGGGTGACCAGCCCCGGGGCGTCGTCGGCCCGGCGCAGGGCCTCCCAGAACGTGACCCGCTCCCGCTCGGCGAAGGCGGACACCATCGCCTCGGCGCGGTCGCCGATGCCGCGCTTGGGCACGTTGAGGACGCGTCGCAGCGAGATCTCGTCGTCGGCGTTGACCAGCATGCGCAGGTAGGCCACGGCGTCGCGCACCTCGCGCCGCTCGTAGAAGCGCACCCCTCCGACCACCTTGTACGGCTGGCCGGTGCGGATGAACACCTCCTCGAACACGCGGGACTGGGCGTTGGTGCGGTAGAAGACGGCGACGTCCGAGGGCTTCACCCCGGCCTCGTCGGTGAGGGTGTCGATCTCCTGGGAGACGAACCGGGCCTCGTCGCGCTCGTCGTCGGCGACGTAGCCGACGATCCGCTCCCCCTGGCCGGCGTCGGACCACAGCCGCTTGGGCTTGCGGCCCCGGTTGTGGCCGATCACCCCGTTGGCGGCCTCGAGGATGGTCTGCGTCGAACGGTAGTTCTGCTCGAGCAGGATCGTCTGCGCCTGCGGGAAGTCGTTCTCGAAGTCGAGGATGTTGCGGATGTTGGCGCCACGGAAGGCGTAGATCGACTGGTCGGCGTCGCCCACCACCATCAGCTCGCTCGGTGCCACCCGCTCCGCCTCCGGATCGAGGTCCTCCGGGTCGTCCGCGCAGAGCTGGTGGATCAGGGCGTACTGCGCGTGGTTGGTGTCCTGGTACTCGTCGACGAGGACGTGGCGGAACCGGCGCCGGTAGTTCTCGCGGACGTCGGGGTAGGCCTGGAAGAGGTGCACCGTGGTCATGATCAGGTCGTCGAAGTCGAGGGCGTTGGCCTCGCGCAGTCGACGCTGGTAGTTGGTGTAGGCCGCGGCACAGCTCTCCTCGTAGGAGTTGCGGGCGTCGCGGGTGGCCTCCTCGTGGTCGCGCAGCTCGTTCTTCTGGTTGGAGGTCCAGTGGAGCAGCACGTTGGGCGGGAAGCGCTTGGGGTCGAGCCCGAGGTCCTTGGCCACCAGCGTCATCAGCCGCTTGGAGTCGGCGGCGTCGTAGATCGAGAACGACGACTTGAAGCCCAGCCCCTCCTGGTTGAGCACCGTGATCTCCTTGCGGAGGATGCGCACGCACGCGGAGTGGAAGGTCGAGACCCACATGATCCGCGCGCGCCGGCCGACGAGGTCCTCGACCCGCTCCTTCATCTCGGCGGCGGCCTTGTTGGTGAAGGTGATCGCGAGGACCGAGCCGGGGTGGGCCTTGCGCTCGCTGATCAGCCAGGCGATCCGCCGGGTGAGCACCCGGGTCTTGCCCGACCCCGCGCCGGCGACGACGAGCAGCGGCGCGCCCTCGTGGACCACGGCCGCCCGCTGGGGCTCGTTCAGCCCGTCGAGCAGCTCCTCCCGCGAGGGACCGTGGCTGCCCCGGGCAGGCTCGCCGGGGCCCGCGGTGGCGGCGTCCCGGGTGGCGGCGAGGTGCTCGAAACCGGGCAACGGTGCAGACGTGCTCATGTCACCCCAACCCTACGGCGGGTCACCCACGACAACAGGGCCGGGCGGCCGCTGTGGGGCTGGTCCGGACGAGGGTCAGACGAGGACGGCGACGCCGACGTTGAGCACGGTCAGCGCCAGCAGCGCGACCCAGAGCCCCTGCGGGATCGACGGCTTGCGCACGTTCGCCATCACCAGTCCCAGCAGCACCACGCCGACCGCCAGCTTGATGCCGACCTTGACGTGGTCGACCTCGGTGTCGCCGGCCTCCAGGACACCCACGAGCGCGAGCCCGGCGAGCACCGCCGTACCGACGCCGTCGCGCATCGCGCCGTTGACCCGCTTGTCGGTCTCGCGCGCCTGCACGAGGAGTCCGCCGAAGAGCGCTCCGAACCCGAGCAGGTGGACGACGAGCAGGACGTCGCGCAGTGTTTCCATGCCGGAAATCTATCGGCCGGTCGGGACCCGGTCGGCACTGCACTCTGGACTCTGGAGCAGAAGTGCGCTTCGGTATCCCTCATGTCCGCGCCATCTGTGACCCACACGACATATCGAGCCGCCGAGGCCGCCGAGACGTGGAGCTGGTTGTCCACCGTGGAGAACGCGATCAACAACGCGTTCAACCCCATCTCGACCGCCGTCCAGAACGTCATCTTCTACTCCCCGAGCATCTTCGGGGTCACGGTGCCGCTGATCGTCTTCTGGTTGGTGGTCGCGGCGGCCATCTTCACGATCTACTTCAAGGGCATCCAGTTCACCGGGTGGCGCACCTCGATCGACCTGGTGCGCGGCAAGTACTCGCGCGCCAGCGACCCCGGTGAGGTGACCCACTTCCAGGCGCTCACCTCCGCCGTCTCCGGCACCGTCGGCCTCGGCAACATCGCCGGCGTGGGCGTCGCCGTCACCATCGGCGGGCCGGGCGCGACCTTCTGGATGATCCTCGCGGGCATCCTCGGCATGTGCACCAAGTTCGTCGAGTGCACCCTCGGCGTGAAGTATCGCGAGGTCCACGAGGACGGCACCGTCACCGGCGGCGCCTTCCGCTACCTGCCGGTCGCCTTCGAGCGCTTCGGCTCCGGCGTCTCGCGCACACTGACGATGATCTTCGCGATCGCGCTGTTCTTCTTCGGCGCGGTCGGCGGCAACATGTTCCAGGCCAACCAGACCTTCGCCCAGGCGCAGGAGATCACCGGTGGCGACGACGGCTTCCTCGGCTCCTCCGGCTCCGCGCTGGTCTTCGGCGTCATCCTCGCCGTCCTCGTCGGCGCGGTCATCCTGGGCGGCATCACCTCCATCGGCAAGGTGACTTCGCGCCTGGTCCCGCTGATGGCCATGATCTACGTCGGTGCCTGCCTGTTGGTCATCGGCTTCAACATCACCCAGCTGCCGGCCGCGGTCGGCGAGATCGTGAGCGGCGCCTTCGCCCCGGTCGGTGTGGCCGGCGGCGCGATCGGCGTGCTGATCATCGGCTTCCAGCGCGCGGCCTTCTCCAACGAGGCCGGCGTCGGCTCGGCGCCGACCGCACATGCCGCGGTGAAGACCCGGCACCCCGTGAGCGAGGGCTTCGTCGCCCTGCTCGAGCCCTTCATCGACACGGTCGTCATCTGCACGATGACGGCGTTGACGATCGTCATCGCCGACACCACCTTCTACAGCGACGCACGCGCAGCCGTGGCCGCCGGCGAGGCCGCCCCCGACGGCGTGGTGGTCACCTCGCGTGCCTTCGAGACGTTCCTCCCGCAGTTCCCGGTGATCCTGGCGATCGCCGTCGCGCTGTTCGCGTTCTCGACACTCATCACCTGGGCCTACTACACGCAGAAGGCGTTCACGACGATCTTCGGCCGGTCGAAGCGCAACGAGATGATCTTCAAGGTCATCTTCTGCCTGTTCACGGTCGTCGGCTCGGTGCTGACCTTCGACTCGGTGCTCGGCTTCGCCGACGCGATGCTGTTCGTCTGCGCGATCGTCAACCTGCTGGCGTGCTACCTGCTGCTGCCGAAGGTCAAGGAGGAGATCCGCTCCTTCCGGGCCGGGCTGCGCGACGGCTCCATCAAGGAGGTCCCGGTCGAGGAGCGCGCCACCACCTGACGGGACGCTCCAGCACCACGACGAGGGGCCGGGACGGCATACGTCCCGGCCCCTCGTGCCGTCCTCGGTCCGCGCTCCCCCGACCGCCTAGCGACGCTTGCGGGGCGCCGGTCGGACGACGAGCACCGGGCACGGCGCGTAGTGCTGCACGCGCTGGGCGGTGCTGCCCACCAGCACGGTGTCGCTGAGGCCCCGGCCGCCCGCAGCCACCACGACCAGGCCGGCGCCGACCGCCGTGGCGGCCTTGATGATCTCGTTGGCCGGCGAGCCGGAGCGCACCTTCTTGTGGACCGTTGGGCCCCACCCGTCGAAGACGGCTGCCACGGTGTCGACGGAGGTCTGCGCAGCCCCGCGGAAGCCACCTGCCTCGAGGTCGGCGCGACGCCGGTCGGCCGGCGAGAGGTCGTCGGCGAACGCGACGGCCGCGAGCGGACGGACGACCGCCACCACGAAGATGTCGGTGATCTTCGTGGGGTCGGCGAAGGACATCAGGTGCTTGGCGGCGCGCAGCGACTGCCGGCTCCCGTCCGTGGCGACGACGACGTGCATCACAGCCCTCCCCGCGCCCGCGCGGCGGGCTCGCCGCGATCCGCCCCGTCCCGGCCGGACCGGCTCCCGAAGAAGTACTCGACGAGGAACAGCGACACGCCGAGGCCGAGCAACCCGGCACACCAGTACAGCGACGTCGGGTCGTCGTAGACCGACCAGGCGAGGATCGCCAGGTTGCCGACGAGACCGACCAGCAGCAGTGGCGTGTTCGCCCGGAAGGTGCGCTCGTCCTCGTCGTGGCCCCGCAGCTTGAGGCAGGCGACGATCACGAGCGCGTAGATGAACAACAGGAAGAGCACCGTCACCAGGGCGAGGCGTTCCACGAGGCTCTCGCCCTCGACCGCGGGCGCGAGGGTGCCGACCACCAGGAGCGCGGCCACGACGACCGCACTGAAGATCAGCCCCACCCAGGGGCTGCGCCGGGAGGCGTGGATCCGGGCGAAGACGCCGGGCACGACGTCCTCGTTGGCCATGCCGTAGAGGATGCGCGGCTGCGTCACCACGGCGACCAGCGTCGTGTTGGTGATGGCCACCATGGCGATCACGGAGAAGAGGGCGGCCATGAAGCCGGTGTCGACGGGCAGGATGCCGGTCTTGACGACCTCCAGCAGGGCTGCGTCGGAGCCGGCAAGGGTGTCGGTGGACACGGTGAGGGCCGCTGCCATCGAGACCAGCACATAGACGACGCCCGCGGTGATCATGCCGCCGATCAGCGAGCGGGGGAACGAGCGGTGCGGGTCGATCGTCTCCTCGGCGACGTTGGCGGTGTTCTCGAAGCCGGTCATGGCGAAGAACGACAGGGCCACGCCGGCGAGGATCGCGAGCGCCCAGTTGCTGCCGCCGGTGTCGAACTCGGTGAGGACGCCGAAGTCGGCGTCGCCCTGGACGACGTACCAGATGGCGATGACCAGCACGATGACGAGGCCGGCGATCTCGACGAACGCCATGACCATGTTGATCACGACGGACTCGGTGATGCCGATGAAGTTCACCACCGTGAGCCCGGCGATGAACAGCAGCGTCACCAGAAGCGCAGGAGGTCCTGCCCACAGCGTGGCGAAGTACGACGCGAAGCCACCGGCGAGCGACCCGGCCGCCGCGAAGCTGGCCGACAGGAAGGACACGGTGACGAGGAACGTGAGGATCCTGTTGCCGAACGCCTTGTTGACGTAGAGGGCGGCCCCGGCCGCCTGCGGGTACTTGGTGACGAGCTCGGCGTAGGCGGTGCCGGTGATCGCCGCGATCGACACCCCCACCGCGAAAGCGATCCAGAAGGCACCGCCGACCGCGGCCGCGACCAGCCCGATGAGGACGTAGATGCCGGAGCCCAGGACGTCGCCGAGCGTGTAGAAGAAGAGCTGTCGTCCGGTGATCGACCGACGCAGCCCTCCGTCGTCGGTCTCGTCCGGGGTCTGGGTGGTGGGTTCGGCCACGAGCTGCCTTCTCTCAGGGGGAGGGGTCGACCCTCCACCGAACCGGAGCGCGGGCCCGCTGCGCACACCCTTCCGGGTGGCTGGTGGGTCAGAGCAGGTGCCGGTCGGAGGCCCACCTGGTGAGCTCGTGGCGGGAGGAGAGCTGGAGCTTGCGCAGCACCGAGGACATGTGAGTCTCCACGGTCTTGATCGAGATGAAGAGCTCCTTGGCGACCTCCTTGTAGGCGTAGCCGCGCGCGATCAGCCTCATCACCTCCCGCTCCCGCTCCGTGAGCCGGTCGAGGTCCTCGTCGACCTCGGCGACCTCGATCGAGCCGGCGAAGGCGTCGAGCACGAAGCCGGCCAGCCTCGGGGAGAACACGGCGTCGCCGTCGGAGACCCGACGGACGGCGTCGACGAGCTCGGGGCCCGTGATCGTCTTGGTGACGTAGCCGCGGGCGCCGCCGCGGATGGTCCCGATGACGTCCTCCGCCGCGTCGCTCACGGACAGCGCGAGGTAGCGGGTCCCGGGGCTCTTTGCCCGCTTCACCACCGACACCCCGCCGCCACCCGGCAGGTGGACGTCGAGCAGCACGACGTCGGGGCGCTCGGCGTCGATGACGCGCACCGCCGCGTCCACGTCGCCGGCCTCGCCGACCACCACGACGTCGTCGGGCACCCCGGCGAGCTCGCCGCGCACCCCGGAGCGGAACATCGCGTGGTCGTCGACGAGCACGACCCTCACGGGTCCGGTCGGTGTCGTCTCACTGGTCATCGCTGCCTCCTGGCGCTGGCTCGGTGACGGGCAGGTGCAACCGCACCTCGGTGCCCTCACCGGGGGTGGAACGGATCTCGGCCGACCCGCCGTGGCGGGCCATCCGGTCGTGGATGCTCTGCCGCACGCCGTAGCGGTCGTCGGGGATGGCGGCGGGGTCGAAGCCCCGGCCACGGTCGCGCACGAACACCGACACCTCGTCGCCGGACACCTCGGCGTAGACGTCGACCCGGTCGACGGCGGCGTGCTTGGCGGCGTTGGTGAGCGCCTCGCCGGTGGCGCGTACGACGGGCTGCCACGCCTCGGCGTACGGCAGGTCACCCACGACCACCACCTCGACCGCCACGCCATGAGCGTCCTCGACCTCGGCCGCGACGCGGCGCAGCGAGCTGGCGAAGGTGCTGTCGTCGACGGCGTCGCCCCGGTAGAGCCACGCGCGGAGGTCCCGCTCCTGGGAGCGGGCGAGCCGCGAGACCGTGGCCGGGGCATGGGCGTTCTTCTGGATCAGGGCGAGCGTCTGGAGCACCGAGTCGTGCAGGTGGGCCGCCACGTCCGCACGGTCCTGCGTGCGCACCCGCTCGGCGCGCTCGGCGGTCAGGTCGGCGGCGAGCCGGTAGATCCACGGCCCGACCACGATGCCGAGCCCGACGACGGCGAGCAGCGACACCAGGGTCACGTCACGCGCGAGCGCGACGGACGACCCGCCGCGGAGCGCGACCAGCACGAGGGCGCCGACGATGAGCAGCGCCCCCGCGACGAGCCGCGCCCAGGCCGCCCAGCCGCCGTCGCCGAGCACGACCCGGACCGGGTCGACCCGACCGGTGCGATCGAGCCAGCGCTCACGCTGCGCCTCGTCGGCCTGACGCCACAGCAGCGCGACACCGCCCACCCCGAGGAGGGCCGCCCAGAAGAGCGACCCCTGACCGAAGACGGCATCGAGGAGCAGCACGGCGCCGATCCCCAGCGCGGCCAGCACGTGCACCGGGCCGATGTCGACCAACCGGCGGATCCGGCCCGGACGGCGACCGTCACGGCTCGCGCCCTCGAGCCCCGGGGCGTCGCGCTCGAAGGCGGTGTCGACCGGATCGCCCGGCAGCACCATCCACAGCGCGCCGTACAGGAAGATCCCGAGGCCGCCGAGCGTCAGCAGCAGCGCGAAGGCGACCCGCACCCAGAGCACCGGGACCCCCAGGTGACGTGCGAGACCCGCCGCGACCCCGCCGAGGACCGGCTGCTGGGTGTCGCGGAAGGCCTTGCGCGGGCGAACGTCGGGTTCCGCGGTCAGGGGCGGTGTTCATCGTGTCCACAATCCTCACACGCGGACCGGGTCACCACCATGAGGTCGAACCCGCGCGCGACCCTGAGCCGACCCTGAGGCGACACCGCCACGAACCGGGCATGATCAGGGTCGTCCCCGATGGTCCGGGGCGCCGCACGCGACCACGCTGGAGCCATGACCACCACACCACCGCCGCCCGAGGCACCGGCCGACCCGCCCACTGGCGGCGGCACCACGACGCACACAGGTCCCGACGCCGGCCCCGGCTCCGGTCCCGAGGGGGACACCGGACCCCGCGTCACTGCTGAGGAGGTCCGCGACCTCGGCCGGCTGCGGCGCACCACGACCGACCGCAAGGTCGCCGGTGTCGCCGGCGGCCTGGCCCGCCACCTCGACGTCGACCCGATCATCCTGCGCGTCGCCTTCGTGGTGCTCGACCTTCTTCGGCGGCGCCGGTCTGATCCTGTACGCCGCCGGCTGGCTGCTGCTGCCCGAGGACGGGGAGGACCGGGCCACCCTCCACCTCGACGAGCGCAGCCGCACGATCGCCCTCGTCGCACTCACGGTGCTGGCCGGGCTCGCCCTCGTCGGCGACTCGTGGGGTGCCGGCTGGTTCCCCTGGCCGCTGGCCATCATCGGGCTGATCGCCTTCGTCTGGCTCAGCCGCAGCCGGGAGCGCGACGCCCGACGGGCGGCGGCGACGGTCGCGGAGGGCGAGCCGGTCCCGGCGGCGTACTCGACCTACACCCCGCCGCCGCGCGACCCGCGCAAGCGCGGCCCCGAAGCTCTTCTGGTTCACCCTGCTGCTGATCGCGGTCGCCGAGGGGGTGCTCGCGGTGCTCGACGGGGCCGGTCTGCCGGTGGTCGACTCGGCCTACCCCGCCCTCGCGGTGGGCCTCGTCGCCCTGATGCTGATCGTCGGGTCGGTCGTGGGACGGGCCGGCGGGTCTGATCGCACTCGGGCTCATCGCCAGCCTCTTCCTGGCCGGTGCCACCGCGGCCGACCGGTGGGACGGCGAGCACTACGAGTACCACCCCACCTCGGGCGCCGAGGTGGACGACAGCTACTCCATGGGCCACGGCACACTGCTGGTGGACCTCACCGACCTCGACGAACCCGCCGAGCTCGACGGCCGCACCATCGAGGTGACCGGGGACGTGGGCGAGATCGTCGTCCGCATCCCCGAGGACTGCCAACGTCCGGATCGCGGCAGAGGTCGACGGCCCCGGTGGCTACGACTTCTTCCAGGGCGATCGCCAGGGCGGCGGTTTCGGCACCAGCACCACCGCCCGGTGGCGCGGTGCCGCCGACGACCCCACCTTCACCATCGACGCCACCCTCGAGGTCGGCGTGATCACCGTCGAGACGGAGTGAGCACCATGACCGAGCACGAGACCTACCGCTACGACACGGACTCCTTCGAGGCCGAGCAGCACCCGGGTGCCGTCGACGGCTGGCGCCACCCCGTCAACGTCGGCCACCTGGTCATGGGCATCGCCTTCGCCGGCATGCTGCTCGTCTGGGCACTCGTGGCCGGCGACGTCGTCGCCGACTCCGACATCCGCTGGTTGATGCCCATCCCGTGGGTCAGTGCCGGCGCCGTGGGGCTGGTGGCCATGGCAGCCGCAGCGAAGCGGCGATCCCGAGCCGCGGCCCCTCGCCGTCCCTGACCGGCTCCTAGGGTGGGCGGCATGACGACGCCGATCCTGGGCCGCCTGCAGACCGAACCCGTCAGCGCCCGTCCGGACCTGCTCGCCGAGCCGGTCCGGGCGGCGCTGTCGTCGTGGGAGCACGCGGCGGCGGCCGGGGTCGCCGCGATCGACCCGGAGCTGGCCGACACCGCCGCCTGCTCCGAGGCCTACGCCGTGGCGCTGGACGCCGGCGCCAACTGCGTCGTCGTGGCCGGTCGGCGCGACGGCGAGGAGCGGATCGCCGCCTGCCTGGTCCGCTCCGACACCCGTGCCGACGTCAACAACCGGGTCAAGCGGCTGCTCGACGTGCGCAAGTGCTCCTTCCTGCCCATGGACCGGGCGGTCGAGGAGTCGGGCATGGAGCACGGCGGGATCACCCCCGTCGGGCTGCCCGCCGGCTGGCGGCTGCTGGTCGACGCCCGGGTGCTGGAGACCGACCTCGTGCTCATCGGCTCCGGCCTGCGCCGCTCCAAGCTGGTCGTCCCCGGCGCCCTCACCGCGACCCTCGCCCGTGCCGAGGTCGTCCCCGACCTCGCCCACTGAGCCTTGCGATCGTGACACCGTTACTGTCACGATGCGGGAGTGCAGCTCTCCTACTCGCTGATGTACGACGGCAACCCCCGGGAGGCCGCCGACCAGGTCGCCGACCTCGAGAGGGCCGGCATCGACGTGGTGTGGGTGGCCGAGGCCTACGGCTTCGACTCCCCCACGCTGATGGGCTACCTGGCCGCGAAGACCGAGCACGTCCAGATCGGGTCGGCGATCCTCAACGTCTACTCCCGCACACCGGGCACGCTGCTGCAGACCGCCGCCGGGCTCGACAACGTCTCGGGCGGCCGGGCGGTGCTCGGCCTCGGCGCGAGCGGCCCGCAGGTGATCGAGGGCTGGCACGGCGTCCCGTACTCCAAGCCGCTGGCCCGCACGGCCGAGATCATCGACCTCGTGCGCCGCGGCCTGAGGCGCGAGGTGCTCACCAGCGAGGGCACCTTCAGGCTGCCGCTCACCCGGGAGGACGGCGCGGTCACGGGCCTGGGCAAGCCGTTGAAGCTCCTCACCCGCCCGGAGCGCGACTCGATCCCGATCTGGATCGCGGCGCTGGGTCCCACGTCGGTCGAGCAGGCCGCGGCCATCGCCGACGGCTGGATCCCCCACCTCTTCCACCCCGAGAGGTCACACCTCGTCTGGGGCGACTCCCTCGCCGCAGGGGCGGAGCGGCGCGACCCCTCCCTCGGACCGCTCCAGATCACCGCCGGCGGCATGGTCGCCATCGGCGAGGGCCCCGAGACCAAGGCGCTGCTCGACTTCGCGCGCCCGATCTTCGCCCTCTACGTCGGGGGCATGGGCGCCAAGGGCAAGAACTTCTACAACGACGTCGCCCGCGCCTACGGCTACGAGCAGGAGGCGGAGGAGATCCAGGACCTCTACCTGGCCGGCCACAAGAAGGAGGCCGAGGCGAAGGTGCCCACGGAGTGGCTGGAGGCGGCCAACCTGGTCGGCCCCGCGTCGTACGTGAAGGAACGGATCGCGGCCTTCCGCGAGGCCGGGGTCACCCACCTCACCGTGATGCCGGCCAGCGACGACCCGGCCGCCACCGTCCGGCAGGTCAAGCAGTGGGTGTGACGACCGGGCCCGCCGCCGGTTCCGTCTTCCTTGCCGAGCACGAGGACTTCCGCAGGACCGCACGGGCGTTCTTCGAACGCGAGGTGGCGCCCCACCACGACCAGTGGGAGCGGGACGGCATCGTGCCGCGTGAGCTGTGGCTCCGGGCCGGCGAGGCGGGGCTGCTCTGCTTCGACGTCCCCGAGGAGTACGGCGGTGCCGGCATCGACGACTTCCGCTTCAACGTCGTGCTCTCGGAGGAGCAGACCCGGGCCGGCGCGTCCGGGCCGGGCTTCTCGGTCCACAGTGACATCATCGTCCCCTACCTCACCGCTCTCGGCAGCGAGGAGCAGAAGCAGCGGTGGCTGCCGGGCTGCGTCAGCGGCGAGACCATCACCGCGATCGCGATGACCGAACCGGGCGCGGGGTCCGACCTCCAGGGCGTCCGTACGACGGCGGTCGACGCGGGCGACCACTACGTCGTCAACGGCTCCAAGACGTTCATCAGCAACGGCATCAACGCCGACCTCGTCGTCGTCGTCGCCCGCACCGACCCCGAGGGTGGGCACCAGGGCATCAGCCTGCTGGTGGTCGAGCGCGGCATGGCCGGCTTCGAACGCGGTCGCAACCTCGACAAGATCGGGCTCCACGCCCAGGACACGGCCGAGCTCTCCTTCACCGACGTGCGGGTCCCCAAGGCCAACCTCCTCGGCGAGGAGGGTCAGGGCTTCGTCTACCTGATGCAGAACCTCCCCCAGGAGCGGCTGATCATCGGCGCCCAGGCGGTGGCGGCCACCGAGGCCGTGGTCGAGATGTGCCTCGACTACGCCAGGACCCGCGAGGCCTTCGGCCGGCCCATCGGCACGTTCCAGCACAACCGCTTCCTGGTGGCCGAGATGGCCACCGAGGCGCGCGTCGCGCGAGCCTTCCTCGACGACTGCCTGCGCCGACACCTGGACGGCGGGCTGGACGCCGTCGACGCCGCGATGGTGAAGTGGTGGACGACCGAGCTCCAGAACAAGGTGGTCAACCAGGGTGTCCAGCTCCACGGCGGTTACGGCTACATGACCGAGTTCCCCATCGCGAAGGCCTATCTCGACAGCAGGATCTCCACGATCTACGGCGGCACGACCGAGATCCAGAAGGAGATCATCGGTCGGAGCCTGGGAATCTGATCCCATGGCCGGGTTCCCCGCCGAGGGCGAGAGCTACGCCGACCGCTACCGCGTCGTGCGCGAGCTCGGCCACGGCCGCTCCGGCACCGTGTTCGAGGCTCACGACGCCGTCCTCGACCGGCCGGTCGCCCTCAACGTCGTGGTGCCCTCGCAGGCCGACCGCGGCGGCTACCAGGACCGCTTCGCCCGCGAGGCAGCCGCCCTCGCCCGGATCAGGTCTCGTCACGTGGTCGGCATCCACGAGTACGGCGAGCACGACGGCACCGTCTACGCCGTCACCGACTTCTTCCCCGACGGCGACCTCGGGAGCTGGCTCGTCACCCACGGGCCGCTCGACCGGTCGACCGCGCTCCGGCTGGTCGCCGAGGTGTGCCAGGGGCTGGCCGACGCCCACGACGTCGGGGTGGTGCACGGCGACGTCCGTCCCGGGGCGGTGCTGGTGTGGCAACGCCCCGAGGGACTGGTGCCCTTCCTGCGCGACCTGGGCGTGGTCGGCGGCAACGAGCAGCACCTCGCCCCCGACGGTGCGATGGTCGGCACGCCGGCGTGGATGCCCCCCGAACGCCACTTCGGGCACCCGGCCGACGAGCGCGGCGACGTCTACGGCGTGGGCTGCCTGCTCTGGACGGCGCTGACCGGGCGTCCGCCGTACGACGGGACGGACTTCGAGACCGTCAACGCCCACATCAACGACCCGGCACCCCGGCTCGGTGGCGACGACCCGGTCGACGCACGGATCGACGAGGTGCTGGCGTCGGCGATGGCCAAGTCACCCGAGGCGCGCCCCACCTCGGCCTCGGAGCTGCGGGTGCGGCTCCTGCAGGTGCTCCACCACCTCAACGCCGCCGAGTCCCCCGAGCCGGCCGCCGACGGGGCCGGGACGTCCCGCACGCTGGTCTGGGCCCTGGTCGTCATCGTCCTCGCGGTGGTGCTCGGCGTCGTCGCCCTCGCCCTGTCCTGACGGCGATCGCTCAGGCGGTGGCGTCGGCGAACCGGAACGTCGCGGCGTAGCGCGAGGGAAGCGCGGCGGGGTGGGCGTCGCGGCCCTCGGTCACGCCACGCTCCAGCGACCGGCGGACCTGGGCGAGGTGGCGGGTCCAGACGTCGACGACCGTGTCGCCCCGCCCGATCCGCACGGTCGCGCCGTCGACGAGTCGCAGACCACGGCCGTGGGTGGCGACCTGCACCTGGGTCAGCGCGTGGTCGAGCAGCCGCTCGGAGCCGAAGCCCTCGGGCACCAGCTGCACCGCGGCGATCCGGTCACGGGCCTCCTCGAGCATCTGGACGATCTCGAGGCCGCCCTGCGGCGAGATGATCGCGCGCGGGGACTCGAGCTGGACCTCGAAGCGCAGGCTGCCCGTCAGCTCCTTCTCGATCCGCTCCGCGAGGTGGACGAGGGCCTCGACCTGGGCGACCCCCGTGACCGTGCGGACGGTCACGACGAATCCGGGCGGGACCTCGCCGACCCCGTCGAGGAACCGGCCGAGGGTGCGGACCGCCCGGCCGCGGGTGTCGCGTCCGAGGGAGGGGATCCGGATGCCCGTGTGGTCGGGGAGGTCACCGCTCGCGGCGGCCGACGACCACGAGACCGCGGCGCGGTCGACGACCCGGTCGCCGGTCCACGGCGTGAAGTCGAGTCGCAGGTCCTCGACCGGCTCGACCGCCAACTTCTCGAGCACCCTCGCCATGAGGGCGTCGTCGTCGTCGAGGCAGGCCAGGAACTCCTCGGCGTGCTCGAGGACCAACGCCTCCGCCTCCCGGCCGACGTCACGCAGGTGGTCGGCGTGGAAGTCACCTGCCACGACGTACCAGGAGTGGACCGGACGTCGCTCCGCGACCCGCAGGTGGGGGGTCGGCGGCGGCTCCTCGACGTCGGCGAGGAGCTCCTCGACCTCCGCGGTCAGCCCGTCCAGATCCATGGCTCCACAGGGTAGTGGTGGCCCTCGGCGTGGCGCGAGTCGGTCAGACGAGCGTCAAGAGCCCCGTGACGGCGAGGCCCGCGGCGGCACAGACCCCGAGCGTGCGCAGCGGCGACCACCGCAGCCGGAGGACGAGCACGAGCGCCAACCCCGTGAGCCCCAGCGCGGCGGTGTCGACCGAGGCGAGGACCGGCAGCTCGAGCGCCAGCGGGCCCTCATGGACGCGGATGGTGTCGTCGAAGAGCGTGTGCAGCGAGAAGTAGACCGCGAGGCTTGCGATCACGCCCACGACGGCAGCGGTGATGCCGGTCAGTGCGGCGGCGAGGCCGCGGTGATGGCGCAGTCGCTCGACGTAGGGCGCCCCCAGCAGGATGAACAGGAAGCAGGGCACGAAGGTCACCCACGTGGTGACGAGAGCGGCCAGCAACGCCGCCACCCACGGGTCGAGGGGGCCGGGGTCGCGGTAGGCGCCGACGAACGCGACGAACTGGACCACCATCACCAGCGGCCCCGGAGTGCTCTCGGCCAGCGCGAGGCCTCGCACCATCTCCCCCGGCGCCAGCCAGCCGTAGACGGCCACGGCCTGCTGCGCGACGTAGGCCAGCACGGCGTAGGCGCCGCCGAAGGTGACCAGGGCGGCGCCGCCGAAGAAGATGCCCTGGTCGACCAGGACGGAGCCGCGGCCGAGGACCAGTCCGAGGACCACGACGGGGGCGACCCAGAGGGCGACGCCCAGCACGAGCACCCCCACGGAGCGGCGCGTCGACGGTGGTTCCTGGTGGAGGGCGTCGTCGGCGACGAGCGGCGCCGGCGCGTCGTCGTCCGTGGCGACCCGCGGGGCCGGCGCCAGGTCGAGCCCGACGACTCCGACCAGCAGCCACCCGGCGAGCGCTGCGGCCCCCACGACCGCCGGGAAGGGGACCCCGAACGCCGTCAGCGCCAGGAACGCGACCACCGCCAGCCCGATCAGTACCGGGTGGTGGAGCGCCTTCGAGCCGAGCCGCCACAGGGCGCTGACGACGATCGCGATCACCGCCGGGGCCACGCCGAGGAAGACCGCGTCGACCCACGCGGTGTCGCCGTAGGCGACGTAGACGCCCGAGAGGACGAGCAGCGCCACCACGCCGGGGAGCACGAACAGGATGCCCGCGACCAGCGCCCCGCGGACGCCGTTGAGCAGCCACCCGACGTACGTCGCGAGCTGCTGCGCCTCAGGCCCGGGCAGGAGCGTGCAGTAGGACAGCGCGAAGAGGAATCGCTGGTGACCGATCCACCGCTGTTCCTCGACCAGCGTGCGTTCCATGACCGCGATCTGGCCGGCGGGGCCGCCGAAGGTCTGCAGCGAGATGAGGAACCACGTGCGGGTCGCCACCCGCAGCGGGATCACGTCCTCGCTCACGGCTGCCGTCCGGCAACGTCATGCGCAACGGTCGCCATAGCGCACGCATCGTATGACGTCCGGGCCGTGCAGTCCCGGCAGGTCAGGTCGGGTCAGGCGGGTGTCACTCCCACTCGATGGTGCCCGGGGGCTTCGAGGTGATGTCGAGCGTGACCCGGTTGACCTCGCCGACCTCGTTGGTGATGCGGGTCGAGATCGTCTCGAGCACGTCGTAGGGCACACGCGCCCAGTCGGCGGTCATGGCGTCCTCGGATGTCACCGGTCGCAGCACCACCGGGTGGCCGTAGGTGCGGCCGTCGCCCTGGACGCCGACCGAGCGGACGTCGGCCAGGAGCACCACCGGGAACTGCCAGATGTCGCGGTCGAGGCCCGCGTGGGTGAGCTCCTCACGCGCGATCGCGTCGGCGCGCTGCAGGATGTCGAGGCGGTCGCGGGTGACCTCGCCGATGATCCGGATGCCGAGGCCGGGACCGGGGAACGGGTGGCGCCACACCATCGACGGCGGCAGGCCGAGCTGCTCGCCGACCGCGCGCACCTCGTCCTTGAACAGGGTGCGCAGCGGCTCGATGAGCTCGAACTGCAGGTCGTCGGGCAGTCCGCCCACGTTGTGGTGCGACTTGATGTTGGAGGTGCCGGCGCCACCGCCCGACTCGACGACGTCGGGGTAGAGGGTGCCCTGCACGAGGTACGCCGTGGCCTGCGTTCCCGCGGCCAGGTCGCCGAAGACCCGGACCTCGGCCGCCTCGAAGGTGCGGATGAACTCGCGTCCGATGATCTTGCGCTTCTCCTCGGGGTCGGAGATCCCGGCGAGGGCGTCGAGGAACTGGTCGGAGGCGTCGACCACGTCGAGGTCGCTGAACACGGCCTCGAAGTCGCGCTTGACCTGCTCGGTCTCGCCGAGCCGCATCATCCCGTGGTCGACGTAGACACAGGTCAGTCGGTCACCGATGGCACGCTCGACGATGGCTGCGGCCACGGCGGAGTCGACGCCGCCCGACAGCGCGCAGATCGCCCGGCCCTCTCCCACCTGCTCGCGGATCAGCTCGACCTGCTCGTCGATGATGTTGAGCATCGTCCAGGTCGGCCGGCAGCCCGCGATGTCGAGCAGGAAGTGCTCGAGCACTCGCTGACCGTGCTCGGTGTGGAGCACCTCGGGGTGCCACTGCACGCCGGCGAGGCCGCGGCCGACGTCCTCGAACGCCGCCACGGGCGTCACCGTGGTCGAGGCCAGCACGTCGAAGCCCGCCGGGGCCGCGATGACGGCGTCACCGTGGGACATCCAGACCGTGTGCTCGGTCGGCAGGTCGGCCAGCAGCGTGCCGCCCTCGCTGACCGAGACCCGGGTGCGGCCGTACTCGCGGGCGCCGGTGGCGGCGACCTCGCCGCCCAGCCCCTTCGCCATCAGCTGGAAGCCGTAGCACATCCCGAAGACCGGCACCCCCGCGGTGAACACGCCGGTGTCGATGCCGGGCGCGCCCTCGGCGTACACGCTCGAGGGGCCGCCGGACAGCACGATCGCCTTCGGGCGCCGTGCCAGCATCTCCGCCACCGGCATCGTGTGGGGCACGATCTCGGAGTAGACCTTCGCCTCGCGCACACGGCGGGCGATCAGCTGGGCGTACTGCGCGCCGAAGTCGACGACGAGGACCAGGTCGTGGTCGGGCGTCTCCGTCATGCCGGGAGCCTATCGAGTGACCGTGCCGCCCGGTGACGCGGTCGCGCCTCGGCCACCGGTGCCCGGACGCGAGTCAGGGCCCGGCCGGGGAGGGAGGATGGCCGGGCCCTGACTGTCCACCAAACCGCTGGCCGGTGGGTGGACCATGAAGACCCGGCGAGGGAGGGAGCAAGTGCCGGGTCCGACCTTCCCAACGAGGACCCCCAGGGGTGGTTACGTCCTGGCAGGAACTTTCTCAGGAGACCTCGACGATCGGCAGCCGCAAGGCTCCGGGCGCACCCTCCGGCACGACCGGATGACGGGGCGGGACGGCTGGGATCCGTCGGTATCCGGCCCCCAGCACCGGCCGGGCGTCGGCCTCACCCTTGTTGGGCCAGAACGACATCGCTCGCTCGGCCTGCGCCGTGATCGTCAGCGACGGGTTGACGCCGAGGTTGGCCGAGATCGCGGAGCCGTCGGCGACGTGCAACCCCGGGTAGTGGTAGACCCGCTGGAAGGCATCGACCACGCCCGACTCGACCGAGGCGCCGATGGTGCAGCCACCGATGAAGTGGGCCGTCAACGGCATGTTGAAGGGCTCGCCGATGTTGCCGCCGGGCAGTCCCCCGATCGTGGCCGCCATCCGGCGCACGGCGTCGTTGCCCGCCGGGATCCACGTGGGGTTGGGGGTGCCGTGGCCCTGGCGCGAGGTCATCCGCCACCGGCGGGTGAGCCGGCCTCGCTTGCCGTAGGTCGTGATCGAGTTGTCGAGGCTCTGCATGACCAGTGCGATGACCGTGCGCTCCGACCAGTGCTTCACGTCGACGAGGTCGCCGACGTTGCGTCGCTGCGCCCACAGCTCGCGCAGCCACGTGCGCCAGCGCGGCGCCGGCCCGTCGCCGTCGGTGAGCACGGTCTGGAGGAACGCCATCGTGTTGTGGCCGCGGCCGTAGCGCACCGGTTCGATGTGGGTGTCGGGGTCGGGGTGGAAGCTGGACGTGATCGCGACGCCCTCGCTGTAGTCCGTCGTGTCGTCCCGGGGCGCGATCGCGCCGAGGATCGACTCCGAGTTGGTGCGCGAGAGGTGGCCGAGGCGTTCCGAGAGCCGCGGCAGGTGCCCCTCGTCCTTCATCCGGTGCAGCAGCTTCTGGGTGCCGAGCGACGCCGCTGCCAGCACGACGTGGTCGGCGGTCAGGGTGCGCGTGGTCCGCGGCGTCTCGCGCCGGGCCTTGGTGAAGCGCACCCGGACCTCGTAGCCGTGGTCGGCGTCGGTGCGCGGGGAGATGCGGGTGACCGTCGTGAGCGGCAGCACCTTCGCGCCCCGGCTCTCGGCGAGGTAGAGGTAGTTCTTCACCAGCGTGTTCTTGGCGTTGTGGCGACAGCCCGACATGCACTCGCCGCAGTTGATGCACGTACGCCGCGCGGGGCCCGCACCGCCGAAGTACGGGTCCTCGACCTCCTCCCCACGTGCCTGCCCCGGGCCACCGAAGAAGACGCCCACCGGGGTGGGATGGAAGGTCTCCGACACCCCCATGTCGGAGGCGACCTTCTCCATCACGTCGTCGGCGGGGGTGCGGTAGGGGTACTGCGTCACGCCGAGCATCCGCTTGGCCTGGTCGTAGTAGGGCGCGAGCTCGTCGTGCCAGTCGGTGATGTGGGACCACTGAGGGTCCTGGTAGAAGGCGGGCAGCGGCTCGTAGAGCGTGTTGGCGTAGACGAGCGACCCACCGCCGACGCCCGCACCGGCGACGATCATCGTGTCGTGCACGGCATCGATGCGCTGGATGCCGTAGCAGCCGAGGGCCGGCGCCCAGAGGAACTGCTTGAGGTCGAAGGTGCCCTCTGCGAAGTCGTCGTCCTCGAACCGGGCGCCGGCCTCGAGCACGCCGACGCGGTAGCCCTTCTCGGTGAGCCGCAGCGCCGCCACGGAGCCACCGAAGCCCGAGCCGACGACGAGGACGTCGTAGTGGTGCGGGTCCTGCTCGACCTGGCCCGCCCGGTGCTTCCCGGCACTCATGCGCGACCCAGCTTGTTCATCAGGCGCAGCTGGGCGGTCATCACCTTGGCGTAGGTCTCGTCGGACATGCCGAGCATCGGCGCGAACCGCACCAGCCGCTGGGTGGCGACCGACTGGGACTCGGTGTAGCGCAGGATGCCTTCGCTGCCCTGGCGCCGGCCCATGCCCGACTGGCGCATGCCGCCCATCGGGGAGTCGATGCTGGCGAAGGTCGCGCCGAAGGCCTCGTTGACGTTGACGGTGCCGCACCGGATGTGCCGGGCGACCTCCCGCGCACGCCGGCCGTCCTGGCTGTAGACCGAGGCGTTGAGCCCGTAGTCACCCTCGTTGGCGCGGGCGACGGCATCGGCCTCGTCGTGGAACCGGTAGAGCGCGATGACGGGACCGAAGGTCTCGTGGCCGAAGCAGGTCATGTCGGGGCTGACGCCCTCGAGGATCGTGGGCTCGTACACGTAGGGACCGAGGTCCGGGCGGTGCCGACCGCCGGTCAGGACCGTGGCCCCCTTGGCGACGGCGTCGGCGACGTGGGCCTCGACGGTGTCGAGCTGGTCCTGGCTGATCAGCGACCCCATGTCGACCCCCCAGTCGAGGCTCGCCCCCAGGGTCATCGCCTGGGTGCGCGCCACGAGCCGGTCGACGAACCGGTCGTAGACCTGGTCGGCCACGAACAGCCGCTCGGCGGAGACGCACAACTGGCCGGCGTTGGAAAACGACGCACGGACGGCGCCCTCGGCCGCCTTCTCGAGGTCGGCGTCGCGCAGCACCAGCAGCGGGTTCTTGCCACCGAGCTCGAGGGAGCAGCCGATCAGCCGCTCGGCGCAGCCCTGCGCCACCCGCCGACCGGTGGCGGTGGACCCGGTGAAGCAGACGTAGTCGGCGCGCTCGATGATCGCCGTACCGACCTGCGATCCCGGGCCTGCCACGACCTGCCACAGGTCGCGGGGGAAGCCCGCCTCCTCGAGCAGCTCGGCGCCCAGCAGGGCCGAGAGCATCGTCTGGGCGTCGGGCTTGGCGACCACCGCGTTGCCGGCCAGCAGCGCCGGGAGGCCGTCGCACAGCGCCATCGTGAACGGGTAGTTCCACGGCGAGATGATGCCGACGACACCCTTGGGGACGCGGTTGAGGTCGACCCGCGTCAGTCCCGGCACCACGCCGAGCTTGCGGCGGGTGTCGAGGTGCTCGTGGGCGGTGCGGGCGTAGTAGCGGGCCGTCAGCGCGATGTGGATCGGCTCGTCGAAGGCGTGCTTGCGCGCCTTGCCCGACTCGCGGCAGATCAGGTCGATGATCTCGTCCTGCCGGTCGAGGACCAGGTCGTGCAGCCGCAGCAGCATCGCCGCGCGCTCGTCGAGCGGGGTGCGTGCCCACTGCTCCTGGGCGCGGCGGGCGCGGGCGAACGCCTCGTCGACGTCGGCGTCGCTCGACTGGGGCACGTGGGCGAGCGGCTCACCGCGCAGCGGCGAGTGGACCGCCGCGGTCCTCCCACCGGTCGAGACGATCCGACGGGTCAGTCGCGCGACGTACGCCGGCTCGAGGGCATAGGCGGCAGTCGGGTCGTGCTCGGGGTCGACGGGGCCGTCGACGAGCGGCCCACCCGAGGGGCCGTCGGAGGGGTGGCTGCTCATGCCTACCGAGAGTATGTGACCGGGGTCTCGCGATCTACCCCTGAGTAGCAACAGTGGCGCTCGACACACGACCCCTCGATGTCAAGAGAACCGCCAGGCCAGGACGTGGCGGTACTCCGCTCCCGGTCGCAGCACCGCGGAGGGCCAGCCTGGCCGGCCCTCGTGCCGCGGCGAGTCGGGCAGCAGCTGCGGCTCGAGCGCGACGCCCGCGCGCGCCGGGTGGCTGCGCAGCGCGTCTCCCGTGTAGACCTGCACGCCGGGCTGGTCCGAGTGCACGGTCAACGTGGTGCGGGTGTGCGGGGCCGTGAGCACGGCCACCGGCCGCAGCCCCGCGCCGGGCACGACGTAGGCGTGGTCGATCGCCGCCAGGTCGCCGAGCCGCCGCCCGCCGCGCAGGTCCCGGTCGGGCGGCACCGGGGTCGGGTCGCCCGACGGCAGGCCCCGGTCGTCCACGGGCAGCCAGCGGTCGGCCGGCACGGTGAGCACGTGGTCGTCGACGCTGTCGGAGCCGTCGAGGACGGCGTACCCGTGGTGGGTCAGGTTCACCACCGTCGGCGCGTCGGTGGTGGCGCTCAGCGTGAGCCGGAAGCCGTCCTCGAGCAGGTCGTACGCCGCCTCGACGCTGAGGGTGCCCGGGAAGCCCTGGTCGCCGTCCGGGCTGGTCAACCGCAGCCGCACGGACGTCTCGTCGACGTGGCCCACGTCCCAGGCGCAGCGGTCGAACCCGCCGGGGCCGCCGTGGAGGGTGGTCGTGCCCTCGTTGGTCTCCAGCCGGTGCTCGCGGCCGTCGAGGACGAACGATCCGCCGCCGATCCGGTTGGCGAAGCGGCCGATCGTGGCGCCGAGGAAGTCACCGGGGTCGGTGGCGCCGGACAGCACGACTCCCCGGCGTACGCCGTCGCCGCAGGTCACCTCGAGCCGCTCGACCGCGGCCCCGAGGGACCGGACGCCCAGGACCGGGCCGGGCGCCCGCCCCAGCACCACCTGCCGACCCGGAGACACCATGGTCCGGAGGCTAGGAACGGGTCCCGCGACGGTCGAGCTCGCGCAGCATGTTGGCGGCGAACCGGTCGCCCATGTGCCGCAGCACCTGTGACATCGCCGAGCGGACCGCGGGGCCGGCCATGCCGGGCAGCGGGAGCCGCGCGGTGATGGTGAGGTCGATGGTCAGCGTGGTGCCGGACTCGGCCGGCTCGAGCGCGTAGTGGCCCTCGGCGCCGGCGACGATGCCGGAGGTGAGAGGCTCGTGGGTGAAGCCGATCCGTCGCTGGGGCTCGAACTCCATCCGCTCGGTCATGGTCAGGTCGACGACCTTGCCGGGCAGGGGCACCCCCCGGAGGTGCCAGACCCAGGTGTCGCCGTCGGCCTCGATGCGCGCCACCATCGGCGTCATCCGGGCGACGGCGGCGGGGTCGCACAGCAGGTCCCACACCGCGTCGACCCCGTGGGGGACATCGGCGGTGTCGTGGCGGCTGCGGGAGAAGGTGGCCACTACTCGACCACGACCTCGACGCGCTGGAACTCCTTGAGCTCGGTGTAGCCCGTGGTGGCCATCGACCGGCGCAGCGCCCCGACCAGGTTCATGGTCCCGTCGGCCACACGGCTGGGACCGAAGAGGATCTCCTCGAACGTGCCGACCGGCGCGAACTCGACCCGCTCCCCCCGGGGGAGCTCGTGGTGGTGGGCCTCGCCGCCCCAGTGGAAGCCGCGGCCCGGCGCGTCGGTGGCGCGGGCGAACGGCGACCCCACCATGACCGCGTCGGCGCCGCACGCGACGGCCTTGGCGATGTCGCCGGAGCGGCCGATGGAGCCGTCGGCGATGACGTGGACGTAGCGGCCCCCCGACTCGTCCATGTAGTCGCGGCGCGCCGCCGCGACGTCCGCGACGGCGCTGGCCATCGGCACGGCCACGCCCAGCACGGTGCGGGTGGTGTGGGCCGCGCCGCCGCCGAAGCCGACGAGGACGCCGGCCGCGCCGGTGCGCATCAGGTGGAGAGCGGCCTGGTAGGTCGCGCAACCGCCCACGATGACCGGCACGTCGAGCTCGTAGATGAACTCCTTGAGGTTCAGGGGTTCCGCCTGGCTCGAGACGTGCTCGGCGCTGACGGTCGTGCCGCGGATGACGAACATGTCGACGCCGGCGTCGACGACGGTCTTGGCGAACTCCTTGGTGTGCTGGGGTGACAGCGACCCCGCGACGGTGACACCGGCGGCGCGGACCTCGCGCAGCCGCGCGGTGATCAGCTCGGGCTTGATCGGCTCGCGGTAGACGTCCTGCATCCGGCGCGTCGCGTCGGTGCCGGTGAGCCCGGCCACCTCGACCAGCACGTCGGTGGGGTCCTCGTAGCGGGTCCACAGGCCCTCGAGGTTGAGGACGCCGAGGCCACCCATCTGGCCCAGCGCGATCGCGGTGGCCGGGGACATCACCGAGTCCATCGGCGCGGCCAGCACCGGGATCTCGAACCGGTAGGCGTCGATCTGCCACGCGACGCTGACCTCCTCGGGGTCGCGCGTGCGCCGCGAGGGCACGATGGCGATGTCGTCGAAGGAGTATGCGCGGCGACCGCGCTTGGCCCGGCCGATCTCGATCTCGGTCACCGGCTCAGTCTTTCACGCTCACGGCCTGCCCCGGGCTTCGGCGTACGCCGCCCCTATCGTGGGCCGGGACCGGGCGGCACGGCACCGGCCGTGCTCGACCACGAGGGGAGCGGCGCATGACCATCACGGCCACCGGCCCGAGCGTCGGGGACGACCGGTGAGCCCGGTCCGCGGGTTCTCGGGATGGGTCGGCACCGTCCTCGGCACGCCCGACCCGGTCGGCCTCGCCCGGTTCTACGCCGCCCTGCTCGGCGGTGAACCGGACGAGGACGACGAGACCTTCGTGACCCTGAAGGTCTCCCCCACCGACACCACCTACCTCGCCTTCCAGCGCGAGGACGCCCACGAGGCGCCCGTGTGGCCCGACCCCGCCCGGGGAGAGCAGCAGATGCAGTCCCACCTCGACGTCGGGGTCGCCTCCGTGCCCGAGGCCGTCGAGGACGCGCTCGCCCTCGGCGCCCGGCTCGCGGCGTACCAGCCCCAGGACGACGTCCGGGTGATGCTCGACCCCGCCGGCCACCCCTTCTGCCTCTACCCCGACCCCTGACCAGCGCGAGCCGTCACTCAGGTCGGTTTGCGGGTGCCCGAGCCGTCACTTCCTTCGGCAGGGGTGACGGCTCGGCAGGTTCCTGACCGACGGGAGTGACGGCTCGGCTGGTTCCATACCGACGCGAGTGACGGGTCACGGTGGGCGGGTGGCGGCGGTGACGAGGGAGCGACGGAGCCAGGCGGCGAACCGGTCCTCGCTCCACGCGCGCCGGCCGACGAGCGCGGCGTACGTCTCGGAACGCAGCATCAGGTAGACCTCGTCGACGGCGTCGGGGTGGGGCTCGCCGGTCGCCAGGAGGTCGACGACCTGGGAGGCGATGCCGACCAGGCCGGCCTCCGAGTCGTCGACGAGCTGCCGCAGCTCGGGGTCGACGTCGGCCGCGAGCGGCAGCACCCGCGCCAGGGGCGCGATGCCCGACAGCGAGCGGCAGGCCAGCCACACGATCCGGTCGAGGCGAACCTCTCGGTCGGGCTCGTCGCCGAGCCGGAGGGACGCGAAGGCGGCCTGGGCGTCGACGTGCTGGCCGAAGCCGTCGCGCCGCAGGGCGGCCATGAGCAGCCCGGCCTTGCTGCCGTAGGCGCTGGAGACCAGATCGACGGAGACGCCGGCCGCCGCGGCCACGTCGGCGATGGTGGTGCCGGCCCAGCCTCGTTCCCCGAAGATCCGGGCCGCCTCGGTGGCGACCCGCAACCGCCGCTCCTCAGCTGCCGCTCGGCGGCGGCTGGCGTCGTAGCGCCGCTTGGTCACGAGGCAAGACTAGGCGACGCCCCGCCCGGTGCTGTCCCCCGCACGGCTCCGGACGGTCGGCGCCGCCATACCCCCCTGCATTGGTTCCCCCCAACCCAGAACGAATATAGACGTAGATCAGCCTGCTGAACAGCCGGTAGCACCATCTGCCCAGCTTCTTTACCTGACGGCGGCGTCGAGCGAGCGGTGCAACCAGGTGCGGTAGCGGTCGTCGGACCATCCCCGGCCCCGGGTGAGGACCAGGTAGGTCTCGGCCAGCAGCAGCCGGTAGACCTCGTCGGCCGCGTTCTCCGACGGACGCCCCGGTGCGATCAGCCGGACCACCTCGGCCGCGGTACCGGCGAAGGAGTCCTCCGCCACCATGACCATCACGCGGAGGTCCGCGTCCTGGTCGGCCGCGATGTGCAGCACCTCGAGGAAGGGCGCCATGCCGGGCATCACCCGGCTGGCGAGGTCGACGATCCGGGCGAGCCGGACCTCACGATCGGGCTCGTCGTCGAGCTCGAGGGAGGCGAGGGCCTCGCGGACGTTGGCCTGCTCCCCGAAGCCGGCGTGCCGGAACGCCGCCATGAGGAGTCCCGGCTTTCCTCCGAAGGCCGTGGCGACCAGGTCTGTCGAGACGCCGGCCCTCCGCGCGACCTCCGACATCGTGGTGGCCGACCACCCACGCTCCAGGAACAGCTCAGCGGCCACCCCTGCGACGCGCTGCCGACGCTCCTGGGCAGCGACGCGCCGGCGGGTCCCGTCGTACGGCCGCGACGGCAGGGCGCCGCCCTGCCCCTCCAGCGGTGCCACGACCCCGACTCAGCGCCCGGTGTAGTTGGGCGCCTCGACGGTCATCTGCACGCCGTGGGGGTGGCTCTCGGTGAGCGACGCCGCGGTGATGCGCACGAACCGGCCCTTCTCCTGCAGCTCCGGCACCGTGCGGGCGCCCACGTAGAACATCGACTGGTTGAGCCCGCCGACGAGCTGGTGGGTGACGGCCGACAGCGGGCCGCGGTAGGCGACCTGGCCCTCGATGCCCTCGGGCACGATCTGGTCATCGCTGGTGACCTCGGCCTGGAAGTAGCGGTCCTTGGAGTAGGACTTCTTGCCGCGGCTGCTCATCGCTCCCAGCGAGCCCATACCGCGATAGGCCTTGTACTGCTTGCCGTTGACGAAGACCAGCTCGCCGGGCGACTCCTCGCAGCCGGCGAGCAGCGAGCCGACCATGACGGCGTCGGCGCCGGCGACGATCGCCTTGGCGATCTCGCCGGAGTGCTTCAGGCCGCCGTCGGCGATGACCGGGACGCCTGCGGGCCTGCAGGCGAGCGAGGCCTCGTAGACCGCGGTGATCTGGGGGACGCCGACACCCGTGACCACGCGGGTGGTGCAGATCGAGCCGGGGCCCACGCCCACCTTCACGGCGTCCGCGCCCGCGTCGACGAACGCCTGGGCACCCTCGCGGGTCGCGACGTTGCCGCCGATGACCTGCACGTGACGCGTCGCCGGGTCGCTCTTGAGCCGTCCGACCATGTCGAGCAGCATCCGCACGTTGCCATGGGCGGTGTCGGCGACCAGCACGTCGACGCCGGCCTCGATCAGCCGGCCGGCGCGCTCCCACGCGTCGCCGAAGTAGCCGATCGCGGCTCCCACCATGAGCCCGCCGGAGGCGTCGTTGGAGGCGTGGGGGAACTGCTCGGACTTCACGAAGTCCTTGACCGTGATCAGGCCGGCGAGCCTGCCCTGCTCGTCGACCAGCGGCAGCCGCTCCCGCTTGTGCTTGCGCAGCAGCAGCGTCGCCTCCTCGCGGGCGATGCCGACCGGGCCGGTGATCAACGGCATCGGGGTCATCACCTCGTCGACCTTGGTCGTGGCCCACTCCGCGACGGGGGTGAACCGCAGGTCACGGTTGGTGATGATGCCGAGCAGGGTGTTGTCCAGGCCGACGACCGGGAGGCCGGACACGCGGTACTCACCGCAGATCCGGTCGAGCTCCTCGAGCGTCGCGTCGGGTCCGATCGTCACGGGGTTGGAGATGATCCCCGTCTGGGTCCGCTTGACGAGGTCGACCTGGTAGGCCTGGTCGTCGATCGACAGGTTGCGGTGAAGCACGCCGAGGCCGCCCTGGCGCGCCATCGCGATCGCCATCCGTGACTCGGTGACCGTGTCCATGGCCGCGCTGACCAGCGGGATCCGCAACGAGATCTCGCGGGTGAGGCGGCCGGTGGTGTCGATGTCGCTGGGCGCCAGGTCGGAGTGACCCGGCAGCAGCAGGACGTCGTCGTAGGTGAGA
The DNA here is from genome assembly GCA_963754025.1 of uncultured Actinomycetota bacterium. Lineage (GTDB taxonomy): Bacteria > Actinomycetota > Actinomycetes > Propionibacteriales > Nocardioidaceae > Nocardioides. The sequence continues at coordinate 16,720 of CAVWEC010000004.1, read as the reverse complement.
CCGAGCGCGGCGAACTTCTCAGGGACCTCCACGCCTCCCAGTCTAGGTGCCCGGCGGCTCCCCGACGTCCTCGGGATTACCCGGCCCACGTGTGAACCTCGACGTTCGTGACGCTTGCAAACGTCACGAACGTCGGGATTACCCGGTCGACCGGGTAATCCCGTCCCGTGTGCCGACTACCCGGCCCCGGCCAGCTGATGCACGGGGATGCGCACGGTGAGGGTGTCCGAGCCCATCCGGATCCGACCACGCAGGCCGGTGCCGAGCACCAGGGGGAGCACCGCCTGGTTGTCGGCGGCGGTCCGGACGACGATCTCGTCGGCGTCGCAGCCGCGAGCCACGCGGGCCACCTCCAGCAGCAACCGCGAGCCGATGCCGCGGCGGCGCCAGGCGGGGTCGACGCCGAGGTCGACGTGCCACGCACCCTCCGCGTCGGCGCGCCAGGTCACGGAGCCGACGACGGTGCCGTCGATCCTCGCCAGCACGGCGTCGTCGCCCGGCTCGAACGTCGGCGGGCCGTCACCGTTGACGCGGCGCCCGGGCTCGGGCGCCGGACGCTGCTTGGTCACCGCGAGGACATCGGTGACCAGCTCGGCCAGGGCCGCCCCGCGGGCGTGCTCGGTCGCGGTGAACGGCGCGGTGCGGCGTACCTGCACCGACACCTCCCCCACCGCCAGGTCCATCACGTCCTGGACGGGACCCGTCGTCGGCCCGGACGGCGTCGACCCGACCGGGTCGGCCTCGCCGTCGAAGAGCTGGGCGACGACCTCGGGGAACCCGGCCGGCTGCGCCAGGATGCTCCGTGCCGCCAGCACGTAGCGGGTCGGCTGGTCCGTCAGCGAGGCCTCGGTGCAGGGCAGGACGGTGATCCTGGTGCCGCCCGCGTGCCCCACCAGCGCAGCCAGGTCGTCCAGGTCCCAGCCGTGGGGCGTGCGCAGGATCAGCTCGTCGGTGACCCGTGCAACGCCGGGGAAGATCTGGAGTCCCAGGATGTTGACCCCGGCCTCGCCGCAGCGCGCCGCCAGCTCCGCCAACGCCCCCGGCCGGTCCGGCAACGTCGTCCGCACGCGCCACAGCATTCGGCTGTCCCCTCTCGCCTCGAGTACTCACCACGAGTGTGCCGGGACGATGTTTCGCGGGCCTTTCCCTGCGTTACGGCACCGTCACGTCTGCGGGGGTGCGCCGGGACAGCACGAGGTGCCACAGCCACAGCGCCAGGCCACAGGCCACCAGCAGGCTCGAGGCCACGGCGAGGTGGACGACGGTGTCCGTCACGAGCGGCGCCAGCAGGCCCGCGATCAGGCCGTTGAGCATCAGGGTGAAGAAGGTGAACATCGACACCGCCGAGCCGCGCCCGGCCGGGAACATGTCGAGCAGGACCAGCTGCATGGAGGGGTACGCCGCCGCGGTGCCCAGCGCGATCAGCGCGGGTCCGACGACGGCCCACGGCAGCGTGGGGCCGGCGGCAGCGGCCAAGCCGACGTTGACCAGCGTGCCGGCCGCGGCCACCACCAGCGCACCGGTCACCAGCCGGTCGCTGCTGAGGCGCCCGGCCGCGAGGCTGCTGACCTGGGACCCGACGAGCACGCCCCCGATCATCGGCACGAAGAACATCCAGAAGTCGAGCTCGCCGCGGCCGAGCAGGTCCACGACGAAGATCGGTGCCGCACCGATGTAGATGAACTGGCCGGCGAAGGTGAGCGAGGCAGCCCACGCGACCCGGTGGAAGGTGCCGTTGCGGGTCACGCCGACCAGGCTGCGCACCAGCGACCCGACGCGCAGCGGGATCCGCCGCTCCGCGGGGTGGGTCTCGGGCAGGGCGACGGCGACGACCAGAACCAGCAGCACGCCGACCAGTGCCATGAACCAGAAGGTGATCGGCCAGGGCCCCACCTGGAGCAGCAGCCCGCCGATCACGGGCGCGATCGCCGGGGCGACCGCGAAGATCATCATCACGCGGCTCATCAGCCGCTGCGCCTCGGGACCGGAGTAGGCGTCGCGGATGACGGTGCGGCTGACGATGACGCCGCCGCCGGCGCTGAGCCCCTGCAGGACCCGGAACGCCAGCAGCATCGGCAGGCTGGTGGAGAACGCGCAGCCGATGGAGGCCAGCACGTAGACCGCGACGCCACCGATGATGACCGGGCGCCGCCCGATCGCGTCGGACAGCGGCCCGTGGAAGGGGCTCATCAGCCCGAAGGCGATGAGGTAGGCCGAGACGACCAGCTGCATGTCGTCGCCGCTGACCGCGAAGTCCCCGGCCATCTGCCGGAAGGCCGGGAACGGGGTGTCGATGCTGAAGGGCCCCAGCATCGAGAGCCCCGCCAGGATCAGCGGGACGAGGAACACGAACGACCCGCCCCGGCCGGAGCCGGAGCGGGTCGCTGCGTTCAGGGGATCAGTGGCCGTGGCCGTGTCCGTGACCGTGTCCGGCCGCGGCCTCGTCCTGCTCCTCGGGCTTGTCCACGATCAGGGTCTCGGTCGTGAGCAGCATGCCCGCGATGGAGGTGGCGTTGACCAGCGCGGAGCGGGTCACCTTCACCGGGTCGAGGACGCCCTGGGCGACCAGGTCGCCGTACTCCTCGGTGGCGGCGTTGTAGCCGGTGCCGACACCGTTCTCGCGGACCTTGGCGACGACGACGTAGCCGTTGACGCCGCCGTTCTCGGCGATCCAGCGCAGCGGCTCGTCGGCCGCCTTGCGGACGATCCGGACGCCGGCCGCCTCGTCACCCGTGAGGCCGAGGTCGTCGTCGAGCACCGAGACGGCGTGGATGAGCGCGGAGCCACCACCGGGGACGATGCCCTCCTCGATGGCCGCACGGGTCGCCGACACGGCGTCCTCGATGCGGTGCTTCTTCTCCTTGAGCTCGACCTCGGTGGCCGCGCCGACCTTGACGACGCAGACGCCGCCGGCCAGCTTGGCGAGGCGCTCCTGGAGCTTCTCGCGGTCCCAGTCGGAGTCGGTCGACTCGATCTCGGCCTTGATCTGGTTGACCCGGCCCTCGACGCTGGCGGCGTCGCCCCCGCCGTCGACGATCGTGGTGTTGTCCTTGGTGACGACCACGCGACGGGCCTGGCCGAGCACCTCGAGCCCGACCTGGTCGAGCTTGAGGCCGACCTCGGGGGCCACGACCTCACCACCGGTCAGGGTCGCGATGTCCTGCATCATCGCCTTGCGGCGGTCGCCGAAGGCGGGGCTCTTCACCGCGACGGCGGTGAAGGTGCCGCGGATCTTGTTGACGACCAGCGTCGAGAGCGCCTCACCGTCGACGTCCTCGGCGAGGATGAAGAGCGGCTTGCCGGCGGCGATGACCTTCTCGAGCAGCGGCAGCAGCTCGGACACGGCCGAGATCTTCCCCTGGTGGAGCAGGATGTAGGGGTCGTCGAGGACGGCCTCCATGCGCTCGGGGTCGCTGACGAAGTAGGCCGAGATGTAGCCCTTGTCGAACTGCATGCCCTCGGTGAACTCGAGCTCGGTGCCCATGGTGTTGGACTCCTCGACCGTGATCACGCCGTCCTTGCCGACCTTGTCGAAGGACTGGGCGAGCAGGTCACCGATGTGGGCGTCGCGGCTCGAGATGGTCGCGACGGACGCCATGTCCTCGCGGGTCTCGACCTCGCGGGCGGCCTCCTTCAGCGCGTCGCCGACGGCCTCGGCCGCAGCGTCCATGCCGCGCTTGAGGCCCATCGGGTTGACGCCGGCGGCCACGGCGCGGAGGCCCTCGTGGACCATCGCCTGCGCCAGCACCGTGGCGGTGGTGGTGCCGTCACCGGCGACGTCGTTGGTCTTGGTGGCGACCTCCTTGGTGAGCTGGGCACCGAGGTTCTCGAACGGGTCGTCGAGCTCGACCTCACGCGCGACGGTCACGCCGTCGTTGGTGATCGTGGGGGCGCCCCACTTCTTGTCGAGGACGACGTAACGGCCCTTGGGGCCGAGGGTCACCTTGACGGTGTTGGCGAGCACGTCGACGCCGCGCTCGAGGCTGCGGCGGGCGGACTCGTCGAACTCCAGGATCTTGGGCATGACTCTCCTAGGAAGAGAAGAAAAGGATCAGGGTCGTGGGGGGAGAGCGTGCGCTGCGCGCGGCTCTCCCCTCACGACCCTGGAGGCAATCAGGAAACGACAGCCAGCACGTCGCGGGCGGAGAGGATCAGGTACTCCGCACCGGCGTACTTGACCTCGGTGCCGCCGTACTTGCTGTAGATGACCTTGTCGCCGACGTTGACGTCGAGCGGGACGCGGTTGCCGTTGTCGTCGATGCGACCCGGACCGATCGCCAGGACCTCGCCCTCCTGGGGCTTCTCCTTGGCGGTGTCGGGGATGACCAGCCCGGAGGCGGTGGTCTGCTCTGCGTCGAGCGGCTGGACGACGATGCGGTCCTCGAGCGGCTTGATGTTGACCGACACTTCAGATCAACCTTTCTGTCACTACCTTGAGGAGCCGGGCGGCTCCGGGACGAAGGGCCTGCGTGGACGAACGCCGTCGCGGGGGTCGAACGCCTCACAAGCTGGCACCCTCATGGTGAGAGTGCCAGTGCTGACGCTAGCACTCGCCCTCAACGAGTGCCAGAGCAGGTCACTGGAAGGATCAGCCCGTGGACCTCGACGCCTTCCGGTGGCTGCTCACCGACGACGGGCAGCGGCTGCTCACGCGTGCGGGTGAGGTGACCTCCGAGCTGCCGGACGAGCTCTCCCGCCAGACGGTGCTGCGCCGCGAGGCCTCCCCCGAACACGTGGCCGCTGCCCTCACCCAGGTCGAGCTGCGGAGCCGGGCCTCCGCCAAGTTCGGCGCGCTGTCCTCGCGCATGTACTTCACCCCCGACGGGCTCGAGCAGGCCACCCGCCTCTCCGTGGCCCGCCACCGCGCCGGTCGGCTGGAGGCCTTCACCGCGTCGGCGGTGATCGACCTCGGCTGCGGCATCGGCGGCGACCTGGTCGCGGTCGCCGAGGCGGGCATCACCGCGGCGGGCGTGGACCTCGACCCGGTGCGGGTCGCCGTGGCCGAGGCCAACCTCACCGCCCTCGGGCTCCCGGGCGCCGTGGCGGTCGCCGACGCCACGACGGTCGACACCCGCCCCTTCGACGTCGCGTTCGCCGACCCCGCTCGTCGGGGAGGGCACGGCCGCACCTTCTCCCCTGACGGCTGGGCGCCGCCGTGGTCATTCGTCGAGAGGCTGCTCGCGCGCGACTCCTGTGTGAAGGTCGCGCCCGGGCTCCCCCACGGCCTGCTGCCCGACGGCGTCGAGGCCGAGTGGGTCAGCGACCGCGGCGAGGTCAAGGAGGCGGCCCTGTGGTCCGGCCGTCTCGCGACGGTACGTCGCCGCGCGACCGTGATCGGCGAGGGCGGTCTGGCCACCCTGACCGACGAGGACGACCCGGGCCGCGACCAGACCGCGGTACGCCCCGTCGGCGGCTTCCTCTACGAGCCCGACGGCGCCGTGATCCGCGCCGGCCTGGTGACCGCCGTGGCCGCCGGCGTCGGTGGCGGGCTGGTCGACGAGCACATCGCCTACGTGACCGGCGACGAGTCCTACCGCACCCCCTTCGCGCGGGGCTACCGCGTGCTCGAGGAGCTGCCCTACCGCGAGAAGCCGCTCAAGGCAGCGCTGCGCGAGCGGAGCATCGGGGTGCTGACGATCAAGAAGCGCGGGGTGCAGGTCAAGCCCGACGAGCTGCGGCAGCGGCTGGCCCTGCGCGGGGACAACACTGCGACACTGGTGCTGACGCGGGTGGCCGGTCACGGCACGGCGCTGCTGGTCGAGCCGTTCTGACACGCCCTCAGGAGAGACCCGACGACGTCCGGCGCGACGCCGCGAGGTAGACACGAGCCACCGGGTGGCCCTGCAGGGGCTCGGCGAGCAGCTCCCAGAGCTCGTCGACGAGGACCGGGTCGACGTCGCGGTGCTCCAGCACCCCGACCAGCCAGTCGCGCACCTCGACCATGATCGACTCGTCGCGCGTCGAGACGGCCGCTGCCAGGCAGCCCAGCACGTGCTCGATGTGCTCGACGACCTCGGGCCAGCGGCTGCCCACCGACGTGGGGTCGTCGTGACGCTGGCCCAGCGTCCACAGGACCTCCGGCACGATCCGGCGCCCGAACCGGTCGAGCCACTCGGCGTCGTCGTCGGCCGCGACCAGCTCGGGCTCGCGCGGAGTCGGCAGCCGCTGCGGTAGGTCCGCGAGCAGGTCGAGGACCTCCTCGGCGGTCTCGGCGTACGCCGTCGCGCCCAGCGCCGCGGCGCGACGGCTGCCGGCCTGACGTCCGCCGAAGGCGCCCCCGCCCACGACCAGCGGGACCCCGATCGAGGCGATGCCGTGGAAGAACATCCGCTGGTTGCTGAGCGCCGAGGTGAGGGAGGCGCTGAACAGCACCGCCCGGGGTCGCAGCGAGAGGACCGCCGAGAGCAGGCTGGAGGGATCGGGGTCCGCACCCAGGTACAGGACCCTGGCCCCCAGCGCCATCAGGTCGTGGGCGACCACGAGCGCGGGCAGCGAGTGGCGCTCGCCCTGCAGGCAGGCCACCAGGTGGGTGGGCGCGTCCTCGGGCGGGGCGAGGAGGCGGGAGGTCAGCCAGTGGACGACCGACTCGTTGACGGCGGTGGCCGCGTGCTCGCGGGCGACGCTCCAGTCCCCGGCCAGCCACAGCTCGCCCACACGGACCTGGCTGGGCACGACCAGCTCGTCGATCACCCGGCTGGTCGACCAGCCCTGGTCGACCAGCGCGGCCACCACGGCCTGGGCGCGCGGACGGTCGGCTGCGGACAGAGCGGCCCAGTGGTCGGTGCCAGCGTCGGGCCGAGTGTCCATGGCGGCGTACCTCTCGGGTTCTGGCCAGTAGACCACCAACCCCGGAGTCCCGCCAGCCGCTCAGCCCAGGTTCGCCCGCTCGGCGCCGATGGTCGTGTCGTCGCCGTGGCCGGTGTGGACGACCGTCTCGTCAGGCAGCGAGAGCAGCCGGGCCCGGATCGACTCCTTGATCTGGTCCTCGTCGCTGAACGAGCGGCCGGTGGCGCCCGGGCCGCCCGAGAACAGGGTGTCTCCGGTGAAGACGCAGCCGAGGTCGTGGACGTAGAGGCACACGGCGCCGGGTGCGTGGCCGGGGGTGTGCAGCACCTTCACCGATGCCCCCGCGACCTTGATCGTCTGCTCGTCCTCGAGGTCGACGTCCCACAGGTGGTCGCGGTGCGTCAGCTCCCACAGCGGCCGGTCGTCGGGGTGGAGCAGGATCGGCGCCGTCACGCGCTCGCGCAGCGCCGGCGCGACCCGCACGTGGTCGTCGTGGGCGTGGGTGCAGACGATCGCCTTGACCGACCGGCCCGCGACGACGTCGAGGATCGCCTCGACGTCGTGGGGGGCGTCGATCACGATGCACTGCTCGTCGTCGCCGACCACCCACACGTTGTTGTCGACCTCGTGCGTCTCCCCGTCGAGGCTGAAGGTGCCGCTGACCACGGCGTGGTCCACCCGTACGGACATCAGAGGATCACCACGCTGCGGAGCACGTCGCCGGCGTGCATCCGGTCGAAGGCGGCCTCGACGTCGTCGAGCCCGATCTCCTCGGAGACGAAGGCGTCGAGGTCGAGCCGCCCCTGGCGGTAGAGGTCGACGAGCATCGGGAAGTCGCGGCTGGGCAGGCAGTCGCCGTACCAGCTCGACTTCAACGCGCCTCCCCGGCCGAAGACGTCGATCAGGGGGATGTCGGGGATCCTCATGTCCGGCGTCGGGACACCGACCAGGACGACGGTGCCGGCGAGGTCACGGGCGTAGAACGCCTGCTTCCAGGTCTCGGGCCGCCCGACGGCGTCGATCACGACGTCGGCGCCCTCGCTCCCGTCGCCGCCGCAGATCTGCCTGATCGCCTCGACCGGGTCGGTGTCGGTGCTGTTGACGGTGTGGGTGGCGCCGAGCCTGCGGGCGTTCTCGAGCTTGCGGTCGTCGAGGTCGACCGCGATGACCTTGCTCGCACCGGACAGCACTGAGCCGGCGATCGCGGCGGACCCGACGCCGCCGCAGCCGATCACCGCGACGGTCCTGCCCCGGCTGACGTTGCCGGTGTTGATGGCGGCGCCGAGGCCGGCCATCACGCCGCAGCCGAGCAGCCCGACGGCGGCTGCGCGCGCCTCGGGGTCGACCTTGGTGCACTGCCCGGCCGCGACCAGGGTCTTCTCGGCGAAGGCACCGATGCCGAGCGCGGGCGACAGCGGCGTCCCGGCCCCCTCGCCGTCGGCGAGGGTCATCTTCTGGGCGGCGTTGTGGGTCGCGAAGCAGTACCACGGCTCGCCCCGGTTGCAGGCCCGGCAGTCGCCGCACACGGCGCGCCAGTTGAGGACGACGAAGTCGCCCGGCGCGACCTCGGTGACGCCCTCGCCGACCGACTCCACGACACCGGCTGCCTCGTGACCGAGGAGGAAGGGGAACTCGTCGTTGATGCCACCCTCGCGGTAGTGGAGGTCGGTGTGGCAGACCCCGCACGCCTGCACCTGGACGAGCGCCTCCCCCGGCCCCGGGTCGGGCACGTTGATGGTCCGGATGCCGACCGGCTCACCCTTGGCCATGGCGACGACTGCTCTCACCTGATGCATGCCGCCAGCCAACCAGACGGGTGGTGGTCGCGGCAGGCCCCGGACCGACCGCGGGTCCTCAGGCCAGGTCGACCCACCGCTGGCCGGCGGGACGGGCAGCGACCCTGCCAGCCGTCAGCTCGGCCAGCCAGCCGTCGAGGGGTGCGGGGTCGACCAGCCCGAGGCGCAACGTCACCTCGGTGCCGTACGACGCCGCGAGGACCTCCACCCCGCGAGTGCGCAGCTCCGACTCGAGGCGGCCGGCGTCGCCGTGGCCCAGGGTCACGTCGTACTCGTGCAGCAGCGCCCGCTCGCGGCTGCCCGCGGCCTCCAGCGCCAGCCGGGTCGCGTCGCCGTAGGCCCGCACCAGCCCGCCGGCGCCGAGCAGGGTGCCGCCGAACCACCGGACCACGACCACCACGACGTCGCTGAGCTCCGCGCCCCGAAGCACCTCGAGCATCGGGGCACCGGCGGTGCCGGCGGGTTCGCCGTCGTCGCTGGAGCGCTCCACGGCGCCGTCGGGACCGAGCACGGCGGCCGAGCAGTGGTGACGGGCGTCGTGGCGGGTGCGACGCAGCTCGTCGACGACGGCCCGGGCCGCGTCCTCGTCGGGCACCCGGCGGCACACGGCCAGGAACCGGGACCGCTTCACCTCGACCTCGGCGAGCCCCTCCCTCGCAGGGACGCGGTAGCGCGTCACCAGAGCCCGGCCAGGTCGCCACCGATGCGCACGACGAAGGCGCCCACGATGACGATGAAGAAGACCCGCACAAAGCCTGCGCCCTTCGAGATCGCGACCCGGGCACCGAGGTAGCCGCCCACCAGGTTGGCGGCACCGAGCAGCAGCCCGACCTTCCACAGCACCGCACCGGCAGGGATGAACACGACGAGCGCGGCGAGGTTGGTGGTCCAGTTGGCGAGGCGGGCCTTGGCGCTGGCCTCGAGGAAGGAGTAGCCGAGGAGGCCCACCAGGGTGAAGACGAAGAAGCTGCCGGTGCCGGGACCGAGCGCGCCGTCGTAGAAGCCGATGGCCAGGCCGGTGCCCATCGCGGCGGCGAGGTGGGGGCGACCGGTGAAGCGCAGCACCGTGGCCTCGCCCAGCCGAGGCTTGAGCACGACGTACCCGCCGACCAGCACGAGGGCGACGAGCACGATCGGGTCGAACGCCGACTTCGGGATGCGGGTCGCGGCGAGCGCCCCGACGGCGGACCCGACGAAGGCCAGCGCCATCAACGGCAGGAAGGTTCGGGGGTCGGGGCGCACCCTGCGGTAGTAGGTCGCCGCGCTGACCGAGGTGCCGCAGATCGACGCGAGCTTGTTGGTGGCCAGCACCTGCACCGGGCTGGCCCCCGGCAGGCCCAGCAGCAGTGCCGGCAGCTGCACCAGCCCGCCGCCGCCCACGACGGCGTCGACGAAGCCGGCGGAGAGTCCCGCCAGCACGAGCAGCAGGAGCACGGTGGCGCTCGGGTCGGACACCGCACGATCCTAAGGTCGGGGCGAGCTCGGGACCGTGGACGGACCCCGTCGGGACCAAGGTCCCTGCCCAGCGGCCGGCGGCCGGCGCACGATGGACGCATCGACCCGCCGCACCACCGGAGGCAGCCATGACCGACGTCCACGAGCTCAGCCAGAGCCAGTGCGAGACGCTGCTGCGCGCCGGCGTCGCCGGCCGCGTGGCGCTCTCGACCCCCAGCGGCCCGCACATCGTGCCGGTCAACTACTCCGTCGTCGACGGGTCGGTGATCATCCGGACCTCTCCGTACGGCGTGCTCGGCACCTATGGACGCGAGGGCGTGCTCGCCTTCGAGATCGACGGGGTCGACCACGAGCGACAGCGCGGCTGGAGCGTCGTGGCCCGCGGTCGGGTCGAGGCCATCCACGACCCCGACGAGGTCGAGCACGTCAAGCGGGTGTGGGAGCCGCGCCCGTGGGCGGGCGGGTCGCGCGCGCTCTTCCTCCGCCTCCACGCCACCGAGCTCTCGGGACGGCAGCTCGGCGAGGGGTGGGACCCGCTTCACGGTCTCCCGGTGCGCCGCGTCGTGTGACCCGACCGCAGCCGGACCACGGCACACTGTCGGTGTGACAGCCGCAGACAGCAGCAGGCTCCCCGCCGAGGCCAGCGCCCTGCTCGGGGCGATCAGCGCCATCGGCTCCGACCTCGACCTGCACTCGGTGCTGAGCCGGATCGTGCAGGCCGCCACGTCGCTCACCGGCGCGGCGTACGGCGCCCTGGGGGTCATCGGGCCCGACGGGATGCTGATCGACTTCATCGCCGAGGGCATCGACGAGCCGACCCGGCGTCGCATCGGAGACCTGCCCCGCGGGCACGGCATCCTCGGCCTGCTGATCCGCGAACCGCGACCGCTGCGGCTCCACGACCTCGCCGACCACCCCGACTCCACCGGCTTCCCGGCCAACCACCCGCCGATGACCAGCTTCCTCGGTGTCCCCGTCCGCATCCGGGGCACCGTCTACGGCAACCTGTACCTCACCGAGAAGCAGGGAGCGGGCGACTTCACCGAGCAGGACCAGGTGCTCGTCGAGGCGCTGGCGCAAGCGGCGGGGTCGGTCGTCGACAACGCCCGTGCCTACGGGCTCAGCGAGCGGCGGCGGCAGTGGCTCGAGGCCTCCTCGGAGATCGCGGAGGCCCTCCAGCCCCCGGTGCAGCTCGACCACGGGCTGCACCGCATCACCGAGGCCGCACGGTCCGTGGCCAGAGCGCGCGCCGCCGCGGTCATCACGGCCGACCACGAACGGGTCACGGCATGCGACGACGAGGACGCCGACCTCGTGGCCGACGCACTGACCCGGGCGGAGCGGCTGGTCGACCCGGCCCGGCCCGGGGAACCCCGCAGCGGCACCGTCCACGACCTGCACGCCGTCGTGATCCCGCTTCGCGCTCACCTCGCGCCCGTCAGTGCACTGGTCACGCTGTTCGACAACGCCCCTGCCGACGCTGAGGAGCGCGAGCTCCTCGCCTCCTTCGCCGACCAGGCGGCGCTGGCGCTCGACCGCGCCCAGGCGGTCTCCGACCGCGAGCAGCTCGCGGTCATCTCCGATCGCGAACGGATCGCGCGCGACCTCCACGACGTCGTGATCCAGCGGTTGTTCGCGACCGGGCTGCAGCTGCAGGGCGTCGCGATGCTGGCCGGCGGCGGCGAGGTCGCCCAGCGCCTCGACACTGCGGTGGGCGACCTCGACAGCACGATCGCGGCGATCCGGCGGCACGATCTTCGAGCTGCAGAGTGCCCAGCAGGACTCACTGCGCGCCGAGGTGCGGGCGCTCGTGCGCGAGTACGTGCCGGTGCTCGGCTTCACACCTCTCGGTGCGGACGACGGGACCGGTCGACACCGCCGTGCCCGACCGCGTGCGGGAGCAGCTGCTCCCGGTGCTGCGCGAGGCGATCTCCAACGTCGCCCGCCACGCGCTGGCCGAGCACGCGGACGTCGAGCTGGCCGTCACCGACACCGAGGTGCGTCTCGTGGTCTCGGACGACGGCACCGGCCTGCCCGACGGGCCGGCCCGCGAGTCCGGGCTCCGCAACGCGCGCCGGCGTGCCACCGACCTCGGTGGCGCCCTCGACCTCGGCCCGCGCGCGCCGAGCGGGACGGTCCTGGCGTGGACCGTCCCGCTCGGGGGCTAGCAGGGATCAGCGGAGCACCGGGTACTGCTGGACCAGCTGGTTGTCCTCCCAGGCCTTGCCGAAGCCCCAGGTGCGGCCGGCAGCGCCGGCGGCGAGGACGACCATCACGATGACGCCGATCAGGTGGTCGTCGACGAGCGGGTTGTTCTCCAGCGGCAGCACGGCGAGGTACATGAGGGCGTACATCAGCGCGCCTGCCGTCGTCCCGATCCGCATCCCGACGCCGAGCAGCAGGGTGACGCCGATGCCGAGCAGACCGAGCATGAAGAGCCAGTCGACCCAGGCCTGGCCGGCGAGGGCGTCGAAGAAGCCCTTGAACGGGTTGTCGGCCGGGACCCCGAAGGTCAGGAACCCCTCGGTGGGGCTGGCGCCGTTCACCCACGCGGCCGCACCGAAGCGGTCGAGGTTGCCCTCCTGGTCGTAGCCGGTGTGGAAGCCGAGTGCCAGGGTCTTGTCGAGGAAGGCCCACAGGAAGGTCACGCCGAAGGCGATCCGCAGCGTGGCGAGGGCCCGGTCGAGGATGCTGTGGTGCCAGGTCGTGGCGGCACCGTCCGCCGTGGCGGTGGTGGCGCGGTGGCGGATGCTGACGAACATGTCGACCTCCAGGTCGGTGACGGGTGCTGCGCTGATCTGTCACCCATACGGTCGCGCCCCGCCGCCGGGCCCGGTCAGTGCTGGAGGTCCCCGGGACGTCGCCGATGGTCCCGGTTTCGTGGGACTAGTGGCCAGGCCCGTCGTTGCCGAGCAGCCGCGAGGCCAGCACGGCGGCCTGCGTACGCCGCTCGAGACCGAGCTTGGCCAGGATGCTCGACACGTAGTTCTTCACCGTCTTCTCGGCGAGGAACATCTGCTCGCCGATCTGTCGGTTGGTGAGGCCCTCGGCGATGTGGCCGAGGAGCTTGAGCTCCTGCTCGGTGAGGTCGGCCAGCTCGGGCGCCGTGGCCGGGCCGCTGCGCACCCGCTCGAGCACCTTGGCCGTGAGGCTGGGATCGATCAGGGACCGGCCCTCGGCGACGTGGCGCACGGCGGTGACGAGGTCGCTGCTCCGGATCTCCTTGAGCACGTAGCCGCTCGCGCCCGCCATGATCGCGGCGAAGAGCGCCTCGTCGTCGTCGTACGACGTGAGGATCAGCGCCCGGATGGAGTCGTCGACGGCGCGCACGGCACGGCACACCTCGATCCCGCTGCCGTCGGGCAACCGCGCGTCGAGGACGGCGACGTCGGGGCGCAGCGCCGGGATCCGGGCCGTCGCCTCGACGGCCGACGCGGACTCCCCCACGACCTCCAGGTCGTCGTGCTGCTCGAGCAGGAACCGCAGCCCCTGGCGCACGACGTCGTGGTCGTCGAGGAGGTAGACCTTGATCGTCCGGGCCTGGTCACTGGGCATGCGCCAGTTCTACACGAGCAGCAGTCGCTCGCGCTCGGCCTCCGCCTCGGCGAGGCCCGCGTCAACCTCCTGCCGCATGTCGGCGAGCCGCCGGCCCACCTCGGAGAGCTGTCGCTGAAGCCCGTGCACGCGCTCGCTGGCCTGGGTGATCCGCTCGCGGACCGCCCAGTCGCTGAAGATGTTGTCGAACCAGATGTCGAGGGCGCGCGTCATGGACGTGATGCCGATGTCTCCGACCGCGTCGACGCCGACGTCCGCGAGCTCGGAGCCGAGCCGCGAGAGCGCGGCGTCCGCCCGGCGCATCAGGCCCGCTGCACGGTCGAGCTTGTCGTGCTTGACCATGCTCGACACCATGCCTCCGCCGAAGAACGTGTCGTAGGTCGACCACGCGCTGGCGCTGCCGAGGTGCTGCGCGGTCTGCTCCAGCACGTCCGCAGCCTCGCGACCGGCGTCGTCCGCCTCGACCAGCTGGACGTCGCGCGCCCGCAGCTCGCCGACCCGGTCGGCCAGCTCGGTCAGCCGCGCCGCTCGTTCAGCAATTGACGCCTTCTTCTTCTGTTCGTCACCTTTACTCATTCGTACGTATTGCTCACGAACGCGCCCGGCAACGAGGCGCGTGGCGGGACTGTACCGGCAGGCCCTCATCCTTGTCCGTGGCAGACCGTTCGAGGACCTCGCCCACGACGACCTTCGCATGGGCGGACGACTACGCCTCTGGTGTCTGACATCGAAGTGGCCGTGGTCAGTGCCGCCGAGGAGCTCGGCGAGCGCGCGCTCGATGCCGGCCAGCCGGAGCTGGCCGCATGGGCGCGCTCCAGGCCCTGAGGGTGCGTGTCCGTACGGGAGGATCTCTACCGCGTCAGGATGCAGGCTTCGTTCGATGCAGGCGACATTGACGGCATCGACCAGGCCCACGTCGAGGCCGGCGCGTGCTGTACACCACTTCATCGATCCGGCGGAGCCACTCCAGGACGAGACCGAGCGGCTGTACCAGCGGCTGAAGCGAGCTTGCCGCAGTGGCTCGTCGCTGGCATCGGTGGGCACGGCGAAGGCTTCGGGAGGCGTGAGCGACCCAAAGCATGTGGGCGGTCCAAGGAGCGACGACGACGATCACCTCCAGCCGGGAGGTATGGCGGGTTGGTATCGGGGTGGTATCCGACGGGCCAGCCGACAACGAGGATTCTCCCCACCGGTGACCACGACACGGCGAGAAACGGCGTTGGCGTCGCCGAGGACGCGCTGATGCGGCCAGGATCAGCGGTTATCGCAGAGCCGCATTTTCGGAGTGCTTTTCGGCGCCGCATGCCAGAAGCGAGATCCCTGAGGTCTCGCGTGTTGCCCCCCGCACGCACGTCGCAGACCAGGACGATCGGGATCGGACCGTGTGGTGGCTTTTCAGATTGATCCACAGCTATCGTCACAGCTCACCCGTCGTAGCCTGGCCCGTGTCAGCCGACCAGAGACCCGGAGGGGCGCCGCCGCCTGCGCCAGTCGTTGCGCCACGCGCCGGCTCCACTGCGGGTCGCCCAGTGTCAGGGATTTACCAGGACGTTGCGGACGATCGAGGATCTCTGCGTCGGCCTGGGCAGAACAACGGTTCTCGTCGGCGAGAACAACGTCGGGAAGACGGCCGTCCTTCGGGCCCTGGACTTGGCCTTCGGGCCGACCGGGGAGACGACGACGACTTCCGGTTGAGCGCGGCGGTGGACAGGATCCCTGAGTTCGTGGTGGATGTTCGAATCGGACCTTCGAACGGTGACATGTTCACCGATCAGGATCTCGGCCGGCTCGGCGACACGGTTCAGCTGACCACGCCACAGTTCGTAACTCTTCGAACACGCGGAGCGGCCAGCGCTGACGGTAGCGGGCCTCTATTGGATCGCCACTGGCTCGCCGGCTGGTCGTGCGACCACGCAGAAGCTCTGGCTTCACTGAGCTTGAGCGTCCTCGGTCGGACCAGCTCAACCTCGTCTCGTTTTTCCTCCTCGATGCTCGACGTGACCTCGTCAAGGAGATCCGTCAGCGACGAAGCTACTGGGGACGACTTCTGTCCGATGTCGGCATCACCGAGCTGACCGCGCCGCCCTCGAAATCACGATCGCGGCGATCGGCGACATCATCAATGTAAAAACCACCATACTTGCTGGAATCCCGCGACGAGCTGGACGCCGTCAAGCTGGCCCTTGGGGATGCAGTGGCCGAGGTCACGATTGAGGCTTTGCCAGCTCGGATCGACGAGGTGGCACGAGCAGTCGACATTCTACTGAAGGCCCTGGCAGCGCAGCCTTACCCTTAAGACTTCAAGGACTTGGCTCTCGAAGCCTCGCCGTGGTAATGGTCTTCAACGCCTCCACGCCTTCGGCTTGGTGCTGGGTTTGACGTCCCGCCGCTGTCCGCAGGTCGCCGCTGCCTTTTTGGAGCCCGGAAGCACCTCCACCCGCATCCACAACGGGCAATGTTAGGACTGATCTCAAAGTTGCCGGGGCAGGAAACGCATCTCATTCACTCCCCCTTTGTCCACTCAGGTTGCAGATCTCCAGATCTCCACCTTGTTGACGCGCATAGGAGCATCAATCGCAGTCCGAGCTGTGCCCCGGACTAACCCTGACGGCTCACCAGTCTTCAGAGCACCAGATGCGCTGGCGAAGCTGCGGCGCTTCGTTCAGCCGGAACAATGGCGAAGCGCTGTTCGCCGCGCTGTAGGTTGCGCTCCATGAGGGAGAGTCGGGACCGGCGCCCTCCCAGAGTTCGCCGCGAACCATCTTTGGGGACTCGACCCGTCGGTTCGCGGCGTGTCTCTCGTCAGCGTCAAAGGGGCGAACAACTTCAAGCATTATGTTCGCGTCCTCGACTTCCTGAGATTGCCCTGGGTCATGCTCATCGATGGCGATCCGGCCGGCGTGCAAGAGATCAGAGAGTGCCGAGCAGGTTCTGGGGCACGCCAGATAGCGGCCGACGAGTTGTTCATGTTGCCAGCAGGAACGGACTTCGAGACGCGCCTGGGCGCGGCTGGGCATCTGTAGGAAGCTCTACGCCGCAGGCGCCGCAGCGGAACATGGGCGGCCTAGGGTCAGATCACTACAGAGTCGCGTGAATTCCCTGGCAAGCAATACAAAGGCGGCGCGGCT
>CAVWEC010000003.1:0-453608 GCA_963754025.1 uncultured Actinomycetota bacterium | reverse complement strand
TCTCCTCGACCTGGCCGAAGTCGTGCACCGGCTCCCCCGTCTCGTTGAAGACGGTGTGCTCCGCGATGATCGTGACCACCAGGTCACCGTTCTCCATCAGCTCCCAGTCGAGCACCGCGGTGTCGCCGGGCACGATCCACGAGGCGTTGCCACTGCCGCACGGGTCGTGCACGCCGGGCTCGGGCAGGGGGATCCCCTCCGGGGAGTCGTCGCAACCCTCGACCCAGAAGACCTTGTGCTTGACGTCCGCGCCGTTGGAGGTGGGCGTGTTCACCGTCAGCTTCACGTGGTAGCCGTGCACCGCGTGCGGAGCCCCGTCGAACGCCAGGGTGTAGCCCTGGACCGCGTCCAGGCCGGCCGCACCAGCGCCGTTCGCGTCGTCGTCGTCGAGCTCGACGGAGGCAGGTGCCGTGCCCGACAATCCGACCGACGCGGTGGGCGCCTGCATCTCGAAGGTGACCGTCGAGGTCACCGAGGCGTCGAAGTTGTACCACTCGATGTCGAACTGGCAGTCGACGTGGGGCTCGTTGCCGTTGGGTGCCCCGGCCCCGTTGCCATGGTCGAGGGTCCAGCCGTCGATCTTGACGGTGCCGTTGTTGCCCTCGGCCTGGCTGGGTGCCGCGATCGCGACCAGCCCCAGCGAGACGAGCAGGATCCCCGTGATCATGGTGGCGGTGCGGCGGAACCGTGCGGCCCTGGTGAGCGTGCGCTTGTGCCTGTGTTGCATGGTGCCCCACTTCCCCACCCCACGCGGCGCCCTCGGCACCGCACGGATGAATTCCCACACTGCCCCCGGACGAGCCGGGTTCCCCGTGGCTCTGTCTCCAGCAACGTAGGGGCGAAATCCCGGGTGAGGATCTTTGGTGGACGGTCTGTAGGAGGACTGTGAACGCAG
Organism: uncultured Actinomycetota bacterium; assembly: GCA_963754025.1. GTDB lineage: Bacteria > Actinomycetota > Actinomycetes > Propionibacteriales > Nocardioidaceae > Nocardioides. The sequence goes on along the minus strand of CAVWEC010000003.1, from coordinate 452,713 downwards.
GTCCAGACCGCGCAGGGGCGGCCACCGCTCGCGCGGTGACCGCCCCTGGTGGGTGAGCCGGTCGTGGGCTACCTGCTCACCGGGACGTCCGGTCGTGGGCTACCGGTTCGCCACCTGCCGCCGACGGCTGCCGGCGAAGCCCATGAGGCACGCACCGCCGCCGATGGCGAGCAGCCACAGCAGGTCGTGCCCGGGGGCGCCCAGCGGTCCCTCGGCGCCCGCCTCACCGGCGGTCACCTCGGTCGGGACGTCGGTCGGGACGTCGGTCTGCTCGCCCTTGACCTCGATCGCGGGCTGCTCGTCGTCCGTGGTCTCGCCCTCGTCGCCCTTCACGGTGACGCACTTCCGCTCCTTCTGGGCTGCGGTGTACTTCACGAAGGTCTCGTCGGTGCGGACCGGACCGGTCTCGTCCCCGAGCTCCCAGGCGAAGGTCTCCTCGTTCCAGACGTAGTCGGTGGTGTACACGTCGACCCAGGTGGTCACCCCACCCATCCGGCACGAGGCCTGGACTCCGGCGACCTCGCGCTGCTCCGCCTCCGGCTTCTCCGGGACGTCACAACCCTCGGCCTCGGGCCCGTTCAGGTCGGCGACCGGTCCGTCGAGCGTGCCGGTGAAGGTCAGGGTGCGCTCTCCGCCCTCGAAGCGGTGACCCGCTTCTGCGGTGGCGGTGACCGAGTAGTCCCCCGGACCCTCGGAGAGGGTCGGCTGACCCCAGGTGGCGTTGACGACCTCGCCCAGGACCAGCTGCTCACCGACGCCGCACTCCGGGGCAGAGGTGCCGAGCGCCGCCGAGGCGTCGGACACCGCGCAGGCGTCGTCGTCGGCGTCGAGCGGTCCGGCGATGCTGTAGGGCACCGCCAGCGTCCGGCTGCCGTTGGCGAAGCGGTGGCCGCTGTCAGCGGTGAACGTCACCGAGTGGTTACCCGGCTCGGTCGCCGGCACCGCCGGGTCGGCCGTGGCGTTCGCCATCGAGAACTCCACCACCGACGGGCTGGTGCAGGTCTCGTCCGAGACCACACCCACACTCGCCGTCGAGTCCTTGACCGCACAGTCCTGGTGGTCCGCCGACAGGCGGTCGACCACGGTGTACTCCACCGTCTTGGTGCGCGACCCGTCAGCGAAGCGGTGACCCTTGTCAGCGGTGAACGTCACCGAGTGGTTGCCCGGCTCGGTCGCCGGCACCGCCGGGTCGGCCGTGGCGTTCGCCATCGAGAACTCCACCACCGACGGGCTGGTGCAGGTCTCGTCCGAGACCACACCCACACTCGCCGTCGAGTCCTTGACCGCACAGTCCTGGTGGTCCGCCGACAGGCGGTCGACCACGGTGTACTCCACCGTCTTGGTGCGCGACCCGTCAGCGAAGCGGTGACCCTTGTCAGCGGTGAACGTCACCGAGTGGTTGCCCGGCTCGGTCGCCGGCACCGCCGGGTCGGCCGTGGCGTTCGCCATCGAGAACTCCACCACCGACGGGCTGGTGCAGGTCTCGTCCGAGACCACACCCACACTCGCCGTCGAGTCCTTGACCGCACAGTCCTGGTGGTCCGCCGACAGGCGGTCGACCACGGTGTACTCCACCGTCTTGGTGCGCGACCCGTCAGCGAAGCGGTGACCCTTGTCAGCGGTGAACGTCACCGAGTGGTTGCCCGGCTCGGTCGCCGGCACCGCCGGGTCGGCCGTGGCGTTCGCCATCGAGAACTCCACCACCGACGGGCTGGTGCAGGTCTCGTCCGAGACCACACCCACACTCGCCGTCGAGTCCTTGACCGCACAGTCCTGGTGGTCCGCCGACAGGCGGTCGACCACGGTGTACTCCACCGTCTTGGTGCGCGACCCGTCAGCGAAGCGGTGACCCTTGTCAGCGGTGAACGTCACCGAGTGGGTACCGGGGTTCAGGTTGGGGGTCGCCGGGGCGGCGGTCGCGTTGACCGCGTTGAAGGCGACGTCGGTCACCGACTGGCAGGTCGGGTCGGAGGTCGACACCGAGGCCGTCGCGTCCTTGACCGCACACTTGTCGAGATCGGCGTCCAGCTTGGGCAGCACGGTGTAGCTCAGCGTCTTGGTGCGCGAGCCGTCCGCGAAGCGGTGGCCGTCGGTCGAGGTGAAGGTGACGTCGTGCTGACCGGGCACCAGGTTGGGGGTCGCGGGGCTGGCGGTCGCGAAGCTGCTGGTGAACTCGACTCCCGAGACCGAGGCGCACGTGGGGTCCGTGACGGCGACGGCAGCGGCCGCGTCCTTCACGGGCACGGTGCAGCGGTCACCGTCGACGCCGGCGTAGACCTCCTGGCCGTAGGCCGTCCAGTTCTGCCCGTTGGGCAGGTAGCCGGCGACGGGGGGGATGATGTCGAGGCCGTTCTGGTGACCCGCCCCGACGTGGCCGCTGAGCTGGCCGATGCCGGAGGGCCGAATGGACTCGTACTTCCTGACCTGCTCGATCGCGGTGGTCCCCGGGGTCACCCCGGTCGCGTGGCAGACCTCGAAGCCCTCCGGGACGCTGAGGCAGGAGTCCCAGTCCATGTCCTCGACGCGGGTGTCGTGGAAGCGGGAACCGGTGTTGCCGTTGGTCCACGGGAAGTAGGCGTACTCCCACGGCCCCTTGGCGGAGTTCGAGGCGAGGAAGGCCGACTTGTCGAGGGTGACCTGCCAGGTGCGCTCACCCGAGGCGGAGCCGACCGCACCGCGGTCGACGTTGGCCCAGGCGGCTGCGTTGCTGGCGGAGTCGTCCCACGAGCCGTTGAAGCTCGAGGTGCCGGTGCGGCTGTAGATGTGCGTGTTCTGCGCCTGCGACGGGACGTTGGCCCAGGTCACCCGGTAGGTGACCTTGACGGTGTCAGCGTCGACGCAGACCTTGGAGCCGACGGTGATGGTGCCCTGGTGCGCCGAGGCCGGGCCGGCCATGACGACCATGCCCGTCAGCACGACGAGGAGCGCCAACATCCCGTTGCGGATACGTCCGAAGGAGACGCGCATGAAGTTCCTTCCCAGCCGCCACGGCCCACAGCCCGGCGGACGGATTGCCCACGTGCCGGACTCGAGGCCCGACCGCGCCCCCCACGGGCGCACAACTGGGAACGTACGCGTGCGCAGTGCCCCGAACCCCCGGATTGGGAGCCGCGTGGACGGACTGTGGAGAACTTGTCTCGACGTTGTTACCGACCCGCAACTCTCCGGTATGCGGACGGGCGAGGCGGGGGGCGGCCCCTGGTGGGACCACCCCCCGCCTGCCTCGCCCGGCGGGCCGCCGTCGGGTCAGACCAGCGCGCCGAGCGCCTTCAACCGTGTGAAGGCGGCGATGCCCAGGACGAGAACGCCACCCAGCAGCGGGAACAGCCAGCCCTGGCCGGCCGGAGCGGCCGCCGAGGCCAGCGACCCCGGGGTGGCGTGCGCGACCCCGGCATCGACCGCGACCGGCACCGATGGCTGGACGGGCGCGCTCTGCTGCGTGGGCGCGACCTCCACCTGGCTGCCGCCCTGCGGCGGTGAGGTCTGCTGCTCCCCCTTCACCTCGGTGCACCCCAGCTGCTGGCGCTCCTGGGCGGTCAGGGCACGGACCATCACCCAGCCGGTGTCGTTGCGGATCTCGGGCTCGTCGAGGACCCACTCACCGTCCTGCCAGACGTACTCGCGGACGATCTGCCACTCACGGGTCTCCACGCCGGTGCAGTCGGTGCGGGTCGTGGAACGGTCGCGCACCACGGGCTCCGGCGGGTTCAGCCGGTCGCAGTCGGCCTGCGACGCGGGAGTGGCCGGGTAGTCGTGGGTGAACGTGCTCGGTCCCTCGATCACGTGGTCGGCCAGTGCCGTGTAGGTCACGGTCACGGTGCTGCCCGGAGCGACCTCGCCGGTGATCTCGCGCGTCGTGCCGTCGTACTCCGGGGCGTCGAGGCTCGGCTCGGTGTAGACGTGGTCGACACAGACGTTGTCACCGAACTCGGCGTTGACGCTCACCGGCTCGGGCTCGGGCTCGGTCGTGTCCGCGCAGTCGCCCCCGAGGTCCTCGACGCGGGTGTCGTGGAACCGGTTGCGGGTGTTGCCGTTGGTCCAGTCCAGCCAGCCGTACTCCCACCGACCTGCGCCGAGGGTCGTGCCGGGCAGCGTGTCGGTCCAGGAGATCGACCCCTCCGTCGAGGTGATGGCACCGCGGTCCGTCCACCGGTAGGCCCCCGGGTCGGACTCCCAGCCGGAGTCGAAGCTGCCGTCGGTGTCCTCCCGCGTGAGCAGGCGAGTGCCGTACGCGGCCTCAGGCACGCTCGACCACGACAGCGTGTAGGTGACGAGGTAGGTGCCGTTCGGTCGGCACTCGGCGACCGCCGTGATGTCGCCCTGGTGGGCAGCGGCGGGACTCGGCACGAAGACCGAGCCCATGAGAAGGATGGCGAGGGCGAGCGTGCTTGCGCGCGCCCACGCATACAGCGTGTTCACAGATGATTCCCCCCAGTGACCGACCCCCCAGCCGGTCACGTTGATGGTCTCGACCGGGCGTCGGTCGACGCCGGTCATGCAACGACGGCCATCCTGCCCCTCCCCGTCCCGGTCCAAACCTGCGGCCCCGGACCCGGGCACCCCTAGGATTCGCCACGTGTCAGTCACCGACGTGCTGGGCGAGCCCTGGACCGCCGAGACCATCCACTTCCCTCCCGATGACGAGGGCCCGGTGGTCGCGACGCTGGTCCGGCGGTTGGCGGGCGACGCTCCGGGCCGCAAGGCCGTGCTCCACGTCCACGGCTTCGCGGACTACTTCTTCCAGACCGGGTACGCCGCGTGGTGGCTCGACCGGGGCTACGACTTCTACGCCCTGGACCTGCGCAAGTGCGGCCGGTCGTTGCTCGCGCACCAGTCGCCGCACTTCGCCCGTGACCTCGCCGACTACTTCCCGGACCTCGACTCCGCGTGGCACCGCATCACCGAGCGCGACGGCCACGACCACGTCGTGCTCAGTGCCCACTCCACCGGCGGGCTCACCTGCTCGCTGTGGGCCGACCAGCGCCGGCCGGGTCTGGCCGCGGTGGTCCTCAACGCCCCGTGGCTCGACATGCACGGCAGCACCCTGCTGCGGACGGTGGGCACCGTCGCCATCAACAGGATCGGTCGGCACACGCCCTACCGCACCGTGCCCCGTCGGGTCGACGGCTACTACGCACGCAGCCTCCACCACGAGCACGAGGGCGAGTGGGAGTTCGACACCGAGCTCAAGCCGATCGCCTCGTTCCCGGTCTTCGTCGGGTGGCTCCGCGCGGTGCGCCAGGGCCACGCGCGGCTCCAGCGCGGCCTCGACGTGCGTTGTCCGGTGCTGGTGCTCTCGTCCGCCTCGACCGCCTACCCGCAGCGGATGGGCGACGACGTCCACCAGAACGACGTGGTGCTCGACGTGGAGCAGATCCGGCGCTGGTCGACCTCGCTGGGCCGGCACGTCACCTACGTGGCCGTCCCCGGCGCCCGCCACGACGTGACGCTGTCGTTGCCCGAGCCCCGCGCGCGCGTCTATGCCGAGCTCGAGCGCTGGGTCGGCACCTACGTGGACGGATAGTCGTCACAGCAGGAGTGCGACCAGCGCGACCACGCCCACGAGCACGATGAAGGATCGCAGCACCGGCGCCGGCAGGCGACGTCCCACGGACGCGCCGATCAGCCCGCCCACGATCGAGCCGGCCGCGATCAGACCGACGATGCGCCAGTCGATGTCGGCGAGCACGACGAAGAGCACACCCGAGATGGCGTTGACGAGGGCGGCGAGCACGTTCTTGGCCCCGTTGAGCCGCTGGAGCGTGTCGTCGACCCCGATGCCGAGGACGGCCATCATCAGCACGCCCTGGGCCGCGCCGAAGTAGCCGCCGTAGACGCCGCAGGCGCACATGCCGGGCCACACCCACCAGGCTCCCCGCTCGGGCAGTCCCCCGCCGGCCTCGTGGCGACGGGCGACGTACGCCGAGATGCGGGGCCCGGCCACCACCAGGACCAGCCCGAGCAGGATCAGCACCGGGACGACGAGCTCGAACGCGCCGGGCTGCCACAGCAGCAGGGCTCCGCCGAGCAGCCCGCCGGCACCCGAGGCGCTGGCCAGGTGCAGCACCCGACGACGCTGGCCCCTCAGCTCGCGCCGGTAGCCGATCGCCCCCGTCACCGACCCCGGCACCAGCCCGATCGAGTTGGAGACGTTGGCGGTCACCGGAGGCACCCCGAACGCCAGCAGGGTCGGGAACGTGATCAGCGTTCCCGACCCCACCACGGTGTTGATGGTGCCGGCCGCGACCCCGGCGAGCAGGATCGCGGCGATCTCCAGCCCGGTCACTGGGCGGGCGGCTCCCCGGGCGAGGCGGGCCCGGCGGGCGGGGGCGAGTCAGGGCCCGGCGCCTGCGACGTGTCGCCGGCAGCCTTGCTGCCCTTGCCGGGGTTGGCGGCGGCCTGGGCGGCCTCGATGGCCTCCTTGACCGCGGCCTGGGCCGCGCTGGCGCCGGCACCGGCGTCCGAGGACTGGGGCAGCTGCGGCTCGGTCGGGCCCATGTCGACGCGGGTCCGGGGCGTGGCGTCCTGCGGGATGCCCGCGATCTCGTGGATCGAGGAGCCGAGGCCCTCGAGCGCCTTGGTGATCTCGGAGGGGATGACCCACACCTTGTTGGCGTCGCCCTCCGCGATCTTCGGCATCATCTGGAGGTACTGGTAGGCCAGCAGGGACTGGTCGGGCTGACCGTCGTGGATGGCCTGGAACACCGTCTGGATCGCCTGGCCCTCACCCTGTGCCCGCAGGATCTGCGACTCACGGTCGGCCTGGGCCCGCAGGATCTGGGACTCCCGGTCGCCCTCGGCGTTGAGGATCGACGACTGCTTGTTGCCCTCCGCGGTGAGGATGGCCGACTGCCGCTGCCCCTCCGCGGTGAGGATGAGCGCCCGCTTGTCGCGATCGGCGCGCATCTGCTTCTCCATCGCGTCCTTGATGGACGGCGGCGGGTCGATGCCCTTGACCTCCACGCGGTTGACCTTGATCCCCCACTTCCCGGTCGCCTCGTCGAGGACACCGCGCAGGCCGACGTTGATCTCCTCGCGGCTCGTCAGCGTCTGCTCGAGGTCCATGCCGCCGGCGATGTTGCGCAGGGTGGTCATCGTGAGCTGCTCGACCGCCTGGATGTAGTTGGCGATCTCGTAGGTCGCGGCCACCGGGTCGGTCACCTGGAAGTAGATGACGGTGTCGATCGAGACGGTCAGGTTGTCCTCGGTGATCACGGGCTGCGGCGGGAAGCTCACGACCTGCTCGCGGAGGTCGATCAGGTAGCGCACCTTGTCGACGAACGGCACCACGGTCTTCAGACCCGCGTCGAGGGTCTGCTGGTACTTGCCGAAGCGTTCGACGATGCCGGCCCGCGCCTGCGGGATGATCTTGATCGTCTTGGCCAGCAGCACGACGGCGAAGATCGCCAGCAGCGCCACGAGGATGAGCAGGGTCGGCATGGGACTCCTCAGGTTGTCAGGGCTCGAGCCGGGGGATCGGGTGGACGTACGCCGTCGCTCCGCGGATGTCGAGCACCTCGATCGTCTCCCCCGGGGCGATCGTCAGGGTCTCGTCGTACGGCTGGGCGGTCCAGGTCTCGCCGGACACCTTGACCTCACCCGGTGCCAGCGCGGTGATCTCGCGCAGGACGCTGCCCTGGGCACCGATCAGGCGGGTGTGCCCCAGTCGCAGCTCGGGGCCGGTGTGGAGGCGTTTGACGAGGCTGGGTCGCACCAGGGCCAGCATGCCGAGCGCAGTGGCGATGGCCACCAGCGCCTGCACCAGCAGGAGGTCGGTGACCACGCTGGCGGCCGCACCGCCGAACGCGCCGACGGCCAGCATCGCGAGCACCAGGTCGAGGCTGGCCATCTCGGCGACGCCGAGGATCACGGCCAGGCTGAGCCAGGCGCTCCAGGTGTTGTCGCGCAGCCACTCGGCGAACTGCTCCATGCGTCGACCCTATCCCGCGGGGGGTCAGGACGCGTGGCGCCGCGACCGGCGCCGGGCGCTGAACCGACCCGCTTCGCGCCGCAGCACCAGGGGCATCGCGAAGGTGGCGCCCAGCGCCTCCTCGGTGACGACCTCGTCGACGGGTCCGGAGGCCACCACCCGGCCGTCGCGGAGCAGCAGGGCGTGGCTGAAGCCCGGCGGGATCTCCTCGACGTGGTGGGAGACCAGCACGGTGGCCGGGGAGCTCGGGTCGCCGGCCAGCACGGACAGCGTGCTGACCAGGTCCTCGCGGCCGCCGAGGTCGAGGCCGGCGGCCGGTTCGTCGAGGAGCAGCAGCTCGGGGTCTGTCATGAGCGAGCGGGCGATCTGGACCCGCTTGCGCTCGCCCTCGCTGAGGGTGCCGAACGTCCGGTCCACGAGGTGCGCCGCACCGACCTCCACCAGCAGCTCCTCGGCCCGGTTGAGGTCCATCTCGTCGTAGTCCTCGCGCCAGCGCCCCACGACGCCGTAGGAGGCGGAGACGACCACGTCGCGCACCCGCTCGCTGCGCGGGATCCGCTCCGCGAGGGCCGCAGAGGTGAGGCCGATCCGAGGCCGCAGCTCGAAGACGTCGACGGTGCCGAGCACCTCCTCGAGCACGGCGGCCACGCCCTCGGTGGGGTGGACCTGTGCCGACGCGACCTGCAGCAGCGTGGTCTTGCCGGCACCGTTGGGACCGAGCACCACCCAGCGCTCGTCGGCCCGCACCGTCCAGTCGATGCCGTCGAGCAGGGTGGCCTGCCCACGACGCACGGAGACTCCTGCGAACTCGAGGACGGCCGACATGGCGGTCACCCTATCCACCGGTCGTCGCGTTCCGGACGCGTATCCTCCCCCGCCGTGACGACGTACGACGCCAGCGACGCTTCCGCAGCCCTCCCGGTCTCGGCGACGATGGCCTGGTGGGCCACCGCGTGGCTGCGCGGCCACGTGGTGACCGACCTGCTCCTCGATGCGCTTGGCGCCGACGAACGGCTGCACCGGCTGGCCGACGGCGACGCCCTGCCCGTGGTGCTGGGCGGCTGGCGTGCGGCCGGCGCCACCGGGGCGGGTCTCGCGCTGCCGATCGAGGGGGACCTGCTCGGACTCGGCGGGCCCGCGGCGCTGAACGCGTTGGCGCTCGAGGCCGGCGAGGCCGTGGTGTGCAGCGAGGCCGGTGCGGCGCTGGTGCCGGAGGTCGCGCCCGAGACCGTGACGTGGCAGGTGCTCCCGGCCGAGCGCCGGCAGCTGCCGGACGTGGGTGAGGCCGACCGCGACCTGCGCCGGCAGGTCCTCGACGCCGCCAACCGTCTCGCCGCGCTCGACGTGGCTCGGTGGCGTCCCGAGGCCGCCGACCTGTTCCTCGACCGCCACCGACACCTCCCCGCGGCTCCCCCCGGTGTGCCCGCCCGGTGCGTCGACCTCGCCGGGCGGGCGCTGACGGCGGGGGACGTGGTCGACCTCGCCCTCGCCGACGACGGGGGCGCCGTCTCGGCGTCGGAGGCCCGGGAGCGGCGCGACGCGCTCGTGCCGCTCGAGCGCGCCGCACGGCGTGCCCTGGTCGCCGCCTGCTCACCCGAGGTGTGGCCGCCGGGGTGACCGCCGGAGGTCGACGCGAGGAGCCACGCCACGAACCGCCACCGACAGCGGACCGGTTCGGCGATACCCTCGGGCACGCCATGGACGACGTCGACAAGACCCTGCTCATCACGCTCAGCGGCAAGGACCGTCCCGGCGTGACCTCCGCGGTGCTCGACACCCTGGCCCGGGCCGGTGTGCAGGTGCTCGACGTCGAGCAGATCGTGCTCCGGCGACGCCTCGTGCTCGGGGTGCTGGTGACCGCTCCCCGGGACTGGAAGCGGTTGGCGGGCGAGGTGGAGCGCACCGCGACGGCCCTCGGCATGACCGTCGACGTCGACCGCGGCGTCGGCGACAACCGGGTACGGCGCGACGGCCGTTCCCACGTGACGGTGCTCGGTGCGCCGCTGCGCGCGGTCAACCTGGCGGCGGTCGCGGGCCGCATCGCCGACTGCGGCGCCAACATCGACCGGATCGAGCGGATGGCGCGCTACCCCGTCACCGCCATCGACCTGCACGTGTCGGGGGCCGATCCCGAGCGGCTGCGGACCCTGCTCGCGACCGAGGCCGCGGCGCAGGGCATCGACGTGGCCGTCCAGCCGGCCAACCTGCTGCGCCACGGCATGCGGCTGGTGGTGCTCGACGTCGACTCCACGCTGATCCAGGGCGAGGTCATCGAGATGCTGGCGGCCCACGCCGGCCAGGAGGACGAGGTCAGGCGCGTCACCGAGCAGGCCATGGCCGGTGACCTCGACTTCGAGGAGTCGCTGCGCCGGCGGGTCGCCCTGCTGGAGGGCGTGCCGGAGCAGGCGCTCGACCGCGTCTACGACGACCTGGTGCTCGCCCCCGGAGCGCGCACCATGGTGCGGGTGCTGCGTCGTCTCGGCTACCGCTTCGCGCTCGTCTCGGGTGGTTTCAGCCAGGTCACCGACCGGCTCGCCGACGACCTCGGCATCCACTACTCGCGGGCCAACCGGCTCGAGATCGTCGACGGGAAGCTCACCGGTCGGATCCTCGGCGACGTGGTCGACCGGGCCGCGAAGGCCGCCGCGCTGCGTGAGTTCGCCGACTCCGTGGGCGTGTCGCTGGAGGCCACCATCGCGATCGGCGACGGGGCCAACGACCTCGACATGCTCAATGCCGCCGGGCTCGGCATCGCCTTCAACGCCAAGCCGGTCGTGCGCGAGGCAGCCGACACCTCGGTCAACGTTCCCTACCTCGACGCGATCATGTACCTCCTCGGCATCTCCCGCGAGGAGATCGAGGCGGCCGACGCCGAAGCGGGTCTGGTCACTCCCGAACCACCGGTGTAGGCCGGACCCGTCGCGCTCCACCCAATTCTGGGTAATCGGACGGCGCCGTGCGGGTCGCGCGCGACAGCGCTTCCACGGTGGGACTCACATCACACGCGAGCAGGTCACCCCGGATCCGCGGGGCTCGCCGACACCAGGGAGATCCCATGAAGCGCAGCATCGCGGCCTTCGCCATCGCCGCCGTGGCACCACTCGTCCTCACCGCACCTCCGGCCCAGGCCAACGAGATCGGCTACGAGGGCTGTACCCCGGGCTACTGGAAGACCCACACCGACCGGTGGCGCGACCTCGACGTCGACGCCGAGGCCAACCCGGGCAGCCCGTACGTCAACAAGTTCTCCGGTGGGAGCGGCTACGGCAGCGTGTCGGGCCTGACCCAGGCACAGGCGCTGGCCGGTGGCGGCGGCTCCGGACTCGACGGCGCAGCGAGGATCCTCGCGCGTGCGTCGATGGCCGCGTGGCTCAACGCCTCCGCCGAGGGCCTCGGCTACCCCTGGCGACGGAGCATCGAGGGGCTCGACGGCCGCCCGCCGCTGACTGACACGGTGAACGCGGCCTTTGCCAGCAGGAACCGGGCGACCATGATCAACCTGGCCGCCTGGCTCGATGCCGACAACAACCTCGGCTGTCCCCTCAACTGACGAGGCCGCCGGTCGACGGGGCGCGGGGGGCTGCCCGCTCCCCGTCGACCGGGTCAGCCGCGCGCGACGTGGACGGCGACCAGCCGGGCGGACGTGACGGCCAGGTCGGCCCACGCACCGTCGTACTCGAACACCGCCAGGGAGCACGGCGGGAAGCCGCGCGTCGCGAGCACGGTCGTGGCGTCGTCGTCGCCCTCGCCGTCGTCGAGGAGGTTCGCCAGGTAGGCCATGGTCGGGTTGTGGCCGACCACCACCAGGCACGAGACCTCGTCGGGCACCTCGCGCACCAGGTCGAGCACAGTCTCGGGCTCGGCGCTGTAGAGCAACCGGGAGACGTCGGGCTCGACGTCGGTCCCGGCGCCGGCGGCGAGCGCCGTCCACGTCTCGAGGGCGCGCTGCGCGGCCGAGACGAGCGCGTGGCCGGGGACCGTGGACTGCTCGACCAGCCACTCCCCCGCCGTCCTGGCGTCGTCGCGGCCGTCCGGCGTCAACGCCCGTTCGGCGTCGGTCGCGGCTGCCTGCTCGGCCTCGGCATGCCTGGCGACGACCAGACGACGTGGCTGCTGCATCGGTCCACCCTGTCAGCCCGCTAGCCTCCCTGTCATGCCGACCGGACCCCTCATGATCATCGGCGGGGCCGAGGACAAGCTGCACAAGCGCTCGATCCTCCGCGAGTTCGTCGACGCCAGCGGTGGCGCCGACGCCCGCATCGCCGTCATCCCCACCGCCTCCTCGATCGGGACCGAGGTGAGCGGCGTGTACGACGCGCTCTTCCGCGCCCTCGGCGCCGCCGAGGTCGTGGCCGTGGCCCCCGAGTCCCGCGAGGAGGCGCACGACCCGGTGCTCGTCGAGCGCCTCGAGCGCAGCACCGGCGTGTTCATGACGGGCGGCAACCAGCTCAAGCTGTCGGCCATCGTGAGCGGCACCCCGGTGGGTGACGCGATCGTCGCGGCCCACGAGCGTGGCGCCGTCGTCGCCGGCACCTCCGCGGGCGCGAGCATCCAGTCGTCCCACATGGTCGCGTTCGGAGGCCCGGGCAGCACGCCGAAGCAGCGGATGACCCAGGTCGCCGCCGGGCTCGCCCTCCTCGACGGCACCGTGATCGACCAGCACTTCGACCAGCGCAACCGCTACGGCCGGTTGCTGATGATCGTGTCCCACTCGCCCCAGCTTCTCGGCCTCGGTGTCGACGAGGACACCGCGGCCGTGGTCACCGACGAGGACGGCACCCGGGTGATGCGGGTGCTGGGCAAGGGATCGGTGACCGTGCTCGACCCCTCACGGATGACCACCAACGCCTACGAGGTCAAGCGGTCGAGCCCGCTGCTGACGAGCGGCGTCGTGCTCCACGTGCTGCCCGAGGGCGCGGTGTTCGACCTCGACGCCCGCGCCCTGGTGCCGCAGCAGCCGGCCGTCGACCCCGAGGACGCCGCCGAGCTGGCCGAGGCGCAGCGGGACCTGCGCAGGATGGCGCGCGACATCGCCGCCTCCGACGTCTCCCCGACGACCCTGCGGCGCCGCCAGGCACGCACCCGCAAGCTGACCACGACTCCTCCCCGGGAGGGAGACGCCCGATGAGTGAACGCCCCACCCCCGACCTGTCGATCCTCGAGACCCGTGTCTACCGCGGCGCCAACGTGTGGTCGTACGACCGCGCGATCCACCTCGTCCTCGACCTCGGCGTGCTCGAGAAGTACCCGACCAACACGCTGCCCGAGTTCACCGACACCCTGCTCCAGATGCTGCCCGGACTGCGCGAGCACTCGTGCTCCCGCGGCCGCAAGGGCGGGTTCGTCGAGCGGCTCCACGAGGGCACCTGGCTCGGCCACGTCGCCGAGCACTGCGCGCTCGCGCTCCAGCAGGTCGTCGGTCACGACATCCGCCGCGGCAAGACCCGCCAGGTCAAGGGCCGCACCGGTGTCTACAACGTCATCTACGGCTACGTCGACGAGCAGGTCGGTCTCGCTGCCGGACGCCTCGCGGTCCGGCTGGTCAACCACCTCGTCGAGGGCGACCCCGACTTCGACTGGGACGACGAGCTCGAGAGCTTCATCAAGCGCGCCGAGCGCACGGCGTTCGGGCCCTCCACCCAGGCGATCGTCGACGAGGCGGTCTCCCGCGACATCCCGTGGATCCGGCTCAACCAGCACTCCCTGGTGCAGCTGGGCCAGGGCGTCCACGCCAAGCGCATCAGGGCCACGATGACCTCGGAGACCTCCTCCATCGCCGTCGACATCGCCTCCGACAAGGACCTCACGACCCGGCTGCTCGGCGCGGCCGGGCTGCCGGTGCCCAAGCAGGACTCGGTGCGCACCGTCGACCAGGCGGTGTCGGTGGCGAACCGGATCGGCTACCCCGTGGTGGTCAAGCCGCTCGACGGCAACCACGGACGCGGCGTCTGCCTCGACCTCCAGGACGCCGACGCCGTGCGTGAGGCGTTCCCGGTGGCTCAGGACCAGTCGCGGCGCGGCTGGGTGATCGTCGAGTCGTTCGTCACCGGCAAGGACTACCGCTGCCTGATCATCGGCGGCCGGATGATCGCGATCGCCGAACGGGTCCCGGCCCACGTGGTGGGTGACGGCACGTCGACGGTGGAGGAGCTCGTCGACCTCACCAACGCCGACCCGCGCCGGGGCGTGGGTCACGAGAAGGTGCTCACGCGGATCAAGGTCGACGCGGCGGCCGAGGAGGTCCTCGCCGGTCAGGGACACACGCTGACCTCGGTGCCGACCGAGGGCGAGATGGTGAAGCTGGCGCTGACCGGCAACATGTCGACCGGCGGCATCTCCATCGACCGCACCTTCGAGGCGCACCCCGAGAACGTGGAGATCGCCGAGGAAGCCGCGCAGATGATCGGCCTCGACATCGCGGGCATCGACTTCATCTGTCCTGACATCACCGAGCCGGTGCGTGAGACCGGCGGTGCGATCTGCGAGGTCAACGCCGCCCCCGGGTTCCGGATGCACACCCACCCGACGATCGGCGAGCCGCAGTTCATCGCCAAGCCCGTCGTCGACATGCTGTTCCCGCCGGGCGCCACCGCGCGGATCCCGATCGTGGCCGTCACCGGCACCAACGGGAAGACCACGACGTCGCGGATGATCTCGCACGTCTTCAAGGGGATGGGTCGCAAGGTCGGCATGACCTCCACCGACGGTGTCGTCATCGACGAGCGTCTGCTGATCCGGGCCGATGCCTCCGGTCCGCGCTCCGCCCGCATGGTGCTGCAGAACCCCCGGGTCGACTTCGCCGTCTTCGAGGTGGCTCGCGGTGGCATCCTGCGCGAGGGCCTCGGCTACGAGCGCAACGACGTCGCCGTCGTCCTCAACGTGCAGCCCGATCACCTGGGCCTGCGCGGCATCGACACCGTCGAGCAGCTCGCGGACGTCAAGGCGGTGATCGTCGAGGCGGTGCCGCGCACCGGCGCCGCGGTGCTCAACGCCGACGACCCGCTGGTGCGTGAGATGCGTCGCCGCTGCAGCGGTGAGGTCGTCTGGTTCTCGATGGAGGAGCCGGGCAGCGAGGTCCGCGAGATGATCGAGGCCCACTGCCGACGTGGGGGCAAGGCGCTGGTCCTCAACCCCTCCGACCGCGGCGAGATGATCGTGGTCAAGCACGGCCGCCGCGAGATGCAGCTCGCCTGGACCCACCTGCTCCCCGCCACCTTCGGCGGCCGGGCCCGCATGAACGTCCAGAACACGCTGGCGGCCGCCGCAGCGGCGTTCGCGGCGGGTGCACCCCTCCACGACATCCGGCAGGGGCTGCGCACCTTCTCGACCAACTACTACCTCTCCCCCGGTCGCCTCAACGAGGTGGAGGTCAACGGCGTCAACGTCATCGTCGACTACTGCCACAACGCCCCCGGCATGCGGATGCTGGGCGACTTCGTCGACCGGGTGGGTGACTCGCTGTCGTCCTCGCACGACCTCGCCCGCCCGTCGCGGATCGGGATCATCTCCACCGCGGGTGACCGCCGCGACGCGGACATGCGCGAGCTCGGGGACGTGGCTGCCCAGCACTTCGACGTGGTGGTCGTCCGCGAGGACGACGCCCTGCGCGGACGCGAGCGCGGCGACGTCGCGGAGCTCGTGCGCCAGGGCGTGCAGGCCGCGATGGACGCCGGGGCGCGCTGCAAGCAGGTGGAGGTCGTGCTCGAGGAGATCGACGCGGTGCGCCACGCGATGAGCCGGGCCAACAAGGGTGACCTGATGGTGGTCTGCGTCGACAAGCACGGTGCCGTCATGACCGAGCTGGAGAGCTGGTCCAACCAGGCCTACGCCGGCGCCGGCGCCAGCCCGGACGCCCCCGCGGCCGACCCGGACTACACGCCGAGCGAGGGCTGACGCCGGAGAGGCGTGCTCCTCAGCGACCGGACGTCGGTCCGAGGTCGCGCAGCAGCTGCATCCCCACGCGGTCGACCGACCGGTCGGAGGCGGCCAGCACGACGACCGCCGCGCCGTCCTGCACCCCGACGAACGAGCGGTAGCCGGCCGTCCCGCCGTTGTGCCACAGCAGAGCGCCGTCGTCCCGCCCGTGGAGCCTGATCCAGCCCAGGCAGTGGTCGAGACGTCGGCCCGGCACACGGACCTGCTGGGTGAGGCGGACGGCCTCTCCCAGACCGCCCTCGGGTCGCTCCAGCTGGGCTGCGAGGAACCGTTGCAGGTCGGCCACCGTCGACCACAGGGCCCCGGCCCCGGCGAGCGCGTCGAAGCGCCACGTGACGTCGTACGGCGTGCCGTTGCGGCGGTGCCCCGGCGGCTCGACCTCGGGATGGCAGGTGGTGGAGTGCATGCCGAGCGGGACGCAGATCCGTTCCCGCACCAGCTCGTCGTAGCCCACGCCCGACCACCGTGCCAGCGCGTGGCCGAGGAGGCCGGCCCCGAGGTTGGAGTAGTGCGGACGCCGGCGACCCCTCAGCCGGGTCCTCGCCAGCGCGGACACGATCCGGTCGTGATCCAGGTCGGCGTAGGGATCGGGATGACGCCCCGCGCCGCGGCGCCAGAGCCCGGGCGGCAGCCGCGGCAGGCCCGAGGTGTGGGTGGCGAGCGACTCCAGGCTCACCGCACCCACGGGCAGGCCGTCCACCTCGGGCAGCACCGCCGCGAGCGGGTCGCCCAGGGTCAACGCGCCGTCCACCACGTAGGTCGCGAGCAGCAGGCTGGTGAAGACCTTCGTGACCGACCCGATCTGGAACAGGCCGTCCGGGTCGCCGTGCCAGACCTCCTGGCGGCCGGCCACCACGCCCCCGCTCGCCGACCGCCCGCGGCGCCGGAGATTGTCAGGCGCGGGCGGCACGGACCTTCTCGGCCAAGGTCTCGGGAGCGTCGGCCGTGGCCCCGTGGTCGGCGAGCCAGGCGTAGACGGCCTCGCGCTCGGCGTGGCACATCAGCCCGACGACGTCTCCCGGCGCCGCCTGTTCCACCAGCGCCGCCAACCCGGCGACCTCCGTCGGGTACGACGCCACGTCCGTGACGCCGACGTGCTCGGCACCCGATCGCATCAGCGCCTCGAGCTGGTCGGAGCTGCGACCGCGGAAGTACTTCTCCTTGTGGCAGATCGCCAGCACGTCGGACCCCATCGCGCCGATCTCGCCGAGCCGGACGATCAGGTCGTCCTGCCGGTCGCCCACAGCGCCGAGGCCGAGCAGCAGCCGGCCGCCGGGGCGCCGAACCCCGGCCATGATCTCGAGCAGCGCCTCCAGTCCGGCCTCGTTGTGCGCGAGGTCGACCACGACGGTGGCCTCCCGGACCGAGAAGACGTTCATGCGCCCGGGGTTGTGCTCGGCGTCGGGCCTGAAGCTGCGCAGCCCCTCGACCACGGCGTCGCGCGGGATCCCGACCGCGAGGGCGGCCGAGGCGGCGGCGAGCGCATTCTCCACGTTGAAGCGGGAGAGCCCCGCGAGGGTCATGGGCACGTCGACCAGCTCGACCAGCGGGTCGGGGTCGGCCCCCGGCACGAACACGCACAGCCAGCCGTCGATGACCGTGGTGGCGCGGCCGTGGGCGGTCAGGGTCTCGCGCACGGCGGGCGAGTCGGGGTCGCGGGAGAACACCCATGGCCGCGCCTTGATCACCGCACGCATCGCGTAGACGCGGGGGTCGTCGGCGTTGAGGACCGCCCAACCGTCGCTGCGCGTGATCCGCGGGACGACCGACTTCACCTCGGCCAGCTGGTCGACGGTGTCGATGCCCTGCAGACCGAGGTGGTCGGCGGAGACGTTGGTGACCACCGAGACGTCGTTGCGGGTGAGCCCGATGCCCTTGAGCAGGATGCCGCCCCGGGCGGTCTCGGTGACGGCCAGCTCGACCTCACTGTGCGCCAGCACGCGGCCCGCGCCGCTGGGTCCTGAGTAGTCACCGGCCTCGACCTGGCGGCCGTCGACGTAGATGCCGTCGGTGTTGGACCAGCCCACGACCCGGCCGTCGGCGCGGCCGATGTGGGCGATCATGCGGCTCGTCGTGGTCTTGCCGTTGGTGCCGGTGACGGCCACGACCGGGATGCGTGGCGTGATGGTGGTCGGCCCCTCGCCCGGTGCCGCCTCGCGCACCTGCTCGGCCGCGCGTGCGACCGCGGCCTCCACGTCGTCACCCGGCAGCGCGTCGAGCACGTCCGCGACGGCGTACCCCATCACCTGCGCGCGGGACCGTCGCCGCCACGGGTAGGCCACCACGATCTGGTGGGGGTCGCTGGTGGGCCGCACCCGGACGGCCAGCTTCGCCGTCCCGCCCTCCGCCGCGACCGTGCGCACCAGCCGGGCGACGGCCCGGGTCGCGAACCGCTGCCGGAAGCCGGTGTCCGGCTCGCCCGGCCGCGACTCCGTGAGGCCGATCCGCCGGGCGAACCGCTCCACCGTGTGGGTCGGCGCCCCGGCGAGCCCGGAGATGTCGAGCGTCAGCTTCACCGCCGCCCGCGGGAAGTACAGGTTCGGGCCCTCCAGGACGCGCAGCTCGACGAGTGAGGTCACCGCGGCACGCTATCGGCTCCGGAGGTTCAGGCGCCCATCGCGTGGAAGCCACCGTCGACGTGGACGATCTCTCCGGTGGTGGCCGGGAAGAAGTCGGACAGGAGCGCGCAGACCGCACGGGCCGTGGGCTCCTGGTCGGTGTTGTCCCAGCCGAGCGGGGCGCGGGTGGACCACATGTCCTCGAGCTCGGTGAAGCCGGGGATCGCCTTGGCGGCCAGGGTGCGCAGCGGTCCGGCCGAGACCAGGTTCACCCGGATGCCGTCGGGCCCGAGGTCACGGGCGAGGTAGCGCGACGTCGACTCGAGACCGGCCTTGGCCACGCCCATCCAGTCGTACGCCGGCCACGCGATCGTGGCGTCGAAGGTCAGCCCCACGACGGCCCCGCCGACGGACATCAGGGGACGACAGGCGACGGCCAGCGACTTCAGCGAGTAGGCAGACACCTGGACGGCCTGGGCGACGTCCTCCCACGGACCGTCGAGGAACTTGCCGCCGAGCAGCGTCTCGGGGTTGCCGTAGGCGATCGAGTGCACGACACCGTCGAGGTGGTCGGTGTGCTCGCGCACCGCGGACTCGAGACCGGCGAGGTGCTCGGGATCGGTCACGTCGAGCTCGAGGACGACCGGCTCCACCGGCAACCGCTTGGCGATGCGGCGGGTGATGCCGAGCGCGCGGCCGAAGTTGGAGATGAGCACGGTCGCGCCCTGCTCCTGCGCCACCTTCGCGGTCGCGAAGCCGATCGAGGAGTCCATGGTGACCCCCGCCACCAGGATCGTCTTGCCGTCGAGCAGTCCAGTCATCGTCAGTGCCCCATTCCAAGTCCGCCGTCGACCGGGATCACGGCTCCGGTCACGTAGCCGCCGTGCTCGCCGGTCAGCCAGGTGACGGCTGCGGCGATCTCCTGCGGGGTGCCGTAGCGCTGCAGTGGCACCTGCTGCTTGATCGCGTCCTTCTGGTCGTCGCTCAGCACTGCGGTCATGTCGGTGTCGACGAAGCCCGGCGCCACCACGTTGGCCGTGATCGAGCGCGAGCCCAGCTCGCGGCTCAACGACCGCGCCATGCCGACCAGGCCGGCCTTGGAAGCGGCGTAGTTCACCTGCCCGGCGGAGCCCAGCAGGCCGACGACGGAGGAGATGAAGACGATCCGGCCCCGGCGCAGCCGGAGCATGCCCTTGGTCGCGCGCTTCGCGAGCCGGAAGGAGGCCGTCAGGTTGGTGTCGATGACGCGCGACCAGTCGTCCTCGCTCATCCGCAGCAGCAGCGTGTCGGCGGTGACACCGGCGTTGGCCACCAGCACCTCCACCGGACCGTGCTCCTCCTCGACACGCTTGAACGCAGCCTCGACCGCGTCGGGGTCGGTGATGTCGCAGGTCAGGTCGAGGGAGCCCTCAGGGCCTCCGCCGCTGCGGCTGGTGACCGCCACCTTGTCACCCTGGGCGAGGAAGGCCTCGGCGATGGCGCGGCCGATGCCGCGGTTGCCGCCGGTGACCAGGACTGATCGGGGTTCTGGGCTCACGATCGTCGACGCTAGTGATTACCGATGCGTACGCCGAACCCGGCGCGCCCTCAGTCGTCCTCGAGGCGGAAGCCGACCTTCATACCGACCTGGAGGTGCTCCACGGTGCCGTCCTTGACGTGCCCCCGGATCTCGGTGACCTCGAACCAGTCGATGTGGCGCAGGGTGCGCGCCGCTCGTTCGATGCCGTTCTTCACCGCCTGGTCGACCCCGTCCTGGGAGGTGCCGACGATCTCGGTGACGCGGTAGGTGCGGTTGGACATGCGGAGCTCCTGGGGTCGGGTCGGCGGCTGCCGGGCGGGACGTGGGTTTGCGATGGTAGCGACGTACGCTGGGACCATGCCGCACGACGACGGCGCCATCCGCATCACGACCGCTTCCTCCAGCCGCGACGAGGACATCGCGGCTCGTCAGCGTCGCTACGTGCTGTCGATGGCGTTGCGCACCGTCTGCTTCATCGGCGCCGTCGTCGCGGACGGCTGGTTGCGGTGGGTGCTGGTGGCCGCTGCGCTGCTGCTTCCATACGTCGCCGTCGTGATGGCGAACGCCGTGACGACGAAGTCCGACGGCTTCGCGCTCACCGACGGCCCATCCGGTCGCCGACAGCTGTCCGGCGCCACTCCATCCGAAGGCATCAGCGGCCCCGACCGCAGTTGACGAACGGGCCCTCCGAGCAGCACACTTCTCGGCGAACTGTGTCTCCCCCGTCGCAGTTCACCGCGGCGTCGGGTCCCTCTGGGCCCCGGCGCCGCACCTGTCTCCATGGGTGCGAGCATGGCCGGGTGACCGATCCCGAGAACGTGCCCGACCCGGGACCCCTCACCTGCAGCGCGAAGGGCTGCGCCACCGAGGCGGTCTGGGCGCTGCAGTGGAACAACCCCAAGCTCCACACCCCCGACCGGCGCAAGGTCTGGCTGGCGTGCGAGGAGCACCGGGCGAGCCTGGGGGACTTCCTCTCCGCGCGCCAGTTCCTGCGCGAGGTCGTGCCGGCCGCCGAGGGCGAACCCCGCTAGCGCCTACCCGCCGATCGCCGACATCGGGCGGTCGGGCTGGAGGAACGTGGGGTCGTCGATGCCGTGCCCGGCGCGCTTGCCGCGCATCGCCACCACCCAGCGCTCGGCGACCTCGTCGTCGGTCGCCCCCGCCCGCAGCGCCAGCCGCAGGTCGGACTCCTCGCGGGCGAACAGGCAGTTGCGCACCTGGCCGTCGGCGGTGATCCGCACCCGGTCGCAGTCACCGCAGAAGGGACGCGTCACCGAGGCGATGACGCCGACCGTCGCGGGTCCGCCGTCGACCAGGAACAGCTCGGCCGGCGCGCTCCCCCGTGGCTCGGTGGCCGGCGTGAGCGTGAACTCGCCCTCGAGACTGGCGAAGATCTCGTCGGCGGTGACCATGGCGGCCCGGCTCCAGTCGTGCTGGGCGTCGAGCGGCATCTGCTCGATGAAGCGCAGCGCGTACCCCTCGGCGATCGACCACCGCAGCAGCTCGGGCGCCTGGTCGTCGTTGACGCCGCGCAGCAGCACCGCGTTGATCTTGACCGGGCTGAGCCCGGCGGCGCGCGCCGCCGCGAGGCCGTTGACGACGTCGTCGAAGCGGTCGCGGCGGGTGATCGTGTGGAAGGTCTCACCGCGGACCGTGTCGAGGCTGACGTTGACCCGGTCGAGCCCGGCATCGGCGAGGGCGGCGGCGGTGCGCTCCAGCCCGAGGGCGTTCGTGGTGAGACTGACGTCGACGGACGGGTCGATCGCCTTCGTGCGCCGCACGATGTCGACCAGCCCGCGCCGCACCAGCGGCTCACCGCCGGTGAACCGGACTTCCCGGACACCGAGGCGGCGTACGCCGATGTCGATGAGCCTCACGACCTCGTCGTCGCTGAGCACGTCGTCGTTCGGCAACCAGTCGAGCCCCTCCGCAGGCATGCAGTAGGAGCAGCGCAGGTTGCAGCGGTCGGTCAGCGAGACACGGAGGTCGGTGGCGACCCGGCCGTAGCGGTCCTCGAGCGGTGTGATCTGCACCCTGTCGAGCATACGGCGGGCCCGGGCACCGTGGGGGGACGACCGTCGGGCGGATAGCCTCGCGGCGTGCGTTCGTGGGGCTTCCTGGTCAGCCGCCGCTGGATCCTCTTCGCGATCACGGTGGCGCTGCTGGCCTGGGGCGCGTGGTGGCTCGGTGAGTGGCAGTTCCACCGCCTGGAGGACCGCAAGCAGCGCAACGCGATCATCGAGCGCAACGAGCAGGCCCCGGCCGCCGAGGTCGCGGACGTGATGCCCCTCGACGGCGACGTCGCCGCGGCCGACGAGTGGCGCACCGTCACCGCCACCGGCGCCTACGCGGTCGACGACACCGTGATCGTGCGCTACCGCACGCGCGACGGTGCCCCCGGCGTCGACGTGGTCGTCCCGCTGCTGATCGCGGGTGGTGAGGCGGTCCTCGTCGACCGCGGGTGGGTGCAGACCGAGGCCCGCGACGTGACCGCCGACGACGTGCCCCCGCCGCCGTCGGGCACCGTGACCGTCACCGGCTACGTGCGCCGCGACGGCACCGGGGACAGCACCTCGGTCACCGACCAGTCGACGCGGGCCGTCTCCAGCGAGCGGATCGCCGAGGCCCTCGACCTGACGCTGCACGACGGGTTCGTCGACCTGGCGTCCGAGGACCCGGCGCCGGCCGAGGCGCTGGAACCACCTGAGCTGCCCGAGCTCGACAACGGCCCGCACTTCTTCTACGGCCTGCAGTGGTGGTTCTTCGGTGTGCTGGCGGTCTTCGGGTTCGGCTACCTGGCCTGGGACGAGCGTCGCGGTGGCCCCGGTGCCGGTGGGGGCCGTGGCCGCGGGCACCCCCGGTGACGAGGAGGACACGGTCGGCGAGGTCGAGGTCCATGCCTCGAACCTCCCGCGGTCAGCTCGTGGCGACGTCCTCGAGGAACTGGGTGCGGTAGAGATCGGCGTAGAGGCCGCCCTCGGCCAGGAGCTGGGCGTGCGTGCCGCGCTGGACGATGCGTCCCTCCTCGAGCACCAGGATCGTGTCGGCGTTGCGCACGGTCGACAGCCGGTGGGCGATGACCAGCGAGGTGCGGCCCGCGAGCGCAGCGTCGAGCGCACGCTGCACGGCGACCTCCGACTCGCTGTCGAGGTGGGCGGTGGCCTCGTCGAGCACCACGATCGCGGGTGCCTTCAGCAGCAGCCGGGCGATGGCGAGCCGCTGCCGCTCGCCGCCGGAGAGCCGGTAGCCGCGGTCGCCGACGACCGTGTCGAGCCCGTCGGGCAGGCCGCGCACCAGCGTGGCCACCTGGGCGGCCTCGAGCGCGGTCCACATCTCCTCGTCGGTGGCGTCGGGCCGGGCGTAGCGCAGGTTGGCCGCGATCGTGTCGTGGAACATGTGGGCGTCCTGCGTCACGTAGCCGACGGTGTCCTCGAGCGACTGCAGCGTCACCCCACGGACGTCGTGGTCGCCGACGCGCACGGCGCCGTCACCGGCGTCGTACAACCGGGCCACGAGGTGGGTGACGGTCGTCTTGCCGGCGCCGGAGGGGCCGACGAGGGCCACCATCTGGCCGGGCTCGGCGCGGAAGCTGATGTCGTGGATCACCTCACCGGAGTCACGTGACTCGGCACGGGCCACCGTCTCGAGGGAGGCGAGCGAGATCTCGTCCGCGCGCGGGTAGGTGAAGGAGACGTGGTCGAACTCCAGCGAGGACGCGTCGCGTGGCAGCTCGACGGCTCCCGACCTCTCCGAGATGGTCGACGGCAGGTCGAGCACCTCGAAGACCCGCTCGAAGCTGACCAGGGCCGTCATGACGTCGATCCGCACGTTGGACAGGCTCTGCATCGGCCCGAGGAGCCGGACCAGCAACGTGCCGAGCGCGAGCAGCTTGCCGATGCTCAGCTCGCCGTCGATCACCAGATGACCGCCGACGCCGTAGACGAGTGCCAGCGCCAGCGCCGGGACCAGCAGGACCGCGGCCATGAAGATCCGGGTCATGAAGGCGATCCGGACGCCGAGGTCGCGCACCCGACCGGCCTTGGCGGCGTAGAGGGCGTCCTCGGTGTGCCGGTCGCCGAAGAGCTTGAGCAGCATGGCGCCGCCGACGTTGAAGCGCTCCGTCATGGCGTTGCCCATGTCGGCGTTGCCGTCCATCTGCTCCCGCGTCAGGGCCGCCAGCCGGCCGCTCACCCACCGCGAGGTGAGCAGCAGGATCGGGAACAGCAGCAGGCACAACAGGGTCACCCGCCACGACAGGGCGAGCATCGTGACGCCCACCACGACCACGGACACCGAGCTCGACACGGTGTTGGACAAGGTCGAGGTGAACGCGCGCTGGGCGCCGATGACGTCGTTGTTGAGCCGGGAGACCAGGGCACCGGTCTGGGTGCGGGTGAAGAACGCCAGCGACTGCCGCTGCACGTGGCCGAACACCCGGGTGCGGAGGTCGAGGATCAGGCCCTCGCCGATGCGGGAGGACAGGTAGCCACCGACGACCGACAGCGCGGCACCGACGACGGCGACCACGGCCATGAGCAGCGCCAGGACCGTGACGAGCCCCGGGTCACCGCCGGTGATCCCGTCGTCGACGATCCGCTGGATCAGCAGCGGGTTGGCCACCACCAGCAGCGAGTCGAGGACGGTGACGACGAGGAACAGCGTGATGGCGGCACGGTGGGGCCCCGCGAAGCCGAGCACGCGACGCACGGTCTCGCGCGCGACGCGCTGCCGCCCCGCCTCGCGGTCGGTGCGCATGTGGCGCCAGGCCGGACCCATCCCCATCGACAGCGACACGCGCTGCTCCTCTCCGCCCGGCTGCGCCGGGGTCCTCTGTCAGCCCAGCAGCTGGGCCAGCTCACGGAAGCGGCGTACCTGCGCCTCGCGCTCGCTGCGCCGCTGGTCGTCCAGGCTCCGGCTGCTCGCGGCGAGCAGCAGCGCCTTGGTCTCGGTCACCGCGCCCGCCAGGGGCGCGGTCAGGGCAGCTGCGAGGTCGGCGACGGTGGCGTCCAGCTGGTCGGCAGGCACGGCGAGGGCGGCCAGGCCGATCCCGACCGCCTCGTCCGCACCGACCATCCGCGCCGTGACGCAGATCTCCAGTGCCCTGGCGTAGCCAACGCACTCGACCAGCGGCTTTGTTCCCGTCAGGTCGGGCACCAGCCCCAGGGACGACTCCCGCATGGCGAGCTGGGCGTCGTCGGTGACCACCCGCAGGTCGCACGAGAGCGCGAGCTGGAAGCCCGCCCCGACGGCGTGGCCCTGCACCGCCGCGATCGAGATGAAGCGCGGGTCACGCAGGAACGTGAAGCCCTGCTGGTAGACGTCGATGGTCGCCGACATCTGCTCGTCGTCCATCGCGAGCAGACCCGCGACGGTCTCCTGGCCGTCGCCTCCGCCGGGGGTGAGCATCGCCCGGTCGAGCCCAGCCGAGAACGACGGCCCCTCCCCACGCACCACGACCACCCGGACGTCGTCGGGGACCTGCTGGCCGATCCGGGCGAGCGCCCGCCACATCGACGGCGTCTGCGCGTTGCGGACCTCCGGACGATCGAGCGTGATCGTCGCGACCGCACCATCCACGTCGAAGCGAAGTCCGACCTCGGCGAGCTCCTCGGGAGTCATGTCCGCATCTTCTCAGGGCCTCCCCGACGACGCCCGGCAGCCTCGGCCCGCGCGCAGGCCTCGGGGCTCAGGCCAGGGAGACGAGGTCGGCGTAGTCGTCGGACCAGAGGTCCTCGTCGCCGTCGGGGAGCAGCAGCACGCGGTCGGGGTGGAGGGCTCGCACGGCGCCCTCGTCGTGCGTCACCAGGATGATGGCGCCGGCGTACTCCCGGATCGCGGCCAGCACCTCCTCGCGAGAGGCAGGGTCGAGGTTGTTCGTCGGCTCGTCGAGCAGCAGCACGTTGGCGCTGGAGACGACGAGGCTGGCCAGCGCCAACCGCGTCTTCTCGCCTCCGGAGAGCACCGCCGCCGGCTTGTGGGCGTCGTCGCCGGAGAACAGGAACGACCCCAGCACCGAACGCGCCTCGGAGTCGGTGAGCTGGGGCGCCGCGCCCTGCATGTTCTCCAGCACGGTGCGCTCGGTGTCGAGGGTCTCGTGCTCCTGGGCGTAGTAGCCGATCTTGAGGCCGTGACCGGGGACGACCCGTCCGGTGTCGGGCTGGTCCACTCCGGCCAGGATCCGCAACATCGTGGTCTTGCCCGCGCCGTTGAGGCCGAGGATGACCACGCGACTGCCCTTGTCGATCGCGAGGTCGACGTCGGTGAAGACCTCCAGGGACCCGTAGGACTTCGACAGCTCCGCTGCGGTGAGCGGCGTCTTGCCGCACGGCGCCGGGGCGGGGAACTTGATCCGCGCCACCTTGTCGGCGCGACGCTCGCCCTCGAGCCCCGCGACCATCTTCTCGGCACGCTTGAGCATCGACTGCGCCGCGGAGGCCTTGCTGGCCTTGGCGCGCATCTTGTTGGCCTGGTCGGTGAGCACCTTGGCCTTGCTCTCGGCGTTGACCCGTTCCCGCTTGCGCCGGCGCTCGTCGGTCTCACGCTGCGTGAGGTAGGCGCGCCACCCCATGTTGTAGACGTCGATCTCGGCTCGGTTGGCGTCGAGGTGCAGCACCTTGTTGACCGTGGCCTCGAGCAGCGCGTTGTCGTGGCTGATCACGATCAGACCGCCGCTGTGCGCCTTGAGGAAGTCGCGCAGCCACACGATCGAGTCGGCGTCGAGGTGGTTGGTCGGCTCGTCGAGCAGCAGCGTCTCCGCGCCGGAGAACAGGATGCGCGCCAGCTCGACCCGACGGCGCTGACCACCCGACAGGGTGCGCAGCGGCTGGGCCAGCAACCGGTCCTCGATGCCGAGGCTGTGCGCCATCTGCATCGCCTCGGACTCCGCGGCGTACCCACCGCCGGCGTGGAGCTCGGCGTCGGCCCGGGACCACCGGCGCATCGAGCGCTCACGTTGGTTCGGGTCGTCGCTGGTCATGCCGTCCTCGGCCTCGCGCAGGCGTCGTACGACGTCGTCGAGGCCACGGGCGGAGAGGATCCGGTTGAGCGCCAGCACCTCGGGGTCGCCGATGCGTGGGTCCTGCGGCAGGTAGCCCACCTCGCCGGTGGTGTGGACCTGGCCGGCCGCGGGCAGGCTCTCGCCGGCGAGGATGCGGGTGAGGGTCGTCTTGCCGGCGCCGTTGCGGCCGACCAGACCGACCTTGTCGCCGGCCGCGACCCGGAAGCTGACGTCCGCCATCAGCAGTCGTGCCCCGGCCCGGACTTCGAGGTGCTGGGCGGTGATCATCAGGGTCGCTAGCCTAGGCGCGCGAGCGGGGCTCCCCGCAATCGTGGACGTCCGTACCGCAGACCAGGAGGAGCAGCCGTGCGCTTCAACCCCAAGGCCCGGCTCGACACCAGCCGGGTCCGCGACAGCGGCCGCAGCGCGGGGCGAGCTGGGCGCTCCGGCGGCGGCACGTCCGGCGGCGGCATGCAGATCCCGATCCCGACCGGCGCCAAGGGCGGCAGCGCCGTCGGCATGGTGATCGCCGTCGTCGTCTTCCTCGTGCTCACCCAGTGCACCGGGGGCGGCGGACTCAGCGGCCTGCAGGTGCCCGACAGCCCCTTCGACCTCAGCCGGGTGCAGGGCGGGGACAGCGGCCGCTACGACGCGTGCCAGACCGGTGACGACGCCAACGCCAGCGAGGACTGCGCGCGGGTCGCGGTGGAGAACTCGTTGACCGACTACTGGCGCGAGACGCTGCCTGCCCAGTCCGACGTGGGCTTCCGTGCCGAGAACGTCATGCAGACCTTCACCGGGTCGGTGCAGACCGGGTGCGGCCAGGCGACCTCGGACGTCGGCCCGTTCTACTGCCCGGTCGACGAGGGGATCTACCTCGACACCAGCTTCTTCCGTGCCGTGCTCCAGCAGCAGCTCGGCGGACCCGCCGGCGACTTCGTGGAGCCCTACGTCCTCGCGCACGAGTACGGCCACCACATCCAGAACGTGCTCGGGACGATGGGCCGGGTCCGCACCCAGCAGGGCCCGGAGAGCGACGCCGTCCGGCTGGAGCTGCAGGCCGACTGCTACGCCGGGATGTGGACCGCCAACGCGACCGGCACCGACGACGCAGGCGGGGAGCCGCTGATCCTCGAGCTGTCCGAGCAGGACATCAACGAGGCGATCGCCGCGGCGAAGGCCGTGGGCGACGACCGGATCCAGGACATGACGACCGGGCGCGTCAACCCGCGCGAGTGGACCCACGGCTCGGCCGAGCAGCGGCAGCAATGGTTCATGGTCGGCTACACCGAGCGCAGCCTCCGGGCGTGCGACACCTTCAGCGCCTCATCCCTCTGAGAGCAGCGCCTCGAGCTGGGGGAACTGGCGCTGCAGCGCGCGCAGGTGAGGTGCGACGGCGGGGTGGCGGAACTTCGAGACCAGCGCGCCCTCTCCCCCGGCCACTCTCTCCAGGGCCCACTCGGCCCGGGTGAGGGCGGTGAAGACCGCGGTCACCCTCGCCCCCAGCGCGACGTCCTCGGCGTCGGCGACACCGCTGGGCAGCGAGTGCAGGTAGGTCTCGAGCAGCGGCTCGAACTCCTCGCGCGCCACCAGCGAGAAGTGGCCGAGGTCGCCGCCCACGTGGCCGACACCCAGGGTGGCCCAGTCCACAGCGACCACTCGGTCGCCGTCGCGGCCGAGCAGGTTGGCGTGGGTCGCGTCGCCGTGCTGCGCGACCTGGGGCAGTGCCTCGACGCGGTCCACGAACGTCGTACGACGCTGCCAGAGGTGGTCGGCCACGTCGGCCACCGAGGTGCGGGCCAGCGTGGGCCAGCCGCCACGCCGTTCGACGCGGGCCAGCCGGTCGCGCAGCTGGTGCCGGGCCAGGAACTTCGGGCGCGCGGTGAGGCTGCCGGTGAAGCGGGCCAGGGCCATCGCCACGAACGAGGCCGCTCGTGGCGGCGTCCTCCACCCACTCGCGCGTGAGCGTGATGCCGTCGGCGTCCTCCTCCACGGCGGCCGGTGCCGACCGGAGGCCGTCGGTGGTCGAGACGATGCCGGTGTCGAGCACGTCGGCCTCGCGGCGCCAGTAGGCGAAGTGGGCCGGGTCGGAGAGCTCCGCCGGGTCGTGCGGGGCCGGCCGGGCGAGCCGCTTGATGACGACCGGTTGCTCACCGACGGCGGCGCGCCAGACGCCGACGGTGGAGGTGCCCGTGCCGCCGGGCAGCGGATGCCAGTCCGGCTCCGGCTCCCACATGGCTGGGACGCTATCCGAAATCGCGCCGCGTGAAGGTGAACCAGCCGACGAACCACAGCAGCGCGCCGATCCCGGCCACGACGAGGAAGGAGCCGGCGTCGAAGTCCTCGACCGGCATCCGGGCGAGGTGCTCGAACGGCGACACGTCCCGCAGCCACCCCGGGAACCGCAGCACCTCCGCGAGCATCAGCACCACCACGGTGAAGGCCAGACCGAGCCATCCCAGCGGACCGAGGCGCCGCCGTGCGCCGTACAGCAGGCTGGTGAGCCCGACGAGCACCAGCACCGCGGGGAACCAGGCGAGCGTCTGCCACGTCAGCTGCCACACCGCACCTGCGTCGCCGGTCGTCAGCCCGTCGGCGATCCCCAGGCCGAGGCCTCCGAGGCCGAGGACGACGATCGTGCCCAGGAACGTGACGCCGTGGTGCGCCAGCCACCACCGCGTGCGTGACTGCGCCGTGGACAGCACGGCCTCGCCGTGGCCGGCCTCCTCCTCGCTCTTGGCACGCAGCACCGAGGAGACCGCGAACCCGCAGGTCATCAGCGCCAACATGGTGGCGGCCATCGCGAAGAAGCCCGAGACCAGGTCCTCCCCGACGACCGCCATCAGCTGCTGGGCGGCCTCGTTGTCGCCGATGATGTCGCCTGCGTCCTGGCCGATGGCGCCGTAGGACAGCCCGATCAGGAACAACCCGGAGCCCCAACCGATGACGCTTCCGCGCTGCAGGCGCCAGGCCAGCCCCGAGGCGGACCCGAGGGCGGCCGAGCCGCGCGGCCGGCCCGGCCGGGTGGCGAGCACGCCGGCTCCCCAGTCGCGCCGCTCCAGCACGGCGTACGCGGCTGCCAACCCGGCGACCGCTGCGACCACCAGCGGCAGGGCCGGCCACCAGCGCAGGCCGGAGAAGGCGTACATCTGCTGGTACCAGCCGATCGGGCTGGCCCACGTGAGCGCGGGCTCGCTCACGTCACCGACCGCACGCAGCAGGTAGGCCGCGGTGATGACGACGCCGGTCAGGGCGTACGCCGTGCGCGTGCTCGCCGTGAGCTGCGCGGCGACGAGGGCGACGCCGCCGAAGACGAGGCCGCACAGGGCCACGCCGACCCCGAGAGCGACGGAGTCGACCAGGTCGAGCGGGATGGTGACGAGGCTGGCGGCGATCCCCACCGCCAGCAGGGCGTTGGCGACCAGCAGCACGCCGACGGTCGCGGTGACGGTGGCACGCCGGTCGATGGCGCCCGCGCGCAGCAGCTCGTCGCGTCCGCTCTCCTCCTCGGCCCGGGTGTGCCGGCCGGCGAGGAACATGCTCATCAGGCCGGCGAGGACCGCGCCGAACGCCGTGGACTGCCAGGCGACCTGGCCTCCCACGGTGTTGAGGGCGCGCGCCGGACCGGCCATCGCCACCAGTGCCGGGTTGGCCCCCATCAGCTCCGCCACGCGGTCGAACTCGGCCTGCGTCGGGTACAGGCCGGCCATGCTGACGCCCTGGCTCCAGTAGAGGACGACGCCTGCGACCACCCACCAGCCGATCATCCAGCGGTCGCGCCGCAGGAAGGCGCGGAGCAGCAACCCGGTCCCGGTCACGACGCCTCCTCCGCCTCCGGTGCGACCCGGTCGCCGTAGTGGCGCAGGAACATCTCCTCCAGCGTCGGCGGCGTCGCGGTCAGGCTGCGCAGGCCGCCGTCGCGGAGCAGCCCGAGCACCGGGTCGAGCTGGGCCGTGTCGACCTCGAAGCGCACCCGGCGGTCGGTGACCTCGAGGTCGTGGACCCCCGCGTGCCCCGCCAGTCCCTGCGGCACCCGGTCGAGCTCGGCCGTGACGGTCGTGCGGGTGAGGTGGCGCAGGTCGGACAGGGTCCCCGACTCCACGCGCCGGCCCTCCCGGATGATGCTGACCCGGTCACACAACCGCTCGACCTCCGCGAGGATGTGGCTCGAGAGCAGCACCGAGTGCCCCTCGGCCCGGAAGTCGGCGACGCAGTCGGAGAACTCGGCCTCCATGATCGGGTCCAGGCCCGACGTCGGTTCGTCGAGGAGCAGCAGCTCGACGTCGGCGGCGAGCGCGGCGACCAGGGCCACCTTCTGCCGGTTCCCCTTGGAGTAGCTCCGGCACTTCTTGCTCGGGTCGAGCCCGAAGCGCTCGACCAGCGAGTCGCGGCGTGCAGGGTCGACCCCGCCCCTCATGCGTCCGAGCAGGTCGACCACCTCGCCGCCGGTCAGGTTGGGCCACAGGTTCACGTCCCCGGGCACGTAGGCGAGACGGCGGTGGAGATCGGCGGCGTCGCGCCACGGGTCCCCCCCGAAGAGTCGCACCTCTCCCTCGTCGGAGCGCAGCAGACCGAGCAGCACCCGGAGGGTG
Organism: uncultured Actinomycetota bacterium; assembly: GCA_963754025.1. Lineage (GTDB taxonomy): Bacteria > Actinomycetota > Actinomycetes > Propionibacteriales > Nocardioidaceae > Nocardioides. The sequence continues at coordinate 421,182 of CAVWEC010000003.1, read as the reverse complement.
GTGGACTTGCCGGAGCCGTTGGGACCGAGGAACCCGTGGACCTCCCCCCTGGCCACCGTCAGGTCGAGCCCGTCGAGTGCCCGGGTGCTGCCGAACGTCTTCACGAGGCCGGAGACCTCCACCGGTGGTGTCGTCACGACCCTGAGCCTACTCTTCTTTCAGAACTATCTGAAACCTGTGATACTGACTGGGTGACCACGGCCGCCGAGTCCTCCAGCCGCTACGTCGAGCGCATGGGCACGGCCCTCGCCGACGCCGGCCTGCAACGACTGCCCTCGCGCGTCTTCGCAGCGCTGACCGTCGACGACGACGGTCGGATGACCTCGGCCGAGCTGGTCGAGGCCCTCGGGGTCAGCCCCGCGTCGGTGTCGGGAGCGGTGCAGTACCTGTCGCGGATCGGATTCCTCCACCGCGAGCGGCAACGGGGCACCCGGCGCGACGTCTACGTCGTCGACGACGACGCGTGGCTCCAGGCGATGCTCCGCGAGGAGCAGGTCTATGCGCCGATGATCGCTGCCCTCGACGGTGCGCTCCGCGATCTGCCCGCCGGCGCCCCGGCCCGACGCCGACTGCGCCTGATGCGCGAGTTCCTCACGTTCGTCGGCGAGGAGATGGAGGGCGTCGCGGAGCGTTGGCTGGCGCGTCGTACCCAGCTCGAGGCCGAGGGTCTCGACTAGCGTCCTCCTGGTGACGACTCCCCTCCTCGACACCACCACGCGCGCCCTGCGTCGCATCGCCCTCGGCCGCCAGCGCACCGGGCGGGTCCCGGGGCTGTACGCCGCCGTGCAGCGCGGCGGCGACCTCGTCTGGGGCGAGGGCATCGGTCGGCGCGACGTCGATTCCCCCGGGCCGCCGACCGCCGACGACCAGTTCCTCGTCGCCTCCAACACCAAGACCTTCACCGCCGTCATGGTGATGCAGTTGCGTGACGAGGGCCGGCTGTCCCTGGACGACCGCGTGGCCGACCACCTACCCGAGGTGACCCACGGGCTGACCGTCCGCCAGGGGCTGGCCCACGTCTCCGGTCTGCAACGTGAGCCGGTGGGCGACGTCTGGGCGACGCTGGTGCAGCCCGACACCGACGAGCTCATGCGCGGCTTCGCCGACGCCGAGAGCATCGGCCGTCCCCATGACCGGTGGCACTACTCCAACGTCGTGTACGCCGTCCTCGGCGAGCTGGTGGCTCGGCTCGACGGCCGCACCTGGGAGGAGTCGCTGCGCACGCGGCTGCTCGACCCGCTCGGACTCACCCGCACCGGCGCCGGCTTCGACGGCGGCCCCCGGGCGACGGGCTACTACGTCCCGCCCTTCGACGACGTCCCCCGTGTGGAGCCGTTCATCGAGCTGCGGGCGATGGCGCCCTGCGGTGCACTCGCCTCGACGGCGCGGGACCTCGCTCGCTGGTCGGCCTTCGTGGCCGATCCCGACCCTGCGGTCCTCTCCCCCGACACGATGGAGGAGATGTGCCAGCCCCAGGTCATGCGTGACATCGAGGGCTGGACGGGTGCGATGGGCCTGGGCTTCTTCCTGGCGCGCTCGAAGGGTGGGCGCACCTGGGTGGGCCACACGGGCGGCATGCCCGGCCACGTCACCGGGGTCTTCACCCACCGGGAGACGGGCACCGGCGCCATCGTGCTGATGAACTCCTCCACGCCGCCCGACCCCAGCGCCTTCGCCGTCGAGCTCGGGGAGCACGTGGTCACCCACGACCCGGTCGAGGACCAGCCCTGGCAGCCGGGCACGTCGCTGCCGCCCGAGCTGGCCGGGCTGCGGGGCACCTGGTTCACCGAGGGCACGCCGTTCGTGTTCTCCGTGGTGCAGGGCCGGCTCGAGGCCCGTCACCCCGAGCTCCCTCGCCAGCAGCAGTCCTCGGTGTTCGAGCAGGTCGGCGACGACGTCTACCGCACCGTTGCGGGCCGCGAGCGCGGCGAGCTGCTCCGGGTCACCCGCGACGACACCGGCACCCCCGTCACGCTCCACTGGGCGACGTACCGCTGCACCCGGGAGCCCCTCTCCTTCGGCGAGGAGCTGAGCTAGCGCGAGCCGTCACTCGTGCTCGTTTGGAAGGCGTCGAGCCGTCACTTCCGCAGGTTGCGGTGACGGCTCGGCGGGTCCCAAACCATCACGAGTGACGGCTCGGCGCGTCTCAAACCGTCACGAGTGACGGCTCGGCGCGTCTCAAACCGTCACGAGTGACGGCTCGCGTTGTGGACGGTGATCTGGAGGGCGCGGGCGTCGAGGACGGCCTGGTCGAGGACGGCCCGCCGGGGGTCGGGGACCGCGAGCCAGGGGTCGACGACCGTGAGCCCGAGGCGCGCCAGGCGTGGGTCGGCGAGCACGTCGTCGACGGCCGCGTGGTCGCCGCCGGTCACCAGCACGCCGGCCCGCAGGATCCGGGCGGCGTGGTCGGCCGCCGCCTCGTACGCCGCGCGCGCCTGGTTGTCGCGGCGTCGCGCGAACCGCTGCTGGCTCTGGCCGCCGGCCTTGGTGCGACCCTGCACGTGGCGCTGCCCGATCTTGTGCTCCGCCAGGTCGGGACCGGAGAGCCGGGCGACGGCGAAGCCTCCCTTGCGCACCAGCAGCACGCCCCACGACGCGGGAGGCCCGGCCGCGGCCGCGCAGGCAGCCGCCTCCGGCGCTCCGTCGTACGACGCCGCGAAGGGCAGCCGCGCGACGAAGCTCGACCCGTCGGGGGCCGTGCCGGCGAGCGCACCGTCGTCGACGGTGAGCGCCACGCCCTCGTGGCGGGTCGCGAAGTTGTCGACCCAGCGCACCAGCCGGACCGGCGGGACCAGGACGAGGGTCACAGGAAGTCGAGCGGGTCGAACTCGTCGATCGGGATGACCCGGACGCGCGGCAACGCCGTGTTGAAGGCCTTCACGTCGTACTCGAGGTCGATCATCTCCAGCCCGGGCATCTCCCGGAAGCCGGCATTGACGAACTCCTGGAAGCACAGCAGCCCGACCCGGCGCTCGCCGTCGCAGAGCCGGCCGAGGTCGTCGAGGAAGTCGCCGTCGTGGCTGGCGAGCATCACGTCGGCGTCGCGATCCGCGAGCGCCGCGAGGGTGCGCTGGATCGCGATGTCGACGACCTTGCCCTCGCCCTGCAGCGGGATCGGCCGGTAGCCGATCGAGGTCACGGCCTGGACGAAGCCCATCGGCATCTCGCCGGAGACGGCGAGGAAGAACAGGCCGGCGACCGGCTGCTCCCACCGCTGCTCGACGTGGTCGAGCACGCGGTTCCAGCGGGGTCGCTCCTCGGGCTGCGGCCGGCGCTGCAGGATCGACGTCCCGAGCGTCGCGTCGAGGTTCTCCCCGTCGACCAGGAGGTAGGTCTTGCGAGCCTGACCGTCCGTGCTGTCGTCCATGGCGCGACCCTAGCGGTCGGGCTCCCACACGACCTCGAGCCGCTCGGTGACGGCGTCGTCGGAGACGTCGACGCCGACGGTCGCGACCAGGGCGACCGGCTGGCCGCCGGCGTCGCAGAGGATGCCGAGCGTCCCCACCTCCGGCAGCTCCTCGCCGTACTCCTCCCGGGTCCCGGTGAGCGTCGTCGAGCCGCGGGCCAACAGCTCGGCGAGCTGCTGCTCGTCGTCGAACCCCCACGCGGGCGGCGGCACCGACTCCAGCGGCGTCGGTCCGAAGTACGACGGGAGCGTGTTGAGCTTGGCGTGGAACCGCGCCAGGTTCCAGAAGGTGTCGATCGCGGGGTCGGCGACGGGCTCGGTCATGTCGTCACCGTACGTCGTGGGTGACCGCGACCGTGTCGCGCACGACGGCTGCGAGGTCGAGGTCCGCCCCGGCGACGCGGCGGTGCCGGTCGGCGCTGGTGCCGTCGGCGAGCAGGGAGCCGACCACCTCGTCGACGAGCTCGCGGTCACCCTCGGCCGCCAGCGGCTCGGCGACGTGCTCGATCAGCGCCGCCACCACCGCAGCGGCGGGGCGCGGCGCACGGGTGAGGGGGTCGACGAGGTCGCCCGACACGCCGGACCGGGCGGCCCGGAAGGTCATCAGTGACGCCGTCGTCGGCGTGAGGTCGGGCGCGGGCACGCCGGCGGCCCAGTCGGACGCGGCCCGGTCGACCAGGGCCCGCGCCAGCACGGCCACGGCAGCCGAGACCTCGACCCGCGGACAGACGTCGGCGACGCGCAGCTCCAGGGTCGGGAACTCCCGCGCCAGCCGGACGTCGAAGTAGGCCATGCCGTCGTCGACGATCGTGTCGGTGGCCACCAGCTCGGCCAGGAGCGCACGGTAGGCGGCCGGGGAGCCGAACGGGCCGGGCGAGCCGGCGCTCGGCCAGCGCCGCCACAGCTGGGAACGGAAGCTGGCGTAGCCGGTGTCGAGACCCTGCCAGAACGGTGAGCCCACCGACAGCGCGGTCAGGACCGGGAGCCAGGGTCGGATCTGGTCGAGCGCGCCCACGGCCTCCTCGTCGGAGGCCACCGAGACGTGGACGTGCATGCCGCAGACCAGCTGCTCGGCCTGGGTGATGCCGAACTCGTCCGCGATCTCGCGGTAGCGCGGGTCCGGCGTCGTGCGTGGCACGACGGGCAGCGGGGACGTCGGCAGGGCCGCGACCCGTGCGCCGGCGGAGCAGGCGTGCTCGTCGGCCACCCGCCGCCAGCGCCCCAGCTCGGCGAGCAGCTCGGTCGCCGTGGAGACCGGGGCCGTCCCGGTCTCGAGCTGCTGCTGCATCAGCTCACCTTCGAGACCGGCACCGTCGTCCGAGCCGTCCTCGGCAGCGCGCAGCGCCGCGGCGGCGACGGCCAGTGGCTCGCCGGAGGCCTCGTCGACGAGGAGCAGCTCCTCCTCCACCCCGAGAGTGCGGCCCATCTAGACGTTGAACCCCAGCGCGCGCAGCTGCTCGCGGCCGTCCTCGGTGATCTTGTCGGGACCCCACGGCGGCATCCAGACCCAGTTGATCAGGACGTCGCTGACGAGGCCTTCGAGGGCAGACCTGGTCTGGTCCTGGATCACGTCGGTCAGCGGGCAGGCCGCGGACGTGAGCGTCATGTCGATGACGGCGTTGGTGTCCTCGTCGAGGTGGACGCCGTAGACGAGGCCGAGGTCGACCACGTTGATGCCGAGCTCGGGGTCGACGACGTCCTTCATCGCCTCGGTGACGTCGTCGGCGGTCACCGTCGAGGTGCCCCCGCCGGCCGCGGGGACGTCGGGCAGGTCACCGTGGTCCACGGTGGACCCGGCGGTCTGGTCGGTGTTCTGGTCGTTCATGCCTTCTCCTCCAGTGCTTGGGTCGTCGCGTCCTTCCACGCCATCCACGGCAGCAACGCGCACTTCACGCGGGCCGGGAACTTCGCCACGCCGGCGAAGGCGATGCCGTCCTCCAGGACGTCCTCGTCGGGCTCGACCTGGCCCTTGCCCTGCATCAGGGTGAGGAAGGTGTCCTGCACGGCCATCGCGTCGTCGACGGACTTGCCGATGACCAGGTCGGCCATGACGGACGTGGCCGCCTGCGAGATCGAGCAGCCGGTGGCGTCGTAGGACACGTCGTCCACGGTGCCGTCGGCGACGTGGACCCGCAGCGTCACCTCGTCGCCGCAGGTCGGGTTGACGTGGTGGACCTCCGCCTCGTAGGGCTCACGGAGCCCTGCGTGGTGGGGGTTCTTGTAGTGGTCGAGGATGATCTCCTGGTACAGCGAGTCGAGATCGTGGCTCACCTGGTCATCCCACCTTGAAGTAGTCGCGGGTGTAGTGCAGGCCCTCGACGAGCGCGTCGATCTCGGCCGGGGTCGTGTAGAGGTACGACGACATCCGGGTCGAGCTCTGCACCCCGAAGCGGGCGTGCGCGGGCTTGGCGCAGTGGTGACCGGCCCGCACGGCGATCCCGCGGGTGTCGAGCACGGTCGCCACGTCGTGCGGGTGGACGCCGTCGATCTCGAACGAGATCGCGCCCCCGCGCCGGGCCGCGTCGAGGGGACCGAGCACGGTCACTCCCGGCACGGTCTGCAGGCCCTCGAGGGCGTAGCCGGTGATCGCCTGCTCGTGGGCGTGGATCCGGTCGAGCCCGATGTGGCTGAGGTAGTCGACCGCTGCGCCGAGGCCCACGGCCTCGACGATCGGCGGGGTGCCGGCCTCGAACCGGTGCGGAGCCTTCGCGAAGGTCGAACCCGCCATCGTCACGGTCTCGATCATCTCGCCGCCACCGTGGAACGGCGGGAGCTCGTTGAGCAGCTCCTCACGACCCCACAGGACCCCGACGCCCGTCGGGCCGGTGACCTTGTGACCGGTGAAGACCAGGAAGTCGCAGTCGACCTCCTGCACGTCGACCGGCAGCTGGGGTGCGGCCTGGGAGGCGTCGATCACCGAAACGGCGCCGACCGCCCTCGCCCGGGCGCACAGGTCGGCCACCGGGTTGATGGTGCCGAGCATGTTGGACACCCAGGTGAAGGCGACCACCTTGGTGTTCTCGTCCACCAGCCGGTCGGCGTCGCCCAGGTCGAGCTCCCCGTCGTCGGTCAGGCCGAACCAGCGCAGCTCGGCACCCGAGCGCTCGCATGCCAGCTGCCACGACACGATGTTGGAGTGGTGCTCCATCTCGGTGATGACGACGTTGTCGCCGGGGCCGAGGTCGATCGTGCGGGCCAGCAGGTTGAGCGCCTCCGTGGCGTTCTTGGTGAAGACCACCTCGTTGCGCGACGGCGCGTTGAGGAACGTCGCGACCCGGTCGCGCGCACCCTCGTAGGCCTCCGTCGCCTCGGCACCGAGCTGGTGCATGGCGCGCGCGATGTTGGCGTTGTGACGCTCGAGGTGGTCGACCATCGCGTCGATGACGACCTGCGGCTTCTGCGAGGTGTTCGCGCTGTCGAGGTACACCAGCGGGACATTGCCCGCGAGCGTGCGCGACAGGATCGGGAAGTCCTTGCGCAGGACCTCCAGATCGGGGAGCAGGCCGGGGACGGTCATGGTCAGACCGCCGCCCCGACGTACTTCTCGTAGCCGTTGGCCTCGAGCTCGTCGGCGAGCGCCGGGCCACCGGACTCGGCGATCCGGCCGGCGACGAACACGTGCACGTGGTCGGGCGTGATGTAGCGCAGGATCCGCGTGTAGTGGGTGATCAGCAGCACGGCCTTGTCGCGGTTGCCCTCGGAGTCGGCGAACCGGTTGACGCCCTCGGAGACGACCTTGAGCGCGTCGATGTCGAGACCGGAGTCGGTCTCGTCGAGGATCGCGACCTTGGGGTCGAGCAGCTCGAGCTGAGCGATCTCGTGGCGCTTCTTCTCGCCACCCGAGAAGCCCTCGTTGACGCTGCGCTGGGAGAACGTCGGGTCGAGGTCGGCCCGCTGGAGGGCGCTGTTGACGTCCTTGACCCAGGTGCGCAGCTTGGGGGCCTCGCCGTCCACGGCGGTCTTGGCGGTGCGCAGGAAGTTGGCGACGGAGACGCCGGGGACCTCCACGGGGTACTGCATCGCGAGGAACATGCCGGCCCGGGCGCGCTCGTCGACGCTCATGGCGAGGACGTCCTCGCCGTCGAGGGTCACCGAGCCGCCGGTGACGTCGTACTTCGGGTGGCCGGCGATCGAGTAGGCCAGCGTGGACTTGCCCGAGCCGTTGGGGCCCATGATCGCGTGCACCTCACCACTGGTGATGGTGAGGGTGACGCCCTTCAGGATCTCCTTGGGGCCGTCCTCGGTCTGGACGCTGACGTGCAGGTCCTTGATCTCAAGAGTGCTCACTGCGGGGTAACTCCGTTCAGGGTGATCTCGGTGTCGACGTACACGACGGCGCCCTCGGCGTCGTCGCGCACCTCGACCGGGTAGATGGCGACGGGTTCGGTCGCCGGGAGGTGGGTGGGCTTGCCGGTGCGGAGGTCGAAGCACGAGCCGTGGAGCCAGCACTCGACGGTGCCGCCCGCGACCTCGCCCTCGCTGAGGGCGACGGCGGCGTGGGAGCAGAGGTTCTCGATGGCGAAGAGCTCCTCGCCGTCACGGGCGACCGCGACCTCGTACTCCCCCAGCGTGACCGCGAGCGGGGTGTCCTCCGGCACCTCCGCCACCGCGCACGCGCGCGCGAAGGCCATCAGAGCTCCTTGCCGGAGACGTTCTTGGCCAGCTCGGCCTCGACCGTGGCGACGAGCCTGTCCTCGATGGCGGGGACGCCGATCTTGCGGATCAGGTCGTTGAAGAAGCCGTGCACGACCAGGCGGCGCGCCTCCTTCTCGTCGATGCCTCGCGAGCGCAGGTAGAACAGCTGCTCGTCGTCGAAGCGGCCGATCGCGGAGGCGTGCCCGGCACCCTCGATCTCGCCGGTCTCGATCTCCAGGTTGGGGATCGAGTCGGCCTGGCAGCCGTCGGTGAGGACCAAATTGCGGTTCTCCTCGAAGGTCTCGATGCTCTCGGCGACCTTGCGGATCAGCACGTTGCCGACCCAGACCGTGTGGGCACCCTGGCCCTGGAGCGCGCCCTTGTAGCTCACGTGGCTACGGGTGCGCGGAGCGGTGTGGTCGGCGAAGAGCCGGTGCTCGATGTGCTGGCCCTTGCCCGAGGCACCCTCGTCACCGTCGGCGAAGTAGAGGCCGAGCAGCTCCGCGGAGCCGCCCGGACCGGCGTACTCGACGTTGGTGTGGATGCGCACCAGGTCGCCGCCGAAGGAGAGCGCCGCGTGCTTCACCGTGGCGTCGCGCCCGACCCGGATCGAGTCGCGGCCGAGGTGGACCGCGTCGTCGTTCCAGTCCTGGATGGACACCATGGTCAGCTCGGCGCCGTCCTCGACGACCACGGACGTGGCGGCGGAGTAGCGGGCGGAGCCGGTGTGCGTGATCACGAGGGTGGCGCGCGCGTGGCGACCGACCTTGACCAGCAGCTCGCTCCACACCAGGTCGTCGGCGTCGTCGCCGCGCAGGTCGAGCACGATCGGCTCGTCGGAGGACCACTCGGCGGGCACGTCGATGACGCGGACCGCCCCGGCGTTGGCCATGGCGAGCGCGGCGGGCCGCTCGTTGGGCGCGAGCGCGCCCTGCTCGCGGGCCTCCTCGCTGGTGATCACGGGGGCGGTGACGCCCTCGGGGAGGCTCGACGTCCAGGTCAGGCTGGCGTCGGAGGCCTCACCGTCGAGGATGCCCCGCAGCCGCTTGAGCGGCGTGAAGCGCCAGGTCTCCTCGCGCCCGGTGGGCACCGGGAAGTCGGCCAGGTCGTAGGACGCCGGCGGGTTGAGGTGGCTCTCGACGTGCTCGATCTCGAGCGCGTCGCGAAGCGTGTCTGTAGCAGTCAAAGAATCAGCTTTCTAGTACGTGAGTCCGGCTGCCGCGAGCCCGGCAGCATCGCAACCGTGGGCGGGGCGGAGCCCCGCCGGGGAGCAGTGGGAGACGCGCGCCGCGCGTCATCCCACAGCTCCCTCCATCTGCAGCTCGATCAGGCGGTTGAGCTCGAGGGCGTACTCCATCGGGAGCTCCTTGGCGATCGGCTCGACGAAGCCGCGCACGATCATCGCCATGGCCTCTTCCTCCGACATGCCGCGCGACATGAGGTAGAAGAGCTGGTCCTCGGAGACCTTCGAGACGCTCGCCTCGTGGCCCATCGAGACGTCGTCCTCGCGGACGTCGACGTAGGGGTAGGTGTCCGAGCGGCTGATCTGGTCGACCAGTAGCGCGTCGCACAGCACGTTGGACTTCGAGCCGTGGGCGCCCTCGTTGACCTGCACGAGGCCGCGGTAGGACGTCCGGCCACCGCCGCGCGCGACCGACTTGCTCAGGATCGAGCTCGACGTGTGGGGCGCGGCGTGCACCATCTTGGCGCCCGCGTCCTGGTGCTGGCCCTCGCCCGCGAAGGCGATCGACAGCGTCTCGCCCTTGGCGTGCTCGCCCATGAGGTAGACGGCCGGGTACTTCATCGTCACCTTCGAGCCGATGTTGCCGTCGACCCACTCCATGGTGGCGCCGGCCTCGCACGTGGCCCGCTTGGTGACGAGGTTGTAGACGTTGTTCGACCAGTTCTGGATGGTCGTGTAGCGGCACCGACCACCCTTCTTCACGATGATCTCGACGACCGCCGAGTGCAGCGAGTCGGAGCTGTAGATCGGCGCCGTGCAGCCCTCGACGTAGTGCACGTAGGCATCCTCGTCGACGATGATCAGGGTCCGCTCGAACTGGCCCATGTTCTCGGTGTTGATCCGGAAGTAGGCCTGCAGCGGGATGTCGACGTGCACGCCCGGCGGCACGTAGATGAAGGAGCCACCCGACCACACCGCGGTGTTGAGCGCGGCGAACTTGTTGTCGCCGACCGGGATGACCGTGCCGAAGTACTCCCGGAAGAGCTCGGGGTGCTCCTTGAGCGCGGTGTCGGTGTCGAGGAAGAGGACACCCTGCTCCTCGAGGTCCTCACGGATCGAGTGGTAGACGACCTCCGACTCGTACTGCGCCGCGACGCCTGCGACGAGGCGCTGCTTCTCGGCCTCGGGGATGCCGAGCCTGTCGTAGGTGTTCTTGATGTCCTCGGGCAGGTCCTCCCAGGACTGCGCCTGCTTCTCGCTCGACCGCACGAAGTACTTGATGTTGTCGAAGTCGATGCCGCCGAGGTCGGAGCCCCATGTCGGCATCGGCTTGCGGCCGAAGAGCTTGAGGCCCTTGAGTCGCAGGTCGAGCATCCACTGGGCCTCGGACTTCTTCGACGAGATGTCCTTGACGACGTCCTCGTTGAGACCGCGCTGGGCGGTGGAGCCGGCGTCGTCGGAGTCGGCCCAGCCGAACTCGTAGCGGCCGATGCCCTTCAGTCCGGGGTTGAGCTCCTCGATGGAGGTCACAGGGTCTTCCTCTCCTTGGGGACGTCCCGGCTGCTCGCCGGGATGCAGGTCGTGCACACGCCGTCGCCGTGGGCGATGGTGGCGAGGCGTTGGACGTGGGTGCCGAGAATGCGACCGATGGCCTCGGTCTCGGCCTCGCAGAGCTGCGGGAACTCCTGGGCCACGTGGGCCACGGGGCAGTGCTGCTGGCACAGCTGCTCGCCGGCGGCGGCGACCGGCAGGTCGCGCACGCTGGCGGCGTAGCCCTCGGCGCTCAGCACGCGAGCGAGCGCCTCGGCGGGCGTGAGGTCGGGCTGCTCGGCGACGAGTCGGTCGTAGTCACGCTCGATGAACGCCACGCGGCGCCGTGCGAATTCCAGGACGGCGTCGTCGCCCGCGGTCTCCGCGAGGAACCGCAGCGCCTCGGCGGCCAGGTCGTCGTACTGCTGGTCGAACGCGTCGCGTCCGGACTCGGTCAGCGCGAACAGCTTCGCCGGCCGGCCGCGGCCGCGGGGACCGTTGCTGCGGGGGTCGCGGGCCTCGAGCACGCCCTCGGCGACGAGGTGGTCGAGGTGGCGGCGCACGGCGGCCGGCGTGAGGTCGAGCTTGTCGGCCAGCGCGGCGGCGGTGGACGGACCGGAGACGAGGATCGAGCGGGCGACCCGCCCACGCGTCGGCTGGTCCCCTCCCGGGTCCCTGCGCACGTCCGTTCCGAATTCCACAACACCAGTGTGCCGTTATTACCCCGGAGGGTTCAAGCAAGGGTCACCTAAGTGGCGCCGCGGTCCTAGTGTGGGCGCCGTGACCCCCACTGGATCGATCCTGGGTACCGCCGTCCGACGGGTCGAGGACCCCGAGCTCCTGACCGGCCACGGCACCTTCGTCGACAACCTCGCAGCCGCGCGGGACGACGTGCTGCACGCGGTGTTCGTGCGCAGCCCCTTCGCGCGCGCCGACATCACGGGAATCGCCGTCGAGGAGGCGCTCGCCGCTCCGGGCGTGGCCGCCGTCCTCGTCGGCGCGGACCTCGACCGGCCGGTCCCGATGTTCGCCAGCGCGAACGACAAGGTCGACCGCTTCCCGCTCGCGCGCGGCCGGGTGCAGTACGCCGGCGACCCGGTCGCCCTCGTCGTGGCCGCGAGCCGTGCGCAGGCGCTCGACGCGGCCGAGCTGGTCGACGTCGACTACGAGCCGCTGCCGAGCGTCGTCGACATGGAGGTGGCGGCCGAGGTCGGCCAGCCCCAGCTCTACGACGAGCTCCCCCGCAACGTCGCGATCCACCGCCCCGACCCGGGTGACCCGCTGACCGACGCCGAGGTGGTGGTGCGTGCCCGGATCGAGAACAACCGGCTCGCCACCGCCCCCATCGAGGGCAACGCGGTCCTCGCCGACCCGACGCCCGACGCCGCCGGTCACCAGCTGACGGTCTGGCTCTCCAGCCAGCACCCCCACCTCGCGCAGCGGCTGCTCTCGAAGGTGACGGGGGTGGACCGGAGGACGATCCGCGTCGTCGCCCCCCACGTCGGCGGGGCGTTCGGGGGCAAGGCCGGCATCTCCCCCGAGCACGCCGCGGTCGTCGCTGCCGCGGTGCGTCTGGGCCGTCCGGTCACCTGGGCGGAGACCCGCTCCGAGGCGATGGTGTCGATGCACGGCCGTGGCCAGGTGCAGTACGCCGAGCTCGGCCTCACGCGCGAGGGCCGCATCACCGGGCTCCGCGCCCGCGTGGTGGGTGACTGCGGCGCCTACGCCGGGTTCGGTGGCAGCTTCGCCTCCGGGTCCACCCGCACCATGGGCCAGGGCCCCTACGTGATCCCCCGGGTGCGGTTCGAGGGCCTCTCCGTGGTCACCAGCACCGCGCCGGTCGGCGCCTTCCGCGGCGCCGGGCGTCCCGAGGCCGCCGCGCTGCTCGAGCGCATCATCGACCTGGCCGCCGACGAGCTGGGGCTGGCACCGGAGGAGATCCGGCGCCGCAACTTCGTGCAGCCCGACCAGTTCCCGTGGGAGACCTTCTCCGGTCGCACCTACGACTCCGGCGACTACGACCTGCCGCTCACCGAGGCGCTGCGCCACGCCGACGTGGCGGGCACCCGCGCCGAGCAGGCCCGTCGGCGCGAGTCGGGCCAGCCTCGCCAGCTCGGCATCGGCATCGCGTCGTACGTCGAGATCACGGGATTCGGCGGCAGCGAGCTCGGGCACGTCGAGGTGCACGACGACGGGTCGGCCACCGTCCGGTCCGGCACCTCGGCCCACGGCCAGGGGCACGCGACCGCCTTCTCGATGATCGCCGCCGAGCGGCTCGGCATCCCGATGGACCGGATCCGCTACGAGCAGTCCGACACCGCCACCGTTCCCCGCGGCGGGGGCACGGGTGGCGCACGGTCCCTCCAGATGGGCGGCCAGGCCGTCGAGAAGGCGGCCGTCGAGCTGCTCGAGCGGGCCCGGGCGCTGGCCGCCGACCTGCTCGAGGCCGCACGCGAGGACGTCGAGCTCACCGAGGACGGCTTCACGGTGCGCGGCGTCCCCGGTCACGCGGTCGGTTGGAGCGACGTGGCGCGCAGCGCAGGCGAGCGCGGCGAGCCGTTGGCCGTGACCACCGACTTCGAGCAGCAGCACTCGACCTTCCCGTTCGGCACCCACGTCTCCGTGGTCGAGGTCGACACCGAGACCGGGCTCGTGACGCCACTGCGCCACGTCGCGGTCGACGACTGCGGCCGCGTCGTCAACCCGCTGCTGGTCGGCGGGCAGCAGCACGGAGGTGCCGTGCAGGGCATCAGCCAGGCGCTCTGGGAGGAGTTCGTCTACGACGCCGACGGCAACCCCCTCACCGCCACCTTCGCCGACTACCCGATGCCCACCGCGGCCGACACGACGGCGATCGAGGCCCACAGCACCGAGACCCCGACGCCCCACAACAGCCTCGGGGTGAAGGGCATCGGCGAGGCGGCGACGATCGGGGCGACGCCCGCGGTGCAGAACGCCGTGGTGGACGCGCTGTCCCACCTCGGGGTGCGCCACGTCGACGTGCCCTGCACCCCCGCCCGGGTCCATGCCGCCCTCCGGGCCGCGGCGAGCGGCGACACCGACCCGTGGCGCGAGCCGCCGACAGCGTTCGACGACGACAGCCTCCTCGCCGCGCTGGGCGGCGAGGAGGCCCCGGACGACGTCGAGGTGTAGTCGTCAGGCCCGCTTGCGGCTGACCAGGACGCCCAGCACGGCGTAGCCCACGACGAGGTGCCCCGCCCCCACCAGCTGACCGGCCGTCTCGCCACCGATCGCGAGGGAGGGGATCGTCACGACTGCCCAGCTCTCGGCGACCAGCGGCCAGCAGCGGCTGGCGCCGGTCCACCGGCCCGCGACGGCGATCCGGATGCCGATGAGGAACATGCCCAGCATCGACACCGGCCAGCAGGCGTCGAGGACCGCCCAACCGACGGTGTCGAGGTCGGAGAGCGCCAGCCCGTCGGCCGCCGTCGAGCCCAGGGCCAGCAGCACGGCGCCGGCCTCCACCCGCAGCACTCCACGCGCGAGCCTCCCCTCGCCGAGGGCGCGGGTGCGCCACAGGACGCGGAGCAGGCACAGCAGTCCCACCTGGAAGAGTCCCGACGCGAGCGCGTAGAGCGCAGCCGGCATGCCCTCGTGGGGGTCGATGCCGAGGCCCAGGATGGCCGCCGCCCACGCGACGGCCCCGGCGGTGAGCACCCAGCCGTGGGCGGCGAAGGGACGGCCGACAGCGGGTGGTGTGCCGGCGACGTCCGAACGGGCGGGCGGGGGCGTCTGGGCGACGGTCTCCGGGGACATGGTGGTGCTCCTCAGTCAGGGGTTCGGCCGCGGTTGCGGTCCAGTCAGACCGTCGCCGTCCCGGCGTCCCCCCGGGCAGTGAGCGGGGCCCCGCCTGGGTCACCGGCCGGGTCCCGTCACGACGGGACCCTGCTCCCACGACGCCGGGACCCCCGCGCGTGGATACTGCCGTCATGACCAGCACGACGGCCGCGGGCGCGGTGCGTCCGACGAGCCGGTCCGGGGTCGTCCCGGCCGGGCTCGTGCTGGTGGCCGTGGCGGGTCTGGCAGCCGCCGTCGCGCTCGATCTGCGCACCGACGCGGCCGGACGCGCGGCGGCCGCCGGAGAGCTCGGCTGGACGACCGGGATCTCGGGAGTGCTGCTGCTGCTCGCCGCTGCCGTGGTCCTGCAGCACCTGCCCGGCCACCCCGTCGGCCGGGTGGTGGCCGCGGTCGGCCTGGTCTGGATGGCCGACGGCGTCCTGGCCGCCTGGGCCAACCTCGGCTACGGCACCTCCCTGCCCGGCACCGACCTCGCCTACTGGTTCGTCTGGCGCTTCGGCGCGGTGCTGCTGTCCGGGATGGTGACCGTGCTGCTGCTCTACCCCACCGGGCGGTTGCTCCCCGGACGGGCGCGGCCCGTCGCGGTCGCGGTCCTGGCGGCGGCGTACGCGCTGCCGGTGGCGCTGGTCCTCGCGCCTGACTCCGTCGTGCTCCGCGACGCGGCCCCGCTGGCGCGCAGCGACCAGCTGGCGATCCCGCTCCCCGAACCGGTTGCGTCCTCGCTCCTCGTCGCCGCCCAGCTGCTCACCTTCGGCGCGCTGGTCGCCGCCGTGGTGCTGCTCTGGGTCCGCCACCGAGGCGCGGACGCCGTCGGGCGCACCCAGCTGCGGTGGCTGCTGTGG
Organism: uncultured Actinomycetota bacterium; assembly: GCA_963754025.1. Classification (GTDB taxonomy): domain Bacteria; phylum Actinomycetota; class Actinomycetes; order Propionibacteriales; family Nocardioidaceae; genus Nocardioides. Next base: position 405,767 of record CAVWEC010000003.1, on the reverse strand, counting down.
GCCGGGATCATGGTGGTGCTGCTGGTCGTGCTCGGCCTCGGGCTCGGCGTCGGCGGCGTCCTCACGACGGTCGTCCTCAACCTCGCCGTGGCCACCCTCGCGGCCTCCGTGACCGTCGGACTGGTGCGTCCCGACCTCGGCGACGTCGACGCGCTGGTCGCGTGGACCCTCACGACCGCCGGGGTCGCGGGCATCGTGGTCGCCGTAGATGTCGCGCTGATCGCCGCCCTCGACCGGGTGCTCGCCGAGCGCCTCGACCAGCGCGAGGTGACGCTGCTGGTCCTCGTCGTCGCGGTCGTGGTCTACGGGCCGCTGAGGTCCTGGCTCGGGCACGGGGTGCGCCGCCTGCTGTTCGGTCGCCGCAGCGACCGGTACGACGCCGTCTCGAGCCTCGCCGCGCGGCTGGAGGCGAGCGACTCCCTCACCGAGCAGCTGCCCGCCCTCGTCGGGGCGGTCGCCTCGACCTTCAAGGTGCCGTTCGTCCGGGTCGAGGTGGTGGCACCCGGGGGGACCCTGCTCTCGGCGGTCCACGGCCGGGAGCCGTCCGAGGTGCACTCGGTCGACATCGCCTACGACGGTGAGCGCGTCGGCCGGCTGGTCCTGCCCGTCCTGGGCGTCCGGTCGATGCTGTCGCGACGCGACCAGGGACTCCTGGTCGACCTGGTGCGCCAGGCCGCGATCGCGATCCGGGCAGGCCTGCTCGCCGCCGAGCTGCAGGACAGCCGGGAGCGGCTGGTGCTCGGCCGCGAGGACGACCGCCGCCGGATGCGGCGCGACCTGCACGACGGACTCGGCCCTGCCCTCGGCGGCGTGGCCCTCCGCCTGGACGCGGCCGGCAACGCGGTCGAGTCCGATCCCGCTCGCGCGCGGGACCTGGTGCGGCTCGCACGCACCGAGGTCGCCGACGCACTCGACGACGTGCGGCGGCTGGTGCACGACCTGCGACCACCGGCGCTCGACGACCTCGGCCTGGAGGCCTCCCTGAGGCAGCACGCCCAGCGGCTGCAGCCCGAGGTCGCTGTCGAGGTGCACGCCGATGGGCTGGACGGGCTGCCCGCGGCCGTCGAGGTGGCGGCGTACCGGATCGTGGGCGAGGCGCTGGCGAACGTGGTGCGCCATGCCCGGGCCACGACGGCCCGGGTGGCGCTCGACCGCTCCGCCAGCGGGTTGACCGTGCGCGTGTCCGACGACGGGTGCGGCATCGACACCGGCGTCGTCGCCGGTGTCGGCCTGCTCTCGATGCGCGAGCGCGCCGAGGAGCTCGGCGGCCACTGCGAGGTCACCTGCCCGGACGGGGGCGGGACGACGGTGACGGCGTGGCTGCCGTTCGGGGACCTGACGAGGAGCACGACGTGACCGAGCTGATCCGGCTGTTGATCGTGGACGACCACCCGGTCTTCCGCGACGGCCTCGCCTCGCTGCTCGACCCGCTCCCGGGGATCGAGGTGGTGGGGCGTGCCGCGGACGGTGCGGAGGCGGTCGCCCTGGCCGCCGAGCACCGCCCCGACGTCGTCGTGATGGACGTCCAGATGCCCGGGATGAACGGACTCGACGCCACGCGCGCCATCACCACCGCCCGCCCGGAGACCGGAGTCCTCGTGCTCACGATGGGCGAGGACGACGGCACCGTCCTCGCGGCCCTGCGGGCCGGCGCCCGTGGCTACCTGCGCAAGGGCGCCGAGCAGGACGAGATCGTGCGGGCCCTGACCACGGTGCACGGCGGAGGGGTCGTCTTCGGCGCCTCGTTGGCCGCGAGGATCGCCGAGGTGCTCGCGCCCGCCTCACGCCCGGAGCGTCCCTTCCCCCAGCTCACCGAGCGCGAGACCGAGATCCTCGACCTGATCGCGACCGGCCGCAACAACGCGCAGATCGCCCAGACCCTCTACCTCTCCCCCAAGACGATCCGCAACAACATCACCAGCATCCTCGCCAAGCTGCAGGCCACCGACCGGGCCGAGGTGATCATCCGCGCCCGTGACGCAGGTCTCGGACGCCAGGGCTGAGCCCGCCGCCCGCCGCGCGACGCACGGCGGGGCTTCCTAGACTGGCGCGGTGCCCGCCCCCGCCCCGACCCCCGAGGTCGCCCTCGAGGTCGAGGACCTCGTGATGCGCTACGGCGACACCGTCGCCGTCGACGGTCTGTCGCTCAGCGTCGACCGGGGCACGATCACCGCCGTGCTCGGGCCCAACGGCGCCGGGAAGACGACCACCCTGGAGACCTGTGAGGGCTACCGGTCTCCGCAGCGGGGAACGGTCCGGGTCCTCGGCCTGGACCCCCGGCGCGACCGCCGTGCGCTGCTCCCCCGCATCGGGGTGATGCTGCAGGACGGCGGCGCCTGGTCCGGGGTCGGTGCCCGCGAGATGCTCGACCACGTCGCCCGGCTGCACGCCCACCCCCTCGACACGGGGCTGCTGGCCGAGCGACTCGGGCTCGACGAATGCGGCCGGACGCCCTACCGGCGGCTGTCGGGCGGGCAGAAGCAGCGCCTCGGGCTCGCGACAGCGCTCGTGGGGCGTCCCGAGCTGGTCTTCGTCGACGAGCCGACCGCCGGCATGGACCCCCAGGTCCGGCGTACGACGTGGGCGCTGCTCGAGGAGCTGCGCAGCGACGGCGTCACGGTGGTGCTCACCACCCACTACCTCGAGGAGGCCGAGCGGCTGGCCGACCGGGTGCACATCATCGACCGCGGGTCGCTGATCGCCAGCGGCACGCCCCTGGAGCTCACCCGCGGCGGGGACGTGGCCACGATCCGCCTGGTCGTCACCAAGCCGTTCCCGGCCGGCGCACCCGCGTCGCTGCGCGAGCGCCTCGGCGAGCGCACGGAGGTGCGGCAGCTCGACGGGCTGAGCCTGCTGGTGACCGGACCGGCCGACTCCACGACCCTCGCGAAGGTGTCGGCGTGGTGCGAGGAGCAGGGCGTGCTCCCCGAGACGCTGTCCCTGGGACGACGCACCCTCGAGGACGTCTTCCTCCAGCTGACCGGACGGGAGCTGGCGCCGTGAGCGGCACGTTCACCCCGCGACCGGGGGCCGCGCCGCTGCACCGCATGGTGCTGGCCCAGGCCGCCATGGAGTCCCGGCTCCTCGTGCGCAACGGCGAGCAGCTGCTGCTGGCCATCGTCATCCCCGTGATCGTCCTGGTCGGCGGCGTGCTCGGGGCCGGTCGGATCGGCCTGGAGCTGTCGGGGCGGGCGGTCGACGTCCTCACCCCCGGGGTCCTGGCGCTGGCGGTGATGTCCACCGCCTTCACCTCACTGGCCATCGCCACCGGGTTCGAACGCCGCTACGGCGTCCTCAAGCGGCTCGGCACCTCGCCCCTCCCCCGGTCCGGGCTGCTGCTCGGCAAGGTCGGCGCCCTGCTGCTCGTGGAGCTCGGCCAGCTCGTGGTCGTCGGCGGGGTGGCCCTCGCCCTCGGCTGGGACCCGACGGTCCACGCGGTCGGACTGCTGGCGACGGTGCTCTGCGGCACCTTCGCGTTCGCCTCGCTCGGGCTGCTGGTGGCGGGGGTGCTGCGCGCCGAGGCGACCCTCGCCGCGGCCAACCTGGTCTACCTGCTGCTGCTCGCCGGCGGTGCCGTCGTGCTCCCCGCCTCGTCGTACGGCGCCTGGGGCTCGGTGGCCCAGTGGCTGCCGTCCGGGGCGCTCGGCGAGGCGATGCGCTCGGCGCTCGGCCCCGGCGACCTGCCCGGCGTCGCGCTGCTGGTGCTGCTGGCCTGGGGTGCCCTGGGCACGGTGCTCACAGCCAGGAGCTTCCGGTGGGAGTGACCGCCCGGGCCCACCCCCTGCTGCAGCCCGCCGGGTTGGCCTTCGCGGCGCTCGGCGTCATCTGGGGCAGCAACTTCATCTTCATGAAGTGGGCCGCCGACTCCGTCAGCGCCGGGCAGGTGACCTTCCTCAGGGTGCTCTTCGGCTTCCTGCCGGTGCTCGCGTACGCCGCGGCCCGCCGTGCGCTGTCGTGGCGGCACGCGCGCCACCTGCACCACTTCGTGGTGATGTCGGTGCTGGCGACGAGCCTCTACTACTTCGCCTTCGCCGCCGGCACCGCGCTGCTGCCCTCAGGCATCGCCGGCGCCCTGAGCGGGGCGATCCCGCTCTTCACCTTCGCGTGCGCCTTCGTGTTCCTCCGCACCGAGCAGGCCACCCCCGTGAGACTCCTCGGCATCCTCGTCGGGTTCGGCGGGGTGCTGCTGGTGGCCCGGCCGTGGGAGTCGACCGGTGAGGTCGACCCCCTCGGTGTCGCCTACATGCTGCTCGGCTCCGCGAGCGTGGGCCTCTCCTTCGTGTACGCCAAGCGTTTCGTGACCCCGTTGGGCGTCGCCCCGGCAGCGCTCACGACCTACCAGATCGGTCTCGCCCTGCTCACCCTGCTCGTCCTGACCGACCTCGACGGGATGGGACGACCTCGTCGACGACTCCCGTGCCCTCGTCGGCGTGGTGATCGGCCTCGGTCTGCTGGGCACCGGCGTCGCCTACGTCCTCTACTACTACCTCGTCGGGGCCCTGGGCGCGGTGAACGCCTCCAGCGCGACCTACATCCCGCCCATGGTGGCCCTGGCCATCGGCTGGTTCCTGGTCGGCGAGCCGTTCCTGGTGCTCGATGGCGCCGCCGTCGCGCTGATCCTCTGCGGGGTCGTGCTGGTGCGGCGGGGTCAGTCCCGCGTGGCGCGCCGCGACGCCGCCGCGGCAGCATGGGGGGACCGGTGACCCCGACCCGTCCGCGCCTGCTCTGGCCGCTGGCCGTCGCCAACCTGGTCGCCAACATCGGCATCGTCGTGACCGGCGGCGCCGTCCGGCTGACCGGCTCCGGCCTCGGCTGCCCCACCTGGCCGCGCTGCACCGAGTCCTCGTACGTGCCCCACGGTGAGCTCGGCGTCCACGGCGTCATCGAGTTCGGCAACCGCACCCTGACGTTCCTGCTCGCGGCGATCGCGATCGGTTGCTGGGTCGCCGCGCTGCTCGCCCGACGGGCCGACCGTGGCGACACGCTTCCCTTCCGGCTCGCCACGGTCATCGCGCTGGGAGTGCCGGCGCAGGCGCTGATCGGCGGCGTCACCGTGCTGACCGACCTCAACCCCTGGGTGGTCTCCTTCCACCTGCTGGTCTCGATGGCGATCATCGGCGTCTGCGTCTGGCTTCTCGACGAGCTGCGCGGACCCCCGCGCGCGCCCTCCGCCGCCGGCGTACGACGGCTGGCGCTCGGCCTCTTCGCCGCTGGCTGGCTGGTCCTCTACCTCGGCACGGTCGTCACCGGCTCGGGGCCCCACGCCGGTGACGAGGACTCGCCACGCAACGGTCTCGACCCGCTCCTGCTCAGCCAGCTCCACGCCGACGGCGTCTTCCTCTTCCTCGGCCTCATGCTCGCCCTGACGCTGGTGACCTCCGGCGCCGCGCGCCGAGCCGCGGTCACGCTCCTGCTGGTCTCGCTGGCGCAGGGCACGGTCGGCTTCGTGCAGTACTTCAGCGACCTGCCGATCCTGCTGGTGGGCGTCCACCTGCTCGGCGCGGCGCTCGTCGCGGCCGCGATGACCTGGGCACTGCTGGCCACCCGCGGGCGGGTTCCCGACGACGTCGACCCGGACATGGCGACAGCGGCCTGAGTCGTACCCCCGTGGCCGACTCAGTGCCGCTGTCATCCCTCTAGACGCGGTGGCCGGCGATCCGGTTGCCCCGGACCCGGAACTTTCTCTGGTGGCACTCCGATCCAGAGGTCGAGTGGCGCGTCAGTGACCGTCGAGTCGCGGACGTGGGCCCGCCCAGTCGCGTGGCTGCCTGCCCCGAGGCGCGACTCGTCGGTCACACACCCGCGACTCGAGCGTCAACGGGTGAGCAGCGGGTCGAGGGCGACCGCGACGAACAGCAACGACAGGTAGAGGTTGCTGGAGTGGAACAGGCGCATCGGCGCGATCGCGGCGAGGTCCTCGGTGCCGCGGGTGCGCCGCCACATGCGGTGCGCCTCCACGAGGAAGACCGCGCCGAGCACGAGCGCGGCCGCGGGATAGACCAGACCGGTGCCCGCCACCGGCCACAGCAGCAGCGAGGTGGCGACCATGGCCCAGCTGTAGAGGACGATCTGCTTGCCCACGTTCTCAGCGCGCGCCACGACGGGGAGCATCGGGACGTCGACGTTGGCGTAGTCCTCGCGGTAGCGCAGCGCCAGCGCCCACGTGTGCGGCGGGGTCCAGAAGAACACCACGAGGAAGAGCACGACCGGCGGCCACGCCAGCTCGCCGGTCACGGCCGTCCAGCCGATGAGCGCGGGGAAGCAGCCGGCCAGCCCGCCCCAGACGATGTTCTGCGTCGTACGGCGCTTGAGCAGCACCGTGTAGACGACCAGGTAGAAGAGCTCGGCAGCGAGCGCGAGCATCGCCGACAGCGGGTTGACGAACGTCCACAGCACCACGGTCGCGAGGACACCGAGGGTGACACCGAAGACGGTGGCCGAGACCGGCGTGACGATGTGGCGCGGCAGCGCCCGTCGCCGGGTGCGGCGCATCTGCTCGTCGATGTCGCGGTCGTAGACGCAGTTGAGGGCCGAGGCGGAGCCCGACGACAACGTGCCGCCGACGACGGTGGCGACCACGAGCCACAGCTCGGGGACGCCCCGGGCCGCGAAGAACATCACCGGCACCGTGGTGAGCAGCAGCAGCTCGATGACGCGCGGCTTCGTGAGCCCGACGTAGGCCGCCAGGACGTCCTTCACGGTCGCGCGACCCGGCTCGTGGGCCTGCGACGACGCAGACGCCGGGTGGCCGACGTATGTCACGGAAGTCCTCGGGGACGGGAGAGGTTGGGCTGCTGGTGCGGCTCGCAGTCTATCGCCACCGGTGAGTAGGCTCGAAGTCAGGCACGAGGCCAGGCATCGGCCCCGCAGGACCCCTGTACGACTCCTGAGAGGAACCCTCGAAGCGACATGGTGACCAAGCTCGACTGGACCGACCTCGACGACAAGGCCGTCGACACCGCGCGAGTGCTGGCGATGGATGCCGTGCAGAAGGTGGGCAACGGCCACCCGGGCACCGCGATGAGCCTCGCGCCGGCGGCGTACCTGCTCTTCCAGAAGGCGATGCGGCACGACCCCGCCGACCCCGACTGGATCGCCCGCGACCGGTTCGTGCTGTCCTGCGGCCACTCCAGCATCACCCTCTACACCCAGTTGTTCCTGGGTGGCTGGGGCCTCGAGCTCGAGGACCTCCAGGCCCTGCGGACCTGGGGCAGCAAGACCCCCGGGCACCCCGAGCACGGCCACACCGCCGGCGTCGAGACCACCACCGGTCCGCTGGGCCAAGGGGTGGGCAACGCAGTCGGCATGGCGATGGCCGGCCGCCGGCTGCGGGGTCTGCTCGACCCCGACTCCCCCGACGCCGCGTCGCCGTTCGACAGCCACGTCTACTGCCTGGCCAGCGACGGCGACATCGAGGAGGGCGTCGCCAGCGAGGCCTCCTCGCTCGCCGGCACCCAGCGGCTCGGCAACCTCACGCTGATCTACGACGCCAACAAGATCTCGATCGAGGACGACACCGACATCGCCCTGTCCGAGGACGTGGCGAAGCGCTACGAGGCCTACGGCTGGCACGTGCAGACCGTCGACTGGACCAACGACGGCGGCGAGTACACCGAGGACGTCCAGGCTCTCTGGACCGCCCTGCAGAAGGCGAAGGCGGTCACCGACCGGCCCAGCTTCATCCAGCTGCGCACGATCATCGCCTGGCCCGCACCGAACGCCCGGAACACCGGCGCCGCACACGGCTCAGCCCTCGGTGAGGAAGAGGTGGCAGCCACCAAGGAGCTGCTCGGCTTCGACCCGGAGCAGACCTTCGAGATCCCTGCCGGAGTCCTCGAGCACACCCGCCAGCTGCGGCAGCGCGGCTCCGACGCGGGCGACGAGTGGGACACCGGCCTCACCGCCTGGCGCGAGGCCAACCCCGACAAGTTCGAGCTGCTGATGCGGCTCAAGGGCCGCCAGCTCCCCGAGGGCTGGAACGCCGACCTGCCGACCTGGGACGCCGACGCCAAGGGCGTGGCCACCCGGAAGGCCTCCGGCGAGGTCATCAACGCGCTCGCGGCGAAGCTCCCCGAGCTGTGGGGCGGCTCGGCCGACCTCGCCGGCTCGAACAACACCACGATCGAGGGTGCGCCGTCGTTCATCCCGAAGGACCGCTCGACCGACAAGTTCACCGGTGACCCGTACGCCGGCCGGGTGCTCCACTTCGGCATCCGTGAGCACGCGATGGGCTCGATCATGAACGGGGTCGCGCTCCACAGCGGCACCCGCGTCTTCGGTGGCACCTTCCTGACGTTCTCCGACTACATGCGTCCGGCGGTGAGGCTCGCCTCGCTGATGGGGCTGCCGGTCACCTACGTCTGGACCCACGACTCCATCGGCCTCGGCGAGGACGGGCCGACGCACCAGCCCATCGAGCACCTCGCCGCCCTGCGGGCCATCCCCGGCCTCGACGTCGTCCGCCCCGCCGACGCCAACGAGACCGCGGCCGCCTGGCAGGTCGTGCTCGGCCACACCGACCGCCCCGCCGGCCTGGTGCTGACCAGGCAGAACGTGCCGGTCATGCCCCGGGCCACCGACGGGTTCGCCGACACCAGCGACCCCGGGGTCGTGGGCAGGGGCGGCTACGTCCTCGTCGACGCCGAGGACGGCGCCCCCGACGTGGTGCTGGTCGCCACGGGCTCGGAGGTGCAGCTGGCCGTGGCGGCTCGCGCGACGCTGGCCGAGCAGGGCGTGAAGGCGCGCGTCGTCTCGATGCCCTGCCGCGAGTGGTTCGACGCCCAGGACGCGGCCTACCGCGAGTCGGTGGTCCCGCCGAGCGTCAGGGCGAGGGTCTCGGTCGAGGCCGGCATCGCCCAGGGCTGGCGCGAGGTGGTCGGTGACCACGGCCGGATCGTCTCGATCGAGCACTACGGCGCCTCGGCCGACTACGAGCGCATCTTCCGCGAGTTCGGCGTCACCGCTCAAGCGGTCGTCGACGCGGCGCACGACAGCATCCGCGTGGCAGCCGGCTGACACCCGGCACCGGCCACGCACAGCGACCACCACAGGGAGGAACACACCATGTCCACCAACCCGCTGCAGCAGCTCACCGAGGCCGGGGTCTCCATCTGGCTCGACGACCTCAGCCGTGAGCGCCTCGAGACCGGCAACCTCGCCGACCTCGTCGAGCACCGCCACGTCGTCGGTGTCACCACCAACCCGGCGATCTTCCAGGCCGCCCTCGCCGACGGGGAGCGGTACGACGCACAGGTGCGCGAGCTGGCGTCGTCCGGAGCCGACGTCGACGGTGCGACCCGTGCGATCACCACCGACGACGTCCGCGACGCCTGCCAGGTGATGCGGCCGGTCTTCGACGCCACCGACGGCGTCGACGGTCGGGTCTCGATCGAGGTCTCCCCGGGTCTGGCCCACGACACCGACTCCACCGTCGCCGAGGCCTCCGACCTCTGGAAGACCGTCGACCAGCCCAACCTGCTGATCAAGATCCCCGGCACCGAGGCCGGCTGGCCCGCGATCACCGAGACCATCGGCAACGGCATCTCGGTCAACGTGACGCTGATCTTCGGCCTCGAGCAGTACCGCCAGGTCATGGAGGCCTACGTCGCCGGGCTCGAGAAGGCGCTGGAGAACGGTCACGAGCTGGCCGAGATCCACTCCGTGGCCTCGTTCTTCGTCTCCCGCGTCGACTCCGAGATCGACAAGCGGCTGGAGGCGACGACCGAGGGCCCGGGCACCGACCCGGCGCTGCGCGGCAAGGCGGGCGTCGCCAACGCCCGGCTCGCGTTCCAGATGTACGAGGAGTTCTTCGCCGGGGAGCGCTGGGAGCGTCTCGCCGGGCAGGGCGCCCGCAAGCAGCGGCCGCTGTGGGCCTCGACCGGCGTCAAGAACCCCGACTACGACGACACGATGTACGTCGTCGACCTCGCGGTCGAGGACACCGTCAACACCATGCCCGAGAAGACGCTCGAGGCCGTCGCCGACCACGGCGTGGTGCGCGGTGACCGCGTGCGTCCCTTCTACGACGACGCCGCGGCCCACATGGCCGCCCTGGCCGAGGCCGGCATCGACTACGACGACGTGATCGACGTGCTGATCGCGGAGGGTGTCGACAAGTTCGTCGTCGCCTGGGACGAGCTGCAGACGACGCTGTCGGAGTCGCTGGAGGCGGCACGCGCATGAGCGGCGGCCCGGTCGACGCCACCGGCACGGACGCGTGGGCGCGGCTGTCCGCGCTGGCCGAGGACTACTCCCCCGACCTGCGGGGATGGTTCGACGCCGACCCCGGCCGGGTCGACCGGTTGTCGATGGCGGCGGGCGACCTGTGGGTCGACCTGTCCAAGAACCTGCTCGACGACGAGGTGCTCGCCGCGCTGATCGACCTCGCCGACGAGGTGGGTCTCGACGCGCGGCGCGACGCGATGTTCCGGGGTGACCGGATCAACGTCACCGAGGACCGGGCGGTCCTCCACACCGCGCTGCGGCTGCCCTCGGACGCCGAGCTCGAGGTCGACGGACAGGACGTGGTCGGTGACGTCCACGACGTGCTCCACCGGGTCTACGACTTCGCCGAGCGCGTGCGCTCGGGCGAGTGGACCGGCGTCACCGGTGAGCCCATCGCCACGGTCGTCAACATCGGCATCGGCGGGTCCGACCTGGGACCGGTGATGGCCTACGAGGCACTGTCGCCCTACGTCCAGGAGGGGCTGGAGTGCCGGTTCATCAGCAACATCGACCCGACCGACGCCGCGCAGACCCTTGCGGGCCTCGACCCGGCGACCACGCTCTTCATCGTCTCGAGCAAGACTTTCGGCACGCTGGAGACCCTGACCAACGCCCGGCTCTGCAAAGCCTGGCTGCTCGAGGGTCTGTCGTCCCACGACGAGGAGCGGGCGGTCGCCCAGCACTTCGTGGCCGTCTCGACCGCGCTGGACAAGGTCGCCGACTTCGGCATCGACCCGGCCAACGCCTTCGGCTTCTGGGACTGGGTCGGCGGCCGCTACTCGCTCGACTCCGCCATCGGGACCTCGCTGGTGGTGGCGATCGGACCCGACCGGTTCGCCGAGCTGCTCGAGGGCATGCACACGATGGACGAGCACTTCCGCAGCACGCCGACGGCGCAGAACGTGCCGGCCCTGATGGGGCTGCTCAACGTCTGGTACACCAATTTCCTCGGGGCCCAGACCCACGCCGTGCTGCCCTACGCCCAGCAGCTGCACCGCTTCGCGGCCTACCTGCAGCAGCTGACGATGGAGTCCAACGGCAAGGGCGTGCGCTGGGACGGCAGCCCGGTCACCAGCGACACCGGCGAGGTGTTCTGGGGCGAGCCCGGCACCAACGGGCAGCACGCCTTCTACCAGCTGATCCACCAGGGCACCCGGCTGGTGCCGGCCGACTTCCTCGCGGTCGCCCGGCCGGCGTACCCCCTCGTCGACGGCGACGCGGACGTGCACGAGCTCTTCCTCGCCAACTTCTTCGCCCAGACCAAGGCCCTGGCCTTCGGCAAGACCGCCGACGAGGTCCGCGCCGAGGGCACCGCCGAGGAGCTCGTCAGCGCCCGGGTCTTCGACGGCAACCGGCCGACGACGTCGATCATGGCGCCGGAGCTGACGCCCTCGGTGCTCGGACAGCTGGTCGCGCTCTACGAGCACATCACCTTCACCCAGGGCGTGGTGTGGGGCATCGACAGCTTCGACCAGTGGGGCGTCGAGCTGGGCAAGCAGCTGGCCCAGCAGGTGACGCCGGCCGTGGCGGGTGACGCCGGGGCCCTGGCCGACCAGGACGCGTCGACCCGATCGCTCATCGACTACTACCGGAGGCACCGCACCCGATGACGCGCGACAACCCGTTGCGGGACCCGGAGGACCGCCGGCTCCCCCGCATCGCCGGACCCGCCGGCCTGGTGATCTTCGGCGTCACCGGTGACCTGGCCCGCAAGAAGGTGATGCCGGCCATCTACGACCTGGCCAACCGGGGGCTGCTGCCGCCGGGGTTCAGCCTGGTCGGTTTCGCCCGACGCGACTGGGCCGACCAGGACTTCGCCCAGATCGTGCACGACGCGGTGAAGACCCACGCGCGCACCGAGTTCCGGGAGGAGGTCTGGAAGCAGCTCTCCGAGGGGTTCCGGTTCGTGCCCGGGGACTTCTCCGACGACGTCGCCTTCGACCGGCTGCGCCGGACCATCGAGGAGCTCGATCAGGCCCGCGGCACCGCCGGCAACCACGCCTTCTACCTCTCCATCCCGCCGAAGTTCTTCGGCGACGTCGTGCAGCAGCTCGAGGAGCACGGGCTCTCGGAGGGTCCCGACGGCAGCTGGCGCCGCGTCGTCGTCGAGAAGCCGTTCGGGCACGACCTCGAGTCGGCGCGCGAGCTCAACGACACGCTCAGCACGGTCTTCCCGAGCGGCTCCGTCTTCCGGATCGACCACTACCTCGGCAAGGAGACGGTGCAGAACATCCTGGCGCTCCGCTTCGCCAACGCGATGTTCGAACCGATCTGGAACGCCAACTACGTCGACCACGTGCAGATCACCATGGCCGAGGACATCGGCATCGGCGGTCGCGCCGGTTACTACGACGGCATCGGTGCCGCCCGCGACGTCATCCAGAACCACCTGCTCCAGCTCATGGCCCTGGTGGCCATGGAGGAACCGTCGAACTTCGAGGCCACGGCCCTGCGGATCGAGAAGCAGAAGCTGCTCGGTGCCGTGTCGCTGCCGCAGCGGCTCGACCTCACCACCGCCCGGGGACAGTACGCCGCCGGCTGGTCCGGAGGGGTCAAGGTCGCCGGCTTCCACGACGAGGAGGGCATCCCTGCCTCGTCGACCACCGAGACCTACGCCGCGATCACCCTCAACGTCGACAACCGACGCTGGGCCGGCGTGCCCTTCTACCTCCGGCACGGCAAGCGGCTGGGCCGCCGGGTGACGGAGGTGGCCGTCGTCTTCAAGCGGGCGCCCCACCTGCCCTTCCACGCCAGCGCGACCGAGGAGCTCACCCAGAACGCGCTCGTGATCCGCATCCAGCCCGACGAGGGACTGACGGTGCGGTTCGGCTCGAAGGTGCCGGGCACGTCGATGGAGATCCGCGACGTGACCATGGACTTCGCCTACGGCGGCTCGTTCACCGAGTCGTCCCCGGAGGCCTACGAGCGACTGATCCTCGACGTCCTGCTCGGCGACCCGCCGCTCTTCCCCCGCCACGAGGAGGTCGAGCTGTCCTGGCAGATCCTCGACCCGATCCTCGAGCACTGGGCCCGCCAGGACGCCCGGGGCAAGAGCAAGCCCGACGACTACGAGGCCGGCACGTGGGGACCACCGTCGGCCGACGCGATGCTGGCCCGTGACGGCCGCACCTGGAGGCGACCGTGATCGAGCTCACCGACACCAGCTCCGCCCAGATCGCCGCGCAGTTCACCCGGAGCCGGATCCGCGCCGGCAGCCCCGCGATGGGCATGGTGATGACCCTCGTCGTGGTGGTCGACGACGACGACTCGCAGCACGCCATGGAGGCGGCGCGCGAGGCCTCCCACGAGCACCCGGCACGCGTGCTCGGAGTGATCCACGGCGACGGGCGTGGCGCGCCGCAGATCAACGCCCAGGTCGGCATCGGCCAGGGCTGGAGCGGCGAGACCGCGCTGATCAGGCTGAAAGGCGAGGTCGTCAAGCACGCCGCGTCGGTGGTGCTGCCGCTGCTGCTGCCCGACTCCCCCGTCGTGGTCTGGTGGCCGACCGACCACCCGGACGACCCGGCCAACGACCCGCTGGGCATGCTCGGCAAGCGCCGGATCACGGACTCGGCGTTCGTGTCCCGGGGCAAGCTCAAGGCACTCCGGGGTCAGTGCGAGACCTACGCCCCCGGCAACACCGATCTCGCCTGGACGCGGATCACCCCGTGGCGCGCGCTGCTCGCGGCCGCGCTCGACCAGCAGCCGCTCAAGGTGCGCAAGGTGCGCGTGACCGCCGAGCGGATCAGCCCCAGCGCCGACCTGCTGCTGGCCTGGCTCGCCGACCGGCTCCGGGTGCCGGCCGAGCGCAGCAACTCGCAGGGGCCCGGCATCACCGAGGTGGTGCTCGAGACCGCCGAGGGCGACATCCGCATTGCCCGGCCGGACGGCCGGCTCGCCATGCTGTCCACCCCCGACCGGCCCGACCGGCCGGTCGCGCTCAAGCGACGCGAGCTGCCCGAGCTCCTGGCCGAGGAGCTGCGCTGGAGCGACGAGGACGAGGTCTACGCCGCCACCGCCAAGCGCCTGCTGGCCCTGACCAAGGACGGCGCATGAGCACCGGGAACGGTCAGGTCGAGGTGGAGGTCCACCCCGATCCGGCCGCCCTCGCCACCGCCGTCGCGGGGGAGGTCGTGCGCCGGCTGGAGGACGCCCAGGCCCGGGGCGAGGTGCCCCACGTCGGGCTCACCGGCGGCAGCATCGCCGAACGGATCCACGCCGAGATCGGACGGCTCGGTCCCGAGGCCGAGGTCGACTGGTCACGGGTCGTCGTCTGGTGGGGTGACGAGCGCTACGTCTCCCACGACTCCGAGGAGCGCAACGCGAGGTCGGCCCGTGCCGGGTTCCTCGACGCGTTGGGGGTCGACCCCCAGCACGTCCACGAGGCACCCGCCACCGACTCGGGGCTCAGCCTCGACGAGGCTGCGGCGGCGTACGGCGCGGAGCTGCGGGAGCACGGCGCCGACACGTTCGAGGTGCTGATGCTCGGCGTCGGCCCCGACGGCCACGTCGCCTCGCTGTTCCCCGGGCACCCGGCGCTCGAGGACGAGGACGAGGTCACGGTCGCCGTCCCCGACTCCCCCAAGCCGCCTCCCGGCCGGATCAGCCTCACCTTCGCGGCGCTGCGGCGCAGTCGCGCCGTCTTCTTCGTGGTCAGCGGCGAGGAGAAGGCCGACGCCGTCGCCCGTTCCCTCGCCGACGAGGGCTCCGTGCAGGAGACCCCCGCACGCGGCGTCCTGGCCCCCTCCTCCGTCTGGTTCCTCGACCGCCCCGCTGCCTCCCGCCTCTAGCGCGAGCCGTCACTCGTGCTCGTTTGGAGTACGCCGAGCCGTCACTCGCGAGGGTGTGGGACCTGCCGAGCCGTCACCCGTGCAGATAGTGGCCCTGAGGAACCCAGAGCGACGGCCGCTTCCGCGCGAGATACGCACCGTGCTGCAACCGGGTGGTCGGGTCTCCTCGGGGATAGAGGTCCCCGTCGACGAACGTGTCGACCAGCCAGCCACCACGCTCGCGCAACCACTCGAGCCTGGCACCGTCGGCGACGTCGTCCTCGTGGAAGCGTCGACCGTTGTACTCGGCGCCGTAGCGGAGGTCCTCGTTACCCACGTCGACGCGGTAGCGGGGGTAGCCGTCGTCGCACACCCAGACCTGGGGCTCGGGAGGCGGCATCCCGTTGGCCTCCCACCAGTGCAGTCTCAGGACCGACTCCGGTGGTGACTCCGCGCGACCGTCTGCCAGCGCTGCGAGGTGCCTCAGCTGTACGACGCCACGCTCGCCACGGAACCGCTCGACCCCGGCGAGCAGCTCGTCACGCCGTACCCCCGCCCTCACCAACGCATCGAGCGAGGCCAGTGCGTGGAAGCGGTTCAACCGCCTTCCGAGGTCGTACGCCGTGCGCAGCCTGGTCGTCGTCATCACGCCGCTGACCACCGTCACGTCGTCGTCGCGCATCCGTCTCTCACCGCTGGCGACACCCGGACGGCGCACCCGGCTCCCTGACCGGGAGTAGATCTCGACGGGAGGCATCTCGTGGACCGCGGACGCGGGCAGCACGTCGACCATGTGCAGCCACGCGGCGGTCCTGTCGACCACGATGGCGGACGGTGGGACCACGAGCGCCAGTGCCGCGGCGCGGAACTCGATCGAGTCGGTGACCTGCGCTGCCGCGAACACCCCGCGGAGCACCGGTCTGACCAGACCGCGCCGCTGGAGCGTGCCGAGCCGGCTCCGGGACACCCCGGCGTCGAGCGCCTGCGCCGCGGTGAAGGGCTCGCTCAGGGGCAGCGGGCAGCGCGAGTCCAGGAACGGCAGGTCGCGCGGGAGCCAGGGGACGTGGTGAGGCATTCCCTCACTGTGGCCCGGAGTGGCCGGGGCCGTGGAAGGTCATCCACAGGCCGCTGCCCCTGCCCTCCGAAGTGACGGCTCGAGGGGTTCCCAACCATCACGAGTGACGGCTCGGCATGGTTCAAACCATCACGAGTGACGGCTCGCGCTCAGAGGATGAGCTCGCCGGACTTGCGGCGGGAGCGGAGCAGCTCGAGGGCCTCGTCGAGGATGTCGGCCGCCTCGGCGTCGGAGCGGCGCTCCTTCACGTAGGCGAGGTGGGTCTTGTAGGGCTCGATCTTGGGCGCCGGCGGCGGGTTGTCGGAGTCCATGCTGGCCGGGAGCCCGCACTTGGGGCAGTCCCACGACTCGGGCACGGCCGCCTCGACCGAGAACGTCACCACGAAGCGGTGCTCGTGGGAGCAGAAGTAGGCGATCGGCTGCCGGGGCGCGGCCTCGCCGCGCTCTGCCTCACCCATCGGTCCGGCGCCGACTCGGCTGCCGCGGATCGCGTGTCCTCCCTGGGCCATGGTCGTCCTCTCCCTCAGCCCTGGTAGGCCAGCATGAGGCCGAGGGCCACGATGCAGGCGAACCAGATGGCGCCGGTACCGATGGTGATGCGGTCGAGGTTCTTCTCCGCGACCGAGGAGCCGCCCAAGGAGCTGGACACGCCACCCCCGAACATGTCGGAGAGGCCGCCACCGCGACCCTTGTGCAGCAGCACGAGCGCGATGAGCAGGAGGCTCGTGACGACGAGCAGGATGGTGAAGAGCAGTTCCACGGTCGTAGAGCCTACGTCACACTCCGCCGCTCAGAGCAGCGGCATGTCGTAGAAGCGGCAGATGCCGCTGAACTCGTCCGCCTGCAGGCTCGCGCCGCCGACGAGGCAGCCGTCGACGTCGTTGCGATCCATGATGCCGGCCACGTTCGCGGCCTTCACCGAGCCGCCGTAGAGGACCCGGACGCCGTCGGCCGCGGCGTCGCCGTGGACCTCGCGGACCCGCGCACGGATGGCCTCACAGACCTCCTGGGCGTCGTCAGGGGTGGCGACCTCGCCCGTGCCGATCGCCCAGACCGGCTCGTAGGCCACGACCAGCCCGGCGACCTGCTCGGCGCTGAAGCCGGCCAGGGAGCCGTCGACCTGCGCGAGGGTGTGGGCGACCTGGTCGCCGGCCTGGCGCACCTCGAGGCCCTCGCCGACGCACACGATCGGGGTCATGCCGGCCGCGAGCGCCTGGTGGGCCTTGGCGTTCACGACCTCGTCGGTCTCGGCGTGGTAGTCACGCCGCTCGGAGTGGCCCACGACCACGTAGGAGCAGCCCAGCTTGGCCAGCATGGCGGCGGAGATCTCGCCGGTGTAGGCGCCGGAGTCCTGCGTCGAGACGTCCTGCGCGGCGTACTTCACCAGCAGCTGGTCGCCGTCGACGAGGGTCTGCACGGAGCGGAGGTCAGTGAAGGGCGGCACGACGACCACCTCGACCTTGCCGTAGTCGTGCTTCTTGTCCGACAACGTCCAGGCGAGCTTCTGGACCAGCACCACCGCTTCCTGGTGGTTGAGGTTCATCTTCCAGTTGCCCGCCATCAGCGGCGTGCGGGAGTCGGTCACGAGCGATTCCTGTCTAGTACGGCGATGCCGGGCAGCTCCTTGCCCTCGAGGTACTCGAGGCTGGCACCGCCCCCGGTGGAAATGTGGCCGAAGGCGGCCTCGTCGAAGCCGAGGGTGCGCACCGCCGCGGCGGAGTCACCGCCCCCGACGACGGACAGTCCCCCGTCGGAGCCGACCTCGGTGAGCGCCTGGGCCACGGCACGGGTGCCGGCGGCGAAGGCGTCGGTCTCGAACACGCCCATGGGGCCGTTCCAGAAGACCGTGCGGGCACCGCGGACCTTCTCGGCGAAGGCCGCGGCGGACTCGGGCCCGATGTCGAGGCCGAGCGCGTCGGAGGGGATCGAGTCGGCGGCGACGACCCGGGGCTCGGGCTCACGGTCACCGGTCGGGAAGGCGGTGTCGACCACGATGTCGGTCGGCAGCACGATCTCGACGCCGGTGTCGGCGGCCCGCTGGAGGTAGTCGCGGCAGGTCTGCAGCTGGTCGTTCTCGAGCAGGCTCTTGCCGACCTCGTGGCCCTGGGCCTTGAGGAAGGTGAAGACCATGCCGCCACCGATGAGCAACGCGTCGGCGGCACCGAGCAGGTTGTCGATCACCCCGAGCTTGTCGGAGACCTTGGATCCGCCGAGGACGACGACGTAGGGACGTGCCGGCTCCTCGGTGAGCCGCTGCAGGACGTCGACCTCGGTCGCCACCAGCCCGCCCATGGCGGACGGCAGCTGCAGGGCGACGTCGTAGACGGACGCCTGCTTGCGGTGGACCACGCCGAAGCCGTCGCTCACGAACGCGTCGGCCAGCTTGGCGAGCTCGCTGGCGAAGGCCGTGCGGAACTCGTCCTCCTTGCTGGTCTCACCGGCGTTGAAGCGCACGTTCTCGAGCACGGCCACCTGCCCGTCCGCGAGCGCCGCGACCGTCTCGGTGGCACTCGGGCCGACCGTGTCGGTCGCGAACGCCACGTCGGCACCGAGCAGCTCGCCCAGGCGCCGCGCCACCGGCGCCAGGGAGTACGCCGGGTCGGGCTCGCCCTTCGGCCGGCCGAGGTGGGCGGTGACGACCACCCGGGCACCGGCCTCGGTCAGCGTGCGGATCGTCGGGACGCTGGCACGGATCCGCCCGTCGTCGGTGATCCGGCTGCCGTCGAGCGGGACGTTGAGGTCGGAGCGGACCAGGACGCGCTTGCCCGTGAGGTCACCCAGGGAGGCGATGTCGGACATCGAGCTCAGAGCGAGGAGCCGACGTGGGTGATCAGGTCGGCGAGGCGGTTGGAGTAGCCCCACTCGTTGTCGTACCAGCCGAGGACCTTGACCTGGTTGCCGATCACCTTCGTCAGCGGGGCGTCGAAGATGCACGACGCCGGGTCGGTGACGATGTCGGTGGAGACGATCGGGTCGGTGGAGTAGCGCAGGAAACGGCCGTCGGCCGCCGCCTTCACGATCTCGTTGACCTCCTCGACGGAGGTCTCGCGACCGGCCTCGATGGTGAGGTCGGTGGCCGAGCCGGTGGGGACCGGGACGCGCATCGCGTAGCCGTCGAGCTTGCCCTTCAGCTCGGGCAGCACCAGGCCGATCGCCTTGGCGGCCCCGGTGGACGTCGGCACCATGTTCAGCGCCGCGGCGCGGGCGCGGCGCGGGTCCTTGTGGATGTTGTCCTGCAGGTTCTGGTCGGCCGTGTAGGCGTGGATCGTCGTCATCAGGCCCTTGGTGATGCCGAGCCCGTCGTGGAGGGCCTTCGCCATCGGCGCCAGGCAGTTGGTCGTGCACGACGCGTTGGAGATGACGGTGTGGGCCGCGGGGTCGTAGAGCTCGTGGTTGACGCCCATGACGATGGTGATGTCGTCGTTGGAGGCGGGCGCCGAGATGATGACCTTCTTGGCGCCGGCGTCGACGTGCGCCTTCGCCTTGGTGGCGTCGGTGAAGAAGCCGGTCGACTCGACCACGACGTCGACACCGAGGTCGCCCCACGAGAGGTTGGCGGGGTCACGCTCGGCGGAGACGGCGATCTCCTGGCTGCCGACGACGATCGAGGTGTCGGTGCTCGACACGTCGGCGTCGAGGCGGCCGAGGATCGAGTCGTACTTCAGCAGGTGCGCGAGCGACGCGTTGTCGGTGAGGTCGTTGACACCGACGATCTCGATGTCGGCGCCGCCCTCCTGCTGCAAGGTACGGACTGCACGGAAGAAATTCCGGCCGATGCGGCCGAAGCCGTTGATGCCTACGCGGACGGTCACAGCAGGACTCCTCGGATGGAGACGAATATGAGAGACGTCTTCGACCCTATCGCTACGTGGTGGCCGTCACGAGGGCCGGTCCTGCGTACGGATGGGTAACGTTGGATCGATCCAAGCCGTGGTATGACGTTGCCGAAGTGCCCCGCAGGTGACGGCGAGCCGGGCGGGCTCAGCCCTCCTCGGCCAGCATCTCCGCGGTGAGCGAGGCCTCGGTGTCGGGGATGCCGAGCTCCTCGGCCCGCTTGTCGGCCATGGCGAGCAGCCGCCGGATCCGACCCGCGATGGCGTCCTTGGTGAGGACGGGCTCGTGGAGCTGGCCGAGCTCCTCCAGCGAGGCGTTCTTGTGCTCGAGCCGCAGGTGGCCGGCCAGCTTGAGGTGGTCGGGCACCTCCTCGGCGAGGATCTCGAGGGCCCGCTCGACGCGCGCGCCCGCAGCGACGGCCGCGCGGGCCGAGCGCCGGAGGTTGGCGTCGTCGAAGTTGGCCAACCGGTTGGCGGTGGCCCGCACCTCGCGACGCATCCGACGCTCCTCCCAGGCCATCAGCGACTCGTGGGCGCCGAGGCGGGTGAGCAGCGCGCCGATCGCGTCGCCGTCGCGGATCACGACCCGGTCGACGCCGCGCACCTCGCGGGCCTTGGCAGGGATGCCGCCCAGCCGGCGAGCGACGCCGACGAGGGCGAGGGCCGCCTCGGGGCCCGGGCAGGTGACCTCGAGGGAGGAGGAGCGACCGGGTTCGGTGAGCGAGCCGTGGGCCAGGAACGCGCCGCGCCAGGCGGCGACGGCGTCGCAGCTGCCCCCCGACACGACGGCCGGCGGCAGACCCCGCACGGGGCGTCCCCGCTGGTCGAGCAGGCCGGTCTGACGCGCCAGGGACTCACCGTCCTTGACGATGCGCACGAGGTAACGGCTCCCCTTGCGGATGCCGTTGCCCTGCACCATCACCACGTCGGAGTGGTGGCCGTAGACCTCGGCGATGTCCTTGCGGAGACGGCGTGCGGCCGAGCCGGTGTCGAGCTCTGCCTCGACGACGATACGGCCGCTGACGATGTGGAGACCACCGGCGAACCGGAGCATCGAGGCCACCTCGGCCTTGCGGCAACAGGTCTTCGTGATGGGGGTGCTGGCCAGCTCCGCCTTGACCTGTGCCGTCATCGCCATGGGGCAGAGTCTCGCACGCGCGTCAACAACCCTCGACGGCTGCCACCGACCTCCAGAACCCCTGTCAGGCCTCGAAGATGTCGCGGTAGGCCGCGGCCAGCAGGTCGTGGTCGTGACGGGGTGTCACGCGGCCCTCGTCGTCCCGCTCGGCGAGGTCGGCGAGCACCAGCTCGCCCCCGGCGGAAGCCACGGCGGCACGCAGGGTTTCGACGTCGGGGACCGAGGACCTCTCGGCGAGCACGGTGTCGATCCGCAGGCCGGGGGCGTGCTCGAGCAGGGCGCCGAGATGGTCCTCGGGGCCGTAGCCGCCGGTCTCGCCGTCCTGCGGCTCGAGGTTGAGCACGACCACCAGCCGGGCCTCGGTGTGCTCGAGGGCGTCGCGGAGCGGCGGCAGGAGCAGGTGGGGGATCACCGAGCTGAACCACGAGCCAGGTCCGAGCACCACCCAGTCGGCCTCGAGGATGGCGGCGACCGCCTCGGGGCACGCCGTGGGGTCGGGCGGGTCGAGGGCCACCGAGACGATGTCGCCCCCCGTCGTCGCCACCTCCACCTGGCCGCGGACCGTCGTCAGGGCTGCGGGCTGGGCCGGGTCGGTGCCGCGCACCCGAGCGGTGATGTCGAGCGGTGTGAGCGCCATCGGCAGCACGCGACCGTGGGCGCCCAGCAGCTTGCCCACCCAGTCGAGCGCCTCGACGTGGTCGCCTAGCCGCTCCCACAGCCCGACGATGAGCAGGTTGCCGATGACGTGGCCGTTCATCTCGCCGTCGCCGGCGAAGCGGTGCTGCACGACGTCGGCCCAGGTGCGGCCCCAGGCGTCGGCCCCGCAGAGCGCCGCGAGCGCCATGCGCAGGTCGCCGGGCGGCAGGACGCCGAACTCGCCCCGCAGCCGGCCGGACGACCCGCCGTTGTCGGCGACCGTGACGACGGCGGTCACCTGGTCGAGCGTGAGGTCGTCGTGGAGCTGGCGCAGCGCGCTCAGCGAGGCGTGCAGCCCGTGACCGCCCCCGAGGGCCACGGCCGACTGCGCGGTCGGCCGCACGTCACTCCCGTCCGAGGTCGCGGTGGCGGGCGCGGACGTCGTAGCCCTCGGCTGCGAGCCGCGCGGTGATCTCCTCGGTCATCGCGACGCTGCGGTGCTTGCCGCCGGTGCACCCGATGGCCACCGTCATGAATCGCTTGCCCTCGCGCAGGTAGCCCTCGGCGACCCCGGCGAGCACCGGGAGGTAGCCGTCGAGGAAGGCGTCGGCCCCGGGCCTGGCCTTGACGTAGTCGGCGACCTCGTCGTCGCGGCCGGTCAGCTGGCGCAGCTCGGGGACCCAGAACGGATTGGGGAGGAACCGCATGTCCGCGACGAAGTCGGCATCCACCGGGATGCCGTACTTGAAGCCGAAGCTGGTGACGGTGACCTTGAGCCGCGTCGTCTCGGGGGTGCCGAAGGCCCGGCGGATGCGATCGGTGAGCTGGTGGACGTTGAGGCTCGTGGTGTCGATGACCAGGTCGGCGTTGCTCCGGAGGTCCCCGAGCACGACGCGCTCGCGCTGCAGCCCGTCGAGCAGGCGGCCGGTGCCCTGGAGCGGGTGGGGACGCCGTGCGGCCTCCTGGCGGCGGACGAGGACGTCGTCGCCGGCCTCGAGGAAGAGCAGGGTCGCCTTCCGACCGGTGGCGCCCTGGGCGAGGTTGGCGGTGAGGGACTGGAAGAAGGAGCCGGAGCGGACGTCGACCACCACCGCGATCGCCTGGTGGATGCCGCGGTTCTCGTCGACGAGGCGCACCACGTCACGCAGCAGCGAGGGCGGGAGGTTGTCGACGACGTAGTAGCCGAGGTCCTCGAGCTCCTTGGCCGCGGTGGAGCGGCCGGCGCCGGTCATGCCGGTGACGACGACGAGCTCGCCGGTGGCCGGCGCCTCCTGCTCGGGCAGGTCGGGCATCAGGACTCCTCGATGATCTCGCCGGTCGCGGTGTTGACCTGCACAGTCTTGCGGTCCTCGGAGGACACCGCACCCTTGATGGCCGTGGCGGTCCGTTCGCCGATGCCGGGCACCATCGCGATCTCCGCCACCGTGGCGGCGCGCAGCTTGCGCAGCGAGCCGAAGTGCTTGACCAGCGTCTTGCGGCGCACCTCCCCGAGCCCCGGCACGTCGTCGAGCAGGCTCTCGACCATCGACTTCGACCGGCGGTTGCGGTGGTGGGTGATGGCGAAGCGGTGGGCCTCGTCGCGGACCCGCTGCAGCAGGTAGAGGCCTTCGGACGTGCGGGGGAAGATGACCGGGTCCTCCTCGTCGGGGACCCACACCTCCTCGAGCCGCTTCGCGAGACCGCAGACGGGGATGTCGTGGATGCCGAGGTCGGCCATCGCGGTCCGTGCCGCGGCGACCTGGGGCGGGCCACCGTCGACGACGACGAGGCCCGGGGCGTAGGCGAACTTGCGGGGCCGACCGGTCTCGGGGTCGACCAGCATCGGGCCCGAGTCGGTGACGACCTGCTCGGAGCGCCCCTGCTCGTCGAGGAGCCGTCGGAACCGTCGGGTGATGACCTGGTTCATGTGGGCGACGTCGTTCTGCCCGACCGGGCCGTCGGCGTCGCCCTTGATGACGAAGCGGCGGTACTCCGACTTGCGCGCCAGTCCGTCCTCGAAGACGACCATCGACGCCACGACCTCGGTGCCCTGGAGGTTCGAGATGTCGTAGCACTCGATCCGCAACGGCACGTCGGGCAGGCCGAGCGTCCCCTGGATCTCCTCCAGCGCGCGGTTGCGGGTGGTGAGGTCACTGGCGCGCTTGGTCTTGTGGAGCGCCAGCGCCTCGGTCGCGTTGCGGGCCACTGTCTCCTGGAGGGTGCGCTTGTCGCCCCGTCGGGGAACCCGGATCTCCACCTTGCGTCCCCGCAGCTCCTCGAGCAGCGCCTCGAGCGTGTCGGCGTCGGGAGGCAGCGCCGGGACCAGCACCTCGCGCGGCACGAGGTCGGGGTCGTCCTCGGCCGGCCCGTAGAGCTGCAGCAGGAAGCCCTGGACGAGGTCACCGGTGTCGCCCTCGTCGACCCGGTCGGCCACCCACCCCCGCTGGCCACGGATCCGGCCACCACGGACGTGGAAGATCTGCACCGCCACCTCCAGCGGGTCCTCCGCGAGCGCGATGATGTCGGCGTCGGTGCCGTCGCCGAGCACCACGGCCTGCTTCTCGAGGGCCTTCTCGAGCGCCCCGAGGTCGTCGCGCAGCCGGGCCGCACGCTCGTACTCCTCGGCCTCGGAGGCGGCGTACATCTCGTCCTTGACGCGCTTGACGAACGCGGTGGTGCGGCCGCCCATGAAGTCGCAGAAGTCGTCGACGATCTCGCGGTGCTCCTCGGCGCTCACCTCCCCCACGCACGGCGCCGAGCACTTCCCGATGTAGCCCAGCAGGCAGGGCCGGCCGATCTGGCCGTGTCGTTTGAACACGCCGTTGCTGCACGAGCGCATCGGGAACACGCGCAGCAGGAGGTCGACCGTCTCGCGGATCGCCCAGGCGTGGGAGTAGGGGCCGAAGTAGCGGGTGCCGCGCTTCTTGGCGCCGCGTCCCACCATCACCCGCGGGAACTCCTCCCCCAGGGTGACCGCGAGCCACGGGTAGGACTTGTCGTCGCGGTACTTGACGTTGAAGCGTGGGTCGTACTCCTTGATCCAGGAGTACTCCAGCTGCAGCGCCTCGACCTCGGTGGTGACCACCGTCCACTCGACCGAGGCCCCCGTGGTGACCATCGTGGCCGTGCGCGGGTGCAGGTTGCCGACGTCCTGGAAGTAGGACGACAGCCGGGCCCGGAGGTTCTTGGCCTTGCCGACGTAGATCACCCGGCCGGTCTTGTCCCGGAACCGGTAGACGCCCGGCTGGGTCGGGATCGACCCGGGCTTCGGACGGTAGGACGCGGGGCTGGCCACGCATCCACCCTACGGGCGCCCGCGGACATCCGGCGCTCGCGGGCCGCCGGCCCCGGTCCTGACTTAACTTGAACATTGCGTTTAGGTTTCTGTGCAGGTATGGTGATGCCCATCTCGCCCATCCAAGAAGGAGTCCTCCGATGACCTCCCGTCCCACCCGCCTCGCCGCCCTCGCCACCACCGCCGCGCTCGGAGCCGTCGGCCTCGCCGCAGCCCCGTCCGCCGCGACCCCGGACGGTGGTTCGCCCAGCATCGCCTCGCTGCTCGCCGCCGACGGCCTCGAGTTCGACGACACCTGGAAGGACTTCGACATCCTCGACCAGGCCGTGAACGACGTGCTCGCGGAGAAGCCGGGGAGCGACGTGGGCCTCCTCACCGACGGCTCGGTCGCACTGACCGCCTTCGCACCCACCGACCGCGCCTTCCGCCAGCTCGTCACCGACCTGACGGGCGAGAGGCCCGCCGACGAGGAGGCGACGTACGCCGCGGTGGGCACGCTGGGTGTCGACACCATCGAGACGGTGCTGCTCTACCACGTCGTCCCGGACGCCACCATCACCTACAAGCAGGCCAAGAAGGCCGACGGCGCCCGGCTCGAGACTGCCGCCGGCAAGCACTTGCGCGTGAACTACCGTCCCGGCCGCAAGAAGGTCTACCTCAAGGACGCCGACCGCAACGACCGCAACGCGTTCGTCCGCCGTTCGCAGCGCAACCTGAACAAGGGCAACCCGCAGATCGCCCACGGCATCTCGCAGGTGATGCGCCCGACCGACCTCTGACTCCCCGACGCCGTGGGCCCACCCGTCCCGCGGGTGGGCCCACGTGCGTGCTCGGGCCCAGAGTCAGGCCCAGAGTCAGGCCCAGAGTCAGGCGCGGAGTCAGGCCAGCGTGATCTGGTCGCCGTCGACGGAGATCTCGACCGCCTCGAGCGGCGAGGTGGCCGGGCCCTTGACCACCGAGCCGTCGGCGGCGGAGAACACGCTGCCGTGGCACGGGCACTGGATCTGGTCGCCGTCGACCTGGCCGACGAGGCAGCCCTGATGGGTGCAGACCGCGGAGAACGCCTTGAACTCGCCCTCACCGGCCTGCGTCACGACGACCTCCTGGTCGGCGAAGACCGTGCCGCCCCCGACCGGGACGTCACTCACGGGACCGAGCGTCTCGCCGCCCCCTCCCCCGGACGCAGCCGGGTCGACGGCCGCCTCGTCACCGCCGCAGGCGCTGAGGACGGGAAGCCCGAGGCCGAGACCCGCCGCTCCGGCGATGGCGTGGCGTCGTCCCAGTGCGTTCGTGGTCATCGCAGGTCCTCCAGGGGTGGGTCGGTGTGAGCGACACTAACCAGCCCGACCTAGCGCGCTGATGCCGCCTTCGAGGCGGGTCGCCCGGCCGAGGTCTTCTTCCCCGCCTTCTGCTTGGCCCCCTGCTTGGCCCCTCGTGGACGCCTTCGTGGCCTCCACCTTCCTGGCCGCCGCCTTCCGCTTCGGCTGCCGCGCCTCACGCCCCTCCAGCAGCGGCTTGAGGAAGGTGCCGGTGTGGCTCTCGGGGTTGTCGGCGACCTGCTCGGGCGTGCCCTCGGCGACCACGACGCCACCACGCGAGCCACCCTCGGGCCCCATGTCGATCAACCAGTCGGCGGTCTTGATGACGTCGAGGTTGTGCTCGATGACGAGCACGGTGTTGCCCTTGTCGACCAGGCCGTTGAGCACGCCCAGCAGCTTGCGGATGTCCTCGAAGTGGAGGCCGGTCGTCGGCTCGTCGAGCACGTAGACGGTGCGACCCGTGGACCGCTTCTGCAGCTCGCTGGCGAGCTTGACCCGTTGGGCCTCGCCCCCGGACAGGGTCGTGGCGGGCTGGCCGAGCCGCACGTAGCCGAGGCCAACCTCGGTGAGCGTCTTCATGTGGCGGGCGATCGGGGGGACGGCGGCGAAGAAGTCGGCAGCCTCCTCGATCGGCATGTCGAGGACCTCGGCGATGGTCTTGCCCTTGTAGTGGACCTCGAGCGTCTCGCGGTTGTAGCGGGCGCCGTGGCAGACCTCGCACGGGACGTAGACGTCCGGGAGGAAGTTCATCTCGATCTTGATCGTGCCGTCGCCGGAGCACGCCTCGCAGCGCCCGCCCTTGACGTTGAACGAGAACCGGCCCTGCAGGTAGCCGCGCACCTTCGCCTCGGGGGTCGAGGCGAAGAGCTTGCGGACGTGGTCGAAGACGCCGGTGTAGGTGGCCGGGTTGGACCGCGGGGTCCGGCCGATCGGCGACTGGTCGACGTGGATGACCTTGTCGACCTCCTCGACGCCGGTGATCTTCTGGTGGCGTCCCGCGACGGCCCGCGAGCGGTAGAGCTGCTTGGCCAGCGAGGTGTAGAGGATGTCGTTGACCAGCGTCGACTTGCCGGAGCCGGAGACGCCCGTGACGGCGGTGAAGACGCCCAGCGGGAACGCCACGTCGATGTCGCGCAGGTTGTGCTCGCGGGCACCCTTCACGACCAGCTCACGCCCGGTGGTGCGCGGGCGGCGTACGGCGGGCACGGGGATCTCTCGGCGTCCCGAGAGGTACTGCCCGGTCATCGAGTCGGGGTGGGTGAGCAGGTCGGCGACGCTGCCGGAGTGGACGACCTGGCCGCCGTGCTCGCCGGCGCCGGGCCCGATGTCGACCACCCAGTCGGCCACCCGGATCGTGTCCTCGTCGTGCTCGACGACGATGAGGGTGTTGCCCAGCTCCTTGAGGCGCACCAGGGTCTCGATGAGCCGGTGGTTGTCGCGCTGGTGGAGGCCGATCGAGGGCTCGTCGAGGACGTAGAGGACGCCCACGAGACCGGCGCCGATCTGGGTCGCGAGCCGGATCCGCTGGGCCTCGCCGCCGGACAGCGAGCCGGAGGGCCGATCGAGGCTGAGGTAGTCGAGACCGACGTCGAGCAGGAAGTTGAGTCGCTCGAGGATCTCCTTGAGCACGCGCTCACCGATCTGCTTCTCGCGCGAGGTGAGGTCGAGACCGCGCAGGAAGTCGGCGGACTCGTTGATCGGCAGCGCGCAGACCTCGGCGATGGAGCGGTCGCCGACGGTGACCGACACCGAGACGGGCTTGAGCCGCGATCCGCCGCACGCCGGGCACGGCACCTCGCGCATGAAGCCCTCGAAGCGCTCGCGGCTCGTGTCGGACTCGGCCTCGCGGTGGCGGCGCTCGATGTAGGCCTGCACGCCCTCGAACTGGGCGTAGTAGGAACGCTCGCGGCCGTAGCGGTTGCGGGTGACGACGTGGACCTTCGTGGGGTGTCCCCACAGCAGCGCCTTCTGCTGCTTGGCGTCGAGGTCCTGCCACGCGGTGTCGAGGCCGAAGCCGAGCTCGGCGCCGAGCGCCTCCATCAGCCGCTGGAAGTAGTCGGCGACGTGGGCCTGGCTCCACGGCTGGATGGCGCCGTCGCCGAGGGCGGCCGAGGGGTCGGGGACCACGAGCTCGGGGTCGACCTCGAGCCGGGTGCCGAGGCCGTGGCACTCCTGGCAGGCACCGAAGGGCGAGTTGAAGGAGAACGAGCGGGGCTCGAGCTCGTCGGTGTCGATCGCGTGGTCGTTGGGGCACGACATCTTCTCCGAGAACCGCAGCTCACGGCCGGGGTCCTTGTCGTCGAGGTCGACGAAGTCGAGCACGACGAGGCCGCCCGCGAGGTTCAGCGCGGTCTCCACCGAGTCGGTCAGGCGACGCTTGGCCGACTCCTTGACCGCGAGCCGGTCGACGACGATCTCGATGGTGTGCTTCTTCTGCTTGTCGAGCGTCGGCGGCTCCGCGAGCTGGTAGGTCTCGCCGTCGACCCGGGCGCGGGAGAAACCCTGGGTCTGGAGCTGCTTGAACAGCTCGACGTACTCGCCCTTGCGGCCGCGGATCATGGGTGCGAGCACCTGGAACCGCCGGCCGTCCTCGAGCGCCAGCACCCGGTCGACGATCTGCTGCGGCGTCTGCCGCTCGATCGGCGCCCCGCACGTCGGGCAGTGGGGATGCCCGATGCGCGCGAACAGCAGGCGGAGGTAGTCGTAGACCTCCGTGATGGTCCCCACGGTGGAGCGCGGGTTCTTGGAGGTGGACTTCTGGTCGATCGACACCGCCGGCGAGAGGCCCTCGATGAAGTCGACGTCCGGCTTGTCCATCTGGCCCAGGAACTGGCGCGCGTAGGCCGACAGGGACTCGACGTAGCGGCGCTGGCCCTCTGCGAAGATCGTGTCGAACGCCAGGCTCGACTTCCCCGACCCGGACAGGCCGGTGAAGACGATGAGGGCGTCGCGGGGCAGGTCGAGGGAGACGTCCTTGAGGTTGTGCTCCCGGGCGCCCCGGATGATGAGCTGGTCGGCCACAGCGGTCCCGTCCGTCGTACGTCGTGCGATGGGTGAGTCGAACATATGTTCGTACGCCGTCGCGCCCGACACAAGGCGGCGCGCCGACTGCCCCAGCCTACGGGCGGACCCCGACGACGTCGCCCGCGCAGAGGGGTGGGGCACGATGAGCCCATGAACCGCGACGTCTCGGAGCCCGACCTCGACCTCGACGACCTCAAGCAGGCCGAGCTGCGGCTCGCCCGCACCGTCGACGGCCTGCACCGCGACGACTGGGCGGTGCCGTCGTTGCTGCCCGACTGGACCCGGGCCCACGTGGTGGCCCACCTGGCGCTGAACGGTGAGGCCCTCGGCAACATCCTGCGCGGTGAGGTCGACCACGAACCGGTGCCCCAGTACGAGTCGCAGGAGCAGCGCGACGCCGACATCGCCGAGCTGGCCGAGGCCGAGCCGGCCGAGCTGCGCGAACGGCTGCTGGGCTCCCTGACGACCTTCACCGAGGCCGTGCTCGCGCTCCCCGAGGAGGCCTGGGAGGGGCGGTTCGCCCGCACCCGCGGGGCCGATCCGACCCTGCCCCTGAGGCCGATCCCGATGATGCGGATGCGGGAGATCGAGATCCACCACGCCGACCTCGGGTGCGGCTACTCCGCCGACGACTGGGCGCAGCCCTTCGCCGAGCTGGTGATCGACGGCATGGTCAAGCGGCTCGACCCCGAGCAGGGCTTCCGGATCGCGCCGCTCGACACCGCCACGAGCTGGGACGTCGACGGCGTCGGCGACGACCCGCTGGTGGTGACGGGTCCGGTGCGGCAGGTGGCGTGGTGGCTCACCGGCCGAGAACCCTCACCCCAGGTGACCAGCAGTCGCGGCGACCTCCCGACGATCGGGGGCTGGTGATGGCCTACACGGGCCAGGTGTCCCCCGGCGGTGCCCCCGACGTCCGCGAGCTGCCCGCCCTGACCATCACCAAGGTGTCGGTCGACCCGGAGATGTCCAACAACTGCTACCTGCTCCGGTGCACCGCCACCGGGGACCAGCTGCTGATCGACGCCGCGGCCGAGCCCGACACGCTGCTGCCGCTGATCGGCGCAGCGGGACTGGTCGCGGTCGTCACGACCCACCAGCACTGGGACCACCACCGGGCGCTCGCCGCCGTCGTCGACGCCACCGGAGCCGCCGTCGTGGCCGGCGCACCCGACGCCGCTGCGATCACCGAGCAGACCGGCGTCGAGGTCACGCGCACGGTCACCCACGGCGACACGATCACGCTGGGCGACTGCACCCTCGACGTCCTCGCGATCGCCGGGCACACGCCGGGCTCGATCGCCCTCCGGTACGCCGACCGCTCGTCGCCCCGGGGCCACGACCACCTCTTCACCGGCGACTCGTTGTTCCCGGGCGGGGTGGGCGCGACGTTCGGCGACAGCTCCGCCTTCGCCCAGCTGGTCGACGACATCGAGCGCAAGGTCTTCGGCGTGCTCGACGACGACACCTGGTTCTACCCCGGGCACGGCGACGACGGCCGCCTCGGCGACGAGCGGCCCCACCTCGAGGAGTGGCGCGCGCGGGGCTGGTGACCGATCAGACGACAGGCACCGTCAGCCGCGACATACTCGGGCTCGTGTCCGACGAGCTCACCGACCGCATCGCCGCCTGGCGACCGGACCTCTGCGAGGGCGTGACCGCCACCTGGCCGGGCCTCGAGCCCGCGGCCGCTGAGGCGCTCGTCGACCGGTTGGTCGCTGCCGCCTCCGAGGGCTACGGCGACCGTCCCGAGGACCTGCGCGAGCTCGACCGGCGCCGGCTGGCCGCCCCCGACTGGTTCCAGCGCCCCTCGATGCTCGGGTACGCCGCCTACGCGGACCGGTTCGGTGGCGACCTGCGCGACGTGGCACGTCACGCGGGCTACCTCCAGGACCTGGGGGTCACCTACCTCCACCTGATGCCGCTGCTGACCCCGCGCCCGGCACCCAACGACGGCGGCTACGCCGTCGCCGACTACCGCAGCGTCCGCGACGACCTCGGCGACAACGACGACCTGCGGGCGCTGACTGCCGCGTTGCGCGGGCGCGGGATCTCCCTGTGCCTCGACCTCGTGCTCAACCACGTGGCGCGCGAGCACGCCTGGGCCGAGGCGGCCAGATCGGGAGACGCCGACAAGCGCGCGTACTTCCACGTCTTCCCCGACCGCGACCTGCCTGACGCCTTCGAGACGACCGTGCCGGAGGTGTTCCCCGACTTCGCACCGGGCAGCTTCACGTGGGACGCCGGTGTCGACGGCTGGGTCTGGACGACCTTTCACGACTACCAGTGGGACCTCGACTGGTCGAACCCCGACGTGCTCTGCGAGTTCGCCGCGATCGTGTGCCACCTCGCCAACCTGGGGGTGGAGGTGCTGCGGCTCGACGCCATCGCCTTCCTGTGGAAGCGCCTCGGCACGACCTGCCAGAACCAGCCGGAGGTCCACCAGCTCACTCGGCTGCTCCGCACCGTCGCGCGCATCGCCTGCCCCGCCGTGCTCTTCAAGGCCGAGGCCATCGTGGGTCCGGCCGACCTGCCGGCCTACCTGGGCACCGGGGAGCTCGCCGGCAGGGTGTCCGACCTCGCCTACCACAACAGCCTGATGGTGCAGCTGTGGTCGATGCTCGCGGCCGGCGAGGTGGGGCTCGCCGTCACCGCGCTCCAGCGGCTGCCCCCGCCCCCGCCCACCACGTCCTGGCTCACCTATGCCCGCTGCCACGACGACATCGGCTGGGCCATCGACGACACCGACGCCTGGCGGGCGGGTGCCGACGGCGCACGGCACCGCGCGTTCCTGTCCGACTGGTACTCCGGCGACTTCCCGGGCTCGTGGGCCCGTGGGCTGGTGTTCCAGGAGAACGAGGCCACCGGAGACCGGCGCATCTCCGGCAGCCTGGCGTCGCTCGCCGGGCTCGAGACAGGCGACCCCGGCGCCATCCCTCGCATCCTCCTGCTCCACGCCGTGATGCTCGGCTTCGGAGGCCTCCCGGTGCTCTGGATGGGCGACGAGGTCGGCCTCCTCAACGACCGTCACTGGGCCGACGACCCCGCCCACGCTGCCGACAACCGGTGGGTGCACCGACCGCGGATGCCGTGGGCCGGCGAGGGATCGCCGGTGCTCGACCTGTTCGGTGCCACGATCCTGCGCGGCGTCCGCCACCTGGTGACGGTGCGCTCCTCGCTCCCCCACCTGCACGCGGCCTGCCCCACGGAGGTGTGGGACGCACGCGACCCGGGCGTGCTGCTCGTCGTCCGTCGGGGCCCGGCGGGCCCGCTGCTGATGGCCGCCAACGTCACGGCCGAGGAGCGGTGGGTGGCCGACGACGTCCTGCACTGGCTCGGGCTCCACGTGCCCGGCCTGCACGAGGCGATCAGTGACGCCGCCCCGTCCCTCCAGGACGGGGCGGTGAGGCTCGGTCCCCACCAGGTGGCCTGGCTCTACGAGCGCCAGGCGGAGGCCGACTCCTCGTCGAAGTAGACGGTGGCGCCGCAGCCCCACGCGGCGTCCCCGGCGCCGCTGACCAGCATCCGGGTGCCCACCGAGTAGGACGGCCCCGTCTCGCTGCCGCCACGTTTGACCGGGGCGCCCATCTCGACGACGTACGTCGCGGGCAGCTCGCCGCTGAAGGACTCGTGGACCGTGAAGGTGACCTCCCCGTCGTCGATGGCGGTGACGGTGCCGTCGAAGGCCCACCGGGGGTCGGCGTCGTCGACGCACACCGACGTGCGCGTGGCCACCTCTCCGGTGCGGGCGACGCCCTCGTCCTCGTGCGGCACGCCGATCGCGCCGGGGCGTTGCGTGGTGTCGCGGGAGGGCGCAGGGAGCGTCGGGCTCGAGGAGGAGGGGGAGGACGAGGCCGGCGACTGGCCGGCATGGCCGGCCTGGTCCGCCTGGTCCTCTGGGTCACCTGCACACCCGGCGAGCAGCAGGGGCACGAGCAGCGGGACGAGTCGGCGCATGCCAGTGGGACGGGGAGGACGCACGACCGGTTCCGTCACAGCATCCGCCGCACGAGGCTCGGGCGCAGGTTGGTGAACAGGTGGAAGCCCAGGGCGAGGAAGAACGCCGCGTGGGCCGTGAGGTGCAGCGGCAGCCAGTCGCGGTCGCGGGTGAGCACCATCGCGATCCCGCTCAGGGGCACGACCACGAGCAGCACCATCAGCGTCCGCTCGACCCCGTGGACGAGCCGTTGCTCCCCCGGCGACAGGGCCTCGGACCACTCGGGGAAGCCGTCCAGCCGTCGCCACACGGGCCGCACGATCCCGACAGCGAGGATCAGCAGTCCCAACGTCAGGTGGAGCTCGGGTCGGTCGAGCTCGCCACCGCGCAGGTCGACCCGGTCTGCGCGGACCTCGCAGGCGGCCTCGACGCGGTCGAGACGCTCGCCGAACGCGTCGCCGGTGTCACCGCCGCTGCGCTCCTCCCCCGGCGGGTCGCAGTCATCGAGGTCGAGCAGCCAGCCGACGGCGAACTGGCCGGCGACCAGCGCGACGGTCGTCCAGTGGAGCAGCTTGGTGAGCAGGCCGTAGCCCTCGGGTCCGGTCCGCCAGCGCACGCGCACACCCTAGGGCTGCCGCTCACTGGTGGACCGTGAGGGTCAGACAGGAGTAGGTGTCTTGTCTGCACCCCGAGTCGCTGGGTCACTGCCGAGCTGACGGAGTCCCGCTTTGGTGAGGACCTGCCTGAGAGTTGCGGGGCCTGGTGGCCCGGGACGTGCAGATCGGCCATAGGGCTTTGCGCCACGTGGCCCTTGCGGGCTGCCGGAGCGCCTCAGTGAGCGACCGACCGTCACGTCCCGGACCGGAGTGCTTGATCCGCGGGCAACGGAAGGGAGCACTCTCATGCAGGCTACGCCCGGTACATCCACCTTCGCTGGGATCGATTGGTCTTGGCAGCATCATGCGATCTGCGTCGTCGACCAGGACGGACGTCGGGTCGAGGAAGCCACCGTGCCGCACACGCGGCCAGGGCTGGCAAGGATCACCGTGCTGCTACGCAGGCACGGCGTGGTCCGGGTCGGGATCGAACGTGGTGACGGGCCGGTGGTGGAGCATCTGATCCGCACGGGGTTCGAGGTTGTGGTGGTCCACGGCATGCTCCCGACGGCTCGACTCCAGCGAGGATGTCCGGGGCTTTGCCGGCTCTGACCCATGTCGTCGAACCCAGGGCAACCATGCGGTCGAACTGCCGGAGCGCCGGCGGCGAGATTCCTGATGACGGTGGTGCGACTGCTCCGCTCTCCTGCTATTAGAACACGTGTTCGATCGAGGGTCAAGGGGCCGAGGCCCTCATCTTCACGGCCCCGCGGCATGGACGGGTTCCGCCTTGATTGCCCGAGATGTCGCAGACTCGCGGGCCGCAGAGATGGCGAGGCCCGCTGCTGGAGCTCGACGGCCTCCCCGACGACGCGGTAGCCGAGCCGTTCGTTGACGCCGACCATGTGCGGGTTGGAGGCGGCGTTCCAGGTGTCGACGGTGCGCAGCCGGGGTTCCACGTCGAGCAGCCAACGCCCGAGATCGGCCTTCAGCAGCAGCCCCAGCCGGTGCCCCCGGTGGTCGCGGACCACCGAGGTGTCCTCCTGCACCCCGATCCAGGGACGCTCCTCCTCCACCGTCACGACCGTGTGGCCGGCGAGCTCACCGGTGCCCCGGTGGCGGGCGACGACCCGGTAGAGCCGGTGGCCGCTGCCGATCTGGGCCTCCTCGAACGCCGCGAGGCGTTCGACCGGGTAGACCTCGTCCTCGATCTCCAGGTCGTCCGTCGGGGCGTCGTTGATCGACTCGGCCACGGCGACCAGCTGCTCGCGCAGGGCGTCGTCGCTGCGGCCCGCGACCCGGACCAGCTCGTAGTCCTGCGCGTACGGCGCGGCCTCGGCGTAGGCCTCCTCCAGGAAGCCGTCGGGGAGCTCGTCGAGGTGCTGACGGCGGTTGACGGACCACGCCCGCTCCTCGTAGCCGATCGTCGCCGCGAAGGCGCGCGGACCCGGCGCATCCCAGTGATGGGTGCCGACGAGCGGGCGGCCCAGGCGACGACACTCGTCGTGGAGCAGGGCGTAGGCGGCGGTGGCGTGGCCGCGGCGCCGGTGGTCCGGGTGGACGTCCACACCGAGCCACGCCAGCTCCCGGTTGTCCCAGTCACTGGTGCCCAGCGTCGCGGTGCCGACGTCGGTGCCGTCGACGCGGACCAGGAACGCGCGGTCGGGCTCGCCGTCCCAGCCGTGCACGAGGTCGAGGGCGACCCCGCGCTCGGTGAGCGGGTGGCTCCAGGGCGAGTCGACCGTGCGCACCGCGTTGGCCAGCGCGACGTACGCCGCGACCGCCGGACCGTCGTCGGGATCGACCGCATGCAGCTCCATGACCGCCAGCATGACCCCTCGGGGGCCGGTCCGCACGCCGGACCCCCCGGAGCGACTCAGCGGAACCCCCGCGCCACCTCCTCCACCCGCGCGACGTGGGCCTGCCAGTCGTAGCGCTCGGGCAGGTTGGTGACGTCGCGGCGGAGCCCGGCGAGGCCGTCGACGGTCTCGCGCAGGACGTCGGCGTGGCCAGCGTGGCGGTGGGTCTCGGCGACCACCCACACGAGCATCTGGTGGAGCGTCACCTGGTTGCGCTCCTCGGGCCAGTGGGGCACCCGGCCCAGCGCCTCGAGGTCGAGGGCGTCGAAGGTGCGGGCCGCCTCCTCCCACGCGAGGTGGTAGAGCCCGACGACGTCGTCACGTGACTCCTCGGCCGTCGCCACCAGGTCGGCGTGCGGGTCGACGTCCACGTCCTCGTGCCACGGGCTCGGCACCGGCAGCGGCCGACCGAAGGTCTCGACGAAGTAGCCGAGCTCGACGTAGCCGAGGTGCTTGACGAGTCCGAGCAGGTTGGTGCCGGTGGGCGTGAGGGGCCGGCGGGCGTCGTACTCGCTGACGCCCTCGAGCTTCCACAGCATCGCGTCGCGGCCGGCCTGGAGCGAGCGGAGCAGCGACTCCTTCGCCGTCTCGACGGTCATGCGCGCTCCGGGCGCAGCACGCAGAACTCGTTGCCCTCGGGATCGGCCAGCACCGCCCAACCGCGGTCCGGCGACTCCCGCCGGTCGTCCACCATCGTGGCCCCCAGCCCGAGCAGCCGGTCGACCTCCTCCTCGCGGGAGCGGTCGGTGGGCCGGAGGCAGACGTGCATCCGGTTCTTGACCGTCTTGGGCTCGGGAACCCGGCAGAAGATCATCTCCCTGCCCTCGGGGCCTTCCAGCCACGCCTCCTCGTCGTACTCCCCCTGCTCCTCCTCCGAGGGCAGCACGAAGTCGACGAGCACCTGGGCCCACCAACGGGCCTGGGCTGCGGGGTCGTGGGCGTCGAGGCAGTAGTTGCCGGTCCGGGATGCCATGTCCCGAGCCAAGCACCGGACACCGACGACGGCAACGCCCGGCGGTGGGGCCTCGGCACGTTGGTAGCGTGCCGCGCATGTCGATCTCGGGATCCACGGAGACTTCCGCTGCCCAGACGCCACGCTGGAGCCTGATCGGGCCGGGGCTGGTGGTCGCGGCGACCGGTGTCGGCGCGATCGACCTGGTCGCGACGCTGGTGGCCGGCAGCAAGTACGGCTACGCCCTGCTGTGGTGCGTCGTGATCGGTTGCCTCATGAAGGTCGTCCTCGTCGAGGGCGTGGGCCGCTACACCCTCGCCAGCGGCAACACGATCTACGAGGGCTGGTCGTCGCTGGGCTCGTGGACCACGTTCTACTTCGGCCCCTACATCGTGGTGTGGGGCTTCGTGTACGGCGCCGCCGCCATGGCCGGCACGGGCCTCCCGCTCCACTCGTTGTTCCCGGTGCTCAGCGTGACCCAGTGGGGCATCCTCTCGGGGCTGCTCGGTGCCGCGCTCGTGTTCGCGGGCCGCTACGGCATCTTCGAGAAGGTCTGCGCGGTCCTCGTCGGCATCATGTTCGTGACCATGGTCGGCGCGGCCGCCGTGACGGTGCCCAACCTCCCCGACATGGTGACCGGGCTGGTGCCGACGATCCCCGACGGCGGCATCATTTACGTCCTGAGCCTCGCCGGTGGTGTCGGCGGCACGATCACGCTCGCGGCGTACGGCTACTGGATCCGCGAGAAGGGCTGGACCACGCCCGTCCACATGCGGCTGATGCGGATCGACAACCGCATCGCCTACGTCGTCACGGGCGTCTTCGTCACCGCGACCCTCATCGTCGGCGCCGAGCTGCTCTACTCGGCGCGGATCGCGGTGGAGACCGGCGACCAGGGCCTGCTCGACCTGTCGAACGTGCTCGCCGACCGCTACGGCCAGACGATGGGCACGTTCTTCCTCGTCGGCTTCTGGGCCGCGGCCACGTCGAGCCTGATCGGCGTCTGGAACGGTGTCTCGCTGATGTTCGCCGACTTCGTCGGCCACGCCCGCAAGCTGCCCGTCGACGACCCGCAGCGCGGCAGCTCGGGCCCCTGGTACAAGGCCTACGTCCTGTGGCTGACCGTGCCGCCGATCGCGCTGCTGCTGATCGGCGAGCCGGTCTGGCTGATCCTCGCCTACGGCGTGCTCGGTGCGCTGTTCATGCCGTTCCTGGCGGTCACGCTGCTCTGGATCCTCAACAGCGATCGGGTGCCGGCCGAGTGGCGCAACCGCTGGTGGTCCAACGTCGTCCTCGGACTCATCGCGATCGCCTTCTTCGTGCTCGCCGTCAACGAGCTGCGCACCAAGATCACCGACGCCCTCTAGCGCGAGCCGTCACTCGCGAGGCTTTGCGACCTGCCGAGCCGTCACTCGTGTTCGCTGCACCCTGCAGAAGTGACGGCTCACCCCCTTCCAAACCTGCACGAGTGACGGCTCGCGCAGCCGCGTAGCCTGCGCCGGGTGACCACAGTCGTGACGCCGGAGGAGCTGCTCGAGCACGCGCGCGCCGCGCAGGGCTTCATGCCCGACGACGAGGGCCTGCTGCTCCACCGGTTGGCACGGCAGCAGCTGCCCGACGGGCCGGTGCTGGAGGTCGGCAGCTACTGCGGCAAGTCGGCGGTCTACCTCGGTGCCGCCGCCCGGGCGGTCGGCGGCACGGTCTTCACCGTCGACCACCACCGCGGCTCGGAGGAGAACCAGGCGGGCTGGGAGCACCACGATCCGACGCTGGTCGACGCCCGGTCGGGACTGATGGACACGCTCCCCCGCTTCCGACGCACCATCGAGAGGGCCGGTCTCGAGGACGTCGTGGTCGCGGTCGTCGGTCGCTCGCTGACGGTCAGCGCCCACTGGCGCACCCCGTTGTCGATGCTCTTCGTCGACGGTGGGCACGGCGAGGAGCCCGCCCACGACGACTACACCGGCTGGGCCCGGTGGGTCCAGCCCGGCGGGCTGCTCGTCCTCCACGACGTCTTCCCCGACCCGGCCGACGGTGGGCGGCCGCCGTACGAGGTCTACCTGCGCGCCGTCAGGAGCGGTGCGTTCACCGAGGTCGAGCACCTCGGCTCGGTGAGGGCGCTGCGGCGCACCTCAGGAGCGGCGGGCGACCCGGTCGGCTGACGTGGGACACCCGCACTCCAACCCGATCTCCGCGAACGGCGCCGCGAGCGTGGTGCCGCGCATGATCGTCGCCCCCGGGGTCGTCAGCGACAGCGCGTCGACCGCGAGGATCACGGCGGCAGCGGTGTAGGTCGTCTGCTCCCCCGGCCAGTTCACGTTCTCGGGGAAGACGAAGCCGGTCCAGTAGGACCCGTCCTCGTGGCGCAGGTGCTGCATGTCCGACAGCAGGCGTACGGCGCGCGCCCGGTCGTCGAGCGCATCGAGGGCGAGCACCAGCTCACAGGTCTCGGCGCCGGTCACCCACGGGTTGGTGCTGACGCACCGGATTCCGAGCCCGTCGACCACGAAGTCGTCCCAGCGGGACGCGATCAGCGCATGCCCCACGTCGCCGCGGACGGCACCGCCGAGCACCGGGTAGTACCAGTCCATCGAGAAGTGTGACTTGTCGAGGAACTGGTCACGGTGCTCGCGCAGCGCGTGGGCGAGCCGGCCCCCGGCCAGCTCCCACTCCGGTTGCGGGTCTCCGACCAGGTCGGCGAGCGCGACGCCGGCACGCAGCGCCTGGTGGATGCTCGACGACCCCGCGACCAGGGCCTCGGCGTGCACGCGTCCGGGGCCCCCGTCGGACCACTCCCGTGCCCAGGCGATACCACCGAAGGGCAGCTGCATCGACACCGTCCAGTCGAGCCCCGCGCGCACGGCAGGCCAGTGCGCTGTCACGAAGGCGAGGTCGCGCCGCACCAGCCAGTGGTGCCACACGCCGACCGCCAGATAGCTGGCCATGTTGGTCTCGCCGCTGGCGTCCTCGACGACGCCGTCGACGATCTTCATCGGCACCGATCCGTCGGCTCGCTGCACCGTCAGGACCCAGGCGTAGGCGCGCTCGGCAGCCTCGACCTCTCCCGCGGCAACCAGCGCCATGGCGGCCTCGACGTGGTTCCAGACGTCCGTGTGCTCGCCCGCCGACCACGGGATGGCGCCCGAGGCCTCCTGCACCGCCACGATCGACCGGGCGGTCGCGGCCACCTCGTGGGCGGACAGCACGCCGCCGAGCGCGGGGATCTCAGCCGACATCGCTGGTCAGCGGCTTGCGGAGGTAGAGCACCAGCGACTTGCCGATCAGCGGATCGAGCACCTTGCCGGCGTACTGCAGGGCCCGGGGCTGCTTCATGATCTCCCACACCAGGAGCCGGTGGTAGGCCTTGGCGAGCGGGTGGTCGTCGTTGGTGACGCCGACGGCGCACTTGATCCACCAGTACGGCGCGTGCAGGCCGTGGGCGTAGCCACGGCCCTCGAGCTCCAGGCCCGCCCCCTCGGCCTTCGCGATCAGCTCGGCGTCGGTGTAGATCCGGATGTGGCCGCCGGGAACGTCGTGGTACTCCCTCGACAGCATCCAGTTGACGGCCTCGGGGAACCAGCGCGGCACCGTGAGCGCGACCGTGCCACCGGGTCGGGTGACGCGCACGAGCTCGCGGATCGCCGAGAGGTCGTCGGGCACGTGCTCGAGGATCTCGGCAGCGACCACCCGGTCGAACTCGCCGTCGGCGAAGGGCAGCGCGAGGGCGTCGCCCTCCTTGACGTCGGCCTCGGTGCCCTCGGGCACCTCGCCGGCCTCGCGCATGGCTGCAAAGAGATCGCGCACCGCTGACAGCTCGTCGGCGTCCTGGTCGAACGCGATCACGTCGGCGCCGCGCCGGTACATCTCGAACGCGTGGCGACCGGCGCCACAGCCGAGGTCGAGCACCCGCTCCCCCGGCCGCAGTCCGAGCCGGTCGAAGTCAACGGTGAGCACGGATCGCCTCCTGGTAGGTCGCGGCGGTGGCCTGCGCAACCGCCCGCCAGCTGAATCGCTCCTCGACGCGCCGGCGACCCGCCGCGCCCATCGCCGTACGCCGCTCCGGGTCGTCGAGGAGCGCCTCGATCGCGTGGACCAGCTGGCCGACGTCGCCGGGCTCGACCAGGTCGGCGCACTCGCCGTCGGGGCCGACCACCTCGGGGATCGCACCCGCACGCGAGACGACGAGCGGCGTGGCGCAGGCCATCAGCTCGGCGGTCGGCAGGCTGAAGCCCTCGTAGAGCGACGGCACGCACGCGAGCTCGGCGGAGCCCATCAGGGTCACGAGCTCGTCGTCGGTGAGCCCGTGCACGAACCGCACCGACCCCTCGAGGCCGAGCTGGTCGATCAGCTGCTCGGTACGCCCTCCGGCGACGGGCCTGCTGACCAGCACGAGCTCGAGGTGGGGGCGCTCGACCCGCAGCTTCGCGAACGCCTCGAGCAGGGTCGCGATGCCCTTCACGGGGGCGTCGGCGCTGGCCATCGCCATGATCCGGCCTGCGACCCGGGGCTCGGTGGGCGGCACGAAGCGCTCCTCGACGCCGAGCTGCACCACCCGCATCCGCGCCGGGTCGAGACCGAAGTCCCGGGCGGCGTCGCGTCGCGACGACTCCGAGGGCGTGACGATGAACGGCATCCGCCGGGCGACCTTGCGCTGCATGCGCAGGAAGCCGTACCAGCGGCGCAGCGTCAGCCGCTGCTTCCACGTCGTCGCCTGGGCGAGGTCGATGCGGCGGTCGTGGGTGATCGGGTGGTGGATGGTCGTGACCATCGGCAGCAGCTCGGCGATGTCGACCATGCCGTGGCCGAGCACCTGGTTGTCGTGCACGACGTCGAAGTCGTCGGCCCGCTCGCGCACCAGCCTCGCGACCCGCGTGGAGAACGTCTTGGGCTCCGGGAACCCGGCCGTGCACATGGTGAGGAACTCCTCGACGTCCACCAGGTCGCGGAACTCACGCAGCGCCGGCACCCGGAACGGGTCGGGCTCGCGGTAGAGGTCGAGGCTCGGCACCTCGGTCAGCGCCACCCCCGGGTCGAGCTCGGGGTATGGCGGGCCGGAGAACACCTCGACGGTGTGCCCGAGCGCCACCAGCTCACGGCTCAGGTGGCGGACGTAGACGCCCTGACCACCGCAGTGGGGCTTGCTGCGGTAGGACAGCAGTGCGATCCGCATGCGGAGCCCTTCTCGATACGGGACGTGGGGGGTGACACCGGGACCGCGCAAGACTACCCACGGGTAGCGAGGCGGTGGTGATCCCAGCCCGTCACGCGGTCCTGGCACGCGGACGCGTCGCGCGCCGCGGCTCCGTCAGCCCTCGCTGGAGTGGCCGGGGAACACGTGAGCGGTCGGGTCGATCGCCACGGCGGCGTTGTTGACCGCGGTCGCGGCCTCGCCGAACCCGACGGCGATCAGCCGCACCTTGCCGGGGTACTCGGTGATGTCGCCGGCGGCGAAGACGCGGGGCAGCGACGTCTGCATGGAGGGCCCCACGACGACGTGCCGCTTCTCGACCTCGATCCCCCACTCCTGCAACGGCCCGAGGTCGGCGATGAAGCCGAGCGCCGCCACCAGCGCCTGGGCGGGCATCGTGCGCGGCTCCTCGCCGTCGACGCTCACCTCGACCTCGCTCAGCGTCGCCTCGCCCCGCAGCGCGGTGACCTGGGCCCGGGTGATGATCTCGACCGAGCTCGCCCGCACCTCGTCGACCGTGCGCTGGTGGGCACGGAACGCGTCACGCCGGTGGACCAGCGCCACCGAGCGCGCGACCGGCTCGAGGTGGAGGGCCCAGTCGAAGGCGCTGTCACCGCCACCGACGATGACGACGTCCTTGCCTGCGTAGGGCTGGA
Source organism: uncultured Actinomycetota bacterium (assembly GCA_963754025.1). GTDB lineage: Bacteria > Actinomycetota > Actinomycetes > Propionibacteriales > Nocardioidaceae > Nocardioides. Next base: position 363,287 of record CAVWEC010000003.1, on the reverse strand, counting down.
AGGACGGCACGAAGAACTCCAGGCCGCGCCCCAGCCAGCCGTCACCGGCCGGCAACGGACGCGGGCTGAACTTCCCGATGCCGGCGGTGATGAGCAGTGCGCCCGCACTGATCTCGGAGCCGTCGTCGAGGCCGACCACCACGTGGTCGTCGCCGTGCTGCAGGGTCCGGGCCGTGCGGTCGAGGTGGTAGGCGGGGTGCGCTGTCGACGCCTGTGCCACCAGCCCCTCGACCAGGTCGCGGCCCTTGACGCTCGGGAAACCGGCCACGTCGAGGATCGCCTTCTCCGGGTACATGGCCGTGATCTGGCCACCGAGCTCGGGCAGGCTGTCGACGACCGCGACCCGCAGCCCCCGGAAGCCCGCGTAGTAGGCGGCGTAGAGGCCGGTCGGGCCGGCACCGATGATCAGCAGGTCGGTGTCGGTGGGTGAGCTGGGTGCGTCACTGGGGGTGTCGGTCGCCACGCCATCTTCCTACCGGGTCCGGATGTCGCTGACCAGCCACACGCCGTCGCGCCGGACGACCGTGACCACCACCCGCTCCCTGCGCGTGGTGGTGCCCGACCCGGCCGAGGCGACGAACCGGTCGAGGAGCACGAGTGCCGTCACCTCGTCGGCCGACGCCCGCACCACGCCGGCGTCGACCACCCGCGCCTCCTGGGTGGCGCGGCGGGCCACGAGCTGCTGCTCCCCGGCCGAGACCCGCTCCCGGAAGGTCTCGGCGAACTCCGGGGTCATCCGGCGCTCCGCGTCGTCGAGCTGTGCCTCCAGGTCCGAGAAGCCGTAGGACAGGATCGCATGGGTGTTGCTGGCGGCGGACCGGACGGCGGCCGCGGTCTCCACCGGGGCGGTGGTCACGGGCCTCGCCTCGCTCGTCGGCGGTGCGGGGGCGCGGGCGAGCAGCCACCCCTCGACCAGGAGGACGGCGACGAGCGCCGCCACGATCACGAGGAGCACCCGGCGCAACCGGCTGCCGGCGGCCATCAGTCCAGCACCTCGACCGAGTCGGCGAGCCAACGCCCGTCCACCAGGACCAGGCCGAGGCGCAGCCGCGCGTCACGCTCGCGGACGCGGCCGTCGGTCTCGCGGGTGGCGAGGGTGCCGTCGGTCGCCGCGACCACCGTGGCCGACCCCGGTCCCAGCGAGACCACCCCCACCTCGACGACCGTGCCGGTGGCGACCGCTCGGTCGCGGCGCAGGGAGCGGAGCACCTCGCCGCTGTCGGCGTAGCGCCGCGCGAGGTCACCGGTCGCCCCGTCGAGGACGCGGGCGACGGACTCGGGGTCGTCGTGGGAGACGTTGACGAGCGCGTGGGCCTGCTCGTCAGCCGCTGCCATCACGCTCGCGTACCGCTGGCCGGTGGCCTCCGCCGCCTGGTCGCGACCGCGCTCAGCGACGACGAGCACGGCCCCGAGCACCGCCACGGCCGCCAGCAGCAGCGCCACCAGCAGCAGCACCGTGTCGACCGCGTCGATGCCCCGCCCGTCGGTGCGGCCCACCTGCCCCTCCCGTCCCCCGACGCCCGCGTCGGCGCCTCGTGTCGGGGCATCGTACGCACACGCACGGCCTACGATGCGCCTCGATGACCTCCGTGACGCAGTTCGTCCGCGCCGCCCGCGAGCACCCCTCGGCCGTGCTGCTCGTCGGGCAGCTGCTGGCGCTCCTGGCCTACCCCTTCCTCGGTCCCTCCACCTCGGGTCGGGCTGTCCTCGGCGCCGTCGGCACGGTGCTGGTGCTCGTGGCGCTCTACGCCGTGCGCCGTACCCCGGCGCTCGACTGGGTCGCCCTCGTGCTGGGGGTGCCGGCCATCGCCTTCAGCCTGCTGGAGGTGGTGTGGCCGGGCTCCGAGCCGCTGATGCTCACCTCTGCCCTGGTCCACGCACCGTTCTACTTCTACATCTCCTACGGGATGATCCGGTACCTCTTCCACGACGACCGCGTCACGAGCGACGAGCTCTTCGCGACCGGCGCCGCCTTCACCGTGGTGGCGTGGGGCTTCGCCTACCTCTACCTCGCCGTGCAGCTGCTGGTGCCGGGTTCCTTCGCGGCCGCCGCCGGCACGGGCGACCGCACGTTCTTCGAGCTGCTCTACCTCTCCTTCGCCAACCTCACCAGCGTCGGCCTCTCCGACATCGTCCCGGTGCTGCCGCACGCCCGGTCCCTCGTCGTGCTCGAGCAGGTGGCCGGGGTGTTCTACGTCGCCCTCGTGATCTCGCGGCTCGTGGGACTCACCGTGGTGCGTGGTCCGCGCCGGCGCTGAGGAGTCCACGAGGATGTCCTGGAGGGCGATCTGGTGCGCGTGGGCGCGTCCCCGTCAGCCACACGGGCCCCACGACTAACCTCGCACCGACCCGGCGCCTCGACGAGCGACGGCGCCAGGGGTCCGACGAGCCAGGAGGGCGCATCCCGTGGGTGCTGGTCTGCCGACGCGGGCAGCGGTGCGGCTCCTGTCCGGGGTGCTGTCCGGTGTGCTGGCCGGCTCCGCCGTCCTGCTCGCCGCGCCCGCCGCGGCAGGTCCGCCGGAACCGGACGGCTCGGACGCCTGGTTCGGTCCCGCCCTCGACCCGCCGGACGACGACCTCGCGGTCTACGCCGAGCGCCTCGGCGTCGACCCGTCGCTGGTGGCGGTCGAGGTCGACTACCCGCTCGACGACAGCGCGAGCGCCGTCGTGCGTGAGGTCGCCGCGGACGCCTCGACGCTCGGGACCGTCGTGGTCCTCGACGCCCGGCCGACGGTGTCCCTCCCCGACCTGGGGCCCGGCGACGCAACCGACCTGGCCCAGACCCTCCACCGGCTCGAGCGCGACCGGGGCGCCCGGTTCCTGGTGCGCTTCGCGCCGGAGATGAACGCCCCGTGGGAGACGTGGGGTCAGCAGCCGCACGACTACGTGGCCGCCTTCCGCACCGTGGCCTCGGCGCTGCACGCCGACACCGACGCGGGCGTCGTGTGGGCTCCGGTCGACGGCTCCGGGTACCCGTTCCGGGCGGTCGGCGGAGCTGACGGTGCGCTCGGCGCGGTGCGTGAGCGGGACCGGGCCAGCCTCGACACCACGGGTGACGACCGGCTGGACGCGGCCGACGACCCCTACGGTCCCTACTACCCCGGCGACGCCGCCGTCGACTGGGTGGGGCTCTCGAAGTACCGGCCGGACGCCTCGGCGACGCCCGGTCGCGGTGGCTTCGTCGACCGGTTCGCCACGTCGGACCGACCGGCGCTCGTCTCGGCCGCGGCGCCGTACGACCCCGCAGCGGGAGGCGTTCCGGACCCGGACGAGGAGCGCCGGTGGCGCCAGCAGCTGATCGCCGCCGTCGACGCGGACGACCGGATCGGGGGTGCCATCTGGAACCCGGTGCGCACGCGTCCGGACTCGGGGACCGCGCGTGCGCTGCGTCGCGACCTCCGTGGCGCCGACCGGATCGAGCTGGCGCCGGTGTTCGAGGTGCGCGACCGTGACACCGACCTCGTGACGCCCCAGCCGGCCGGTCCCGCCCCGGGTGCCGATCCCACCCTCGACCACCGGGCGACCTCCCCGGCGTGGTGGTGGCTGGGCTGTGGCGTGCTGCTGGTCCTGGCGCTGGTGGCCGGCCTGCTGCGACCACGGTGGCTGGACATCGACGAGGACGTGGTGGAGCGGGACCCGCGGCTCGACGTGGTCCGCGGCACGGTCCTGCTCGGCTCGGCCGTGGCCCTGGTCGTCACGCTGGGGCTCGGCGTCGGCTCGCTGCCCGGCTGGCTCGTCGTCGGCGGGGTCGGCACGCTGCTCGTGACCTCGGGAGCAGCCCACGCACTCACCGAGCACCGGCTCGCCAGCGCGGACGGGGGTCGGGCCGCCGTCGCCGGACACCTCAGGCGTGCCGCGCTGGTCTACCTCGCCGCCGTCGTCCTCACCCTGCTGCACCTGCTGCTCGACGCGGCCGGGGGCATCACGTCGCCGTTCGGGACCTATGCCGATGCGGCGCTGCTGCTGGAGTACCCGCCACGGGGTGACGTCGTGGCGGACCTGCTCACCCTGCGGATCGCCCCGGGGCCGGTCGGGTTGCTGGGTCTGTTCGCGTCGTTGGCCGTCGTCGCCTCCGCGGTGGGTGTCCTGTGCCATCGCGGCGCCGGCTGGGCGGTCCTGGCGACGTCGTGGCTGGCCTTCGGACTCGGCCTCCGGACCGGGTGGCACGTCGCACCCCTCGGGTGGGAGGCCGGGTGGCCGCTGCTGGTGTGGCAGGTGCCGTTCGTGCACGGCCTGCTCGCTGTCGACCTGCTGCTCGTGCGGCCGGACCGGGGCCGCAGGCTCGCTCTCCTCGCGACCGGGGTCGCGGGTCTGTCAGCCGCGGGCTGGGGCGCGCTGGTCCTCGTCGGGCTCGCCCCCGACGCCCAGCCGGCGATGCTGGTGGCGATGCTCGGCGCCGCGACCGTCCTGGCCGTCGCCGTGCTCGGCTGGGGCCTGGTGGGCCGGGCGTTCGCCCGGACCGAGGTGGTCGGACGTCACCCGGTGGCCGTGCTGGCGCTGCTGCTGCTCGCCGTCGTGGCCGCCTCCCTGGTGTGACCTCGCGCGGTCACTCGTCGTCGTCGAGGAGTCCCTCGCGCCGGGCAGCCGCGACGATCTCCCGCACCTGCGAGAGGCTGCCGCACCCGTCGTCGAGGAGCCGGTTGCGCTCCGCGGCGAAGGCCTCGCCCAGGTCGGCGCGGACCTTCTGCCCGACCTCGTCGCGGGCCGGGTTCAGGATCGACAGCTCCTCCTCGGTGAGGTGGTGGTTGACGACGCCGGCGAGCTCCTCGACGGCGTCGTCGAAGGCCTGGGTGTCGGTGCCCTTCAGCTCGAGCACCGCGAGCAGCGCCTCGTTGCCCTCCGCGTGCTCCTCCTTGCCGTGCTCGGCCTCGTGCTCTCCCACCGCCCGCTTGCGACGGAGCTTCGGGTAGACGAGCCGCTCCTCGGCGAGGGCGTGGGCGACGTGGAGGGCCGAGAACGCCTGGCGCACCGCGTCACGGTCGGAGGAGCTGTCACGCAGGTCGCGCAGCAGGGCCTCGAAGCGTCGGTGGTCGTCGAGGATCAGGTCGATGACGTCGCCCTGCACGGGCCGGCCCAGATCGATGGTGGTCATGGTCACGACCCTAGCCAGCAGCGCCGTCGACCGACCTCGTGGCGTCGCAGCGCACGTCCGGCGTCGTCGGACCCGCAGACCCCGGCGGCTCGCTCGGCCCTCCTCACTTCGTCGCCTCCATCATCTGCCGCAGCTCCTTCTTGAGGTCGCCGATCTCGTCGCGCAGCCGGGCCGCCACCTCGAACTGCAGCTCGGCAGCAGCGGTGCGCATCTGCTCGGTGAGCTCCTGGATGAGCTCGGCCAGCTCGCTGCTCGGCAATCCGGCGAGGTCGGGGTGGGCGCCGTCGTCGCGCAACCGCGACAGGGCGGGGGTGGGCGACTTCGCGGGCTTCACGCCGCCGGCCCGACCCTTCTCCCCCACGTCGGCCCAGGTCTGCAGCAGCGCCTGGGTGTTCTCGTCCTCGCGCGCCAGCATCTCGGTGATGTCGGCGATCTTCTTGCGCAGCGGCGTCGGGTCGATGCCGTGCTCGAGGTTGTAGGCGACCTGCTTCTCGCGACGCCGGTTGGTCTCGTCGATCGCCGACTCCATCGACGGGGTCACCTTGTCGGCGTACATGTGCACCTGACCCGACACGTTGCGCGCCGCCCGGCCGATCGTCTGGATCAGGGACTTGTCGGAGCGCAGGAAGCCCTCCTTGTCGGCATCGAGGATCGCCACCAGCGACACCTCGGGCAGGTCGAGGCCCTCGCGGAGCAGGTTGATGCCCACCAGCACGTCGTAGTCGCCGAGCCGCAGGTCGCGCAGCAGTTCGATGCGCTTGAGGGTGTCGACCTCCGAGTGGAGGTAGCGGGTGCGGATGCCGGCGTCGAGGAGGTAGTCGGTGAGGTCCTCCGACATCTTCTTGGTCAGGGTGGTCACCAGGACCCGCTCGTTCTTCTCGACCCTCGCGTTGATCTCGCCGATGAGGTCGTCGATCTGGCCCTTGGTCGGCTTCACCACCACCTCGGGGTCGATCAGGCCGGTCGGCCGGATGATCTGCTCGACCGCGTCGCCCTCGACCTTGTCGAGCTCGTAGTTGCCGGGTGTGGCCGACAGGTAGATGGTCTGGCCGATCCGCTCGAGGAACTCCTCCCAGCGCAGCGGCCGGTTGTCCATCGCGCTCGGCAGCCGGAAGCCGTGGTCGACGAGGTTGCGCTTGCGCGACATGTCGCCCTCGTACATGCCGCCGATCTGGGGCACGGCGACGTGCGACTCGTCGACGACGAGCACGAAGTCCTCCGGGAAGTAGTCGAGCAGCGTGTTGGGTGCGCTGCCGCGCGAGCGGCCGTCCATGTGCATCGAGTAGTTCTCGATGCCGGAGCACGAGCCGACCTGCCGCATCATCTCGATGTCGTAGGTGGTGCGCATCCGCAGCCGCTGGGCCTCGAGCAGCTTGCCCTGCCTCTCGAAGGTGTCCAGCCGCTCGGCGAGCTCGACCTCGATGCCGGCGATCGCCCGCTCCATGCGCTCCGGACCGGCGACGTAGTGGGTCGCCGGGAAGATGTGGAGCTCCTCGTCCTCGGTGAGGACCTCCCCGGTGATCGGGTGGAGCGTCATCAGCCGCTCGATCTCGTCGCCGAAGAACTCCACCCGGATCGCCATCTCCTCGTAGACCGGGAAGATCTCCAGGGTGTCGCCGCGCACCCGGAACGTGCCTCGGGTGAAGGTCATGTCGTTGCGGGTGTACTGGATCTCCACGAGTCGCCGCAGGTACCAGTCGCGATCCCGCCCGTCCTCCCCGGGGCCCACCCGCAGCCGCAGCATCCGGTCGACGTACTCCTGCGGGGTGCCGAGGCCGTAGATGCACGACACGGTCGACACCACGATCACGTCGCGGCGCGTGAGCAGGCTGTTGGTCGCGGAGTGGCGCAGCCGCTCGACCTCCTCGTTGATCGAGGAGTCCTTCTCGATGTAGGTGTCGGTCTGGGGGACGTAGGCCTCGGGCTGGTAGTAGTCGTAGTAGGAGACGAAGTACTCGACTGCGTTGTCGGGGAAGAGCTGCCGCAGCTCGTTGGCGAACTGGGCCGCGAGCGTCTTGTTGGGCTGCATCACCAGGATCGGGCGCTGCACCTGCTCGGCCACCCACGCCACCGTGGCGGTCTTGCCGGTGCCGGTGGCACCGAGCAGCACGACGTCCTGGGTGCCGGCCTGGATGCGCCGGGTGATCTCGGCGATCGCGCTGGGCTGGTCACCGGAGGGCTGGTAGTCGGACTGGACGTGGAACGGCGCCACACGTCGTTCGAGATCGGTCACGGGCCGCATGCGGCGAGCCTACGACGGGCCACCGACAACGCCGTTGTCACCAATTTGTGGAAATTGGGGACGGGACCGGCGCACCTCCTTAGTCTGGCCGTCAAGGCACGTGAGGAACCCCCCGACCGGACGTGCCGCTGTTCTGCCCCCCGAACAGAAGAGAAGGCTCATGCCCGAGACACTGGACTCCTCCGGGTCCGCGACGGAGACGCCCCCCCAGCGGTCGCTGCGCGTCTCCGAGTGGCCGGTGGTGCGCAAGGTGGCCCTGGTCCTCGCGATCCCGCTGCTGCTGGCCGTCGTGCTCGGCGGCCTGCGGGTGCAGGACGAGCTCCAGGTCGCCGGCGCCGCGAACGCCACCGCCAGCCAGGTCACCGTGCTCGGCCCGGCGGTCACCTACCTGTCCGCCGCCGAGGACGCGGCCGTGACCTTCCGCGCCACCGACGACGAGCAGCAGCGCGAGGCGGCCCTCAAGAGGGTCAACGACGCGGCAGCGACGCTCGAGACGGCCTGGTCGGACGCCGACCTCTCCGCCACCCAGCGGGCCCAGGTGCGCCAGCTGCTCGACGACACCCAGGGGCTGCGCGACGGCTCGGCCTACAACGTCGTCTCCACCGCCTCCCAGGCACTGCAGGCCCTCGAGGCCCAGGTGACCCTCGGCATCGCGGGCATGACCGACGCCGGGTCGGGCACCGAGTCCCTGATCGGCGTCGTCGGTCACCTCAACACCGGCCGGCTCGCCGTGGTGCGCCAGCAGCTGCTGGTCGTCGTGGATCCGGCGGTGATCCCCAAGGAGGAGCTCTACGGCTTCCTCGGCGTCGAGTCCGCCGCGATCGGCAACCTGGAGCTGCTGCTCCCTGACGACCAGAACGTCGACCTGCTGCGCCAGTACAACGCCAGCAACGCCGGCCTCCTCGGCATCGGGACACCCGACCTCAAGGGCCAGGCCCCCCTCAAGCTGTACGACGAGCTCACGGTCGGCCTGCTCGACCGGATCGAGACCGGGCTGGCCGCCCAGGCGACGGCGTCCAACCGCACCGCGCTGGTCACGGCGGTGCTCACCGGCCTCGCGCTGCTGCTCGCGATCGTGCTCGGACTGATGGTCTCCCGCCTCCTGGTGCACCCGATCCGCAAGGTGCGCGACGGTGCGCTTGCGGTCGCCCACGAGGAGCTCCCCGAGACGGTGCGCAGGATCCGCGCCGGCCAGGACCCGGGAGTCGTGTCGACCATCCCCGTCACCACCCAGGAGGAGATGGGCCAGCTGGCCCGCGCGGTCGACGACCTCCACGAGACCGCCGTCCGGCTCGCCCAGGACGAGGCGGAGCTCCGCTCCCGCGTCGCCGACATGTTCGTGACGCTGTCGCGCCGCAACACCTCCCTGGTCAACCAGCAGCTGCGCCTGATCGAGAAGCTCGAGACCGACGAGGAGGACCCGGCCCGGCTGGAGAGCCTCTTCCGGCTCGACCACCTCGCCTCCCGCATGCGTCGTACGGCGGAGTCACTGGTCGTGCTCGCCGACGCGCCCTCCCAGGCCAGCGAGCAGGACGCGCTGTCGGTCGACGAGGCCCTGCAGGCCGCGCTCGCCGGCGTGCAGGAGTACCAGCGGGTGCGGGTCTCCGGCGCCCCGTCGCTGCGGGTGACCGGCAGCGCGGCCGCCGACCTGGTCCACCTCTTCACCGAGCTGGTCGACAACGCCCTCGCCTTCTCGCCGCCGACCTCGCAGGTCTCGATCTCCTCCACGACCCCGGCCGGCATGGTGCTGATCGAGATCGCCGACCAGGGTCTGGGGATCGACACCGCCACGCTCGCCGACCTCAACCAGACGTTGCGCACGGGCGCCGAGATCACCGCCGACACGGCCCGCCGCATGGGTCTCTTCGTGGTGGCGCGGCTGGCCCGCCGTCACGGTCTCACCGTCTCCCTCGAGCGCAACGCCGACGACGGGACGACGGCCCGCGTCTTCATCCCCAGGCCGCTGCTGTCCAGCAGCACCGGCGACACCGACCGCGACCAGGTCGGCGACGCCGACGAGGCCGAGGCCCCGCTGGCGACGGTCATCCCGGTCACGCCGGTCCCGGCCGACGAGCTCGAGCTGGTCGGGTCGGAGGTCGCGGAGTCCGAGACCGTCGAGGAGGTCGCCGAGCCCGCCGGGTCCGGCGACGAGCCCCCCACCGCGGCTCCGGCGGCCACCCCGTCGCGGAACGCCCCGGCTGCGGTGCGGCCCAACCTCGCCGACGCGATGTTCCGTCGGCCGGGCCTGCCCGAGACCGCGGCACGGCTGTCACGCCAGTCGGACGCCCCGACGACGTTGCCGACCCGACCCGTGGTCCGGCCGGCGGCACCCGCCGCCGCGGCACCGGCGACGGAGGCAGGAGCCGGCGACGTCCCCGGGCTCGACGCCCTGTCCGCAGTCATCAACGCGAACATCCGGCTGCCCCAGCGCTGCCCCGGATCCTCCGAGCAGCCCGAGGCCCTGACCCCGGTGCTGCCCCGCCGGGAGTCGGCGGCCGGTCCGGAGCCGGTGACCGAGGAGCCCGTCGCCGACGAGCCCGTCGTCGAGGAGCCCGTCGTCGAGGAGCCCGTCGTCGAGGAGGCCGTCGTCGAGGAGCACGTCCTCGAGGAGGCCGCGGTGGCGCCGCTCGCCACCGTGTCGGCGTTCCCGGTCCCCGACCGCGAGCCCGTCGCCCAGACGGAGGAGGCGCCCGACGAGTGCGTGGACGCGCTCAACGGCCCCGCGTCGTACGACGCCAGCGCCCCGGGCGACGACGAGGAGACCCCGCTGTTCCGCCAGCTGCGGTCGAGCTGGTTCAGCAACGACAGCGACACCGAGTGGAGCAACGACCAGGCCGACGCCGGCTGGTCGGCCGCCGAGAAGGTGACCGAGGCCGCACCCTCCCGGCTCACCCAGTCGGGACTGCCGGTGCGTGATCCCGGCAACCGGCTCGTCCCGGGAGGCATGTCCCACCCCGCTCCGGTCATGCGCCGCGACCCGGAAGCCATCCGGGCACGGCTCGCCGCCCACGCCGCGGGTGTCGCCCGCGGCCGCACCATGGCCACCACCGCTACCGCCACCGCACCCGCCGACCCCGCAGAGGACGTGACCCACCGATGAGCGAGACCTTCTCCCCCTCCCCGGCCGTGAGCCAGGCCCGCGAGCTGGACTGGGTGGTCGGGCGTTTCGTGGACGAGGTGCCGGGCACCGCCCACGCCATCCTCGTCTCCGCCGACGGCCTCCTCACCGCGGCCAGCGCCCAGCTGCCGCCCGACCGCGCCGACCAGGTCGCGGCCGTGGCGTCAGGGCTGGCCAGCCTCGCCGTCGGTGCCTCCCGGCTCTTCGAGGGCGGTCCGGTGCTCCAGACGGTCGTCGAGATGCAGAACGGGTACCTGCTGCTCATGAGCGTCGGCGACGGTTCGCACCTCGCCGTGCTCACCCAGGACTCGGCCGACATCGGCCAGATCGGCTACGAGATGGCGCTGCTGGTCGAGCGCGTGGGCCAGATGGTCCAGGCGCAGGCCCGCAGGCCCGGGATGTAGGAGGTCGTCATGATCGACAGCAACGTGACCGACGTGGAGTCAAGGGCGCCCCGGCTGGTGCGCTCGTACACGCTCACCGCCGGGCGGACCAGGACCGACGTCGACCTCCCGGTGGAGGCGACCCTGCGCCGGCAGGGATTCGACGACGAGGGCGGCGAGACGCCCCGCCAGCGGATCCTGCGCGTGTGCGACGCCAAGTCCGTGGCCGAGGTGTCGGCACTGGTGAAGATGCCCATCGGCGTCGTCCGCGTGCTGCTCGGCGACCTGGTGCAGGAGGGACGGGTGCGCGTGCAGGCCACGCTGACCGACGCCTCCTCCTCCGACGAGCGTCGCGACCTGATCGAAAGGACCCTCCGTGGACTCCGGGCTCTCTGACGACCGGCACGCGGTCACCTCCACCAAGATCGTGGTGGCCGGCGGCTTCGGCGTCGGCAAGACGACCTTCGTGGGGTCGGTCTCGGAGATCATGCCGCTGCGCACGGAGGCGCTGGTCACCAACGAGTCCGAGGGTGTCGACGAGGTCGCCGCCCACACGCCCGGCAAGACGTCGACCACCGTCGCCATGGACTTCGGTCGGATCACGCTCGCCCCCGACCTGGTGCTCTACCTGTTCGGCACGCCCGGCCAGAAGCGCTTCTGGTTCATGTGGGACGACCTCTGCGTCGGCGCGATCGGTGCCATCGTCGTGGTCGACACCGAACGACTCGACGAGGCGTTCTCGCCGCTGGACTACTTCGAGGCGAAGGGCATCCCCTTCATCGTGGCCGTCAACCAGTTCGAGGGCACGCACCGCTACGACCTCGAGGAGGTCCGCGGCGCCCTGGCGCTCCCGGAGACCGTTCCGATGATCCAGATGGACGCCCGGAACCGCGAGTCGGTCAAGCAGGCGCTGGTCCGGGTCACCGAGTACGCGCTGGAGAGGATGGCGCGCACGGTCCCCGTGCCGACCGGCTGAGCCGACACCGCTGTCGCGGTCGGCGGCCCCCGGTAGGTTGGAGACGTGCTCGTGATCCTCCGGTTCCTGCGGCGCGCGCTGGTGACGTTGCTCGGCATCCAGGTGGTGCTCGCGGTCGGGATGTCGCTGGTCGACTCCTACCGCCGGCGCAGCAGGAAGCCCAAGCCGTTCCCGGTCACGCCGCCACGCACCGTCGCCGTGGGCGAGGCGGAGGGTGAGGTCACGACCTACACCTTCGGTCGCGACCTCTACGACGACATGCTGGCGGCCATCGAGGGCGCGCAGCGCCAGATCCTCTTCGAGACCTACATCTGGAAGGGCGACGAGGTCGGCGAGCAGTTCAAGCGCGCGCTCACCGAGGCCGCCGCCCGGGGCGTTGACGTCTACTGCATCTACGACAGCTTCGCGAACCTCGTCGTCTCCCCCCGGTTCAAGCGCTTCCCCTCGTCGGTGAAGGTGCTCCCCTACCCCACCTACAACGCCGGCTGGCGCTTCCTCGACCTGCGCCGCTACGGCCGCGACCACCGCAAGATCCTGGTCGTCGACGACGCCGTGGGCTTCGTCGGCGGCTACAACATCGGCACGGCGTACGCCACCGAGTGGCGCGACACCCACATCCGGCTCACCGGGCCGGCGGTGTGGGACCTCAAGCGGGCCTTCGCCGACTTCTGGAACCTCAACCGCCGCAGGCTGATCGGCCACAGCGAGCGGCCGCTGCTGCTCGAGACCGCACCGTCCTGGGAGCCGCGGGTGCGGGTTCACCGCAACGTCCCGCGGTTGTGGATGTTCCCGATCCGGGGCATGTACCTCGAGGCCATCAACCGCGCCAGCCGCAACGTCTGGCTGACCCAGGCCTACTTCCTGCCGGACCAGGACTTCGTCGACGCCCTCGTGTCCGCCGCCGGCCGCGGCGTCGACGTCCAGCTGCTGGTGCCGCTGAAGTCCAACCACGTGGTCGCCGACTGGATCTCCCGCGGCTACTACGACCAGCTGCTGCGTGGTGGCGTGCGGATCCTGCGCTTCCAGGGCGCGATGGTGCACGCCAAGACGGCCACGGTCGACGGTTCCTGGACCACGGTCGGCACCGCCAACATCGACCGGCTGAGCCTGCAGGGCAACTACGAGATCAACATCGAGGTCATCGACGACAGCCTCGCCCGCACGCTCGAGGAGATCTTCGAGACCGACCTGTCCAACTGCCTCGAGCTCACGCTGTCGGAGTGGTCGGCGCGAGACCTCCACCGGCGCTTCACGGAGCACGTGCTGAACCCGCTGCGGCCCTTGCTGTGAGCGACCGAGCGAGCGGTCCGACGCTGTGAGCGCGCTCCCCCTCGACGAGGTGCTCAGCCTCGACGGCGGCCTGTCGACCGCCCTCCAGGAGCGCGGGGCCGACCTGTCCTCGGCGCAGTGGACCGCGCGGCTGCTCACCGACGACCCCGACCTGCTCGCGGCCGCCCACCGCGCCTTCTACCTCGCCGGCGCCAGGGTGGCGATCACCGCGAGCTACCAGGCCACCGACCCTGACCTGCTCACCCGGAGCGTGGCCGTCGCCCGCGACGTGCGCGACCAGCTGGCCGAGACGCACCAGGGCCTGCTGGTCGCCGCCAGCGTCGGACCGTACGGCGCGGTGCTGGCCGACGGCTCGGAGTACCGCGGCCGCTACGGCATCGGCCGCGGCCGGTTGCGTGACTTCCACGCACCGCGGATCGAGGTGCTGGCGGCCGCCGGCCCCGACCTGCTCGCCGTCGAGACGCTGCCGGACCAGGAGGAGGCCGAGGTGGTCGCCGACCTGCTCGGCGGAGCGGGGCTGCCGGCCTGGGTGAGCTACACGGTCTCCGGGGACCGCACCGCCGCCGGCCAGCCGCTGGCCGAGGCCTACGCGGCCCTCGCCGACCGCCCGGGGGTGGCGGCCGCTGGGGTCAACTGCAGCGCCCAGCAGGACGTGCTCGGGGCGGTGACCGCGGCCGTGGCGGCCACCGGCCTGCCCGCGGTCGCCTACCCCAACCGCGGCGGGTCGTGGGACGCGGCCGTGAAGCAGTGGTCCTACGGCGACGCCCTGGACCTGGACCTGGTCGCGGGCTGGGTGGCCGCCGGCGCCCGCTGGATCGGCGGCTGCTGCGGCACCGGCCCCTGCGACATCGCCGGCCTGTCACGGCGGCTCGAGACCGTCCGGCCCTAGCCGGGGAGGTGGGTGCGGGGGGACATCCGCGGTCCGAGCCGCGGGCGGTGGAGTCCGGCGAGCCCGACCAGCGCCTGGACGCGGTAGCGGTGGGGCCGGTAGGGCTCGAGGAACTCGTGGAGCTCGTCGTCGTCGAAGGCGGTGCCGGTGATCGCCCAGCCGATGTCCTTGGCGACGTGGTAGTCGCCGAACGACACGGCGTCGGCGTCACCGAGGGCGCGCTGCCGCACCTCGGCGCTGGTCCACACCCCGATGCCCGGGAGCGACTGCAGCGCCCGGTCGGCCTCCTCTCGCGGAGCCGTGAGGGTGCGTTCGAGGGCGTGGGCGACGCGGGCCGCCATCACGACGGCCCGGGAGCGGGCCGGGTCGACGTGGAGCTTGAGCCACTCCCACGACGGGATGGTGCGCAGGGTCTCGGCGTCGGGCTGGACGTAGACGCCGAGGTCGTGGCCCGGTCCGGGAGCCCGCGTGCCCCACCGGTGGACGAGGTTGCGGAAGCCGGCGAACGCCTCCTGGCCGGTGACCTTCTGCTCGATCACGGCCGGCACCAGGGCCTCCATGACCAGGCCGGTGCGGCCCAGGCGCCAGTTGCGGTGCGCGCGCCAGACGTCGGAGAGCACCTGGTGCTGGGGGTCGAAGCCGCTCGGGTCGTCGAGGGCGCCGAGCAGGGCGGGCACCGAGTCGAGGGCCCACTCGGCGCCGTCGCCCCAGGCGGCGCACCAGACGCCGTCGTCACGCGGTCGGGTCTCCACCATCAGCGTGGCCACGCCCTCGGGGGTGCGGATGCCACGCCAGTGCCGGCCCTGGAAGTCGATCTTGTAGGTCGGGTCGGAGCCGCCGTGGCGCTGCTGGCGCATCACCTGGTCGACAGGGACGTCCCACCCCGGCACCCAGAGCCGGGTGTGGTGACCCTGGCCCGCGGGATCGCTCGACATGGAGAGGAGCGTAGGTCACCACCCTGACAGCGCGATACCACCCACGCGGCTACCCTCGTGGCCGTGACGGACCAGGGTGGGCGCGAGCTCGAGCAGGACATCGAGACCGATTTCTCGCGACAGATGTCCTACGGCGACTACCTGCGGCTCGACACGCTGCTCTCGGCCCAGGTGCCGTTGAGCGACCCGCCGCAGCACGACGAGCTGCTCTTCATCGTGCAGCACCAGACGTCCGAGCTGTGGCTGAAGCTGATGGTCCACGAGCTGCGGTCGGCGCGTGCCCTGCTGGCCTCCGACGAGCTCTCCCCCGCCCTCAAGCGGCTCGCCCGCGTCAAGCACATCCAGCGCACGCTCACCGACCAGTGGTCGGTGCTCGCGACCCTGACCCCCAGCGAGTACGCCGAGATCCGCCCGTTCCTCGCGACGTCGTCGGGATTCCAGTCGGCGCAGTACCGCGAGGTCGAGTTCCTGCTCGGCAACAAGGACGTCGAGATGGTCAAGGTGTTCAGCCACGACGTCGTCGCGCGCGACCGGCTGGCCTCGCTCCTGACCGAGCCGTCGCTGTACGACGAGTTCCTGCGGCTGCTGGCTCGCCGCGGCCACGACGTGCCCGCCGAGCTGCTCGACCGCGACTGGTCGCTGCCGCGTCCCTCGAACCCGGGGCTCGTCGACGTCTTTGCGCTCGTCTACGCCGCGCCCCACGATCACTGGGGCGTCTACGAGACCTGCGAGGAGCTGGTGGACGTGGAGGACCAGTTCCAGGAGTGGCGCTTCCGCCACCTCCAGGTCGTCCAGCGCACCATCGGCCAGCGGCCCGGAACGGGTGGCTCCTCGGGCGTGGCCTTCCTGCGTCGCGCCCTCGACCTGACCTTCTTCCCCGAGCTCTACGAGGTGCGCGCGCGCATCGGCGACTGAGTGCAAGCCCGCGGCAAGGGCGCGTCAAGCGCACGGCCGCACCCTCGTCAGGTCCGACCACCGCCCTGCGAGGAGCACCGATGTCCACCGTCACCACCCCCATCGACACCCGCGTCATGGGCGTCATCCACACCGTCTACCGCCGAGAGCTCCGGCTCGCGGGCGAGGTGGTGCGCGGGGTCGCCCCGGGCGACACCGCCCGGGCGGCCGTCGTCGGCGACCACCTGGCGCTGGTCCACGACCACCTGCACCACCACCACGCCGCCGAGGACGACCTGCTGTGGCCGAAGCTCCTCGCCAGGGTCCCGGACGAGCTCGCGCCCCTCGTGCACCTGATGGAGCAGCAGCACGCGATGGTCGAGCAGCTGCTCGACGAGATCGCCGGGCTGCTCCCCGGCTGGCGCGCCCGGGCCGAGGCGCACGCCCGCGACCGGCTCGCCGAGCTGCACGACCGGCTCTACGTCCACCTCGTGGAGCACATGGACGCCGAGGAGGAGCGACTGCTCCCCCTCGCGTCGCGCACCGTGACCCAGGAGGAGTGGGAGGAGATGGGCGCCGCGGCCCGGGCGGGTACGCCGCGGTCCCGGATGCTGCTGGTGCTCGGCATGATCGTCCACGACGGGGACCCCGCGGTGGTCGCGACCATGCTGGCGGACGCCCCGGCCCCGGTGCGCTGGCTGTTGCCCAGGCTCGCGCACCGGACCTACCGACGCCACGCCCAGCGGGTCTACGGCACGGCGACGCCCTGACCTCAGCCGAGCGCCTCCAGGGCGGCCCGGCTCTGCCCCGCCCACAGCTCCAGCCCGAGCGACTCGTGGGTGATCAGGGCCGCCGCGAGGTGGCGGGCGGCCGCGTCGCGGTCGCCCGCAGCGGCGGCGAGCTCCCCGAGCGCCTGCTGGACGCTGCCGGTGAACAGGACCCCCGAGGCGAGCGCGAGCTCGTCGGCGTGCGGCTCGAGCGCGGCCCTCAGTGCCGCGACGGCGTCGAGGTCACCCAGCGCGATCCAGGTCCGCGAGCGCAACGCGTCGATCGTGACCGTCAGGTAGTCGCGCGGCAGCGGCGGTTGGTCGTGCCAGGCCCCGAGAACCTGCCTCAGCTCGTCGAGCCGGCCGGCCCGCACCATGGCCAGCGCGTGGAGCTCACGGAAGACCGGGTGGCGCCCGCGCAGCGTGGCCAGCACCGGCTCCATCTCGGCGAGCCTCCCCTGGTGCTCGAGGATCATGGCGCGGTGGCCCGCGCCGATCCCCCGGCCCGACATCGCCAGCGTGGCCTCGAACTCCTCCACCTCCTCCACCACGGCGGTGGCCCCGGCCCAGTCCTCGTCGAGCTCGCGGCGCAGGGCCTCGTGCCAACCGGTGATCACCACGACCTCGGAGACGTGCGCCCGTACGGCGATGTCGCGAGCCCGGGCCACGTCCGAGCGCCAGCCGTCGAGGTGTCCCAGGCTCGACCGGTCGCTGCCGCGGTGGCTGAGGAACGCGGCCAGGGTGGCGTCGTCCCCCAGCCGCGTGGCGATGCCGATGACCTCGTCGAACAGCGCCATCCGGCGGGCCCGCAGCTCGGGCCGTAGCAGGGCCATGACGGCGACCTTGATGACCCGCATCCGGTCGGACTCCGGCACGCCCGCGGTGCGGGCACCGCGGATCGCCGCCTCGGCCTTCGCAGGGGCGAGCCCGGCGTCACCCGGTCGGAAGAAGAGCTCGAAGGCCAGCCCGGCCTGCAGCAGCGCCCGGGTGGTCGGGTCGACGGCCGGATTGGCGTCGAGCACCTCCTGCCACAGCGCGATGCCGGCGTCGTCCCAGAAGGGGTGGACCCGCCAGCCCCAGACGACGCCCTCGGTGATGGTCACGAGCGCACGGGCGGCCGCGGTCGCGTCGCCCCGGACGAGCGCGGACCGTGCCGCGCGCGCGACCGGGCCCCACGCGTCGACCGGTCGACCGAGCCGCAGCAGCGAGCGGGCCGTGACGACGAGCAGGTCCTCGCGCTCGGTCGCCGACAGCTCGGGGTCGCGGTCCTGCAACGCCCCGGCGACCTTGGCCAGGCGCAGCGCCTCGTCGTACGACGCCTGCTGCCACGACGCCTCGGCCGCCCGTTGCGCGAAGTGCCAGGCAGAGCGCTCGTAGCCCGGTCCGGCCAGCTCGTAGTGCCGCGCCAGCTCGGCCGCGTGGCCGGAGAGTGCGCTGGCGTGGCGCACCTCGAGCGCCGCTCCGACGGCTGCGTGCGCCCGCGCCCGCGCAGCCCCGCCGAGCATCTCGTAGACGGCGTCCCGCACGATCGCGTGGGCGAACCTGAGCCGACCGGGGCCCTCCTCGTCGACGAGGCCGAGCACCTGGAGCGTCTCGGCCACCTCCCCCACGTCGGCCACGGAGCGTCCCACCGCCTCGGCCACCTCGCCGAGGTCGAAGCTGCGCCCGACCACGGCCGCCGCGGTCACGACCTCGTGGGCGCCGGCCTCGAGCGATCCCAGGCGCTGGCGGACGACGTCGCGCACGCTCGCGGGGACCGAGCCCCAGCCGCCGGTCAGGGGCGAGGAGAGCGCGCCCCCGCTGGCCAGCAGCCGGACCAGCTCACCGAGGTAGAAGGGGTTGCCCTCGGTGCGAGCCACCAGGCCGGCTGCGACGTCGTCCCCGACGTCGACCCCGACCCGTTGTCGCACCCAGTCCTGCACGTGGGTCGCGTCGAGGCCGGCGAGCTCGAGCCGGTCCGCGCCCATCCGGGCGAGGGCCGCGACCAACCCCGTGACCTCGGGCGCCGGCGCCGCCTCCCGACGCAGGAGCAGCAGGAGCAGCACTGGCGCACCAGCGAGCCCGGCGGCCAGCCGACGCAGCAGCCGCAGGCTCTCCCCGTCGGCCCACTGGACGTCGTCGAGCACCAGGAGCGAGGGACCCGTGCCCTGCAGCGCCGCGAGCACCTGCTCGGCCTGCTGGAAGCTCACCGAGGTCGCGTCGTGCGTGCCCGCGACCCGCAGGGTCGCGAGATCGACGCCGGCCTGCGCGAGGGCCCGCGACCAGCCCCACAGCGGCGGAGTGGGGTCGGACTCCCACACGCCACGCCCGACGCACAGACCGCGGCGCGCGGCACGTTCCGCCACCTCGTCGGCGAAGCGGGTCTTGCCGATGCCCGACTCGCCCTCGACGACGAGCGCCCGACCGCGCCCCTCCCCGGTGATCGACGCGACCAGCTCGTCCGCGACCGCGAGGGCGTCGTCACGACCGAACAGGGAGGGCGCCGCCGCCACCGACCGCGGGGTCACCCGAACAGGTCGGGGCCCGGGCACCAGGGCCGGGTCCTGGCGCAGGATCGCCTGCTCGAGCGCCTGCAGCTCCGGACCGGGGTCGACACCGAGCTCGTCGGCGAGGTGCTCGCGGGCACGCCGGAGCGTCGCCAGCGCGTCACCCTGCCGCGACGCGAGGTAGAGGGCGCGGGAGAGCAGTGCCCACAGCCGTTCGCGCAGCGGGTGCTCCGCGAGCAGCCGCTCCAGGGCCCCCACCGCCTCCGCATGGTCCCCGAGATCGGTGCGCAGCTGCCAGAGCTCCTCGGTGGCCGCCATCCGCAGCTCGCCGAGACGCACGGCCTCGGCCCGCAGCCCGGCCGCACCGAGGCCGGCGTACGCCTCGCCACGCCAGCGCCGGAGCGCCGCGGTCAGGGTGTGCACGGCGGCACGCGGGTCGGCCTCCGCCCGGGCGGCCGCTACGTCGGCGGCGAAGGCCCGGGCATCGACCTCGACGCCGTCCTGGCGCAGCGAGTAGCCGCCGGGATGGGTGCGCAGCCGCTCGGAGGCGTCGCGCGCGGTGCGGCCGGGGTCCAGCGCGCGCCGCAGCCGCGCGACGTAGGTCTGCAGCGACGCCTCGACGCGGGAGGGCGGACGTCCCTCCCACATCTCCTCGATGAGCTGTTCGATCGCGACCGCGCGCCCCTCCGCGGCGACGAGCAGGCCGACCAGGGTGCGCGGCTTGGCGCCACCCAGGTCGACCTGCCGGCCGTCGACGACCACCTCGAGGTCGCCCAGGACGTGGATCAGCACGTCCCGGATCCTAGTTGGGGAGAGGGTCAGCGGAGCGCTGCTTCGGGCCGGCCGAGCGTCGCGGGCCGTCGCGACCCGGGGCGCCGGAGCCCCATCAGGCCGGTCACGAGCGCCCAGGCAGCCAGGGACATACCGGCGGTCGCGAAGAGCAGCGACGTCTCGGTATCGGGCAGGAGCAGGGTCGCGGGCACGGACACGGCGTGGACGACGCCGCCCACGATCCCCAGCACCGACAGGAAGCGCAGCCGTCCCCACTCGGAGCCGATCGCGTGGGCCACCCACACGAGGGCGGCACCACTGAGCGGGTAGAGGAACGCGGCGAGGGCCAGGTGGGTCACGGCCACCGGGGCGCTGTGCCCGTGGGCCAGCGCCTCCGAGTCGACCGCGGCCGCGGTGTGCAGGACGGCCTCGACCAGGTACAGCACCATCGCCACGACCCCGACCCCCAGCGCACGATGGGCGGCGGGCCATCGGCCGGTCCGCCGGGCACCCCACAGCCCCACCGCGAGCAGCGCCACGCCGAGGGCGAGCAGGGTGTGCCCCGGCACCCAGGCGGAGTCGGCTGTCATCGCGGCGAGCTCCTCACGGGCGGTGGTGCCCGCGGCGTCGACCTCCGGGTGCATGCCACCACCGACAGCGGAGAGGGCGCCGGAGGCGATCAGGGCGAGCGGCCAGGAGCGGCGGATCATGGCGTTCATCGTGGGTGGTCCTTCCAGGTGGCGGTTGCGTGGCCACACCGTCACGCGCCCCCCTTGACGCCGGATTGCGTCCGGCTTGCACCGGTGCTGTCGAGGGGGCGCTGTCGGGGGCGCGCACTAGCGTGGCGGCATGCTGATCGCCGAGCTGGTCGCCACCCACGCCACGGTCTCGGCCACCCGCTCGCGCAAGGAGAAGACCGCGGCGCTGGCCAGCGCCCTCGCGGCGGCCACCCGCGACGACCTGCCCGTCGTGGTCGCCTGGCTCGGCGGGTCCCTGCTGCAGCGTCGCACCGGGCTGGGCTGGCGCGGGCTGCAGACGCTGCCCGAGCCCGCCGAGGCCGCCTCCCTGGAGGTGCGGGAGGTCCACGAGGCGTTCGAGCACCTGGCCGGGCTGTCGGGCGCCGGCTCGCAGCAGGCGCGCGCGTCCGCGGTGGCCGAGCTGTTCGGCCGCGCCACGGCCGACGAGCAGCGCTGGCTGCGCGGCCTGGTGACGGGCGAGGTGCGCCAGGGCGCGCTCGACGCGCTGGTCCAGGAGGCGCTCGCCGCAGCCTCGGGGGTGCCGCTCACGACCGTGCGCCGCGCGGCGATGCTGGCCGGGTCGACCGTCGCCGTCGCGGGGCCGGCCTTCGAGGGCGCCGCGGCGCTCGACGCGATCGGCCTCGAGGTCGGTCGTCCGGTACTGCCGATGCTGGCCTCCAGCGCCACCGACGTGGCCGCCGCGTTCGCGAAGGTGGCCCCCGAGGGAGGCCCGGTCGCGGTCGACACCAAGCTCGACGGCATCCGGATCCAGGTGCACCGCCGGGGCACCGAGGTCACCATCGCCACCCGCAGCCTCGACGACATCACCCACCGGCTGCCGGAGGTGGTGGCGCTCGCCCGGTCGCTGCCGGCCGAGACGTTCGTGCTGGACGGCGAGGCGATCGCCCTCGACGAGTCGGGGCGGCCCCGGCCCTTCCAGGAGACCGCCTCCCGCACCGCCCAGGACTCCGGGGTCGAGGTCAGCGGCTACTTCTTCGACCTCCTCCACCTCGACGGTCGCGACCTGCTCGACGTCGACGGCGCGCAACGCCTCGAGGCCCTGAGCGGCCTGGTGCCCGAGTCGTCGCTCGTGGCGCGGCTCGTCACCGGCGACCCGGCCGAGGCCGACGCCTTCGCCGCGCGGGTCGTCTCGGAGGGACACGAGGGGGTCGTCGTGAAGAGCCTGTCGGCGCCGTACGACGCGGGACGGCGGGGTGCCGGCTGGGTGAAGGTGAAGCCGGTGCACACCCTCGACCTCGTCGTGCTCGCCGTCGAGTGGGGCTCCGGTCGCCGGCAGGGCTGGCTCTCCAACATCCACCTCGGCGCGCGTGACGACTCCTCCCCCACCGGTTTCACGATGCTCGGCAAGACGTTCAAAGGGATGACCGACGAGATGCTCGCCTGGCAGACCGAGCGGTTCACCGAGCTGGCCACCTCGCCGACCGACCGGTCCGAGTACGTCGTCCACGTGCGTCCCGAGCAGGTGGTCGAGATCGCCTTCGACGGACTCCAGCGATCCACGCGCTACTCGGGCGGCCTGGCCCTCAGGTTCGCCCGGGTGCTCCGCTACCGCGACGACAAGAGCGCCGACGAGGCCGACACCCTCTCGACCGTGCGAGCCCTGCTCGACCGCGCGTAGCGGTCGGCAGGACCTGGCGCTCGCGAACCCCGTCGATGAGTCGGTGCGCCCGGCTGCTTGACTGCTCACGTGAACTTCGACGGGATGTGGGCTCAGCCGGGCAGCGATCCACGGGAGCGGATCGAGCCCGGGCGAGGCGAGAAGGCGGTTCTCGGGGAGTACCTCGACCGCTACCGCCTGACCTTCGAGCTCAAGTGCGAGGCGCTGACCGCCGCGCAGCTCGCGACCCGGTCGGTGCCGCCGTCGTCGATGTCGCTGCTCGGACTGGTCCGGCACCTCGCCCGGGTCGAGCACCACTGGACGCGCCGAGCCTTCGAGGGGCACACCGAGCTGCCCCGGCTCTACCGGACCGAGGACGATCCGGACCTGGACTTCAACCAGGCGCTGGCGGACGACGAGGTGGTCGACGAGGCGTGGGCCACCTGGCGCGGGGAGGTCGCACACGCCCGGTCGGTCTACGCCGACCTGGACCTCGACGCACCCGTCGAGGTCCACGGTCAGGATGTCCAGGCACGCGACGTCGTCGTCCACCTGGTCGAGGAGTACGCCCGCCACGTCGGCCACGCGGACCTGCTGCGTGAATGCCTCGACGGCCGCACGGGCCAGTAGCCCGGGCTGCACGGGTGCTCCGACCGTGCGGGAAGATGTGGTCATGACCAGTGTGAGCACCATGGACGAGCGGGCGACGGCCGCACGGTCCTGGCCCCGCTTCGGCTCCGGGCTACTGACAGCGGTGCTCGCCGTGGCGGTCGCCGCCGGCGTCCTCGTGCCCCGCCACGCCGACCTGCAGGCCGGGGGCGGTGCCCTCGTGCGTGTGGTCCTGGCGCTGGTGGTGGTCGGTCTCGGGCTCGCGGTCCCGAGGCGGACCCGGCCGCTGGGCGCCGGTCTCGTCGCCGGAGCCGCGAGTGGGCTCGTGCTTGCCTGGTGCGCCCTGGTCCTCTATCTGGCCCTCGTCAGGGTGTGACCGGCGACCGACCGCGCCGACGGCTCGGTCATGAAGTCGTCACGGGTGTGCGTACACGTGTTGCACTAACCTGAGCCGCATGACGCCGCCCACCCCTGCGCCCCCGACCGACGGTCGGCGTACGGCCGCGGCCGCTCGTCGCCGCAAGCGGGAGGCCGAGATCATCGCAGCGACCCGCGAGCTCTTCGACCGGGCCGGGGTGCGCGATGCGCAGATCGACCAGATCGCGAAGGCGGTCGGGGTCAACCGGGCGATCGTCTACCGCCACTTCACGGGCAAGGAGGAGCTCTTCGCCCTGACGCTGGTGCAGTACCTCGACGAGCTGCAGTCCGCGCTCCGCGAGGCGGACGACGCCGGTGGCGACGCGGCCGACCGGCTCACCCGGATCACCACGGCCTTCGTCGACTACGGGATCGCGCACCCCGCCTTCGTCGACTGCGCCCAGACCCTGATGCGGCGTACCGGACCCGAGCTCCTCGAGGAGATGAGCGAGTCGGCGGTCTTCCGCCTCGGTCGCGCCATCTCCGGTTGCCTCGCCGTGCTGAGCGCAGCCCTCGAGGCGGGCGTGGAGTCGGGCGACTTCGAGGTCGAGGACCCCGCGCTGCTCGCCAACACGCTCTATGCGAGCGGCCTCGGCGCGCTGCAGCTCGCCCGGGTCGGCATTCTGGTCAAGGAGGCCGCTCCCGGCATCCCCACCGTCGGCCAGGTCAGCGCCGAGCAGGTGCGCGACTACCTGGTGGCCAGCGCGCTCGCCCTCGCCACGCGACACTGAGCCGCGACTGGGCAGTCACACCCGCGCGACTCGACGGCCACGCGGGCGCGACTCAACCTCACTACTTCTCGAGGATGGCGACGACGCCCTGGCCGCCGGCGGCGCAGATCGAGATGAGGGTCCGGCCGGAGCCGGCCTTGTCCAGCTGCTTGGCGGCGGCGTTGACGATCCGGCCGCCGGTGGCCGCGAAGGGGTGGCCGGCGGCGAGGCTGGAGCCGTTGACGTTCAGCTTCGACCGGTCGATCGGACCGAGCGGGGCGTCGAGGCCGAGGCGCTCCTTGCAGAAGATCGGGTCCTCCCACGCCTTGAGCGTCGAGAGCACCTGCGAGGCGAACGCCTCGTGGATCTCGAAGTAGTCGAAGTCCTCGAAGCCGAGGCCCTCGCGCTGGAGCATCCGGGCGACGGCGTAGGCCGGGGCCATCAGCAGGCCCTCGGCGCCGTGGACGTAGTCGACCGCGGCGGTCTCGTAGGCGGTGAACCAGGCCAGCACCGGCAGGTCGTGCTCGGTGGCCCACTCCTCCGAGGCGAGCAGCACCGCGGAGGCGCCGTCGGTCAGCGGGGTCGAGTTGCCGGCGGTCATGGTGGCGGCCTCGCCCTTGCCGAAGACCGGCTTGAGCTTGGCGAGCTTCTCGGCCGAGGAGTCGGGACGCAGGTTGTTGTCGCGCTCGAGGCCGCGGAACGGGGTGACCTGATCGTCGAGGAAACCTGCGTCGTACGCCGCGGCGAGGCGCTGGTGGGAGGTGGCGGCCAGCTCGTCCTGGTCCTCGCGCGAGACCTGCCACTCCAGGGCGGTCAGGGCGGCGTGCTCCCCCATCGACAGCCGTGTGCGCGGCTCGCCGTTCTGCGGGATCTCGAGGCCGATGTCGCCGGGACGGATCGCGCCGAGCGCCTTGACCTTGCCCGCGGTGTCGCGGGCCGCGTTGATCCTCATCAGCTTCTTGCGCAGCTTGTCGCTGATCGCGACCGGGGCGTCGGAGGTGGTGTCGGTGCCGCCGGCGATGCCGACCTCGATCTGGCCGAGGGCGATCTTGTTGGCCACCTGGATCGCGGCCTGCAGGCCGGTGCCGCAGGCCTGCTGGATGTCGGTGGCCGGGGTCTCGGCCGAGAGCTTCGAGCCGAGCACCGCCTCGCGGGTGAGGTTGAAGTCGCGGGCGTGCTTGAGCACAGCGCCGGCGACGACCTCGCCGAGACGCTCGCCCTGGAGACCGAACCGGGTGACCAGGCCGTCGATCGCGGCGGTCAGCATCTCCTGGTTGGAGGTGTCGGCGTAGGCGGTGTTGGAGCGGGCGAAGGGGATCCGGTTGCCGCCGAGGACAGCAACCCGTCGGGTGGAGGTCTGCATGGCACCCATTGTGACTCACGAGTAACCTTTCTCGAAACCGTCTGAGTCGCACGTCACGATGTGTGGACGTTGAGTGTCACAGGGAGTTACAACATCACCATGAGCGATCGCTACCAAGGCTTCGTGCAGTCCTCCGTCGGCCAGCTGCTGGTCAAGAACCTGGGCCTGCCCAACCCCACGCCCCTGCAGCGCTACGAGGAGGGCGCCCCGCTCGTCGACGGCACCGTCGTCGTCGGCGGCACCGGCCGCCTCGCGGAGTCGCTGCCCGGCATGCTCGACCTCCTCGGCATCGCCACGACGCAGGCGCCGGACGCCGCCGAGAAGTACCAGGGCCTGGTCTTCGACGCCACCAGCCTCACCGACGCCGGCCAGCTCTCCGCCCTGCGCGAATTCTTCACCCCCCTGATGCGCAGCCTGGCCACGTGCCCCCGCATCGTCGTGATCGGTACGCCGCCCGAGCTGGTCTCCGGCTCGGAGCGGGTCGCGCAGCGCGCCCTCGAGGGCTTCACCCGCTCGCTCGGCAAGGAGATCGGCCGCGGCGGCACCGTCCAGCTGGTCCACGTCGCCGAGAAGGCCGAGGGCGCCGTCGCGTCCACGCTCGGCTTCCTGCTCTCGCCGAAGTCGGCCTACGTGTCCGGCCAGGTCGTGCGCATCGGCACCCACACCGCGAAGGCGGTCGAGGTCACCGACTGGGCCCGCCCGCTCGCGGGCAAGGTCGCCCTCGTCACCGGCGCCAGCCGCGGCATCGGCGAGCAGATCGCGCGGGTGCTGCACCGCGACGGGGCCACCGTGGTCGGCCTCGACGTCCCGCAGGCCGCCAGCGACCTGCAGGCGCTGATGCGCGAGCTCGACGGTGACCACCTCACCCTCGACATCACCGCCAAGGACGCCCCGCAGCGCATCGCCCACCACCTGCGGGAGAAGCACGGCGGGGTCGACGTGGTCGTCCACAACGCCGGCATCACCAAGGACAAGAAGCTGGCCAACATGGACGAGGACCGCTGGAACGCGGTGCTCAACGTCAACCTGGTGGCGCCCGAGCGGATCACCCGCGAGCTCCTCGACCAGGGCGTCGTCAACGACAACGGCGCGATCATCGGCGTGGCGTCGATCGCGGGCATCGCCGGCAACGTCGGCCAGACCAACTACGCCGCCTCCAAGGCCGGGGTGATCGGCCTCGTCGACAGCCTCAAGGACGAGCTGGAGAACGGGATCACCGTCAACGCGGTGGCACCCGGCTTCATCATCACCGCGATGACCGCAGCGGTGCCGTTCGCCACCCGCGAGGTCGGCCAGCGGCTCAACGCGATGTCCCAGGGCGGGCTGCCGGTCGACGTCGCCGAGACCATCGCCTGGTACGCGAACCCCGGCTCCACCGCCGTCAACGGCAACGTGGTGCGGGTCTGCGGCCAGATGATGCTGGGGGCCTGACCGTGGCGAGCAGAGCCGGCGTGCCGATGCTGCTGCGGGCGGCGCTGCCCTCGATCCCGCTGGTCAACCAGCTGCCGGGGGTGCGCAAGGAGCGCGACGCCGACCCGAGCTCGTTGCGGCTCAGCCGAGGCGGGGTCGTGGTCGACCGCGACCAGGCGGCGGCGTACGCGCGGGTGTGCGGGTTCCCGGTGAAGGACACCGTGCCGCTGAGCTATCCCCACCTGCTGGCCTTCCCGCTCCACATGGAGGCCATGACCGACCCCCGCTTCCCCTACCCCGCCATCGGCTCGGTGCACGTCGAGAACGTGATCACCTCCTCCCGCCCGATCCTCGCGGGCGAGTCGGTCGACGTCAGCGTCAACCTCTCGGCTGCCCGGCCCCACCCCAAGGGCACGGTGATCGACTTCCTCGCCGAGGTGCGCTCGGGCAGCGAGGTGCTGTGGGAGTCGAGGTCGACGTACCTGCGCCGCGGGGTCTCGACGGGCTCGACCAACCGCTCCGGGGGCGACGCCGACGCGGGGCTCTCCTTCGACACCACCCCGGTCGGCACCACCGAGTGGCGGCTGCCGGCCGACCTCGGACGTCGGTACGGCGCCGTGTCGGGCGACCGCAACCCGATCCACCTCTACCCCGTCACGGCGAAGGCACTGGGCTTCCCCCGCCAGATCGCCCACGGCATGTGGAGCCTCGCCCGCTGCGTCGCGGCGCTGGAGAACCGCCTCCCCGAGGCGGTGACGGTCGAGGTCGCCTTCAAGAAGCCGATCCTGCTCCCCGGGACGGTCGCCTTCGGCCACGAGGCGCGGCCGGACGGTGGCCAGGTGTTCGCGCTCACCAGCCCGAAGGACGCTGCCCCGCACCTCGTGGGTCGGGCGCTCAGGGCCTGAGGCCCGCTGCCTCCCAGAGCCGTCGCTCCGCCTCCGCACCGAGTCCGGTGCGGGGGCGGTCGGCCGGTTGCTCGGGCACACCCTCGCGCTGCAGCCACGCCCAGGTGTCGGCGACGGTCTCCGCCACCGGGCGACAGCTGAGCCCGGCGTCGTGGGCCGCACTGACGTCACAGTCGTGCATCGCGGCGTGGTCGCCCGACGGCGGCATCCAGATCGGCAGCTCGGTCCACGGCGCCACCTCGGCCGCCTCGACCACCGACGGGTCGAGCCAGACCAGCTCGGCGCCGGACCTCGTCACCCGCACGCACGCCTCGAGCAGCTCGCCCATGGTGGTGTGGCCGGGGCGGCTGACCGTGTTGAGCACACCCGTGGGCCGGTGGTCGAGCACCCAGCCGGCGAGGTCGCGGCCGTCGACGTACTGCAGCGGACGGTCGTGCGGGCCGGGGGCGGGCACCCGGCCCCCGGCGGCGATCCGTTCGAGCCAGAACGGCAGCCTCCCGACCTGCTCGTAGGGGCCGAGCACCAGCCCGGCGCGCAGGCACGCCCAGGCTCCGTCGACCTCCTGCTGGACCGCGAGCTCGCCGCCGCGCTTGTCGGCGGGGTAGTCGGTGGCCGGCGCACCGGGCGCCGCGTCGACGACGGGGGCCGTCTCGTCGAGGCCCGGCGCCGGCGGCCAGGTGTAGACCGAGCGCGAGGAGACGTAGGCGTAGTAGTCCGTCCGGGCCAGCCGGGCGCTGTCACGCACCGCCACCGGGGCTCCCGACCAGGTGTCGAGGACGACGTCGAACCGGTCGTCACCGAGCGCGGCCGCCATCGAGGCGGGGTCGAGCCGGTCGCCCCGGCGGGCGTCGACGCCGGGGACGTCGCGACCGGTGAGACCGCGGTTGACCGTGACGACCTCGTGGCCCCGGGCGAGCGCCGCCTCGACGGCCGCACGGCCGACGTGGTGGGTGCCCCCCAGGACCAGCACGGTCACCCGCGCGGCTCCCGCATCCGGATCAGGCCCTCCTGGGCGACCGAGGCGACCAGCGTGCCCTCCTCGGCGTAGACCTGCGCCATCGCGAAACCGCGGGCGCCGTGGGCCGCCGGCGAGTGCTGGTCGTAGAGCCACCACCGGTCGGCCCGGAACGGCTGGTGGAACCAGGCGGCGTGGTCGAGCGAGGCCGGCTGGAGCCGCGGGTCGGAGATCACGACGCCGTGCGGCACCAGCGCCGCTCCGAGCAGCGTCAGGTCGCTGGCGTAGGTGAAGGCGGCCAGGTGCTCGAGCGGGTCGTCGGAGAGCTCGCCGTTCACCCGGATCCAGATCCGTGCGCGAGCCGGGTGGTCGGGGTCGTCGGGCAGGCCGTGGCCGGACACCCCGACGTAGCGCACCTCCAGCGCCGCCCACTCGCGGGCGAAGGCCTCCGCGTTGCCGCCCTGCATCCTCACCAGCTCGAGCATGTCGATCGCCTCGGCCGGCGGCCGGACGTCGGGCATCCGGTCCTGGTGCTCGAAGCCGGGCTCGTCGATCTGGAAGTTGGTGGTCTGGAAGTAGATCGGCCGTCCGTGCTGGCGGGCCACGACCCGGCGAGTGACGAACGACCGGCCGTCGCGGAGCCGCTCGACGTCGTAGACGATCGGCACCGCCGGATCGCCCGGTCGCAGGAAGTAGGAGTGGAGCGAGTGGGCGCGGTAGACGCTGTCGACGGAGTGGCAGCCGGCGATCAGCGCCTGCGCGGCCACCTGGCCGCCGAAGACCCGTTGTCGGTCGGTGTCGGGCTGGCGGCCCCGGTAGAGGTCGACGTCGAGGCGCTCGAGGTCGAGCAGCTCGACGAGCTGGGCGGCGCTTCCGGCCATGTCGTCCTACCTCTCGTCGCGGCCCTGGTCGGGACCGTCGCCGTCGTCGGGGCCGCTGAGGCCGGCGAGGAACTGCTCGAACTGCTGGCCGATCTCGTCGCCCGTCGGCAACGGCTGGTCGGCCGCCAGCAGGCTGCTGCCCTCGTTCTCGGCGCGCTCGAACGCGTCGTACTGCTGCTCGAGGGCGATCACGACGTCGGCGACCTCCTCGTTGGCGGAGAGGTAGCGGGCCACCTCGGCCTCACGGTCCTCGGCCTCCGCGCGCAGCCCCGAGAGGTCGACGGTGAGCCAGGCGGCGCGCTCGACGTGCTCGAGCAGGGCGATCGACGCGGCCGGGTAGTCCAGCTGGGCCAGGTAGTGCGGCACGTGGGCGACGAAGCCCATCGCGTCGTGGTCCCACTCCCCCAGCCGCACCTCCAACAGCGCCTGGGCGCTGGCCGGGATGCGCAGCTCGCCGCGCCACGGGCTGTCGTCGGGCACGAGCTCGGGGTTGTTGGCGTGGTGGGTGATGGCGATCGGCCGCGTGTGGGGCACCGCCATGGGCACCGACCCGATGGCCACGACCCGGGTGACCCCGAAGCGCTCGACCACCTGGCACACGGCGCGGGCGAAGCCCTCCCAGCGGTTGTCGGGCTCGGGGCCGTGGAGGATCAGGTACGGCGTGCCGCCGGTGTCGCGCACCAGCCGCACCACGAGCCGCGGGGCCTCGTAGCCGGCGTAGTGGTCGCGCACGAACGACATCGGGGGCCGTCGGGCGCGGTAGTCGTGCAGCTGGTCGACGTCGAAGGTCGCCACCACGCGCGCGTCGGACAGGTCGACGAGGTGCTGAGCGGCGCGGGCCGCCGCGTTGCCGGCATCGAGGAAGCCGTCGAGCGCCAGCACCAATGGCAACCGCTCGACCCCCTCGAGCTCCGGGACCTCGTCGACGATGTGCACCAGGGTCGGTTCGCTCGCCACCCGACGATCCTACGAGGCCGGTGGGTCCGTCGCGCCCGAGGGCCGGTAGGTGGCGAGCATCATCCGGGCGGCGTCGTCGAGCAGCTGCCGCTCGGTCACGCCGAGCAGCTGCTCGGTGCGGCGCTCCGGGTCGGCCACTCGGTCGAGCTCCGCCACCAGCGTCCAGAGCATCTGCTCCCCCCAGGTCTCGGCGATCGTCTCGCACACCCACCACGCGACCCCGTAGTTGGCCTGGGAGTCGGGACCGTTGAAGGTCTCGCCGTCGGGCAACGTCGTCGGGCCGCGCCTCGCAGCCGTGAGCGCTGCCCCCGAGATCAGCCGCTGCGACGGCGGCAGCGTCTGCACCGAGAGATACTCCGCCAAACCCTCGCTCAGCCAGAGCGGGATCCGGTCGTCGCGCTCACCGAGGGCGACGTGGACCAGCTCGTGCCGAACCAGCCGGTCACGCGACTCCTCCGCCACCTCGAGGATCCGCGGGTTGAGCACGACGCGCGTGGCCGCGACCTCGGCCGCGCCGGCACCGTCGGGACCCGCCACGACCGGGAAGGCCAGCCCGTCGACCGCGAGCGGGTCGCCCCCTGGCACCCCCTCGAGCCGCGAGACGAACGCCGGGTCGGACAACGCGTAGAACACCACCCGGCCGTCCCACGCGAACGGCAACCGCGGTCCGATCGCCGACACCGCGTCGGCCACGGCGGCGACCAGGGCGTCCGCGTGCCCCGGAGCTCCGCCACCGGCGCCGTCCCCGCTGAAGACCCCCAGCACGCCGTCACGCTCACGCACCACGACCGGACCGAGGTCCCACGGCTGCTGCCCGACCCGGTTGCGGCGCTCCCACGCAGCGTCGGTGGTCGAGGAGACACGGAACCGGCGGCCGTCGCGGACGAAGCGGTAGCGGTCGCGGCTCACGACCGGCAGCGCGTCGTACCCCCGGAGCCGGAGGGTCACGCGCACGGTGCCCCACCAGCCGTCGCCGTCACGCACCAGGCTGGCGGGCTCGAGGGACAGGTCGAGATCGCTGACCGGGAGCTGGACGAGGTTGTCGAACCACTCCCGCTGCCGCGCGCGCGAACCCCCCACCCCCCGGCCGTACGCCGCCGCGTCGGCGCGCCGCACCGCCGCCGCCCGGCGGTCGAGCAGCCCGGCGATGCCGTGCGCGGCCTCGGGGACGATCCGGGCGTGGCCGTCGGCTCCCACCGCGGACCGGCCCGGCGGGGCACTCCCGGCCGTGCAGCCGCTCAGCGCGAGCAGCATCGCCGTGGCCCCGGCGAGGGCGGCGGCGGCTCGGTCAGGACGTGCGCTCGGCATCGACTGGAGAACGACCCTCGACGGGCGCCGTTACGCCGGTCGAGATCTCCTCCACGATGCCGCGGGCGAGCGACTGGGCGTCGAGCCCGATGCGCTCGAGGATGACCGCGCGCTTGGCGTGGTCGAGGAACTCCTGCGGGATGCCGTGCAGCCGGAACGGGGTGGTGACACCGGCGTCGTTGAGCGCCTGGAGCACCGTGGCGCCGACACCCCCGACGCGCCCGTTGTCCTCGAGGTGCACCACGAGCCGGTGGTCACGGGCCAGGTCGACCAGGGCCGGGTCGACGGGCTTGACCCAGCGGGGGTCGACCACGGTCACGCCGATGCCCTGGGCCAGCAGCCGCTCACCCACCTCGACGGCGGTGTGCGCCATCGAGCCGACCCCGACGACCAGCACGTCCGACCCGCCCTCGCGCCGCAGCACGTCGATGCCGCCGACCCGGTCGACCGCGTCGAGGTCCTCGGGCGGCGGCCCCTTCGGGAAGCGCACCACGGTCGGGGCGTCGACGACCTCGACCGCCTCGCTGAGCAGCTCGCGCAGCCGGGTCGCGTCGCGTGGCGCGGCCAGCCGGAGCCCGGGCACGACCTGGAGCACGGACATGTCCCACATGCCGTTGTGGCTCGCCCCGTCGTCACCGGTGACGCCGGCCCGGTCGAGCACGAACGTCACCCCGCAGCGGTGGAGCGCGCAGTCCATGAGCACCTGGTCGAAGGCGCGGTTGAGGAAGGTGGCGTAGACGGCCACGACCGGGTGGAGCCCGCCCATCGCCATGCCGGCGGCGCTGGTGGCTGCGTGCTGCTCGGCGATGCCGACGTCGAAGGTGCGCTCGGGGAACCGGGCCTCGAACAGGTGGAGCCCGACCGGGTGCATCATCGCCGCGGTCATCGCGACCACGTCGTCGCGTCGCTCGCCGATCTCGACGATCTCGTCGGCGAAGACGTCGGTCCAGATGCCGCCGGTGGGGTGCTCCTGCCCGCTCTCGATGTCGAAGGGGCGGGGCGAGTGGAACTGGTCGGCCTCGTGCCGCTCCGCGGCGTCGTAGCCGAAGCCCTTGCGGGTCAGCGCGTGCACGATCACCGGGCCCCCGAACCGCTTGGCCTGCGCCAGCGCCCGCTCCATCGCCTGCTCGTCGTGGCCGTCGACCGGGCCGACGTACTTCAGCCCGAGGTCCTCGAAGAGCCCCTGCGGCGCGAGCGCGTCCTTCATGCCCTTCTTGACCGCATGGAGCACGTCGTAGGCGGCCGGTCCGACGCCCTTGACGGCGTTGAGGCGCTTCTTCACCACGTCGAGCACCTGCTCGTAGCGCGGGTTGGTGCGCAGCGACGCGAGCGCGTTGGTGAGGCCGCCGACGGTGGGCGTGTAGGAGCGGCCGTTGTCGTTGACCACGATGACCAGCCGGCTGTCGCGGGCGACCGCGATGTTGTTGAGCGCCTCCCAGGCCATGCCGCCGGTGAGCGCACCGTCGCCGATGACGGCGACGACGTGGCGGTCGTCGCCGAGGACGCGGTAGGCCTTGGCCAGACCGTCGGCGTAGGACAGCGCGGTGGAGGCGTGGGAGTTCTCGACGATGTCGTGCTCCGACTCGGCCTGGCTCGGGTAGCCCGACAGCCCGCCCTCCTGACGGAGCCCGTCGAAGGAACCGCGGCGGCCGGTGAGCAGCTTGTGGACGTAGGCCTGGTGGCCGGTGTCGAAGACGACGCGGTCGGTGGGGCTGTCGAAGACCCGGTGGATCGCGAGGGTCAGCTCGACCACGCCGAGATTGGGGCCGAGGTGTCCGCCGGTGCGGGCGCAGGTGCTGACGAGGACGTCGCGGATCTCGCTCGCGAGGGCCGGCATCTGGTCGGGCGTGAGGTCGCGCAGGTCACGCGGCGACGCGATCGACTCGAGGAGTGCCATGTCGACCGAGCCTACAAGCGCCGGTAGACCTCGGACGCCAGCAGGCCCGGGAGCGCCAGCCGGGCCGACGCGGTGAGCTCGAGGTGCGGCACGGTGCCGGGATCGACGAAGACGATCTGCCGGCCCTCGTGGCACTCGACGTCCGCGTCGGTCAGGTCGACTCCCGCGACGAAGAGCCGGAACGGGTCGTGGGTGGCGGTGTGCTCGTGGAAGACGAGGAAGTCGCCGTACGCCGCCAGCGACCCCGGCGGCATCACGAGGCCGGTCTCCTCCTCGAGCTCGCGGTAGGCGCCGGGCTCGTAGTCCTCACCCGGCTCGAGGTGCCCGCCGCAGAAGCCCCACTTCTCGGGGTCGATCGCGGGGTGCTCGTCGCGCTCCTGGAGCAGCACCCACCCGCGCCGGTCGACCAGGACGATGCTCGAGAACCTGGTGCGCGGCGGGGTCATCCCTCGTACGGGATCTCGGCCCGCCAGTCGGCCTCGTCCTGGTGGGCGGCCGCGTGGACGGCCTCGGCGACCCGGTCGGGGGTGAACGCCCCCTCGCGGGAGAGGCTGCCGCGCACCGTGACCGACACCGCGCGGATGCCGTCGCCCTTGAGCGCCGCGTCGATGCTGAGCACGAGGTTGCGCAGCCCGGCCTTCTGCACACCGAGCGACGCCACCGCGTGCGAGGGCCGGTCGGCAGCCATCGAGCCCGTGGCGGTGACGCGACCGCCGGCGGACATGTGGGGACGGGCGGCCTGGAGCGCGCTGAGCAGTCCGCCCACGCCCAGGGTGAGGTCGGCCAGCAGCTCGGGGACGGTGAGCGTGAGCGGACCGCTCTCGCGGAAGGCGCTGGGGTTGTAGTGGAGGACGTCGATGCGGCCGAGGCGGGAGCCGAGCTCGTCGACCGCGTCACGGGCGGCCGCGTCGTCGGTGATGTCGGCGACCACGTGGCCGACCGCCGCGCCGAGCGACTCGAGGTCGACGGTCAGCTCGCCGATCGGCGCCTCGTGGACACCGACCAGCCCGACGTCGTAGCCGTCGCGGGCGAAGCGTCGTGCGACCGAGGCGCTCACGCCCGGTCCGGCGCCGACGATGACGATCACGGGTCTGCTCATGTCGGCGACGCTAGCGCGTCGGGGCGCGGGTCACAGCCGCGCGACGTAGCGCCGGCCACGCAGGGCGTCCTCGACGAGGCCGACCGCCCGGCGCACGCCGAGCAGCCGGGCCTCCTCGAGCTGGAAGGTCTGCACGGCCGCCTCGACCACGGCGAGCTCGGCCACCTGCCCGAGGTCGGCGCGCGCCTCGCTGAGCCCGCGGCGACACGCCGCCTGAGCCGCCTCGACGTGGAGCACGGCGAACCGCGCGAGCACCACGACGTGTCGCCGCAACCCGTCGTAGCGGCGGTAGTCGGCCGGGCAGAGGTCGAGCAGCCACGCCGCCGCCGTGCGCTCCCAGTCGGGGGTGTCGGGCGGACGCACCTCGCGTGGCCAGCCGGGTGGGGCGACGGGACGGTCCATCCCCGGATCATAGTCGAACACGTGTTCGACGTGCGGTGCGGTCTGGTCCACGAAATGGCAACGGGGCGGTGTCGGTGCTTCACGAACCACCCGGGTCGCGGCACCATGCACAGGTGACTCCCGAGGTCGTGGCCGACGAGGAGCTCCCTCCTGATGCCACCAGCGCATCGCTCGCGCGTCGGGTCGTACGCCGCGCGCTGGCCGGAGCCGACAACGACGACGCCCTCGACGCCGCCCAGCTCGCCATCAGCGAGGTGGTGACCAACGCCCTGGTCCACGCCGCTCCCCCGCTGCGGCTGCGGGTCCTGGTCGCCGACCAGTCGCTGCGGGTGGAGCTGAGCGACGGCAGCCCGCGACTGCCCGCGAGGCGTGACTTCGGCGACAACGCGCCGACCGGCCGCGGTCTGCGGCTGGTCGAGCAGCTGGCGTCGCGGTGGGGCTCTCACCCGACCGCCCACGGCAAGGTGGTGTGGTTCGAGATCACCGACGGCGAGGCCCTCGACGGGCTGCTGCCCGAGGCCGACACGGTGGCGCCCTTCGAGCGGGCCGACGGCCGGGTGGTGACGGTCGAGCTGCACCGGATGCCGCT
This sequence comes from uncultured Actinomycetota bacterium, assembly GCA_963754025.1. Taxonomy (GTDB): domain Bacteria; phylum Actinomycetota; class Actinomycetes; order Propionibacteriales; family Nocardioidaceae; genus Nocardioides. The sequence continues at coordinate 327,587 of CAVWEC010000003.1, read as the reverse complement.
GCTGATGCACCAGGCCTGGCAGGAGCACGCGTCCGCGCTGCTCCGGGAGGTCATGCTGGTGCGCCTCGATGCCGAGCTGAGCGCCCTGGAGGAGCACGCGAGCGCCAGCGACGCGCTCGGGCTGCTGCTCGAGCAGGTGCCCTCCCCGGACGTCGGGATCGACCCCGACACGCTGATGGCGAACGCCACCGAGCCCGGCGTCACCCTCGAGCAGCTCGTGATCGCGGTGCCGCAGGAGTCACTGCCGAGCTTTGCCGCGCTCGACGTGATGCTCGACGAGGCGCTCGGTCTCGCCGAGAGCGGCGAGCTGCTCTCGCCTCCCACCCAGCCGGAGATCCACGCCATGCGGTTGTGGATCTGCAACCAGGTGCGCACCCAGTCGGCCGGGGGTCGCTCGTCGGCCTGGCCGTCGCTGGCCGCGGCCCTGCCGCCCCGCCGCGGGCTCACCGAGCTGGCGTGGGACCCGGTCGAGGTGACGTGGTCCGACCGAGCCCTGGTGGCGGCGGACGACGCCAACCGCATCGTCGCGGTCAGCCGTCCCGCGCTGGACCTGCTGGGCCACGACGACGACCTGCGACTGGTGGGCCGCCGCCTCGTCTCGATCATCCCCGAGCGGTTCCACCAGGCCCACGTCGCGGGCTTCACCCTCCACCTCGTCAACGGCCGCGGGCCGCTGCTCGGTCAGCTGGTGAGGGTGCCGGCGCTGCGTCGCGACGGCCAGGAGATCGAGGTCGGGCTCGTGATCGAGTCACGGGTGATGCCCGAGGGGCGCTACCTGTTCGTGGCCGAGCTGTTCGCCTGACCGGGCGTTCAGCCGGCCAGGAACGAGAGCCGGACCTCCCGCTCGGGGTTGTCGACGTTGAGGTCGACCAGGCAGACGCTCTGCCAGGTGCCGAGCGCGAGCCGGCCCCCGATCACGGGAACGGTGGCGTACGGCGGCACGAGGGCCGGCATCACGTGGCTGCGGCCGTGGCCGGGAGTCCCGTGGCGGTGTCGCCACCGGTCGTCGGCAGGCAGCAGGTCGCCCAGGGCAGCGAGCAGGTCGTCGTCGGAACCGGCCCCGGTCTCCAGGATCGCGATTCCGGCGGTCGCGTGGGGCACGAAGAGGTGGAGCAGACCGTCACCCCTGCCCTCGACGTACGACGCGCAGTCGTGGGTCAGGTCGAGGACGCGATCGGCGTCCCCCGTGCGGTAGCGGCGGGTCTCGGAGTCCACAGGAGGATGCTGCCACGGCCGCGGGGGCGTGCGCAGGTGCCCGTCCGCTGGCATGCTGGCGCCACCGGCGCCGCGCGGCCGCGGTGCCCACGGGAGGTGCCATGCGGACCACCAACGAGCTCGTCGAGCTCGAGCGGGACAGCTTCGTCGCCTGCTACCGGGCGCTGGCGGAGGCCGCGCCGACCGGAGCGGTGCGCGAGGAGGACGGCAGCTTCGCCTTCGTGACGGGGCTGCGGCTGCCGATGTTCAACGGCTGCATCGTCACGGACCCCGACCGGGTCCGGCCCGGAGCAGCCCTGGCGTGGCTCGCGTCGAGCGGGCACCCCTTCACCGTCTGGACGCCCGGGGCACCCACCCCCGAGGTGGACGCCGCCCTCCGGGAGCACGGCCTCGCCCGCCAGGCCGAGCCCTACCCCGGCATGGCGCTGCACCCGGTCCGGGCCTCCCATGACCCTCCCCCCGGGCTGCGGGTCGAGCCCGTGGACGCGTCCCGAACCGCCGACTTCGCCCGGGTCGTGGTCGCCCTGGGGCTGGGCGAGGAGACCGCGGAGCAGCTGACGTCACCGTCGTTCGTCGGCCGCCCGGACGTGGACCCCTTCGTGGGCTACCTCGACGGCGAGCCCGTCGGCACCTCGATCGCCATCGACAGCGCCGGGGCCGGCGGCGTCGTCAACGTGCTGACGGTCGAGGCGGCGCGGGGACGGGGCGTGGGGACGGCGCTGACCTGGGCCGCCGCGCAGGTCGGGGTCGCGCGCGGGCACGACACCGTGGCACTGCAGGCCTCACCCATGGGGCTGCCGGTCTACCGCTCCATGGGCTTCGAGACCGTGACGGAGTACGTCGAGCACTGCTGACCCGGACCTCGACTAGGTTGCCCGTGTGGAGCTGCAGTCACTGGGATTCCGGACCGATCTCGCGCTGCTCGTGGACAGCGGGTCCGAGGTCGCCGACCGCGGTACGCACCTCGTCGTCCGCACGCCCGACAACCCGACGTACCGCTGGGGCAACTGCCTCGTCCTTCCCTCGGCGCCCACCGACGGCGAGGTCGAAGGATGGATCGAGGAGCACCGCCGCGAGTTCGGAGCGACCCATGTCACCCTCGGCATCGACACCACCGACGGGGGCGACCTCGAACCGCTGAGGCGAGCCCGGATGTGGGTCGACCGCGTGCAGGCGATGGCCGCCGAGGAGCTGCGGCCGCCGCCGCACCCGGCCGACGACCTGGTGGCCCGCCGACTCTCGCGCAGCGCCGACTGGGACCAGCTGGTCGACCTGACGCTCGTCGACGAGGACGAGCCCCCCGTCGACCGCGACTTCGTGCGACGCAAGGTCGACTCCTACCGACGTCTCGTGGAGGCGGGGCAGGGCCACTGGTGGGGCGCCTTCCTCGACGGTGACCTCGCGTCCGGGCTGGGCATCTTCCAGGCCGGCGCCGGGCTGGCGCGCTACCAGTCGGTGAAGACCCACCCCGACGCCCGCGGCCGCGGCCTCTGCGGCACGCTCGTCCACCGGGCCGGGCTCGACGCGCTCTCCGGACTCGGTGCGACGACGCTGGTGATGTGTGCCGACCCGTCGTACTCCGCGATCCGGATCTACCGGTCCGTGGGGTTCCGCGACGCCGGGCTCCACGCCGAGGCGACGTTGCTGCCGCCGACGACCCCCTCCTGAGAGGGGCGGTCCGCGCGGTCGGGGCCCTCGCGGGTGCTCACGGTCAGGATCGGGACGTCACCGTCCCGCAGGGTGAGGGTGATGCCGTCACCGCGTCGCAGCACGAGCCTGCCGCGGCGGTCGTGGACCACCTGCCACCCGTCGAGGTCGCACAACGCCCGCGCCCAGGCGTCGAAGGCGTCCGCGTCCCCGCCGACCCCCGCGCCGCAGCCGTGGCGGTCACCCTCGACCGGGCCGTACAGCGGGGTGGGCCGCGGCAGCTCCCTGAAGACCTCGTCGACCCGGGCGTCGACCCGGACCTCGCTGTTCGGCCCGTTGCAGCCGATCGCAGCACTGGCGGCCAGTGCCCGCTGCTCGCGTTCACGGAGCCCGAGCTGGTCGGCGACCAGGGTGACGCCCAGCAGCACGACCACACCCCCGAGTGTCACCGCCAGCACGACCCTGCCGGACAGGCCCGGCCACGTCAGCAGGGCGAGGGCCAGCACGGCGGACGGCATCGTGACCGCGAGGAAGAGCAGCTGGGTCCCGGCGGCGTACTCGACCGCCGTCCCCCAGACCGCAGCAACGCCGAGCACGGCGAGCCCCAGCGCCGCGACGCCGACCACCAGCCCGGCGACGACGCGGGTGCGGTGGGTGCGGGGAGTCATGGACCGAGCGTCCTCCTGCCGTGCCCGCGCGGCCTGCGCCGCCGTACTCAGCCCTCCAGCGCGGCTTCGATCCGCTCGACCTTCGCGGTCAGCTGACCGTCGTACCCGGGACGGATGTCTGCCTTGAGCACGAGCCCGACCCGCGGCGACACCTCGGCCACCACGTCGACGGCGGCCTTCACCACGGCCATCACCTCGTCCCACTCCCCTTCCAGCTCTGTGAACATCGAGCTGGTGCGGTTCGGCAGACCTGAGTCCCGGACGACGCGGACGGCCGCTGCGACGGCCTCGGAAACCGAACCGTCCCCGTCAGAGGCGGTTGGTGAGACAGAAAACGCGATGAGCATCAGTGAACTCCGTGTGTTGAGGTGTGAAAAAGGCTGGCGGGACGCATCGCGTCACGGCTCATCCATCCAGCGGCGATAGCTGCGGTGGAACCAGTAGCCCCCTGCCCCGCCAGCAACGAGAGGCAGGGCAAACCAGGTACCAAGCCATCGCTCCGCGCTCAACAGTGAGCGCCCAGACGACGAACACAACGTAGAGAAGCGCAACCACGACACCGAAAACGGCCATCGCGATCCGAGCACGGCGACGTATCTGCCTGCCTGAAAGGTCTGAAGGCATTGCGTGAGTTTCGTACATGTCCGCCGCCCGGGGCCAATGTGCTGGCCGATCCGGGCATGTCCCTTGACAACTACTCGCCCTCCAGCTCGGTGAACTTCGAGCTGGTCCGGTGGGGCAGTCCGGATGCGCGCACCATGCGCACAGCCGCTGCGACGTGCTCCGACACGGAGCCGTCCTGGCAGGCGACGGCGGGGGCCACCGAGAACGCTACGAGCACGAGGGCTCCTCCTCGATCAGTGGGGAAGGCGGGACTGACGATGCCCGGGCCGGGCGTTGTCAGCCCCGCCTCCTAGTCTTCGCCGAGACCTGACACGACTCTCGGACGCAAGGGCTCACATCATGGCGCGGCCATGGGGGGGAATCCCAACGAACGGTCCGCCAGAACCAAAGGGGAACTCATGGACCGCAAGGCGATCATCTTTCACGGAACCGCCGCGAGCCCCGACGTCGTGTGGCTCCCTTGGCTGCGAAGGCGGCTGATGGAACGCGGCTACGTCGTCGAGGTGCCGCACTATCCCGAGCTCAACCGCGAACCCATCACCACATTTCTGCCGAAGGTCCTGGCCAACCACACGTTCGATGCGAACACCGTCCTCGTCGGACACTCAGGCGGCGCAGCACTACTGCTCGTGATCCTGGAGCACATCGACACGAGGGTCGACCAGGCCATCCTGGTGGCCGGCTACTGCACCCAGCCCAACTCTGAGGACGAACCCGTCCTGCAGGACACATATGACTGGGCGGCGATCCGGGCCAATGTCCGCGACCTGTACTTCATCAATTCCCGTGAAGACCCGTACGGCTGCGACGACAAGCAGGGGCGGGCAATGTTCGAACTGCTCGGCGGCACCCAGATCGTCCGCGACGACGGCCACTTCGGAGACATCAACCAGCCGTACGAGTCCTTCGAGCTCCTCGACAAGCTGATCGATTGACGGCGGTACAGCGAGGCGCCGTCGCACTGTTCATCCGGCACACCGCACGACCCGGGAGACGCGACGAGCTCGCGGAGACCTGGCGCCGGCACATGCCATCGTCGATCCAGGCGAACGACGGCCACTCCGACTACCACTACTGCTTCGACGCCGATGACGACGACGCGATCGTCGTGTTCCAACGCTACGTCGACGCAGCGGCGGCCGCGGCGTTCCTCGAGGACCCGTCCTACCAGCGCTACCTCGTCGAGTCCCAGCACCTGCTCGCCGGGCCCCCGACCGTGACCACCGCCGTCCCGCACTGGACGAAGACGACGGATCACTGATCCGGGGAGCCCGCGGCGCCGCCCTCGTGGCCCTCGACGTAGGCCACGACGAGGTCTCCGAGGCTCGGCAGGTGGTATCCGCCCTCCTGCACGAGCACGGACGGCAGGCCCAGGGCGCCGAGCAGGCGCCCGGCGCGGGCGTACCCCTCGGCGGTGACCTCCAGCGGGCTCTCGGGGTCGTCGGCGGCGGCGTCGACGCCGAGGGAGACGACCAGGGCGTCACAGTCGGCCACCCACTCGGACAGCTCGTGGACGGCCTCGACCCACACGGCGTTGCCGGCGCCCTCGGGCAGCGGGAGGTTGCGGGAGGCGCCCTCGCCGTCGCCTGCGCCGGTCTCGGTCGCGTGCCCGAACAGGTGGGGGAACCAACCTGCCGCGGGGTCGACGTGGAGCGAGCCGTAGCGCACGTCGCTGCGCTGCCAGAAGATCGCCTGGGTGCCGTTGCCGTGGTGGGCGTCGACGTCCACCACGGCCACTCGTGCGTGCCCGGCGTCGCGCAGGGCCTGGGCGGCGAGCGCGGCGTTGTTGAGGTAGCACGAGCCCCCGTAGCCGGCCGGGGTGGCGTGGTGCCCCGGAGGCCGCGCCAGCGCGTACGCCGTGGGCGCGCCGTCGGCCACGAGGCCGGCCGCGGTCACGGCGCACCCGGCCGCCGCCAGGGCCGCCTCCCAGGTGCCGGGGCCGACCAGGGTCATCGTGTCGTAGCCGTACTGGCCGGTGATGCCGTGCAGGGCCACGGCGGGCGTGGGCGGCATGCCCGCCACCAGCGCCGGGGTCGGGAAGAAGTAGGGGACCACACGCGACTGGCCGACCAACCCCGCGTAGTCGGCGTCGGCCCAGCGGCCGGCGGCGGTACGCAGGAAGTCGACCAGGCCGGGGTCGTGCACGGCGTGGAGCGCGGCGAGGAGTGCGTCCGCCTCGGGGGCACCGGCCTCGACCAGCTCCCGTCCCGGGCCGACGGCGTCGAGGATCGCGTCGACGCGGGCGGCCGTCTCGACCGCGGGCGTGGCCACGCCGAGCCACACCTCGTGCCGCGGATCGTGGCGGCGGGTCTCGGGAGACCAGACGACGGGCGTGAGCGGCACCCGGGCAGCATCCCACCTCCGGCGTCCCGGGGTGCGGCAGGATGCGGAGCATGCCCCGCGCGAGAGACCTCGGTGTCGTCATCGGCACCCTGCCAACCGGCCCGACCAACTCGGTGCTCGACGTGGCCGGCGTCGGCCTCGGTCACGCCACGGTTCACCGCGACGAGCCCGCCCCGCCGGCCGGCCGCGGCAGCGCCCGCACCGGCGTCTCGACCCTGCTGCTGGCCGAGGACGCCTACCACCGTCCGCTCCCGGCCGGCGGGGCCGTGCTCAACGGTGCCGGCGAGTGCACCGGCTTCCTCGCCGCCGGCGAGTGGGGGGCGACCGAGACGCCGGTCTACCTCACCTCCACGATGCAGCTCGGGCGCGTCTACGACGCCGCGTGCGAGATGGCGCTGGAGCAGCACCCCGAGGTGGCCGACGACGTCGTGATCCCGGTCGTCGCCGAGTGCGACGACTCCTTCCTCAACGACTGCCGCCGGATGCAGGTGGGCGCGGACGACGTCCGCGCGTCGTACGCCGCCGCCCTGGCCTCCCGGGCCGCGACCGCACCGCCCGGGGAGGGCGCCGTGGGCGCGGGCACCGGCATGTCGTGCTTCGACTTCAAGGGTGGCATCGGCACCGCGTCGCGAGTGACCCCCGCGGGGCACACCGTGGCGGTGCTGCTGCTCACCAACTTCGGCGTCCGCGCCGAGGCCGTCGTCGCCGGTGTGCCGGTCGGCCGCCTGCTCGGACCCACGACGTCCGGACCCCACGCGCCGGCGGGCTCCTGCATCGGCGTCGTCGTGACCGACGCCCCGGTCGACGGGGCCGCGTGCTCGCGGCTGGCCCGCCGGATCGGGCTGGGGCTGGCCCGCACCGGCTCGGTGGCCCACCACGGCAGCGGCGAGATCTTCCTCGGCGTCGGCACCGGCATGCGGCTCGACCGCGACGGCCTGCCCGACCGCACCGACCTCGTCGCGGGCCGGGCACTCGATCCCCTCTTCACCGCCACCGTGGAGGCTGCGGAGGAGGCGGTGCTCAACTCCATGTTCGGCGCCGAGACCACCACCGGCCGCGACGGTCACCGCAGCGAGTCGCTCCACTCCCCCGAGGTCCTCGCACTGCTGGGGTCGTCGTGAGCGGCACGCAGCGGGAGGTCCGGATCCCCGGCGACGGGGTCGAGCTCGCGGCCACGCTCTACCTGCCCGACCCGGCCGGTGGGCCCCAGCCGTGCCTGCTGGAGGCCCTGCCCTACCGCAAGGACGACCTCACCTCCTCCTACACCGAGAGCTACGAGGGGCTGCGCGACCGTCACGGGTACGCCGTGTGCCGGGTCGACGTGCGCGGCACCGGCTCGTCCCCCGGCGACGCCACGGACGAGTACCCGCCCGAGGAGCAGCGCGACCTGGCCCGGGTGATCGCGTGGCTGGCCGAGCAGGAGTGGTGCGACGGGGGTGTCGGCATGTTCGGCACGTCGTACTCCGGATTCAACTCGCTGCAGATGGCCTGCGAGCGTCCACCGGCGCTGAAGGCCGTGTGCGCGATCTACGCCACCGACGACCGATGGACCGACGACGTCCACTGGCGCGGCGGCGCGCTGAGGCTGATCGACCTCGTCGACTACTGCCACTACATGACGCCGATGAACGTGCTGCCGCCCGTGCCGGCCGTGTGGGGGGCCGACTGGGAGGCCGAGTGGGCCCGGCGGCTCGCCGACCCGCAGCCGTGGCTGTTCCGGTGGCTCGAGGAGTCGGTGCACGGCGACTACTGGAACCACGGGTCGGTGCGGCTCGACGGCAGCACCCGCGGCTACGACCGGATCGAGTGCCCGGTGATGATCGTGGCCGGCTGGGCCGACGGCTACCGCAACAACTCCTTCCGCACCGTGGCCGAGCTGGCCCGCGCCGGCGTCCCCCACCGGCTGTTGGCTGGCCCCTGGGCGCACGCCGACGCGACCACGGCGATGCCCGGGCCGAGGGTCGACCTCGAGGCCGAGATGGTGGCCTGGTTCGACACCCACCTCCGGGGACGCGGCGAGCACGAGGACCGGTGCGAGGTCTTCGTGCGGTCGTCGACGCGACCCGCTCCCGACCTCGACCTGCACCGGGGATCGTGGCTCCGGCTCCCGAGCGTGCCGCCGACGTCCCCGGTGCTGCTGCACCTCGCCGGGCCGCGGTCGCTCACGGTGGACCCCTCGGTCGGCACGACGGCCTGGATCGACTGCGCGGGCCACCTGCCGTGGGGGTTGTCGACCGACCAGCGCACCGACGACGTGCGCTCCCTGACCTGGGACGACCAGCCGCCGACCGCGCCGGTCGTCGGCCACCCGGTCGCACGGCTACGGGTCTCGGCGTCGGCACCGGCCGCGTCGCTGTCGGTGAAGCTGTGCGACGTCTTCCCCGACGGCACGTCGGCACTGGTCTCGCGCGGCAGCCTCGACCTGGGCTTCCGCGAGGGCGTCCACGGCCGTCCCTCGCCGCTCGAGCCGGGTGTCGAGTACGACGTGGAGGTGCCGCTCGACGCGTGCGCCTACGCCTGGGCTCCGGGGCAGCGGCTGCGGATCTCGGTCGCAGGCGCCGACTGGCCCAACACGGTCGCTCCCCCGGCCCCCGTCACGCTGACGGTCCACGCCGCGTCCGTCGAGCTGCCGCTGCTCGAGGGGTCGTGGCCCGATCCCGGCCTCGCTCCCGGCGCCGACCACTCCTCGGAGTCGGGCGAGGGCGTGCAGTGGTCGGTCACCGACGACGTCCTGCGACGGCGCACCACGGCCGTCACGTTCTCGGAGTCCGAGTACGACGCGCCGTACGCCGGCCGGGTGCTGGAGCGCTACTCCGGCGCGGTCTCGGTGGAGCGCGAGACCTTCCTGCAGACGGCCACCGCGTCGACCACGCTCCGCCTGGCCTGGCCGGAGGCGACCTGTGAGGTGACGTCGACGCTCGAGGTCCGCGTCGAGGAGCTGCAGGTCTCGGTCGAGGTCGACACCGTCGCCACCCGCGACGGCGAGGGGGTCCACCGCTGGTCCGACACCCGCTTCTTCCGGCGCCCCTGACCGCTCAGGCGCCGACGAGGCGTTCCAGCAGGTGCTCGAGCTGGCGCGGCGGGTCCGCGGTGAGGCCGCCGTGCACCGGGCCCGGCTGGATGACGGTGCTGCGGGGCGCCTTCAGGAAGCCGAAGCGCTGGCCCAGCGGGGCCACGGCCGCGTCGCCCGCCGAGGGGTCCCCGGAGCAGACGGCCACGGCGAAGGCGAGGCCGGCGTGCACCTGGGCGAGGTCGACCCGCGGGTCCAGGGAACGCAGCCGGTCGTCGTCGACGTGGCAGGCGACCTCGAGGTAGCGCTCCTCCTCGCAGAAGAGCACGACTCCCACGTTGACGAACTCCTCGCGGTCGGGCCGGGGGACGCAGCGCAGCACGACGTACTGGTAGGACAGCCGGGTCACGACGCAGCTCCCGGCAGCCAGGCGCTCGACCCGAGGCGGGCGGCGAGGAAGGTGACGTACGCCGCGCGCAGCTCGGCCGGCGACCCGGCCCCCGGCACCGGCTCGAGCCACATGTCCGGCACGTCCTCGAGGACCTCGGCGAGCACCTCCGACGTGAGCAGCTCCCGGGCCCGGGCGTCGACCTCGGCGAGGTCGCCAGCGTGACGGCGCAGCACGTGGTCGGCGCCGTCCCACGCCTGGCCGGCGAAGCGCGCCGGGTCGCCGACGCCGCCCGACCAGCCGTGGTGGAAGTACAGCGAGGCTCCGTGGTCGATCAGCCACAGGTCGCCGTGCCACACCAGCAGGTTGGGGTTGCGCCAGCTGCGGTCGACGTTCGCGGTGAAGGCGTCGAGCCACAGCACGGCCGACGCCTCACCCGCCCCCGGCGGGTGGGTGCCGTCATAGCCGAAGGCACCGGGCAGGAAGTCGATGCCGAGGTTCGGCCCGGTGCTGGCCTTCAGCAGGTCCTGCACCTCCTCGTCGGCCTCGTAGCGTGCGATCTCGGGATCGAGGTCGAGCACCACCAGCCGCGGGGTGCGCAGCCCGAGGCGCCGGGCGATACCGGCCACGACGACCTCGGCAACCAGGACCCGGACCCCTTGGCCGGCGCCGCGGAACTTGCAGACGTAGGTGCCGAGGTCGTCGCCCTCGACGACCCCCGGCAGCGAGCCACCCTCCCGCAGCGGGAGGACGTAGCGGGTGACGGAGACCTGCTCGATCACGCCGGCGGCACCTCGTCGACCAGCCGTCGCCGCTCGCGGTCGATGTCGAAGTCCGCCACGGGCCACTGCGGGTTCATGCCGCGCAGCGCGTCACGCAGCAGCCGTCCGACCGCCAGGTTGCGGTACCACTTCCGGTCCGCCGGGATGACGTGCCACGGCGCGATCTCGGTGTTGGTGTGCTCCAGCATCGCCTCGTACGCCGCCCGGTAGTCACCCCAGTGGCCGCGCTCGTCGATGTCGCCCGGATTGAACTTCCAGTACTTCGTCGTGTCGTCCAGGCGCGCCAGCAGCCGCTCCTTCTGCGTCTCCGGGCTGATGTGGAGCATGCACTTGAGCACGACCGTGCCGTCGGCCACGAGCTCCTGCTCGAAGTCGTTGATCTGCTCGTAGCGGCTCTCGACGGTGCGCGGGTCGACCAGCTCGTGCACCTTGACGATCAGCACGTCCTCGTAGTGCGAGCGGTCGAAGACCCCCACGTACCCGGCCTCGGGGAGCTTGCGCCGGACCCGCCACAGGAAGTGGTGCTGCTTCTCCTCCTCGGTGGGCGCCTTGAAGCTGTGGATGCGGACCCCCTGGGGGTCGATCAGCCCGACGGTGTGGCGCAGCACGCCGCCCTTGCCCGAGGTGTCCATTCCCTGGAGCACCAGCAGCAACCGCCGGGAGGAGCCGGACCTGCCCTCCGCGAAGAGCCGTTCCTGCAGGTCCGACAGCTCGTCCCCGAGCGCGGCCAGGGCCTCCTTGCCATCGCTCTTGTCGCCGTCGAAGTCGGGCGTGGCGTCGGTCGCGACCGAGGTGAGGTCGACGGCGCCGGGCGGGAGTCGCAGCAGGCTCATGGCGCCCATCATGTCGGACTCCGGGTGCCGGGATCAGCCGACGACGCGCGCGAGGTCGAGCGAACACCCCACCATCGTGGTCGTGACGCCGTTGCGCTGCGGCTCGTCGAACCAGGTGCCGCGTTCGAAGCCGACCTTGTCGAGCACGCGCAGGCTCGCCTCGTTGCGGTGGTCGGGGGCGGCGAAGCAGGTGGTCGCGTCCCGGTAGCGGCGCCGGGCGCTGCGCAGCCACACCCAGAGCATCGTCGTGCCGAGCCCCTGCCCGACGAGGTGCGGCTCCCCCACGACGTAGTCGACACCCACCGAGCCGTTCCCGAGCACGTAGTCCTGCACGAAGCCGGCACTGCGGCCGTTGGCCTCGACCACCCACAGCCGGGTCGGCACGACGCCGTCGATACGTGGCCCGTAGTGCCCGGCCACCGACTCCGCCGTGGTCTCCCCGGCCTCGGTCCACCAGCGGCTGACGTGCTCGGCGCGGCGCCACCGCAGGACGTCGGGCAGGTCGCCGCGCACCATCGCGCGCAACGCCACCCGCCGGTCGTGGTCGACCACGAAGCGCTTCGGCTCCCCGGACAGGTCCAGGGGTGTCGGCTCGACGTGGAGGCTCGCCGTGGTGCGCAGCGCCGCGTCGCGCCAGGACTCCCCCGGCCGGACCACGCCGCTGAGCTCGTGGCCCCGGTCGGAGACGGTGAGATGGACCGCCATGGCCCGAGACTAGGGGGTGTCGAGCTGCCCGGACCCCTGATCCGACCCGAGCTCCTCGCGCACGACCTGCCACGCCAGGCCTGCCGGGTAGCCCTTGCGCGCGAGCAGGCCGACCAACCGCCGGGTGCGGGTGGTGTCGTCGAAGCGCTCGAGGCTGCGCAGCTTCTTGCGAACCAGCCGACGCGCGGTCTCCAGCTGCTCGTCACCGTCGAGCTCGTCGAGCGCCTCGCGGGCGACGTCGTCGTCGACTCCCTTGCGGCGCAGCTCCTGGGCGATCGCCCGCGGTGCCAGCCCGCGACTGGTGTGGCGCCCCGCCACCCAGCTGCGCGCGAAGGCGGCGTCGTCCACGAGCCCGACCTCCTCGAACCGGTCGAGGAGCCGGGTCGCGATCTCGGTCGGAACGTTCTTGCGAGCGAGCTTGTCGGCCAGCTCGTGGCGCGAGCGCGCCCGCCCGGCGAGCTGGTCGAGCAGGATGGTCCGGGCGACCGACTCGGGGTCGGCGTCCGGACCTTCCTGCTGCTGGTCCGTAGGAGCCTCCACACCCCACGCCTCGACGCCGAGCCGGACGTCACCGCACCACGTGCCGTCGGCCGGCCGTTCCGGCCGGCCGACTGCGCGGTCAGAAGTCATTGATGCCGATCGGCTCGTCGGACAGGTCGTCGGCGGGCGCGTCCACCGTCGGGCCGACCCCCAGCTTCTCGAGAATGCGCTTCTCGAGCTCGTTGGCGAGGTCGGGGTTGTCGCGCAGGAAGGTGCGCGCGTTCTCCTTGCCCTGGCCGAGCTGGTCGCCCTCGTAGGTGAACCAGGCACCGGCCTTGCGGATCAGGCCCGCCTCGACGCCGACGTCGATCAGGCCCCCCTCGCGGGAGATGCCCTTGCCGTACATGATGTCGAACTCGGCCTGCTTGAACGGCGGGGCCACCTTGTTCTTCACGACCTTGACCCGGGTGCGGTTGCCGACCATGTCGGTGCCGTCCTTGAGGGTCTCGATGCGTCGCACGTCGAGGCGCACCGAGGAGTAGAACTTCAGCGCCCGACCACCGGTGGTGGTCTCGGGCGAGCCGAACATGACACCGATCTTCTCGCGCAGCTGGTTGATGAAGATCGCAGTCGTGTTGGAGTTGTTGAGCGCGCCGGTCATCTTGCGCAGTGCCTGGCTCATCAGGCGGGCCTGGAGGCCGACGTGACTGTCGCCCATCTCGCCCTCGATCTCGGCCCGGGGCACGAGCGCGGCCACGGAGTCGATGACGATCAGCGACAGCGCCCCGGACCGGATCAGCATGTCGGCGATCTCGAGAGCCTGCTCACCCGAGTCGGGCTGGCTGACCAGGAGCGCGTCGGTGTCGACGCCGAGGGCCTTGGCGTAGTCGGGGTCGAGCGCGTGCTCGGCGTCGATGAAGGCCACGATGCCGCCGGCGGCCTGGGCACTGGCCACGGCGTGGAGCGCGACCGTCGTCTTGCCGGAGGACTCCGGACCGTAGATCTCCACGACCCGGCCCCGCGGCAGCCCGCCGAGGCCGAGCGCGACGTCGAGCGAGATCGACCCGGTCGGGATCACCTCGAGCGGGGCCCGCGTCTCATCGCCCAGTCGCATGACCGAGCCCTTGCCGAACTGCTTCTCGATGTTGGCGAGGGCGGCATCCAGGGCCTTCTCGCGGTCTCCACCAGCCATGTGTGAGGCCTTCCTGTGTCGTGTCGGTGTCGGTGCGCCTTCGACGCTAGACGGATCCACCGACAAGCCGGGGGCGTCCGCGTCGCACCTGTGGAGAACACGCTAGCCGAACAACTGTTCGATCACGTCGAGCGCCACCCCCGCGTGTCGCGGGCAGGGTCAGGCGCTCGCGCCGAGCGGCAACCGCACCAGGAACCGGCAGCCCGCCGGCACCCCGTCCGGGGCGGCCGCCGGCACGTTCTCGACCTGCACCACCCCCTGGTGGGCCTCCACGATGCCGCGCACGATGGCCAGCCCGAGCCCCGCCCCCCGCAGGTCGCCGGCCGCCGGGTCGGGGGTCCGGGCGCGCTCCCCCTGCCAGGCGACGTCGAAGACCCGCTGCATGTCGGCCGGGTCGAGGCCCCCGCAGCCGTCGGTGACGCTGAGCTCGACCCAGTCCGACAGGCTGCGACCGTGCACCTCGACCACCCCGTCGGCAGGGGTGTGGCGGATCGCGTTCATCAGCAGGTTCGAGACGACCCGGGAGAGCCCGGCCGCGTCGCCGGCCACGGCGAGGCCCTCCTCCACCGAGCCGCCGAGCCGCACGCTGCGGGAGCGGGCGACAGGGTCGGCGCCGGCGATCGCCTCGCTCACCAGGTCACCCACGACCACGGTCTCGGGCTCGACCTGCAGCACCCCGGCATGGATGCGGCTGAGCTCGAAGAGGTCGTCGACCATGCGCACCATCCGGTCGACCTCGCGACGGATCTGGGTGCGGTAGCGCTCCGGGTCGGGTGCCATCCCGTCCTCCAGCGCCTCGGTCATCGCACGCATGCCGGCCAGCGGGGTCCGCAGATCGTGAGAGACCCAGGAGATGAGCTCGCGCCGCGAGTCCTCGAGCCGGGCCTCACGCGCCCGCGACTCCTCCAGCCGTCGGCTCGTCGAGGCCAGCTCCTCCGACAGCTTGCGCACCTCGGCCGGACCTCCCGCGCGGGCCACGACCCGGCCCCGGCCGGCGAGGGCGCGCGCGTCCTCGTGGAGGGCCGACCACCAGTGGGAGACCGCCGCGCCCAGGGCGAGGGCCACGCCCACCGACACCACGCCCGAGACGACGGCCACGAGGGTCACGACGTGCCAGTCGTGGGCGGAGATGAACATCAGCTGCGCCGCCGCCACGACCCCGAGCAGCACAGACGAGGCCGCCACCGCCGCGACCAGCGTCAGCTGCCAGCGCACCGAACGTCGGCGCAGCAGCCACGCCAGACCCAGGCCCACGAGCCCCACGGCGACGGCAGCCACGGCCGCGACGCCCACGATCGTCCACTCGTCGGCGCTCATGCCGCTGCCTCCACGTCCCAGCGGTAGCCCACGCCCCACACCGTCACCAACCGGCGCGGCCGGTTGGGGTCGACCTCGACCTTCTCGCGCAGCCGGCGCACGTGCACCGTGACCGTCGACTGGTCCCCGAACGACCAGCCCCACACGTGCTGGAGCAGGTCCTCGCGCGAGAACGCCTGTCCCGGGTGGGCGAGCAGGAAGCGCAGCAGGTCGAACTCGCGGCCCGTCAGCGAGAGCACCTCACCGGCCAGCACTGCCTCGTGGCGCACCGGGTCGACGACCAGGTCGCCGTCGCTGAGGGGCACGGAGGGCACCGGGTCGGCCTCGGTCGTACGCCGCAGCACCCCGTCGACCCGCAGCGCCAGCTCGCGCGGGCTGAAGGGCTTGGTGACGTAGTCGTCGGCGCCGAGCTCGAGACCGACGACCCGGTCGGTCTCGGACCCCAGGGCGGTCAGCATGATCACGGGCACCCGCCCGTTGTCGGCACGCAGCCGGCGGCACACCTCCAGGCCGTCGATGCCGGGCAGCATCAGGTCGAGCACCACCAGGTCGGGCGGCAGCCGGTCGGCCTCCACCAGCGCGGTCTCGCCGTCGGGCGTCTCGAGCACCTCGTGGCCCCCCGCCCGCAGGTAGCTGCACGACCACCTCACGGACGGTCGGGTCGTCATCGACCACCAGCACGCGGGCCACGGCGCCCCCTCTCGACGACCAGCGTGCCGCACGCGACCACGACCACGACGACGGACACGAGGACCAGCCAGCCCAGGGTGTAGTTCCGGTCCAGCAGGGTGGGGTTCTCGGGCTCGCGGCCGAACAGCACCGGGAGCGCCATCAGGGTCACGCTGCCGACCACGACCGCGACCACCGTCAGCGGCGTGTGCAGCCGGGTCGGCAGCAGCCGGGCGGCCACGACGCCGGCCACCACGACGGCCGGTGCCACCAGCCCGTCGTGGAGCACCACTCCCCCGGCAAGCCAGACCCCGGCCGAGACCAGCTGGTCGGTGTCGGTGCGCGTCAGCAGCAGCCACGCGCCGTACAGGGCGACGAGGACGCCGACGGCGCCGAGCCCCACGCGGGTCGCGGTCATGCGCGCAACCTCCCCAGCCACTTGGTCTGCTTCACGCCCGGCCGGTTCGGGGCCACCAGACGTGCCGGATAACCGTGGTCGAGGGCGAGCGGCTCGCCGGCGAGCCCGAGCGCGACCAGCGTGCGGTCGTCGTCGGCGAAGTTCGCGGGCAGCGTGGAGCGACGGAAGGCACCCGACTCCTCCAGCGACTCCACCGACACCGTCGACCCGCGCGGCACGCCCGCGACATCGAGCACGTCGCGCAGCCGCACACCCGTCCACGTCGCGTCCTCGCTCCACCCCTCGACGCAGGCGATCGGTAGCACCTCGGTCCGTTGCGGCATCGCCCGCAGCTCCTCGAGGGTGAACGACGTCGTGCGGTCGCCGTGCGACACCTCGAGGCGGTACGCCGCGCTCGTGGCTGCGGCCGCGACCCCGGCAGCGCGGGCCGTCCGCGTGACCGGCAGCCCCTGCGGCCCGTCGCCCGATCGCACCGCGAGCACCGACACCGACCGCAGCCACCCGACGCTGTTGCCGGCGGTCGCGACCACGGCCACCGCCGCCGCCCCGAACGCCGTGCGCACCAGTCCGCGGCGGGAGGGACCCGAGCCCGCCGTGGGAGGACCGTCCCCGTCGTCGTCCCCGTCGTCGATGTCCCGGCCGAGGGCCTCGCGCACGAGCGGCAGCTTGACCGCGACGTGCACCACGAGCGAGCCGATCGCCAGCCAGGCCACGGCGTAGTGGGTGGGGCGGAAGGAGAAGTCCCAGGGGTACCAGGCCGTCATGTTCACCAGCCCGGTGACCAGCAGGAAGAGCGACGACGCCACGAGCGCGGCTGTCGAGACGCGCTCGGCCAGGTGCACGAGCAGGTCGCGCGAGGGGCGCGGGGGTCGCAGGAAGAGCCGTGGGAAGACGGTCCAGAGCTTCACGAGGAGCAGCGGCACGGCGGCCGCCCCGCTGAGCACGTGCACCGCCTGGGTGACGCGGTAGCCCCACGCCGGCGCTGTCGGCACCGGCACCACCGGGTCGGGCAGCTGGGCGTAGTGACTGAAGAGCCCGGTGACGAAGCAGACGGCGAAGCTGACGCCCAGGGCGGTCCCGACCCGGCTCGCGACCGCCGGGCCGCGCAGGCGGCTGGTGAAGTCGGAGGTCGCCGGCGCCCGCAGCAGGCTCATGCCGCCTCCTCGAGCACCACGAACCACCGCTCGCCGGCCGTGTGCGTCTCCCGCACCCGCAGCCCCGCCTGGTGGGCGACCTCGTCGGCGGCGTCGACCCCGACGACGGCCCACTCGAAGGGGCGGCTGCGCCGGCCGTCGCACGCGATGACGGCGCGGGTACGGGTGATCCCGGTGCCCGGCGGGACGAGCTCGACCACGACCCGGCCCCGTGGGTCGAGCAGCTCGCGCACCCGGTGCAGCAGCGCCACCGGGTCCCCGCCGATGCCGATGTTGCCGTCGGCCAGCAGCGCCGTGGCCCACCGCCCCTCGCCCGGAAGGGCGTCGAAGACGTTGCGGTGCAGCGCGGCCGCGCCGCGGCGTACGGTCTGGGCGACCGCCTCCGGCACGACGTCGATGCCGAGCGCGACGTGGCCCAGCACCACCAGCCGCTCGGCCAACCGACCGGGACCGCACCCGATGTCGAGCGTCGGGCCCTCGCACAGGCCCAGCAGGGTGTCGTCGTGAGCGTCGGCGCGACGGGTCCAGTCGGCGACCGGCAGCAGGCGGGGCGGGCCCACGGGCCCCTCGCTGCCGAGGTCGAGCACGTGGCACGGCAACCCCTGCAACGCCCGCGAGAAGACCTCCGTGAACGGGACGCCGTCGTGCCGGGTGCTCATCGCCGGACCCCCCGCCAGGCCCGGCCGAACTCCCCGTCCGGGGCGCCTGCCACCACCTCGTCGGCATCAGCGGCGGTGTCGACGTCGGTGAGCGAGGGCCCGTCCAGCACGTCGGCCCCGGCGGCTTCGAGGGCCGCCCGGGTGTCGCGTCCGGTCGTCGGTGTCGACATCGGTACGCCGCGGAGCGCCGAGGCCGCACCCGGGTCGCGCAGCGCCAGCACCCACCACCCGCCGTCCGGTGCCGACCCGAGCACGGCGTCGTGCCGGTCAAGCCCGGCGGCGACGTCGAGCAGCAGCTGCGGGGTCAGCTGCGGGGTGTCCATGCCGACCTGCACCACCGGGCCGGGGCCGGCGTCCTCGTGGGCAGCGGCAAGGCGCGTCGCGAAGTCGTCTCCGCGCTGCGGCACCACGCTCCAGCCGGCGAGGGCAGCGCGCAGGTCGGGTTCACGGGCTGCACCGGCGAGGTCACCCGCGAGCGCCAGCACGCACCGGTCGGGGCCGACCGCGGCGGCGCACGCCGCGAGCGTGTCCAGCAGCGCGGCTGCCGCCACGTCGGCTGCGACCTCGTCGCCCACGCTCGCCCCGAGCCGCGTCTTGGCTCGCCCGGGGTGCGGTGCCTTCGCGACGACCAGCAGCCGCACCCGGTCGGCGTACCCGCTCACGAGAGCACCCGCCAGAAGTCGCGGGCGGTCCGGACCGTGCCGCGCACCGAGCCCGACACCTTCGACCGGGTCCCCTCGGCGCGCGGGTGGTAGCCGACGTCGCGCTCGGTGAATCGCCAGCCCGCGCGGGTCGCGCGGTCCAGCAGCTCGACGGGGTAGCCGAACCGGCGGTCCTCGACGCCGAGGTCGAGCAGCTGCTGACGGCGGACGACGCGCATCGGCGCGATGTCGTGCACGGGCATCGCGATCCGCCGGCGGAGCCAGGTGACCACGAGCGTGTTGCCGAACCGGGCGTGCCACGGCCAGACCCCCCGGGCGACGGGGCGGCGGCGCCCGACGGCCAGGTCGGCCCGGCCGCTGCGCACGTCGTCGAGCAGGGGCAGCAGCTCGGCGGGGTCGAACGAGCCGTCGCCGTCCATCACGGCGACGTAGGTGGCCGTGGCGGCCTCCGCCCCGGCGTGGACGGCGGCACCGTAGCCGGGCCGGTGCTCCGTGACGACCGTGGCGCCGAGCCGGGCGGCCACGTCGGCGGTGCCGTCGGTGGAGCCGTTGTCGACGACGACGACCCGCAGCCCGTCGGGCACCCGGGGCAGCAGGTCGCGCAGCGAGGCAGCCTCGTCCCGGCAGGGCAGGATCAGGTCGCAGTCGAGGTCCACCTCACCACGGTAGGGCCGGTCCGGGCGTCGACGCCGCCGGCGGCTGCTTACGAACCCGTGACGTCCCGTCGCGAGCAGCCGCGCGGCCCCTACAGTCGCAGCCATGGTCCGGGCGAGGAGTGACGACCGCACCGCGTGGCTCGGGCTGCTGTCGGCCGGAGGGCTGGTGGTGCTCGCCATGGCGGTCCCGTGGCTCACCGGCTGGGAGGTCCGGGCCCGGTCGGCCGCGGCCGGCGGCATCTCGGTGCCCCCGTTGCACGGCACCTGGCAACCGCACGGTGTGGGGCCCGGCACCGTGCCGGCCGTGCTGCTCGCACTCGCCGGGTGGCGCTGGGCCACCGGGCTCGCCGACCGGCTGCCGTGGCGGCGACTGCTCCTCGCGGCGTACGCCGCCGCGCTGGTGTGGGCGCTGTCGCTGGCCCTCACCGACGGCTGGTCGGGCATCTCGCACGTGACGGCCCACGGCTACGACTACGGCGACACCGCACGCGGGGTGACCGACGTCCGGGCACTGCTCGAGGGCTGGGCGCCGCGCATCAGCGCCGATCACCCCGACAACTTCGTCACCCACGTCGCCGGCCACCCGCCGCTGGCCCTGCTCTTCTTCGTCGCACTGGCCCGGGTGGGGCTGGGTGACGACCTGGCGATGGGTCTGGCGGTCACGGTGGTGGCCGCTACGACCGCGCCCTCGGTGATGGTCACGCTGCGCCGGCTCGGTGCCGAGCAGGCAGCGCGGCGGGCGGCGCCGTTCCTCGTCCTCGGCCCGTCGGCGCTCTTCATGGCGGTCTCGGGCGATGCGGTCTTCGCGGCGGTCGGGGCAGCCGGGCTCGCCGCCCTCGCCACGGCCGCGACCTCGGCCCGCCCGGTCGCGACGGTCGGCTGGTCGGTCGTCTCCGGCCTGCTCCTCGGGAGCGCGGTCATGATGTCCTACGGCCTGCCGCTGCTCGGGTTCCTCGCGCTTGCGGTGCTGGCGCGCGCCCGGCGGTGGTCGCCGCTCCCGGTCGCGGCCGTCACGGCGCTCGCGCTGGTGCTCGGGTTCGCGGTCCTCGGCTTCGCCTGGTGGGAGGGCTACGCCGAGCTCACCGAGCGGTACTGGCGCGGCCTCGCATCGGTCCGTCCGGGTGGCTACTGGACCTGGGCCAACCTGGCTGCGCTGGTGCTGGCCGCCGGCCCGGTGCTGGGTGCCGGGGTCGGGCGGCTGGTCGCGTTGCGCCGGCGCGCCGACCCCGCGGTGCTGCTGCTCGCCACCGCGGCCGGAGCGTGCGTGCTGACGGCGACGCTGTCACAGATGAGCCGCTCGGAGGTCGAGCGGATCTGGCTGCCGTTCCTGCCGTGGCTGATGGTGTCGACGGCGCTGCTCCCCGACCGCTGGCGCCGACCGGCGCTGGGGCTGCAGGTCCTCACCGCGATCACGATGGAGACGCTGCTCTACACCAGCTGGTGAGTCAGCTGCGCAGCGGCGCGGTGGCGAACTCCGGCAGCCCCACCTCGGGGGCGACCTCCGCGGTGAAGCCGAGCTCGGCGGCCGCGAGCGCCGGCGACGCGACGACGTGGCGCACGTCCCCGAGCCGGTACTGCCCGGTCGTCACCGGCTCGAGGGTGCGACCGCTCCCCCGGGCCACGAGCCGGGCCACGTCGCCGATCGAGACCGGCTGGCCCGAGCAGACGTTGTAGGCAGGCATCGTGCCGGTGGGGGCGGCGACGACCGCGTCGAGGGCTGCGAGGTTGGCGCGGGCGACGTCGGCGACGTGGACGAAGTCGCGCATCTGGCCACCGTCCTCGAACACCCGCGGCGCCTCGCCGCGCTCGAGGGAGGACCTGAAGATCGCGGCCACGCCGGAGTAGGGCGTGTCGCGGGGCATGCCGGGGCCGTAGACGTTGTGGTAGCGCAGCGCGACCGCGGCGCCGTCGGCCTGCCGGGCCCAGGCGGCGGTGTAGTGCTCCTGGGCGAGCTTGCTGGCGGCGTAGGCGCTGCGCGGGTCGAGCCGGGCGTCCTCGTCGACGAGCTGCCACTGGAGGGCGGACCCGCACACGTCGCAGTGGTTGTCGAAGTCGCCGGCGTCGAGGCGCACGAGCTCGCGCGGGCGTACGGCGCGGGTGCCGTGGTCGGGGCAGTCGTAGCGGCCCTCGCCGTAGACCACCATCGAGGAGGCGAGCACCATCCGGCGCACCCCGGCGTCGTGCATCGCGCTCAGCACGACGGCGGTGCCGAGGTCGTTGTGGGAGGCGTAGTGGGGCAGGTCGGAGACCGTCACCCCGGCCCCCACCAGCGCGGCCTGGTGGCAGACCGCGTCGACGCCCTCGAGCAGCTCGGGCCAGGCGTCGGGGTCGCGGACGTCGACGGCACGGGTGTGCTCGGGCGGCACCGCGCCGCCGTGGGCCTGGGGCAGCATCAGGTCGACACGCACGACCTCGTCACCGCGGGCGAGCAGCTGGTCGGCGACGGCCGACCCGATGAAACCGGCCGAGCCGGTGAGCAGGACCCTCACCGCAGCCTCAGGGCACCGGGTAGGTGAGGTCGACGCCGTCGGCCCACCCGGCGCACGAGCAACCGTCGGGATCGGGCAGGGCCGCGATCGTGTCGGCGAGCAGGGTGCGCAGCCGCTCGAGGTTCTGGGCGAACAGCGCGAACACCTCCTCCTGCGAGACCCCCGCCCCTGCCTCGACCCCGGCGTCGAGGTCGGTGACCAGGGCGATCGGGGTGTAGCACTGGAGCAACTCGCGGGCGAGCACGGCCTCGGGGTGGCCGGTCATGTTGACCAGACTCCACCCCTGCGCGGCGTAGTGCTGCGACTCCGCGCGGGTGGAGAACCGCGGGCCCTCGACGACGACCATGGCGCCACCGCGCACCACGTCGGGGGCCACCTGCTCGACCACGTCGCCCAGCCGGGCGCAGTAGGGGTCGGCGAACGGCACGTGGCAGGCGCCGGTCTCGACGAAGCTCTGGGTGCGGCCCTGGGTGCGGTCGACCAGCTGGTCGGGCACCACCACGCTGCCGGGACCGAGCTCCGGCTGCAGGGAGCCGACCGCGCACGGCGCCAGCACCTGGCGCACCCCGAGCGAGCGCAGCGCCCAGGCGTTGGCACGGAAGGGGATGCGGTGGGGAGGGAGCTCGTGGCCGCCGCCGTGCCGCGGGAGGAACGCGACCCGGCGACCCGCGACGGTGCCGACCGAGACCGGGCCCGACGGCTCGCCGTACGGGGTCGTCACCTCGTGCTGCTCGGCGTCGTCGAGGAAGGAGTAGAAACCGGAGCCGCCGATGACGGCGACGTCGGCGGTGCGGTCGGACCGGGCGCTCATGCGCCCACCCTGTCAGGCGCGCGGTCGGTGGTGGCCGAGGCGGTGACCGCGGCGGCGAGCACCACACCGCCGGCGAGCAGGCCGGCGAACCCGTTGAGGGCGGCGTAGCCCCAGGCCGCGACGATCGCCCCCGAGAGCGCTCCCCCGACGGCCGCCGCCAACCACATCGTCATGTCGGCGACGCCCTGCACGTCGGTGCGGGTCTCGACCGGCACCCGGTCAGCCACGGTCGCCGAGGCGGCCACCGTGGCGGCCGACCAGCCCAGGCCCAGCAGGAACAGGCCGACCGAGATCTGCCACGACGAACCCTCCGGCGAACCGCCCGAGAGCAGCAGCGAGAGCAGCTGGACGCCCGCCCCCAGGAACAGCATCGTCGGCCGTCCCCAGCGGTCGGCCAGCCAGCCCATGAGCGGGGAGAAGGCGAACATGCCCAGCACGTGGCCGGAGATCACGATGCCGATGACCGAGAGGTCGGCTCCCCCGTGCTCCATGTGGAGCGGGGTCATGATCATGACCGACACCATCACCGCGTGGGCGCTGGCGAGGCCGAGCACGGCGGCCGCGAGCGCTCGGTCGGCACGCAGCACGGCGAGGGCCCGGCTCCAGGACGTGCCGCCCGGGGGCTCCGCCGGCGCGCCGGCGAGCTCGCGGGCCAGCAGCAGCGGGTCGGGGCGCATCAGCACCGCGATGATGGCGGCAGCGACGACCATGCCGATGGCGGCGACGGCGAAGGGTCCGGTGCGCTCGGGGACGCCGAGGAACCGGGCGAGCGACGCGGAGACACCGGTGAGGTTGGGCCCGACGACGGCACCGACGGTCGTCGCCCACACGACCAGCGACAGCGAGCGGGCACGCGTCGCCGCGGGCGCGAGGTCGGTGGCGGCGTAGCGGGCGGCGGCGTTGGCTGCCGAGGTGAAGCCGAGCAGGCCGGTGCCCAGCAGGAGCAGCGGCATCGACTCGACGACGCCGGCAACCACCGCGAGCGCGGCCCCGAGGGCACCGGTGAGCAAACCGACGACCTGACCGACGCGACGACCGTGACGGGCCATCACCCGGGCCAGGCCGTAGGCGGCCACGGCCGCGCCGAGCACCTGGCTGGTCTGCGCGAGACCCGCCTGGCCCTCCGACCCGCTCACGTCGCGGGCGAGCAGCGACGCAGTGGCGACGCCGATGGTGATGCCGATGGCCCCGACGGACTGGGCGACGACCAGCGTGGCCACCGTGCGCCGGTGCACGCGGAGCGGGTCGACCCCGGCCTCGACCGTCATCGGGCCTGCGGCGGCAGGCCGAGCTGCTGGCAGACCGCTCGCCAGACCTCCTTGGGAGGCATCCCGGCGTCGAGGGCCTCCACGACGGTGCGACTGCCGAGCAGGCCGATCACCTGGTCACGCGCCCACGTCTCGGCGTAGGCGCCCCCGAGCGCGTCGTCCATCCGGGTCCAGAACTCCGAGTACCTCATCAGCTCACCTGCGCAGGGCCGTGACGTCGAGCCACGTCTCGTCGTGCTTCCGGTCGGTGCGGACCAGGGAGCGGACGTCCCAGCCGGCCCCGTCGAGCACGGCCCTCAGCGCGGGCTCGCGCCAGTAGGTGAAGTGTCGCGGGCCGGGGATCGTGCCGTGGACCGAGAACCTGGCGCCGTCCCCCTCCTTGACGGCGAGGTTGAGCACGCCGCCGTCGCGGGTGGCCTCCGCCAGCCTGGCCAGCACGCGCGGCAGGTGCTCGCGGCGGACGTGGAGCAGGCTGGCCGACGCCCAGACCCCGTCGTAGGGCGCGTCGCGCTGCGGGTCGGCGAGGTCGTCGAACCGCGGGTCGACGACCGAGGCCTCGTGGCCGGCGTCGCGGAGCAGCTGGACGAAGGCGGCGGTGATGTCGGTACGACGCACCGACAGCCCCCGACGCTCGAGCTCGTCGGCGTCCCGGCCCCCGCCGCTGCCGATCTCGAGCACCCGAGCACCGTTCTCGAGCAGGCCGGCGAACCCGTCGTAGGCGGTCACCAGGTCGGCGGTCGGCTCCCCCTGCCCGGCGACGTAGGCGGCCGCCCCGGACTCGTAGGAGGCGACGGTGATGCGCTGCGTGAGGTGGCTGACGTCGTGGGCGTGGTGGACGAGGTCGTGAAGGTGGTAGCGAGCGAGGCTGTCGACGGTGAACGCCGAGCCGTTGCTGCGGGTGCCGGGCCGCTGCCACTGCTCCCCTGCCACCTGCGTGTAGGCGGTGGCGACCCGGTCGGCGGCCTCGACGACCTCGGCGGCCACCGTCGCGGGGTCCTGGCTGCCGTAGTCGGAGGTGGCGGCCGTCTCGTCCTGGTCCCAGTTGGCGAAGGTGGGGTCGTCCTCGGACAGCATCCGGGCCACCCGCTCGGCGAAGAGCAGGTTGACGTCGCGCACGTGGCAGCCGTACTCGAGCGGGGACCACACGTGGGCGTCGGGACGGACGGCGGCATCGTCGGTGCCGAGCACGTGCTGCCACACCGTCGCGTTGTCGCGGATCGCCCGCGGCAGCCGGGCCAGGTCGAGCCCGGCGGCGTCGAAGCCGCACTCGGCGCACGGGCGGTCGAGGACCCAGGTCCAGTCCTTGGTGTCGGGCTCGATGGTCATGGGCGCATCCTCTCAAGCCCCGTCACGTCCAGCCCCCTCACGTGAGCAGCAGCCTGTCGAGCCGGCGGCGTACGAGCACCAGGCCGGCCAGGCACATCAGCACCAGGTAGACGACCGACACCGCGCTCGCCCAGGTGAGGGAGCCGGTGGTGAGCTCGCGGCACAACACCACGCCGCGGTAGAGCGGGGTGAGCTCGACGACCCACTGCAACCAGGTCGGGAAGACCGTCAGCGGGAAGAAGGTGGCCGAGAAGAGGAACATCGGCAGCTGGACGAGGGTGATCTTGTCGAAGTCCTGCCAGCTCTTCATGTAGGTCGTCAGGCCCATGCACACGGCGCTGAAGGCGAAGCCGATCAGCAGCGCGGCGGGGAGCGCGAGCAGCGCCCACCACGAGCTGACCAGCCCCATGGCGGTCATCACGAGCAGGAAGCCCGCGGAGTAGACGCCACCGCGCAGCTGGCCCCACGTGATCTCGCCGCGGGCGATGTCGGCGGTCGTCAGCGGCGTCGCGAGCATCTGGTCGTAGAGCTTCTCGTAGCGCAGCTTGAAGAACACGTTGAACGTCGAGTCCATCAGCGCGCCGTTGAACGCCGAGACGGCGAGCATGCCGGGGGCGACGAACGCGGCGTAGGCGATCGGCTCGCCGTTGAACTCGAACCCCTCCACCAGCTTGCCGACGCCGATGCCGATGGAGAACAGGTAGAACACCGGCTCGAGGAACCCGGTGAGGAAGAGCTTCCAGTGGTGCCGGTAGGTCGTGTAGTTGCGCAGCACCAGCACCTGCAGCGCCTGCCACGGCCCCAGGGGCGTGGCCGGCTCGACGGGCGTGCGGGTCGCGGTCGCCATCAGCTCACCAGCCGCTTCGTCAGGCCGGAGACCGACCAGAACCAGCCGACGACCAGCAGGGTCAGCAGGACGCCGACGTTGGCGGCCGCTACGGGCCAGTCGACGACACCGACGGAGAACATCCGCGAGAGGTTCACCCCGTGCCACAGCGGGGTGACGCGGGCGACCCAGGCGCCGACGTCGCCGAGGTTGGTGACGGGGAAGAAGGCGCCCGAGAAGAGGAAGAGCGGGAAGACGCCGAGCCGGAAGAGGACGCCGAAGCCTGCCTCGTCGCGGAGCCTGGCGCTCCAGCCGAAGACCAGGCAGGCGAACACCATGCCGACCAGCAGCTGCGCGCCGTACGCCGCGAACGGGCCCCACCACGTCGCGAAGACCCCGAACGGGGCGAGCACGAGCATGAAGACGCCGCACGTCGTGGCGAGCCGGAACAGCACGAACATCAGGTGGCCGGCGACCAGGTGGGCGGGCTCGAGCGGCGTGGCCAGCTGGGCGTAGTAGGTCTTCTGCCACTTGATGGCGGCCATGACGGGGTAGGTGACCTCGCTGACCGCGGTCTGCATCGCGTGGGCGGCAACCAGACCGGGCACCACGAAGGCGAGATAGCTGGTGGCACCCTCGAGCTGGTCGGGGTCGCCGGAGATGAAGCCGCCGAGCAGGACGCCCATGGCGAGCACGTACATCACGGGGCTGAGGAAGCTGCTGACGACCGACGCCTTCCAGGTGCGCTGGTAGACGATGAGCCAGTAGTCGAGCTGGCGCTCCAGCCCCTCGCGGATGCTCAGCCCCCGGTCGAGGGTGTCGGTGGCGGTCATCAGTCGACCAGGGTCCGGCCGGTGAGTCGCAGGAAGACGTCCTCGAGGGTGGAGCGCCGCACCAGCACCGCCACCGGGTGGAGGCCGCGCTCGTGGGTCTTGGCGATGACCTCCTCGCCGTCGTGGCTGTAGACGAGCAGCCGGTCGGGCAGCACCTCGACCCGGTCGCCGAGGTCGGCCAGCTTCTCGGCCAGTGCCTCGTGCTCGCCGACGCCGAAGCGCAGCTCGGCCACCTCGCGGGTGGAGTGGTGCTGGATCAGCTCGCGGGGACTGCCCTCGGCGACGATCAGCCCCTTGTCCATGACGACCAGGCGGTCGCACAGCTGCTCGGCCTCGTCCATGTAGTGGGTGGTGATGACCAGCGTGACGCCCGCCTGCTTGAGCCGGAAGAGCTGGTCCCAGAGCACGTGGCGGGCCTGCGGGTCGAGCCCGGTCGTGGGCTCGTCGAGCAGCAGCAGGTCGGGGCTGTTGACGAGGCTGCGCGCGATGGTGAGCCGCCGCTTCATGCCACCCGACAGGTCCTCGACCCGGGACCGGCGCTTGTCGGCGAGATTGACGAACTCGAGCAGCTCCTCGCTGCGCGCGCGCACGGTCGCCTTGTCGATGCCGAAGTAGCGGCCGTAGATGTAGAGGTTGTCGAAGACGTTGAGCTCGTTGTCGAGCGTGTCCTCCTGGGGGCAGACCCCGAGCCGACCGCGGATGGCGGGGCCGTCCTGCGCGGGGTCGAGCCCGAGGATGCGGAGCTCGCCGGCGCTCACCGGCGACACGGCCGCGATCATGCGCATGGTGGACG
The DNA here is from genome assembly GCA_963754025.1 of uncultured Actinomycetota bacterium. Classification (GTDB taxonomy): domain Bacteria; phylum Actinomycetota; class Actinomycetes; order Propionibacteriales; family Nocardioidaceae; genus Nocardioides. The sequence continues at coordinate 299,819 of CAVWEC010000003.1, read as the reverse complement.
ACTTGCCGGCGCCGTTGGGGCCCAGGAAGCCGAAGGCCTCCCCGCGGCGCACGTCGACGTCGATGCCCTTCACGGCCTCGAAGTCACCGAACGACTTGCGTAGCCCGCGGGCCGAGATCATCGCGTCTGTCACGGTGGACGATCCTAGGCAGTGGCGCCGACAGGAGTCACCCGGATAACCCGGTGAGGCGTTGTCCGGCCGACGTGGTGGTGGTGACCCGGTGCCCGGGTCCGGGCGGGGTCGGCGGTCCAGCCGGTGGACTCCTTGGCCTGGTTGCCGTAGCCGTCGAGGTGGCCGTGGCCCGCTCGCGGTGAGCCCGACGGCCAGCGCGGCCTGCCGCGCCTCCGTTCAGCTCCTCGAGCGCGCGGATCTCAGCCACCCGCACTTCGTCGGAGGCCGGGAGCACGTCCGACGCCAGCCGGGTGGTCCACCCCCGGGGCCCCGGCGACACGGATCGTGGACGTGCCTACACCACGCGCAAGGGTCCGAAACGTGCCTGGATGTCCGGCAGCCACGAATGATCGAAGTCGAGCCCGTACTGGTCGCACAGTGCCACGACGTCATCCTCCGGAGGTGGCTGGGTCTAGGAGCGCGGCCAGCCCCTCGAAGAAGCTCTCGAATCCCGCGGGTGAGATGACCTCGAGGATCCGAGCCGGGGTGGAACCTACCGAGGGGAAGAATCTCTGCATAGATCTGCTGAGGCCACACGGGGCGTCGCGGCACGTAGCCGAACGTACCTAGTGGAAGCAGGCGAGCATGCGGCCGCGTGACCGGGAGTCGCCAACGCCCGTTGTGTCCGTCTGACTCCGAGGGCTGCTGACCCCAGCCGGGACGCACGGATCGCGCCATGAGTGAACGCCGTGCCGCCATCCGCGCAGCGGCATGACAGTGCGGTCGCGTCATGGTGAGCTGTGGCAAGGAGTTCCTGGTCGGGCTTCCTCTGGGTTCATGCGCCCGTACCAGTTGCGGTCAGCAGAAGAAGTCGTTGGGAATCTGGGAGAAGACCAGCTGATGTACCCAGGGTGCGAGCCAAGCGGCGGCAACCCACAGCCAACCGCGTCGGGTCGCGACAGCGCCTGACAGAGCTGCGAGACAGGTCACCGCGGCCGCCACAGCTGGGAGCAACAAGGCATTGAGACTGTTGGGGGCGCACAGCGGCATGACCAGCCACAGGGTCGACGCCTCCAGGCCACCGCCCTCCTCAGACCCGGCGAACACCATGGTGACGAAGCTGAGCAGGGCCGGCAGCCACAGCCCCGCCCAGGCCAAGACCGACCAGGCCAGGGAGGAGGTGTCGGACGCCTGGGGCCACAGGAAGCGGCGAGAGCTGTGCGTCACGAATGGAATGCCGAGGGAGGCGAAGAGGCCGAAGAACGGCAAGGCGTAGGCGATGAAGACCAACATCGTGACGCCCAACAGCACCCCCGCCCGGGCAACGCGGGCCGGCGGGTTCCGTAGGAGTGAGAGCGTCATGGATGCATCTAACCGCGGGGCCGCGGCCGGACACGTCCGCACTCGTACTCACCTCGGCAGGGTCGAGCTTCACGCGCCCTATCTGCGCAGTGAGCGGCCACGCTATGGCGTCCTTACAGCGGCAGAACGGTGTGGTTCTCATGCGGGGCAACCCTTTCGGGTGTAGACCGCGTAGTAGAGCGAAGGCAGTTCCTGCTTAGGTTCGCTCGGGTCGGCCCCCGAAGAGGGTGATCGCATGGCCAGCAACGTGGAGTTCGACGAGTTCGTCGTCGCCCGCTCGCCCGCGCTCCTACGGACCGCCTACCTGCTCACCCGCGACCTCCAGCTCGCCGAGGACCTGCTGCAGACCGCGCTGACCAAGGCGTGGTTCGCGTGGAAGCGGATCGACGGCGACCCGGAGCCGTATGTGCGCCGCATCCTGGTGAATTCGTCGGTCTCCTGGTGGCGCACGCGCTCGACTCACGAGACGCCCACCGGGTTCGTGCCGGAGCCAGCGCTTGGAGCCGAGCCGCCGGTGGAGGTTCACGACCTGATGCAGGCTCTGGGAAGGCTTCCCCGCCGCCAGCGTGCCGTGGTGGTGCTGCGGTATGTCGAGGACCGCACCGAGCCCGAGACCGCGGCACTCATGGGCTGCTCGGTCGGCACGGTCAAGAGCCAGTGCTCCAAGGCGCTGGCGAAGCTACGGGCGGACGTCGCACTCGACGCGCCCTCTGATGAGAGGAGCGTGCTGTGAACCCCGACCTCAGCTCGCTGGCGCGGCATGCGTCTGCGCTCGACACGCAGCGTGCCGAGCGCCTCGCGGAGGTGCACGAGCGCATTGGCATGGCCAGCAAGCGACGCCGACGTTCCGCATTTGGCGCAGCCGCCGTCGGCGCCGCAGTAGCCGTCGCGGTGGCCGCCATCGCGACGGGTGGTTCCGACCAGCGCGAAGCCGAACCGGTGAAGAACCCTGATGACGCTCCGGCGCGACCGTTGGCTTACGCGGTCGGGGACACGATCCACTACGGCGACCGCTCCATCGACGTCGGCGAGGAGGTGCAGTTCCTGACGGTGACCGATGACGGTGTGGCGTTCGTGCGCGACACCATCAGTAGACAGCCGAGCGACAAGCCGCTGTGGTTCACCGACGGATCGACGGTAGAGCAGATCGGCACGACCTCCGGGTCATCCACCCGGGGTTACTCGGTCAAGGCCTCCGACACCGGGTCGCTGCTCGTCGTGCGGGACTCCGGCGACAGCGGTGGACGGGCGTCCTTCGTCGTCATTGACACCAGCACCGGCCAGATCATCCACCGCGACTCTGCCTCGTACGGCGGGACGGACGTGGTCGTGCTCAGTGTGCACGCCGACGCGATCTACTGGCTCTACCCGGCCGACAGTCCGTGCGAGCTCACCGGGGACCAGGCGCGTCGTGACTTCCTAATGCCGGAGATCACAGAGATCGGCGGCTGCCTGCGTTACCGGTCGGTGATCAGGTACGACGTCGCCGCGGACTCGCTTACTCGGTGGTCCTGGGAGCGGTACGACGAGGACCTGCGCAGCAGACCCCGCACGATCGTGGGCCCAGACCGTGGGACCCCGCAAGTCCCTGGCATCTTTGCCGTGGACTACCGGGTGATTTTCGACCGGGTGGGCACGGACCTCATTGCCCGCGACTACGACGGCGTCAGGGAACTCACGCTGAGCGAGGCGCACACGGGCGAACCCATCCGCCTCCGGGTGCCGTCCGGAGCCACCGAGGCGACGCGCTTCGAGTTCGCCCAGTGGCTCGACGACGACCGCCTCGTCCTGTTCGCATACACGTCTCGGGTCTCGGAGGTGCCCGACGAGGGCGACATCTTCGTCTGCGCCCTGTCCTCCGGCCGCTGCCAACTGGAGCTGCAAGGGCAGCCCGGGGCGCGGTACCAACTCCCCGCCCTGGACTAGCGGCAATAGGAGCCCGCCACGAGATTCGACCCAGCTCAACACCTGCACCCCTTCGCCGCGCTCGCGGCCGTCGAGGGCGAGGTCGTCGTCCTCCACGGTCACGGCTGAGGCCGACGACCGATGTCCTCGCTCGCTCAACTCCTTGACCTGGTCGAGTCGGCCGAGCGCATCGCCCGGGGCTGACAGGCCTGTGCGTCCTGTCATCGGCATGTGCGGACGTTCCGGCAGTGGGTGTCTCGAGGAGTGGCGGGCATGGCGAGCCGGGTCTCGCTCTCACTCCACGAGATGCCGGTGCTCCCGCGTCCAGCGGGCCCGGGAGCGCAGGTCGTCGAGCATTCCTTGCTGCACCCACGCCGCCCACGGCTGCAGCCCCTGGTCGGCCAGCCACAGCACCCGCTCGGCGGTGCGCTGCTGGCGATCGATGACCCGGTCGACGAACCCCACGCCGCTCGCGCCGTACGCCGCCAGCAGCTCACGCACCCGAGCGACCCGGTCCGGTGGCGACGGGAAGCCGTGGTCGGCCATCGCGACCTCGTCGGACCGGAAGGGCACGAAGGTGTCGGCGAGGTAGGCGACGTCGTCCATCGCGGGTCCCGGCGACGCGTGGTCCCAGTCGACCAGACCGACCGCCTCACCGTCGCGCCACACGAAGTTCCACGGGCCTGGGTCGCCGTGGCAGACGACCTCGGCACCGGGGACCGGCGGGAAGGCCCACTCGAGCCTCGCAGGCGGGTCGAACGAGCGCGTGGCGTCGTGGATGCGTCGCAGCAGCCCGGCCGCCGACGCCAGACCCGCGGTGTCCCACTGGTGACGCAACCCGTCGCTGCCGCAGTCACCGGCCAGGTAGGTGACCGCCTCGACGTCGTCGCGCACCCCGACGGGCTCGGGCACGCACTCGAGCCCCTGCTCGCGCAGGTGCGTGAGGAGTGCGTGCACCGCCCCGGTCCAGGGGCGCACGGGCCTGAGGACGAGGCCGTCGGTGATCGTCACGGCGCCCCCGACCAGACGCCACCTCGCACGCATGGGCCGGAGCATGCCGGACGAGTGCTCCCCGTGCCAGCCGGCCCGCTCAGTGCGTGAGCTTGAGCCCGACGATGCAGCCGACCAGCCCGACCAGCAGCAGGAGCCGCACCACCCCGACCGGCTCCTCACCCGTGACCATGCCGACCGCGACGGTGAGCGCGGCTCCGATACCCACCCACACGGCGTAGGCCGTGCCGAGCGGAAGGGTCCGCATCGCGTGCGCCAGCCCAGCCATGCTCGCGACGAGCGCGACGGCGAAGAACAGCGTCGGCACGGGCCGACTGAAGCCGTCGCTCCGGGCGAGGGCCGTGGCCCACACCGCTTCCAGGACCCCCGAGACCACCAGCACCGCCCACGCCACGACGACTCACCTCACGCGGCCGTCTTGTCGCGGTCCGGGTACGGCTCCCTCGTCCGGCTGGTCTGGTCGACCTGCCCACGAGGGTAGCCCGGTCAGCGCAGCCGGTCGTAGACCGCGCTGTCGACCCAGCCGCCGCCGAGACCCGGCCCCGAGAGCCGTTCGGTGCCGACGTGCTCGAAGCCGGTGCGCTCGGCGAGCCGACGCGACGCCGCGTTGTCCACCGACGTGAGCAGGTAGAGCCGCCGGGCTCCGAACCCGCCGTCGGCGCGAGTGCCCAGCAGCCAGTCGCTCGCCAGGCCGAGCCCGGTGACCATGGCCCCCCTGCCCCGCCCTGCCGGCAGCGACCAGTAGCCGACCTGTGCGGTGACCTCGTCACCGTCGCCCTCGAAGTCGAAGACGCCGACGTTCCCGAGCGGCTGGTCCGTGGCGGCATCGGCGACGCACCAACCGATCCGGCGTCCCTCCGCGTGCGCGACCCGCACCATCTCCAGGTACCCCGGGGCGTCGTCGAGCGTCGTCGGCAGCGGCGTCCCGGGGATCCACTCCCGCACCAGCGGGTCGGAGCCCGCCTCGACCAGGGCCGCCGCGTCGTCGTCGCGCCACGGCCGCAGCCGCACGCCGTCCTTCTCGAGCAGCGGTGCCACGTGCCAGGGGACCGAGGGCGAGCGCTCGTCGCCACGCCCGAGCCACGCCGTCCACGCGTCGCGACGCCCGCCGCGGTGGGGCAGCAGCCGCGGCACGGTCGCCCCGAAGCTGAACCCGAGGTCCCACACGGTGCGCCGCGACGCCCAGTTGCCGACGAACGCCCGCCAGGTGACGACCTCCACGCCCCGGTCGTCGAAGGCCCAGTCGAGCAGCAGGTCGAGCGCGCGCCGCATCACCCGCCGCCCCCGGACGTCCGGGTGCAACCCGAAGCCGAGCTCGGCCTCGCCCCCACCCCGCATCCGCAGGTCGACGGTGCCGCCGAAGCGCCCGTCGACCTCGATGGCGAAGGCGTACGTCGTGTCGTCGGCCCACGCGGCCGGGATCACACGGCCGAGCCAGTCGCGGCCGTCGTCCTCGGTGTACGGCGACGGCACGGTCGTCCAGGCCAGCGACTCGGCGTCGTGACACTGCTCGACCACGCGCGGGAGGTCGTCGAGGGTGTGGGCGCGCAGGGTCACGTCACCATCGGTGAGCACCGGCACGTCGTCGGGGAAGCGCATGTCCCCATCCTCGCGAGATCCGGGCCCGCACACCAACCGACTTTCGGGCGAGCCGGGTTGTCGGTGGTGGGTGACAGGATGAGCGGGTGACCGACAGTCAGGCCCTCGACCGCTTCAGCGCGCCCACGCGCGAGTGGTTCCGGGCGGCCTTCGCGGAGCCGACGACGGCCCAGGCGGGTGCGTGGGAGGCGATCAGCCACGGCCGCCACGCCCTCGTCGTCGCCCCCACCGGTTCCGGCAAGACCCTCAGCGCCTTCCTGTGGAGCCTCGACCAGCTGGTCACCCGCGAGCAGCCGCCCAAGGCCGAGCGGTGCCGCGTCCTCTACGTCTCGCCGCTCAAGGCCCTCGCGGTCGACGTCGAGCGCAACCTCCGCGCCCCCCTGGCCGGCATCCGCCACACCGCCGAGCGGCTCGGCGAGAGCCTCCCCGACGTCACGGTCGGCCTGCGCTCCGGCGACACCTCCGCGGCCGACCGTCGCCGGCTGTCGACGGCACCGCCCGACGTGCTGATCACGACGCCCGAGTCGCTGTTCCTGATGCTCACCAGCCAGGCCCGCGAGACGCTGCGCAGCGTCGAGACCGTGATCGTCGACGAGGTCCACGCCGTCGCCGGCACCAAGCGCGGCGCCCACCTCGCGCTCAGCCTCGAGCGCCTCGACCACCTGCTCCCCCGCCCCGCCCAGCGCATCGGGTTGTCCGCCACGGTCCGACCCACCGAGGAGGTCGCCCGGTTCCTCGGCGGGCAGGCACCCGTCGAGATCGTCTCGCCACCGAGCGAGAAGCAGTGGGACCTCCGGGTGGTGGTCCCCGTCGAGGACATGACCGGCTCCCGAGGACTACGACGACGGGGCCGCGGGCGACCCCGACGACGGCCAGGGCAGGAGCCAGTCGATCTGGCCCCACGTCGAGGAACAGGTCGCCGACCTGGTCGAGGCGCACCGCTCCACCATCGTCTTCGCCAACAGTCGCCGGCTGGCCGAGCGGCTGACCTCCCGGCTCAACGAGATCGCCGCCGACCGGGCCGGCGTCGAGCTCGACGACGACGGCACGCCGCCGGCCGAGGTGATGGCCCAGTCGGGGCGGTCCGGCGGGGCCGCGCCGGTGATGGCCAAGGCCCACCACGGCTCGGTGTCGAAGGAGCAGCGCGCCCTCATCGAGGACGACCTCAAGCGCGGCCGCCTGCCCGCCGTCGTCGCCACCAGCAGCCTCGAGCTCGGCATCGACATGGGAGCGGTCGACCTGGTCGTCCAGATCGAGTCGCCGCCGAGCGTCGCCAGCGCCCTCCAGCGCGTCGGCCGCGCCGGCCACCAGGTCGGCGAGACCAGCCGTGGCGTGCTGTTCCCCAAGCACCGCGGCGACCTCGCCCAGACGGCGGTCGCCGTGCAGCGGATGCGCGACGGCGCGATCGAGAGCCTGCGGGTGCCCACCAACCCGCTCGACGTCCTCGCCCAGCAGGTGGTGGCGATGTGCGCCCTCGACGCGTGGGACGTCGACGAGCTCTACGGGCTCGTGCGCCGCAGCGCCGCCTTCACGTCGCTGCCCCGCAGCGCCTACGACGCCACGCTCGACCTGCTCGCCGGCCGCTACCCCTCCGACGAGTTCGCCGAGCTGCGACCGCGGCTGGTGTGGGACCGCGTCACCGGACAGCTCACCGGCCGCCCCGGCGCCCAGCGGCTGGCGGTCACCAGCGGCGGCACCATCCCCGACCGCGGGCTCTTCGGTGTCTTCCTCGTCGGCGAGGGCACCGGCCGCCGGGTGGGCGAGCTCGACGAGGAGATGGTCTACGAGTCCCGCGTCGGCGACGTCTTCACCCTGGGCACCACGAGCTGGCGCATCGAGGACATCACCCACGACCGGGTGCTCGTCGTCCCCGCCCCCGGCGTGCCCGGCCGGCTGCCGTTCTGGAAGGGCGACGCCCTGGGTCGCCCCGCCGAGCTCGGCGAGGCCGTCGGCGCCTTCACCCGCGAGCTCGCCTCGCTGCCGGAGAAGAAGGCGATCAGCGAGGCGCGCAGCCACGGCCTCGACCAGTACGCCGCCGGCAACCTGGTCCGCTACCTCCACGAGCAGGTCGAGGCCACCCGCACCCTGCCGAGCGACGTCACGGTGCTCGTCGAGCGCTTCCGCGACGAGCTGGGCGACTGGCGGCTCGTCGTCCACTCCCCCTACGGCACCCCCGTCCACGCGCCCTGGGCGCTGGCGATCAACGCGCGGCTGCGCGAGCGGTTCGGGATCGACGGCCAGGCCGTCGCCTCCGACGACGGCATCGTCGTGCGGGTGCCCGACACCGAGGCGGAGCCACCGACCGGCGAGGTGATCGCCTTCGACCCCGAGGAGATCGAGGAGGTCGTCACGACCGAGGTCGGTGGCAGCGCGCTCTTCGCCAGCCGGTTCCGCGAGTGCGCGGCCCGGGCGCTGCTGCTCCCCCGGCGCGACCCGGGTCGCCGCAGCCCGCTGTGGCAGCAGCGGCAGCGGTCGGCGCAGCTGCTCGAGGTCGCGTCGAAGTACCCGTCGTTCCCGATCGTGCTCGAGGCCGTGCGTGAGTGCCTCCAGGACGTCTACGACCTCCCGGGGCTGGTCGGGCTGATGAAGCGGGTCGAGAGCCGCGAGGTGTCGATCGTCGACGTCGCCACCACCCAGCCCTCCCCCTACGCCCGCACCCTGCTCTTCGGCTACGTCGCCCAGTTCGTCTACGAGGGCGACTCCCCCCTCGCCGAGCGCCGGGCCGCGGCGCTCAGCCTCGACCAGGGGCTGCTCGCCGAGCTGCTCGGCCGCGCCGAGCTGCGTGAGCTGCTCGACCCCGAGGTGCTGGCGGAGGTCGAGGCCGAGCTCCAGCGCCTCGCCCCCGACCGCAGGGTGCGGGACGCCGAGGGCGTGGCCGACCTGCTGCGCCTGCTCGGCCCCCTGAGCACGGCCGAGGTGGCCGAGCGGAGCACCGCCCCCGACGAGGTGACCGGCTGGCTCACCACGCTCACCGACGCCCGCCGGGTCGTCGAGGTGCGGGTCGCCGGGGAGGAGCGCTGGGCCGGCATCGAGGACGTCGGCCGGCTGCGTGACGGCCTCGGGGTTCCGGTGCCGCCCGGCACGCCCGACGTCTTCACCGACGACGTCGACGACCCGCTCGGCGACCTGGTCGCCCGCCACGCCCGCACCCACGGCCCCTTCACCGCGGCCGAGGTCGCCGCCCGGCTCGGCCTCGGCGAGGCGGTCGTCCGCCACACGCTCCAGCGGCTCGGTGCCCGCGGCCGGGTGCTCGACGGCGAGTTCCGCCCCGCCGGTGCCGGCACCGAGTGGTGCGACGCCGAGGTGCTGCGTCGGCTGCGACGTCGCTCGCTCGCCCGGTTGCGTCAGGAGATCGAGCCGGTCGAGCAGCCCGCGCTCGCGCGTTTCCAGACCGCCTGGCAGCACGTGACCGGATCTGGTCGCGGTGGCCGCCAGCGCGGCGTCGACGGTGTGCTCACCGCGGTCAGCCAGCTCGCCGGCTGCCCGGTGCCGGCGAGCGCGCTCGAGTCGCTGGTGCTCCCGGCCCGGGTCCACGACTACGAGCCCGCCCTGCTCGACGAGCTCACCAGCGCCGGGGAGGTCGTCTGGTCCGGCCACGGCTCCCTGCCCGGCTCCGACGGCTGGGTCAGCCTCCACCTCGCCGACCAGGCGCCGCTCACGCTGCCCGAGCACTCACCCCTCGCGCACCCGGCCTCGTCCGGAGGGCAGCTGCACGAGGCGGTGCTGGAGGCGCTGGAGCCGGGCGGTGCCTGGTTCTTCCGCCAGCTGCAGCGAGCCGTCGACGGCAAGGTCGAGACCATGCCCACCGACGACGCGCTCGCCGGCGTGCTCTGGGACCTCGTCTGGGCCGGTCGCGTCGGCAACGACACGCTGGCCCCGCTGCGGGCCCTGGTCGGCAACCGCGGCAGCCACCGGCAGCGCCGACCGGGGCCCCGCGTCGTGCGCACCGGCCCTCCCCAGGTCGCCGGTCGCTGGGCCCTGCTGCCCGACCCCGACACCGACCCCACCCGCCGGGCCAAGGCCGCCGCCGAGCGGCTGCTCGACCGGCACGGCGTCGTCACCCGCGGCGCCGTGCAGAGCGAGCGGACGCCGGGAGGTTTCGCCGCGGTCTACAAGGTGCTCGCCGCCTTCGAGGAGACCGGGCGCTGCCGGCGCGGCTACTTCGTCGAGGGCCTCGGTGCCGCCCAGTTCGGCACGGCGGGTGCCGTCGACCGGTTGCGCACGTTCTCCGAGGTCGACCGCGAGGGCACCCGCACATCGGTAGCGCTGGCGGCGACCGACCCTGCCAACCCCTACGGCGCCGCGCTGGCGTGGCCGGTCTCGACAGGCTCGACCACCGGGAAGGGCGAGGGCGGGCACCGTCCGGGCCGCAAGGCAGGGGCGCTGGTCGTGCTGGTCGACGGCGAGCTCGTCCTCTACGTCGAGCGCGGTGGCAAGACCTTGCTCACCTGGTCCGACCAGCCCGAGCTGCTCGCCCCGGCGGCCGCAGCGCTCGCCGACGCCGCCCGGCGCGGCCAGCTGGGCCGGCTCACGGTCGAGAAGGCCGACGGCGAGCAGGTGCTCGGCGGGGGCCGCACCCCGCTGCGCGAGGCGCTCGCTGAGGCGGGGTTCGCGACGACGCCGCGAGGACTCCGGCTCCGTGCCTGAGGGGGACGCCGTCGTCCGGACGGCCCGTCGGCTCGACCGGGCCCTGCAGGGCCGGACCCTCACCGCCACCGACTTCCGGGTCCCGCGGTTCGCGGTCGCCGACCTGTCCGGCGGCCTCGTGACCGGCACCCACACCCGCGGCAAGCACCTGCTCACGCGCATCGACCTCCCCGACGCCGCGTGGACGCTGCACACCCACCTGAAGATGGAGGGCAGCTGGCGCGACTACGCACCCGGGCAGCGGTGGGGCAGGCCGTGGCACACGGCCCGGGTCGTGCTCACCACCGCCGAGCGGGTGGCCGTCGGCTTCTCCCTCGGCATCGTCGAGTTGCTCCCGCGCGAGCGCGAGGCGAGCGTGGTCGAGCACCTCGGGCCCGACGTGCTCGGCCCCGACTGGGACGCCGCGGAGGCGGCCCGCCGCCTGGCGGGGCTGCCCGGAGACGTCGAGGTCCGCGACGCCCTGCTCGAACAGCGCTGCCTCGCCGGTGTCGGCACCATGTGGGCGGCCGAGGCGCTGTTCGCCACCAGGGTCCACCCGCGCACCCCGGTCGGGGACGTGACCGACCTCGAGGCCGTCGTCAGCAAGGCCCAGGAGCTGATGGCCGTGGCCGTACGGCGCCGGCCGATGACGACCTACGTCTACGGTCGGCGTGGCCTGCCCTGCCCCCGGTGCCGCACCCCGATCCGCACGGCGAAGACCGGCCCGCGGGGCAGGGAGCGCCCGGCCTACTGGTGTCCGCGCTGCCAGCCGGAGCCCGGGTCGGGCTGAGCGGGCACCGACCCGATCAGGCGGCGGACGCGACGATGGCGGGGACGACGGGAGCGGCCGCCGTGGCGGCCTCCTCGACGGCCACCAGCGACGAGACGTCGGAGAGGACCTCGGAGAGCGGCACGTCGAGCGCCGAGCAGAGCGAGGCCAGCAGCTCGGAGGAGGCCTCCTTCTGACCGCGCTCGATCTCGGAGATGTAGCCCAGCGAGACGAGCGCCTCGGCGGAGAGCTGCCGCAGGGTGAGACCGCGCTGGATCCGCTTCTCGCGCAGGACGTCGCCGAGCAGTCGTCGGAACATCACCATGCGGTTCACCTCCCTGGGTAGGTCGTGGGGCCCAACGCTACCGGAGCCCTGGTTCTTCCCGACGCAGCTCCCGCACGAGCGTGGCGATCGCCTGCTCGACCGCCTGGTGCTGGATCTCGCCACGGTCGCCGACGAGCGTCAACGGCACCGCCCGGGCGTTCCCGGGACCGGCCACCCCGACGTACACCGTGCCGACCGCCTGGCCCTCCTGCTCCGTGGGCCCCGCAACGCCGGTCGTGCTCAGGGCCCAGGTGGCGCCCAGCGCCTCGCGCGCCCCGAGCGCCATCGCCGTCGCACACTCCGCGGACACCACGCCGTGCTCGGCGACGAGCGTCTGCGGCACCCCGAGCAGGTGGTGCTTGACCCGCGTCGCGTAGGCGACGACCCCTCCCACGTACGACGCGGAGGCCCCGGGGACGGCCGTGACCGCGGCCGCCAACCGGCCGCCCGTGAGCGACTCGGCGGTGGCGAGGGTCGCGTCCTCGCCGCGCAGCAGCCCCAGCAGGTCGTGGGCAGTGGGACGGTCGGTCACGTGACCGACCGTAGGACATGATGGACGCCATGGCGCTGCCGATCGAGGACTACGCCCTGATCGGGGACCGGCACACCGCAGCCCTCGTCGGCCGCAACGGCTCGATCGACTGGTTGTGCCTCCCCCGCTTCGACTCCCCCGCCTGCTTCGCCGGGCTGCTCGGCACCGACGACCACGGCCACTGGCAGCTCTGCCCGGTCGGCGAGTGGAGCTCCACCCGGCGCTACGTCGGGAACTCCTCCTCCCTGGAGACCACGTTCACGACGCCCGACGGCGTCGTCACGCTGCTGGACCTGATGCCCACCGGTGACGGTCGCGCCGACGTCGTACGCCGCCTCACCGGCGTCGAGGGCACGGTGCGGTTCGGCCACGAGTGGGTCGTGCGCATGGACTACGGGCACATCCGGCCGTGGGTGACCCGTTCCCACTCCGGGGAGGGCGACCACGCGATCACCGCCGTGGCCGGTCCCGACATGCTGGTGCTGCGCGGTCCCCGGCTCCCCACGGCGACCGACCACCGGCACACCGACGAGTTCGACGTCGCGGCCGGCGACTCCCTCACCTTCTCCACGACCTGGGTCAGCTCCGCCGACCCGATCCCGGCGAAGGAGGAGATGGGCCCGCGGATCCGGGCGACGATCCGCGCCGAGCAGGACTGGCTCGACGAGTGCCGGCTGGAGGGGCTGCCCCACCGCGACGCCGTCGTGCGCTCGCTGCTGACGCTGCGGCTGCTGACGCACGAGCACACCGGCGGCATCGTCGCCGCCCCCACCACCTCGCTGCCCGAGACGTTCGGCGGCTCACGCAACTGGGACTACCGCTACTGCTGGCTGCGCGACGCGGCGCTCACCCTGGAGTCGCTGATCGCCGCCGGCGCCACCGACGAGGCACAGGCCTGGCGCGCCTGGCTGCTGCGAGCCGTGGCCGGCGACCCCGCCGACCTCCAGATCATGTACGCCGTCGACGGCGCCCGGCGGCTGCCGGAGCTCGAGCTCGACCACCTGCCCGGCTACGCGGACTCCCGCCCCGTGCGCATCGGCAACGGCGCCGTGTCGCAGCGACAGAACGACGTGCTCGGCGAGGTGATGATCGCCCTCGCCGACAGCCGCGACGCCGGGGTGCCCAGCGACCAGAGTGCCTGGGCGCTGCAGAAGGAGCTGGTCGAGGCGCTGGCGGAGCACTGGCGGGAGCCCGACCACGGGTTGTGGGAGATCCGCGGCCCGGTGCAGCACTTCACCCACTCGCGGGTGATGGTGTGGGCGGCGTTCGACCGCGCCATCAGGGCGGTCGAGGACCACGGGCTCGACGGTCCGGTCGAGAAGTGGCGCGCCCTGCGCGACGAGGTGCACGCCGAGGTGTGCGAGCGCGGCTTCGACGCCGAGCGAGGCACCTTCACCCAGCACTACGCGACCCGCGAGGTCGACGCCTCGCTGCTGGTGCTGCCGATGGTCGGCTTCCTCGACGGCGACGACCCCCGCTTCCTCGGCACGATCGCTGCGGTCGAGGAGGACCTGATGCGCGACGGTCTGGTGCTGCGCTACCGCACCGAGTCGGGCGTCGACGGGCTCGACGGCGACGAGCACCCGTTCCTCGCGTGCTCCTTCTGGCTGGTCTCCGCCTACGCCGAGGCAGGGCGCCTCGACGACGCCGAGGCGCTGCTCGACCGACTGGTCGGGTTGTGCAACGACGTCGGCCTCCTCGCTGAGGAGTACGACGTCGACGGCGCCCGGATGGCCGGGAACTTCCCGCAGGCCTTCAGCCACCTGGCGCTGGTGCAGGCGGCGTTCCGCCTGCACCAGCGCCGTGGTTGAGCTGTTCCCAGCCCGGGTCAGCGGACCCGGAAGCTGATCTCCTCCACGACCCGCTCGAAGGTGTCGGTGCCGCGGTAGACGACCGTGATCGTCTTGCGGCCCGGCTTGCCGAACGTGCCGAGGTTGAAGCGGACGCTGCCGTCGGTGAGGGTCTTCAGGTCACCCTTGCCGTGACCCCGGACCCGCACGTCGCCGGTGACCGTCTGGTCGGGCGCCGTGAGGGTCACGCCGAGCCTGACCTTCGTCGAGCCGGCGTTGATCCGGCCCTGCGGCAGTCGCTCGACGGTCATCTCGGGCGTCACGACGGGCGTCTCGCCGCCCTCGATGCTGACCGGGACCTCGACGGTCGTCCCCGTCGCCTCGCCCACCACCGTCAGCATGGCGTCACCCGCGGCGGCGTCCGCCGGGAGCTCGACCGAGACCGAGGCCTTGCCGGCCTCGTCGTTGCTGTTGGCGTTGCCGGCGGGGCTCAGCGTCGTGGTGACCGGGAAGGTCCCGAGCACCTCCTCGCCCAGGCTGACCGTGACCTCGGTGTCGACCACGTCGGTCGGGCCGGTCATCGACAGCGAGGACAGGTCGAACGCCACCGTGTCGCCCGGCAGGTAGCTCTCCGGCGCGTCGACCCCGAAGTCGACGCCCACGGCACGCTGGGCGAAGTCGGGCGCGAGCGGCTCGTCACCCTCGTCGGTGTTCGCGAACTCGTCCAGGTAGTCGACCATGGCCTGCAGGTCGGTCTGCCCGGTGTCCTGCTTGCTCGCCCCGGCGGCGAAGGCCTCGAAGCTGTCACCACCGCTCGCGAGGTACGAGTTGACCGTGACCGAGTAGACCGTCGTCGGGTCGATCGGCTCGCCGTCGAGCCACATGCCCGTGATCCGCGAGCCGGCCGGGGCCGTCGGGTCGTAGGTGTGCTCGAAGCCGTCGGACACGCCGAGCCTCAGGAACGGACGCGAGGCACCGGCGGGCTGCCACTGCTGCTCGAGAGCCTGCTTGATCTGCTCACCCGTCAGGTCCATGTTCACCAGCGTGTTCGCGAACGGCTGCACGTTGGCGGCCTGCCGGTAGGTGAGCGTGCGGGGGAACTCCTCGCTCGTCACGCCGCGCATCTCGTCTCGCAGGCCGCCCGGGTTCATGAAGGCGATCTGCGCCGAGCCGGTCGTCGGCGTGTCGGTCGCCCACCGCTGCACCTCGGCCACGAGGTTGCCCAGCGTGGACTCGCCACCGCGGTTCTCGGCCCCGGTCACGAAGCGGGCACGGTCGAAGGCGGCGTCGATCTTGCCGAGCGGTACGGCACCGAGCACGTTGGCCTCGGCGACGGCCGCGTCGACGATGGCCTGGGTGGCCTGGTCGATCGGGAAGTTGAACGGTCCGCCGTTGGCCGCCTTCAGCTTGAGCACGGCCTGCGTCTTCGCGAGGACCTCGCCGGTGGCGGAGTCGACGGTGAAGACCAGCTTGTTGAGGTTGGCGCCGTACTGACCGGCCGAGACCACCGGGCGCTCCGTGACCTCGCGGTCGGACCAGCCGGCCACGGGGAAGGAGCAGTTGTACTCGAGGTGGGTGTGGCCGGAGACGATCGCGTCGACGTTGTCGTTGACGCCGGTGACGATCGAGCCGAAGTCTGACGTCGCGTCGTCGTCCATCGCTGCGCAGTCGGTGCCCGGGGCACCCTCGTGCACCAGCATGACGACCAGGTCGGCGCCCTCGGCCTTGAGGTCGTCGGCCGCGGCGTTGGTGGCCTCGACGACGTCGGTCACCTCGATCTCGGAGATCCCGGCCGGGGTGACCAGCTCGGGCAGGTGCTCGGTGACCGTGCCGACGAAGCCGACCTGGACGCCGTCCATCTCCTTGATCCACGTGCCCTCGAGCGCGTCGCTGCCGTCGGCCTTGAACTTCACGTTCGCGCCGAGGTACTGCCACTCGGCACCGCCGTCGGGGTTCTCCTCCGACTCCGGGGCCATGACCCGGTTGACGAGGTCGTCGTAGCCCTGGTCGAACTCGTGGTTGCCCACCGCGGACACCTCGAGGCCGGCCTCGTTGAGCGAGTCGATCGTCGGCTTGTCGTTGGCGATGAACGAGTCGAAGGTCGAGGCGCCGATCAGGTCGCCCGCGGCCGCGAACACGGTGTTGGGGTTGGCGTCACGCAGCTGCTTGACCGCGCCGGCCATGGCGGCCGCGCCGGCGGCCGAGGTGAACGGGTCGTTGGCGATCCGGCCGTGGAAGTCGTTGGTGGCCAGGATCTGGATGTCCTCCGGGCCGAGTCCGGCCACGTCGAGGCCGACGACCTCGGGGTTGTGGTCGGAGGCCTTGTAGGGGCTCCGGTCGTAGAGCATCGTGACGTTGGAGTTGTAGCGGCTGTACTCGTAGGCCACCGCCTCCTCGGCGTTGATGTTCCAGACGTCGACCCCGGTGACCATCGCCTCGGCGGCGTCGTTGGCGACGACGTGGTCGAGCGAGCCCGACTCGCCGAAGTACGAGTAGGAGGCCTCGTCCGGGTCGGTGGTCGACTCGAGGTTGGTGTAGCCGTCGTCGTAGAGGACCTGCATCGGGTCCTCCATCGTGTAGGCGTTGAAGTCACCGGCGAGGAAGATCGCCTCGACCTCACGGGCCTCCGCGAACTCGGCGGCGAACGCGCTCAGCGCCTCGGCCTGGCCGATGCGGTCGGGGTTGGCCTTGCCCTGCCCGGTGCCGTCGTCGGTGCCGGAGCCCTTGGACTTGAAGTGGTTGACCACGACGACGAACTCGCTGCCGTCGGCGCCGCCCACGGGACGGAAGACCTGGGCCAGCGGCTCGCGGGCGTTGTCGAAGTTCTCCTCGTCGACGAGGATCTCCGAGGCACCCACGCGCTGCACGTCGGCCGGCTTGTAGATGAAGCCGGTCCGGATCACGTCCTCCTGGTCGACCGTGGGCCGGTCGTAGCTCGGCGGGCTCGGGGCGAACTTCCACGTGCCCTCGCCGGCGTCGGCGTTCAGGGCGTCGACGAGGACGCCGATCGCGAAGTCACGGTTCTTGCCGAACTTGGCGGAGTTCTCGAGCTCCTCCAGCGAGACCACGCTGGCGTCGAGGGCGTTGATCGCCGCGACGATCTTGGCCTGCTGGCGCGCGAGGTTCTCGGGGTCGGCCGCGCCGCGCGGTCCGTTGGGGCTGCAGGACTGGACCGTGGTGCGCTCACCGTCGCGATCGCGGTAGTAGCTGCACGTCGTGTCCGGCATGTCGTCGAACTCGACACCGGTGGTCGGAAAGAAGTTGAGCACGTTGAAGGTGGCCAGCCGCAGGTCGCCGCCGACCTCCTCGGGCGCCTCGGTACGCGTGTTCTCGAAGGTCGCGACGTTCCGTCCGGCGCCGGTGACCTTGCGCTGCGGCTGCAGCTTCCACTCACCGAAGCGGTAGTCGAGGAGCACCGGGTCGTGGAAGGTGACCTCGGCGCCGACGCGGACCGGGTTGTCGGGGGTCAGCCACGAGTAGGGCCGGTCGGAGTTCTCGGCGTCACGGAAGTTGATCGAGGCGCCGTCGTCGAGCGTGATCGCCCGGCGGTCGTTCTCGGCTGCCACCGCGTCGGGGTCGCCGGTCTGGGCGTCCTCGACCTCGGTCGGGACCACGAGCGGCTCGGTGCCGGAGGCAAGGCCGATCTCGCCGTAGTTGTCGATGTTGTAGGAGTCGGTGACCGTGAAGGGACCCTGCGGCGCGACCAGCTCGCTCTCGTGGGCCTCGCGCTCGACGTCGGAGTCGAGGTCGGTCCACGGCGCGCTCAGCGGCGTGACGGGCGGGAGGTCACCGGTGATTGAGATGCTCTCGGCGGTGACCTCGGTGAGGTCGAAGTACTCGGTGACCTCACCGACCACCTCGACCGGCGTGCCGATCGGCGGCAGCGTGCCCGCGGCGATGTCGGGGGTGTACACGAAGACGGCGTCGGAGGCGCCCGGGGTGTCGGGGGTGCCGCCGGTCTGGATGACGACGCCCTCGTAGCCGCCGGTCGCGTAGCGACCGGTGATGGTGCCGGTCGTGCGCACGTAGTCGCCGTCCAGCGGGCTGCTCGCGCCCGTGCCCTGGATCTCGGCGATGGTGCGGTCCTCGGGCGCCTCGACGCCGGTGCCCGGGGTCGGGCCGGCCTCGCTGAAGTCCGCGGCGTTGTCGTCGGTGTCAGGGAGGTTGTCGTAGCGCTGCGCCGACGTCGTCGACGTCAGGTCGACGCCCGTGCGCGAGGTCTCGAAGGTCGCCGCGCCGTCGCCGTAGCCGACCATGTCGCGGATCGCGGCGTTGCCGGCGACGTCGCCGGTGCCGGCGAACCCGGTGGTCGAGTTCAGCAGGAGCACCTGGCCGTCGGAGCCGCTCATGGCGAACGCGGGGCTGGCCGTGGCGTCGACGCCGGTCAGGGCCGCCCCGTTGGCGCCCGTGTTGCTCATCTGGATCAGGTAGTGCTCACCCGCGGCGACGGAGCCGCTCAGGGCGAACGCGTTGCCGGAGGTGCCGGACTGGCTGCGGTACTGGACCGACATGCCGTCCAGCGAGACGGCAGCACCGGTCGGGTTGTAGAGCTCGACGAAGTCGGCGTTGTGGGTGGCACCGGAGTTGCCGCCGGCGCCGTAGACCTCGCTGATGACGAGGTCGGGGCTGACGGCCTGGGCGGGCGAGGCCACGAGGGCCAGGGGGCCGGCCAGGAGGCCGAGTACGCCGGCGGCTGCCAGGCCCCGGCGCCGAGAGGATGTCGCGAACACGTAGAAGTAGACCCTTCGGGTGAGAGTGATCCAACGAACGGGAGCGGGGAAGCCGCGGTCACCCTAACCCGGGGTGAGAGGCCCCACGGTGCGAGCCTTGATGAAGATTTCGGCGACGAAACTGTGGTCAGTTGCCAGCCGTCGACCGGAGGTTCTCCCGCTGTCGCCAGACATCGCGGAAGAACTCGTAGCCCGACCACAGCGTCATCGCCACCGCACCGGCGAGCGCGACCTGGCCGAGGTAGAAGACGCCCTCGCCGACAGCCCCGAAGCGGTCGAACGCGCCACCGTGAGCGGCGTCGCCGTGGGGCAGCGGCAGCGTCAGCACGCTGAGGGCGACCGCCTGCAGCGTCGTCTTGATCTTGCCGCTCGACGCGGCCGCGATCACGACGTGCTTGAGGACCGAGAGCCGGAGCACGGTCACGCTCCACTCGCGCAGGAGCACGACGATGGTGACCCACCACCAGACGTCACCCACGACCGAGAGGCCGATGAGTGCCATGCCGGTGATCGCCTTGTCGGCGATCGGGTCGGCGATCTTGCCGAAGTTGGTGACGATGTCGTGCTTGCGTGCCAGGTCGCCGTCCACCTTGTCGGTGATCATGGCTCCCACGAACAGGGCGAAGGCCACCAGGCGCCAGGTGATCGAGTCGCCGCCGTCGGCGAGCAGCGCCCAGGCGAAGAACGGCACGATCACGATGCGCAGCGTGGTCAGCGCGTTGGGCACGTTGAGGTTGCTGGTGCCCTCACGTGGCTCGGTCACGGGAGCTCCTTCGCGTGGAGGTCGGCGCCCTCGCTGGCGACCACCTCGGCGGTCACGACCTCGCCCACGGTCGCGGTGGATCCGATCAGGTAGGTGTCACCGTCGACCTCGGGGCCCTGGTGTGCGGCCCGGCCGCGGACTTCGACCCCGCCGTCGACGGCGTCGACGGACTCGACGAGCACCTCGACGGTCTCGCCGATCCGCTCCTCGGCGCGCTGGCTGACCAGCTCCTCGACGAGGGCGGTGACGTGCTCGGTGCGGGCGCGCACCTCGTCGTCGTCGAGCTTGGCGTCGTACGACGCAGCCTCGGTGCCGTCCTCGTCGGAGTAGCCGAACACGCCGGTGACGTCGAGGCGTGCCGCGACCAGGAAGTCGCACAGGACCTCGACATCGGCCTCGGTCTCGCCGGGGAAGCCCACGATGACGTTCGAGCGCACGCCGGCCACCGGGTTGAGCTCACGGATGCGCGCGAGCAGCGCGAGGAACGACTCGGGGTCGCCGAAGCGCCGCATCCGGCGCAGCACGGTGGCGCTGGCGTGCTGGAAGGACAGGTCGAAGTACGGCGCCACGCCCGGTGTCGTGGCGATCGCCTCGACCAGCCCGGGCCGGGTCTCGGCCGGCTGCAGGTAGGACACCCGCACCCGCTCGATGCCCTCGACGGCGGCCAGCTCCGGCAGCAGCGTCTCGAGCAGCCGCAGGTCGCCGAGGTCCTTGCCGTAGGAGGTGGAGTTCTCGCTGACCAGGAACACCTCCTTGACGCCCTGGCCGGCCAGCCACACGGCCTCGCCGAGCACGTCGCTGGGCCGACGGCTCACGAAGGAGCCGCGGAAGGCGGGGATGGCGCAGAACGAGCAGCGCCGGTCGCAGCCGCTGGCCAGCTTGAGGGGGGCCATGGGGCCGCCGTCGAGCCGGCGGCGCACGGCACGCGGACCGCCCAGCCCGGGAACGCTGACGTCCTCGATGATCGAGGCCCGGTCGACCGGGGTGATCGGCAGCAGCAGCCGCCGGTCCTGCGGCGTGTGCGCCTCGTGGGTCTCCCCCGCCACGATCGAGCGCAGCCGGTCGGCGATGTCGGGGTAGTCGTCGAAGCCGAGCACGGCGTCGGCCTCGGGCAGTGACGAGGCCAGGTCCTTGCCGTAGCGCTCGGCGAGGCAGCCGACGGCGACGACGGCCTGGGCGCGGCCGGTCTCCTTGAGGTCGGCGGCCTGGAGCAGGGTGTCGACACTGTCCTTCTTCGCGGCCTCCACGAACCCGCAGGTGTTGACCACGACCGTGTCGGCGTCCTCCGCGTCGTCGACGAGCCGGAAGCCACCGGCCTCGAGCCGACCGGCCAGCTCCTCGGAGTCGACCTCGTTGCGGGCACAGCCCAGGGTCACGAGCGCGACCGAGAGCAACCCTGAACTCGGCGGGGCGTCGGGGGCGGCGGGGGTCTGGGCAGTCATGTCCGCTCGATTATGCCGCCTCCGGTCCCGACGACCCGATTCGCCGGGACCCGAGGCTGCTGCTCGGGGAGACCTCAGTCGGTGACGACGAAGAGGTCGCTGGCTCGCTCACCGGTGGCGCCGATGGCGCCGTTGTCCTGCCCGTCGACGGTCGTGGTGAGCGAGCCGTCGCTCGACTCCACACGAATCGGCGGAGAGACCTCGAGCGTCTTGCTCTCCCCGAAGGCGATGCCGCCCTGGAAGACCACGGTCCCTCGGCCGTCACGGACCCGCACGTGGGCACCGCCGCCGGCGGCGGTCAGCACGACCGGCACCGCGGGCGCGGCCTTGGTGCTGCCGCTGGTGAGACCGGCGCTGCCGTTGAGCACACTGCGGGTCTCCGGGGCCTGGGTCGGTCCGTCCATGGCGAGCCGTGCGACCGACCAGGCCAGCACCACGGCCATCACCGCGGCGACGAGCACCGACCAGTTTGGGCCACCGCGGGTGCCCCGGATGGAGCCGTGCGCGCCGGTGGCGAGCTCCGCCTCGAACACCCGGCGCGGGCTGATCGGGGCGTCGGCGTAGCGCTCGTCGTAGGCCGTGAGCAGCGGCGCGACGTCGACCCCGAGCACTCGGGCGAGGGTGCGGAGGTGGCCGCGTGCGTAGAAGTCGCCGCCGCAGGGCGTGAAGTCGTCGACCTCGATCGACTCGATCACGTGCGGACGGATGCGGGTGCGTTCGGCGAGCTGGTCGACGGACAGGGCGAGCCGGGTCCGCGCAGCAGCGAGCTCGGGACCGACCACCGGGTCGGCCGCCGGCCGTACGGCGTGGTCGTCGATGAGCAGCGGTTCGACCGCGTGGCCCTCGCGGGCGATGGGGGCGATCCGGTCGCCCCAGACCTGGGTGTCCTCGACCAGGCTGACGCTGCCGGGGCGGCGCAGCTCGCGACCCTGCGGATCCACGGGCCTGCTTGCGTCGGGCCCGGTCTCGTCGGGCCCGGCCTCGGGCTCGACCCGCACGTCGGCGCGCGCCGCGACGGTCGGCACCCGCAGCGGGCTCGGGGTGGCACTGGCGGCGACCGCGACGTCGTCGGTGGCCACCTCCTCGACCACCACGTCGGCGACGGCGTCCGGCGCGCCGGTGGCGTCGCGGTGGCGCTGGAGCAGGCCGGAGAGACGGAACAGCGTGTGCGCCAGACGGGGGCGCGGGTCGGGCAGGTGACGCTCGGTCTCTGTGTCTGTGTCTGTCTCGGGCTCTGTGTCTGTTTCTGTCTCGATCTCACGGGTGTCGATCTCGACGACGCGGCTCGAGCCGGCGGCGAGCGCCGACAGCGCAGCGCCGAGGTCGTCCCCGGCGCCCGTCACCCGGGTCGAGAGCCCCAGCGGGAGCGCGAACGGGGCGCCGTAGAGCCGCTGGCACAGCCGGGACTGGCGTCGGGCGCCGCGGTCGAGCTCCTCGAGCAGACGGGCCGGGTTGTGCACGACCATGACCAGTCGGCCGTCGCGCAGCAGGCCTCGACGCGGGGTGTGCTCGACGCGGGCGAGGGCACCCCAGGGCAGTCCGCCCCAGGTGCGGCCCAGCCGCATCCGCACGCCCTGCGTGTCGGCGACCAGCAGCGGGGTGCGCGCGTCGAGCAGGGTCGCGAGGTGGCCGACACCGAGCGCGCCGAGCGCGACGGCGAGGGCCCAGTCGACCACGGCACCGGTCTCGGCGGCACGGGCCCCCCAGGCGATGGCGACGGCCGAGGCCAGGCCCCCCACGAGGGCGGCGAGCCCTGCGTTGCGGCGTACGACGACCGCGTCGGGGGCCAGCGACAGCGCCGCAGGGGTGTCCTCGAGGTCCGTGGCGTCCGCGTCGGTCTCGTAGATCGGTGCCTCACTCATGATGCCTCCCCCTGGATCACTGCGACCACGGAATCGATCTCGTCCGGCTTGACCAGCACGTCGCGGGCCTTCGACCCCTCGCTCGGGCCGACCACGCCGCGGCTCTCGAGGATGTCCATCAGCCGGCCCGCCTTGGCGAAGCCGACGCGGAGCTTGCGCTGCAGCATCGACGTCGAGCCGAACTGGGTGGAGACGACCAGCTCGATCGCCTGCACCACCAGCTCCATGTCGTCGCCGATGTCGTCGTCGAGGTCGCGCTTGGCCGCCTGCGGGGCGGTGACGTCCTCGACGTAGGTCGGCTCGAGCTGCTGCTTGCAGTGGGCGACGACCTGGTGGATCTCGGCCTCGGTCACCCACGAGCCCTGGACGCGGACCGCCTTCGACGACCCCATCGGCAGGAAGAGCCCGTCACCCTGGCCGACCAGCTTCTCGGCGCCCGGCTGGTCCAGGATCACCCGGCTGTCGGCCAGCGACGAGGTCGCGAACGCCAACCGGGAGGGCACGTTGGCCTTGATCAGTCCGGTGACGACGTCGACGCTCGGGCGCTGGGTGGCGAGCACCAGGTGGATGCCGGCGGCCCGGGCGAGCTGGGTGATCCGGACGACGGCGTCCTCGACGTCACGCGGAGCGACCATCATCAGGTCGGCCAGCTCGTCGACGATCACCAACAGGTAGGGATAGGGCGAGACCTCGCGCTCACTGCCCGCAGGCACCTCGACCTTGCCGGCACGCACCGCCTTGTTGAAGTCGTCGATGTGGCGGAAGCCGAAGTTGGCGAGGTCGTCGTAGCGCATGTCCATCTCGCGCACGACCCAGGCCAGTGCCTCGGCGGCCTTCTTGGGGTTGGTGATGATCGGGGTGATCAGGTGCGGCACGCCCTCGTAGGCGTTCAGCTCGACCCGCTTCGGGTCGACCATGATCATCCGCACCTCGTCGGGCGTGGCCCGCATCAGCACCGAGGTGATCATCGAGTTGATGAACGACGACTTGCCGGAGCCGGTCGCGCCCGCCACCAGCAGGTGGGGCATCTTCGCGAGGTTGGCGACCACGAACCCGCCCTCCACGTCCTTGCCCAGCCCGGCGACCATCGGGTGGTGGTCCGAGCGGGCCGTGTTGGAGCGGAGCACGTCGCCGAGCGAGACGATCTCCTTGTCGACGTTGGGGATCTCGATGCCGATCGCGGACTTGCCGGGGATCGGGCTCAGGATCCGCACGTCGGCCGAGGCCACCGCGTAGGCGATGTTCTTCGAGAGCGCCGTGACCTTCTCGACCTTCACCGCAGGCCCGAGCTCGACCTCGTAGCGGGTGACCGTCGGGCCTCGCGTGTAGCCGGTGACCTGCGCGTCGATGCCGAACTCGTCCAGCACCTGGGTGAGCCGGTCGACGACCGCGTCGCTGGCCTTCGACCGCGCCTTGTGCACCGAGCCGGGCTTGAGCGTGCCGTTCTCGGGCAGCGTGTAGGTGATGTCGCCCGAGAGCGCCAGCTGCTCGACCCGCTGCGGGATCGGGCTGTGCGGCGGCGGCTCGAGCTCCTCGCGGGCGCCCTTGGCGGCGGGTGCGTCGTCGAGGTCCGGCACGGCCGGGGTGACCTCGGTGGGCACGCCGTCCTCGTCGTCCGGCGCGGCCTTCTCCGCGGCCTTGCGCCGCTTCCTGAGCTCGCGCTCGGACAGCACCGGGCTGTCGTAGGCAGGGTCGCCCATCTCGGGGTCGACGTCGTCGCCGAGGCTGCCGCGGCGCCGCACGGGCTGGGTGGGCTCGTCCTCGGGGGCCGGGGTGCGCCCCAGCATCGAGTCGCGCAGGTGGGCCAGGCGCATCGGGATCTGGTAGACGGGCGTGGCGGTGATGACCAGGACACCGAACGTCGAGAGCAGCACCAGCAGCGGCACCACGACGTACGCCGAGCGGAGCAGGTCGAGCAGCAGGCTGCTCACCACGAAGCCGATCGCGCCACCGCCGAACTGGAGGTCGGTGGCGTCGCCGAGCTGGGGCTGCGGGTTGCCGCTGGCGATGTGGACGATGCCGAGCACACCGAAGCCGAGGGCGACCCAGCCGATGACCTGACGGCCGGCCGGACCGTTGTGCTCGGGGTCGCGCATGTTGCGCCATCCGATGAGCACCAGCATCACGGGGACCAGCCAGCCGACCTTCCCGACGGAGCCGGAGACGACGGTGCGGGCGACGTCCATGAAGCCACCGGGCAGCTGCCACCACACGGCGGCGGCGGCCACCACGGCCAGGGCGATGAGGAAGAGCCCGACGCCGTCGCGCCGCTGCTCGGGCTCGAGGTCGCGCGCCGCTCCCCCGACCTTGCGCGCACCGGCGCCGAGGCCGTGGGCGGTCGCCATCCAGGTGGCACCGACCCCCCGGCCGAGCGCACCGAAGGAGCGCGCGACCGGGCCGGGCCCGCTGCGGACAGCCCTCGGGGCCGGACGGCTCTTCGAGCTCGTCCGGCTGGTGCTGGGTCGGGTGCGGCTGGAGGTACTCCGGGTTCGGGAGGTCGAGCTCCTCGAGCTGGTCTTGGGCCCGGATCTCGATGCTGGCTTCGAGGCCTTGGACTTCGACGAGGACGTGCTCTTGCTCCGCGACCCCGGCGGGGAAGACGTACGGGTCGCCATGGTCAGCAGGCTAGGCCACCGTCACTCCAGTCACATGGACCACACGTTGCGTGTCGCCGTCGAGCTGCGCGAGCCGTCACTCGCGAGGGTTTGGAAGGGGCCGAGCCGTCACTCGCGAGGGTTGGAGTGACGGCTCGGCGTACCGCAAACCCGCAGAGGTGACGGGTCGCGGGTCAGGCCAGGGGGACGTGGAGCGTGAAGGTGCTGCCCTCGCCCAGCTCGGAGGAGACACCGATGGTGCCGCCGTGCATCTCGACGATGGTGCGCGCGATGGCCAGGCCCAGCCCGGTGCCGGGGATGGTGAGGGCCTCGGGGTTGGTGGAGCGGTGGAACGCCGAGAACAGGTGCACCTGGTCCTGGCTGGAGATGCCGAGGCCGGTGTCGCGCACGACGACCTCGCCGTAGCCGCCCGCGGAGCGCACCTCGACCACGACGGTGCCACCCCGGGGGGTGTACTTCACCGCGTTGCTCGACAGGTTGTCGACGACCCGCGGGAGCTCCTCGGCGTCCGCGTGGACGAGCACGGGGTGCGCGGGGACCTCGAGGATGAAGTCGATCCCGGCGTTCTCGGCCTGGATCCTCAGCATCTCGGTCGACGTGCGGCACAGCTCCACCAGGTCCAGCCGCACCCGGTCGAGCTCTCGGCGGCCCTGAACCCGGGAGTAGTTGAGCAGGTTGGTGACCAGCCGGTCCAGCCGGGCAGCGTTGCGACCGATCGCGCCCACCGACGTCGGCTCGACGCCGGCCTCCTCGAGCAGCTCGGTGTGACCGATGATCGAGGTGAGCGGAGTCTTCAGCTCGTGGGAGATGGTGGCGATCAGCTCGCCCTTGTAGCGGTCGAGCTCACGCAGCTCGGAGAGCAGTCGTCGCTCCGTGCGACGCAACCGCACGTCGCGCACCACGCGACCCAGCTCGCGGCCGGCCTCGTGGATGGCGTCGGTCTCGTCGGCGTCGAAGTCGGGCTCGTACTCCTGCCGGAGCACCACGAGGTATCCGAGCACCTCGCGGTCCACGCCGAGCGGGGCCAGCAGCCCGTGGGTCCAGCCCTCCTCCGCGAGGCGCTCGCGCAGCGTCGCCTCCGAGGTGAGCGCCGGGAAGTCGTCGTCGCGCAGCGAGAACGTCAGCGGTCGTTGCTGTCCCGCCTCGGCGTGGCGAACCAGGTCGGCCCGCAACGACCGCACCACGTGGTCACTGGGGCCCACAGCCGCAGGCAGGCCAGCGGCGTGGTCGTCCGGGTCGTCCACGTTGTCGCCGAAGACGCGCAGCGAGACCTGGGCGATCGGGAGGGCCTGGAAGATCGCGTCCGCCGCGGACTTCAGCGCGGGGTCGATCTCGAGGGTGCCCGAGAGGAGCGCCAGCTTCTTCAACGCCTCCCCCAGCTGGACCTGACGGCTGAGCTGCTGTCTGCGCTGCGCGTTCTCGAGCGCCAGGCCCGCCTGCACGACGAACATCTCGAGCAGCTCTCGCTGCTGCTGGTTGGGGACCTTGTTGTCCGGGGGCAGGTCGACGGCCATGTTGCCGAGCAGCCGGCCGGTCGAGGAGTACAGCGGCGCGTACAGCGTGTCGAGCGGGTGCCACGCGTCCTCGTCCTCGGTGATCTCGATGTCGGGGACCCACAGGCCCTCGATCTGGTCGGGAGGAAGCCGGTGGTGGGGGACGAAGCGCAGGATCCCCCAGTGGTCGGCGATCGAGAACTCGCGCTTGATGATCTGCTCCGCCGGCGTCCGACGACCGATGATCTGGTCACGCACGGTGTCGTCACCGCCGACGGCGGCCATGACGAACGTGTCACCCTCGAGCTGCGAGATCGCGGCCACGCCGAAGCCCAGCCCCTCCACGACGCCCTGCGCGATCTCCTCCAGGACCTCCTGGAGGTCGGTGGAGGAGCTGACGCGCCGGATGATCTCGTAGAGACGACGGACGCCGTCGGCGTTGAAGGTGTCGAAGCGCGTCATGCGTCCTTCCGGCCGCTAGGCCTCGATGACCACCGGGATGATCATCGGGCGTCGGCGGTGGGCCTGGTTGACCCACCGTCCCACCACTCGCCGCACCGTCTGCTGCAGCTGGTAGTTGTCGTCGACTCCCTCGGATCGGGCGCGTTGGAGGGCTTCGATGATCGGCTGCTTGATGTCGTCGAAGGTCGAGTCGTCCTCCGCGAAACCACGGGCGTGGATCTCCGGGCCCCCGGAGACCTTGCCGGTCACCGAGTCGACGACAACGATGACAGAGATGAACCCCTCCTCGCCGAGGATTCGCCGGTCCTTCAGGTCGGACTCGGTGATGTCGCCGACCGAGGAGCCGTCGACGAAGACGTAGCCGCACTCGACCTTGCCCGCGATCGACGCGACGCCGTCGACCAGGTCGACGACGACGCCGTCCTCGGCGATGACCACGCGGTCGTCCGGGACGCCGGTACGCCGGGCCAGCTCGCCATTGGCGAGGAGGTGACGGATCTCGCCGTGCACCGGCAGCACGTTGCGCGGTCGCACGATGTTGTAGCAGTAGAGGAGCTCGCCGGCGCTGGCGTGGCCGGAGACGTGCACCAGGGCGTTGCCCTTGTGCACGACGTTGGCGCCGAGGCGCGCGAGGCCGTTGATGACGCGGTAGACGGCGTTCTCGTTGCCGGGGATCAGGCTGGAGGCGAGCACGACGGTGTCGCCGGGCTCGATGTGCACGAAGTGGTGGTTGCGCTGGGCGATCCGGCTCAGCGCCGACAGCGGCTCGCCCTGGCTGCCCGTCGAGATGAGCACCTGCTTCTCGGGGGCGAGGTCGGCCAGCTCCTTGGCCTCGACGACGACCCCGGGAGGCACGTCGAGGTAGCCGAGGTCGCGGGCGATCGCCATGTTGCGCACCATCGATCGGCCGACGTAGCCGACCTTGCGCCCGTGTTCGACGGCGGCGTCGAGCACCTGCTGCACCCGGTGCACGTGGGAGGCGAAGCAGGCCACGATGATCCGCTGCTCGCTCTCGTGGAAGACCCGCTCGATGACCGGCGCGATCTCCTGCTCGGAGGTCGTGAAGCCCGGCACCTCGGCGTTGGTGGAGTCGACCATGAAGAGGTCGACGCCCTCCTCCCCCAGGCGTGCGAAGGAACGCAGGTCGGTGATGCGGCCGTCGAGCGGCAGCTGGTCCATCTTGAAGTCGCCCGTGTGGAGCACCAGGCCCGCACCGGTGCGGATCGCGACCGCGAGGGCGTCGGGGATGGAGTGGTTGACCGCCACGAACTCGAGCTCGAAGGGGCCGAACGAGAGCGTGTCGCCCTCGCGCACCTTGTGGTGGACCGTCTCGCGCAACCGGTGCTCGCGCAGCTTGCTGCCGAGCAGCGCCAGCGTCAGCTCCGAACCGACCAGGGGGATGTCGCCGCGCTCGCGCAGCAAGAACGGGGTCGCACCGATGTGGTCCTCGTGACCGTGGGTCAGCACGAGAGCCTCGACGTCGTCGAGGCGGTCACGGATCGGCTCGAAGTCGGGGAGGATCAGGTCGACGCCGGGGTGGTTCTCCTCGGGGAACAGCACGCCGCAGTCGACGATGAGCAGCCGGCCGGCGTACTCGAAGACCGTCATGTTGCGGCCCACCTCGCCCAGCCCGCCGAGCGGGATCACCCGGAGCCCGCCCTCGGCGAGCTCGGCGGGGGCGGACAGTTCCGGGTGGGGGTGGGACATGGGCTCTCTTTCGTCGGTGGTGCAGAGGGCGAGGGGCGCGCGGGAGCGGGGGCCGGCTAGAGGAGGTGCGAGGCCTCCAGGCCGGTCCGCAGCTGCGCCACCTCGGTGTCGGTCAGCGGGACGAGCGGGCTGCGCACCCGTCGGTTGTCGAGGACGCCGAGCAGCTCGAGCGCCGCCTTGGCAGTGGTGGCCCCGTAGTTGTCGACCTTCATGATCGCGTCCATCGCGGGCAGCAGCCGGTGGTAGAGGGCGAGCGCGCCGGCGTTGTCGCCGTGGAAGAAGGCACCCGCCATCGCGGACAGCATCTGCCCGCCCGCGTGGCCGACGACGGAGACGAAGCCGCAGGCGCCGTGGGCGAGCCAGGCGAGGTTGGCGTGGTCGTCGCCGCTGTAGACGGCGTAACCCAGGTCGACCAGCCGGACGCCGCGGGCGAAGTCGCCCACCGCGTCCTTGACGGCCACGACCGGCCCGAGGTCGCGCGCGGCCTCGTAGGTGTCGAGCGCGATGGTGGTTCCGGTGCGGCCCGGCACGTCGTAGAGCATCACCGGCACGTCCGTGGCGCGCACCACCTCGGAGAAGTGGCGGAGCACGCCGGCCTGGCTCGGCTTGCTGTAGTAGGGGGTGACCAGCAGCACGCCGTCGGCGCCGAGCTTCTCGGCCTGTCGTGCCAGCTCGACCGAGTGGGCCGTCGCGTTGGTGCCGACACCGGCCACCACCTTGGCCCGCTGTCCGACGGCGTCCTTCACGACCCGCAGGATGTCGCCGTCCTCGGCGACGCTGGTGGTGGGCGACTCGCCCGTCGTACCGCTGACCACGACGCCGTCGTGACCGTTGTCGACGAGGTGGGCCGCGATCGCGGCGGTGCCGTCGAGGTCAACGGACCCGTCCTCGGCGAACGCCGTGGCCATCGCCGTGAGCATGCGTCCGAACGGGGCCTCGGGAGCCGACGCGGGAATCATGCGGTCAGGGTATCGGCTCCCCTACCTCCCATCGGCGCCCGGCGGGCGGGTTTGGCCGTTTTGCTCCGCAACAGTGAACAGCCGCTCACCATGGTGTCTGCGCCCTCCCCCGTGGGCGCAGCGTCACGTCTGCGGAGGACCCCTTGCCCAGCCTGCCTGCCCCTCACGCCACCGCTCGAGCGGTGCGCGCCCTCGTGGTCACCGTCGTCGCGCTCGGGGCCCTGCTGCTGCCCGCAACCCCGGCCCTCGCGACGCCTCCCGGCACGCCGCCCGGCACCCCGGCCACCCCGGGACAGCCCGGCGAGGAGAAGAAGAAGGCGGACAAGCCCGAGGTCTGGACCGGCTACCCCGGGACCAACGTCGCGCACGACACCTACGGCTACCCGTGGCCGGCCGCGCCCGACTGCAACGAGGCCAGCATCGGCTCCGGGTGCATCAACGACGGCCTCGGCTTCTTCCAGGGCCAGTGCACCTCCTGGGTCGCGTTCCGCGTGGGCCAGCGCAACGGAGTGGCCTTCAGCAACTGGTACGCCGGCCGGCACTGGGGCAACGCCTCGGAGTGGGCGAAGGTCGCGAAGGGCCTCGACATCGCCGCCAACAAGGTGCCGGCGACCGGTGCCATCGGCTGGTACGCCCGCGGCCACGTCTCCTACGTCGAGTCGGTCAACACCGACGGCTCCGTGGTGATCTCCGAGATGAACACCGACGGCCACAACGGCTTCCACCTCACCACCGTCTACCCCGGCGGGGCGGGCTGGCCCGACAAGTTCATCCACGTCGCCGACGTGGTGCCGGTCGACTACACCGCACCCGACGCGCCCGGCTCGCCCCGCGCCAGCGCGGTCAAGGAGGGCGTGCGCGTCGACTGGTCGAAGTCGGCTGACGACATGGGCACCACCGGCTACACGGTGCGCCGCGACGGGATCGTGGTCGGCGAGACCACCACCCCGGGCTTCACCGACCGCCGCGCCTCGGCCGGTCAGCCCTACACCTACACCGTCACCGCGCAGGACGCGGCCGGCAACGTCTCCGGTGCGGCCACCGCCGCGGTCGACCTCTCCACCCCTGCCTCGGCGCGGCTCGCCGAGCCCTACCTGCCGGGCACCGCCGTGCGCCTGGACGTCGACGACCGCACGGTCGTCTGCGGCCTCCGCGGCGGCCCCGGCAACCAGCGCGTCGGCTGCACCCGCCGTACGCCGCGGGGACCCGAGATGGTGCGTGTCGGCCGTGAGGTCGGCTGGGGCACCGCGAGCTCCCGCAGCTTCGTCGCCGGGCGTGACGGCAAGGTCTGGTTCTGCCGCGACGTGGCGTCCGGTGGTCGGAACGCCCACGCCTGCCTGCCCTTCGACCTCGAGTCCCGCAGCTGGGGCTTCGACCGCCGCGACCACGCCCGCGCGCCGTTGGCACACCTGACCTGGCTCGCCGCCCCCGCCGGTCCCGCCGCCTGCGGCACCGTCGGCGACCGGGCCACCTGCTCGGTCATGGACGACGAGGGCTGGCGCGGGCCGAAGCGGGCCGACCGTTCACTGCCCGGCGACCCGCTCTCACGGGCCTTCGTGGCGACCCGCGACGGCGTGGGCTTCTGCCGCCTCGTGTCCGGCCGCGCCACCTGCGCCGAGCTCGGTGCCCGCGGTGGCTGGGAGCGCGACGTCCGCGCCGGACGCGGGCTCGGCCACGGCCGCTGGGTGGCCGGCGAGACCGGTCCGCAGCTGCTCGCGGCCCAGGGCCGGGGCCGCGTGGCGGTCGAGGTCGACCCGGCTCCGAAGACCGCCCGTCGCGCGATGGCGAAGCGGCTGTCCTGAGCGTCGCGGACTACCGGACGGGCGTCATGGCACCCGTTCCCAGGTGACGACGTCGAACTCGTCGCCGGGCACCCGGGCGGTCTCGCGCCACTCGGACCGGTCGAAGTCGGGGTAGAAGGTGTCGCCGTCGGGCGAGAGGTGCACCTCACTGATCACCTGGACGTCGGCCAGCGGCAGCGCCGCGGCGTAGACCTGGGCACCCCCGGCGACGTAGACGTCACCGGTGGCGCCGGCCAGCGCGGTCGCCAGGTCGGCGGCGACGGTGACGCCCTCGGCGCACCAGCCGGGGTCGCGGGTGAGCACCACCGTGCGGCGCCCCGGCAGCGGACGTCCGATCGAGGCGTACGTCGCCCGGCCCATCACCAGCGTGTGGCCGAGCGTGGTGGCCTTGAAGTGCGCGAAGTCCGCGGGGAGGTGCCACGGAATGCCGCCGTCGGCCCCGATCACGCCGTTGTCGGCCACCGCAGCGATCAGCACGACGCGCTGGTCAGACGGCAATGGGGGCCTTGATGCCGGGGTGGGGGTCGTAGCCCTCGACGGTGATGTGGTCGAGGTCGAAGGCGTCGATCTCGGTGACGGACGGGTCGAGCACCAGTCGTGGAAGCGGCCGCGGCTCGCGGGTCAGCTGCAGCCGGGCCTGGTCGAGGTGGTTGGAGTAGAGGTGGGCGTCGCCGAGCGTGTGCACGAAGTCGCCGACGTCGAGCCCCGTCACCTGGGCCACCATGTGGGTGAGCAGGGCGTACGAGGCGATGTTGAAGGGCACGCCGAGGAAGACGTCGGCCGAGCGCTGGTAGAGCTGGCAGGAGAGCCGTCCCTGCGCGACGTAGAACTGGAAGAAGGCGTGGCACGGGGCGAGCGCCATCTGCGGGATGTCGGCGACGTTCCAGGCCGACACGATGTGGCGGCGGCTGTCGGGATCGCGCTGCAGGTTCTCGACCAGCTCGGCGACCTGATCGACGTGACGGCCGTCGGGTGTGGGCCACGAGCGCCACTGGTAGCCGTAGACGGGGCCGAGGTCGCCGTCCGGGTCGGCCCACTCGTCCCAGATCGAGACGCCGCGGTCCTGCAGCCACTTCACGTTGGTGTCGCCCCGCAGGAACCACAGCAGCTCGGCGAAGACCGAGCGGGTGTGCACCTTCTTGGTGGTCACCAGCGGGAAGCCCTCGGCCAGGTCGAAGCGCATCTGGTGGCCGAAGACCGACCGCGTGCCGGTGCCGGTGCGGTCGTCCTTCTCCACGCCCTCGTCGAGGATCCGCCGGAGCAGCTCGTGGTACTGGTGCACGACGCCGAGCCTAGTCCTCAGAGAGCGACGGTCCCGGCAACGGTCGTGCGCGTCTCGCCGCCGACGGTGACCCGGCCGTCGACGACCTCGACGTGCACGCGTCCCGACCGCTGGAGCACGGTCCCCTGCGACGCGACGTACGACGCGGGGAGGACGCCGCCACCCAGCCACTGACCGATCCCGGCGTTGAGCGAGCCGGTGACGGGGTCCTCGGGCATGCCGAACCCCGGGCAGAACGCCCGCACCTCGCAGGCGACGGGGCCTGAGTCGTAGGTGCCGACGACGCCGATCTTGAGGTCACCGAACGCCGCCCAGTCGGGGTCGATCCCGAGGACGGCCTCGGCGTCGCGCAGCAGGACGCCGACCCACCCCGGGCCGTTGTCGATCCAGGCCGCGTCGAGCAGGGCCTCACGTCCCACCCGCAGCGCGGTCGTGATGGCGTCCAGGTCGGCCTCGGCCACCGGACCCGACCGCAGCAGGGCGGGGCGTCGAACGACAGCACCTCTCCGCGGTGCACCGTCACCAGTCCGGCGCCGCACTCCTGCACCACCACCCCCGCACCGCGCGGCACTCCGCCGCCCTCGAGCCACGCGTGAGCGCTGCCGAGCGTCGGGTGACCGGCGAAGGGCAGCTCGCCGTCGGGTGTGAAGATCCGCAGCCGGTAGTCGGCCGCGGGGTCGGTGGGGGTGAGCAGGAACGTCGTCTCGCTGAGGTTGGTCCAGCGGGCGAAGGCCTGCATCGACACGCTGTCGAGGCCGTCGGCGTCGTGCACGACCGCGACCGGGTTGCCCCGCAGCGGCTCGGAGGAGAAGACGTCGACCTGGCGGAAGTCACGCACGGTGCTCACGTGCGCCACGCTAGCGATCAGTGCGCCAGCACGGGAGGCCCCGGCGCGTCCTCGCGGACCTCCGCGACCTCGACGCACCGGTCCGCGCGGGTCGGCACGCACTCGTAGATCCGGTAGTTGCCGCGCGAGGGCATCTGCAGCGTGTCCTGGTAGACCTTGTCCTGCAGGTCGTGCTCGACGGCGAACCAGAACCGGCCGTCCTCGGTGTAGCCCCAGCTCACCGGCACGTCGCTCGGGGAGTACATCAGGGGCAGCTGCCGACCGGTCGCGCTCGCGTGGACGCGCACCTCGTCGGTGGCGTCGACGAGGAAGGCGTAGCCGCCGTCGGAGGTGAGGCGACCCTCGGTGCCTCGCAGCGGGATGCCGCGCCGGTACTGCGACGGCTGCAGCAGGTAGCCCCCCTCGACCCGGCTCAGGCGGGCGCCGTCGGCGGTGTCGGCCAGGGTGCCCTGCAGCGCGAAGGCGTCGCCGCGCAACGGGTCCCACACGTAGTCGTTGCCGCGTGCGGCGTAGTAGACCTGCTCCCCGTCGATCGCCACCGGGCCGCTGCCCGCGACCGGCTGCCCACCGCCCCCACCGGCGGACGACAACGAACGGCGGCCGACCTCCTCCCCCACGCGGGTGTCCACGACGACGAGCTCCGGGTCGCCGGCGCCGGGATCGGCCCAGGCGACCCAGCCGTTGTCGGGCTCCGCCACCAGCCCCGTGCCCGGCACGGTGCGACCGATCCGGACCAACGTGCCGTCGTCCTCGACGAAGGTGACGCCGCCCTGTTCGTCGGCCATGACCGCTCCCCCGGGCACGACGACGACGTCGACGGCGGTGGGGACGCTCACGGCCACGTCGGCCAGGTGCAGCTGGCCGTCGGCGTACCACGGCAGCGGCAGCGGGTTCTCGACCTCCACGACCCGTCCCACCCCGCCGTCGTCCGGTCGCCACCACCACGCTGCCGCCCCCACGACGAGCAGCAGCACGACGACCACCCCCAGCGCACGGCGTACGACGCGGGCGCGGTCGGCACTCACCGCGGCGTCGACCTCCGCGACCGGCAGCGGCTCGACCGCGAGGGCGGAGAGCGCGAGCAGGACGTCGGGGTCCGGCAGCAGCGGGACCGGCTCGGGGGCCCGGTCGAGGACACCGGCCACCTGGTCGTCCGCCAACCCGGCGACCTGCCGCAGCACGACCACCTCGCGCTGGGCGGGGGTCAGCGCCCTGAGCGCGGCGCACACCTCGGCCAACCGCTCGGAGGCCTCGATCCCGGCGTCGGCGTCGGCCACGGGGTCGATCGACGGTGCATCAGGGTGGTGGTGCCGGTGGCGGCCAAGCTGGTCGCGCAGCTCGAGGTGGACGGCGAGGTCGACGTCCTCCTCGCGCAGCAGCCGGGCGAAGTCGGGACGGGCGGCGGCAACGGTGGCGAAGGCGAGGGCCCGCGCATCCCCGCGCTCGACGCCGAGGAGCAGCAGGGTGCGCACCAGCGAGGGCCACCGGGCGGCGAGCCAGTCGCCGAACTCCCGGTCGTGGTGGGTGCGGTCTCGGTCCATGACGACGGTGGTTCGGAGCGACCCGGTCGCGGGATGGGTCTCAGGCGTGCAGCGACATCGGGCCGTAGACGACCCGCTCGTGCTCGTTCAGCGTCACCTGGTCGACGCCCTCGGCCGCGAGGTCGGACCAGATCTCCCCGACCCACGACTCGGCGTCGGCCTGGCTCGTGAAGCGCTGGTCGGCGAGCTCCTCGGGCACCTCGACCTCGACGCCGCTGGTGTCCTCGAGCCGCCACCACCAGGGGAGGTCAGCCGGGGAGGGACGCCGGAAGGCCGACGGCTGGTCGGGGAGGTTCATCACGACTCCCGCACGCTGGTGTCGACGAAGGGCGGCTTCACGAGCTGGAACACCTCTCGCCGGCCCCGGATGTCGACGCCGACCTCGGCGTCGGGATCCACCATCGTCGGCACCAGCGCGAGGCCGATGCCCTTGCGCAACGTCGGACTGAACGTGCCGGAGGTGACCTCGCACAACGGGACGTCGGCGGTGAGGGAGACGCTCATGCCGGGGCGCGGGATGCCACGACCCGTGGCGAGCAGGCCGCGCAGCACGCGCTTCGGGCCCTCCTCCTTCTCCCGGCGCACGACCTCGTCGCCCCAGAAGCGCTCCTTCTTCCAGCCGACGGCCCAGCCGAGCCGCGTCTGGTTGGGGGTGGTGTCGAGGGTGAGGTCCTGCCCGTGGAGCGGGTAGCCCATCTCGGTGCGGAGCGTGTCGCGGGCACCGAGGCCGCACGGCTTGATGTCGTGGGGCGCACCGGCCTCGAGGATCCGGTCCCACAGCTCGCCCGCCGCGTCGTTGCGCACGATGAGCTCGTAGCCGCGCTCCCCCGTGTAGCCGGTGCGGCACACCACGACAGCGGTGTCGGACTGGTCGTCGAGGGCGGCCTCGACGAAGGACATGTAGTCGTTGCCGGTGGGCAGGCCGACGGCGTCGAGCACCTCGTCGGAGCGGCTGCCCTGCACGGCGAGCACGGCGTAGTCGTCGTGGTGGTCGATGACCTCGACGCCCTCGGGTGCCTCGGCGCGCAGCCGCCGGACGACCTCGGCGCTGTTGGCCGCGTTGGGCACGAGCAGCACGTGCTCGTCGTCCTGCCAGTAGGCGATCAGGTCGTCGACGATGCCGCCGGTGGCTGCGTCGAGGCACAGCGTGTACTGGGCCTGCCCGGGCGCGATCTTGGCGAGGTCGTTGCTCAGCGTGGCGTTGACGAAGTCGGCCGCCCCGCTGCCGGTGACGAGCACCTTGCCGAGGTGGCTGACGTCGAAGACGCCCACGGTGGTGCGCACGGAGGTGTGCTCGGCCACGGTGCCGCCGGGGTACTCGAGGGGCATCGACCAGCCGCCGAACTCGGCGAGCTTCGCCCCGAGCGCGACGTGGCGCTCGTGGAGCGGCGAGGTCTTCGGTGCGTCGCTCATGCAGCGAACCTATCGCAGGGGACGGCTCGTGCCGGGGTCCCTCGCCGGACCCGTATCCTGCCTCGGTGACGACTTACCAGCTGCGAGCCGCCAACCCCGCGAAGACCCGAGCCGACGCCGTCGTGGTGGGGGTGGTGCAGGAGCAGAAGGGCTCGTCCAGCGAGGCCCAGCTCGCCCCGGGCGGCGAGGACGTCGCGAAGGCCTACGGCCGCAAGCTCCGGCCGCTGCTGGCCAGCCTCGGGGTCACCGGCAAGGCCGGCGAGGTCCACCGCATCCCGACCGGCGGCGTCCTCTCGTCGCCGCTGCTGGTGCTGGTCGGCCTGGGGTCGGACACCGACCAGGTCTCCGTACGCCGCGCGGCCGGCGCGGCCGCACGCGCGGTCACCAACGCCTCCTCCGTGGCCCTCGCGCTCCCGGCCGAGACTCCCGAGCAGGTGCGCGCGGTGACCGAGGGTTGGGCGCTCGGCGGCTACACCTTCACCTCCTACAAGAAGCCCAGCGACAACACGGCACCCGGCACCGTCACGGTCCTCTCGTCGACGGCGCGCAAGGGCCCGGTCGCCGAGGCCTTCGAGACCGGCCAGGTGCTCGCCTCGGCCGTGGCCACCACGCGCGACTGGGTCAACACCCCTCCGGCCGACCTCCGCCCGCCCTCGTTCGCCGACGCGGTCGCCGAGGCCGCCGCGGGCGTCGGGAAGGGCCGGGGCCGGGGCCGGACCAAGGTCAAGGCCGTCGTCCACGACGAGGCCAGCCTCGCCGAGCTCGGCTGCGGCGGCATCCTCGGCGTCGGCGCGGGCTCCGACGCCCCGCCGCGGCTGGTCGAGCTCCGCTACGCCCCCAAGGGCGCGACCACGCACCTCGCGCTGGTCGGCAAGGGCATCACCTTCGACTCCGGCGGTCTCTCGATCAAGCCGTCGCAGAACATGCACGAGATGAAGTCCGACATGGCCGGGGCAGCCGCGGTCGTGCAGGCGACGCTGGCGATCGCCGAGCTCGGCCTGCCGATCAAGGTCACCACCTTCGTCCCGATGGCCGAGAACATGGTGTCGGGATCTGCCACCCGACCCGGCGACGTCC
Source organism: uncultured Actinomycetota bacterium (assembly GCA_963754025.1). Taxonomy (GTDB): domain Bacteria; phylum Actinomycetota; class Actinomycetes; order Propionibacteriales; family Nocardioidaceae; genus Nocardioides. The sequence continues at coordinate 261,793 of CAVWEC010000003.1, read as the reverse complement.
TGAAGATCTACGGCGGCACGACCGTCGAGATCCTCAACACCGACGCCGAGGGTCGGCTGGTGCTCGCCGACGGCCTGGTGCGAGCCACCGAACTGGAGCCCGACGTGGTCCTCGACGTCGCCACCCTCACCGGCCACATGGTGCTCGCGCTCGGTGACCGTGTCGGCGGCGTCATGGGTGACGAGACGGTCGTCGACGACGTGCTGGCGGCCGGCGGGGCCGCCGGGGAGGCCCACTGGCCGATGCCACTGCCGGAGGAGATGCGCGAGCGGGTCCGGGGCAGCAAGATCGCCGACCTGCTGCAGCACGACTGGAACCGCATGGGGGGCGGGCTCTACGCGGGCGCCTTCCTGCGCGAGTTCGTCGGCGACGTGCCGTGGGCCCACCTCGACATCGCCGGGCCGTCCTACCGCTCCGGCGGCGCCTACGGCCACGTGACCACCGGCGGCACCGGCTTCGCGGTCACCACCCTGGTCGAGTACGCCCGGGCATTGTCCACCGCGAAGAAGAAGTGACGCCCGGCTCCTACCGGCCGCCGGCCTTCTTGCGCCGGTTGTAGTCGCGCATCCGCTGCGGGATGCCGACCACCGCGGCGTCGTACGACGGCACCTGGTGGCGGTTGCAGAACTGGTGCGCCCACTGCACCGACGGCACCCGGCGCCGGGTCCACTCGCCGTCGTGGGCGACGAGCAGCAGCGTCACGTCGCTGACCGCCGTCCGCGGCTCGACGAATCCCTCGACGCCGCGACGTGCCGCGACCCACGAGGTCAGGTGCTGCTCGTCGGCGCGGTCGGAGGCGCGCACCGTGGTGGATCCGGTGCGCGCGCCGTCTGCTGCCGGACGCCGCATCTTCTTACCGCTGCGGAAGCGGTCGAACAACCCCATGGGGTCCAGTGTGCCGGGTCGTGCCACGTGTCCCTCGCAAGCCATGGGCGACACGTTGCGAACCGGTCCGCAAAGAGTGCAAGGATGGGGCGCGCGCGGGACGAGGGATCCCGCCTCTCTGGAGGGAGCACAGTGTCCGACGGTGGGAGCTCAGTGTCCGACGAGTTCGACGTACTGATCCTCGGAGCCGGGTCGGGCGGATACGCCTGTGCCCTGCGGGCAGCCCAGCTCGGGCTGTCGGTCGGACTGGTCGAGAAGGGCAACCTCGGCGGCACCTGCCTCCACGTCGGCTGCATCCCCACCAAGGCGCTCCTCCACGCGGCCGAGGTCGCCGACTCCGCCCGTGAGTCCGCTGCCTTCGGCGTGCAGGCCACCCTCGACGGCATCGACATGGCCGGCGTCAACGACTACAAGGACAAGGTCGTCGGCCGGTTGTTCAAGGGCCTCGCGGGCCTGGTGAAGTCGCGCGGCATCACCGTGATCGAGGGCGCCGGCCGACTCACCGGCCCGCACGAGGTCACGGTCGACGGCAAGGCCTGGTCCGGCAAGCACGTCGTGCTCGCCTCCGGCTCGTTCAGCCGCTCGCTCCCCGGACTCGAGGTCGACGGCGAGCGCGTCATCACCAGCGAGCACGCCCTGCGCCTCGACCGGGTGCCGACCTCCGTCGTCGTGCTCGGCGGTGGCGTCATCGGCTGCGAGTTCGCCAGCGTCTGGCGCAGCTTCGGCGCCGAGGTCACCATCGTGGAGGCGCTGCCCCGGCTGGTCGCCGGCGAGGACGAGGCGTCGTCGAAGGCGCTCGAACGGGCGTTCCGCAAGCGCGGCATCGCGCTGCGCACCGGCACCCCCTTCCAGAGCGTCAAGACCACCGACGACGGCGTCGCCGTCACCGTCGAGGGCGGCGACGTGATCGAGGCCGACCTGCTGCTGGTCGCGGTCGGCCGCGGTCCGGTCACCGAGGGCCTCGGTTACGACGAGCAGGGCGTGACCATGGACCGTGGCTTCGTGCCCACCGACGAGATGTGCCGCACCAACCTCGACGGCGTCTACGCCGTCGGCGACATCGTGCCGGGCCTGCAGCTCGCCCACCGCGGCTTCCAGCAGGGCATCCTGGTGGCCGAGCACATCGCCGGGCTCGACCCCGCCCCGATCGACGCCGCGGGCATCCCGCGGGTCACCTACTCCCACCCCGAGGTCGCCTCGGTCGGCCTCACCGAGGCCCAGGCCGCCGACCAGCACGGTGCCGACGCGGTCGAGTCGATCACCTACGACCTGGGGGGCAACGGCAAGAGCCAGATCCTCCAGACGCAGGGCTTCGTCAAGCTCGTGCGCCACACCGACGGCCCGGTCCTCGGCGTCCACCTGGTGGGCGACCGGGTCGGCGAGCTGATCGGCGAGGCCCAGCTGATCTACGGCTGGGAGGCCCACGCCGAGGACGTCGCCCCGCTCGTCCACGCCCACCCCACCCAGAACGAGGCGCTCGGCGAGGCCCACCTGGCCCTGGCCGGCAAGCCCCTGCACGCCCACTCCTGACACCCGGATCTCCAACAGAAGGAAGAGCATTGGCCACCGAAGTCACCCTCCCCGCGCTCGGCGAGTCCGTCACCGAAGGCACCGTCACCCGCTGGCTCAAGCAGGTCGGCGACCAGGTGGCGGTCGACGAGCCGTTGCTGGAGGTCTCCACCGACAAGGTCGACACCGAGATCCCCTCCCCCGTCGCCGGGACCCTGGTCGAGATCAAGGTCTCCGAGGACGACACCGTCGAGGTCGGCGCCGTGCTGGCGCTGGTCGGTGACGAGTCCGAGGCCGGCGGTTCCTCCGACGACTCCGGCTCCGACGACTCCGGTGCCGACGACTCCGGTGCCGAGGAGGCTGACGAGTCCGGGTCCGGAGGTGGCGGCGAGGACGTCGAGCAGGAGCAGGCCGAGCAGCAGGCCGAGGAGGTCGAGCAGGAGGAGTCCACCCCCTCCGAGCAGCCGGCGCAGGCAGAGGAGAGCGAGCAGCCCGCCGCCGAGGAGAAGCCCTCGAGCGGTGGCGGCGGTGGCGGTGGCGGCGGCGGTACGTCGGTCACCCTCCCGGCGCTGGGCGAGTCGGTCACCGAGGGCACGGTCACGCGCTGGCTCAAGCAGGTCGGCGACGAGGTGGCGGTCGACGAGCCGCTGCTGGAGGTCTCCACCGACAAGGTCGACACCGAGATCCCCTCGCCGGTCGCCGGCACGCTGCAGGAGATCAAGGTCAGCGAGGACGAGACCGTCGAGGTCGGCGCCGAGCTCGCCGTGATCGGCGACGGCTCCGCTGCTCCCGCCGAGAGCGAGGAGCCCGCCCAGGCCGAGCCCGAGGCGGAGCCGAAGGACGAGGAGCAGGCCGAGAAGAAGGCCGAGCAGGAGGAGCAGGTCGAGGAGGAGCAGGGCGAGCTCCCCGCCGGCGACGAGACGCCCGAGCGCGAGAAGCAGCAGGCTCCCCAGCAGGAGGCCCCGAAGGCTGCGGAGAAGGCGCCCGAGAAGAACCGCGACGAGCCCGCCTCCTACGTGACGCCGCTGGTGCGCAAGATGGCGGCGCAGCGCAACGTCGACCTCGCCACGGTCACCGGCACCGGGGTCGGTGGCCGGATCCGCAAGCAGGACGTGCTCGAGGCCGCGGCCAGCGCTTCCCAGTCGTCCCAGTCGGCGGAGTCGTCGAAGGCGCCGTCCGAGGCGGCCGCCTCGGAGGCTCCGGCCGCCTCGGCGCCGTCCAGCGAGCCGTCGCCGTTGCGCGGCAACACCGAGAAGCTCTCGCGGCTGCGCAAGATCATCGCCTCGCGCATGGTCGAGTCGCTGCACGGGTCGGCCCAGCTGACCCAGGTGATGGAGGTCGACGTCACCCGCATCGCCCGGATGCGCGAGGAGGTGAAGGCCGACTTCCTGGCCCGTGAGGGCGTGAAGCTGTCCTACCTGCCGTTCTTCGCGAAGGCGGCGATCGACGCGCTCAAGCAGCACCCGGCGCTCAACGCCGCGATCGACACCGAGAAGGGCGAGGTCACCTACTTCGACCGCGAGCACGTCGCGTTCGCCGTGGACACCGAGAAGGGCCTGCTCACCCCGGTGGTCAAGGACGCCGGCGACCTCTCGATCGCCGGTCTGGCCAAGAAGATCGCCGACGTCGCCGAGCGCACCCGCACCAACAAGATCGGTCCCGACGAGCTGTCGGGCGGCACGTTCACGATCACCAACCTCGGCAGCTTCGGGGCGCTCTTCGACACCCCGATCATCAACAAGCCGCAGGTCGCGATCCTCGGGCCCGGCGCGGTCGTGAAGCGCCCGGTGGTCATCGACGACGCCAACCTGGGCGAGACCATCGCGGTGCGCCACATGGTCTACCTGTCGCTGACCTACGACCACCAGCTGGTCGACGGCGCCGACGCGGGCCGCTTCCTGCGCGAGGTCAAGCAGCGCCTCGAGGCTGGTCAGTTCGAGATCTGATCCAGCACCGCCGGACGTCGACGCCGGGTCGCCACGCACGCCGTGGCGACCCGGCGTCGCCCGTTGCTGGGCGGTCCGTTCCCGGCCCCGTGGAAGGCTCGGGCCATGCACGTACTCCTCGCGGGTGGTTCCGGGTTCCTGGGCCGCCACCTGGCCTCCCACCTGCTCGGGCGCGACCACACCGTCACCCGCCTCGTACGCCGCCCGCCGCGCTCGGGCGACGAGGTGGAGTGGCAACCGGCCGACGGCGTCCTGCCCCCTGACGCCGTGGCGGCGGCCGACGTCGTCGTCAACGTCGCCGGCTCCCCCACCGTCGGCAACCCCCACTCGTCGCGCTGGGCGCGAGAGCTGCGCGAGAGCCGGGTCTCCACGACGCGGCTGCTGGCCGAGGCGATCGCCGCGACCGGTGGGCGGGCGGCGTACGTCGCCGGCAACGGGATCTCCTTCTACGGCGACCACGGCGACACCCTCGTCACCGAGGACTCCGACAGCCGCGGCGACGCACTGCTGACCTCGGTGACGCGCGAGTGGCAGGCCGCCACCACGGCGGCCTCCGACGCAGGGTCGCGGGTGTGCGTGCTGCGCACCGCCCCGGTGATGGACCGGCGCAGCGCCCCGTTGAAGCTGCTGGCGCCCCTCTTCCGGCTGGGCCTCGGCGCGCGGCTGGGCAACGGCCGTCAACGGATGCCCCAGATCAGCCTGCGCGACTGGGTCGGTGCGACCACCCACCTCGTGGAGCACGACGCCGCCTCGGGTCCGTTCAACCTGTGCTGCGAGGCGACACCGACCAACGCCGAGTTCACCCGCGCGCTGGCCTCCGCGCTGCACCGCCCGGCGCTGCTCGTGGCCCCCTCCCCCGTGCTGCGCGTCGGCGCGGGCCAGATGGCGCCCGAGCTGCTCGGCTCGGTCAACGCCCGACCGGCCGCGCTGCTGGCGAGCGGCTACGCGTTCCGCGACCCCGACGTCACCGAGGTGGTCGCGTCGGGGCTGGCGCGGCGCGATCCCTGACCTCGACGACCGCCCAGCGGCCGTCGCGTCGGGCCATCACCAGCCGTCGCGTCGACCAGCGGTCGCGCGGCAGGTGGACCTGCCTCCCGGCCGCCGTGCGCACCCAGCCACCGGCGAGGCGGTCGGTGACCCGGAGCACCAGCCGTCCGGCTGAGACCTGCTCGACGTCCACGCTGGCGCGCTGCACCTCGAGCCCTCGCACGCGCAGGCCCCGCGCGTCGTACGCCGCCAGCAGCCGACGGTCCGCCCGCCCCGAGCGCGAGTCGCCGGTGTAGAGGTCCCGCAGCGCCGCCTGGTCGCCGCGGCGCCAGGCGTCGACGCGAGCCGCGTCCCAGGCCCGCAGCACGGCGAGGGGTGCGGTCCGCTCGGGCGCGGCGGGCCCCGGCTGCCGCGTGGAGTTGGCCGGCAGGAGCAGGGCCACCACGGTGACCAGCACGCACCCGGCCGCGCTCGCGAGGAGCGCGACCATCCCCCACGTCCTCGGCATGCGTTCCAACGTAGGCGCCCGCGGGGGTCGGCGTCGGCCGCCGTCCACAGGCCGCCGTCCCGGGCCACCGCGTAGGCTGGCCGGGTGCTGAAGGAGACGCCCGACTACCGCATCGCCGGCCTCGGCCCCGACGCCGTCGACTACCTCGCCGCCTGGGACCTCCAGCGCGAGGTGCACGGGGCCGTCGTGGAGGGACGTCAGCACGACACGGTGCTGCTGCTCGAGCACCCCCCCGTCTTCACCTGCGGCAAGCGCACCGACGAGCACGAGAAGCCGCTCGACCCCGGCGGCGCGCCGGTCATCGACGTCGACCGCGGCGGCAAGATCACCTTCCACGGCCCCGGCCAGCTCGTGGGCTACCCGATCGTGACCCTGCCCGACCACGTGAAGGTCGTCGACTACGTGCGCCGCGTCGAGGAGTCGCTGATCGCGACCTGTGCCGAGCTGGGCGTCGTCGCCGCACGGGTGCCGGGCCGCTCCGGGGTCTGGCTGCAGGCCGACGAGGCCGGCACCAGGCCCGAGCGCAAGATCGCCGCGATCGGCATCCGCGTCAGCCGCGGGGTGACGATGCACGGCTTCTCGCTCAACTGCGACGTCGACATGGCCTGGTACGACCGCTTCGTGCCGTGCGGCATCGCCGACGCCGGGGTCACGTCACTGAGCCGCGAGCTGGGCCGCGACGTCGCCGTCGCCGACGTCATCCCCGTCGTCCAGCGGCACCTCGACACCTACCTCGCGTGGGGCGACTACACGCCCACGCCGGACTACGAGCCCCGGCCCGAGCCGGGGCGGGTGCGCCCGATCCAGCTCGTCACACCCTGACGCGTAGACTCGGGCGACGTGACACAAGCTCCTGCTGCTGCCCCGGATCCGCAAGGTCGCAAGCTCCTCCGCCTCGAGGTCCGCAACGCCGAGACCCCGATCGAGCGGAAGCCCGAGTGGATCAAGACCCGCGCCAAGATGGGACCGCAGTACACCGAGCTGCAGAACCTCGTGAAGAGCGAGGGTCTCCACACGGTCTGCCAGGAAGCCGGCTGCCCCAACATCTTCGAGTGCTGGGAGGACCGCGAGGCGACGTTCCTCATCGGCGGCGACCAGTGCACCCGCCGGTGCGACTTCTGCCAGATCGACACCGGCAAGCCGCAGCCCCTCGACCGTGACGAGCCCCGCCGCGTGGCCGAGTCGGTCCAGAAGATGCAGCTGCGCTACGCCACCATCACCGGTGTCGCCCGTGACGACCTGGAGGACGGCGGCGCGTGGCTCTACGCCGAGACCGTGCGCGCCATCCACGAGCTCAACCCCGACACCGGCGTCGAGAACCTGATTCCCGACTTCAACGGCAAGCCCGACCTGCTGCGCGAGGTGTTCGAGTCGCGCCCCGAGGTGCTGGCGCACAACGTCGAGACCGTGCCGCGGATCTTCAAGCGGATCCGCCCGGCGTTCCGCTACGACCGCTCCCTCGACGTCATCACACAGGCCCGCGACTTCGGGCTGGTGACCAAGTCCAACCTGATCCTCGGCATGGGCGAGACCCGCGAGGAGGTCAGCCAGGCGTTGCGCGACCTCCACGAGGCGGGCTGCGAGCTGATCACCATCACGCAGTACCTCCGGCCCTCCGTGCGCCACCACCCGGTCGAGCGCTGGGTGAAGCCCGAGGAGTTCGTCGAGCTCAAGGACGAGGCCGACCAGATCGGCTTCTCCGGGGTCATGTCGGGCCCGCTGGTCCGTTCGTCCTACCGGGCCGGTCGGCTGTACCGTCAGGCCATGGACGCGCGCGCGTCCGTCTGACGGCCTCCGCCGAGTTCGTCCGCCCCAGCCCCGGCCCGCAGGAAGCGCAGGACCCACACGCATGAGCAACGTCGACCCGTCGCAGATGAGCCGCCGGCAGCAGATGGTGGCCACCTACCGGATGGCCAAGCAGGTCTACCCGCGCACCGGTCTGCTGCTGCTCGCGACGTTCCTGCTCGGCGGCGCGCTCGGATTCGTGCTGTTCTTCTTCCTGCTGCCCGGCGAGGGCACCCTGGCGTTGGTCTTCTCGATCATCGGCGCGCTGCTCGTGGGGCTGCTCGCGCTGGTGATCGTCTTCGGCCGCCGCGCCCAGTCGGCGGCGTACAAGCAGATGGAGGGGACGCCGGGTGCCGGTGCCCGCGCGCTGATGACGCTGCGCCGCGGCTGGAAGACCGACCAGGTCATCGCCTTCAACAAGCAGCAGGACCTCGTGCACCGGGTGGTCGGCCCGCCGGGCATCGTGCTGGTCGGTGAGGGCAACCCCCAGCGGCTCAAGCAGCTGCTCGTCAACGAGGAGCGCCGCCACGCGCGGGTCGCCTCCGAGGTGCCGATCCACACCGTCGTCGTCGGCGACGGCGAGGGTCAGGTGCCGCTCCCCCGGCTCGTCAAGCACGTCACCAAGCTCGGCCGCAGCCTCAAGGGGCCCGAGCTGACCGACGTCCTCGGCCGGCTGCGCGCCATCGACGCCAGCCGCCCCAACATCCCGATCCCCAAGGGCCCGGTGCCCACCAGCATGAAGGGGATGCGCGGCCAGATGCGCGGCCGCTGAGCCCGGCTCAGCCCTGGCCCTGCATCTGGGAGGGGTCCATGACCTCCTTGGCCGGCGGCGCCTCGATGTCGACCGGCTCGCCCCACTCGGACATCCGGATGTCCATCGAGACCGACTGTGCCCCCGCGTCGAGCGAGGTCGACATCCGCCGGGCGAGGAACTCGTCGTCGACCCAGAAGTCGTAGGTCACCTCGTCGGGGACGCCCTTGCCGGAGGGCAGCCCCTGGAAGCCGGCGGCCTGCTTGGTGTCGATGACGAGCCGGTAGTGGTCGAGCTGCTCACCGTCGACGTCCTCCTCCCCGACGTACGTCACGGAGTCGATCGACTGCTCGAAGTCCGAGAAGCCGCCCAGGGGGTCGAGCTGCTCGCTGAACCCGTCCATGCCGGGCGGCAGGGTGGCCGCGTCGTCGAGGTCGATGGCCAGGTACTTGCCCTGGCTCATCGCGCCCATGTTCATGTACATGACCCCGTCGACCATGCGGAGCTCGAGCGGCTCCTGGCTCATCGCCGGCATGGTCATGCTCATCCGCATCGCGGGCGGCTCGGTCGTGTAGTCGATCTGCCCGTCGGCCTCCATGCTCTGGCCCGCCGCGTCGACCGCCATCGTCATCCGCGCGGTCGTGGCCTCTTCGAGCCCGGCACGCATGTCGGCCGCGAACTGAGCGGGGTCGATCTCCCCGCCGGCCGAATCGTCCGCCGGTTCCGGTTCCTCGTCGGTCCCGGACGGTGACGAGCTCTCCGAGGCATCGGCGGCGGGTTCGGGGTCCGGATCACCGCCGCAGCCGGTCAGCACGAGGGCCAGCGCGGCGGCGACGGCCGCGAGGGCAGGACGCAACGACGTACCCATCCGTCCACGGTACGCCCGCTGGGCGCGGAACGGGAGGCTCAGCGGCCGGCGAGGAAGTCCTGCAGGGTGACGGTGGCGGTGCCGCCGACCATGTCGTGGAGGCCGCGGCCGTCGGGGCGGTAGACCAGCGGCGGCACGACCAGGCAGACCAGCAGGCTGCGCAGCAGCGCGTGCAGCAGGTCGGGCGGTCCCGGCGTCCCGTCGGTCCGCACGACGCGCAGCCGGGTGGCGAGCTTGCCGAACGAGCCGCCGGCGACGGCGGTGAACAGCGTGCTCTCGAGCGCGAAGACACCCAGCACGTAGAAGCCGGCGGCAGGGTCCTCGATCCAGCCGGCCGGGCCCAGGACGGCGACGACCACCAGCGTGGACGCCGTCCAGTCGACGATCAGCGCCAGCGCGCGGCGGGCCCAGGAGGCGGTCTCGATCACGGAGTCAGCCTATCGACGGGCGTGCAGCCGCTCCGGCCCGGACATCTGTTACATGCCTGAAACAAACGGGATACGGTCGAGAAATCGCCCCTACCTAGGTTCAGGGGCACAGGTGCAGCGACGCACCACCAACCGACCTGCACCACTGACCCGATTCACTTGCGGTCGGCCACGAGCCGGCCAAGGAGGGGACGCATGTTCGAGAACAGCGACGAGCTGCTGAAGTACATCAAGGACGAGGGCGTCGAGATGATCGACGTCCGTTTCTGTGACCTGCCGGGCATCATGCAGCACTTCACGGTGCCGGTGTCGTCCTTCGACCAGTCCGTCTTCGACGACGGCCTGAACTTCGACGGCTCCTCCATCCGCGGCTTCCAGGCCATCAACGAGTCGGACATGGCCCTGTTCCCCGACCCGACGACGGCGTACCTCGACCCGTTCCGGAAGTCGAAGACGCTGAACATCAACTTCTTCATCCACGACCCGATCACGGGCGAGGCCTACTCCCGCGACCCGCGCAACATCGCGCGGAAGGCGCTGGCCCACCTCTCCTCCACCGGGATCGCGGACACGGCGTTCTTCGCGCCGGAGGCCGAGTTCTACATCTTCGACAGCGTCCGCTACTCGACGGACGTCAACGAGGGCTACTACCACATCGACTCCGTCGAGGGCTGGTGGAACAGCGGCAAGGAGGGCGATGACAACCTGGGCTACAAGACGCGCCTGAAGGGCGGCTACTTCCCCGTCGAGCCCTATGACCACTACAGCGACCTGCGCGCCGACATGGTCAAGAACCTCGAGGCCAGCGGCCTGCTCGTCGAGCGCGCCCACCACGAGGTCGGCACGGCCGGCCAGGCGGAGATCAACTACCGCTTCGACACGCTGCTCAAGGCCGCGGACGACGTGATGAAGTTCAAGTACCTCATCAAGAACACCGCGTGGGAGCAGGGCAAGTCGGTCACCTTCATGCCCAAGCCGATCTTCGGCGACAACGGCTCGGGCATGCACGTGCACCAGTCGCTGTGGCAGGACGGCGAGCCGCTGTTCTACGACGAGACCGGCTACGCCGGGCTCTCCGACATGGCCCGTCACTACATCGGCGGCATCCTCAAGCACGCCCCCGCGGTCCTGGCCTTCACGAACCCGACGGTCAACTCCTACCACCGCCTGGTGCCGGGGTACGAGGCGCCGATCTCGCTCGTCTACTCCTCGCGCAACCGCTCGGCCTCGGTCCGGATCCCGATCACGGGCGCCAACCCCAAGGCCAAGCGCGTGGAGACGCGCTTCCCCGACCCGTCGGCGAACCCCTACCTCGCCTTCTCGGCGCTGATGCTCGCCGGCCTCGACGGCATCAGGAACAAGATCGAGCCCGCCGAGCCGATCGACAAGGACATCTACGAGCTCCCGCCGGACGAGATGGCCGAGATCGACCAGGTGCCGACCAGCCTCGGCGCCGTGCTCGACGCGCTCGAGGACGACCACGACTTCCTCACCGAGGGCAACGTGTTCACCCCCGACCTGATCGAGACCTGGATCGACTTCAAGCGCACCGCCGAGATCGCTCCCGTGCAGCTGCGCCCGCACCCGCACGAGTTCGAGCTCTACTACGACATCTGATCCCGGGGTCCTCGCGACCTCCGGCCGGATGCCTGGAACGGCGTCTGACCTGCGAAGAGATCTTCGGATGTCCTCCAGCGTCAGGCGCCGTTCCTTGCCTCGCCCTCGTGCGCACACCTCAGGGTGCCGCGCAGGTAGGGTCGGACGGGTGAACACTCCTCCCACTGCCGTCGGAGTGGACGAGGCGGCCCTGCGGGGGCTCCGCCGCTGGAACCTGAGCCTGACGATCCTGCACCTGGCCCAAGCCGTCGCCGTCCTGCTCCTGGCCAGCGACTTCGCGATCACGGTCATCGCGTCGTACGCCCAAGGACCGCCGGGTACCGCACTCGCTGCGCCGGAGCCGGTGCTCGATGTTCGCATCGGTCTCGCCGTCGCCGCGTTCCTCGCACTTGCTGCGCTCGACCACCTCGTGACCGCGACGATCGGCCGGCGCCGGTACGAGACGGATCTGCGGCGAGGACTCAACGCGTTCCGGTGGGTCGAGTACTCCTTCAGCGCCACCCTCATGATCGTGCTGATCGGCTTCTACAACGGGATCGTCGAGATCTCGGCGGTCTTCGGTCTCATCGGCGCCAACGTCGCGATGATCCTCTTCGGCTGGCTGCAGGAACTGATGAACCCACCCGGGCGCACGTCGACGACCATGCTCCCCTTCTGGTTCGGCTGCGTCGCCGGTGCTGCGCCCTGGGTGGCGATCTCGTGGAACCTGGTGGCTGCCGGCGAGGACGTGCCCGGTTTCGTCCTGGGCATCTTCGTCTCGCTGTTCGTCTTCTTCATGAGCTTCGCGGTCAACCAGTGGTTGCAGTACCGACAGGTGGGGCCGTGGCGGAGCTATGCGCTCGGCGAGCGGGCCTATCTCGTCCTCAGCCTCGTCGCCAAGTCCGCTCTTGCCTGGCAGATCTTCGCCGGCTCGCTCGTCTGACGTTCGAGGCCGCGTCGTGCCGGCTACCCAGGGATCACGGGATGCCGTCGAGCAGGTGCAGCGGGGCGTACTTGAAGTTCTGGGTGCCGAAGCTGCCCGGAGGGTCGTTGAACCCGTCCTGACAGACGAAGAGTCCCTCGGGGAACGTCTCGTTGAAGTAGCCCTCGACCGCCTCGATGCCGTCGGTCTGGTCACAGTCGTCGGAGCCGGTGCCGTCGGAGACGCGGAGGCTGCCGAGGTAGGTCGCGGTGGCGGCGTCGAAGCGGGCCACCCAGTTGGCTCGCGGGTCGGCGACGTTCTGCGACGAGGCGTAGAGCACCCCGCCGGCCAGGGCGAGGCCCTCCACGTCGGGGACGAGGTGGTCGCCGACCGTGGCGAACGGGGTCCCGGTGAGGACCAGCCCGGGTGGCGCCGTCAGGTCGTAGCGCCAGATGCCCACGTCCTCCTCGGACACGAAGAGCGTGCCCGAGGCGTCGTCGACCTCGCACCCCTCGGCTTCGCTCGCCAGGTAGAAGTCACGGACCGGCTTCGCGATCGTGAGCAGGCCATCGGCATCCGCGTCGGTGAGGGGGTGGACCCGGAGCCGGAAGTTCGGGCGATGGATGTTGATGGCGAACAGGCCGTCGGCGACGCCGGGCACACCGGGGTCGTAGAGGCACAGCCCCTCCCCCGCGGTGCCGACGTTGCCGGAGGCCTCCTTGGCGGGCACCAGCCGCGGCCCCTCCGACGTCTCGGTGACCCGGTAGACGAGGATCCCCGAGTGGGCGGCCACCACCAGGTCGCCCCGCACGTCGACGTTGCCGAAGAAGTTCTTCGGACCGGTGACCCGCTGCACGAGCCCGCCTGCGAGGTCGAAGACCGAGAGCCGGCCCACCTTCTTCTCGTTGGTGATCACCAGCGAGCCCGCCGGGTCGACGGTGTTGAGCCACACGGCGGGGTCATCAGCCGTGTCGCCCCGGACCCCGGTCGGTACCGTCTCGACCGTCGACGGGACCTCCAGGGTGTCGACAGGAACCGCCTGACCGGGCGGGGCGAACGCCACCGAGACGATGGCGCAGGCGAGAACAGCTCCACCGAGTCTGGCCTGGATCATGTCGGGTCCCCTGGGAGTCGGCACATGCGCCCCGCCTGCCACTGAAGCACGAGCCAGTGCCCGCCGGGTATGACCAAAGTTGGTGAGGTTGGGCGCAGGAACAGCCAACCGCCGGCGCACTGCCTAACATGCCGCGGTTGCCCTGAGCGTCCCGCGCGACCTCGGACCGTCGTCCTCCGGGCGGCGGGCACGGGGTTGTCGGACCCTGCCACTAGAATCGAACACATGTTCGGATCAACGATGACGCAGGTGAGCCGCTGGCAGCAACAGCTGTCGGCCGCGCTGGCGTCGCCGACGGGCATGGACGACCGAGGTCTGGTCGAGGCCATCCGCGCGCTCGAGGAGCTGGTGTGCACGGCGACCGCGGCACAGGCGGCGTTGTCGGCCGAGCTCGACACCAGCACCCGCGCCCACCACGCAGCGGTGGGTGAACCCCGGGCACGGCAGGGCCGGGGGGTCGCCTCGCAGGTGGCGTGGGCGCGGCGGGAGTCCCCGTTCCGCGGTCAGCGCCACCTCGGCCTCGCCAGGGTCGTGATGGCGGAGCTCCCCCACACCTGGACGGCGTGGCGCACCGGGCGGATCACCGAGTGGACCGCGACCCTGATTGCCCGCGAGACGGCCTGCCTGTCCCTGGTCGACCGGCTCGCCGTCGACCACGAGGTCGCTGCTGACCCCGTCGCCCTGGAGGGCATGGGTGTCGCCGAGGTCGCGGGGGCGTGCGCCGAGCAGGCGTCACGGCTCGACCCCGCATCGGTCACCGAGCGTCGTCGCCGCGCGGAACAGGAGCGTCACGTCACCCTGCGGCCGGCGCCGGACACCATGACCCGGCTGTCGGCGTTGCTGCCCGTCGCCGACGGCGTCGCCGTGCTGGCCGTGCTCTCCCGGATCGCCGAGACCGCCCGCGCCGACGGTGACGCCCGCTCGCGGGGCCAGGTGATGGCCGACACCCTCGTCGCCAGCGTGCGCGCCCACACACACGAGCCCGCCGGTCACGCCCCGAGGGGCGGTGTCGAGGTCGGCCTGGTCATGAGCGACGCCGCCCTGTTCGGGGAGTCCGACGACCCGGCCCGGATCCAGGGCTACGGACCGGTCCCGGCCGAGCTGGCCCGCGAGATCGTCGCCGGTGCCTGCAGCCGTGACGAGGTCGTCTGGCTGCGGCGTCTCTACACCAGCCCCACCACCGGCGAGCTGGTCACCATGGACACCCGGGCCCGCCGCTTCCGCCACTCGTTGGCCCGGTTCATCCGGTTGCGCGACCAGGTCTGCCGCACCCCCTGGTGCACTGCCCCGGTCCGGCACGACGACCACGCGGCCGAGGCCGCCAGCGGGGGCTCCACCTCGGCCGCCAACGGCCAGGGGCTGTGCGAGGCCTGCAACCACGCCAAGCAGGCCCCGGGCTGGGCTGCCCGCCCCGTCGACCACGCCGACGGGCACGAGATCGAGACCTCCCTGCCGACGGGCCACTCCTACCGGTCGCATGCCCCACCCGTCGCCCGCATCCACCAGATCCCACCCCTGCGCATCGACTACGTCCGCGCGAGCTGACCACACCGCTCCGGGCATGGCCCGGACGTCTAGGCTGAATCGCCCATGCCCCCGACCGACGACGACCGCCAACGCCAGCTGCTGCTCGTCGTCGACGCGCCGTCGCTGCTCCATCGCAACCACCACGCCCGCGCCCACACCCGGGCCCTCGACCGGGCCGGTCGCCCCGTCTGGGCACTGCACGGGATGTTGCGGCAGATCATCGAGTCGATCGACGGCTTCGCCCCCGACGCGGTGCTCTTCGGGCTCGACGACCGCACCGGATCCGTGCGCCGCGACGCCTACCCCGACTACAAGGCCGGACGGGCCGAGAAGCACCCGGATCTCGTCGACCAGCTCGAGAGGGCGGGAGCGCTGCTCGACGCCCTGGGCCTGGCGACCGTCACCCCCGCCGGGCTCGAGGCCGACGACGTCAACGCCTCCGGAGCCGCCTGGGCGGGCCGGCACGGCTGGGACTGCGTCATCATCACCTCCGACCGCGACGCCTTCTCCCACATCAGTGACCACACCAAGGTGCTGCGTCTGATCGACGGCGGCATCAACGGATCCCCGTTGCTCGACCCGAAGCGT
Source organism: uncultured Actinomycetota bacterium (assembly GCA_963754025.1). Classification (GTDB taxonomy): domain Bacteria; phylum Actinomycetota; class Actinomycetes; order Propionibacteriales; family Nocardioidaceae; genus Nocardioides. Next base: position 246,379 of record CAVWEC010000003.1, on the reverse strand, counting down.
CTGCACACGATGTACGGCGTCACCGCCGAGAACTACCTCGCCTATGCCGCACTCCGCGGTGACGCCAGCGACAACCTCCCGGGAGTGCCGGGCATCGGCGAGAAGACCGCGGCCGCACTCCTCGACGCGGCCGGGTCGATGCAGGCCGTGTGGGCCGACGTCGACCACGACGAGGGACGCACCGTCGCCGCTGCCCTCGACTCGTGGTCGCTGGAGCGGGGTGGCCGCCGCCTCGGTGCACGCGTCGTACGGCACCTGACCGCGCCGGGGGCGAAGGACCGCTACGACTTCAACGTCAGCATGATGAGCGGCCGCGACGACCTCGACCTGGGGCTGACGCCCGACCTCCCGGGCAGCCCGGGCCTGCTGCCGCTCGACATCGAGCGGGTGAGCAGGGTCGTGGGCTTCCTCGGCGTCGAGGCCACGACGGCGCTCGCGCTCCGGGTGCTCACCGGCGACCCGGCCTCGGCGTCGCGCCGCTGACGTCAGACCCCGACGTCGACCCGGCGTCCGTCCTGGGTGACCGGGTGGTCCTCGTTGATCGCGAGCACGGCTTCGGTGAGGTCGGGCACGAGCTCGACCGGGCGCCGGTCGAGGTGGACCCCGGCGATCATGCAGCGCACCGACCCACCGGCCAGCTCGATCGTCGGGATGTCGACCGCGACGATCTCGCACGACTGCTCGATCGCGGCGATCTGGTCGGGCCGCAGGGAACGACGCGCCCGGGCCGACATCGCCATCACGTAGCGGCGGCGACCGTCGGGGTGCCGGCCACAGAGCTCGACAGCGTTGCCGGCGAACTCGCGCACCTGCTCCTCCGAGAGCTCCACGACGGTGCGGCCGTTGACGGTCAGCCGCTCACGCACCTGCTCGCGCCGGTGCTCGTCGGGGATCAGGTCGAGCGCCATCAGCGACACGTCGGTGCCGACGCAACCGATGACGTTGGTGTGGTAGACGGGCACCCCTGCCGCGTCGACCGCGTCGAAGGCCATCGGCTCGTAGTTGAAGTCGGTGCAGAAGCGTTCGAGCACGTGGGTGTCGGCCCGGTGGCTCACCGCGGTGTAGGCGACCCGCGAGACGTGGTCGAGCACCATCGCACCCGTGCCCTCGAGGAAGATGCCGTCGGGCTCGAGGCCGGAGTAGTCCACGACCGTCTGTACCCGGTAGTGCGACTTCAGGAACTCCAGGACGTCGGCCCGCCGCTCGTGGCGCCGGTTGGACGCGTACATCGGGAAGACCCCGACCATGCCTCCGGCGTGCGTCGAGATCCAGTTGTTGGGGAAGACGCTGTCGGGTCGGGTGTGGTCCTCGTCGTCGAAGACGTGCACGCGCACACCCACCCCCCGGAGTGCCTCCGCCACGGCATCCATCTCCGCCAGCGCCCGCGCCGAGAGGACCGCGGGCGACTCGTCGGCCGGCACGTCGGCCTGGAAGGCGTTGTCAGCGGCGGTCGAGGGGTTGGGGAGGAAGCGGGTCGCGCGGACGAGGATCACTGCGGAAGGGGCCTGGGCACTCACGTCGACGAAATCTAGTGGGTCCACCCCTCCGCACCTCAACTCGCGGGACGGCCGCCTGGCGACAGGGCGCTCGACCGTCTGCTGCCGCCAGGCGACGCCTGGATCGTCACTCAGCAGGTGACGAGGGCACCACCGGTTTTCGCGACCTGCCCGAGGGCGGTCCACCGGCCGAACCGGGGGTCACCGGACGAGTTCACCGTGGTCCTCCAGCCGCAGGCCGTCGGCACCACCCTCGGCGAACGCACGGGGCAGCAGCACCGGCGCCGGCGACTCGCGCAGCAGCGCCCGCGTGGTGGCGCCGACGTGGCCGGGGAGCCAGCGGTGGCTGTGCTCGCGTGGCAGTACCAGCAGGTCGGCGTCGGCAGCCTCGGCCAGCAGCACGTGGGCCGGACGCCCGTGGCGCACGCGGATCTCGACGGGCACCGTCGGGTGGGCGTGGCGGTGGGGTGCCAGGGTGTGTTGGAGCCGGGTGACGCTGCGCTCCTCGTGCTCGACGGCGTGGGTGCGCTGCTCGGCGATGTCGACGTAGGGGTCAGGCACCCACCAGGCGTGCACGAAGACCAGCGACGAGTCGTGCTGTTCCGCCCACTCGAACAGCGACGACAATCCCGGCTCGGGCGTGCCGGCGGCCGACGACCCGACGACGGCGCAGCCCGACACCGGCACCCGGTCGGCCTCGGGCACCACGAGCACGGGCCCCGCGCGACGCGCGGCCACCGCCGCGGCGAGGCTCCCGTGCGGCCACCACGTCGGTCCGTCGTGAGAGGTGCGCCCGAGCACCACCAGGTCGTCGGGGGCCGCCGAACGGGTCAGCGCCTCCGCCCGGGAGCCGACCCGGTGGCGACGAAGCACCAGGACGTCGGGCCGGTGGTCGGTGACCAGCGCCTCGGCCGCGTCGAGCACGGTCCGGGCGATCGCCTCGGCTGCCTCGGCGACGACACCGGTGCCGTCGAGCACCACCGACGGCGTCACGTGCACGATGCACAGCGCCACCCCCTGCTCGTCGGCGACCTCGGCCGCGTGACGCAGCGCCCGCGCCGTGCGTGACCTCCCGTCGACGCCGACGACGACCTGCCCGACCGAGGGCTGCACCACGGAGTTCCTGTCTCGATTCATGTCTCCATGCTCGGGCGGGTGGACGCAGTACGGGCAGGGTCGATGGTCCCGCCCACTGGTGACCCGCGGCCCGTGCGAGCGGGGTCCCGCCGGACGAGGCTGGGAGGCACCGACACCCGAGGAGGTCCACCCCATGTCCCCGACCACTATGACCGCCCTGCGACTCGAGTCCTGGCACAGCGCCCCGGTGCTGCGCGAGGTCCCCGTCCCCGCGCCCGGCCCCGGCGAGGTGCTGGTGCAGGTGGGCGGCGCGGGTGCGTGCCACTCCGACCTCCACCTGATGGACGAGTTCTCCGAGGGTCTCCTGCCGTGGGGTCCACCGTTCACGCTCGGTCACGAGAACGCCGGCTGGGTGCATGCCGTCGGCGACGGGGTGACCGGTCTCGAGCGCGGCATGCCCGTCGCGGTCGTCGGCGCCTGGGGCTGCGGCAGCTGCGACCGCTGCCGGCTCGGCCTGGAGACCTACTGCGAGCACCCCGAACGCACGGCGGCTCCCGGTGGCGGCGGCGGGCTCGGTCTCGACGGCGGCATGGCCAGCTACCAGCTCGTGCCGTCCGCGCGCCACGTCGTGCCGTTGCCCGAGGGGCTCCACCCCGCCGATGCGGCTCCGCTCACCGACGCGGGGCTGACGCCCTACCACGCCGTACGGCGCTCGTTGCCCAAGCTCATGCCGGGATCGGTGGCCGTGGTCATCGGCGTCGGCGGGCTCGGCCACCTGGCCGTGCAGGTGCTGCGCGCCGTCACCGGCGCCGTCGTCGTGGCCGTGGACCCGCGAGAAGCGGCCCGCGACCTGGCCAAGCGCTGCGGGGCCGACGTCGTCGTCGCCCCCGGAGAGGACGCCGTGACCCAGGTGCGCGCCGCCGGGCACGGGCTCGGCGCCGACGTGGTCCTCGACATGGTCGGCTCCGACGACACCCTGGCCCTGGCGGCAGCGGTGTCGCGCCAGCTCTCCGACATCACGGTCGTCGGCATCGGCGGGGGCAGCCTCGCCCTCGGCTTCTTCACGGTCCCCTACGAGGCGAGCGTGCAGACGACGTACTGGGGCAACCGCACCGAGCTGGTCGAGGTGCTCGACCTGGCCGCCCGCGGCCTGCTCCACGCCGAGATCACGCGCTTCCCGCTCGCCGAGGCCGCTGGCGTCTACGACCTGCTGCGTCGCGGTGAGGTCTCCGGTCGTGCCGTGGTGGTGCCGAACGAGGAGTACCGGCCATGAGCGCCCCGGGCAGGGCCCTGGTCGTCCACGAGTCGTGGTTCGGCAACACCGCACGCCTGGCGGCAGCCGTCGCCGACGGGCTCCGCAGCCACGGCTACACGGTGGAGGTGCGGCGCGTCGACGACGCGCCGGACGTCGACACGCTCGACGTCGACCTCCTCGTGGTGGGTGCCCCCACCCACGCCTTCTCGTTGAGCCGGCCCGCCACCCGCTCCGACGCGGTGCGGCAGGGAGGCGACGCGACCGGGTCGGGACTCGGCCTCCGGGAGTGGCTGACGGCGGGCCACGGCGCGGTCCGTCCGGTGCCGACCGTCTGCTTCGACACCCGCGCGGACCGGGCCCGCCACCTCCCGGGATCGGCGGCGCGCAAGGCGGTGCGGCTGGCACGGGAGGCGGGTCTCGACCCGGCCCGGGTCACGGAGTCGTTCTACGTCGCCGACGTGGCCGGTCCGTTGCTGCCCGGCGAGCTGTCGCGTGCGGCGCGCTGGGGCAGGCAGCTGGCCCCGCAGAGCGTCGGGAGCGGGTGAGGGCGCGGGCTGCTCGCCGACACCCTCCCGGGTGTGCTGGAGGTCGTCACGGAGGACGCAGCCGATCGGCCGGCAACCACTCCTCCACGACGACCCAGCGGCCGTCCTGCTCCCTGACCGGGTGCACCACCCGGCCCCACCATCCGGTCGCGCGCTGCTCCCAGCCGAGCAGCAGTGCCGGCAGCGTGCCCTGTGGCCCAACCACCCAGCAGTGACGCACCGGCGGCTGCTCGGGCACCGGCTCCGCGACATCGACCGGCTCGCGCGGCTGCTCACGGGAGCGGGCGGCGCGCTCCGCCAGCGTCCCGTGGTCGCCTCGGCGCCGCATCCCTCCAGCCACCGACCGAGTCTATCGAACATCTGTTCGATAGCGTCCGAGAGTGAGGGAACTGGCACCACCGCACTAGTGGGTTGACCCCTGCGCAGCATCCGCGCCGACGGTCCGGGCCGAGAGACTGGAGCTCCCCCGGTTCCCCACCACCCTGGAGCTCTCCCATGATGCCGATCGCGCGCGACGACCGCTGGACGCGCGGACGCGGCGGCTCACCCCGGGAGCGAGACCAGGAACGCCCGGACGTCCTCGGTGACGGTCCACTCGGTGCGATCCCCCTCGCCGAGCCGGAGCAGGGCGTACGGGGAGAGCTCGATGGCCGGTCCGCCCTCGATCCGGACGACGGCGGCGCCTGAGAGCACGAGCAGGTACTCGTCCTGCTCGAGGTCGGCGACCACGCCGGCGGTCACCTCCCACGCGGAGATGCGCACGCCGGCGAGGTCGCCGAGCTGGTGCGTGCGTGCCACCGGCCAGCCACCCTCCACCCAGCTGCCGGGGTGGCTCTCGCCGCTCAGCTGCAGGGTGCGCAGGTCGCGCGCCAGCATCCGCTCCCCCGGTGGCGCCGCGACCGGGGCGTCGGCGGCGACGTAGAGCTTGCGGAGCGGCTCGGTCACCGTCCACGTCGTCCGATCGCCCGCGAAGAGCCGGACGACGCACCCGGGCCGGAGCTCCAGGGTCGGGCCACCCGCCACCCGGACGCTGGCGGCGCCGGCGAGCACGACGAAGACCTCGTCGACCTCGGTGTCGGTCTCGGTGCCGGGGCCCGTCTCCCACAGCCCGAGCTGCCCGCCCGGCAGCGGGGCGAGGACGTGCTCACCGCCGATCGGCAGCACGAGGACGTCGGAGGAGAGCAGTGCGGTGGCGGTCACGAGTCGAACCCCAGTCCCAGTCGGTCGAGCGTGCGGAGCCAGCCGTTGCGGCGACCGGTGCGGTCGGCGCGGGCGAGGGACCAGCGCGTGAGCTGGATCCCGATCCAGGCGAACGGTTCGGGAGGGAAGGGCACCGCGCGCTTGCGCACCATCCGCAGCCGGGTCCGCTCGGTCTCCTCCCCCGCCAGCAGGTCGAGCATCACGTCGGCCGCGAACCGCGAGGCCCCGACCCCCAGACCGGTGAAGCCGGTGGCGTACACCGTCCGCCCGCCGTGGGCGCGCCCGTAGAAGGCGCAGAACCGGGTGGAGGTGTCGATGACACCCGCCCACCGGTGGGTGAAGCCGATCCCCCGCAGCTGCGGGAAGGTCTCGCCGAAGTTACGGGCGAGCACCTCGAAGGTCTCGCGCCGGTCGTCGTGGGCCGAGTCGATGGAGCGCCCGTAGTGGTAGACCGCGTCGTATCCGCCCCACAGGATGCGCTGGTCCGGGGTGACCCGGTAGTAGTGGAACTGGTTGCCCGAGTCGGCCACCCCCATGGCGGGGTCCCACCGCAACGCCGCGAGCTGCGCGTCGGTGAGCGGCTCGGTGGCGAGCACGTAGTCGTAGACCGGCACCACCGACCAGCGGGTGCGCCGCAGCGGACCGGGGAAGACGTTGGTGGCCAGCGCCACGTGGCGCGCCACCACGGTGCCGGTGCTGGTGTGCGCGCGGACCCCGCCCGCGGTACGCCGCAGCGAGGTCAGCTGGGTGTGCTCGGCGATCCGCACCCCCCGCTCCTCTGCGGCGCGCGCCAGGCCCCAGGCCAGCCGTGCCGGGTCGACGACGGCGCACTCGTCGGCCTCGAGCCGGCCGGCGAGGTAGGTCGGTGAGTCGACCAGCAGCCGCACCGCGTCGGCGTCGAGGAAACCGGGCTCCCCGGGCTCGAGGTCGGCGACCTCGTGGGGCCGGGTCGCCACGGCCAGCGCCCCGCCGCGGCGGAAGCCGCAGTCGATCCCGTAGCGGTCGACGGTGGCCGCGATCTCGTCGAGGTTGCGCAGCCCCATCGCGTGCACCTCGTCGTACTCCTCGGGCCAGCGGCGACGCCCGTTGGCCTCTCCGTGGGTGAGGCTGGCCTCGCAGAAGCCGCCGTTGCGTCCCGTGGCGTGCTCGGCGATCCGGTCCGCCTCCACCAGCAGGACCGAGCGGCCCGGCACCCGCTCGACCGCCCGCAGCGCGGTCCACAGTCCGGTGAAGCCACCGCCCACGACCAGCAGGTCGACCTCCACGTCCTCGTCGAGGCCCGGTCGCGGTTCCGGCCGGTCGGGCGAGTCGAGCCACAGCGGCGCCCAGGTGGAGCCCGCCAGCGCCGAGACCGGCCAGGACGTCATGAGGCCTGCTCGACCTCGCCGAGAGCCTCGTCGAGGATCTCGATCGCCTCCCGGACCTCCGAGGCCGACGCCGTCAGCGGCGGCACCAGGTGGATCCGGTTGTAGTTCACGAAGGGCAGCATGCCTCGTCGCTTGCAGGCCGCCACGACGCCGGAGACCTCCGGGCTCGCTCCGCCGTACGGCGCCAGCGGCTCGCGAGTCTCGCGGTCACGCACCAGCTCGACCGCCCAGAAGGCACCCGTTCCGCGCACCTCGCCGACCCACGGGTGCCGGTCGGCCAGCTCGAGCAGCCCGGGCAGGAAGATCTCCTCGCCGAGGGCCGCCGCGTGCTCGACGACCCGGTCGTCCTCCATCGCCCGGATGGTGGCGACCGCCGCGGCGCAGGCGAGCGGGTGCCCGGAGTAGGTGAGTCCCCCGGGGTAGGCCCGGTCGTCGAACGTGGCGGCGATCTCGTCGTTGATGGCGACACCACCGAGCGGCACGTAGCCGGAGTTGACGCCCTTCGCGAACGTGAGCAGGTCGGGGACCACGCCGTCGAGCTCGACGGCGAACCAGCGACCGGCGCGGCCGAAGCCGGCCATCACCTCGTCGGCGACCAGCGCGATGCCGTGCTGGTCGCAGAGCTCGCGGACACCCGTCAGGTAGCCCGGCGGCGGCACCATGATGCCGGCGGTGCCGGGGATCGACTCGAGCACGATCGCGGCGATCGTCTGCGGCCCCTCCATCGCGATCACCTCGGCGAGGTGGTCCAGCGCCCGCTCGCACTCCTCGGCCTCCGTCGTCGCGTGGAAGCGCGAGCGGTAGAGAAAGGGGCCGAAGAAGTGCACGGTGCCCGCGGAACCGTGGTCGTTGGGCCAGCGGCGCGGGTCGCCGGTCATGTTCACCGCGAGGTGGGTGCCGCCGTGGTAGCTGCGGTAGGTGGAGAGGACCTTGTGCCGCCCCGTGTGCAGCCGCGCCATCCGCACAGCGTGCTCGTTGGCGTCGGCTCCGCCGTTGGTGAAGAACACCCGGTTGAGGTCGCCGGGCGTGTGCGAGGTGATCAGCCGCGCCGCCTCCGACCTCGCAGCGTTGGCGTGCTGCGGGGCGACGGTGCACAGGTGCGCCGCCTGCTCCTGGATCGCGGCGACGATACGGGGGTGCTGGTGGCCGAGGTTGGTGAAGACCAGCTGGGAGGTGAAGTCGAGCAGCCGGTTGCCCGAACCGTCCCACACGTGGCTGCCCTCGGCCTTGGTGACGACCATGGGATCGAGCGAGCCCTGGGCCGACCAGGAGTGGAACACGTGGCGGCGGTCGAGGGCACGGGTGTCCTCGACGGAGAGCTGGACCAGCTCTGCGCGGCTGTCGGAGCGGGTGTCAGTCATGGCGCGGGAACCCCAGGTTCAGGCCGCCCTCGGGACGGTTGGCCGGGTCGATCCACCGGGTGGTGACGACCTTGCCGCGGGTGAAGAAGTGGACGCCCTCCATGCCGTGGGCGTGGGTGTCGCCGAAGAGCGAGCGCTTCCAGCCCCCGAACGAGTAGTAGGCCACCGGCACCGGGATCGGGACGTTGACGCCGATCATGCCCACCTGCACGTCGTTCTCGAACCGCTTGGCGGCTCCGCCGTCGTTGGTGAAGACCGCGGTGCCGTTGCCGTAGTCGTTGGCGTTGACCAGCGCCAGCGCCTCCTCGTAGGTCTCGACCCGCACGACCGACAGCACGGGGCCGAAGATCTCCTCACGGTAGACGTCCATGTCGGGCGTCACGTGGTCGAAGAGGGTGGGGCCCAGCCAGAAGCCCTGCTCACCACCGCGGGCCGCCACGTCACGGCCGTCGACGACCACCTTGGCGCCCGCGGCCTCACCGGAGTCGATGAGCCCGGCGACCCGGTCGCGGTGGGCACGGGTCACGAGCGGACCCATGTCCACCTCGCCCCCCTCGCTGCTGCGGGCCCCGTCACCGGTGACGAGCGTGACGGTCCGGTCGGCGATGCGGGCGACGAGGTCGTCGGCGACGGAGCCGACCGCGACCAGCACGCTGATCGCCATGCAGCGCTCCCCGGCGCTGCCGTAGCCCGCGTTGACGGCCGCGTCGGCGGCGAGGTCCAGGTCGGCGTCGGGCAGCACCACCATGTGGTTCTTCGCCCCGCCCAGGGCCTGCACCCGCTTGCCGTGGCGCGAGGCGCTCTCGTAGACGTACTGCGCGATCGGGGTCGACCCGACGAAGCTGACCGACTGCACCACCGGGCTCTCCAGCAGCGCGTCGACCGCCTCCTTGTCGCCGTGGAGCACGTTGAAGACGCCGTCGGGCAGTCCCGCCTCCTTCCAGAGCGCGGCGACCCAGTTGGCAGCCGAGGGGTCCTTCTCGCTGGGCTTGAGGACCACGGTGTTGCCCGCGCCGATCGCGATCGGGAAGAACCACATCGGCACCATCGCGGGGAAGTTGAAGGGCGAGACGATGCCGACGACGCCGAGTCCCTCCCGGGTCGAGTGGACGTCGACACCGGTGGAGACGCCGTCGGAGTGACCGCCCTTGAGCAGGTGCGACATGCCGCAGGCGAACTCCACGACCTCCTGGCCGCGGGCCACCTCGCCGAGGGCGTCGGAGTGGACCTTGCCGTGCTCGGCGGTGATGAGGGCGGCCAGCTCGTCCTTGCGCGCGTTGAGCAGCTCGCGGAAGGCGAACATCACCTGCGTACGCCGCGACAGCGACGTGCGGCGCCAGTCCCGGGCAGCGGCCTCGGCGCGGGCGATCACGTGGTCGGCGTCGGCCCGGGAGGCCAGCGCGACCCGACCGGTCACCGCCCCGGTCGCCGGGTTGGTCACCTCGCCCCACCGCTCGGAGGCGCCCGCCCACGGGGCGCCGTCGGTCCAGTGCTGGATGGTCTGCACGGTCTGCTCCATGCCGTCATCCTCACCCACCTGCGGTCCGCCCAGGCCGTACACTTCGTCAGGTGAGGACGCGAAGGACTGACACAGTGACAACCTCGTGCTGAGTGTCGCCGACGTCCTCGAGATGGCCGTGGTGCGGGCGGCCGACCCGCAGGTCCTCGCCGGTGGGCGGGGCCTGTCCCGCACGGTGAGGTGGGTCCACACCACCGAGCTCGCCGACATCGGCCCCCTGCTGCGCGGTGGCGACCTGCTCCTCACCACCGGCATCGCGCTCCCCGAGCAGCCCGCTGCGCTGGCCGGTTTCGTGCGCAGCCTGGCCGAGTCCGACGCGGTCGGGCTCGTCGTCGAGCTCGGTCGCCGATGGCAGCAGCTGCCCGACGTGGTGGTCGAGGAGTGCGAGGCCGCCGGTCTGCCACTGGTCGCGCTGCGTCGCGAGGTCAGGTTCGCGACACTCACGCAGACCGTCGGGGAACGTCTGGTCGACGAGCAGCTCGCGGCCCTGCGCGAGGCGGAGCGCGTGCACGACACCTTCACCGACCTCGGTCTCGCAGAGGCCCGACCGGACGAGATCCTGTCTGCTGCGAGCCGGCTCGCAGCAGCCCCCGCCGTGCTCGAGGACGACCGGCACCAGGTCCTCGACTACCGGGCCGGGCCCGGGGACGTCACGGAGTTCCTCGACGACTGGGAGCGTCGTTCGCAGCGCGTCGACCCCGACGACCCGGCACGCACCGTGTGGGACCGCAGCAACGGGTGGCTGGTCACCCGCGTCGGGCGCCACGACCGCGGTTGGGGCCGCCTGGTCATCGGCGCTCCCGTCGAGCCCTCGCAGCGCCTGGTCACCGTCGCCGAGCGGGCCGCCGCCGCGCTCGCGATGCACCAGCTCCACGACCGCAACCGCCAGAGCCGGCTCCGGCGGCTCCACCACGAGCTCCTGCTGGGCGTGCTCACCGACCCGGCCGACGCCGACCTCGCCCGTCGGGTGCGACTCGCCGGCCTCGATCCCGACGGCACCCTCGTCGGGCTGACGATGCGTCTCCACGGTCCGGCCGCCCGGCTCGACGAGCTCGTGGCGGCGTACCTCTCGGCCGCGGAGCGGCACGGGCTGCCGTCGCTGGTCGCGGTCTTCGGCGCCGACGTGCGTGGCCTGGTGTCCGTGCCGCGCCGACGAGACCCCCGGCCGGCGCTCGACGACGTGGCCGGCGACGTCGGCCACCGGGTGCCCGTGACCGTCTGCGCCGGGTCACCGGTGGGCTCCCTGCTCGCCGCCGACCGCAGCCTGCGCGAGGCCGGTCACGTGCTGGAGGCGCTCGGCGGCCGACCCGGGTCCACCGCGGCGCCGGGCCGGGTGCACCGCCTCGAGGACGTGCACCTGCGCGGGCTGCTGGCCCTGCTCGCCGACGACGAGAGACTGCGCGACTTCACCGCCCGGGAGCTCGGGCCGCTGCTCGAGGCCGACGGCGCGCTGCTCGAGACGCTCCGCGTGCTGCTGCGGCACGGAGGGGCCAAGTCCGCGGCCGCCGCGGAGCTGAACCTCTCCCGCCCCGCCCTCTACGACCGGCTGCACCGCATCGAGCGGCTCCTCGGCGCCGCCCTCGACGACGCCGAGGTCCGCACCTCGCTGCACGTCGCCCTGCTCGCACACGGCGAAGGCCCCGACGTCGGGGGATGACGACCGGGGCCTTCTCGCTCGACCTTCGACCACGGGGGAGGGACCAAGGGCGATGAGCCCATCGTGCCCGGCCGCGGGCGCGGCGTACGTCCCCCCGTCGCGGCATCTGTCCTGGGACGGATGCACTAGCCGGGCGCCGCTGTCAGCGGTCGGGCAGCAGGCCCTCACGCACGGCGATCGCCAGCGCCTCGAGCTTGGAGCTGGCGCCCAGCTTGGCCGAGAGGTTGGCGACGTGGTTGCGCACGGTGTGGACGCTGACGACCAGCCGATCGGCGATCGCGGCGTTGGCGAGGCCCTCGGCGACCAGTGAGAGCACCTCGCGCTCACGCTCGGTCAGCGCCTGGTGCCCGTTGCCCCCGTTGCGCTGACGATGGAGCCGCGGCAGCAGCCGGGACAACAGCTCCGGGGAGACCACCGCCTCCCCTGCCGCCGCGGCGCGGACCGCCGAGACGAGCTCGGGCAGGCCGCGCGTCTTGGAGACGAACCCGGACGCGCCGGACTCGATGGCCGAGACCAGCACGTGCTCGGCGGTGCTCGCCGTGAGCACCACGACGGCCATCCGCTGGCGCAGGGCACGCAACCGAGGGATCGCTCCGACCCCGTCGCCGTCGGGCAACCGGTGGTCGAGCAGCAGCACGTCGGGCGTCGTGGTGAGGATCATCCGCTCGGCGCTCGCCAGCGATCCGGCCCTCCCCACGACGTGCAGGTCGGGCTCGATGTCCAGCGCCTGCGCCAGGCTGGAGGCGAGCACCTCGTGGTCGTCCACGATGAGCACGCGCACCGGTTCGTCGTCCATTCACTCCCCCTCTAGTACCAAACTACTAGACCTATGGCACCGACGCAGGTGACTGCAGCAACATGCGGACGGGATGATGGACGAGTACTGGGAGAGGACGACGATGCAGCGGATCAGGGTCGCGCTGGCAGACGACGATGCCGTCATGCGCAAGACGCTGGCAGCGACCCTGCGCACCGACGAGCGCTACGAGGTCGTCGCGGTCGCTTCCAGCGGCGACGAGCTGCTCGAGCTGGTGCGCACCGTGCGTCCCCACGTCGCCCTCGTCGATCTCCGGATGCCCGGCGGTGGGCCGGAGCTTCTCGAGGCGCTCCGTGACGGCCCCCCGGTCGTCGCCGTGGTCGTGTCCGCCGAGACCTCGCCCTCGACCGTGGTCTCGGTGCTGCGTGCCGGCGCGCGCGGCTACCTGGCCAAGGGTCGCATCGGCCACTGCCTCCCCGACTTCGTGTGGCGCAGCGCCCAGGGCGAGGTCGTCCTCGCCGTGCCGACCGGCGCCGAGGTGCTGCGCCAGCTGCTCCTAGTCGGCGTCCGCTGACACCGGGATCCACAGCCTCATCACGGCCCCCCGCTCGGGACCGTCCCGGAGGGTGACCGAACCGCCTGCGATCGCGGCCCGGTCGCGCATGTCCGAGACCCCACGGTGCCCCGGGCGCACGGCGAGTTGCGCCGGCGGCAGCCCGACGCCGTCGTCGGCGACCGTCACCTCGACACCGTCGGCGAGGCGGCGTACGTCGATCGCCACCCGCGTGGCCTGCGCGTGCTTGCGCACGTTGACCATCGCCTCCTTGGCGATCCGGTAGACGAGCACCCGGACGGTCTCGTCGAGGTCGAGCCCCGTCTCGCACCGCACCTCCCATCGCACCGCGTCGCCCAGGACGTACGCCGCCGCCTCCGCGAGCGCGGTCTCGACGTCCTCGCGCTGGGCCGGGGAGTCGAGGTCGAAGAGCAGGTAGCGCAGCCGGTCGTTGGCCTCGGAGACCGTGCCGCGCATCTGCTCGACGAGCGCCCGGGTCTCCCCCGGGTCGGCCCCCTCCTCCAGCTGCCGCTCGACCAGCCCGAGCTGCAGGTCGACCGCGGCCATCACCTGCACCGGGTCGTCGTGGACGTCGGCGGCGATGCGGGAACGCTCGACCTCCTGGGCGTCGACCAGGTGGCGCAGCAGCTCCTGCCGCTCGTCGGCGAGTCGCTGCAGCGAGCTGCGTGCGTCGTGGAGCTCGGTGATGTTGCGCTGCACGGTCGCCAGCAGCCAGGGCTCACCCGTCTCGGGTCGACGGATCAGGAAGCTGTTGATCGTCACCGGGATCGGTGGGCCACCGCGCAGGTCGCGCAGCGACGACTCGCCGCGCCACTCGCCGTGGGCGACCACCGCCGGCTGCTCGACCTCGATCGAGGCGCGCAGACCCTCCTCGGTGAGGTAGTCGCTGATCGACGTCGTCGCGACGTCGGCGTCCTGGGCCATGCCGACCATCCGTCGCCCGGCGGGGTTGAGGTAGCGCACGGTGCCGTCGAGCTCGGCCAGCGCGATGAAGTCGGACGAGGCCTCCACCAGCGAGCGGAACCGCTCGACGAACGACTCGGCTTCCTTGAGCTCGGTGATGTCACGCTGGATGGTGCCGAGCAGCCACGGCGCCCCCGCCTCGTCACGGATCACGAAGGTGTTCTTGTAGACCGGCACCGGCGGTCCGTCGCCGCGCTGGTTGCGCAACGTCGACTCACCGCGCCACGACCCCGTCGCCATGATCCGGGGTCGCTCCACCTCGGCCGCGTGCCTGGCGGCCTCGTCGGTGAGGGCCCGCGAGATCGTGAAGGCCTCGAGCGGTTCGTCGGGCGCCATGCCGGTCATGCGTCGCGCCGACGGGTTGAGGTAGACGACCTTCCCGTCGAGCGTGCCGATGCCGATGTAGTCGGCGGAGGCCTCGACGAGGGCCCGGAAGCGCAGCAGCTCCTCGTCCTTCTCCGCGATGGCCTCCAGGCTGACCTGACGCTCGGCGGTCATGGTGACGAACGCGCGGGCGATCGCCACCACGATGCCGGACGCGGCGGCGAGGTTGCCGAGCTGGCTGACGGCGCCGATGGAGTCGTAGGTCAGGACCAGCACGCACACCACGGCGAGCACGACCGGCGGCGCCAGGCTCGGCCGGCGCGGCGCGGGGCCGAGCGACCTGCTGCCGCGGAGGGTGCCGGCCGCGGCGATGAGCACGGTGCCACCGAGGGACAGCGGGGCGAGCACGTTGCCGGGCTGCAGCCCGCCGGCGGTCACGAGGTAGAGGAACCAGGCGTCGACCACCGCGAACACCAGCACGCCCGCGCTCAGCACCGCGGCGTCGGCCGAGAGCCGCCAGCCCTGCAGGATCACGAGTCCGGCGATCACGGCGAAGCAGGCCACGTCGAGCAGCGGGTAGGCGATGTTGGTGACCAGCGCCTCGACCGGGAGCCCGCCTGCGACGAGCCGGTCCATGGTCGGGTCGAGCAGGGTGGTGGCGACGGCCGTGACCGTCAGGCCCGCCAGCATCGCGTCGAGCCCCAGCACCCCGAGCCCCTGGACGCTCGCGACCCGTCTCCCGGCGACGACCAGGGCCACGACCAGCAGCACCGACGAACCGATCCAGGCGACGTCGGCCGGCGACGGGTAGGCCGGTGCCCGGTCGAGCACGAAGATCGTGTGGACGAAGCCGTAGGCGCGCAGCGTGACAGCACCAGCCACCAGCCACCACAGCAGCCGCTCGCGCCGCGCACGCAGGGCGATCCACACCGCGGCCACCGCCGCGGCGACGTACCCCGACGGCTGCACGACGTCGTCGAGCAGCGGCACCACCCCGGAGCGAGGGCGCACCCCGGGCAGCACCGCGACGAGGAGCACCAGCGTCGCCACCGCCGCCACGGCGAGGAGCGTCAGGGGGCCGACGCGGCCAGGACGCGGCGTCTCCTCGTCGGTGGCCGGTCCTCGCGTCTCGGTCATCGTCATGCGCAGCCCCCCGGGTGTGGCCGGCGTCCGCCGGCCCTGCGCGCCATCGTAGGCGGCCGCGACCCGCGCGGGGGGCAGGTCGACGTCAGGACAGGACGACGAGCGAGCCGAGGGCGATCGTCCAGCTGGTGAAGCTCCCGACAAGGAAGTACTCGGTCACCGCGTGGATCCGGTGCTGCTTGCGGGCGTCCTGCAGCTCGGGCCACCGCAGCAGGCCCTTGGCGGCGATCACCACGGACGCGGCGGTGAGCTGACCGGCGAGCCCGAGCCCCAGGATGAAGAGCCGCTCCATCGGGCCGAGCAGCCGACCTCCCTTGAGGCGGTAGCTCGGGACGTCACGGTCGCCCTCGGTGCGGGAGGGGTCGACGGTGCCGGTGACGGCCAGCACCAGGCGCACCACCACGTTGCCCGTGGAGAGCTGGAGCAGCACCACGCCGGCCAGCAGCAGGGCCGCACCGGCTGACAGCCCTTGCACGACGCCGAACGGGGTCGCCTCGAGCCAGCGGCCGAGCAGTCCGTCCGCGTCCGGTGCCGCCGGCGACAGGGCGATCGCCGACAGCACCCCGGCGGCGAGGACGACGAGCGGCAACCACGCCCGGCCGCCGGCAGCGAACCCCCGGGTGACGGTCTGGCCCCACGCGACGACGAAGAGCACCACCACCAGCATGGCCACGAGGTCACGCCCGCTGGTCATGCCGGCCAGCAGCCCGGCAACCACGGCGGCGGTCGCCCCCGCGGTCTCCGGCACGTGGCGCATCGGACGGACCGAGAAGACCAGGTCACTGGTGGCGAAGCCGATCAGCAGCAGTCCCAACCAGCTCACGGGGCCGCCTCCGGGACCGGCTCGAGGGCCGCGTCGGCGGCCACGATCGCCGTCAGTCCGTCGGCCCGCACCCGCTGGGACACCGCGGAGGCCGTGATGGCCAGGTCACCCGCGAGCTCGCGCTGGGTGCGGCCCTCGATCAGCCCGCGCAGCAGGACCAGCGACCGGTCGTCGAGGTCGGCGACCGCGCGGTCGCGCAGGATCAGCATGGCCTCGAGGGTGGCAGGCTCTGGCCCGTCGGCTCCCTCGGCACGCCGGTAGGACGTGCGCCGCCAGCGCGTCGCGGGGCGGGCGGCCTCCTCCTCCACCGCGACGATGGCGTCGCGGGCCACCCACCAGGCCGGCCCGTCCTCCACCCGCGGTTCGCGCTGCAGCACCTCGGCCTCACCCCACCCGATGCCGTGGCGGACGTCCGAGCCCAGGCTCAACCGGAGCCGCAAGGTGGCGCGGACGGCCTCACCAGCCGTGGCGAAGCCGCCCTGGTACTCGTCGCCGACGGTGAGCCGCAGGGGGACGAGCGGGGAGAGCAGCGTGTTGACCTCCACCAGGGCCGCCTGCAGCCGCGCGTGGAGGCCGGACCGGTCACCGGAGTGCCGGGAACCGACCAGGTCGCCCAGCAGGGCCGCCATCAGCATCTCGCTTCACCTCACACCAAAGTTAGCATAATGCTTCACTTACGTCGAGGGGAAGCCGCCGACTGTCCCGACTGTGTCAGTTCAGGACTCGCACCGATGCCGGCAGGCCACCGCCACCGTGGACGTCCTCGACCAGCTCCGCGAGCGCGGTGAGCGCGACCCGCTGGGAGTGGGGCCCGTAGGAGACCCGCGCCACGCCGAGCTCGGCCAGCTCCGCCAGCGGCAGCGATCCGGGACCGGCGATCAGGGTCAGCCGCTGCGGTCCCAGGGCGTCGACCAGCGTCGTGACCTGGTGCCGGTCGAGCCGACCCGGCACGAACACCACGGGCGCCCCGGCGTCGAGGTAGGCGCGCGACCGCTCGACGGCGTCGGCGAGCACCTCGGCCGGGTCGCGGTCGCCGGCACGGACGAATGCGTCGGTGCGGGCGTTGAGCACGAAGTCGGGGACCCCCTCGGCGGCTGCAGCAGCCATGACGGCCTGGACCTGCGCGGCGGCCTCGGCCACCGGATCCAGCTGGTCCTCGATGTTGGCGCCGACGACCCCGACCCCGATCGCGCGACGTACGGTCTCGGCGGAGTCGCCGTAGCCGGCCTCGAGGTCGGCCGAGACGGGCAGGTCCACGGCAGCCACGATCCGGCGGCACATGTCGAGCATCTCGGTCACCGGGATGTGCTCGCCGTCCTGGTGGCCCAGCGTGGCCGCGATGCTGTGGCTGGCCGTGGCCAGCGCCCGGGTGCCCGGCACGTCGGCGACGACCCGGGCACTGATCGCGTCCCAGACGTTCACCACGGTGAGCAGCTCGGGGGCCCGGTGGAGCGCGAGCAGGTCGGTGGCGCGGTCGGTGGTGGTCATGGGTCCGATCCAACCACCGCAGGGGTCACTCCCAGAAGACCCGCTCGACCACCGCGTGCGCCCGGCGCGTGCGGCGGAGGTAGTCGTTGACCATCACGTCGGTGCCGCCGGGCGGGTAGCCGACGGTGATGGCCACCGCGGCCCGTTCCCGGGTGTCGCGCGGGAGCTGGTCGGCGGCCTTGCCGCGCACCAGCGTGATCGCGTTGCGGAGCCGGCTGACGGTGCGCCAGCCCTCGGCCAGCACCGCCGCGTCGGCCTCCGTGACCAGCCCCGCCCCCCGCGCCCCCTCGAGAGCCGCCAACGTCTGGGGCGTCCGCAGTCCCGCCACCTGTGCGCCGTGACGCATCTGGAGCAGCTGCACGGTCCACTCGATGTCCGAGAGCCCGCCGCGGCCGAGCTTGAGGTGGGTGTTGCGGTCTGCCCCGCGGGGGGCGCGCTCGTTGTCGACGCGGGCCTTGATCCGCCGGATCTCCACGACGTCGTCGTGGGTGAGCCCCCGCTCCGGGAAGCGCAGCGGGTCGATCAGCTCGGTGAAGCGCCGGCGCAGCTCCGGATCGCCGACCACCGCGTCGGCCCGCAGCAGGGCCTGCGCCTCCCACACCCGCGACCACTTCGCGTAGTAGGCGGCGTACGAGTCCAGGGTGCGCACCAGCGGCCCCTGCTTGCCCTCGGGCCTCAGCCCCGCATCGACCTCGAGGGCAGGGTCGGGTCCGGCCACCGACAGCAGGCGTCGCAGCTCCTCCACCACCGACCGGGCGTACGACGCCGCTTCCTGGGGGTCGGCCCCCGGCCGCGGGTCGTGGACGAAGAGCACGTCAGCGTCGGAGCCGTAGGAGAGCTCGAAGCCTCCGTAGCGCCCCATCGCGACGATCGCCATCGCCGTGGGCGCCTCGTCGAGCCCCCGCTGCTCGCGGACCGCGCGGCCGGCGATCTCGAGGGTCGCCTCGAGGGTGGCGTCGGTCAGGCGGGACAGGGCCGCACCGACCTCGGCGACGTCGGTGAGGCCCAGCAGCTCACCGCTGGCGATGCGGAGCAGCTCGCGGCGGCGTACGGCACGCACCTGCCGGACCGCCTGCTCCGCCTCGTCACGCCGGGAGCCGATCGCGGCCATCTCGTCGGTGAGCGCCTCCACCGACAACGGTGCGAGGTCCTGGCCGAGCATCTTCACGCCCGCGGGCTCGCGGTGGAGCAGGTCGCTCGCGTAGCGCGAGGTGGCCAGCAACGTCGCCAGCCGCTGCGCGACCTGGCCCTCGTCCCGCAGCGTGGTGAGGTACCACGGCGTGCTGCCGAGCGACTCGCTGAGCCTGCGGAAACCGGCCAGTCCGGCGTCGGGGTCGGGAGCCGTGGCGAACCACTCGAGCATGACCGGCAGCAGCGTGCGCTGGATCGCGGCGCTGCGACGCACGCCCTCCGTCAGCGCCCCCAGGTGGCGCAGCGCCGAGGCGGGGTCGACGAACCCGAGGGCCGAGAGCCGCTCGCTCGCCTGCTCGGGCGAGAGCCGCGCCCCCTCCCCCGGGATCCGGGCGACCGCCGCGAGCAGCGGCCGGTAGAAGAGCTTCTCGTGGAGCCGGCGGACCTCACGCCGGTGGTGCTGCCAGGTGCGGTCGAGCTCGGCCACCGGCTCCTTCGAAGCACCCCACGCTGCGAGCGAGCCGACGCAGGCTCGCCTCGTCGTCGGGCAGCACATGGGTGCGCCGCATCTGGAAGAGCTGGATCCGGTGCTCCAGCGTGCGCAGGAACGAGTACGCCGCGTGCATGGCCTCGCCGTCGGGGCGGCCGACGTAGCCGCCGACGGTCAGGTCGTCGAGGGCGCTGAGGGTGGTCGGCGCGCGGAGCCGCTCGTCGGCCCGCCCGTGCACCAGCTGCAGCAGCTGCACGGCGAACTCGACGTCGCGCAGCCCCCCCGGCCCGAGTTTGAGCTGGCGGTCCACCTGTGCGGCGGGGATGTTCTCGACCACCCGCCGGCGCATCGCCTGCACCTCCTCGACGAAGTGGTCGCGGTCGGCTGCCTGCCACACGAGGGGCTCGACCATCTCGGCGTACTCACCACCGAGCGCGGCGTCGCCGGCGACCGGCCGCGCCTTGAGGAGTGCCTGGAACTCCCACGTCTTGGCCCACCGGTCGTAGTAGCCGCGGTGGCTGGCCACGGTGCGCACCAACGGCCCCTGCGTGCCCTCGGGCCGCAGCGCAGCGTCGACCGGCCAGATCGTGCCCTCGCCCGTGTGGTCGGAGCAGACCTGCATCAGGTTGCTCGCGAGCCGCGTCGCGACCCGGGTGGCGCTCGCCTCGTCGACCCCCTCGGCGGGGGCGAAGACGAAGACGACGTCGACGTCGGACACGTAGTTGAGCTCGTGGCCACCGCACTTGCCCATGGCGATCACGGCCAGCCGGGCGTCGGTGTGGTCGTCGCCGACGCGGGCGCGCGCCACCGCCAGGGCTGCGTCGAGCGTGCCGGCGGCGAGGTCGGAGAGCTCGGCGGCGGTGTCGTCGACGCCCTGGTCGTGCGCGAGGTCGCGCGCCGCGATGCGGAGCAGCAGCCGGCGGTACTCGACCCGGAGCGAGTCGAGCGCGACGCGGTCGGCGAGGTCCGAGACCGGTGTCTCAGCGGCCGGGTCGGCGCCGACCGCCCGCAGCAGGTCGGCACGCATCGCGAAGCCGGGTGCCCGGGTCGAGCCCAGCGTCGGGTCGGTCAGCTCACTCCAGTGGTCGGGGTGGCGGGCGAGGTGGTCACCGAGCGCGCTGCTGGCCCCCAGCACGCAGAGCAGCCGCATGGCGGTGCCCTCGTCGTCGGTGACGGCGTCCAGCAGCCGCTCCCGGTCGTCGACCTGCTCGGCCAGTCGCAGCAGGCCGTCGAGCGCCAGGTCGGGGTCGGCGGTGCGGCCGAGGATCGCGACCAGCTCGGCTCCGCGGCCCCCGAGCCCGTCCAGCAGCTCGCCGGCGCGGGTCGCGTCGGCGAAGCCGGCCCGGGCCAGCGTCGTGCGCCACCGCTCGGTGCGGCTCACCGGTCGGCCTCGGCCACGGCGACGAAGCGGTGCAGCACCGGCCGCCACGTGTCGTCGAGCTCCTGGCGGGCAGCCGCGACCGAGGCCAGCAACGCCGCCTGGTCGAGTCCGCGCTCGTGGTGCTCGACCTGGTCGCCCTCGGCCCACGACTTCAGCACGTGCTCGTCGACCTCGGGGTGCAGCTGCACGCCCCACGCGCGCTCGGCGTAGCGCACCACCTGCAGCTCGTCGTCCGGCGTCCGGGCGAGGGCCACCGCCCCGTCCGGGAGGACGCTGACGACGTCGTCGTTCCACTGCACCCCGCGCGAGGGTCCGGCGGCCACCGCGCCCAGGAGCGGGTCGTCGGACGCGCCGGGCAACCAGCCGAGGTCGAGCACGCCGACCTGCTGGCCGCGGGGGTTGCGCACCACGGCGCCGCCCAGCGCCGAGGCGATGAGCTGGTGGCCCAGGCAGATGCCGAGCAGCGGCACCCGCGAGGCCACCGCGTCGCGCAGCAGCTGCTTCACCGGGCCGATCCAGTGGTGGAGCGCGTCATCGTCAGCGCCCATCGATCCGCCGAGCACGACCACCGCGTCGTAGGGCGACGGCGACGTCGGCAGTGCGTCCCCGGCCCACGGCCGGCACACCTCCAGCCCGGCTCCGGCCTCCTCGAGCCAGGTGCCGACGTGCGCCGGCGGGCACGCGGCCTCGTGCTCGACGACCAGCACCCGCACGGCCATCAGAATCCGCTCCTGATCTCGGGCACGCCGACGACGATGGCCAGCACCACCAGCACCGCCGCACCGAACGTCCCCGCGGCGAGCGGTCGGCGTCCCCGCACGGCGGCGATGCCTGCGGTCGCGAGACCGAGGCCGAGGAAGAGCGGCGCGCCGCCCAGCATCCAGCCGGTCTCGACCTCCTCGAAGCCACTGACCAGGTAGCCCTCGCGGAGGCCGAGGATGCCGCCACCGGTGAGGAACAGCCCCGCCAC
The DNA here is from genome assembly GCA_963754025.1 of uncultured Actinomycetota bacterium. Classification (GTDB taxonomy): domain Bacteria; phylum Actinomycetota; class Actinomycetes; order Propionibacteriales; family Nocardioidaceae; genus Nocardioides. Next base: position 224,858 of record CAVWEC010000003.1, on the reverse strand, counting down.
CAGCGTGGGGAGTCCGAGCCCCCACCGCCAGGCAGCGTGGTCGAGGAGGGGCAGCAGCACCGCGACGAGCAGCATCCCGGACGCGACCGCCACTCCCACCCAGTACCCCGCGTTCCACGACTGCAGCCGCCACGAGGACTCGGCCAGCTCGTGCGCGCACGCCCAGCCGGCCAGCAGCGCCGGCACCGCCAGCAGCAGTCGCGGCGCGAAGGCCCGCGTGGGCTCGGGTTCCCGCGGCGGGAGCAACGTGGACAGGGCCAGCGGCAGCGCCGCCGCCGCGACCAGCGCCGGCGCCGATGGCCGCGGCGCCTCCACCGCCCACAGGAACCAGCCGCCGACCAGCAGGCCCGCCGCCAGCAACGCGTCGGCGGTCCGTCGACCCCGGCCGGTCACGAGCGAGGCAACGGCACCGACGAGCACCAGCGCCAGCAGGGCGGCGACCGCGTGGGTGAGCAACGGCACGTGACCCGGCACGCGGACGTAGCCGACCTCGGGCTCGGTCGGGTCGTAGCCGAGGCCGCGCAGCTCCAGCGACGCGAGCGCGGCGTACGTCCAGGTGGCGAGGCCCAGCCAGAGGCCGGTGACCGTCGACCAGCGGCTCGTCGACTGCACGATCAGCACCGGGCCATCAGATGACGGGGAGCATCCGGTCGCGCTCGAAGGCGGACACCTGGATGCGGTACTCCTCCCACTCCTTGCGCTTGTTGCGCAGGAAGAAGTCGAAGACCTGCTCCCCCAGCGCCTCGGCGAGCAGCTCGCTGTTCTCGGCGATGCCGATCGCGTCCTGCAGGCTGCCGGGCAGGGGCTGGATGCCGAGGCTCTTGCGCTCGCGCTCGCTGAGGGTCCACATGTCGTCCTCGGCCTCGCGCGGCAGCTCGTAGCCCTCGTCGATGCCCTTGAGGCCGGCGGCGAGGATCACGGAGTAGGCGAGGTAGGGGTTGCACGCGGCGTCGATGGTGCGGACCTCGATGCGCGTCGAGGGGCCCTTGTTGGGCTTGTACATCGGCACCCGGATCATCGCCGAGCGGTTGTTGTGACCCCAGCAGATGTAGGGCGGGGCCTCGTCGCCGGCGAGCAGCCGCTTGTAGCTGTTGACCCACTGGTTGGTGACGACCGAGATCTCGCTGGCGTGGTGGAGCAGCCCTGCGATGAACTGGCGGCCAACCTTGGAGAGCTGGTACTCGGCACCGGCCTCGAAGAAGGCGTTCTGGTCGCCCTCGAAGAGGCTGACGTGGGTGTGCATCCCCGAGCCGGGGTGAGTGGTGAAGGGCTTGGGCATGAAGCTCGCCCAGATGCCCTGGCCCAGCGCCACCTCACGCACGACGGTCCGGAAGGTCATCACGTTGTCGGCGGTGGTCAGCGCGTCGGCGTAGCGAAGGTCGATCTCCTGCTGGCCCGGACCACCCTCGTGGTGGCTGAACTCCACCGAGATGCCCATCGACTCCAGCATCGTGATCGCCTCGCGGCGGAAGTCGTTGGCGCTGGACTGCGGCGTGTGGTCGAAGAAACCGCTGCGGTCGACGGGCTCGGGCTCCTCCCCCGGTCCTGGCGTGTTCTTGAAGAGGTAGAACTCGATCTCGGGGTGGGTGTAGAAGGTGAACCCGCGGTCGGCCGCCTTGGCCAGGTTGCGCTTCAGCACGTGCCGCGGGTCGGCGTACGACGGGGAGCCGTCGGGCATCTCGATGTCGCAGAACATGCGTGCCGTGGCTGGCCGCTCCCCGCGCCAGGGCAGGATCTGGAAGGTGGTGGGATCGGGCTTGGCGAGCATGTCGGACTCGTAGACGCGGGCGAAGCCCTCGACCGACGAGCCGTCGAAACCGATGCCCTCCTCGAACGCCCCCTCCAGCTCCGCCGGGGCGACCGACACCGACTTGAGGTAGCCCAGCACGTCGGTGAACCACAGCCGCACGAACCGCACGTCGCGCTCCTCGAGCGCCCGGAGCACGAAGTCTTCCTGCTTGCCCATGCCAGCACCCTATCCACGCCTGCTCTGGTGGCAGGACCACGATCAGTTCGCTGGACGCACGCGCCTCTCAGGCGGCGGCGCAGCCCGGGCACGGCCGAACTGATCGTCGTCGTGTCGCCACCACCCCCGTCACGACCGCCCGCACGTAGTCCTGCCGGAACATCGCGTGCTTCCACCCGAAGCGGAGCACGAGGTGGTCAGCCGCGACGAAGGCGTTGTAGCGCTCCATGTCCCGGAGCAGCGCCGAGCTGTCCGAGTGGAACTCGAAGGAGTCGGCCTCGACGATCAACCGGAGCTCCCGGTCGACGAGGTCCGGTCGGCCGAGACCGCCGACCCACTGCTGGGGTTCGAAGGACGTGCCGGGCACGTCGAGCAGCAGGGCGCGCAACACGGACTCGAACGGATTGGCGGCCCGGGCGTCGGCGAGCTCGACCACCCTGTAGGCGCGGCCACGGCCGGTGCGCGGCAGTCGGGCACACGCGAGCAGCAGCTCCGTGCGAGTCACCCCGTCCCTCAGCGCGGAGTCGGCCACGGCCAGGGCTGCGTCGAGGTCGAGGTACCGGGCGCAGTCGAGCACGGTCTGCACTCGCGACGTCACGCCGGCCGCGCGCTCGTCGTCCGTGGGGGCAGCCCACCGGAGGTCGACCCCGCGACGGCGTGCCGCGGTGACGTTGCGCCCCCGCGGGACGACCACTTGGGGCAGCTCCGGCGGCAGCTTGACGCCCCACCCCCACGCCCGTGCGGCCGAGAGCCGGTCGAGCACACCTCCCAGCGACGCGGCCGCAGCCCGGTCGCGGCCGATGCCCGGGACGGCGTAGGTGTCGCGGCGCAGCCGCACCAGGGCGCCAGCGGCGAGTGCCGCGTCGACCTCGGAGCGGGTGAAGCCGGAGGTCAGGTCGCGCCACGAGGCGACCCCGCCCGCCTCCAGCACCGCCCGTCCGACCTCCACAAGGCCACCCCACCCGGCAGACGACCGCGGCGCAACCGGCTCTCCACAGGCTCAGTCCGTCGGGACGGCGCGCTCGATCTCGCGCAGCCAGGCGGCTGCAGTGGCGTCGCTGGGCATCCGCCAGTCGCCCCGGGGGCTCATGGTGCCGCCCGCGCTGACCTTGGGGCCGTTGGGCAGGGCGGAACGCTTGAACTGGCTGGCGAAGAAGCGCTTCGTGAAGACCTCGAGCCAGTGCCTGACCGTGGCCAGGTCGTAGGCCGGGCGCCCGGCCTCGGGGTAGCCCGGCGGCCAGTCACCGGCCGCCGCGTCGGCCCAGGCGTGGGAGGCCAGGAAGGCGATCCGCGAGGGCCGGGCGCCGCGTCGGATCGTGTGGAAGAGCGTGAAGTCCTGCAGCGCGTAGGGGCCGACCGACTCCTCCGTCGACTGCTGGCCGCCGGGGATCAGCTCGGGGGTGATCTCCTGGTCGAGCACCTCTCGCAGCACCACGGCGGTGTCGTCGTCGAACTGCCCCGAGTCGGCGACCCACCGGATCAGGTGCTGGATGAGCGTCTTGGGCACCCCGGCGTTGACGCCGTAGTGGGACATCTGGTCACCCACGCCGTAGGTGCACCAGCCGAGCGCGAGCTCCGAGAGGTCTCCGGTGCCGAGCACGATGCCGCCGCGGTGGTTGGCGAGCCGGAAGAGGTAGTCGGTGCGCAGCCCGGCCTGCACGTTCTCGAACGTGACGTCGTAGACCTCCTCGCCGTCGGCGTAGGGGTGGTCGATGTCGGCGAGCATCTGTCGCGCGGCAGCGGTGATGTCCAGCTCCTCGAAGGTGACGCCGAGGCACTTCGACAGCCGGGTGGCCAGCGACTTCGTCGCCTCCCCGGTCGCGAAACCGGGCATCGTGAACGCGTGGATGTCGGAGCGGGGTCGCCCGAGCCGGTCCATCGCGCGGGCCGCGACGACCAGCGCGTGCGTGGAGTCGAGGCCGCCGCTGACACCGATCACGACCTTGGGGTGGCCGATCGCGTGCAGCCGCTGCTCGAGGCCGGAGACCTGGATGTTGTAGGCCTCGTAGCAGTCGAGCGCGAGCCGCTCGGGGTCGTCGGGCACGAAGGGGAAGCGGTCGACCTTGCGACGCAGCCCGATGTCGCCGGCCGGCGGCTCCAGCGCGAACTCGACGGTGCGGAACGCGCGGCGTCCGGTGCCGCGGGCGTTGTCGTCGAAGGTGCCCTGCCGCAGGCGTTCCTGGCGGATCCGGTCGAGGTCGACGTCGGTCGTGCTGCGCCGCGGCCCCTCGGGGAACCGCTCGCTCTCGGCGAGCAGGTCGCCGCACTCGTAGACCATCGTCTGGCCGTCCCACGACAGGTCGGTCGTCGACTCGCCCTGGCCGGCGGCGGCGTAGAGGTACGCCGCGGAGCAGCGGGCGCTGGCCGAGCGCACCAGCAGCCGCCGGTCCTCCGCCCGGGCGATGGTGATCGGCGAGCCCGACAGGTTCGCCAGCACGGTGGCGCCGGCGAGCGACGCCTCGGCGCTCGGGGGCACCGGCACCCACATGTCCTCGCAGACCTCGACGTGCAGCACCAGGTCGGGTACGTCGGTGGCTGTGAAGAGCAGGTCGGGGCCCAGCGGCACCTCCTGGCCGGCGAGCCGGATCGTCGAGCCGCTGCGGTCGTCACCCGGCGCGAACCACCGCCGCTCGTAGAACTCGCGGTAGGTCGGCAGGTACGACTTGGGGGCGACGCCGAGCACCCGCCCCCGGTGGACGACGACGGCGCAGTTGAGGACGCGCGTGCCGTGCACGAGCGGGGCACCGACGACCACGACGGGGGTCAGGTCGACGGTCGCGGCGACCAGCGTCTCGATCGCGCTGAGCGTCTCCTCGAGCAGCGTGTCCTGCAGCAGCAGGTCGTCGATGGCGTATCCCGTCAACGACAGCTCGGGGAACAGCGCCAGCGCGACGCCGTCCGCGTCGCACTCCCGCACCTGCTCGACCACGGTGGCGACGTTGGCGGCAGGGTCGGCCACCGCGACCGGCACCGTGCAGGCGGCGACGCGGGCGAACCCCTGGGCGTAGGCGGAGTGGAAGTCCACGCCTCGAGTCTAGGGATCAGCGATCGCGATGGGGCGTGTAGTCGTCGGGGTCGCTGTCGACCAGGTAGTTCCGGTCGCCCTTGATGTTCGCCACCTGCCGCTCGAGCCACGCCTGGTCGGAGGTCTCGACGTCACGTTCGGAGGGGCGCGCAGCCTCGGCAGTCAGTCCTTCTCGTCGCTGGCGGTGCCGTCCTCGTCCTCTGCGACCTCGGGCTCCTCACCAGCCTCCACCGCGTCGGTCTCCTCGACGTCGACGATCTCGACCCCGTCCTCGGGCTCGGGCTCGGGCTCGGGGTCTCCTGTGGGCTCGGAAGCCTCCGGCTCGCCGAGCAGCCCGGCGGCGGCACCACCGGTGAGCGTGGCGAGCATCTGCCGCACGTTGCCGAGCTGGGCGTTGATGCTGTCGCGGCGCTGGGTGGCGGCGACCAGCTCCCGGTCGGACTCCTCGCGGATCCGGTCGGCGTGGGTGCGGGCCCCGGCGATGATCCCCTCCGCCTCCTTCTGCGCGTCCTCGACGAGGCGACGAGCGCCGGTCTCGGCCTCGGTGCGGATCCGCTGCGCGTCACCGCGGGTGCGGTCGAGGTGGCTCTGCGCCTCGACGAGCTGGGACTTCGCGGTCTCGAACTGGGTGGCGAACTCCCCCTCCGCGGCGTCGCGGCGCGCTGCGAGCGTGGTCTCGAAGTCGGCTGCGGCGCGGGCGGCCTCGGCCTGCTGTGCCTCGTAGACGGCGTCGGCCTCGGCCCGGCGGGCGGACGCCTCGCGCTCGGCCTCGTCGCCGAGCTCGTCGGCGCGGCGGTGGGCGGCGGCGACCAGCCGCTCGGCCTCCTCGTCGGCCTCGGCCCGGCGGGCGGCGGCGTACTCCTGGGCGTCGGTGCGCTGGCGCTCGGCGGTGGTGGTGGCCTCGACGAGCAGCGCGTCGGCGTCGGAGCGGGCGTTGCCGCGGATCTCGGAGGCCTCGTCCTCCGCGAGGGTGAGGATGTCACCGACCCGCTTGCCGAGGTCGGCGAAGGTGGCCGGCTCGGGGGTCTGCTCGGCCTGGAGGGTGCGCGAGGCCTCGAGCTCGCGCACCTTGGCGCTGAGCTCGGCGATCCGCTGCTGCTGGGTGCCCTGCTCCTTGAGCAGGTCGGCGACGTGGCGGTTGACGTCGGTGGGCTCGTAGCCGCGGCGGACGATGCGGAAGGACGGCTGGGCGTCGGGGGCGCTGCCGGTGGGGGTGCTGGCGTCGGACATGGCCTACTGCTCGCTCTCGGAGTCTGGGGTGGGGGTGCTGGGATCGGGGACGGCGAGGGCCTGGATGACACCGGACATGCCGCCCAGCTCCTCGACGATGGCATCGCGCTGACGGGTGAGGTCGGCCAGCTCGACGCGCAGCTGGTCGCGCTGCTGCTCGGCCTCGCGCACCAGTCGGTCGCGCTCCTGCCTTGCCTCACGGCGTACGGCGTCGGCCTGGTCGTGCGCCTCGCTGAGGATCTGCTGCGACTGGGCCCGGGAGCGACCGAACTCCTCCGCCACCTGCTCGCGGAGCGTGCGGGCTCCGGTGGCGGCATCGCCGAGCCGACGCTCGGCCTGCTCCTCGGCCTCGGCGAGCACCCGCTCGGCCTCGGCACGCTGGGCCTCGGCGTCGCGGCGGGCGTCGTCGACCCGGCGGGTCGCCTCGGCGCTCGCCTCCTCGAGGGCGGAGACGGCCCGGCCACCGAGCTCGTCGCGCCGCTGCTGTGCCTCGGCGTCGGCGGCGCGGCGGGCGGCATCGAACTCGTCGTCGAGGCGTTGCTGCTCGGCCAACCGCTCGTCGATCTCGCGGTCGAGCTCGTCGCGGGTCTCGGCGCGCAGCCGCTCGGCCTGCTCCTCCGCCGTGGCGATGACGTCGGCGACGGTCTTGTCGGCCCAGGCCGACTGCTCCGCGGCCTCGGCAAGCCTGCGGTCGGCCTCCTCGCGGGCGGCTGCCAGCCGTTGTTCGCCCTCCGCCACGAGTGCGTCGTGCTGCTGCTGCGCGCTCTCCTTGAGGGTCGCGGCCTCGGCCTGGGCCTCGCCGCGGATCACGGCGGCCGCGACGTCGGCCTGCTCACGCACCTCGTTGGCCGCGACGATCGCCTCCGCCTCCAGGCCCTGGACCACGCGGGCGACCTCCGCCCGCCTGGTCTGACCGTCGCGGTCGGCCTCGGCCAGCATCGTTGCCGCGCGGTCCTCGGCCTGGGCGAGGATCGCCGCCACCTGGGCCTCGGCGTCGGCTCGCCGCTTCGCGGTGTCGGCCTCGACCTCGGCCCGGGCACGCTCGGCCGCCGCTCCCTCCTCGTCGGCGAGGGCTCGGGCATCGGCGAGGAGCTGGTCGCGGTCGCGGCCGGCGGCTTGCATGATCAGCAGCGCCTGCTCGCCGGCGTCGCTGATCAGCTCCTGCCCCTGCTCGGACGCGCGGGTCAGCCGCGTCGTGGCCTGGTCGCGGGCACGCTCGGCCTCGGCGAGGGCCTGCTCGGCCTCGCTGCGCGCCGCGCCGGTGCGCTTCTCGTTCTCGCGCGCCGTGGCGAGCAGCTCCTCGGCCTCGGCGCGGGCCTCGCGGAGCAGCTCGTCGGCCACCCTCTGGGCGCGCTCGAGCGCTGAGGCGACGGAACCCGAACCCGGCATGGGCGTGATTGTCCCAACACCTCGGCCCGGAGGCCATAGCGGGTCCGCGGCGCTAGCGTGACCCTCATGACCGAGCCCGAGCAGCCCGCGCCGTACGGCGGCGCTCCCAGCGCCCCGGCCGCCCCCGTCAAGCGGGTGCGCACCCATCACCTGCGCGAGATGAAGCAGCGGGGCGAGAAGATCACCATGCTGACGGTCTACGACATGTACACCGCAGCGGTCTTCGACGAGGCCGGCATCGACATCCTCTTCATCGGCGACTCGGCCGCCAACAACGTCCTGGGCTACGAGACCACGATCCCGGTGACGGTCGACGAGCTCATCCCCCTGGTTCGTGCCGTGGCCCGCACGGCGCAGCGGGGGCTGGTGCTGGCGGACCTGCCCTTCGGCAGCTACCAGGCCTCCCCGGAGCAGGCGTTCCACACCGGGGTCCGATTCATGAAGGAGGCGGGCGCCCACGCGGTCAAGCTCGAGGGCGGCGCCGAGGTCGCACCGCAGGTCGAGAAGCTCGCCACCAACGGCATCCCCGTGATGGCCCACATCGGCTTCACGCCGCAGAGCGAGCACTCGCTGGGCGGCTACCGCGTGCAGGGTCGCGGCGACGCCGCCGAGCGGATCCTCGCCGACGCCCGCGCCATGGAGCAGGCCGGCGCCTTCGCGGTCGTCATGGAGATGGTGCCGGGCGACGTGGCCGGTCAGGTGTCGGCGGAGCTGTCGATCCCGACGATCGGCATCGGCGCCGGCCCCGACTGCGACGGCCAGGTGCTCGTCTGGCAGGACGCCTTCGGCCTGCGCACGGGCAGGATGGCCCGCTTCGTCAAGCAGTACGCCGACGTGCACGGCGTGCTGCTCGACGCGGCGCGGGCCTACCGCGACGACGTGCGCGGCGGCACCTTCCCGGGGCCCGAGCACACCTTCTGACGTCGACGGATCACCCCGGCCAGCAGCACCGCCGGCACGAGCGCCGCGAGCGGTGCGTAGGTCGGCACCCGCTGGGAGGCTGCCGTGCGGGGCGTCAGGTCGCGCGGGCGCAGCACCGGGACCTCCCGGTCGACCAGCCCGCGGAAGCGGAAGACGTCGAAGCCGCGCACCAGGTCGTTGGAGTAGCCGAAGAAGGAGCCGTCCGAGGCGATCCGGTTGGTCTTGAACGACCAGGAGTCGGAGTCGGGGAAGACGTAGTGCCCCACCTCGGTCATGCCGACACCGTCGCCGTAGGCGATGTCGGCGGGTCCGCCCTCGTGGGTGGCCAACCCGGCCATGTCGAGCACCCGGACCCCCTGGGAGTACCAGGAGATCGTCATCATCTGCTGGCGCGGGTAGATGCGCAGCACGTGCGAGGTGCACGTCGCGCCGTCCTGCGGCTGCACCGCGGGGATGAACCAGGTGCCGATCTTCTCGGGGGACTGCTCCTTGGCGCCGGTCACGTCGTAGACGTGCAGCCCACCGCCGGGGCACTCGGCGCTGGCAGCGGCGCCGGCCCGCTCGTCGGTGATGACCAGCAGCCGACGCCACGTCCCGTCGGGGCGCCGCACCCGGAACGGGTCGGCCTGGTGCACGACGTTGATCGCGGGGTCGACGATCTTGCCCAGCAGCCGGGGGTCACGCGGGTCGGTGGTGTCGAGCACCAGGGTCTGTGAGAGCGCCGCGACGTAGCCGCGGGTGCCGCGGGCGTTGAAGGTGATGTCGTGCGACTCGGTGCCGAGCGAGCCCGGCGTGATCGGCAGCTCGAAGTCCTGGACCTTCTTGGGGTCCTCCGGGTCGCGCACGTCGTAGATCGTGACGTTCGGGACCTTGCCCGAGGTGTAGAGGTCGGAGTTGGAGTTGTAGAGGTAGTGGCCGCTGGGGTGGAGCGTCATGTTGTGGGACCCCTGCGGGACCGGGAGGAAGCTGACCGACCGGGGCTGTCGCGGGTCGGTGAGGTCGACGAGCACCGTGCCGGCGTCGCCCGCCTCGAGCTGGAGGTCCCGCCCGCACTGCGACTGTGCTCCGGCTGCCCCGACCGTGCCGTCGGCGGTGTAGCTCGCCAGCACCCGTGTGCGCTGCTGCCAGACCTGCACGTCGCCCTGGCTGATCGCGCAGTCGTACGTCGCGACCCGGCGTGGCTGGCGGGGGCGGGTGACGTCGATGACCTGCAGGCCGCCCCGCAGCGTGCCGGCCAGCGCGTAGTCGCGGCCGTCGAGGTGGACGAACTCGATGTCCGACCCGTTCTGCGCCTCGCCCGACTCGTCGTACTGCAGGTTGGCGACGAACCGCATCCGGTGCCCCTCCCCCACGTCGGCCACTGTCTCGGCTCGGGTGTTGGTGGCGACGTCGCCACCTCCGTGGGCCTGGGCGGGGAGCGGTGCCGCGAGCAGGGCGAGGCCCAGGACGGCGAGGAGGGAACCGATACGGGTCATGAACCGCCCAACGAACCGGGGCGCCGCGGGTTACCGTGCCGCATGCGCACCCTGGTGCCCGCTCTCGGGCTCGCCCTCGTCGTCACGACCGCACCGGCCTGCGCGGCGCAGGACGCACCCGCTCCCGGCCCAGCGCCCGCGACCGCCACCGGCAGCGCGGCGAGCCCCTCGCCGTCGCCGTCGGCGACACCCTCGGCGACACGGGGCGCACGCCCCGGCCGCACGGCGGCGCCGAGGCTGCGGGTGCGGACCGTGCTCGGCGACCTCGACAACCCCTGGGACGTCCAGCGGCTGCCCGGCGGCACGCTGCTCGTGACCGAGCGCGACCTGGCCCGGCTCTCGGCGTACGCCGACGGCCAGCGCACGACCGTCGCCTTCCCCTCCGACTCGGTGTGGGTGTCGGGAGAAACCGGGCTGATGTCGCTCGCCGTCGACCCGGACTTCGGCGACAACCGCACCTTCTACACCTGCTCGGGGTGGAGGAAGGCCGGGGGCAGCCAGGACGTCCGGGTCGTCGCCTGGGAGCTGTCGGACGACGAGTCCACCGCTTCCCGGCTGCGCACAGTGGTCGCCGGCTTCCCGACCACCTCCGGCCGCCACGGCGGGTGCCGGCTCCTCATCGCCGACGACGGCGCACTGCACGTCGGCACCGGTGACGCCGCGGTCGGCCGCAACCCCCGCAACCTGAAGTCCCTCGGTGGCAAGACGCTGCGGCTCGACCCCACGACCGGCGACGCCTGGCCCGGCAACCCGTTCGAGAACGCCCGGAACAGGAAGAAGCGCGTGGTCTTCACCTACGGTCACCGCAACGTGCAGGGTCTGGCGCAGCGCAGGAACGGGACCGTCTGGTCGATCGAGCACGGCTCCTACCGCGACGACGAGGTCAACCTGCTGCGCCGTGGGGGTGACTACGGTTGGCACCCCGTTCCCGGCTACGACGAGTCGGTGCCGATGACCGACCGGTCGCTGCCGGGGAAGCAGGTCTCCGCGCGCTGGCGATCGGGCACCTCGACGATCGCGACCTCGGGCGGCTCCTGGGTGTACGGCAAGCAGTGGGGCCGCTACAGCGGAACCCTGGCCGTGGCCGCGCTGAAGGCGGAGCGCGTCGTCTTCATGAAGTTCGATGCCCGCGGGCGCCTGAAGTGGACCCGCGCGCCCCGGGCGCTGCGCGGCCTCGACCGGCTGCGCTCGGTGACCCAGCTGCCCAACCGGGACCTGCTGGTCACCACCGACCAGGACACCGGCGGCAGGGTCCTCCGCGTCAGCCCCCGCTGAGCGCGGCGTGGCCGACGACGGCCGCGAGCCACAGCACGGCGACCCCGGCAGCCAGGGCGGGCAGCCGCCGCGGGTGGGGCGTCCACCAGCGGATCGCGAGCACCATCGCGGCCAGCCAGGCCAGGGAGAGCAGCAGCACCAGCCACCACGGCGAGAGCAGCACGCTGGCGCCGATGAGGAACGCGGTGCACGCCAGCGCGATCATGCCCGCGAACGGCCACGGCGAGGCCTTGTCGAGCGGACGTGGGGGTGGTGGGAGGTCGGTCACGCGACCACTCGCCCCCTCAGTCCTCGAGCTCCTCGTCGTTCCACGCGGGATCGTTGTCCCAGTCGTCGTTGCGCTCCTCGACCTTCTCCAGCGCGCGTGCCGCCTCGGCCCGCGTCTCGTAGGGGCCGAGGCGGTCGGCGCTGCGGCAGCCGTCCTCACCCTCGACGGCGTGGTGCTTGAGGCAGAACCAGTACTCCCCGGAGTCACTCATGCCCCGGAAACTACACTCGCCGCATGCCCGTCGCAGCCCCCGTTGCCCCCGGCACCGTGTCCGCGCGGCGCCCGGTGCCCGCCCACATCGCCCGCCCGGAGTACGTCGACCGACCCTCACCGGAGCACTTCACCGGCAGTGAGGTCAAGGACGCCGAGACCATCGAGAAGATGCGGGTCGCCGGCCGGCTCGCCGCCCAGGCGCGGGACCTCGTCGGTGACCACGTGAGGCCGGGCATCACCACCGACGAGCTCGACCGGATCGGCCACGAGTTCCTCTGCGACCACGGCGCCTACCCCTCGACCCTCGGTTACCGCGGCTTCCCCAAGAGCCTGTGCTCGAGCGTCAACGAGGTGGTGTGCCACGGCATCCCCGACAGCCGGGTCGTCGAGGACGGCGACATCGTCAACATCGACATCACCGCCTTCCTCGACGGCGTCCACGGCGACACCAACGCCACCTTCCTCGCGGGCGACGTCGACCAGGAGACCCGCGACCTGGTCGAGCGCACCCGGCAGGCGCTGCAGCGCGGCATCAACGCGGTGCGCCCCGGCCGACGGGTCAACGTCATCGGTCGCGTCATCGAGAGCTACGCCAGGCGCTTCGGCTACGGCGTGGTCCGTGAGTTCACCGGTCACGGCATCGGCACGGCCTTCCACAGCGGGCTCGTCATCCCCCACTACGACGACCCGCGCTTCGACGACCTGATCGAGGTGGGCATGACCTTCACGATCGAGCCGATGCTCAACCTCGGCACCCACGAGTGGGAGATGTGGGACGACGAGTGGACCGTCGTCACCCGCGACCGGCGCCGCAGCGCGCAGTTCGAGCACACCCTGCTGGTGACCCCGACCGGCGCCGAGGTCCTGACCCTGCCGTGACGGTCAGGGCCTGACCGCCCGCAGCGCGTCGACCATGCCCTCGCCCGCATAGCTGTTGCGCTCGTCGGTGCCGCGGCAGTCCGGGAGCGCGTCGAACTGCGCCCTGCGACAGGGCTTGTCCGCGGCCATCGCCCTGATCGCCTCCCGCACCTGCACCGGCTCGAGCTCGGGGTGCTCGGAGAGCAGCAGGGCGACCACGCCGGCGACGTGGGGTGAGGCCATCGAGGTGCCGCTGAAGCGGGCGTAGCGCCCGTCGGTGACCGTGGAGAGGATCCCGGAGCCGGGCGCTCCGACGTCGATCGCCCTGAGCCCCACGTTGGAGAAGAACGACGCCTTCGTCCGCAGCGTCTTCTTGATCCGCGCGAAGGACGACACCGTGATCACGCCCGGCAGCTCGGTCGGCAGGTCCTTGCAGCCGGCGTTGATCCGCCGGTCGACCGCACGGCCGTCGTTGGGGCTGGTGGAGTCACGCGTGTTGCGGTCGAGGTCGGTGGAGGCGTTGCCCGCGGCCGCCACGTGGCTGACGCCCTGTCGCTTCGACCAGCGAACCGCCCGGCTGACCGAGGTCATGGCCGCGGCCTGGTCGGCGCGGTCGTCGCACCAGTACATGAAGGGGTCGACGTAGTAGCTGTTGTTCGTCACGTCCATGCCCTGCAGCCCGGACCACATGAAGCCGCAGACGGCGTACTCCGGGTAGATGTAGCCGTCGTCGTTGACGACCTTGACCGAGGCGAGGCGCGAGGCGGGCGCCACTCCCACGATGCCCACACCGTTGCGGGCGGCCGCGACCGTGCCGGCCACGTGGGTGCCATGGTCGCTGTTGGTCGGACGCCAGCCGGTGGCCGAGGTGTCCACGCGGCCCGCGTCGCTGCAGTTGACCGAGCTCGCGGTGTCGATGTTGGCGGCGAGGTCGGGGTGGTCGTGCTCGATGCCGGTGTCGAGCACTCCGACCAGCACGTCGGAGGAGCCGTCGGTGACCTCGTGGGCCTCGTCGGCACGGATGACCCGCATGTCCCACTGCTTGGCCTCGCGAGGGTCGGGCTCCACCTGCGCACGGGTGGCGGGACGGAGCTCCGGCTTCTCCGGTACGCCGGCGGCACCCGCGCGGGAGCGGGCCGTGCCGGGCGTGCCCTCCCGGACCCGCGTGGTGCGCGTCATCCCCACCGAGGCCACGACCTCGCGTCGCCGCATCGCCCGTCGGAAGCTGCTCTCCCGCGAGTGCGCCACCACCACGCCGATCTCCGACCAGACCTGCACGACGGTGCCGCCGTTGCGGCGGACGGCCCGCTCGACCTTGCTCGTGGTGGCACCCCACGGCTTGCTGGCGTTGACGACGTAGGAGCTGAGCCGGCCGTCGGGTGCCCGCATCGGCACCCGCGTGGAACGACGCTGCTCCTGCTCGGCGCTCGTGCCGGGGGCGGCCGTCGCGGACACGACCTGGAGCGAGGCGCCGAGGCACGCCACGACCAGCAGTGCGGCGGGCAGCCGGAGGGACGACCGGAGGGTGCGGACCACGGCGGGCTCCTGGGGGATGGTCTGGGAGGGACGGCCGACCCCATCAGGCGAGCGGGGTCCGCGTCAACCACTAGGGTCGTCGCATGACGCCGATGTTCGAGGACTACACCGGCTCCGGCGGGCCGGCCTTCGACGAGATGTTCGACGGATCGTCGCTGCGCGCGCCCTACGAGCGGTTGCGTGACTCGCTCCACGAGCTCTCGGTGCCCGACCTGGCGGGCCGGCTCGAGTCGCTGCAGACCAGCTACCTCGACCAGGGCGTCACCTTCGACATCGGCGGCGAGGAGCGGCCGTTCCCGCTCGACATCGTGCCGCGGGTGATCGAGACGGACACGTGGTCGACGATCGAGCGCAGGCGTCGCAGCAGCGGGTGCACGCGCTGGAGGCGTTCCTCGCCGACGTCTACGACGCCGGGCAGGTCTTCGCCGACGGCGTCGTGCCGCGCGGCGTGGTCACCACCAGCGCGCACTTCCACCGCGCCGCCGCCGGGGTCCGTCCCGCCCAACGGCGTGCGGGTGCACGTCTCCGGCATCGACCTGGTCCGCGACGAGGCCGGCGACTTCCGGGTGCTCGAGGACAACGTGCGCGTGCCCTCGGGGGTCAGCTACGTGATGACCAACCGCGCGGCGATCGCGCCGGTGCTGCCCGAGCTGTTCGCCGACCACCGGATCCAGCCGGTCGCGCGACTACCCGCAGCGGCTGCTGGCCGCCCTGCGCGCAGCCGGCCCCGCCGGGCGTCGCCGACCCGACGGTCGTCGTCCTCACGCCCGGGCGTCTACAACTCCGCCTACTTCGAGCACGCGCTGCTGGCCCGCCAGATGGGCGTCGAGCTGGTCGAGGGCCGCGACCTGGTCTGCCGCGCGGCAACGAGGTCAGCATGCGCACGACCGACGGCCAGGCAGCCGGTCGACGTCATCTACCGCCGGATCGACGACGAGTTCCTCGACCCGGTGCACTTCCGCGCCGACTCGGTGATCGGCTGCCCGGGCGTGATCGACGCCGCCCGCGCCGGCCGGGTCACGATCGCCAACGCGGTCGGCAACGGCGTCGCCGACGACAAGCTGATCTACACCTACGTGCCCGACCTGATCCGCTACTACCTCGACGAGGAGCCGGTGCTGCAGAACGTCGACACCTACCGCCTCGGACGACGCCGACGCCGCGCGAGTAGGTGCTGGACCGGCTCGACGAGCTGGTGCTCAAGCCGGTCGACGGCTCGGGCGGCAAGGGCATCGTCATCGGCCCGCGGGCCGACGCGGCCGAGCTCGACGAGCTGCGCAGCAAGCTGCGCGCCGACCCGCGCGGCTGGATCGCGCAGCCGGTCGTCCAGCTCTCGACGTGCCCGACGCTCGTCGGCGGCCGGCTCGGCGCCGCGCCACGTCGACCTGCGGCCGTTCGCGGTCAACGACGGCGAGCGGGTGTGGGTGCTGCCCGGCGGGCTGACCCGGGTCGCCCTGCCCGAGGGCGAGCTGGTCGTGAACTCCTCCCAGGGCGGCGGCTCCAAGGACACCTGGGTGCTCGCCGGCGACGGGCTCCGCCGGCGCGCCCGCCGCGCACGCACATCGAGTTCACCGCGCCGACCTGCGCGCCGGCCCGCCGAGCGCCGGCCCGGCGATGGACGACCTGCACCGCCCAGACCGAGCAGCAGCAACAGCAGCGCCAGGTGCCGACGCGGCGCGAGGCGCGCCGTGCTGAGCCGGATCGCCGAGTCGCTGTTCTGGATCGGCCGCTACGTCGAGCGGGCCGACGACACCGCCCGCATCCTCGACGTGCACACCCAGCTGCTGCTCGAGGACCCGTGGATCGACGAGGACGGCGACGTGCCGCAACCTGCTCGTCCGTCATGGGCGTCGACCGGCGCCCGAGGAGATCGGTGGTCGACACCGCGCAGGTGCTCGACGCTGCTCGCCTACGACCGCACGTCACCGAGCCTCGATCGTCGGCGCGCTCGGCGGCGGCCCGGGAGAACGCCCGACGGGCGCGCGAGACCCTGCTCGGCGCGAGATGTGGGAGTGCGCTCAACACCACGCTGGCGCGGCGTCGCGCGTGGCCAGTCCGGCAACGGCGCGCACGCGCTGTCTACCGCTGGGTCCGCGAGCGCGCCGCGATGGTCATCGGCACTCGCCGACGCCACCATGAGCCGGGACGAGGGCTGGCAGTTCCTCGTGCTCGGCCGCACGCATCGAACGCGTCGACATGACCTCCCGGCTGGTGGCCACGCGCGCCCTCGCGCGGGGCAGGGCGCGCCGTGGACCAGCACGCTGCGTGCCTGCGGTGCGCTACGAGGCGTTCCTGCGCACCTACCGGGGCACTGGAGACCGAACGCGGGGCCGCCGAGTTCCTGCTGCTCGACCGGCTCTTCCCGCGGTCGGTGGTCTTCTCGCTGAACCGGGCCGAGCAGTGCCTCGCCAACCTGGAGTCGACCGGTCAGCGCGCCGGGTTCCAGAACGAGGCGCAGCGGCTGCTCGGCCGTACCCGGGCAGAGCTCGAGTACCGCTCGCTGTCCGACGTCGTCGCCGACCTGCCCGCCGAGATGGAGCGGCTGCAGCGCACCTGCGCGCTGGCGACGGAGGCCATCACCCGCCGGTTCTTCGCCGGCGCGGAAGCACGTGACTGGACAGGGGTCCGGATCTGATGCAGCTGAGGATCGTCCACACCACCGGCTTCGAGTACGACGGCAAGGCGACCGCGTCCTACAACCAGGCGCGGATGACACCGCAGACGTCGCCGGAGCAGATCGTCGTCCACACCCGGATGGAGGTGACCCCCTCGCCGTGGATCTTCGAGTACCGCGACTACTTCGGCAACGAGGTCACCGCGTTCGAGGTGCTCGACCCCCACGAGCAGATGACCGTCACCGCGACCTCCACGGTGCACACCCAGCGCCACCGGGCGCCGTCCCCGACGCTGGCGTGGGACGACCTGCGCGCGCCCGAGGTGGCGGACCGGTGGACCGAGTACCTCGCCGTTCCCGACCTCGTCGCTCCTCCGCCCGACCTGGCGACCCGCCTCTCCACGATCCGGGCCGACGCCGCGATGCCCGGCGAGGCGGCCCGGGCCGTGTGCGACCTGGTCAACAGCGAGGTCGAGTACCGCTCGGGCGCGACGGACGCGACCTCCACCGCCAACGACGCGTGGGGTCAGCGCGGCGGCGTGTGCCAGGACATGGCCCACCTGGTCATCGGCGGGCTGCGGAGCCTGGGCATCCCCGCCCGCTACGTCTCCGGCTACCTGCACCCCCTGCCGGACCCCGTCGTCGGCGAGACCACGCCCGGTGAGTCGCACGCCTGGGTCGAGTGGTGGGACGACGGCTGGCACGGCTTCGACCCCACCAACGACCTCGAGCCAGGCGAGCGGTGGGTCGTCGTGGCCACCGGCCGCGACTACTTCGACGTCAAGCCACTCTCCGGCATCTTCTCCGGCGCCGGCACCTCCTCGATGTTCGTCCGCGTGGACGTGACGCTGCTGGCGTGACCTGCCACACTGCTCAGCGGACGGGCTGGCCGGGCGACCGCGTCGTACGTCGCGCCGAGAGGCGGGACGTGTGCCGAGGAAGGTCCGGGCTCCGCAGGGCAGGGTGGTGGCCAACAGCCACCCGGGGCAACCCGCGGGACAGTGCCACAGAGAACAGACCGCCTCCCCCTCGTCGCGAGACGTCCGGGGCGGCAAGGGTGAAACGGTGGTGCAAGAGACCACCAGCGGTCCGGGCGACCGGACCGGCTAGGCAAACCCCACCCGGAGCAAGGTCAAGAAGCCGGAGGTCGAGAGGCCACCGGCGCGCGTGCGATCGAGGGCGGCCCGCCCGAGCACGCGGGTAGACCGCTGGAGGCGGCCGGCAACGGCCGTCGTAGATGGATGGTCGCCACGCCTTCGGGCGTACAGAACCCGGCCTACAGGCCAGCCCGTCCCCCACTCGCCGGCACCAGCGAGGCGCTCCGTGCGCCGCCGGTGAGGCGGTGCAGCCAGCGTGGCACCGCGAACAGCCAGCCGAAGCCGGTCCGCGGGGCCAGCCGGCCCCAGCCGTAGGTCACCGGCACCAGCACGGCGAGGAGCAGGACGGGCGCGGCGACGTGGAGCACGGGCTGCTCGGCGAAGCTCCAGCGGGACGACAGCCACGCCACGGCGGTCACCACGAGCAGCTGGTGGCCGAGGTAGATCGGGAGCGTCCCCCGGCCGAGGCTGCGCAGCACCCGCGACCGCTGGAGCAGCAGCCCCACCGAGATGCCGGCGGCGACGCCGGCGACCCGCAGGGCGAAGCCGACCACGGCGGCCTCCGTGACACCGGCTGCGGAACAGCCGACGTAGGCCACGGCCCACACGAGCACCACGAGCAGTGCCGCCGGCTTCGTGAGGCGCTCCCCGAGCTCGAGGACCGGACCACGCAGCGCCACGCCGGCGAGGAAGAACGCCGTGTAGGCACCGACCCCGTCCCACGCGGGATTGCCCACCCCCACCCAGTTGGCGAGGAAGGCGATGCTGACCGCCGACGCGACGGCCAGCACCCACGGCTGGGGCAACCTGCGCACGAGCCTGGCCACGACGAGCATCACGGCCAGCGCCACGACGAACCAGCCGCCGGCCGGCATCCACAGGCGTACGACGAGCTCGTCGTACGGCGTCATCGTCCGACCTCCCGGAAGCAGGAGGAACCACACGTAGCGCACTGCCAGCCACACCACGTAGACCCAGACGAAGAGCAGCACCTTGGTGCGCAGCAGCTGTGGCCAGGTGGTCCGGTCGCCGACCGACCTCACGGCCACCAGCCCCGCCACCGCGAAGAACAGCGGCATCCGCACCGTCTGGAGCATCAAGGTCAGGTCGACCCACCACGCGGCCGCGCCGGCGGAGGCCGCACGCAGCGACGCGTGGTGGAGCACCACCAGCACGATGGCGACGCCGCGGGCAGCGTCCACCCACAGCACCCGGTCGCGTCCGTCCCCCACAGGAGGAAAGGGTAGGTCAGCAGGCGGGCACCGGCCGGCATCCGGGCCGTGAATCGAGCGACACCCGCACGGTCCCCGACGCACTCGTGGCCGCCCCCGGTCGGGGGCGGCCACGAGTCGGGGGGTCAGGACGCGAGCGCGCAGGTGGCGACCACGGTCACCTGGTAGGCGCCGGCACCCTTCGTCTTCGTGCGGGCGAAGCCCACGGTCCAGCTGCTCGCCCCGGCGGAGGGCGCCGTGGTGGTCAGGTTGAGCGGGGTGTCACCGCGCAGACCGCCAGCGACGGCGACCTTGCCGGCGGGGCAGGCGACCGTCAGCGACTGCACACCGTTGCCGGAGAAGCTCTGCTGCTTGGTCACGACCTCGTGGCCCGAGACCCCAGCAGCACCTGCGGCGCCGGCCGGGCCGGCAGGACCGACGGCGCCGGCCGGACCGGGGAGGCCTGCGGGGCCCGCGGGACCCACCGGCCCGCCCGCGGGGCCGGCCGGGCCCTCGGGACCCTCGGGGCCGGCCGGACCGGCGACGGCCGTGGCGATCAGGTCGTGGACCGAGGCGGACAGGTCGGTGGGCTGCACCGTGCCGTCCTTGACGTCGACCGAGCGCACCGCGCCCTTCTTGAGCTGGCGTGCACTCACGGCGTCCTTGGCGAGGTCGACCTGGCGGATGCTGTGGTCCCGGATGTCACGCGAACCGATCTGGCCGGCGGCGACCGCTCCTCCGACCCCGCCGACGGCGACGAGCAGGAGGGCGCCACTCAGGACGGCGGTCGTGCGGCTGCGCAGGGCAGAGGGGGTGGTCGTCATGGCTGTCACCTTCTGTGTGGTGCGTCCCCCGAGGTGGGCGACGGTGGGAGTCGCCCGGATGCAACGTGTGTGTGAAGGTGAGTGCAGCGCATGTCCGCCCGCTCCGACGGGCAATTCCCTGCCGAATGGCACGCTGGATACGAAGGTCTGGCCGTTCGGCCTGGTCACGGACCAGGTACCGGGTAGCCCTCCCGGGCCATGCCGACGTGGGGGTTCAGCAGCCCCGGGCCGCGCGCGGGCGGAGCTTCGGGCCTCGCTTGACCTGGTCGCCGTTGCCCAACGGGAAGCCGCGCATCCAGTCGAAGATCGCCTGGCTGCGGTTCATGGGCCGAGCCCCGTCGCCGACCATGCTGAGCCGGAGCGTCAGCGGCACCCGCGGGACGGCGGCCCGACGGGCCACGTGACCGACGGGACGGCCGTCGAGGAACCAGGTGACGTGGCGCCGGCCCACCTCGACCGCGATGGCGTGCGAGAGCCCGTTGACCTTGACCCCGCGCTCGGTGCGCCGCCACTCCCGCCCGTTCTTGACCACACCCATCCGCATCGCGGAGCCGTGGGCCTGCACGTCGGCCAGGGTGATGACCGGGTCGGTGCACGAC
The DNA here is from genome assembly GCA_963754025.1 of uncultured Actinomycetota bacterium. Lineage (GTDB taxonomy): Bacteria > Actinomycetota > Actinomycetes > Propionibacteriales > Nocardioidaceae > Nocardioides. Next base: position 204,357 of record CAVWEC010000003.1, on the reverse strand, counting down.
GCGGTGACCGCGCTGTTCGGCACCAGCTGGATGAGCGTGCGGAAGTCCTCGTCGGTGGTGTCGGTCGACTTCATCCGCAACCGCACCTCCCAGCGCCCGAACTTCATCGGGTTGTCGCGCAGCAGCGCGCTGGTCGTGCCGGTGCTCACCCCGACGCCGTCCTTGTTGTTGCGCTCGGTGTCGATCATCAGCCCACCGTTGTGGTGGGCGGCGCGACCGGTGCCGGTGGAGCTGTCGAGCCACCAGCCGACGGGACGCGTCCCGCGGCCGGGCGGGCTGGTGAGCGACTCGCCGTAGGTCCAGCCGAAGTCGAAGCGCGACGGCGTCCAGCGGAAGGTCTGGCTCGCGGTGGTCGACGCCGAGTCGGTGGGCCGGTACGCCGCCGACGCGATCGGGGCGCTCGGCTCCCCGGACCCCGAGGGAGCCGGGGCCGCGACCCCGCGCGCCTCCTCGACGCTCGAGGCCACGGTCACCTGCACGGGGAACGACGGGAACCAGCCGACCTCGTCCCCGTTCCTCGTCCAGTCCTCCTGCACGACCCGGTAGACGACCGTGCCGGGGGTGTCGGCCACGACATAGGTGAACTCACCCTCTCCCCGGTTGTCGGTGACCGAGGTGTCGACGTCGTGCCACAACCCGTCGGCGTCGCGCGACTGGAGGGTGAGGTCGCGTCCGGCGAAGACGGGCGACGGCGAGTCGGGACGCCGCACGAGGTCGGCGGTGGTGTCGACGACGACGGAGAACGCCCGGTCGGCGACCACGACGTCCTCCTGGACCCCGCTGATCCCGCTCTCGGCGTGGGCGACGAGGTCCTGCGACTTGGCGTGGAAGGTCCAGGCGGGCGTCGCGTGGCCGCCGCCCGCGACGCGCATCCGGATGCCGAACATCGCCGGGGCGACGTACCCGAACCGGAAGCTGCCGTCGGCCTCGGTCCACACCGGGGTGAAGTCGTTGACGTCGTTCCAGGTGTCGCCGGGACGGCTCAGGTTGAGCTGCAGGCGCACCTTCCGGCGTCCAGAGACCCCGAGGTCGCCCTCGAAGACCAGTCGCTGCCCGCCGACGTACTCGTCGGGCGAGACGCGCAGCGAGCCGCTGGTGGCGGCGACGGTCGGGGACGGGAGGGCTGCGGTGACCGCGGTCGGGGCGGTGAGCAGCAGGGCCATGAGCGCGACCGTGCGGCCGCGGAACCGTGAGGACATGGGGGGGAACCTCTTCGGGACTGGGGGGGTCCGTCCAGAGTAGGAGGGTCGACCTCCATCTGTCCCGAAAACGCCGGGACGCGGCTCAGGCGAGCCGGAACTCCACCCGTCGCTGCACCGGGTCGGCCTCGGCGAGCACCACGTCGGCGTCCTCGCCGAGCGGCAGCTCGCCGTCGTGGACCAGGCGCGCCTCGACCGCCGGTTCGCGCACCACGACCGTGCCCCGGCTGCGGTCGTCGTCATCGACCTCGACCACGGTGCCGTGGAACTGCTCCCCCACCCGGTCGTGGAGCAGCACGGCCTCGACCAGGTTCACGACGGCGCTCTCGTAGCGGCTCGAGCGCTGCGAGGACCCGCGCATCGTGTCGGGAAGGCCGGCGAGGGCGCGGTGCACCCAGTCGGGCACCGGGTCACCGGTGCAGAGCGCGAGGCAGACCTCGCCGGCGTGACGGTCGGCCAGGCGCCGCAACGGGGCGGTGACGTGGGCGTACTCGGACGCGAGCGCCGCGTGCTGGGGGTCTGCGGGCGTCTCGCCGTCCAGCGCGAGGTAACCGCTGCCGCGCAGCAACCGGGTGCACGCCACCACCATGGCTGCGTGCTCGGGCCGCGACGCGTCGAGGGTGCGGATGAAGTCGGGGTAGAGCTGTTCGGCCGGCCACTCGATGCCCAGACCGCGTGCGGTGCGGTGGAGCCGGGTGACGTCGTGCGGGCTCGGCGGCGGCAGCGTGCGCAGCAGGCCGATCCGGGCGTAGACCATCAACGACGCGGCCCCGAAGCCGGTGAGCAACGAGATCTGGGCGTTCCACTGCTCGACCGGCAGGAGGGAGCGGAAGTGGAGCCGCACGGCGTGGTCGGTCAGCTCGATCTCCTGCTCCGGCAGCGGGAGCGAGATGCCGCCCCGTGCTGCTTCCCGGTCGAGTCGCAGCTTCCCGACCTCCTCCAGCAGCTGGAGCGACTCGGAGGCCTCGCCCGCGTCGATCCGTCGTTGCGCCTCGACGTAGTCGAGCTGCTCCCTCGAGCGCACCCGGGCGCGCTCGACCGTGATGTCGGTGCCCTCACCGGTCTCGTCGACCTTGATGGTCCACAGCAGCGCCGGCCGCACCTGGTCCGGCAGCAGCGAGCCGGCCTCCTCGGAGATCGACCGTGGGTGCAGCGGCACCTTGGAGTCGGCGCCGTAGAGCGTCTCGCCGCGCCGGTTCGCCTCCAGGTCGACCGGGTCGCCGGGCTCGACGAACGCCGCGACGTCGGCGATCGCGTAGTGCACCGTGTAGCCGGAGCCGTCACGCTCGAGGTGGAGCGCCTGGTCGAGGTCGCGCGCACCGTCGGGGTCGATCGTGACCAGCTCGAGGTCGGTCCGGTCGAGCTCGGGCATCCGCGGCGACGCGGCAGCGCGGGCCGCCGCCTCCTCGACGTCGGCAGGGAAGTCGGGGCTGACGCCGAGCTCGGCCTGGATCTCCGCGATCCCCTCGTCGAGACGACGGCGTACCTCGGCCGCGGCCCCGTGAGGATCGGCTGGGCTGACCCGGACCACTCGACTGCTCGCCATACGAAGCACCCTAGCCTTGCCCGGTGCTCATCCTGCTCCCCCCGAGCGAGGGCAAGACCGCGCCGCGGCGCGGCAAGCCCCTCGACCTCGACGCCCTCGGCAGTCCCGTGCTCGCCGACGCCCGTCGTCGTGTCATCGACGCTCTCGTCACCACCAGCGGGCGCCCGGAGGCCGCCGAGGTGCTGGGCGTCGGTCACACCCAGCTCGACCTGCTCGAGCGCAACCGCACCCTGGCCACGGCGCCCACGGCCCGGGCCGAGTCCGTCTACACCGGCGTCCTGTACGACGCCCTCGGGCTCGCCTCCCTGTCGCCCGCCGCGCGGCGACGCGCCTCGGCGCGGGTCGCCGTCGTGTCGTCCGTCTTCGGTCTCGTGCGCCCGGGCGACCGGATCCCGGCCTACCGGTTGTCCGGCGACACCACGCTGCCCGGCCTCGGGCCGGTGGCCGGGGTGTGGCGAGACGTGCTCGGGGACGCCGTCGTCCCGGCGCTCGGCCAGGGCCTGCTCGTCGACCTCCGGTCCGGCACGTACGCCGCCTTCTGGCGACCGTCGCCTGCGCTGGCCGGTCGCGTGGCGACCGTCCGGGTGCTCCACGAGCACGACGGCACCCGCAAGGTGGTCAGCCACTTCAACAAGGCCACCAAGGGCCGGCTGGTGCGGGCGCTGCTCGAGGACGGCCGCGACCCACGCGACCCCGGTGCCCTGGCCGGGGTGCTGCGCGACCTCGGCTGGCACGTGGAGGAGCAACCGCCCACGGCGAAGGGGACCCAGCTCGACGTGGTCGTCAGCGAGGTCTGACCCGACGGCTGCTCACCAGTGCCCGGGCGGTCCCAGCGGCAGGTCGCCCGGCGAGCCGTTGAAGAGCCGCATCGTGGCATGGGGACCGTGCTCCTCGGACTCCAGGAACGCCACGACGCTGACCGACGCCGGGCTCAGCTGCATCCGGAACAGCGACATCAGCGGCGCGTCCAGCACGTGGGCGACCATCGTCTTGATCGGAGTCACGTGGCTCACGACCACGACGGTGCGGCCCGCATGATCGTCGAGCACCCGCCCGAGCGCCGGGATCACCCGCGCCTCCACCTCGCGGAACGACTCCCCGTGGCCTCCCGGGACGTGGTCGAGCGACCCGAGCCACCCCTGGAGCTCGTCGCCGTGACGCTCACCGACCTCGGCGAAGGTCAGCCCGTCCCAGGCGCCGAACTCCATCTCGGCGAAGCCGGGTTCCTCGACCACGGGCAGCCCGAGGACGCTCCCGATCACGTCGGCCGACTCACGGGTGCGGCGCACCGGCGAGCTGACCAGGGCGTCGACCCGGCCGTCCACGCGCTCGAGCCAGCGCGCCACCTCACCGATCTGGGCGTGACCCTCCTCCGAGAGCCCGGGGTCGCTGCCGCGCAGGCCACCGGAGAACCGGCGACCGGTGGTGTGGTCGGTGACGCCGTGCCTCACCAGGACCAGCGTGGTGGGGACCGGGTCGACCACCGGCGCTACAGCCCGCTCTCGGCGGTGCGCACCAGGATCCGCTGGCACTCCTCGCAGCGCACGACCTCGTCGGTCGAGGCGCCGCGAATGACGCTCAGCTCGGCGGGGTCGAGGGAGAGCATGCAGCCGCCGCACCGGCGCGCCTGCAGGGGTGCAGCGCCGATGCCGCCCTTCTGCTCGCGCAACCGGTCGTAGAGCGCGAGCAGGTCCTCGGGCAGGCCCGCCGCCACCGGCGTCCGTTCCGCGACGATGCCGGACAGCTCCCGGTCGAGCTCGGTGGTCTTCTCGTCGCGGGCCACGGTGAGGACCGCCAGCTGCTGGTCGATCTCGGCCAGCTCGGAGGTGAGGGTGTCGAGCTCGCGCTGCGCGTCCTCGACCTTCTGCATCACCTCGAGCTCCTCGTCCTCCAGCGTGGTCACGCGACGCTGGAGCGACTCGAGCTCCCCCAGCATCCGCTGGAGGTCCTTCGGGTTGCTGATCTCGCCACGGTCGATGCGCTCCTGGTCGCGGGTGCGCCGCGCCCGGGCCTGCTCGACGTCGGCGTCGATCTTCTGCTGCTCCACCGCGAGGTCGTCGACCACGATGCGGGCGTCACGCGCCCGGTCGTCGACGTCGCGACGCTGGGTGGTCAAGGAGTCGATCACGGCCAGCTCCGCGAGGTGGGAGCGCTGGTGGCGCAGCTGGTCGGCCTTCGAGTCCAGCTCCTGCACGTCGAGAAGGCGGAGTTGGGCGTCTGGGTCGGCTTTCAGCGGGGGCTCCTCAGATTCGGAACGACCAGGGGTCGGTGTTGATGGTGCTGACGCGGGTCTCCACCGTATCGCCCAGGGCCTCGACCAGCTTCGTCCGCACCACCGGCAGCCAGGTCCACTCCGCCGCCCAGTGGGCCACGTCGACCAGCGCCGGGCCCTGCTCGAGTGCGGCGAGCTCGAGGAACTCCGAGGCGCGGTGGTGTCGCAGGTCGCTGGTGACGTAGACGTCGGCGTCGGTCCCGGCCACGTGGTCGAGCAGGAAGTCGCCCGCTCCCCCGCACAGCGCCACGCGGCGTACGACGCGGTCAGGGTCACCGGCGACCCGGACGCCGTGGGCGGTGGCCGGGAGTGCCCGGTCCACGACGCCGGCGAAGTCGCGCAGCGTGGTCGGCTCGACGTCACCGATCCGCCCGGTGCCGGTCGTCGTGCGTCCGGGGTCCGCCAGCTCGACCAGGTCGAAGGCGGGTTCCTCGTACGGGTGGGCTGCCAGCAGCGCGGCCACGACCGCGCTCCGGACTGCGCGCCCGAGCACCACCTCGACCCGCACCTCCTCGACGACCTCGTCGCGTCCGACCTCGCCGATCGTGGGGCTCGCCCCGTCGAGCGGCCGGAACCGGCCCTCGCCAGGGCTGGTGAAGGAGGCGCCCTCGTAGTCACCGATGCGCCCGGCGCCGGCCGCCGCGAGGGCGGCACGGACCGCGTCGGCGGCTGGTGCGGGGACGTACGTCGTGAGCTTGTCCAGCCGGGGCGCGGGGGCCGGCAGCAGCGGTTCGACGTCGGCGAGCCCCAGCGCCTCGGCCATGGCCTCCGAGACCCCGCCGACCGCCTGGTCGGCGTTGGTGTGCGCCGTCAGCAGTGCGCAGCCTCCGGTCAGCAGGGTGTGCAGGGTGCGCCCCTTCGGGGTCGTGGCCGCCACGCTGCTGACCGCCGTGAGCAACAGCGGGTGGTGCACCAGGAGCAGGTCCGCGCCCCACTGGACCGCCTCCTGCGCCACCTGCGGCGAGGGGTCGACGGCCAGCAGCACCCGGCGTACCTCGGCGTCGGGATCACCGGCGACGAGGCCCACCGCGTCCCAGGACTCCGCCGTGGCCGGGGGGTACCAGTGGTGGAGCAGGTCGACGACGTCACCCAGGCTCGGCATGGCGGGAGGCTATCGCGAGCACCGGCGTAGCCTGCGCCCGTGGAGCTGACCCTGGGAGCTGTGACAGCGGAGAACTGGCGCGACGTCGCCGACATCGCGCCCCGCGACGACCAGCGCCGGTTCGTCCCGGCACTGGCGGCCCGCTACCTGCTGCTCGGGCTCTACGGGGACACGTGGCACAACCTGGCCGCCTACGAGGGCGACGTGGCCGTCGCGCACGTGATGTGGGGCGTGGACGACGAGGACGGGTCCCGCTGGATCGGCGGCCTCGTCGTCGACAGCGCACACCAGGGGCGCGGCGTCGGCCGCCGGGTCGTCGAGCTGCTCGTCGAGCAGCTCGAGCAGGCGGGCGGCGTGATCCGGATGTCCTACCGGCCGGACAACGTCGCGAGCCACCGACTGTTCAGCAGCCTCGGCTTCGTCGACACCGACGAGTGGGACGACGACGAGCGCGTCATGGAGCGGGTCAGTTGACCTGCCGGTCGAGACCCTCCCAGTAGGGGGCGCGCAGCTTGAACTTCTGCAGCTTGCCGGTGGCGGTGCGGGCGAGCTCGTCACGGAACTCCACGGACGTCGGCGCCTTGTAGCCGGCCGCCTTGTCCTTGCACCAGGCGATCAGCTCGGCCTCGGTGACCTGCTCGCCCTCGGTCAGGACGACGAGGGCCTTGATGGTCTCGCCCCACTTCTCGCTCGGTACGCCGATCACGGCGACCTCGGCGACCGCGGGGTGGGAGAAGATCACGTCCTCCACCTCGATGGAGGAGACGTTCTCGCCGCCGGTGATGATGACGTCCTTCTTGCGGTCCTGGATCGTGACGTAGCCGTCGTCACCGATGGACGCGCCGTCGCCGGTGTGGAACCAGCCGTCGCGCAGCGCGACCGCCGACTCCTCCGGCTGGTCCCAGTAGCCCTCGAGCACGACGTTCGAGCGAGCGAGCAGCTCGCCGGTGCCACCCTCCTCAGTCTCGTCGGTCGTGAGCCGCACGCCCAGCGCCGGAGCGCCGGCGCGCACCAGCTTCTGGGCGCGGTCCTCGGCGGAGAGGTCGTCCCACTCGGCGCGACGGCGGTTGAAGGTCAGCAGCGGCGAGGTCTCGGTGAGCCCGTAGATCTGGACGAACTCCCAACCGAGCTCCTCCTCCACGCGGACGACGGTCTTCGTGGGCGGCGGCGCCCCGGCCATGATGATGCGGACGCGGTCGCGGCCCGGGATCTCGCCCTCCCACGTCTGGGCGGCGTCCAGCACGGCGGCGGCCACCGCAGGGGCGGCGCACATGACGGTGACGCCGTGCTCCTCGACGCGGCGCAGGATCTCGGTGCCGTCGACCTTGCGCAGCACGACCTGCGGCACGCCGAGCCCGGTCATCGTGAACGGCATCCCCCAGCCGTTCGCGTGGAACATCGGCAGCGTGTGGAGGTAGACGTCGCGGTCGCTGACGCCGGCGTGGAGCCCGAAGGTCACTGCGTTGACCCAGATGTTGCGGTGGGTGATCTGCACCCCCTTGGGGCGCGCCGTCGTGCCGGACGTGTAGTTGATGCACGCGGTCGCGTTCTCGTCCGGCTCCCAGGGGCGAGGCACCGCACCCGGCGCCGCGAAGAACGTGTCGTCCTTCCCGAGCACGTAGCGCTTCTCGGCCTCCACGGTGGCGAGGGCCTCGTCGAGCTCGGGGTCGACGTAGAGCACCTTGGCCCCCGAGTGGCCCACGATGTAGCGCACCTCGTCCGGTCGGAGTCGGAAGTTGACCGGCACCAGCACCCGGCCCGACCCCGCCACGCCGAAGAACGAGGCCAGCAGCCGGGCGCTGTTGTGGGACACCACCGCCACCCGCTCCCCCGGCGCGACGCCGAGCTCGTCGAGGTGTGCGGCCTGTCGGTCCGCCAGGTCTGCCAGCTCGACATAGGTCAGGTTCCCCAGCGAGGGCGCCGGCTGGTCGGGCTCGTCGATCACCCCCGTCCGGTCGCCGTAGACCGTGCGGGCACGGTCGAGGAAGTCCGAGATGCTGAACGGGACGATCATGAAAGCTCCTCCTCGTGGCTCAGCTCACACCCTAGTCAGGCGCACGTTGGCGGGAGGTTGCCCTGTGCCGACGATCTGAGCCGCCCGCTGGCCCGGGTCGGCGGCGGAGCCGGCGAGGGTCCCCCGGGACCGGGCCGCAACGGAGACCGGCCCCGGGGGACGTCTGTTGCGGAGGGCCAGGTCGCGGTGGCGACCTCTCCTCCGTGCGCGGCGACGCCAGGGCGGCGCGGCGGCGCGGGCCGAGGTGACCCGTGTCACTGTGCATTCGGAGCTGCTGGCCAACCGGATGGGTGGGCGCAGAGGGGATCGAACCCCCGACATCTTCCTTGTAAGGGAAGCGCTCTACCGCTGAGCTATACGCCCGGAACCGCGGGACACCTTACGGGAGCGACGGGGGAGAAATGAAAAGAGTCGAGCCGCTGGCGTCTCGGGTCACCAGCGGCTCGACAGGTGAAACATTACCCCGCGTCTCCAAGCGTTGTCGCGCCGATCCACACAATTCGGTTGAAGATGGCACAAAAGGACTAGACCGCCGCCACCAGCTGGGCGAGGTGCTCGTCCAGGTCGCGCTCGTCGGGCATCGAGTTGTGCACCGACCACGTGACGGTGCCGTCCTTGCCGATCACGTACGACGACCGCAGCGGCGCACCGGTGTCCTCGTTCAGGACGCCGTAGGAGCGCGTCACGGCGCCGTGCGGCCAGAAGTCGGACAGCAGCGGGAAGTTGAGGCCGTCGGTGTCGGCGAAGGCACGCAGCGAGTAGACCGGGTCGCAGGAGATCGCGAGCACCTCGGTGTCGAACGTCATGAACTCGGCGAGCCGGTCTCGGACACCCGCCATCTCGCCCTTGCAGATCCCGGAGAAGGCGTAGGGGAAGAAGATCAGCGCCACGGCCTTGGTGCCGCGGTAGGACGACAGGGTGACGTCCTGGCCGAACTGGTCACGCAGGGTGAAGTCGGGCGCATGGCCGCCGGTGCAGAGGCCTGGGGAGGGTCCGGTCATGGTGCCGCCATCCTCGCATCACGCCTCGGCGTCCTCCCCATCGGCGCCGGTCAGCTCGCGCTTGAGGATCTTGCCCGTGGCGTTGCGCGGCAGCTCGTCCAGGAAGACGATCTCGCGCGGCACCTTGAAGCGCGCCAGGTTGGCCTTGACGTGCTCCTTGAGCTCGTCCTCGGTCACGGTCGCGCCGTCACGCAGCGACACGAACGCCCTCAGCCGCGTGCCGTGGTCGTCGTCCTCCACCCCGATCGCCGCGACCTCCGCCACGTCGTCGTGGCCGACGATGCAGTCCTCGACCTCCTGGGGGAAGACGTTCTCGCCCCCGGAGACGATCATCTCGTCGTCGCGACCCTCGACGTGGAGCCGGCCGTCGTCGTCGAAGCGGCCCACGTCGCCCGTGGCCATCAGCCCGTCGACCATGTCCTTGCTGCCTCCGCCCGTGTAGCCCTCGAACAGCATCGAGTTGCCGACGAAGATCCGGCCGGTCACCCCCGGCGCAGCCTCGGCTCCCTCGTCGTCGTAGATCCTGACGACCGTGGCGTGGGGCGGCTTGCCGGCCGACGACGGGGCGACCCTCAGGTCCTCCGGGGTCGCGATGCTCGCGTAGGCCACCTCGGTGGACCCGTAGATGTTGTAGAGGTGGTCGCCGAAGTGGTCCATCCACGACGTCGCCAGCGCGCCCGGCAACGCGGAGCCCGAGGCGGCCACCACCTTCACTCTCCCCAGGTCGTACGCCGCCAGCGTCTCCTCCGGCAGCGCCAGGACCCGCTGCAGCATGACGGGGATGACCACCAGGGAGTCGCACCGCTCGTCCTGGGCCACCGCCAGGGCACCCTCGGGATCGAACGTCCGGCGGAGCACCACGGTGGAGCCCAGCAGCATCGCCAGGGCGAGGTGGGCGAAGCCCCAGGTGTGGAACAGCGGCGCCGCGATGTGGGTGCGCCACCCCTGCTTCAGCGGCAGCCGCGACATCAAGGAGACCGCCGCGTCGATGCCGGCCTCGTTGCGGGGTGCGCCCTTCGGCGTCCCCGTGGTTCCCGAGGTGAGGATCACGATTCGCGCATGTCGTGCGGGTGGTGGCACGTCTGCGTCGTCGTGCCCGGCGATGAGCTGCTCGAGGGTGGGAGAGCTGCCGGCGTCTCCGTCGGTCCAGGCCAGCACCCGCCGGTCGACGTCGGCCTCGGCGAGCAGCGCGGTGAACTCCTCGTCGTGCACCACCGCGCTGGGGCTCTCCCGCTCGAGCACGTCCACCAGCTGCGGCCCCGCGAACGCGGTGTTGAGGTAGAGGATGTCGGCGCCGAGCTTGGCGACGGCGATCGAGGCGTCGACGAACCCGCGGTGGTTGCGGCACATGACCGCGACGGAGTCGCCCTCGCGCACGCCGAGCTCGGCCAGTCCGCGCGCCAGCGCGTTGCTGCGCCGGTGGACCTCGCCGAAGGTGAGCTCACCGAGCTCGTCGACCAGCCCGACCCGGTCGGGGTCGATGACGGCCAGCGTGGCGAAACCGCCTGCCGGGCCGGTCCCCCACTGGCGCAGGATCCGTGCGAGTCCTGCGATCTTGAGCGGGCTGAGGGGCCGGATGACGCCGGCGCGACCGAGCACCTTCAGCGTGACCCCGGCGTTCGTGACGGCACTCGCGAGCTTCTGCATGATGACCTGACGAACGGCGAGGGCGCCGTCGGGTTACGCGGGCGTCTTCGGCGTCACCAGACGAGTGGCCGACCAGTCCTTGCTCACGGCGACGGTGGTGGTCTGGGCGAGCCCCGCCACGGGGGCCGCCTCGGCGATGTCCGCGGCGTCGACGGCGTTGGGCCGGCCCACCTTCGGCGTCAGCAGCCAGATCACGCCGCCTCCGACGAGGTCGGTGAGGGAGTCCACGAGGCCGTCGACGAGGTCGCCGTCCTCCTCGCGCCACCACAGCACCACGGCGTCGACCACGTTGCCGTGGTCACCGTCGACCATGTCGGCGTCGATCGCGTCCTCGATGGCGATGCGCAGCTCGTCGTCGGTGTCGGCGTCCCAGCCGAGCTCCTGGACGACCATGCCCTTGCCCAGGCCGAGTCGTGCTGCCGGTCCGGAGTTATCTTCCTCCGTCTGCCCCGCGGCAGGGGCAGCATCGCTGCCCGCGGTCGAGCCCACTGGTGATCCCTCTCTCTCCCGGGCCGGCGGCCCGTCGGTGTGGAGTAGTCCAGCGGAGTTGGGGCGGGTGTGCAACCCGACCCCCGCTCATTCCGGCTACCGCCGGGTAAATTCCGCGCGGTGGTCCAGCGTGCAACGATGGTCCGGTGAGCGACGACACCACCTCTTCGTCCCAGGGCACCCCCTCCGTGATCCACGAGGGCCTACCCACCCAGCTCCCGGACATCGACCCGGAGGAGACCAGCGAGTGGGTCGGCTCGTTCGACAGCCTCGTCGAGGAGCGCGGCCGCGAACGGGCCCGCTACGTGATGCTGCGGCTGCTGGAGCGTGCCCGGGAGTCCAACGTCGGAGTCCCCGCCCTGCGGTCCACCGACTACATCAACACCATCCCGCCCGAGCGTGAGCCGTGGTTCCCCGGCGACGAGGACATCGAGCGACGGATCCGCGCCTTCATCCGCTGGAACGCCGCGGTCATGGTGTCCAGCGCCAACCGCAAGGGCCTCGAGGTCGGCGGTCACATCGCGACCTACCAGTCGGCCGCCAGCCTCTACGAGGTCGGCTTCAACCACTTCTTCCGCGGCAAGGACCACCCCGGCGGCGGCGACCAGGTCTACATCCAGGGCCACGGCTCCCCGGGCATCTACGCTCGCGCCTACCTCGAGGGACGTCTCCAGGAGGAGCAGCTCTACCGGTTCCGCCAGGAGGTGCAGCACGGCGTCGGCGCCGGCCTGCCGTCCTACCCGCACCCGCGCCTGATGCCCGACTTCTGGGAGTTCCCCACGGTCTCGATGGGCCTCACCGGCATCAACTCGATCTACCAGGCTCGCTTCAACCGCTACCTGCAGAACCGTGGCATCAAGGACACCAGCGACCAGCGCGTGTGGGCGTTCCTCGGCGACGGCGAGATGGCGGAGCCCGAGTCGCTCGGCGCCATCCGCATCGCGGCGCGCGAGGAGCTCGACAACCTGGTCTGGGTGGTCAACTGCAACCTCCAGCAGCTCGACGGCCCCGTGACCGGCAACGGCAAGATCATCCAGGAGCTCGAGGCCAACTTCCGCGGCGCCGGGTGGAACGTCATCAAGGTCGTCTGGGGTCGCGAGTGGGACCAGCTGCTGGCCCGCGACGTCGACGGCGCCCTGGTCAACCAGATGAACACCACGCCGGACGGCCAGTTCCAGACCTACTCCACGGAGAAGGGCGACTACATCCGGGAGCACTTCTTCGGCGGCGACCCGCGCCTGAAGGCGATGGTCTCGGAGATGAGCGACGAGCAGATCGTGAAGCTGCCGCGCGGGGGCCACGACTACCGCAAGGTGTTCGCGGCCTTCAAGGCGGCCACCGAGCACGTCGGCCAGCCGACGGTGATCCTCGCCAAGACGATCAAGGGCTGGACGATCGACGCCCTCGAGGGCAAGAACGCCACCCACCAGATGAAGAAGCTGACGCCGGACGACCTCAAGAAGTTCCGCGACCGCCTCTATCTCCCCATCTCCGACCGAGACCTCGAGCGCTCCTACGAGGAGACCGGCGCCGCGCCGTTCTTCCACCCGGGCGCCGACTCCACCGAGATCGAGTACATGCTCGAGCGCCGCCGCCAGCTCGGCGGGTCGCTGCCGCGCCGGCTCGTGCGCGCCGACGCCCTCAAGCTGCCCGGCGACGAGATGTACTCCGAGCTCAAGCAGGGCTCGGGCAAGAACTCCATCGCCACCACGATGGCGGTCGTCCGGCTCCTCAAGGACTGGATGAAGGACCCCGAGATCGGCAAGCGGATCGTCCCGATCGCGCCCGACGAGTACCGCACCTTCGGCATGGACTCGATGTTCCCCAGCGCGAAGGTCTACAACCCGGGCGGCCAGCGCTACGAGTCGGTCGACCGCAAGTTGTTGCTCTCCTACAAGGAGTCGGAGCAGGGCCAGATGCTCCACGAGGGCATCTCCGAGGCGGGTGCCATGGCATCGGCCACCGCGGCGGGCTCGGCGTACTCCACGCACGGCGAGCACATGATCCCCTTCTACATCTTCTACTCGATGTTCGGGTTCCAACGCACGGCCGACTCGATCTGGGCGATGGCCGACCAGCTCGCCCGGGGCTTCCTGATCGGTGCCACGGCAGGGCGGACGACGCTGACGGGCGAGGGCCTGCAGCACGCCGACGGGCACTCCCCGCTGATCGCGACCACCAACCCGGCGGTCGTGCACTACGACCCCGCGTTCGCCTTCGAGATCGCCCACATCATGCAGTCGGGCCTCGAGCGCATGTACGGCTCGGGCGGGTCCGGCGGTCACGGCGAGGACGTCATCTACTACATCACCGTCTACAACGAGCCGGTCCAGCAGCCGGCCGAGCCCGAGGGCGTCGACGTCGAGGGGATTCTCAAGGGGATCCACCGCGTGTCGGCCGGCGAAGGTGAGGGCCCGCGGGTCCAGCTGCTCGCCTCGGGCGTGGGCTTCCCCTGGATCCTCCGTGCTGCCGAGCTGCTGCGTGACGACTGGGGCGTCACGGCCGACCTGTGGTCGGTCACGTCCTGGAACGAGCTGGCCCGCGACGCCGTCGCTGCCGAGAACTGGAACCTCAACCACCCGGGCGAGGACAAGCGCACCGCCTACGTGACCGACAAGCTGGCCGGCGCCGGCGGCCCGGTCGTGGCCGTGTCCGACTACATGGCGGCCGTGCCGATGCAGATCGCTCGCTGGGTGCCGGCCGACTACCGCGTGCTGGGTGCCGACGGCTTCGGCTTCGCCGACACCCGCCCCGCGGCGCGCCGCTTCTTCCAGATCGACGCCGAGTCGGTCGTCGTGCAGGTGCTGCAGGCGCTCGCCGACGCGGGCGAGGTCGGGCGCGAGAAGGTCACCGAGGCCTTCAAGACCTACGCCATCGACGACCCCACCGCGGTCAGCGGGGTCAAGCAGGAGGGCGGCGACGCCTGATCAGGCGGGCGCTATGCGCGTGACGCTCGCGTCACGTCCGCGGCCGGTCGTCTCGAGGGGACGGCCGGCCCGCAGCAGGGACCGGAACCGCGCGCGGGAGTACGTCGCCGGCTGCGTCGTGCGGATGAACTCGTGCACGATCTTGGCGAACCGCTGAGGGTGGTCCTTGTGCGGGAAGTGACCGGCGTTGGGGATCACCTCGACCCGCGCGTCGGGCGCCAGCTCGGCCGCGTGCTCGGCGTGGCTCGCCGGGATGACCTGGTCCTCCGCGCCCCAGATGACCGCCATCGGCATCAGCTGGGTCAGGTAGGCGCGGTCGGTCATCGTGACGATCTGACCGCGCCAGTCGACCACGGCCCGGACCACGTGGCGGATGGCGTGGCGCGTGGCGGGGTCCTTGAAGGAGTCGTAGATGCCCGCGACCTCGTCGAGGTCGCGGGTGTGCCGGGAGGGCAGCCGCGACAGCCCGACCAGCCCGGCCTTGCCGACGTGCCGGACGCCGGGGAGCGTGAGCAGCCCCATCGCGGGGTGGAAGCCCGGAGTGGTGATCGCGCGGATGACCGGGCTGACCTCGGCTCCGAGACCGCCGGAGGCGACCAGCACCAGACGCTCGGTGCGCTCGGGGAACTGGTAGGCGAACTGCATGGCCACTCCCCCGCCGAAGCTGTGGCCGACCACGGTGGCGCGGTCGATGCCCAGGCAGGTCAGCAGGTCGCGCATCCCGTTGGCGTAGCCGCCGACGCTGTAGTCGGCGCGCGGCTTGTCGGAGAGCCCGTGGCCCAGGAGGTCGGGAGCGATCACCGTGTAGCGCCGCGACAGGGAGTCGATGACCGGCTTCCACGTCGTGTGGTCGCAGCCGAGGCCGTGGAGCAGCAGCACCACCGGCCCCGACCCGGCCTTCACGAACGCGCGCCGGTGCCCGTGGATGGTGAGGTACTGGACCTCGTACCGCGACGACTCGACCACTGGGGCAACCTCTCCTGGCGTTCTGCCGGATTCAACCAGAAGTCACCGGGGAAGTGCAGTCGCGCCCCCGTGTTCCACCGTGGTTCTCGCGTTCGTCGCCGTCACCGTGTCCACTAGATTCAGGACTGTGTCCGCCAACCGAGACCGGGCTGCTGCCGCCCTCACCCGTGCCACCGGGCAGCTGAGCACCACGGCGACCGCCCGCATGGACTCCGAGCTGGCCTGGTTCCGCGACCTCAGCGCCGACGACCGGTCGTGGGTCGGCCTCATCGTCCAGGCCGGCGTGAAGGGCTTCGTCGACTGGTACTCCGACGGTGCCCACAACCTGCCGGCCGGGACAGCCTTGGCGGCCGATGTCTTCGGCGCCGCTCCGCGCGCCCTGACGGGCGTCATCAGCCTCCAGCAGACGGTGGACCTCGTGAAGCTGTCGCTGAGGGTCGTCGAGAACGGCATCGGGTCGATCGTGGACCCCGACGACGCCGCCGACGTGGACGCCGCCGTGCTGCGCTACGCCCGCGAGGTCGCCTTCGCCACGGCCGAGGTCTACGCCCGCGCGGCCGAGGTCCGTGGCGCGTGGGACGCCCGGCTGGAGGCCCTGGTCGTCGACTCCGTGCTGCGCGGCGAGGCCGACGAGGCGGTCATGTCCCGGGCCAGTGCCCTGGGCTGGTCGGACCGGGGCGAGGTCGCGGTGGTGCTTGGCCGGGTGCCGGCCCGGCGGACCGAGACCGACATCTTCGCCGAGGTACGGCGGGTGGCGCGCGCCGCGGGCATGGACGCGCTCTGCGCCACCCAGGGTGAGCGTCTCGTGGTCGTGCTCGGCGGTGTGGGTGACGGCGGCAAGGCCGCGGCCACCGTCTCCGACCTCTTCGGGGAGGGGCCGGTCGTGGTGGGACCGGTCACCGAGGCGCTCGACCACGCGCACGTGTCTGCTCGCGCCGCCATGTCCGCCCACCGCGCCGCGAGCGGCTGGCCCGAGGCACCGCGTCCGGCGACCAGCGAGGACCTGCTGCCTGAACGGGTCCTCGCCGGTGACGGTCACGCCCGTCGCCACCTCGTCGAGGAGGTCTACCTGCCCCTCGCGCACGCCCGGGGCACCCTGATCGAGACGCTCTCGACCTTCTTCGGCACCGGAGGCTCCATCGAGGCCACGGGGCGCGAGCTCTTCGTCCACCCCAACACGGTCCGCTACCGCCTCAAGCAGGTCGGGGACCTCACCGGGTTCTCCCCCACCGATGCCCGTGACGCGTTCGCCCTGCGCATCGCCCTGGTCCTCGGCCGCCAGTCCGGGCGGGGCGATTCTTTGTAGGAACCCCACAAAGTTGACCGAGCGGGTTTCGTGGGTGGCGGAGGCGCCGCAGGGCTGCCCGGGACGGCAGAGTTGTCCTCGTGCTCGTCATCGTCGCGCCCGGCCAGGGCGCCCAGACCCCCGGCTTCCTGACCCCGTGGCTCGAGGACCCGACGTTCGCCTCGCGCATGGAGTGGCTCTCCACGGTCGCGGGGCTGGACCTGGTCCACCACGGCAGCGAGTCCGACGCCGAGACCATTCGCGACACCCAGGTCGCCCAGCCCCTGCTGGTCGCCACCGGTCTCGTCGCCGCCCTCGAGCTGTTCCCCCACCCGACCGACGCGTTCTCCACCGTGAGCGCCGTCGCCGGGCACAGCGTCGGCGAGCTCACCGCCGCCGCCGGCGCCAGGGTGATCACCGCGGAGCAGGCGATGGTCCTGGTGCGTGAGCGCGGCAAGGCCATGGCCGACGCCGCCGCCGTCACCCCCACCGGCATGACCGCCGTCCTCGGTGGCGACCGTGACGAGGTGCTCGCGGCCCTCGAGAAGCACGGCCTCACCCCCGCCAACGACAACGGCCCCGGCCAGGTGGTCGCGGCCGGCACCGCCGAGCAGCTCGAGGCCTTCGCCGCCGACGGCCCGACGAAGGCCAGGCTCGTGCCGCTGAGCGTGGCCGGCGCCTTCCACACCGAGCACATGGGCCCGGCGGTGGGTCACCTCGCGTCACTGGCGCGCTCCGTGTCGGTGCACGACGCCCGGATCCCGGTGATCTCCAACCGCGACGGCAACGTCATCCACGACGGCCGCGACGTGCTGGCCCGCATGGTCGGCCAGATCGCCAACCCGGTCCGCTGGGACCTGTGCCTGGAGACGATGGCCGACCTCGGCGTCACCGGCATCCTCGAGATGCCCCCGGCCGGCACGCTGACCGGCATCGCGAAGCGGGCGCTCAAGGGCGTCGAGACCTTCGCCCTCAAGACTCCCGACCAGCTCGACGACGCCCGCGCGTTCGTGCAGAAGCACGGGGAGGCCTCGCCGTTCGACACCACGCCCACGTGGCGGATGGTCGTCTCGCCGGCCAAGGGGACCTTCCACCAGGCCGAGGCGGCTGCGGACAGCGAGCTGCTCGCGCCCGGCACCGCCATCGGCGACGTCGCCAGCCTGCGCGAGCGCCACCACGTGGTCGCGCAGCACGGCGGTCAGGTCGTGGAGTGGCTGGTCGAGGACGGCGACCTGGTCTCGCCCGGTCAGCCGTTGCTCCGGCTCCACCCGGAGGGTGTCGTCTGATGGCCGCCATCGCCTCGGTCGGCGGCGCCACCCACACCGCGATCCTGGGCATCGGCGCCTACCGTCCCTCCCGCGAGATCCCCAACTCCGAGGTCGTCGACGCGATCGACTCCACCGACGAGTGGATCCAGCAGCGCTCGGGCATCAAGCAGCGCCGCTGGGCGACCCCCGAGGAGACCATCCAGGTGATGTCGGTCGGTGCCGCCAAGGAGGCGATCGAGCAGGCCGGCATCGCCGCCGAGCAGATCGACTGCGTCATCGTCGCGACCGTGACGCACCTGCTCCAGACGCCCGCGATCGCCACCGCCATCGCCCACGAGCTCGGCACGAACAATGCCGCCGCGTTCGACATCTCCGCTGCCTGCGCCGGCTTCTGCCACGGCATCTCCCTGGCGGCCGACATGGTCCGCGCCGGGAGCGCCGGCCACGCGCTCGTCATCGGTGTCGAGAGGCTCTCCGACATCACCGACCTCTACGACCGCGGCACGGCGTTCATCTTCGCCGACGGTGCCGGCGCCGCCGTGGTCGGTCCCAGCGACACCCCGGGCATCGGTCCGGTCGTCTGGGGCTCCGACGGCGAGCAGTACGACCTGATCCGGCAGAAGGAGGACTGGCGAGACGTGGTCGGCAGCCCCACCGTGCCCGGCTCCGGTGTCATGCCCCACCTCGTGATGGAGGGCAACCCGGTCTTCCGATGGGCGAGCTTCGCCATGGCGAAGGTCGGCCAGCAGGCGCTCGACCGTGCCGGGATCGGGGTCGACGACCTCGACCTGTTCGTCCCCCACCAGGCCAACATGCGCATCATCGACGCCATGGCGCGCTCGATGAAGCTGCCCGAGCACGTGCGCATCGCCCGCGACATCGCCGAGCAGGGCAACACCTCGGCGGCCTCGATCCCCCTGGCGCTCCACCGGATGGTCGAGGAGGGCGCGGCCCGCCCCGGCGACACCGCCCTGCTGATCGCCTTCGGCGCCGGCCTCGCCTATGCCGCGCAGGTCGTCACCGTCCCCTAGCCGCACCACCGCACCACCCGTTGCAGTCACCTGTAGTCACCACAGAAAGAGGAGTCCATGCCCACCACCGAAGAGATCCGCGCCGACCTCGCCGAGATCGTCAACGAGGTCGCCGGGGTCGACCAGGACGACGTCCAGCTCGACAAGTCCTTCGTCGACGACCTCGACGTCGACTCGCTCTCGATGGTCGAGGTCGTCGTCGCCGCCGAGGAGAAGTTCGGCGTGTCGATCCCCGACGACGAGGTCAAGAACCTCAAGACCGTCGGCGACGCCGTCGCCTTCATCGAGCGCGCCCAGGGCTGATCGCCTGATGAGTCGCACGCGAGTCCTGGTCACCGGGATGGGCACCACCAGCCCGCTCGGTGGCGATGTCACGAGCACCTGGGAGGGCATGCTGGCCGGCCGTTCCGGGGTCCGCGCCCTCACCGACGAGTGGGCGGAGAACATGCCGGTCAAGATCGCCGGCCGTGTCGCCGTGGAGCCCACCGAGGTGCTCGAACGCGTCAAGGCACGCCGCCTCGACCGTTCCTCCCAGTTCGCCGTCGTGGCGGCGATGGAGGCCTGGCGCGACTCCGGCCTCGACGAGGTGCAGGACTCGCTGGAGAAGGAGCGTGTCGGCGTCGCCATGGCCTCGGGCATCGGCGGCGTCAACACGCTCCTCGACAACTACGACGCCCTGAAGGAGAAGGGACCCCGCCGGGTCTCCCCCCTCGCGGTGCCGATGCTGATGCCCAACGCGCCGGCGGCACAGATCAGCCTCCTGGTCGGGGCACGCGCAGCGGTCAACACCCCGGTGTCGGCCTGCGCGTCCGGCAACGAGGCGATCGCCCTGGCCGTCGACCAGATCCGGCTCGGCCGGGCCGACGTCATCCTGGCCGGCGGCACCGAGGCAGCGATCCACCCGCTGCCGATGGCCGCCTTCGCCAACATGATGGCGCTGTCGAAGAACGACGGTGACCCCACGACCGTGTCCCGGCCTTGGGACACCGCGCGCGACGGCTTCGTCCTCGGCGAGGGGGCGGGCGTGCTCGTCCTCGAGTCCGAGGAGCACGCACGCGCCCGTGGCGCGAGGGTCTACGCCGAGGTGCTCGGCGCCGGCATCACGGCCGACTCCCACGACATCGCCCAGCCCGACCCGGAGGGTCGCGGTGGCTCCCGGGCCATCGTGCGCGCCCTCCAGGAGTCGGAGATCGACCCGTCGGCGATCGTCCACGTCAACGCCCACGCCACGTCGACCCCGCAGGGTGACATCGCGGAGGGCCTGATGCTCCACGCGACGCTCGGCAGTCACGTCTCCCAGGTGGTGGTGACCTCGACGAAGTCCATGACCGGTCACCTCCTCGGTGGTGCGGGCGCCCTCGAGGCGATCGCCGTGGTGCTCGCCGTCCATCACCGTCAGGCGCCGCCGACGATCAACCTCGACAACCAGGACCCCGCCGTGGAGCTCGACATCGCCACCAAGGTCCGCGACCTGCCCCAGGGCGACATCGCGGCTCTCAACAACTCCTTCGGATTCGGCGGCGCCAACGTGGCAGTCGCCTTCGGGAGCGCCTCGTGACGACCGCCCCCGCCAAGCCGGCCAAGCTCCCCCGTGAGCAGGACCCCCGCAACCCGGTCACCCGGCTGCGGGCCCTGCTCGACGAGGGCAGCATGGAGCTGATCACGCCCGACGACGACTCGGGCATGCTCGCTGCCGTCGGCAGCGTCAACGGCACCCGGGTCGTCGCCTTCTGCTCCGACGCCACCGTCATGGGTGGCGCGATGGGCGACGTCGGCTGCCGGGTGGTGGTCGACGCCTACCACCGCGCCATGACCGACGGCACACCGATCATCAGTCTCTGGCACTCAGGCGGCGCGCGGCTGGCCGAGGGTGTGCTCTCGCTGCACGCCGTGGGCCGGATCTTCCACGTGATGACCCAGGCGTCGGGCAAGATCCCGCAGATCTCGGTCGTGCTGGGTCCCGCCGCCGGAGGCGCCGCCTACGGCCCCGCCCTCACCGACGTCGTGATCCTCGGCCCCGACGGCCGGATCTTCGTGACCGGCCCCGACGTGGTGCGCTCGGTGACGGGTGAGGACGTCGACATGCTGCGGCTCGGCGGCCCGGAGCCCCACGGCCGTCGCAGCGGCGTGGTGCACATCCTCACGGCGTCGGAGCGCGAGGCACTCGACCGTGCCCGCACCGTGGCGCACCTCCTCGGCTCCCAGGGGAGCCTCGACGTTCCCGGGGTCGAGGACCGCGACCTCGAGAACCTCCTCCCGGAGTCGAAGAAGCGCGCCTACGACGTGCACCCGCTCGTGGAGTCGCTCCTCGACGAGGGGACCACGCAGGAGCTGCATGCACGCTGGGCGCCCAACATCGTGACCGCGCTGGGCCGCTTCGGCGGTCGCACGGTCGGCGTGGTCGCCAACAACCCGCTGCGGCTCGGCGGGTGCCTCGACTCCCTCTCGGCCGAGAAGGCCTCGCGCTTCGTGCGGATGTGCGACGCGTTCGGCGTCCCGCTCGTCGTCGTCGTCGACGTCCCCGGCTACCTTCCCGGCGTCGGCCAGGAGTGGGACGGCGTCGTGCGCCGCGGCGCGAAGCTGCTCCATGCCTTCGGGGAGTGCGTGGTCCCCCGGGTGACGCTCGTGACCCGCAAGACCTACGGCGGCGCCTACATCGCGATGAACGCGCGCTCGCTCGGCGCGACCAAGGTGATGGCGTGGCCCGGTGCCGAGGTCGCCGTGATGGGCGCCGTGGCGGCCATCCGGGTCCTCCACCGACGCAAGCTGGCCGACGTCGCGCCCGAGATCCGTCCGCAGGTCGAGGCAGAGCTCGCCGCCGAGCACGAACGCATCGCCGGGGGCGTCGACCGCGCCGTCGAGATCGGTGTGGTCGACGAGGTGGTGTCGCCCTCGCGCACGCGCTCGGCGATCGCCGAGGCCATCGACGCCGAGGTGCAGACGGTCGGGGTGCGCCGGGGTCAGCACGGCAACATCCCGCTCTGACTGGGGGTGTCCCAACTGGAGGGGAGGGCGACTGCTGGAACCGGTGTCACACACGCCTGACAGCGGCAGATCCGGGCGTCGCGGCACGTAGCCGAACGTACGTATCGGAACCAGACGAGGGATGCAGCCGCGCGACCGGGAGTCGCCAACGCCCGTTGTGTCCGTCCGTCGCCGAGAACGGCTGACCCCAGTCGGGACGCACGGATCGCGGCATGTGGGTGCACCGCGGAGCTCTTCCTGGTCGACCCCGACAGCGACGGGCTCGGCACGGTCGCGAAGGACAGCGACATCGATCCGCGGCAAGCCCTCGGTCCACGACCGGGGCCAGCTCCAGGACGTGGTGTGGATAGAGGTCGGGAGGTTCCGGCTGCGGCACCCCTGGTCCGGGGCTGCTACACCACCTGGTGCAGCCAGCGGACCGGCGCCCCGTCACCGGCGTGGCGGAAGGTCTCCAACTCGTCGTCCCAGGGCTTGCCGAGCAGCTTGTCGACCTCGTGCACCAGGGTCGCGTCACCCAGTGCCGACTTCACGACGGCCGCCTTCAGGCGGTCCTCGGGGATCATGATGTCGCCGTGGATCCCGGTCACGGCGTGGAAGACGCCGAGCTCGGGTGTGTAGGAGTAGCGAGAGCCCTCGGTGCCGGTGGTCGGCTCCTCGGTCACCTCGAAACGCAGGTGGTTCCAGCCGCGCAGCGCGGACGCGATCGCCGCCGCCGACCCGGTCGCGCCCGACCACGACAACTCGGCCCGGTAGGTGCCGGGCTGGGCGGGCTGCGGGGTCCAGTCGACGTTCACGGCAACGCCGAGCACGCCGCCCACTGCCCACTCGACGTGCGGGCACAGCGCGGACGGCGCGGAGTGGACGTACACGACGCCCCTCGTGGTGGTGGTGCGTGCGGTCACGGTGACCCCTCCTTCGTTCCGGCGCGAGCTACGCCTTCCCCAGCGGGCTCTGTCGGTGGCACGAAGATGTGGTCTCGGTGTGAGTCACACACATGTAGTTGTGTGGTCCATTGTGACGCATGGGACGCGTGGGCGCCAGCAGCACGGCCGGTGAGCCGCGGTGGGTCAGCCCTGCTGCCGCTCGAGGATGGCGGCGCGGGCACCGGCATCGGTGATCTCGTCGGCGTCGATCGCCTCCGTGCGGTGGAACCACTCCAGGGCCTCGGTCGCGCGGCCGGCCGACTCCAGCGTGTCCGCGTAGGCGTAGCGCAGCCGGACGACCCACGCGGCCCGGCTCTTGCTGTTGAGCGGCGCGAGCTCGAGGGTGCGCAGCGCGGCGTCGACCTGACCGAGGTCGCGTCGGGCACCGGCCTCGACGATCGTCATCTCGGCCTTCGCCTCGGAGGAGAAGTTGGCCACGCCCGGGCTCTTCGCGAGCTTCAGGGCCTGCTCGGGCTGACCGAGCGCACGGTGGCAGTCGGCCATGATCGGGAGGTAGGCGGTCGCCCCGTTCATGCGCTTGGCCGCACGCAGCTCGGCGAGCGCCTCGGCGTAGTGGCCCGCGGCGTACGCCGCCTCACCGGTCGCCT
This sequence comes from uncultured Actinomycetota bacterium, assembly GCA_963754025.1. GTDB lineage: Bacteria > Actinomycetota > Actinomycetes > Propionibacteriales > Nocardioidaceae > Nocardioides. Next base: position 181,094 of record CAVWEC010000003.1, on the reverse strand, counting down.
CGCGCACCACGGCCAGGCGCGACGCCCGGGCTCGTGCGGCCAGCGCGTGCTGGTAGGCAGTCTCGGGGTCCTCGTCGATCAGCGACCCTGCAGCGGCGAGGTGGCGCGCCACGCGGTTCGCGAGCTTCTCCGGGAGCCCCTTCAGCTGACCGGCCACGGCGCGGTCGAGCTCCTTGCCGGTGATCTCCTCCGGCAGCGGCGGCCCGTCGTAGCGGGCCTGGGTCTCGGAGCGCGCCTCGTCACGGTCGGGTGACCGCTTCCAGTCGCGGTCGCGCGGGGGGCGCTTCCCGCCCTGGGAACGGCCCCCGCCCTGCTGCGGGCGGCCTCCGCCCTGGGGGCGGCTGTTCCCGCGCGCGGGACCGCCCTGACGACGTTGCTCAGCCACGTGCTGACTCCTTCATGAAATGCGTGAAGGCCACCCGGATCGGATGGCCTTCACGACGAAGAATTGTCCGGCGGCGTCCTACTCTCCCACAGCCTCTCGGGTGCAGTACCATCGGCGCTGAACGGCTTAACTTCCGGGTTCGGTATGGGACCGGGTGTTTCCCGTTCGCTATGGCCGCCGTAACTCTGTTGACCAACTGTCTAGTTGTGGACCCGTGATGGGTTTGTTGGTCGGGATCTGGTTAGTGGACGCGTGCATTGCTCTGACGGTGTGTGCCGCCCTCACTGTGACTACCCCTTGTGGTGGGGTGTGTCGTGGTGTGGGTGGGGCAAGCCCTCGGCCTATTAGTACCGGTCGGCTGGGCATTACTGCTGTACACCTCCGGCCTATCAACCCACTGTTCTGGTGGGGGCCTTACCCCCTCGAGGGGGTGGGAAACCTCATCTTGAAACGTGCTTCCCGCTTAGATGCATTCAGCGGTTATCACTTCCGAACGTAGCTAACCAGCCGTGCCCCTGGCGGGACAACTGGCACACCAGAGGTTCGTCCATCCCGGTCCTCTCGTACTAGGGACAGCCTTTCTCAAGTTTCCTGCGCGCGCGGCGGATAGGGACCGAACTGTCTCACGACGTTCTAAACCCAGCTCGCGTGCCGCTTTAATGGGCGAACAGCCCAACCCTTGGGACCTACTCCAGCCCCAGGATGCGACGAGCCGACATCGAGGTGCCAAACCATCCCGTCGATATGGACTCTTGGGGAAGATCAGCCTGTTATCCCCGGGGTACCTTTTATCCGTTGAGCGACGCCGCTTCCACATGCTGGCGCCGGATCACTAGTTCCGACTTTCGTCCCTGCTCGACATGTCTGTCTCACAGTCAAGCTCCCTTGTGCACTTACACTCGCCACCTGATTGCCAACCAGGCTGAGGGAACCTTTGAGCGCCTCCGTTACTCTTTAGGAGGCAACCGCCCCAGTTAAACTACCCATCAGGCACTGTCCCTGATCCGGATTACGGACCTAGGTTAGACATCTAGTACGACCAGAGTGGTATTTCAACGTTGACTCCACAACCACTGGCGTGGCCGCTTCACAGTCTCCCACCTATCCTACACAAGCCGAACCAAACACCAATACCAAACTATAGTAAAGGTCCCGGGGTCTTTCCGTCCTGCCGCGCGTAACGAGCATCTTTACTCGTAGTGCAATTTCGCCGAGTCCATGGTTGAGACAGCGCCCAAGTCGTTACTCCATTCGTGCAGGTCGGAACTTACCCGACAAGGAATTTCGCTACCTTAGGATGGTTATAGTTACCACCGCCGTTTACTGGGGCTTAAATTCTGGGCTTCACACTTACGTGTTGACCCGTCCTCTTAACCTTCCAGCACCGGGCAGGAGTCAGTCCGTATACATCGTCTTACAACTTCGCACGGACCTGTGTTTTTAGTAAACAGTCGCTTGGGCCTGGTCTCTGCGACCCTCCCCGCTGCCCCCAGCTAGTGGGTTCACGGTTCGGGTCCCCCTTCTCCCGAAGTTACGGGGGTATTTTGCCGAGTTCCTTAACCATGGTTCACTCGATCGCCTTGGTATTCTCTACCTGATCACCTGAGTCGGTTTGGGGTACGGGCGGCGCATAGCTCGCTAGAGGTTTTTCTCGACAGCATAGGATCACCCACTTCACCAAAGTGGCTCCCCATCACATCTCAGACTCGCACTCGAAGTGCAGGAACCCGGATTTGCCTAGGTCCCGTCCTACATGCTTGGCCACGGACAACCATCGCCGTGGTTGGGCTACCTTCCTGCGTCACCCCATCGCTTGACTACTACCGGATCGGGTCCCACGCTCCGCCAGACGGCCGCACCCCGAAGGGATTGGTCCACCTGGTTTCGGGTGGTTAGCATCACCGGCCTCATCATGGGCGCTACATTGCCGGTACGGGAATATCAACCCGTTGTCCATCGACTACGCCTGTCGGCCTCGCCTTAGGTCCCGACTTACCCAGGGCAGATTAGCTTGACCCTGGAACCCTTGATCATTCGGCGCACGGGTTTCTCGCCCGTGATTCGCTACTCATGCCTGCATTCTCACTCGTGTCGCATCCACCACTCGATCACTCGGCAGCTTCACACGCGACACGACGCTCCCCTACCCACCCACACACCCGTTAGGGCTTGACGTGTGAATGCCATAGCTTCGGCGGATGACTTGAGCCCCGCTACATTGTCGGCGCGGAATCACTTGACCAGTGAGCTATTACGCACTCTTTCAAGGGTGGCTGCTTCCAAGCCAACCTCCTGGTTGTCATTGCGACTCCACATCCTTTTCCACTTAGTCACCGCTTAGGGGCCTTAGCTGATGGTCTGGGCTGTTTCCCTCTCGACGACGGAGCTTATCCCCCGCCGTCTCACTGCTGCGCTCTCACTTACCGGCATTCGGAGTTTGGCTAACGTCAGTAACCTGGTCGGGCCCATCGGCTATCCAGTGCTCTACCTCCGGCAAGAAACACGCAACGCTGCACCTAAATGCATTTCGGGGAGAACCAGCTATCACGAAGTTTGATTGGCCTTTCACCCCTATCCACAGGTCATCCCCTCAGTTTTCAACCTAAGTGGGTTCGGTCCTCCACGTCGTCTTACCGACGCTTCAACCTGCCCATGGATAGATCACTTCGCTTCGGGTCTTGAGCGCGCTACTGAATCGCCCTGTTAGGACTCGCTTTCGCTACGGCTTCCCCACACGGGTTAACCTCGCAACACACCGCAAACTCGCAGGCTCATTCTTCAAAAGGCACGCCATCACCCAGCACAAGGCCAAGCTCTGACGGATTGTAGGCACACGGTTTCAGGTACTATTTCACTCCCCGCCAGGGGTACTTTTCACCTTTCCCTCACGGTACTTGTCCGCTATCGGTCATCGAGGAGTATTTAGGCTTAACGGGTGGTCCCGCCAGATTCACACGGAATTTCAGGGGTTCCGTGTTACTTGGGATGCAGCGTCACAGCCATCGCCTTACACCTACGGGGCTCTCACCCTCTCCGGCGCCCCATTCCAAGGGACTTCGACTTCAACGACGGTTTCTTACTGTGTGAAAGGCCGGCAGACCCTCCTACGCGCTCCCACAACCCCACGCACACAACCCCTGCCGGGTATCACGCATGCGTGGTTTAGCCTCATCCGATTTCGCTCGCCACTACTCTCGGAATCACTGTTGTTTTCTCTTCCTACCGGTACTGAGATGTTTCACTTCCCGGCGTTCCCTCCACACACCCTATTTCATTCAGGTGCGGGTAACTGGACATGACTCCAGCTGGGTTTCCCCATTCGGACATCCCCGGATCACAGCTCGGTTGCCAACTCCCCAGGGCTTATCGCAGGCTCCTACGTCCTTCATCGGCTCTCGATGCCAAGGCATCCACCATGTGCCCTTTCTAGCTTGCCACCACCAACACCACACCACACCCACCCACAATCACAGGCAGACACAGCGCACCACCCACACACCAACCCCTCCAAAGAAGGACCAGCACAGCAGGTGGTCGTCAGCGGCAACACACTACAAAGATGCTCGCGTCCACTATCCAGATCTCAAACAACAACCCCACACCGGCCACCCACCCGAGCACAGCTCAAGCAGACGATCCGGCCAGGAACGAACCACCAGCAAACGCTGATGCCTCAGAACCCCAACAGTGTGCCCCCACCCCACCCCCCAGCATCAACCAGGAGACAGAACAGGGAGATAGAACGATGGTTCCACTAGTGAACACCACCATGCGCCACTGCACGCTTCGCGACCCAAGAACGGGCCAGGCAGTGGTCGGGGCGTGTGCTCCTTAGAAAGGAGGTGATCCAGCCGCACCTTCCGGTACGGCTACCTTGTTACGACTTCGTCCCAATCGCCAGCCCCACCTTCGACGGCTCCCCCCACAAGGGTTAGGCCACCGGCTTCGGGTGTTGCCGACTTTCGTGACGTGACGGGCGGTGTGTACAAGGCCCGGGAACGTATTCACCGCAGCGTTGCTGATCTGCGATTACTAGCGACTCCGACTTCATGGGGTCGAGTTGCAGACCCCAATCCGAACTGAGACCGGCTTTTAGGGATTCGCTCACCCTCACAGGATCGCAGCCCTCTGTACCGGCCATTGTAGCATGCGTGAAGCCCTGGACATAAGGGGCATGATGACTTGACGTCATCCCCACCTTCCTCCGAGTTGACCCCGGCAGTCTCCCATGAGTCCCCACCACCCCGAAGGGCGTGCTGGCAACATAGGACGAGGGTTGCGCTCGTTGCGGGACTTAACCCAACATCTCACGACACGAGCTGACGACAGCCATGCACCACCTGTACACCGACAAAAAGGGGCTACATCTCTGCAGCTTTCCGGTGTATGTCAAACCCAGGTAAGGTTCTTCGCGTTGCATCGAATTAATCCGCATGCTCCGCCGCTTGTGCGGGCCCCCGTCAATTCCTTTGAGTTTTAGCCTTGCGGCCGTACTCCCCAGGCGGGGCGCTTAATGCGTTAGCTACGGCACGGAACCCGTGGAATGGATCCCACACCTAGCGCCCAACGTTTACGGTGTGGACTACCAGGGTATCTAATCCTGTTCGCTCCCCACACTTTCGCTCCTCAGCGTCAGGTAATGCCCAGAGAACCGCCTTCGCCACCGGTGTTCCTCCTGATATCTGCGCATTTCACCGCTACACCAGGAATTCCGTTCTCCCCTGCATACCTCAAGTCTGCCCGTATCGAAAGCAAGCACCGAGTTAAGCCCGGTGTTTTCACTCCCGACGCGACAAACCGCCTACGAGCCCTTTACGCCCAATAATTCCGGACAACGCTCGGACCCTACGTATTACCGCGGCTGCTGGCACGTAGTTGGCCGGTCCTTCTTCTGCACCTACCGTCACTTGCGCTTCGTCGGTGCTGAAAGAGGTTTACAACCCGAAGGCCGTCATCCCTCACGCGGCGTTGCTGGATCAGGCTTCCGCCCATTGTCCAATATTCCCCACTGCTGCCTCCCGTAGGAGTCTGGGCCGTGTCTCAGTCCCAGTGTGGCCGGTCACCCTCTCAGGCCGGCTACCCGTCGAAGCCTTGGTAGGCCATTACCCCACCAACAAGCTGATAGGCCGCGAGCACATCCCCCACCCAGAAAAGTTTCCACCACCACCACATGCGTGGAGTGGTCATATCCGGTATTAATCACCGTTTCCGGTGGCTATCCCAGAGTGAAGGGCAGATTACTCACGTGTTACTCACCCGTTCGCCGCTCGAGTACCACCGAAGTGGCCTTTCCGCTCGACTTGCATGTGTTAAGCACGCCGCCAGCGTTCGTCCTGAGCCAGGATCAAACTCTCCGTAGAAAAACTACAAACAGATCAATACCTGACAACAAACCCTAGACGATATACATCGTTCCAGAATCAATCATCAAAGAAACCATCAACAACACAACCAAAGCTGCATCGCCGACAGGTCACACAAACTAATTCCATCGACTATCAAACACACTGTTGAGTTCTCAAACATCAGACGCTGTCCGTGCGTCGGCCTTCCGGCTTTCGCTGCGGTGCGTTTCCAACGTTATGGGCTTTCGATTCACCGTGCAAATCCTGGTGATTCTGGCCCTCTCCGCACGCCACAGTCCCTCGGGCTTCTCGGAACCCGCCTCGCGGCGTGTTCCAGCCACCCGGTGAAAGGTGTTGCTGGGAGATGGTCACCCGGGGCCGGCCGCCCGATCCGAGTGGATCTTGCTGCCCGCCGCTCCCTGGCGACTCAGAGAACATTAGGCGAGAGCCGCGCACATGCCAAATCGACTCGCTGTGCGCTGCGCCACAAGGACGTTTGCGCAGGTCAGAGGTCGTTTGGCCGGTCCTGGGCCGCGATGATGCGCGTGTCGCGCGGGGTGGGACACCCGGCGAGCAGCAGGGCCCGGGCGGTCTCCTGCGAGAGCCGGTCGAGCAGCCGGGTCACCCCGGCCGCACCGTCGACGGCAAGCGCGTGCAGGGTCGGACGCCCCAGCAGGACGGCGTCGGCACCCAGGGAAAGGGCGGCGAGGACGTCGAGCGCCGAGCGGACTCCCCCGTCGACGAGGACCGGGACCCGACCTGCCACCGCCCGGGCGACCCCGGGGAGAGCGGCACGGGTGCTGACGGCACGGTCGAGCTGACGCCCGCCGTGGTTCGACACCCACACCGCGGCGGCGCCCGCCTCGACGCAGGAGACCGCGTCGTCGGGGCGCAGCACTCCCTTGACCACCACCGGGACGCCGGTGACCTCGTGCAGCCACCCGATGTCGGCCGCCGTCAGGTCGGTCGCCCACCGCACGTCCCCCGGGGCGTCGAAGTTGCAGCGGAACCACGAGAGGTCGATGCCAGCCCAGTCCTCGTCCGCCGGCCGATGCTTCGGGCCCGGCACCGGGGTGTCGGCCGTCAGCACCACCGCGCGGGCCCCGGCCGCGACGGCCGCACGGAGCACCGGCACCGCCGCGCGGCGCTCCGGTGGGAGGTAGGCCTGCAGCCACCACGCCGAACCGGCGTCGAGGTCTGCGAAGCGATGACCGGCGTTGGAGCTGACGACGTGCAGGGCCCCCGCGTCGTGCGCCCCCGCCGCCATGGCGCGCTCACCCTCGGGGTGGGCCACGCGCTGGAGGGAGGTGGGAGCGACCCCGATCGGCGTGCGGAAGGTCGTCCCGAGCAGGTTCGTCGTCAGGTCGACCTGGCCACCGGCGAGCACCCGGGGTGCGAACCGCACGTCGGCCCACGCCGCTGCCGCCTCCCCTGCGGAGGTGCCGTCCTCCGCACCGGACTCGACGTACTCCCACATCGCCGTGGGCAGAACGGACCTCGCCTGCTCGGCGAGGTCCGCCATCCAGGTCATCGGGAGAGGACCTGGACCCCGGCGAAGCTCTTCTTGCCGCGACGGAGGACGAGCCAGCCGTCTGCGAGGAGGTCCGACTCGGCGGGCACGTGATCGGGATCCTCGAGCCGCGCGTTGTTCAGGTAGGCCCCGCCCTCACCCACGGTGCGGCGTGCCTCCCCCTTGCTCTTGGCCAGGCCGGTCTCGACCATCAGGTCGACGACGGTCGGGACGTCACCGCGGACCTCGGTGCTTCCCGCTTCCCGCAGCGCGGCACCGAGCGTGCCGGGATTGAGCTCGCGGAGCTCTCCGCTGCCGAACAGGGCTGCGGCCGCCGCCTTGGCCTGCTCCGTCTCGCCCGCCCCGTGCACGAGCGTGGTGACCTCGTCGGCGAGGTGCTTCTGCCCGGCGCGCAACCAGGGCTTCTCCGACGTCTCCGCCTCCAGCGCCTCGATCGCCTCCCGGTCGAGGAAGGAGAAGACCCGCAGCAGCTCGCCGACCTTCTCGTCCTCGACGTTGAGCCAGAACTGGTGGAAGGCGTAGGGCGAGAGCATCTCGGGGTCGAGCCAGAGCGCCCCGCCCTCGGTCTTGCCGTACTTCGTGCCGTCGGACCTGGTCAGCAGGGGCGTGGCGAAGGCGTGGGCGCGCGTTCCCTCGCTGCGCCGGATCAGCTCGACTCCCGCGGTGAGGTTGCCCCACTGGTCGCTGCCACCGAACTGCAGCGTCACCCCGTGGTCGCGGTAGAGGTTCAGGAAGTCCCACGACTGCAGCAGCACGTAGCTGAACTCGGTGTAACTGATGCCCTGCTCGAGCCGCCGCGCGACGACGTCGCGAGCGAGCATCCGGTTGACCGGGAAGTGCTTGCCCACGTCGCGCAGGAAGTCGATCGTCGACAGGCTCGCGGTCCAGTCGTAGTTGTTCACCATGGTGGCGGCGGCGGGTCCCTCGAAGTCGAGGAAGGGCTCGATCTGGCCACGCACCCGCTCGACCCACTCCTTGACGACGTCGAGGGAGTTGAGCGAGCGCTCGCCGGAGTCCTTGGGGTCGCCGATCATGCCCGTGGCACCGCCGACCAGGGCGTAGGGACGGTGCCCGGCGCGCTGGAGACGTCGGGCCGTGAGCACCTGGACCAGGTGGCCCATGTGAAGGCTCGGTGCCGTCGGGTCGAACCCCACGTAGTACTTGACGCTCTCCTCGGTCAGCGCGACGCGCAGGGCGTCGAGGTCCGTCGAGTGCGCGAGGAGACCTCGCCACTCGAGGTCGTCGAGAAGGGTGGGGTCGAGGGACACCGGGTTGCCTTTCGTGCTCGGCCGGGAGTGGTGCCCCGGCACGCGTGGTTGCGGCCAAGCCTGCCGCATCGGCGCGTGGATAGCATGCCCGGGTGATCGCAGGCAGGTACGAGCTCGAGCGCGAGGTGGGGCGCGGTGGCATGGGCGCCGTGTGGCTCGCCGAGGACACGGTGCTCGGTCGCCGCGTCGCCGTGAAGAAGGTGGGGATGACCGCCGGCGGCGGTTCCTCCCCGGACCTCGAGCGCGCCGAGCGCGAAGCCCGCCTGGCGGCCCGGCTGAGCCATGCACACTCGGTGGCCGTCTTCGACCTCGTCACCGACGACGACGGCCAGTGGCTGGTCATGGAGTACGTCGAGGGCACGACGCTCGCGGGCCTCGTCAAGGAGGAGGGGGCGCTGCCTCCGGAGCGGGCCAGGCACCTGCTCCAGCAGGCCGCCGACGCCCTCGCCGCGGCGCACGCGGCCGGCATCGTGCACCGCGACGTCAAGCCCTCCAACATGCTGGTCGACGAGCACGACCACGTGAAGCTGTCGGACTTCGGCATCGCCAAGGCCGAGGCCGACGCGTCACTGACCCAGACCGGGCTGGTGACCGGCTCGCCGGCGTACCTCGCTCCCGAGGTGGCCTCCGGGCGGCAGGCCACGGACGCCAGCGACGTGTGGTCGCTGGGCGCGTCGCTCTACCACGCCCTGGCCGGTCGCCCGCCCTACGAGGTGGGCGACAACCTGATGGGCGCGCTCTACCAGATCGTGCACGAGGAGCCACCGCGCCTGGCGCAGGCGGGTTGGCTGGCCCCCCTGCTCGAGGTGACCATGACGCGCGACCCGGCCGACCGGTGGTCGATGGCGCAGGTGCGCGACTACCTCGCGGCCGGCCCCGGAGACATGCCGACCCGTCCGGTCGCCGTGCCGGCTGCCGCGGCTGCGGCGCCGGCGACCGCACCCGGCACGCCCGGACCGGGCGAGTCGACGCAGACGCTGCAGACGGAGGCGCCGACCCGTCGGTCACGGACTCCCGTGCTGCTCGCGGTGGCCGGAGTGGTGCTGCTGCTCGTGCTGGTGGGCGTCGCCTGGACCCTGGTGACCGGAGGCGACAGCCCGACCGCCGCCCCGCCCAGCGGCACCGGCGAGTCCTCGGGCACGAGCGAGGCGGACAGCTCCACGCCCCCGGAGCAGCCGACCGCCGCGGCGATGGAGACCTTCATCGGCGACTACCTGACGACGGCTGCGGCCGACCCGTCGCAGTCCTTCGACATGCTGACGAAGTCGTTCCAGGCCGCCAGCGGCGGCTTCGAGGGCTACACGGGCTTCTGGGACACGATCGAGAGCGCGCGGCTGGTGGACGTGAGCGCCGACCCGGAGGCCCTGACGGTGGCCTACACCGTCGACTACGTGCGCACCGACGGGTCCGAGGCGTCGAGCGACGTCGTGCTCGGGCTGGTGTTCCGCAACGGGCGCTACCTGATCGACGAGGAGGCCTAGTCTTGCGGGTCCGCGTCCAGAGGCGGGGGCTGGTCCCGGCAGCAGTCGCGGCGGTGGTGGGCACGGTCCTGCTGTACCTCGCGGCCACCGCAGGAGTGGCGGCCTGGCACCGCCAGCAGGAGGGCCCCGCCACCGGCGGCCGCGGCTACCTCCCCATGATCATCGAGAACGCGCCCCCGACCGTCGCGACGACGGAGGAGTACGGGCCACCCGGGCCGGTGGCCGTCGTCTACGCCGGCACGGACGTCGTCGAGGGGTTGCGCGACACGGTCGAACGGCCCTGGATCACGGTGTCGGCGACCACCGGTGACTACCGGGCGCTGACCGAGCCGGACCTGCCGGAAGCAGGTGCCGGGGTCATGCAGGTGAGCCCGGACGGTGGTCGCCTGGCCTGGACCGGACCCCGGGGGCTGGTGGTCTACGACACCGCGACCGGCGAGTCGACGCACGTCGGAGTCGGCGGCGTGGACGCCGTCGGCCCCTTCTCCGCCGACGGCGAGCACCTGCTCGTGCACGCCGACGGAGCCGCCGTGGTCGACGTCGGCCGCGGAGAGGTCGTCGCCGGGGGCGAGGCCGACGAGGCAGCCGTGCGGCGGGCCGCGTGGCGCGCCGACGGTGCGGCCGTCGACCTGGTCACGCCGGACGGGCTGCTCACCCTCGCGACCGACGGCGAGACCGCGACCGAGCCGACGTCCATCCCGGCCGACGCGCAGCTGGCGTGGTCACCCCAGGGTGACCGGCTCGCGGACCTCCGCGACGTGGCAGGCAGCTACCGGCTCTTCCTCTCCGAGACCCGCCGGGACGGCACGCTGGCCCCACCCCGCCGGCTGGAGGTGCCCGGGGTGTCGCTCCAGCACCTGTTCGGCTTCTCCGGGGCCCAGACCGTGGCCGTCGACGCCTACCTCCTCGAGACCGGCAGCATCGAGCGCGTGCTCGACGTGTCGCTCGGCCGGGGCTCGACCACCGACCTCACGACGCTCCCGTCGGCCGGGCGCAACTGGGTCGACGTCTCGACGCTGGCGGTCGCCACGGACACGCTCGTGCGCGGCAGCTACCAGTGGCCGACCCAGGTGTGGCCGTGGAGCCACACCTCACGACTGGCGGCCAGTGCCCTCCTCATGTTCTTCCTGTTCGGGCTGTTCGTGACCCGTCGGCCCCGGGACTCCTGAGTCCACGCGCGTGGCCACCGGTCGACGCCCGACCCCGGTGGATGTGCGCGCGGCCGGGCCTCCCCCCTAGCCTGAGCGGACCCCATCCGCCAGGAGTGATCCGCGCGTGCCTGCACGACCAGACAAGCCCTCCGGGGGGTTCCGGGACGACATCCAGGGCATGCGCGCCCTGGCCGTGCTGGGCATCCTCCTCTACCACCTCGGCCTCAGCCCCTACAGCGGTGGCTTCGTCACCCTCGACGTCTTCTTCGTGCTGTCCGGCTTCCTGATCACGACGTTGCTGCTGCGTGAGATCGAGCGCACCGGCCGGATCAACCTGGTCACGTTCTACGTCCGCCGGGCACGGCGGATCCTGCCGGCTGCCACCGCGGCGATCATCGGCACCGTCGTGGCGGCGTACCTCTGGATCAACCCGCTCGACGCTCGCGACACCGCCGTCGACGGCGTCTGGGCTGCCCTCTTCGGGGCCAACGTGCGCTTCGCGCTGGACCAGACGGACTACTTCGCGCAGGACGACGTCGCCTCGCCGCTCCAGCACTTCTGGTCGCTGTCGGTGGAGGAGCAGTTCTACCTGGTGCTGCCCGCGCTCCTGCTCGTCACGGTCCTGGCCGTACGCCGCCGCCGCGACAGCCCGGTGCCCGCCGTGGCGGGGGTGCTGCTGGTCGTCACCGCCGCCAGCTTCGCGTGGTCGTTGCACGCCTCCTCGGCGAGCCCGCAGAGCGCCTACTTCTCGACCCTGACCCGGTCGTGGGAGTTCGGTGCGGGCGCCCTCCTGGCCATCGCAGCGCCGTGGCTGGTCCGACGTCTGGGATCGTGGCAGCGGGACGTGCTCGCCGTGGCCGGCCTGGCCCTCGTCGGCGTCGCCCTCTTCACGGTCACGGCCACCGACCCCTACCCCGGTTGGCTCGCCCTGATGCCCGTCGCAGGGACCGGCGCGGTGCTGCTCGCCGGGACGGCCGGCCCCGCCGCTGCCGAACGTGCGCCCGGCGTCTCCCGCGCCCTCGGCATCAAGCCGTTGCGCGTCGTGGGCGACGCGTCGTACTCCCTCTACCTGTGGCACTGGCCGGTCATCGTCGTCGCCGAGCAGCGGCTCGCCCGCGACCTGCGACCGCTGGACGTCGCCGTGGTGCTGGCGGTGACGGCACTGATGACGTGGGCGTCGTACCGCTTCGTCGAGACCCCGTTCCGCCACCGACGGCCGCGCAGCCACTCGCGGGGGTTGGCGCTCTACCCGGCCGCCATCGCGGTGGCAGTCCTCGCCTGCCTCGGCGCGGTGACGGCCGTCGACCGGACGGTGCAGACGTCGGCGCCGGCGATCGAGGTCACCGATGTCGAGTCCGGTCCGCGCGGTCAGGACCTCTCCGACGACCCGGTCATCGCGCTGGTGCAGGCGTCCCTGAAGCAGGCCCGCCAGGGCGCCGCCGTCCCCGGCGACCTACGACCCGGAGCTGCGCGACCTGAAGGACGACACCGCCGACATGGGCGACTGCGACAACCTCGAGCCGCCCTGGCAGTCGTGCCGGCGCGGGGACCCGGACGGCAGCAAGACCCTGGTCGTGCTCGGCGACTCGCACGGCCGCCACTGGATCCCGGCGCTCGAGGAGATCACGCGCGACGCGGGATGGGCGGCGTACTACCTGGTGAAGCCACAGTGCACGCCGGTGCGCGTCGAGGGTGTGCTGAAGGGCAGTGACGGTCCCTACGAGGAGTGCGCCGACTTCAACGCGTGGGCGATGCGGGAGATGCGTCAGATCGACCCCGACCTCGTGGTCGTCTCGACGACCGCCGCGTCGCGGATCTGGCTCGACGGCGAGGTGGTCTCGGACCAGGAGACCCTCGACCGTGAGGTCCAGCGGGGCTTCGCCTCGCTCTTCTCCGACCTCCGTCCGCTGGCCGACCGCGTGACGCTGCTGGCCGACGTGCCGAGCCGCTCGACGCGCCCGCCCGAGTGCCTGAGCCGTCGCGACGCGACGTTGCGCGCCTGCATCGACGAGCCCACGGCACGGCGTGCCGCGGCGACCGACACGAGCATCCGGGTCGCCCGTCGCGCCGGGGTCGACGTGATCAGGACCGAGCAGTGGCTCTGCGCCGACGGTCAGTGCCCGGCCGTCGTGGGCGACATGGTGGTGCAGCGCGACACGGGGCACCTCACGACGGTCTACGCACGCCACCTGGCCGAGGCCCTCGGGAGGAAGCTGCGGCTCGACCGCTGAGCAGGCGCAGCACCACCAGCAGCACGCCGACGTCGACCGCGGCCACCAGCACGCCCCCGGCGACGAAGGCGCCCAGCCTGCCGAGCAGCGTGTCACGCAGCGCGGGCATGGCGTCGAGCAGCAGCACCAGCGCAGCTCCCAGCACCAGGGCGCCGAGGCTGAGAGGCACGAGCCACCGCGTGCGAGGGGGGCGGCCCACGGAGTCGTTGCCCAGACGGGAGATCACCGCGAGCCCCACCGACGCCCAGGCACCGACGAGCAGGAACGCCGCCACCGAGTCGGCAGCACGGTGCCACCCCGCCACCATCGTCGCCAGCGCGGTCGCGAGTCCCAGGACGCCACCCGTGATCCCGACGGGCAGGCGCAACCGGTCGGGCAGCACGACCAGGACGGCGACCACTGCGGAGAACACCGCGGTGCTGTGCCCGCTGGGCAGGCTGTTGAGCGTCGCCGGCGCGTACTCGTCGAGCCCGAGGTCGGGGCGCGGCAACAACTGGTGCTTCAACAGCCAGGCCGACCCGTTGGCCGCGACCAGCACCCCGAGCGCGACCAACCCCTGCACCCGGGCCAGGCGGACGAGCGCGATGGTGGCCACCACGGCGGTGGCACCGGCCAGGGACGCCACCGAGACCACGTCGAGGACTCCCTCCACGGTCCGCCCGAAGGCCTCCCTCGTCTCGATGGCACCCCGCAGGGCAGCGTCGCCGAACTCCCGGCCCAGGACCGTGCGGACCGACCACCAGTACACGAACGCGAAGGCCGACCCGCACGCCGCGGCCGCCGCCAGGGGTCTCGCCAGGCTCCGCTCCATGTCACCCACCCTGCTGCACCGCCTCGACAACGGTCCAGCCCGGTCTGGCGCGGGTGACCGGAGCGTCCCTACCATCAGGCACCCACCGGCTCGGGCCACGTCATCCAGGAGTCCTTGTGCGCCAGCTGTTGGTCCTCATCGTCGGTTTCACGCTTCTCGTCGTGAGCGGCCCGCCCGTCCACGCTGCCAAGACCTCGGTGGAGGGGACCAACGCCTACACCAAGCTCGTGCTGCTCAACAAGCAGAGCCAGGTGCAGGTGAAGATGTTCGGTCCGGGCGGTGGTGACTGCTCGGTGAAGTACCTGCAGACGACGGTGCGTGACAAGGACGGCACCCGGTACCGCCTCGCAGCGGGCTGCTACCCGGGGGCCACGTGGGCGGTGAGCCTCGAGCAGGGTGGCGACCTCGTGGAGTGTGAGGGCGCGTCTCTCGCCTACGTCGAGGCGGACGGCTACTGGCGGGGCAAGGTGCCTCGCAGCTGTCTGGGTGGACTGGCGAACCGGATCAAGGTGACCACGTCGAGCCTCGACGACTACTCGCCCACTCCCGGCGAGGCGGGGCCGACGAGGTACGTCGCTCGGGGGTGACGCACGGCTTGACGCTCGGCGTCCACGGGAACATCCTGCGAGGGTGTCGTCGGCCTCGACGACGCTGAGGACCTGGGGGCCTGGACATGGAGCACTTCGAGGAACGAGGGGACGGTGTGCTCGCCGGGGTGGGCAACACCCCGCTGATCGCGCTCCGCCGGATCGTGCCGCGGTCCGGGTGCCGGATCCTGGTCAAGCTGGAGTCGGCCAACCCCACCGGGTCCATGAAGGACCGGATGGCGGTCGAGGTGGTCAACGGTGCGGTCGCCGACGGTCGCCTCCTGCGGGGCGGGACCGTGGTGGAGTACACCGCAGGCACCACGGGCATCTCACTGGCCTTCGTGTGCGCCGCTCTCGGCTACGGGCTGCACGTCGTGTTCTCCGACGCCTTCAGCGACGAGAAGCGTCGAACGCTGACAGCGCTGGGGGCCACGATCACCGACGAGCCCAGCGATGACGGCAGGATCACCGAGGACCTGATCAAGCGCATGATCGCTCGCTCGGAGACGATCAGTCGGCAACCGGGACACTGGTGGTCCGACCAGCTCAACAACCGGGACGCCGTACGCGGTTACACGGCACTCGGCGAGGAGATCTGGACCCAGACCGAGGGCCGGGTCGACGCGTTCGTCCACACCGTCGGCACCGCTCACTCGATCGCGGGAGCCGGAGAGGTGCTGCGACGGCACCGCCCCGGCGTACGAGTGGTCGGGGTGGAGCCGGCCGAGTCCGCGGTCCTCTCCGGAGGACCCACGGGCTCGCACCGCATCGAGGGCATCGGCATCGGCTTCGTCCCACCGTTGTGGGAGGCAGACAGCGTCGACGCCCTCGACCAGGTCACCAGCGCGGACGCCCAGGCCATGGCCCGCCGGCTCGCCCTCGACGAGGGGCTGTTCGCCGGCACCTCGACGGGGGCGAACGTGATCGCCGCACTGCGCGAGGCGGAGCGCCACGACGACTCGGGCACCGTGGTCACGCTGGCCGTCGACTCGGGCCTGCGGTACCTCAGTACCGCCCCGTACGCGTAGCCGGGACCGGTGTGGGGCGGGTGGGGCTCGAACCCACGACCCAAGGATTATGAGTCCTCTGCTCTGACCGACTGAGCTACCGCCCCGGGGTGCAGGAAACCCTAGGCGAAGGCCACCGGCGGCTCGTCGTCGAGTCGGTCGAGCCACGACGCAGCGGCGCCGCCGACGTCGTCGAGGTCGCTCGACCCGAGGTGGGGCTCGATCCGCGCCCACGACTCGGCTCGACCCAGCCGCCCGATCCGCAGGGCCGCGGGCAGGACGCGCCGGAGCTCGACGAGCGGGGCGAGGTCGGTCCAGACCTCCAACGCCGCGTCGGCCACGCGCCGCAACCGGGCGTCCTCGGGGCCGGGGTCACCGAGGCGCGAGGCGAGCGTGGTCAGCGGTACGAGCAGGCCGGACAGCGGGTGGTCCCACACGGCATCGGCGAAGTCGAAGAACCGCAGCCCGCCCGGCTGGTCGAAGGCGTTGTGCTCGTGCAGGTCGTTGTGGACCACGCCGTCCGGGAGCCCGACCGACGCCAGCTCCTCGCGGGCCGGCGCCACCCGCGCCGCCACCCGCTCGGGCACCCGACATCCGGTCAGCCCGGTCGCCAGCAGGTCCGCTCCGTGGTCGGCGGTGATCCGCGACAGCTCCATCGCCCGCTGCACCAGCCGCACCCACGCGTCGAGGTCGTCGCCGGCCACGACCTCGGCGAAGACCGGCCCCTGGTCCGGCGTCAGCAACAGGCCCCTTCGGGGCTCCACCGCGGTCACGGGGACGACGTACGCCGGGGCGAGGCGCGCCAGGCGTGCCACCAGCTCCGCCTCGAAGGCCTGCCCGGGGCAGTTCTGCTTCGCCCACCACGTCGCTCCGTCCCCGCTCACCTGCCACACGACCGCCCACGGCCGGACCTTGGCCTGGGCGAGCGTGACCCGGCCACCGACGTGTCCCGACACCCACTCGGCCATCTCGTCGGAGGTCGCCCAGTGCGTCATGGGTCGAGCCAACCGAAGCAGGGGGCTGTGCGGCAAGCCCGATTGCGCCATGCTCGGACCATGACCACCGACACCCCGCCGCCGCTCGAGCCGCTCGCCGAGGACTGGGAGCGGGCGCTGTGCATCGTCGCCCACCCCGACGACATGGAGTTCGGGGCGGCAGCGGCCGTCGCCCGCTGGACCGGTCAGGGCAAGCAGGTCACCTACTGCATGGTGACCAGCGGCGAGGCCGGCATCGACGCCTTGCACCCCGACGAGGCAGGACCGCTGCGCGAGGACGAGCAGCTCGCCGCCTGCCGCGCGGTGGGGGTCGACGCGTGCGACTTCCTGCGGCTGCCGGACGGCGTGCTGGAGTACGGCGTGCCGCTGCGCGCCGCCCTGGCCCGCGAGGTGCGGTTGCACCGCCCGGAGATCGTGATCACCGGCAATTTCCGCGACACCTTCGGGGGTCGCAACCTCAACCAGGCCGACCACATCGCCACGGGGCGCGCCGTCCTCGACGCCGTGCGCGACGCGGGCAACCGCTGGGTCTTCGCCGACCAGCTCGTCGACGGGCTCGAGCCGTGGGGCGGTGTCCGCGAGGTGTGGGCCGCCAACTCCCCCGACGCCGCGCACGGCGTCGACACCACCGACTCCTTCGATGCCGGCGTGGCCTCCCTCGAGGCACACCGGGCCTACATCGACGGCCTCGGCTGGGAGGACTTCGACCCGCGGGAGTTCCTCGAGGGGCTCGGGCGCCAGACCGGTCAACGCCTCGGTGTGGCGCTGGGAGCGGCCTTCGAGGTCCTCCCCATGGGCTGGGGCGACTAGCCCGACACCACACTCGCCGCCCTGCCGTGTGGGGCCGAGCCACATGGACCAGCCGGGACGTCGGCTCGCACGATGACCCGTATGAGGACGATCACACTCTCGGGAACCCTGCTGGCGCTCGGCGCAGCCCTGTTGACCACACCCACCGCAGCCATCGCGGCGTCGGACGGTCACTGCGACGGGCAGGCGCGCATCGACGTACCCCGCGCGGAGGTCGCGGAGACCGCATGCCTCGACGACCTCACCACCGCCGGCCTCACCGGCACCGAGCACACGGATCCCGCCGACTGGAACGGGCTGCACGCCCCGGGCACCCGGAACCCGACCGACGTGCCCGGCATCCAGGTCGACGGCTACTTCCCCGACACCTCCACCAGCAACCGGCACCACGGCTGGAACCACGACTCCCAGTTCGTGATCCGACTGCCCGACGAGTGGAACGGGCAGGTGGTCGTGAGCGGGGCGCCCGGCACGCGCACGCAGTACGCCGGCGACTACATCTTCAGCGACTGGTTGCTCGACCAGGGCTACGCCTACGCCATGACAGACAAGGGCAACAACGGTGCAAGCTTCCACGCCGACGGCGAGGAGCCCGGCGACGCGGTGGCTGAGTGGAACCGCCGCGTCACCCAGCTCACGCGCGCCACGAAGGCGGTCGCGGAGCAGACCTACGGGCGCCAGGCCGACCGCACCTGGCTGATCGGGGTCTCGAACGGCGGCTACCTCGTGAGGTGGCAGCTCGAGAACCGGGCGCGCCTCTACGACGGCGGCGTCGACTGGGAGGGCACCCTCTACCGGGGAGCACCTCCGAACCTCCTCACCTACCTGCCCGACGCGCTGACGCACTACCCGTCGTACGCCGCCACTGGTGACCCCGCCGCCCTCGACGCCATGGTCGACGCCGGGTTCAACCGTGCGTCGCAGTTCACGTGGGAGTACCACTACTCCGTCTACTGGGACCTCACCCAGCGCCTCTACCGCGAGGAGTTCGACCCCGGCTACGACGGGGAGCTGAGCGCCGGGGTGCCGTTCTGCCAGCCCGGGACGCCGAGCTGCGACGCCGACTACGACTACTCCGAGCGTCCGGCGGCCCGCGAGGCGATGCGCAAGGTCGCGCTCACCGGTGACGTCAGGCGGCCCATGCTCACCCTCCACGGGACGCTGGACGCGCTGCTGCCGATCCGCACCGACTCCGACGTCTACACACCGATGATCCGCCGCCAGGGGCGCGGCGACCACCACCGCTACTACCGCGTGCGCGGCGGCACGCACGTCGACGGCCTCCACGCGCAGTACGGCGACCGGGTGCGGCCGCTGCTCCCCTGTGCCCGCTCCGCGTTCGACCGGCTGACCGCCTGGGTGGAGGACGACCGCCGCCCGCCGCGGAGCGCGACCCTGGCCCGGCCCGACGAGGACGTGGACCAGGTGAACCGGTGCCGGCTGGGGTGATCTCGACCGGTCAGCCGTAGGGGGTGAGGAGCTGGTCGACGGGCGCATGGTCGTCGGTGAACACCTCGGCGTCGTCGACCCAGCGGTCCAGCTCCTCTCCGGAGATCGCCCGCCACTGCACGCCACGCTCGCCGAGCCGAGCAACCCACCGTCGCAGGTCGGCGGGGCGGTCGCCGGCGACAGCGACCAGGTTGCCGCCGTCCGTCCCGGCGAGCGTCGCCGGGGCGGCAGCGAGGGCCACGTGGTCGAACACCGACAGCGCCGTGGCCACCTCGGCGCGGGCGAAGTCGAGCGGGGGGTGGTCGATCAGGTTGGCGACGTACAGCCCCTCGGGCGCGAGCACCCGGTCGACCTCCAGGAGCGCCTCCCGGGTCGCCAGGTGGAACGGCACGGACACGCCGCCGAACGCGTCGCCGACCACCAGGTCGCGCGACGACGAAGGCAGGTCGGCCACTGCGGTCCGGCCGTCCTCGACCCGCACCACGAGGTCCTCGCCGAGCTCGGCGCCCAGCCGCTCGACGGCGACGTCCACGACGCCCTCGTCGACCTCGGAGACCAGGCTCCGGGTGCCCGGGCGGACGGCGGCGAGGTAGCGCGGCACCGTCAGGCCACCGGCGCCGAGGTGGTAGGCCTCCAGCCCCTGCGACGCGGGGAAGGAGACGTCCACCACCGAGGCCATCGCTGCCGTGTAGTCGAAGTCGAGGTGCGTCGGGTCGTCGAGGTCCACGTAGGAGTGACCGAGCCCGTCGAGCACGAGCATCCGCCCGGAGGGCCGGTCGGGATCGACGGTCACCACGGCGCAGTGGTAGGTCGTCTCGACGTCGCAGCCGCCGGGGACGACCGGCGCGGCGAGCGCTCCCAGCGACACGACGGCGGCGGCACCGGCCGGACCGCGCCAGCTGCGCAGCCGGAGGTCGACGAGGACCGACGCCACGACCAAGGTCACTCCCAGCCCCACCAGGATGGTGCTCACCGGGACCAGCGAGACCAGGACGAACCCGGTCAGCACGGTGCCGGCGATGGCACCCACGGTGCCGATGCCGGACAGCCGGCCCACGACCGTCCCCGTCTCGGTGAGGCTGGTCAGCCTCAGGGCGGTCACGACCGGTGTGACCGCGGCCAGCAGCGCCGTGGGCACGCCGATGCCGACAGCGGTGACCAGCAGCAGGGACGAGGGGTCAGCGGCGCCGGTGCCGCGCACGAGGGCCGGCAGCACCGCAACCCCGCCTCCCGAGACGGCCAGGAGCGGGCCGAGCAGCGCCCGGGGTGCGAACCTGTCGGCGGCCTTGCCGCCGAGCCAGGAGCCGGCAGCGATCGCGGCCAGGGCGAGGCCGATGACCAGCGTGTTGGTCTCCAGCGTCAGTCCGAAGTAGGGCGCCAGCAGCCGCAGTGCAGCCAGCTCGACGACCAGCACCGCGCCCGAGGACCCGAACACCAGGACAGCCGCCGTCCACGCGCCCATGCCGCCGTCCCCGGCCCGCGCGGAATCCATGCCGTGAACCCTGCCAGAGGCACGGTCGGCGCGCCCCGTAGAGTTCGCCGCGAACCCCCATGGAAGCGTTTCTCATCTCGACCGCGGTGATCTTCGTCGCCGAGCTCGGCGACAAGAGCCAGCTGATGGCGATGACCTTCGCCTCGCGCTACCGGGCCCGCGACGTGCTCGTCGGCATCACGGTCGCCACCGCGATCGTCCACCTCGCGTCCGTGGCGATCGGCTACTGGCTCGGGGCGGCCTTCGCCGACTACCAGGGCGCCGATCTCGGTCGTCGCCGGTCTGGCCTTCCTCGGCTTCGCGCTGTGGACGCTGCGCGGCGACGAGCTCACCGAGGACGAGGCCAGCAAGGCGCGCCACGCCACGGGCGCCGCGATCCTCGCCGTCGGTGTCGCGTTCTTCCTCGCCGAGCTCGGCGACAAGACCATGCTGGCGACCATCACCCTCGCGACCCACGAGGGCTGGTTCGGCACCTGGATCGGCTCGACCCTCGGCATGGTCGTCGCCGACGCGCTCGCCATCGGCGTCGGTGCCCTGCTCGGCCGCCAGCTGCCCGAGCGGCTCATCCGGTACGGCGCTGCCGCAGCGTTCGCGCTGTTCGGCGTGGCGCTGGTGCTGCAGGGCGCGCTGGGCTGAATGCCAGCGAGCACGTCCCGGACAGGACGTGCTCGCTGTGGGTGGCTCCCCCGGTTGGACTCGAACCAACAAACCCTCCGGAACGATGCCCCTCCCCAGCGCCCCCGTCGAGCAGGAACGCCGGCGGGGGTACAGAGGCCCCGTTCGAGTGTGAAGTCGAGAGGCAGCGGCCGGGAGCCTCTCCGCTGGTCCTGGACGGGCTAGCGTGAGCCGATGCGGATCGGCTACGCGCTCGACACCCACGCGACCGTCACGACCGGGTCGGAGGTGGGGTGGCAGCGGCTCCGCGAGCAGGCCCAGCTGGCCGAGCAGGTGGGCTTCGACATCGTGGTGGTCCCCGATCACCTGATGTATGCCGCGGGCGGGAACGGCGACTACGCCCGCCCGGACGAGCCGGTGGGTGCCTGGGAGTCGGTGGTGCTGGCCTCGGCGCTGGCGACGGCCACCTCGCACATCGACATCGGCCACTCGATGATGAACGCGCCGTACCGCTCGCCGATGTTGGTCGCCAAGGCGGCCGCCACGCTGGACGAGGTTTCGGGCGGCCGGTACCAGCTCGGCATCGGCGCCGGCAACAGCTTCGACTACGCCGCGGTCGGTGTGGACCCCGGCGCCCGGGGGCAGCGGTTCGCCGAGGTGGTGGAGGTGCTGCACCGGCTGCTGCACGACGGTCGGGCGGACTTCGTGGGCAGTCGAGTCAGCGCGCAGGCCGCGGAGATGGTCCTCCCCACCCCGACCGGCTTCGGACCGCCGCTCGTCGTCGCGGCCCGCGGCCCGCGGTCGATGCGGGTCGCGGCCCGCTGCGGAGACCTCTGGAACACCTGGGTCGTCACGGACCCCGAGCACACCGAGCTGAAGGACCTGCTGGCACAGCTGGACTCCTCGTGCGCGGACGCCGGTCGCGACCCGGCCACGATGGGCCGCACCGTCGATGCGTCTGCCGATCCCCTCGACCTCGACCAGACGCGGGACCGGTGCCGGCGCAGCCTGCTGGGCCTCGGAGCCCTCGGGATCAGCGAGGTGCGCTGTTACCTCGGCAACGAGGGCACGCACGCCTCCCGCATGCGCGCGGTGGAGGCGATGGCGGAGACGGTGGACGAGCTGCACGCCTTGAGCCGGTAGGCCTCGCTGGACATGTCAGTCACCGCGACGCAGCAGTCTTCGCGGCGTTCCAGGGGTATTGGCGGCCAGCCACAGCGTCAGCAGCGGTGCGAGCTGGAAGAACGAAGGGCCTCTGACCTGTCTGTGCAGGTCAGAGGCCCTTCTTCGCTCCCCCGGTTGGACTCGAACCAACAACCCTCCGGTTAACAGCCGAATGCTCTGCCAGTTGAGCTACAGGGGATCGCGCGATGGTGCGTCGAAAAGATTAGCAACGCGGCGAACGGCGACGAAATCGAGGGTCACAGCGAGTGACCCAGCTCCTCGCGAGCCGCGCGGAGCGCCGCCTGTGCCGCGTCACGGACGGCGGGGTCCTCGGGTTCGACCCCCTCGTCGTACTCGTAGAACCACGCGATCGGCTGGTCGCCGCGCGGGGCGCGACGGGCGATCACCCGCAGTCCGCGCCGGCCACGGACGGGCACGTGACGCTGGAGGACGACGCTCGCCGTCACCCGCTCCCGCACCAGCTCGAGCAACCGCCCGGGGTCGCCGAAGGTCAGCTCGTGCTCGACCCGCGACTCCCCCCAGGTGCCCACCTCGCTGACGCGCAGACGGTCCTCGTCGCGGTCCCAGTCGGCGGCCTCCACCTTCTCCCAGGGCAGCCGCACCTCACCGAGGTAGAGCGCGTCGCGCGACCCGGCGACGACCGTGCCGTCGGTGGCCTCGGCCCAGGCCAGCACGGACTCCCCCTTCGCCAGGGGTACGTCGGGACGCCGACCTCGCGCCGCCCTCACGGCGGGGTCCCGACGCTCTTGTCGTGCAGGGTGCGGCGGTGCTGCTCGAGAGCGACCAGCTCGCCGAACATGCGGTTGTAGTCAGTCGCGTGATCCACCGGGTTCGTGCGCTGGAGACGCGACTTGAGGTCGGCGATGCGTCGCATGACCGTGAGCTCCTGGAGCCGGTAGACGTGGGCCGCCACGTAGGCCGCGTCGGGCTGCTTCGCGGTGAGCAGCGGCTCGACCGTGAGCGCGCTGAGCGCGGACGAGACCGCGGGGTCGGCCGCGGCGTCCCGCAGCCGGCCACCCCAGCCGGCCTCGGACGCGCCCGCGGTCGTTCCCCCGGAGGCGACGACCAGGTCCCACACCGCCCGGTAGGTGGGGTGCGTGAAGTCGTTGGCGCCCACGTCGCGCGCGGCGTTGCCGATCACCCCGGGGTGCTGCAGCACCAGCTTGAGCGTCTCGCGCTCCAGGCCGAACCGGGGGTCGCGGAGGTCGGGCAGCTGCTGCCGCGGCCGCTCCGGGCCGCCTGCCTGCTGCGTGGTGGGCGGTGGGGCCTGGCGCGAGGAGCGGTTGGCGGCGCGACGTACCTCCTCGCGAGCCTGGTCGGGGTCGACGCCGACCATGCCGGCCAGCTCCCGGGCGAACGCGTCGACCTTCGACCGGTCCCGGATGCTCGAGACCAGCCGCGCCCCCTCACGCACGGCGTCGACCCGGCCGTCGGCCCGGTCGAGGTCGTACTTGGCGACGACGTTGCTGAGCACGAAGCGGTAGAGCGGCACGCGGCGGGCGACGAGCTCGCGCACCGCGGCGTCGCCCTCCTTGATCCGCAGGTCGCACGGGTCGAGCCCCGAGGGCTCGACGGCGACGTAGGTCTGCGAGACGAAGTTCTGGTCCCCCTCGAAGGCGCGCAGCGCCGCCTTCTGCCCGGCGGCGTCGCCGTCGAAGGTGAAGATCACCTCGCCGCGGAACTCCTCGTGGTCGTGGAGGAACCGGCGCAGCACCCGGGCGTGGTCGTCGCCGAAGGCGGTGCCGCACGTGGCGACCGCCGTCGGCACCCCGGACAGGTGACAGGCCATGACGTCGGTGTAGCCCTCCACGACGACGGCCTGCGACGCCTTCGCCATCTCGCGCCTCGCGAGATCGATGCCGTAGAGCACCTGGCTCTTCTTGTAGATCGTGGTCTCGGGGGTGTTGAGGTACTTGGCCTCGATCTTGTCGTCGTCGTGGATGCGGCGTGCGCCGAAGCCGATCGTGTCGCCCGAGGCGTCACGGATCGGCCACAGCAGCCGGCCGCGCCAGCGGTCGTAGGCCGAGCGCCCGACGGCGACCAGCCCGGCGGCGACGCTCTCCTCCTCGCTGAACCCGGCGCCGCGCAGCACCCGCAGGAGTGCCTCGCCGTCCTTGGGGGCGTAGCCGTTGCCGAAGGTCTCCGCCGCCGCGCCGTCGAAGCCACGGTCGAGCAGGAACTGACGCGCGACCTGCGCCTCGGGGCTGCGCAGCTGCTCCGCGTAGTACTCCTGGGCCACCCGGTTGGCCTCGACGAGCCGACTGCGCTGGGGGCCGCGGGGTCGGTCGTCGCGCACGTCGCCGTCCTCGCGCCGGAGCTGGACGCCGTACTTGTCGGCGAGCCGCTCCACGGCCTCGGTGAAGCTCAGGCCGTCGATCTTGATCAGGAAGGAGATGACGTCGCCCCCCTCCTGGCACCCGAAGCAGTGGAAGAACCCGCGGCTCGGTGTCACGTGGAAGGACGGCGACTTCTCGTCGTGGAAGGGGCACAGGCCCTTCATGGAGCCGCCCCCTGCGTTGCGGAGGCTGACGTGGTCGGAGACGACGTCGTCGATGCGGGCCTTCTCGCGCACCTCGGCGATGTCGTCCTCGCGTATCCTCCCGACCACGTCCGGAGTCTACGCAGCGGCCGCACGGGCCGAACGGCGGTCCACAGGCCCCTCACCCCGTCGGGGGTTGATCCGGACGCCACGACACGGAACGGTGGAGGGATGACGCCGCAGCAGACCGACGGCCAACCCGACCAGGCCGCCGAGCCGACCCTCGGGGCGCTGGTCCACGACCTCTCCACCCAGATCCCGGAGCTGGTGCGCTCGGAGATGCGTCTGGCCCAGGCCGAGCTCGCCGAGAAGGGCAAGCGTGCCGGACTCGGCGCCGGGCTCCTCGGCGGCGCGGGACTGACCGCGTTGTACGGCGTCGCGGTGCTGCTGGCCGCCGCGATCCTGGGGCTGGCCGTCGTGCTGCCCGCCTGGCTGGCCGCCCTCGTGGTGGCCCTCGTCCTGCTGGCTGCCGCCGGGGTCCTGGCGCTGCGCGGCAAGGGTCAGGTGGAGCGGGCCACGCCACCGACGCCCGAGCGCGCGCTCGCCGGCATCAAGGAGGACGTCGAGACCGTGAAGGGACACCGCCCGTGAGCAACCGCCGACCGGAACAGATCGAAGCAGAGATCGAGGCCCAGCGCGATCAGCTGGCCGCGACCGTCGACCAGCTGACCCACAAGCTCGACGTCAAGGACCGGATGACCACCGACACCGGTCGGCCGCGCACGGGGGTGCTCGCCGTCGCCGGAGTGGCAGTCGTCGCGGCCGTGGCCCTGGTGCTGTGGCGACGTCGCTGACCCACCCACCCGAAGGAGAAGACGTGAAGAAGCTGACCATCCTGATCGCCGGTGCTGCCGGCTACGTGTTCGGCACCCGCGCCGGTCGCGAGCGCTACGAGCAGATCAAGGGGCTGGCCGTGAAGGTCAAGGACAACCCCACCGTCCAGGAGAAGACCCAGCAGGCGGTCGACACGGCCAAGGCCCAGGCCCCCGTCGTCAAGGACAAGCTCACGGACGCCGCGGACACCGCGCGGTCGAAGGTGTCCGGGTCCTCGGACGGCGAGTTCCCGGACGAGAGCCTCATCAACGCCGAGAACCCCTACCCCCAGGGCGACCTGCCCTGATCAACCCACCAGGCGCTGGTGCCAGGCCAGGGCACTGGCGTCGGTGAGGGACGCGACCTGGTCGAGGACGACCCGGGTGCGCGCACCGTCGTCGGCCGCGGCAGCCCAGTCGTCGCGGAACGCCCGCTCGAGCGCCTCGGGCCGGTCGAGGAGCCTGGTGACGAGCTCGGTGAGCAGCTGCCGCTGCCGCGACATCTCGGCCACCCGGTCGTCGGCCTGCATGACGTAGTGGGCGGCGATCCCCTTCAGCACGGCCATCTCGAGCTCGGTCTCGGCCGGGACGACCAGCGAGGCGCGGTGGCGCACCGGTGCTCCGTCGCCGTGGCGGACGGCCACCGCCCCGCAGAAGCGCCCGATCACGTCGCTGGTGAGGTTCTTGAGCGCTGCCAGCGACGCCCGGCTGCCGTCGTAGGGCGAGGACGGCCAGCCGCTGACCGCACGCAGCCGGGAGAGCGTGGCGTCGAGGTCGTCGCCGGCGGCCTCGGGGAGGTACCAGTCGCGCACCGTGGACCACACGGCGTCGCGGTCGATCCGGCTGAGGTCGATGCGACCCGCGACCACGCCGTCCTCGATGTCGTGGACGGAGTAGGCGATGTCGTCGGCGAGGTCCATGACCTGCGCCTCGATGCACCGCTGCCGGTCGACCCCCGGGGTCCGCATCCACCGGAACAGCGGGAGGTCGTCGTCGTAGACGCCGAACTTCACGACCACGCGGGGAGACCCGTCGGCGTGCACGCCCGCGGGAGGGGCGGCCTCGGCGAGCGGCCAGGGGTACTTCGTGCAGGCATCGAGCGTGGCGCGCGTGAGGTTGAGCCCCACGCCGTGTCCCTGTGCGTCGAAGGTCTTCGCCTCGAGCCGGGTGAGGATGCGCAGGGTCTGGGCGTTGCCCTCGAACCCGCCGCACTCCCCCGCCAGCGCTGCCAGCGCGCGTTCACCGTTGTGCCCGAACGGCGGGTGGCCGAGGTCGTGGGCCAGGGCGGCCGTCTCCACCAGATCGGGGTGGCAGCCCAGCGCCCGGGCCAGGTCACGGGCCACCTGGGCGACCTCGAGGCTGTGGGTGAGGCGGTTGCGCACGAAGTCGTCGCTCTGGGGCCCGACCACCTGCGTCTTGGCGGCCAGCCGACGTGAGGCCGCCGCGTGCACCACCCGGGCGCGGTCGCGCTCGAAGGGGGTGCGCTCGGGGGCGTCGACGCGCTTGGGCGGCTCGGGGACCCGGCGCTCACGGTCTGCGGCGTCGTAGTCGGCGTCGTGGGGGTCAGCAAATGCCATCGGGGGCGACCCTAGTGGTCGCCCCCGACGGGGTGTGCTGGACGTGCCGGACTCAGTAGGTGGTCACGTGCACGTGGTCGTAGTGGTTGGCCGTGGCCGAGCCGCGGTCGCTCATCGGGCGCCAGCCCTCCGAGGCACGGTCGACGGACCAGATGCGCTGGCTGTAGATCACGTAGCTCACGCCGAGCTCCTGG
The DNA here is from genome assembly GCA_963754025.1 of uncultured Actinomycetota bacterium. GTDB lineage: Bacteria > Actinomycetota > Actinomycetes > Propionibacteriales > Nocardioidaceae > Nocardioides. Next base: position 153,629 of record CAVWEC010000003.1, on the reverse strand, counting down.
TAGTTGGCCCGCACGAAGTCGGCGACGTCCCAGCCGGTGGACCCGGAGACCATGATGTCGATGGCCAGACCCTGCGCGTGCTCACCGTCTCCGCGGTAGGTGCCGTAGCTGGTGATCTCGGGAAAGGCACCGCACACGGCCTGGTGGACGGCGATGACGTTCGCCAGTCCGTCGACGGCCGTGCCGTTGGTGCAGGCGCCCCCGAGGCTGATCTCCTCGGGCTCGGCCTCCGGCTTGGTCTCGGTGAGGTAGCCCGCGGTCACCCAGCGGGCGTCGCCGGCGACGACCAGCTCGATGCGGTCGAGGGCCTCGCGCCCGGTGACCAGCACCTTCTTGCCGGCCTTGAGAACGCCGACCTTCTTGGCGCTGCCCTTCTGCGGGGTGGTCCACAGGTTGAGGGCGGTCGTCGTCCAGCGCTTGGTGTCGGCCTGACGGACGGCCTTCGCGGTGGCCTCGGCGCGCAGCATCCGGTCGACCGCGCTCACGCGCTCGATCCGGTCGTCCGAGCGGGAGACGATCGGCGCGCGGTCGGAGATGTCGACGCTGGTGCTGATCGAGCCGGCGGCGGTGGTGCTGCTGCTCGCTGCCTGGAGGGTCGGGTTCTGGGGTGCGGTGACCATGACGCCGGTGCCGACGCTGGCGAGGGTGGCCAGCACGGCCAGCCCGCCGGCGACGTACCGGGCGGGAGGCATGGTGAAACGGGCGGGGCGGGCATCGGTGTCCCGCTTGTGGCGATGGTGTGCCACAGCGCTGATCCTTTGCTGTTGCTGACGGGGGTACGCCGCCGGCTTGTGGCCCGAGAGACGACGCGAAGTCACGACTAAAGCACAGCTCTCGGCTGCCGGACCAATCATCGGGCCGATTTCCACAGGTGTGTTGCATCACGATCCTGTGACCGCGCCGTCACCGGAGCGTTATCCGCCCGTGACCTCCAGGGCGTCCTCGCGGACCCCCAGACCGGTGCCGTCGGTGTCGTCGAGCCACCCCTCGGGCAGCACGACGCGGTTGCGCGGTGAGCCCTGCCGGCCCCGGGGCGCGCCGAGCTCGGAGACCGGGAAGGGCTCGGACGGGTCGAGCCGTGACAGCAGCTCGTCGAGCGACGCCAGGCTGTCGACGAGTGCCAACGAGCGCCGCATCTCGCCCCCGGCGGCGAATCCCTTGAGGTACCACGACACGTGCTTGCGGAACTCCTTGCAGCCGCGCTCCTCCCCCATGTGCTGCACCAGCAGCTCGGCGTGGCGGCGCATCATGTCGCGCACCTCGCCCAGCACCGGCAGCACGCGGGTCTCGCGGCCCGCGAAGGCGTCGGCGAGGTCGCGGAACAGCCACGGCCGTCCGAGGCAGCCCCGTCCGACGACCACTCCGGCGGCGCCGGTCTGCTCGACCATGCGCAGCGCGTCGGCAGCCTCCCAGATGTCACCGTTGCCGAGCACCGGGATGTCGACGTGCTCCACCAGGGCTCCGATGGCGTCCCAGTCGGCACGTCCGGAGTAGGCCTGCGCGACCGTGCGCCCGTGGAGGGCGATGGCCGCCACCCCGGACTCCTGGGCGATCCGGCCCGCGTCGAGGTAGGTGAGGTGGTCGTCGTCGAGGCCCTTGCGGGTCTTCATCGTCACCGGGACGTCGTACGGCGCCGCCGCCTCGACCGCGTGCTCGAGGATCTCGCCGAGCAGCCGACGCTTCCACGGCAGCGCTCCGCCGCCGCCCTTGCGGGTGACCTTGGGCACCGGGCAGCCGAAGTTGAGGTCCACGTGCGCCACCCCGTGCTCGGCACACAGGATCTCCACGGCCTTGCCGACGTAGCGAGGGTCGGTGCCGTAGAGCTGGACCGAGCGCACCTGCTCGCTCTCGTCGAAGACCAGCATGCTGCGCGTCACCTCGTCGCCCTCGACGAGCCCGCGGGAGGTGATCATCTCGCAGACGTAGAGGCCGGCTCCCTGCTCGGCGCACAAGGTGCGGTAGGCCGCGTTGGTGATGCCCGCCATGGGGGCGAGCACCACCGGCGTGGGCACCGTCAGCGTGCCGAGCTGGAGGGACATGTCCCCCATTGTCCGACCCCGCACGGGGGACCGGCCAATCGTCAGCCGTCCGAGTTCTTCTTCTCGTCCTTCTTGCCGCCGGACTTCTTCTTGTCGTCCGACTTGCCACCGGTGTCGGCGGGGACGACCTCGCCCTCCCAGATGATCGGGTTGAACTCCTGGTCGGGGCGGAAGCTCACCGCCTCGATGGCGCCCTTGTCGGGGACGAGGTAGACCATGCAGGCCTTGGTGGTGGCACCGCTCTTGAACTTCTCGGGGAACGCAGCGCCGTCACAGGGCTTGAAGGAGCCGAGGAACGGCGAGGACTCGATGAGCCGGTTCTGGTCGTCGACGCCGTAGAGCGGCACCGGCACGAGCCCCTTCTTCGACCCCAGGTTGGCCTCGCCGGCGTTGGTGACGGTGGCGCGGACGAAGTAGGGGGACGTCTTCTTGATCTTCTTGGTGATGTCCCAGCCGACGAACTGCTTGAACGAGGCCTTCTCCATCGAGGTCACCTTGATGTCGAGGACCCCGACCGTCTTCTGGTCCGGCTCCCAGGCCACGGTCGCGGTGTCACCCAGCGCGAGGGCCGTCCCCTGCGAGGTGAGCTCGACACCGTCGGGCACCGGGAGGTAGGGCTCGGGCGCCGTCGCCGAGGAGCTCTCACCGGCCGGCGAGGCGTCGCCCGAGGGGGCGTCCTCGCCCTCACCGCTGCACCCCGTGAGGACGAGGGTCAGGACGGCGGGCAGGGCGAGCAGACGGGCACGAACACGCATTGGGTCATTGTGCATGAGCACTGTTCAGCACCCCACGAAGCGCTGCGCGAACCACGCGGTGATCGAGTCGAGACCGATCCGCTCCTGCGCCATCGTGTCGCGCTCCCGGACCGTCACGGCGTGGTCGTCGAGGGTGTCGAAGTCGACGGTCACGCAGTACGGCGTACCGATCTCGTCCTGGCGGCGGTAGCGCCGACCGATCGCGCCGGAGTCGTCGAAGTCCACGTTCCAGCCCGCCGACCGCAGCTCCATCGCCAGGTCGCGCGCCTTCGGCGACAGGTCGGAGTTGCGCGACAGCGGCAGCACCGCCACCTTCACGGGCGCGAGGCGCGGGTCGAGCCGCAGCACGGTGCGCTTGTCGACCCCGCCCTTGGTGTTGGGGGCCTCGTCCTCGTGGAAGGCGTCGACCAGGAAGGTCATGAGGCTGCGCGAGAGACCCGCGGCAGGCTCGATGACGTAGGGCGTGTAGCGCTCGCCCGCCGCCTGGTCGAAGTAGGTGAGGTCCTGCCCGGAGTGCTTCGCGTGGGTGGTGAGGTCGAAGTCGGTGCGGTTGGCGATGCCCTCGAGCTCGCCCCACTCGGAGCCTGCGAACCCGAACCGGTACTCGATGTCGACGGTGCGCGTCGAGTAGTGGCTCAGCTTCTCCTGCGGGTGCTCGAAGTGGCGCAGGTTGTCGGGGTCGATGCCGAGGTCGACGTACCAGCGGGTGCGCTCGTCGATCCAGTACTGGTGCCACTCCGCGTCCTCGCCGGGCTTGACGAAGAACTCCATCTCCATCTGCTCGAACTCCCGGGTGCGGAAGATGAAGTTGCCGGGGGTGATCTCGTTGCGGAACGACTTGCCGATCTGGGCGATGCCGAAGGGGGGCTTGGCCCGCGAGCTGGTCACGACGTTGGCGAAGTTGACGAAGATGCCCTGCGCAGTCTCCGGACGGAGGTAGTGGAGTCCGGACTCGTCCTCGATCACGCCGAGGTGGGTCTTGAGCAGGCCGGAGAACTGGCGCGGCTCCGTCCACGCCCCCCGGGTGCCGCAGTTGGAGCAGGCCAGCGTGGCCAGGTCGACGTCGTCGGGGTCGACGGGGTTGCCCTTCTTCGCCTGCTTCTCGGCCTGCTCCTCCTGCAGGTGGTCGGCGCGGAAGCGCTTGTGGCACGACTGGCACTCGGTGAGGGGGTCGGTGAACGTGTCGACGTGGCCGCTGGCCTCCCACACCTGCTTGGGCAGGATGATCGAGGAGTCGAGACCGACCATGTCGTCGCGCATCGTGACCATCGAGCGCCACCACTGGCGCTTGATGTTCTCCTTCAGCTCCACTCCCAGCGGGCCGTAGTCCCAGGCCGAGCGGGTGCCCCCGTAGATCTCCCCGCAGGGGTAGACGAAACCCCGGCGCTTGCAGAGGGAGACGACGTGGTCGACGGTGGAGGGAGGCGGCTTGGCCACGGGGAGGAGCTCGCTTTCACGCAGGGCGCGGCCGCCTGGTTTGACGACCTGCGGCTCAGCCTAACGACCGCGCCGACGCGTCGTTGAGGTCCCTGCCCGGCTCCGCCCACTCGTAGGCGCTGGGCTCGTCGATCGCACGGTAGAGCACCGGCACGGCGTGCAGCTTCACGTCGTACGCCGACAGGGCGCGCCGGTAGGCGCCGGTGCTCTCCCAGGTGCTGGTCAGCACCCACAGTTCGGGCTCGTCGAGGTTGCGGCCGATCCGGCTGTCGAGGTGGCCGGGCCGCTCGGCCAGGGCCTGCCGCGCCCGTTCGAGGTCGACGCGGAAGCCGTCGGCCTCCGACTCGGGCACGCGGAACCTGTTCACGACCAGCATCCGCCCAGTATGACGGTCGTCCAGTTGACAATGATTCTCATATCGATGAGAATCATTCTCATGCCGTCGCCTGCCACCCGCCCGTTCCTCCCGCGCGTCACCCTGGCCGCCCTGACCGCTGTCTCCGCCGCGGTCGCGCTCGCCGGGTGCGGGACGCTGCAGGACGACCAGGGGGAGGCCGGACGTGAGGTCGTCGCGTCCTTCTACCCCCTGGCCTGGGTCACGGAGCGGGTGGCCGGCGACGGCTGGACGGTCACCACACTGACTGCCCCGGGGGGCGAGCCGCACGACCTCGAGCTCGGCATCGGCGCCACCGCCGACGTGGCGGACGCCGACCTCGTGGTCTACCTCGGCGGCTTCCAGCCGGCCGTCGACGACGCCGTGAGCACCAACGCCGGAGGCGAGACGCTCGACGCCGCCGACGTCGTGGAGCTGCAACCGGCCGGCGAGCACACCGAGGACGACGGGCACGACCACGAGGAGAGCGACCTCGACCCCCACTTCTGGCTCGACCCGCTGCGGATGGCCGACCTGGGCGACGGGGTCGCCGACCGCCTGGCCGAGCTCGATCCCGACGGCGCCGACACCTACCGCGCGAACGCCGAGGAGCTCCGCTCCCAGCTCGAGGAGCTGGACGCCGAGTACGAGGACGGACTGTCCTCCTGCCAGCTCGAGACCGTCGTGGTCAGCCACGACGCGTTCGGCTACCTCGAGCGCTACGAGTTGCACCTCGAGCCGATCAACGGTCTCTCCCCCGACGCCGAGCCCAACCCCGCCACCTTGGCGGAGCTCGCCGGCGTCATCGAGGATGAGGGCGTGACCACCGTCTTCTCCGAGCGCCTCGCCAGCCCGGCGCTCGCCGAGACCCTCGCGAGCGACCTCGACGTGAGCACCGGCGTGCTCGACCCGATCGAGGGCCTCGCCGCCGAGACCGCCGACGAGGACTACCTCTCGCTGATGCGTGAGAACCTCGCGGCGCTCCAGGAGGCGAACCGCTGTTGACCGTCCCCGTCCTCGCCCTCCACGACGTCCGGCTCTCCCTGGCCGGGCGTCCGGTGCTGCACGGGGTCGACCTCGTCGTCGACCCGGGCGAGTTCGTCGCCCTGCTCGGTGCGAACGGCTCCGGCAAGTCCACGCTGGTGCGCGCAGCCACCGGCCTGAGGCCGATCAGCTCCGGCCGCGTCGAGCTGTTCGGCACGCCCCTGCCCGCCTTCCGTGACTGGCCGCGGATCGGCTTCGTGCCGCAGCGCGTCGGCGCCGCGTCGGGAGTGCCGGCCTCGGTGCGCGAGGTGGTGACCTCCGGCCGGCTGGGCCGCCGGCGCCTCTTGCGCCGACTGACCGCGGCCGACCGCAGGGCCGTCGAGGACGCCCTCGACGTCGTGGGCCTGGCGGACCGCGCCACCGACAGCGTCGCGACCCTCTCGGGGGGCCAGCAGCAGCGGGTGCTGATCGCGCGAGCGCTGGCCGGCGAGCCCGACCTCTTCTTCCTCGACGAGCCCACGGCCGGGGTCGACGTGGCCCACCAGCACGCCCTCGCCGAGTCCCTGGGGACGCTGAAGGCCCGGGGCGCGACGATCGTGCTGGTCGCCCACGAGCTCGGCCCGATGGCACCGCTGGTCGACCGCGTCGTGGTGATGGACCAGGGCGAGGTCCGTCACGACGGGCCGCCGTCGGACGCGGAGACCCTCCACGCGCACCACCACCCGCGGCTGGACCGGCACGACCACACCCCCCACGTGGGCTCGCCGCTGGACTCCCTCGAGGAGCGACGATGATCGAGCTGCTCTCCCACCCGTTCATGCTGCGGGCGCTGCTCGCCGCCGCGGTGACCGGCCTGGCCGCTCCGACGATCGGCACCTACCTCGTGCAGCGACGCCTGGCCCTGCTGGGCGACGGCCTGGGCCACGTCGCGGTCTTCGGCGTCGCCGTGGGCCTGTTCACCGGCACCTCGCCCACCTGGGTCGCGGTCGCCGTCGCGATCCTCGGCGCCGTCGCGATCGAGGTGATCCGCGAGCGCGGGCACACCAACGGCGACGTCGCGCTCGCCCTGCTCTTCTACGGCGGCCTGGCAGCCGGGGTCCTCGTGACGGGTCTCGCCGGGCAGAACGCCTCGACCCTGCAGAGCTTCCTCTTCGGGTCCGTCACGACGGTGTCCTACGCCGACGTGATGACCACCCTCGCCCTGGCCGTGGTCGTGGTGGCGCTGTGCGTCGGGCTCGCACCCCAGCTGTTCGCGGTCTCCCAGGACCCCGAGTTCGCCCGGGTGGCGGGCCTGCGGGTGCGCTTCTACCACCTGCTCGTCGCCGTGCTGGCCGCCGTCACCGTGACCGTCGCGATGCGCACGGTGGGGCTGCTGCTCGTCTCTGCACTGATGGTGGTGCCGGTAGCGACGTCACAGCAGCTCACGCGGTCCTTCCGCGCGACGCTGGGCCTCGCCATGGTCCTCGGGCTCGTCGCAGCGGTCGGTGGCCTGCTGCTGGCGGCGTACGTGTCGCTCGGGTTCTCCGCCGACGTGGCCCCCGGTCCGGCCATCGTGCTGCTCTCGCTCACCGGCTTCGCGTTGGCCTGGCCGGTCGGAGCCTGGCTGCGCTCCCGGGAGGTGACCAGTGCCTGACGCCGCCCCCAGCCAGCCGCTGCGGCTCACGCGCCAGCGGCAGGCCGTCGCCGACGCGCTCGAGGACCTCGACCAGTTCCGCAGCGCCCGCGAGATCCACGCGGTCCTGCGCGAGCGTGGCAACACGATCGGGCTCGCGACGGTCTACCGCACCCTGCAGCTGCTGGCCGAGCACGACGAGGTCGACGTCATCCGCTCGACCGACGGGGAGGCCGGCTACCGCCGGTGCTCCGCGACCCACCACCACCACCTCGTCTGCCGCAGCTGTGGCGCCACGGTGGAGGTCGAGGGCCCTGCCGTCGAGCGGTGGACTCGCGCGATGGCCGAGGAGCACGGCTACGCCGACGTCAGCCACACTCTGGAGATCTTCGGGGTCTGCCCGCGCTGCCGCTGACCGGCGACCCGGCCGGTCAGCCCCGGCCGTCGACGGGCACCCGCACCCGGAAGGTGCTGCCCGTCCCCACCTCGCTCTCGACCTCGACCCGGCCACCGTGGCTCTCCACGATCGACTTCACGATCGACAGCCCCAGGCCGACCCCCTGGATGCTCTGCTCCTCCGCGTGCCGCGACCGCCAGAAGCGCGTGAACAGCCGGTCACGGTCGGCCGCGTCGATCCCGATGCCGGTGTCGGCGACGATCAGCTCGACGCGTGCACCGTCGACCTGCAGTCGTACGTCGACCCGGCCGTTGGGCGGCGTGTACTTGATGGCGTTGGAGAGCAGGTTGTCCACGACCTGCCGCATCCGGTCCTGGTCGACCATGACGACGAGCCGCTCCGGCCCCGTGTAGCTGAGGTCGATGTGGGTCGCGCTGGCCGCTGGCGCCGCCGCGGCGACCGCGTCGCCGACGACCACCGCCAGGTCGGCACGGATCCGGTCGACCTGGACGGGACCCATCTCGATCTGGGCGCTGTGCAGCAGGTCCACCACGAGCCGCTGCAACCGCTCGGCGTTGCGGACCACGACGGCGATCTGACGGCCGGCGTCGACGGGGAGGTCGTCACGGTCGAGGAGCAGGTCGGCGTACCCCCTGATGGAGGTGAGCGGGGTCCGGAGCTCGTGGGAGACCGAGGCGACGAAGTCGTCCTTGACCCGCAGCGCACGCATGAAGTCCGTGACGTCGTTGTAGGCGAGCGCGGCGCCGGCGAAGCGACCCTGGTCGTCGCGCACGGTCCTCGCGGAGACCGACAACGCCCGAGAGGTCAACGGGTCGTCGCCCACCCAGATCCGGCAGTCGTCGAACTCCTCCCCCTCGAGCGCCCGCACGGTGGGCATCTGCGCCCGCCCGAGCATGGTGACGGCGTCGGGACCGTAGACGTTGCCGAGCTGGCCCGCGCGGCCGGCGTGGCCGTCGGGGTAGGCCAGCCGCAGGAAGTCGCGGTGACGTCGGTTGACGGCCTGGTAGGCACCGTCGCGGTCGAGGAGCACCAGGCCCACGTCGACCGAGTCGAGGATCGCGTCGGAGACGCGGCGCTGGTGCTCGATGACGTCCAGCGCCTCGGTGAGCTCCGCGCTGTGCCGCTCGGTCTCCTGCTGCTGCAGCTGGACCTGCTCGAAGTTGGACGCGATCGCGAGCGCGGCCCACGAGGCCACGAGCGGCACCAGGGTGGCGCTGGCGAGGTTGCGGCTCGACAGGGCGACCTCGGAGAGGCTCGGGATCCCGACCAGCACCACGGCCGCGACCAGCGTGACCAGGGCGCCCACCCGGCCCAGCAACCGACCGAGCCAGAACGCCGGCAGCACGATGAAGACGGCGCTGCTCGCCGTGGGGTCGTCGACCGCCAGCAGGCCGACGGCCGCGATGTCCAGCAGCGGCAGCAGCGCTGCGGTCCAGTGGGGCAACCGGTCCCACGGCACCAGTGCCGCCATCGCGCTCGCCAGCAGCGCGACGACGACCGCGAGACCGATCGAGGAGGTCGTGGTGAGGACGAAGGACTCGCCACTGAGCGTGCGCAGCACGATCCCGATCGCCAGCAGCAGGGCGAACATGCCCTGCAGGGCGTGCGGCTGGGGGTCTGCGGCGAGGAGGAGTCCGCCACCGACGCGCGACGCATCACGACGCGGCTGGTCAGTCACCACGCTTCCTTTCCGGACAGTCCCCCCGGACGACGTACAGGGTGGCAGATCGCCGGGCCCGGGGGCAGGGGTTTCGGGCGATCGGTCCGTCCCTCCGGGACGTAGGGTGCAGCCCGTGAGCACCGCGCCCCGTCGTCCCACCCCCCACCCGTCGGGCGCCCTGCCACCGCAAGTCCCCCGCGACCTCGTGCCCCGGCACGTGGCGGTCGTGATGGACGGCAACGGCCGCTGGGCGAAGGAGCGCGGGCTGCCCCGCACGGCAGGTCACGAGCGGGGCGAGCACTCGCTGTTCGACGTGGTCGAGGGGGCGATCGAGATCGGCGTGAAGGCGATCTCGGCCTACGCGTTCTCGACGGAGAACTGGTCGCGCTCCCCCGACGAGGTGAAGTTCCTCATGGGCTTCAACCGTGACGTCATCCGCCGCCGGCGCGACGAGATGCACGAGCTCGGCGTGCGGGTGCGGTGGGCCGGTCGCGAGCCACGGTTGTGGAAGTCGGTCGTCAAGGAGCTCCGCGTCGCCGAGGAGCTGACCCGCGACAACGACGTGCTGACGCTGACGATGTGCGTGAACTACGGCGGTCGCGCCGAGCTCGCCGACACCGCGCGTGCGATCGCCCGCGAGGTCGCGGCCGGACGCCTCAACCCGGAGAAGGTCGACGAGAAGACCTTCGCCCGCCACCTCTACGTGCCCGAGCTCGCCGACGCCGACCTGGTCTGGCGCACCTCGGGCGAGCAGCGGCTCTCCAACTTCATGCTCTGGCAGGCCGCCTACTCGGAGTTCGTCTACTCCGACGTGCTGTGGCCCGACGTCGACCGCACCCACCTGTGGCAGGCGATCGAAACCTACGCACGGCGCGACCGCCGGTACGGCGGCGCCCAGGCCTAGGGGTGCTAGCCGCGCTCGACGTACTCCAGCGAGCGCAGGCCGCGCTCGAGGTGCCAGGCGACGTACGCCGCCACCAGACCGCTGGCCTCACGGCGGTGCCGCAGGTCGGAGGCATGGACGCTCGGCCAGTCACCGCTGAGCAGGGCACCGAGCAGCTCCACCGTCTCGAGGGCCGGCGAGGCCGATCCCGGAAGCCGGCAGTCGGGGCACAGGGCGCCACCCGCGGCGGGGTTGAACCAGCGGTGCGGGCCCTCGTCGCCGCACCGCGCGCAGTGGTCGAACGACGGGGCGTAGCCGGAGACCGCGAGCGAGCGCAGCAGGTAGGAGTCGAGCACCTGGCCGGGCCCGTGCTCGCCACCGGTCATCGCCCGCAGCCCTCCGACGAGCAGCAGGAACTGCTGCACCGAGGGCTGCCGCTCCTCGGTGACGAGCCGGTCGGCGGTCTCGAGCATCACGCTGCCGGCGGTGTAGCGCTCGTAGTCGTGACCGAGTCCCGAGGCGAACGGCGTCAGCGTCTCGGCCTGCGTGACCACGTCGAGGCTGCGTCCCTCGGCGAGCTGGAGGTCGACGTGGGTGAACGGCTCGAGCCGCGACCCCCACCGGGAGGAGGTCTTGCGCACTCCCTTGGCCACCGCGCGGACGCGACCGTGCTGACGGGTCAGCAGGGTGATGATCCGGTCGGCCTCCCCCAGCTTGTGGGTGCGGAGCACGACCGCCTCGTCGCGGTAGAGCACCTCCCCATTCTGCCGTGGTCAGGCACCGGTGTCCCGCTGGGCGGCCCCGGAGCGCCGGCGTGTCCCCCAGCACTCGAGGGCGAAGGCGGTCGCCTCGCGGTCGAGCCGCTCGGGCCGGGCCCGCCACTCGAGGATGCTGTCGGCGCGCACGAACCGCGCGAACGGCAGCTCCTCGGCGAGCATCGCCGCATCGGCGGCCGGATGGATCGGGTCGGCAGGGTGCCCCACGACCAGGGCGGGCGCGGTGATCGCGCGCCGCTGCCGGGCCGACGGCGCGATCCGTCCGAAGAAGATGCCGTGCACGGTGGCCGCCATCGCGCCCGGTCGTTGGTCGCACGTGTCGAGCGCGATGCCCGTCCAGAAGGGCACCAGGCCGCGGGGCACCGGCCGGGTGAGCCAGCGCAGCGCGTGGACCGTCACGGGCAGGAAGCGAGCCGCGAACAGCAGGGGCGCGAAGGCGAGGATGCCGGCCTCCACCGCGTTGTCGAGCACCGGCATCTCCACCAGCAGCCCCCGCACCCGCTCGGGCGCGATGGACGCGACCTCGAGCGACACGTTCGCACCCAGGGACGTCCCTCCCACGACGGCCTGCTCGGCACCGAGGTGGTCGAGCAGGGCGACGACCTGCTCGCCGAAGGCGGTCATGGAGTAGACGAGCGGGTCCTCGGGCCGGTCGGAGCGGCCGTGGCCGAGCAGGTCGAGGGTGACCACGTGGAGACCTTCGGCGGCCAGCGCCCGCGCCAGCGGCTGGTGCATGCGGCGCGGCATCAGCTGGCCGTGGACGAGCACCACCCACGCGTCCCCGGCGCCGTACTCGGTGTACTCGAGCCGGTCGCGGCCCGCCTCGCCGTCGAGGAAGAACTGACCGATGCGCTCGGAGACCAGCATCTGCGCAGCATACGGAAAGCCCCCCGCCGCGACGCCACATCCACCACACTGTTCCCATGACCGTGGGAGGGCGTCTCCGCACGCCCGTCGCGCTCGCGCTCGGGCTGGCGGCGGTCTACCTGCTCGGCACCGGCGCGGTCTGGTTCACGCCCGAGGACGGCTCGGTGGCCTACTGGTGGCCGGCGGCGGGCGTCGCGGTCGTCATGGTCGCGCTCGCCCCGCGCCCCTGGTGGCCGGTCGTCGCAGCAGGCATCGCGCTCGTCAGCATGGCCGCCAACGTCTCGGGAGGCCGCGGCTGGGAGGTGGCCGCCGCCTTCGGGGTCGCCAACGCGGTCGAGGCCGTCGTGGCCGGCCTGCTGCTCAAGGACGAGCGCGGACGCCTGATCGCGCTGGACAAGATGCGTCACTTCGTGCGACTGGTGGTCGCCGGCATCGCGGGCGCCGTGTCCATCGGCGTCCTCGCTGCCGTGACCGTCGTCGTGGCGGACGACGGCCCCTTCTTCGACACCCTGCGCAACGTCTTCGCCTCCCACGCCGCAGCGACGCTGGTCATCGTGCCCGTCGCCATGACCTGGCGGCTCCGCTCCTCGGTGGGCGCCCGGTGGGAGTACGTGGTGCAGATCGGGCTGCTCACGGCCGTCACCCTCGTGGCGTTCGTGCCCGAGCACAGCCTCCCGGTCGCCGCGATCGGCATGCCGTTCCTCGTCTGGGCGGCCCTGCGCCTCGACCCCCGCACCGTCGCGCTCGAGCTGCTCGCCAACGCCGTCGTCACGGTCGTGCTCACGGCAGCCGGCCGTGGACCCTACGGCGACGCCGGTCCCGACGGGCCGTTCCCGCTCCAGGTCGGGGCCAGCCTCGTGCTGGGCTACATCCTCACCGTGGCGCTCGTCGCACTGCCGCTCACCCTGGCGGTGACGCAGCGGGCCCGTGTGCTCACCGAGCTGGCCGGCAGCGAGCGCCTGTTCCGCCGCAACTTCACCGAGTCGTTGACGGGGATGCTGCTGCTCACCCAGCGCGGGAACCGGCTCGAGATCATCGATGCCAACAACACCGCCCGCGAGCTGCTCGACGAGCCGGGGCACAGCGTCGTGGGTCGCTACTTCGACCGGGTGCTCAAGGCACCGGGCGAGCTGCGGGGTGCCACCCAGACGATGCTCGAGGGCGAGCTGGACGGCTGGCGGGGACGCGTGCAGCTCGCCCACCGCGCGGGCAGCCAGGTGGAGATCTCGATCTCCCAGATCTCCACCCAGCCCGAGGCGACCTTCGCTGCCCAGCTGCTCGACGTGAGCGCCCTGCACCAGTCGATGGCCCGCGCCCAGGACGCGGAGCAGCTGGCCACCACCCTGCTCGACACGGCCCGGTGCATCATGATGCTCACCGACCTCGACGGCATCGTGCTCCGGGTCAACCAGGCGACCACCGTGCTGACCGGCTTCACCGAGGAGCAGATCGTCGGTCACCCGTTCTGGGCGACGGTCGTGGTCGAGCACCGGGCCGACGCCGTCCGGGAGATGTTCGCGGAACGCAGCGCGCTCACACCCCACCGCGAGACCGACGTGCGCACCCTCGGGGGCGAGAAGCTGCGCGTGGTGTGGAGCACGGAGGTGATCCGCGACGAGGTGGGCACCCCTCGCTACGGGGTGCTCACCGGGGTCGACGTCACGGCGGAGCGGGCCAGCGCCGGGCTCACGGCCAACCTGTTCCAGGCCGGCATCTCCACCGCCATCATCGGCCTCGACAGCCAGGGCCGGATCAACCTGGTCAACCCGGGCGCCGCCTCGCTGCTGGGGGCGACCACCGAGGACCTGCGCGGCCGCTCCTTCGCCGACCTGCTCGACCCCCACGAGCTGCGTGAACGCGGCTTCGGCGAGACCGGCTGGCGCGCCTTGAGGGCGTCGCTGGAGGGGTCCAACGAGTCCCTGGCGCGCGACTGGACCTGGGTGTCGGTGCAGGGCAGGCGGCGCACGGTCGAGATGACCCTGAGCGGCGGCGGCAGCCAGTTCGGCCCCCAGGCCGGCTTCCTGGTGCTCGCCCGCGACGTCACCGAGCAGCGCCACGGCCAGATGATGCTGATGGCGGCACTGGAGAAGGAGCGGGTGGCCGCCGACCAGCTGCGACAGCTCGACGCGGCGAAGAACGAGTTCGTCTCCACCGTCTCCCACGAGCTGCGCACGCCGGTCACCAGCATCGTCGGCTACACCGAGATGCTCGCCGACGGGAGCCCGGTCGCGCCCCTCGACCAGCAGGTGCCGCTGCTCGACACCATCGCCCGCAACGGGGCGCGACTGATCACGCTGTGCAACGACCTGCTCGCCCTCGCCGGCCTCGACACCGGCGGCACCGTCTGGGACCGCGGCGTGGTCGACCTCTGCGACGTCACGCGCCACACCGAGGACTCGATGCGGCCACTGCTGCGTGACCGTGACCTGACGCTCGAGGTGGAGCTGGCCGAGGTCCCGGTGGAGGTGCTCGGCGACGCGCTGCAGCTCGAGCGCGTCGTGCTCAACCTCCTGAGCAACGCCGTGAAGTTCACCCCCGACGGTGGCCGCGTCTCGGCACGGGCGTGGGCGGACGGCGAGGAGGCGTGGCTGGTCGTCGCCGACACCGGCATCGGCATCCCCGAGGCCGAGCAGGACTCGCTCTTCCAGAAGTTCTTCCGGGCGTCCTCTGCCCAGGCGATGGCGATCCAGGGCACCGGGCTCGGGCTCTCCATCGTGGCCGGCATCGTCGCCGCCCACGGGGGTCGGATCAGCGTGGAGTCGACGCCGGGCTCCGGCTCGACCTTCTCGGTGAGGCTCCCCCTCCACCGGGACTGACCGTCCTACGATCCGGACATGAGGGGCGTCGCGTGGGCCTGGGTCCTGATCCTGCCGGTCCTGGGCGGCTGCGGCGGGGACGGCGAGCCGGGTCCGGCGCCGACGCAGGACCCGTCACCGACCGCCTCGGCGGAGGTCGTGACGATCACCGGGTCGGAGAAGGTCGACGTCGGTGCCGGACCGGTCGGCATCGCGGCCGGCCAGGGCGTCGTCTGGGTGGTCTCGGCCGAGGAGGAGACCGTGTCGCGCATCCCGGCCGGCGCCCGGCGCCCGGACCTGGTCGTCGAGGCACCGGGTGTTCCGCTCCGCGTCGCCGTCGGGTACGACGCCGTGTGGGTCACGGCGTTCGATGCCGGTCGGCTGCTACGGCTCGACCCGGCCACCGGTGAGACCGTGGCCCGGGTGCGCACCGGTGACGGTGCGGAAGGGGTGACGACCGGGCTCGGATCGGTCTGGGTGGTCGCCCAGGATGCCGGGCAGCTGCTGCGCGTCGACCCCGCGAACGACACAGTGACCGACCGCGTCGACATCGGTGTCGGCGCCCGGCTGGCGACCACCGGTCTCGGCGCGGTGTGGGTCTCCCACTTCGCCGAGGACGCGGTGCTGCGGGTCGACCCCCGCTCCGGCGACGTCACCCGCTCGGACGAGGTCTGTCGCGGGCCGCAGGGCCTGGCCGTGGCCGGCGGCCTGGTGTGGGTCGCCTGCACCTTCTCCGACCAGGTCGTCGGCCTCGACCCCGAGACGCTCGCCGTCGTCGAGGACGTGGCGGTCCCCGGCTACCCCGACACGGTGCTGCCCTCCCCCGACGGCACGCTGCTCGTGATCGCCGAGCAGGGGCCTGCTGTCGTCGGCATCGACCCGGCCACCGGCGCCGTCCGCGAGCGGGTGCTCGGGGAGCTGGCGGCGCTCAACGACCGTGCCAACCTCGACGCGGCCGTGCTCGGCAGCGAGGTCTGGGTGACCTCCCACTCCACCGACCGGGTGCACCACCTGCCGGTGGAGTAGGACGGTCAGCCGCGGGTGCGATTGACCGCGCTGATGACCGCCTTGAGGCTCGCGGTCACGATGTTCGCGTCGATCCCGACGCCCCACATGACCACCGGGTCGCCGTCGGCGTCGGTCAGCGAGCACTCGACGTACGCCGCCGCGACGGCGTCGCCTCCCGAGGACAGCGCGTGCTCGGCGTAGTCGAGCACCCGCACGTCGTAGTCGTCCGGCAGTCCGTTGATGGCGTCGACGAACGCCGCGATCGGCCCGTTGCCGGAGCCCTCGAGCGTGCGCAGCTCGCCGTCGACGCGGACGTTGACGCTGAGCGCGTCGCGCTCCCCCTCGGCGCTCGAGGTGTGCACCGAGTCGAGCTGCAGGGGTGAGTGCCGGGTGAGGTACTCCGAGGAGAACACCTCCCAGATCACGTCGGCCGACATCTCGCCGCCGTCGGTGTCGGTGCGCTCCTGGACCACCCGGCTGAACTCGATCTGTGCCCGGCGCGGCAGGTCGAGCTTGTGCTCGGCCTTGAGGATGTAGGCGACACCGCCCTTGCCCGACTGGCTGTTGACCCGGATCACGGCCTCGTAGGTGCGGCCGACGTCCTTCGGGTCGATCGGGAGGTATGGCGCCTCCCAGTCGACCTGCTCGACGGGCACCCCCTGGTCGCGGGCCTGCCGCTCGAGGTCCTCGAGCCCCTTCTTGATGGCGTCCTGGTGGGAGCCCGAGAAGGCGGTGTAGACGAGGTCGCCGGCGTAGGGGTGGCGCGGGTGCACCGGCAGCTGGGTGCAGTACTCCACCGTCCGACGGATCTCGTCGATGTCGCTGAAGTCGATCTGCGGGTCGATCCCCTGGCTGAAGAGGTTCATGCCGAGCGTGACGAGGCAGACGTTCCCGGTGCGCTCGCCGTGGCCGAACAGGCAGCCCTCGACCCGGTCGGCTCCTGCCATCACCGCCAGCTCCGTGGCAGCGACGGCGGTGCCGCGGTCGTTGTGCGGGTGGAGGCTGATGGTGGTGTGCTCGCGCCGGGACAGCTGGCGCGAGAACCACTCGATCTGATCGGCGTACACGTTGGGAGTGGACATCTCGACCGTGGCCGGCAGGTTGAGGATGATCTCGCGCCCGTCCTCGGGCTGCCACACGTCGGAGACGGCCTCGCACACCTCGACGCTGAACGGCAGCTCGGTGCCGGTGAAGATCTCGGGGCTGTACTCGTAGCCGATGACCGTGGTGCCGAGGATGTTCTCGGTGTGCTTCATGACCAGCTCGGTGCCGCGCACCGCGATGTCCTTGACCTCGTCGTTGCTGGCGCGGAACACCACCCGCCGGAAGAGCGGGGCCAGGGCGTTGTAGAGGTGGATGTTGGCGTGGTGGACGCCGACCAGGCTGTGCACCGACCGCTCGATCAGGTCCTCACGTGCCTGCGTGAGCACCGAGATCGTGACGTCCTCGGGAATCCGCTCCTGCTCGATGAGCTGGCGCACGAAGTCGAAGTCCGTCTGGCTCGCCGAGGGGAAGCCGACCTCGATCTCCTTGTAGCCCATCCGGACCAGGAGGTCGAACATCTTCATCTTGCGGGCCGGCGTCATCGGGTCGATGAGGGCCTGGTTGCCGTCCCGCAGGTCGGTGGAGAGCCAGCGCGGAGCCTGGGTGATCGTCTGCGACGGCCAGGTGCGGTCGGGGAGCTCGACGGGCTCGAACGCGTGGTAGCGCTGGACCGGCATGCCGGAGGGCTGCTGGGTGTTGATCATGGGTGCCTTCGCTCGGTTGCGGTGGTGAGCGCCGGCAACGCGAACTCTCCGCAGCGAGGGGGCCGGCTGGATCAGCCCTCGGTGCGGCAGCGAAGCAGGAGGCTGCGGCTCGTCATGACCGGTCCAGCATAGCGAGAGCCGCCCGGCTCGGCGCCGGGCGGCTCACATCGCGGTCGTCGGTCAGGCCGACATGCACTCCTGCAGTGCGGTCATCAGGCCCGTGGTGCCGGCCTCCTGGTCGTCCATGAAGACGGCGACGAGGAAGTCGTTGAGCACCTCGTCGGTGAGCTTGTCGTCCACGCAGGTGGCGGCTTCCTCGGGCATGCCGGTGCCCATCGCGTCGGTGAAGATCTTCTTGATGTCGGCGCACTCCTGCATCACGCCCGCTGCGGACTCGGCGTCGGACTCCGACATCTTCACGGAGTCGAGGCCGTCGCTCTGCTTCATGTCCTCGGTGATCAGGCCGTACTCGACGAGCTGGTCGGTGCCGATCTCCTCGACCATGCCGTCACCGAGGCAGTCGGCCTGCTCCTGGGTGACCTTGAAGGTCTGGTCGTTGCTGTCCATGACGCCGGCGGCGATCGCCTCGCTGGCGGCCTCGTCGTCGTTGCCGCACGAGGTGAGGGCGAGGGCGAGGACTGCGGCGGCGACGCCGATGGTCCGGATCTTCATGGGTGAACCTCTCGTTGTGGTGCTGACGAAGGAACCCTAGCCCGCTGCTCGACCACGGTCGGCGCGCTCTCCCCCCACGCTGCCGCGCCGCCGGAGGAGCCCCCGGGCCGCGGGCCTGACCGAGGGCCTGGCCGAGGGCCAGGCCGGGGTGGGGCGGTAGCATCACGGCCGCACCACGGACGGCGAGTAGCGAGGAGGACGCGTGCGCAGGCTTGTCGTCCTCCCGGCTCTCCTCCTGGCCGCCACCGCGGCGCTGGCCGGCTGCGGCGCGGAGACCCAGGGCTCCGACACCGACCCGGCCCAGGTCGACGCGGTGGCCGCACCCGAGGTCGGAGCGTGCCGCGTGCTCGAGCCCGCCGACGTCGCGCAGCCCAGCAACGCGACGCGCACCGTCGACTGCACCGAGCCCCACACCGCCCAGACCTACGAGGTCGGCGCGTTCCCCGGGAGCCTCGACGACGTCGACGTCGACGATCCGGCCCTCGGCGAGCACGCCTACCGCGAGTGCACCTTGCGCTTCGCTGACTTCATCGGTGGCGACGAGAGCCTCGTGATGCGCAGCGTGGTCAGCTGGGCCTGGTTCCGTCCCTCCGAGGCGGCGTGGAACGAGGGTGCACGCTGGTTCCGGTGCGACGTCGTGGGCGGCAGTGATCGCAGCGACAGGTTCGTCGACCTGCCCGAGGACGCCGCGACGATGCTCGACGGGCGTGTGAGGGACCGCTGGCTCGTCTGCGCCGAGGGCCCCACGGTCGCCTCCAACCGGGTGCCGTGCACCAAGCCCCACGCCTGGCGCGCCGTGAGCACGATCAAGCTCGGCGAGCCCGAGGACGACTACCCGGGCGACCGGCTCGTCGAGGTGCGCACCCGGGACTACTGCGACCAGTCGGTGGGCGCACTGCTCGACTACCCCGTCTCCTACGACTTCGCCTACACCTGGTTCCACGAGGCTGAGTGGGAGGTCGGCAACCGCCGATCCGTCTGCTGGGCGAAGACCGAGCGATGAGCCGGCTGGCGGCGCTCGTCCTGACGGCGGCGCTCGCCGGCGGCTGCTCCGCCGAGCCCGGTCCGGGGGCAGCCCCGACCCCCACGCCGACCTCCACATCCGTCTCGCCGACGGCGGGGGCCACACGGACGGCACCGGCACGGCCGCCGACCCCGCCGGGCGAGGACACCTGCCACTCGCTGACCTACCGGCAGGCGGTCGCTCCGACCGCGGGTGTCGCCGTCGTCGCGTGCGCCGCGGAGCACACCTCCCAGACCTTCCACGTCGGCACGCTGGATCGCGCCCTGGGCGGCCGGCTGCTCGCGGTCGACGCCCGACGGCTCCAGGAGGAGGCGGCCACGGTGTGCCCCGACCGGCTGGCAGCGTTCGTGGGAGGCACCGAGGAACAGCGACGCCTGAGCATGCTCCGGTCGGTGTGGTTCACGCCCAGCGTCGACCAGTCCGACCGTGGCGCCGACTGGCTGCGGTGCGACGTGGTCGCCGTCGCCGCCCCCGAGACGCTCCTGCCCGTGACGGGTCGCCTGGACGGGGTGCTCGACACCGTGGCCGGCCGCGACCGGTTCGGCATGTGCGGCACCTCGGAGCCCGGCACCAGTGGTTTCCGCCGCGTCGCCTGCAGCACCGACCACTCCTGGCGGGCGCTGCGCACGGTCGGGCTGCCGGCCGGGGAGTACCCCGGCGAGGCGGCCGCCCAGTCCGCCGGCGAGACCCCCTGCACAGACGCGGCGCGGGCCGCTGCGGACGACCCGCTCGACTTCGAGTGGGGCTACGAGTGGCCCTCGGCCGATCAGTGGTCAGCGGGGCAGACCTACGGACTGTGCTGGGCCCCGGACTCCGGTGCCTCGTCCAGCGGGGACGACTAGAAGCCGAGCTTGCGGAGCTGGCGCGGGTCCCGCTGCCAGTCCTTGGCGACCTTGACCCGCAGGTCGAGGTAGACCGGCACACCGAGCAGCGCCTGGATCTGCTCGCGGGCCGTGCGTCCGACCTCGCGCAACCGCGCGCCCCGGTGACCGATCACGATCCCCTTCTGGGAGTCGCGCTCGACGTAGAGGTTCGCGTGGATGTCGAGCAGCGGCTTGTCGGCCGGCCGGTCGGCACGCATCCGCATCTCCTCCACGACCACGGCGATGGAGTGGGGCAGCTCGTCGCGGACCCCCTCGAGGGCGGCCTCACGGATCAGCTCGGCGGCCAGGTGCTCCTCCGGCTCGTCCGAGAGCTCGTCGTCGGGGTAGAGCTGCGGCCCCTCGGGCAGCATGCCGACGAGCAGGTCGGCGAGCAGGTCGACCTGGTCGTCCTCCACCGCCGAGACCGGCACGATCTCGCGCCACTCCGTGCCCGTCTCGCGCCCGAGCTCGACGATGTCGAGCAGGTGCTCGGCGATCCGTTCCGGCGAGGCCAGGTCGGTCTTCGTGACGATCGCGACCTTCGGCGTACGCCGTGCCTTCGCGAGCTCGGTGACCAGGAACCGGTCCCCCGGGCCGATCTTCTCGTTGGCGGGGAAGCAGACCCCGACGACGTCGACCTCGTTCCACGTCGTGTGGACCAGGTCGTTGAGACGCTCACCGAGCAACGTGCGCGGCCGGTGCAGGCCGGGCGTGTCCACGAGGATCAGCTGGGCGTCGGAACGCGTGACGATGCCGCGCACCAGGGTGCGCGTGGTCTGCGGCTTGTCGGAGGTGATCACCACCTTCTGACCGACGATCGCGTTGGTCAGCGTCGACTTGCCCGCGTTGGGGCGCCCGACGAAGCAGGCGAAGCCGCTGCGGTAGGTCTGCTCGTCCTGCTGGTCACTCATCGCGCGCCCTGTCGTAGTCGGCCCAGATCTCTTCGTCACTCTTGCCCGCAGCCTTGCCGGCGCGCCAGATGGGACCGGGGTCCACCGCCCGCGGCTGCCGCTCCTTCACGCCCCGCCAGTAGCCCATGACGTCGTACGCCGAGGCAGGGAGCCTGCGCTCGCGCATCAGGTGCTTGCGGATGGCCCGCATCTGCGCGGACTCCCCCGCCATCCAGAAGTAGCCGTCCCCCTCCGGCCAGTCGATCGCCTCGACCACCTCGGCCAGCGCGCTCGCGCCCTCGGCGGGCGGGGACAGCCAGGTGACGTCGAGCCCGCCGGGGAGGTAGTCGGGCAGGTCGTCGGGCACCTCGGCCCACACCCGGGTCGGCATATCAGCCTGCTCGGCGATGCGCGCCATGGCCGGCATCGCCGTCAGGTCGCCGACCAGCAGCAACCACCCGGCGCCGGGAGGCAGGGCGTAGGAACCCTTCGGCTCGGTGATCGTGACGGCGTCGCCGACGCAGTCCCGTCTCGCCCACTCCGTCACGAGGCCCACCTCGTGGACCACGACGTCGAGCACCATCTCGCCCGGCGCCTGGTGACGGACCGTGTAGTAGCGGGACTGGAACTGTCCCGGCACCACCAGCCCCACCCACTCGTCGGGGATGCCCGTGCTCTCGAACCCCTCCAGCCCACGCAGCGTCAGCCGCACCAGGTGCGGGGACAGCTGCGCCCGCCCGGCGACGACGGCGTCGAAGGTGCGGGCGCGGGCGGTCACCTGCCGAGGCTAGCGCCGCGCGGCCCGCGGCTCCCAACTGCGGCCGAACCCAGCTTGTAACGCCGGGTTGGCACCTGTTCCACCCAGGGTGTTCCCCAGGTGGAACAGCTCGTAGACCGGCGTTACAAGGCAGGCCGCCGCAGCCACCAACCGTGCACAAGCGCCCCGCCGGCCCACACCCTCCACAGGTCGACCGGCCCCGCCCCCACCTGACCGCAGCCGGCGACAGGGTCGAGCAGTGTTTCCTGCCATCCGGTCGCTCCTGCGTCAGCACGATGACCTCGTCACTCGTCGCCAGCTGCTCGACGCCGGCATGACCTCCTACACCATCAGCGCGCTCCTCCGCTCGGGGAAGCTGGTCCGGGTCCAGCACGGCGTCTACGCGGAGGGTGAGGCGTGGCGGGCACTCGACGAATGGCGTGCCCGGCCGCTGCTCCGAGCCAGAGCAGCCCGCCTGGTCCTGCGATGCGACTCCTACGCCTACAGCCACGACTCCGCGGGCCTCGCCTGGGGCCTGCCGCTGCCTGACCCGCGCCGGGCCCTGACCCACGTGTCGAGGCACAAGGTGCACGGCGACGCGGTGCGCAACGGCGTGAAGCACCACCTCGCTCCCTACTCGCCGAAGCAGGTGCATCACGTCGCCGGACTTCCCGTGCTCGACCTGCCACGGACTGCGCTCGACCTCGCGCGCGAGCACGGGCTGCTCGCCGGGCTGGCGGCCTGTGACGCCGTCCTCGCTCGGGGCATCACGCGCAGCCAGCTTCGCGAGACCCTCGCGCAGATGTGGTGCTGGCCGCACAGCACCGTGATGCGAGAAGCCATCGCCCTCGCCGACGGCGGAGCAGAGTCATGGTTGGAGTCGGAGGGCCGACTCTTCGTGCTCGGCCTGGGCATCGGCCGGCCTCGTACCCAGCTGGGCCTCACCGACGGCACGCGCACCGTCTTCGTCGATGCCATCGTGGGGCGGCACGTCTTCGAGTTCGACGGGGCCGTCAAGTACGCGACCGACAACCCCGCTGGGAAGCCGCCGAGCCGGGTGCTGCTGGAGGAGAAGCAGCGCCAGGACTTCATCTCAGGCTTCAAGCTCGGCGTCTCCCGGATCACGACCCACGACTGCCGCGACGGCCGAGTCGCGGCCGAGCGCCGGGTGATGCGGGAGTACGTCGACACCTGCACCCGCTTCGGCACCGACCGCAGTGATCTGGCGACGTACGTCGTCGCCCGGCGCCGCTGACCTACCCCCACCACGCCTGCCCGCCTCCGACGGAGCCGCCGCGCTTGTAACGCCGGGTTAGAGCATGTTCCACCCAAAGTGTTCCGTGGGTGGAACATGCTCTAACCCGGCGTTACATGCCGTGACGGGGCAGGGTCACCAGGTGGGGCGGAGGGGGAAGCCGTCGTCGCCGTCGGGGGTGGGGCGGGCGGCCAGGACGTGGTGGAGCTGGATCTCGTTGCGCTCGAAGGCGAGCCGCGAGCCGGCCATGTAGAGGCCCCAGACGCGGGCGGTGCCCTCGCCCACCTCCTCGACCGCCTCGTCCCAGTGGTCGGCCAGGTTCCGGCACCATCCGGCGAGCGTCAGGGCGTAGTGCTTGCGGAAGTTCTCCTCGTGCACGACCTCGAGGCCGGCGTTCTGCGCCTCGGTGATGATCCGCCCGGAGCCGGTGAGCTCGCCGTCCGGGAAGATGTAGCGGTCGAGGACCGCGCCCGTGGGCTGGCGCCGGTTGTGGTGCCGGGTGATGCAGTGATTGAGCAGCCGGCCACCGGGCTTGAGCCGGTCGTGGAGGAAGCCGAAGTACGCCGGGTAGTTGCGCACCCCGATGTGCTCGGTGAGCCCGATCGAGCTGACGGCGTCGAAGTCGGTCTCCATCACGTCGCGGTAGTCGAGGTGGCGCACCTCCGCCAGGTCGCCGAGGCCCTCGCGGTCGATCGCTGCCTTGGCCCACGAGGCCTGCTGACGCGACAGCGTCACCCCCAGCGCCCGGACGCCGTGCTCGCGCGCGGCGTGGCGCACCATGCCACCCCACCCGCAGCCGACGTCGAGCAGCCGCTGGCCCGAGCGCAGGCCGAGCTTGCGGCAGACCAGGTCGTACTTCTCGGCCTGGGCGGCCTCCAGGCTCGCATCGGCGGAGGGGTAGACCGCGCAGGTGTAGGTCATCGACGGTCCCAGCACCAGCTCGTAGAAGCGGTTGGACACGTCGTAGTGGTGGTGGATCACCTCGGCGTCCCGTCCCCGTGAGTGACGCAGCCCCTCGACCAGCCGGCGCCACCGCGGGATGGCCTCCTGCGGGGGCGGGGCGGGCGGGCGAAGCGTCGAGAGACCGAGCGACCGCACGACGGCGAGCGCCTCCGCCGCGGTGGGCGCCCGGAAGGAGAGATGGTTCTGCAGCAGGCGCATCGCCTCGTACGGGTCGCCGGGAGGGACCCCGTGCAGCAGCAGGTCGCCGGCGACGTAGGCGCGCGCCATGCCCAGGTCGCCGGGTGCCGTGAGCAGGTAGGCGAGGCCGCGCTGGGTGAGCAGCTCGAGGCCGAGGCCACTGTCCGTCGGCCCGGCCGTGCTGCCGTCGTACGCCGTGAAGCGCAGCGGCAGCCCGTCGCGGACCAAGGAGTCGACTGCTGCTGCGATCGTCAGGGTCGGGGTCATCGTCGTCGCACCGCCTTGTCGTAGAGCGTCGTGAGCCGGCCGTCCGGGTCGTAGCGCTGCTTGACCCCGGCCAGGTGGGGTCCGTCGTAGAGCGCGTCGAAGGTCTCCGCGTCGTAGTAGGCCTCGGAGTAGAGGCTCTTGTGGCCACCGAGCTCGTGCACGACCTGCTCGATCGCCCGGTTGCGGGGCGAGTCGGCCGCCCCCGGTCCCACGGGGACGCTCCCCCAGAAGCCCACGTTGACGTAGCAGCGACCCGGCCGGAGCGGGTAGGTAGGCCACGCCCGGCTCGCGACGACGGGACACAGCCAGACCGGCCGCAGCCCGACCTCGTCGTCGAACCAGGCGAGGAACTCGGCGAGCCGCTCCACCGGCACCTCGACGTCCTGCACGACCCGCTCCCGCCGGGGTCGTCCGGCGCGACGGTCGAGCCGGTCGGCGACGCCGAACCGATGGTCGAGGCGCAGCAGCCGCATGTAGACGTCGGAGCGTCGCCAGCGGCGTGGCCAGAGCCGACGCACCACCGGGTGCTGGGCGCCGAACGCGCGGCTGCACCAGAACCAGTCGGTGTCCCAGCGCCAGAGGTAGTCGTGCATCGTCAGCAGGTCGTGGTCACGTTCGCGGAGCGAGCGGTAGTAGACCTGCCGGCCGGTGTAGTCGGACGTCGGACCGGGGTCGTCGCTCCAGGTGGCGAGCGTGAGGCGGTGCTCCCCGGGGCCGAAGGACACGCCGTCGATCCCGTCGACCCGGGTGCCGTCGTGCTCGTGACGGGCGACCACCTCGGCCGTGGCCGCAGCCAGCGCGTCCCCGTCGTCGAAGGCGAGGTGACGCAGCGAGACCCGGCCCGGGACCGGCTCGAGCCGGATCACGAGCCTGGTCGCGTAGCCCAGCGAGCCGTAGGAGTTGGGGAAGGCGTCGAACAGGTCGTCACCGGGGTGGGTCGTGACGACGTCCCCCGCGCCGGTGAAGACGTCCATCTCCAGCACCGACTCGTGCGGCAGCCCGGAGCGGAAGCTGGTGGACTCGATGCCGAGCCCGCTCACCGCGCCGCCGAGCGTGATGGTGCGCAGCTGCGGCACGACCAGGGGCACCAGCCCGTGCGGCAGCGTGGCGGCCACCAGGTCCTCGTAGGTGCACATGCCCTGCACCTCGGCCGTGAGGTCGCGCGGGTCGACGCCCAGGACACCGGTCAGCCCACCGACGTCGAGGCCGCCCGCCGCGGGCGTGCGGGGACGGAAGAGGTTGGTGGTGGGTTTGGCCAGGCGGACGGGGGCACCAGCCGGCAGCGCGGCGTAGGACTCCCGGAGCCGAGCCACCGCAGACTCGTGGGCTCCGACGGTGCGGGTGCCTCCCACCCCACCAACGTACTACCCGAGGACCCTGCACCGGTCTGGACCACCTGCGGAACTGGTCCAGACCGATCGGACAATTTTCGACCGATCCGGGGACGGAGCGGGACCCCTGTGCAGCCCCGTGCCGGACGGGTCGGATGGGGGAATCGGTCCCCGCGTGGCCGGTGGTGCCAGAGGTGCCGGACAGGCCTGGTCGACGCTGCGGCAGCGCTCCCCCGGAACGAGCTGACTCCCCGCACCCGAGAGGGGCGGGGAGTCATCATCGCCCGTTTTCAGGGCACTGCTCGTGGGATCCCGGGGGGAAGGGACGTCTCGCGAGCTTCATGAGGGTGGCCTCCGGGTGGGGGCGCGGAGTGGGGTTGCCACCGTTGTGTGCCCAATTTTTACACCCTGGCAAGCCATCGCGAAGCCGAATCGGGAATTGCGCCAGGTGGTCTATTCGAGCGCGCGGCAGGCGTGGGCGGGTTTGTCAACGGGAACAAGACAAGTCACGCAACTCTTCACGATTTGCCTCGTGGTGTCGCATGCTTGGCACACCCCCGTCAACCGGTTCTCGAAAGGGAAGATCCCATGTCTCGCAACGCCAAGGTCAAGCTCGCCGCTCTCGCCACCGCCGTGCTCACCACGATGGGCACCGCCAGCGTCACCGCTGCGAGCGTCACCGTCGACGCCGGCAAGCAGTCCAAGAACAACGGCAGCTGGTGCTGCTGAGCTCCCCCGTTCTCCTGGTCAGCTGACCAGGGGTCCCCCGTCAGTCACGACTGACGCCAACAGAATCGTGCGGTCGCCGGCCACGTCGTCGACGACCCTCTGCAGCCGCCCCCACCGTGGGGCGGCTTTGCAGCGTCCGCTGATGGACGGGCACCGGCACGCCACCGCGTCGATCAGTCGATCGCCAGTTGGTCGATCGCCAGCTGGTCGATCGCGAGCTGGTCGATGGCCTGGTCGATGGCTCCCGGGGCCGTGGCGCCCACCGTCGGACGGCTGCGCAGTCCGACGGAGGCCGCCGCGCTGCGGTAGGCGTTGCGTGCGGTCTCGTTGTCGCCGATGTCCTCCGACAGCCCGGCCAGCTCGTACCAGAGCTGCGCCGCGTTGCGGTCGGCACCGACGCCCGTGAGCAGCATGACCGCCTCGCGGTAGAGGTCGCGGGCCGCGGACACGTCGCCACGAGCGGCGGCCGCCTGACCCTGGATGCTCTTGGCGTCGGCTGCGAGATCCGGCACCTTGTCGATCGCAGCGCTGATCACCTCGGCGCAGAGGCGGTGGGCCGTCTCGTGGTCGAGGGCCAGCAGGGAGGCCCGAGCACGCGTCATCGAGTTGCGGGCCAGGTCGATCGCCGTGCCGGAGCCGCGGCGCATCTCGTCCTCGGCCTGGTCGAGGCTCGCCACCGCGTCCTGCACCTGCGGCGGGTCGAGCTGGAGGTACAGGTCGGCCACGGCCAGGCGCAGCCGGCTCAGGTTGCGCCCGTCCTGGCCCTCCGACATCAAGGTGAGGGCACGCTCGGCGAGCGGGAGGGCGTCACGGACCGCGCCTCGATCTGCCTCCATCATGCTGGCGTTCCAGTAGGCCGAGGCCCGGGCCAGGGGCGAGTCGAGCTGGTCGGCCTTGTCGATCGCCCGCCGGCAGATCCGGACGGCCTGACCGATGTCGCCGCGCTCGTAGTGCGCCGCGGCCACGGTCACCGCGAGCTGCACCGACTCGTCGGTCGCCTCGAGCGGGGTGCCCTCGAGCTCGACGAGCAGCCGCTCGCCGCAGTCGATGGCCTGGTTGAGGTCGCCCGACTCCCGGTAGCAGCGGCTCAGCGCGATGGCGGCCTGCACGGTGAGCAGCGACGGGCCCTCGGCGGTGACGATCGGCTCCAGCTCGAGGATCGCGTCGTCGATGTTCCCCTGGAGCTCCAGCGCACGGGCGATGAGGAAGCCGGCGCGGGCAGCGAGGTCGGGGTGGGGCATGGCGAGGGCGCGGTCACGTGCCTCGCGGGCCCGTGACTCCGCCTCGACGACGTCGCCGGACTCCAGCGAGAGCTCGGCGTAGTCGAGGGCGAGCGTCAGCTTGTCCTGCTGGCGCGCGGTGGGACCGCGCAGCAGCTCGTCGATGGCGATACCGAGCCGTGAGGCGAGCGACTCCAGGACGGCGGCGTTGGGTCGGCGCTGACCTGACTCGAGGCGCGACACGTAGCCGACCGAGCAGAGCTCGTCGGCCAGATCGGTCTGGGTCCATCCCTGGGCAAGGCGCGCTGCACGCAGCCTCGACCCGAGAACGCGGGGGTCGATCTCCTGCAACAGCACCGAGTCGCTGGCTTCCATGAGATCGATTGTGACTGACGTGCCGTCAATGTGGGCAAGGTTCCCGACAAGTCACAGCAAGCGTGGAGAACGTCGGTGGGCGTCCATAGAGTTGTAGTTGCCCGGGGGGAACCGGGCGTCACGCGAGCGTCCGGAGATGCTCGCGTGACGTATGTCTGGAGCTATTTGCGCAGGTCAGGGGCTCGTTGGCCCCTGACCAGCGCAGCTCAGACCGGGGGCTTCCCGGCCGTCCCGGAGCGCAGCTCCCGCCCTGTCGGATCACCGACGTGGAGCACCACGGAGGGTCCTCCGACGTCCACGACGGCGCCGCACCCGCCTAGACCAGTGGCCCGGTCGGTCAGCAGCACAGCGGCCTCGAGCCCACGCGAGCCCGATGCGACGGCCATCGCCACGCACACCTCGAGCGCGGCCAGCTGCAGCGACGGCAGGTCGACGGACGCCGCGGCGTACGTGCGCCCGTTCTCGTCGCGCACCGCGGCACCCTCCGCGGCGCCGGTCCGGGCGCGGGTCGCCCGGGCCAGGGTGAGGAGCTTCCGGTCCTCGGCGGACAGGGCACCGGACTCACTCACGGGCGTCGTCCTCCTGCTCCTGAGCCGTGCGGCGGATCAGCACGGTGCCGACGCGGTTGCGACGGCCGGCGACCTGCTCGGCCTCGAAGCGCAGACCGTGGGCCTCCACGGACGAACCCGGGATCGGGACGCGGCCCAGGTGCTTGGCCATCAGTCCGCCGACGCTGTCGACGTCCTCCTCCTCGACGTCGAACCCGAACAGCTCGTCGAGGTCGTCGACCGGGTAGCGCGAGGAGACCCGGGTGGCGCCGTCGTCCAGCACCTCGACCTCGACCTCCTCCTCGTCGTACTCGTCGGTGATCTCCCCGACGATCTCCTCCAGCACGTCCTCGATGGTGACCAGCCCGGCGGTGCCGCCGTACTCGTCGACGACGACCGCGACGTGCTGCCGCATGGCCTGCATCTCCGAGAGCAGCGCGTCGACGGGCTTGGAGTCGGGCACGTAGATCGCCGGGCGCATGACCTCCTCCACGCGCTGGGTGAACTCGACGTCGGGTGCCTCGAAGTCGCGGCGGACGACGTCCTTGAGGTAGGCGAACCCGAGGATGTCGTCGAGGTTGTCACCGATGACCGGCACCCGCGAGAACCCGCTGCGCAGGAACAGCGACATCGTCTGCCGCAGGTTCTTGTGCCGCTCGATGTAGACCACGTCGTTGCGGGGCACCATGACCTCGCGCACGATCGTGTCGCCGAGCTCGAAGACGGAGTGGATCATCTTGCGCTCCCCCGACTCGATCACCGCGCTCGCCTCGGCGAGGTCGACGAGCTCGCGCAGCTCGGTCTCGGTGGAGAACGGCCCCTCGCGGAAGCCACGCCCCGGGGTGATCGCGTTGCCGACGGCGATGAGCAGCCGCGGGAGGGGCCCGAGGATCCGGGTGACAGCGGTGAGCGGGCCGGCGCTCCACAGGGCGATGCGCTCGTCGTGCTGGCGGCCCACGGTGCGGGGCGCGACGCCGATGACCACGAACGACACGACCAGCATCACCGCGATGGTGGTCAGCGCGGTCGCCCGGAAGTCGCCGTCGTAGGCGTCGCGGACCAGGCCTCCGACCAGGACGATCGCCGAGATCTCGCACAGCAGCCGGAGCAGCAGCGCGGTGTTGAGGTACCGCGGGGCGTCGTCGAGCAGCGCCACCAGCCGCCGGGCGCCCGCGCGGCCCTCCTGGGCCAGCTCCTCGGCCCGGGCCCGTGAGGACGACGAGACCGCGGCGTCAGCCGCCGAGAAGACACCGGCGAGCACCACGAGGGCAGCCGCGGCGAGCAGCAGCCCCACCTCACCCGCGCTCACAGCGCGAGGGACCGACGCCAGTCGGCCAGCAGCTCGTCCTGCAGCCCGAACATCTCCCGGTGCTCCTCCGGCTCCGCGTGGTCGTAGCCGAGCAGGTGGAGGATCCCGTGGACGGTGAGCAGCTCGAGCTCGGCCTCCGGCGAGTAGCCGTCGTGACCCTCCTCGCGCCGCGCAGCGGCCTGGCGGACGGCGACGGCCGGGCAGAGCATCAGGTCGCCCAGCACGCCCTCCTGCGGTTCCTCGTCGACGAGGCCGGGCCGCAGCTCGTCCATCGGGAACGCCAGGACGTCGGTCGGGCCCTCCTTCTCCATCCACTGGCCGTTGAGCTCGGCGATGGTGTCCTCGTCGACCGCCTTGATGCACAGCTCGGCGAGCGGGTGGACCCGCATCCGGTCCATGACGAAGCGCGAGAGCCCGGCCAGCCGGTGGACGTCGAGCTCGTGGCCCGACTCGTTGAGGATCTCGATGCTCATGGGCGCGACCCACTCTCGGGGCCGGGCGCCGAGGGACGCGTGGCGTCGTACTCGTCGTAGGCGGCCACGATCCGGCCGACCAGCTGGTGCCGGACGACGTCGTGGCTGGTCAGGCGGTTGAAAACGACGTCCTCGACGCCCGTCAGGATGTTCTCGACGACCTTCAGCCCCGAGCGGGTGCTGCCCGGCAGGTCGATCTGGGTGACGTCGCCCGTCACGACGATCCTGGACCCGAAGCCCAGCCTCGTGAGGAACATCTTCATCTGCTCGGGCGTCGTGTTCTGGGCCTCGTCGAGGATGACGAAGGCGTCGTTGAGCGTGCGCCCGCGCATGTAGGCCAGCGGGGCGACCTCGATCGTGCCCGCAGCGAGGAGCTTGGGGATCGACTCGGGGTCGATCATGTCGTGCAGCGCGTCGTAGAGAGGGCGGAGGTAGGGATCGATCTTCTCGCTCAGCGTGCCGGGCAGGAAGCCGAGCCGCTCCCCCGCCTCGACCGCTGGCCGGGTCAGGATGATCCGGTTGACCTTTTTGGCCTGCAGCGCCTGCACCGCCTTGGCCATGGCCAGGTAGGTCTTGCCCGTGCCGGCGGGGCCGATGCCGAAGGTGATGGTGTGCTTGTCGATGGAGTCGACGTAGCGCTTCTGGTTGAGCGTCTTGGGCCGGATCGAGCGGCCGCGGTTGGAGAGGATGTTGAGCGACAGGACGTCGGCCGGTCGCTCGTTGCCCTCGGCCTTCAGCATGGCCAGAACCCGCTCGACCGTCTCGGGCGTGAGGCCCTGCCCGGTGCGGATGATGGTGACCAGCTCGTCGAGCAGCCGCTCCGCGAGGGCGATCTCGGCGGGCTCGCCCTGCAGGGTGATCCGGTTGCCACGGACATGGAGCTCGGCGTCGAAGGCGCGCTCGAGCAGCGCGAGGTGCTCGTCGCCGGGTCCGAGCAGGCTGACCATGTCGATGCTGGTGGGGACCACGACGGTGTGCCGGGTCCGGGCCCGGGTGTCGTGCGAGGCGTTCTGGGTGTCACTCATATGGCACCCATGCTACGCAGCGGCAGGCCGCTGACCCCACTCGATGACGACGTGGAGCAGATCAGGGCCGGGTGACCTGCAGGATGCCCAGGCACATCTCGTCGGTCGTGCCCTCACCCCACAGCACGTAGCGCTCCGGCTGCCCGTCGAACGCCGGCAGCCGGTCGCGCAGCCACTGCACGTGGCGACAGGTCACCTTCACCCGGTCGAAGGCGTCGAGCTGGACCGGCTCGACGGCGCGGGCCCCCTGGTCGTCGAAGTCCCAGACCGGGATGTCGAGGAGGGTCCGCGCCCGTGGCGTACCGGGGTTGACCTCGATCGAGATCGAACGGCCCAGCAGGTGCATGTGGCCGGCCGCGCCGTGGATCGTCATCGGCTCCGGCACCGACCGGGTGCACGACTGCACGTTGCCCGGCTTCTCCTCACCGGGACACAGGAAGGTGAGGGCGTCGGAGGTGTTGGCGGCCTGGAGGCCGAACCGCGCCTGGACGTCGGCCTGCGCAGCGTCACGCTCGCAGAGCTCGGAGTCGTCGTGACCGGGGCGGCACGGCAGCTCGACCGGGGCCGGGAGCAGCATCGTCCCGAGCGCCTCGATCCCCGGTCGGGGCCGCGCGAGCCGCAGCTGGGTGGCGCTGGTGTCGGGCTCGCTGCCCGCGAGCAGGTTGTAGTGCACCTGCATCACCACCCGGCTGCCGGCATCGAGCCTCGTGCCGAGACCCCGCCGCAGCACCGACTCGCGACCGCCCGGTGCCCATGCCCCCAGCCACTGGGCGTCGCCGAGGTCGGTGAAGCCACCGACGCCCGAGCCGCCGAAGCAGGTCCAGCCGGGGCCGTCGTCGTCGGCGTCGACCTGCTCGGCCTCGGCGACCTCGTCGGGGGCCACCCGGAACAGGATGACGTGGTGGACGACATCGGGGTTGCCGGGGAGCACCTGGGTGCCCGTCAGCATCGCGTCGCGCTCGAGCCGGGGGTCGAGCAGGAAGCAGCGGTAGTCGTCGGTGCCCTCGCCGTACGGCGCCTCGGGGGTGTAGGCCTCCGGCATGGTCAGGGTCACGCGACGCTCGCCCCCGCGCAGCGGTCGTGACCTCACGGGTGTCTCCGGATGGTCGTGGCCGGTCGACCCTGACGTCGCGGCGCCGGGCGTCGAGCGCGACGGTGCCTCCGGTGCGCCGCAGCCGACGAGCAGCGCCGCCGCCAGCACCAGGGCGGCCACCACCCGGGCGGTCACGGTCAGCCTCAACCGGGGGGCCAGGTCAGCGCCCGGCCACCCAGGAGGTGCAGGTGCGTGTGGAAGACCGACTGGCCGGCCCCCGCCCCGGTGTTGAACACCAACCGGTAGTCGTCCAGACCCTCCCCGACAGCCACCCGTGCCGCGGCCGCGACCAGGTCGCCGACGAGGGTCGGGTCGGCTGCCGTCGTGGCCGCCGCGTCCGGGGCGTGCTCGCGGGGCACCACGAGGACGTGCGTCGGAGCCACCGGTGCCACGTCGCGGAAGGCGACCACGCGATCCGTGCTGAGCACGACGTCACCCGGGATGTCGCCGGCCACGATCTTGCAGAAGAGGCAGTCCTCGGCCGTGGTCATGCACTCATGCTAGGAGACCCGGCTGCGGCGGGGGTCGCCGTCCGGTCGACCGGCTCGTCCGACTCGGCCACGCGCAGCGAGCCGGGCAGCTGCGTGGGCAGCTCGACGACGAACGTCGAGCCTCGTCCCAGCTCGCTCTCGACGGTCACGGTGCCACCATGCGCGGACACGATCGCCCGCACGATCGCGAGCCCGAGGCCCGATCCCTGACGCTGCTGCACCTCCGCCTGGTAGCTGCGGAAGAACCGGGTGAAGAGCCGGTCGCGGTCGGTCTGGGAGATGCCGATGCCGGTGTCACCCACGACCACCCGGTTGGTCGCGCCCGCCTTGACCGACACGATCACCCGTCCACCGTCGGGCGTGAACTTGGCGGCGTTGCTGATCAGCTGGTGCACGACCTGCTCCACCAGCCTGCTGTCGCACTCCTGCACGACGCGGTCGGGCGGGAGCCGCAGGGCGAGGTCGAGGTGGCGGTCCTCGAGGCTGCCGCGCACCGCGTCGTAGGCGGTCGTCACGATCGAGCGCAGGTCGACGTCGTCGCGCTGCAGCTCGAGCTCGGGGTCCTCGACCCGGGTGAGGGTGAGGAGGTCCTGGATCAGCATCAGCATCCGGTGTCCGCTGCGCTCGATCCGGTCGACGAACGAGCGGGCGCTCGCGGACTGGCCGTCGAGCTCCTCGTGGAGCATCTCGGCGTAGCCGATGATGCTGGCCATCGGCGCACGCAGCTCGAGGCTCATGGTCGCGAGGAACTGTTCCGTGCCGCTCTCGGTGCGGACGAGGTCGGTGACGTCCTGACCGACCAGGAGGAACCCCGTGCGCTCGCCCCCGCCGTCACGGATGGTGGAGATGCTGAGGGAGAGGAACCGTCGCTCCCCGTCGGGTCGGAAGAAGGGCCACTCGAGCGGCTGCTGCTGCTGGCTGGCCACGAGCCCCGCGGCCACCGCGGCGAAGTCCTGCTCGGTGCGCATGGCGAGCGCCCAGGAGGCGACCTCGGCCTCCTCGAGGAAGAAGGACGGGGTACGCCCGAGCGCCGCGTCGGCAGTCACGCCGAGGACGCGCTCGGCACCCGGGTTGAACCGGGTGATCCGTCCGTTCTCGTCGGTGGCGACCAGCACGTCGCTCGTCACCGCCGAGAACAGGTCGTCGACGAGGGTGGCGCTGGCGTCGGTGTCCTGCTGCGCGGCACCGAGGTCCTCGGTGAGGCGTCGCGACGCCCACACGCCGGCCACGGCTGCGGCCAGCACGAGGAGGGCAGCGGCGAGCAGCCCGGAGGCCAGCGCCCCCTCACCGGGCTCGTAGGCGAGGGTGACGCCGAGGACGACGACGACGGCGGCTACCAGGAGGGCAGGCGCGAGGAGGAGCCGGTGGCGTGAGGTCAAGTCGGTGTCTCCTTCCGGACGGGGGGGGTATCCGGTGAGGGCTCTGGCGCAGAGACTAGGTCGCCGAGGACACCGGCGTCCCCCGAATCGCCGAGCCGGTCGCTCGTCGTGTCAACCGATCTGGTGACCTGCGCGTGCCACTAGCGTGCTGACCCATGCCGTCCCACCCCCGCTGCCGCCGCGGCTCCTCGTGAGCCGCGGGGCCGCGGTGTGGGACGCGGACGAGGCGCTGGAACAGCTGTACGCCGCCCACTGGCGCTCCCTGGTGAGGCTGGCCGTGCTGCTCGTGCGCGACCAGGGCGTCGCCGAGGACGTGGTGCAGGACGCGTTCGTGGCGGTCCACGGCCGCTGGCGGCGCCTGCGCGACCACGACCGGGCGCTCGCCTACCTGCGCCAGGCCGTGGTCAACGGGGCCCGGTCGACGCTGCGCCACCGGGCAGTCGTGACCCGCTACGCAGCCGGTGAGGCGGCCCGGCCCGGGCCGGACGCGCCGGGCAGCGACGAGCAGGTGGTCGCCGAGGAGGGCCGCCGCCGCGTCCTCGACGCCCTGGCGGAGCTGCCCCGTCGCCAGCGGGAGGTCCTGGCGCTGCGTTACTACGCCGGGCTCTCGGAGGCCGAGATCGCGGACGCCCTCGGCATCAGCCGCGGATCGGTGAAGAGCCACGCCTCACGGGGGGCGGCGGCACTCCGCGCGGCCCTCGGAGACTCACGGGAGGACCAGCCATGACCCACGACGACGACCTCACCCGGCTGCTGGACGACGCGGTCTCCACCGTCGAGCCCACCGAGCGCCTCGCCGAGCTGCGCGCCCGCACGACCACGACCCGGGGCACGGGCCTGCGCTGGGGCGCCGCCCTGGCCGTCGCCGCGGCCGCGGCCGTGGTCGCCGGCGTCGTCGCCACGACCACCGGCCCCGGCCAGGCCCCGGGACCCGCCGCCACCGACCCGACGAGCGCCACGGGGCCGACCAGCACCGGCGCGCGGGCCGTGGCGGCGTACTTTGTCGGCGAGACCCCGACCGGGCCGCGGCTCTACCGCGAGTTCCAGCCGGTCGACTCGCCGACGCCGGGCCTCGCCGGGCTGGGGCTGCTGGAGGCCGGGCCGCTCGACCCCGACTACGCGAGCGAGTGGCGCGCCGGGTCGTTCGAGCGCATCTCCGACCCCGAGGCGGGCGTGGTGCACGTCTACCTCTCCGGGGGCGCTCCCGAGCCGTCGAGCCTGGCAGAGCAGCAGGTCGTCCACACCGTCAGCGCCGGCTTCGGCGAACCCCTGGCGGTGGTGTTCCACCGCGGCGGTGACCAGACCGCGCCGGTGCCCGCGCTCCCCCAGCTCGAGGTGCTGGCCCTGGTCAACCTCTCCGACCCCGGCGAGGGGCAGGTCGTGGCGGACGTGCTCGCCGTCGAGGGCCGGGCCAGCTCGTTCGAGGGCACGGTGCTGTGGCGGATCGAGCAGGACGGCGCCGTCCTCGACGACGGGTTCATGACCGCGTCCGGCTCGATGGGCACCCGGCTGTTCCCCTTCTCCGACCGGCTCGACGTGTCCTCCCTCGATCCCGGCACCTACACCCTCATCGTGGAGACCGACGACCCGTCGGGCGGGGCCGAGGGCCCCGGCGCCACGTCCGACACCCGCACCTTCGTCGTCCAGTGACCGTCCAGAGAGGCAGACCGATGCACACCCGACTTCCCCGAATCCTGGCCCTGGCCACCGCGGGCCTGCTGCTCCTCGGTGGCTGCGGCGACGACCCGGCGCCGGCCTCCGGCGACTCCTCGCCGACCCGCGGCACCGACCGGCCCGACCGCCCCGGCAAGGGCGAGGGCACACCGTCGGTGGCGCCGACGTCCGAGGGCGGCAACGGCTCGACGACCGTCCCGGTCTACTTCGTGGGCGACACCGAGCGGGCCGGTCCCCGTCTCTACCGCGAGTTCCAGCGGGTCGACGGCGACCCGCTGGTCGCCGCCGCCGCGCTGCTGACCTCCGGCGACAGCCTCGACCCCGACTACCGGACCCTCTTCCCCGGGGGCGCGTTCGCCTCCGTGGCCTACGACGCGGGGCAGCTGGTCGCGACGCTGCCCGACGACGGCTGGCAGACCCGTGCCCCCGGGATGTCGCGGGCGGAGGCCAGGGTGGCCGTGCAGTCGTTGGTCTACACGCTGCAGGGGGTGCAGCAGGAGCGGGCGCCGCTCGTCGTCCGGGATCCGGGCGGCTCCCCCACGACGTTGTTCGGCATCGACACCAGCGGCGGTGTCCGGGCCGCGCCGCCTCTCGACGTCCTCTCGCACGTCAACCTGACCGGGCCCGAGGAGGGAGCCGTGGTGGCCGACGGCACCCTGGAGGCCAGCGGCGTGGGCAGCTCCTTCGAGGCCAACCTCGGGTGGGAGGTCCGCGAGGGCGACCGGGTGGTCGATTCCGGCTACACGACGCTCGAGGGCTGGATGGAGCCGAGGCTGTTCCCCTTCGAGACCTCGGTGGACGTGTCCGACCTCGAGCCGGGCGACTACACCTTCTGGGTCACCACCGACGACCCGTCCGGTGGCGAGGGCATCGGCGCGATGACCGACGACCGGAGCTTCACGGTCGAGTGAGCCTCATCGCCAGCGGGGCGTGCGGGCGAGCAGCGCGGCGCAGGCCACGACGCCCGCGGTCGAGGTGCGCAGCACCTCCTGGCCGAGCCTGACCGACTGCGCGCCGGCACCGACGAAGGCCCGGACCTCCTCGTCGGTGAGCCCGCCCTCCGGCCCGACGACGACCACGACCCGGCCCGTGGCCGGCACCGTCACCCCGGACAGCGGTGACGTCGCCGCCTCGTGGAGGACCACGGCCACGTCGGCGCCGCCGACGAGCTCCACCACGGAGGGTGTGCGCGCCAGCTCGTCGACCTCTGCCACCCAGGCGCGACGGGCCTGCTTCGTCGCCTCCCTCGCGGTCGAGCGCCAGCGGGCGAGGGACTTCACGGCCCGCTCGCCCTTCCACACCGTGACGCTCCTCTCGGCCGCCCACGGCACGATGCGCGCGACGCCCACCTCGGTGAGCACCTCCACCGCGAGCTCCCCGCGCTCACCCTTGGGGAGCGCCTGCACGACGACCAGCTCGGGGTCGGGGCGCGGCACGCGGCGTACGTCGTCGGCCGTGAGGGTCAGCCGTCGCTTGCCGGTGGCGGTGACGGGACCCTCCACGACCGTGCCGGCGCCGTCGGTGAGCACGAGCCGCTCCCCCACCCTCGTCCGGCGGACGGCGACCGCATGGTGGGCCTCGTCGCCCACGAGCTCGACCTCGCCGCCCGCGACCACGCCGTCGAGCGCGTCGGTGAGGTGGACGGGGAGCGACATGGGCACCGGGCCTAGTGCTGGTTGAAGGCGTCGCGGAGCCGGCCGAAGACCGACTTCTGCGCGGCCCGGACCTGGCCGGTCGGGTGCTCCTCCTGACGGATCGCCGCCAGTTCGCGCAGCAGCTCCTCCTGCCGGCCGTCGAGCCCGCCCGGGGTCTCGACCAGCACGTGGACCACCAGGTCACCGCGACCGCCGCGCAACCCGGGCACGCCACGACCCCGCAGCACCCGCTCGGAGCCCGACTGGGTGCCGGCCTCGATCTCCAGCTCGAAGCTGGTCTCCAGCGCGGAGTCCTCGCCGGCGCCCGCACCGTCGACGACGTCGGCCTCCAGCAGGGGCAGCGTGAGCGTGGTGCCGAGCGCTGCAGCGGTCATCGGCACCGTCACCGTGCAGTGCAGGTCGTCGCCGCGGCGCGTGAAGGTCTCGTGGGCGACCACGTTGATCTCGACGTAGAGGTCACCGGCCGGTCCGCCGCCGGGGCCGACCTCGCCCTGCTCGGTGAGCTGGACCCGGGTGCCGGTGTCGACGCCCGCCGGGATCTTGACGGTCAGGTTGCGGCGCGACCGGACCCGGCCGTCGCCGGAGCACTCCCGGCACGGCTCCGGGATGATCGAGCCGAAGCCGCGGCAGGCCGCGCAGGGGCGCAGCGTGCGCACCTCGCCCAGGAACGAGCGCTGGACGTGGGCGACCTCACCGGCACCCCGGCAGGTCTCGCAGGGAACGGGCTCGCTGCCCGGTGAGGCGCCGCTGCCGGTGCAGGTCGAGCAGACGATGGCGGTGTCGACCTTCAGCTCGCGGGCGACGCCGAACGCGGCCTCCGCGAGGTCGATGTCGACCCGGATCAGCGCGTCCTGCCCGCGGCGCGTGCGCGAGCGCGGTCCGCGCCCCGGGGCCGAGGCGCCACCTCCGAAGAAGGCGTCCATGATGTCGGTGAAGGAGAACCCGGCGCCCTGGCCGAAGCCGCCGGCGGCACCGGCGAACGGGTCGCCACCACGGTCGTACGCCGCGCGCTTCTGCGGGTCCGAGAGCACCTCGTAGGCGCGTGACACCTCGCCGAACGTCTCCTTCGACGCCGGGTCGGGGTTCACGTCCGGGTGGTGCTGGCGTGCCAGCCGGCGGTAGGCCTTCTTGATCGCGTCGGCGTCCGCGTCTCTG
Source organism: uncultured Actinomycetota bacterium (assembly GCA_963754025.1). GTDB lineage: Bacteria > Actinomycetota > Actinomycetes > Propionibacteriales > Nocardioidaceae > Nocardioides. The sequence goes on along the minus strand of CAVWEC010000003.1, from coordinate 114,949 downwards.
CTGACACCCAGGATGTCGTAGAGGTCCTGGCTCAAGGTCGTCCTTCGTCGTTCGGGAGTGTGCAGGGGGGTGGGGTGGGCCCTCAGGCCTCGTCGAGGATCCGGGAGACGTAGCGCGCCACGGCTCGCACGGCAGCCATCGACCCGGGGTAGTCCATCCGCGTGGGACCGACCACGCCGAGCGTCGCCAGCGCCTCGTTGCCGGGCCCGTACCCGGTCGCGACGACGGACGTCGACGACAGCTCCTGGTAGGGGCCCTCGTGGCCGATGCGGACGGTGAGCGTGTCGCCGGTGGTGGCCTCGCCGAGCAGCTTGAGCAGGATGACATGCTCCTCGATCGCCTCGAGCAGCGGCCGCACGTCGAGGTCGAAGCTGGCGCCGTAGCGGGCCAGGTTCGAGGCGCCCCCCACCGCCACGCGCTCGTCGGAGCGGTGGTCGGACATCGCCTCGGCCAGCACCTCCGCGATCGGTGCCGTCGTCGGGACCTCGCTCGCGAGCCGGCGCAGGCCCGTCACCGCGTCGGCGATGATCTCGCCGGCGGCCACGGTGTTGCACTTCAGCCGCAGCTCGGCCAGCGCCGCGTCGTCGAGGTCGACAGCGAGCTCGACGACCCGTTGCTCGACTCGCCCGGTGGACAGGATCAGCACGGCCAGCACCCGGCTCGGCGTCAGCGCGACGATCTCGATGTGACGCACCGTGCTGCGGCTGAGCGTGGGGTACTGCACGACCGCGACCTGTCGCGTGAGCTGGGACAGGAGCCGGACCGAGCGCTGCACTACGTCGTCGAGGTCGACCGCACCGTCGAGGATGGTCGCGATGGCACGTCGCTCGGCGAGCGACATCGGCTTGAGAGTGGTGAGCTTGTCGACGAAGAGGCGGTAGCCCTTGTCGGTCGGGACCCGTCCCGCGCTGGTGTGGGGCTGGGCGATGAACCCCTCCTCCTCCAGCGCCGCCATGTCGTTGCGCACCGTGGCCGGGGAGACGCCGAGTCCGTGGCGCTCGACGAGCGCCCTCGAGCCGACCGGCTCCTCGGTCGCGACGTAGTCCTCGACGATGGCACGGAGCACGGCGAGCCTGCGGTCGTCCTGCACTGCGGGCCTCCTCCTCGCTGTCGTCGGACCTCCGGTCGACTGGCACTCACCAGACCGGAGTGCCAAGCCTACTAGGCTCACGATCGTGAGCCGTTTCAACGAGGTCGGGGACCGGGTGTGGGTCGCACGCTACGACTGGTTCGACGTCAACGTCACGCTGGTGGGTGGCGACCGCGGCCTCCTGGTCGTCGACACCCACGGGTCGGGCGCCGCCGCCCGAGAGGTCGTCGCCGACGTCCGTGCGCTCGGCGCGGGGAACGTCGTCGGCGTCGTCAACACCCACTGGCACTTCGACCACACCTTCGGCAACGCCGAGGTGCGGGCGGCGTACGGCGACGTGCCGGTGACGGCCCACGAGGAGGCCGCCGCCGAGCTGGCCGCGGGCGCCGCGGGGGTGCAGGAGCGGTACGCCGCCTCGGACGACCTCCACCGTGACGACGTCCTCGCCACCACCGTCCTGGTCCCTGACGACCTGTTCTCGTCGGTGAAGGTGGTCGACCTCGGCGACCGCGCCGTCGAGCTGCTCCACCCCGGCCGCGGCCACACGGCCGGCGACCTCGTGGTCGCCGTGGCCGACGCCGGCGTGCTGGTGGCCGGCGACCTGGTCGAGGAGTCGGCACCCCCCTCGCTGGGACCGGACTGCTGGCCGATGGAGTGGCCGCTGACGCTCGACCTCGTGCTCGACCTCGTCACGCCCTCGACCGTCGTGGTGCCCGGTCACGGGGCGCCGGTCGACCGCGACTTCGTCGCCCGGCAGCGCGACGACCTCGGCGTCGTCGCCGAGACGATCCGCGACCTCGCCACACGGGGCGTCCCGCAGGCTGAGGCCCTCGGGGCCGTCGACTGGCCCTTCGACCGCGAACGGCTCGCCGACGCGGTGCGCCGCGGCTACGAGCACCTGCCGCGCAGCCAGAAGCGGCTGCCGCTGGTCTGAGCCGGTCAGGGGGTGACGCTGGACGTCAACGCCCGAAGCACCTGCTGGAGCGCGACGAGCCCGTCGTCGCCGAGGCCCATCGCGTCCTTCATGTCGCAGTGGAGCGTGGTGGCGTGGGTGCGCAGGGCGTCGCCCCGCTCGGTCAGCCCGACCTCGACGAACCGCTCGTCGGTCGTCGACCGCTGGCGCGACACCAGGTCGTGGGACTCCATCCGGCGCAGCAGCGGGGTCAGCGTCCCGTGGTCGAGCAGCAGCGCATCCGCGAGGTCGCGGACGGTGCTCGTCCCGCGCTCCCAGAGCACGATCATCACCAGGTACTGGGGGTACGTGAGCCCGAGCCGGTCGAGCGCCGGTCGGTAGGCCGCGGTCACGGCTCGCGAGGCGGCGTACAGGTCGAAGCAGATCTGCGCCTCGAGCCCCGGAGTGTCGCTGCCGTCGTCCATGTTGCCCATTCAACCAGCCGATGGGCTACCTTGTACACAAGAGGCTTGTGCACAATGCCTTCCGTCGACCTCGAGGACCACCCATGCCCACTCGTACCGCCCGTACCGCTTGGACCGGATCCCTCGGTGAGGGCAGCGGCCAGGTGGAGCTGTCCAGCTCGGGCGTCGGCAGCTACGCCGTCTCCTTCCCGCGCCGTGCCGCGGAGGACGCCACCGGCACCACCAGCCCCGAGGAGCTGATCGCCGCCGCCCACTCCTCCTGCTTCGCCATGCAGCTCTCCGCCCTGGTGGCCGAGACCGGCGGCACCACCCACGCGCTGGACGTGCGGGCTGACGTTGCGCTCGGCCCCGACCCGGCCGGCGGCTTCCGGATCGCCGCGGTCGCGCTCACCGTGCGCGGCGAGGTCGAGGGCCTCGACGCCGACGTCTTCGCCAAGGTCGCGGAGGAGGCCAAGGCCACCTGCCCGGTCAGCAAGGCGCTGGCGGGGACCGAGATCAGCCTCGACGCCAGCCTGGAGGGCTGAGCAGTGGCACGCGGCGGCTCCGGCCGCAGCCTCGACCACCTCCTGCAGGCGGCCGCCGGGGGCGACCGGGACGCCTTCGCCGAGGCGTACGCGGTCCTCGCCCCCGGTGTGCACGGGCTGTCGCTGCGGGTGCTGCGCGACACGCACCAGGCCGAAGAGGTCACCCAGGAGGTGTTCCTCCAGGCCTGGCAGGCCTGCGCGCGCTACGACCCGACCCGCGGCAGCGCCCGCTCGTGGGTGATGACGCTTGCTCACCGGCGCGCTGTCGACCGGGTGCGCAGCAGCGAGTCGGCGCGTTGCCGGGACGACGCCTGGGCCTCGGATCCCACCCGGCCCTCCCCGGCCCCGACGGACGCCCGGTTGGTGGCTTCGTCCGAGCAGGAGCAGATCCGGTCGGCCCTGGCCGATCTCTCCGCTCCGCAGCGACAGGCTCTCGAGCTGAGCTACTTCGGCGGGTTCACCCACGTCGAGGTGGCGAGACTGCTGGAGGTGCCGCTCGGCACCGCCAAGTGGCGGATCCGTGAGGGCCTCCAGCGGCTTCGCGTCGCGCTGCTCCCTCTCCCCGAGCTTGCCTGAGGGCAGGCACCCGCGCGCGCCCGTCATGCACCAGCCCCTCCCCCGGGATGAGCCACGACGCGCCCCCACGGGTCTAGGTTCGGTCCATGAGTGAGTCCGACAGCGAGACGACCGGGATCGACGACAGCCAACTGCCCGAGGACCTCCAGCCCGGCGAGGAGAACCCGCTCGCCGAGGCGCCGGACCCCGATGAGGTCCCCGACGACCTCGACGTGCTCGGGGGCAAGGACGCCGAGCAGGACACCGGGCAGGACACCGGGCAGGACACCGGGCAGGACACCGGCGAGTCCTGAGCCCCCGGCGCGCCTGGGCTCCGGAGCCGGCCGCAGCCGCCTAGCGTTGACCGGGTGACCTCCCCCCGCGACCGCTACGGCTCCGACATCCTCGCCACCGACTGGCGCGCGCCGCGCAACGGCCGTGCCGTGGAGGCTCCGGCCGTCAAGGGCGAGGTGGTGGAGGAGGTCGAGACCGACTTCTGCGGCGAGATCGTCGCGGTCGACCGCGACCTGCACACCGTCACCCTGGAGGACCGGAGCCGCCGCCGGCGTACCTTCCCGCTCGGTGCCGGCTTCCTGCTCGAGGGCCGGCCGGTCATCCTGACCGCGCCCGTCACCCGGACCGCCCCTGCGCAGGCCACCCGCACCGCCTCCGGCTCGATCGCCGTGCGTGACGCGAAGGCACGGGTGGCCCGCCAGAGTCGGATCTACGTCGAGGGACGCCACGACGCCGAGCTGGTCGAGAAGGTGTGGGGCGACGACCTGCGCATCGAGGGGGTCGTCGTCGAGTACCTCGGGGGTGTCGACGACCTCGCCTCCCACCTGAGGGACTTCGGCCCCGGCCCGGACCGCCGGGTCGGCGTGCTGGTCGACCACCTGGTCAAGGGCTCGAAGGAGCAGCGCATCGCCGACGCCATCCGCCGCTCCGACATCGGGCCCCACGTGCTCGTCACCGGCCATCCCTTCATCGACATCTGGCAGGCCGTCGATCCCGACCGGTTGGGGATCGGCGCGTGGCCGAAGGTGCCGCGTGGGGAGGACTGGAAGAAGGGGACCTGCCAGCGACTCGGGTGGCCCCACCGCGACCAGGCGGACATCGCCCGGGCGTGGAAGCACGTGCTCGGTGGCGTCCGGGGCTTCCAGGACCTCGATCCGGCCCTGCTGGGCAGGGTCGAGGAGCTCATCGACTTCGTGACCGCACAGTGACCTCGCGCGACTAGGTTGGGACCATGACCGACCCGTACGGCGCCCCGCGACCTGCCCACCAGTCGTCCCCCGACGACAACACCTGGGCCCTGGCTGCCCACGTCGGCGCCCTGCTGGCCTCGGCGTTCTTCGGGCTCGGCTTCGTGGCACCGCTCATCATCATGCTGGTGAAGTCCGACTCCCCCTTCGTGCGTCGCCACGCGGTCGAGTCGCTGAACTTCCAGATCTCGGTCCTGATCTACGTGGTCGTCGGGGCGATCGTGGCCGTGGTCCTCACCCTGGTGACCTTCGGCATCGGCCTGGTGGTCGTCATCCCGATCGCCATCGCCGCCGGCATCGCCTGGCTGGTGCTCGTCATCCTGGCGACGATCAAGGCCAGCCAGGGCGAGGACTACCGCTACCCGCTGACCATCCGCTTCGTCAGCTGAAGCGGCTCAGGGCAGCAGGTCCCGCACCACGGCGTCGGCGAGCAGCCGCCCCTCGCGGGTGAGCACGAGCAGGTCCGTGTCACCCACGAGCAGCCCGCGCTCCACGAGCGCGGGGACGGCGGCCCGTCCCTGCTCGTCGAGCACGCCACGGTCCAGCCCGTCGCGCAGCCGCAGCTCGAGCAGCACCCGCTCCACCCGGCGGTCCTCGTCCCCGAGGACCTCACGGGCGTGGGCGGGGCTGGCCCCGGCGGCCAGCCGGTCGGCGTAGGCCGCGGGGTGCTTGACGTTCCACCAGCGGGTGCCGCCCACGTGCGAGTGGGCTCCCGGGCCGATCCCCCACCAGTCGCCGCCGGTCCAGTAGAGCAGGTTGTGCCGGCAGCGCGCCGCGTCGTCGCGCGCCCAGTTGGACACCTCGTACCACCCGAGCCCCGCGCGGCCCAGCCGCTCGTCGGCCAGCACGTACTTCTCCGCGAGGTCGTCGTCGTCGGGAGCAGGCACCTCGCCCCGGCGCACGGCGCGGGCGAGCGCGGTGCCCTGCTCGACGATCAGTGCGTACGCGGACACGTGGTCCGGCTCGCAGGCCAACGCCGCGTCCAGCGAGGTCTCCCAGTCGACCAGCGTCTCGCCCGGAGTGCCGTAGATCAGGTCGAGGCTGATGCTGCCGCCCCCGGCCGGGTCGAAGCCCGCGGCACGCGCCCACTCGACCGCCGCGGGCACCCGCAACGGGTCGTGGGTGCGGTCAAGGGTCGCCAGCACCCGCGGCACGGCCGACTGCATGCCGAACGAGACCCGGTTGAACCCGACGTCACGCAGCTGCTCGAGGTCCCAGGCGGCCACCGAGTCGGGGTTGGACTCGGTGGTCACCTCGGCGTCCGGGGCGAGGCCGAACTCGGCGGCGACCGACGCGAGCACCGCACCGAGGTCGCCCGGTGGCAGCAGGGTCGGCGTGCCGCCGCCGATGAAGATCGTCGAGACCGGCAGGTCCACCTCACCCAGCACCCGGCGGGCCCACCGGATCTCGCTGATCGCCGAGGCGGCGTACGACGCGCGCGAGGCGCCGGGCCCCAGCTCCTCGGCGGTGTAGGTGTTGAAGTCGCAGTAGCCGCACCGGACCGAGCAGAACGGGACGTGGATGTAGAGGCCGAAGGGCCGTTCCCCCAGGGCCGCGCGGGCCCCGTCGGGCAGCCGGCCGTCCGCAGGGGCGGGTTCGCCGGGAGGCAGGGCGCTGGGCACCGCGTCATGCTGCCACGGGGTGGCTCCGGTCGGCACCTCGAGTGCCGCGGCGACTCCGTCCGGGACCCTGCGGCCCCGGCGGGAGCCGGCGCCGCAGGGCTGTCCTCTCAGACGTAGAACGCGTCGATGGTGTCCTTGTAGTTGCCCTCGACCACGGTGCGCTTGACCTTCATCGACGGCGTCAGCTCGCCCGACTCGACCGTGAGGTCGTGGTCGAGCAGCTCCCACTTCTTGATGGTCTCCCAGCGGTTGAGGCGGCCGTTGAGCTCCTCGACGTAGCCCTCGACCATCGCCCGGCACTGCTCGGAGCGCACGATCTCGGTGTAGTCACCGCTGACGCCGTTCTCCTGCGCCCAGCCGGCGATCGCGTCCGGGTCGAGCGTGACCAGGGCGACGCAGAAGTTGCGCTCGGCGCCGAAGACCATGAACTGGCTGGCGTAGGGGCAGACGGCCTTGAACTTCGACTCGATGGCCGGCGGGGCGATGTACTTGCCGCCGGAGGTCTTGAAGAGCTCCTTGATCCGACCGGTGATGCTCAGGTAGCCGTCGGCGTCGAGGGCACCCTTGTCCCCGGTGCGCAGCCAGCCGTCGTCGGTGAGCGTCTTGGCCGTCTCCTCGGGGAGGTTGTGGTAGCCGTCCATCACGCCCGGACCCTTGATCAGCACCTCGTCGCCCTCGCCGAGCTTGACCTCCGAGCCGGGCATGACCGGACCGACGGTGCCGAAGCGGTAGTCCTCGGGGTGGTTGACGAACGAACCCGCCGCGCTCTCGGTCAGGCCGTAGCCCTCGAGGATCAGGATGCCGGCGGCGTGGAACCACTCGGCGATGTCCTGGTTGAGCGCCGCCGCCCCGGAGATGAAGAACCGCACCCGGCCGCCGAAGCGGTCGCGGACCTTGCTGAAGACCAGCTTGTCGAAGAGCCCGTGCTGGAGCTTGAGCGGCAGCGGGACGGACTTGCCCTCGCGCTTGAGGCGGTCGACCTCGAGCCCGACCTTGAAGGCCTGCTTGAAGATCTTCTCCTTGGCGCCGCCCTCGGCCTCGGTCATCGTCACGATCCGCCCGTGGGCCTTCTCGAAGATCCGGGGGGCGGCACCCATGAAGGTCGGCTTCACGACGCCCAGGTTGTCGACGATCTTGTCGACGCGGCCGTCGATCGCGGTGGCGAAGCCGCAGGCGAGCTGCGTCGAGAGCAGCACCTTGCCGAAGGAGTGGGCCATCGGCAGCCACAGGAACTGGAGGTCGTCCTCGTGGAGGATGTTCTGGGCCTGGATGGCACCGCCCTCGTAGACCCAGGAGGAGTGGCGCAGTCGCACGCCCTTGGGACGGCCGGTGGTGCCGGAGGTGTAGATCAGGGTGGCCAGCTGGTCGCCGGGGATGGCGCGGGCGGTCTCCTCGATCACGCCCGGGTGCTCGGCGAGGTAGGCGTCACCGAGCTCGCCGAGGGCTGCCAGGTCGATGATCCAGTCACCGTCGGCCGCACCGGAGAACGTCACGACCTTGTCGACGTGGGGCAGCTCGGGCTTGCGCGCCTTGAGCTTCGCGACCTGCTCGTCGTCCTCGGCGAACACCACCCGGCACTCGGAGTCGGCCAGGATGTAGGCCGTGTCCTCCTCGTTGGTGGTCGGGTAGACGGTGGTCGTGGCGCCGCCCGCGCACATGATGGCCAGGTCGGCGAGGATCCACTCGTAGCGGGTGCCGGAGGCGATGCCGATCCGCTGCTCGGGCTCGATGCCGAGCGAGAGCAGGCCCGCCGCCAGCCGGGACACCTCCTGACCAGCCTGCCGCCAGGTCAGGGACTCCCAGGACTCGCCGACGGGGTAGCGGAAGGCCTCGCGGTCGGGCGAGGCCTCCACCCGCTCGAGGAACTGGACGGCCACGTTGGCCGGGAGGGAGTCGACGAAGCTCGCGTCGTGGGTGAGGGGCATGGCTTCCTGTGGCTCCTGAGGGCTACAGCGGCCCGAGTGACCGCGCGTGGACGAATCGTTGGCGAGTAACCTAGATCACGACGTTACGCAGCGGTAGCAACACCCCGGAAACAATGGGACTCACCTCTGCGAGGCGACGTACGCCTCCGCCTTGGTCCGGGCCTCCTCGACCAGCCCCGCGATCCGCGAGGAGGTCGGGCAGCAGCGTCCGGTCGGTCGTGAGCGCGCGGAACATGTGGGAGACAGTGACCCCGTGACCCGGGCGGTCGACGACCTCCACCTCGTCGCCGGCACCCAGCTCACCCTCGACGACGACCCGCAGGTAGGGGCCGGGCCGGGCGTCGGCCGCGAAGCGCTTCACCCAGCCGGTGTTGTCGTACCCGTTGAGCCCCATCCAGCCCTTGAAGTCGTTGCAGGGGGTGCGGATGCTCGCGACCTCGAGCACGGCGTCGCCGACACGCCAGCGCTCCCCGACCTCGGCGGCGTTGACGTCGTAGCCGGACGTGGTGAGGTTCTCGCCGAAGCCGCCGTCCGGGATGGGGGCGCCGAGTTGCTCCACCCACCGGTCGAGGTCCTCGCGGGCGAACGCGTAGACGGCCTGGTCGACGCCGCCGTGGTGCCGGGTGTCGGCCACCTGGTCACCGTCGAGACCCAGGGTGCGTGCCCGGACCCGGCCGGGCACCGGCCGCTTGTCGATCGCGGTGCGACCGATCTCGGCGAACTCCCGGGGCTGCGGGCGGCCGACGTTGACGGAGCGGATCACGAAGGTCACCCGCTCATCCCACCACGCAGGGCGCTCGATATTTCTCGGGAGGTGGACAACTCCTCGACGTCCCCGCGCGTCACAGCGGTCATGACGTCATCTCGGAAGACCCACCTGTCCCCCTCCCGTCGCAGCGTCCTGGCTGGTGCCGGCGGCTCGCTCTCCGTCCCGTTGCTCGGCACCGCCGCCCACGCCCGTCCTGCGCGCCCCGCCGGAGGTCTCGACCTGCGCTGGCTCGGCACCACCGGTTGGCGCTTCGAGCACGACGGCCACGTCCTGCTCGTCGACCCCTACCTGAGCCGGTTCCCGACCGGGCTCGCCGCCGGCTCGTTCGACCCCACGACCCCGCTGCAGGTGGACGCACAGGCATGCCGGGCCGTGCGCGACACCCGTTCGATCTTCGTGACCCACAGCCACTGGGACCACTTCGCCGACGTCCCCCACCTCGCGGGTCGCGACGGGGCACGGGTGTTCGGCACCCTCACCACGGCGCTCCTCGCCCAGGCGATGGGCACGCCCGCGAGGCAGACCTCCACCCTGAAGGGCGGCGAACAGCTCGACCTCGGCGAGTACGTGGTCCACGTGCTGCCGGGGCTGCACAGCCGCTCCGCTTCGTGGTCGGTGCTCTTCCCGGGCGGGCGCTCGGCGGTCCCCGAGCGGCCACGCACGATCGCCGACCTGCCGGAGGGGAACACGCTCGCCTTCCACGTCCGCCCGCGCTCGGGGCCCTCGGTCGTGGTGCTCGGGGCCAGCGACGTCGATGACCACGCCCTGGCCGGCGTCCGGCCCGACGTGGTGGCCGCGCCGGTCGCCTCGAGCGACGCGACGCACGACTACCTCCCCCGGCTCCTCGAGGCCCTGGGACGGCCGGGCATCGTGGTGCCGACCCACTGGGACGACTTCGAGAGCCCGCTCGCGAACCCGCCCCGGCCGGCCACGGAGTCCCTGGCGCACCGGCTCGAGGAGTTCGAGCGGGCGGTGCGCCGGATCTCGCCACGCAGTCGCGTCCTGCGGCCCCGCTACCTCGAGCCGCTGCGCCTGTGAGGCCTACTTCTTGGTCTTCTCCGTCGGCTGGGTGGTGGAGAGCGCGGCGACGAACGCCTCCTGGGGGACCTCGACGCGGCCGACCATCTTCATCCGCTTCTTGCCCTCCTTCTGCTTCTCCAGCAGCTTGCGCTTGCGGGTGATGTCACCGCCGTAGCACTTGGCGAGCACGTCCTTGCGGATCGCCCGGATGTTCTCCCGGGCGATCACGCGGGCACCGATCGCGGCCTGGATCGGCACCTCGAACTGCTGGCGCGGGATCAGGTCCTTGAGCTTGCCGGCCATCATCACGCCGTAGGAGTACGCCGCCTCGCGGTGCACGATGGCGGAGAACGCGTCGACGGGCTCGCCCTGCAGGAGGATGTCGACCTTCACCAAGTCGGCCGCCTGCTCGCCCGAACGTTCGTAGTCGAGCGAGGCGTAGCCCTTGGTGCGCGACTTCAGCTGGTCGAAGAAGTCGAAGACGATCTCGCCCATCGGCAGCGTGTAGCGCATCTCGACCCGGTCCTCGGACAGGTAGTCCATGCCGCCGAGGGTGCCGCGCTTGGTCTGGCACAGCTCCATGATCGTGCCGATGAAGTCGGACGGGCTCAGGATCGTGGCCTTGACGACCGGCTCGCGGACCTCGGCGATCTTGCCCTCGGGGAACTCGCTGGGGTTGGTGACCTCGAGCTCGGTGCCGTCCTCCATGAGCACCTCGTAGACCACGTTGGGCGCGGTCGAGATCAGGTCGAGGCCGAACTCGCGCTCGAGGCGGTCGCGGGTGATCTCCATGTGGAGCAGACCGAGGAAGCCGATCCGGAAGCCGAAGCCGAGCGCGCCGGAGGTCTCCGGCTCGTAGGTGAGGGCGGCGTCGTTGAGCTGGAGCTTCTCCAGCGCCTCGCGCAGGTCGCCGAACTGGTCGCCGTCGATCGGGTACAGGCCCGCGTAGACCATCGGGTTGGGGTGCTTGTAGCCGCCGAGCATCTCGGTCGCGCCGTGGTGCTGCGTGGTGACGGTGTCACCCACGCGCGACTGTCGGACGTCCTTCACGCCGGTGATCAGGTAGCCGACCTCACCCACCCCGAGCTCGCCGGCCTTGACCTGCTCGGGGCTGATCACGCCGACCTCGAGCATCTCGTGGGTGGCGCCGGTCGACATCATCTTGATCCGGTCGCGGTGGTTGAGCTTGCCGTCGATGACGCGCACGTAGGTGATGACGCCGCGGTAGGTGTCGTAGACCGAGTCGAAGATCAGCGCGCGCGGCGGAGCGTCCGCGACGCCGATCGGCGCAGGTGTCTGCTTCACGATCTCGTTGAGCACCCCGGCGACGCCCTCACCGGTCTTGGCGCTGACGCGCAGCACCTCGGAGGGGTCGCAGCCGACCAGTCCGGCCAGCTCCGCGGCGTACTTCTCGGGGTTGGCGCTGGGCAGGTCGATCTTGTTGAGCACCGGGATGATGTCGAGGTCGGCGCCCATCGCGAGGTAGAGGTTGGCGAGCGTCTGCGCCTCGATGCCCTGGGCCGCGTCGACGAGCAGGACCGCCGCCTCGCAGGCCTCGAGCGAGCGGGACACCTCGTAGGTGAAGTCGACGTGGCCCGGGGTGTCGATCATGTTGAGCACGTAGGTGCCCGGCTCGGCGCCCTCGTCGTTGTCGACCGGCACCGTCCAGGGCATCCGGACCGCCTGGCTCTTGATGGTGATGCCGCGCTCGCGCTCGATGTCCATCCGGTCGAGGTACTGCGCGCGGGCGGCCCGCTCGTCGACCACGCCGGTGAGCTGCAGCATCCGGTCCGCGAGCGTCGACTTCCCGTGGTCGATGTGGGCGATGATGCAGAAGTTGCGGATGATCGCCGGATCGGTGTGGCCGGGACGAGGCGCTGCGGCGGGGCTGGACACGGGCTCGGGACGCTGCTTTCGGGTGGCGGACGAAACGTTCGGGCGATTCTTCCACGCACCCCGCGACCGACCCGAACTCACGACCGCCCGTGACCTCGCGACCGGTACGCCGTTGTGGGGGCGGGGAGGCAGTAGCGGCACCGTGTGCGCCCATGCGAGAACCGGGGGGTTCCGGGCGCACGACGGGCGGTCTCCTACGGCCCCGCCACGCCGGGGGGTGTGGCGGGGCCACCTCCCCCGGCCTCCGGGGCGCGAGGATGGGCCCATGCCCAGCGTCACCCAGCCGATCCAGGACACCGCCCGCCGACTCGAGTGGCACGTGCTGCCCCCCTCACTGCGCGCGGCCGTCGCGGACCGTTGCGGGTCACCCGTGGTCGCCGCCCACACCCGCAACCGGGGCTTCACCCCGGGCTTCGCCTCGGTGCTCGAGTGCGAGGACGGGTCCCGGCACTTCGTGAAGGCGGCGTCGACGCGTGCCCAGCGGGGGTTCGCGGCCGCCTACCGCGAGGAGGCCCACCAGCTCGCGCTCCTGCCCCCGGGGGTCCCCGCACCGGCCCTGCAGTGGCTGGTCGACGACGAGTGGGTGGCGCTCGGCATCGACCACCTCGACGGCCGGCACCCGGCACGCCCGTGGCAACCCGCCGAGGTCGACGCCTGCCTCGACGCGCTCGAGGTGGTGGCTTCCGCACTCACGCCGCCACCCGAGCACCTCGTCGACACCGACGCCGCCGAGGAGCTCGCGCCGTTCCTGGCGCACTGGGAGGTGCTGCGGGCCGACGTCCCGGACGTTCCCCTGCTCGCAGAGCACCTCGACGAGGCGGTGGAGCTCGCGAGCGGGTACGCCGCCGTCGTGGCCGGGAACACGGTCGTCCACACGGACCTCCGCGACGACAACGTGCTGCTCGACCCCGACGGCCGGGCCTGGTTCTGCGACTGGAACTTCCCCGTGCGCGGCGCGGCGTGGCTCGACTCCCTGATCCTGCTGATCGGACCGCGCGGCGACGGCCTGGACGTCGACCGTGTCCTCGCGGAGCGCCCGCTGCTGCGCGACGTGCCCGACGACCACGTCGACACGGTCCTCGCCCTGGTCACGGGCTACTTCCTCAAGTCGGCGGCCGAGCCCGTGCCACCGACGTCCCCCTTCGTCCGCGACCACCAGCGGTGGCAGGGCGAGGTGTGCTGGGAGTGGTTGTGCGACCGTAGGGGCTGGTCCGCCGGCGCCGAGACCAGCGGCGACTCCTGAGATTTGGTTGCCCCGAGCGGCCGCTGTTAACCTTTCTCGTCGCCCGCTACGCGTGTCTGCGGGCCCCTGATCTTGCAGCACCGAACTCTGCAGCACTGACCGTGCAGCACCCACCCGACCGACGAGCGACGAAGGCTTCATCAGTGGCGAACATCAAGTCCCAGATCAAGCGGAACAAGCAGAACGAGAAGCGTCACGAGCGCAACAAGGCCGTCAAGACCGGCCTGAAGTCCGCCGTGCGCAAGTTCCGCGTGGCCGCCGACGCCGGTGACAAGGAAACCGCTGTCACCGCCGGTCGCGAGGCCGCCCGCAAGCTCGACAAGGCCGCCTCCAAGGGCGTCATCCACAAGAACCAGGCCGCCAACCGCAAGTCGGCCATCGCGAAGCGGGCCGCGTCGCTCTGACGCTCGCCGCACGCACGACCAGGACCCGCCCCGGCGGGTCCTCGGTCATTTCAGGGGCCGTGTGCCGGGCTAGTGGGCCTCGCGCAGACCGGTGACGGTGAGCACCAGCCGCTCGAGGGTGTAGGAGGCGTCGCTGGCCGCGCCCTTGATGTCGGCGTCGGCCTGGGCCACGGCGCGGATCACCCGCGCGATGCCGGCGTCGCTCCACGCCCGCGACTGGTCACGGACCGTCCGCACCTTCCAGGGTGGCACCCCCAGGTCACGCGCCAGGTCGGCGTCGCGCTGGCCCCTCCCGGCCGACAGGTAGCGGGCGATGCTGCGGGCGCTGCCGGCGAAGGCCGAGGTGACCAGCACCGGCGCCGTGCCGGTGTCGAGCGCCCAGCGCAGCTCCTCGAGCGCCGAGGAGCGCCGGCCCCAGAAGGCGGCGTCGGCGACGGCGAAGGACTTGGCCTCGGCCCGGCCACCGAAGTACTGCTTCACGTGGCCCGCGCCGATCGTGGTGTCCGGGAAGTCGCTGACCAGCTGGTGGGCCGCGGCCGCGAGCGAGCGGAGGTCGTGGCCGACGGCCTGGACCAGCGCCGAGGTCGCCTCCTGGTCGACCCGGCCGCCCACGGCGCGCACCTCGGCGGCGACGAAGCCGGCGTACTCGGACGCCTTCAGCTCCGCTGACTTCACCTCGGTGACGCTTGCCTGCTTGCGCAGCTTGGTGAGCACGCCGCTGCCCTTCTGGCCACCGCCGTGGACCAGCACGAGCGCCACGTCCTCGACCGGGGAGGCGACGTAGTCGAGCAGACCGTCGACGGACTCGTCGGGGAGGTCCTCGAGGCCCCGGACCACGACGCACCGCGTCGCCGAGAACAGGGAGGGAGCGGCCAGCTCACCGAGCGAGGCTGCCGTGAGGTCGACGCCCCGGGTCTCGGACTGCTCGGCCTCGGCATCGTGGCGGCGCACGACCTCGCGCACCTGGCTCACGGCCCGCTCCCCCAGGAACTCCTCCTTGCCGGTCACCAGGGTGATGCGGCCGAGGACGTCGGAGGCGCGGGGACCAGCCATGGGTCGGACCCTATCGGGCGGTGGCGACACCGAGCTCACCGTGCTCGACGGTGATCGCGACGTCGCCGTCGAGGTCGGTGCGGAGCACCTCGGCGCCCCCCTCGGAGAGCGGCTCGAGCGCCTCCTCCGCGGGGTGTCCGTAGTCGTTCCCCGCCCCGACCGACACCACCGCCACCCGGGCACCGAGGCCCGTGAGCCACGCGACGTCCTGGTGGCGACTGCCGTGGTGGGGCACCTTGAGCACGTCGGCCCGGAGGTCGGGCCACGCGCGCGAGAGGGCTGCCTGGCTCGGCGGCTCGACGTCGCCGGTCAGCAGCAGCCGGACGCCCCGCACCTCGACCAGCAGCACGACGCTGGCGTCGTTGGGGTTGTCGGGGTCGGCTCCCGGCGGTGGCCACAGCACCTGCAACGTCAGCTCGCCCACCCTCCGGGTCGTGGCGTACGCCGCCGACGCGGTCGTCTCGGTGGCGCCGACGACCCGTCCCTCGGCCACCCCGGCGCGGCCGTCGACGTGGTCGGCGTGCGGGTGGGTGAGCACCAGCAGCGGCACCCGCACCACGTCGAGCCGGTCGAGGCAACGGTCCACGAGGCCCGGGTCGGGGCCGGCGTCGACCACCACCCCGCTGCCGGGACCGGCACGCAGCACCAGCGCGTCACCCTGACCCACGTCGCACGCGACCATCACCCACCCACGAGGCGGCCAGCCCGGGGTGGGTGGCCGGACCAGCACCGTGGCCACCACCAGGAGGCAGCAGCAGATGCCACCCACCGGCCGGCGCAGCAGCCGCGGGAGCAGCAGGGCGAGGAGCCCCACCAGCAGGGTGAGCCCGACGAGCGCCACCGGCCCCGTGCCCCATCCGACCGCGGCCGTCGGCAGGGCGGCGCCCCGCTCGGCCACGGCCACGATCCACGCGACGCACCAGCCGGCGAGGGTGCCCAGCAGCCGACCCGCGGGCTCGAGCACCAGGCCGACGAGTCCCCCCGCGAGGCCGAGCACCGTGGCGGGGCCGACGGCCGGGGACACCAGCAGGTTGGTCCCGACGGCGACCAGGCTGACCTGGGCCGAGAGGGCGGCGACGACCGGGGTGCAGGCGAGCTGGGCCGCCAGCGGCACCGCGACCGCCTCGGCTAGCCAGCGCGGGGTCCAGCGGGTCAGGGCGTCGCGCAGCCCGGGACCGAGCACGAGGATGCCGCTGGTGGCGAGCACGGACAGCGCGAAGCCGGGCGAGAGGGCGAGCGACGGGTCGAGGAGCAGCAGGCCCACCACCGCCACCCCCAGGGCGCGCGGGCCCCGCCGCCGGCCGTCGACACCCATGCCGATGAGGCCCACCGTGCCCATCGCGGCGGCGCGCACCACGCTCGGCTCGGTGCGGGCGAGGAGCACGAAGCCGACGATGCCCAGCGCACCCACGACGTAGTGGCCGCGACCCCGCACCCCGCACCAGCGACCCGCCAGCAGCAGGAACCCGACGACGAGCGTGAGGTTGGTGCCCGACACCGCGAGCAGGTGGGTGAGACCGGTGACCCGGAAGTCGTCTGCCAGCGCCTCGTCGAGCGCAGCGTCGTCGCCCACGACGAGGGCCGGGACCAGCGCCGCCTGGGCAGGCGGGCGGTGGGCCACCGAGCCCCGCAGCGACGCACGCACGGCCTCGGCACCCCGCCACCACGGCCCCGGCGGGGCGACGAGCGTCGGTGGCCCGCTCACCGAGACCACCGCCGACAGCGGGTCGCCCCCTCGCTCCGCCGGGGACAGCCGTCCGGTGAGCACCACCCTCGCCCCGAGCGGCACGGCGTGCCAGGTCGGGTCGGCGATGACGAGCACCGGCGCCCGCACGGCGTACGACGCGCCGCGACCGGTCACGCGCACGACCGTGGCCCGCAGCACCACTCCCTCGGCGAACCCGGTGCGCAGCGGGCGGGGGTCGGAGGTGACGATGGCCTCGGACCGTGCCACGGCGCGCTCCGCGGCGAGCCGCGCCAGCGGGTCGGCAGCCACCCGGGCCTCGCGGACGCTCGCACCGCCGGCCACCGCCGTGAGCACCAGCACGGCCGCGACCAGCGTGCGGCTGCGCCGCCGCCACGCCGCGCCCAGCCCGAGGACCGCCACGGCCACCGTCGCCGCGGCCGGCATCAGGACGCCGAGGCCCCCGGCCCACGCGGCGAGGGCGAGCAGGGGCATCCGCAGGTCGGGTCGTGAGGACCCCTCTGCGGTCACACCGTCACGAAGGGGCTGATCGTCGCCAGGGTCGCGTCACCGATGCCGTCGACCTCGAGCAGCTCGGAGACCGCCGTGAAGCCACCGTGCTCCTCACGCCAGGTGAGGATGGCCTGAGCGGTCACCGGCCCCACCTCGGGCAGGGTCTCCAGCAGCGGGAGGTCGGCGGTGTTGAGGTCGACCAGGGCGCCACCCGGTGCTCCCGGCGACGCGGCCGCGGTGGGGGGCAGGCCGGTGGCGGGCGGCGGCACGCCGACGACCACCTGCTCGCCGTCGACCAGCACGCGGGCGAGGTTGAGCTCGGACAGCTCGGCCCCCGGCCGGGCACCCCCCGCCTCGCGCAGGGCGTCGACGACCCTTGCCCCCGTCTCGAGGACCACGATCCCCGGACGGCGGACCTTCCCCGTGACGTCGACGGTCACGCTGCCGGACCCCTGGGTGGGATCCGCGGGTGCCGCCTCGACCGCGGGCTCCGCGAGCGGCGAGGTGGCCGCCAGCGGCCCCGGTGGTGCCACGGGCACCGGCTCGGACCGCAGCGACCACCAGGCGGTCACGCCGAGCCCCAGGGCCACGGCGACCGCGACCACCGCCAGCGCGCCGGGCCCGAGCACGACCCGTCCCCGCAGCGGCTCGGGCAGCCACTCCCCGGCCCGGGGCCGACGCGCCGCATGGCGGCCGGGCAGCGGCAGCGGCGGTGGGCCTACCGATGCAGGCGCCGGAGACGGAGCCGGGGCCGCCGGGGACGCGCCTCGCCGCACGGCTGACAGCTCCCGGTCGAGCAGGTCGAGCCGTCGGGCGACAGCGGCAGCCTGGCCGACGTGGTCAGGACGCTCGGGACGGATCGGCATGGCGGCGACGCTAGGTCGGTCCGCACGACGCCGGGAGTCACCCGCGAGCGGCGGTGGAGAAGGGCGCGGGGGCCTGCGGTTGTGGAGAGGAGGTGGCTCAGACGGACAGTGCGGAGATGCAGACCGCGAGCATGCCCGGGCCCACGTGGGCGCCGAGCACTGCTCCGACCTCACCGCAGTGGACCGCGCGACCGCCGAGGTTGTCTTCAAGCCGCTCGCCGAGCCGCTCAGCGAGCTCACCGGCCCGGGCACCGGCCGCGAGGTGCGCCACCCCGACCTCGACGGGGTCGTCGCCCGCCGCGGTCACCGCCAGCTCCTCGAGCCGCGACAGCGCCCGGCCCGAGGTGCGCACCTTCTCCAGGGTGGCGACCCTGCCGTCGTCGATCGTGAGCAGCGGCTTGACCGCCAGTGCGCCTCCGAGCAGGGCGGCGGCAGCGCCGATCCTGCCGCCGCGGCGCAGGTACTCGAGGGTGTCGACGTAGAACAGCGACGTCGTCCCCGCAGCGCGCTCCCGTGCCACCCGGGCCGCCTCCTCGGCGCTGCCCCCCGCATCGAGGACGTCGGCGGCGGCCAGCACGGCGAAGCCGGTGGCGATGCCGACCTGCCGGCTGTCGACCGCGAGGACCGGCACCGAGGCGTCGCGGGCCGCGAGCTGCGCGGACTCGAACGTGCCGCTCATGTCGCCGGAGAGGTGCACCGAGACGATCGCCTCGACGCCGTCCGCCGCAGCGCGCTCGTAGACCTCCAGCATCCCGGCGGGCGCCGGTCGTGACGTGCTGACCGGCCGGAACTCGCGCAACGCCTCGGCCACCAGCTCGGGAGTGGCACCGCCGGCCCCCTCGTCGAGGACCTCCGCGCCGATCACGACCTGCAGCGGCACGACGACGATGCCTCGCGCCGCCGCCACGTCGGGCGGCAGCGACGCCGTCGAGTCGGTGACGAGCAGGGTGCGGGACATGGCGCGCACCTTATCCAGCCGCGACCCCCACCACGCCGGTGCGGTCTCCGCCCTCCGCCACCGCCGCCGGTCCCCGGGGACCCCGTGGCGCCCGACGCCGCGGCGTCATCGTGGCGAGCGCGACGCCGACCAGGGCGACGGCCGCGCCGGTCAGCTCCACCGGTGTCGGCCGCTCGCCCAGCACCAGCCACCCGCAGGTCAGGCCCACGGGTGGGACCAGCAGCACGAAGGGTACGACGGCACCGGCCGGGTGGCGGGCGAGCAGCGAGTTCCAGACGCCGTAGCCGACCAGGGAAGCGCCGTACACGGTGTAGACGGTGCTGAGCGCCGCGGTCGAGGAGAAGCCGGCCAGCGCGTCGCCGACGGCGGCGGGGCCGTCGACGACGAGCGAGAGCGCCAGTGCGGGCAGCGGAACGACGAGGGCCGACCACACCACGACCGAGAGCCCGCCGCGGATCCCGGCGCGGCGGCTGACCACGTTGCCGATGGCCCACGACAGCGCAGCGCCCAGCACGACGACCACGGGCAGCACGGCGTCGGCGGCACCACGCGCGCTGGCCACCACCAGCAGACCACCGCTGCCAACGAGCGCCCCGGCCGCCTGCCGGCGGGTCGGCCGCTCGCCCAGGGCCATCGCCGCCAGGGCCATGGTCATCACGACCTGGGCCTGGAGCAGCAACGAGGCCAGGCCGGACGGCAGCCCCAGCGCCAGGGCGAGGTAGAGGAGCGTGAACTGGCCCAGGCTCATGAAGGCGCCGATCACGAGCACCTCGCGCATGCGACCCCTGGGACGCGCGACGAAGAGCATCAGGGGGAACGCAACGAGCACGAAGCGGATCGCGACGAAGAGCAGCGGCGGGATCTCGTCCACCCCGAGGTCGATCGCCACGAAGTTGCCGCCCCAGAGCACCATCACCAGCACGGCGAGCAGGGCGTGGCGCAACGGCATGCTGCCACTCTCTCGTCAGAGAGCGTGAAGCACCGGCAAATGTTCGCGCCTTGCATCGTTTACAGTTTCTTCATGATCGATCCGGTGGCCCTCCGGTCCCTGGTCGCCGTCCGCGACCACGGCAGCGTCGTGGCTGCGGCGGCGGCGCTGGGCTTCACGCCCTCGGCGGTCTCGCAGCACGTCAAGCGGATCGAGGCCCACAGCCGGCAGCCGATGCTGGAGCGCGTCGGCCGGGGCGTGGTGCTGACCGAGCGGGCCCGTCAGCTCGCGGAGCGAGGTTCCTGGCTGCTCGCCGAGCTCGACGGACTCGACCGGCTCGTGCAGTCGCCCGACGACGTGGTCGCGGGCACCGTGCGCCTGGCCACCTTCGCCACCGCCAGCCGCGGCCTCGTCGCCCCGCTGCTCCCCCGGCTCGCGGCGACCGCACCCCAGCTGCGTGTGAAGGTGCTCGAGGACGACCCCCGCGAGATCGTCCTCGCCGTGGCTCGCGGGCAGGCCGACCTGGGCATCGTCCACGACTGGACCTCGATGCGTCTCGATCTGCCGCCCGAGGTCGACTCCGTACCGCTGCTGGTCGACCGTGCCGACATGCTGGTCCACCGCGACCACCGCCTCGCCCGTCGACGGCAGGTGACGCCCGCGGACCTCGCCGGGGAGCACTGGGCGATCACCCCCGCCGGCACGATCTGCCACGACTGGCTGCTGGAGATGTACGCCCAGCACGGCATGCGCCCCGACCTGCGCTACGAGGCCGACGACTACGCCACCCACGTCGCCCTGGTCGCCGAGGAGGTCGCGATCGCCTTGGTCCCCCGGCTGGGGCGGGTCGTGCTGCCCGAGGAGGTGGCCGTGGTCGAGGTCGGGGACCCGACCCCGGAGCGCACCGTGCAGCTGGTGTGGCGCCACGCAACTGCCAACAGCGCGGCACGCGCCCTCGTCCAGCGCGAGCTGGAGTCCGTCGTCGCCGAGCGGTGGGCCTGACCCGCCCGTTGAGTCGTGGCCCGGTGACCGTCGAGTCGCGGCCCGGTGCTGCCTGCTCGTGGACTGCCAGTCACCCCAGCACGACTCGGCGGTCACCCGGGCGCGACTCGACAGCAGTCTGTGCCGGGTTCAGACGACGATGTTGACCAGCTTGGGGGCGCGGACGACGACCTTGCGGATCGGCGCCCCGTCGATCGCCCTCTGGACCGCGGGGTCGGCCAGGGCGGCGGCCTCCAGGTCGGCGTCCGACACGTCGGGCGCGACGTCCAGCCGGGCGCGGACCTTGCCCTTGACCTGGACCACGCAGGTGACCGAGTCCTCGACCAGCAGCGACTCGTCGACCGCGGGCCAGCCGGCGTTGGCCACGCTGGGCTGGTGGCCCAGCCGGTCCCACATCTCCTCCGCGGTGTAGGGCGCCACCAGGCTCAGCAGCACTGCCACCGCCTCGACGGCCTCGCGGACCGCCGGGTCGGCGCCGCCGGGCCCCGCGTCGATCGCCTTGCGCACGGCGTTCACGAGCTCCATGGTGCGCGCCACCATCACGTTGAAGCGGTGACCTTCGACCAGCTGCGCCGCCTCGTGCAGCGTCTTGTGGGTCACCTTGCGCAGCGCCTCGTCGCCCGTGCTCGGATCGGTCCCGGGCTCCGAGGTGACGTCGCCGCCGAGCCGCCAGGCACGCTGCAGGAACCGCAGCGACCCGGCCGGCGAGACGTCCGCCCAGTCGATGTCGTCCTCCGGCGGGCTGGCGAAGACCAGCGTCAGCCGCACCGCGTCGACGCCGTACTCGGCGAGCTGGCTCCCGAGGCTGACCCCGTTGCCCAGGGACTTGCTCATCTTGCGGCCGTTGTTGATGACCTTGCCCTGGCTGAGGTACGCCGCGAAGGGCTCGTCGAAGTCGACCAGTCCGAGGTCGCGCAGGGCCTTGGTGAAGAACCGGGCGTACAGCAGGTGCAGCACCGCGTGCTCGTCGCCGCCGACGTAGATGTCGCACGGCATCCAGGCGTTGACCAGGTCGGAGTCGAACGGCCGGGCGTCCTCGTCGGGGAGCAGTAGCGGAACATGTACCAGGACGAGTCCACGAACGTGTCCATGGTGTCGGTGTCCCGGCTCGCCGGTCCCCCGCAGGTCGGGCACTCGACGTTCACCCAGTCGGCGGCGGCCCCCAGCGGGGAGACGCCCTTGGGCTTGAGGTCGGCACCACGCAGCTCGGGCAGCACCACCGGCAGCTGGTCCTCGGGGACGGCGACCTCGCCGTCGACCGGGCAGTGGATGACCGGGATCGGGGCGCCCCAGTAGCGCTGGCGCGACAGCAGCCAGTCGCGCAGCCGGAAGTTGACCGTGCCCCGCCCCAGTCCGCGCTGCTCCAGGAACGCGATGGTGGTGCGCTTGGCCTCCTCGACCGGCAGCCCCGACAGGTCGATGTCGTCGTTCGCGGAGTTGATCGCCGGGCCCTCGCCGGTGAAGGCCTCCCCCTCCCAGTCGGCGGGCGGCTGCACCGTGCGCACGACCGGGAGGCCGAAGACCTGGGCGAAGTCCCAGTCGCGCTGGTCCTGCCCGGGCACGGCCATGATGGCGCCGGTCCCGTAGTCGGCCAGCACGTAGTCGGCGGCGTAGACCGGGACCTCGGTGCCGGTGAGCGGGTTGGTCGCGGTCACGCCCAGGTCGACGCCGGTCTTGGGACGTTCGGTCGACTGCCGCTCGATCTCGGTGCTGCGACGCACCTGCTCGCGGTAGGCCTCGAAGGCGGGGCGCTGCGCGTCGGTCACGAGCTCGTCGGCCAGCGCGGCGTCGGCGGCGACCACCATGAACGTGGCGCCGAACAGCGTGTCGGGCCGGGTCGTGTAGACGGTCAGCGGCTCCTCGCGCCCGCTCACCGGGAAGTCGACGTGGGCACCCTCGGAGCGACCGATCCAGTTGCGCTGGGCGTTGACCACCTTGCCCGACCAGGTCGACTGCAGGTCGTCCAGGCTGTCGAGCAGCTCCTGGGCGTAGGCCGTCGTCCGGAAGTACCACTGGGTCAGCTCACGCTTGGTGACCTCGGCCCCGCACCGGTCGCAGGCGCCGTCGACGACCTGTTCGTTGGCCAGCACGGTCTGGTCGTTGGGGCACCAGTTGACCGGGGAGTTCTTGCGGTAGGCCAGCCCCTTCTCGCGCAGCTTGAGGAACAGCCACTGCGTCCAGCGGTAGTACTCCGGGTCGGAGGTGTTGAAGCGGCGGGTCCAGTCGAAGCTGACGGCGTACTTCTGGAACGACTCGAACTGGGTGTCGATGTTGCCGTAGGTGTAGTCGGCGGGGTGGGCGTCGTTGCGGATCGCGGCGTTCTCGGCGGGCAGGCCGAAGGAGTCCCACCCCATGGGGTTCATGACCTCGTAGCCCCGCTGGCGCCAGTAGCGCGCGATCACGTCGTGCAGCGCGGTCACCTCGGCGTGGCCCATGTGCAGGTCGCCGCTGGGGTAGGGGAACATCGTCAGGGCGTAGCGCTTCTCCCGCTCGCCCGAGAGCACCGCCGCGTCGCTCGCCGTGAACGGCTGCAGCTCCTCCCACACCCGCTGCCACCGCTGCTCGACCGCGTGGACGTCGTAGTGCTGGGTGTCGGGCTGCTCGCTCTGCTGGCTCATGGGTCTCTCGTCTCGGTGCTCGCTGCGCGCGGAGTGGTCGGCACATGAAAAAACCCCTCGGTCACGAGGGGCAGCCGCGTCGGGTGGTGCGTGACCGACGCGGCTAGGTAAGGAGCAGGCACCTGCGCATGCCGTCATCGTAACGAACAGTGCCGCCGGGCGCTCAGGTGCCGCGCTCCCACAGGTGTCCGCGCTCCACCGTCGCGACCGCGATCGAGTACTGGTCGTAGTACGTCGTGCGGCCGGCGTGCTGGGCCTCGACGTGGTCGCTCTGACGCGCCCACGCGGCGTGGCTGGCCGGGTCGGCGAAGCGGACGACGGTGACGCGTTCCCCGTCCTCGGCCACGAAGGTCTTGTGCTCCACGTAGCCCGGCATCCCCCGGGCCAGCTCCCCCATCCGCTCCGCGTGCTCGCCGTACGCCGCCGCGCCGGTGGCACGCAGCCGCGACCGGAACACCGTGAGCACCTGGCCGGCTTCGGGTGGTGGGGTCGTCACGGCCCCAGTATCGGCTGTCGGCGGGATTCCGCCACTGCGGCGGCCGCACCGGCTGCGGCCGCGGCACCTAGGGTCGGGGGCATGAGCGTCAACGAGATGTTCCGCCTCGACGACAGGGTCGCCATCGTGACCGGCGCCTCCAGCGGTCTCGGCGTCGCCTTCGCGCGGGCACTGGCCGAGGCCGGGGCCGACGTGGTGCTCGGGGCCCGCCGGGTCGACCGCCTCGAGGAGACCGCGGCCCTCGTGCGCGCCGCCGGGCGCCGCGCCGTCACGGTCGCCACCGACGTCGCCGACCCCGACTCGTGCCAGGCGCTGGTCGAGGCCGCGACGAGCGAGCTCGGCCGGGTCGACGTCCTCGTCAACAACGCCGGCGTGGGCACCGCGGTGCCCGCCACCCGGGAGACGCCGGAGCAGTTCCGGCGCGTGATCGACGTGAACCTCAACGGCTGCTACTGGATGGCGCAGGCCTGCGGCCGGGTCATGGGACCGGGCTCGAGCATCGTCAACATCTCCAGCGTCCTCGCGCTCACCACCGCCGGGCTGCCGCAGGCGGCCTACGCCGCGTCGAAGGCCGGCCTGGTCGGGCTCACCCGCGACCTGGCGCAGCAGTGGAGCGGTCGCAAGGGCATCCGGGTCAACGCGGTCGCCCCCGGGTTCTTCGCCTCCGAGATGACCGACCAGTACCCCGACGGCTACCTCGAGGCCCAGCGGCAGCGGATCCCGATGGCGCGCCAGGGCGATCCTGCGGAGCTGGCCGCGACCGTGGTGTGGCTGGCGTCCCCGGCTGCCGGCTACGTCACCGGGCAGACGCTCGCGGTCGACGGCGGGATGACGATCACCTGAGGTCGTCGCCGGCGTGGTGGCGCAGCCACCACAGCCCGACGAACGGCAGCACCAGCGGCACGAACACGTAGCCGATGCCGTAGTCGCTCCACACCGTCTGGTCCGGGAACCACCGCGGCACCAGCAGCGACAGGGTGCCGACCACGACCACCCCGACCGCCTCGAAGGCCAGCGCCGCCCAGGCCACCCGACGGGCTCGCGGGGTCGTCCGGCGCAGCGCCAGCGTCGCGACCAGGTAGACGGCTGCGGCGACTGCCGAGAGGGAGTAGGCCAGGGGCGCTTCGTCGAAGCGGGTCGAGAGCTGCACCGCCGAGCGGGCGCCGGCCGCGACCGCGAACACGGCGTAGACCGCGACCAGCACCTGCCGGCCGGTGGACCGCGTCACCGCGTCTGCACCAGCCGGACCACGCACACGGCCACCGCGAGCAGTGCCACCGCCACGACCCAGGCAGACACCGGCTCGGGCTCGCTGCCCTCCTCCACCGGTGTCTGGCGCATCGCCAGCGCCGGCACCAGGCCGACCGCGGCGAGCGCGTAGCCGAGGTGGGTCACCAGGCTCTCGGGCCGGTCGCCCGGGTCGGCGCGCAGCACGAGCCCGAGGTCGACGACCGCGAAGGCAGCGACGAGCGCCTCCGCGACGTACGTGCCCAGCCGGACCGGCCGGTCGAGGGCCGGGAGCCGGGTGCTGAGGGCGGCGGCCGCGGCGAGCAGGAGCAGGGCGGTCGCGAGCGACCAGGCGAACAGCGTCACGCCCGCAGGCTAGCGACCGCTGCCCCGGTCGACGACGAGGTGGTACAGGAGCAGCAGCAGTGCGACGAAGGCGCCGGCGCGGCCCCGAGGACGGCGCTGCAGACGGAGAAGGCCCCGCTCTCACGAGCGGGGCCCAGGTGTCCGGTGGAGCTGAGGGGACTCGAACCCCTGACCCTCTGCATGCCATGCAGATGCGCTACCAGCTGCGCCACAGCCCCGGATCTGCTGCCTCTCGGCAACCCGCAGAACGTTAGCCCATCGCCGGTGACGACGCGAAATCGGGGGTCGCGTTCCAGGCGTCCAGCCGGAGCGGCCGTTCGGGCTCGTGCGGCCCCTCCGCGACGAGCACCGCGACGCCGCAGTTCGTCATGCCCCGCAGGCTCCGGACGACGTCCTCCGACCAGCCCAGCAGGGCGGTCACCGCCACGCGCAGGCTGGCACCGTGGGTCACGGCGAGGGCGGTATCGCCGGGTGCCGTTGCGGCGAGCAGCTCGCGCACCGCAGGCACGATGCGGGCGTGCACGTCGTCGGTCGACTCGGCGCCCGGGACGGCGCCGTAGGCACCGCGGCACCACGCGTCGTGCTCGTCGGGGAACCGCGCGGCGAACTCGCTCATCGTCAGCCCCGTGCGTTGCCCGAGGTCGTACTCCCGCAGTCGCGGGTCGACGCGGGCCGACAGGCCGGTCGCCCCCTCGACGTACGACGCGGTCTCACGCGCCCGGGCGAGGTCACTGGTCCACAGCAGCGACGGCGCGTAGGTCGCGGCCAGCCACGGCGCGGCGACCCGGGCCTGTGCGTGACCGACGTCGTCGAGCCCGACGTCGGCGTGGCCCTGCCCCCGTCCCTCCGCGTTCCAGGCGGTGCGCCCGTGGCGGACGAGGACGAGCCGGCGGGCCTCAGCCACCGGCAGGACCGGCCGTGACGTCGGCGGGGAGGGCGATGGTCGGGCAGTCGCGCCACAGCCGCTCGAGGGCGTAGAACTGGCGCTCCTCCTCGTGCTGGACGTGGACCACGATCTCGCCGTAGTCGATCAGCACCCACCGGCCGTCGCGCTCGCCCTCGCGGCGTGCGGGCTTGGCGCCGATCTCACGCAGCTTGTCCTCGACCTCGTCGACGATCGCTTTCACCTGGCGGTCGTTGCTGCCCGACGCGATCAGGAACGCGTCGGTGATGGCCAGCTGCTCGCTGACGTCGAAGGCGAGGATGTCGGTGGCGAGCTTGTCGGACGCCGCGCGGGCGGCGGCGGTCACGAGCTCCACGGCTCGGTCGGTGGCGGTCATGCTGCTCCGGTCGGATCTGGGACGGACGGTGAATTGGCGTCGGGCTGGACGTAGAGGTGGTGCTTGGCGACGTACTGCACGACACCGTCGGGCACGAGGTACCAGACGGGCTCGCCGTTGCCCGCACGCTCGCGGCAGTCGGTGGAGGAGATCGCCAGCGCGGGGATCTCGACCAGGGTGACGCGGTCGTGCGGGATGTCGCCCAGCATCGAGGGTGTCATGTCGTAGCCAGGTCGCGTGCATCCGACGAAGTGGGCGAGCTCGAAGAGCTGGTCGGCGTCGCGCCACGTGAAGATGTCGGCGAGCGCGTCGGCGCCGGTGATGAAGTAGAGCTCGGCGTCGGGCAGCTCTGCACGAAGGTCGCGCAGCGTGTCGATCGTGTAGGTCGGGCCGTCGCGGTCGATGTCGACGCGGGAGACCCGGAACCGCGGGTTGGCGGCGGTCGCGATCACGCTCATGAGGTAGCGGTGCTCGGCCGGCGACACCTGGCGGTCGGACTTCTGCCAGGGGTCACCGGTGGGGACGAACACGACCTCGTCGAGGTCGAACCACGCCTGCACCTCGCTCGCGGCGACCAGGTGCCCGTGGTGGATCGGGTCGAACGTGCCACCCATGACCCCGACCCGGCGGGTCGGGGTGGCGGGGGGACCTGGCTCGTTCAGGGACTCGACCTGCAACTCGGAGGGGAGCGCTCAGCTGTGCTCGCGGCCGCCGCCGAAGGCAACCAGCGCGCCGATCAGGACGAGCAGCAGGACCAGGGTGCCGATGCCGATGGACCAGCTCAGGGTGTGGTTGACCTCGTGGTGGACCTCGGCGGCCAGCGGGAGCAGCATCGTCGACATGGGCGTCATGCTATCCGGCGTCCGCCCGCTTGGTGTGGGTGGTCAACGCACGTGCCCGTCACCGGTCACGACGTACTTGGTGGACGTCATCTCCGGCAACCCCATCGGACCGCGCGCGTGGAGCTTCTGGGTGCTGATGCCGATCTCCGCACCGAAGCCGAACTCGGCGCCGTCGGTGAACCGCGTGGAGGCGTTGACGAGCACCGCGGCGGAGTCCACCTCGGCCACGAAGCGCCGCGCGGCCGCCTGGTCGCGGGTCACGATCGCCTCGGTGTGGCCACTGGAGTGGCGGTGCACGTGCTCGATGGCGGCGTCGAGGTCGGGCACGACGGCTGCAGCGATGTCGAGCGAGAGGTACTCGGTGTCCCAGTCGTCGGCGGTGGCCGTCACCACGCCGTCATAGGCCGCGACGGCGCTGTCGCCGTGGACGGTGACACCCGCCTCCTGCAGCGCGGCGACCACGAGCGGCAGGAACTCCTGGGCGACGTCGGCGTGGACGAGCAGCGTCTCGGCCGCGTTGCACACGCTCGTGCGCTGCGTCTTGGCGTTGACCACGATCGCGAGCGCCTGGTCGAGGTCGGCGGCGGCGTCGACGTAGACGTGGCAGTTGCCGACGCCCGTCTCGATCACCGGCACGGTGGACTCCTCGACGACCGACCGGATCAGTCCCGCTCCCCCCCGCGGGATCAGCACGTCGACCAGGCCCCGCGCGCGCATCAGCTCCTTGACGCTGTCATGGGAGTCGCCGGGCACCAGCTGGACGACGTCGGCCGGCAGCCCCGACCGCTCGGCACCCGCGCGGAGCACCGTGACGATCGCGGCGTTCGACGACCGCGCGCTCGACGACCCGCGGAGCAGCACGGCGTTGCCGGCCTTCAGGCAGATGCCGGCGGCGTCGGCCGTGACGTTGGGCCGGGCCTCGTAGACCATGCCGACCACCCCGAACGGCACCCGCACCTGGCGCAGCTCGAGCCCGTTGGCGAGCAGCCCGCCGCGCACGACCTCACCGACCGGGTCGGGGAGCCCGGCGACGTCGCGCAGGCCCTGGGCCATGGACTCGACCCGCTCCGGGGTCAGCCGGAGCCGGTCGAGGACGTTCGGTGGCGTGCCGCCGGCCTCGGCCCGCTGCAGGTCCTCGGCGTTGGCCGCGAGCACGTCGCGGGTGGCCGCGACCAGGTCGTCGGCCATCGCCGCCAGGGCGGCGTCCTTCTCCGCGCGGGTGGCGAGCGCCAGCCTGCGGGAGGCCTTCCGGGCCCGTTCGGCAACTCGCTGAAAAGATTCCGGCACGAAAACAGCCTAGAGGGGCAACCCGTGGGCGATGCTGTGCGTCCATACATGTGAACGGGGGGACTTGGGTGTCCCTCCCTGCCCGGAAGAAGTCACCCATGTCCACTCAGCACCACCGCCGCGCGGCCGCCGCCGGTCTCGCGGTCGCGGCTCTCGCCGCCGGCGCGCTCAGCGCCTCACCGACGGCCACCGCCGCCCGGCCCGTCACCGACTCGCCGATCCGGCTGCTCGCTCCCGACTCGCTCACGGTGCGCAGCCACGACGGCTACGTCTACTCCGACTTCGGCCTCGAGATGGCCGCCCAGCACCAGGACTTCGAGATCCGGGCCAACCGGGAGACCTACGACGACCTCATCACGGCGGTCTGGCAGCGCGGACCGGGCGTGGAGGACGACGTCGCGATCCCCGAGAACGGCATGCCGACCTGGCAGGGCCTCGACGGCTTCACCAAGGTCGTCATCCGCAAGGAGGGTCGCAAGCGGCCGGTCAACCGGATGCAGGTCACGGGCTGCTTCAACTCCTGGGACTCCCGTCCCGTCTCCCCCGACCACGCGTCCGGCAACGACTACCCGTGGAGCTGCCCCTACAACGCCTACACCATCGGCTCGGTGATGGGCATCGCCGAGGGCTACGCCGTCTCCGCACTGGGCAGCTACGGCTACTACGCCAGCCCGCTCGAGGTCAACACCAGGCTGCCCCTGCCACCCGGCCGCTACCTCGTCCGGGCCAGCATCAAGCCGGAGATCGCCACCGCTCTCGGCGTCTCCAGCACCGACGCGACTGCGACCACGAAGCTGGTCGTTCCCCGGGCGCAGGAGCCCGAGCACCCGGGACACCGTCACCCGATGGAGGGCCCTGGGCGTACGGCGCACGAGCCGACCCCCCGCCTCCAGCCCGGTGCTCGCCCCGCCGCTCAGCGTGCTGGCGCGCCGGCCGGACTGCTGCCTGACCTGCGCTCGCTCCCGTCGTTCCTGATCGAGCTCAACCCGAAGCAGACCCAGCTGCGGTTCGGCGCCACGGTCTGGAACGGCGGCAAGCTCGGCGCTCGTCCTCGACGGCTTCCGCAACGCCGACGACGAGTCCAGGATCGACACCTACCAGTACTTCTTCGACGGCGACGGCGAGCAGACCGGCCACCAGCGGGTCGGGTCGATGACGTACCACGGTGCCAACCACAACCACTGGCACTACGAGGACTTCGCCCGCGTACAGCCTCGTCGAGCCGACAAGCGGACGGTCGGCGGTCGTCCAAGAAGATCTCCTTCTGCCTCGCCAACACCGACGCGGTCGACTACACCATCCCCAACGCCGACTGGCGTCCGGAGAACACCGACCTGTCCAGCGACTGCGGCGGCCGCGGCGCGACGTACCTGCGCCAGGTGCTCAGCAACGGCTCCGGTGACACCTACTTCCAGTACCGCGCCGGTCAGGCGTTCCGTGTCGGCAAGCTGCCGGACGGCGACTACTGGATCTCGGTGAACGCCAACCCCGACGGCAACCTCCAGGAGCTCGACGAGACCAACAACGAGAGCCTCCGCAAGATCACCCTGACCACCAACCGCCGCGGCGTCCGCAAGGTCGAGGCGGCTCCGGTGGGCATCATCAACGAGTGGGAGTCCTGGTACCGCCAGGCCGCCCGCTGACCTGCTCCGCAACACACCGGGCCCCCGTCACCGCGAGGTGACGGGGGCCCGGTGGTGTGACGGGGCGGGCGCTCAGCCCTTGCGCTCGGTGACCTTGTCCGCGGCTGCGGGGAGCACCGTCTTGAGGTCGCCGACGACGCCGAAGTCGACGAGCTCGAAGATCGGCGCCTCCTCGTCCTTGTTGACCGCGACGATGGTCTTGGAGGTCTGCATCCCGGCGCGGTGCTGGATCGCACCGGAGATGCCGGCCGCCACGTAGAGCTGCGGCGACACGGTCTTGCCGGTCTGGCCGATCTGGAACGAGTGGGCGATCCAGCCGGAGTCGACCGCGGCACGCGAGGCACCCACGGCCGCGCCGAGGGAGTCGGCCAGCTTCTCCACCGGCTCGAAGTCACCACCGGTGCCCCGGCCGCCCGCGACCACGATCGCGGCCTCGGTGAGCTCGGGACGACCCGACGACTTCCGCGGCTGCGACGCCACGACCTGCGCCTTCTTCGCCGACTCCGAGACGGTCGCGGCGAACTCCTCGACCGCCGCGGCACCCTCGGCCTCCTCCGGCGTCGCCGAGTTCGGCTTCACCGTGATCACCGGCGTGCCGGTCGTGACCTTGGCGGTGACCGTGTAGCTGCCCGCGAACACCGACTGGGTGGTCACGCCGTCGGCGTCCACGTCGACGGCGTCGGTGATCAGGCCGGAGCCGATCTTGATCGCGAGCCGGCCAGCGACCTCCTTGCCCTCGATCGTCGAAGGGATCAGCACCGCAGACACATTGCCTTCGCCGACCTTTTCGATGAGCTGCTGCAGCGCCTCGGCCTTCGGCGCGACGAGGTAGCCCTTGATCTGGGCGTCGTCGACGACGTAGACCTTCTCGGCGCCGTACTTCTTCACCTTCTCGGCCACGGCCGAGCCCTGGTCGCCGGAGCCGATGAACACGGCCGACGGCTCGCCGAGGCGGCGCGCGATGGTGAGCAGCTCGTAGGTGGGCTTCTTGACCTCGCCGTCGGCGTGGTCGATCAGAACGAGAATCTCAGACACAGTCTTCAGACCTTCCCTGTCCTCAGATGAACTTCTTGGACGCGAGGAAGTCGGTCAGCGCACCGGCGCCGGACCCGTCCTCGTCGGTGACGATCTCGCCGGCGCTGCGCGGGGGACGCTCCGTGGTCTCCTGCACCTCCGACCAGGCGACCGAGAGGCCGACCTCGCCCGCCTCGACACCGAGGTCGGACAGCGAGTAGGTCTCCAGCGGCTTCTTCTTCGCCGCCATGATCCCCTTGAAGGACGGGTAGCGCGCCTCGCCGGACTGGTCGGTCACCGAGACGACCACCGGCAGCGTCGCGCCCACGACCTCGGTCGCGGTGTCACCGTCACGCTTGATCCGGACCTGGTCGCCCTGGGTCTCGATCACCGACGCGAACGTGACCTGCGGCAGGTCGAGGCGCTCGGCCAGCATCGCCGGCACCACGCTCATCACGCCGTCGGTCGAGGCCATGCCGCACATGACCACGTCGACGGAGCCGGCGTCGCGGATCTTCTCGACCGCCTTGGCGAGGACCAGGCTGGTGGCCACCGCGTCGGACCCGGCGATCGCCTCGTCGGTCACGTGGACACCGGAGTCGGCGCCCATCTGCAGCGCCTTGCGCACGGCGTCGACACCCTTCTCGGGGCCCACGCACAGCGCGGTCACCGTCACCTCCTCGGGCGACTCGGACTTCTCCTTGATCTGGAGCGCCTGCTCGACGGCGTACTCGTCGAGCTCGGACAGCAGCCCGTCCACTCCGTCACGGTCGACCGTCTTGTCGGACTCGAAGTGCCGGTCCGCAGTCGCGTCGGGCACGTACTTCACACAGACAACGATGTTCATGGTGATGGCCGGGTCGGCCCCTCCTGTGCTCTCGGGATGCGGTCGAAGTTACCAGCGGGAAACTTGTGCGGGTACCGGAGGCCACGGTGGGATCGCTCACAGCGGACCCGGAACCCTGCGGGTCAGGGGCGCACGATCCGGTCGACGATGCGGCCCACCACCAGGTAGGCCACGGCGCCGATCCCCCAGTTGACGAGGGCGTTGCGCACGTCGGCGCTCTCGCCGCCGAACTCGAAGATGCCGTTGCGACGCGAGAACACGCCGAGGTCGACGGAGTCGGCACCCTGCACCACCAGGGCCACCAACGGGTTGTCCTCGTTGGCCCCGAGCGACACCAGCAGCGCACCGACGGCCAGGAACAACGCGCAGAGGACGAAGACCAGCCACAGCAGCTGTGCCACCCGCCGTCGCGCCTCGGCCACGCCGCCGCGCGGTCCCCTGCGGTCGGGCTTGTCATCGGTCTTCTGCTGCGCCATGGCGCGGATCCTACGGCCTGTCAACGGCCGGTGAACTCGGCCTTGCCCGGGCCGCTCTCGACGAACGAGCGCATGCCGATGGTGCGGTCGTCGGTGGCGAACAGCGCGGCGAACTGCTGGCGCTCGATCTCGAGGCCGGTCTCGAGATCGACTTCGATCCCACGGTCGACCGACTCCTTCGCGGCCCGCAGGGCGTACGACGCCGCACCGGTGAACTGGCGCGCCCAGGCGAGCGCCTCGTCGTACACCTGGTCGGCGGCGACGACCCGGTCGACGAGACCGATGCGCAGCGCCTCGTCGGCCTTGACGAAGCGGCCGGAGAAGATCAGGTCCTTGGCGGTGCTCGGCCCGACCAGCCGGGTGAGCCGCTGGGTGCCACCGGCGCCCGGGATGATGCCCAGCAGGATCTCGGGCTGCCCGAGCACGGCGTCGTCAGCCGCGAAGCGCACGTCGGCACACAGCGCCAGCTCGCAGCCGCCGCCCAGGGCGTAGCCGGTGACGGCGGCGACGACCGGCTTCGGGATCCGCGCGACGGCCGTGAAGGCCGACTGGAGGCGGCCGGATCGCTGCACCATGTCCGTGTAGGACATGTCGGCCATCTCCTTGACGTCGGCACCCGCCGCGAAGACCTTCTCGCCGCCGTAGACCACGACCGCCTTCACGTCGTCGCGGTCCGTGGCCTCGGCGGCCGCGGCCCGGATCTCCTCCTGCACCTGCACGTTGAGGGCGTTCATCTTGGGCCGGTCGAGGCGCAGCGTCGCGACTCCGTCGGCGACCTCGAGGCGCACGAATTCACTCATGTCCCGCACTGTAGTGAGACGGCCATGGGGTTGGATGGGCCGGGTGACCCCGAACACCTGGCGCTGGCGCGACCACGACGAGACCGCCCCCGTGTGGCCCGGGCGCCACCAGGTGCTGGGCGCCACCTGGAGCCAGGAGTCCACCAATTTCGCCGTCCGCTCCCCCGAGGCGACCGCCATGTGGGTGTGCCTCTTCGACGACGACGGCACCGAGACCCGGCACCAGCTGACCGAGCACACGCTCGGCGTCTGGCACGGCGCCATCCCGGGCGTGCCGGTCGGGCAGCGCTACGGACTGCGCGCCGACGGCCCCTGGGACCCCGGGCACGGCCGGCGGTTCAACCCCGAGAAGCTGCTGCTCGACCCCTACTCGCTCGCGATCAGCGGCGACCTCACGCCGGGCCCCGACCCCCTCTCGTACGACGCGCGGCGCCCCTCACGCCGCAGCACCGTCGACTCCGCCGCCGCCATGCCGCGGTCGGTGGTCGTCCACGACACCTTCGACTGGGGCGAGGACCGGCCCCTGCGCACGCGCTGGCGCGACACCGTGATCTACGAGCTGCACGTCAAGGGCTTCACCGAACTGCACAACGAGATCCCCCAGCACCTGCGCGGCACGTATGCCGGTCTCGGCAGCCACACGGTCACCCGCTACCTGAACGACCTCGGGGTCACCGCGGTCGAGCTGCTGCCCGTGCACCACTTCTTCACCGAGCCCGGCGTCGCCGACCGCGGGCTGGTCAACTACTGGGGCTACAACTCCATCGGCTTCCTCGCCCCGCACGCGGCGTACTCCTCGACGGGCGACCGCGGCCAGCAGGTCGCCGAGTTCAAGCAGATGGTCAGGAACTTCCACGCGGCCGGCATCGAGGTCTTCCTCGACGTGGTCTACAACCACACGGCCGAGGGCGGGCAGGACGGCCCGTCGTACTCCTTCCGCGGGCTCGACGACCCCGGGTTCTACAAGCGGTCGGGGACGCCGCGCGACGCCTACTGGGACGTCACCGGCTGCGGCAACACCGTCGACTCCACCAACCCCGGCGCGCTGCGGCTGATCCTCGACTCGCTGCGCTACTGGGCCAGCGAGATGCACGTCGACGGCTTCCGCTTCGACCTCGCCTCCGCCCTGGCGCGCACCGGCCACGACATCGACATGACCGGCGCCTTCCTGACCTGTGTCGCCCAGGACCCGGTGCTGCGCCACGTGAAGCTCATCGCCGAGCCGTGGGACGCCTCGATGGACGGCTACCGCGTCGGCTCGTTCCCGCCGCCCTGGACCGAGTGGAACGACCGCTACCGCGACACGGTGCGCGACTTCTGGCGTGGGGCGTCGGCCGGCGTGCCGCGAGCTCGCCAGCCGGATGGCGGGGTCCTCCGACCTCTACGTCGACGACGGCCGGTCGCCGTACGCCTCGGTGAACTTCGTGACCGCCCACGACGGGTTCACGGTCCGCGACGTCGTGTCCTACGAGTCCAAGCACAACGAGGACAACGGCGAGGACAACCGCGACGGCTCCTCCGACAACCGCTCGTGGAACCACGGTGTCGAGGGCGAGACCGACGATCCGGAGATCACCGCCATCCGCCGTCGTCAGGCGGCGAACCTGATGATCACGCTCTGCCTCTCCAGCGGCTCCCCGATGATCACCGCGGGCGACGAGCGCGGGCGCACCCAGGGCGGCAACAACAACGCCTACTGCCAGGACAACGAGGTCTCCTGGCTCGACTGGCGGGCGGACGACGCGTGGCTCGACGTCTACGACCAGGTCAAGGCCGCGCTGCGACTGCGACGTGAGCACCCGGCGCTGCGCCAGCGTCACCACTTCGCCGGCGCCCCCACGATCCAGGGCGGCCCGAAGGACCTCGCATGGTTCCACCCCGGGGGGTGGAGATGACGGAGCAGGACTGGCACGACGACGCGCTCCAGGTGCTCGGGATGTTCGTCTCCGGCGACCCCCTGCGCTCCCCCGGCCCGCGCGGCGAGCAGCAGCGCGACGCGTCGTTCATGATCTGGTGCAACGCCTCGGCCGAGGCCGTCGACCTGCGGCTGCCCGAGAACGAGTGGGTCCGCACCGGCGAGGTCGTGCTCGCCACCGACCCGGCCCTGCCCCCCGGCACCGCCGTCGAGGCCGGAGGACGGCTCACCCTGGCCCCCCGCTCCCTCGCCGTCCTGCGCCAGACCTGACCTCCGCGACCCGTCACTCGTGACGGTTTGGAATGCCTCGAGCCGTCACTCCTGCAGCGTCCGGGCTGCAGAAGTGACGGCTCGGCGGGTTCCATACCCGCAGAAGTGACGGCTCGCGCTCAGTCGGGGAGGGCGATGACGCCGAGCTCGGCCGGGGAGGCGAGCAGGTCGTGCCTGGGTACGACGCGCACGGTGTAGCCGAAGGCGCCGCTGCGGTTGAGCGCGAGGCTGCCGTCGAAGCGGTGACGACCGCCCTGGTAGCCCTCGACCGGCGTCAGGGTCTCCGTCGCGCTGGCGACCAGCGTGTCCTCGGAGTCGATGACGCCGTGGACGAGCTGCACGTCGACGTCCTCGGGGGCGAGGTCGCCGAGGGAGACGAACGCGCGCACCGAGAGCACGGTGCCGATCTCCGGCGCGTCGCCGATGCCGCTGCTCTCGACGT
This sequence comes from uncultured Actinomycetota bacterium, assembly GCA_963754025.1. Classification (GTDB taxonomy): domain Bacteria; phylum Actinomycetota; class Actinomycetes; order Propionibacteriales; family Nocardioidaceae; genus Nocardioides. Next base: position 78,735 of record CAVWEC010000003.1, on the reverse strand, counting down.
GCTCGACGCGTACGCCGTGCCAGGCGCCGCGCACGCGCTGCTTCCACGCGGACAGCTCGGCCGCCCCGCTGTAGTCGGAGTTCAGCCGGCGGCCGGTGACGGCGGCAGGGGTGTAGAGCTGGCGCACGTAGTCACGGACCATGCGCGTCGCGAGCACCTTGGGGCCGAGCGACTTGAGGGTGTGGCGGACCATCTCGAGCCACCGCTGCGGCACGCCGTCGACGCCGACGTCGTAGAAGCGCGGCGCGACCTCGTTCTCGATCAGGTCGTAGAGGGCGTTGGCCTCGATGTCGTCACGACGGTCGGGGTCGTCGATGCCGTCGGCGGACGGGATCGCCCAGCCGTTGCTGCCGTCGTACCACTCGTCCCACCAGCCGTCGAGGATCGACAGGTTCAGGCCGCCGTTGAGCGCGGACTTCATGCCGGAGGTGCCGCACGCCTCGTACGGGCGCAGCGGGTTGTTGAGCCAGACGTCGCAGCCGGGGTAGAGCGGCAGCGCCATCGCGATGTCGTAGTTGGGCAGGAAGACGATCCGGTGGCGCACCTCCGGGTCGTCGGCGAACTGCACGAGCTGCTGGATCAGCCGCTTGCCGCCGTCGTCGGCGGGGTGCGACTTGCCGGCGATCACGAGCTGGATCGGTCGCTCGGGGTGGAGCAGGAGCCGCTTGAGCCGCTCGGGGTCGGAGAGCATCAGCGTGAGCCGCTTGTAGGACGGCACGCGTCGGGCGAAGCCGATCGTGAGCACGTCGGGGTCGAGCGCGGAGTCGATCCACGACAGCTCGGCCGGGGCCGCCCCGCGCTTGGTCCACGACTTCGCCAGCCGCTTGCGGGCGTCCTTGACCAGCTTCTCGCGCAGCACGCGCTTGGTGGCCCACACGTCGGTGCCGTCGATCTTGTCCACCGCGGCCCAGAAGGAGTCGCGCTCGGCGGCGTCCATGTCGGCACCGTGCTCCTCGACGAGCTCGAACACCTCGCGGCCGACCCAGGTGGGCGCGTGCACGCCGTTGGTGATCGAGGCGATCGGCACCTCGGCCTCGTCGAAGGCCGGCCACAGCCCGTTGAACATCTCGCGGGACACGTGGCCGTGGAGCTGCGAGACGCCGTTGGCCCGCTGGGCCAGACGGAAGCCCATGACGGCCATGTTGAAGACGGAGGCGTCGCCGCCCTCGTAGTCCTCGGCCCCCAGGGCGAGGATCCGGTCGACCGGCACCCCCGGCACCGGGGAGGCGCCGCCGAAGTACTGCTCGACCAGGTCGCGGCCGAAGCGGTCGATGCCCGCGGGCACCGGGGTGTGGGTCGTGAAGACGGTGGAGCCGCGGCTGACCTCGAGGGCGGTGTCGAAGTCGAGCCGGGGACCGCCCTCGGCGACCGAGAGCTCGCGGATCCGCTCGAGGCCGAGGAAGCCGGCGTGGCCCTCGTTGGTGTGGAAGACCTCCGGCTCGGGGGCACCGGTGATGCGGCTGAAGGCGCGCAGCGCGCGGACGCCTCCGACGCCGAGGAGCAGCTCCTGGCGCAGCCGGTGCTCGCTGGTGCCGCCGTAGAGCCGGTCGGTCACCTCGCGGAAGTGGTCGGGGTTCTCCTCGACGTCGGTGTCGAGCAGGAGCAGCGGCACGCGGCCGACGCTGGCCACCCAGATCCGCGCGACCATCTCGGCCCCGCCGGCCATGGTGATGCGCACCAGGGCGCGGGAGCCGTCGGTCTCGTGGAGCAGGGAGAGCGGCAGCTCGTCGGGGTCGAGGACCGGGTAGGTCTCCTGCTGCCATCCCTCACGCGAGAGCGACTGCTTGAAGTAGCCCTGCTTGTAGAGGAGGCCGACGCCCACGATCGGGACGCCGAGGTCGGACGCGGCCTTCAGGTGGTCGCCCGCCAGGATCCCGAGACCGCCGGAGTACTGCGGCAGGACCGCGGAGATGCCGTACTCCGGGGAGAAGTAGGCCACCGCACGCGGCACGTCGGCGTCGCCGGAGCGCTGGTACCACTGCGCGCCGGTGAGGTAGGCGTCGAGGTCGGCGGCAGCACCGCCGAGCATGTCGAGGAAGGCGCCGTCGGCAGCCAGCTCGTCGAGGCGGGCCGCGTCGACGGCACCCAGCAACCGCACCGGGTCACGCCCGGTGGACTCCCACAGCTCGGGGTCGACAGCCTCGAACACGTCCTGGGTCGGGGGGTGCCAGGACCAGCGGAGGTTGCCCGCGAGGGTGCCGAGCGCGGCGAGCGGCTCGGGCAGGACGGGGCGGACGGTGAAACGTCGGATCGCACGCACGGCCGCACGGTAGCGCCGAAATGTGAACGATCCAAGCCAGGGCCGTACCGCGAGACCGACGTCACCTCCGGACACCGACGACGTCCGGACCCCTCGCGCGGATGCCGCCTTGCGCAGGGTCCTGCGACCCGCAAGGGTTGAGGGATGGTCGGACGCATCCCCGTCATGAATGTCATGCCCCTCGTCGATCTCGGCCGGCAACCCGCCAAGGCCACGGTCGACGAGCCCTTCCCCGTGACCGCGACGGTCTTCAGGGAGGGCCACGACAAGCTCGGAGCCGAGGTGGTGCTCATCGGTCCCGACGGGGTCCGGCGAGCCCCGGTGAGGATGGCCCTCGACGGCGGCGACATGCCCGACCGGTACGTGGCGTGGGTGACCCCGGACGCCGAGGGGGCGTGGACCTTCGAGGTGCACGCCTGGTCCGACCCGATCGCCACCTGGCAGCACGCGGCCGGCCTCAAGGTGCCGGCCGGCGTCGACGTCGAGCTGATGTTCACCGAGGGTCGGCTGCTGCTCGAGCGGGTGCTCGCCGACGGGCTCGGGGCTGCGGAGACGACCGTGGTCGAGGGCGGTCTCGAGGCCGCCACCGACACCAGCCGTCCGGACGCGGCGCGGCTGGCCGCCCTCCAGTCCCCCGATCTCGAGCAGGTGCTGCGCGACCACCCGGTGCGTGAGCTGGTGACCGTCGAGGGCCCGTTCCCGGCCTACGCCGACCGCACCCGCGCGCTGTTCGGCAGCTGGTACGAGTTCTTCCCGCGCTCGGAGGGCGCGACGCAGGACCCGACGACCGGCCGGGTCACCAACGGCACCTTCCGCACCGCCGCGCAGCGGCTCGACGCGGTCGCGGAGATGGGCTTCGACGTGATCTACCTGCCGCCGATCCACCCGATCGGGGAGGTCAACCGCAAGGGCCCGAACAACACCCTGACCCCCGGCCCGGACGACCCCGGGTCCCCCTGGGCGATCGGCAGCAAGCACGGCGGCCACGACGCGATCCACCCCGACCTCGGCACCTTCGACGACTTCGACGCCTTCGTGGCCAGGGCGGACGAGCTCGGGCTCGAGGTGGCGCTCGACCTCGCGCTGCAGGCGGCGCCCGACCACCCGTGGGTGACGAGCAATCCCGAGTGGTTCACGACCCGCGCCGACGGAACGATCGCGTACGCGGAGAACCCGCCGAAGAAGTACCAGGACATCTACCCGGTCAACTTCGACAACGACCCCGCCGGCATCTCCGCCGAGGTGCTGCGGGTCGTGAGGCTCTGGATGTCCCACGGGGTGCGGATCTTCCGGGTCGACAACCCCCACACCAAGCCGGTCGCGTTCTGGGAGTGGCTGCTGCGCGAGGTGCGGTCGACCGACCCCGACGTGCTGTTCCTCGCCGAGGCGTTCACCCGGCCCGCCATGATGCGCGGTCTGGGCGCGATCGGCTTCCACCAGTCCTACACCTACTTCACCTGGCGCACGGCCAAGACCGAGATCGAGGACTACCTGGTCGAGCTCTCCTCCGAGACCGACCACCTGATGCGCCCCAACTTCTTCGTCAACACCCCCGACATCCTGCACGCGTTCCTGCAGTACGGCGGACCGGCGGCGTTCAAGATCCGGGCGGCGCTGGCCGCGACCGGGTCACCGACGTGGGGCGTCTACGCCGGCTACGAGCTCTTCGAGCACGTGGCGGTCAAGCCCGGCAGCGAGGAGTACCTCGACTCGGAGAAGTACCAGGTCCGGGTGCGCGACTGGGACGACGCCGCGGCCACGCAGTTCCCGGGGGCCGGGTCGCTGGCGCCGTACCTCACCACTCTCAACCGGGTACGCCGCCACCACCCCGCGCTGCAACAGCTGCGCGACCTCGTGGTGCACCCCACCGACGACGACCACGTGCTCTGCTTCAGCAAGCGCTCGGCCCTGCCCGGCGGCACGCACGACATCGTGATCACCGTGATCAACCTCGACCCCCACAGCACCCGCGAGACGACCGTCCACCTGGACCTGCCGGCGCTCGGTCTCGACCGGGGCCACTCGCTCGCCGTCCACGACGAGATCACCGACCAGACCTGGTCGTGGGGGAGCACAACTACGTGCGCCTCGACCCCCACGACGAGCCCGCCCACGTCCTGACGGTCAGGAGCGCCCCGTGACCCCTCCCTCCGAGCAGGTCATCCCCGGGCAGGGCGCCGACGCTCGCGTGGTGTCGGTCGGCGACACCCCCGAGTGGTTCCGGACGGCCGTCTTCTACGAGGTGCTCGTCCGGTCCTTCCGCGACTCCGACGGCGACGGCACCGGCGACTTCCGCGGGCTGATCGAGAAGCTCGACTACCTGCAGTGGCTGGGCGTCGACTGCCTGTGGGTGCCGCCGTTCTTCACCTCACCGCTGCGTGACGGCGGGTACGACGTCGCCGACTACACCGACATCCTCCCCGAGTGCGGCTCGGTCGAGGACTTCCAGGTGTTCCTCGACGAGGCCCACCAGCGCGGCATCCGGGTGATCATCGACTTCGTCATGAACCACACCAGCGACGCGCACCCGTGGTTCCAGGAGTCCAGGCGCGACCCTGACGGCCCCTTCGGCGACTTCTACGTCTGGTCCGACACCGACGAGCTCTACGAGGAGGCGCGGGTCATCTTCGTCGACACCGAGCCCTCGAACTGGTCGTGGGACCCGGTGCGCGGTCAGTACTACTGGCACCGGTTCTTCCACCACCAGCCGGACCTCAACTTCGACAACCCGAAGGTCCACGACGCCATGATCGAGGCGATGGACTTCTGGCTGGCGATGGGTCTCGACGGATTCCGGCTCGACGCCGTCCCCTACCTCTACGAGCGCCCGGGGACCAACGGGGAGAACCTGCCCGAGACCCACGAGATGCTGAAGAAGGTCCGGCGGTTCGTCGACGAGAAGTACCCGGGCACCGTGCTGCTGTGCGAGGCGAACCAGTGGCCCGCCGACGTGGTGGAGTACTTCGGCCCCGAGCTCGACGAGCAGACCGGCCGGTGGATCAGCACCGAGTGCCACATGGCCTTCCACTTCCCGGTGATGCCCCGCATCTTCATGGCGGTGCGGCGCGAGTCGCGCTACCCGATCTCGGAGATCATGGAGCAGACGCCCGACATCCCCGACGGCTGCCAGTGGGGCATCTTCCTGCGCAACCACGACGAGCTGACGCTCGAGATGGTCACCGACGAGGACCGCGACTACATGTGGTCCGAGTACGCCGGTGACCCCCGCATGAAGGCCAACATCGGCATCCGTCGTCGGCTGGCCCCGCTGCTCGACAACGACGTCAACCGGATGGAGCTCTTCCACGCGTTGCTGCTCTCGCTGCCGGGCTCTCCGGTGCTCTACTACGGCGACGAGATCGGCATGGGCGACAACATCTGGCTGGGCGATCGCGACGGCGTGCGGACGCCGATGCAGTGGACTCCCGACCGCAACGCCGGGTTCTCGTCGGCCACCCCGGGCAAGCTGCACCTGCCGTTGATCCAGGACCCGGTCACCGGCTACCAGAGCGTCAACGTCGAGGCCCAGCTGGAGAACTCCTCCTCGCTGCTCCACTGGACGCGCCGGATCATCCACGCGCGCCGTCACCACCCGGCGTTCGGCCTCGGCAGTTTCATCGACCTCGGCGGCTCCAACCCGAGCGTGCTGTCCTACACCCGCGAGCACGTCGACGACGACGGCCGCGAGGACATCATCCTGTGCCTCAACAACCTCTCGCGCTTCCCACAGCCCGTCGAGCTCGACCTGCGGCGCTACGAGGGGATGGTGCCCGTCGAGCTGCTCGGCGGTGTGCCGTTCCCCGCGATCGGCGAGCTGCCCTACCTGCTCACGCTGAACGGCTACGGCTTCTACTGGTTCCGGCTCACCCGGCCGACCGGCGGCGGGAGCGCGGCATGAGGGGCGCGACCCACGCGCTGCTGCGCGAGACGATCAGCCGGGCCCGCTGGTTCGGTGGCAAGGGACGGTCCTACGAGGTCACCGGTGTCCGCCGGCTCGGCGTGCTGGGGCACGACCCGGTGCTGCTCGTCGACCTGGTCAGCCTGACCTTCGACGACAACGAGGGCGGCCAGGAGTTCTACCAGCTGCCGCTGGCGGCGTACGCCGAGCCGCAGGACCACCTCGAGCACGCCTACGTCGGCAGCTGGGAGGACGAGGACGCCGGCCCGGCAGGCCGGCCGGTGCACGTCTACGACGCGGTGCACGACCGCGCCGCGATGGCCCACCTGCTCACGGCCTTCGACCGGCCGCCGGCCGACGACCCGCTGCGCTTCGAGCGGTTGCCCGGTCACGACCTCGACCTCACGACCCACTCCACGCTCTTCAGCGGAGAGCAGTCCAACTCGTCGGTCGCCTTCGGCGACGACGCGCTGCTCAAGCTCTTCCGCAAGATCACGCCGGGCCTCAACCCCGACATCACCATCCACGAGGTGCTCACGCGGGCGGGCTCCGACCACGTGGCAGCGCTCTACGGCTGGCTCGAGACCGACTCGCTCGTCGAGGGGCAGGTGCTGCAGCTGGGGATGCTGCAGCAGTTCCTGCGCACGGCCAGTGACGGCTGGGAGCTGGCACTGGCCAGCGTGCGCAACCTCTTCGCGGAGGGTGACCTGCACGCGGACGAGGTGGGAGGGGACTTCGCCGGGGAGGCGGCACGGCTGGGTGTCGCGCTGCGCGAGACCCACGAGACGCTCGCCGAGCACTTCCCCCGACGGACCCGTGACGCTGGCGACCAGGCGGCCCTGGCCGCGGCCATGGGCGAGCGGCTCGACGCCGCCACCCGGGTGGTGCCGGAGCTGGCCGAGCACGCCGACGCACTGCGGTCGGTCTTCGCCCGGGTCGCGGGCCTGGCCGGCGTCCCGATCCAGCAGATCCACGCCGACCTCCACCTCGGCCAGACGTTGCGCACGGTGAGGGGCTGGAAGATCGTCGACTTCGAGGGTGAGCCGGCCAAGCCGCTGGCCGAGCGGGTGCTGCCCGACTCACCCTGGCGCGACGTGGCCGGCATGCTCCGCTCCTTCGACTACGCGCCTCGCGTGGTCGAGCAGACCTACGGCGACTCCGAACCGGTCGGCGCCGAGCAACGGGCCTTCCGGGCCAAGGAGTGGTCGGCCCGCAACCGCGACGCCTTCCTCCACGCCTACGCCGGCGGACCCCTCAGCGACGACGAGCAGCTGCTGCTCTCGGCGTACGTCGCCGACAAGGCCGTCTACGAGGCGGTCTACGAGGCCCGCAACCGACCCACCTGGGTCTCCATCCCCCTCGACGCGATCGCGAAGGTGGTTTCCGCATGACTGCACCGACCCCTGCCCCAGCCCCTGCTCCCGTGCCGGCCGACGAGCTCGACCTGCTCGTCCGCGGTGAGCACGGGCACCCGCACGCCGTGCTCGGGCCCCACCTCCACGACGGTGCGGTGACGGTCCGCGCTCTCAAGCCCCTCGCGCAGTCGGTGACGGTGGTGACCGGCGGCGACCGGTTCGACCTCACCCACGAGCACGAGGGCGTCTGGGTGGGGGTGCTCCCGTTGACCGAGGTGCCCGCCTACCGGCTCGAGGTGGCCTACGACGGCAGCCCCACGCTCGACCTCGACGACCCCTACCGGTTCCTGCCGACGCTCGGCGAGATGGACGTCCACCTGATCAACGAGGGTCGCCACGAGAACCTCTGGCAGGTGCTCGGCTCACGCGTCCACCACTACGACAGCGAGATCAGCGGCACCTCGTTCGCCGTCTGGGCACCCTCGGCGCGCGGTGTGCGGGTGAAGGGCTCCTTCAACAGCTGGGACGGCCGCGAGCACCCGATGCGCCAGCTCGGCACCTCCGGGGTGTGGGAGCTCTTCGTGCCGGGCACCGGCTCGGGCACGGTCTACAAGTACGCCGTGCTCGGCGCCGACGGGCAGTGGCGCGAGAAGGCCGACCCGATGGCCTTCCACACCGAGGTGCCGCCGCAGACCGGATCGGTCGTCTACGAGTCCTCCTACACCTGGGGTGACGACGACTGGATGACCCAGCGTCCCTCCCGGCAGCCGCTCGCGGAGCCGATGTCGACCTACGAGGTGCACCTGCCGTCGTGGCGCCGGCGCGACGGTCGATCGCTGTCGTACGCCGAGGTCGCCGACGAGCTGGTCGACTACCTCACCGACCTCGGCTTCACCCACGTCGAGTTCATGCCGGTGATGGAGCACCCCTTCGGTGGCTCCTGGGGCTACCAGGTGACGTCGTACTACGCCCCGACCGCACGGCTCGGCGACCCCGACGGCTTCCGCCACCTCGTCGACCGGCTCCACCAGGCCGGCATCGGCGTCCTCGTCGACTGGGTGCCCGCGCACTTCCCGAAGGACGACTTCGCCCTCGCGCGGTTCGACGGCACGCCGCTGTACGAGGACCCCAATCCCTCGCGGGGCGAGCACCCGGACTGGGGCACCTACGTCTTCAACTTCGGCCGGCGCGAGGTGCGCAACTTCCTCGTCGCCAACGCGCTCTACTGGCTCGAGGAGTTCCACGTCGACGGCCTGCGGGTCGACGCCGTCGCCTCGATGCTCTACCTCGACTACTCCCGCGAGCCGGGCCAGTGGAGCCCCAACGTCCACGGCGGTCGCGAGAACCTCGAGGCCGTGCAGTTCCTGCAGGAGTTGAACGGCACCGTCGGGCACCGGGTGCCCGGAGCGATCACGGTCGCCGAGGAGTCCACGTCGTGGCCGGGAGTCACCACGCCGACCTCGGAGGGCGGGCTGGGTTTCTGGCTGAAGTGGAACATGGGCTGGATGCACGACTCGCTCGGCTACGTCGAGCACGACCCGGTCCACCGGGCCTGGCACCACGGCGAGATGACGTTCTCGGCCGTCTACGCCTGGTCGGAGCACTACGTGCTCCCGATCAGCCACGACGAGGTCGTCCACGGCAAGGGCTCGCTGCTGCGCAAGATGCCCGGCGACCGGTGGCAGCAGCTCGCCAACCTGCGCGCCTACCTCGCCTACATGTGGGCCCACCCGGGCAAGCAGCTGCTGTTCATGGGTGCCGAGATGGGGCAGGAGTCGGAGTGGGCGGAGGCCCGTGAGCTCGACTGGTGGCTGCTCGACCACCCCGAGCACCGTGGCGTGCAGTCGCTGGTGCGCGACCTCAACCGCGTCTACCGCGAGAGCCCTGCCCTCCACGCCACCGACACCGACCCGGCCGCCTTCAGCTGGCTCGACGCCAACGACGCCGACCGCAACACGTTCTCGTTCGTGCGGCGGGGTGCGACCGGCGCCGACGGCGTGGGCTCCCCCGACGTCGTCTGCGTGGCCAACTTCGCCGCCCAGCCCCACCACGACTACCGGTTGCCGATGCCGGCGGTGGGCGAGTGGGAGGAGGTGCTCAACACCGACGCCGAGGGCTACACGGGCTCCGGTGTGGGCAACCTCGGCACGGTCACGGCGGTCGAGGGCGAGCACGCGGGTCAGCCGGCCCACGCGACGATCGTGGTGCCGCCGCTGGCCACCGTCTGGCTCCGGCGCCGCACCTGATCCTGCGCCTCGGGGGCGGTGGCTAGGGTGACGAGGTGACGTCCGCACCCGGCCCCCGCGTCGAGACCATCGACGTCGGCGTGGCACGGGTCAGCTGGGCGACGGAGCTGCACCACGAGGACCTCTGGGCGGCCGTCGACGTCGTACGGCGCGCCGTGGAGGCCGCCCTGGCCGCGCACGGCCGGGTCGAGGCCCTCGTCGCCACACACGACACGGCGGCGCAGCGGGTCGCCACCTGGTCCGGCCTCCGCCGCGAGGGCGTGCGGCGCGGCATCACCGGCGACCACGTGGTCTACGCCCGGCTCGAGCACGACCTGCCCGCGTCGGAGCCGGAAGGCTTCCGCGCGCTCCTCAACTCGTTCCTCCCGCGCAAGCGTGCCATCAGCCAGCTGCTGGTGCGCGACACGGACGACCGGGTGCTGCTCTGCCAGCTCACCTACAAGCGCGACTGGGACCTCCCGGGCGGTGTCGTGGAGGTCGGCGAGTCCCCGCAGCGGGCAGCCGGCCGCGAGGTGGCGGAGGAGCTCGGGCTGGACCTGCCTGCCGGACCGCTGCTGCTGACCGACTGGCTCCCGCCGTGGAGCGGGTGGGACGACGCGCTGTGCCTGGTCTTCGACGGCGGCCGCCACGAGGCCGCCATCCTCGACCGGATGGTGAAGGAGACCCGTGAGATCCGCTCCGCGAAGTTCTGCACCGCTGCGCAGGTCGCCGAGCGCTGCGCCGACTTCACCGCCGGCCGCGTCGCCGCTGCCCTGGCCAACGTCGACACCGCCGCCCCGGCGTACGTCGAACGCGGCGACCGCGCCTGATCCCCCGCCGAGGCCCTCGCCAAGGGCGGTCCGTCCGTGCCATCGTCCGGCATGGGCTACGTGCAGGCGTTCGCAGCAGGAGACAAGGACCAGCGGGACCTCCTCGGCGGCAAGGGGGCCAACCTCGCCGAGATGACCAACCTCGGGTTGCCGGTGCCTCCGGGGTTCACGATCACCACCGAGGCGTGTCGTGCCTACCTGCAGCACGGTGGTGAGCCGGCGGGTCTCTCGGACGAGGTCGACCGAGCACCTCGAGGCGCTCGAGCAGACCATGGGCCGACGCCTCGGCGACGCCGACGACCCGTTGCTCGTGAGCGTGAGGTCGGGAGCGAAGTTCTCGATGCCGGGGATGATGGAGACCGTCCTCAACATCGGACTCAACGACCGCTCGGTCCGGGGCCTCGCCAGCCAGAGCTCGGACGAGCGCTTCGCCCAGGACTCCTACCGCCGGCTGCTGCAGATGTTCGGCTCGACGGTGCTCCACGTCGGTGCCGAGCACTTCTCCGAGGCCCTCGACGCCGCCAAGTCCGCCCGCGGCACCGAGAGCGACCTCGACCTCGACGCGACCGCCCTCGCCGAGGTGGTCGAGACCTTCAAGGGCATCGTGCGCGAGCACGCCGGCCGGGAGTTCCCCCAGGACCCGCGCGAGCAGATGGACCTCGCGATCCGTGCGGTCTTCGACTCCTGGAACACCGACCGGGCCCGGCTCTACCGGCGCCAGGAACGGATCCCCGAGGACCTCGGCACCGCCGTCAACGTGCAGGCGATGGTCTTCGGCAACTTCGGCATGGACTCCGGCTCCGGGGTCGCCTTCACGCGCGACCCCGCCAGCGGCGCCCAGGGCGAGTACGGCGACTACCTGCAGAACGCGCAGGGTGAGGACGTGGTCGCCGGCATCCGCAACACCGTCAGTCTCGCCGACTTCGCCGAGGTGGACGCTGCGTCCCACGACGAGCTGATGTCGATCATGGCCCGCCTCGAGCGCCACTACCGCGACATGTGCGACATCGAGTTCACCGTGGAGCGCGGCAAGCTGTGGATGCTGCAGACCCGGGTCGGCAAGCGCACCCCCGAGGCTGCCTTCCGGATCGCGGTCCACATGGTCGACGAGGGCCTGATCCAGATGGACGAGGCCGTGCTCCGCGTCTCCGGTGACCAGCTGGCACAGCTGATGTTCCCGCGCTTCGACGAGGAGGCCGCCCGCACGCTGCTCGCGACCGGCATGAACGCCTCCCCCGGTGCCGCCGTCGGCAGGGCCGTGTTCGACTCCGACACCGCGGTGGAGTGGGCCGAACGCGGTGAGGACGTGATCCTGGTGCGCAAGGAGACCAACCCCGACGACCTCCGCGGCATGGTCGCCGCCCGAGGCATCCTCACCAGCCGCGGCGGCAAGACCTCCCACGCCGCCGTCGTGGCGCGGGGCATGGGCCGTACCTGCGTGTGCGGGGCCGAGGCGCTCGACGTGGACACGCCTGCACGGGAGTTCCGGGTGCGCGACGGCGACACCGTGCGCGAGGGCGACCTGATCTCGATCGACGGCACCACCGGCGAGGTCTTCGCCGGCCGGGTGCCGGTCTCCGACGCCCTGGTCGTGCGGCACTTCGAGGGCGAACGCATCGAGGACGACCTGGTCCAGGCCGTCGCCCGGATCATGGCCCACGCCGACGGCGCACGCCGGCTGCGGGTCCGCGCCAACGCCGACACGCCGGACGACGCTGCTCGTGCCCGTCGGTTCGGGGGCCAGGGCATCGGGCTGTGCCGCACCGAGCACATGTTCCTCGGCGAGCGGCGCGAACTGGTCGAGCACCTGATCGTCGCCGAGGACGACGCCGGGCAGCAGGCCGCGCTCGACGCGCTGCTCCCCCTCCAGCGCCAGGACTTCACCGAGATCTTCGAGGCGATGGACGGACTGCCGGTGACGATCCGCCTCATCGACCCGCCGCTCCACGAGTTCCTGCCCGACCTCACCGACCTGTCGGTGACGGTCGCGCTGGCCGAGCAGCGCGGCGAGTCCGGCGAGGAGGTCGACCACGACCGCGCGCTGCTCACGCACGTCCGGCGGCTGCACGAGCAGAACCCCATGCTGGGCCTGCGTGGCGTCCGGCTCGGCATCCAGATCCCCGGGCTCTTCGAGATGCAGGCCCGGGCGATCCTCGAGGCTGCGGCCGACCGTGCCGCCCAGGGGATGCGGCCGCTGCCGGAGATCATGATCCCGCTCGTGGCCAGCGTGCGGGAGCTCGAGATCGTCAAGGCCGGCATCCTCGGTGTGGCCGAGGAGGTGCAGGCAGACCGTGACGTCGCGGTCGACTTCAAGGTCGGCACCATGATCGAGCTCCCGCGGGCGGCCTTCCTCGCCGACCGGATCGCGAAGGAGGCCGACTTCTTCTCCTTCGGCACCAACGACCTGACCCAGATGGCCTGGGGGTTCTCCCGCGACGACGTGGAGGCGGCGTTCTTCTCCCGCTACTTCGACCACGGCATCTTCGACGTCTCCCCCTTCGAGTCCCTCGACCAGCGCGGCGTGGGCGGCATGGTCGAGATGGGCACGGAGAAGGGGCGCGAGGTCAAGCCCGACCTCAAGGTCGGTGTCTGCGGCGAGCACGGCGGCGACCCGCGGTCGATCCACTTCTTCGACGGTGTCGGCCTCGACTACGTGTCGTGCTCGCCGTTCCGGGTGCCGGTCGCCCGGCTCGAGGCCGGCCGGTCGGTGCTGGCGAAGCGCCGGTAGGCGAGCGGCGCGGTCCCGCTCCCGGGCGCCCCACAACCACTAGGCTGCACGGCATCCACTCGGGGGAAGGAGCCGCGGTGCTCGCAGTCGCAGGGACCAGCCGACGCGGCCTCGCGGCCGGCCTCGGCGTGGCCACGATCATCGGCTACCTGCTGGCCCCGACCGACAGCCTGCTCCAGGTGGCGTTGTGGCTCGTCCCGCTCGTCGTGGCGGTCGTCCTCGTGGCCCTCCGGTGGCGGACCGCCCCGTCGGCCCACCGGGGCTCCCTCAGCTGGCTCCTCGCGGCCACGAGCGTCTACCTCGCCGCGTCCGTGACCTGGTACGTCGCCCCCGTGGCCTTCGGCGTCACGCTGCCGTTCCCCTCGCCGGTCGACCTCGTCTACTACGTCTCCTACGTCCTGTACGCCGCCTTCCTCCTCACGGTCCTGCGCCGCGGCGCCGCGCAGGACCCGGTCGAGGCGAGGCTGGCCACCGTGGACGCGCTCATCCTCACCGCCGCGGTGACGACGGTCGCCTGGAAGCTCGTGATCGAGCCCAACCTGGCCGTCGGCGCCGCCGACCTCGCCACCGCGGCCACCGTGGCCTACCCGCTCTTCACGCTCGTGCTGGCCGGGCTCGCGCTCCGGATCCTCACCAGCACCCATGCGTGGGGCCAGCCCGCGGGCCAGCTGCTGCTGCTGTGGATCGGTCTCGAGATCGTCGCTGACCTGGCCTACGGCTACCAGAGCGTCAGCGGGACCTTCGCCTACGGCGGCGTCCTCTGCACGGTGTGGATGGCCTCCTACGTCGCCCTGGCGCTGCTCATGGTCGACCCCGACCTGGGGCGGCTGCTGCGCGGCACGGCCGATGCTCGCCCGTCGCGGCGGTCGGGGTCGTCGGCCGCCGCCAGCCGGGGACGGCTCGCGGCCCTCTACGTCGCCGCCGTGCTGCCGGTGGCCCTCCTCGGCCCCGAGGGCAGCTACCCGGTGGTCCTGCTCGCGTCGATGGCCAGCTTCGGCCTGGTCGTGCTCCGGCTCTGGATCGTCGCCAGCGACCGGCGGGAGCAGCAGCGGCTGGCCGAGGAGCTCGAGCGCGCGAACGCCGCGAAGTCCGACTTCCTCGCCACCATGAGCCACGAGATCAGGACGCCGCTCAACGCCGTCATCGGCATGACCGGTCTCCTGCTCGACTCCTCGCTCGACCAGGAGCAACGCGACTACGCCGAGACGACCCGGGGCGCCGGCGAGGCGCTGCTGACCGTCATCAACGACATCCTGGACTTCTCCAAGATCGAGGCCGGTCGGCTCGACCTGGAGTCCCACCCGTTCGTCCTGACCGAGTGCGTCGAGTCGGCCGTCGACCTGCTGGCGCCGCAGGCGGCCGCCACGGGTGTCCAGCTCGCCTACCTCGTCGATCGCGACTGCCCGGCCGCGGTGCTGGGTGACGCCACCCGGGTGCGCCAGGTACTGGTCAACCTCCTCGGCAACGCGGTGAAGTTCACCGACGAGGGGGACGTGACCCTCAGCGTCGTCGGCGAGCCGGGCGACCCGGGCGTGCTCCGTTTCTCCGTCTCCGACAGCGGACCGGGCATCGCCGCCGACCGGCTCGACCGGCTGTTCGAGCCGTTCCTGCAGGTCGACTCCTCCACGACCCGCACCCACGGGGGGACCGGACTGGGGCTCGCCATCAGCCGGCGACTCGCGCGAGCGATGGGCGGCGACCTCTCGGTGGACACCGCCGAGGGCGAGGGAGCCACCTTCCACCTGACTGCTCCCCTCCCCCCGGCCCCGGCGATCCCCGCGACCGTGTCGGCGACTCCCGCCGACCTCGTCGGCAAGCACGTGCTCGTGGTGGACGACAACCCGACCAACCGGCAGATCATCGGCTACCAGCTCCACACCTGGGGCATGACCGCGGCCGACACCGGCGACCCGCAGCAGGCCCTGGCATGGGCGCGGCGGGGTGACTGTTTCGACGCGGCGATCCTGGACCTGCAGATGCCGGGCACGGACGGCGTCGCCCTGGCGCGCCTGCTGCGGGGCGAGGGAGTGGGGGCGCCGATGCTGCTGCTGAGCTCGCTCGGCGAACGGTTGCCGGCCGCCGCCCGGGCCGAGTTCGCCTCGCTCCTCACCAAGCCGATCAAGCAGTCGACGCTGCACGACGCCCTCGCCACCGTGCTGGCCGGGGCAGAGGGGGCCGGCGCAGAGCTGGTCGACCCCCGGCCGGCCGACACCGTGGTGAGCGACCTCCGGATCCTGCTCGCCGAGGACAACCCGGTCAACCAGAAGGTCGCCGTCCGCGTGCTCCAGAAGCTGGGCTACCGCGTCGACGTCGTCGCCGACGGCGACGAGGCGGTGGCCGCCGTGCACGACCGGACCTACGACGTGGTGCTCATGGACGTGCAGATGCCGGTCATGGACGGGCTCGAGGCCACGCGACGGATCCGGGCCGGAGCCCCGGTGGGCGCCCAGCCCCACATCGTCGCGATGACCGCCAACGCCTTCGCCGAGGACCGGATCGCCTGCCTCGAGGCGGGGATGGATGCCTACCTGAGCAAGCCGGTCCGGGTGGAGGCCCTGGCCGCCGCGCTCGCCGACGTCATGCCCACCGCTGCGGACCCGACCTGAGCCGGCGAGGAGAACAGATGCCCGACGAGCCGAGCCTCCCGACGCCGGAGGTCCCGAGCGTGGACCCGACCGTCCTGGAGGCGATGAGGGAGATGCTGGACGACGACGAGGTGGTCGTCGACATCGTCGAGACGTTCCTCCAGGAGACTCCCCCTCACCTCCGGGTGCTCGAGCAGGCGGCCTCGGCGGGCGACGCCGTCGCCGCGCGGGCGGCGGCCCACCTCGTGAAGGGCGGCGCCCTGACCCTGGGCGCGCTCCGGCTGGGGCACCTGTGCGAGGTCGTCGAGGCCAGCCCCGACGTCCCCGGCGCCCGGCTCGTGCTGCGGGAGTACGACGACGTGGCGCGGCAGTTCCAGGCGCTCGTCCAGCAGCTGGGCGGAACGTCCTGACGCGCGCGCCGTCGGCGTGCGACCCGGTCTAGAAGAGCGCCGAGGCGAGGCTCTGCCGGCCCCGCAGCACGCGTGGGTCGTCGTTGCCGACGGCGCCGAACAGCCCGAGGAGGTGCTCGCGCGCGGCGTCACGGTCCTTGTCGGAGGTACGCCGGACGAGGTCGACCAGCCGCGCGAACGCGTCGTCGACGTGGCCGCCGAGCAGGTCGAGGTCGGCGACCATCGTCTGCGCCGCGACGTCGTCGGGGTGGGCGGCAGCGGCCTCACGGGCCGCCTGCAGGTCGACCCCGCGGGTGCGTTGCAGCACCTTCGCCATCGCCAGCCCGGCCGCCGCCTCGGCGTCGGCGGGGTTGGCGTCGACCAGCTTCTGGTACTCGGCCACCGCACCGTCGACGTCGTCGGCCTCGAGCGCCGCCTGGGCTGCCGCGTAGCGGGGGTCGACGGGCGCCTCGTCGTCGTCCTGCTCCTCGACCGGGGCCGCGGAGCGCGGCTGGTGGCGCCCTGCGATGCCCTGCGCGGTGAGCTGCTGTGCGAGCTGGGTGAACATCGCCCGCAGGTCCTCGAGGCCGGCCACACCGGGGATCGGCTGCGTTGCGGGCCGCCCGTCGACCAGCACCATCATCAGCGGCACCTGCTGGATCTGCATCATCTGGGCGATCGCGGGCGAGGCGTCGACGTCGACGACGGCGGCGAGGAAGCGGCCCTCGTGCTCCCCCACCACGGTGGCGAGGTCGTCGGCCATCTGGCTGCTCTCCGGCACTCGCGACGGCGAGACGAAGACGAGCACGACGGGCGCGGTCATCGAGGCCTCGACCACCGCCTGGAGACCTTGCTCGCCGTCGACCTGCACGGCGTACGACGAGCCCGCCGTGGCGACGGGTGCGCCCCCGGACTGGCTGGGGGCTGCGGTCTGGGAGAGGGCCGAGAGATCGACGGCCCCGGGACGGCTGAACGGCTGCTGCGTCATGTCCCCATCCTAGGGATGGGGGTGACGCGCCCGACGAGGGTGTCGGCTCCCCGACGACACCGACCAGGGCGGGTCATAGGATCGGCGGACCTGACACCGAGGTGAGTGATGCCATGCCGCTGCCCACGTTCGTCATCGCGGGCTCACAGAAGTGCGGGACGACCTCCCTGGCCGCGACGCTGCGCCAGCACCGCCAGGTGCACGTGCCCCGGCCCAAGGAGGTTCACTTCTTCGACCACCACTTCGCCCGTGGCCTGGAGTGGTACGCCGACCAGTTCTCACCGCGCGACCACCACCTGCAGATCGGGGAGGCGACACCGGCCTACCTCGACCACCCGCTCGCAGTCCAGCGGCTCGCGCGGACCCTCCCGGAAGCCCGGGTCGTGATCCTGCTGCGCAACCCGGTCGACCGGGCCTACAGCCACTACTGGCACAAGCGGCGGCTCGGGGACGAGCCGCTGGAGACCTTCGAGGAGGCGGTGGCGGACGAGCCGCGCCGGCGCGAGGTGGCACGCCGGTCCACCTGGCTGCGGCGCGCCTACGTCGAGCGGGGTCACTACATCGACCGGATCGAGCCGCTCGTGTCCGCCTACGGGCGGGAACGGGTGCACGTCATGCTGCTCGACGACCTCGTCTCGGAGCCGCAGCCATCGTTGCGCGCGCTGTTGCGCTTTCTCGAGGTCAACCCGAAGCCCGCGCGCCGGATGACGTTCGGGCAGCGCAACACCTACCGCTCGGGGGAGGCCAGGGAGTCCGACCGCGCTTCGTACCCCCCACTGGCGGAGCCGACGAGGCAGGCACTGACGGAGCAGTTCGCCACGTCCAACGCCCGGCTCGCCACTTTCCTCGACCGGGACCTGTCGGCCTGGCTGCCCGGGTGAGTAACCTGCCCGGAGTGGGGTGGGTCAGAACCTCGCGGGCTCGCGGTACTCGCCCCACTCGGCGCGGAGCACGTCGCAGATCTCACCGAGCGTCGCCTCGGCACGGCACGCGTCGAGCATCGCCTCGATCATGTTCTCGTCGGTACGACCGACCTCGACCATGCGCGTGAGCGCCGCGTCGACGGCCGCCTGGTCGCGACCCGCCTTGCGCTCGGCCAGCAGGCGGACCTGCTCGGTCTCGACCTCGTGGCTGACCCGCAGGATCTCGAGGTCGTGGGTGACGGAGTGCTCGTGGCAGTTGACGCCGACGATGCGCTTCTCGCCCTTCTCGAGCGCCACCTGGTACTGGAAGGCGGCCTCCGCGATCTCGGACATGAACCAGCCGTCCTCGATGCCGCGCAACAACCCCTTGGTGACCGGGTTCTCCCCGGCGGACGTCGCCGCGGCCAGACCCTCGGTGTCGGCGTGGGTCAGGCTCGAGCCGCCGAGCTCGAGGACCCGGTCGAAGATGGCGTTGGCCTCGGCCTCGATCTTGTCGGTGAGCGCCTCGACGTACCAGCTGCCACCGAGCGGGTCGGCGACGTTGACGACGCCGGTCTCCTCCATGATCACCTGCTGGGTGCGCAGGGCGATCTCGGCGGCCTGCTCCGAGGGCAGCGCCAGGGTCTCGTCGAGGGCGTTGGTGTGCAACGAGTTGGTGCCACCGAGCACGGCGGAGAGCGCCTCGATGCCGGTGCGCACCACGTTGTTGTAGGGCTGCTGGGCGGTCAACGAGACCCCGGCGGTCTGGGTGTGGAACCGCAGCCACTGGGCCTTCTCGGTCTTCGCGCCGTAGACGTCGCGCAACCAGCGCGCCCAGATCCGACGGGCAGCGCGGAACTTCGCGATCTCCTCGAAGAAGTCGACGTGGGCGTCGAAGAAGAACGACAGGCCCGGGGCGAAGGTGTCGACGTCGAGACCACGGCTGAGGCCGAGCTCGACGTAGCCGAAGCCGTCGGCGAGCGTGAAGGCGAGCTCCTGCGCAGCGGTGGAGCCCGCCTCGCGGATGTGGTAGCCGGAGACCGAGAGCGGCTTGTAGGCCGGGATCTTCTCCGCGCAGTGCTCCATCAGGTCGCCGATCAGGCGCAGGTGGGGCTCGGGGGTGAAGAGCCACTCCTTCTGCGCGATGTACTCCTTGAAGATGTCGGTCTGCAGGGTGCCGTTGAGCGCACCGGTGTCGACGCCGGCCCGCTCCGCGGCGACCAGCATCATGCAGAACACCGGCACCGCCGGGCCGCTGATGGTCATCGACGTCGTGACCTCGGCGAGGTCGATGCCGTCGAAGAGCACCTCCATGTCGGCGACGGAGTCGATGGCGACACCGCAGTGCCCGACCTCCCCGAGCGACTTCGGGTCGTCGGAGTCGCGCCCCATCAGCGTCGGCATGTCGAAGGCGACCGAGAGCCCGCCGCCGCCGCGGCCCAGGATCATCTGGTAGCGCTCGTTGGTCTGCTGGGCGTTGCCGAACCCCGCGAACTGGCGGATCGTCCACGTCCTGCCGCGGTATCCCGTGGGGTAGAGGCCCCGGGTGAACGGGAACTCGCCGGGCCACTCCGAGGAGTCGGTGCCATAGGCAGGAGCCACCTCCATGCCCGACAGCGTCGTGAAGTCCGCCTCACGCACCCGGGACTGGTCGTAGCGGTCCTGCCAGCGGGCGCGTGCGTTCTCGGTCATGTGATGAATAGTAGGACGTCCAACTAGTTCTCGCGAGCCGACGGAGCCGCCCCTGCTCGGCCCTAGAAGTCGCCGGCCGCGCGACGCACGGGGCGCAGCAGCTCCGAGAGGGCCGCCAGGTCGTCGTCGTCGAGCACGCCGAGCCCGAAGTCGGCCCCGACCAGGTCGTCGGTCGCGGCGGCGACGACCGCCCGGCCCGACGGGGTGATCTCGGCGAGCACCGCCCGCCCGTCGTCGGGGTGCGCCCGACGCTGCAGGTGGCCGTCGGCCTCCAGCCGGCGGACGATCGAGGTCACCGAGGTGGGGTGCACCTGCAGCCGCTCCCCCATCTTGCCCAGTGGCAGCGAGCCCCGCGAGGAGAAGGTGAGGAGCACCAGCGCCTCGTAACGGGCGAAGGTCAGCCCGTGGGGCCGCAGCAGCACGTCGAGCCGTCCGATGACCAGCTGCTGCACCCGCATCAGCGACGTGACGGCGTGCATGGCGGGCACGCCGTCCCAGCCCTGTGCCGCCCACTGACGGGCGGCCTCGTCGATCGGGTCGAAGGGGAGTCGGGACACGGTCGGCTCAGTTGACGACCCGCGGCCCGCGCAGGCCGGAGCGCTGCACGACACGCTGGATCGCGAGGTCGCGGTCGTCGGGACGCCCGACGTGACGGATCTCGCGCAGCCCCTGCTCCTGCGCGGCCGACTCGAACACGAAGTGGCCGTAGCCGAGGATCCGTCCGCTCAGCGGCTTGGCGACCGTGATGTCGAGGATCCGCGACAGCGGCATGGTCGCCTGCTGGCGGGAAAGGACCCCGTGGACCCGGAACACGCGCATGTTGGTGATCACGAACCGGTCGACCCGCGCCTGGAGCATCCTCCAGCCACCGTGCAGCACCAGTGCGAGGGCGATGAGGAACGGCAGCCACGCCAGGTCGGGGTGGACCAGCGGCAGGACCAGGAGCAAGGCGGCCGCGAGCAGCCACTCCAGCCCCGGTCGCAGGTAGGCCACCCAGTGCTTGCGGACCTCGTCGACGATGACCTCGCCCTCCTCGCGCAGCAGGTGCCGCCGGATGTCGGGCTCGGTCACCGGCCCCAGCAGTCCCATCGGGGCGCCCCTCCTCAGACCAGGGCGCCGAAGAACCGGATGACCGCGCGGAACAGGTCCTCGGCCAGGCTCCAGGTGCCGCTCGCCGCGGACTTCGAGGCCTCGGCCATGCCGGAGGGGTCGGTGAACATCCAGAAGCCGAGGAAGACCACGACCATGATCAGCAGCGCCTTCTTGGCGTTCATGCGCTCGTCACTCTCTGTCGGGGTCGGCACAGGACGGCACCATTCGTACCAGCCCCCGCGCCGGAGCCGCGGGAGGCACGCCCGACGTCCACCAGCTCGGGACCAGCGACGCCCACGTGGGTAGGGGCTGTCAGCCCCAGCGGGGCGCGAGCGGCAGCGTGAAGCGGACGGTGGTGCCCTGCCGAACCTCGGCGTCGACCCAGACCCGGCCGCCGTGGCGCTCGTAGCGCAGCACTGTGGAGGTGTGGATCGCCGGGGGCACGTCCGGAGTATGGAACATCCGCGACGTGCGCCCGGTCAGGTCGCGACGGATCAGTCGCCGATGTCGGCCAGCAACCGGTCGGCGGCGACGTAGGGATCGGTCTCACCGGCGACCACCGCGGCCGCCAGCTCGTCGAGCTCGCTGCGGCCGTGGACGTCGCCCCACCGCTCACGCAGGGCAGTCACGGCGATTGCCTCGACCTCGTCACGAGCCCGGCGGAGTCGCCGCGCCTGCAGCTCCCCGGAGGAGGCCAGCCACCGGCGGTGGTTCTCGATCTCGGCGACGACCTCGTCGATGCCGTCACCCTTGGCGGCGACGGTCTTGACGATGGGGGGACGCCAGGAGTCCTCGGTGCGCTCGGCGAGCGCCAGCATCGACCGCAGCTCCCGGCGCACCTGGTCGGCGCCGTCGCGATCAGCCTTGTTGACGACGTAGAGGTCCCCGACCTCGAGGATGCCGGCCTTGGCGGCCTGGATGCCGTCGCCCATGCCCGGGGCGAGCAGCACCAGGGTCGTGTCGGCGAGGCCGGCGATCTCGACCTCGCTCTGCCCCACGCCGACGGTCTCGACGAGGATCACGTCGCAGCCGGCCGCATCGAGGACCCGCAGCGCCTGCGGGGTGCTCCACGACAGCCCGCCGAGGTGGCCGCGCGAGGCCATCGACCGGATGAAGACGTCGCGGTCGAGCGCGTGGTCCTGCATCCGCACCCGGTCGCCGAGCAGTGCACCGCCCGAGAACGGCGACGACGGGTCGACCGCCAGCACGCCGACCCGCTTGCCGGCGCTGCGCAGCTCGGTGACCAGGGCGCTGGTCGACGTCGACTTGCCCACACCGGGCGAGCCGGTGATGCCGACGACGTGTGCGTCGCCGGCGTACGGCGCGAGGCCGGCCATGACCTCGCGCAGCAGCGGCGAGGCGTCCTCGACCAGCGAGATCAGGCGCGCGACGGCCCGGGCGTCGCCCTCGCGCGCCCGGTCGACGAGCTCGGGGACGTTGCCGGTGGAACGGCGGCCCACCGGGTCAGGGCACGCGGATGATGAGGGCGTCGCCCTGGCCACCGCCACCGCACAGCGCGGCCGCACCCGTGCCACCGCCGCGCCGCTTGAGCTCCAGCGCGAGATGGAGCACGATCCGCGCGCCCGACATGCCGACGGGGTGGCCGAGCGCGATCGCGCCGCCGTTGACGTTGACCTGGTCCTCGGACGCGCCGAGCTGGCGGGCCGACTCGATGCCGACCGCGGCGAAGGCCTCGTTGAGCTCGAAGAGGTCGATGTCGGAGACGGCGATGCCCTCCTTGCCGGCGGCCTTCTCGATCGCCCGGGCGGGCTGCAGCTGCAGCGAGGAGTCGGGGCCGGCGACCTGGCCATGGGCCCCGATCTCGGCGATCCAGGTGAGGCCGAGCTCCTCGGCCTTCTCCTTGCGCATCACGACCACGGCGCACGCCCCGTCGCTGATCTGGGAGGCGGAACCCGCCGTGATGGTGCCGTCCTTGGCCACCGGGCGCAGCCCGCCGAGGCCCTCGACGGTGGTGTCGCCGCGCACGCCCTCGTCCTCGGAGACCACGACGTCGCCCTTGCGGGTCGAGATCGTGACCGGCACGACCTCGTCGTCGAAGACACCGTTCTTCCACGCGAGCGCGGCGCGCTGGTGGGACTGCGCGGCGAAGGAGTCCTGCTCCTCGCGGGTCAGGTGGGCGCCGGCGGCGTTGCAGCCGTCGGTCAGGCTGATCATCGCCTGGCTCGTGGCCTGGTCGTAGAGGGCGTCGTAGGCCATCGAGTCGACGAGCTTCGTGTCGCCGTACTTGAAGCCCTCGCGCGACTTCGGCAGCAGGTGGGGGGCCTGGGTCATCGACTCCATGCCACCGGCCACGACCACGTCGTGCTCGCCGGCCCGGATCATCTGGTCGGCCATCGCGATCGCGTTGATGCCCGACAGGCAGACCTTGTTGATCGTGATGGAGGGCATGGACATCGGCAGCCCCGCAGCGATGCCCGCGCTGCGGGCGGGGTTCTGGCCCGCGCCGGCGAGGATGACCTGACCCATGATCAGGTAGTCGACCTGCTCGGGCGAGACACCCGCCTTCTCCAGCGCGCCCTTGATGGCCACGCCTCCGAGGTCGGCGGCCGAAAGGTCCTTGAGGCCGCCGAGCAGCCGGCCGATGGGGGTACGGGCCCCGGCGACGATCACGGAACTGGACATGCTGCTGCCTCCATCACGAGCGAGTGGCTGAGTCCTTGTGACGATACCCACCCGGAGGTCCCGCACGGCAGTGGGTGGGGCGTGAGTAACTCCTCACACCCCGTGGCAGCGCGGTCGCGGAACGGCCACCATGGCCGCATGACTCCTGCCGACATCCCCGACCACCTCTTCACCGCGATCGACCACGTGGGCATCGCGGTGGCCGACCTCGACGAGGCGATCGCCTTCTACCGCGACGCCTACGGCATGGAGGTGCTCCACGAGGAGGTCAACGAGGAGCAGGGCGTCCGCGAGGCCATGGTGGGAGTGGGCGACAGCGGGTCCTGCATCCAGCTGCTCGCGCCGCTCTCCCCCGCGTCGACGATCGCGAAGTTCCTCGACCGCAACGGGCCCGGCCTCCAGCAGCTCGCCTTCCGGGTGACCGACGTCGCGCAGGTCGCCGACGTCCTCCGCGAGCGAGGACTGCGGCTGCTCTACGACACCGCGAAGCGCGGCACCTCCGACAGCCGGGTCAACTTCATCCACCCCAAGGATGCCGGCGGCGTCCTCGTCGAGCTCGTGGAGCCGAGCGGGGGTCACGGCACCAGGTAGTCGATGTCGCGCGCGTCGGTGACCAGCATGTGACCGGGGGCGTGGGTGATCGCGAGGGACGGGCGCGACTCCATCACGGCCGCCTGGGGCGTGACCCCGCAGGCCCAGAACACCGGCACCTCACCGGGTCGCAGCTCGACCGGGTCGCCGAAGTCGGGCCGGTCGAGGTCGCGGATGCCGAGTGCCGCCGGGTCGCCGACGTGGACCGGGGCGCCGTGGACGGAGGGGTAGCGGCCGCTGATCCGCACCGCGTCGGCCACCTGGGTGGCCGGCACCGGCCGCATCGACACGACCAGCGGTCCCGAGAGGGCGCCTGCGGGCCGGCAGCGGCGCCCGGTGACGTACATCGGCACGTTGCACCCCTGCTCGAGGTGGCGCACCGGCACCCCGCCCTCGACCAGCGCCGCCTCGAACGTGAAGGAGCAGCCGACCAGGAAGGAGACCAGGTCCTCGCGCCAGTACGCCGCCACGTCGGTCGGCTCGTCGACCAGCTCGCCGTCGACGAAGACCCGGTAGCCGGGGAGGTCGGTGCGCACGTCACCGTCGAGCAGCGGCCCGGCCACCTCGCCCGCCTCGAGCACGTCGAGGACGGGACAAGGCTTCGGGTTGCGCTGGGCGAACACCAGGAAGTCGAGGGCGATCGCACGCGGCAGCACCACCAGGTTGGCCTGGGTGTAGCCCCGGCTCCATCCCGCGGTGGGCGTCACCAACCCCGCGCGGAAGCGGGCACGGGCCTCCCGCGGACCGAGCGACGACACGTCGCTCACGGTGCCCCCACCCACCGGAAGCGGACCTCCTGCCCGGGTCGGACCTGGGCCGCTCGGTCGACGTCCTCGTCGACGACCACCGCCACCACCGGGTAGCCGCCGGTGACCGGGTGGTCGGCGAGGAACAGCACCGGCTCGCCGCTGGGCGGCACCTGCACGGCACCGCGCCAGGCTCCCTCGCTCGGCAGCTGCTCGTCGCGCGCGTGCCGGAGCGACGCCCCCGCGAGCCGGGTGCCGACCCGGTTGCTGCGGTCGGTGGCCCGCCAGGTGGTCGAGGTGAGCAGACCGGCGTCCTCGACCCAGTCGTCCCGCGGCCCGCGGACGGCGTGCAGCACGACCGGGTCGTCGAGCGGCGGCCACGGCAGCTGGTCGACGCCAGGCAAGTCACCGGTCGGCGCCCCGACCGGCAGCACGTCGCCCTCGGCCAGGGGCTCGGGACCGAGGCCGGCCATGACGTCACGGCTGCGTGCACCGAGCACCTCCGCCACGTCGATCCCGCCGCGCACGGCCACGTAGGACCGCAGCCCCGCCCGCGGCACCCCGAGCTCGACCCGTGATCCCGGGGGCACCTGGAGCACGGCGTGGGAACCGGCACCGCGACCGTCGACCGTCACGTCCACCGGTGCGCCGGTGACGCACAGGCACAGCCCCTCGTCGCCGACCACGAACCCCAGGCCGCCGACGGTGACCTCGATGCCGGCTGCGGCCTCGTCGTTGCCGACCGCCCGGTTGCCGAGCCGCAACGACGCCCGGTCGGCGGCACCGGACCGGGCGACCCCGATGCCGGCGCGGCCGGGGCGGCCGAGGTCCTCGACCAGCGCGAGCGGGCCGGTCGCGCTGACCGTCAGCCCCCTCACGACGACGTCCGGGTCACGTCGGTGAAGCGCACCCGCACGCCGGGTCCCAGGAGTGCGGGCGGGTCACGGTCGAGGTCGAACATCGCGAGCTCGGTGCGGCCGATGAGCTGCCAGCCGCCGGGTGACTCGCGGGGGTAGACCCCGGCGTACTCCCCCGCCAGCCCCACGGCGCCCGCGGGCACGCGGGTCCGCGACTCCTCGCGCCGGGGGACGTGGAGCCGGTCGTCCTCGCCGAGGAGGTAGCCGAAGCCGGGTGCGAAGCCTCCGAAGGCGACCCGCCAGGTCTGCCCGGTGTGCGCGGCCACGACCTCGTCCGGGGTCAGGCCGGTCAGGGAGGCGACCTCGTCGAGGTCCTCGCCGTCGTAGACGACCGGGACCTCCACCTCCACGCCGCCGCCGGCCTCGCGGCGCCGCCCTGGGCGTACGTCGGCCAGCGCGGCCCGCAGGTCGGCGACCGCCGCCCCCTCCGCGGCCACCAGCAGCACGGTGCGGGCCGCGGGCACCAGGTCCCCGAGCGCCGCGGGCGGCTCGGCGCGAAGGGCGTCGGCGAGAGCGAGCGCCGCGTCGCCGTCGTCGAGGTCGACGAGCAGCGCGCGATCTCCGTAGGGGTGGACGATCACGTGAACGCCTCGACGCGGACTCCGGCGTCCTCGAGCGCCGCACGGACCTGACGCGCCATCGCCACCGCACCGGGGGTGTCGCCGTGCAGGCACACCGACTCGGCGTCGACGGCGACGTCGACGCCGTCGGCCGCGGTGACCACGCCCTCGGTCACGAGCCTGACGACGCGGCGCGCGACCTCGTCGGGGTCGGTCAGCAGCGCACCCTCCTGCGAGCGCGGCACCAGGGTGCCCTCCGGGGTGTAGCCGCGGTCGGCGAAGGCCTCCCGGACCGTGCGCAGGCCTGTGGCCTCGGCACGGGCGAGCAGCCGTGAACCGGGCAGGCCCAGGATCGGCAGGCCGGCGTCGTAGGACCTGACGGCGTCGACCACCGCCTGCGCCTGGGCCTCGTGGTGGACGACGGCGTTGTAGAGCGCGCCGTGCGGCTTCACGTAGGAGACGCGGGTGCCCGCCACCCGCGCCAGCCCCTCGAGGGCGCCGATCTGGTAGGTCACGTCGTCGGCGAGCTCGACCGGGTCCATGTCGATGAAGCGGCGGCCGAAGCCCGCGAGGTCGCGGTAACCCACCTGGGCCCCCACCCGCACGGCCCCGCGGGCCGCCAGCTCGCAGCAGCGACGCAGGGTGCTGGCGTCACCGGCGTGGAAGCCGCACGCCACGTTGGCGCTCGAGACGGCCGAGAGCACGGCGGCGTCGTCGCCGAGGGTCCAGCGGCCGAAGGACTCCCCGACGTCGCTGTTGAGGTCGACGGTCGCGCGGCTCACAGGTCCGCCAGCCCGAGCAGGGCGTTGTAGCCGAGGTAGAGCGTGAGGAGCCAGGCGAGGACGCCCACGACCAGCAGCCAGGCCGGGTAGCGGTAGCCGTCGAGCAGGTCGCGGCGTCGCCACGCGACGTAGAGCAGCACGGTGAAGCCGAGCGGGAGGATCAGCCCGTTGAAGGTGCCGGCGAAGATCAGCAGCTGGGCCGGCGCCTGCTCGATGACGATGAAGACGAGGGCGCTGAGGGCGATGAACGCGACCGTGAACAGGTTGCGCCGTCGCGTCGGGGTGCGCGTGGTCGTGAGGAAGGAGACCGAGGTGTAGGCGGCGCCGATCACCGAGGTCAGGGCGGCCGACCACAGGATCAGGCCGAAGGCACGCAGCCCCCACTCGCCGGCCGCGGCTTGGAAGGCGGAGCCGGCCGGGTCGTCGGCCGCGAGCGTGACCCCGCCCGCCACGACGCCGAGGATCGCGAGGAACAGCAGCACCCGCATCAGCCCGGTGAGCAGGATGCTCACGACCGAGGACCGGGTGATCTCGTCGACGTGCTCGACGCCGGTGCGACCGGAGTCGATGAGCCGGTGGGCACCGGCGTAGGTGATGTAGCCGCCCACGGTGCCGCCGATGATGGTGGTGGTCGCGACGAAGTCGAAGGTCTCGGGGGCGACGCTGCTGACGAGCGCCTCGCCCACGGGCGGCGAGGTGGTCACGGCGATGACCAGGGTCGCCACGATCATCACCAGGCCCAGCCCGACCACGACCCGGTCGAGCGCCACCCCGGCCTTGTGCGAGAGGAAGATGCCGATCGCGATCGCGGCCGAGATCCCCCCGCCGATGCGCGGGTCGAGCCCGAACATGGCGTCGGTGCCCAGGCCGGAGCCGGCCACGTTGCCGATGTTGAAGATGAAGCCGCCGAGGACGACCAGGCCGGCGAGCAGCCAGCCCACGCCCGGGAGCACCCGGTTGCCGAGCTCGTGGGCGCGCAGGCCGGAGACGCCGACCACCCGCCAGACGTTCATCTGCACCGCGACGTCGATCACGATCGAGACCAGGATGGCGCACGCGAAGGCGGCGCCGAGCTGGTTGGTGAACTCTGCGGTCTGGGTGAGGAAGCCGGGCCCGATGGCGCTGGTGGCCATCAGGAAGACGGCGCCGAGCACGGCGGAGCGGCTGGCGGCGTCCTTGAGCCCGCTGGTCTTCGGAGATGTGTCCTGCGTCATGGTGCTCGACCCTCCCAGTTGTTCAACAATCCCGCAATCCCCGGCCCCTCCGGTTACGCTCCGAGCGTGACCGGCAGCCAGCAGGAGGGGCTCGCGGACGTCCTCGACGCCCTCGACGCAGAGCGGCGGGCGCGGCGCACCGTGATGAGCACCTCCGCCGACCGGGCCGCCCGCACGGTGCGGGAACAGGTGGTCGAGGGACGTCTGCGCTCGGGCACCCGGCTCCCCGAGGAGCGGCTCGCCGCGGCCATCGGCGTCTCCCGCAACACGCTGCGCGAGGCGCTGAGCCAGCTGGTCGCCGAGCGGATCCTGGTGCGCGAGGCCCATCGCGGGGTGGTGGTGGCCACCCCCGTCGCCGAGGACGTGCTCGACCTCTACGCCGTCCGTCTCGTCCTCGAGCCCGGGGCCCTCGAGCACGGTGCCGCCGCGACCCCGGACGCCGTGGCCCGGGTGCGCGCCTCCGTCGCCGAGGGGTACGCCGCCGCCGACCGCGGCGACCACGCGGGCGTGGCCGACGCCAACCAGCACTTCCACCGGGCGGTCGTGTCCCTGGCGGGCAGCCCCCGGCTGGACGCGCAGATGGACCTGCTGCTGGCCGAGATGCGGCTGGTGTTCCACCGCATGGGCGACCCGGCGACGTTCCACGCCCCCTACCTCGCTGACAACGACCGGATCTGCGCGTTCCTGGAGCGCGGCGAGCGCGCCGCGGCCGCTCGCCACCTGGCCGACTACCTGACCCGGGCGCGCGACCACCTGCTCGCCGCGCTGCCTGCCTGACCGCGCGGCTGCGCCGGTCCGGACCGGGTTGCGAGCCAGATGGGTCACATCGGGCTGACACCCCGTCTACCCGTCGGTATCTTCGCCGCACCTGTCAGCGCCCGATCCCAGGAGCACCCCGTGCAGCAGATCCTCGACGCCATCACCTCCGACGACGTGGCCGCGGAGGACTTCGCGAGCCTGCCGATGCCGGAGTCCTACCGCGCCGCCTTCGTCAAGAAAGACGAGGTCGACATGTTCGAGGGCCTCTCCTCGCGCGAGAAGGACCCGCGCCGGTCCATCCACGTCGACGAGGTGCCGGTGCCCGAGCTCGGTCCCGGTGAGGCGGTCGTGGCCGTGATGGCCAGTGCCATCAACTACAACACCGTGTGGACCTCGATCTTCGAGCCGGTGTCGACCTTCGGGTTCCTCGAGCGCTACGGCCGGCTCTCCGAGCTGACCAAGCGCCACGACCTGCCCTACCACGTCGTCGGCTCCGACCTCGCCGGCGTGGTGCTCAGGACGGGTCCCGGGGTCACCAAGTGGAAGCCGGGCGACCGGGTCGTGGCCCACTGCCTCTCCGTGGAGCTGGAGTCACCCGACGGCCACAACGACACGATGCTCGACAACGAGCAGCGCATCTGGGGGTTCGAGACGAACTTCGGGGGCCTGGCCGACGTCGCGCTGGTCAAGGCCAACCAGCTGATGCCCAAGCCCGAGCACCTCACCTGGGAGGAGGCCGCCTCCCCCGGCCTGGTCAACTGCACCGCCTACCGCCAGCTGGTCTCCAAGAACGGCGGCGACATGAAGCAGGGCGACAACGTGCTGGTCTGGGGCGCCTCCGGCGGCCTCGGCGGTTTCGCCACGCAGTACGCGCTCAACGGTGGCGCCACCCCCGTCTGCGTGGTGTCCAACGAGGAGAAGGCCGCCATCGCCCGGTCGATGGGAGCCGAGCTCATCATCAACCGTTCCGAGGAGGGCTACCGGTTCTGGAACGACGAGGGCACCGAGCAGGACCCCCGGGAGTGGAAGCGGTTCGGCGCGAAGATCCGCGAGCTGACCGGTGGCGAGGACATCGACATCGTCTTCGAGCACCCCGGCCGCGAGACGTTCGGCGCGAGCGTGTTCGTCACCCGCAAGGGCGGCACCATCACCACCTGCGCCTCCACCAGCGGCTACATGCACGAGTACGACAACCGTTACCTGTGGATGAACCTCAAGCGGATCATCTCCTCCCACTTCGCCAACTACCGCGAGTCGTGGGAGGCCAACCGGCTCGTGGCCAAGGGCAAGATCCACCCGACCCTCTCGCGGACCTACGCCCTCGAGGACGTCGGGCAGGCCTCCCTCGACGTGCACCACAACAAGCACCAGGGCAAGGTCGGCGTGCTCTGCCTGGCGTCCGAGGAGGGCATGGGCGTCCGCAACCACGAGATGCGCGCCCAGCACCTCGACGCGATCAACCGCTTCCGGGGCGTGTGAGACGGCGGGTGTGAGAAGGGTCCCGTTTTTCCGCGGTCCACGACACGCGGACCGGGGTGGGATCGCCGGGCCGGATCGGCGAGGATGAGCAACGAGCGGCATCCCGCTCACCAACCGATCCGGGAAGAGGTTTGGCGCCCATGAGCGACAGCGGTCTGTCCATCTTCGACGACGACGAGCCGGACACCGGCGACGCCGCCACGGGGGCGCGGGGACCGTCACGATCCGGCGCGGCGAACACCGGTGACGCCGAGAAGACGCAGGTCATCCCGACCGTGCCGCCGGCGCGCCCGCGCGACGACAGCGACGCCGAGCGCACCCAGCCGGTCCGCACGGTCGCGCCCTCGCGCCCTCCCTCCGCGGCCCGGGAGCCGCGCCCCACGACGTCCGCACCTGCAGCGACGCCGGCCGACGGCTTCCCCGCCGTACGCCGCGGCGGCTACGACCGTGCCGCGGTGGACGCCCGGGTGGCGCAGCTCCAGAACGAGAAGTCAGGGCTGTCCTCGTCGCTCTCGGCCTCCGAGAAGCGCGTCCACGAGCTGGAGGCCCAGCTCGACGGCCTGCGCCAGCAGGTCGAGGAGAACGCCAACCCCTCCTACGCCGGGCTGGGCGGTCGGGCGTCGGCCATGCTGCGGCTCGCCGAGGAGGAGGCCGGCGAGATCCGCGGCGCCGCCACCAAGGAGGCCGACGAGATCCGGGCCCAGGCCACGCGCGACGCCACCGCCATCCGTGCCGATGCCTCCCGCGAGGCCGAGGACATGCGCCTGGTCCAGCTCAAGGAGCTCGACGAGACGCGCCAGCGGCTGCTGGCCGAGGCGGAGCAGGACCGCAAGCTCGCCGGCGCCGAGGCGGAGGACCTGCTCGCCTCCGCGAAGCGCGAGGCCGACCAGCTGCGGCTGGCCTCGCAGCAGGAGTCCAACGACCTGCGCACCAGCGCCAAGCGAGAGGCCGAGCAGGCGCGGGCCGCCGCCGACCGTGAGGTGCAGGAGGCGCGTCGCACGCTCGCGGTGGAGAAGGAGCGGCTGGCCAAGGAGGCCGCCGACCACCACTCCAGCGCGATGGCCGAGACCCAGCGCCTGGTCACCGAGGCCGAGCAGCGGGCCGCCGCCGCCGAGGAGCGCGCCCGCGAGGCCAACCAGCAGGCCCAGGCCCACCGCCAGCAGGCTGCGAAGGAGGCCGAGGCGACGCTCAACCGGGCCCGGCGGGAGGCCGAGCAGGTCGTGGCCTCCGCCCGCACCCAGGCCGACTCGATCAACACCACCAGCACGGCCGAGGCCGAGCGCGAGCTGGCAGCGGTCCGCGCCGAGGTCGACCGGGCGGCCAAGCGTCGTGACGCCATCGCCGCCCAGCTCGCCTCCCTGCGCGACGTGGTCGCCGGCTTCGGCGACGACTCCGACGCCGGCAGCGACACCCGCAAGGGAGCCGGGTCCTGAGCACCTGGCGCGACCGGTTGGCCGGCACCGGTCAGGCAAAGGCGGCCGCGTCCCGTGCGGAGGTGGCCGCCGACCACGCCGAGCACGCGGCCGAGGAGGCCGAGGCCGTCCTCGAGCAGGTCGAGCACGACCTCGAGCGGGTCGAGCACGACCTCGGCACCCCCGGTCAGCCGTTGTCGCGCCACAGCCCGTTCTACCTCGGGTTCTTCGGCGCACTGGGGGCGCTGCTCGCCTACTTCCTGGGCAGCGCGCTGCTGTCGGTCAGCTCCTACCTGGTGCTGATCGTGGTCGCGATGTTCCTCGCCGCGGGGCTCAACCCCTCGGTGGAGTTCTTCGTGCGCCGCGGCATGCGGCGGTCGTGGGCCGTCCTGGTCGTGATCGTGGGCGTCCTCGGCGCCCTCTCCCTGTTCGTCGTCGCGATCGTCCCGGTCATCAGCGACCAGATCTCGGCCATCACCAGCAACGCCCCGATCTGGCTCGACGAGCTGCAGCAGAACCAGACCGCCCAGCGGCTCAACGAGAAGTACGACCTCCTCGACAAGGCCCGTGACTACGTCGCCAACGGTGACTTCGCCTCCGGGGTCTTCGGTGGCGTGCTGGGCGTCGGCCTGGCGGTGCTGTCCGCGCTCGCCAACACCTTCATCATCGTGGTGCTCACGCTCTACTTCCTCTCCTCGCTCCACGCGACGAAGGAGGCGCTCTACCGGCTCGCCCCGTCCAGCCGTCGCCACCGGGTGAGCAAGCTCGGCGACCAGGTGATCCGCAGCGTCGGTGGCTACGTCTCCGGCGCGTTCGTCGTGGCCCTGTGCGCCGGCGTGACCTCGCTGATCTTCCTGTTCGTCGTCGGCCTCGGCGAGTACGCCGTCGCGCTGGCCTTCGTGGTCGCGCTGCTCGACGTCATCCCGATGATCGGCGCCACCATCGGCGCCGTGATCGTCACCGCGATCGGCTTCGCCACCGATCCCACGATCGGCATCGCCTGCCTGATCTTCTACGTGGCCTACCAGCAGGTGGAGAACTACGTGATCTACCCGCGCGTGATGTCCCGGGCCGTCGACATCCCCGGCTCGCTCACCGTGATCGCGGCGCTGATCGGCGCCGGCCTGCTCGGTGTCGTGGGCGCGCTGCTGGCCATCCCGACGGCCGCCGCGCTCCTCATGCTCACCCGTGAGATCTTCGTCCGGCGACAGGACGCCCGCTGACGCCTCGACCACCGGCACGCTGACGCGCGACGGTGCGCTCCCCCAGCTTGACCAGCACGACGCCGGCCAGGATCAGCGCGCCGCCGACGAACTGGATCGCCACGGGCAGCTCGGCGAGGAACAGCCACGCGAAGAGCAGGGCGAAGACGACCTCGAGCAGCGCCACGAACGAGGCCAGGCGGGAGCCGAGCAGCCGGGTGGCGGCGATGCCCGTGTAGTAGGGCACCGCACACGTCAGGACACCGAGCCCGACCACCGGCAACCACCAAGACACCTCGACACCGTCGTAGTCGGCCGGGAGCGTCGTCCAGGTCATGTCGAGCAGGCCGACGGCGCCGCCCAGCAGCAGCCCGAGGCTGCCGACCACGAGCCCGGAGGCCGCGAGCGCGACCGGCGGGAGACCCGTGCCCACCTGGGCGGACATCACGAAGAAGGTGGCGCACCCGACCATGGCGAGCAGTGCCCACGCCACGCCGACCACGTCGAGGTCGGCACCCGAGGTCAGGTCGAGCACCAGCACCAGGCCGGTCGCGGCCACCAGGCCACCGATCGCGGTGAGCCGACCGGGCCGCTGCCCGTGGCGCAGCCACAGCCAGCCGACGACGGCGACGGGCGCGGTGTACTCGATCAGCAGCGCGACGCCGACCTGCATCCGCTCGACGGCGCTGAAGTAGGCGAACTGCGTCACGGCGGTCACCATCAGCCCGTAGAACACGACGAAGCCGGCACTGGCGCGTAGCAGGTGCCAGCGGCCCCGCAGGGCGAGGATGCCCGGCACCAGGAGCACGAGGGCGCCGACGACGATCCGGGCGGTGACGGCGGCGGCCGGCGTCCAGCCTGCGACCAGGAGGCCCTTCGCCATGGCGCCGGACATGCCGAACGACATCGCGCACACCACCGCGAAGGTCAGTCCGGACAGGGACCGCGCCGGAGTCACCTCCTCCACCACGTCATGAGTCATCGTCGCCATGACATGTGACGGTAGGTCACCGGCATGTAAGGTGTCAACGTGGTTTTCGCCTATGACAGCGAGATGTCCCTCCAGTCGGCCGTGGAGCTGGTCAACAGCGCCTCCGAGCCGGACACGCTGGTCACCGTCGCGGCGCTGGACGACTTCTACTCCCGATGGCGCTACACGGGGCGTCACGACCGCAGCCGCGCCGAGCTCGACGAGGTGCGGGACCTGCGGCCCCGCCTGCGCGAGCTGCTGCTGGCTCCCCGGGACGAGTCGGTGCGGCTGGTGAACCTCGCCCTGGCCGAGGTCAGCCTCCGCCCCGAGCTGGTGCGTCACGAGGAGTTCGACTGGCACCTCCACGCCGTCGACCACGACGCCGCGCTCGCCGAGCGCGTGCTCGTCGAGACCGCCATGGCGATGGTGGACGTGATCCGCTCCGACGAGCACTCCCGCATCGGCGT
The DNA here is from genome assembly GCA_963754025.1 of uncultured Actinomycetota bacterium. Classification (GTDB taxonomy): domain Bacteria; phylum Actinomycetota; class Actinomycetes; order Propionibacteriales; family Nocardioidaceae; genus Nocardioides. Next base: position 44,049 of record CAVWEC010000003.1, on the reverse strand, counting down.
CTGTGCCGACGACGGTTGCGACGGCGTGGTGCTCGACCTCTCCCGCAACCGGTCCCGCCGCTACTGCTCGACCACCTGCGCCAACCGCAACGCCGTCGCCGCCTACCGCGCCCGGCGCTCCTGACCGCGCACCGGCTCAGTCGAGGAAGCGGCGCAGCACCTCGAGGAACACCTCGGGCTGCTCGGAGTGCACCCAGTGCCCCGCGTCCTTGACGGTCACCGTCCGGTTGAGCGGGAAGAGCCGGTCCATCTCGGCGGCGTAGTCGGGCTGCACGTAGTGCGACGTCTCCCCCGCGACCCAGAGGACCGGGCCGTCGTACGTCGCGTCACCGATCTGGTCGCCCGGCCAGCCGCCGATCTCGACCAGGTCCCGGTCGATGACGTCGAGGTCGATCTGCCAGCGCCAGCCGTCACCCTCGCGCCTGAGGTTCTGCAGCAGGAACCCCCGCACCGCCGGGCTCGGCACCGCTTCGACCAGGGCGGTCTCGGCGTCGCCACGGCTCTCCAGCGAGCCGAGGTCGAGCGCCTGCATGGCGTCGATGAAGCGGCGGAACTCGTCGGTGTGGGTGTAGCGCACCGGGGACACGTCGACGACGCACAGCCGCGACACGAGCGACGGGTGCCGCAGCGCGACGAGCATCGCGATCTTGCCGCCCATCGAGTGGCCCACGAGGGTGACCGGGTCGTCAGCGGAGAGCACCCCGGCCACCTGGTCGGCCGCGTCGAGGTAGTCGAAGTGCGGCCCCCCGGGCGAGCGACCGTGGTGAGGCATGTCGGCCAGGAGGACCCGGTGGTCGTCGGCGAGCGCCTTGCCGACCTGGGTCCAGTTGCGGCCCTGGCCGAAGAGCCCGTGGCAGAAGACGACCTGCGAGCCGGACTCGCCGTACGAGGTGGTGTGGAGCGACACGCGGCGAGGCTAGCTCCCCGGGCGGCGGTCAGGCGTGCTGGGGCTCCCGGTCGTCGTCGGACGGGCTGCCGTCCTCACCCTCCGCCGTGAGCGGCTGTGCGATCGACTCCAGCGCGCGCCCCTCGGCCTTGACCCCCAGGAAGGCGGCGACGATGCCGCCGGCGATCATCAGCCCGGCGCCGATGTAGTAGCCCAGCGCGATGGCGGAGATCCCCTCGCCGCCGTCGGTCGCGTCCTGGATCAGCTTGCCGAACAGCAGCGGTCCGGCGATGCCGCCCGCGGCGGTGCCGACCGCGTAGAAGAAAGCGATGCACAGCGCCCGGGTCTCCATCGGAAACACCTCGCTCGCCGTGAGGTAGGCCGCCGACGCCCCCGCTGAGGCGAAGAAGAAGATGATGCAGCCCATCAGCGTCAGCGTCACGGCCGTGTAGGAGTCGAGCGTCAGCCCGGTGATGCCGAGCAGCACCCCCGAGGTCACGTAGGTGCCGGTCAGCATCCGCACCCGACCGATCGTGTCGAAGAGCGGGCCGAGGACCAGGGCCCCGACGAAGTTGCTGACCGCGAAGACGGCGATGTAGTAGCCGACCTGCTTCACGCCCATGAACTCCCCGAGCGTGTCGCCGTAGGTGAAGAAGAAGGCGTTGTAGAGGAACGCCTGGCCGATGAAGAGCGACAGGCAGAGCACCGTGCGTCGGGGGTAGAGCATGAAGACGGTGTGCGCGATGGTGGTCAGCGGGATGACCCGCCGCTGCCGGATGGTGATCGTCTCCGAGACCCCGGCGAGCTCGGAGCCCTGGTCCTCGGAGACCTGCCGCTCGATGTCGCGCACGACCTCCTCTCCCTCGTCCTCGCGGCCGTGGATGAAGAGCCAGCGCGGCGACTCGGGCACGTTGCGGCGCACGATCAGGATGCCGACGGCGAGGATGGCGCCGAGGCCGAAGGCCGCCCGCCAGCCCCAGGCGGGGTCGACCATGGTCGGGTCGAGCAGCGGGATGGTCAGCAGCGCACCGCCGGCGGCGCCGACCCAGAACGAGCCGTTGATCGCCACGTCCACCCGGCCGCGGTACTTCTTGGGGATCAGCTCGTCGATCGCCGAGTTGATGGCGGCGTACTCGCCACCGATGCCGGCGCCGGTGAGGAAGCGGCAGGCGAAGTACCACAGCGGGTTCATCGAGAAGGCCGTCAGCACCGTCGCCACGGTGTAGACGCCCAGGGTGATGAGGAACAGCTTCTTGCGACCGAACCGGTCGGTGAGCTGGCCGAAGAACAGCGCTCCGATGCAGGCGCCGGCGACGTAGACGGCGCCGGCGAGACCGATGTCGAAGCTGGTGAGGCCCAGCCCCGTGCCCTCGGGCTTGAGCGCCTCGGACATGGAGCCGACGATGGTCACCTCGAGGCCGTCGAGGATCCACACCGTGCCGAGCCCGATCACGACCAGCCAGTGGAAGCGCGACCACGGCAACCGGTCCATCCGCGCCGGGATGTCGGTGGTGATCCGGCCGGTTTCGACGCCTGAAGCCACGAGATCCTCCTGCGCCCCCGCGTCTGACGTCGGATCTCGCCGTCGGGCGGCCGGGCAGCGGCTCGACGCTAGAACCAGCGCGAGACGGCTGGCTCACCCCAAGCGGTGAAGGCTCAGCGACACCAGCGTCGGACGCCGTCGGCGGTGACGGCGACGTCGCGGCGGACGAGCGCGATCTCGTCGGACCAGGTGCGACAAGCCCGCCGGAAGGAGGCGCGCCGGTACTCCACGGCCAGCACGGCGGAGCCGAAGCTGTCGACGTAGGCCCCGCACTCCCGCCAGCGGGCGCACTCCTCGGCGATGACGAAGTCGTAGCCGACGACTGCTCCGTCCCAACCGGCCCGGTTCTTCTGAGCGGCCGCCAACCCCACCTCGTGGGCCCGGGTGACCAGTCGTGCCGCGAAGCGCCTGGCATCGCGGGCGGTGAGCCGACCGCGGCTGCGGGTGAAGGAGTCGAGGTTGTCGTACTCGACCGCGTCGAAACCGTCCTCGGCACACCGGGTCGTCCACCGCCCGACGATCCGGGCGAGGTCCCGGCGCTTGGCGCGGGTTCCGATGTCGAGCAGCCACTCCCCCCAGGCCCCGTCGACGACGGGCTCGCCGGACTCCTTCAGCACCAGTCGCCAGTGCCGCCTCCAGAAGCGCCGGGCATCGGGCTGGGTCTGGAAGCCGTTGACGTAGCAGACGTTGTAGACCTCGGCGAGCGGCTCGGAGGTGCGGTCGCGCACGACGACGCCGACGTGGTCGGGCACGGGGCGGTCACCGCCGAGCTGGTAGTCCCAGCTCGTGCTGACCGGGGGGCCCGCCGGCGCCGACGTCCCCGGGGTCGGCTCGGCCGCCACCGCCGCCGACCACGCGGGCGCAGCGGTCATCAGCACGGCGAGGAGCAGCAGGTACGACGCCCAGCGGGTCACCCTCACAGCGTGACACGGTGACGACGAATCAGAAGTCGAAGCCGTCGAACAGGCCGCCCAGGCCCTCGCCGACCTCGCCCAGACCGTCACCGAGGCCCTCCGCCAGGCCACCGAGCGCCTCGAACCCGCCGCTGAACAGCATCCCCATGAACATCCACTCCATCGGCCCGAAGGCACCGAAGTAGCCCATGGCGTAGGGCTGGTAGGCACGACCGCCCTGCCAGTAGGGCACTCGCTGCGAGCCGACCATCACCTGACGGATGTCGGGCTCGGCACCGGCACGGACCCGCTCGGCGTCGAGCGCGCACGCCGGGACGTCGCGCTGGGTGCCACCGGGTGGGACGTAGGGGACGTCGGCCACCGACAGCCCGTGACGCGGGTCGAAGAAGCAGGGCGGACGTCGCGTCGGCAACGCCTCACGCGCGACGCGGGCCCTCACACAGGCGATCGCGTAGCGACCGTCGTCGAGGATCTCGGTGACGTGCTTGATGTGCTCGGGCTCGGCGATCCGGTCGCCGGCGGTCTTGGCCGACTCGTAGGCGTCGAGCGCCCGCTGGTAGTCGGCGTGGGCGCCAGCGTCGAGCTCGTGCCCGGCGAGGTCGTAGTCGAGCTCCTGGAGCTCGACGCCCAGCGCCGTGATGTCCTCGAAGGCCAGCTTCTTGACCGGCTCGAGCTCGGAGGTCCGTCGCTCCAGCTCCCGCGCCTCGCGGCGGCGTCGGGCCACCGTCACGACCACGCCGATGACAGCCAGCACCACCAGCAGGCCGAGCACGGTGTCCATGATCCGATCCTACCGGGGCAGCCCCACGCAGCCGCGCCGTGAACGGCCCCGGCGCACGGGGATCAGGCGGACCAGAGGACCGACTCGACGACGCCCTCGGACCAGGTGGCGACGCCGCGCAGCTCCGGACGGCGCTGGAGCAGCCCGGCCATGCCCATGGTCTGGCGGCTCAGCCGGCGCAGCTGGGAGTCGCCGCGCAGCACCTCATGCGGGTCGGTGACGGTGCCGGTCACGGGCTCCAGGGACGGGACGAGCGGCGGGACGAGCGACGGGACGAGGGAGAGGTGGCGGTGCTCGGGAGGCGTCATGGGAACCAGCCTGCGGTGGTCCGGTTTCCGTCGTGTTGCCGGCAGGTGAGCATTCGGAAACCGGACGTGCATCGCACCTGACCTCCGATGCACGGACATGACGGAGGTCGGGCGGATCGTCCCCCGGCCGGTCCGCCCGACCTCTGTCATCACTGCACAGGCTGTCCCCCGATCGGCCCGTGCGAGCTGATGCGCTCACTCTGGACTGCACCGCCGACACCCCGCATCGGTAGTCCTACCTAACCCCTCGCGCACCCGTTCGACGCGCCCACGTGTCCGCTCAGCGGTCCACCGCACGCGACCTCGTCGCAGGATCGTCGCCGTCTTGGCACCATGGGCCCCGTGGACAGTCGGCTGATCGGGCGGGACGACGTGTTGTCGGCGCTCCCGGCCGCGCTCGAGACGGAGCGCTGGGTGACGCTCGTGGGCCCGCCGGGCTCGGGCAAGACCACCATCCTGCGCACCCTCGTCCGAGACCGTCCCGACGTCGCGTGGGTCAATGCCCGGGGCGTGGGCCGGCTGCCCGACCTGGTGCGTGCCTGCGTCGACGCCCTCGGCGTCGTCTCGGCGCCGAGCGACTCCCTCGAGGGCGCGCTCCGGCTCGCCCTCGACGGTGACTCCCGCTGGCTGGTCGTCGACGGCGTCGACGTCGACGTCGACGACTTCGACGACCTGGTGGCCGAGGTCATGGAGGAGACGTCGCAGGGGCGGGTCCTGACGGCGTCGAGCTCGCTGCGCCCGCGCGCCGGGCGCCGGGTCGTCCGGCTGGCGCCCTTCCCGGTGCCCGCCGCACACCAGCCGCTCGAGGGTCCGGCCGTCGACCTCTTCCTGCGCTGCGTCGTGGAGGCGGGGGGTCACCCGGTCGACCTCGAGGCCGACGGAGACCACGTACGCCGCGTGCTGCGCGCCAGTGGCGGCCTGCCGCTGCTCATCGAGCAGATGGCGGCCCAGATCGCGCTCGTGGGGGTGTCCCACGTGACGCCGACCGCCTCCCTCTCCGAGGCCGTGCACGCGTCGTACGAGCTGCTCGACGCCGACCAGCAGCGATGCTTCCGGCGCCTGTCGACCCTGAGTGCCCCTGCCAGCATCGCCGTCCTCGCGGCAGTCACCGGGGTCGACGAGGCGACGGGTCGTGACCTCGCCCTCGGTCTCGCCCAGCGCTCGCTCGTCGAGCCCCTCCCCGACGGCCGCATCGACATGCTGGTGCCGGTCCGCCGCCACGGCGCCCTGCTCGCGGCGCGCGCCGACGACGAGGCGCTCGCCCGGCGCGGTCTGGTGACCTGGGCCGACCGGGTGCTGCCTCGCGACATGAACACCGGGGCGGCCGATGCCGACTGGCTCGCCGACCTGCCGATGCTGCGCGGCGCCGTCGCCGCCGCGTGCGCCTCCCCCGAGACCCGGGACCACGGTTACGCCCTGGCCAACCGCGCCTTCTCCTCGCTCTACACCGCGATGCGCGCCGGCGAGGCGGCCGAGGTGCTGGAGACCGCCCTCACCAGCGGGGACGGGCCGCCGGACATCGGCGCCCAGGTGGCCCGTCGCGCTGGCATCGCCGCCTCCGAGGTGCGTGGCACCTACGAGGGACTGTGGCTGCTCGACCGTGCCGACCAGCACGCGCGCGAGGCGAGCGACCCCGACCTCGAGACGGCGCGGACGGCCAGCATCCGTGCCGAGATGCACCTCGATGCCGGTGACCTCGAGCGGGCCGAGGCGGAGGCACGCCGGGCGATCGCCCTCGACCGCGGCACCGACCACATCGCGCCACAGGCCACGCGCACCCTGGCCAACGCGCTGCTCGTGCGCGGCGACCTCGACCGGGCCGCCTCGCTGGCGCGCTCGCTGCTCACGACCCGGCAGGACGACGAACCCTGGCTCACCCTCTCCGCGCGGCTGCTGCTCGCGCGCATCGCCCTCGAGCGGGGGCGCCGGCTCGAGTCCGCCACCGCCGCGCGCCGGGTGGTCGAGGAGGCCCGGGACCTCGCCGAGGAGCGGCTCGCCCTGCTCGGCGAGGTGGAGCTGAGCCACATCGACGGCGCGGCTCCGGTCCCCGTCGACGACGACTCCTACCCCTGGGCGGTCCGACTGCCGATCATGGTGGTGCGGGCGCGCGCCCTGCTGCGCGCCGGCGACCACGCGCGCGCGGCGGGACTTGCCGCGGATGCGGTGGTGCTCGCCGACAGCAGCCGCTTGGGCCGCGACGCCGTCGACGCCCGGCTGCTGCTCGGCCTGGCGCTGATGAGCGGTGGCAGCCGGGAGGAGGCGCGCGCGACGCTCCTCCAGGCGCTCACCGACGCCGCGGCCGTGCCCGCCCCGTTGCGGATCGCCGACGTGCTCGACTCGCTGGCGGTGATCACCGCGGGTTCCCACGCCCGCACGGCTCGGGCCATGGCTGCCGCGGCGATCGCGCTCCGCACACCCCGGTCGGCCGTCGGCGTCGCCCACCACCGGCTGCCAGCGGTGGAGCCCGCCCGCGCCGTCCCGGACGGATGGGTCGTCGACGACCAGTTCTCGGCCCGTGCGGTCTCCGAGATCGCCGCCCAGCTCACGCCGGAGGTCACCGGGTACGGCGCGAGCCCCCTGGATGTTCTCACCCCGGCCGAGCGCAGCGTCGCCGGCAAGGTGGCCGAGGGGCTGACCAGCCGACAGATCGCCGCCGACCTGTTCCTCTCGCCCCGCACGGTCGACGCCCACCTCTCGCGGATCTACCGCAAGCTCGACATCAACACCCGCGCCCGCCTCGCCTCGCTGGTCACCGGCCAGGCCTGACGCGCCCGCCCGGGCGTCGGGCCGGCGCCCGGTCCCCGTGGCGTCGCGTCAGCGAGCGCTGTAGTCGCGGAAGCCGCGGCCGGTCTTGCGACCGTGGTAGCCGGCGGTGACGAGGTGCTCCAGGAGCGGTGCGGGGGCGAAGCCGGGTTCGCGGAACTCGAGGTAGAGCTCCCGCTGGATCGCCAGCGACACGTCGTTGCCGACCACGTCGAGCAGCTCGAAGGGCCCCATCGGGAGCGCGCAGCCGAGCTTCATCGCAGTGTCGATGTCGTCGGCCGTGGCGTAGTGGGCCTCGAGCATCTTCACCGCGTCGTTGAGGTAGGGGAAGAGCAGCGCGTTGACGATGAACCCGGAGCGGTCGCCGCACGACACCCCCACCTTGCCGACCTCGCCACAGAGCGCGCGCACGGTCTCGGTGACCTCGTCGCTGGTGGCCACGGTGCTGACGACCTCGACCAGCTTCATGATCGTCGCGGGGTTGAAGAAGTGCATGCCGATGACGTCCTGCGGCCGCGACGTCACCCGGGCCATCGAGATGATCGGCAGGCTCGAGGTGGTGGTCGCGAGGATCGCGCCGGGCTTGCAGATCTCGTCGAGGTTCTCGAAGAGCGTGGTCTTGACCGCGATGTCCTCGGCGATCGCCTCGACGACGATGTCGACGTCGCCGAGGTCGTCGAGCGCCGTGGTCCCCGAGACCCGGGCGAGCGTCTCCGCCTTGTCGACCTCGCTGGCGCGCCCCCGCTGGATCTGCTTGTCGAAGTTCTTGGTGATCGACGCGACGACGCCGTCGACCTTGTCCTGGCTGCGGCCGACGAAGAGCACGTCGTAGCCGGCCTTGGCGAAGACCTCGACGATGCCCGAGGCCATGGTGCCGGTGCCGACCACGCCGACCCTGGCGATGTCGTGGCGCAGCTGCGGGGCGTCGTCGGGCGACGGGGTGTGGGGATCGGCCACGACGACCGGGCTGTCGGGCGCCTCGTAGGTGTAGAAGCCGCGACCCGACTTGCGGCCGAGCAGGCCCGCGGTGACGTACTGCTTGAGGATCGGCGCCGGCGCGTGGAGCCGGTCGCGACCCTGCTTGTACATCGTGTCGAGGATCTCGTACGCCGTGTCGAGGCCGATCAGGTCGAGCAGCGCGAGCGGGCCCATCGGGTAGCCGCAGCCGAACCGCATGGCCGCGTCGATGTCCTCGCGCGTCGCGTACTTGTTCTCGTACATCGAGGCGGCGTGGTTGAGGTAGCCGAAGAGCAGGGTGTTGGCGATGAAGCCGGCCTTGTCGCCGCACACGACGGGGCTCTTGCCGAGCCGGGCGAGGACCCCCTGCACGTCCTCGAGCACCTGCGGCTCGGTGACGACCGTGCGGATGACCTCGACCAGGTTCTGGACCGGCGCGGGGTTGAAGAAGTGGACGCCGATGACCCGGCCGGGCCGGGAGTTGGCCGTCGAGATCTCGGTGACGCTCAACGAGGAGGTGTTGGTGGCGAGGATCGCCTCGGAGGTGACGACGCCGTCGAGCTCGGCGAAGATCGCCTTCTTGACCGCGAGCGACTCGACCACGGCCTCGACGACGATGTCGGCCTCAGCGAGGTCCTTCATCTCGGAGGTCAACGTGACCCGGCCCATCAGCTCGGCCTGCTCCTCGGTCGTCAGCTTCTCGCGCTTGACCGCCCGGTCGGTGGAGTGCTGCAGGTGGGCGCGGCCGCGCTCCACGCCCTCCTCGTTCTGCTCCACACCGATCACGGAGAAGCCGCTGCGGGCGAAGACCTCCGCGATGCCGGCACCCATGGTGCCCAGACCGATCACGCCGATGGTGCTGATGTCACGAGCCATGGGCGGCATCCTCGCACGCAGCCACCGCGCACCGGGTGTGGGACTGGTCACCCGTCAGGGACCGGAGACCAGGTCGAGCACCTCCTCGGCACAGCCCTGGGCCAGGGTCACACCGGCGCCGCCGTGGCCGTAGCAGTGCACCACGTCGCCGACCCTCTCGAGCCGGACCTCCGAGCGCACCGGGCGCAGCCCGACCCGCTGCGCGACCACCCGTCCGCCCTCGACCGCAGGCACGAGCCGCGAGGCCCGCCGGAGAATCGCGTCGGCGGTGGCGGGGTCGGGGCTGCGGCTCCAGTCGCCCTCCTCGAAGGTGCCGCCGACGACCGTGCGGTCGCTGCGGGGGACGACGTACGTCGGGGTGGCGGGGTCGGTGCCGTCGAGCCACCAGCGGTCGACGTCGACGCCCTCGAGCAGCAGCACCTGGCCGCGCGCAGGGTGGACGTCGGTCTCGCCCGCCAGCAGCCGGGCACCGAGGCCAGAGCAGTTGACGACGACGCCACCGTCCGGGTGCGGCAGCTCGGCCAGCGACATCCGGGTCAGGGTCCCGCCCAGCGCCTCGAGCCGCTCCCGCAGCCAGGCCAGGTGCACCGGCATGTCGACCAGCGGCGCCGTGAAGCTCCACGCGTCGTCCCACCCGAGCGGCGGAGGGGTGCGCCCCAGGTCGGGAACCCCGCCGGCCCACCACGGGTCGGGCGTGCCGGACGGCACCACCTCGGTCCCCTTCACCAGTCGCACGCCGGTCGCCGGGTCGGCGGCCAGGGCCGCGAGGGCGGCGTACCCCCGGGCACCCCACGCCGCGACCCTGTCGCGGGGCCGCGCCTCGTACGGGTACCAGAGCGCGGCGGCGACCACCGAGGTCGTCTCCAGCGGCAGGTCGCGTGCCACCACGTCGACCCGGTGGCCGGTCTCGGCGAGCCGCACGGCGACCGAGAGCCCGACGACACCGGCACCGACGACGACCACCCGCGCACCCATGCCCTGAGCGTGCCAGATCGAGCAGGTATGTTCCCGCCCGTGAGACTCGTCGTGGCCCGCTGCCAGGTCGACTACGCCGGCCGCCTGACCGCCCACCTGCCGATGGCGACCCGGGTGCTGATGGTGAAAGCCGACGGGTCGGTGCTCGTCCACTCCGACGGCGGCTCCTACAAGCCCCTGAACTGGATGTCGCCACCCTGCTCGGTGCGCGAGGGCGTCACCGACGACGGCGTCGTCGAGTGGACCGTGACCGGCGCCAAGGGCGACGACACGCTGCGCATCCTGCTCGAGGAGGTGTTCCACGACTCCAGCCACGAGCTCGGCGTCGACCCCGGGCTGCAGAAGGACGGGGTCGAGAAGCACCTGCAGGAGCTGCTGGCCGAGCACCCGGGATCCCTCTCCCCCGGCCTCACCCTGGTACGCCGCGAGTACCCCACCGCGATCGGCCCGGTCGACCTGATGTGCCGCGACGCCGAGGGCGCCTCGGTCGCGGTGGAGATCAAGCGGCGCGGGGAGATCGACGGCGTGGAGCAGCTGACGCGCTACCTCGACCTGCTCAACCGTGAGCCGCTGCTGACCTCGAGGGGTCCGGTGCGCGGCATCTTCGCCGCCCAGGAGATCAAGCCGCAGGCCCGCGTGCTGGCCACCGACCGCGGCATCGCCTGCGCCGTCGTCGACTACGACGCGCTGCGGGGCATCGACGACTCCGAGCACCGCCTCTTCTGAGACGGCCCTCGCGCCTTCCACCCGTGCGAGTGACGGCTCACGCCGTTGCGAAGCGACGCGAGTGACGGCTCACGCCGTTGCAAAGCGACGCGAGTGACGGCTCGCGGGGGTCAGCCGCGCGCGAGCGGCAGGCGAACCCGGACCGTCGTGCCCTGGCCGGGCTGGTGGTCCACGCCGAGCTCGCCGGCGTGGGCCTCGACGATGCCGCGGAGCACCGGCGTCCCGAGCCCGACGTAGCCGGCGGTCCCGGGCGGCACGGCGCCGTCGCCGTGGTCGCCGACCTCGAGCACGCAGTGCTCACCCACCCGTTCGAGCCGGACCGTCACCTCCTCGCCGGGGCGACTGAACTTCACCGCGTTGCGCACCAGCGAGTCGACCACCTCGGTCAGCCGGGCGGCGTCGCCGAAGACCCGGACGCTGCGGATGCCGGACGGCACCAGGGCGACGTCCGCCATCGCGGCGACCGGTCCGAGCTCGGTCAGCACCGACGTGAGCACCCGTGCGAGGTCCGTCGGCACGGGGTCGACCGACACCCCGTTGCCGCCCAGCACCGACAGGGTCAGCAGGTCCTCGACGACCTTGAGCTGTCGCTCGGCGTTGCGCCGCACGATCGAGAGGAGGCGTCGCGCCTCGTCGTTGACGACCGGCTCACCGAGGTCCACCAGGATCTCGGTGTAGCCCAGGATGGAGGTGAGGGGCGTGCGCAGCTCGTGGGAGACCGAGGCGATCAGCTCCTCGCGCAGCCGCTCGGACGCGCGCTCGACGACCGCCCTGCTGGAGAGGTCGCGCAACGACGTGCAGGCCAGCAGGCCGTCCGGGGTCGGCACGGGACGGATCGCCACCTCCACGGGGAAGCGGCTCCCGTCGGCACGCAGCCCGTGGCCCTGCAGCCGCGACACGTCCTCGCGGGCCCAGGAGGCACCGAGCAGCTCGGTGTGGAGCTCGGGCAGCAGCTCGACGACCGGGCGACCCACGAGGTCGTCCCGGGTGAGGCCGAAGAGGCCGGCTGCAGGAGCGTTGGCGAAGCGCACGCTGCCGGTCCCGCCGTGGGTGTCCACGGCGAGCAGCGCGTCGGGGGTGGCGTCGACCAGTCCGCGAAAGACCTCGGCGCCCAACATGGGGGGAGGGGGCACACCCGAAGGCTAGGAGCGCCGGGTCATGTCGTCGGCCCTTTGGTCACACCGTTCCCACCGCGTGGGTGTCGCGTTACCGAGCCGTGGCACATGGCCGTGCTCGCGAGGTCAGCGTCCTGCCTGAGGGGACGGCCAGGAGGTGACGCGGCGACCGTCCCCGTCGATCTCGACGAGGACGGGGTCCACCGGGTGCTCGTGCTCACCCACGACCAGCACCAGCTCGCCGCGGTGGGCGTCGGCGAGCTCGGCCAGGGACACCGGTGCCTCGTAGGTGGCCGCCCACGGCGTGGTCCCGGCGGGCCGGGACCTGGCGAGCACGATGCGGGCCGGGCACTGGAGGTCACTCACGAGCCCGAACCTACGCCCGCCGCCTCACCAGCCCCACGATCCCGGGATCCCCTTGAACGGACCCACCACCCGCGGGGTGATCCAGCCTCCGTAGAAGTCACCGGGCTGCGGCACCACGGTGTCCCCGCCGACGACGCAGCGGTCCACGGCCCCGGGCATCACGGCCACGTGGTCCACCAGCGCCTCGAAGCCGCGGCACGGTGCGGCGTACGTCCACGCCGCGCGCCGGGCCACGACGCCGCCTGCGTGGAGGTCGAAGTAGGAGGCCGCCCCCTTCCACTCGCAGCCCGTGGTGCCCCCGACCGGCACCAGCGTGCCGGGCTCCACGTCGGCCACCGGGAGGTAGTAGGTCGGCGGGTGGCTGGTCTCCAGCACCCGCAGGCTGCGGGTCGTGCGGGCGACGCGCCGACCTCCGAGCCAGACCTCGACCACCTCGTCGCTCGGGTCGACGCGGGGTGGGCGGGGATAGTCCCACACGGACTCCTGGTCGGGACCGGGCTGCTCCGGACGGGGTCTCATGCCCCGAGCGTAGGTCGCTCAGCCCAGCCCGTGGGCGCGCCGGATGTGGTCCACGATGCCGCTCATGATCGCGGTGAGCCCGAAGTCCTTGGGCGTGTAGACGGCCGCGACTCCGGCCGCGAGCAGGCGGCGGCGGTCGGCGTCGGGGATGATGCCGCCGACGACCACCGGGACGTCGTCGAGGCCCGCCTCGCGCAGCCCCTCGAGCACGGTCGGGACCAGCTCCATGTGGGAGCCGGAGAGGATCGACAGGCCGACGCAGTGGACGTCCTCCGCGATCGCGGTCGCCACGATCTGCTCCGGCGTCAGCCGGATGCCCTCGTAGACCACCTCGAAGCCCGCGTCGCGAGCCCGCACCGCGATCTGCTCGGCGCCGTTGGAGTGACCGTCGAGGCCGGGCTTGCCGACCAGCAGCCGCAGCCGGCCACCCTCCCGGCCGGCCAGCTCCTCGCCGGTCTCCCTGACCCGCACCCGGACGGCGGTGAGCTCCTCGCCCGCCTCCGCCACCCCCACCGCGCCGGAGACGCCGGTGGGCGCCCGGTACTCGCCGAACGTCCTCGCGCAGCGTGTCGGCCCACTCCCCCGTCGTCACGCCGGCCCGCGCAGCGGCGAGGGTCGGCTGCATCAGGTTCTGCTCGGTCTTGGCTGCCGCCGCCAGGTCGGCGAGCGCGGCGTCGACCTCCGCCTGGTCGCGCTGCGGCCTTCCACGCCTCGACGCTGGCGCGCGCGGTCTGCTCGACCTCGGGGTCGACTACCATGATCGCCCCGTCGAGGTTCGCGGTGAGCGGGGACGGCTCGGTGGTCTCGTAGCGGTTGATGCCCACGATCACCTCCTCGCCGGACTCGATGCGGGCCCGACGGGCGGCGTGGGTGGAGACCAGCCGCTGCTTCATGTACTCGACCGCCTCGATCGCTCCGCCCAGCGCCTGCACCCGGTCGATCTCGGCTCGCGCGCCCTCGACAGCTCGTCGACGCGCTTCGCCTCGACCACGTGCGCCCGTCGAAGATGTCGTCGTGCTCGAGCAGGTCGCGTCTCGAAGGCGAGGATCTGCTGGAGCGCGCAGCGACCACTGCTGGTCCCAGGGGCGCGGCAGGCCGAGCGCCTCGTTCCACGCGGGCAGCTGCACGGCGCGGGCTCGGGCGCTTCTTGCTGAGCGTCACCGCCGAGCATCTCGAGCACGATGCGCATGCATGTTGTTCTCGGGCTGCTGCCTCGGTGAGGCCGAGCGAGTTGACCTGCACGCCGTAGCGGAAGCGGCGCTGCTTCTCGTCGGTGACGCCGTAGCGCTCGCGGGTGATCTCGTCCCACAGGCGCACGAACGCCCGCATCTTGCAGATCTCGTCGACGAAGCGGACGCCGGCGTTGACGAAGAAGCTGATCCGCCGACCACCGTGCCGAAGTCGTCCTCCGACACCTGGCCCGACGCCCTTGACCGGTCGAGCACGGCGATCGCGGTCGAGCAGGGCGTAGGCGAGCTCCTGCGTCGGCGTCGCCCCCGCCTCCTGCAGGTGGTAGCTGCAGACGTTCATCGGGTTCCACTTCGGGATCCGTGTGGACGGTGTAGGCGATCATGTCGGTGATCAGTCGCATCGAGGCGTCCGGCGGGAACGATGTAGGTGCCCCGCGAGAGGTACTCCTTGATGAGGTCGTTCTGCGTGGTGCCGGCCAGCCGCGCTGCCACCTCCTCGGCGTCGCCTCGGCGTCCTGCTCCTCGGCGACGACCTGGTACATCGCCAGCAGCCACGGGGCCACGGCGTTGATGGTCATCGACGTGTTCATCTCCGCCGAGCGGGATGCCGTCGAAGAGGCGCCGCATGTCGCCGAGGTGCGAGCACGGGCACGCCGACCTTCCCGACCTCGCCGCGAGCCAGCGGGTGAGTCGCTGTCGTAGCCAGTCTGCGTCGGCAGGTCGAAGGCGACCGAGAGGCCGGTCTGCCCCTTGGCGAGGTTCGTCCGGAAGAGCTCGTTGGACGCCGCGGCGGTCGTGTGGCCGGCGTACGTCCGCATCATCCAGGGTCGTTCCTTCTCGGTCATGGACCGAGGGTAGGGCGGCTCGCTACGCGCTGGTAACCGTCTGGCGTGTGGGGTTCTCCACAGGCGGGGCGGCGGCGCCCGGCGCTCAGGCAGCCTGCTGCTCGACCTCGACGAACCGCATCAGGCGGGTCAGGTGGAGCATCCGCAGCACCGCCGGCCCGCAGCCACGGAGCGTGACGTGGTGTCCGGTGCGCAGCGCGTCGTGGGAGGCGAAGGCCAGCACCCGCAGCGCCGGGACGTCGACGCTGTGGACCGCGGTGAGGTCGACGACGATCTCGTGCTCGGGTGCGTCGAGGCGCTCTCGCAGCGCCGTGCGCACGTCGGCGGTGCTGCGGCCGTGGAAGTGGCCGACCAGCACCAGCGTGGCTCCGTCGGTGTGGATGTCCATCGTCTGCCCCGTTCGAGATGACGCCCCTGTCGACACTATGACGTGCGTCACCCCCGAAAGGTTGCCTTGACCGCCGACCGGACCGGGGTGTCGCGCACCGGCCCCCTAGAGTCGGGTCATGGTCAACCTCACGCGCATCTACACCCGCACCGGCGACGGTGGCCGCACCCGCCTGGGCGACATGAGCGAGACCACCAAGACCGACAGCCGGCTCCGCGCCTACGCCGACGTCGACGAGGCCAACGCCCACCTCGGCGTGGCGCTGGCCACCGGCGGCCTCGAGGACGACGTGGTCGCCGTGCTGACGCACGTGCAGAACGACCTCTTCGACGTCGGCGCCGACCTCTGCACGCCGGTGGTGCCCGACCCCGAGTTCCCGCCGCTGCGCCTCGAGCAGGACTACGTCGACCGGCTCGAGGCCTGGTGCGACCACTACAACGAGCACCTGCCCAAGCTGCGGTCGTTCATCCTCAACGGCGGCACTCCCGGAGGCGCCCACCTCCACGTCGCGCGCACCGTCGTACGCCGGGCCGAGCGGTCGGCCTGGGCCGCCTGGGACGACCACGCCGACTCGATGAACCCGCTGGCGATCACCTACCTCAACCGGCTCTCCGACCTGCTGTTCATCCTCGCCCGCCACGCCAACCGCGAGCAGGGCGACGTGCTGTGGGTGCCCGGCGGCGAGCGCGGCTGATCGTCACTCCGCCGGAGCCACCAGCTCCGCGATCCTGACCAGGGCCGCACGCAGCACCGCGTACTCCTCCGCGCCCAGCTCGGCGGCGAGGCGCTCCTCGAGGTCCACGATGTGCTGGCGCCCCGCGCGGGCGACCCCGAGGCCGTAGTCGGTGTACGTGACCAGCTTGGCCCGACGGTCGTCGGGGTCGACGGTCGTCTCGACGATCCCGAGCGCCGTCAGGTCGCGCACCACCTCCCCCATCGACTGCCGCGTCATGCCGGAGCGGGCAGCGAGGTCGGAGGCGTGGCTGCCGTGGGTGCCGAGGAAGCCGAAGACCGCGTTGTGGCTGTACTTCAGCTCCGGGTAGCCGGCGTCGCGCCCACTGGTCACCATGTCGCGCTGGAGCACCTGACCGAGCCGGTCGACGAGCGCGATCAGGGGCGTGTGCGGCGGCGTCGGCAAAGGGGTTGACATTCGACAGGCTTCCTTCCAGTATTCGACAGGTGACCTTACATTATCAGGAGCGCTCGACGAGCGGCACCGAGCTCCGGCCGCTGGTGTCGCGGCTGTTCGCCGGCGCCGGGGCCGCCACCACGAGGGTGGGACTCGAGCAGGAGCTGCTGGTCCGCGACCGCGACGGTGCGACGGTGCCGCTCCCCCGCCTGCGCGCCGCCCTGGCCGGGCTCGGTGCCGCACCCCACGTCGGCTTCGAGCCCGGCGGACAGCTCGAGCTGAGCCTGCCCACGGCGGCCGACTCCCGCCTCGCGGCCACCGGGCTGCGGGCCGTCGTCGGCGAGGTGCGCGCCCGACTCGGGAGGACCGGCGTCTCGGTCCACGCCGAGGCCGTCGACCCGCGGCCCGAGCACGAGGTGCCGCTCCGGCTGCGCTCCGAGCGCTACCTCAGGATGCAGCGCCACCTCGACTCCGTCGGCCCGGCCGGTCGACGGATGATGCGCCGCACCGCGTCGACGCAGGTCTGCCTGGACTGGTGGCCCGGGCTCGCCGGCGCCGAGCAGTGGCGGGCACTGACCCTGGCCGGCCCGTTCCTGGCGGCCGCCTTCGCCGGCGGGAGCGGACCCGGCAGCCGGCTCGCGACCTGGCTCGCCGTCGACCCCGACCGGACCGCGTTCGACGGGCGGCTCCTCCACGGCGAGGACCCGGTGGCGGCGTACGTCGCGTTCGCGTCGCGGGCCACGCGCTTCGTCGACACACCGGCGGAGCACCTCACCACCCTGTTCCCCCCGGTGCGACCCCGCGGTCGCTACCTGGAGGTTCGCTACCTCGACGTGCAGGAGGATCCGACGGCGGCCGCGACCACGCTCGCCAGCCTCGCCTACGACGACCGGCACCGGCGACGCGTGCTCCGACGGCTCGACCCGCTGGCCGGTCGGCTCGACGAGCTCTGGGCCGCCGCCGCGTCCGGCACGCTGACCGGCGACGATCGGGTGGTCGCGGCATGAGGACGCTCTTCGTCACCGACCCCCTGGCAGACCTGTCCCCCGACGTGGACGCGACGGTGGGGCTGATGGCGGCGACGCAGCATCGCGGGCTCGAGGTCTGGTGGTGCACGCCCGAGGAGCTGGTGTGCACCGACGGCCGGCTCCACGCCCGGGCCCGGAGGATCGTCCTCCGGTCCCGGCGCCGCGGTCACGACCACCGTTGGGTCGTCGACCGGCCCTGGACGGACGAGGTGGCCGCCGCCGACCTCGACATCGCCGACGCCTACGGGCTCGTCCACCTGCGGATCGACCCGCCGGTCGACCCGCGGTACCTCCGCACGACCTACCTGCTCGACCTCGTCGACACCGCTGGCACACCGGTCGTCAACCGGCCTCGCGGAGTCCGCGCGCTGCACGAGAAGCTGGTCGCCCAGCACTTCCCGCGGCTGTGCCCGGCGACGTACGTCGGCACCTCGGTGGGCGACCTGCGCGAGTTCGTCTCCCGCACGGGAACGGTGGTGGTCAAGCCGGTCGACGGCTTCGCGGGCGTGGGGGTCTGGCTCGTCCACGACGATCCCGGAGCGACGTCGCTGCTGGAGTCGGCCACCGACGGCGGACGCCGCCACGTCATCGCACAGGAGTACCTGCCGGCGGTCGAGCGCGGCAACAAGCGCCTGTTCCTGGTCCAGGGCGAGGTCGTGGGTGCGGTGCTGCGCCGCCCCTCGCCCGGCGACTTCCGCATCGGCCCCCCGGTGGCGGCCGCCCCGGTCGACGCCGACGACCTCCTCATCGCCGGAGCCCTGGGGCCGCTCCTGCGCGAGCACGGCATCGCCCTCGCCGGCGTCGACGTCATCGACGGCCACCTGATCGAGGTCAACACCACCTGCCCGGGGGGCATGGCCAAGGCCGACGCCCTGCTCGGGACCGATCTCTGCGGCGACGTCGTCGACCGCCTCCTCGCCCACCACCATTCAGGAGTCCTCGCATGAATACCACCGTCCTCGTCTCCCTCGCCCTCATGGGCCTGCTCGTGTTCCTCCTCGGTGCCAACGTCACCCGGCACCGCGCCACCCGGGGTGCCACCGGCGACCAGGCACCCACCGACCCCGCCGACCGGTTGCTGATCGCGATCCGCGCCCACGGCAACGCGGCCGAGTACGTGCCGACGCTGATGGTGCTGGTCGTCGTGTGCGCGACGCTCTCCGACGGCTGGTGGGTCACGGCCCTGGCCCTGGCCGCACTCCTCTCCCGCGCCGTCCACGCCCTCGGCATGCTCACGTCCCGCACCCTCGCCAGCCACGGACCGCTGCGTGACGTCGGCGCTCTCGGCACCTACCTGACCGGGGTCGCCCTGGCCGTCACCGCGGTGGTGGCGATGTGACCGCTCGGCCACCCGTCGTGGGGATCCTCGGGGCGTCCTACCCGGTGCGCCGGCCGTGGGGAGAGCTCACGGTGGTGGGCACACCGCGCGTCTACGTCGACGCGGTGAGCGCCGCAGGGGGGCTCCCCGTCGTGGTGCCGCTGGGTGGGCCACCGGCCACGCTCGAGCTGCTCGACGCGGCAGTCCTGACCGGCGGAGGAGACGTGGACCCGGCCCGCTACGGCGGGGACCCGGCCGCCGCGCGGGAGGTCGACCGCGACCGCGACACGCACGAGCTCGCGGCGATCCGGTGGGCCGAGCGCCGGAGGCTGCCGCTGCTCGGCGTGTGCCGGGGCCTGCAGCTGCTCACCGTCGCCTTCGGTGGCCGGCTGGCGGGAGCGGGGGGCCGACACGTGCTGCCCCACACGGGCCACCCGGTCGAGCTCACGTCCGGCTCACTCCTGGCGGGGCTGCTCGGCGCCCGCCCGGACGTCAGCTCCCTCCACGAGCAGGTCGTCTCGGCGACCGGTGCCCCGTGGCGCGTCGTCGGCAGGGCCGACGACGGCGCGGTGGAGGCGTGCGAGTGGGCGGGCGCCGACCCCTGGCCGGTCCTGGGCGTGCAGTGGCACCCCGAGCGCGACGCGACGGGGCCTGCCCTGTTCGGCTGGCTCGTCGACACCGCCGGTCGGGACCGGGCGCACGGCCGGCCGAGCGCCGGCCCGGCACTCACACCGTGGTCGCCGTACCGGGAGGGGCAGCCTCGAGCCAGGCCTGGAACCCCATCAGTGACGACGGGGCCATCGCGAGCTCGATGACTCCGTCGGCCGAGGTGCACCGGACGACCGTGTGCTCGGGGTAGAGCGACATCCGCTCGCCACCCTCGGGGTCACGTCGACCGGCGTAGCCCAGGGCGTCGCGCCGCCAGCTCCGCTTGGGCCGGGGCGAGAGCGAGAAGATCCGGAACCACTCCAGCTGCTCGCCGGAGTAGCGGCCGAGCCCGAGAAGCCAACCGCGTCCGGCCCTCTCGGACCGGACGCGGTAGCTGAGCTCGAAGGTGCCGCCGTGGCGCGACAGCAGCCGGCGGCGTACGACGAGCGCGAGCCCGTAGACCAGGACGACGACGAGCAGGGCACCGGCTGCGTCGAGCAGCAGCTGCCACAGCGGCATCCGTCGTACCTCCTGGGGATGGCGTCACTCCCGGAGCGGGAGTGGGCGTCACCCTATCGGCACCTCAGGAGGCACCGGTCAGGAGGACCACTCCGCGGCCCGGACCTGCGCGGCGGCGTACTTGGCAGCCAGCTCGGCGGCGTCGCCCTCCTCGGCGTCGGCGGCGTCGAGGTCGGAGCGTGCCGCCGCGACGTCGACCTCGGCCGCGAGCGTGGTGCGCTCGGCCAGGATCGAGACCCGGTTGGCCGCCACCGAGAGAAACCCACCGTCCACGGCGGCCACGACGTGGTCACCCTCCTCGGCGGCGATGTCGATGACGCCCGGCACCAGCACCGACAGCACCGGCGCGTGGTTGGCCAGGATCCCGATGTCGCCCTCGGTGGTGCGCGCCAGGACCATGGACGCCCGACCGGACCACACGGTCCGGTCGGCCGCCACGAGCTCGACCTGCAGGTCGGCCTTGGTCTCGGCCATCAGAGGCTCTTCTGGATCTCGGCCCACTTCTTCTCGACGTCGTCCAGACCGCCGCACATGAAGAAGGCCTGCTCGGCCACGTGGTCGTACTCGCCGTCCGCGATCTTGTTGAACGCCTCGATGGTGTCGCCGACGGGGACCGTGGAGCCCTCGATGCCGGTGAACTGCTTGGCCACGTAGGTGTTCTGCGACAGGAAGCGCTGGATGCGCCGCGCCCGGCTGACGATGATCTTGTCCTCCTCGGACAGCTCGTCGACACCGAGGATCGCGATGATGTCCTGGAGCTCCTTGTTGCGCTGGAGGATCTGCTTGACCCGGATCGCGCAGTTGTAGTGCTCCTGGCCGATGTACTGGGCGTCGAGGATCCGAGACGTGGAGGTCAGCGGGTCGACCGCCGGGTAGATGCCCAGCGAGGCGATCTCGCGCGAGAGCTCGGTGGTCGCGTCGAGGTGGGCGAACGTGGTCGCCGGCGCGGGGTCGGTGTAGTCGTCCGCGGGGACGTAGATCGCCTGCATCGAGGTGATCGAGTTGCCGCGGGTCGAGGTGATCCGCTCCTGCAGGGTGCCCATCTCGTCGGCCAGGTTGGGCTGGTAGCCCACCGCGGACGGCATCCGGCCGAGCAGCGTGGAGACCTCGGAACCCGCCTGGGTGAACCGGAAGATGTTGTCGATGAAGAGCAGCACGTCCTGGTTCTGCACGTCGCGGAAGTACTCCGCCATCGTCAGCGCCGACAGCGCGACGCGCAGCCGGGTGCCCGGCGGCTCGTCCATCTGGCCGAACACGAGGGCGGTCTGGCCGATGACGCCGGCCTCCTCCATCTCGACGATGAGGTCGTTGCCCTCACGGGTGCGCTCACCGACGCCGGCGAACACCGACACACCGCCGTGGTCCTTGGCGACGCGGGCGATCATCTCCTGGATCAGCACGGTCTTGCCGACGCCGGCACCGCCGAACAGGCCGATCTTGCCGCCCTGGACGTACGGCGTCAGCAGGTCGATGACCTTGATGCCGGTCTCGAACATCTGGGTCTTGGACTCCAGCTGGTCGAAGGCCGGCGCCTTGCGGTGGATGCCCCACCGCTCCTCGGCCTCGAAGGTCTCGCCCTCCTTGAGGTTGAGCACGTCGCCGGTGGCGTTGAACACCTTGCCGAGGGTCGCGCTGCCCACCGGGACGGTGATCGGGCCACCGGTGTCGCGCACCTGCGCGCCACGGACCAGGCCGTCGGTCGGCTTGAGCGAGATCGCGCGGACCATGCCCTCACCGATGTGCTGGGCGACCTCGAGCGGCAGGACGGTGGTCTCGCCGGCGAGGGTCAGCTCGACCTCGAGCTTGTTGTAGATCTCGGGCATCGAGTCCGAGGCGAACTCGACGTCGACCACCGGGCCGATGACCCGGGCGATGCGACCCACGCCGCCGGCGCCGCCGGAGGTCGTGGTCTCTTCAACAGTGGCAGTCATCTCTCACTCACTCTGCAATCTCTAGGCAATCGCTGGGCGATGTGGCCAGCGGGCGGTCAGTCGGAAGCAGCGTTGGCGTCGGCGAGCGCGTTGACGCCACCCACGATCTCACTGATTTCCTGGGTGATGCCCGCCTGGCGGGCCTGGTTGGCGATCCGGGTGAACTTCTTGATCAGCTCGTCGGCGTTGTCCGTGGCCGACTTCATCGCCTTCTGGCGGGCTGCCAGCTCGGAGGCCGCCGCCTGCAGGAAGGAGAAGAAGATCCGGCTCTGCACGTACTTGGGCAGCAGCTCGTCGAGCACGGCCTCCGGGGAGGGCTCGAACTCGTAGAGCGGCAGCCGCTCCTCGGCCGAGGGGCTTCTCCTCGCCCTCGACCACCTCGAGCGGCAGCAGCCGCACCGCGGTGGGCTCCTGCACCAGCATCGACCGGAACCGGGTGTAGACGACGTGGACCTCGTCCACGTGTGCCCGGTTGGCCTCGGACTGGTCGTCCTCGTCGGCGAGGAAGGCGTCGATCAGCGCGTGGCCGACCTCCTCGGCCGCGTCGTAGGACGGCTGGTCGGAGAAGCCGGTCCACGACTGGACCACGGGACGCTGACGGAACTTGAAGTACGCGTCACCCTTGCGGCCGCAGATGTAGGCGTCGATCTCCTTGCCCTCCTCGCGGAGCTTCTCCGCGAGCCGCTCGTACTCCTTGAGCACGCTCGAGGAGTAGGCACCGGCCAGACCACGGTCACTGGTGACGATGAGGACCGCGGCCCGCTTGGGGTCCTCGGACTCCCGCGTCATCGGGTGGTCGACCGCGGAGAAGGTCGCGACCGCCGACACGGCCCGGGTGAGCTCCCGGGCGTACGGCGCGGCGGCCTGCGCCCGCTGCTGCGCCTTGATGATGCGCGACGCAGCAATGAGCTCCATGGCGCGCGTGATCTTCTTCATCGACTCCGTCGACTTGATCCGCGCGCGGTACTCACGCAGCGATACGGCCATGAGGGATCAGCCCCGCTTCTGCTTGACGATCTGCTCCTGGTCCTCGTCCTCCAGCGCCTCGGCCTCGGGCTCGTGGCCGACCTTGATCGACCCACCCTCCGAGGTCTCGAACTGGTCGAGGAAGGAGTTGTAGGCCGACTCGAGCTCGTCGGCCGCGGCGTCGTCGAACTTCAGCGACTCGCGGATGCCGGAGAGGATCCCGGAGTGCGAGCGGCGCAGGTAGTCGAGGAACTCGCCCTCGAAGCGCAGCACGTCCTCGGTGGGGACCTTGTCGAGGCGGCCGGTGGTGCCGGTCCACAGCGCGACGGTCATCTCCTCCAGCGGGTACGGCGAGTAGGCCGGCTGCTTGAGGAGGGCCATCAGCCGCTGGCCGCGGTCGAGCTGCTGGCGCGAGGCCGCGTCGAGGTCGGAGGCGAACATCGCGAACGCCTCCATCGCGCGGAACTGCGCCAGGTCGACCTTGAGCGAGCCGGTGACGGCCTTCATCGCCTTGGTCATCGCAGCGCCACCCACACGGGAGACCGAGATGCCGACGTCGATGGCCGGGCGCTGGTTGGCCGCGAACAGGTCGGACTGGAGGAAGATCTGGCCGTCCGTGATGGAGATGACGTTGGTCGGGATGAACGCCGAGACGTCGTTGGCCTTGGTCTCGATGATCGGCAGGCCGGTCATCGATCCCGCGCCCAGCTCGTCCGAGAGCTTGGCGCAGCGCTCGAGCAGCCGGCTGTGCAGGTAGAAGACGTCACCCGGGAACGCCTCGCGACCCGGCGGGCGGCGCAGCAGCAGCGACACCGCACGGTAGGCGTCGGCCTGCTTGGAGAGGTCGTCGAAGACGATCAGGACGTGCTTGCCGTCGTACATCCAGTGCTGGCCGATGGCCGAGCCGGTGTAGGGGGCGAGGTACTTGAAGCCGGCAGAGTCGGAGGCCGGGGACGCCACGATCGTGGTGTACTCCAGCGCGCCGGCCTCCTCGAGGGCACCTCGCACGGCGGCGATGGTGGAGCCCTTCTGGCCGATCGCGACGTAGATGCAGCGCACCTGCTTGTCCGGGTCGCCGGACTCCCAGTTCTGCTTCTGGTTGATGATCGTGTCGATCGCGATGGTCGTCTTGCCGGTCGACCGGTCGCCGATGATGAGCTGGCGCTGGCCACGGCCGATCGGGGTCATGGCGTCGATCGCCTTGATGCCGGTGGCGAGCGGCTCGTGCACCGACTTGCGCGCCATCACGCCGGGCGCCTGGAGCTCGAGCGCGCGGCGCTCGGAGGACTCGATCTCGCCGAGGCCGTCGATGGGGGTGCCGAGCGGGTCGACGACGCGACCGAGGAAGTTGTCGCCCACGGGGACCGAGAGGACCTCGCCGGTCCGACGGACCGTCTGGCCCTCCTCGATCTTGTCGAAGTCACCGAGCACGACGACACCGATCTCGCGGGTGTCGAGGTTCAGCGCGAGGCCGCGGGTGCCGTCCTCGAACTCGAGCAGCTCGTTGGCCATGCACGAGGGCAGACCGGTGACCCGGGCGATGCCGTCACCAGCCTGGGAGACGGTGCCGACCTCCTCCTTGCTGGCCGCGTCGGGCTGGTACTCGGACACGAACTTCTGCAGCGCGTCCCGGATCTCCTCCGGACGGATCGAAAGCTCCGTCATCTCTGCCTACTCTCCTGGCTCTCTACTTCTTGGTGACTGGTCTGGTCGTGGGGCCGGCCGGCGGTGCTCAGCCGGCGAGCTTGCGTCGTGCTTCGTCGAGGCGACCGGCAACGGTGCCGTCGATGACGTCGTCGCCGATCTCCACCCGCATGCCGCCGATGAGACCGGGCTCGACGACCACGTTGAGGTGGACGTCGCGACCGTACTGCTGGCTGAGCGCGTGCTCGAGGCGCCCGCGCTCGGCGTCGGTGAGCGGCTGGGCCACCCGGACCTTCGCCACGCGCTCGTCGTGGACCGCGGCGGCGACCTTCGAGAACTCCTCGAGGGCCACGGAGGCCGAACGGTAGGAGCCCGAGAGCGCCTGCTTGGCGAGGGCCACCGTCGAGGGCAGCGCCCGGCCGTCGAGCAGGCCGGCCACCAGCGAGCGGCGGTCGGACTGCGAGCGGGCCGGGTCGGCGAGTGCCGTGCGGAGGTCGGGGTTCTCCTCCACCAGGCGGCCGACCGCGAAGATCTCGTCCGCCAGCCGCTCGGCGTCGGTGTCACCCGCGGAGCGGACCACCGCGACGACCCCGAGGTGCTCGAGGGTGTCGGCGAGGTCGCGGGTGGCAGTCCACCGGCGACGTACGGCGTCGGTCACGACGTCCAGCGTGGCCGGCGACAGCTTGTCGCCGAAGATCCCGCGCACCAGCCCGGCCTTGGCGTCACCGTCGGTCGAGATGTCGGTGACGACGCGGCGCAGCCCGGCCTCGGAGCGGACCACGGACGCGACGGCGAAGAGCTCCTCGCCGACGCTCGCGGCGTCGACGCTGCCGAGCAAGCCCTCGAGCTTGTCCCGGAGCTCGACCAGCGCCTCGCCGGACGCACCACGCACGGACATCAGCGGGCCTCGCTGCCCGCGGACTCGCCGGCCTCGAGGTCGGCGAGGAACCGGTCGACGACGCGCGCGGAGCGGTCGTCGTCCTCGAGGCTCTCGCCGACGATCCGACCGGCCAACGAGGTGGCCAGGGCGCCGACCTCGGCCCGCAGCGAGGCCACGGCCTGCTGCCGCTCGGCCTCGATCTGCACCCGGCCGTGCTCGACGATCCGGGCCGACTCGGTCTGCGCCTGGTCCCGCATCTCGGACACGATCGCGGCACCCTGCTCGCGCGCCTCCTCACGGATGCGCGCCGCCTCGTGGCGGGCCTCGCCGAGCCGCTGCTCGAGCTCGGCCAGCTTGGCGTCGGCCTCGGCCTGCTTGGTCTCGGCCGCGGCCAGACCGCCCTCGATGGCGGAGGTCCGCTCGGCGTAGGCCTTCTCGAAGTTCGGCACCACGAACTTCCAGATGCCGAACGCGATGATCGCGAAGACCACTGCACTGAGGACGATCTCGGACAGGACCGGGACCAACGGGCTGTGGCCCTCGCTCGCCATCACAACGATCAATGAATTCATGCTGGTGTCTCCCTCACTGTGGACCACCCGGTGCGTGAGTAGCGGTCTTAGAGGACGAAGGCGAGGCCGAGGGTGATGATGAACAGCGCCTCAGCGAGCACGAAGCCGAGGATCGCGCGGCCGAAGAGGACCTGGTTCATCTCGGGCTGACGGGCGATGCCGCTGATCAGGGCCGCGAAGATCAGCCCGATGGCGATGCCGGGGCCGATGGCGGAGAGGCCGAGACCGACCATGTCGAGGGAGCCTTCCATGGGCTTTTCCTTTCGTCGGCGACGTGATGTCGCGATTGGCGAAACTAGGGGGTGCTGCAGGGGTGGGTCAGTGGTCGTCCGCGATCGCCTCGCCGATGTACATCGACGAGAGGAGCGTGAAGACGTAGGCCTGGAGGAACATCACGATGAGCTCCAGGAAGCTGACGAGGATGCCCAGCACGAAGCTGAGGACCCCGCCGACGATGTTGATCGGTTCGCCGGTGCTGATGAGGTAGGCGGCACCCGTGGCGAACAGCGCCAGCAGGATGTGGCCGGCGAACATGTTGCCGAAGAGACGCAGCGTCAGCGTGAACGGCCGCACCAGGATGTTGGAGATGAACTCCAGCGGGACCAGCACGACGAGGATCCAGGACGGGACACCCTGGGGCACCGTCTGGTGCTTGAGGTAGCCGAGGACGCCGTGCTTCCACATGCCGGCCCCGATGAAGATGAGCCAGGATGCGAGCGCGAGCGGGACGATGTAACCGATGCGGCCCATCGTGGGGAACTGCACCACGGGGACGATCCCGAAGTAGTTGTTGACCACGATGAAGAGGAAGAGCGAGAAGAGGTAGGGCACGAACTTCATGTAGTGCTCGGACCCGATCTGGTCCCGCGCGATCGAGTTGCGCACGAAGCCGTACGCCGCCTCGCCGGCGAACTGCAACCGGCCGGGGACGACGGCCGACTTGCGCGCCGACGACACCATGAAGCCGAGCACGAGCACGGCGGAGAGCACCGCGAGCAGCATCGGCTTGGTGACCCCGGCGAAGAGGGGACCCAGCTCGAACAGGCTGGCATCCGGCCCCTGGAAGCCGGGACCGCTCTCAGCGGCGCTGAGGTCGGTCGCAGCCGTCGATGCGATGGCGCTCACTCTGTCTCCTGCCCTAGTCCTGCTGGTCGTCGTCCTTGGCGGGGAACCCGCCGAACCGCGCAAACGTCATGTAGATCCCGAGACCGGCCCCCGAGAGGATTCCGATGACGACCAGGAACGACGTCCCCAGCCACCGGTCGAGAGCCCAGCCCAGCCCGCCGTAGAAGAGCACCCCCGCGGTGAGGTACCCGAACGCGTGCCAGGGGTCGCCTCCGGGGGAACCATGGGGTGTCCCCGCGGTGGGGTGTTGCTGAGCCATCGCGCCCCGGACGATAGCAGGCGGCCGTGGTCATCGCGCACCCGCCTCGGGGAGGTCGTAGAGCGGCACCCGCTCCGTCGCCGCGACCCACACGTGGACGGTCACCCACAGCAGCGCGCAGGCCGCCAGGGTGCCTCCGACCCACGGCGTGGAGACGGTCGCGTCGTCGCCCAGCGCACCTCGGTCGAGGACGGTGAACACCATCATCGCGGCCAGCACCTGGCTGACGTAGGTCAGCATCGCCACCAGCAGCGAGAGCGGCGGGTAGAGCCAGGTGACCACCTGCACGGCCAGGGCTCCGAGGACGAAGACGCCGCCCGCGAGGCCGGCCCCGATCAACGCTCCCCAGGCCGCAGCCGCCCCCGAGAGGGTCACGCCGGCGAGGGCTGCGACGAGGCCGATGACCGCACACCCGAGGCCGCTGAGCACGCTCGTGCGGCCGACCGCTCGCGGCCCCCACGCAGCAGGCCTGCTGCGGGTGATCGGGCTGTCGGTCGTCATGGCGGCGGCCGTTCGGTCGGGGTCGGTCGACATGGTGCGGTGTCGCTTGTGAAAGTTAGCACAAGCCCTCCGGACGGATCCAATCCGCCGGGGCGCCCTCACTCCCCCGCCTCCTCCGCGGGTTCGTGGAGCGGCAGGTGCGGGGTCTGCAACGCAGGGACGAGGAAGGTGAGGGCGATCGTCAGCGCGGCCCCGGCGCCGAGCACGGCCCACATCACCGTGCCGGTGTAGAGGCTGACGATCACGGTCCCGAAGGCGACCAGCCCGGCCCAGAGCCACATGATGAGCACCGCTCGTCGCTGGCTGTGGCCGATCTCCAGCAGCCGGTGGTGGAGGTGCTGCTTGTCGGGGGCGAACGGCGAGCGACCGGCGCGGGTGCGGCGCACGACGGCCAGGACCAGGTCGGCCATGGGCACGATCAGGATCGAGATGGGCAGCAGCACGGGGAGGAAGAACGCCAGGGCGTTCACGTCGGACCCCGCTCCCCCACGGCTGATCTCGGCGCCACTGAACTGGGTGGTGATCGTCAGCGCCGAGGCCGACAGCACCAGCCCCAGCAGCATCGAGCCGGAGTCGCCCATGAAGAGGCGCGCAGGGTGGAAGTTGTGGGGCAGGAAGCCGGCGCACGCGCCCGCCAGCGCTGCGGACAGGAAGGCCGCGGTCGTCGCGAGCGTGACGCCGTTGAGGTTGGCGAGCTGGTAGCTGAAGACGAAGAACGCGGCGGCGCCGATGCCCACCACGCCCGAGGCCAGACCGTCGAGGCCGTCGACGAAGTTCACCGCGTTGACGGTCGCGATGATCAGGACCGCGGTCAGCAGCGCCCCCTGTGCGGGGTCGAGACCGAACTGCTCCTCCGCGCTGAGCGGGATCACCTTGAGCTGGATGCCCGACCAGATGAGGAAGGCGACCGCGATCACCTGGCCACCGAGCTTGGTGAGCGCGTCGAGCTCGAAGAGGTCGTCGAGCACCCCCACCCCGCAGACCATCGCGCCGGCGAGGATCACCGTGCCCGCGTCCTGCACGAGGAAGGGGCCGGCGCTGGAGAGGAACGGAAGCTCACGCGCCACGCCGTACGCCGCCACGAGGCCGCCCAGCATCGCCAGCCCGCCGAAGTAGGGGATCGGCTCGGCATGGACGTCCCGGTCCCGCACGGCCGCCACGGCGCCGGTGCGGAGCGCGATCTCACGCGCGATCACCGTCAGCAGGTAGGTGACCGCCGCCGAGACCAGGAAGACCAGGAGGTACTCGCGCACGCGCTCAGCCCTCGTCGGTGAGGGTGGCGCCGAGCGGTTCCAGCACCTCGTTGAGCGCCTCGAGGCTCAGCGCCCCACGACGCAGCACCCGCCCCTGGCTGCCCGTGACGTCGACGATGGTGGAAGCGGCCGCGGAACCGCCGCCGGGCGAGGTCCCGGCGTCGACGACCACCGCCACCTCCTCCCCCAGCATCTCGATCGCCGCGTCGGCGTCGGTCGCGGCGGGGAGGCCGGTCTTGTTGGCCGAGCTCACGGCGAGCGGGCCGGTGCGCTCGAGCACGGCCAGCGCCACCTCGTGGTCGGGCATCCGCACGGCGACCGTGCCACGGGCGTCGCCGAGGTCCCACTGCAGCGAGGGCTGCTGGGTGCAGACCAGGGTGAGCGGGCCGGGCCAGAACGTGTCGACCAGGGCGCGGGCGTAGCCGGGGACGGACGTGGTCAGCGCGTCGAGGGTCGTCTTCGCGCTCACGAGCACCGGCGGCGGCATCTCCCGACCGCGGCCCTTGGCGGCGAGCAGGGCGCGCACCGCATCCTTGTCGAAGGCGTCGGCGCCGATGCCGTAGACGGTGTCGGTCGGGATCACGACGAGGTCGCCCCGCTGGACGGCGAGACTGGCGGCCGCGACGGCCTCCTCGCGCTCCTCGTCGGTGCCGGTGGGCAGGCGCTGGGCGGAGGTCACCTGCTCATCGTGCCAGTCGCGCCGTCGTGAAGCGCGGACGGTCCGCGAGGTCGCGGTGGTCGCGCACCTCGCTCCAGCGCCCGCTCGTCGAGAAGACGGCCGGCGCGGACTCGCCCTGCACGTCGGCGTGCTC
Source organism: uncultured Actinomycetota bacterium (assembly GCA_963754025.1). Lineage (GTDB taxonomy): Bacteria > Actinomycetota > Actinomycetes > Propionibacteriales > Nocardioidaceae > Nocardioides. The sequence continues at coordinate 14,312 of CAVWEC010000003.1, read as the reverse complement.
GACGCCGACCCACCCTCCGGGCCGCAGCAGTGCGGCCGCCCGCCGCTCGAGCACCCGGATCGCGTCGAGCCCGTCGTCGCCGGAGAACAGGGCGAGGTGGGGATCGTGGTCGCGGGCCTCCGGGGCGACCGACTCCCAGGCGGTGAGCGGCACGTAGGGCGGGTTGCAGGTGATCACGTCGACGGTGCCGAGGAGGTCCTCGAACGCCTCGGCCAGGTCGCCCTGGCGCAGGTCGACGCCGGTGCCCGCGAGGTTGCGCTCCGCCCAGGCGTGGGCCGCCGGGTCCAGCTCCACGGCGTGGACCTCGGCCACCGGCAGCTCGTCGGCCAGCGCCTTCGCGATCGCCCCCGAGCCGGTGCACAGGTCCACCAGCACCGGCCGGTCCAGGGCGGTTGCCCGCTCGACCGCCCACCCCGCGAGCAGCTCGGTCTCGGGCCTCGGGGTGAACACGCCGGGCCCGACGAACAGCTCGACGTGGCGGAAGCCGGTGACCCCCAGCAGGTGCTGCAGCGGCTCGCGGGCGGCGCGGCGCGCCAGCAGGGCGTCGTACTCGCGACGCTGGGCGGGGGTCGGGTCCGCTGCGGTCACCAGCCCGGGGCGGGAGGTGCCGAGGACGTGGGCGAGCAGCGCGTCCGCGTCGTGCTCCGGTGACGGGACGCCCGCGGCCGCCAGCAGGGCGGCGGCCGCCCGGCGACGCTCCCGCAGGGTCACGCCTGCTCCTCCAGGGCGCTCAGACGCGCCTCGAGGTCGGCGGCCACGCAGGAGGCCACGACCGGCTCGAGCCCACCGTCCAGCACGTGGTCGAGGTTGTAGGCCTTGTAGCCGGTCCGGTGGTCGGAGATCCGGTTCTCGGGGAAGTTGTAGGTGCGGATCCGCTCGGAGCGGTCGACGGTGCGCACCTGGCTGCGACGCGCCTGGCTGGCCTCGGCGTCGGCCGCCTCCTGCGCCGCGGCCAGGAGCCGGGCCCGCAGGATCCGCATCGCCTGGTCGCGGTTCTGCAGCTGGCTCTTCTCGTTCTGGCAGCTCACCACGATGCCCGTGGGCAGGTGGGTGATGCGCACGGCGGAGTCGGTCGTGTTGACGCTCTGGCCACCGGGCCCGCTGCTGCGGAAGACGTCGATGCGCAGGTCGCTCTCGTCGACCTGCACGTCGACCTGCTCGGCCTCGGGCAGCACGAGCACGCCCGCGGCGCTGGTGTGGACCCGGCCCTGGGACTCCGTCACCGGCACCCGCTGGACCCGGTGCACGCCGGCCTCGAACCTCAGCAGGCCGTACGGCGCCGCGCCCGGCTCGCTCGTGCCGCGGGCCTTCACGGCCACGGTGACCGACTTGTAGCCGCCGAGGTCGGACTCCGTCGCGTCGAGCACCTCGGTGGCCCAGCCACGGCCCTCGGCGTACCGGGTGTACATCCGCAGCAGATCGCCGGCGAACAGCGCCGACTCCTCACCGCCCTCCCCCGACTTCACCTCGAGGATCGCGTCCTTGGAGTCGGCCGCATCGCGCGGCACCAGCAGGTGGCGCAACCGCTCCTCGGCCTCCTCCAGACGTACGACGAGCGCGTCGGCCTCGGCAGCGAAGTCGGGGTCGTCACCGGCGAGCTCGCGCGCGGCCTCGACGTCGTCGCCGAGCTGGCGCCACTCCTCCCAGGTGCGCACGATCGCCGACACCTCGGCGTAGCGCTGGTTGAGCCGCTTGGCCAGCGCCTGGTCGACGTGGGTGGAGGGGTCGGCGAGCTGCTGCTCGAGCCCGGCCCGCTCGACGACGAGACCTTCGACGGCCTCGAACATGGCGGCTCCTGGGGGTGGTCACGCAAGCAGGTCAGGCAGGGTCGGGGACCCGGCCGCGGATGCAGCACGGCGCCGGCCACCCCCACCTAGACCGGGGGGTGACCGGCGCCGGAAGCCTGGCTACTTCTTGTTCTGGCCGGCCTGCGCGTAGCGCTTCTCGAACCGGGCGACGCGGCCGCCGGTGTCGAGGATCTTCTGCTTGCCGGTGTAGAACGGGTGGCACTGCGAGCACACGTCGCTGCGGATCGTGCCGCTCGCGACGGTGGAGCGCGTCTGGAACGTGGCGCCGCAGGTGCAGGTCACGTCGGTCACGACGTAGTCCGGGTGGATGTCCTTCTGCATGGTGTCCTCTCTGGGTCGCCGGGTCGCCCCGCGGGATGCGGACAGCGTGAACCGGCAACGAACGGTGCAAGTGTGCCAACGCACACGACTCCCGGGCAATTCCCCGGCCCGGGTCGCGCGGCGACGCCGAGGATCGCGCGGAGAGAGCGGGAGGCGCCGTCAGACGATCTTGCCGAGCAACGCCTCGACCCGGGAGGCGAGCTCACGGGGGCTGAAGGGCTTGGTGATGTAGTCGTCGGCACCGGAGTCGAAGCCGGTCTCGACGTCGGACTCCTGGGCACGCGCGGTCAGCAGGATGACCGGCAGGTCCGCGAGGCCGGGGTCGGCACGGATCTCGCGGATGGCGTCGAGGCCGGAGACGCCCGGCATCATCACGTCCAGCACGGCCAGGTCGGGCTTGCTCGCCCGGCAGGCGTCGACCGCAGCAGCGCCGTCGCCGACGGCCACGATGTCGTGACCCATCGTCGACAGCTTGAACTCCACGAGCTCGCGGATGTCGACGTCGTCGTCCGCGACAAGGATCCTCGCCACAGCACTTCCTTCCGGGGGGTGGTCGGCTGACCCGGTCAGCGTAGCCGCCGGATCGCCGCCCCGAGGCCGAATCGAGGACCCGGCCACACCGTGTCGAGCAGGGCCGGGTCCGACGCCCTCAGTCCTGGGCGTCCGGGCTCGGCGTCGTCTTCTGCACCTGCATCAGGAACTCGATGTTGGTCTGGGACTTCTTCAGCCTCGTGAGCAGCAGCTCGAGGGCCTGCTGGCCGTCGAGGCCCGAGAGGACCCGCCGCAGCTTCCAGACGATGGCGATCTCCTCCTTCGACATCAGCAGCTCCTCGCGGCGGGTGCCGGACTGGACGGCATCGATGGCCGGGAACAGGCGCTTGTCGGCGAAGTCGCGGCGCAGCCGGATCTCCATGTTGCCGGTGCCCTTGAACTCCTCGAAGATCACCTCGTCCATCTTCGACCCGCTCTCGATGAGCGCCGTGGCCAGGATCGTCAACGAGCCGCCGTTCTCGATGTTGCGGGCCGCGCCGAAGAACTTCTTCGGCGGGTAGAGCGCCGCCGAGTCCACGCCGCCGGACAGGATCCGGCCGCTGGCCGGGGCCGAGAGGTTGTAGGCGCGCCCGAGCCGGGTGATGCCGTCGAGCAGCACCACCACGTCGTGCCCGAGCTCGACGAGCCGCTTCGCCCGCTCGATCGCGAGCTCGGCAACGGTGGTGTGGTCGCTGGCCGGCCGGTCGAAGGTCGAGGAGATGACCTCGCCCTTGACCGAGCGCTCGAAGTCGGTGACCTCCTCCGGGCGCTCGTCGACGAGGACGACCATGAGGTGGCACTCGGGGTTGTTGGTGGTGATCGAGTTGGCGATCGACTGCATCACCATGGTCTTGCCGGCCTTGGCCGGCGACACGATCAGACCCCGCTGGCCCTTGCCGATCGGGGCGGCGATGTCGATGACCCGGCCGATCAGGTTGTCGGACGTGGTCTCCAGGCGCAGCCGCTCGCTCGGGTAGAGCGGCGTCAGCTTCGAGAACTCGACCCGGTTGCGCGCGGTGTCCGGGTCGGCGCCGTTGACGCTGTCGATGCGCACCATCGGGTTGAACTTCTCGCGCCGCTCACCGTCGCGCGGCTGGCGCACCTGGCCGACGAGGGCGTCGCCGCGGCGCAGGCCGAACTTGCGCACCATGGACAGCGAGAGGTAGACGTCGTCGGCGCCGGCGAGGTAGCCGGAGGTGCGTACGAACGCGTAGTTGTCGAGCACGTCGAGGATGCCGGCGGCCGGCACCAGCACGTCGTCCTCGAGGACCGTGGTGTCGGGCTCGCCCCGGCTGGCACCGACGGCCGGGCGGTTGCGGTCGCGCCCGCGGCGCCGCCGGCTCCGGCTGCCACCCTGCTCGTCCTGCTGCTTGTCCGACTGCTGCTTGTCGTGCTGCTGCTTGTCCGACTGGTCGTGCTGCTGCGGCTTCTCCGACGGGTCCTGCTTCTGCTGCCGGTCCTTCTTGGACGGCTGGTCCTGCTGCCGGTCCTTCTTGGACTGCTGGTCCTGCTGCCGGTCCTTCTTGGACTGCTGGTCCTGCTGCCGGTCCTTCTTGGACGGTCGGTCCTGCCCCTGGCCCTTCTGCGACGGCTGGTCCTGCTGGTCCTGCTGCCGGCCCTGGTCCTGCTGCCGGTCCTCCTGGACCGGCTGCTCCTGGCGAGCCTGCTCCTGCTGGGGCTGTTCCTGCCTCGGCTGCTCCTGCTTCGGCTGCTCCTGCTTCGGCTGCTCCTGCTCGGGTCGTTCCTGGCGCTCGCGCTTGCCGCCGGACTGGGCGGCCTTGATCGCGCTGACGAGGTCGGCCTTCTTCATCGAGCCGGCACCCGAGATGCCCAGACCCCCCGCCATCGCCTTGAGGTCGGCGATGAGCATGCCGTTCAGCCCGCCGGAGCGCTTCTTGGGCTCGCTGGCTGCAGCGCTGCTGGCGGCGGGTTCGATGGTGTCGGTCACGTGAGTCCTTCCCACGTATCGGTGCCGACCGCTCAGAGGGCCGGACACGTGGTGGTTCGCCGGTCGGGCACCGCTCGACGCGCACAGCGCGGTCGGAGTGCTCCAGACCCGGAGAGTGGCAGTCAACCCGAGACGATGGGGTGACACGCCGAGAACGGCGCGCCGTCAGGATATCACCGACAGCGCCGGACGTGACATCGGACTCACCGGTCCGACCGGGCGCTCAGCCGACCAGCACGCCGTCGAGGTCGACCGGCAGCGAGGCGGCCCACCAGCCGTCGGGCGCACGCCCCGTGATGTCGTCGCACTGACGGCCGTCACAGAGCACGAGCACCGTGGGCCCGGCCCCGGAGACGACCGCGGGGAGGCCGCCGTCGCGCAGCCGGTCGACCAGCGCGAGCGTCTCGGGCATCGCCGGTCGTCGGTACTCCTGGTGGAGCAGGTCCTGGGTGGCTCTCAGCAGGTGCTCCGGGCGGCCCGCGAGCGAGGCGACCAGCAGCGCGGCCCGGCCGGCGTCCGCAGCCGCGTCGGCGTGGGGCACGTGGGCGGGGAGCAGGCCGCGTGCGGTCTCGGTCGACAGGGCGTACGGCGGCACGAGGACCACCGCGGAGACCCGCGGGTCGACCGAGGCGTCGACGGCCCAGAACTCCCCGTCGTCGTGACCGCTGATGACGAAGCCGCCGTACCAGGCCGGTGCGACGTTGTCGGGGTGCCCCTCGAGCCGAGCGGCCAGCCGGAAGGCAGCACCGTCGTCGAGCAGCAGTGTGCCGCCCGCGACCAGGCCGCGGGCCAGGGCGACGCCGCCCACGATGGCGGCCGAGGACGATCCGAGGCCACGAGCGTGCGGGATCCGGTTGACGCAGCGCAGCCGCAGTCCTGCGGGCCGCTCGCCCATCTCGTCGAAAGCCGCGTGCATCGCGCGGACGACGAGGTGGGTGTCGTCGAGCGGCACCCCCTCGGCTCCCTCGCCCTCCACCGTGACCTCGAGCCCCTCCGGCAGCACCTCGCCGACGAGCTGGTCACGCAGGCCGAGGGCCAGGCCGAGGCTGTCGTAGCCGGGACCCAGGTTGGCCGAGGTGGCCGGCACGGTCACCGTCACCGGACCGTCGACGAAGCCCACGACGGTCAGTCCAGGCCGGCCGCACGGGCGGCCTCGGCGACGTCGGGGTCGACCACGGTGTCCGCGACGGGGCCGAAGCCCTCGAGCGCGGTCGCGGTGTCCTTGAGGCCGTGGCCGGTCACGGTGACGACGACCGTCAACCCTGCGTAGGCCTCCCCCCGCGCGAGGTCCTGGAGGAGCCCGGCGACGCCGGCCGCCGACGCCGGCTCGACGAAGACCCCGTCGCGCGCCGCCAGCTGGCGCTGGGCGTCGAGGATCTGGTCGTCGCTGACGGACTCGAACCGGCCGCCCGACTCGTCGCGCGCGGCCTCCGCCAGCTTCCACGAGGCCGGATTGCCGATGCGGATCGCGGTCGCCTTCGTCTCGGGGTCGGGGAACGGCTCCCCGGTGACCAGCGGCGCCGCACCCTCGGCCTGGAAGCCACGCATGATCGGGGCGCGGCTGGCGTGGCCCAGGTCGCGGTACTGGGTGTAGCCCAGCCAGTAGGCCGAGATGTTGCCGGCGTTGCCCACCGGCAGCAGGTGGACGTCGGGGGCGTCGCCGAGGAAGTCGACGACCTCGAAGGCGGCGGTCTTCTGTCCCTCGAGCCGCATCGGGTTGACGCTGTTGACCAGCGCGACCGGGTAGTGCCACGAGAGCTCGCGCGCCATCTGGAGGCAGTGGTCGAAGTTGCCGCGCACCATGATGATCTGCGCTCCGTGGACGATGGCCTGCGCCATCTTGCCGGCGGAGATCTTGCCCTGCGGCACCAGCACCAGCGGCTTGAGGCCGGCCTTCGCGGCGTAGGCCGCCATCGAGGCGGACGTGTTGCCGGTGGAGGCGCAGACGCAGGCCTGGGCACCTTCGTGCCTGGCCACGGACATCGCCGCGGTCATCCCCCGGTCCTTGAAGGACCCTGTCGGGTTGCTCCCTCGACCTTGAGGTGGACCGTGCCGCCCGTCAACCCGGAGAGCCACTCCGAGTGGACGAGGGGCGTGCCGCCCTCACGAAGGGTCACGGCCTCGACGCCCTCGGGGATGTCGAGGAGCTCGCGGTACTCCTCCACGACGCCGAGCCACCCTCGTCGCTGGTGACCCGCACCGGGCTGACTCATTCCGGGCTGGCTCACTCCGGGCCACCCTCCACCCGCATGACCGAGGTGACCTCGCGGACGGTGTCCATGGTGCGCAGCTGCTCGACGGTGGCCGCCAGCTGGGCATCGGTGGCGGTGTGGGAGACCACCACCAGCTGGGCGTCGAGCCCACGCCCCTCCTGCTTCACGGTCTGGATCGAGACCCCCTGGTCGGCGAAGGCGTTGGCCACCGCGGCCAGCACGCCGGCGCGGTCGTCGACGTCGATGGCGACGTGGTAGCGGGTGACCGTCTCCCCCATCGGCAGCACCGGGCGCTCGGCGTAGGCCGACTCACCGGGGCCGCGGGTGCCGGCCAGGTGGTTGCGGGCGACGGTCACGAGGTCGCCCAGCACCGCGGACGCCGTGGGCGAGCCACCGGCGCCCGGACCGTAGAACATCAGCTCCCCGGCCGCCTCGGACTCGACGAAGACCGCGTTGAAGGCCTCACGCACGGAGGCGAGCGGATGGGTGCGCGGGATCATGGCGGGGTGGACCCGGACGGCCACCGCCTCCCCGCCGTCCCCTGCCCGCAGCTCGGCGATCGCGAGCAGCTTGACCACCGACCCCATCTCGCGGGCCGACTGCACGTCGGCCGCGGTGACCTCGGAGATGCCCTCGCGGTGGACGTCGTCGACCGTGACCCGCGAGTGGAAGGCCAGGCTCGCGAGGATCGCGGCCTTCGCGGCCGCGTCGAAGCCCTCCACGTCCGCGGTCGGGTCCGCCTCGGCGTAGCCGAGCTCCTGGGCCTCCTCGAGGGCCTCGGCGAAGCCGCTGCCCGCGGTGTCCATCTTGTCGAGGATGAAGTTGGTGGTCCCGTTGACGATCCCGAGCACCCGGGTCACCCGGTCACCGGCCAGCGACTCGCGCAGCGGCCGCAGGATCGGGATCGCGCCGGCGACGGCGGCCTCGTAGAACAGGTCGCGGCCGGCGCGGGCGGCGGCGGCGTACAACGCCGGGCCGTCCGCGGCGAGCAGCGCCTTGTTGGCGGTGACGACGGAGGCCCCGTGGTCGAGCGCGCGCAGGATCAGCGAGCGTGCGGGCTCGATGCCACCGATGACCTCCACGACCAGGTCGGCGCGGGTGACGAGCTCCTCGGCGTCGGTGGTGAGCAGGCCGTCGGGGACCTTCACCTCGCGGGGCGCGTCGAGGCGCCGCACGGCGACACCGACCAGCTCCAGGGGCGTGCCGACCCGCGCCGCGAGGTCGCCGGCCTGCTCGTCGAGCAGGCGCACCACCTGCGAGCCCACCGAGCCGCAGCCGAGCACCGCGACCCGGAGCGGCTCTCCCGGCGGTCGAGCCTGTCGAGGCTCCATCAGAGATCTCCTACGTCCGTGGCCAACAGGTCGGCCTCAGTCTCCCGGCGCACGATGACCCGCGCGACACCGTCCCGCACACTGATCACCGGCGGTCGCAGCGCGTGGTTGTAGTTCGACGACATCGAACGGCAGTAGGCGCCGGTGCCCGGCACCGCCACCAGGTCGCCGGGGCGCACGTCCCCGGGCAGGAACTCGTCGCGCACGACGACGTCGCCTGCCTCGCAGTGCTTCCCGACGACCCGGGTGAGCACCGGTGGCGCCTCGGAGTCGCGGTTGGCGATCGTGCACGAGTAGTCGGCGTCGTAGAGGGCCGTGCGGATGTTGTCGCTCATGCCTCCGTCGACCGAGACGTAGGTCCGCACCGCTCCCCCGTCGAGCTCGACCGGCTTCACGGTGCCGACCGTGTAGACGGTGCAGGTGCTCGGGCCGACGATGGCGCGCCCCGGCTCGACCGAGAGCCGCGGCACCTCGATGCCGAGCGCCCGGCACTCGTGCTCGACGATCCCGGCGATCTCGGTGGCCAGCTCCGACGGGTCGGCGGGGTCGTCCTGGGTGGTGTAGGCGATGCCGAAGCCGCCGCCGAGGTCCATCTCGGGCATCTCGACCCCGAGCTCCTCACCCACCCGCGCGTGGAGGGCCAGCACCCGCCTGGCCGCCACCTCGAACCCGGAGGTGTCGAAGATCTGGCTGCCGATGTGGGAGTGGAGGCCGCGCAGCTCGAGACCCTCGGCGGCGAGCACCCGGCGTACGGCCTCGAGAGCCTGGCCGTTGCCGATGGAGAAGCCGAACTTCTGGTCCTCGTGGGCCGTCGCGATGTACTCGTGGGTGTGGGCCTCGACGCCCGCGGTCACGCGCACCAGCACGCCCACCGGCGCCCCGAGGGAGCCGGCCGCGGTCAGGTCGGCGGCGATCCGGGCGAGCCGGGCGATCTCGTCGAAGGAGTCGACGACGATCCTGCCGACGCCGAGGGACACCGCGCGCCGGAGCTCGGGGAAGGTCTTGTTGTTGCCGTGGTAGCCGACGCGGTCCATCGGGAAGCCCGCGCGCTCGGCGACCGTCAGCTCGCCACCGGAGCACACGTCGAGGTGCAGGCCCTCCTCCTCGATCCACCGCGCGACGGTGGTGCAGAGGAACGCCTTGCCCGCGTAGTAGACGTCCCACCCGGAGCTGTCGGAGAAGGCGTCGCGGAAGGCGCGCGCCCGCGAGCGCAGGTCGTCCTCGTCGAGGACGTACGCCGGGGTGTTGTGCTCGGCGACCAGGTCGGCCACGGCCAGGCCGCCGACCCGGAGGTCGCCGTCGACCCTGCGGGCCGTCGTCGACCACAGGTGGGGCACCAGCGCGTTGACGTCGCCCGGCTCGCGCAGCCACGACGGGCCGCGCAACGCCCCGTCTGCGTGGGCCCAGCCGGAGGGGTGGGAGGTGGGCATCGCGCCGCCCTACATCCGCTCCGGCGCGGTGACGCCGAGCAGGTCGAGGCCGTTGGCGATGACGGTGCGGCTCGCGGCCACCAGCAGCAACCGGGCGAGGTTCACCGGCTGCACCGGCTCGTCGCCCTGCGGGAGCATGCGGCACTCCTTGGTGTCGTACCACTTGTTGAAGACCGACACCGTGTCCTCGAGGTAGCGCGCGATGCGGTGCGGCTCACGCAGCTCGGCCGCCGAGGCGACCACCCGCGGGAACTCCGCCAGCGCCCGCAGCAGCTCGCCGTCGCGCTCGTGGTCGAGCAGCGACGGGTCGAAGGCGGACTCCTCGGACCCAGTCGGGACCGTCATCCCGAGGTCGGCGGCGTTGGCCATCATCCGGCAGCTGCGGGCATGGCCGTACTGGACGTAGTAGACGGGGTTGTCGTTGCTGGCGCGGGTGATCTCGGCGACGTCGAGCACCAGCGGCGAGTCGGACGGGTAGCGCGCCAGGCTGTAGCGCAGCGCGTCGGTGCCGATCTCGTCGATCAGCTCCTCCAGCGTGATGATCTCGCCGGCGCGCTTGGAGAGCCGCACCTCCTCGCCGTCGCGCACGATCTTGACCAGCTGGCCGATCAGCACCTCGATGTGGCGCTCGGGGTCGTCACCCGCGCACGCCGCCATCGCCTTGAGCCGTCCGACGTAGCCGTGGTGGTCGGCCCCGAGCAGGTAGAGGCAGCGGTCGAAGCCGCGCTCGCGCTTGTCGACGTAGTAGGCCGTGTCACTCGCGAAGTAGGTGAGCTCGCCGTTGCTGCGCACGAGCACCCGGTCACGGTCGTCGCCGTAGTCGGTCGTGCGCATCCACAGCGCCCCGTCGGCGTCGTACAGGTGCCCCGGGAGCGGAGCTTCTCGAGCCCCGCGGCCACGTCGTTGCTCTCGTGGAGGCTGCGTTCGGAGAACCACACGTCGAAGACGGTGTGGAACCGGCGCAGCTGCTCCTGCTGGTCGGCGAGCTGGAGGGCGTAGCCGGCCTCCCGGAAGGCCGCGGTGCGCTCCGCACCGGGCGGCAGGTCCCGCAGCTCGGGCCGGTCGGTGAGGATCTGCTGCGCCAGGTCGGCGACGTAGTCACCGTGGTAGCCGTCGTCGGGCACGGGCTCGCCGAATGCGCGGGCCTCGATCGAGGCGCCGAACAGGTTCATCTGGTTGCCGCGGTCGTTGATGTAGAACTCGCGTGTCACCCGGGCGCCCGCGGCCTCGAGCACCCGCGCGACCGCGTCACCGACGACGGCCCACCGGGTGTGCCCCAGGTGGAGGGGGCCGGTGGGGTTGGCCGAGATGAACTCGACGTCGATCCGCTCGCCGGCCTGCGCGTCGTTGCGTCCGTACGCCGCTCCGGCGGCCACGACGGCGGCCGCGACCGCCCCCTGGGCGCCGGCCTCGACACTCACGTTCAGGAAGCCCGGTCCGGCGACCTCGACGGCGGCGATGCCGTCGGCTCGGAGCAGCTCGGCGGCGAGCAGCTCGCCGAGCGCCCGCGGGTTGGTGCCGGCCTTCTTCGCCAGCTGCATCGCGACGTTGGTGGCGTAGTCGCCGTGCCCCTTCTGCCGGGGTCGCTCGATCGTCACCTCGGTCGGCACGCCGTCGGGGAGGACGAGAGCGCCGGAGTCGACGAGGGACGCGAGTGCGTCGACGACAGCGGCGGAGAGCTGGGCGGGATTCACCCTCCGAGCCTATCGGCGGGGTGCGGTTTCGTTCTCCCCGGATGTGCCCGGTACTGTTCGGAACCGCCGTGGCTCGGACGCACCGCCCACGGCTTGCCTCCGTAGCTCAGGGGATAGAGCACTGGTTTCCGGTACCAGGTGCCGCAGGTTCGAATCCTGCCGGAGGCGCTCAGTGACGCGGCGTGTGCCTGAGAACTGTCCAGAGGGCGTTCTCAGGCACACGCCGCGTCCGTGTCAGCAGGGGCCGAGGCTGGCGTCGGAGCGGGCCGCGTTGCCGTAGCGCCGGGCCTGGGCGACGTTGGGGAAGATGATGCTCGCCCCGCCGACGTTGCCGAACCTGCCCTGGACGACGCAGGTCCGGATCTTGCGGGGGTCGACCTGCGCCACCGCGTGGGCGATCTGGAAGAGCTCCGACGGCGCCAGGTTGGTGTCCATGTGGCGCATCACCGACATCACGCCGCGCTCGACGAAGCCAGGCTGGTCAGCCCGGGTCGCGATCCGCGCCTGGATGCCTCGCAGCACCCGCTGCTGGTTGGCCGAGCGGTCGAAGTCGCCGCCCGGGAGGCTCTTGCGGATCCGGGCGAACGCCATCGCGCTGTAGCCGTTGAGCTTGATGTGGCCGCGGGGGAACGCCTTCGGCTTGAGGTACTCGTCGGCGAAGGGCCGCGGGTTGTCCACGTAGATGCCGCCGATGTCGTTGACCATGTTCTCGAAGAACGGGAACCGCGTGACCATCACGTAGTCGGGCTGCACCCCGACCAGGTTGCCCACGGTCCGGCCGAACAGCTCGGGCCCGCCGAAGTAGAGCGCGGCGTTGACCCGGTTGGAGCCGTGGCCCGCGATCGGCACCCACGAGTCGCGCGGGATGCCGATGGCCGACGCCGCGCCGGTGCGGGTGTTCAGCCCGACCATCTGGATCGCGTCGCCGCGGGCACGGGTCATGGCCTGCCCCGGGCGCGCGTCGGAGCCGGTGGCCAGGATCCAGATCACGTCGTCGCCGACGTCGACGCCCTGGGCGCCGCGCAGCTTGACCAGGCTGATCTCGGTCGGACGTACGGCGCTGTCGGGGACCGTGAGACCGACGAGCCCGAGGACCAGGGCCAGGGGCAGCACCCGGCGGAGCAGGCTCAGGGCGCGGGACATCAGCGGGCTCCCTTGGCGAGGTGGTAGGCGAAGACCTGCCAGCGGCCGTCGTCCTTGGTCATCATCAGGCGGCCCTGCACCTGGACGCGCTTGGCGACGCCGCCCGTGGTGTGGAAGACCAGCGTCACGTGGGCGGTGGCGGCGCTGGCGCGCTCACCGACGGCGAGCACGTCGACGACGACGCCGAGTCGTGCCGGCGTGACCTCGTCGACGCGTCGGGCGATCCCGACGTTGGTCAGCAGACCCAGGTCGCTGCGGGCGGCCCGCGCCGTACCGGGGGCGAACGTCTCGAGCGCCGGTCGGAAGCCGCCCCGGCGGGGGTAGTCACCGTCGAGGAACGCCGCGTCGAGGTAGCGCACCGCGACCCCGGACACCGCGTCGACGATCCGGGTGCGGTCCTCCCGCTCCAGCCGCCCGACGACCTCGCCGACCTCCACGACCGGCTCGACCGCGAGGGTGGGGGCGGCGGACGGCTCGGAGTAGGAGGGTCCGGAGTCCGGTTCCGCGGGCTCCCCGTCGCCGCTGCAGGCGGTCAGCACCAGCGCCAGCAACGTCGCCGACACCGCCGCGGGCAGGCGGGCGGGGTGGGTCCTGGTCATGGGGCGGGGGTACCTCTCTGAGCAGTTTCCGGACCGGTGTCTCGCAGGTCACGCGACAGCCTGCCCGAGATGTGGGGCGCGGCTGCGCATTTGCCGGGCGTGGGACTAGCCTTGACGCTGGCGAAACCAGTACCCGACACCCCGCGCGCAGAACCGGAAGAGGCGAAACCACCCGTGCCGCAGTCCCCTGGCCAGCAGTCCCACGACATCTCCACCAGTTCGGGGCCAACGAGTGGCTCGTGGAGGAGATGTACGAGCAGTACGAGCGTGACCCGGACAGCGTGGCTCCCGAGTGGAAGCCACGCGTCGCGGTCGATGTGGCTGTAGCGAGCCATCCCTCGAACAAGACGCTATCTCGCCAATGCCATCGATGCCTTCTGGGATGCGTGAACCCTGTTTCCGCCCGGGCTTCGGATAGACGCGCTGGCGGGCTTCTCCGTCGGCTCACGCCTTCGAAGGCTCCGGCTACTGAGTTTCACAGTCTTCTGGACGCCGGCGGACCACATCGGCGTTAGCACGACCGAGCCCGAGGGCTGGTCCTCGAGATCGCGCCGGTCCACTTGCTGAGATTGACAACCGATGTACGTCACCGCCCTCAGGGCTTCCGGGTACCGCAACCTCGACGGGCTGTACCGCATTTGCCATCCGCTGGCGGTCATCGTCGGAGAGAACAACGCGGGCAAGAGCAACGTGATCGACGGGATTCGCACCGTGCTCGAGGCCGAGGCCGGACCTCGCGCGAGATCGTGGCTGTCAATCGACGACTTCCATCACGCCGGAGATGGCACTCGTGAAGTCGACGAACTCGAACTCGAGGTGCAGCTGTCCGATCTCACCGATCGGGAGCGGGGGCGCATGGTCACCTGCCTTGCGCCGAGCCTCGGACCGAGCTGTGCTCGCATCCGGCTCCAAGCGATCCTCGGCGCAGATGGCCGCATCTTGACGCAGTACATCGGAGGTGACTCGGATGTCGCCGATGTCGAGCGCCACGCGCGTGACGCTGTTCGCTTCACCTATCTGCCACCGCGGCCGATGCCGTCGCAGACCTGCGGCCGGGCCGCGACAACCGCCTGGTTGGACTGCTCAACGCCCTACTTCCTGACGGAGAAGATGATCGCAAGGAGGTGGTGGCAACGGTCGAGAGGCTGAACGCCGAGCTCCAGGACATCGAGGGCGTCAAACGCGTCAAGTCCGAGCTGGCGGGCCGCTTGGACCGTCTGACCGGTGCTGGTCCGTACCGGCAGTCGACCGACCTGGCTTTCAGTGATCCGCGTTTCGAGCGCATCATCGGGCG
>CAVWEC010000002.1:0-129157 GCA_963754025.1 uncultured Actinomycetota bacterium | reverse complement strand
TGACTGGGCGTAGATGCCCTCGGCGGTCTTTGTGATGCTGCGGTGGAAGAGATAGGCCTCGATCTCGCCCGTAGGTGCCGAAGCCGCCGGGGGACTTCATGTACTTCCGGATGACGTTGAGGTACTTGTCAAGGACGCGATCGATCTTGCTGCGGCCGTAACCGACCTAGAAGAGGAAGTCCTCCTCCTTGTACGCGTTGAATAGCGCCCTCTTGACGAGTCAAAGACCCTACTTCCTGGTCTCGAGGGCCATGGCCCTACAAGCGCTCTGCGTAACCTCTACCTTTAATGACCCCCCATCTGGGTCAAGAGGTCTACCCTCTGAGCATGACCGCAGCGAGAACGCGCCGCCCAAAGGGCGAAGGCACCATCTTTCAGCGCGCCGATGGGAAGTGGATCGGACGACTGACCTACGACGACCCAGAGACGGGCCTACGAAAGCGGAGTCAGGTCTCCGGGGATACGAAGAAGGCCGCTGCGGCTGCCCTGAAGAAACTCGGCGTCAGGCTCGACGCGGGCTCTCCTCCACGCGACGACTCCGGGACGTTCGGGGCCTACGTCGAAACTTGGATCACGACGACGCTGAGCGTCTCGGATCGGAAGCAGTCGACCAAGGCTTTGTATGGCGGTCTGGCGCGCACGCACATCGTGAGTAGCCCGCTCGGGCTCACGCCGATGAGCCGAGTCTCGGCCGCGACGGTAGAGCGCTTCATCGCCCATCTTCGGAAGAAGGGACTTGGCAGACTCGACCGTCAGGCAGGTCTACACGGTGGCCCGTGCCGTGGGTGACACGGCCGTTCGGGATCGCCTTCTCGCGCAGAATCCCTTCGGCCAGGTGAAGCGCCCGAAGGTCGAGCACAAGGAAGCTCCGGTCTTGACCGTCGATGAGCTTGACTTGTGACGGCAGCGGGAGAGTCTCGATAGCGCCGCTTTTCGAGCTGCTGGTGAACACCTGGCTCCCGGCGGCGGTAGGCACTGGCGCTGCAGTGGCCGGACGTAGACCTTGAAACTCGGACGGTGCGGGTCCGGCGCACGCTGGTCCGCCAGGGCGGCGTGCTGGTCCGGACTCCCCCGAAGTCGAAGAAGTCGGAACGGACGGTCCCGCTCTCGAATGCGGCCGTATCCGTTCTCCTACTGGCGAAGAAGCGCGCGGCTGCCGACAGGCTCAAGGCGGGCAGCAAGTGGTCACACACGGGCTTTGTGTTCACGACCGAACTAGGAGACCCGTGTGACCCCAGGAACGCTCTCCGGGCTCTGCAGGTGGCGGCTGGGACGGCCGGGCTGCCCGGTGTCGGCCTGCACACGCTGCGGCACACGGCCGCGACGATGATGCTGAATGCCGGGGTTCCTATGGCGACGGTCTCTCGGATCATGGGGCACGCCTCGATTCAGGTCACCGTCGACTTGTACGGCCACGTCTCGCCAGACGTGGCGCGAGACGCCTTTATGGCCCCCTCGGAGCAGCGTGGAGCGCATTGGCCCCGCCGGATAAGGTGACGCATAAAGTGGACCCAACCAGGAAGAGGCGGCCCCGGATCTCTCCGAAATCGGCTCTTCTGACCTGCGTCGGGCTGACAGGATCGAACCTGCGACCCCTTCACCCCCAGTCAAGTGCGCTACCCAGCCGCGCCACAGCCCGAAGCCCTCCCGGGATCGCTGGTCGAGCGGTGGGAACACTACCCCAGCGGTTGCGTCATCCCGAAATCGGGATCGACCTCCGACGACGGGCGCCGCGTCGGGTCGCCAGCCGGCGACACCAGCGCGCCAGACGTGCCGCAGCACGACCCAGGTGAAGCGCGCACGGAGTCCACGGCGTGTGGTGCTGGGCGCGGGGGTCTCGACCAGGGTGAAGCCCTCCCCCAGCCGGCCGCCAACGCCTCGGCGTCGAGCGGGCGACCGGTAGCGCCGGAGCACTGCTGGGCCCGTCCCCGCGAACGTGCCGACCACCAGCAGGCCGCCGGGCCGACGACGTCCGCGCCTGCCTGCCGTACGCGACCCGCTGGGTCGGCTGACCGGAAGCGGAAGACGGCCCGGTCGTGCCACGTCGACCTGGTCGTCGAACGCGTGGTCGAGGACGTCGGCGACGACCGTGGTCACCTGGTCGCCGCGCTCCTCGAGGCGCAGCTCCGTGAGGGCGAGGGCGCTCGAGGACAGGTCGACGAGCGTCACGTGCCGACGTCGGTGTCGAGCAGTGTGTCCGGCAGCTCGAGGCGCTGGTGCCGATGTCGACGACGTGGGTCGGGACGCCGTCGAGCAGCACCAGCTCGGTCGAGGTCGTGGGCGTCGCCTCGTACCAGGAGCCTGGTCGTGTCCCTTCTCGGTGCAGACCCGCTCCCAGCGGCGTCCGGAGTGCCGCGCGGGTCGTGCTCGTCGCTCATGTGCGCTTCCTCTTCTCGCGGCGACGCTGCTGCAGCACGATCGGGGGGCCGACGAAGCCGAACTCCTCGCGCAGGCGCCGTCATGTAGCGCCGTAGCCGTCGCCGAGCTGCCGCTGGTGAAGAGCACGAAGGTGGGCGGGCAGGCGGTGGCCTGGGTGCCGAAGAACCTTGGGCTGCTTGCCGCTGCGCACGGGTGGGGGTGCTAGGCACCAGCCGGCCGAGGAGGAGTTGAGGGCACCGGTGGGAATCCGCGTCGCCCATCCTTCGAGCGCCTCGTCGAGCGCGGGCACCATCCGGTCGACGTGCCATCCGGTGCGCGCCGCGATGTTGATCCGGGGCGCCACTCGACCTGCACGAGGTCGCGCTCGATCTCACGCTTGAGGTAGTAGCGGCGGTCCTCGTCGACGAGGTCCCACTTGTTGAAGGCGATGACCAGCGCGTGTCCGGCCTCACGCACCGTCTGGAGGATCCGCACGTCCTGCTCGGAGATCGCCTGCTCCGCATCGAGCACCAGGACCGCCACCTCCGCCCGGTCGATCGCGGTCGTGGTGCGCAGCGAGGCGTAGTACTCGTGCCCCGAGGCCGCCTTACCCGCCTGCGGATGCCGGCGGTGTCGATGAAGTGCTGGTCCGTCGCTCAGTCGACCAGCTCGTCCACGGGGTCGACGGTCGTGCCGGCGACGTTGTCGACGACCACGCGCTCGGAGCTCGCGCGCTCGAGCAGCGAGGACTTGCCGACGTTGGGCTCGCCGACCATGGCGACCCGCCGCGGCCTCGCCGATCTCGGCGTCGCGCCGGGCGGGGCTCGGGCAGGGCGGCGAGCACGGCGTCGAGCATGTCGCCGGAGCCACGACCGTGGAGGGCCGAGACCGGCCACGGCTCGCCGAGGCCGAGGTTCCACAACCGTAGGCCTCGGCCTCGGTGCGCTGGTCGTCGACCTTGTTGGCCACGAGCACGACCGGCTTGTCGGCCT
This sequence comes from uncultured Actinomycetota bacterium, assembly GCA_963754025.1. Taxonomy (GTDB): domain Bacteria; phylum Actinomycetota; class Actinomycetes; order Propionibacteriales; family Nocardioidaceae; genus Nocardioides. Next base: position 125,807 of record CAVWEC010000002.1, on the reverse strand, counting down.
CGCGCAGGATCTTCACGACCGCCTCGTCGGCGTCGGTGATGCCGACGGGGGCGTCGACGACGAACAGCACGGCGTCAGCCAGCGTCACCGCCACCTCCGCCTGCCCGGCGATGCGCTCGGCGAGCCCGCGGGCGTCGGGGTCCCAGCCGCCGGTGTCGACCACCGTGAAGGCCTGCCGGCCCAGCTCGCGTCGTACGAGATGCGTCGCGCGTACGCCCGGGAGTCCTCCACGACCGCTTCCCGCGGCCGATGATCCGGTTGACCAGGGTCGACTTGCCGACGTTGGGCGGCCCACCACGGCCAGGACCGGCACCGGGCCGCTACGCCGTTGGTGGCCCCGTCGGTCGCGGTCGGATCGGCGTGAGTCGCTCATCTCACCTGGGTCCTTCGTCGACGAGCCCGGTCGCGGGGTTGTCCTCGCGTCTCCTGCCGTCAGCGGGCCGGGCAGCCGCGACCGGGTGCCGGCGCGCTCGTCCAGTCGCCGCCAGTCGCTCCCGCACAGCATCGACGACTCCCTCACCATTCCCGAGGTGCGCGGCCACGGCCGGGCGCCGGGGGTGCGTGTTCGCCGAGGTAGAGGTCGACCGCGACCGATGGGCGGACCGAGTCGATGCCACCGCCGGGTTCGCGGCTGCCGAGGAAGACGGCGGGGACCACGGGGGCACCGCTCACCAGGGCCAGGTACGCCGCCCCGTGGTGGAAGGTGCGGAGCTCACCGTCGCCCCTGGTCCCCTCCGGGAAGACGCCCACCGCTCCCCCGTCGCGGAGGACGCGCAGCGACGTCCGCACGGCGCGCGGGTCGGCGGCGTATCGGTCGACCGGGATCTGGCCCGAGCCGCGCAGGAACCGGCCGGCACGTCCGGTGAACATCTCCTGCTTGGTCAGGGCATGCACCGGCCGCGGTGCGAAGGCCGCGAGCAGCGGCCCGTCCAGCACCCCGATGTGGTTGGCCGCCACGATGACCGGCCCGTGGCTGGGCACCCGCTCCGCGAAGTGCACGTGCACGTCCCAGCGCCGCAGCGCCAGGGCGCGCGCGGGCGGCCGCAGCCGGGTCAGCATCAACCGCGGCGGGTGGAGCACCGCCGTGCTGCTCGGCGGCTCGACGTGGTTCACGCCGGCTCCTCGACCGCCTCGGCGAGGTCGACCAGCCGGGCGACGACCTCCTCGAGCGTGAAGGGCGTGGTGTCCAGGTGCACCGCGCCCCCGCCATCGTGAGGGGGGCGGTGGTGCGGCCCGAGTCGATCTGGTCGCGGGCGAGCAGCGAGTCGCGGGTGCCGCTGATGTCGATCGACCCGGTCTCGGCTGCCCGCCGCTCCGCACGTGCGGCCGGGTCGGCCAGGTAGACCTTGACCTGCGCCTCCGGTCAGACCACCGACCCGACGTCGCGGCCCTCCACGACGATGCCTCCCTGGCCGATCGTGGCCCGCTGGAGCGCCAGCAGCCTGCCGCGCACCTCGGGCACGGCGCTGACCGGCGACACGGCGGCGTTGACCTCGTCGGCGCGGATGGCAGCCCGACGTCGGTGCCGTCGACGTGGATCGTCGGCTCGAGCGGGTCGGTGCCCGAGACGATGTCGGGCTCGTCGCACCGGCCGGCGACCGCCGCCGGGTCGCGGACGTCGATGCCCTGGCGGAGCACGCCGGTCACGGCCCGGAACCGGGCCCCGGTGTCGAGGTAGCGCAGCCCGAGCCGGTCGGCGACGCCGCGGCAGGTGCTGGACTTGCCGGACCCGGAGGTCCCGTCGACGGCGACGACGAGGCGCGAGCGGGAAGGGGTGTCAGGCACCGGGGGACCTACCGGTGGGTGACCCAGTCCCGGGACTCGAGCGAGGACAGGAGGTGGTCGGCCCGGTTCTCGGCGACCACCAGCTCCACGAGACCGACCGGTCGTCCCGGGTCGTGGTCGATGTGCACATCCTCGATGTTGACCCCCGACGCGCCGGCGTCGGCGAAGAGCCGCGCGAGCTTCTCCGGGGTGGTCGGGCACCGACACGAAGACCGGCCGGGCGACGGTCGCCGGCCCGCCGTGCTTGCCGGGGATCGCCCGGGTGCCCTCGACGCCTCGCGCCAGCAGCTCCCCCAGGACGCTCCGGTCCCCGGTCGTGACCGCACGCTGGAGCACGTCGAGCTCCTCGCGCACCTCGGCGAGCAGTCCGTGCAGCGCCTCGGCGTTGAGCGTGACGATCTGCTGCCACAGCACGGGGTCGCCGGCCGCCACCCGGGTCACGTCGCGGACGCCCTGGCCGGAGAGCGCCAGGTGGGCCTCGGGGGCGTGGGCCAGTCGGCCGGCGACGAGCACCGCCAGCAGGTGGGGCAGGTGGGAGGTCCGGGCGACCGCACGGTCGTGCTCGTCGGGCGTCATGAGCACCGGCACGGCGCCGCAGATGCGGGCCAGCTCCTCGACGACGGCCACCGCCCCGACGTCGGCACCCTCGTGCGGGGTCACCGCCCACGGGCGTCCGTCGAAGAGGGCGGCGCTCGCGGCGAGCGGTCCCGAGCGCTCGCTGCCGGCCATCGGGTGACCCCCGACGTAGCGGTGCTCGAGGTCCGGAGCCGCCTCCGCGACCCGGCGACCGGGGGCGCTCTTGATGCTGCCGACGTCGGTGACCACGGCATCCGTACGCCGCAGCGCGTCGACGACGGTCTCGGCGAGGTGGTCCGGGGGCACGGCGACCACCACGAGGACCGGCGCGTCGTCAGGACCGGCCAGCCGGCCGGCTCCGAGGCCGGACGCCGTGCGGAGGTGCTCCTCGGAGACGTCGCGCAGCAGCGTCTCGATGCCGGCGTGACGCAGCGCCAGCCCGATCGAGGTGCCGAGCAAGCCCGCCCCGACGATCTCGACGGGTCCCGTCAGCAGCCCGACCTGCTCAGGCGCCATGGTCGGGCACCTCGCGGGTGCGCGTGAGGTCCTTGCGCAGCGTCGCGGCGCCGTGAAGGTAGCAGTGGGTGAGCCCTGGAGCGCGGCAGGTCCGTCTCGACGTGGGCCATCATCCGCACCACGCGCGGCATCGACCCGTCGATCTCGAGCTCGCGGGCGCACAGCAGCGGCACGTCGCCGAAGCCGAGCTGGCGTGCGGCGTAGGCCGGGAACTCCGAGACCAGGTCGTTGGTCGCGGTGAAGATCACGGAGATGAAGTCGTCGACCTCCAGCCCGTTGGCGCGCATCACCTCGAGCACCATCTCGGCGACCCGGTCGAGCATGTGCTCGCGGTCGTCGGCGTCGAGCTGGGTGGCGCCTCTCACGGCCCGCACGGCCACGGTGTCTCCTCTCGGCGGAAGCTGTGCCGAAACCCTAGTCGTCCAGCGCATCGAGCTCGGCGAGTGACCGTTCCCAGCGTTCCCGTCGCTCGGCGCTGGTCTGGTCCCACCAGGGGGTGCCGCGCTCCCCAGCCCCCGCTTCGCCAGGTCCGTGCGCCCCCGCTCACCACGGCTGCGGCCGCGACCGAGGTGGCTCTTGAGCCGGGTCGCCACGTCCTCGGGCAGCGCGGGGTCCTGCCGCCGCCAGCGGCGCCCGTCGACGACGAGCCAGCGCTCGTCGTCGTCCTCGGGCTCGCTCACAGGGCCGCCCGGTCGAGCAGCGCGCCCAGCTCGTCGTTGGTCAGCTCGCGCAGGTCACCCACCGGCAGCTGACCGAGCAGCACCGGACCGATCGCCGTGCGGGTGAGCCGGGTGACCGGGTGGCCGACGTGGTCGAGCAGTCGTCGCACGATGCGGTTGCGTCCCTCGTGGATCACGAGCTCGACGATGGTGCGGCCGCGGCCCGGGGCCAGCACCTTCACGGCCCGCACCTCGACCGGACCGTCCTCCAGGGTGACGCCGGCCTGCAGCTGCTCGAGGGTGGCCTTCTGCACCTCGCCGTCGACCTCGGCGACGTAGGTCTTGTCGACCTCGTAGGAAGGGTGCGCCATCCGCTGGGCGAAGTCGCCGTCGTTGGTGAGCAGCAGCAGGCCGGAGGTGTCGGTGTCGAGCCGTCCGACGTGGAAGAGCCGCTCGGGTCGGGTCGGCGACCACGTCCGAGAGGGTCGGGCGGCCCTGCGGATCGCTCATCGTCGACACGACGCCCTGTGGCTTGTTGAGCACGAGGTAGACGTGGGGCGGAGGCGGCCGCTCCCCGGACACCCGGACCACCGCGGTGTGCAGGGTCGACCTTGGTGCCGAGCCGGGTGACGACCTCGCCGTCGACCTCGACCTCACCTTCGAGCGTCAGCTCCTCGCGCTTGCGTCGGAGGCGACGCCAGGACTGCGCCGAGGCTCTTCTGGAGCCGGATCAGGCCGTCGTCGTCGACCTGCGGCCGCTCACGTCGACCGCTCCTCGTCGGCGAGCCCGGGAGCCGGCTCGGGCTGCGGCTCCGGGAACGCTTCCGCGGCCGCGTGCCCATCACCGCCTCGGCCGCTTCGTGCTCGAGGTCGTCCATGTCGGGCAGGTAGGGCGCGAGCTCCGCAGCTGTCGAGCGAGGTGACGCCGCATCCGCTCCAGGAAGTAGCGGGTGGTCCGGTAGAGCGTCGGCTCCGTGCTCGCCGTCGCGGCCCGCCTCCTCGACCAGGCCACGGTCGAGGAGCGTGCGCATCACGCCGTCGACGTTGACGCCGCGGATGGCCGACACCCGGGCCCGCGACACCGGCTGCTTGTAGGCCACCACGGCGAGCGTCTCGAGCGCGGCCTGGGTGAGTCGGGCCTGCTGCCGTCAGCACGAAGGCCTCGACGACCGGCGCGAAGGCCTCGGCGCGTGTAGTAGCGCCAGCCACCGGCGACGTTGCGCAGCTCGAAGCCGCGCCCTGCTCGTCGTACTCCCGCGCCAGCGCGGCCAGCGCGTCGTCGACCTCCGGCACGGGATGGCCGGTGGCCGAGGCGAGGGTCGCGACGTCGAGGGGCTGGTCGGCCACCATCAGCAACGCCTCCAGCGCCGGCCGCGGCTCGGCCACGGCCACGTCGAGGGTGTCGACGTCGTGCCCGGTCGTCGGCTGAGTCATCAGGGTTCTCCCGTTCGGGTCGGTCTGCGTCGTCCGGGTGCCCTGGCTGGTCCGGGCGCGCTCGGTCGGCCGCCTCGGGGCCGGCGTGGCGTCGGGCGCGGGCTCGGGGACGCCCTCGAACTCGTCGATCTCGGACTCGTCCGCGTCCTCGCTGCCGCCGGTCCACGCACGCTGCAGCTCCCCCAGCGGCGAGAGCTGGTCGAAGGACACCGCACCCTCGCGGAAGAGCTCGAGCAGCGACAGGAACCGCGCGACCGTGGTCAGGGTGTCGGGCGAGTCCCGGCACAGGGACCGGAACGTGAGCGTGCCGCTGTGGCGCAGCCGGTCGACCACGACGACCGCCTGCTCGCGCACCGACACCGCCGGCGCGTGGATGTGGTGGAGGGACAGCTCCGGCTCGGGCTTCGGCTCCAGGGCCCGGGCTGCGAGCGCGGCGAACTGGTCGAGGCCGATGCCGATCAGCACCTCGGGCAGCAGCCCGGCGTAGCGCTCCTCGAGCCCGACCGCCCGCGGGTGGCGCCGGGACTCGGCCGCGAGCCGACCCTCGAGCACCCCGGCGACCAGCTTGAAGGCCTTGTACTGGAGCAACCGGGCGAAGAGCAGGTCGCGGGCCTCGAGCAGCGCGAGGTCCTCCTCGTCCTCGACGTCGCCCTGCGGCAGCAGCCGAGCCGCCTTCAGGTCGAGCAGCGTGGCCGCGACCAGCAGGAAGGACGACGTCTGCTCGAGGTCCCAGGCGCGTCCCATCACCTTGACGTGGGCGATGAACTCGTCGGTGACCCTCGACAGCGCCACCTCGGTGATGTCGAGCTTGTGCTTGCCGATCAGGCTCAGCAGCAGGTCGAAGGGGCCCTCGAAGTTGTCGAGGCGCACCTCGAACGGTGCTGCCGGCCCCGACGCCGCCGCCTCGGGTGCCGGCGGGTCGGTCACGTCGGTCACCCCTGGATCATGCCTCGTGGAGCCGGCGGACCAGGGCACTGGTCTCGCCCTGTTCCTCGAAGTCGGCCAGGACCAGGGCCAGCGCCTCGCGCACGAGCCGGCCCCGATCGACCGCGAGGCCGTGCGCGCTCCGCAGCGCGAGCCGGGCGTGCTCGAGGTCGAGCAGCTCCTCGGAGGTGACGTAGACCGTCATCTTCTCGTCGTGGCGCACCCGTCCGCTGGGCCGGCGCCCGCCCTCGGGCTCCGGCTCCGGCTCGTCGGGCACCGCGCGGACCCGCTGGGGAGTCGGTGACTGGGGCTGCGTCCCGGCCTCCTGGCCGGTGGTGCGGAACAGGTCGTCCGCCGTGGGGAGGCTCACCCGTCGAGGCACCGGGCCGACACCTCCTTGGCCAGGTCGCGGTAGGAGGTGGCGCCGGTCGAGGAGCTGGCGTAGCTCGTGATCGGCTCACCGGCGACCGTGGAGTCGGAGAACTTGATGGTGCGCCGGATGACGGTGTGGAACACCTTGTCGCCCCAAGCCTGCACCAGCCGCTCCATGACCTCGCGGCTGTGCAGGGTGCGGCCGTCGAACATGGTGCCGAGGACCCCGTCGATCTCGAGCTTGGGGTTGAGCCGCTCGCGCACCTTGTCGATGGTCGTCTTCAGCAGCGCCACACCGCGCAGGGCGAAGTACTCGCACTCCAGCGGCACGATGACGCCGTCGGAGGCGGTGAGCGCGTTGACCGTGAGCAGACCGAGCGAGGGCTGGCAGTCGATGAGGATGACGTCGTACTTCTCGAGCGCGGGCGCCAGCACGCGGGCGAGGGTCTGCTCGCGGGCGACCTCGTGGACCAGCTGCACCTCGGCGGCCGCGAGGTCGATGTTGGAGGGCAGCAGGTCCATGCCCGGCACGCCGGAGGGGACGACGACCTCGTCGAGGTCGATGTCGCGCTCCATCAGCAGGTTGTAGATGGTGAGGTCCATCTCGTGCGGGTTGAGCCCGAGACCGACCGACAGCGAGCCCTGCGGGTCGAAGTCGACCAGCAGCACCTTGCGGCCGTACTCGGCGAGGGACGCCCCGAGGTTGATGGTGGTCGTCGTCTTGCCGACGCCGCCCTTCTGGTTGGTCATCGAGATCACCCGGGCCGGACCGTGCTCGGTGAGCGGTCGCGGTTCGGGCAGGTGGGGCATCGGACGTCCGGTCGGCCCGAGGACGGGCTCGGCTGCGGCAGGACGTTCGAAGGGGATCGGCTGGCTCACGGGGTCGTCTGCTCCGGGGGAAGAGGGGGTCCGGGTCGGATCACTCGGAACGGGCGGCCTCACCAGCGGTGGCATCTCCGGGGCAGCGCTGTGGCTGCTGCCCTGGCCGAACAGTCCGGGAAAGGACCCTTCACCGCTCATCGGTCGCTCCTGTCGAAAGGATCTGGATGGTGTGTTCACTGGTCTGGAATTGTCGACTCGGCGACAAAACCGAGTAGTCGCGACGCTAGACCGGTGCCCGCGCGCGTCTCAACCGACGCGCCGCAGCGACCGTCGGGTTCGTGAACTTCACGTCAGCCGTCGGACGGCTGCGGTGGCGAGCACGAGCTCTCCGGCCTCGTCGGAGGCGTCGCAGTCGACGACGGCCTCGATCACCCAGTCGCGGTGGTCGGCCGGGTCGGCCAGGGTCTGCACGACACGACGCACCCGAGCGAGCGTGTCCTCCCCGGCGCCCACGGGTTCGCCCCGTTCCTCCCCGCCGACCTGGAGGTACGCCGGCCCGCGGGAGTCCGGTGCGGTGCTGATCGAGTCGTGCTCGGCGAAGTACTCCTCGAGGGCGGCGTCCCACACCGATCGGCCCACCACCACCTCCCGCGGCGGTTCGGTGCGGTCGGCGGCCTGGCGCTCGAGCCGCACCAGGCCGTCGAGGTCGTCGCGCGCTGCGAGCTGCACGCGGGCGAACATCGCGTTGCGGATCATCACCGAGAACGCCCGCTCCTGCCGGGAGATCGGGCGCGGAGGGGGCGGGGGCTCGTGGTGGGACGCGCGGTCCCGGGCCACGGCGGCCGCGTGCTCGGGGTCGGTCATCGCCTCCCACTCGTCGAGCAGCGACGAGTCGGTCTGCCGGATCGTCTCGGCCAGCCACTCGACGAGGTCGTCGAGCTCCGGGGTGCGGTGGCGCTCGGGCACCGTCTGGCGCAGGGTGCGGTAGGCGTCGGTGAGGTAGCGCAGCACCAGCCCCTCGGAGCGGGCGAGCTGGTAGCGGGCGACCACGTCGGTGAAGCCCATCCCCTGCTCCCACATCTCGCGCAGGACCGACTTCGGCTGGAGGGCGTCGGGTGAGAGCCAGCCGTGGGTCTGGCGGTAGGTCTCGAAGAGCGGCTCGAGCCACTCGGCCAGCGGCTGCGGCCAGGTGATCTCGTCGATGATGGCCATCCGCTCGTCGTACTCGACGCCGTCGGCCTTGAGCTCCGCGATGGCCTCGCCCCGGGCGGCGTGCTGCTGGGCCATCAGCACCTGTCGGGGCCCCTCGAGCACCCCCTCGACCACCGACACCAGGTCGAGGGTGTAGCTGTCAGCCTCCGGGTCGAGCAGGTCGAAGGCCTCGAGCGCGAAGTGGGCCAGTGGCTGGTTGAGCGCGAAGTCGGCGGGCAGGTCCACCGTCATCACGTAGCGGCGACCGTGCTCGTCGCGCTCCTCGAGCCTGGTCAGGGTGCCCGACCCGACGAGGGAGCGTGCGAGCCGGAGTGCCCGGCGAGCGAGCCGGACCTGCTGGCGCGGGTCCTCGTGGTTGTCGGTGAGCAGGCGGCGCAGCACCGGGAACGCGTCCTCCTCGCGGGAGACCACGTTGATGAGCATCGAGTTGTCGACCTTCATCCGCGACCGCAGCGGCTCCGGGTCGCCGGTGACCAGCTTGTCGAAGGTCTCCTCGGTCCACACCACGGTGCCGGGCGGCGGCTTCTTCAGCTGGGCCTTCGACTTCTTGTTGCTGCTCGCCGCGGCCTTCTTCTTCGCCTTCTCGTTGTCGATCACGTGCTCGGGCGCCTGCACCACGACGTAGCCGGCGGTGTCGAAGCCCGCCCGGCCGGCCCGTCCCGCGATCTGGCGGAACTCGCGCACCCGCAGGACCCGCTGCCGGTTGCCGTCGAACTTCGCGAGACCGGTGAACAGCACGGTGCGGATCGGGACGTTGATGCCGACGCCGAGGGTGTCGGTGCCGCAGATGACGGTGAGCAGGCCCGCCTGCGCCAGCTGCTCCACGAGCCGCCGGTACTTCGGGAGCATCCCGGCGTGGTGCACCCCGATGCCGGCACGCAGCAGCTTGTGGAGCGTCTTGCCGAAGCCCGCGGTGAAGCGGACCCCGGCGGTGAGCGTCCCGATGGCCTCGCGATCCACCGGTGTGGCGAAGCGCGCCTTGGCCCCCCGCAGCAGCGACGTCGCGTGCTCGACCGCGGCCGCCTGCGTGAAGTGCACGACGTACGCCGGCGCCTGGCCGGTCTCGACGAGCTCGTCGAGGGTGTCGTCGAGCGACTCCGTCGACCACGTGAAGCTGAGCGGCACCGGCCGGTCGGCCTGGTCGACCAGCACGGTCTCGCGGCCGTTGCGCCGCGTCAGGTCCTCGGCGATCGCGGTCGTGTCGCCGAGGGTGGCCGACATCAGCAGGAACTGTGCCTGCGGCAGCTCCAGCAGCGGCACCTGCCAGGCCCACCCGCGGTCGGGTTCACCGTAGAAGTGGAACTCGTCCATGACCACGAGCCCGACGTCGGCGTCGCGGCCCTCCCGCAGCGCGATGTTGGCGAGGACCTCGGCGGTGCAGCAGATGATCGGCGCATCGGCGTTGACGGCCGCGTCACCCGTGAGCAGCCCGACCTCGTCGGCACCGAAGACCTCGCAGAGCGCGAAGAACTTCTCGCTCACCAGCGCCTTGATGGGTGCGGTGTAGAACGACACCCGGTCGGTCGCCATGGCCGCCGAGTGCGCGGCCTCCGCCACCAGTGACTTGCCGGAGCCGGTCGGGGTGGCGAGCACGACGTTGCTGCCCGCGAGCAGCTCGATCACCGCCTCGTCCTGGTGGGGGTAGAGCTCGACGCCGCGGGCGGCGGCACGGGCGACGACCTGCTCGTAGACGTCGTCCACGCTGCTGCCGGCGCTCATCCGCGCGCCCGGGGGTGTGCGGTGGCGAAGACCTCGCGCAGGTTGTCGACGGTGACCAGCGTGTAGACCTGCGTGGTCGTGACGGATGCGTGGCCGAGGAGCTCCTGGACGACCCGGACGTCGGCGCCGCCGTCGAGCAGGTGGGTGGCGAAGGAGTGGCGGAGGGTGTGGGGCGAGACGTCGCGCGTGACCCCGGCCCGTTCGGCGGCACGGGTCAGCACCGCCCAGGCGCTCTGCCGCGACAGCCGACCACCTCGCGAGTTGAGGAACATCGCGCCGCCCGGCGTCTGCGAGGACACCAGCTCCGGACGCGCCCGCACCAGGTAGGCGTCGATCGCCTCCGCGGCGTACTGACCGAACGGCACCAGCCGCTCCTTGCCCCCCTTGCCGTGCAGCAGGACGGTGCGGTCGACCATGTCGACGTCGTCGACCGCGAGGCCGGTGACCTCGGAGATGCGGGCGCCGGTGCCGTAGAGCACCTCGAGCAGCGCACGGTCGCGCAGTGACAGCGTGGTGCCGTCGGCACCGGCCGTCTCCAGGATCGCCTCGACGTCGGCGAGCGGCAGCGCCTTCGGCAGCCGCTTGGCCGGGGCGGGCGGCTTGACCCCGGCGGCGGGGTCGTGGCCGGCGAGCCCGTCGGCGAGGCAGAACTTGTGGAAGCCGCGGACGGCGACCACCGTCCGCGCTGCTGAGGTCGACGACAGCGCGGGGTGGTGCGGACTGCCCTCGCGCAGGGAGACCAGGAACCCGGTGACCGTCTGCTCGGTGACCTGGTCGAGGTCGCCGACACCGTGCGCGTCGAGGTGCTCGAGGTAGCGCCTCAGGTCGCGCCGGTAGGACGACAGCGTGTTGGCCGCCAGGCCACGCTCGACCCCGAGGTGGTCGAGGTAGGTCCGCATGGCACGGACCAGCGGACCGTCAGGCAAGGGCGTCCTCGAGGGCGATGGCGTCGATGCCGACAGCCTCACCGACCGGCGCGTTGGTGAGCCGCCCGGCGTGGGTGTTGAGGCCGAGCGAGAGGCTGCGATCGTCGCGGCAGGCCTGCTGCCAACCCTTGTCCGCCAGCGCCACCGTGTAGGGCAGCGTCGCGTTGGTCAGCGCGTAGGTGGAGGTGTTGGGCACCGCACCGGGCATGTTGGCCACGCAGTAGAACACCGAGTCGTGCACCGCGTAGGTCGGGTCGGCGTGGGTCGTGGCGTGGGTGTCCTCGAAGCAGCCACCCTGGTCGACGGCGATGTCGACGAGCACCGAGCCGGGCTTCATCCGCGACACGAGGTCGTTGCTCACGAGCTTGGGCGCCGCTGCCCCCGGGATCAGGACCGCCCCGATCACCATGTCGGCCTCCGTCACCTGCTGCTCGATCGCCAGCTTGGACGACGCCAACCCGTGCACCCGGTTGTTGTAGCGCCAGAACGACATCCGCAGCTTGTCGAGGTCGGTGTCGAGCAGGGTCACGTCCGCGCCCATGCCGAGCGCGATGTTGGCGGCGTTCTGGCCCGAGACACCGGCCCCGATGATGACGACCTTGGCATTGGCGACACCGCCCACACCTCCCATCAGCACGCCGCGGCCGCCCTGGGCCTTCAGCAGGGCGTGGGCCCCGACCTGGGGCGCCAGGCAGCCGGCGACCTCCGACATCGGGTAGAGCAGCGGCAACCCGCCCGAGGGCAGCTGCACGGTCTCGTAGGCGATGGCAGTGGTGCCGGACTCGACGAGCCGCTCGGTCAGCGGCTTGTCGGCGGCGAGGTGGAGGTAGGTGAAGAGGGTCAGGTCGTCGCGCAGCCGGTGGTACTCCTCCGCCACCGGCTCCTTGACCTTGAGCACCATCTCGGCCTCGCCCCACACGTCGTCGGCCGAGTCGATGATGGTCGCACCTGCGGCGACGTACTCCTCGTCAGGGATCTGGGAGCCGGCTCCCGCCTCACGCTGCACCATCACCTCGTGACCGTGCTGCGTCAGCTCGTGCGCACCCACGGGCGTCAACGCCACCCGGTACTCGTGGTTCTTGACTTCCTTCGGGACGCCGATCTTCACGGGCTGCTCCTCCTCGAGGTGACGAGCCTCACGCGGGCGGCGTGCGGCGGCGCCGACACTACTCCCCGACGGCCCCCGCGGCAGCGCCGGTCCCGACCAGCCCCCGCGCGTGCGCCAGCAGCACAGCGAGCACCACGGGAGCGTCCTGCAGCCGCCCGTCCAGCACGGCCTCGTGGAGATCGGCGAAGGGGACCCACTCCACGGTCATGTCCGCTTCCTCGTGTCGCAGCTCGAAGTCGCCACGGTCGACGGGAGCCAGGTCGCGGGCGACGAAGAAGTGCATCTGCTCCTCCGAGATCCCGGGTGAGGACCACGCCGATGTCAGGTAGGTCCATGAGGAGGCCTCGAGCGCCACCTCCTCCCTCAGCTCGCGCCGGGCGACCGTCTCGGGCCCCTCCCCCTCCTGGTCGAGCAGACCGGCCGGCAGCTCCACGAAACGCCGACCGGCCGGGTGGCGGTACTGCCGCAGGCAGCAGACGCGATCGGCCTCGTCGACGGCGAGGACGACGACCGCGCCGGGGTGCTCCAGCACCAGCCGACGGAACGCCTCTCCCCCACCCGGAGCACGCACCCGGTCGGCCCGCAGCGACACCACCCATGGGTCGCGGTGGAGGTAGTCGGACGCCTCCACCTCCCAGCGTTCCGCCACGTCCGAGAGGAGGGACGCCGGGGCGGAGGACGACTCAGGCTGATCCATGACACCGGACGCTACGGTGAACGCCATGACCGTCGCCAGCCTGACTCGTCCCGAGGCCGAGGAGCGCGCTGCGCTGCTCACCGTCACTCGCTACGACATCGACGTCGATCTCACGGGTTTGCTCGACGGGGAGGTGTGGGAGGCGACCTCGACGGTGCGGTTCACGTGCGCGCAGCCGGGGGCGGCCACGTTCGTCGACGCCGTGGGCGACGTGCTCACCGCGACCCTCAACGGCGCCGAGCTCGACCCCGCCACGGTCCACGAGGGTCGCCTGCCGCTCGCCGACCTCGCCGAGGACAACACGCTCGTCGTGCGGCTCCGGCAGACCGACGTGACCAGCTCCGCAGGCATCCTCCGCACGGTCGACCACAGCGACGGGGAGGTCTACGTCTGGACCTCGCTCGAATGCGACGACGCCCGGCGGCTGTGGGCCTGCTTCGACCAGCCCGACCTCAAGGCCCCGCACCGCTTCACCGTCCGCTCCCCCGAGGCCTGGACGGTGCTCTCCAACATGCGCCCGGCCGGTGTCGGCGACCCCGACGGTGGAGCGCGCACGTGGACCTTCCCGGACACCCCACCCCTCTCGACGTACGTCGTCGTCGTCAACGCCGGGCCCTTCCACCGCGTCGAGGAGCACCGCGGTGACCACGACCTCGCGCTCTACTGCCGCCAGTCGCTGCGTGGCTCGCTCGACCGCGACGCGCGCTGGCTGTTCGACCTCACCGAGAGCGGGCTGGCCTTCTTCGGCGACCGGTTCGGACAGCCCTTCCCCGAGGCCCACTACGACCAGGTGTTCGTGCCGAACATGGGTGGGGCGATGGAGAACTGGGGGTGCGTCACGTGGGGTGACGGCTACCTGTTCCGCACCACGCCCACCCACGCGCAGCGCTCCCAGACCGCGATCACCCTCCTCCACGAGATGGCCCACATGTGGTTCGGCGACCTCGTGACGATGCGGTGGTGGGACGACCTGTGGCTCAACGAGGCCTTCGCCTCGTGGGCCTCGACCTGGGCTGCCGCCGAGGCCACCGAGTTCACCGACGCCTGGGCCGAGTTCCTGGTCGGCCGCAAGCTCGACGCCTACCGCACCGACATGGGCCCGGCGACCCACCCGATCCGCTCTGACGTGCACGACGTCGAGGGCGCGCTGGCCAACTTCGACGCCATCACCTACTCCAAGGGCCAGTCGGTGCTCCACCAGCTCATGGCGTTCGTGGGCGAGGACGCCTTCACCCGCGGGCTGCAGGACTACTTCGCACGCCACGCGTGGGGCAACACCCGCCTCGACGACCTGATCGACGCCGTCGCCCGGGCCTCCGGCCGTGACCTCGACCAGTGGACGGTCGAGTGGCTCGACCGTGCGGGCACCGACACGATCGAGGTCGCAGCCGACGGGACGTCCGTCGTCGTCACCTCCCCCGACGACCTGGCACCGCGTCCCCACCGGATCGACGTCGGCTCCTACGGACCCGACGGGGCGCTCCTCGGCCGGACGCCCGTCGAGACGCGCGGCGCTGTCACCCCCGTGACCGGGCTGCCTCCGGGCGCCCTCCACCTGCCCAACGACACCGACCTCACCTTCGCCTCCGTGGGGGGCAGCGACGCCGTCCGCACGGTGCTGCGCACCGCCGGCGGACTCCCGGACGCCACGGCGCGAGCGGTCGCCGTCGCGACGTCGCTGGACCTGATGCGCAAGGGCGAGCTGTCCTCCCGGGACATGCTCGACTGCGTGCTGGGCGTCCTCGAGGTCGAGAAGAACCCGGCCCTGATCGAGCCCTTCATCGCCCAGGCCCGCGACGCCGCCGAGATGTGGACCCCGGCCGACCAGGTGCCCGCGGCGCGGGCCCGGGTGGCCGACCTCGCCCTGGGGCTGTCGCGCGAGGACGAGCTGCGCCGGCCGGCGCTGCAGGTCCTCGCCGCCTGTGCGACGACCGCCGAGCACGACCGGGTGCTGGCCGAGGCCGCCCGCGACGACGTCGACCTCTCGTGGCGGGTCGCCGTACGCCGCGCGGAGCGGGGTGACCTCCCTGAGGGCGTCGTGGGCGACCTGCTCGCACGCGACCCGGACCCCGACCGCGCCTCCCGCGCTGTCGCGGTCACCGCCGCCCGCCCCGACGAGGCCGCGAAGGCGGAGGCCTGGGAGGAGCTCTTCGTGCGACGCAGCATCCAGGCGGGGCAGCCCACCTTCACCGTTGCCCGCGCCTTCTGGCGTCCGGGGCAGGCCGAGCTGCTGGCACCCTGGGCCGACCGCTACCTCGACGAGATGCGCGGCGTGCGCGGCGGACTGCTCTCGATGCTCTCGTTGGTGCGCGGCATGTTCCCCCTCGTGGCCGACGCCGGCTTCGCCGACCGGGCCCGCGTGCTGGCGGCCGAGCCGGGTCTCGACCCGACGGTGCGCAACCAGCTGCTCACCGGCGCCGACACCCTGGCACGCATGCAGCGAGCCAGGGACGTCGCCTGACCGGGCCCCGTCAGGGTCCTCAGTCCTCGTCGGCCGGGGGCCGGCGCAGACCGCTCTCGTCGATCGGGAAGCGCTCGGCCTTCTGCCGCTCGATGGCTGCGCCGATCAGCCCCTTGAAGAGCGGGTGGGGCCGGGTCGGACGCGAGCGCAGCTCGGGGTGGGCCTGGGTCGCGACGTAGTAGGGGTGCACCTCGCGGGGCAGCTCCACGAACTCGACGAGCCCGAGGTCGGCGTTGGTGCCGCTGAAGGACAGTCCGGCCTCGCCCAGCTGGTCGCGGTAGGCGTTGTTGACCTCGTAGCGGTGCCGGTGGCGCTCCTGGACGGTCGGCTCCCCGTAGACCTCGCGCACCACGCTGCCCTCGGCCAGCTGGGCCGGGTAGAGGCCGAGCCGCATCGTGCCGCCGAGGTCGCCCGCACCCTCCACGAAGGACTTCTGCTCCTCCATCGTGGCGATGACCGGCTCGGGGCCCTCGGGGTCGAACTCGGTGGACCCCGCCTTCTCGAGGCCGGCGACGTTGCGGGCGTACTCGATGACCATGCACTGCAGTCCCAGGCAGAGGCCCAGGGTCGGGATGCCGTGGGTGCGTGCGTAGGTGAGGGCGCCGAGCTTGCCCTCGATGCCGCGCACCCCGAAGCCGCCGGGCACGCACACGGCGTCCACGTCGTGGAGGTGGCGCGCTGCCCCGTGCGGGTCCTCGCACTCGTCGGAGGGGATCCAGCGCAGGTGCACCTTCGCCTCGTGCGCGAAGCCCCCGGCGCGCAGTGCCTCGGCGACGGAGAGGTAGGCGTCGGGCAGGTCGATGTACTTGCCGACGAGCGCGACCGTCACCTCCTCGTTGGGGTGGTGGACCCGGCGCAGCAGGTCGTCCCAGGTGGTCCAGTCGACGTCACGGAAGGGCAGGTCGAGCCGGCGCACGAGGTAGGCGTCGAGGCCCTCGCGGTGGAGCACCTTGGGGATGTCGTAGATCGACGGCGCGTCCGCGGCGGTGACCACCGCCTCCTGGTCGACGTCGCACATCAGGGAGATCTTGCGCTTGATGCTCTCGGGCAGCTCACGGTCGCTGCGACACACGACGGCGTCGGGCTGGATACCGATGGAACGCAACGCGGCGACCGAGTGCTGGGTCGGCTTGGTCTTCAGCTCCCCGGAGGGACCGATGAACGGCACCAGCGAGACGTGGATGAAGAAGCAGTTCTCACGGCCGATCTCGTGGCGCGTCTGCCGGGCGGCCTCGAGGAAGGGCAGGGACTCGATGTCGCCCACGGTGCCACCGATCTCGGTGATCACGACGTCGACGGCCCGGTCCCCCTCCCCCTGTCCCATGGCGAGGATCCGGTCCTTGATCTCGTTGGTGATGTGGGGGATCACCTGGACGGTGTCGCCGAGGTAGTCGCCACGGCGCTCCTTGGCGATCACCGTGGAGTAGACCTGCCCGGTGGTGACGTTGGCGATCTGGCCGAGGTCGGTGTCGAGGAACCGTTCGTAGTGACCGATGTCCAGGTCGGTCTCGGCGCCGTCGTTGGTGACGAACACCTCACCGTGCTGGAAGGGATTCATCGTCCCCGGGTCGACGTTGAGGTAGGGGTCGAGCTTCTGCATCGTGACGCGCAGACCGCGCGCCTTCAGCAGGCTGCCCAAGCTCGAGGCCGTCAGGCCCTTGCCGAGGGAGGAGGCGACGCCTCCGGTCACGAACACGTGTTTCACGGGCGTCTGCTTCACGGACCTCGAGCCTACCCGAGTGGAAGGCTGGAGTCAGAACCCGACGCACCGTAGGAGCCGACGGGTCGGTCCTCCGCGCGGGTGAGCGCCAGCACGGCAGCCAGTCGGCCGAGCTCGCCCTCCACCCCGTCGACCGTCGTCAGGGTCCCGGTGGAGGCGAGCACGGCGAGGTCGTCGGCACCCTGCCTCCCGGCGGCGACGATGCCGGACGCCCGGGCGGCCAGCCCGGTCACCAGGCCCTCGACCACGTGGTCGTCGAGGTCGTCCCCGAGCACGAGCAGCACCAGCGGGGCTCGGCGCGGCTGGTCACGGTCGGCGCGCAGCAGGCTCGCGGCATCGAGTGACTGACGGATGGTGAGGGCGTCCGGTCCGGCTGCGGTCCCCTGGGGCACGCGCGTGGCGACGGCCGTGGCGACGAGCTGACCCATCCGGGTGTAGGACGCGGCATCGGCAGCAGCACCCCGGCCGTCGAGCTGCTCGAGCAGCTGCTCCCCCAAGGTGTCGACCAGGGTCTTCTCCCCGGGGCCGACGAGGGAGGCGCCGGCGGTCCACCGGGCGACGACGGTGCCCTGCGCACGCTCGATCTGGTCGGCGAGCGCGTCGAGCGTGGCCGGCTCGACTCCCGGCGTCGAGACCAGCGCGACACCGCGGCCGGACAGCCGTCCCTTCAGCAGGGTCGACGCCGCCTCGGCGGCGAGCGCGTCCCCGTCGGGAGCGGCGGCGTCGCCGGGCGCAGCCGGGGACCGTTCCGCGGTGGCGGGGAGCAGCGTCTCGCGGCTCAGCGGCCCTGCCCCCAGGGCGATGCCCGCCGCCAGGGTGAGGACCAGTGCTGCCACGAGGGCGAGGTGGCGGCGCAGGAGGCTCACGGCAGCCACCCCTGTTCGGCCAGCAGGCCCCGTGCGGCGACCAGGAGGTCGCCGACCCACTCCTGGCCCACCGGCGTGGTCGCGATCGCCGCACCCAGCCCCAGCAGGCACACCACGAGGGTGAGCAGGACGTGGCGGGGCCGCAGCCGGCCGGAGTAGAGGGTCGGCACCGCACCGGCGTCGACCAGGCGCTGGCCGCTGCGCAGCCGCGTCAGGTAGGTGCTCGCGAGGCCGGACCGCTGCCGGTCGAGGAAGTCGTCGAGGGTGGCGTGGGTGCCGACCCCGACGATCACGGACGCCTCGCCCGCGTCGGCCACGAGCAGCGCCACGTCCTCGGGGGCCATCGACGTCTCGACCCGGTGGTGGCGCACCCCCAGCCGCTCGAGCTGCTCCACGGGTCCGCGATCACCTCGGTCGACCCGGGCGACCACCTCGCGGGCGGCTCGCAGCGCCACCGCCGAGGGGAGGTCGGCGTCGTCACGACCGGTTCCGACGACGACGACGTCCGGGCGGTGTCCCGCACGACGCAGCGCGTCGGCGCCACCGTCGACACCGACGAGCACGGGGCGACGTTCCTTCACGAACGCCTTGAGCGCCTTGAGCTGCCGCCCGTGGTCGCGGTCGCCGACGACGACCACCACGGGGCGGCCGGACAGCCTGGTGCCGAGCCGGGGCAGCCCCTCTCCGTGGAGCAGCAGGCCCTCCTCGCGGCGCAGCAGCTCGACGCTGTTGTGGGTGAAGCTCTGCATCTGCGCACCGAGGCCGGTGCGCGCCTGGCCCATCTCGGACTCGAGCAGGGCGAGATCGACGCCCCGTCCCATCGCGACCGGCTCGCCGCCGACGTAGACGACCTCGTCGTGGACCCGCACCCGGGCACCGTCGCTGATCTGCTCCACACCCTCGACGTGGTCGACGAGCAGGACACCGGCCTCGGCGAGGACGGTCGGGCCGAGCGCCGGGTAGCGACCCGACAGGAACGGCGAGACGTTGAGCACGGCGGCGACCCGCGCGTCGACCAGGGCCTGGGCGGTGGCGCGGTCGAGGTCGAGGTGGTCGATGACGGCGACGTCGCCCGGGCGCAGCCGCGGCAGCAGCATGCGCGGACGTCTCTCGACGCGCACGGTCCCGGTCAGCCCGGGCGGCGCGGGGATGCGGTTGCGAACTGGCACCGCCCCATGATTTCAGTCGTGGCGCGCAGGCCCCGGCAACCCGCGCCGCTCGGCGCGTCAGGCGCCGGCACGGGCTGGCTGGGCCGTCTCGAGGAGCTCCCGTGCGTGGGCCAGGGCGGTGTCGGACCCGGTGAGGCCCGCCATCATCCGCGACAGCTCCCGCTCCCGGGCCGGGTCGTCGAGCAGCGTGAGCCCCGAGCTGGTCACCGATCCGTCGTCGGTCTTGGCCACCACGACGTGGCGGTCGGCGAAGGCAGCCACCTGGGGGAGGTGGGTGACCACCAGGACCTGGGAGCTGCGGGCCAGTCGTGCCAGGCGTCGTCCGACCTCCACGGCCGCGGCGCCGCCGACCCCGGCGTCGACCTCGTCGAAGACGAAGGTCGGCACGGTCCCGGTGGCGGCCAGCGTGACCTCGAGCGCCAGCATGACCCGCGACAGCTCTCCCCCGGACGCTCCCTTGTGGAGCGGGCGGGCCTCGGCGCCGACGTTGGCCGCCAGCCTCAGCTCGACCTCGTCGCGGCCCGACGAACCGAAGTCGTCGCGCTCGGTCACCACGACCTCCACCCGGGCGTGGGGCATCGCCAGGTCGGCGAGCTCGCCGGTGACCGCGGTGCCCAGCGAGCCGGCCGCGGCGGTACGGGCTGCGGTCAGCTCGAGCGCGACGTCCGTCAGCGCGGCGCGGGTCCGGTCGAGGGTGGTCCGGAGCTGCTCGATCCGGTCGTCGGTGCCGTCGAGCGCGAGCAGCCGCTCGGCGGCCCGCTGCTGCCAGGCGAGCACGTCGTCGATGGTGTCGCCGTACTTGCGGGTGAGCGCAGTGAGGGCGGCCCGGCGAGCCGAGACGTGCGCCAGGCGGGCCGGGTCGGTCTCGACCGACGTGGCGTAGGACGACACGTCCGCGCCGAGGTCGGCCAGCAGGTAGCCGAGCTCGGCCACCCGGTCGGCGAGCCCGGCTGCCTCGGTGTCGTGCTCGCGCACCGCCTCCAGCGCGGTGCGCGCCGCCGCCGTCGCACCCAGGGCGTCGGGGGCGTCACCGTCGCCCGACAGGGCCGTCCGTGCGGTCTCCGCGGCGAGCCGGAGGGTGTCGGCGTGGCCGAGGCGGGCCTCCTCGGCAGCCAGCTCCACGTCCTCGCCCGGCTGGGGGTCGACGGCTTCGACCTCACCGAGGCCGAAGCGCAGCAGGTCGGCCTCCTGCGCCCGGTCGCGAGCGTGGGAGGTCACGTCGTCGAGCTCCCGCTCGGTACTACGGAGCGCGGCGTGGAGCTCGCGGTAGCGGCCCAGTGCCTCGAGGACCGGCGCCCCGGCGAAACGGTCGAGGGCCTCACGCTGGGCTCGCGGCTGAAGCAGGCGGTGCTGGTCGGATTGGCCGTGCACCGCCACCAGCGGCGCCGCCAGCTCTGCGAGGCGGCTCACCGGGAGCGCCGCGCCACCGACGAACGCACGGGAGCGGCCCTCGGCGCTCACCGTGCGGGCGAGGACGACGCGGCCGTCCTCGACCTCGCCTCCCGCCTCGTCGACCGAGGCGTCGAGTCCGGGCACCGCGTCGGCGACGACGGTCCCCTCCACGCGCGCGGTGCGTGCCCCTGTGCGCACGGCACCGCTGTCGGCGCGACCACCGAGGAGCAGCCCGAGCGCGGTCACGATCATGGTCTTGCCCGCACCGGTCTCACCGGTGATCACGGTCAGGCCTGGCCCGAGCTCGAGCACCGAGGAGTCGATGACCCCCAGGGAACCAATCCGGATCTCCTCGATCACCGCCCGGCCTCCTCGCGGCGACGTCGCTCACCGGCACCTCGCCACCCCGAGACGGGAAGGTCGAACTTCGCCACGAGACGGTCGGTGAAGGGCGCCTGGTGCAGCCGGACGAGGCGGACCGGGCGGGTGCCGCTGCGCACCTCGATGCGCGCGCCCGGAGGCAGGTCGACCGTGCGCCGGCCGTCGCACCACAGCACCCCCGCGCCGTCGCTGCGCGTCAGCACCTCGACGGCCACGACGGAGGTCGGCGCCACCACCAGCGGCCGCGCGAACAGCGCGTGGGCGCTCAGCGGCACCACGGTGACGGCCTCGACCCCGGGCCAGACGACCGGGCCGCCGGCGCTGAAGCTGTAGGCGGTGGAGCCGGTGGGCGTCGCACACACGACGCCGTCGCACCCCCACCGCGACAACGGGCGGTCGTCGATCTCGAGGACCACCTCGATCATCCGCTCGCGCGCCGCCTTCTCGACGCTGGCCTCGTTGAGCGCGAAGGACCGCCAGACCACCTCGCCGTCCTGCATCACGCTGACGTCGAGCGTGAGCCGGTCGTCGGTGGTGTAGCGGCGGTCGACGATGGCCTGGATCGTGGTGTCGACGGCGTCGACCTCGGCCTCGGCCAGGAAGCCCACGTGCCCGAGGTTGATGCCGAGCACGGGGGTGCCGCTGGTGTGGGTGATCTCGGCAGCGCGCAGGATCGTGCCGTCGCCGCCGATGACGACGGCGAGCTCACAATCGTGACCGGCGTCGGACTCGCCGTCGACGACCTCCACGAGGAGGCCGTCGCGGTCGGGTGCGAGCCCGAGGTCGGCCGCCTCCTCCGCCATCAGCCGGACGTGGACGCCGTGCCCGCTCAGTGACTCCACGAACGCGCGCGCGACCTCCCGCGCCTCGCTGCGTCCGGTGTGGGCGAGCAGCAACACCCGGCGGGTCGGCGCGGCGTCATCGACGTGGGTCACGGAGTCACCTTCTCACCCGGCGCCGACGGCCCGTCGACACCGGCGCGCACGGCGGCGTCCCGTTCTGCCGGGTCGAGGGTGGTGGGGCCACGCCGCAGCCACAGGAAGAACTCCACGTTGCCCGAGGGCCCCGGGAGCGGGGAGGTCGTGACCGCGCGGGAACCCCAGCCGCGGGCCTCGGCCGCCGCGGCGACATCGGCGACGGCCTCGACCCACAGGTCACGGTCGCGCACCACTCCGCCCTTGCCGACCCGGTCCTTGCCCACCTCGAACTGGGGCTTCACCATCAGCGCCAGGTCGCCGTCGTCGGCGGTGACCCCGAGCAGCGCGTCGAGGACGAGGGTCAGGGAGATGAAGGACAGGTCGCCGACCACGACGTCCACGCTGCCCCCGACGAGGTCGGGAGACAGCTCGCGGATGTTGGTCCGGTCGTGCACCAGGACCCGCTCGTCGCTCTGCAGCGACCAGGCCAGCTGGCCGTAGCCCACGTCGACGGCCACCACCTCGCGTGCCCCCGCGCGGAGCAGCACGTCGGTGAATCCCCCGGTCGAGGCGCCGGCGTCGAGGCAGCGTCTCCCGGACACGACGAGACCGAGGGGGCCGAAGACCTCGAGGGCGCCCGCGAGCTTGTGGCCGCCCCGGGACACGTAGTCGGGACGGTCGGGGTCGTCGACCACCACGATCGCGACGTCGGTCGTGACCCCGGTGGCGGGCTTGGTGGCACGCCCTCCCGAGACCGTCACGCGACCGGCGGCGATCAGCTCGCTGGCGTGCTCGCGGGAGCGGGCAAGGCCGCGGCGCACGAGCTCGGCGTCCAGCCGGAGTCGGCGGGGTGGCACGGGCAGGCTCAGCCGGAGCCGTCGAGGGCGCGCCGCAGCTGTTCGTGGGCCTGCTCGAAGACCCCCGGGTGACTCGACACGTCCGCCGGGTCGAGGCCGGCGACAGCGCTGAGCACCTCGTCGACCTCTGCGACACCGGTCTGCACCGGCTCGTGCTCGAAGTGTGCCTCCGTCATGGCCGCAGGCTACCCCGCGCCGCTCGACCCGGGCGGCACCACTCCACCGGTGTCGACCACCTCGCCCGCGTCGTCGAGGTGGGACCACGCGGTGGCGGCGACGGTCCGCCACCAGTCCGCCTCGGTCCCCTCGCCGGCCACCCGTAGCCGGTGGTCGGCCACGTCCGCGGTCCACCCGCCGCAGTGCCAACCGCGGCCGGCGCGCTGTGGTGCGGGGTGCGGCTCGAGCAGCCCGCGCAGGTCGGGCGAGAGGTAGGTCGGCCGCTCGTGCTCCCGGGCGGCCACCAGCTCTGCGAGGCCGGCGACGCCGGTCAGCACCAGCAGGGAGTCGACTCCCGCGACGTACGCCCCCTCGATGTCGGTGTCGAGCCGGTCCCCGACCATCAGCGGTCGCTCCCCGCCGACTCGTCGCACGGTCTCGTCGAGCAGCGGCCGCCGCGGCTTCCCGGCGACCGTGGGTTCGACGCCCGTGAACCGCGCGAGCAGCTCGACCAACGCCCCGTGCCCGGGTGCGAGCCCCATCGCCGAGGGGAATGTCATGTCGGTGTTGCTGGCCACCCACGGCAGACCGTCCCGGATGCGCACCGCAGCCCGCATGACCTCGTGCCAGACCACGTCCGGGCCGAACCCCGTGACCACGGCCTCAGCCTCCGCGTCGTCGACGCCCGCGGGTACGAGCCCGGCTTCGCGGACGGCCTCCCGCAGGCCGTCGGCGCCGAGAACGGCGACGCGCGCGTCGGGGTGCAGCCGGGCGGCCAGCACGTGGGCCGCCGCCTGGGCGGAGGTCACGACGTCCGCGGGCCCGGCCTCCACGCCGAGGTCGCACAGCTGCTGCGCCACGGCGGCGGGTGATCGCGACGCGTTGTTGGTGACGAAGGCGACGTGGACCCCGGACGACCTCACGGCGGCCAGGTGCTCGGCAGCCCCAGGCACCGCGTCCCCGCCGACGTAGACGACGCCGTCGAGGTCGAACATGGCCAGGTCGTAGCGCTCCACCAGGCGGACGCCGTCGGTCCCGCGCACCTCGCCACCTCCCACCCTTCGCGTTGCGACGGCACCCTACGATGATCTGATGCACGTCGGCGCCTCGGGTCACCCGCCCACTGCACCCGCTGGGCCCGCCTCTTTCGTGCTGCGGCCCTTCCACGCGCTCGGGCTCACGGCCCACCGGGTGGGCGACCCGGCCTCGGCCCGGGCGTTCGGGCGGCCCTACCGCGACGTGGCCGCCAGGCTGAAGCGGTGGGAGCGTCAGGGTCACGTGCACCGTGACCCGCTGCCCGGCCTCTACCTCCACGAGTACACGGTCGGAGGGATGACCGTGCGGGGCCTGGTCGGAGCCCTGGACATCTCACGGGCAGCCACCACCCCCACGGACCGGGTGGTGCTCCCCCACGAGGGGGTCCACGAGGACCAGGCCACGGACCTCGCAGCGCGAATGGGTGAAATGCAGCTCAACCCGGCGCCGATCCTGCTCGTGCACCGGGGCCCTGCCTCCGTCCGCGGGCTCCTGCACGAGGTGATGGCCACGACGCCGTGGCAGGAGTACGTGGACCACGCCGAGCGGCACAACCGTGTGTGGGCGATCCGGGACGAGACGCTCCTCGCCACCCTGGCGGCGGGTCTCTCCGAGGCCCGGCCCCTCATCGCAGACGGCCACCACCGCTTCGCGGCCTATCAGCGGCTCCACGAGCAGCGACCGGGCACCGCGGCCGACCTCGGCCTGGCGATGCTGGTCGACCAGGACGACACGCCGCTGCACCTCGGCGCGGTCCACCGCACGATCAGCCGGCTGCGCCTGGCGGACCTCGAGACCTCGCTGCCGGGTACCGCGAGACTCACCCGGGTCGCGGAGACCGCCGGTCTCGCGGCGCTCTCGTCGACCGTGCTCGTGGTGACCGACGGATCCGACTGGGCCACGCTGGACCTCGGCGACCTGACGGACCGTGCTGCGGTGCAGGTCCTGCACGAGGACGTGCTCCCCCGGCTCACGGGTCGGCACACCCTCCGCTACCACCACTCCGTGGACGAGGCGCTGGCACGCCTGGGCCGCGGGCACGAGCTCGCGGTGCTGATGCCGGCCCCCGACTTCGACCTGGTGGACCGGATCGTCACCTCACACCGGCTGCTGCCGGAAAAGGCGACGTCGTTCCAGCCCAAGCCGAGCGTCGGCGTGATCATGCGCTCGCTGCTCGACGGATGATCCGGCACCGTTCGACCTCGACCTCCACGCGAGAGCGCGTGGCCCCGACCGCGCGGTAGAACCTGCGTCGCAGCGAGCCGCTGACCTCCACCACGTCGCCGTCGCGCCAGCTGGCCGCGCTGCGTCGGGTGCGTGCCGACCACGCCACGCACTCCAGGGCGTCCACCGACTGGCGGCCCCGGGGCCGCGCACGGTCGACCACGACCCGGAAGGTCCAGATCTCGTCACCGCTCGGCAACGTCCGGGCCTCGGGTGCTCCCGAGACCCGACCGACGAGCCGGACCGTGTTGAGCGACGAACCCGCCGCCTGGTCCGACGGCTCGAGCGCCGTGCTCCTGCTCTGTGTCATGCCTCATCACCTCACGACCACCGTGCACCGTTGCGGCCACCCACTGGGGGCACACACCCGCGGCTGTGGATCGACCGAGCAGAGGATCAGCGGTGGAGGATTCCTGGCACGGGAAGCCTCCGAAATGAGATCGAGGGCGACCCCACAGGGGTCGCCCTCGATCGAAGAATTGTCCGGCGGCGTCCTACTCTCCCACAGCCTCTCGGGTGCAGTACCATCGGCGCTGAACGGCTTAACTTCCGGGTTCGGTATGGGACCGGGTGTTTCCCGTTCGCTATGGCCGCCGTAACTCTGTTGACCAACTGTCTAGTTGTAGACCCGTGATGGGTTTGTTGGTCGGGATCTGGTTAGTGGACGCGTGCATTGCTCTGACGGTGTGTGCCGCCCTCACTGTGACTACCCCTTGTGGTGGGGTGTGTCGTGGTGTGGGTGGGGCAAGCCCTCGGCCTATTAGTACCGGTCGGCTGGGCATTACTGCTGTACACCTCCGGCCTATCAACCCACTGTTCTGGTGGGGGCCTTACCCCCTCGAGGGGGTGGGAAACCTCATCTTGAAACGTGCTTCCCGCTTAGATGCATTCAGCGGTTATCACTTCCGAACGTAGCTAACCAGCCGTGCCCCTGGCGGGACAACTGGCACACCAGAGGTTCGTCCATCCCGGTCCTCTCGTACTAGGGACAGCCTTTCTCAAGTTTCCTGCGCGCGCGGCGGATAGGGACCGAACTGTCTCACGACGTTCTAAACCCAGCTCGCGTGCCGCTTTAATGGGCGAACAGCCCAACCCTTGGGACCTACTCCAGCCCCAGGATGCGACGAGCCGACATCGAGGTGCCAAACCATCCCGTCGATATGGACTCTTGGGGAAGATCAGCCTGTTATCCCCGGGGTACCTTTTATCCGTTGAGCGACGCCGCTTCCACATGCTGGCGCCGGATCACTAGTTCCGACTTTCGTCCCTGCTCGACATGTCTGTCTCACAGTCAAGCTCCCTTGTGCACTTACACTCGCCACCTGATTGCCAACCAGGCTGAGGGAACCTTTGAGCGCCTCCGTTACTCTTTAGGAGGCAACCGCCCCAGTTAAACTACCCATCAGGCACTGTCCCTGATCCGGATTACGGACCTAGGTTAGACATCTAGTACGACCAGAGTGGTATTTCAACGTTGACTCCACAACCACTGGCGTGGCCGCTTCACAGTCTCCCACCTATCCTACACAAGCCGAACCAAACACCAATACCAAACTATAGTAAAGGTCCCGGGGTCTTTCCGTCCTGCCGCGCGTAACGAGCATCTTTACTCGTAGTGCAATTTCGCCGAGTCCATGGTTGAGACAGCGCCCAAGTCGTTACTCCATTCGTGCAGGTCGGAACTTACCCGACAAGGAATTTCGCTACCTTAGGATGGTTATAGTTACCACCGCCGTTTACTGGGGCTTAAATTCTGGGCTTCACACTTACGTGTTGACCCGTCCTCTTAACCTTCCAGCACCGGGCAGGAGTCAGTCCGTATACATCGTCTTACAACTTCGCACGGACCTGTGTTTTTAGTAAACAGTCGCTTGGGCCTGGTCTCTGCGACCCTCCCCGCTGCCCCCAGCTAGTGGGTTCACGGTTCGGGTCCCCCTTCTCCCGAAGTTACGGGGGTATTTTGCCGAGTTCCTTAACCATGGTTCACTCGATCGCCTTGGTATTCTCTACCTGATCACCTGAGTCGGTTTGGGGTACGGGCGGCGCATAGCTCGCTAGAGGTTTTTCTCGACAGCATAGGATCACCCACTTCACCAAAGTGGCTCCCCATCACATCTCAGACTCGCACTCGAAGTGCAGGAACCCGGATTTGCCTAGGTCCCGTCCTACATGCTTGGCCACGGACAACCATCGCCGTGGTTGGGCTACCTTCCTGCGTCACCCCATCGCTTGACTACTACCGGATCGGGTCCCACGCTCCGCCAGACGGCCGCACCCCGAAGGGATTGGTCCACCTGGTTTCGGGTGGTTAGCATCACCGGCCTCATCATGGGCGCTACATTGCCGGTACGGGAATATCAACCCGTTGTCCATCGACTACGCCTGTCGGCCTCGCCTTAGGTCCCGACTTACCCAGGGCAGATTAGCTTGACCCTGGAACCCTTGATCATTCGGCGCACGGGTTTCTCGCCCGTGATTCGCTACTCATGCCTGCATTCTCACTCGTGTCGCATCCACCACTCGATCACTCGGCAGCTTCACACGCGACACGACGCTCCCCTACCCACCCACACACCCGTTAGGGCTTGACGTGTGAATGCCATAGCTTCGGCGGATGACTTGAGCCCCGCTACATTGTCGGCGCGGAATCACTTGACCAGTGAGCTATTACGCACTCTTTCAAGGGTGGCTGCTTCCAAGCCAACCTCCTGGTTGTCATTGCGACTCCACATCCTTTTCCACTTAGTCACCGCTTAGGGGCCTTAGCTGATGGTCTGGGCTGTTTCCCTCTCGACGACGGAGCTTATCCCCCGCCGTCTCACTGCTGCGCTCTCACTTACCGGCATTCGGAGTTTGGCTAACGTCAGTAACCTGGTCGGGCCCATCGGCTATCCAGTGCTCTACCTCCGGCAAGAAACACGCAACGCTGCACCTAAATGCATTTCGGGGAGAACCAGCTATCACGAAGTTTGATTGGCCTTTCACCCCTATCCACAGGTCATCCCCTCAGTTTTCAACCTAAGTGGGTTCGGTCCTCCACGTCGTCTTACCGACGCTTCAACCTGCCCATGGATAGATCACTTCGCTTCGGGTCTTGAGCGCGCTACTGAATCGCCCTGTTAGGACTCGCTTTCGCTACGGCTTCCCCACACGGGTTAACCTCGCAACACACCGCAAACTCGCAGGCTCATTCTTCAAAAGGCACGCCATCACCCAGCACAAGGCCAAGCTCTGACGGATTGTAGGCACACGGTTTCAGGTACTATTTCACTCCCCGCCAGGGGTACTTTTCACCTTTCCCTCACGGTACTTGTCCGCTATCGGTCATCGAGGAGTATTTAGGCTTAACGGGTGGTCCCGCCAGATTCACACGGAATTTCAGGGGTTCCGTGTTACTTGGGATGCAGCGTCACAGCCATCGCCTTACACCTACGGGGCTCTCACCCTCTCCGGCGCCCCATTCCAAGGGACTTCGACTTCAACGACGGTTTCTTACTGTGTGAAAGGCCGGCAGACCCTCCTACGCGCTCCCACAACCCCACGCACACAACCCCTGCCGGGTATCACGCATGCGTGGTTTAGCCTCATCCGATTTCGCTCGCCACTACTCTCGGAATCACTGTTGTTTTCTCTTCCTACCGGTACTGAGATGTTTCACTTCCCGGCGTTCCCTCCACACACCCTATTTCATTCAGGTGCGGGTAACTGGACATGACTCCAGCTGGGTTTCCCCATTCGGACATCCCCGGATCACAGCTCGGTTGCCAACTCCCCAGGGCTTATCGCAGGCTCCTACGTCCTTCATCGGCTCTCGATGCCAAGGCATCCACCATGTGCCCTTTCTAGCTTGCCACCACCAACACCACACCACACCCACCCACAATCACAGGCAGACACAGCGCACCACCCACACACCAACCCCTCCAAAGAAGGACCAGCACAGCAGGTGGTCGTCAGCGGCAACACACTACAAAGATGCTCGCGTCCACTATCCAGATCTCAAACAACAACCCCACACCGGCCACCCACCCGAGCACAGCTCAAGCAGACGATCCGGCCAGGAACGAACCACCAGCAAACGCTGATGCCTCAGAACCCCAACAGTGTGCCCCCACCCCACCCCCCAGCATCAACCAGGAGACAGAACAGGGAGATAGAACGATGGTTCCACTAGTGAACACCACCATGCGCCACTGCACGCTTCGCGACCCAAGAACGGGCCAGGCAGTGGTCGGGGCGTGTGCTCCTTAGAAAGGAGGTGATCCAGCCGCACCTTCCGGTACGGCTACCTTGTTACGACTTCGTCCCAATCGCCAGCCCCACCTTCGACGGCTCCCCCCACAAGGGTTAGGCCACCGGCTTCGGGTGTTGCCGACTTTCGTGACGTGACGGGCGGTGTGTACAAGGCCCGGGAACGTATTCACCGCAGCGTTGCTGATCTGCGATTACTAGCGACTCCGACTTCATGGGGTCGAGTTGCAGACCCCAATCCGAACTGAGACCGGCTTTTAGGGATTCGCTCACCCTCACAGGATCGCAGCCCTCTGTACCGGCCATTGTAGCATGCGTGAAGCCCTGGACATAAGGGGCATGATGACTTGACGTCATCCCCACCTTCCTCCGAGTTGACCCCGGCAGTCTCCCATGAGTCCCCACCACCCCGAAGGGCGTGCTGGCAACATAGGACGAGGGTTGCGCTCGTTGCGGGACTTAACCCAACATCTCACGACACGAGCTGACGACAGCCATGCACCACCTGTACACCGACAAAAAGGGGCTACATCTCTGCAGCTTTCCGGTGTATGTCAAACCCAGGTAAGGTTCTTCGCGTTGCATCGAATTAATCCGCATGCTCCGCCGCTTGTGCGGGCCCCCGTCAATTCCTTTGAGTTTTAGCCTTGCGGCCGTACTCCCCAGGCGGGGCGCTTAATGCGTTAGCTACGGCACGGAACCCGTGGAATGGATCCCACACCTAGCGCCCAACGTTTACGGTGTGGACTACCAGGGTATCTAATCCTGTTCGCTCCCCACACTTTCGCTCCTCAGCGTCAGGTAATGCCCAGAGAACCGCCTTCGCCACCGGTGTTCCTCCTGATATCTGCGCATTTCACCGCTACACCAGGAATTCCGTTCTCCCCTGCATACCTCAAGTCTGCCCGTATCGAAAGCAAGCACCGAGTTAAGCCCGGTGTTTTCACTCCCGACGCGACAAACCGCCTACGAGCCCTTTACGCCCAATAATTCCGGACAACGCTCGGACCCTACGTATTACCGCGGCTGCTGGCACGTAGTTGGCCGGTCCTTCTTCTGCACCTACCGTCACTTGCGCTTCGTCGGTGCTGAAAGAGGTTTACAACCCGAAGGCCGTCATCCCTCACGCGGCGTTGCTGGATCAGGCTTCCGCCCATTGTCCAATATTCCCCACTGCTGCCTCCCGTAGGAGTCTGGGCCGTGTCTCAGTCCCAGTGTGGCCGGTCACCCTCTCAGGCCGGCTACCCGTCGAAGCCTTGGTAGGCCATTACCCCACCAACAAGCTGATAGGCCGCGAGCACATCCCCCACCCAGAAAAGTTTCCACCACCACCACATGCGTGGAGTGGTCATATCCGGTATTAATCACCGTTTCCGGTGGCTATCCCAGAGTGAAGGGCAGATTACTCACGTGTTACTCACCCGTTCGCCGCTCGAGTACCACCGAAGTGGCCTTTCCGCTCGACTTGCATGTGTTAAGCACGCCGCCAGCGTTCGTCCTGAGCCAGGATCAAACTCTCCGTAGAAAAACTACAAACAGATCAATACCTGACAACAAACCCTAGACGATATACATCGTTCCAGAATCAATCATCAAAGAAACCATCAACAACACAACCAAAGCTGCATCGCCGACAGGTCACACAAACTAATTCCATCGACTATCAAACACACTGTTGAGTTCTCAAACATCAGACGCACACCCGTCTCAGCCTCGCGGCTGGGCGCTGGGGGCAACCTGCAGAAACTTACCGGTCCGTCCTCACCCCGTCAACTTGGGGCTCGTGCTTCTCGGTGCCTCACATGCAGAACCCCGGACCTTCGGGCCTTGCGGCCCCGGCTCGGGGAGTCGCTTGCGCAACGAGAAGAACAGTAGCAGCGGCCCCTGGGGCCCACAAATCGGGGGTCAGCCACGCCTGGGCGAGCGTGGCCGGGGGGCCGCCGGACGGTAGGCGGACACACTGGGCTCCCCCGCCAACCAGTAGCGCCACGGCCGGTCCGGGTCCCCTCGCAGACCCACCCGGGGCCCCTCCTGCCAGTCCGTGGCGGGAGCTGCCGGGGTCAGCTCCAACGCGTGGGCGCCGAGGACCAGACCGTCCTGCTCGCGGGTGAGGGCCAGGGCCCGGCACAGTCGCGCCGGGCCGCGCGCCAGGTCGCGGTCGGAGGCGCCGGCCCGGCGCGATCGCGCGAGGTCGAGACCATCCACGACCTCGCCGGCGCGCAGGAGCACCGCCGAGGCGGTCCCCTCCGGACCGGTGACGACGTTGACGCAGTGGTGCATGCCGTAGGTGAAGTAGACGTACAGCCGGCCCGGCGGGCCGAACATCACCGCGGTGCGGGGCGTCCGCCCGCGGTAGGCATGGGAGCCGGCGTCGCTCGTCCCGCCGTAGGCCTCGACCTCGGTCAGGCGCACGGCCACAGGCCCGTGGCGCAGCACCGCCCCGAGGAGGAGGGGTGCGACCACGTCGGCCGGCCCCTCCAGGAACGACAGGTCAGCGGGTGGCACCACGGAGGGCGGCCGAGGCGGACGAGAGGGCGGCGAGCTGCTCGCGCACCCGGTCGGGGGCGGTGCCGCCCCGGCCGTCGCGCGAGGACACGGACCCGGACACGGTGAGCACGTCGTGGACGGCGGGCGTCAGGTGGGGCGAGATCGCCGCCAGCTGCTCGTCGGTGAGGTCGGCCAGCTCGATCCCGAGCTCCTCACACCTCCGGACGCACGCACCGGCGAGCTCGTGGGCCACTCGGAACGGGACGCCCTCCCGCACCAGCCACTCCGCGACGTCGGTGGCGAGCGAGAACCCCTGCGGGGCCAGCTCGGCCATGCGCGCGGCGTTGAACCGCAACGTCGCGACCATGCCGGTCATCGCCGGCAGCAGCAGCTCGAGGGTGTCGACCGAGTCGAAGACCGGCTCTTTGTCCTCCTGCAGGTCGCGGTTGTAGGCCAGCGGCAAGGCCTTCAGCGTGGTCAGCACGCCGGTGAGGTTGCCGACGAGCCGCCCGGCCTTGCCCCGGGCGAGCTCGGCGATGTCGGGGTTCTTCTTCTGCGGCATGATGCTCGAGCCCGTCGACCACGAGTCGTGGAGCTCGACGAAGTCGAACTCGCGGGTCGACCAGAGGATGAGCTCCTCGGCCAGTCGGCTGACGTCCACGCCGACCTGGGCGCACACGAAGGCGAGCTCGGCGACGAAGTCGCGGGAGGCGGTGCCGTCGATCGAGTTGGCGGCCGGCCCGACGAAGCCGAGCTCGGCGGCGACCAGCGCCGGGTCGAGGCCCAGGCTGTTGCCGGCCAGCGCTCCCCCGCCGTACGGCGACTCCGCCGAGGTGCGGCGGCGCCAGTCCTCGAGCCGCCCCACGTCACGCAGCAGCGGCCAGGCGTGGGCCAGCAGGTGGTGGGACAACAGCACCGGCTGGGCGTGCTGGAGGTGGGTGCGCCCCGGCATGATCACGTCGAGGTGGCCGCGGGCCTGCTCGGCGAGGGCGTCGACGAGGTCGAGCACGAGCTCCTGGAGCGTGCGTGAGTGGTCGAGCAGGAAGGACCGGAACAGGGTGGCGATCTGGTCGTTGCGACTGCGGCCCGCGCGGAGCCGGCCGCCCACGTCGGGCCCGACCTCCTCGAGCAGCAGCCTCTCGAGCGCGCCGTGCACGTCCTCGTCGGATGCTGCCGGGTGGAGGTCTCCGTCGGTCCAGCGCCGGGCGAGGACGTCGAGGCCGCGGTGGATCTCCGCCTCGTCCTCGGGAGTCAGGTAGCCCGCGGCACCGAGCGCCTTCGCATGGGCGTGGGACCCGGCGAGGTCGTAGAGAGCCAGCCGCCAGTCGAAGTGCGTCGAGCGGGAGAGCGCCTCCAGCTCGGGGCTCGGGCCCCCCGCGAAGCGTGCCCCCCAGAGACGACCCTCACCGGTCGACGGTGCGTCTGCCGCTGCTCGATCCGTCACCGCGCCAGTCTCTCAGTCGAGGGCGCGGCCCACCGCCCGGGCCCGGATGTCGGGAGCGGCGAGCCGCTCGGCGTTGGCCTCGTGGTCGTCGGCCTCGCGCTGCGACTCACGCTCGGCGGCGACCCTCGAGTGGTAGGCAGCCACCTCGTCGGCGGTGCGGGCCTCGTCCCAGCCCAGGACCGGGCCCACGAGGGCGGCGACCCCCTCGGCCGCTGCCAGGCCACGGTCCTCGGTCTCGATCGAGATCCGGGTGCGACGGGCCAGGAGGTCGTCGAGGTGGAGAGCCCCCTCGTGGGTGACGCCGTGCAACAGCTCCACCTTCAGGTAGTTCTCGGCCCCGGGCATGGGCTCGAGCAGCGACGCGTCCGAGGCTGCCTGTGCGAGCAGCCGCGTGATCCGCCACGCCGGCAGCCCGTGCCGCTCGGCGAGCTGCTCGACCTGGTTGGAGAGGGCGTGGTACCCCTCGGCCCCCAGCAGCGGGATCTGTGCCGTGACGCTGTCGGGGACGCCGGCACTCGACTGGGTCGACGACGACGTGGACTGACCCCGGTCACGGCACTCCCGGGTCAGTCGGTCCCGTACTCCATCGCCGCGTGGTCGAGGGCGGCCTCACTGTCGTCGCCCTCGGCTTCGGGGTTGCGCGTGATCCGGTCGTAGCCACCGGGCTCCAGCGCGCCGTAGAGGGTGCCGTTCTCGACGAGCACCTGGCCCTGGTCGAGCGGCTGCCCGGCGTACATCTCCAGCTTGGCCCGGGAGTCCGCGATGTCGAGGTTGCGCATCGTCAGCTGGCCGATCCGGTCGAGCGGGCCGAACGCGGCGTTATCGGTGCGCTCCATCGACAGCTTGTCCGGGTGGTAGGAGAACGCCGGGCCGTCCGTGCGGAGCACGGTGTAGTCCTCACCGCGGCGCAGCCGCAAGGTCACCTCGCCGGTGACCAGGGAGGCGATCCAGCGCTGGATCGCCTCCCGCAGCATGAGCGCCTGGGGATCCAGCCACCGGCCCTCGTAGAGCAGCCGGCCCAGACGACGGCCGTCGGCGTGGTACTGGGCGATCGTGTCCTCGTTGTGCACCGCGTTGACGAGCCGCTCGTAGGCGGCCCACAGCAGTGCCATGCCGGGGGCCTCGTAGATGCCGCGCGACTTGGCCTCGATGATGCGGTTCTCGATCTGGTCGCTCATGCCGAGGCCGTGGCGGCCACCGATGGCGTTGACCTCGTAGACCAGCTCGACGGGATCGTCGTAGGTCGTGCCGTTGACGGCCACCGGGCGACCCTCGCGGAAGGCGACGGTCACGTCCTCGGTCTCGATCGCGACCGCGGGGTCCCAGAACTTCACGCCCATGATCGGCTCGACGGTCTCGAGCGACACGTCGAGGTGCTCCAGGGTCTTGGCCTCGTGGGTGGCGCCCCAGATGTTGGCGTCGGTGGAGTAGGCCTTCTCCGCGGAGTCCCGGTAGGGCAGGCCGTGCTCGGTGAGCCACTCGCTCATCTCCGCGCGGCCGCCGAGCTCGTGGACGAAGTCGGGGTCCAGCCACGGCTTGTAGATGCGCAGCTCGGGGTTGGCCATCAAGCCGTAGCGGTAGAACCGCTCGATGTCGTTGCCCTTGAAGGTCGAGCCGTCGCCCCAGATGTCGACGCCGTCCTCGTGCATCGCACGCACGAGCATGGTTCCCGTGACGGCCCGCCCCAACGGCGTGGTGTTGAGGTAGGCCCGGCCTCCCGAACGGATGTGGAAGGCGCCGCACGCGATGGCGGCCAGGCCCTCCTCCACCAGCTGGCGCCGACAGTCCACGGCGCGGGCGATCTCGGCGCCGTAGAGCTTCGCCCGATCGGGGACGCCGGAGATGTCGGGCTCGTCGTACTGCCCGATGTCAGCGGTGTAGGTGCAGGGGACGGCCCCCTTGTCGCGCATCCAGGCGACGGCGACGGAGGTGTCGAGGCCCCCGGAGAACGCGATGCCGACGCGCTCGCCGGAGGGCAGGGAGGTCAGGACCTTGCTCACGAGTGGTTCCTCTTCAGTGCTGTTCGGGGGTGGTTCACGGATGTGCTCAGGCAGAGGGGTGGGCGCCGGCGAGCGCCACGAATCGTCGGGCGAGCGCGTCGCCGCCACCGGGTTCTCGACCGATGACGAGCACGGTGTCGTCGCCGGCGATGGTGCCGAGCACCTCGGGCACCTCGGCCTTGTCGAAGGCGCTGGCGAGGTACTGCGCGGCCCCCGGCGGGGTGCGCAGCACCACGAGGTTCTCGTTGGCCTCCGCGCTGACCAGGAGCTCGCTGCACAGCCGGGCCAGTCGCGCGGTCATGACACCGCTCTCCCCCGGCGCCGCCGGCCGCCGGTCGCCGCCCTCGCCCGGGAGTGCATAGACGAGGGCGCCGGAGTGGCCGCGCACCTTCACGGCGTCGAGCTCGACGAGGTCGCGGCTCAGCGTGGCCTGGGTGACGTGCAGACCGCTGGCGGCCAGCAGCTCGGCGAGCTCGGTCTGGGACCGCACCTCGTGGTGGGAGACCAGCTCGACGATCCGCTGGTGGCGCGCGTTCTTGGTGCTGGGGCGCAGCACGGCCTCGACCCGGTCGGTCACGGCGTGCCACCGCCCAGCAGCCAGACGAGCACGGCCTTCTGGACGTGGCGACGGTTCTCCGCCTCGTCCCACACGACGCTGCGGGGTCCGTCGATCACCTCGGCGTCGACCTCCTTGCCGCGGTAGGCCGGCAGGCAGTGCAGCAGGATCGCGTCGGCGGCGGCGTGGGAGAAGAGCTCTGTGGTGACCGACCAGGGCCCGAAGGCCCGGAGCCGCCGCGCGGCCTCCTCCTCCTTGCCCATCGAGATCCAGGTGTCGGTGACGACGACGTCGGCGCCCTCGACGGCGGCCACCGGGTCATGGCCGACCCTGACGGAGCCGCCGGTGGTCGCGGCGATCCCCGCCGCGCGCTCGACCATCGCCGCGTCGGGCACGTAGCCCTCGGGGCCTGCGACGGTCACGTGCATGCCGGCCGTGGCCCCGGCCAGCAACCACGAGTTGCCCATGTTGCAGGCGCCGTCGCCGACGAACGCGACCCGCTGCCCGGCCAGCTCGCCCCGGTGCTCCCGGACCGTCAGCAGGTCGGCCAGCAACTGGCAGGGGTGGTAGTCGTCGGTGAGGGCGTTGACGACGGGCACGCCGGCGTACTGCGCCATCTGCTCGATGCGGTCCTGGCCGAAGGTGCGCCACACGATCGCCGAGGCCTGGCGGCCCAGCACCCGCGCGACGTCGGCCACCGACTCGCGCACACCGATGCCGGCGAGGTTGCCGTCGACCAGCATCGGGTAGCCGCCCAGCTCGGCAACACCGGCACCGAAGGACGACTGCGTGCGCAGCGTCGGCTTGTCGAAGATCATCGCGACGGTCCGGGGACCCGCCAGCGGCCGGTGGGCGTACGGCGCCTGCTTGATCGCGGCAGCCAGTGCGAGGACCTCGGCCTGCTCGTCGGGCGACAGGTCGTCGTCGGCGAGGAAGTGGCGGGTCACGAGGCGTCTCCGGGGGCGTCCCCGGGGTCGACGACGATGCCCGGCCAGGCTGCTGCGAAGGCCGCGACGTCGGTCTCGGTGAGGGTGAGGGGCGGGGCGAACCGGAGCCGGTCGGGACCGGTGTTGTTGAGGAGCCAGCCCTGCTCCTGTCCGCGCTGGACCACCGCCGCGGCCGTGTCGGCCGTGAGCCGGGCGGCCAGCAGCAGCCCACGGCCGGAGACCTCGGTGACCTCGTCGACGGCCAGCAGCGCCTCGGTGAGGGCGGCACCACGCGTCACGACCGCGTCGAGCAAGCCGTCCTTCTCGACCGTGTCGAGGACGGCGAGCGCTGCGGCACAGGCGACCGGGTTGCCGCCGAAGGTGGTGCCGTGGTTGCCGGGCCCGAGCAGTGAACCGGCGTCGCCGAGGGCGATCGTCGCACCGACGGGGATGCCGCCGCCGAGGCCCTTGGCCAGGGTGATCAGGTCGGG
Organism: uncultured Actinomycetota bacterium; assembly: GCA_963754025.1. Lineage (GTDB taxonomy): Bacteria > Actinomycetota > Actinomycetes > Propionibacteriales > Nocardioidaceae > Nocardioides. The sequence goes on along the minus strand of CAVWEC010000002.1, from coordinate 88,724 downwards.
GACGAGGTCGGCGTCGTGGGCGAACCACTCGCCCGTGCGGCCGATGCCGGTCTGCACCTCGTCGATCCAGAGCAGCGCGCCGCGGTCGCGGGTGACCGCCCGGGCCGACGCGAGGTAGTCCTCCGGAGGGACGACCACACCCGCCTCGCCCTGGATCGGCTCGAGCACGACCGCAGCCGTCTCCTCGGTCACCGCGGCGGCGAGCGCCTCGGCGTCGCCGTACGGCACCCACGTGACGTGGCCCGGCAACGGCTCGAACGGTTCGCGGTAGGCGGCCTTGTGGGTGAGTGCGAGCGCACCCATCGTGCGGCCGTGGAAGGCGCCCTCGGCGGCGACGACATGGGTCCGCCCGGTCTGCCGGGTGAGCTTGAAGGCCGCCTCGTTCGCCTCGGTGCCGGAGTTGGAGAAGAAGACCCGACCCGGGTGACCGCCCGCGAGGGCGAGCAGTCGTTCCGCGAGCTCGACCTGGGGCGGTGTGGCGAAGAAGTTGGAGACGTGGCCGAGCGTCTTCAGCTGCGTCGTGACGGCGTCGACCAGCGCCGGGTGGGCGTGGCCGAGGGCGTTGACCGCGATGCCGCCGAACAGGTCGACGTACTCGCGGCCGGCCTCGTCCCACACGTGGGCGCCCTCACCGCGGACGAGCGCGAGGCGGGGCGGCCCGAAGGTGTTCATGAGGGCGTCGGGGTAGCGGTCGAGGTAGGTCACTGGAGCGCCTTCCGCAGCTTGGTCGTCACGCCGGGCAGCACCTGGGTGCCGATGCCCTCGTCGGTGAACAGCTCGAGCAGCACCGAGTGGGGCTCACGGCCGTCGACCACGGTGGACTTCGCCACCCCGCCGCTGACGGCGTTGAGACAGGCCTGCATCTTCGGCACCATGCCGCTCGCCAGCGAGGGCATGAGCTCGGCCAGTGACTCCGGGCTGATCTCCTGGATGACGTCGTCGCTGTCCGGCCAGTCGCGGTAGAGGCCCTCGACGTCGGTGAGGACCAGCAGCTTCTCGGCACCCAGCGCGATGGCGAGCGCGGCGGCCGCGGTGTCGGCGTTGACGTTGTGGACGAGACCGTCGGCGTCGGGAGCGACGCTGGAGATGACCGGGATCCGGCCGGCCTCCACGAGGTCCTGGACTGCTTCCGGCCGCACGGAGGCGACCTCGCCGACGAGGCCGAGGTCGACCTCCTCACCGTCGACGATCGTGTTGGTCGGCTTGGCGGTGAACAGCCCGGCGTCCTCGCCGGAGAGACCGACGGCCAGGGGCCCGTGGTCGTTGATCAGGCCGACCAGCTCTCGCTGGACCTGGCCCACGAGCACCATCCTCACGACGTCCATCGCCTCGGGGGTCGTGACCCGCAGTCCGCCGCGGAACTCGGACTCGATGCCGAGCTTCTCGAGCATGCTCGAGATCTGGGGGCCGCCGCCGTGCACCACGACCGGCTTGAAGCCGGCGAAGCGCAGGAAGGCGATGTCCTCGGCGAACGCCCGCTTGAGGGTGTCGTCGGTCATCGCGTTGCCGCCGTACTTCACCACCACGGTCTTGCCGTGGTAGCGCTTGAGCCACGGCAGCGCGCCGGCCAGGACGCGGGCCTTGGCGGAGGCCTTCTCGTGCTTGTCGGTCATCTCGTTCAGGTCGCTCATGAGGAGTAGGCGCTGTTCTCGTGGACGTAGGCGTGGGTGAGGTCGTTGGTCCAGACGGTCGCTCGCGCGTCGCCGGACTTGAGGTCGATCGTCACGGTGACCTCGCGGCCGGTGAGGTCGACGGTGGCGGGGTCGGCGGCCGGGGTCGACTGCCGGCAGACCCAGACGCCGTTGATCGCGACGTCGAGGTCGGCGGGGTCGAAGACCGCGTCGGTCGTGCCGATCGAGGCCAGCACGCGTCCCCAGTTGGGGTCGTTGCCGAAGACCGCGGCCTTGAAGAGGTTGCTGCGTGCGACGCTGCGCCCCACGGCCACGGCGTCGTCCTCGGACGCGGCACCGAGCGTGGTGATCGCGATCTCGTGGTCGGCGCCCTCGGCGTCGGCCAGGAGCTGCATGGCGAGGTCGGTGCACGCGCGGGTCAGGGCGTCGGTCAGGTCGTCGGGGCTGGGGGTGATCCCGCTGGCGCCGCTCGCCAGGACGGTGACCGTGTCGTTGGTCGACATGCACCCGTCGGAGTCGAGCCGGTCGAAGCTGACCCGGGTCGCAGCCCGCAACGCGGTGTCGAGCTCAGCGGCGTCGGCCACGGCGTCGGTCGTCAGGACCACCAGCATCGTGGCGAGCTGCGGCGCGAGCATGCCGGCGCCCTTGGCCATGCCGCCGACGCTCCAGCCGGCACCGTCGACGACGACCTGCTTGCTGACCGAGTCGGTGGTCATGATGGCGCCGGCAGCGGCGGCTCCCCCGTCGCCGTCGAGGGCTCCGTGGGCGGCGTCGACACCGGCCAGGACCTGCTCGCGGTCGTTGGCGAGACCGATCAGGCCGGTCGAGCAGACCACGACGTCGCCGGCGCCGATGCCGACGTGCTCGGCCACCCGCTCGGCCACGGCGTGGGTGGTGTGGAAGCCGTCGGGACCGGTGTAGCAGTTGGCCCCGCCGGAGTTGAGCACCACGGCGCGCACCACGCCGTCCTTGACGACCTGCTCGCTCCACAGGACCGGGTTGGCCTTGCAGCGGTTGGCGGTGAAGACGCTCGCGGAGTCGTGTCGCGGGCCGTCGTTGACGACCAGCGCGACGTCGGCGGCGCCAGTGGACTTCAGCCCGGCGGCGACGCCCGAGGCGCGGAAACCCTGGGGGTGGGTGATGCTCATGCGGGGTCCTCCTGGACGGCCGGGGTGACCGGGTGCCCGGCGCCGGTCCACGCGGCAGCGGCCTCGTCGGCGCGCGGGGCGGGCACGAGCACCCAGTCGGTGTCGTAGGTCGAGAGCGTGAAGACGGGGATGCCCTCCGCCGCGAGGGGCGCGAGCAGGTCGCTCAGCACGCCGGTGAGCGAGAAGTCGAGGGTGCCGTCGACCCGGTAGGCCACGAACGGGCCCTCACTGGTCGCCCGCGCCGGGACGGCGGCCGCAGCGCACACCACGGAGGTCTCCTCGGCCGTCGCCGTGATCGACAGCAGGGTGCTCGACGTCGCCCAGTCGGGCACCTCGCTGCCGGGGCCGAGGCGCACCACCGCCAGCTCCTCCTCGTGGCGCACGAGGGCGAGGGACGCTCCGCTCACGGCGCCAGCCCCACGGCGGACAGGCCCTCGGTCTCGTCGAGTCCGAGCGCGAGGTTGAGACACTGGACGGCCGCGCCCCCGGTGCCCTTGGCGAGGTTGTCGACGACACCGACCGCGACCAGCCGGCCGGCGTCCGGGTCGACCGTGACCTGGAGCTGCACGGCGTTGGAGCCGATCACCGACTGGGTCTGGGGCCACTGGCCCTCAGGCAGCAGGTGGACGAACGGTTCGTCGGCGTACGCCGCCTCGTAGGCCGCCCGCGCGGCGGCGGCGGTGACGTCGCCGGACAGCGGAGCCGAGACGGTGGCGAGGATCCCGCGCGGCATGGGGACCAGCGTCGGGGTGAAGCTGACCCGCACGTCACCCGACGTGACCCGGCGCAGGTTCTGGATGATCTCGGGGGTGTGGCGGTGGACTCCGCCGACGCCGTAGGCGCTGGCGTTGCCCATCACCTCGCTGCCCAGCAGGTGGGGCTTCGCGGCCTTGCCGGCCCCGCTGGTGCCGGAGGCCGCCACGACCGTGACCTCAGGCTCGACCAGGCCGGCCGCGAGCGCCGGAGCGATGGTGAGCGTGGAGACGGTCGGGTAGCAGCCCGGCACGGCGATCCGCCGCGCGCCACGCAGCCGGTCTCGCTGACCCGGGAGCTCGGGCAGGCCGTAGGGCCAGGCACCCGCGTGGTCGCCGCCGTAGAACTTCTCCCACAGCGCGGGGTCCTCGAGCCGGTAGTCGGCCCCACAGTCGATGACCACCGTGTCGTCGCCGAGGGCTGCCGCCAGCGGGCCGGACTGACCGTGCGGGAGCCCCAGCACGACCACGTCGTGGCCGGCCAGCGTCGCCGGTGTCGTCTCCTCCAGGACCCGGTCGGCCAAGGGGAGCAGGTGGGGCTGCAGGAGCCCCAGCCGCTGCCCGGCGTTGGAACCGCCCGTCAGGGCGCCGATCTCGGCCCCGGGGTGGCCGAGCAGGATCCGGAGCACCTCGCCGCCGGCATACCCGCTGGCACCGGCGACCGCCACGCTGAACGTCATGCTGCATGACCATACAGGTCACCGCATGATATTCGACAACCGGGTCAGTTCTCCTGCAGGGACGACCGTGGCGGCTGGCGGCGCTGCACCCCCAGCTCGCCCCCGATGCGACCGCCGAACGGTCGGCCGTGGTCGGCGTACTCCTCGCGGACGAAGGTGAGCGTGCGCGGACCGAGATCCACACGGGCAGCCGTGCGCAGCACCTTGGTCGTGACCCGCTCGCCGTGGACGCGCACCCGCGCGTCGTGGGCGACCAGCACGAACTCGTCGGCCTCGTCGTGCCGGACCTCCGCGTGCAGCGGGGCGAGCCCGGACAGCACCACGTCGCACGACGGGTCGCTGCCGATCGTCGTCGTCTGACGCTGGAGCCAGTGGACGGGGTGGGGTGAGCGGACGACGCCGTCGACCGGCACCTCGACCAACCTGGGGCCACCGCCACGACCGGGGTCGTGGGTCGTGGTGACTCGCCGGACGGGCCGGCGCAGGAAGGTGGGCGCGACCGGGTACGGCGTGCGCGGCGGCACCAGGCCGCTCCCGGGCAGCCGTGCGTCGTCACGACGCAGGCGTCCCCGGGCGGCAGTGGCCAGGCCGCGGAGTCCCGCGACGCGCAGGTGCGCACTGCGGGTCACGGGCCGCTGCCACCAGGGCGAGCGGACCGCGCCGAGGGTGACCAGCGGCGCACCGTCGATGTCGGACACGCGGACCACCAGGCCGAGGTCGGCGAGCTCCTCGGCCAGCAGGCGCACGCCCGCCGCGTCGGCACCGCCTGCGAACGCGGCGGCATCGGAGATGCGCAGCTCCAGGTCACTCCCGCTCCCCGTGAGGGACCCCGCGACCCGCTGCTGGTCGGGCGTCTCGACCGAGAAGCAGACGTCGGCCTCGACCCGGGCGCGCAACCGGCTCATGCCGCGCCGCGGGTCGTGTCGTCCTCGCTGGAGATGCGCAGCGTGCCGTCGATCTTCCACACCGCACGCGGGGCCTGCGGCCCGGTGTCGCGCGGGACCTCGACCTCCATCTCGACGAACTGGTAGTTGATGGCCGCGCGTCGTCCGGTGAGGAACGACCACATCTCACGCCCCAGGTCGCTCCAGTCGACGACCTCACCGGCGCGGTTCTCGGACTGCTCTGTCATGACGACCTCCAGTTGTTCCACAGAATATTCAACAGGTTGTTGATATATGCTCCGAGTATGGCCATGTCGAACGCACCCACGCAACCCCTGCTGGCAGAGTCCCTCCCCGTGAGCACCCCGGACGACGAGACCCTGCTGACGATCGGCGAGCTCGCCGGTCACACCGGCCTGACCCCCCAACAGGTGAGGATGTGGGAGACCCGCTACGGGTTCCCCGTGCCGATCCGGCTTCCGAGCGGACACCGCCGCTACACCGGTACCCACGTGCGAGCGGTGCAACGGGTGCTGCACGAGCGGGACCGGGGCATGCGTCTCGAGCAGGCCATCGAGTCAGCCCAGCGCGCCGAGGACGTCACCTTCACGGGATCCGTCTTCGCCGCCCTCGCCCGCCGGCACCCCGACCTCGCGTCGTACACCCTGACCAAGCGGACGCTGCTGGCGCTGTCGTGGGCGATCGAGGACGAGGCCACCGCGGCAGCAGCCCGGGGCGTCCTGGTCGGCACCTTCCAGCGCGGCCGCTACTTCGGGCAGTCGCAGCAACGCTGGGAGGAGCTCGCCCGCACGGCGCGGTGCGCGATCGCCATGGCCGACTTCGACCACCACGACGACGCCAGCACGCCGGCACGCGTGGCCCTGCCCCCGGACTCGCCGCTGCTGCGCGAGTGGATCGTCGTCCACGACTCCCCCACCCTCGCGGCCGCACTGGTGGCCTGGGAGCTCCCGGGGCAGGACGCCGCCGAGCCGGAGCGCCACTTCGAGGCGCTCTGGACCGTCGACGGCCGGATCGTCCGCGACGCCGCCGTGGTGTCCGCCCAGGCCGCGGCGGGCCTGGGCGCAGCCAGCGGCGGGACCGCCCTCACCGAGCTCGAGGAGATGCCGCCGCCGGCGCCGGCGTCCCTGACGACGGCCAACGCCGTCTTCAACCGGATGATCGCCTACACCGACGGCACGACCCTGCGAGGTCGCCGGTCGCGCTGAGCGACCGGCGCCTCAGGCGCGCTGCACCGCCCCGCACCGCTCCGCGGCCGCGGCCACTGCCGCGTCACGGGCTCCGGCCGCCTCACCCTCCGCGAGGGTGCGGTCGGGGGCGCGGAAGCGCAGGGCGTAGGCGAGCGACTTCCTGCCCTCACCCACCTGCTCACCGGTGTAGACGTCGAAGAGATGGATCGACTCGAGCAGGTCGCCGGCCCCCTCGCGGAGCGCTGCCTCGACGTCCGCCGCCCGGACATCGGCGCCGACGACCAGCGCCACGTCCTCCTTGGCCACCGGGTAGTGCGAGAAGTGGGGTGCGACCACCGACTCCGGGGACAGCGCGAGCAGGACGTCGAGGTCGACCTCGGCCGCCACGGAACGGGTCGGCACGCCGTAGGACGTGCAGACCCGCGGGTGGAGCTCGCCGGCCCAGCCGACGACCGTCTCCCCCGCGACCACCTCGGCACACCGGCCGGGGTGCCAGGGGGCCCGGGTGGCGGCGCGCACCTCGACCGCCACGCCGAGCGCGTCGGCGACCTCCCGGACGGCAGCCAGGGCGTCGGTCCAGTCGACGAGACGGCCCTCGCCCCACCACCCGGCGCGGCTGCGGCGGCCGGCCGCGACGACGCCGAGGTGGAGGGGCTGGTCGGGCACTGCCTTGACCAGGTCGTCCAGCTCGCCGTCGGTGGGACGCCGGTCCACCGGCAGGATCGTGGTGCCCTCGCCGACGTGCGGCAGGGTCACGGTCGCGAGCTCGAAGAGCGCGAGGTCCTCCGCGCCACGGCCGGCGTTGCGCGCGACGGCCTTGAGCAGCCCGGGGAGCACCGTCGTGGTCATCGACGGCTCCTCGGCCGAGAGCGGGTTGGCCAGGGACAGCACGGTGCGGCGGTCGTCGTCGGGCGGCAGCCCCAGGGCGTCGAGGTCCTTGACCCCGATGAACGGGAAGCTCACGACCTCGACGAACCCGGACCCGGCGAGGGTCCGGCCGACGCGTCGGCGCAGCTTCTGGCGCGGCGTCAGGCCACGGCCGGACGGCGCCGGGGGCAGCACCGAGGGCACGTGGTCGTAGCCCACGATGCGCGCGACCTCCTCGACCAGGTCGTACGGGTCGGTGACGTCGGGTCGCCACGGCGGCACCGTGGCGGTGAGGGAGGCGTCGGGACCGGTGCCGTCGACCGCGACCGTGCAGCCGATCGCCTCCAGGTGGCGCACCGTGGTGGCGTCGTCGATGTCCATGCCGGTGATGCGGGCCGGGAGGTCGAGGGGCATCGTGACCGCGGTCGGCGGCGGCGGCGTACCGACCACCGTCACGCCCGGGTCGGCCGTGCCGCCGCCGTAGGTGGTGAGCAGCTCGACCACCCGGTCGGCCGCGGCCTCGCAGATGGTGGGGTCGACGCCGCGCTCGTTGCGCTTGCCGGCCTCTGAGGTGATCTTGTGCCGGCGACCGGTGCGGAACATCGAGGTCGCGTCCCAGTGGGCCGCCTCGACGAGCACCCGCGTGGTCGTGCCCGACATCTCGGTGTCCTCGCCGCCCATCACGCCGCCGAGACCGATGATGCCCGAGTCGTCGGTGACGACGAGGTCCTCGACGGACAGGGCGCGGTCGGTGCCGTCGAGCGTGGTGAGGCGCTCGCCCTGCCGGGCGCGGCGCACGCCGATGGCACCCTGCACCTTGTCGGCGTCGTAGCCGTGGATCGGCCGACCGGTCTCGAGCATGACGTAGTTCGTGACGTCCACCGCCAGCGAGATCGGGCGCATGCCTGCCTGGCTGATCCGCCGCGCCAGCCAGTCGGGGGTGGGGGCCTCCGGGTCGAAGCCCGAGACGACGCGCGCGACGAAGACCGGGCAGCCCTCCGCGTCGTCGACCACGACCGGGTGGCCCGCGTCGTCGGCCGGCGGCAGGTCACGCACGACCGGGTCGTGGAAGGCGGCGTCGTGGGCCAGGGCCGCCTCACGGGCCACCCCCCGCAGCGAGAGCGCGTAGGCGCGGTCGGGGTTGATCTCGAACTCGATCACCGTGTCGTCGAGCCCGAGCACCGGACGGGCGTCCTCTCCGGGCTCCCCGGCGTCGCCGGCGAGCACGATGATGCCGTCGTGGTCCTGGCCGAGATCGAGCTCCGCGGCCGAGCAGATCATCCCGGACGAGACGTGCCCGTAGGTCTTGCGCGCCGAGATCTCGAAGCCACCCGGCAGCACGCCACCGGGCAGCACCACGACCACGAGGTCGCCGACGCCGAAGTTGTGGGCCCCGCACACGATGCCGACGCCTTCGGTGTCGGAGGACCCGTGCGCAGCGTTCAGCTCCGGGCCGACGTCGACCGTGCACCAGTTGATGGTCTTGCCGTTCTTCTGCGGCTCGGGCGCCATGGTCAGCACGCGACCGACCACCAACGGCCCGCTGATGGCGTCGCCGGGACGCTCGAGCGACTCGAGCTTGAGACCGAGGTCGGTCAACGCGTCGGCGAGCTCTTCGACGTCCCAGCCGTCGACACCGTCGTCGGGGAGGTCGACGTACTCGCGGATCCAGGACACGGGGGCACGCACGGGTTCAGATCTCCGTTCCGAAGGAGGACGAGAAGCGGACGTCGCCCTCGAAGAAGTCACGCAGGTCGGCAGCACCGGTCGCGAACATGAGGGTGCGGTCGATGCCCATGCCGAAGGCGAATCCGGTGTAGCGCTCGCTGTCGATGCCGCAGGCGGTGAGCACGCGCGGGTTGACCACACCGCAGCCGCCCCACTCGATCCAGCCCTCTCCCCGGCAGGTCCGGCAGGAGTCGAGGCCGTCGACGCTGCGTCCGCTTCCTCGGCAGACGAAGCAGCGCAGGTCGACCTCGGCCGACGGCTCGGTGAAGGGGAAGTACGACGGTCGGAACCGGGTCGCGATGCCCTCGCCGAACATCCGCGAGGCGAAGTGGTCGAGCGAACCCTTGAGGTGGGCCATGCTGATGCCCTCGTCGACGACGAGACCCTCGACCTGGTGGAACATCGGGCTGTGCGTGGCGTCGTACTCGTCGGTGCGGAACACGCGGCCCGGGCACACGACGTAGATCGGCGGCGCACTGGTGAGCATGGTGCGGGCCTGCACCGGCGAGGTGTGCGTGCGCAGCACGAGGTGGTGGTCTGCGGGCTCGGTCCAGAACGTGTCCTGCATGGTGCGTGCCGGGTGGTCCGCCCCGAGGTTGAGGGCGTCGAAGTTGAGCCACTCGGCCTCGACGATCGGGCCCTCGGCGACCTCCCAGCCCATGGCCACGAAGATGTCCTCGATCCGCTCGGCCCCGGTCGTCAGCGGGTGACGGCTCCCCCGGGGACGCCGGTCGACGGGCAGCGTGACGTCGACGGTCTCCTCGACCAGCATCCGCTCCTCGTGCTCGGCCTCGAGCACGACGGTGCGGGCGGCGATCGCCTGGTTGACCGCGCCACGCGCCTGGCCGACCCGCTGGCCGGCCTCCTTGCGGGCCTGCGGCGGCAGCGCCCCGATCTCGCGGTTGGCGAGCGCCAGCGGCGACCGGTCACCTGCGTGGTCGAGCCGGACCTGCTTGAGCTCGGTGAGGTCACGCGCGGCCTCGATCGCGGCCAGTGCGGCGTCTCGCGCGGCGTCGACCTCCTCGGACTTCAAGGTGGAGACCTCCACGGGGTCGTAGTCGGTGTTGGGTCCGGACATGGCCCTGAGTCTAGGAAGTGCCGTGCCGCTGCGACGAACCGGTTTGCCCGCTGGCTACTCTCCGGCGGGTGTGGTGGCGGCAGCTGGGGCGGTTCGCGTGGCTCGAGGCGCGCTCGTGCGTGTTCGCCGGCGGCGTCTTCACCGGCCTCGCGATCGCCTGGTTGCTGCCGCTGCCGGTGGCCGACTACGACTTCCTGCTGCTCTGGTGCGTCGCCCTCACGCTGGGGTTCTGGGTGTGGGGGGTCGAGACCTGGCGCGAGGTGCTGGTGATCTGCGGGTTCCACCTCCTCGGGCTCGCTCTCGAGGTGTTCAAGGTGTCCCAGGGGTCGTGGTCCTACCCCGGCGAGGGCGTGCTCCGCGTCGCCGGCGTCCCCCTGTTCTCCGGCTTCATGTACGCCGCGGTCGGGTCCTACATCTGTCAGGCGTGGCGCAACTTCGACCTGCGGGTCTCCCACTACCCGCCCGTGGCGACGACGATCGTCGCCGTGGCGGTCTACGCCAACTTCTTCACCCACCACTACGTCGCGGACGTGCGGCTCGTGCTCGCCGTCGCCATGGTCGCGGTGCTGTGGCGTTGCCGCGTCCACTTCAGCGTGGGGCGCGAGCGCTACCGGATGCCGCTGTGGTGGTCGTTCGTCCTGATCGGTCTCTTCCTCTGGCTCGCGGAGAACGCCGCGACGTTCCTCGACGCGTGGAAGTACCCGGGCCAGGTCGACGTGTGGGAGGCGGTGCACACCTCGAAGGTGGGGTCGTGGGCACTGCTGGTGTCCATGAGCTTCGTCCTGGTCGCGACGGTCAAGTCGCGCGAAGGCGTGCTGTACGCCGGGAGTCCCGACGCCCCCTCGGTCACGCGGGACTGACCGCCGAGAGGTCGGCCGCGGGCCAGTCGATGGTGACCCGCGCGCCACCACCGTCGGCGTCCCCCAGCGTGACGGTGCCGCCGTGGGCGCGGGTCAGCCCTTGGACCAGGTAGAGACCGAGGCCGGAGCCGCCCCGGGCGCCGCCGGTCCAGAACTTGGTGAAGACGCGACGCCGCATCTCCTCGGGGATGCCGTCCCCCTCGTCCTCGACGACGATCCGCACGCCCGGGTGCTCCGTCTCGAGCCGGGAGAGGGTGACGGTGACGTCGCCGCCGCCGTGGCGCAGCGCGTTCTCGAGCACGTTGGTGACCACCTGGGTGAACTTGTCGGGGTCGGCGAGCACCCGCGGCAGGTCGTCGGGAGCATCGAGGGCCACCGGTCGGGCGCTCCCGGCGGACACGGACTCGACGACCCGCCCGACCAGCACGGCGGCGTCGCCGGGGCGCTGCTGGAGCGAGAGCCGACCGGTGTCGATGCGCGCCACGTCGAGCAGCTCGGCGATCAGCCTGGAGAGCCGGTCGGAGTCGGCGTGCACGGTGGTCAGCATCAGCTTCTTCTGCTCGTCGGTGAGCCGGTCCCAGCGGTTCAGCATCGCCTGCACGAAGCCCTTCACGCCGGTCAGCGGACTGCGCAGCTCGTGGGCGACCGTGGCGACCAGGTCGGAGCGCTCCCGGTCGAGGCGGGCCCGGCCACGCGCGCTGCGGATGACGACGGAGACCCGTTCGACCGGCTCCCCGCGGGAAGGGCGGGCGATGCTCGCGGTGGTCAGCACCTCGGTGCCGTTGGGCAGCAGCCACGACTGCTCGGGGACGCCGGTGCGGTTGGCGAGCCCGGCATGGGGCCGGTTCTCCGTGCACCAGTCGCGGCCCTCGTTGTCGGTGAGCCGGAGGACCTCCGCCAGCGGACGGCCGACCGCCTCGTCGGGGGCGACGCCCAGCATCCGCCCGGCGAGGGCCGAGACGAGCACGACGGTGGCGTCGGCGCCGGCCACGACCACCCCGTCAGGGAGGCCGTCGGCCAGCAGCTGGGCAGTCGGCGGGAGGTCCACGCCACCGACCCTAGCGACGGGCGCGGGCCGTGGCGTAGAGGCAGACCGCGGCGGCGGTCGCGAGGTTCAGGCTCTCGGCACCACCGGCGATGGGGATCCGGACCCGGTGGTCGGCGAGGGCCGCGACGTCGGGAGGCAGTCCCCAGGCCTCGTTGCCGAAGAGCCAGGCCACCGGGCCGCGCAGCTGTTCGTCGGCCTCGAAGAGGTCGACCTCGCCCCCGCCGTCGGCAGCGAGGACCACGAGTCCCGCCGCCCGGGCCGCGGTCACGGCGGCGGCGACGTCGCGCTCGGCGGCGAACGGGAGGTGGAAGAGGCTGCCGACGGTGGCGCGGACCGTCTTGGGGTTGTAGGCGTCGACGGAGTCGCCGGCGAGCACCACTCCCCCGGCGCCGACGGCATCGGCCGTGCGCACCACCGTGCCGGCGTTGCCTGGATCGCGCACGTCCGCACACAGCACGGCCAGGTCGGTTCCCGCCACTGCCTGCGCCACCGGCACGTCGAGGAAGCGGCAGACCGCGACCAGGCCCGCCGGCGTGACGGAGTCGCTCAGCGACGCCAGCGCCCGGTCGTCGACCAGCGTCACCCGGGCGGGGGCAGGGGTCGAGGCGAGCATCGCGGCGTGCTGCTCGGCCGCGCGCGGGGTCGCGAAGACCTCGACCACACAGCCCTCCCCGGAGTCGAGCTCCGTCCCGAGCGCGCCCTGGACGGCTTTCGGGCCGTCAGCGAGGAACAGCCGCCGCTCGGCGCGGGCCGAGCGGCGGCTGAGCCGTCGTGCGTCCTTGACCCGAGCGTTGCTCGCGGTCAGGGGCTGCGGTGAGGTCAAGCCTCAGGAGGCCTTCGGAGCGTTGACGTCCTCGGGCAGCGCGGCCTTGGCGGTCTCGACCAGCGCGTTGAACGCCGCGATGTCGTTGACGGCCAGGTCGGCCAGGATCTTGCGGTCGACCTCGACACCGGCGAGGCCGAGGCCCTGGATGAACCGGTTGTAGGTCATGCCCTGGGCACGGGCGGCGGCGTTGATCCGCTGGATCCACAGGCGGCGGAAGTTGCCCTTGTTCTTGCGGCGGTCGTTGTAGCTGTAGACCAGCGAGTGGGTGACCTGCTCCTTGGCCTTGCGGTAGAGCCGCGACCGCTGGCCGCGGTAGCCCGAGGCCCGCTCGAGGGTGGTCCGACGCTTCTTGTGGGCGTTCACTGCGCGCTTGACGCGTGCCATCTCAATACTCCTTGTTGCTCACGAACTGTGGTCGCTGGTCTCCAGGGCCGGGTCGTGCACGACCTGGACCACCGACGGGGGTGGGGAAGGGTCAGCGACCCAGCATCTTCTTGGCGCGGCTGACGTCGGCCTTGGCGAGCTCGGTCGTGCCGGTCATGCGGCGGGTCACCTTGGAGGGCTTCTTCTCCAGGTTGTGGCGCTTGCCGGCCTTCTCGCGAAGGATCTTGCCGGACCCGGTCACCCGGAAGCGCTTGCTGGCACCGGAGTGCGTCTTGTTCTTCGGCATTGCGTGTGTCTCTTCCTACTTGACGTTCAACCGTGGTGTACGGCGGGCGGGCTTGCTCAGGCGTCGATCTCGGGATCGAGGTTCTCGGAGCGGCCGCGCTCCTTCTTGCCACCGGGCTGGTGGGCGGCTCGGAACTCCGCCTCCTCTGCCTCGGTCGCGGCACGCTCGGCGGCCTTGGTCTCCTTCTCGACCCTCGCCTCGGCCTTGGCCTCGGCCTTCTTGCGGTGCGGCCCCAGGACCATCACCATGTTGCGACCGTCCTGCTTGGGCGAGGACTCCACGAAGCCCAGCTCGTCGACGTCCTCGGCCAGGCGCTGCAGCAGCCGGAAGCCCAGCTCGGGCCGGTGCTGCTCACGACCACGGAACATGATCGTGATCTTGACCTTGTCGCCTGCCCGGAGGAACCGCACGACGTGACCCTTCTTGGTCTCGTAGTCGTGCTGGTCGATCTTGGGGCGGAGCTTCATCTCCTTGATGATGACGTTCGTCTGGTTCCGACGCGCCTCACGGGCCTTCTGGGCGTTCTCGTACTTGAACTTCCCGTAGTCCATGAGCTTGCAGACCGGCGGGCGGGCCATCGGCGCCACCTCGACGAGGTCGAGGTCGGCCTCCTGGGCCAGCTTGAGGGCCTGGTCGGTCGGAACGATCCCCACGGTCTCGCCGTTGGGTCCCACGAGGCGGACCTCGGGTACCCGGATCCGCTCGTTGATGCGCAGCTCGGTGCTGATGTGTCCTCCAGTGTGTATCGCGGCCGGAGGATCTTCCGCGGCCCGGCCTCGCACTGGCGCCGGAAACGAAAAAGGGCCTCCGCTGTTCGCAAGCGGAAGCCAGTCGCGACACGTCGCCCGTCGCTGTCACACGTACGGTGCGTATCACCGGTGGCGACCCCCACGGATGGGTGTCGTACCGGGACCGGACCCGACGACCTGTGCGGCCGGTGCGGGTGGGAGACGTGAAGCTGGTGGTCCCCGCTTGAGGATCTGTCCGTCACGGCTGTGGCGGACTGATCGGTCAACGCAGAACCTTAGCGGCTCAGGGCGCCGCAGGGCGAATCCAGGCGGACCGGCCGCCGACCTCGGTCAGGGCCCAGCCGCCGGCGAGCCCGCGCAGGTCGTCGCCCTCCACCACCAGCCGGTGGGGTCCGCGCAGGTCCAGCAGCAGCGCGGCGGCGCCCTCCTGGAGCGCGGCCCGCGCCGCCACCTGGGCCGTGACGGGCACCGGCCGCGCCTCCGGGTCCCAGGCAGCCAGGGCGTCGAGGCCCGTGAAGGCGAGCAGGCCGCGGCGGCCGTCGGGACGCGCGATCAGCACCGCGGCCATGTCGCTGGTCTTGTCGTGCGCCAGGCCGGCCTCGTCGACCTCCACCTCGCCGGCCACCGCCACGACCGGCACGACGACGCGGCCGTCCAGCAGTGCGGTGAGCGCGGCGGCGTACGTGCCCTCGCCGGAGGCGTGGGCCGCGAGCGCGGCGCGCAACCGGGGCTCTGCCGTGCCGTCGTCGCCGGCGAAGCCGGGGTCGGGGATCTGCTTCGACACGCCGCCGATCCTCCCACCTGGGCCGCGTCCGGACTGGTCCGGGTGTGTCAGGCTGGCAGGGTGGACGAGGTCACCTGGGCTGCCCTGACCGCCGCGCTCACCGCGCTCGGCGCGGCCTGGACGTGGTACGCGTTCCGACGCCGCGGGACGGCCTCGGGCCTGCGCGGGGCGGGCCTGACCCTGCTGCCCCCGGCAGCCTGGCTGACCGGGACCATGGAGATGTTCGGCAGCATCGGTGCCGCGGTGGCCGGCTGGGCCGCGGGGCTCGTGCTGAGCCCCCTGGTGTGGGCGGGGATCGTCCTCGCCGGCGTGTCGGTGGTGCTGCTGGGCACCTCGTCCGCGCTGCGCTCCCGTGGCCGCGGCGGACGGCAGGAGGCCACCCGTGGCGAGCTGTCCGCCCGGAAGCAGGGCAAGGGAGAGCCGGCGCTGGGAGAGGACCTCGGCGACGTCGAGGACATCCTCAAGCGGCACGGGATCACCTGATGGGCCCGTCCCCCGTCGCCCGGCGCGAGCTCGGGCGCCGGCTGGCGAGCGCCGTGGCCGAGGCACGCACGCGGGGCGAGGACCTGCCGACCCCGCTCCTGGCCGTCGACCTCGACGCGTTCGACGCCAACGCCGCCGACCTGGCTCGACGGGCCGCTGGCACCCCCGTCCGGCTGGCCTCGAAGTCCGTGCGTGTGCCGGCGCTGATCCGCCGCGCGCTGGGCCACCAGGGGTTCCGGGGGGTGCTGTCCTACACCCTGCGGGAGGCGCTGTGGCTCCACGAGCAGGGCGTCACCGACGACCTCCTCGTGGCCTACCCGAGCGTGGACCGCGACGCCCTCGCCCGGCTGGTGGCCTCGCCCGCTGCCGCGGCCGCGATCACGCTGATGGTCGACCACGTCGACCACCTCGACGTGGTCGACTCCGTGCGCCACTCGCTGGCGGTCCCGGTGCGGGTCGCGATCGACGTCGACGCCGGACTGCACGTGGGTGGCCGCCACGTGGGGCCCAAGCGGTCCCCCCTGCACGAGACCCGGGACGTGGTCGCACTCGCACGTCGGGTGCTCGAGCGTCGCGGGTTCCGACTGGTGGGCGTGATGACCTACGAGGGCCAGGTGGCCGGCCTGCCCGACGACGTGCCCCGGCGACGGGCGCGATCCCTCGTCGTGCGCGGGCTCAAGCAGGCCTCACTCACCCAGCTCGAGGGCCGGCGGCGGGCCGTCGCCGACGCCCTGTCGCCGCTGGTCGACCTCACGCTCTGGAACGCCGGCGGCAGCGGGTCGGTCGAGACCGCGGCCGCGGACCCGGTCGTCACGGAGGTCGCGGCCGGCTCGGGCTTGCTGGTGCCGGCGCTCTTCGACCACTACCAGTCGTTCGAGCCGCGACCGGCCGCGTTCTTCGCCGTGCCCGTGGTACGCCGCCCCTCCCCCGACCTCGCCACGGTCCACGGCGGCGGCCTGGTGGCGTCCGGGGCCGCCGGGCGCGACCGGCTGCCCACGCCGTGGGTGCCGGAGGGCCTGCACCTCACCGGGCTCGAGGGCGCCGGCGAGGTGCAGACCCCGCTGACCGGACCGGGCGCGGCCCGGCTGCGGGTCGGGGACCTGGTGTGGTTCCGCCACGCCAAGTCCGGAGAGCTGTTCGAGCACGGCACCGAGGTCCGTCTCCTCGCCGGCCACGAGTTCGTCGACCGGGTCGAGACCTACCGCGGGCTGGGGCTGGCGTTCTAGCCCCGGGCCGGGCCCGTCCCGGTCAGCCGCGCGTGGTCTTGATGCAGACCCTGCCCGAGTAGGACGTCTCGAAGCGCCCGCTGGCCTTGACCTTCACGCGGTAGCAGACCGTGCCGACCCGGTTGAGGGCCTTGATCTCCTTGCGGTAGCGGCTCTTGCCGTTGGTCTTGAACTTCTTCCAGTTGTCCCACTTCTTGTCGCTCTTGAGCTTGCGCTGCATCACCGCGTAGCGGTTCTCGTAGCTCGGCGACACCCGCCCCTTGGCGAAGAAGACGTTGTTGCGCGGCTCGATGCCCTTGATCGAGATCTCGCGCGTGGCGTCGGGCGAGGCGGGCTCGGCCTGCGCCGTGCTCGCGGCGGTCAGCGGTGCGCTGACCGCGAGCGCGCAGACGACTGCGGCGAGACGCGTACGGATGGTCATGGATCCCCCTGGGTGCTGGTTCCTGAGATGTGAGTGGCGCGGGACCGGGTCGGCCCCGCGGGACACCCTGCCCCATCAGCGGCCTCGGCGGGGCACTTCGACACGGTCCCTGCCTAGGGTTCGACCATGAACCCGGTTCCGACGCTCGAGCGGCTCCTCGGCCTCGTGGACTCCCGTCCCGCCACGCTCGGGGCGGGCAGGCTGGTGTGCGTCGACGGCCCCTCCGGGTCGGGCAAGACCACCGTCGCGCAGGAGATCGCCGCCGCGCGCCCCGCGGCGCGGGTCGTGCACCTCGACGACCTGTACCCCGGGTGGGACGGCCTGCCGCACGTCGAGGCGCAGCTCACCTCCCTGCTGACGCCGCTGGCCCGTGGGGAGACGGGGCGCTACCGCCGGTGGGACTGGCACACCGACTCGTGGGCCGAGGAGGTCACGGTGCCGCCCGGACCACTGCTGGTGCTCGAAGG
The DNA here is from genome assembly GCA_963754025.1 of uncultured Actinomycetota bacterium. Taxonomy (GTDB): domain Bacteria; phylum Actinomycetota; class Actinomycetes; order Propionibacteriales; family Nocardioidaceae; genus Nocardioides. Next base: position 71,214 of record CAVWEC010000002.1, on the reverse strand, counting down.
AGTCGGGTCGGGGTCGCCGGTCGCCCGAGCGCACGCCACCGTCCTGGTCTGGGTCGAGGCGGCGTACGACCTCCGCAGGCTGCGCGGGCTCGAGCGCGACGGCGCCGCGTTCGAGCCCCACTGGGAGGCGTGGGCGGCAGCCGAGGCCGAGCACTTCGCCCGGCACCCGACGCGGGAGGTCGCCGATCTCATCGTCGACGGCGGCGCCGCCGGGAGCGCCTAGCGGTCGACCAGCAGCCGCAGCTCAGCGACGGCGGCGCGGGCGCGGCCTCCGTCGGACCCCTGGATGCCCATCGCGGGCTGGCTCGTGCCGTCGGCGAGGTCGAGCACCGCCCACGGCGCCCCCCGCGGCAGGTGCACCGCGACCACCTCGGCCCACTCGTAGTCGTGGCGCCGGTAGCCGTTGACGACGACGAGGCGCTCGGCCGTGGCGACCACCCGCGAGCGCGCCATCGCGTGACCGACCGAGAAGAAGAGCAGGCCGAGGAAGATGATCGTGCCGCGCTGGAAGATCGTGAACTTCGCACGGGTCTCGTCGTCGAAGGAGAACCAGGCTGCCGCGCACACCACGAGGAGCAGACCGCCGAAGACGACGCCGGCGACACGGACCCCGAGCGGGCGCCAGGTGCGGGGCAGCGCCGGCTCAGAGACGGCAGGCATGGATGTCCGTGAGGAGGATGCCGCGGGCGCCGATCACCCAGAGCTCGTCCATGAGCCGCTGGGCACCGGTGCGTGGCACCATCGCCCGCACCGCGACCCAGCCCTCACGGTGGAGCGGCGAGACGGTCGGGCTCTCGATGCCGGGCGTCAGGGCCACGGCGTCGGACACGTGGGTGGCGGGGATGTCGTAGTCCATCATCACGTAGGCCCGCGCCACGAGGACGCCTTCGAGGCGACGCCGGAAGATCTCGAAGTCGGCGGGGACCTCGTCACCCCGGGTGACGAGCACGGCCTGGGACTCCAGGATCGTCTCGCCGAAGGTCTCCAGCCCGGCTGCGCGCAGGGTGCTGCCGGTCTCGACCACGTCGGCGATGACGTCGGCGACACCGAGCTGGATGCTCGTCTCGACCGCCCCGTCGAGCCGGGTCACCGAGGCCTCGATGCCCCGCTGCTGGAGGAAGCTCTCGACGATGCCGACGTACGACGTGGCGATCCGCTGCCCGGCGAGGTCGGCGAGGTCGCTGAAGCGACCGGCAGGCCCGGCGAAGCGGAACCGGCTGCCGCCGAACCCGAGGTCCATGACCTCGGTCGCCGTGGCCCCCGAGTCGAGCAGCAGGTCGCGGCCGGTGATGCCGACGTCCAGGGTGCCCTCCCCGACGTACAGGGCGATGTCCCGGGGCCGCAGGTAGAAGAACTCGACCCCGTTCTCGGCGTCGAGGAGCCGCAGCTCCTTGGTGTCGTGACGCTGCCGGTAGCCGGACTCGCGCAGGATCTCGGAGGCCGACTGCGAGAGCGACCCCTTGTTGGGGACGGCGACGCGCAGGAGCCGGTCGCCGGTGGGCTGGCTGGACATCGGGGTCGACATGGGAGTGGTCCCGGGTTCCTTCACAGGTGGGAGTAGACGTCGTCGAGGGTCAGGTCGCAGGCGAGCATCAGGACCTGCGCGTGGTAGAGCAGCTGGCTCAGCTCCTCGGCAGCCCGCTCCTTGCCCTCGTGCTCGGCGGCCATCCATGACTCGGCGGCCTCCTCGACCAGCTTCTTGCCGATCGCATGGACGCCGGCGTCGAGCTGTCGCACGGTGCCCGAGCCCTCGGGCCGGGTGGCGGCCTTCTCGCTCAGCTCGGACCAGAGCTCGTCGAACGTCTTCACGCCGAGAGAGCCTAGACGTAGCCGCGCTTGAGCTGACGCAGGGTCTGCGCCGTGGTCAGGGCTGCGGACGTCGCCTCGTAGCCCTTGTCCTCGTGGGAGGAGGAGAGACCGGCCCGGTCGAGCGCCTGCTCCTCGGTGTCGCAGGTGAGGACGCCGAAGCCGACCGCGGTCTGGTGGTCGACGGCGACCCGGGTCAGCCCGTCGGTGGCGGCGGTGCACACGTACTCGAAGTGGGGGGTGCCGCCGCGGATCACGACGCCGAGCGCCACGATCGCGTCGTAGCCCTGACTCGCGAGGGCCGCCGCGACGACCGGGAGCTCGAACGTGCCCGGGACCCGCACCACCTGCGGCTCCTCCACGAGGTGGTCACGGCAGGCGCGGGCCGCGCCGTCCAGCAGCCCGGCCATCACGGTCTCGTGCCAGCTGGCCGCGACCACGGCCACACGCAGGTCGTGGCAGTCGGTGGGTGTGTGGGCTGGGGCTCCGGGTCCGCTCACGGGGTCTCCTCGACATCTCGGGTGGGTCGGTGGCTGGGGTGGTCGGCCAGATCGGGCAGGTCGTGCCCCATCCGGTCGCGCTTGGTCAGCAGGTAGGCCAGGTTGTGGTCGTTGGCGCGGGGCGTCAGCGGGATCCGCTCGGCCACCGCCACACCGTAGTCCGCCAGGCTGGAGGTCTTGTCGGGGTTGTTGGTGAGCAGCCGGACCGCGCGCACGCCGAGGTCACGCAGGATCTGGGTGGCCGCCCCGTAGTGGCGGGCGTCGGCCGGCAGCCCGAGGTCGAGGTTGGCGTCGACGGTGTCGCGACCACCGTCCTGGAGCGCGTAGGCCTGCAGCTTGGCGACCAGCCCGATGCCGCGCCCCTCGTGGCCGCGCAGGTAGATCACGATGCCCACGCCCTCGCTGATCACGCGGTCGAGCGCCTCGTCGAGCTGCGGTCCGCAGTCGCAGCGGTGGCTGCCGAAGACGTCACCGGTGAGGCACTCGGAGTGCACACGCACCAGCACCGGGTCCCCGGCGGCGTTGGCCGCGTCGAGGTCACCGTGCACCAGGGCGAGGTGCTCGCCGCCGTCGACCCGGCTGCGGTAGCCGAAGGCCCGGAACTCACCGGCCCGGGCCGGCAGCCGGGTCTCGGCCACCCGCTCGACCAGCATCTCGGTGCGGTGGCGGTGGCGCACCAGGTCCTCGATCGAGATCATCGCGAGGCCGTGCTCGTCGGCGAACTCGCGCAGCTCGGGCGCACGCTTCATCGTGCCGTCGTCGTTCACCACCTCGACCAGGACGCCGGCGGGCGTGAGACCGGCCAGTCGGGCCAGGTCGACGGCGGCCTCGGTGTGGCCCCGTCGTACGAGCACCCCACCCTCGCGGTAGCGCAGCGGGAAGACGTGGCCGGGCCTGGTGATCTCCCACGGCTCGGTGGCCGAGTCGGCCAGCACACGGGCGGTGTGGGCGCGGTCGGCGGCAGAGATGCCGGTGCTCACGCCGTCGCGGGCGTCGACCGAGATCGTGTAGGCGGTGCGCAGCTTGTCCTTGTTGTGCGGCGTCATCAGCGGGATCTCGAGGCGGTCGAGCATGTCGGCCGGCATCGGGACGCAGATCACCCCGCTCGAGTGCCGGATCGTGAAGGCCATCAGCTCCGGCGTGGCCCGGGAGGCGGCGAAGATGATGTCGCCCTCGTTCTCGCGGTCCTCGTCGTCGACGACCACGACCGCCTTGCCCGCCGCGATGTCGGCGATCGCCCGCTCGACGCTGTCGAGGCGCACTGCGGAGGTCGGGTGCGTCATGCGCTGACCTCCTCGGGCTCACGCGGCCGCTCGTCGTCGCGCGCCCGCCGCTCGGCGCGCATCCACGCGACCAGGCCGACGACGCAGAAGCCGCCGTAGAAGACGTACATGCCGGCGGTCGGGTAGAAGCCCGCCTGCACCAGGGTGGTCACGCCGACGATGTCGACGGCGATCCAGACCAGCCAGAACTCGACCCACCCCCGGGCCATGCCGTAGGTGGCGAGCATCGACCCGGCGAGGATCCAGGCCTCGGTGGTCGGGCCCCACGAACCGATCTGGAGCAGCAGCAGGTACGCCGCGCCGTAACCGCCGGCGGCCAGGACCACCAGCAGCACCCGCTCACGGGTGGTCGCCCACCGCGGGGTGATGGCGCGGCCGTCCGCTGCGCCGCCCGCGCTGCGGGCCTGCTGCCACCGCCACCACCCGTAGACGCTCACGGCCACGAAGAAGACCTGCCGACCGGCCTGGCCCCACAGCGGATCGGTGGAGGCGCCACTGATCTCCCCGGTGACGAAGACGGTGAACAGCAGCACGTTGCCGACGATGCCGACCGGCCATGCCCACACGAGCCGCTGCATGCCGAACAGGGCGCTCGCGAGCCCGAACAGGTTGCCGACGACCTCACGGGCCAGCAACGCGCCGCCGGCGACGGGGATGGTGCCGTGGAGCAGCCAGTCGATCATGGGGTTCCTCCTGTGTGGGCACGGACGAGCTTCTCGACGTGCCGGGCGACGTGCTTGGCGATGATGTCGACCTCGAGGTTGACCCGCTGCCCCGGAGACCGCGCTCCGAGGGTCGTGCGGGCGAGGGTCTCGGGGATGAGGCTGACGGTGAAGTGGTCGTCGTGGGCCGCCACGACGGTGAGGCTGACGCCGTCGACGGTGATCGAGCCCTTGTCGACGAGGAACGGTGCGAGCGGGGCGGGCAGCGAGACCGCGACCAGCTCCCAGTGCTCGCTCGGGGTCCGGGAGAGCACCTCACCGGTGCCGTCGACGTGGCCCTGCACGAGGTGACCGCCGAGACGGGTGTGGAGGGTGGCGGCACGTTCGAGGTTGACGGCGTCGCCCCGGGCGACACCGCGCAGCGAGGTCTTGTCGAGGGTCTCCTGCATGACGTCGGCGGTCCAGGTGCCCTCACCGAGCTCGGCGACGGTCAGGCAGCAGCCGTTGACGGCGATCGAGTCGCCGAGCCGCGCGTCCTCGAGCACGGTGGTCGCACGGACCGTGAGCCGGACGGCGTCGCCCTGGTCGACGACCTCCGCGACCGTGCCGAGCTCCTCCACGATGCCGGTGAACACGTCACTTCCTCCTCGGTGATGGGCTCATGGTGAGCCGGACGTTGGTGTCCTCGCCGTCGTGGCCGGCCAGGACGTGCACGTCCTCGACGTGCAGGTGCAGTGCCCCGGACATCGTGGTGATGCCGAGGTCGCCGACGGCTGCGTGGCCTCCGCCGAGCAGCACCGGCGCGACGTAGGCGACCACCTCGTCCACCAGTCCGGCGTCGAGGAACGCGGCAGCCAGGGTCGGCCCGCCCTCGAGGAGGACGTGCTGGCGGTCGCGCCCGAACAGCGTGGTCAGCACCTCGTGGGGGTCGCGGGTGCGCAGGTGGAGCGTCTCGGCCCGGTCGTTGAACACCCGACGGTCGGTGGGCAGGTCCCGCTCCCCCACCACGACGCGCAGCGGCTGGCGCGACACGGGCTGGTCGAGCTCGTCGCGCACGGTCAGCTCGGGGTCGTCGACCTCCACGGTGCCGGCGCCGACCATCATCACGTCGCACTCGCCGCGCAGCCGGTGCGTGTCGCGGCGTGCCGCCAGGCTGGAGACCCAGCGGCTGGTGCCGTCGGCGGCGGCGCTGCGGCCGTCGAGCGTGGCGGCGAGCTTCCAGGTCACGAACGGCCGGCCGTGGTCGACCGCGAAGGTCCAGGCCCGGTTCAACCCCCGTGCCTCGTCGGCGAGCACGCCGCCCTCGACCTCGACCCCGGCGGCGGCGAGGGCGGCCGCCCCTCCGCGAGCCACCGGGTTGGTGTCGGCCTGCGCGAACACCACGCGGCGTACGCCGGCGGCGAGGAGCGCCTCCGTGCACGGTCCACTGCGGGGGCTGGTGTGGTGGCAGGGCTCGAGGGTCACCACGGCGGTCGCGCCTCGGGCGTCGCCACCGGCGTTGCGCAGGGCGTCGACCTCGGCGTGGGGGGTCCCGGCACCCCGGTGGAACCCCTCGGCTAGCTCGCTGCCGTCGGCAGCGAGCAGGACGCAGCCCACCCTCGGGTTCGGCCCGTGGGGAACACCCGGGGTCGCCGCCAGCTCGAGGGCGCGCGCCATCGCGGCGTGCTCTGCGGGAGTGACGGTCATCGTGTCCTCCGGGTCCGGGGTGCTCACGGACGTCCGGGGCAGGTGGCCGACGTGCGCACCGCGGGTGGGCGGTGCGACATGGCCGCGTGCGTCTTTCCATCCGGACTTTGACCGTCGGTCCAGGAATCCCACCTGGTCAACCGGACGCTGGCTGCGGCCGGGTCGCGGACTTCCGGGCCACAGGCCCGATCACCGCCGGTGCGGACTTTCACCGCCCCCAGAGCACGCGAGCACCGACGTGTCGGTGCTGTTGCGCCGTCGAGCCTACTCCCGCCCGGCGTGGTCCGGGTCGTGAGGTCGCCCACAGCCCCCGTGGCTCAGGCCGACGCGGCCGCAGCGGCCTCCCGGAGCGACGCGACCATCGCGTCGGGGTCGTCGGCGGAGTAGACGGCCGAGCCTGCGACGAAGACGTCGGCCCCGGCCTCGGCGCACCGACCGATCGTCTCGAGGGAGACGCCGCCGTCGACCTGCAGCCAGGTCTCGACGCCGTGCTTGTCCATGAGCGCACGGGTGCGTCGGATCTTGGGCAGCACCAGGTCGAGGAACTTCTGGCCACCGAAGCCGGGCTCGACCGTCATCAGCAGCACCGTGTCGAGCTCGGCGAGCAGGTCCTCGTAGGGCTCGATCGGGGTCGCGGGCCGCAGCGCCATCGCCGCTCGAACCCCCTGTGACCGGATCTCACGGGCGAGCCGGACCGGTGCGGTGCACGCCTCGACGTGGAAGGTGACCGAGCCGCAGCCCGCCTCGACGTACGCCGCGGCCTCGCGGTCGGGGTCCTCGATCATCAGGTGGGCGTCGAGCGGCACCTCCGTGCACCTCGCCAGGGCCTCGACCATCGCGGGTCCGAACGTCAGGTTGGGCACGAAGTGGTTGTCCATGACGTCCACGTGGACCCAGTCGGCACCGGGGATGCGGGCGACCTCCGCCCCGAGGGCTGCGAAGTCGGCGTTGAGGATGCTGGGGGTGATCTGCACGGCCACGCTGATGATCCTAGGAGTCGTCCGGCTCGTCCGGGGTCGCGGCTCCCGCAGCCTCGTCACGGTCGGCCCACTCGAGCAGCGGCGCGAGGTCGAAGACGTCGCGGTCGAGCGTGGCATGGAGGTCGCCGAGCTCGGCGTAGCGCTGCGGCACCGTGAAGATCGTGAAGTCGCGCGGATCGCAGTCGTCGACCTCCTCCCAGCGGACCGGGGTGCTGACCCGTGCGTCGGGAACGCCGCGCACCGAGTAGGCGGCGGCGATGGTGTGGTCGCGCGCGTTCTGGTTGTAGTCGACGAAGAGGTGGTGGGGGTCGCGGTCCTTGCGCCACCAGGCGGTCGTCACGTCGTCCGGGGCCCGCCGCTCGACCTCGCGGGCGAAGGCGAGCGCAGCCCGGCGGACGGCCTTGTGACCGTGGTCGGGTGGGATCCTCACGTAGACGTGGAGGCCCTGGCCCCCGCTGGTCTTCGGGTAGCCGACCGCCCCGAGCCCGTCGAGCACCTCGTGCACGACCCCGGCGACGCGTTGCACCTGGGCGAAGTCCGACAGTGGTCCGGGGTCGAGGTCGATGCGCCACTCGTCGGGCGACTCGGGGTCGTCGCGCCGGCTGTTCCACGGGTGGAACTCCACCGTCGACATCTGCACCGCCCACACGACGGCCCCCAACTCGGTCACGCACAGCTCGTCGGCCGTGCGGTTCCAGCGGGGGAAGTGGAGACGGACCGTCTCGATCCACGGCGGAGCCCCGGCAGGCACACGCTTCTGGTGGACCTTGTCGCCGGACAGCCCCGTCGGGAACCGGTGGAGCATGCACGGCCGCTCGAACAGGGCGTTGACGATGCCCTCGCCCACGGAGAGGTAGTACTCCACCAGGTCGAGCTTGGTGGCCCCGGACTCCGGGAAGTAGACCCGGTCGGGGTTGGTCACCTTGACGACGCGGTCGTCCACCTCGATCTCGGTGAAGGGCGACGCCATGGCGCCAAACTAGTCCACGACCACCCGGACCTCGGGGGACGCGTGGGCGTCGGCGTAGGAGCGCTCGGCGAACCACCAGCGGTAGGTCGTGGTCTCCTCCGGCGCCACCTCGGTCACGACCGCCCCGTCACCGCCCGCAGCGAGGGGCTCGGACACGTCGTGGAAGTCGGCGGCCCCGGCCGGTCGGGCCTGCAGCACCAGAGCGGCTCCCAGCGTGCGCTGGTCGCTGCTGACGGTGGTGCCCGTGAGGGTGACGGCCTCACCGGTGGCGACCTCGGCTGCCGACGTGGTGATGGAGGTCGAGACGGGCGAGCCCTCGAGGTCGTAGGTCGTGACCGCACCCGGCGGGCCCACGCTGACCTGGTCGAGCACCTGGCCGTGGCCGTCGCAACCGAGACCCGCGAGCAGGAAGCCGGGGCCGTCGCCGTGCTCAGCAGTGAAGTCGGCGACGCCGGCCGCACCGGCCTCCTCGAGCACCGCACCGGTGGCGGCGTCGAGCCGGGACCAGGTGTAGGTGGCTGCGGCGGCGTCGACCCGCTGCCAGCCCCCGGCCGCGACGCCCAGGTCGGCCCGGCCGAGCCAGACCTCGCCGTCGAGCAGGTCGCCGGTCGCGAACCAGACCCACGCGACCCCCGAGGAGCCCTCGGGTGCACGTGCGGACAGCTGGTGGGTGGCGGTGGCGACCGACGCGACCCGGCTCACCGGCCCGGTGGCGCCACCGGGCGCGGCCACCTGGAAGCTCAACGCGCGCCGCCCCAGCGGCGCCCCGTCGTCGAGCACGACCTCGGCGAGCGCATCGGCCGGGTCGAGGTGGTAGAGGCTCTGGCAGCCGAACCGCGCCAGGTAGGTCGAGGACGTGGCCGGGAAGGTCGTGCCGGGGACGACGACGGTGTCGTCGGCGTGCGCGAGCGACCCTGCTCCCGGTGCCGCGAGGGCGAGGGTGAGCACGGACGTGACCGCCGTCCGTCGCGCCATCGTGCGCATGACCCTCCTCCCCCAGCGGCGCCACGGCGCCGCTGCTCCCATTCAACGCCACGGTAGCGCGGGAAGCCATGCCCGATTTGGGGTCATTCGCGGCGATGCAGGACGGCCCAGCTCATCGCGTCGGTGCCGTGCTCGTGGGGCCACAGCTGCTGGGGCTCTCCTCGGACGACGTCGTCACGCCCCGCGAGCACCGCGTCGAGCACCCCGACGGTCTCGGCCAGCACCGGGGAGCACGTGGCGTAGACGACGACGCCTCCCGGCCGGACGAGCTCGAGCGCGCGGGTGAGCAGCGCCCGCTGCAGGGGCACCAGCCCGTCGAGGTCCGACGGTTGCTTGCGCCACCGGGCCTCGGGCCGTCGACGCAGCGCGCCCAGCCCCGAGCACGGTGCGTCGACCAGCACCCGGTCGAACTCGCCCGGTGCCCACGGCCCCGTGCGGCCGTCGTGGGAGGTGACCTCGGCTGCTGCGGCGCCGGTGAGCGAGCGTCGCACCAGCTCGGCCCGGTGCGCCTGGGGCTCGTTGGCGGTCACCTTGGCGCCCCGGCCGTCGGCGATGGCGGCGAGCAGCGCGGCCTTGCCGCCGGGCCCGGCACACAGGTCGAGCCACCGCGCGTCGCGGCCGGTGAGCGCGGCGTCGGCCAGGGCCAGCGCCACCAGCTGCGAACCCTCGTCCTGCACGCCCGCCCGGCCCTCGGCGACCGCCGCCACGGACCCGGGGTCACCACCGGTCATGCGGACGCCGTACGGCGAGAGCGCCGTGGGCTCCCCGGGCAGCTCCTCGCGGGTGGCCCGACCCGGCCTGGCGACCAGCACCACCGCCGGGGGCTCGTTGTCGGCGGCGAGCAGCGCCGGCAGCTCGTCGGCCCGGTCAGCACCGAGCGTCCTCGCCAGCTCCTCGACCACCCAGCGGGGGTGGCTGTGGACGACCGCGAGGTGACCCACGGGGTCGACGTCGGCGTCGGGGGCCACCTCCCCGAGCCAGTCGTCGAGGTCACGCGAGGCGACCTTGCGCAGCACCGCGTTGACCAGTCCCCCGGATCGCGGACCGGTGCGGGCCCGGGCGAGGTCGACGCTGGTCGAGACGGCAGCGTGGTCTCCCACCCGCATCGCCAGCAGCTGGTGGACGCCGAGCCGCAGCACGTCGCGCACCCGTGGCTGCACCTTGCCGGTCAGGCAGGCATCGATGATCGCGTCCCACGTACCGCGGCGGCGCAGCGTGCCCGAGGCGAGCTCGGTGGCGAACGCCGCGTCGCGCCCGGCGAGCCCGTGGCTGCGCAGCGCCTGCGGCAGCTCGAGGTTGGCGTAGGCGTCCGCGGTGCGCACGGCGTGGAGCACGTCGTAGGCCGCGAGGCGGGCGGGGTCCGGCATGCGGAGGAGGCTATCGACTCCCCAGCCGCACCTGGTCGGGGAGCCGGACGCCGCGCGCCCAGTCGGCCGCAGCCATCTCCTTCTTGCCGAACGCCTTCACCCGGCCCAGCCGCACCGGGACGGTGCCGGTGCCGACGTGCACCGCGTTCTTGGAGACCACGAGCAGGCCGGGCTCCACCGGGGCGTGGTCGGCATCGGGCGTGACCGGCCCGACCTTGAGCCGCTCGCCCTCGAGGGTGGACCACGCGCCCGGTCCGGGGGTGCACGCCCGCACCCGCCGGTCGACCGCGACGGCCGGCTCGCGCCAGTCGACCTCGGCGTCCGCGACAGTGATCTTGGGGGCCGTCGACAGCCCCTCCGGCCGCTGCTCGCGGGCCTCGAGGCTGCCGTCGGCGATGCCGTCGAGCGTGGCGACCAGCAATCCCGCCCCGCCCTCGGCCAGCCGTCCGAGCAGGTCGCCGGCGGTGTCGGTCGCACGGACCAGTTCGGTCATGACGCCGAAGACCGGGCCCGCGTCCATCTGCTTCACGATCCGGAAGGTGGTCGCTCCGGTCACCTCGTCACCGGCCCAGATCGCGTGCTGGACCGGGGCGGCTCCGCGCCAGGCGGGCAGCACGGAGAAGTGGAGGTTGACCCAGCCGTGGGCCGGGATGTCCAGGGCGCTCTGGGGCAGCAGCGCGCCGTAGGCGACCACCGGGCAGCAGTCGGGCGCGAGGCCGCGCAGCGACTCCTGGAAGTCCGCGTCGCGCGGGTGGTCGGGCTTGAGCACCGGGACCCCGAGCTGCTCCGCCCGCTGGGCGACCGGGCTGGCGACCAGCGTGCGGCCGCGCCCGGCGGGGGCGTCGGGGCGGGTCACGACGCCCACGAGCTCGTGGCCGCTGGCGGCGACGGCCTCGAGGGACGGGACGGCCACCTCGGGCGTGCCGGCGAAGACGACGCGCATCAGATCTGGAACCCGTTCATCGGGTGGGGGCTGACCTTGACCGCCGGCTTCTCGAGCCCGAACCACTCCGACTCCCGGATGGCACGCATGGCCTGCTTGCGGGTCTCGGGGTCGAGCTTGTCGACGAAGAGCACGCCGTCGAGGTGGTCGGTCTCGTGCTGGATGGCGCGGGCGAGGAGGTCGCTGCCGCGGACGGTCACCGGCTCGCCGTACATGTCGAAGCCGTTGGCCACCACGGAGAGCGCCCGCAGGCACTCGAAGGTCAGCTCGGGGATGGAGAGACAACCCTCGGCGCCGTGCTGCTGCTCCTCGGAGAGCTCGAGGGTGGGGTTGACCAGGTGGCCCAGCTCGCCGTCGACGTGCCAGGTGAAGACCCGCAGCCCCACGCCGATCTGGGGTGCGGCCAGGCCCGCGCCGGGAGCCGCGACCATGGTGTCGGTGAGGTCGGCCACGAGCTTGCGCAGCTCGCGGTCGTAGTCGGTGACCTCGGTGGCGCGCTGTCGCAGCACGGGGTCGCCGAAGAGCCGAATGGGTTGGATCGCCACGGGGGTGGAGTCTAGAGAGTGGCTGGGTCGACCTGGACGCGCACCGGGTCGAGCTTGCGGGCCGAGCGCACCCGCTGCAGCTCGCCGAGCGACCGGCTGAGCCCCGGTCCGGAGGCGCGCGGGACCCGCAGCACCACCCGCGACTGCTCCTCGTCGGGCACCGGGCCCAGCACCTCGGCCCCCGCCGGCAGGTCGAGCAGCGTGAGCACGTCGTCGACCGCCCCCGGCGGGCCCGTGACAGTCGCGATCCGCGACGCGGGTGGCAGGTGGGCAGCCGCCCGCTCGTGGGCCTCGCGCTCGGCGAAGCCCACCGGGTCCCAGCGCACCAGTGCCTGGAGCGCGGGGTGCTCCGGCTGCCCCACCGCGACGACCCGTCCCCCCGGTCGCACCAGTGCGGCGGCGCCCAACCACCGGCGCAGTGCCTCCTCCCCCGCCCGCAGGTCGGAGCGGGCCAGCGGCTGCCAGGTGTCGAGGAGCAGCACCGCGGCGTAGCCGCGCTCGGCGACCGGTTCGGCGCCGGGCGTGGCCACGACGATCGCGGGTCCGGCCGGCACCCGGTCGCGGACGTGGTCGGCGGCCGAGGTCAGCACCGTGACGCCGGGGAAGGAGCGACCGAGCTCCTCGGCGGTGCGTGACTCACCCACGAGCGGGGCGCGCAGGCCGCGGTGGCCGCACTCGCCGCACGCCCAGGCCGGCGCCGCGTCGCCGCACCAACCGCAGGCCGGCGGGTCGGTGGGGCCGCCGAGCCGGAGCGGGCCCGCGCAGCGATCGCAGCGTGCCGGGGTGCGGCACCGCTCGCACGCGAGGCCCGGGGCGTAGCCGGAGCGCGGGGTCTGCACGAGCACCGGGCCGGGCTCGTCGCCGGCCAGGGCGGTGCGCACCGCGTCGTACGCCGCCCGCGGGACGCGGGCCCCGTGGTCGCGCACGGCCGGGTCGACCACCTGCACCGAGACCCGCTCGCGCAGCACCTCGCGCGGGGCCACGATCTCGCGGGCCCAGCCGGTGCGGACCAGGCCCAGCGCCTCCACCGACCGGCTGTGGGCGCCGAGGAGGGCGGCACAGCCCTGGTGCTCGGCGCGCAGCAGCAGCACCTCGCGGGCGTGGGGGTAGGGCGCCCGCGGTTCGGCGAGCAGGTCGTCGCCGTCGTCCCAGAGGGCGACCAGCCCGAGGTCGTGGACCGGCGCGAAGGTCGCCGCCCGGGTGCCGAGAACGACGCGTCGGCTGCCGCGTGAGACCGCGAGGAAGTCGCGGTAGCGGGCGGCCGGGCCGGAGTCGGCGGTCAGCGTCACGTGGCTTCCCTCCCCCAGCACGGCGTGGAGGGCGGCATCGACGCGCGCCAGGTCGCGTCGGTCGGGCACGACGAGCAGCGCGCCCCGACCGCTCGCCAGGGTGTGCGCGGCCGCGTGGGCGAGCGCGAGCGGCCAGTCGGTGGCGGGGGCCGCGGTCCACACGGCCCGAGGCGAGCCGCCGGCGGCGAGGTGGCCGAGGAAGGCCTCGGCGTGGTCGTGGCCGGCCCAGGCCTCGGCCGCGCCGGTGGCGTCGGCCGGCGGCGGCTCGTCGGGCTCGGGCGAGGCCTTGGCCTCGGTGGTGGCGTGCCGGGGTGGGACGGCCAGGCGCAGCACGTCGGCCCGGCTGCCGGCGTAGCGCTCGGCGACCGCGGCCGCGAGCCTGGCCACCTCGGGGGTGAGCACCGGTTCGGGGCTGACCACCCGACGCAGGGGGGCGAGCCTGCCCTCGTGCTCGGAGGTGGCGACCCGCTCGATGACGAAGCCGTCGACGTCCTGGCCGGCGAAGCGGACCTTGACCCGCGCGCCCGGCACCGCCGCGTCGGCGTGCTGCTCGGGCACCAGGTAGTCGAAGGAGCGGTCGAGGTGTGCCAGCGGCAGGTCGACCAGCACCCGCGCCACCGGGTCGGTGGCCGCCGCAGGCCGGACGTCGGCACGCGTGCGTGCCCTGGTCGCCGCCGCCTTCGCCCGGGAGTCGGCCACCGAGGCCCGCAGGCCGGGCAGCATCTCGGGCTCGTCGGGCATGGGGGTTGTCTACCAGCGGGCGCCGACGGACGCCGCAGGTGTCACAGCCCGGCGGCAGCCTTGAGGTCGGCGGCGCGGTCGGTGCGCTCCCAGGTGAACTCCGGGAGCTCGCGGCCGAAGTGGCCGTAGGCCGAGGTCGCGGCGTAGATGGGCCGCAGCAGGTCGAGGTCGCGGATGATCGCTGCCGGACGCAGGTCGAAGCACTTCAGGACGGCCTGCTGGATCTCCTCGTCGGAGATGACACCGGTGCCGAAGGTCTGGATGAAGACGCCGACCGGTGCTGCCTTGCCGATGGCGTAGGCCACCTGCGCCTCGCAGCGGCGGGCGAGGCCGGAGGCGACCACGTTCTTGGCCACCCACCGCATCGCGTAGGCCGCGGAGCGGTCGACCTTCGACGGGTCCTTGCCCGAGAAGGCGCCGCCACCGTGGCGCGCCATGCCGCCGTAGGTGTCGACGATGATCTTGCGGCCGGTGAGCCCGGCGTCGCCCATCGGGCCACCGACGACGAACTTGCCGGTCGGGTTGACCAGCAGCCGGTAGTCGTCCGAGGGGATGTCGAAGGTCTCGAGCACCGCGTCGATCACGTGCTTCTTGATGTCGCCCTCGAGCGTGGGATGGTCGATCTCCTCGGCGTGCTGGGTCGACAGCACGACCGTGTCGACGCGCACCGGACGATCCTGGGCGTCGTACTCGATGGTGACCTGGGTCTTGCCGTCGGGACGCAGGTAGGCGAGCGTGCCGTCCTTGCGGACCTCGGTCAGCCGCTGCGCGAGGCGCTGGGCGATCATGATCGGCAGCGGCATCAGCTCGGTGGTGTCGTCGCAGGCGTAGCCGAACATCAGGCCCTGGTCACCCGCGCCGCGCATGTCGAGCTCGTCCTCGGAGGAGCCGACGCGCGCCTCGTGGCCGCTGTCGACCCCGGCCGCGATGTCGATGCTCTGGCCGCCGATGGCGACCTGCACGCCGCAGGAGGTGCCGTCGAAGCCCTTCTCGGAGGAGTCGTAGCCGATCTCGAGGATCGCCCGGCGGGCGAGCTCGGCGACCGGCGCGTAGGCGTTGGTGCGGACCTCGCCGGCCACCACGACCAGGCCGGTGGTGAGCAGCGTCTCGATCGCGGTCCTGAGGTTCTCCTTGTCGGAGTCGTGCTCCATCAGGAAGTCGAGGACCGTGTCGCTGATGCGGTCAGCGATCTTGTCGGGGTGACCCTCGGTCACCGACTCCGACGTGAAAAGGCGTCCAGGCACGTGCAGCTCACTCTCTGGTCCCGGGAGGTGTCGAACCAACCCTAGCCGTCGGTGGGTCAGCCGTTCAGGCGTGCCGTCACGTGGTCCCAGATCACGTGGGCGAGGTCGGACTTGGAGCCGCGCGGCACGTCCGTCGCGTTGCCGTCGGCGTCGAGGACCACCGCCTGGTTCTCCGGGCTGCCGAACACGGCGCCCCCGCTGACGTCGTTGACGACGAGCAGGTCGCACCCCTTGCGCACGAGCTTGGCCCGGGCGTGCTCGAGCACGGAGCCGGCGTCGTCCCCCGTCTCGGCGGCGAAGCCGACGACCACCGGGTGGGTGCCCTCGCGGTCGCGGGAGATCTCGGCCAGCACGTCGGGGTTCTGCACCAGCGCGATCGACGGGGCGGAGCCGTCGTCGGACTTCTTGATCTTCGAGGTGCTGACGTCGACCGGCCGGAAGTCGGCCGGTGCCGCGGCCATGACCACCGCGTCGGCGGCTGCCGCCACCGAGACCACGGCGTCGCGCAGCTCGGCGGTGGTGCCGACCCGCACCACCTTGACGCCGGCGGGATCGGGCAGCGAGACGTTGGCGCTGACCAGGGTGACCTCGGCGCCGCGGGCGACGGCGGCCCGGGCCAGCGCGTAGCCCTGGAGCCCGGAGGAGCGGTTGCCGAGGAATCGCACCGGGTCGAGCGGCTCGCGGGTGCCACCGGCGGAGACCACCACGTGACGCCCGCGCAGGTCGCTGCGGCCCGCCCCCCGCGCCAGCACGTCACGGCAGACCTCGAAGATCTCGGACGGCTCGGGCAGCCGCCCCTTGCCGGTGTCGGCACCGGTCAGCCGGCCCTCGGCCGGCTCGAGGACGATCACGCCCCGCCCGCGCAGCGTCGCGACGTTGGCGACGGTGGCGGGGTGCTCCCACATCTCGGTGTGCATCGCCGGTGCCATGACGACCGGGCAGCGCACCGTCAGCAGGGTGCTGGTGAGCAGGTCGTCGGCACGGCCGTGGGCGGCGCGCGCCAGCAGGTCGGCGGTCGCCGGGGCGACGACCACCAGGTCGGCCGACTGCCCGAGGCGCACGTGGGGCACCTCGTGGACGTCGTCCCAGACGCCGGTGTGGACCGGCTTGCCGGAGAGGGCCGACCAGGTGGCGGCGCCGACGAAGTTCAGCGCCGCCTCCGTGGGCACGACGGTGACGTCGAGTCCCGTGCCGTGGTCGGACTCCCGGAGCAGTCGCAGCAGCTCGCAGGCCTTGTAGGCCGCGATGCCGCCGGACACGCCGAGGACGACGCGCGGGCTGCTCATGGCGGAGTCCTCGGGTCCTAGGAGGTCACTCGCCGGGGGTGTCGACCTCGAGGGCGGCCTTGCGGGCCTCCTCCTCGGCGGCGAGCTCTGCCGGGTCGACGTCCTCGCAGGTGAGCAGGTCCTCGTTGATCTCGCGCAGCGCGATCGAGAGCGGCTTCTCCTGGACGTGGGTGTCGACGAGCGGGCCGACGTACTCGAGCAGGCCCTCACCGAGCTGGGAGTAGTAGGCGTTGATCTGCCGCGCGCGCTTGGCGCTGTAGAGGACCAGCTGGTACTTGCTGTCGGTCTTGGTGAGCAGCTCGTCGATGGGCGGGTTGGTCACGCCCTCGGCGGCGATGTTCGGTGCAGACACGCGGGAGGCCTCGCTGGTGGTGGTGGGTGGATCAGGGTCCTGCCGGTCGGGCGTCAGTCAGGTTTCGCTGACTGCCCCGGGGTCGCTGATCTGGTCAGTCATCAAGGTTACCAACTCCTCAGCCGCTGCGTGAACTTCGTGGTTGACGATGGTCACGTCGAACTCCTCCTCGGCGGCGAGCTCGTCGAGCGCGGTCTCGAGCCGGCGAGCCTGTTCGTCGGCCGACTCGGTGCCGCGACCGGTGAGGCGGCGGACGAGCTCCTCCCACGACGGCGGCTTGAGGAAGACGAAGAGCGCCTCGGGCATGGTCTCCCGCACCTGGCGCGCTCCCTGGAGGTCGATCTCGAGGAGCGCCGGGCGGCCGTCGGCCAGCATCGTCTCGACGGCGCGGCGGGGCGTGCCGTAGCGGGCTGCCTGGTGGACCACGGCCCACTCGAGCAGCTCGCCGGCGCCGATCATGCGGTCGAACTCGGCGTCGGTCACGAACCAGTAGTGGACGCCGTCGACCTCGCCCGGGCGCGCCGGTCGCGTGGTCGCGGAGACGGAGATCCACACCTCCGGGTGTCGCTCGCGGATGTCGGCGGCGACCGTGCCCTTGCCGACCGCCGTGGGTCCGGCGAGGACCACGAGGCGGGAGCGGCGACCAGCCGGGTCAGGCATCCGAGGCGGGGCTGAACTCGCGCTCCAACGCCGCGACCTGCTTGGCGCCGAGGCCGCGGACGCGCCGGCTCTCGGCGATGCCGAGCCGCTCCATCAGCTGCCGTGCCCGCACCTTGCCGAGCCCGGGCATGGCCTGCAGGAGGTCGAGCACGCGCATCTTGCCGATGACCTCGTTGGTCCCGCCCTCGTGCAGCACGTCGGCGATCGAGGCCCCGGAGTGCTTGAGCCTGCTCTTCACCTCGGCCCGCTCCCGTCGGGAGGCGGCGGCCTTCTCGAGCGCGGCCGCACGCTGTTCAGGGGTGAGAGGAGGCAGTGCCACAGGTATGTCGATTCCTTCGCGGACGGGTCGGGTGCAGGTACCGGGCGTACGGGACGCAATCTAGTCACCCTCCCGGACGACCTGCAATGCGCCCTCCCCACGCGGGAGTGGGCTGGACAGGGGCTTGCCGGGGCGTCGGTCGGCACGGACCCTGAGGTCATGGCAGGCGTGAGGGTGGTCGGTCCGGACGACGGCCGCGTGGAACCGGGTCCGGGGCAGGTCACCGACCGGTTCCTGATCGACGGCGTCGACACCGACGACCGGTTCTCGCTGGTCCAGCACCTCTTCGCCCCGCGCGCGCTCGCCGCACCCATGCACCGACACCACCTCGAGGACGAGTTCACCTACGTGGTGTCGGGCCGGATCGGAGCCGTGCTGGAGGGTGAGGAGGTGGAGGCCGGTCCCGGCGACCTGCTCTACAAGCCACGCGGGCAGTGGCACACCTTCTGGAACGCCGGTGACTCCCCGGCCGCGGTGCTGGAGATCATCTCCCCCGCCGGGCTCGAGCGGTTCTTCCGCTGGATCGACGACCTCGACCACGAACCCACCCCCGAGGAGCTGGAGACCGCCGGTGCGCCGTACCGCTGCGACGTCGACCCGGCCGCGACCGCGGCGCTGGTCCAGCGGCTCGGCATCGGCTGAAGCCGACGGCCTACGGTCGCCGGGGAGCGAGCGTGAGGGTGGTGAGCTCTCCGTCGCGCTCCGCCGCCACGAGATCCAGTCGGTGCTCGGTTCCCTCGTAGAGCCGCACCCCGCCCCCGAGCAGCACGGGCGCGACGAAGACGACGATCTCGTCGAGGAGGTCGGCCGCCAGGCACGCGCGGGCGACCGATCGCCCGAGCACGGCGACATCTCGCCCCCCGGCGGCCGCGACAGCCTCCCGCACCGCACCGTCGATGGGGTCGTGGAGAACACTCCCTGTGACACCCCTGACCACGGGGGCGGGGCGCTCCCGGTCGCTGGTCAGCACGAAGAACGGGCCCGTGAATGCGCCGCCGTAGAAGCCCGGCTGGTTGCGGTCCTCGACATCCATCGTCCGGCGCCCGACGATCAGGGCGCCGATCCGATCGACGAGCCGGGAGGTGGATGCCGCGGAACCGGCGTCGAAGTCGAATGCCCACTCCATGGACTCTGCGCGATCAGCGACGAACCCGTCGAGGCTCATCATCGTGTTCCAGATCAGCTTCGAGCCGCTGCGGTCGTTCCTCATGGCCTCCCCCACGTGTCGTGTGCCAGCACAGACGGTCGCAGGCTGTCGACGCTCCGACAACCACCGACCCGCCGACTCCCGGCTAGCGGAACAACGGGGTCTTGCAGACGTCGACGGCCTGCTGCTTCACGGCGTCGTACGCCGCCACGACGTCGGGTCGCGTCAGCGCCGCCGCCGCGCGCGTGATCGATCGCTGCTGCTCCTCGGTCACCGACGCCGGCGGGTCGTCGGCGTCGTAGCTCCCCGCGTCGACGTCGGCCTCGGCGAGCGCTTCGTCGAGGTCCTCGATGGCGTCGACGAGCAGGGTCCAGTCGTCGGCGACGTCGCGCGGCGCCTGTCCGGCGAGCTCGCGGAAGACCGGCAACGCCCTCAGCAGCGCGTCGGGCCGCTGGTCGGCGACCACCTCGCTGAGCCGTGCCTGCTGCTCCTCGACGGTGGCGCAGTAGTCGGCGCGGACGTCCTCGGGATCGTCGCTGCACCCGACCAGGAGGGTGATCGGGAGAGCGGCCAGGACCAGCAGCCCGAGACCGCGCGTCACGCCAGCGCCTGCGCGAGCTCGTCGTTGGCGCGTCGGACGGCGTCGGTCATGGCGGACCGGTCGGGACCCAGTCGCAGCACGGCCCGGCTGGAGCTGGCGAGCACGTTGGGGGCGGAGCCGCCGAAGATGCGTCGCACGTCGGCCGGGGCGCCCCCCTGCTCCCCGTAGCCGGGCGCGAGCAGCGGGCCGTGGATGGCGACGTCCTCGGCCGGGTCCGCGATCGTGGCGCCGACGACGGCGCCGAAGGAGCCGAGCGGGTCCGCCCCCGCGTTGAGGTCCCGCAGCCGGTCGAGCACGTGACCGGCCACGGTGCCGCCGTCCGGTCCGGTGGCGTGCTGCACCTCGGGGCCCTCCTTGTTGGAGGTCAGCGCGAGCACGAAGACACCCGCGCCGTACCGGCGCGCGGTCTCGACCATCGGGTCGAGGGAGCCGAAGCCGAGGTAGGGACTGGCGGTGATGGCGTCGGCAGCGAGCGGCGAGGCCGGGTCGAGGTAGGCGTCGGCGTAGGCCTGCGAGGTCGAGCCGATGTCGCCGCGCTTGACGTCGAGGAGGACCTGGGCACCGGCGGCCCGCGACTCGGCGATCACTCGCTCGAGCACCGCCACCCCCGGCTCCCGTGGCGCTCGTAGAAGGCCGACTGCGGCTTGACCACCGAGCAGTGGGGCGCGACCGCGTCGACCACGGTCATCGCGAACGTCTCGAGGCCTGACGCGTCGTCGCTCAGCCCCCACTCGTGGAGCAGGGAGGCGTGGGGGTCGATGCCGACGCAGAACTGGCCGCGACCGGCCATCGCCGCGTGCACGCGCTCGCCGAAGCTCCGGGGGCTGGTGGCGGTCATGCTTCATCCTCTCCTGCCACCGGCGGCGTCAGGTCACTGACGAGCCGGTGGGCGGTCGTGGGGTCGTGGAGCAGTGCGGTGCCGACCTGGACGGCGGTCGCGCCGAGGTCGAGCGCCGCGGTGACGTCGTGGGTGGTCGCCAGCCCCCCGCAGGCGACCACGGTGGCGTCGGGGACGGCAGCGACGACTTCGGTCAGGCAGCGCAGCGCCAGCGGCCTGATCGCGGGGCCGCTGAGGCCGGCGTCGCGTCCGTCGGGCATCGCGGCGGGCAGCGCGTTGCCGACCACGACGGCGTCGGCGCCGGCCTCCAGGACGGCGCGGGCGGTCTCGGCGACGCGGATCAGGTCGGGGCGGAGCTTGGCGAGCACCGGGACGCCGCGGGGCAGGTCGCGGTGGACGGCTGCCACCACCGAGGCGGCGTGGAAGGGCTCGCGGACGTCCAGGACGCCCCCGGCGGCGGCGTCGGGGGGAGAGAGGTTGACCTCGATCCCGGAGATGCCGGGGGTGCGACCGAGGCGGCGCGCGAGCTCGGCGTACTCCCCCAGCGTGCGCCCGGCCAGCGACACGAAGGTGGTGACGCCGTGCTGCAGGAGCCAGGGCAGCTCCAGTGCGAGGAACTGGTCGACACCGGGGTTGTGGAGGTCGACGGCGTGCACGAGTCCTGACGGCGTCTCGACGATGCGCGGCTGGTCGCCGCCGCTGCGCGGCGTCAAGGTGATGGACCGGGTGACGAAGCCGCCGAGCAGGGCCGGGTCGCCGTACGCCGCCAGCTCGCGTCCGGTGCCGCCGCAGCCGGACGCCACCATGACCGGGTTGGTGAGCGTGAGGCTCATGGGCCCACTCCGTCCCAGACGACGCGGTCGCCACGGACGACCGGACCCTCGGTGCACGCACGCACCAGCCGGGTGTGGCCACCCTCCCCGGCGACGGGGACGGTGCACCCGAAGCACAGGCCGGTCGCGCAGGCCAGGGGGCGCTCGAGCGCGACCTGGCTCCACGCACCGGCACGCTCGGCCGCGGCCGCGGCCGCGTGCAGCACCTCGTCGGTGCCCGCGGCGTAGACGACCTCGGCGCCGGCGCGCAGGAGGACCTCGTCGAGCACGTCGGCGATGCTGCCCCGCTGGCCCACGGACCCGTCGGTCGTCACCACGGTGACGGCACGGGCCGAGCGTCGCGCCTCGAGCGCGGAGACCAGGTGGGCCTCGTCGGCGGCGCCCAGCACCATCGTCACCGCGCAGCTGCGCTCGCGCAGCCGTTCCGCGAGCGGGAAGAGCGGTCCGGCGGAGCACCCCTCGCCGACCAGCACGCACGCCACCGGCTCCTTCGGCAGCGAGAAGGGGCGGCCCAGGGGGCCGGTGACGGCCAGCCTCGTGCCGGGAGGCTGCGTGACCAGCCAGCGCGTGCCGGGACCGCGTGCCTCGACGATCAGCTCGAGGGTCGCGCCGTAGCCGCCGGTGGGCCGCACCCGGTGGATCCACAGCGGACGGCGGGCCAGCCGCTCGGCACCCGTCGAGACGGCCACGAAGGTGCCCGGCCGGAACCGCTCGGCGATCCCGGGGGCGACCACGGTGAGGTGGTGGTGGGCACCGATCCGCTTCGCCGCCAGCAGCTCGCCGGTGACGTGCAGGGGGGTCCTCTCCTCGCTCATCTGGCCTCGCCCATGCCTCAGGAGACCCCGCGCACGATCCGGCGTGGCCACAGCGGACCCTCGTAGACGAAGGCGCTGTAGCCCTGGAGGAGCGTGGCTCCGGCCTCCAGCCGGGCGCGGGCGTCCGCGACGGTGGTGATGCCGCCGACGCCGACGAGCGTGAGGTCGGGACCGACCCGGGCGCGCAGCAGGCGCATCACCTGCTGGGCGCGGGAGGTGAGCGGCCGCCCGGAGAGACCGCCGGCGCCGACCGCCTCGACGTCGCTCGGGCTGCTCGCGAGGCCGGCGCGCGAGGTCGTGGTGTTGGTGGCGATGATGCCGTCGAGCCCGAGGTCGAGCGCGAGGTCGGCCACGGCCACCACGTCGTCGTCGGCGAGGTCGGGGGCGATCTTCACCAGCAGCGGCACCGGACGGTCCGTGGCCTCGTCGGCCTGCGCACGCACCGCGGTGAGCAGCGGACCGAGCCGCTCCACCGACTGGAGGCTGCGCAGACCCGGGGTGTTCGGCGAGGAGACGTTGACCACGAGGTAGTCGGCGTACGGCGCGAGCAGCCGGGTGCTGAGACGGTAGTCGTCCTCGACGGCCCCCTGGTCGTCCTCGGGCACCACCTTGGTCTTGCCGATGTTGACGCCCAGCACGGGGGCGTGGCGACCTCGCCGGGAGCGCCACGCGGCGAGCCGCTGCGAGACGACCGCGGCGCCGTCGTTGTTGAAGCCCATCCGGTTGACCACCGCACGGTCGGCGGGGAGCCGGAACAACCGGGGTCGTGGGTTGCCCGGCTGCGGTCGACCGGTCACGGTGCCCACCTCGACGTGGCCGAAGCCGAGTCCGGCCAGGCCGTCGATGCCGACGGCGTTCTTGTCGAAGCCGGCGGCCAGCCCCAGCACGTGGGGGAAGGTCAGGCCCATCGCCTCGACCGGCCGCCCCGGCACGGGCAGCCGGCTCGTCACGGGCGTTGCGGCGCGCAGCGCGCGGAACCCCAGGTGGTGTGCCCGCTCGGGGTCGATCCGCGTGAACCCGTGACGGAACAGCGCGTCGTAGGTCACCGCTGCCCCGTGATCCGCGCCCACTCCTGCAGCGAGCGGACCTCGAGGTCGTCGGCACGCATCGCCTCGATGCCCTGGACGGCGGCACCGAGGCCCTGCACGGTCGTGATGCACGGGATGTTGGCGAGCACCGCGGCCGTGCGGATCTCGTAGCCGTCGGTGCGGGCGGAGGGCGTGCTGGACCCGGCCGGCGTGTTGACCACGAGGTCGATCTCCCCGTCACCGATCAGCTGCACGGTGGTCGGCTCGCCGTCGGGGCCGGTGCCCTCGAAGTGCTTGCGCACCACCCGCGCCGCGACGCCGTTGCGGCGCAGCACCTCGGCGGTGCCCTGGGTCGCGAGGATCTCGAAGCCGAGGTCGGCCAACCGCTTGATCGGGAAGATCATCGTGCGCTTGTCGCGGTTGGCCATCGAGGCGAAGACCCGCCCGCTCGTCGGGAGCGGCCCGTAGGCGCCCGCCTGCGACTTGGCGAAGGCGCGGCCGAAGTCGGCGTCGAAGCCCATCACCTCACCGGTGGAGCGCATCTCGGGACCGAGCACCGTGTCGACAGTCTGCCCGTCGGAGGTCTTGAACCGGTTGAAGGGCATCACCGCCTCCTTCACCGCGATCGGCGAGTCGGGCGGCAGGTCGCCGCCGTCGCCGACGGCGGCGAGGACACCGGCGGCCCGCAGCGACGCGATCGACTCCCCCATCATCACCCGCGCAGCGGCCTTGGCCAGCGGCACCGCGGTCGCCTTGGAGACGAACGGCACGGTGCGCGAGGCGCGCGGGTTGGCCTCGAGGACGTAGAGCACGTCGGAGCCGAGGGCGAACTGGATGTTGATCAGCCCGCGGACTCCGACCCCGCGCGCGATCGCCGCGGTGGCCTCGCGGATCCGGCCCACCTCCGCATCGCCGAGGGTGATCGGCGGCAGTGCGCAGGAGGAGTCGCCGGAGTGGATGCCGGCCTCCTCGATGTGCTCCATGACGCCGCCGAGGTAGAGCTCCTCGCCGTCGAAGAGCGCGTCGACGTCGATCTCGACCGCGTCGTCGATGAACCGGTCGACCAGCACCGGGTGCTCGGGGCTGATGGCGGTGGCGCGCGTGATGTAGCCCTCGAGCGCGTCGTCGCCGTAGACGATCTCCATGCCGCGACCGCCGAGCACGTAGGACGGGCGCACCAGCACCGGGTAGCCGATCTCGGCCGCGATCGCCTGCGCCTCGTCGAAGGAGGACGCCATGCCGTGCTTGGGAGCGGGCAGCCCGGCCTCGGTCAGCACCCGGCCGAAGGCACCGCGCTCCTCCGCGAGGTGGATGGCCTCGGGGGTCGTCCCGACGATCGGCACGCCCGCGTCGGCGAGGCCCTGCGCCAGCCCGAGCGGCGTCTGGCCGCCGAGCTGGCAGATCACGCCGGCGATGGGGCCGGCCTGGGCCTCCGCGTGGACGATCTCGAGGACGTCCTCGAGCGTGAGGGGCTCGAAGTAGAGCCGGTCGGAGGTGTCGTAGTCGGTCGAGACGGTCTCGGGGTTGCAGTTGACCATGATCGTCTCGAACCCCGCACCGCCCTCGGATTTCCCGAGGGCCAACGAGGCGTGGACGCAGGAGTAGTCGAACTCGATGCCCTGCCCGATCCGGTTGGGCCCCGAGCCCAGGATGATGACCGCCGGCGTCTCCCGCGGCTGCACCTCGGTCTCCTCGTCGTAGGAGGAGTAGTGGTAGGGCGTCGCGGCGGCGAACTCCGCGGCACAGGTGTCGACGGTCTTGTAGACCGGCCGGATGCCGAGGGCGTGGCGCACGCCGCGCACCACGGGCTCGGCGAGGTTGCGCATCCGTCCGAGCTGGGCGTCGGAGAAGCCGTGGCGCTTGGCCCGACGCAGGAGGTGGGGGGTCAGCTCGGGCGCCTCGATGATCTCCTGGGCGACCTCGTTGACGAGGCACAGCTGGTCGACGAACCAGGGGTCGATGCCCGTGGCGTCGTGCACCTCCTGCGGCGTGGCGCCGGCGCGGATCGCGTCCATGACGACCCGCAGCCGACCGTCGTGCGGCGTGGCGGCCTCGGTCAGCAGCGTCGACTGGTGGAGGTCGACGTGGCGGTGGCTCCAGTCGAACGGCGCGCTGGGGCTCTCCAGCGAGCGCAGCGCCTTCTGGAGCGCCTCGGTGAAGTTGCGTCCGATCGCCATCGCCTCTCCCACCGACTTCATGTGGGTGGTGAGCACCGGGTCGGCGCCCGGGAACTTCTCGAAGGCGAACCGGGGCACCTTCACGACGACGTAGTCGAGCGTGGGCTCGAAGCTGGCCGGGGTCGTGAGCCCGCCGGGGCGCGTGGTGATGTCGTTGGGGATCTCGTCGAGGGTGTAGCCGATGGCGACCTTCGCGGCGATCTTGGCGATCGGGAAGCCCGTGGCCTTGGAGGCCAGGGCGCTGGAGCGCGAGACCCGCGGGTTCATCTCGATGACGACCACGCGGCCGTCGTCGGGGTTGACCGCGAACTGGATGTTGCAGCCGCCGGTGTCGACCCCGACCGACCGGATGATGCCGATCGAGAGGTCGCGCAGGTACTGGTACTCCCGGTCGGTCAGCGTCATCGCCGGCGCGACCGTGATCGAGTCGCCGGTGTGGACCCCCATGGGGTCGAGGTTCTCGATGGAGCAGACGATCACGACGTTGTCGGCCTGGTCGCGCATCACCTCCAGCTCGTACTCCTTCCAGCCGATGATCGACTCCTCCAGGAGCACCTCGGTGGTCGGGGAGAGGGCGAGTCCACCGCCGCCGATGCGACGCAGGTCAGCCTCGTCGTAGGCCATGCCGGAGCCGGAGCCGCCCATCGTGAACGAGGGGCGCACCACCATCGGGTAGCCCAGCTCCTCGGCGCCGGCGAGCAGGTCGTCGACGGAGTGACAGATGAACGACCTCGCCACCTCGCCGCCGAGCTCCTCCACGATCTTCTTGAACGACTCCCGGTTCTCACCGCGGTTGATCGCGTCGATGCTGGCACCGATCAGCTCGACCCCGTACTTGTCGAGCACGCCGCGCTCGTCGAGCTGCATGGCGGTGTTGAGGGCCGTCTGGCCACCCAGCGTGGCGAGAAGTGCATCGATGGGCTGCCCAGCGTCGAACTCCTTGGCGATCACCCGCTCGACGAACTCGGGCGTGATCGGCTCGACGTAGGTCGCGTCGGCGAACTCGGGGTCGGTCATGATCGTCGCGGGGTTGGAGTTGACCAGGACGACCCGGAGCCCCTCCTGTCGCAGCACCCGACAGGCCTGGGTGCCGGAGTAGTCGAACTCGCAGGCCTGCCCGATGACGATCGGGCCGGACCCGATGACCAGGACGGACCGGATGTCGGTGCGCTTCGGCATCAGCGACCACCTTCCATGAGGGTGCAGAAGCGGTCGAAGAGATAGGCGGCGTCGTGGGGTCCGGCCGCGGCCTCGGGGTGGTACTGGACGGAGAAGGCCTTGAGGTCCTCGCCGTCACGGAGCTCGAGGCCCTCGACCACGCCGTCGTTGAGGCACACGTGCGAGACCCTCGCCTCGCCGTACGGCGTGTCGACCGGCTGGTCGGTGGAGGTGCCGGCGGGCCACTCGACGGCGAAGCCGTGGTTGTGCGCGGTGACCTCGACCTTGCCGGTCGTGCGGTCGATCACCGGCTGGTTGATGCCGCGGTGGCCGTAGGTCAGCTTGTAGGTGCCCAGCCCGAGCGCTCGCCCGAAGAGCTGGTTGCCGAAGCAGATGCCGAAGTAGGGGATGCCTGCCTCGAGCGCGCCGCGGAGCAGCTCGACCTGACCGGTGGTGGCGGCCGGGTCGCCGGGACCGTTGGAGAAGAACAGGCCGTCGGGCGAGACCGCGCGCACCTCCTCCAGCGTGGCGGTCGCGGGCACCACGTGCACCTCGATGCCGCGCTCGGCCATCATCCGCGGGGTGTTGGCCTTCAGGCCGAGGTCGAGGGCGGCGACGGTGAAGCGCTTCTCGCCGACCGCCGGGACGACGTACACCTCGGGGGTGGAGACGGCCTCGGACAGGTTGGCGCCGGCCATGCCGTCCTGCTCGAGCACCCGCGCCAGCAGCGCCTCGGGGTCGCTCTCGGTGGTGGAGATGCCCACGCGCATCGCGCCGCTCTCGCGGAGGTGCCGGGTGAGGGCACGGGTGTCGACGCCACTGATGCCGACGACGCCCTGGTCGCGCAACGCGTCGTCGAGGCTGCGGCGCGACCGCCAGCTCGACGGGATGCGAGCGGGGTCGCGGACGACGTAGCCGCTCACCCAGATCCGGGAGGACTCCGCGTCCTCGTCGTTCATGCCGGTGTTGCCGACGTGGGGGGCCGTCATGACGACGACCTGGCGGTGGTAGCTGGGGTCGGTCAGCGTCTCCTGGTAGCCGGTCATGCCGGTGGAGAAGACCGCTTCGCCGAAGGTCTCGCCCTCAGCGCCGTAGGAGTCGCCGCGGAAGGTGCGGCCGTCCTCGAGGACCAACAGGGCGGGGCGGGTAGCGGGGGCAGGACTCACCTGCGTCGTACCTCCTTCTCCGCCTCACGGGACGGATCGTTAAAGGATGTCGAACGGGCCCGACCCTACCAGCGGCCGCGCCCGTTTCCAGCACGGTCCCGTCGTCCCCGCGCCGACGGCAGGTCCCGTCACGCAGCGGGGTGACCGAACTCGCTTTGCGGTCCCATACCGCAAGTACGTACTGTCGGTACGGACCGCACGACGACCGGAGGGAACCCCATGGCAGGCACGACCGAGCGACCCGGCCGGGTGTGGCTGATCGGAGCGCTCTCCGGGGCCGTCGTGGGCGGCCTGCTGGCCGCCGTCGCCCTGGTCGCCCTGCCCGCCCAGGCCACGGGAGCGGGCGTCCCGGTGCGGTGCGACGACAACGTCACGCTGCGGCACGACGGCATGACCTACGACCTCCAGGGCACCTGCGGCAGGGTCCGCGTCGAGGCCAGCGACGTCGTCGTGCACCTGCCCGCCACCCAGAAGCTCGTCGTCCTGGGCTCCGACAACACGGTGCACGGCAAGACCATCGACCACCTCGTCGTCAAGGGTCGGGGGCACGCGATCGGGGCCAGCAGCGTGCGCGACGCCGAGGTCGTCTCCCGACGCAGCAGCGTCGAGGTCGACGGCCTGGTCGAGGCGCTGCTGCTCGCCCGCCGCGGATCGACGGTCACCGCCGACCAGGTCAGCGACGCCGTGGTCCGTGGCCGTGGGCACGAGCTCCGCGCCCGCCGTGGGTTCGACGCGCGCGTGCCCGGCCACCGCAACGACCTGCGCTACCGCCGGCTGGAGACGGTCACCGTCGGCGGCGACCACAACCGCGTGGTGGTCCGCCACCGCACCACCCAGGTCCGCGACTCCGGTGAGGACAACACCGTGCGGGTCCACCGCCGCGACTGAGCCCGTCCCCGTCGCGATCGGTCGTCCGCGCCATCCGGAGGGTGGTCCGCGCCGAATGACTGTCGAGGTGAGGACCATGACCACCGATCGACAGGCCTGGTGGACGCTCCATCCGGAGTCGCACGCCGACCGCCCGCACGCCGCCTGCTCGTGCGGGCAGGAGCTCGACACGTGCACCGGCCGCCACTGCCCGAGGTGCGGCGCCACGATCCCGGCCCGCGCGGCGTAGCGGGGGCCGTCCTGCTGGCTAGGGTCGCCCCATGGCCCACGGCACCCACGACCACGGCGACGACCGACGCAACGACGACATCCTGGTCTGGGTCAACGGGGAGCTGAAGCCCCGGGCCGAGGCCGTGGTGTCGGTCTTCGACTCCGGGTTCGTGCTCGGCGACGGCGTCTGGGAGGGGCTGCGGGTCTCCGCGGGCCACCCGGCCTTCCTCGAGACCCACCTCGACCGGCTCTGGCAGGGAGCCGCCGCGCTCGTGCTCGACATCGGGATGACCCGCGAGGAGGTCACGCGCGCGCTCTACGACACCCTCGCGGCCAACGACATGCGCGACGGGGTGCACATCCGGCTGATGGTGACGCGCGGGGTGAAGTCGACGCCCTACCAGGACCCGCGGGTGACGATCGGGCCCGCCACGGTCGTGGTCGTCGCCGAGCACAAGGAGCCGCTGCCGGCGACGGTGACCGAGGGCATCACCCTCTTCACCACCCACGTCCGGCGCGCCACGCCCGACACCCTCGACCCGAAGCTCAACGCCCACAGCAAGCTCAACGACATCCAGGCCTGCATCCAGGCCTACACCGCCGGCGCCGACGAGGCGCTGATGCTCGACCCCCACGGCTTCGTCGCGACCTGCAACTCGACCCACTTCTTCATCGTCACGCCCGAGCAGGAGGTGTGGACCTCCGACGGCCGCTTCTGCCTCGGCGGCATCACCCGCGGCAACGTGCTCGAGGTCTGCCGGGCCGCCGGCATCCCCGCACGCGAGACCACGTTCAGCCTCACCGACGTCTACTCCGCGAGCGAGGCGTTCGTGACGGGCACCTTCGCCGGCGTGGTGCCGGTGCGCACCGTCGACGGACGCACCATCGGCTCCGGCGCGCGGGGACCCGTCGTCGAGCGGCTGCAGGAGCTGTACGCCGCCCACGTGGCGGCCGACGTCTCCGGACGGACCGTGCCGTGACGGAGCCCGCGGTGGTGCGGCTCGCCGTGTGGAGCGGTCCGCGCAACATCTCCACGGCGATGATGCGGGCGTGGGAGAACCGCCCCGACACGGTGGTGGTCGACGAGCCGTTCTACGCGGCCCACCTCCATCGCACGGGCCTCGACCACCCGGCCCGCGAGGCGGTGATCGCCTCCCAGGCCACCGACGTCGACGAGGTGGTCGCCGGGCTGTCCGCCCCGCTGCCCGCCGGTGCGTCCGTGCACTACGCCAAGCACATGACCCACCACCTGGCTCCCGGCCAGGACCTGACCTGGGCGCGCGGGTTCCGCAACGTGCTGCTGGTGCGCGACCCGGCCGAGGTCGTGGCGTCGTACGTCCGGTCGCGCGAGACGTGCGAGCCCGAGGACATCGGCCTGCTCCAGCAGGTCGACCTGCTCGACGCCCTCGCTGCGGCGGGCGAGGAACCACCCGTGATCGACGCAGCCGACTTCCTGCACGACCCCGAGGGGCACCTGCGCTGGTGGTGCGACTGGCTCGGCCTCGAGTTCACCGACCGGATGCTCCACTGGCCGGCCGGCCCCCGCGACAGCGACGGTGTCTGGGCACCCCACTGGTACGACGCGGTACGAGCGTCGACCGGCTTCGCCGCACACCGGCCGCGCCGGGTCGAGCTGTCACCCCACGACGCGGCCGTCGCCGAGGCGTGCCGCCCGGCCTACGAGCGGCTGCACGCCCGACGACTGCGCCTCAGCTGAGGATGCCCCGCTCGACGAACTCCGCACGCACGGCTGCCGCGGCGGCCTCCCCGTCGCGCTGCGCGGCCGAGTCGACGATCTCCTGGGCGGCGGCGGCGAACGACGTGTCCGCCGCGAAGCCGAACTGGGACAGGATCATGGTGGTGTCCCAGGCCTCGCTGCCGACACCGAGGTCCTGGTAGTCCTGCCGGATCCGCCACAGGGCGCCGCTCCAGATCATGGAGTCGCGATAGATGTCACCGACCCGGTCGGCGACGGTGAAGGGCTGGTCGAGGCGGCGCAGGCACTTGACGGGCGCAGGACTGATCGACGTGGCGTCCCAGTCGGCGAAGCACGCCTCGGCCTCCCACCCGCGGTCGGTCTCGTAGGGGTCGGCGGCCTCGCGCGTCTCCCAGCCCTCGTCGGCTGACACTGCGAGGCCGACACTCACAGCGAAGTAGTCGCCGAAACCCTCGCCGATCGTCTGCGCGTCCAGGCTGGTGCCGAAGCCGGGCACCTGGTCGGCGTGGATGGCGTGGCCGTACTCGTGGACGATCACCTCGGCGTCCTCGGCGTCGTCGACGCCGCCCTTGCCGAAGCGGATCCGGAACGGCTTGTCGGTGAGGTAGCTGTTGTCGCCCCCGTTCTGGTTCACCTTGACGGCGAGCTGCTCGTCCATCACGCCCGGGTGGGCGTCGCCGAAGCCCAGGCCCTGGAGGTAGGTCTGCGCCTGCGTGATCCAGAAGTAGGCCATCACCTGCTCGAACTGGTCCTCGCTGCGGTCGTGGACGAAGCCACCGTCGCTGGCGGACGCCGGCTTGCCGGTCGAGGACTCGATCGCGACGTAGTCGCCGACGAGCCCACCGCTGCCGTCGAGGTGGGTCAGCACCACCTCGGCGTACTCGGAGTCGGGCACCGCGGACGCCGCATCCTTCTGGTCGCTCAGCGTCTGGTCGCCGGAGGACTGCACCGGGTTGACCTTGAACACCTGGCCGAGGGCCTCCCCGGGTCCCGGAGCGAGCTGGTCGAGCTCCTTCTTCGCGACGGCGGGCGACGAGCCTGCGGCCGCCACGAGGAGCGTCGAGATCGCGAGCAGGGCGACGGAGCTGGTGGGACGCATCGGATCCTCCGGGTCTGGCGTGCGGGACTGCCCTGCACGCTAGCCGCGTCGGGCGGACGCGCCGTGGCGACACGCGTCGGACTCCGCGCCGGCGCCGCCGGGAGCGGGCGTCAGGTGAGCTCGCCGTCGAGGACCGTCGCCCGCCCCCGCAGGAAGGTGGCGACGACGCGTCCGGGCAGCTCCATGCCGGCGTACGGCGTGTTGCGCGAGAGCGAGGCCGACTCCCCCGGCGTGACCGTGCGTCGCGCCCTCGGGTCGTAGAGGACGACGTTCGCGGGCTCGCCGACCGCGATCGGTCGCCCCTGCCCGGCCAGGCGTCCGATGCGCGCGGGGGTGGTCGACATCCGCTCGGCGACGCCCGCCCAGTCGAGCAGCCCGGGGTCGACCATGGTCTCCTGCACGATGGACAGCGCGGTCTCGAGGCCGAGCATGCCGAAGGCGGCCGCCGCCCACTCGCAGTCCTTGTCCTCGTGGGGGTGGGGGGCGTGGTCGGTCGCGACCACGTCGATGGTGCCGTCGGCGAGCCCGGCGCGCAGCGCCTCGACGTCCTCGCGCGAGCGCAGCGGGGGGTTGACCTTGTAGATCGGGTCGTAGGTAGCCGCCAGCTCGTCGGTGAGCAGCAGGTGGTGGGGGCAGGCCTCGGCGGTGACGTCCCAGCCCTTGCGCTTGGCGTCGCGCACGATCTCGACCGATCCGGCGGTGGAGACGTGGCAGACGTGGAGCCGCGAGCCGACGTGGGCGGCCAGCAGGCAGTCGCGGGCGATGATCGCCTCCTCCGCCACGGCCGGCCAGCCGGTCAGCCCGAGCCGGCCCGAGAGCTCGCCCTCGTTCATCTGGGCACCCTCGGTGAGGCGGGGCTCCTGGGCGTGCTGCGCGACGACGCCGTCGAAGGCCTTGACGTACTCGAGCGCCCGTCGCATCAGCACCGCGTCGTCGACGCAGTGGCCGTCGTCGGAGAACACCCGCACCCGCGCCGCGGAGTCGGCCATCGCGCCGAGCTCGGCGAGCTGCGTGCCTGCGAGCCCCACGGTGACCGCACCCACGGGGTGGACGTCGCAGTAGCCGCCCTCGCGGCCGAGCCGCCAGACCTGCTCGACGACGCCGGCGGTGTCGGCGACCGGTTCGGTGTTGGCCATGGCGTGGACGGCGGTGAAGCCGCCTCTCGCGGCCGCCTGCGTGCCGGTGAGCACGGTCTCGGCGTCCTCGCGGCCGGGCTCGCGCAGGTGGGTGTGGAGGTCGACCAGGCCGGGCAGCGCGACCAGGCCGGTCGCGTCGATCTCGACGACCTCGTCGTGGGCCCCTTCCTCCGGCTGGGCGCCGATGGCCGACACCACGCCGTCGGCCAGCACGACGTCGGTGGCCTCGCCGCCGAGGATGGAGACGTTCCTGAGGTGGTACGTGGTCACGCGTCGAGTCCTTCGGTGTCGGTGTCGGCGCCGCTGAGCAGCAGGTAGAGCACGGCCATCCGCACGGCCACCCCGTTGGTGACCTGCTCGACGATCACCGAGCGGTCGGAGTCGGCCACGTCGGCGGTGATCTCCATGCCGCGGACCATCGGGCCGGGATGCATCACGATCGTGTGGTCGGGCAGCGTCGCCATCCGGCGGCCGTCGAGGCCGTAGCGCCGTGAGTACTCCCGGGCCGTGGGGAAGAAGCCGCCGCGCATCCGCTCGGCCTGCACCCGCAGCATCATCACCACGTCGGCCTTCGGCAGCACCGCGTCGAGGTCGTAGGAGGTCTCCACACCCCAGGTCTCGACGCCCACGGGTAGCAGCGTCGGCGGGGCGACCAGCGTGACCTCGGCGCCCAGGGTCTGCAGGAGCAGCGCGTTGGAGCGCGCGACCCGCGAGTGCAGGACGTCACCGACCAGCGCCACGCGACGGCCGTCGAGCGAGCCGAGGTGGCGCCACATCGTGAAGGCGTCGAGGAGGGCCTGGGTGGGGTGCTCGTGGGTGCCGTCACCGGCGTTGACGACGCTGGAGTGCACCCAGCCCGAGTGGGCCAGCCGGTACGGCGCCCCGCTGGCGCCGTGGCGGACGACGACGGCGTCGGCGCCCATCGCCTCGAGCGTCAGCGCCGTGTCCTTCAGCGACTCGCCCTTGGAGAGCGACGATCCCTTGGCCGCGAAGTTGATGACGTCGGCGGAGAGCCGCTTGGCAGCGGCCTCGAAGGAGATCCGGGTACGGGTGGAGTCCTCGAAGAACAGGTTGACCACGGTGCGGCCGCGCAGCGCGGGGAGCTTCTTGATCGGCCGGTCGGCGAGCGCGCGCATCTCGGCGGCGGTCGTCAGCACCAGCTCCGCCTCGTCGCGGCTCAGGTCGCCCGCGGACAACAGGTGTCGCATCAGCGACCCTCCCCTTCGTGGGAGCCGGACCGGCCCTCGATGGTGACCGCGTCCTCGCCGTCGATCTCGGCGACGGTGACCCGCACCCGCTCGACCAGGGACGTGGGCAGGTTCTTGCCGACGAAGTCGGCCCGGATCGGCAGCTCCCGGTGGCCGCGGTCGACCAGCACCGCCAGCCGGACGGCGGCCGGACGGCCGATCTCGGTCAGGGCGTCGAGGGCGGCGCGGATCGTGCGGCCGGAGAAGAGCACGTCGTCGACGAGGACGACCACCTTGCCGTCGATGCCCTCCGGGGGGATCTCGGTGTGCAGCAGCGCGCGGACCGGCCCGCTGCGGAGGTCGTCGCGGTACATCGTCACGTCGAGGGATCCGACCGGAACGGGATCGCCCTCGACGCCGGCGATCTTGGCGCCGATCCGCTCGGCCAGGGGGACGCCGCGGCTCGGGATGCCGAGCAGGACCAGGTCGCGGGGACCCTTGTTGCGCTCGAGGATCTCGTGGGAGATGCGGGTGAGGGCCCGGGAGACGTCACGGGCGTCGAGCACGGTGGTGCCGGTCGTGCCGTCACCGGAAGCGCTGCTGGGGGTGGCAACCACAGGTGCCGGACCTCCTTCTCCGCCTCACGGGACGGCTCGTTAAAGGATGTCGATCGCGCGGAACGCTATCAGGCCCGGACCTCCGGCGTGTTCAGCCGTCGATGTCGAGCAGCACCTTGCCGACCGCGCCGCCCTCGACCGCGTCGTGCGCCGCGGCAGCCTCGCGGAGCGCGAAGTGGTGGAGCGGGAGCCCGGCCTGCTCCCCCACCCGCAGGGCCCCGGCCTCCAACGCGGCGGTGACGTCCTCGGTGGCGGCGGCCACGAGGTGCGCGTGGAGCGTGTAGAGGATGAGGAACTGGAAGCGCAGGTTCTTGCCGAAGGCCGCCCGCAGCGGCATCGTCAGCTCGTCGCCGCCGTTGTTGGCATAGATCGAGACCAGGCCGTGGGGCCGGACCACCTCGAGGTCGAGCGCGACGTTCTGGGCGGGGGCCACCTCGACGGCGATGTCGACCCCGCCGGGCGCGACCTCGAGGATGCGCGCCGCCGCGTCATCGGTGCGGTAGTCGATCACGTGGTCGGCACCCGCGGCCCGGGCGAGAGCGGCCTTCTCCGGGCTGCTGACCGTGGTGACCACGGTGGCGCCGGACCACCGGGCGAGCTGGATGGCGGCGTTGCCGACCGCGCCGGCACCGCCGGCGACGAGCACGGTCACCCCCTCGAGCGCCCCCGGGCCCAGCCGCGAGGGACCGTCCTCCGAGGCGGTCAGCGCCCGGTGGGCCGTCACCGCGGGCACACCGACGCAGGCGCCCGCGTCGTACGACGCCGCGTCGGGCAACGGGACCACGCGCTCGACCGGCTGGACCGTGAACTCCGCGGCGGTGCCGACGGGGCGACCGTGCTGGGCCAGGACCAGCCAGACCCGGTCGCCGACGGCGTGGCGGGTGACGCCCTCGCCGACGGCGTCGACGACCCCGGCACCGTCCTGGCCCGGCACCACCTCGGGGAACGGCATGCCGCCGGGCATCCCACCGGCCCGGAACTTCCAGTCGGTCGGGTTGACCCCGGCGCGCACCAGCCTCACCCGGACCTCACCGGGGCCGGGCTCGGGCAGGTCGCGCTCGACGACGTCGAGGACGGAGGAGGGACCGGTGGCGGTGTAGCTGACAGCACGCATGTGGCCGCAACCTCCTAGAGCAGGCCTGCCATTCCCGCGCACGCCCGCAGCCACGCAGCGCGGGTGTCGTCGCTGAGCATGGCGTAGGGGACGACGGAGCCCGAGACGAGCACCGGGTCGTAGGGCACGCGGTAGACCGCCTTGGTGCGCTGCTCGTAGACCTGCACCAGGTCACTGGCCAGCTGCTCGTCGACGTGGGACGAGGGATCGGACAGCACGGTGATGGTCTGGTGCTTCAGGTCGTGGTAGCCGGCGTCCTGGAGAGCGTCGAGCATCCAGAGCCCGGAGTAGCCGGTGTCCTCGCGCACCGTCGAGGTGACGACCATCAGGTCGGCGGTCCCGGCGGCGGCCAGCCAGTTCTCGGCCCGCATGTTGTTGCCCGTGTCGACCAGGATCAGGCGGTAGAACCGCTCGAGCAGCTGGTGGACCGACGTGAAGTCGCCGGCGCGGATCATGCCCGTGACGTCGGGGCGCTCGTCTGAGGCGAGGATGTCGAAGTGGGCGTCGCCCTGCGACCGCACGAACGCCCCGAGGTCGCCGATGCGGGCCTGGTAGACGTCGTTGAACCGCTCGAGGTCCTCCAGCAGCTCGCGGGTGGTGTTGCGGTGGGTGCTGCGGTGGCCGCGGATGCCGAGGGTGCCGCGGGTCTCGTTGTTGTCCCAGGCCACGACGCCGCCGCCGCGCACGGTGCCGAAGGTGTAGCCCGCGGCCAGCACGCCGGTCGTCTTGGCCGCGCCGCCCTTGGGGTTGAGGAACACGATCGTGCGCGGACCCTCGAAGTCGCGCTGGATGGCGCGCCGGTCCTGCTCGTGCCGGAGCTCGGCGGGGCCCATCCGCGGGCTGATCGTGCCGCCGCTCCAGCGGCGCACGGCCCCCCGCCAGCCCCAGGTCGCCGGACCCAGCTCGACCTGCTCGGAGCGACGGTCGAGGAAGTCGGTGGCCGTCATGAAGCGCGGCACGTCGGGCTGGGCCGGCGTCTCGGCCGGAGCAGAAGCGGCCGGCGCCGGTTCCGGCTCGGGCTCCGGGGCGGACTGGGGTGCCCCCTGCGCGTCGGCCCGCCGCTGGCCCGGGAGCGGGTCGAAGAGCGGGTCGCCGTGGAGTCGCTCGCTCGCGTCGGGATCGAAGCGGTGGCTCGGCGAGCCGGACTGGAATTCAGGCATGCTGCCTCCTCCGGGGGAACGTCACCACCATCCTCACCAAGTCCGGGGCGCGTCAAACATCGCGGTCCCCGGACCGGAAGCTCACCGCAGCTGGTTGACCGCCACCTCGACCGCGCGGTGGAAGGTCGGGTAGGCGAAGTGCATCGACGCGATCCGCTCGATCGGCACCTCCGCGTGGACGGCGAGGGCCAGCATGCCCAGCACCTCTCCCCCGCTGGGGCCGACCGAGGCGGCGCCGACCAGGACGCCCCGTCCGGCGTCGGCCACCAGCTTCACGAGCCCCTCGGCGCCCTGCTGGTGGATCCACCCACGGCTGGACTCGGCGAGGTCGGCCAGGCCGACCCGCACGTCCAGCCCAGCCTCGCGTGCCTGCTCCTCGGACAGCCCGACCGACCCCACCTCGGGATCGGTGAAGGTGACCCGGCTGACCGCCCGGTAGTCGGCCGGTGGACCGCCCTGCGAGAGCACGTCGCGCACGACGAGGTCGCCCTGGTACATCGACACGTGGGTGAAGGGGCCGTGACCGGTGATGTCGCCGACGGCCCAGAGCCGCTCACCGGCGCGCATCCACTCGTCGGTCTCGACGCTGGGAGCCTCGGGGTCCAGGCCCACGTTCTCCAGCCCGATGCCGTGGAGGTTCACGCTGCGTCCGGCCGCCACCAGGAGCTGGTCGGCCTCGAACCCGCCGCGGTCGGTGGTGAGGCGGAAGCGGTCGCCGGCGTGGTCGACCCGCTCGACGGTGATCCCGGTCTCGACCCGGATGCCCTCCTCGGCGAAGACCCGGGAGAGCAGCTCCCCGGACTCCGGCTCCTCGGGTGGCAGCAACCGGTCGGCGACCTCGAGCACGGTGACGTGGGTGCCGAACCGGTGGAACGCCTGGGCGAGCTCGCAGCCGATCGGGCCGCCGCCGATGATGATCATCGACCCGGGCAGCTCGGTCAGCTTCACCGCCTCACGGTTGGTGAGGTAGGGGGTCTCGGCGAGCCCGTCGACGGGCAGGTTGGCCGGGCTGGTCCCGACGTTGAGGACGACGCCGCGCGCCCCGACGTACTCGTCCTCGCCCACGCGGACGCGACCGGTGCCGACGAGCTCACCGTGACCACGGACGATCCGCACGCCCGCCTCCTCGAGCCGCTCGACGTGGGAGTCGTCGCGCCAGTGGTTGGTGGCCTGCTTGTCGATGCGCGTCGCGACCGCTCCCCAGTCGGGGTACACGTCGGCGTGGCCGGCCAGGTCGTCGACCCGCCGCGCCTCGCCGAGCGCGTCGGCCGCGCGGACCATCATCTTCGACGGGATGCACCCGTAGAACGGACACTCGCCGCCCACCAGGTCACGCTCGACGCCGACCACGTCGAGCCCGGCCTCCGCGATCTTCTGGGCGGCGTACTCACCGCCGGGCCCGAGCCCGAGCACCACCACGTCCACGTCGTAGGTCGTCATGGCCCCACCCTCGCACCGACCCGGTGATGCCGTCAGCGGTCGAAGTGGCGGGCTCGCGCGAAGGCGAAGACGCCGTAGCAGGCGATGCCGACGGCGACGAGCGCGAGGAGCCCCTGGCCGAAGGGCTGCTGGGCGACCTCCTGCAGGGCACGGTCGAGGCCGGCCGACTTGTTGGGGTCGTGGGTGATCGCCGCGTAGACGAACAGCAGGCCGATCACCGCGATCGACGCGCCCTTGCCGATGTGGCCGGCCTTGCCGACCCAGCGGTAGGCCGCGCTGGCCTCCCGGCTCTGGGGACGCCCGTCGAGCTTCTCGAGGAACTTGTCGCTCCAGCCCTGGTAGACGTAGTAGCCGCCGTAGCCGACCACGGCCAGTCCGAGCGCTCCGACGATCAGCTGACCCGCGGGCATCTGGAGCAGCTGTGCGGTCAGGGTGTCGGTGCTGCCACCGCTCTTCCCGCCGCCACCCGAACCGCCGGACCCGCCTCCGGAGCCGCCGGAACCACCGCTGCTGGAGGCCACCTTGAGCGCCGACCAGGCGAGCACGGCGTAGATCACGCCCTTGAACAGCTGGGGCACGGCGGCCTTGGCCCGGTCCTGCGCGTCGTCCTCGTCGCGCCAGCCCTGCCACGCCTCCAGGAGCCGCCACAGCACCAGGGCGACGAGACCGATCGCGACCACCCAGATCAGCACGCCGCCCAGCGGCTGCCGGTTGAGGTATTCGAGGGCGCCGGTGCCGGAGGCCTGCTTGGCCTTCTCGCCGAAGGCGATCTGGAGGGCGAGCCACCCGATCAGCAGGTGGACGATGCCGTAGGCGACCAGGCCGGCCCGGATCACGTGGTCGAGGGCGTCGCTGTTCTCCGCCTTCTTGGCGGCGCGGGAGACGTTGCTCATGGGCTGAGAGTAGGGCGTACGACCCAGCCGCGGCTCACCCCGTGAGCGACTCCTTGTTGCGCATCAGGCTGCCGAGCACGCCGTTGACGAACTGGGGCGACTCGTCCGTCGAGAGCTCGCGCACGAGCGCCATCGCCTCGCTCACCGCGACCGGGTCGGGCACGTCGTCGACCCAGAGCAGCTCGTAGAGGCCGATCCGCAGCACGTTGCGGTCGACGGCCGGCATCCGCTCGAGGCTCCACCCGGTCGAGTAGGTCGAGAGCAGCTCGTCGATGCGCGCCCGGTGGGACTGGACGCCGCGCACCAGGTCACCGGTGTAGGCGTTGGTCGGGCCCTCGCCGTCGGCGATGGCGCGGTCGAGCGCCTCCACCGGGTCCTCGCGCCGCAGCTCGGAGGCGAAGAGGATGTCCAGCGCCCGCTTGCGGGCCTTCGTGCGCGCCGGCATCAGGACTTGACGCGACCGAGGTAGGAGGAGTCGCGGGTGTCGACCTTGACCTTCTCGCCCTGGTTGATGAAGAGCGGCACCTGGATCTCGTGACCGGTCTCGAGCGTGGCGGGCTTGGTGCGGCCGGTGGCGCTGTCGCCGACGACGCCGGGCTCGGTGTAGGTGATCTCGAGCTCGACGGAGGCCGGCATCTCGATGTAGAGGACACGGCCCTCGTTGGTGGCCACGATCGCCTCCTGCTGCTCGAGCAGGAAGTTCTTGGCGTCACCGACGAGGTCGGGCTCGATCTCGAGCTGGTCGTAGGTGCTGATGTCCATGAAGACGTAGGAGGTGCCGTCGTTGTAGAGGTACTGCATCGTGCGCTTGTCGACGGAGGCGACCTCGACCTTCACGTCGGCGTTGAAGGTCTTGTCGACCGTCTTGCCGGACTCGACCGCACGCAGCTTGGTGCGGACCACCGCGCCGCCCTTGCCGGGCTTGTGGTGCTGGAACCACATGACCTGCCAGAGCTGGCCGTCCAGCTTGAGCACCATGCCGTTCTTGAGGTCGTTCGTCGTCGCCATGGGCGGGAGGATATCGAGCGGCCCGCTGGCTCTCCTATTCGGCGAAGGCCCACTGCACCTCGACCTCGACCGACAGGTCGTCCCTGCCGGCGCGGATCGGCAGCGCCTTCGAGGCGTCGTAGGCCGCCCGGGAGAGAGAGGCGCCGTCGCGCAGCTCGCGCACCGCTGCACGACTGCCGCCTAGCTCCTGGATCGACAGCACGGCGCCGAGGTCCTGGCCGGCCGCATCGGCGTACTGCTCGGCCTTGGCCGTGGCCGACGCGACGGCGGCGTCGCGGGCCCTCTCGAGGGCCGACTCGGGGTCGGAGACGCCGAGCCGGAGGTCCGTGGCGCGCACCCCGTTGCCGCCGGTCCGGACGGCGGCACTGACGACGAGGCCGCCGTCGGCGAGCACCCGCACGGTGACCCGGGCACGCTGGGTGACGCGGTAGCCGGTGAGGACCGGCGGGGAGTGGCTCGAGTAGTCGTACTCCGGATGCATCTGCAGCCCGGTGGTCTGCACGTCACCGGCACGCACGCCGAGACCCCGGAGCCGGGCCAGCACCCGGTCGAGGGTCTGACTCGAGCCGGCCAGGGCGGCATCGAGGTCGGGCTCCTTGCGGGTGACCGACAGCGTGAACGACAGCTGGTCGGGCACCACGGTGGCCTCACCCTCGCCGATCATCCGCACGGTCGGTCGCTCCCCCGCGGCTGTCGGCTGCGGCGATGTCGCCGCCTGTGCCGGCAGCACCGTCGTCGCTCCCGCGCCCCCGAGGAGGTAGGCGGCCACCACCACGAGCAGCGCGAGCACCGCCGCCAGCAGACCCTTCACGCTCACCGTCACCGTCTGGTCCATGCCCGCTCGGACGTGGGCGACAACCGATCGGTTCCCCCGGCCGGTCGGAGAGCAGCAGCACCTGGCGGTGGGGTGATGTAACGCTCCTCCCCTGCCGCGACATGTGAGGGACAGAAGAGCCCCCCGCTCACCCCCCTCCCCAGGAGCCACCATGCGCAGGCTGTCCCCCCTCCAGACCGTCGCGGCCGCCAGCGTGCTGGCCGTCATCAGCGTCGGCGGCGCCTACGCCGCCGTCAGCGCGGACGCACCCCCTCCTGGGCCCGTCCCTGCCCAGCAACTGGAACCCGACTCCGACCAGGACGACCGACGTCGAGGTCCCCGAGATCCCCAGCGAGCACCCGGTCGAGGACGACGAGCAGGACGACGACCGGGAGGACGACCGGGACGACGAGCAGGACGACGAGCAGGACGACGAGCAGGACGAGGCCCCTGAGGACGACGGGGACGACGAGGACGAGGCGCCTGCCGAGGAGCCGGACGACCAGGGCGAGGACGTGCAGGACCACGACCACGAGGACGAGGACGAGCACGAGGACGAGCACGAGGACGACGACGAGCAAGAGGACGACGACGAGCAGGACGAGGACGAGCAGGACGACGAGGACGACGACGACCGGGTCGCGGTCGACTCGCGCGCCATCGACTGACCCACTGATCCGGCGCCCGGTGCTTGCGTGTGATTCCCGATGCGCGGCACCGGGCAGCCTCGACCTTGCGGGTTCGCCTCCCCGAGGGGCGCTCGCTGAGTAGCGTGGTGAACCCATGAGCACCAGGGCAAGCGTGGCCGAGCGGCTCCGGACCGAACCCCCCGCCGTCTCCGTGGACGACGCCTTCGCGGAGCGGCTGGCCGCGCTGTCGCGCGCCTCCACGCCTGCAGCTGTGCCGGCGAGCAGGACGCCGCTCCGGGTGACCGCGGCAGCAGCGGGAGTGCTCGCGGCCTCGGTCGGCGTCGCGTGGGCCGCCTCGCAGCTGGTGGGACCCGACCCGGCGTCACCCACCCCCCTCGACCAGCGCATCGAGGACTCCGACCGTCCGGCCGTCCCTGACGAGGTCGGCAGCGACACCGCAGTCGACGACCGGCAGCGCGCTCCTCGAGACGAGCAGCGTGCCCGCGACGGGTCCGCCCGGGGGGCGACCGCGGAGGGTGCGGCGACCCCGCCCCTCGAGACGACCTCCCCTCAGCCTGCCGAACCGGTCAGACCCGAGCAGCCCGACGGTCCGACGTCACCGCACAGCGCCGGGCCCGACTCCCCTGGCTTGGACGACTCGGACGACTCGGACGACCCGGAGGACTCGGACGACCCGGACGACACCGAGGACGACCACGAC
Source organism: uncultured Actinomycetota bacterium (assembly GCA_963754025.1). Lineage (GTDB taxonomy): Bacteria > Actinomycetota > Actinomycetes > Propionibacteriales > Nocardioidaceae > Nocardioides. The sequence goes on along the minus strand of CAVWEC010000002.1, from coordinate 29,201 downwards.
CAGGACGACGACAGCCAGGCCGGGGACGGCCCCGATGCCGAGGACGACGCCGACGGGGACGAGGGCGACGACGATGCCGGCGACTGACGCCGGGTCCGAGCGGGACGTCGTCGCTCGTGCTCGCGAGGGCGACGCGGCCGCCTGGCGTGAGCTCTACCTGGCCCTGTCCGGTCGCCTCCTCCTGTGGTTGCGCTCCCGGCCCAGCGGTGACAGCGCCGCCGATCCGGAGGACCTGGTGATGGAGACCTGGCTCGTGGCCGCCCAACGCATCGCCGACTTCGAGGGAGACGCCGACGACTTCGCAGGGTGGCTCTTCGGCATCGCCCGTCATCAGGCGCTGAACGCCCGGCGGCGTACGACGCGACGAGCCACCTCGCCGGGCGACGTCCCTGACGACCCTGCCGCCTGGGGTGTGGCTGAACACGATGTGGTCGCCGAGTCCGACTGGGTGCGCCGCACGCTGCGCCGGCTGCCGCCCGGGAGGGCGAGGTCCTCGCCTGCCTCGAGGTGGTCGGCCTGGACGTGGCCTCGACCAGCACAGCCTGGGCATCAGCCGGTCGGCCGTCCGGGTCGCCCGCCATCGCGGTCTCCACCGCCTCCGCCGTGATCTCGACCAGCAGCCGGCGAGCGTCCCGGCCGAGCTCGGACTGGGCACGATGCCCGGGGTGCAGTCCACGCACCCGCGAGGACCACCTTCCCGGTGTGCCCCGTCACCCGCGGTCGAGCCGGGTTCAACCGCCGGCCAGGTGCTCCAGGGCCCGCCGGTAGCCGTCGACGCCGAGTCCGGCGAAGCCCGCCACGGCGTGGGGCTCGACGTGGGAGGTGTGGCGGAACTCCTCGGGCGCTGCTTCGGGTCGGAGAGGTGCACCTCGACCAGGGGACCCGTCAGCTGGGCACAGGCATCGTGGAGCGCGAGCGAGTAGTGGGTCCAGGCCCCCGCGTTGAGCACCACCGGGGTCTGGTCGTCCGCAGCCGTGTTGAGCCAGTCGAGCAGCTCACCCTCGTGGTTGGTCTGCCGCACCTCGACCTCGAGTCCGAGCTCACGCCCCCACCCCGCGCAGAGCTCGGCGAGCTCGGCATGGGTGGTGGTCCCGTAGATCTCGGGCTGGCGACGACCGAGCCGGCCGAGGTTGGGGCCGTTCAGGACCAGGACCCTCATGACCGGCCGCCGATCCGCACGTACGCCGCGCGCAGGTCGTCCTCCGACGGCCCCTCGAGGATCCGCGGGCGCGCCACGTCCTCGAGCACGACGTAGCGCAGCACCGAGCCGCGTGACTTCTTGTCCACGCGCATCGTCGCGAGCAGCTCCTCGAAGGGGGCGCCGTCGTAGGTCGTGGGCAGCCCCACCCGCGCGAAGGCGTCGCGGTGCCGTGACGCGACCGCGGGGTCGAGGACCCCGGCGGCGGCCGCGACCTCCGCCGCGTAGACGCAGCCGATCGCGACCGCGTCGCCGTGACGCACCGTGTAGCCCTCCGCACGCTCGATCGCGTGGGCGAGGGTGTGGCCGTAGTTGAGCACCTCGCGACCGGGGTGTCCGTCGGCTCCGCCGGTCTCCTTCAGGTCACCCACCACCACGTCGATCTTGACCCGGATGGCGCGCTCGACCAGCTCGCGCAGCACCGGCGAACCGGGGTCCAGCGTCGCCGGGTCCGTGGTCTCGACGAGCTCCAGGATCTGCGGGTCGGCGATGAAGCCGCACTTCACGACCTCGCCCAGCCCGGCGACCAGGTCCTCGCGCGGCAGCGTCTCGAGCGTCGTCAGGTCGCACAGCACGCCTGCGGGCTCGTGGAAGGAGCCGACCAGGTTCTTGCCGGCCGCGGTGTTGATGCCGGTCTTGCCGCCGACGGCGGCGTCGACCATCGCGAGCAGGGTGGTGGGCACGTGCACCACACGGACGCCGCGGAGCCAGGTGGCAGCCACGAAGCCACCCACGTCGGTGATCGCACCGCCACCGAAGGTGACGACCGCGTCGGAGCGCGTGAACCCGTGCTCGCCGAGGGCCTCCCAGCAGTCGCTGGCCACCCCGGCCGTCTTGGCCCTCTCGCCCTCGGGCAGGCCCAGCGCCAGCACGTCGTAGTGGTCGACCAGGCCCTCGACCAGGGGCTGAGCCAGCTCGGCCAGCGGCTCGGCGTAGAGCACGGCGACCCGCGCGACCGAATCGCCGAGCATGCCGGGCAGCCGATGGCCGAGGCCGCGACCGACGACGACGTCGTAGGGCGACGCGCCGCCCACGTGGAGCACCGAGTCGCTCACGCCAGCCGCTCCGAGACCTCGGCCGCGACGTCGTCGGGAGTCCGCTCGTCGGTCTCCACGACGTACGCCGCCACCGACTCGTAGACCGGCGTCCGCTCGTCGAGCAGGGCCTTGATCCGTGCCCGGACGCCGCCGAGCAGCATCGGACGACCGACGCCGAGGCCGACCCGCTTGACCGCCTCGGACAGGCCGACGCGCAGGAACACGACCGTGTGGCCGGACAGCAGGGCGCGGGTGTCGGGGTCCAGCACCGCTCCCCCGCCCAGTGCGAGCACGCCGTCGTGGGCCGCGAGGGCGTCGGCCACGGCCTTCGCCTCCAGCGCCCGGAAGTGGGCCTCGCCGTCGTCGACGAAGATGTCGGAGATGCTGCGGCCCTCGGCCGCCTCGATGTCGGCGTCGGTGTCGCGCACCGGCAGCCCCCACGCTTCGCCCAGCAGGGCAGCGACGGTGCTCTTGCCGGCGCCCATGGGCCCGACGAGGACGACCCGGGGACTCATCGGAACCGCAGCGTGTCGAGGTAGGACTCGGCGTTGCGCCGGGTCTCGGTCACCGCGTCGCCCCCGAACTTCTCGGTGACCGCGTCGGCCAGCACCAGGGCCACCATCGCCTCGGCCACGATGCCGGCGGCCGGCACGGCGCAGACGTCGGAGCGCTGGTGGTGGGCCGTGGCGGCCTCCCCGGTCGTGACGTCGACGGTGCGCAGCGCGCGCGGCACCGTCGCGATCGGCTTCATGGCCGCCCGCACCCGCAGCACCTCGCCGGTGGACATGCCACCCTCGGTGCCGCCGCTGCGTCCCGACGTACGCCGCAGGCCGGCGTCGGTCGCCTCGATCTCGTCGTGGGCACGCGACCCGGGCGTGGCCGCGATCTCGAAGCCGTCGCCGACCTCGACACCCTTGATCGCCTGGATGCCCATGAGCGCGCCGGCCAGTCGTGAGTCGAGGCGGCGGTCCCAGTGGACGTGGGAGCCGAGTCCCGGCGGCAGGCCGTGGACGACGACCTCCACGACACCACCGAGGGTGTCGCCGTCGCGGTGGGCCTGGTCGATGGTGTCGACCATCTGCTGGCTGGTGGCGGCGTCGAGGCAGCGCACGGGGTCGTCGTCGAGGCGGGCCACGTCGTCGGGCCCCGGGACGACGCCGGACGGGACGCGCACGCCTCCGAGCTCGATCACGTGGCTGACGACACGGGCTCCGACCGACTGCTCGAGGAAGTTGGAGGCGACCCGCCCGAGGGCGACGCGGGCCGCGGTCTCGCGCGCGCTGGCACGCTCGAGCACCGGGCGCGCCTCGTCGAAGTCGTACTTCTGCATGCCGACCAGGTCGGCGTGGCCCGGGCGCGGCCGGGTGAGCGCGGCGTTGCGCGCCAGCGACTCGAGCTCGGCGGGGTCGACCGGGTCGGCCGACATCACCTTCTCCCACTTGGGCCACTCGGTGTTGCCGACCAGGATCGCCACCGGCCCGCCCTGGGTCTCACCGTGGCGGACGCCGCCGACGAACGTGACCTCGTCCTGCTCGAACTTCATCCGCGCACCGCGGCCGTAGCCGAGGCGACGGCGCGCCAGGGCGTCGGTGATGTCGGCCGACGTCACCCGGACGTGGGCGGGAAGGCCCTCCAGGATCGCGACCAGGGACGGGCCGTGGGACTCACCCGCGGTCAACCAGCGCAGCATGGGGCCAGTGTTTCACGCGCCTGCAGCGCGTCGACGACGGTCAGGCACCGACGAGACGCAGCAGCACCCACGGCCCGACGAGCAGGCCGAGCAGGGCGCCGGCCAGCATGAACGGCCCGAAGGGGAACGCCGTCTTGAGCAACGACCGGTCCCACTTCACCAGCGCCAGCACCAGCCCCGGCACCCCGAAGACCAGGAAGCCGGCGTAGCCGCCCACCAGCACCTCGGCGACCCCGACATGGCCGAGCGCCAGGCCCACCAGCGCGGCCAGCCGCACGTCGCCGAAACCCATGCCGGCCGAGTGGATGCGCCACATCAGCCAGTAGAGCGAACGCAGCACCACCAGCCCGACCAGCCCGCGCACCAGGTCGTCGGCGCTGCCGGTGACCGGCCACAGCACCAGCGCGACCACCAGTGCGTACGCCGTGGCCGGCAGCACGATCCGCGAGGGCAGCAGCCGGGTGTGCCAGTCGATCCACGCGAGCACCACGAAGACCGGGGCCAGCGGGACCAGCGCGACCAACCAGGGGTCGGGACCCAGGGTGAGCGCGACGAGGGCCGCCACGAGGGCGGACGCACCACCCAGCAGCCACCCGGTGCCGAGTCGTGACGCCAGGTCGGCGTAGAGCGGCTTGGGGTCCTCGTGCGCCAGGGACTCGTCGAGCTCCGGTTCGGGCAGGGCCGCGACGACCCGGGGTGAGACCAGGCCCAGGACCCCGGCGACGACGACGGCGAGCAGTGCCGCGACTTGCGTGGTCATGCCCGCCCCGCCATCGCAGCCTCGCCCGCGTTGCGCATCGCGGCCACCGGCGCCGCCAGCCCCGTGAAGGCGGTGAACTGCAGCGCCGCCTGGTGCACGAGCAGGTCGAACCCGCCCACGAGCACCTGGCCTCGCTCGGTCGCCTGTCGCGCCAGCGGTGTCGGCCAGGGGTCGTAGAGCACCTCGAAGACGACCGGCACGTCGCCGCACCGGCGCAGCAGGTCGTCGTCCTGGGCGTGGGCCGGGATCGTCGAGACGACCACGTCGCCCACGACCTCGCCCGTGGCGAGGGAACCGACCCGCACGCCCGGTCGCCCGGGGTGGCGGTCGATGGCCTCCAGCGTCTCGGCCGCCCGGTCGGGCGAGCGGACCAGCAGCGTGATCGAGCCGACCCCGAGCTCGCAGAGCGCCAGCGCGGTCGACGCGGCGGTGGCGCCGCCTCCCAGCACGGTGGCCGTCACGAACGGGCCGTCGCTGCGCTCGCGCACCGCCGCCACGGCTCCGGGCACGTCGGTGTTGTCGGCCCTCCAGCCCGAGTCGTCCCTGACCAGCGTGTTGGCGGCGCCGGCGACGCGTGCCCACTCGGCCACGTCGACGACACCGGCCAGGTCCAGGGCCTCACGCTTGAGCGGCATGGTCAGCGACAGCCCCCGCCAGTCCGCACCCAGCGTGTCGACGAAGGCCGCCAGCCCGTCGGCCGGCACCCGGTAGGCGTCGTAGTCCCAGCGCAGCCCCGTGGCGGCGTACGCCGCGCGGTGGAGCACCGGGGAGAGCGAGTGGTCGATCGGGTCGCCCAGGACCGCGCAACGCAGGGCGGCGGGCATCGTGGTCGGCGCGATCAGCAGGCTCCCTGCGACTCGGTCTCGCAGTACTCGCGCAGCTCGTCCTTGTAGGTCAGGAACTCGTCGTAGGTCTCGGCGAACTTGGTCTCGCCGGTGCGCAGGTTGACCGTGACGTAGTAGTACCAGGGGCCGTCGGTCGGATTGGCCGCCGCCTCGATCGCCGCGTCACCGGGGGCCTCGATCGGCCCCGGCGGCAGGCCGGGGTTGAGATAGGTGTTGTAGGGCGACTCGATCTGGAGGTCCTCCTCCGTCGGCACCGCTCCCAACGACTGGTCGGCCGCGAAGTTCACCGTCGCGTCGATCTGGAGCAGCCCGTTGGTCTCGTCGCCGGTGAGCCGGTTGTAGATGACCTGCGCGACCTTGCCGCGGTCCTCCTGCCGGCCGGCCTCCGACTCCACCAGGCTGGCCACGGTCATCAGCTCGTGGGGCGTGTAGCCGAGCTCGGCGGCGCGGTCCTCGAGCCCGGCCTCGTCGGCCGCCTGCCGCCAGCGGTCGACCATCGCGATCAGGATCGAGCGCGGGGTCGCGTCGGGTGGCAGGTCGTAGGTCGAGGGGAAGAGGTAGCCCTCCGGGTCGCCCCCGGCGTAGCCGGGCAGGCCGAGCCGCTGCGGCTGCGCCAGCGCCTTCTCGAACTGGGCCTTGTTGAAGTCGGTCCCCTTGGCGAGCACGGCCACGACGTCGACGACGCGCAGACCCTCGGGCACGGTGACGGTGTTCTTGAGGATGTTGGCCGGGTCGATGAGCAGGTCGAGGGCGTCCTCGGCGGCCATCTCCTTCTTCATCTGGTAGTAGCCGACCTGGATCCCCGACGCCTTCGGGTCGCCGTTGGTCGCGTCGATGAACGCCTGCACGGAGGCCACCACGCCCGCCGACTTCAGGCCGCGACCCATCTCGGAGAGGGAGTCGCCCTCCTCGACCTGGAAGGTGACCTTGCCCTTGCCCGGGCCGGCGTAGTCCTCCGGGTCGGCGAACTGGTCACGCAACAGCTCGACGCCCCTGGTGACACCGAAGTAGAAGACACCCACGACCAGCGCGAGCGCGACCAGCACGGCGAGGCAGCCGGGGATCCGGCTGCGCTGGCGCCTGCGTCGTCCGCCCTCGGGCACCATCGTCCCCACGGCGGGCTCGGTGGGCTCGCTCAACGGCTCGTCGTGCGGCTGGCTCATTCATCTCCCTCGACGGGCTCCCCGGGTGGCACACCCGTGGCGCGTTCGGTGTCCAGTGCGTGTTGCAGGATCATGACGGCCGCCGCCTGGTCGACGACGGCGCGGCGCTGCTGGCCCTTCTTCCCCCGGTCGCGGAGCATAGCCTCCGCCGACACGGTGGTGAGACGCTCGTCGACGAGTCGCACCGTCAGGGGCGCGAGCCTGGTCGCGAGGCGTCCGGCGAACTCCCGGACCTTGGCTGCGGCGGGCCCCTCACCGCCCGCGAGGGAGCGGGGCAGGCCGACGACGATCTCGACGGCCTCCTCCTCGGCCGCGATCGCCGCGATCCGCCGGAGGTCGCCCTTGCCGCGCCTCACCGTCTCCACGGGCGTGGCGAGGAACCCGGTCGGGTCGCTGCGTGCGACGCCGATCCGGGCGTCCCCGGGGTCGATCCCGAGGCGTACTCCGTGACGCACCGCTCAGCCGCCCGACTCAGCCGGCGACCAGGCGGCCGACCTCGGAGACCACGAGGTCGAGTGCCTCGTCGATCCGGGAGGGGTCGCTGCCGCCGCCCTGGGCGACGTCGTCCTTGCCGCCGCCACGACCGCCCACCAACGGGCCGACGGCGCCGACGAGCGCGTTGGCCGACAGGCCCCGCTCGCGGGCCGCGTCGTTGACCGCGGCCACGACGGCGACCTTGCCCTCGGCGTCGCCGATCACGACCACGACGCCCGGCTCCCCGGCGGGCAGACGGCCACGCACGTCGAGCGCGAGCTGGCGGACGTCACCGCCACCGGCACCGGGCGCGTGGTGGGCGACGACCTTGGCCGAGCCCACCTGCCGGGCACCGGAGGCGAGGTCGGCGCCGGCGCCCAGCAGCTGCTGCACGCGCACCTTCTCGATCTCCTTCTCGGCCGTGCGCAGCTTCTCGACGATGTCGTTGACCCGCTCGGGCAGCTGCTCGGGGCGCACCTTGAGCGCCTCCGAGAGCTGGGCGACGAGCACGTGCTCGCGAGCCAGGAAGCGGTAGGCGTCCCCGCCCACGAGGGCCTCGACGCGGCGTACGCCGGAGCCGATCGACGACTCGCCGAGCAGCTTCACGACGCCGAGGTTGCCGGAGCGCTCGGCGTGGGTGCCGCCGCACAGCTCGCGGGCCCAGTCGCCGACGGAGATGACCCGCACCTCGTCGCCGTACTTCTCGCCGAACAACGCCATGGCGCCCGACTTCACGGCCTCCTCCTGGGTCATGATCTCGGCGTGGACGGCGAGGTCGTCGAGCACGAGGGCGTTGACCCGGGCCTCCACGTCGGCCATGACCGAGGTCGGCACGGCGCCCGTGGCCGAGAAGTCGAAGCGGAACCGACCAGGGCTGTTCTCCGAGCCGGCCTGCGTCGCGGTGTCGCCCAGGGCCTCGCGGAAGGCCTTGTGGACCATGTGGGTCGCGGTGTGGGAGCGCGAGATGGAGCGGCGACGCTCGACGTCGACCACCGCCTGCGCGCCGGTGCCGACGACGACCTCGCCGGACAGCACGCGCGCCTGGTGGACGATCAGGCCCGTGATGGGCGACTGGACGTCGCGCACCTCGAGGCGCGCTCCGTTCTCGAGCTCGATGACGCCCTGGTCAGCGAGCTGGCCGCCGCCCTCGGCGTAGAACGGCGTGCGGTCGAGGACGAGCTCGATCTCGTCGCCCTCGCGGGCCGACTCGACGACCCCGGCAGGGGTGACGATGCCGCGCACCGCGCCCTCCGTGACGACCTCGGAGTAGCCCGTGAACTCCACGGACCTGCCCATGCCGTCGGCGACGGAGCGGTAGGCGGAGGCGTCGCGGTGCTGGCCCTTCTTGGCACGCGCATCGGCCTTGGCCCGGTCGCGCTGCTCCCCCATCAGGCGACGGAAGCCCTCCTCGTCGACCGAGAGGCCCTGCTCGGCCGCCATCTCGAGGGTCAGGTCGATCGGGAAGCCGTAGGTGTCGTGCAGCGCGAACGCCTTGGTCCCCGACAGCTGGGCTCCCCCGGACTGCTTCACCTCGGTGGTGGCGAGGTCGAAGATCGCCGTGCCGGCGCGCAGCGTGGTCCGGAAGGCGTCCTCCTCCGCGTAGGCGACGGTCGAGATCCGTTCCCAGTCGCGGTGGAGCTCGCCGTAGGTCTCGCCCATCCGGTCGCGCGAGACCGGCATCAGCTCGGGCAGCGCCCGGTCCTCGAAGCCGAGCAGCCGCATCGAGCGGACCGCGCGGCGCAGCAGCCGGCGCAGCACGTAGCCGCGGCCGTCGTTGCCGGGCGTGACGCCGTCGCCGATGAGCATCATCGAGGAGCGCACGTGGTCGGCGACGACCCGGAACCGGACGTCGTCGACGTGACCCTCGGCCCCACCGGCGCCGTAGCGGCGGCCGGTGAGCGCCATCGCCTTCTCGATGACGGGGAACATGACGTCGATCTCGTACATGTTCTCGACGCCCTGGGTGAGGAAGGCGACGCGCTCGAGACCCATGCCGGTGTCGATGTTCTTCTTCGGCAGCGAGCCGGAGATGTCGAAGTCCTCCTTCGACCGCACGGCGCTCAGCTCGTCCTGCATGAAGACGAGGTTCCAGAACTCCAGGTAGCGGTCCTCGGCGGAGAAGTCGCCGTCGGGGCCATAGGCGGACCCCCGGTCGTAGAGGATCTCCGAGCACGGGCCACCCGGACCCGGCACGCCCATCGACCAGTAGTTCTCCTTGGGGCCGAGCCGGATGATCCGCTCGTCGGGGAGACCGGTGATCCGCTTCCAGAGCCCAAGGGCCTCGTCGTCACCGTCGAGGATGGAGGGGTAGAGCCGCGACTCCTCGAAGCCCCAGCCGCCGTCCTCGGGGGACTTCGTCACCAGGTCCCAGGCAAGCTCGATGGCGCCTTCCTTGAAGTAGTCGCCGAAGGAGAAGTTGCCGCACATCTCGAAGAACGTGCCGTGCCGGGTGGTCTTGCCGACGTCCTCGATGTCGGGCGTGCGGATGCACTTCTGCACGCTCGTCGCCCGGTCGTACGGCGGCGTCTCCTGCCCCAGGAAGTAGGGCTTGAAGGGCACCATCCCGGCGTTGACGAACAGCAGGTTGGGGTCGTCGAGCAGGAGCGACGCCGACGGCACGGCCGTGTGGCCCGCCTGCTCGAAGTGGCCCGTGAACCGGCGGCGGATCTCCGCGGTGTCCATCAGTGCTGTCCTCTGCTCTCCAGCTGGGGGGTGGTGGGGGTCTCATGAGGCAGGACGCCGAAGCGTTCCCGCAAGTCGGTTTCGCGGTCGGCGGCACCCTGGGCGACCTCGTCGCGGAACATCCGGGCCCCGAGGAACAGGGCGTTCATGCGGTCGTGCACGCCCTCGGCGGTGAACACCTCGGCTGCGCGGCGCGCGCGGACGACGCCGTACACGCCGGCGCCGGCGCCGGCCACGAACCAGAAGGCGCGGTTCATGCCGTGTCCCGCAGGTCGTCGTCGGACACCGCCGCACGGCGGCGGGCCTGCCACTCACGGTAGGCCTCCCGCTGCTCCAGGCGACGTTGCTTGCGGGCGCGCTTGACCTCGCGCCGCATCTCGAACCGGATCCGGTTGCGCGACTCGGCGGACAGGGCGTGGCGCACGCCGTGACCCAGGGAGCCGAGCCGGATCACCGACTCGCGCAGCAGCAGGTCCGCGAAGACGGCGCGCTCGAGGCTCACCGGCTCGACCTCGGCCGAGCGCTCCTCGCCGACGTGGGTGATCGTGTACTCACGCTCCTCGGCACGCACCGGCGGCTCCGGACGGACCCGGTCGGCCTCGAGCCGGTCGAGCCGTGCACGCAGCGCTGCGGACTCCTCCCGGGCCGAGGTGATCTCGGCACGGGTGCGGGCACGCAGGCGCGCCAGGGCAGCCGCCAGCGACAGCGCCACGAGCGCGAGCGCCCCGAGGGCCAGCCACTGCCACGTCATGCTGCCCGACCCTATCGGTGCTCCGCTCCGCGCCGGATGCGGACCACCGCGCGTCCGGGGCTGAGCGCTGGGACGCCGGTCAGGCGGGCACGTCCCGCACGACGCGGGCGGGGTTGCCGACGGCGACCACGTCCGCCGGCAGGTCCTTGGTCACCACCGCGCCGGCGCCGACGACGGTGTTGTCGCCGATCGTCACGCCCGGGCACACGATCACCCCACCGCCGAGCCAGACGTTGTCACCGATGGTGATCGGCTCCGCGGACTCCCACTTGGCGCGACGCGGACCGGCCGCGACCGGGTGGGTGGGGGTGAGGAGCTGCACGTGGGGTCCGATCTGGACGTCGTCGCCGATCGTGATCGCCGCGACGTCGAGGGCCGTGAGCCCGTAGTTGGCGAACGTGCCTCGGCCCACGCGGAGGTTGCTGCCGTAGTCGACGTAGAGCGGCGGCTGGAGCACCGTGCCCTCCCCGACCGAGCCCAGGAGCTCCTCGAGCAGCCGGCGCCGCAGCGGACCCTGGCGCGCAGTGGTGCGGTTGTAGCTGTCGGCCAGGTCGCGCGCCCGGTGGCTCAGCTCCTCCAGCTCGGGGTCGTCGGCGATGTAGGGGTCGCCGGCCAGCATCCGCTCGCGCTGGGTCCGTCCGTCGTCCGCGTAGGTCATGGCGCCAGCCTAGGAGTGGCGGCTCAGAGCAGGCCGAGCCCGGCCAGGTGGTGGCGGATCGCATCGCTGTCGGCCGCGAGCACGAAGGGGACGTCGTGCTCCCAGGCGTCGCTGACCTGCTCCACCCGGCCGTCCCCCGGGTCGAGCCGCACCTCGCGGATGAACACGGCCAGGACCCGCCCCGGATGGGCGCGCACCGTGGCGGCGTAGATCTCGGGGTCCTTCTCCCCCGAGTCGCCGATCAGCACGAACGGCAGCTCGGGGTGCAGCTCCAGGATCTCGTCGATCCGGGTCGCCTTCTGCTCACGTCCGGCGCTCGTGCCGAGCAGGTCGCGCAGCAGCACCGGGCCCAGCGGGAACCCGCGGTGGCGCAGGAACGCGAGCAGGAACCCGTGCAGGTTCCACGGGCTGGAGGAGACGTAGAAGAAGGGGTTCGCGTCGCCGGCCAGGTCGCGGTAGAGGTCGGCAGCCCCCGGGAAGGCGTTGCGCGTGAGCGAGGAGCCGGTGAGCGTCTGGCGCACCATCTGCACCACCCGCTGCACCCCGGTCACCAGGATCGTGTCGTCGACGTCGGAGATCACCCCGTACGTCGCAGCCCCGTCGGGCACGCGGACCTCGACCGGCGTGGTGTGGGGGTCGTCCAGGCCGCGGTGGTCGCCGTCGACCTCGACGCTCCCGCGTGTCCAGGGAGTCACCAGGGACTCCGGGGACGGGTCGAGCCACACCTTGAAGTAGCCCTCGCGGTCGGTCGTCGTGGTGGTGCTCACGTCCCCGACGGTGATGCGCAGCGGGACGTCCGGGAGCTCGTCGGTGAGGAAGCGCCGCACGGTGCGGGAGAGTGCCGCCCGGACCCCCTCGTCCTCGACGGCATCGGTGATCGGCGGGTCGTCGAGCACCCGGCCGCGCACCACGACCCCGGCCGCGTCCCCGTGGCCGCCGTACGACTCGATCCGGAAGTGACGCGGAGTGCGGCCGGCCGACCTCCGGTGACGGCGGTCGTCCCACGCCTGCTCCAGCCTCACCACCCAGCTCGGCACGGGTCAGTCCCCCGCGCCGCGACGCGGCCGGTCCGGACGACGCACGGGCTGCCTCTGCATGTCGGCATCCTGCCCCACCCCGGCCCGTGACCCACCGCAGCGGGTCAGGGCGGTGCGGTTGCAAGGCCGTAGCCGAACGTACCCATCAGCTGCCCGGTCGCCCCGCACACGCGTGAGCGTGCGCTGATCAGGGTCCTTCGGTACGTCCCGCTACGTGGCCGCTCACGCCGATCGCGGATGCCAGGGTGACCCCGCGCGGCAGGCGGTGACCGGACGGCTCACTCCTCGCCGCGGGTGATCCTCCGGATCCGCTCGAGCCGCTCGGAGACGTTGTTCTCGAAGCCGAGGGTCGTCGGCGAGTAGTACGTGGTGCCGTCGAGCACGTCGGGGAGGTAGCGCTGCCCGGCGATGCCGAACGGCTCGTCGTGGGGGTAGACGTAGCCCCGGCCGTGGCCGAGGTCCTTCGCGCCGCCGTAGTGGGCGTCGCGCAGGTGGGGCGGGACGTGCCCGATCTTCCCGGCCTTCACGTCGGCGATCGCGCCGTCGATGGCGGTGATGACCCGGTTCGACTTGGGCGCCACCGCGAGGTGGATGGTCGCCTGCGCCAGGTTGATGCGCGCCTCCGGCATGCCGATCAGCTGCACCGCCTGGGCAGCCGCGACCGCTGCCTGGAGCGCGGTCGGGTCGGCGAGACCGACGTCCTCGCTGGCATGGACGACGAGTCGGCGGGCGATGAAGCGCGGGTCCTCCCCCGCCTCGATCATGCGGGCGAGGTAGTGGAGCGCCGCGTCGGGGTCGGAGCCGCGGATCGACTTGATGAAGGCGCTGATGACGTCGTAGTGCTGGTCGCCCTGCCGGTCGTAGCGCACGGCGGCCTGGTCGACGGCGGCCTCGGCCGCCTCGAGGTCGATCGTCTCCGTGCCCCGCGCGCCGGCGGCTCGTGCCGCCGCCTCGAGGTAGGTCAGCGAGCGACGGGCGTCGCCACCGGCGAGCCGCACCAGGTGCTCACGCGCGTCGTCCGCCAGCGCGTACGCCGCCGCCAGCCCGCGCTCGTCGGTGACCGCGCGCTCCATCACCTCGCGCACGTCGTCGTCGGTGAGCGGCTGGAGGCGCAGCAGCAGGCTGCGCGAGAGCAGCGGCGAGATCACCGAGAAGAACGGGTTCTCGGTGGTCGCGGCGACGAGGGTGACCCAGCGGTTCTCGACGCCCGGCAGCAGCGCGTCCTGCTGGGCCTTGCTGAAGCGGTGCACCTCGTCGACGAACAGCACCGTCTCGCTGCCGCCCCGGCCGAGCTCGGCGCGGGCGGCGTCGATGGCGGCCCGCACCTCCTTCACTCCCGCGGAGACGGCCGAGACCTCGACGAAGCGCCGGTCGGTCTGCTGGCTGACGATGCCGGCGATCGTGGTCTTGCCGGTGCCGGGCGGCCCCCACAGGAGGAGCGACGTCGCCTGGTCGTCCTCGATCAGCTGGCGCAGCGGCGACCCGGGGGCACGCAGCTGCGACTGGCCGACCAGCTCGTCGAGCGTGCGGGGCCGCATCCGCACCGGCAGCGGTGCGGACGCGTGGGTGTTCGCGCCCAGGGAGCCGGAGCCGGGCGCCGGTCCGGCCCCCGCCCCCGACACCTCGAACAGCCCGGCGTCACTCATGGGAACGGCTCACTCGGAGCCAGGTTCCTTCGCGTCGGCCGGCTCGGGCTTGCTGTCCACGCCGGCCTCCTTGCGCTGCGCCTCGGTGATCGGCGCGGGAGCGGCGGTCAGCGGGTCGAACCCTCCGCCGGACTTGGGGAAGGCGATGACGTCGCGGATCGAGTCGGTGCCGGCGAGCAGCGCCACGATCCGGTCCATGCCCACGGCGATGCCGCCGTGCGGCGGTGCGCCGTAGGAGAAGGCGTCGAGCAGGAAGCCGAACTTCTCCTGCGCCTCGTCCTCGCCGAGACCCATCACCTTGAACACGCGCTTCTGCACGTCGTCCCGGTGGATACGGATGGACCCGCCACCGAGCTCGTTGCCGTTGCAGACGATGTCGTAGGCGTAGGCCAGTGCGCTGCCAGGGTCGGTGTCGAAGGTGTCGAGGAACTCCGGCTTGGGGCTGGTGAACGCGTGGTGCACCGCCGTCCAGGCGCCGGCTCCGACGGCGACGTCGCCGCTGGCCACGGCGTCGGAGCTGGGCTCGAAGAGCGGGGCGTCGACCACCCACGTGAAGGCGAAGACCGAGTCGTCGAGCAGGCCCCCGCGTCGACCGATCTCGAGCCGGGCGGCGCCGAGCAGGGCGCGGCTGGGCTTGGGCTGACCCGCAGCGAAGAAGATGCAGTCGCCGGGCGACGCGCCGACGTGGGCCGCGAGGCCCTCACGCTCGGCGTCGGTGAGGTTCTTGGCGACCGGGCCACCGAGCTCGCCGTCCTCGGCGATCGTGACGTAGGCCAGACCCTTCGCGCCGCGCTGCCTGGCCCAGTCCTGCCACGCGTCGAACTGGCGGCGCGGCTGGCTGCCGCCACCGGGCATCACGACGGCCCCGACGTAGTCGGCCTGGAACACGCGGAAGGTGGTGTCGCGGAAGTAGTCGGTGCACTCGACGAGCTCGAGACCCATCCGCAGGTCGGGCTTGTCGGAGCCGAAGCGCGCCATCGCGTCGGCGTACGTCATCCGCGGGATCGGCCGGGAGATGGTGTGTCCCGCCTGGGCCCACATCGCCTCGAGCACGTCCTCCATCAGCTCGATGACGTCCTCCTGGTCCACGAAGCTCATCTCGATGTCGAGCTGGGTGAACTCCGGCTGCCGGTCGGCACGGAAGTCCTCGTCGCGGTAGCAGCGCGCGATCTGGTAGTAGCGCTCCATGCCACCCACCATCAGCAGCTGCTTGAACAGCTGGGGGCTCTGCGGCAGGGCGTACCAGCTGCCCGGCGCCAGCCGGGCCGGCACCAGGAAGTCGCGGGCGCCCTCGGGCGTCGAGCGGGTGAGCGTCGGGGTCTCGATCTCCACGAAGGCGCGCGCGTCCAGCACGTCACGCGCCGCCTTGTTGACCTTGCTGCGCAGCCGCAGGGCCGCCGCCGGCGCCGGGCGCCGCAGGTCGAGGTAGCGGTGCTTGAGGCGGGCCTCCTCGCCGACCTCGACGTGCTCGTCGATCGGGAAGGGCAGCGGGGCGCTCGCGCTGAGCACCTCCACTCCCCCGTCGCCGGCCGCGACGACCTCGATGTCGCCGGTCGCGAGGTTGGGGTTCTCGTTGCCGGGCTTGCGCGCGACGACCTCACCGGTGACCTTGAGGCAGTACTCCGAGCGCAGGCTGTGGGCCACCTCCTCGTCGCGCACCACGACCTGGACGACGCCGCTGGCCTCGCGCAGGTCCAGGAACGCCACTCCACCGTGGTCGCGACGGCGGGCGACCCACCCGGCGAGGGTGACGGTCTGGCCGACGTTCGCGGCGGTGAGGGTGCCGGCGTCGTGGGTGCGGATCACAGGTTCTGCTCCTTGCTGATGATGGTCGGGCGGAGGTCCTCCGCCGGGGGTAGCCAGGTGTCAGGGTCGGCCACGGCCTGGTCGCCGCTCCGGATGTCCTTCACCTGGTGTCCCTCGTCGGTGAGGAACCAGACATACGGGATGCCGCGGCGCTCGGCAAAGCGGATCTGCTTGCCGAACTTCTGCGGGCTCGGCGCGACCTCGCAGGGGACGTCCCGGGCGCGCAGCGCCCGGGCCACGGCCTCGCTGGCGGGGCGTGACTCGTCGTCGCCGAGGGCGACGAGCACCGCGCTCGGCACCGGTCGGCTGCCGGCGAGCACGCCGTCGGCGACCAGCGGCAGCAGCGTGCGCGAGACGCCGAACGAGACACCGACGCCCGGGTACGTCGTGCGCCCGTCGCTCGCGAGGGCGTCGTACCGCCCCCCACCCCCGACCGACTTCAGGCGCTCGTAGCCCTCCAGAAAGATCTCGACGACGGTGCCGGTGTAGTAGTCCAGGCCGCGGGCGATGCGGAGGTTGGCCTCGACCGTGACCCGGTCGCCGGCGACCGCGGCGCAGCCCTCGACGACGGCGGCGAGCTCGGCGAGGCCCTCGTCGAGCAGCTCGTCGGTGACCCCGAGGGCACGGACACGGTCGACGAAGGAGCCGTCGGCGACGCGGATGGTCGCGAGCTCCAGGCAGCGCTCGGCCTGCTCGCGGGTGGCGCCGACCCGCTCCACGAGCTGGTCGGCAACCTCGGCGGCGGGCAGCTTGTCGAGCTTGTCGATCACCCGGATCGCCTCGGTGACGTCGGCGATGCCGAGGCCGCGGTAGAAGCCCTGGATCAGCTTGCGGTTGTTGAACTGGAAGGAGACGGGCGGGATCGGGAGCCGGCCGAGGGCGTCGACCATCACGGCCATCACCTCGACGTCGTGGTGGAACGGCAGCACGTCGCGGCCGACGACGTCGACGTCGGCCTGCGTGAACTGGCGGTAGCGCCCCTCCTGCGGCCGCTCCCCGCGCCACGCCGGCTGGATCTGGAAGCGCCGGAACGGGAACTCCAGGTGCCCGGCATGCTCGAGCACGTAGCGGGAGAACGGCACCGTCAGGTCGAAGTGCATGCCCAGGGCGGCCTCGGACGGATCGCTGCCTCCCCCGTGCCGCTCGGCCTGGAGCCGCTGCAGGACGTAGATCTCCTTGTCGATCTCACCGCCCTTGGCGAGCCGGTCGAGCGGCTCCACGACGCGGGTCTCGATGTTGGCGAAGCCGTGCAGCTCGAACGTGCGCGACAGCGACGCGATGACCTCGCGCTCGACGGTGCGGGCGGCAGGCAGCAGCTCGGGGAACCCGCTGAGCGGGCTGATCTTGGTGGCCATGGGCGGGTCAGAGTCCTCGGGTGACGCGACCGGCCGCGCCCTCGGGCGCGCTGCTGGTCGAGGGGGTCTGGAGCTCGAGCAGGTAGGGGTTGGTGGCGCGCTCGCGGCCGATCGACGTCTGCTCCCCGTGACCGGGCAGCACGACGATGTCGTCGCGCAGCGTCAGCACCTTGTCGCGCAGGCTGCGGAGCATCGTCGGATGGTCACCGCCGGGCAGGTCGGTGCGCCCGATGGAGCCTGCGAAGAGCAGGTCGCCGGAGAACATCACCTCGGCGATGTCGTCCCCGTCGTACGGCGAGCGGAAGGTCACCGACCCCTCGGTGTGGCCCGGGGTGTGGTCGACGGAGAAGCTGAGACCGGCCAGCTCGAGCGTCTGGGCGTCCGCGAGCTCCTGCACGTCGTCGGGCTCGGCCCACTCGTAGGCGCCACCCAGCAGCATCTGCGTCGTCTCCCGCGACATGCCGGCCATGGGGTCGGTCAGCAGGTGCCGGTCGGCGGGGTGGATCCACGCCGTGGCGTCGTACGTGCCGGCGACGGGGGCCACGCACCACATGTGGTCGACGTGGCCGTGGGTGACCAGCACGGAGACCGGCTTGAGCCGGTGCTCGCGCACGACCTCCGCGACGCCGTCGGCGGAGTCCTTGCCGGGATCGATGACGACGCACTCACTGCCCGGCGCCGTCGCGGCGACGTAGCAGTTGGTGCCCCACGGGCCCGCGGGGAATCCGGCGATGAACACCCCCGCAGACTACCGAGCGGGCCTTGACTAGCATGTCGCGGGTGACGAGCCATGAATGGGGACGAGTCGCCGACGACGGCACGGTCTACGTGAAGACCGCCGACGGCGAGCGTCCCGTGGGGCAGTACCCCGAGGGGACGCCCGAGCAGGCCATGGAGTTCTACACCAAGCGCTACGACGCCCTCGCCCTCGAGGTGCACCTGCTCGAGCAGCGTGTCAACGCCGGTGTGCTCTCCCCCGACGAGGCCACCGAGGCGGTGAAGACGGTGCGTGCGCAGGTCGTCGATGCCCACGCGGTGGGTGATCTCGCCGTGCTCGCCGGCAAGCTCGACTCGCTCTCCCCCGTGATCGCCACCCAGCGCAAGGCCCGCAAGGAGGAGCGCGCGAAGAAGTCGGAGGAGTCGCGCGCCGCCAAGGAGGCCATCGTTTCCGAGGCCGAGAAGCTCGCCGAGGGCAGCGACTGGCGCAACGGCGCCAACCGGCTCCGCGCCCTGCTCGACCAGTGGAAGGCGCTCCCGCGGATCGACCGCGCGTCCGACGACGCGCTGTGGCGCCGCTTCTCCACGGCCCGCACCACCTACACCCGTCGCCGCAAGGTCCACTTCGCCGAGCAGCACGAGAAGCGTGATGCCGCCCGGGTCGTCAAGGAGCGGCTGGCCAAGGAGGCCGAGGCGCTGGCCGGGTCGACCGAGTGGGGACCCACCTCCGGCGCCTACCGAGACCTGATGCGCGAGTGGAAGGCCGCCGGCCCCGCCCCGCGCGACGTCGACGACCAGCTGTGGGCGCGCTTCCGCGCGGCCCAGGACCAGTTCTTCGGCGCCCGCGACGCCGCCCAGGCCGAGCAGGACCAGGAGTTCGCCGCCAACGCCGAGGTCAAGCAGGCGCTGCTGGTCGAGGCCGAGGCGCTGGTGCCGATCACCGACCTCGACGCCGCCAAGAAGGCGATCCGTGACATCGCCGACCGCTGGGAGGCGGCCGGCAAGGTGCCCCGCGACCAGATCAAGCCCCTCGAGGGCCGGATGCGCAAGGTGGAGGAGGCGATCCGCCAGGTCGAGGAGGACCAGTGGCGGCGTACCGACCCCGAGAAGTCGGCCCGCGCCGACGACATGGTCTCCAAGCTCGAAGCGGCCATCGCCGACCTGGAGAAGGACCTCGAGGACGCGAAGTCGGCCGGCAACGAGAAGCAGGCCAAGGAGCTCGAGGAGAACCTCTCCTCCCGCCGGTCCTTCCTCGACATGGCCAAGCAGGCCTCCGCCGACTACTCCGGCTGACCCCACGCCCCGGTGGGGGCTCCGGGCCTCAGGGCACGAGGACCAGCTTGCCGACGTGACGACGCTCGGCCAGCTCGATCTGCGCCTGCGCGGCCTCCTCCAGCGCGAAGGTGCGGGCCACGACCGGGTGGAGCCGCCCGCCCCGCGCCAGATCGACCAGCTCGGCGAACTGGGCGGGCGTGTGCATCGTCGAGCCGATCAGCCGCAGGTTGCGGAGGTAGAGCGCGCGCACGTCGATCGTGACCTCGTGCCCGCCGAGCGCGCCCGCGACCACCCAGCGGCCACCCGGGGAGAGCAGCTCGGACAGCCGTGCGAGGGTGGCTCCGGCCACCACGTCGATCGCGGCGGCCACGCCGTCCGGGGCCGCGTCGCGCACGTCGGCGACGAGGTCGTCCGTCCCGCGGTCGACGACGACGTCAGCGCCGGCCGCGCGCACCTGGTCGAGCTTGCCGGCGCTGCTGATCGCCACGACCCGGGCACCGCGGGCCGCGGCGACGTGCACCGCGGCCAGCCCCACGCCTCCGGAGGCACCCGTCACGAGCACGGTCTCGCCCTCGCGCACGCCACCACGGTCGACCATGCCCAGCGCCGTGCCGTAGGAGATCGGGAGGCACGCGAGCTCGACGTCGCTCAGCGGCGAGTCGTCCACGGGGTGCGCGCACCCGGCCGGGACCACGACGTACTCCGCGTAGCCGCCGTCGCGCTCGCTGCCCAGGATGTCGACGGGCACGGCGTCGGGCCCCTCGTCGGAGTAGAGCGCGGGGTCGACCAGGACCCGCCGGTCCACCAGCCCCGCGTGCGCGGGCGAACCGGCGGCCACGACCGCACCTGCGACGTCGCCGCCCTGGATGCGGGGAAAGGCCAGCGGACCCAGCCAGCCTGCCGGCGGTCCGGGCCGCCCGTAGCTGCCCTCACGGGTCCAGACGTCGGTGTTGTTGAGACCCGCCGCAGCCACGCGGACGAGCACCTCCCCGGGGCCCGGCTCCGGCACGGCGACCTCGTGGAGCTCGAGCGCCTCGGGGCCGCCGTGGCGCACCAGCCGCACGGCTCGCATCGTCGCCGCCTCAGCTGGTGATGCGGTAGGCGTCGAAGACGCCCGGGACGGCGCGGACGGCGCGGAGCACGTTGTCGAGGTGCTTCGACTCGGCCATCTCGAAGGAGAAGCGGCTCTTGGCCACCCGGTCGCGGGTGGTGGAGAGGTTGGCGCTGAGGATGTTCACGTGGGCGTCGGAGAGCGCCATGGTGATGTCGGAGAGCAGCCGGGCCCGGTCGAGCGCCTCGACCTGGATGTTCACCAGGAACATGGACTGGCCGGTCGGCGCCCACTCCACCTCCTGCAGCCGCTCGGGCTGGCTGAGCAGGCTCGCCGCGTTGGTGCAGTCCTTGCGGTGCACCGAGACCCCGCCGCCCTTGGTGACGAACCCGAGGATGTCGTCGGGCGGCACCGGGGTGCAGCACTTGGCGAGCTTGACCCACACCTCCGGGGCGCCCTTGACGATGACGCCGGTGTCGCCGGCGGCGGGGATCTTCGACCGGCCGCGGCCGGTGATGGTGACGGCCTCCGACAGGTCCTCGGCGGCTCCGGCGTCGCCGCCGTTGAGGTCGATGACGCGGCGGACGACCGCCTGCGCGCTGACGTTGCCCTCGCCGACCGCGGCGTAGAGCGCCGACACGTCGCCCAGCTTGAAGTGGAGCGCGACGAGCGTGAGCGTGTCGTGGGACAGCAGCCGCTGGAGGGGCAGCCCCTCCTTGCGCATCAGCTTGGCGATCTGGTCCTTGCCGTTCTCGATCGCCTCCTCGCGCCGCTCCTTGGTGAACCACTGGCGGATCTTGTTGCGCGCCCGCGGCGACTTCACGAAGGTCAGCCAGTCGCGCGACGGCGCCGCGGTCGGCGACTTGGAGGTGAAGACCTCGACCACGTCGGAGTTCTCCAGCGTCGACTCCAGCGGCACGAGCCGACCGTTGACCCGGGCGCCGATGGTGCGGTGACCGACCTCGGTGTGGACGGCGTAGGCGAAGTCGACGGGGGTGGCACCCGTGGGGAGCGCGATCACGTCCCCGCGCGGGGTGAAGACGTAGACCTCGGCCCGGTTGATCTCGAAGCGCAGCGACTCCAGGAACTCCCCCGGGTCCTCCACGTCGTTCTGCCAGTCGAGCAGCTGGCGCATCCAGGCCATGTCGTCGGCATCGCCACGACGTTCGGTGTCGACACCGTTGCGGCCGTCCTCCTTGTACTTCCAGTGGGCCGCGACGCCGTACTCCGCGCGGCGGTGCTGGGCGAAGGTGCGGATCTGGAGCTCCACCGGCTTGCCCTGCGGACCGATGACGGTCGTGTGGAGCGACTGGTACATGTTGAACTTGGGCATCGCGACGTAGTCCTTGAACCGGCCGAGCACCGGGTTCCACCGCGAGTGGAGCACGCCCAGCGCGGAGTAGGTGTCGCGGTCGGTGTCGACCAGGATCCGGACGCCGACGAGGTCGTAGATGTCGGAGAACTCCCGGCCCCCGACGATCATCTTCTGGTAGATCGAGTAGTAGTGCTTGGGTCGCCCGGTGACCTTGGCCTTGATCTTGGCTTCCTTGAGGTCGTTCTCGACCTGCTTGATCACCTGGCCCAGGAACTGCCCCCGGCGAGGGCGCCCGCTCGGCGACCATGCGCACGATCTCGTCGTAGATCTTGGGGTGGAGGGTCGCGAAGGCGAGGTCCTCGAGCTCCCACTTGATGGTGTTCATGCCCAGGCGGTGGGCCAACGGCGCGTAGATGTCGAGCGTCTCGCGCGCGGTGCGCTCCTGCGACTCGCGCTTGACGTAGCGCAGGGTGCGCATGTTGTGCAGCCGGTCGGCGAGCTTGATGACGAGCACCCGGATGTCGCGCGACATCGCGACGATCATCTTGCGGATCGTCTCGGCCTGTGCCGAGTCGCCGTACTTCACCTTGTCGAGCTTGGTGACGCCGTCGACGAGCAGCGCCACCTCCTCGCCGAAGTCCTGGGTGAGCTCGTCGAGCGTGTAGGGCGTGTCCTCGACCGTGTCGTGGAGCAGGGCGGCGACCAGCGTCGCCTCGGTCATGCCCATGTCGGCCAGGATCGTGGTCACCGCGAGCGGGTGGGTGATGTAGGGGTCACCGCTCTTGCGCACCTGTGTGGCGTGGAACCGCTCGGCCGTGATGTAGGCGCGCTCGAGCAGGGCGAGGTCGGCCTTGGGGTGGTTGGCGCGCACCGCCCGGAACAGCGGTTCGAGGACCGGGTTGCCGGGCTGGCTGCGCGTGCCCATCCGCGCCAGCCGGGCACGCATGCTCCGGGCAGACGGGACCGGCTCGGTGCTGGTCGCTGACTGCTCCTCCGCCATGCTGTTCAGTCTAGGCCGGTCGATGGGTGCTCAGATCGTCAGCAGGCTGTCGACAGGTACGCCGCCGGCCTTGCTGCGGCCGTCGAGGAACCCGAGCTCCATCAGCACCGACACCGCGTGCGGCGTCCCCCCGCATCGCTCGATGAGCTCGTTGGTCGCTGCCACAGTGCCTCCGGTGGCGAGCACGTCGTCGACCAGCAGCACCCGGTCGCCCGGGGCGATCGCGTCCCGGTGGAGCTCCAGCGTGGCCTGGCCGTACTCCAGGTCGTAGGAGACCGCGTGGGTCTCGCGCGGCAGCTTGCCCGCCTTGCGCACCGGCACGAAGCCGCAGCCCAGGGCCAGCGCGACCGGGGCCGCGAGGATGAATCCGCGCGCCTCCATGCCGACGACCTTGTCGACGACGACCCGACCCTGGTCGTCGCGGCCCGACTGGGCCAAGCCTCCGATGACCACGGTGAAGGCGTCGTGGTCGGCGAGCACGGGGCTGATGTCCTTGAAGAGGATGCCCGGCTCGGGGAAGTCGGGCACGTCGACGACGAGGCGGTCGAGAGCGGCCCGCGCCATCTCCCGGCTCACCTGCCGCCCCGCTTCGACTTCGTCGACCGACTCGGCTGGTTGCGACCGGAGGAGCCGCTGCGGGTGACCGGTCGCTGGGGAGCCGGGGTGGTGCGTCCCTTGCCCGCCGACGGCTGCCTGCCCGACGGCGTGGTCACCGGGCTCGGGGCCCGGGGCATCGAACCGTCCGAGCCGTCCGGGTCGTCGCCGACCGTCGGCTCGGAGGACGAGGACACCGCGGCGTGCTGGTCGGCCCTCGTCCGCTGCCGCGCCTTCGCTCGGCGCTCGGCCTGCTTCACCTCGCTCTCGCCCGACTTCATGTGCACCAGCAGCGGGGTGGCGATGAAGATCGAGGAGTAGGCCCCGGCAGCCATGCCGACGAACAGGGCGAGCGCGAGGTCCTTGAGGTGGCCCGACCCGAGCTGGACGGCGCTCACGTACAGGATCGCTCCCACGGGGATGAGCGCGACGATCGAGGTGTTGATCGAACGGACCAGTGTCTGGTTGACGGCCAGGTTGGCCGCCTGCACGTAGCCCATGCGCGCCTCGCGCAGGTTCTTGGTGTTCTCGCGGACCTTGTCGAAGACGACGACGGTGTCGTAGAGCGAGAAGCCCAGGATGGTCAGCACACCCGTCACCGTCGCGGGGGTCACCTCGAAGCCGGAGAGCGAGTAGACCCCGACGGTGATCACCACGTCGTGGGCCAGCGCCACGAGGGCCGCCACCGACATCTTCCACTCGCGGAAGTAGGCCCAGATGAAGAGCACCACCAGCACCAGGAAGACCGCGAGGCCGATCAGGGCGCGTTGGGCGATGCGTTCACCCCAGCTGGCCCCGAGCTCGGTCTGGGAGAGGTCGGCCGCCGACGCGCCCGTGGTGTCGAGGATGACCTGGCTGACGGCGGCGCTCTCCTCGGAGGTGAGCGGCTCGGTCTGCACCAGCACGGCCTCGGCGCCCGACGTGGTGACGACGGGGTTGGAGGCCGCCTCGACGCCACTGTCGGCCACGGCCTCACGCAGCTCGTCGGCGGTGTCCTGCGTGGCCTCGCTGGCGGGCACGGAGACCCGGAACTCGGCACCACCGGTGAACTCGATGCCGTAGTCGAGCCCGCGCAGGCCCAACCCCGCGATCGCGATGACCACGAGGACGCCGGA
The DNA here is from genome assembly GCA_963754025.1 of uncultured Actinomycetota bacterium. Taxonomy (GTDB): domain Bacteria; phylum Actinomycetota; class Actinomycetes; order Propionibacteriales; family Nocardioidaceae; genus Nocardioides. The sequence goes on along the minus strand of CAVWEC010000002.1, from coordinate 5,032 downwards.
GACGGCGTACCAGAGGCGGCTACGCCCGACGAAGTCGACCGACTTCCGGCCGCTGTAGAGGTCGTTGCCCAACCTGGAGAAGCGTCCCATCAGGCGTTCCCTCCCACGCGCGCTGGCCGGGCCGTCGCGATCGAGTCGATGCCGAGCGTCTGGGCCGAGAGGCCGGACAGGCGGTGGCCGCCGTTGAAGAACCCGTACTTCGCCAGCCACGACACCATCGGGTGGGTGAACCAGAAGAACACCACGAGGTCGATCAGCGTCGACAGGCCGAGCGCGAAGGCGAAGCCCTTCACCACGCCGGCCGCGAAGATGTAGAGCACCAGCGCCGCCAGCAGGGACACCGTGTCGGCGGCCAGGCAGGTGTTGCGGGCGCGTGCCCAGCCCGCCTCGACCGCGACCGGCATGGACTTGCCGTCCCGCATCTCGTCGCGCATCCGCTCGAAGTAGACGATGAACGAGTCGGCCGTGATCCCGACCGCGACGATCAGGCCGGCGATGCCGGGCAGCGACAGCGTGAAGTTCGCGCTCTCGCTCAGGAGCAGCACCGCCGCGTACGTCGCGGACGCGGCCACGCCGAGCGACGCGATGACGACCAGGCCGAGGCCTCGGTAGTAGAGGAGGCAGTAGATCATCACCAGCAGCAGACCGGTGCCGCCTGCCCAGAGGCCGGCGGAGAGCTGGTTGCCGGCCAGCGAGGGGCCGACCGTCTCGACCGGCGGGTCGGGCTCGAAGGCGATCGGCAGCGCACCGAACTTGAGGCTGGTGGCGAGGCTGGTGGCCGACTGCTCGGTGAAGTTGCCGCTGATCTCGGCGCGGCCGTTGGTGATGAGGGCGTCCATCGTGGGCGCGGACAGCACCTGGCCGTCGAGCACGATGGCGAACTGCTTCTCGGTGCCGAACAGCGCCCGGGAGATCTCGGTGAACCTGCGGGTGCCGGAGCTGTCGAAGTCGAGCGAGACGACCCAGTCGAACTGCTGCTGCGGGATGCCGGCGTCGGCGTCGGCGAGCTCGGTGCCCTCGATCAGGGCGGGTGAGAGCAGGTACTTGACGCCGGAGTCGTCACAGGTGACCAGCGGTCGGTCCGGGTCGTCCTCCACCAGCGCGGTCTCGCCCGGGGGCGGGCACTCGTAGTCCTGGAAGGCCTGGACCGAGGCCTGGTCGGGAGCGTCCATCCACACGAGCGGGTCGCCGTAGCCGCCCTCGGCATCGGGCTGGGCGGGCTCGCCCGGGCCGTCGCTCGCGTCCTCGGTGGGCTCCTCCGACTGCTCGTCGGCAGCGCGCTGCCGGTCCTTCTTCTCGTCCTGCTGGTCCTTCTCCGCGAAGGCGACGGGCGGCCGGTTGGAGCTTCCCTGCGTCCTGTCGTTCTTGTCGTTCTTGCCGTTCTTCTCCGGCGCGGTCACGCCGCTGCCGGGCGACGTCGTGGCGGACGGGTCGGTGGGCCCGGTCGGCGCGGTCGGAGCCGTGGCGCCGCCGCAGCGTCCGTCGACGGTGGTGCAGGCGACCACACGGAAGCGCAGCTGCGCCTGCCGCTCGACGGTCTCGCGCAGGTCGTCGGGGCTCTCACCGGGGATCTCGACGACGACGAACTGGTTGCCCTGCGTCGTCACCTCCGCCTCGGAGACACCCGACCCGTTGACGCGCTGGTCGATGATGTCCGACGCCTCGACGAGGTTGTCCTCCGACGGGTCGCCCTGGGCGATGAGCGTGATCCGGGTGCCGCCCTGCAGGTCGAGGCCGAGCGTCGGCGTCCAGTTGCCGGTGAGGGCGACCAGTCCGTAGGCGATCGCCAGGCCCGCGAAGAATCCGAGCAGGGTGCGACCCGGACGCCGCCTGCGCGCCACGCTCAGGTGTCCTGCGTGGGCTGGTCGGCAGCGCTGTCGGTGGTCTCCTGCGCCACCACCTGGCCGACCGCTCCCTTGGCGACGGTCAGCGTCACGCCGTCGGCGACGACGAGCCAGACCTTGTCGTCCTCGATGCGCGAGATCGTGCCGTAGACGCCCGAGGTCAGGACGACCTCGGCGCCCGGCTCGAGGGATGCCTGCATGCTCAGCACGGCCTTCCGCTGCCGCGACTGCGGACGGATGATCATGAACCAGAACAACAGGGCGATGCCGATGATCGGCAGCAAGGGGCCGAGCTCCTGCACGACGAGACCTCTCCGATGGGGGTGCTGGGCAGGCCGGACCGGGACCCCGGCCGACCGACGGTGAAGTGTAACTGGGGCCACAGCGGCCCCCGCATCAGTCCTCGAAGAGGGCCGGTTCCTGTGACCGCGGCACGTCGAGGCCGAGGTGGAGCCACGCGGCCGCGGTGGCCACGCGTCCGCGGGGCGTCCGCGCGAGGAGCCCGTGGCGCACCAGGAACGGCTCGGCCACCTCCTCGACCGTCTCGCGCTCCTCGCCCACGGCGACGGCGAGGGTGGAGATGCCGACCGGGCCGCCGCCGAAGCGTCGGCACAGCACGTCGAGGACGGCACGGTCGAGGCGGTCGAGACCCGACTCGTCGACCTCGTAGAGGTCGAGCGCCTTGCCGGCGACGTCGAGCGTCACGACGCCGTCGGCCCGCACCTGGGCGTAGTCGCGCACCCGGCGCAGCAACCGGTTGGCGATCCGCGGCGTACCGCGTGAGCGCGAGGCGATCTCGGCCGAGCCATCGTCGGTGAACTCGACGCCGAGCAGCCCGGCGGAGCGCCGCACGATCAGCTCGAGCTCGTCGGGTTCGTAGAACTCGAGGTGACCGGTGAAGCCGAACCGGTCGCGCAACGGGCCGGGCAGCAGGCCGGCGCGGGTGGTGGCGCCGACGAGCGTGAACGGCGGGATCTCCAGCGGGATCGCCGTCGCACCGGGTCCCTTGCCGATCACGACGTCGACCCGGAAGTCCTCCATCGCGAGGTAGAGCATCTCCTCGGCCGGGCGCGACATGCGGTGGATCTCGTCGACGAAGAGGACGTCGCCCTCGTTCATGCCCGAGAGGATCGCGGCGAGGTCGCCGGCATGGGTGATGGCCGGACCGCTGGTCAGCCGCAGCGGAGCCGTCATCTCGGCGGCGATGATCATGGCGAGCGTGGTCTTGCCGAGGCCCGGCGGGCCGGAGAGCAGCACGTGGTCGGGCGCACGCTCGCGCCGTCGCGCCGCCTCGAGCACCAGGCCCAGCTGGTCACGGACTCGTTGCTGGCCGACGACCTCGTCGAGCGTGCGGGGGCGCAGCGCTGCCTCGACCGCCCGCTCGTCCCCGTCAGCCTCCGCGACCGTCAACGAACGCAGGTGTGCCTCCTCCGCCACGGCCAACGGGTCGTGGGACCCGGTGCCGGGCCAGCCCTGCTCGGTCACGTCCACCTCCTGCTCGTCACGCCCTGCTGAGGGTACGCAGGGCAGAGCGCAGCAGCGCGCCCACGTCGGGCGCGTCGCCGGCCTCGGACGAGACCGCCTCCACCGCCTGGTCGGCCTCCTTCACCGACCAGCCGAGCCCGACCAGACCCTGCTGCACCTGGCCGCGCCAGTCGGCCTGCGCCGCGACCGCGGCCGGTACGCCGGCGTGGCCGGTCGGCGCGCCGATACGGTCACGCAGCTCCAGGATGATCCGCTGCGCGCCCTTCTGGCCGATGCCGGGCACTCGGGTGAGGGTCTTGACGTCCTCGTGAGCGACGGCCGTGCGCAGGTCCTCGGGCGAGAGCACCGCGATCATCGCCTGCGCGAGCTTGGGCCCCACGCCGGAGGCCGTCTGCACCAGCTCGAAGGTCGAGCGCTCGTCGTCGTCGAGGAAGCCGAAGAGGGTCAGCGAGTCCTCGCGCACCACCATGCTGGTGGGCAGCGTGGTCGCCTGCCCCGGGCGCAGCGTCGCCAGCGTCCCTGGCGTGCACATCAGCTCGAGGCCGACACCGCCCACCTCCACGACGGCCGACGTGAGCCCGACGGTGGCCACCTGGCCCCGGACGAACGCGATCATGAGGTCCTCCCCGCGGCAGCCGCCGCCTCGATCCGGGCGTGGGCCGCGCCGCGCCACACATGGGTGATCGCCAGCGCGAGCGCGTCCGCGGCGTCGGCGGGCTTGGGTGGCGCATCGAGCCGCAGGATGCGCGTGACCATGGCTCCCACCTGGGCCTTGTCGGCCCGGCCGCTGCCGGAGACCGCGGCCTTCACCTCGCTGGGCGTGTAGGTCGACACCGGCAACCCGCGCCGCGCCGCCGCCACCAGGGCGATGCCGCTGGCCTGCGCGGTGCCCATGATGGTGCTCGAGTCGGAGCGCGCGAACACCCGCTCCACCGCGACCGCCTCCGGCGCGTACTCGTCGAGCCAGGCATCGATGCCCCGTTCGATCGTGACCAGGCGCTGTGCGATGGGCACCGACGCCGAGGTGCGCAGCACGTTGACGTCGACCAGGGTGAGCGGTCGGCCGACGATGCCCTCGACCACACCGATGCCACAGCGGGTCAGGCCGGGGTCGATCCCGAGCACGCGCATGGTGGTGTCCTCCTCGGCGGGGCGCCGGTCGGTCGTCCGAACAGGTGTTCGTCTCCCACGCTAGACGCCCGCGCCGACGCGACGGTGCACGACACGCGCACCAGCAGGCAGGCCGCCACGCTTCGCCATTCGTTCACCCGGGCGTCACCCCGACCTCCCCTGCTCCGTTGAGGCTGCAGACAACCGCCCACACCACCGGAGGATCGATGACCACCACGCCCCACCGGCGTCTCCTGCCGCTCCACCCCGACGTGCGGCACGGCGGCCGCAGCCACATGACCTGTCACTTCCGCTGTGGCAACGCGTGCGACCAGCCGGTCCCCAACGCCACGGGCCACCCCGAGTTCCACGAGATCGCGGCGACCGCCCTCGCCCGGCGTTCGCTGATCCGGACCGCCGCCGTCGGGGCCGGGGCCCTCACCCTGACCGGGTTCGCGGCAGGCCAGGCCCCGCTCGCCGCGGCGGCCGTCAGCGGTCGCGGTGCCGGCGCGTGGACCTTCAGGCCCGTCGCCCGAACCGCGACGACACCGTCACCGTGCCGCGCGGATTCACCTCGGACGTGCTCATCAGCT
>CAVWEC010000001.1:0-661693 GCA_963754025.1 uncultured Actinomycetota bacterium | reverse complement strand
GGGGCGACCGGGTCGAGAAGGGTGCTCCGAAGTTCGACGTGCACCACCAGACGCCCGAGGCCGCTGCCAGGCAGTTCGGCTACAACAACGACTACCTCGGGGTGCTCCCCCACCCGACGAGGTCGAGGCGCGCGGTGCTCGTGACCAACCACGAGTACACGAACGAGGACCTGATGTTCCCGACCGGCACCGACCCCGAGGTCGTCAAGGGGGTCGCCATGGCTTCCCACGGCATGTCCGTCGTCGAGATCGTGCGGGGGGCCACCAGGGGCTCCTGGCGTCGCGCGAAGGTCAAGAACACGACGCTCAACCGCCGACTCCACACCGGCACCCACTTCGAGCTCGTCGGCCCGGCAGCCGGTGACGAGCGCCTCCGCACCGGCGAGGACCCCACCGGCACCCTGGTCAAGGGGACCCTCAACAACTGCGCCGGCGGCCGTACGCCGTGGGGGACCATCCTCTCGGGCGAGGAGAACTTCAACCAGTACTTCGAGGGCACCAGGCCCGCGGAGTACGAGGCCGAGTACGCCCGCTACGGCATCACCGGCGGCGCCGGTCGCGGCTGGAGCACGATCGAGCCCCGGTTCTCCATGCAGACCGAGCCCCACGAGCCCTACCGCTTCGGCTGGATCGTGGAGCTCGACCCCTACGACCCGACCTCGACCCCTCGCAAGCACACCATGCTCGGCCGCTTCAAGCACGAGGGCGCCAACGTCACCGTCGCGGCCAACGGCAAGGTCGTCGCCTACATGGGCGACGACGAGCGCGGCGACTACATCTACCGCTTCGTCTCGGCCGGCACCTTCGACGACCGCGGCACCACGAGGGCCCGCAAGGCCAACATGCGGCTGCTGGAGACCGGCACGCTCTACGTCGCGCGGTTCGCCGGCGACGGCGCCGAGGACGGGCGCTACGACGGCACGGGGCGCTGGCTCCGCCTGTGCTCCGACACCGAGTCGTTCGTCGACGGCATGACCGTGGCCGACGTCCTGCTCAACACCAGGGTGGCGGCCGACACCGTCGGTCCGACCCGCATGGACCGCCCCGAGGACGTCGAGGTCAACCCGGTGAACGGTCGCGTCTACGCCGCCCTCACGAACAACTCCAACCGCGGCACGGCGTACCCCACGGACGAGGCCAACCCGATCGGGACCTCGATGGTGCGCACGGCCCCCGACGCGCCGCTCACCTCGGCCAGCGGGAACCGCAACGGCTACGTGCTGGAGATGACCCCGGGCAACGACGACCACACCGGCACCGACTTCCAGTGGAGCCTGATGCTGGTGTGCGGTGACCCGGAGGCCCCCGAGACCTACTTCGCCGGCTTCCCGAAGGACCAGGTCAGCCCGATCAGCTGCCCCGACAACGTCGCCTTCGACGCGGTCGGCAACCTGTGGGTCTCGACCGACGGCAACCAGCTGGGCCAGCAACGACGGCCTGTTCCGGGTGCCGACCCGCGGTGCGAACCGGGGCCAGGTGCAGCAGCTCGCCACGACGCCGGTCGGCGCCGAGGCCTGCGGGCCGTTCATCAGCGACGACCAGCAGACCGTCTTCATCGCTCCCCAGCACCCGGGCGAGACCGACGGCGCGACCTTCGAGGACCAGACCAGCACCTGGCCGGACCGGCAGGGCTTCCCACGGCCCTCCGTGGTCACGATCTACCGGCGCTGACGCCGTCGGTGGTCGCGGCGTGTGCCTGAGAACGCCTTCGCGGTAGTCCTCAGGCACACGCCGCAGTGTGATCAGGCGTCGAGCTCGGCCATCACCGAGTCGGGGACGTCGAAGTTGGCGAAGATGTTCTGCACGTCGTCGAGGTCCTCGAGGACGTCGATGAGGCGGAAGACCTTGGCCGCGGCGTCGGCGTCGAGCTCGACCTGCATGTCGGGCACGAACGAGGCCTCGGCCGAGTCGTAGTCGACGCCGGCCGCCTGCAGCGCGGTCCGGACGCCCACGAGGTCGCTCGACTCGGAGATCACCTCGAACGCCTCACCGAGGTCGTTGACGTCCTCGGCACCGGCCTCGAGCGTGGCCTCGAGAACGGCGTCCTCGTCGACGTCGGTGCTCTCCTGCGACTTGGGCACCACGACGACGCCCTTGCGGTGGAAGAGGAACGCCACCGAGCCGGGGTCGGCGAGCGAGCCGCCGTTGCGGGTCATCGCCGTGCGGACCTCCATGGCGGCCCGGTTGCGGTTGTCGGTGAGGCACTCGATCAGCATCGCGACGCCCGAGGGGCCGTAGCCCTCGTACATGATCGTCTGGTAGTCGGCACCGCCGGTCTCCGCGCCGGAGCCGCGCTTGACGGCGCGGTCGATGTTGTCGTTGGGGACCGACGACTTCTTGGCCTTCTGGATCGCGTCGTAGAGCGTGGGGTTGCCGGCCGGGTCACCGCCGCCCATGCGGGCCGCGACCTCGATGTTCTTGATCAGCTTGGCGAACATCTTGCCGCGCTTGGCGTCGACGACAGCCTTCTTGTGCTTCGTGGTCGCCCATTTGGAGTGGCCGGACATGCATTCCTTCTCTACGACGTCGGGATCAGGTCCACGAGCAGCCGGTGCACCCGCGGGTCGCCGTTCACCTCGGGGTGGAACGACGTCGCCAGCAGGTGCTGCTGGCGGACCGCGACGATCCTACCCGCGGCCTCACCGTCGACCACCCGGGCGAGCACCTCGACGCCGTCGCCGATCCGCTCGACCCACGGCGCCCGGATGAAGACCGCGTGCACGGGCTCGGCGAGCCCCTCGAACGCGAGGTCGCCCTCGAAGGAGTCGACCTGGCGGCCGAAGGCGTTGCGCCTGACGGTGACGTCGAGACCGCCGAACGTCTCCTGACCCACGGCGCCGTCCTCGATCCGATCGGCGAGCAGGATCATGCCGGCGCAGGTGCCCAGCGTGGGCATGCCGTCGGCGATCCGCTTGCGGATCGGCGCGTCGAGCTCGAAGGTGCGGGCGAGCTTGGCCATCGTCGTCGACTCCCCGCCCGGCAGCACCAGCGCGTCGCACTGGTCGAGCTCGCCCGGCCGGCGGACGGCGAGCGGACGGACGCCCAGGCCGGCCAGCAGATGGACGTGCTCGCGGACGTCGCCCTGGAGGGCGAAGACCCCGACGGTCGGCTGGCGGGTCACGTCGCCAGCGTAGGAGGCGGGCCGGTCGGGCTCGTCACGGCCACCGCCTCCACCTCGACCAGCTGGTCGGGGTGGCCGAGCACCGCGACCCCGAGCAGGGTGCTGGGCGGGTCGTGGTCACCGAAGATCGCGCTGACCACGTGCCAGGCCGCCACCAGGTCGTCACGATCGGCCGACGCGACGTAGACGGTGGTGCGGGCGACGTCGCCCAGCGTGCAACCGGCCGCGGCGAGGGCCAGGATCAGGTTGTCCATCACCTGACGGGCCTGGCCTGCCACGTCGCCCGGCGCGACCACCGTGCCGTGGGGGTCGAGCGGGCAGGCCCCGGCGGTCAGCACCAGGCTCCCGGGCCCGACGACCGACGCGGCGGCGTACGGCGCGGGCGCCAGCGCCTGCGCCCGGACCAGCTCGGGGCCGGTCACCAGCCCCGCTCGGCGAGGCGGTGGGGCACCGGGATGTCGTCGACGTTGATGCCGACCATGGCCTCACCCAGGCCGCGGCTGACCTTGGCGACCACGTCGGGGTCGTCGTGGAAGGTCGTGGCCTTCACGATCGCCTCGGCACGCTCGGCCGGGTTGCCGGACTTGAAGATGCCCGAGCCCACGAAGACGCCCTCGGCGCCGAGCTGCATCATCATCGCGGCGTCGGCGGGGGTGGCGATGCCGCCGGCGGTGAAGAGCACCACCGGCAGCTTGCCGGCGGCCGCGACCTCCTTGACCAGGTCGTACGGCGCCTGCAGCTCCTTGGCGGCGACGAAGAGCTCGTCCTCGGCCATCGAGTGGAGCCGGTGGAGCTCGGCGCGGATCGTGCGCATGTGCATGACGGCGTTGGAGACGTCACCCGTGCCGGCCTCGCCCTTGGAGCGGATCATCGCGGCGCCCTCGGTGATGCGCCGCAGCGCCTCGCCGAGGTTGGTGGCGCCGCAGACGAAGGGGACGTTGAACGCCCACTTGTCGATGTGGTTGCTGTAGTCGGCGGGGGTGAGCACCTCGGACTCGTCGACGTAGTCGACGCCGAGGCTCTGGAGCACCTGCGCCTCGGCGAAGTGACCGATGCGGGCCTTGGCCATCACCGGGATCGACACCGCCTCGACGATGCCGTCGATCATGTCCGGGTCGCTCATGCGCGACACGCCGCCCTGGGCCCGGATGTCGGCGGGCACGCGCTCGAGCGCCATCACGGCCACCGCGCCGGCGTCCTCGGCGATCTTGGCCTGGTCTGCGGTGACGACGTCCATGATGACGCCGCCCTTGAGCATCTCGGCCATGCCGCGCTTCACGCGGGAGGTGCCGGTCTGCTGGGTGGGGGTGGTGGTGCTCTCGCTCATGTCCACATCGTAGGACTGAACGGGCGGCGACCCCTACTCGGGCAGCGGCTGCCCGAGGGCCTGACGGCGTACCTTCATGATCCGGAAGACGACCGTGTAGGTGCTGGCCACGGCGAGGACCCACAGCGTCGCCTCGTAGAGCACCGGCAGGTCGAGCACGTCCCCGAAGAAGGTGAGCACGAGGATCGCCACGAGCCGGTCGGCCCGCTCGGCGATCCCGCCCTTGGCGTCGAGGCCGAGCGCCTCCGCCCGGGCGCGCGCATAGGAGGTCAGCGAGCCGGCGGCCAGGCAGTAGAGCGACAGGCAGAGGTAGAGGTAGGAGTCACCGGGGCCGGCGAAGAACAGGAGCAGGCCGCCGAAGACCGCCGCGTCGCCGACCCGGTCCAGCGTGGAGTCCCAGAAGGCGCCGAACACCGAGCTGCGACCGGACTGCCGCGCCATCTGCCCGTCGACCAGGTCGCTGAAGACGAAGGCGGTGATGAACACGACGCCCTGCCACAGCATCCCCTGGGGGAAGAAGACCAGCGCTCCCGCTGCCACACCGAGCGTTCCGACGAGGGTGACCGCGTCGGGGCTGATGCCGAGTCGGAGGAAGAGGGAGACGACGGGAGCGAGGACGACGCCCTGCCAGAACGCCTTGAACCTGTCCAACATGGTGACAGCAGGCTATCGGGTCCCGGCCGTGGGCCGATCGCCGGCCGGGCTTCCCCCCGGGCGTAGTGTCGGATCACGGAGCCACTCAGGCTTCCGACCAGGGAGCCAACGATGAGCGACAAGTCGCCTCGGCAGGGCATGACCAAGAAGACCAGCAAGTCCATCAAGGAGAAGCGGGCCGACAAGCGCGCCGCGGGTGACGCGCAGGCGCTCGCCGACAAGCTCGACCACCGGAAGAAGTGACGCTCCTGGGGCTGGGGGTCATCGGTACCTCGGTCAAGGAGAACGAGCACCGGCTCCCTCTGCACCCGGACCACCTCGCGACGATCGACGCGGATCTGCGAGCCCGGATCACCCTCGAGCACGGGTACGGCATGCGGTTCGGGGTCCCCGACGCGGAGCTGGCCGAGCACGTCGCCGGGTTCGCCACCCGCCAGGAGATCCTGACGGGCTCCGAGGTGGTCCTGCTGCCCAAGCCCCAGCACGCCGACCTCGAAGCGATGGCGGTCGGCACGGTGCTGTGGGGCTGGCCCCACTGCGTGCAGGACGTCGAGCTGACCCAGATCGCCATCGACCGCCGGTTGACGTTGATCGCCTTCGAGGCGATGAACCACTGGACCCGCGACGGGCACGTGGGCCTCCACGTGTTCCACAAGAACAACGAGCTGGCGGGCTACTGCTCGGTGCTGCAGGCGATGGAGCTGGCCGGCATCACCGGGGACTACGGCCGGAGGCTGAGTGCGGTGGTGATCGGCTTCGGCGCCACAGCGCGGGGGGCGGTGACCGCGTTGAAGGCGCACGGGGTGCACGACGTCGCGGTGCTCACCACCCGCAGCGTGGCAGCCGTGGGAGCGCCCATCCACTCGGTCCTGGTCCGGCAGTTCGACCACCACCCGGACGACCCGGTGGTCAGCCACGTCATCACCGAGCGTGGTCGGATGCCGCTGGCGCCGTACCTCGCGGAGAACGACATCATCGTCAACTGCACCCTGCAGGACACGGCGGCGCCGCTGACCTACCTGCGCGAGGAGGACCTCGGCGCGTTCCGCCGGGGCAGCCTGATCGTCGACGTCTCCTGCGACGAGGCGATGGGCTTCACCTGGGCCCGCCCGACCACCTTCGACGACCCCGTCTTCGAGGTCGGCGACCAGGTGTCGTACTACGCCGTCGACCACAGCCCGTCCTACCTCTGGTCGTCGGCCACCTGGGAGAACAGCGCGGCGCTGCTGCCATTCCTGCGCACGGTGCTGGAGGGTCCCGCTGCGTGGGCCGATGACGAGACGGTGAACCGCGCGATCGAGATCGAGAGCGGTCAGATCCGCAACCCGGCCATCCTCGCCTTCCAGGGCAGGGTTGACAACGGACCCGCACCCGAGGATTCTCCTAACGGTGTTAGGAGAACCGAACGGCAGTAGGATCACGGTGCGTCGGCAGGCGGTCCGCGAGGAGATCCTGGCCGCCGCCTGGGGGCTGGCTCGGGAGGTCGGCCTGGCCGACCTCACGCTGCGCGACCTGGCCCGCCGGGTCGGCATGCAACCCCCCTCGCTCTACACGCACTTCGCCTCCAAGCACGCGATCTACGACGCGATGTACGGCCAGGCGTGGGCCGCCCTCGAGGCGCACGCACGGGAGCAGGAACGGTCGCTGTCCGAGCACCCGCGGACAGCGGCCACCCAGGTTGCCCGGATCTTCTTCGACTTCGCCACCGCCGACCTGGCCCGCCACCAGCTGATGAACCAGCGCACCATCCCGGGCTTCGAGCCCACTCCTGAGACCTACGCGGTGGCGGTGCGCGTCCTCGAGCACGCGGTGCGCACGCTGACCCGGCTGGGCGCCACCGAGCGGGACGACATCGACATCTACACCGCGCTGCTGAGTGGTCTGGCCGACCAGCAGCTCGCCAACGACCCCGGCGGCGACCGCTTCGGACGGCTCCTGGAGCGTGCCGTCGACATGTGGGCGGACGCAGCGGGGATCCCCGCACACACCACGACACCGACACCGGAGCGAGGACCGATCCCATGACCACCGACAGAGACCACCGCACCACCCTCCCGAGCGTCCCTCGCGTGCCCCGGCTGGAGCGCTCCCTGGCGATGCGTCTGGCCGCTGACGAGTACACCCGTTTCGCCGACGCCCTCGACCGGCTCGACGCCGCCGACTGGACCAGGCCGACGCCGTGCCCCGCCTGGGACGTGCGGCGCATGGGGTGCCACGTCGTCGGGATGGGCGAGCTCGCCGCCGGCATCCGGGAAGGGCTCCGACAGCAGTGGCTGGCCGGCCGGGACGCCCGTCGGCGTGGGACCGACCCCCTGGACGCGCTCACGGAGCTGCAGGTCCGGGAGCGCGAGGACTGGTCACCCGAGCGGGTGGTGCACGGCATCCGCGACGTCGGACCGCGCGCCGCCCGAGGGCGACGCCGTACCCCCGGCGTCGTCCGTCGCCGCCGACTGCCCGGCGCGCAACGGGTCAACGGTCGCGACGAGGCCTGGACGGTGGGCTTCCTGACCGACGTGATCCTGACCCGCGACACCTGGATGCACCGGATGGACCTGGCCGCCGCGACCGGTCGGGGACCGGTGCTGACCGCGGACCACGACGCGGTGATCGTGGCTGACGTCGTCGCGGAGTGGGCCGAGCGGCACGGGCGTCCCCATCGCCTGACCCTGACCGGCCCTGCGGGCGGTTCCTGGGGGAACGGGGGCGGCGAACCCCTGGAGCTGGACGCCGTCGAGTTCTGCCGCACCGTCTCGGGACGTGGTGCCGGCCAAGGACTGCTCGCCACCCAGGTCCCCTTCTGAGCCGCCGACCGGTCGTGGGTGGCATCTCAGCCCCAGGCCTCGGCCAGGAGCTCCCGCGTGTCTGCCAGCAGCGCCGGCATCGTCTTGGTGCGACCGATGATCGGCATGAAGTTGGAGTCGCCGACCCACCGTGGCACCACGTGCTGGTGCAGGTGGCCACGGATGCCGGCTCCACCGGCGTGCCCCTGGTTCATGCCGAGGTTGAAGCCGTCCGCGCTCGACACCGACCGCAGCACGGTCATGGCCTGCTTGGTGAGCGCACCGATCTCGGCCACCTCCCGCTCGGTCGTGTCGGTGTAGTCGGGGATGTGGCGGTAGGGGCAGACCATCAGGTGGCCGGCGGCGTACGGGAACAGGTTGAGCACGACGTAGGCGGCCTCGCCCCGGTGCACCACCAGACCCGCCTCGTCGTCGAGCGACGGGATCCGGCAGAAGGGACACTGCTCCTCGTCGGCGCTGCTCGGTCGCTCCTCACCACGGATGTAGGCCATCCGGTAGGGCGTCCAGAGCCGCTCGAGCCCGTCGGACTCCCCCACCCCGCGCTGCTGCACGGTCTCCTCCTCGGGCCTGGCCTTGGGCATGTCGCCACTCTAGGGGTGGGACACCACGCCATAACGCCGCGGTCGGCCGCATCGCCACGTACAGTGCTGCAGCCGGGACCCAACCGTCGGGACGTACGACGGAACCGGCTTCTTGGGAGAACTCCGGTGTCACTGCTTCTGCGCGCGCTGCTCCTCGGCACGCTCACCTCCGTGGTGTCGACCCTGCTCGCACCGGTGGTCCCTGCCCGCTCCGCACACGCCGACGCGGCGGGGGGGCCCAACGTCGTCCTCGTGTTCGTGGACGACATGCGAGCCGACGACCTGGCTTACCTGCCCTTCACGCGACGACTCTTCAGGGACGGGACGAGGTTCCCGGAGGCCATCAGCCCACACCCGCTCTGCTGCCCCGCCAGGGCCGAGCTCATGACCGGGCAGTACGCGCAGAACAACGGCGTGCACCACAACCGCGGGGAGTGGGGCGGCCACGATTCCCTGGTGCGCACCGGAGAGAAGCAGCTGACGCCGCAGTGGTTCCGCGACGCCGGCTACCGCACCGCCTACGTCGGCAAGTACCTCAATGGGTACCAGGGTGGCGACATCCCCGGCGTCGACGTGACCGACGCGCTGACCCGGCGACCGTACTCGCCTTCCGGCTACCACACGTGGAACAACGGCTACCCGAACCGGCACCGGGTGCACCAGACGGAGTGGACCGGCTCCCGCACCGAGGGCCTGGTCAGGCAATGGGCCGGGAGCCCGTTCTTCCTGACAGCTGCGTTCCTGGCCCCCCACACGATGAAGCGCGCCGGACAATGGGTGAACCCCATCCCTCCGGAGGGCTACGACACCCTCCGTCGCCGGGACCGCGTTCCCCCGTCCCTCGCCGATCCTGCGTTCAACGAGGCGGACGTGAGCGACAAGCCGCTCGCCGTGCAGGACAACAAGCTGTTCAGCAAGAAGGGCATCCGGACGCGACACCGCGCCCGTGCCCTGTCCTTGTACGCGGTGGACGACAGCATCCGCGGCATCGTGCGTGCGTTGAAGCGCACCGACCAGTGGGACGACACGGTCCTGCTGTTCACCTCGGACAACGGCTTCCAGCTGGGTGAGCACCGCTTCATCGAGAAGGACCTGCCCTATCAGCAGTCGCTCCGGGTGCCGCTCATGGTGCGTGGTCCGGGCGTGCCTCGCGCGGTGGTCCCGACGATCGCGACCACCGTCGACGTCCCCGTGACCCTGGCCGCCCTCGCGGGGGTGAGGCCCGGTCGGGTCGTCGACGGGACGAACGCCCTCACGGCTCCGGATGATCGCGCCGTTCTCATCCAGTCCGGCAACAACGACGCCCAGTGGGATTGGCGCGGTGTCTACACGTCTCGCTGGACCTTCGCCGAGCACACCACCGGCGAGGTGGAGCTCTACGACAGGCAGCGCGATCCCTCCGAGCTCGAGAACGTCGCCGACGACCCCTCGTTGCGAGAGACCCGCAACCAGCTCGAGCGCCTCTACGCGGACCTCCGCGGCTGCGCAGGAGACAGCTGCGTCACCACTCTCCCCTGAGCCTGCCCGGACGTCACGGCCGCGTCGTCAGACCTGACCCTTCGTGGTCACGGCGTTCAGCACGCGCTGGATCGCGTCGTCGACACCGATGCCGTTCTCCTGGTGGCCGTCGCGGTAGCGGAACGACACGGCGTGGTCGGTCATGTCGTCGTCGCCGGCGATCACCATGAACGGCACCTTCTGCAGCTGCGCGTTGCGGATCTTCTTCTGCATCCGGTCGTCGGAGTCGTCGATCTCGACCCGGAGGCCGAGGGCACGCATCTGGTCGGCGACCTCGGCGACGTACTCGTGGTGGCGCTCGGCGATCGGGATCAGCTGCACCTGCACCGGAGCCAGCCACGGGGGGAACGCGCCGGCGTAGTGCTCGACGAGCACGCCGATGAAGCGCTCGATCGAACCGAACTTGGCCGAGTGGATCATCACCGGCTCCTGCCGGGAGCCGTCGGCGGCCTGGTACTCCAGCCCGAAGCCCTTGGGCTGGCTGAAGTCGTACTGGATGGTCGACATCTGCCAGGTGCGTCCGATGGCGTCGCGCGCCTGCACGGAGATCTTGGGTCCGTAGAAGGCGGCCCCGCCGGGGTCGGGGACGAGCTCGAGGCCGGTCTCCCTCGCCACGTCCTCGAGCACGGCGGTGGCGCTCGCCCAGTCCTCGTCCGACCCGATGAACTTGCCCTTGTCCTTGTCGTCGCGGGTCGACAGCTCGAGGTAGTAGTCGTCGAGACCGAAGTCCTGCAGCAGCGACAGCACGAACCCGAGCAGGTGCTTGACCTCGTCGGGGGCCTGCTCCTTGGTGACGTAGGAGTGGGAGTCGTCCTGGGTCATGCCCCGCACGCGGGTCAGACCGTGGACCACGCCCGACTTCTCGTAGCGGTAGACCCCACCGAACTCGAAGAAGCGCAGCGGCAGCTCACGGTAGGACCGGCCCCGGCTCTGGAAGATCAGGTTGTGCATGGGGCAGTTCATGGCCTTGAGCCGGTACTCCGCCCCCTCCATCTTCATGGGCGGGTACATGGTGTCGGCGTAGTACGGCAGGTGGCCCGAGGTGTGGAACAGGCCGTCCTTGCTGATGTGGGGCGTGCCGACGTACTGGAACCCCTCCTCGATGTGCCGACGGCGGACGTAGTCCTCCATCTCCCGCTTGATGACGCCGCCCTTGGGGTGGAAGACCGCGAGCCCGGAGCCGAGCTCGTCGGGGAAGGAGAACAGGTCGAGGTCGCGGCCGAGCTTGCGGTGGTCGCGCCGCTCGGCCTCCTCGATCCGGTGGAGGTGCTCGGCGAGCGCCTCCTTGGTCTCCCACGCGGTGCCGTAGATGCGCTGGAGCTGCTTGTTCTTCTCGTCGCCGCGCCAGTACGCCGCCGCGGTGCGCATCAGCTTGAAGGCCGGGATCCGCTTGGTGGTCGGCAGGTGGGGGCCGCGACACAGGTCGCTCCACGCGACCTCGCCGTTGCGCCGGACGTTGTCGTAGATGGTGAGCTCTCCCCCACCGACCTCGACCGAGGCACCCTCCGCGTCCAGCAACCCGTCGTCGCCCCTGGCCTCCTGGCCGCCCTTGAGGCCGATCAGCTCGACCTTGTAGGGCTCGTCCTTGAGCTCGTCGAGCGCGTCGGCGTCCGTGGTGACCCGGCGCTCGAAGCGCTGGTTCTCCTTGATGATCTTGCGCATCGCGGTCTCGAGCTTGTCGAGGTCCTCCGGCACGAACGGCGTCGCGACGTCGAAGTCGTAGTAGAACCCGTTCTCGACGGGCGGGCCGATGCCCAGGCGGGCGTCGGGCCACAGCTGCTGCACGGCCTGGGCGAGCACGTGCGCGGTCGAGTGGCGCAGGATGTCGCGCCCGTCGGGGCTGTCGATCGCGACGGCCTCGACCTCGTCGCCGTCAGCGAGCACGTGGGCCAGGTCGCGCAGGTCGCCGTCGACCCGGGCCGCCACGGTGTCGGGCTGGTCGGGAAAGAGCTCCCACGCCTTGGTGCCCGTCGTGACCGTCCGCTCCTCGCGCGCATCAGCAGCGAGTACGGCGATCTTGATCTCGGACACAGGTGTGCTCCTCGTTCGGGGTCGGGATGACCCCGCGAGCCTATCGAGCGGTGTGCTGGACCCTCGACCCGATATCCGCGCATCAGTTGTCGCCACCACCGCCGCCGGGGTCGAACCCGCCGGCGTCCATCCCGCCGTGGGCGCCGAACGACGGCCCGTCGCCGTGGAAGCCGCCCATGAGACCCGCGTCGGGCGTGGCGTACATCCACATCATCGCGCTGGCGGAGGCCTGGCCCTCCGGGAAGTAGCCACGGCTGTAGGGGTGGAAGGTCGCGCCGGCCTCCCAGTAGGGCACCTTGCGGCCGCCGACGCCGATCATGAACACCTCGGGCTTCTCCCGGGCCGCCACCTGGGCGGCGCAGCGTGAGCACGCGGGCACCGTGCGGGTGCCGGTGCGGGGGCTGGTCCACATGACCTTGCGGTCGGACGGGCCGTGCTGCGGGTTGAAGAAGCACGGCACGGTCAGCTCCGGCACCGGATGCCCCGCCACCCGTGCCCGCACGCACACCATGGCGTAGCGACCCGTCGCCAGCGTGTCGACCAGGCTGCTCACCTGGTCGAAGCGGTCGATCCGCGGGACTTCGCGCTTGGCGTGCTCGTAGGCGTCGAGCGCGACCTGGTAGTCCTCCCGGGCCTGCCCGTCGAGCTCGACCTCGGACACGTGCTCGCCGAGCCGGCGCAGCTGCTCCCCGAACACGGTGACGTCCTCGTCGGCGACGCGCCGGACCTGCTCGAGCTCCGCAGCCTCCCCGCGACGTTCGGCACGGGTCGCGCGCAACCGCTGCGCGGCGTAGGCACCGGCTCCCCCGGCCGCCCCGAAGACGACGACCATCAACCACTCCATCCTCCGGGTCTACCACCTCTCGGGCCGACGGAGCACCGACACGACCGGCGTCCGCCCGGTCGACCGCGCCCCGAAGCGTGGTGGGATGACCGGGTTGCCGGGGCACGGGTCCCGGCCGGACCGACAGGACACAGATGATGAAGCTCGTACGGGGGGCGCTGGTCACAGTGGCCGCGTCGCTGACCCTCGCCGGGGCACCGGCCGGCCACGCCACCGAGGCAGCACCGGCGGCTACGCAGGCCGCGAAGGACTGGCAGGACCTGAAGACGTGGAAGAAGGGCACCGTGCGCGCGTGCCGCACGGCGTACGACAGCGAGAGCAACAGCTACGTGCTGGTCGTCCAGCTGGTCAATAAGGCTCAGCAGGGTCGGCGCGGTGCGGTGCTGGGAGCCAGGGAGCACGGCACCGACGCGCCGTGGGACCTGTTGCCGCTCGAGCCGATCGCGGCTACCGCCTTCGCCGCCAGCATTGCGCCCAGGAACTTGCCGGCGCAGGCGACCAGCATGACCGCAGCCAGCTCCAGCAGGCCCCACCTGCCCAGCGCCCCGATGTCGACATTGAGGCCGGTGGCGACGAAGAACACCGGCAACAACAGGAGCACGGTGACCTGCTCCACCCGCTCCAGGATCTCGTGGGTCAGCTTCTGGGCACCTGCGCGGGGCATGGCTGCCCCGAAGAGGAAAGCCCCGAAGATCGCGTGGATGCCGATCCGGTCGGTGATGAAGCTGGACACCAGGATCCCGACCAGCACGACGGCGAACACGTCCGGGGTCAGCCGTCCTGCCGCAGTCCGATGCGCGACCAGGGCGCGCAGCCGTGGTCGCACCAGGGCGAGCATCACCACGACGAACCCCACCGAGAGGACCAGCATCTCGACCAGCTCCCGCGGACCGCTGGACTGCAGCACCGCGAGGACACCGGCCAGCAACGCCCACGCGAGCACGTCGTCCACGGCGGCGCAGGCCAAGGTCACGAGCCGGTCGGCGTCCGGTGCATGCCGCGCTCGCTGAGGATCCTGCGCGAGCACGGGGAAGGCCGTGACCGACATCGCCGCACCGATGAAGAGGGCGAACGGCAGCAGCTCCACGTCCTGACCACCCGCGGTGTCGTGACGCTGGTGCAGCCACAGGGCGAGCAGGATGCCCAAGCCGAACGGCAGCACGATCGAGCTCACCGAGATGATGCCAGCGGTTCGTCCCCGACCCGCGGATGAGGCCGAGGTCCAGCTCGAGACCGACGACGAACATGAAGATGATCAGGCCCAGAGCTGCTATGACGGTGAGGAACGGGCGCACCTCCGTCGGGAACAACACCTCTGTCGGGTTGCCCGGCAGCGCCCCCAGCACCGACGGACCGAGGATCAGCGCGGCCATGATCTCGGCCACGACGGCCGGTTGCCGAAGGCGGCGGGCCACGACGCCCAGAAGCCGCGCTGCCACGACGATGATGGCGATGTCGCAAACCATGCTGAGGCAGTCTCCGAACCACGCGAGGCCGGTCCCTGATGGGACCGGCCTCGTGTGCGTCGGGTGGGCGATACTGGGTTCGAACCAGTGACCTCTTCGGTGTGAACGAAGCGCGCTACCACTGCGCCAATCGCCCTCGGCGGTCAGACTGTACAACCCTTCTCCGGCCGCCACGAAACCGGGCGGCCCCGAGGTCAGGACCTCTCGCTGACCGGCTTCTCCTTGCGTTTCGCCGCCTCGTCCGCCTTCTCGATCTTCTTCTCGAGGGTGGCGAGGGCCTCCGGATCGGCGTGGTAGAGGCGGTAGCTGTAGACGATGAGCGCCAGCGCGATCATCGCGGACACGATCTGGGTGATGCCCGTGCCGAGACCACCGAACAGCCACCAGAAGTCCGACAGCGGCCACCACGAGGGAGCCGGCGGGCTCCAGATCCACACCACTCCGCATCCGACGAGGAACGCCACGCCCAGCAGGGACATGAGGATGCGCGGCCACGTCTCGACGCCCTCGGCCGCGGCCTTGAGCGCGCGGTACTTCATCGGGTCCGTCCGCCGCTCCGCCCAGTCGTACTGCTGGGACAGCAGGGCCAGGCCGGCGAAGACGCCGAGCAACCCCGGACCGGGCAGGACCATGGCGGCGATGCCGGCCAGGAGCAGCAGCCATCCGGCGGTCTCCAGGACGACCCGTTTCGCAGTTCCCCCACCGGGCACGTTCACAGGTCGGAGCCTAGAGGAGGAGTGTTCACGAGCCGGGCATCTAGACCAGCCGTAGCGCGCGCGTCAGCCTGTCGTTGACCCCACATGGAGGGATGGGAGACCGACAGGAGCGTCGCGCAGCAGCTGTTCATGCGCTGCCTGGCGCCCGTCGAGGGTATGCAGCAGGCCGTCTTCGCCTTCAACGTCGACCATCCCTACTCCGTGCGGATCACCGTCGGCGACGGTGGGCCGTCGTGGGAGCTGGCGCGCACCGTCCTGGTGCAAGGAATGACGGGTGTGGCCGGCGCCGGTCACGCGCGGGTGTGGCCGATCGTCAACGATGCCGGCCGCTCGCTCGTCGTGCTCCACCTCGAGGCGCCTCAGGGCGAGCTCGTCGCGGAGATCCTCACCACGCAGCTCGACCGGTTCCTGCGCCGCACGACCGGCCTCGTCCCGCTCGGCACCGAGGGCGAGCACCTCGACCTCGACGGCGTCATCGAGCAGCTGCTCGAGTCCGAGGCGAGCTGAGGCTCAGCGTCCGAGCAGCTCGGGCTCGCGCTCACGCCACCGCGCCAGCGCGTCGACCGTGACCGGTCCGGGCGCCGGCAGGTCGAGGTCGTCCCACTGCGACACCGCCTGGACGTCGCGCGTGGTCGACACCAGGAACACCTCGCTCGCCTGCCGCACGACCTCCACCGGCTCGTCGACCTCGCGAGCGCCGAACCACTCGAGCAGCAGCGCCCGGGTGACCCCTGCCAGGCATCCCGCCGCCAGGGTCGGCGTCCGCAGCTCACCGTCCACGACGTAGAAGACGTTGCTGCCGGTGCCCTCGCACAGGTGACCCGCGAGGTTGGCGAAGACAGCCTCGGACGCACCCCGCTCGTGGGCGTGGGCGAGGGCCACGACGTTCTCGGCGTACGACGTGGTCTTGAGGCCCGCGAGCGCCCCCCGCTCGTTGCGCGGCCACGGCACGGTCGCGACCTTCGTCGTCGCGGGGAACGGGGTCATCGTGTCGGCGACCACCACCAGCGTCGGCGGGGCGTCGCCCCGGCCGGACCCGAGGGGTGCGGGGCCTCCGGTGTAGGTGATGCGGATGCGGCCGAGCGGCAGCTCCTGTCCCGCGAGCACGGCCGCGACCCCCCGACGTACGGCCGCGTCGTCGACGTCGGGAAGACCTAGCCCCGCAGCGCTGCGGCGGAGCCTGTCGAGGTGCCTCGTGAGCGCGAACGGCTGGCCTCCGACGACCTTGATCGCCTCGAAGACACCGTCACCGACGGTGAACCCGTGGTCGCTCACTGCCACCGCCGGACCCGTCGGATCGGTCAGCATCTGGCCGTCCACCCACGCACGCATGGCGCCACCCTAGAGGGCCGAACACGCCTGCTGGGGGTGGATTTTGCGCCACTCAGGGCATGGGCTACTGTTCTGACCGCACCGAGCCGCAAGGCCCGGATCGCAAGCGGACGTAGCTCAGTTGGTAGAGCGCAACCTTGCCAAGGTTGAGGTCGCGAGTTCGAGCCTCGTCGTCCGCTCTGGGGACACAGGACGGTCTTCCGGGACTGTGTCTGGCCTCCACGGTGGGTTGGCCGAGAGGCGAGGCAACGGACTGCAAATCCGTGTACACGGGTTCAAATCCCGTACCCACCTCCACCCCCACCACAACTCCAGAACCCGGGCGATTGGCGCAGTGGTAGCGCGCTTCCTTGACACGGAAGAGGTCACTGGTTCAAACCCAGTATCGCCCACCAGAGCTCCGCAGGTCAGAGGCCCTTTCGAGGGTCTCTTTCCGTTTTCGCGAGCGCACGGGAAGCAAGAACCAGCCCCTGTGGCCGCTCCTGACCTAGCGAAGCCTCATCACCAGTTGCCTACGTGCGTGCCCTCGACTGTTGTCCGCGTGAGCAGCCGGCTCTCACCTGCGCGCCCCGTCGGGACACAGCGCGCGGATCAGGCTGGGCAGCAGCACCTTCTCCGAGACCATGTGATCCTGGCCCGGCAGCACCTCGTGGGTGGCACCGGGAATCGCGGTGGCCACCGCGCTGGCCACCCGGTGGAGTTCGCCGGGGCTGTCTTCCCCGACGATGACGTGCACCGGGACGGCGATCTCGGCGGCGACCTGCAACGGCGGTGGTTGCGCGGTGAGGTCCAGGTCGTGGCGCAGGGTGGGGGCGAGAGCTCGCAGGCGACGCCAGCCCGGCATGACCGGCAGCCATGCGGCGAAGACACGTGGCATGCCGATGCCGATCAGGAAGCGCTGGAGTGCGCGTCCGTGTCGCCCGCGGGCCAGTAGCGCGTCTACCTCAGCGCGGAGACCGGCGTACGTCGCGGCCTCCGTGTCGTCGGCCACCCACGACGCGTCGTACAGCACGACGCGCTGCACCCGGTCGCCCAGACGGTGGGCCGCGTGCATCGCGAGCACAGCACCCGAGGAGTGTCCGTAGAGCAGGGCGCTGCCGCCCAGCTCGTCGATCAGGGCCGAGATGTCCTCTACCTCGCGGTCCAGCGACCAGTGGCCGCTGCTGCCGGAGTCGCCGCGGCCGCGCCGGTCGTAGGTGAGGACACGGAAGGCACCGGACAGCACTTTCGCTCCGGAGCGGATCGGTCCGAACGTGCGGTGGCAGATGGCGCCGGTCACGTACACCAGAGGCGGCCCGTCGCCGTGGATCTCATAGGCCAGGTTGGTGCCATCGGCCGATGTGGTGGTCTGGAAGCGCCTCGGACGCTGCATTCTGGACCCCGCCACTTTCTAGACTAGTCAGTATGATGTCCACAAAGTAGACTGACCGGTGTGAAGAGTCAAGGACCGGGCGCGTTGCGGCCCTCGTCGGTGGCGAAACGTCGCGCAATCCTGGCCGCGGCCGAGGAGGCCTTCCTCGCGGCCCGGTATGACAGCGTCACCATGGACGAGATCGCCGAGATGTCGCAGGTGTCGAAACAGACCGTCTACGCGCACTTCGGCACCAAGGACCGACTCTTCGTGGAGCTCGTCACCGCGATGACCCGTGACGCCGGCGACGAGGTGTGGGCGGAGTCGGCCCAGCCCGAGACCCGCGACCACGTCACTCCGACCCTGGAGAGCATGCTCGGCCACCAGCTTGCGGTAGTGATGTCTCCGCGCATGCTGCGGCTGCGACGCCTGGTGATCAGCGAGGTCCCCCGCTTCCCCGACCTCGCGCGCGCGGTGTTCGAGCAGGGACAGCGTCGCGCGGTCACCGCCCTCGAGGTACGCATCCGCGAGCTCAACGCGCGTGGGTGGGTGCGAGTGCCGGATCCCGCCATGGCCGCCGAGCAATTAAACTGGCTGGTGATGGGTGCGCCCACAAACGCCGCGATGTTCCTGGGCGACGACGTCGCGCCAGCCCCAGCCGCGCGACAGGCTCACGTTCGGGACGCGGTTGCCACGTTCCTGGCGGCGTACAGCCCTCAGTCCTGACCCGGGGCCGCGCCGACGATCCGCAGACGGATGGGCTCGCGGAGCGACCCGGTGCGGGACCGGCACACGGAGCGTGCCACGACGGCGGCTGCCGCAGCTCGACGTCACGCAAGCAGAGCGGACGAACGTAGCCCTCGGGAGACGTCAGACTCGGAGGGAGGCCATCACCTTGGCGACTCGTCGTTCTCGTGTTTCCTCGGCCTTGGCCGACTCGACAGAGCGGGCATGCTCCTTCTGCTTGGAATAGCTCAGCGCTTCCCACGACGTGGCGGCCGCAGCGTCCTCGCGCAGCGCTGCAGCGAGAGCTTCGGGCGGCGTGACTGTCCGAGGTACGTCGTCCAGCTCGAGACGGACGTCCACCTCGTCCCCTGCCGCGCGCCCCGTCGCTGCGCGTGTCTCGGCGTTGAACGAGAGCAGGAACCGACCGCCCATGGCGGAAACCGTGCTGGGATACGTGTAGTCGTCATCGACGGTGACCCTGACGGGCACCCGCTTCCCACGGCCAAAATCCTTGACCACCTCGTCGGGGACAACGATGGCGACGTTGTTGCCACCCGTGGGTTCGAGGACAGCCCGAAAAGTCTGCACGTTCACCTCGCCAGCCTACCTAGCAAACCGCCCACTCCGGATGTTGTCAGCGAGCGCTGGACGAGGCGGGCGCGGCAGGTTCTCCCGAAGGCCCGGGCGCGGGCCGCTCAGCGGCTCAGGCACGCCGGTCCTCGGTCAGGACCCGACCACCGTCGGTGTGGGAGGGACCCGGCTCCTGCTGGGCCCTCCGCCAGGCGACAGCGGCGGCAGTCAGGGCCACGACGAGCGGTGGCAACCACGCGGGGACGTGGGCCGCGGTGGTGGACACCCACTCCTGGGCCGAGAACTCCAGGTCGGTGAGCTCTCCCGCCCCCAGCACTCCCGTGAGCCCGGCGGTGCCGTCGTAGCGGAGGAAGAGAGCCCCCACCGCCACGAAGAGGAGACCAGAGACGAGTGACGTGGTGTGGGTCCTGAGCGGCCCCAGCCGCAGCGTCCTGCCACGCAGCCAGCGGCGCGAGCCGAGGTCGAAGCGCGTCCAGAGCAGGGCGAGGACCAGCATCGGCACCGTCATGCCGAGGGCATAGGCCGCCAGCAACATGCCCCCCGACCAGGGCGTCTCCTCGGTGGCTGCCACCGTCAGGATGGCGCCCAGTGCAGGTCCGGAGCAGAAGCCGGCCAGCCCGTAGATGCCCCCGAGCACGAAGGTGGAGAGCCAGGCGTCACTCTCCCGGCCCATGACCCAGCCGTGCAGCCGCCGCACCCCGGGCACGGCGAACCCGCGGCCGAGGACCTGGAGGACGCCGAGGCCCACGATGGTCCAGCCGGCCACGGCGATGAGCGCGCCCCGGTGGCCGTAGAAGAGCGTCGACGCTGCGCTCGCACCGATACCGAGGGGCACCAGGGTGGCTGCCAGGCCGAGGTAGAACACACCCGTGCGGGCCACCAGCGCCCGCGGGCTGGCGAACGCGTAGGCGAAGAAGGAGGGCAGCAGCAGGGCGCTGCACGGAGACAGGAGGGCCAGCATCCCTGCCGCCACCGCTGCCAGGGTGTTGACCTCGATCACGACCCTGCCTCGGTCGCCGCCTCCTCGATCGTCTGGCGGAAGGCCTCGAGCGGTTGAGCACCCACCAGCGGCATGCCGTTGACGACGAAGGTCGGCGTGCCAGTGACGCCGATCGCCTGCCCCTCGGCGAAGTCCTGCTGCACGCCCCGATCGAGGTCCGCGCGGTCGAGGTCCTCGCGGAACTGCGCAACGTCCAGCCCGGACTCCTGTGCCACGGAGACCAGGTACGCCTCGTCGAGCCGGCCGCTGTTGGGGGGTAGCTGATCGGCGTACATCGCCTCCTGGAACTCCCAGAACATGTCCTGCCGGGCGGCGGCTCGCCCGCCCCGGGCCGCGACCAGGGACTCCTCCCCCAGGTAGGGGAAGTCCCGCCACTCGATGCGGAGGGTGCCGTCCTGGACGTACTCCTCCACCAACGCGGGCTCGGTATCGCGGGCGAACTTGCCGCAGAACGGGCACTGGAACTCCGAGTAGGCAATCATCACCACCGGCGCGTCGACGTCGCCGCGGGCCATCGGGTCAGCGGGCTCGCGTCGGACGAGCTGCTGCCACGTCTCGTCAGGGGCCCGGCCGGATCCCCCTGATGACGTCGGCTCCGCGGCAGCAGGATCGCTGTCAGCCTGACCACCGTCGGACGCTCCGAGGACGGGGACGAGCGCGGCTCCGAGCGCGATCAGGGCGGCTGCCACCGCGAGGAGGACGGGCACGGTCGCGGTCTTGGTCTTGGTCGTGGACCGGGGCTTCGAGTCAGGCACGTACTTCTCCTTGTTCGTTCACGGTCAGGTCGGGAAGCGGGCACTCGATCTGCCCGCGCAGGCGGACGCGCAGCCCCCAGAGCAGCAGGCCCACGGCCACCACCTGGAGCAGCGGTTGCAGTGGCGCGAACCAGGTCATGGCTCCTGAGGCCCCGAGGACGACCAGCACGATCTTGTTGCAGACCGGGCAGCCGACTGCGAAGAAGGTGAGGAGGCCCCCGGCCCAGCCGCCGCGGCGGCCGGCGAGCCCCTTCCGGTCCTCGTCGGGCTCCGCTTCACCCACGTAGGTCGCGACCAGCAGGCCCACCAGCGCGGAGGAGACAGAGGAGCGACGGCCACGCCCACCACGTGGGCGGGATCTCGCGGGAGAAGACCGGGGTGTCGACGAGATCGGTCGGGACGGCCACGACGAGGGCGTACGCCGCGGCGACAGCCGAGGCGCTCCCCCACTGCCGCCCTCGCCAGGCTCCCAGTGCGCGCAGCTCGGGGCCCACCACCCGCGTCACGCGCTCGCCTCGACCGGGTGCCCGTGGCTGCGCCACTCGAGCATCCCGTCCTCGAGCCGAGTGGCCACGACGCCGCGCGCGCCCAGCAGCCGGACGGCGTCGTGGGCCATCACACAGAAGCTTCCCCGGCAGTAGGCCACCACGGTGGGCGCGCCGGCCAGCGAGGGCGCCAGCGCCTCGAGCGTCTCGAGCGGAGCACTCAGGGCACCGGGGATGTGGCCGGCAGCAAACTCCTCGAGCGGCCTGACGTCGAGCAGCGTGAGCTCCCCGGCCTGCATGGCCGTGTCGAGGTCCTGACGGGTGACGACCCCGACGGCCTGGTCCCCGGGGAGGTTGAAGTAGGAGTCGAGCGCGCGGGCGACGTCGGCCGATCGCTCGGTGGCGACGGCACGCATCGCCGCGTACAGGGCGAGCACGTCCTCCCCCGCCAGCCGGTACAGCACCCGGGTGCCCCGACGTCGCGTGGCGACCAGGTTGGACGCCTTGAGGACCTGCAGGTGGGCCGAGACCGTCGTCATCCCCATGCCGGCCGCACTGGCCAGCTCCTCGACACCTCGCTCGCGCTGGGCCAGGAGCTCGACGAGCTGGAGCCGCTTGGCGCTTCCGAAGGCCTTGCCGACCACCGCGAGCTCGTCGTACAGGTGCTGACGCGATTCATCCATCACAGTCCTCCAAAGATCATTGGAGGAGATGGTGGCACATCGGAAATGAACGGACAAATGCTTGTGGCGCAGCTCCCCTCGCCGATAGCCTCCAGTCACTCATCAGCCGAGCGGAAGGCCGTCAGGTGCAGCACGGGAATCGGCGGGCCTCCACCGTCGACGAGGGGTGACTCAGATCGCACCCACCAGCCACAGGTCGACGGCCACCGCCACGACCGTCAGGCTGACGGCGACCGCAGTACCGAGCAGCACCGCCGAGCGCCCCCGGTCCGGTCGGGTGAAGGGCGACCCCGGAGCGTCGTGGTCCACCCGGGCCCGGGCACGTTGGTACCCGACGGGCACCAGCACCAGCACCACGACGACCGCCAGCCCCACCAGCAGCAGACCGGCCGCGTCGAGTGCCCGACCACCGTCCACGGCCTTGAGCAGCAGGGTCCCGACGGCGGCCAGCGACACCGCCGTCCGTTCCCAGGCCAGCGCGGTGCGCTCGAGTGCGGCGACGTCGTGGACCAACGGTCCACGTCGTGAGGCCACGTGCCGCGTCACGGACGCCTCACCCCAGCACGAGCACGACGACCAGCACCGTCACCAGCACCAGGCCGCCGGACACCAGCCGGAGCAGGCCGGGCTCGGGGAGCGACTCACCCGTGCGCAACGCCCGCTCGGTGGCAGCCCACCGACGGTAGGCCAGCGGGGGAAGCAGTGCCGCGAGCAGCAGCAGCGCGGCCCCCACGGCCACTCGCACCCACGGCGTGCCGACGTCGTCGAGCAGGGCCGCCACGGCCACGCCTCCTGCGAGCAGGCCCAGCGCCGTCCTGATCCACGACAGGAAGGTCCTCTCGTTGGCCAGGCTGAAGCGGTAGTCCGGGTCGGAGCCCGTCTCGGTCGTACGTCGCGCCATCGCCCACCTCGGTCCGCTCGTCGTCAGCTGCTCCTCCAGAGCATCGTGCCGCAGGGACGGTGGCGTCCATGACACGCCCCTCCCGCGGCGACCTCCTCGCCGGACTCACGGTCGCCCTGGTCCTGATCCCGCAGTCGATCGCGTACGCCGCGCTGGCCGGGCTCCCCCCGGAGGCCGGCCTGTACGCCGCCGCAGCGGCTCCCCTGTTCGCCGCTCCCGTGGGCTCCTCGCCCTACCTGCAGACCGGCCCGGTCGCGCTGACCAGCCTGCTGGTGCTCGGGGCCCTGTCGCCCTTCGCAGGGAGCTCCGCTGCTGACTACGTCGCGCTGGCGGCGCTGCTCGCACTCGTGGTCGGCGTGGTCCGGGTGCTGGTGGGAGCGCTGCGCATCGGCGTCGTGGCCTACCTCATGAGCCAGCCGGTGGTGGCTGCGTTCACCTTCGCCGCGGCGCTGATGATCGTCTGCTCGCAGGTACCGGCGCTGTTCGGCACCACGGCCACGTCGAGCAATCCCGTCGTGGCCGCGACCCAGGTGCTGGTGCAGCCGTCGGGCTGGCAGGGCGTCGCCGTGGTGATCGGCGTCGCGGTCGGGGTGGTCACGCTGCTGGCGCGCAGGGTCAGCCCGCTGCTGCCGGGCGCGCTCGTGGCTTCCGTGGCGGCGCTGGTGGCGGTGCGGGTCTGGTCCCTCGAGGTCCCGGTCGTGGGCTCCCTCCCCCCGGGCATCCCCCTGCCCGGGCTGGACCTGCCGTGGGCGCACCTCCCCCAGCTGCTCATCCCGGGTGTCGTGATCGCGCTCGTCGGCTTCGCGGAACCGTCGGCGATCTCGCGGCAGTACGCCAGCGCCGACCGCTCGTCCTGGGACCCGGACCGCGAGTTCGTCGGGCAGGGCCTGGCGAACCTCGGTGCGGGACTGTTCGGCGGATACCCCGTCGGCGGCTCGTTCTCGCGCTCGGCGCTCAACCGGCTCTCCGGGGCCAGCAGCCGGTGGAGCGGTGCCGTCACCGGAGCCTGCGTGGTCGCGGTCCTGCCGGTAGCGCACGTCCTGGCCGACCTGCCGACCGCGGCGCTGGCCGGGCTGGTGGTGGTCTCGGTGCTGCCGCTGCTCAACCCCCGCCCGGTCGTGCAGACCTGGCGGATGTCTCGCCCCCAGTTGTTCGTCGCCGTGGTCACGCTGTCGGTCTCGCTGCTGGCCGCCCCCCGGGTCCAGTGGGGAGTGGTGGCGGGCGTGGCCGCCGCCCTCGGGGTCCACCTGTGGCGCGAGCTGCGCCTGGACGTGGAGATCTGGCACGGCGGAGGCACCCTGCGCGTCCGTCCCCAGGGCGTCCTCTACTTCGGGTCCGCGCCTCGCCTCGAGACCCTGGTGCTGGCCGAGATCGCTGCCCGGCCGGACGTCGCGCGCGTCTCCCTGGAGCTGCAGCGGCTCGGACGGATCGACCTCACCGGCGCCTTGGTGCTGCGGGCGATCTGCCGCGACCTGGGTCGCGCCGGGGTCCACGTCTCGGTCTCCGGGGTGCAACCGCAGTGGCAACAGCTGGTCGAGGCCGTCTTCGCGGACGAGCGCGTTGACTACACTCGGGCCACGCACCAGCGCGACCGGAGTGCGCAGCAGGACGACGGGACCGAGGAGACAGGGAGATCCGATGACACCCCGAGCCCCGGGAGCCGGTGAGCTCGACCGCTCGGGTTCCTCCTCGCTGTGGTCACAGCTCCACGACGACCTGGTCCGCCGGATCCAGGGTCTCGAGTTCCCGGACACCTTCCCCGGCGAGATCGAGCTGATGGAGAGCTACGGCGTCAGCCGCCACACGGTGCGAGAGGCGCTCGGCAGCCTGCGGCGCGAGGGCATCATCAAGTCGTCCCGTGGCCGCTCCAGCGTCGTGGATCCCGGGGTCATCGCCCAGGACCTCGGCGCGATGTACTCGCTGTTCCACGAGCTCGAGAACCGAGGCATCGAGCAGCGCAGCGAGGTGCGGGTCGTCGAGCTGCGGCGCGACGACGTCGTGGCCGACCGGCTCCAGCTGCCGGCCGGCGCGTCGGTCGTCTACATCGAGCGGTTGCGCCTCGCCGATGACGAGCCCCTCGCCTGGGACTGCGCCTGGCTCGACCCGGAGCTGGCCGCCCCGCTGCTCGACGTCGACCTCACCCACGCCGCGCTCTACGACGAGTGGCACCGCGTGTCCGGGGTCCGCCTCTCCGGTGGTCGGGAGACGATCCGGGCGGTCGTCCCCACCCCCGGCCAGCGCGACCTGCTCGGGATGGCCGCTGACGAGGCGGCGCTGATGATCGAACGCATGGGTCTGTCCGGTGAGCGTCCGGTCGAGTTCCGCCGCACGTTGGTGCGCGGCAGCCGCTTCAGCCTGACGGCGACGTGGTCGAGCTCGCGGGCCTACCAGGTCGACGTCGCCGGGTCCGACTGACCCGTCGGCCACGACGACGGGACGGCGTCCGTGTCGAGGGGCAGCCCCCTCACGGCGTCCACCACGGTCGCCCGGGCACGTCCCGCGTCCTCGAGCGTCACGAACCACTCGGTGCGGGACAGCACGTCGCGCACCGGGCCGCGCAGCCCGCCCAGCCACACCTCGACACCCGCCTCCTCGAGGTCGGTCACCAGCTCGCCGAGCATCTCGACGCCGGTGAAGTCGGCGGCGTTGACGGCCGTCGCGTCCAGCACGAGGAACCGGACCCCGGGCCGTTGCCGCAACCGCTCCGCGAGGTCGTCGGCGATGGCGCGCGCGCCCACGAACGACAGCGGCGCGTCGATCCGCACCACCAGCACCTCAGGATGGGTGACGGCGTGGTGACGCTCGACGTTGCGGAAGGCCCCGTGCCCGGGCGCGAAGCCCAGCTCGGGCATGTGTGGCCGGTTGAGGTGGCGCAGGAAGAGCGCGAAGCTGACGCCGACGCCGACCGCGAGGCCCCACGTCGGTCCGAGCACCAGGGTGGCGGCGGCCGTGGCGAGCAGCGCCACCAGGTCGCTGCGACGCACCCGCCCCACGGCCCGAGCACCCTTGACGTCGACCAGGCTGGCGACGGCAGCCAGGATGACGGCGGCCAGCACCGCCTTGGGGATCAGCGCCAGCAGCGGCGTCAGGAACAGCAGGCTGAGGGCGACCAGCACGGCCGCCACGACGCCGGCCAGCGGGGTGCGGGCGCCGGCGTTGAAGTTGACGGCGCCTCGCGAGAAGCCGCCGGCCACGGGCATGCCCTGCATCAGCCCGGCCGCTCCGTTGGAGAGCCCCACGGCGACCAGCTCCTGGTCGGGCTCGATCCGGGTGCGCGTCCGGCGGGCGAACGCGCTACCGGTGCTGATGGACTCCATGTAGGAGATCAAGGCGATGGCCGCGGCCGCCGGGACCAGCGACGTCACGTCGCCCCAGACGACGTCCGGCAGCCGAGGAGCGGGGATCCCGGAGGGGATCTGCCCGATCTGACGGACCTGCAGGTCCGCGACGACCACGACCACGGTCGTGAGTGCCACGAGCAGCAGGGGCCCGGGCACCTTCGGCGCCCAGCGCTTCAGCGCGACCAGCCCAGCCAGCGCTGCGACCCCGACCACGGTCGTGACCAGGTCGAGCGTGCCGAGGGCCGGGAGCACCCCGGCCACGGCGTCGACGAACGTCGCGCTCGAGCCGGTCTCGCCGAGGCCCAGGAGCTCGCGCACCTGCGTGAAGCCGATGGTGAGCGCCGCGGCACTGGTGAACCCCGCGATGACCGGCACCGAGAGCAGGTTGACCAGGGCGCCCAGACGAGCCACCCCGGCTCCGACCTGCAGAACGCCGATCATGACGGTCAGCAGCGCCGTCAGGGCCACGTAGCGCCCGGTGTCCCCGTCGGCCAGGGGCGCGACCGCCGCGGCGGTCAGCAACGAGTCGATCGCCACGGGTCCGACGGAGATGAAGCGGCTGGTGCCGAACACGGCGTACACGACGAGGCTCACCATCGCGGCGTACAGGCCCGCGATCGGGGGCACGCCGGCGAGGGCGGCGTAGGCCATGGCCTGGGGCACGACCAGCACGCCGACGGTGGCGCCGGCACGTAGGTCGGCACCCACGTCGTCGCGTCGGTAGCGGGGCAGCCAGCCCAGGATGGGCAGCACGCGCACCATGCGCGCTCTGACAGCGTCGTCGCTCATTCCACTTCTTCCATCGTGCCGGTCTCGGTGTCGACGACCCAGCCGGTCACGTCGACGCCCCGCAGGAGGTCGCGCACCGTGAACAGGGTCTCGCGCACCTGGTCACGCCGCGTCTGGTCATCGACGTCGTTGGCGGCACAGTCGGTGTGGGCCACGACCGCGGCCCGGGTCGACCCGTGCTTGTGCACCGAGATGCGCAACGCGTCCCAGACCAGGTGCTCGTCCGGGAGGTCCAGCACCGCGGCCTCGGGCCCCGGGAGCGTCACGAGGTCGACGGTGTCGACCCCCCACTCGAGGCACAGGGCCCGGTGGACGACCGGGGCTGCGCGACCGTCGATGCAGGTCAGTGCGACGCCGAAGGACGTCGACGGAGCAGCCGTCAACGGGCACCCAGGCGGGTCAGCGCCTGATCGATGTCGCAGCCCGGACCCCTGTTGTAGGGCAGCTTGCTGAGCAGCATCCCCATCATGCAGGTGTTGGAGACCGCGGCGAAGACCAGCCCGAAGCCGACGGCCGCCCCGATCCACTTGGTCCAGGGCAGCACCAGGCTGAGCATGACCGAGACGAAGACGATCGCTCCCGCGACCAGTCGCACCTGGCGCTCGAGACCCCACTTCTGCTGCTCGCTGCGCTCGACGGGCGCCCCCTGGGCGAGCCAGGAGTTCATGCCGCCCTCGAGCAGCACCAGGTCGGAGTGGCCGCCGCTGGCCAGCTTGACAGCCGCCTGCTCGGCGCGTCCGCCGCTCTGGCACACCAGGACCAGCGTGCCGCCGCCTGCGGACACGATCTCGCGCAGGTGGGGGTCGAGGCGGTCGACGGGGATGTTCACGGCGCCGTCGATGTGGGCGGACTCGAACTCCCCCGGGCTGCGTACGTCGAGCACCAGGGTGCTCGGGCGGGCCAGCAGCTGCTGGGCCTCGGGGACGGCGACGGTCTGGACGGAGGTGGGGACGGACATGGGTCTCTCCTGTTCGTGGTGGTAGGGGGTCAGGACGCGAGGTCGGGGATGCCGGCCTCGTTGAGCACCGAGACGTCGGTGAAGCCCTCGGCCACGAGCCGGCTCGCGGCGATCGAGGCCCGGCGGCCGCTGGCGCACGCGACGAGCACGGGCTGCTCGGGGTCGAGGTCGTCGGGGATGCCCTGGGTGAACACGTCGGCGGCGAAGCGCTCGCTCGCGCCGGGCAGCCGCACCTCCTCCAGCTCGCTGGGCATGCGGACGTCGAGCACCTGGATGCCGTCGCCGTGCAGTTCGCGAGCCCGGTCGAGGTCGACGAGGGTGAACCCGGCCCCGTAGGCGTCGACCGGCAGGGAGTTGGCGATCCCGACGACGTTGTCGAAGCCGATCTGGGCCAGCTGGGTGACGGCCTCGGTGGCGTCCTGGTCGGCGTCGGCGACGATCGCGACCGGCTCGTTGTAGGGGACCAACCAGCCCGCCCAGCTGCCGAAGTCGATGCCCATCTCGACTGCCACCGCGCCCGGCACCAGGCCCTGGGCCTGACGCTCCCGCGGGCGCATGTCGACCACGTGCAGGTCGGCACGCTGGAGGTCGGAGGCGGCCAGGGAGGGCTTGGACTCCTCGGGCATCGGCTCGACGCCCAGGGTGTTCGTCGGGCTCATGAAGCGGTAGAAGCCGGGGATCGGCATCGGCATCCGCAGCATCTCCTTGGCCATGTCGTCGGCGTCGGCGATCTGCAGCAG
Organism: uncultured Actinomycetota bacterium; assembly: GCA_963754025.1. GTDB lineage: Bacteria > Actinomycetota > Actinomycetes > Propionibacteriales > Nocardioidaceae > Nocardioides. The sequence continues at coordinate 632,982 of CAVWEC010000001.1, read as the reverse complement.
CGGGTTGTCCCGGACCTCCTCGGCGATGGTCGAGGTGTACTGACCGGCACCGCTGGAGGTGCAGAAGGAGCCTTCGCCGTGGGTCGGCAGCAGCTCGACGTCACCGGGCAGGGCGGCCAGCCGGTGCAGCGACTGGTGCTGGAGGCGGGCCAGGGTCTCCGCCCGCTCGGATCCGAGCAGGTCGGGACGGCCGGCCGAGCCCACGAGCAGGCTGCCGCCGGAGAAGACGGCGACCTCCTTGCCGTCGAGCAGGATCACGTAGCTGGTGTGCTCCGGCGTGTGGCCCGGGGTGTGCAGCGGACGGATCGAGAGACCGTCCTCACCCTGCAGCTCCTCGAGGTGGAAGGCCGGCGTGTAGCGGTAGGCCGCAGCGGCAGCGGCGGGCAGGACCAGCTCGGCCCCCGTCTTCCTGGCTGCCTGCTCGGCGCCGGAGACGTAGTCGTTGTGGAGGTGCGTCTCCAGGACGAAGCGCAGGTCCAGGTCGCGCGAGGACGCCTCGGTGAGGAACCGGGAGATGTCCCGCTGCGGGTCGACCAGGATCGCCTTGCCCTCGTGCTCCAGCAGGTAGGTCTGGTCGCCCAGACCGGGCGTGCGGAAGGAGTGGATCTCCATGGTGGTGCGCCTCCTCGAAGGTTGATACCCAGTGGGGTATCCAATGTACGGACTTTTGCGGCAGCGTCAAGTTCACTGCGGCGTGGTCCGTCGCGCAAGGGGCGCTGCACCACGATCCGGGCACTTCGGCCGTCGCCCGACCACCGGTCGAGGCGGTGGGCCAGGCGGCTTCAGGCGGCTTCAGGCGGCTTCAGGCGGCTTCAGGCGGCTTGGACGAGGGTGGCGCGGTAGTGCTGGTGCGGCACCTGGGGGTTGGCCCAGGTCAGCACCATGTCGAAGAAGAGCCCGTCCACGCTCACGCGGTAGCGGCCGGGGGCCACCAACCGTGACCCGGACGTGCCCACCAGCGACACCCAGAAGGCACGCCAGTCATCGGAGACCAGCTCGTCGGAGACGTCGGCCAGGGTCAGGGCGACCGACTCGGCCTCAGGACTGGCGCACGGAGTCACGCGCACCAGACGGCCCACCAGGCCGACGAGCTGTGACCACGAGGGTTCCGCGGTGATCGTCATGAGTGCTCCCTCACTGGGACCTGCCCCGGATCGGCCCCGGGGAACTTCCCACGAGGATGCCCCTGCCCGCCGTTGCGGGACGGCGAACCGCGACAAATGGCTCGAATGGGCTATACCGCCCGCTGACAGGATCGTCCTGACAAGTTTGTGGACGGGCCTTCCGGTCGGCCGGCAACGGGACCATACTTCGAGGACGGTTCCCCGCGACCGCGTGCGTTGGGGGAAGGGGTCAGCCCATGGACGATCCGGTCGGCCTTACCGACCTCGCCGTCGAGTGCGCCCGCGCCGAGGACGTCGAGAAGGTGCTCACCGTGGCGACCGCGTCGCTGCCCGTCCTCTGCGGCGCGGCCGCGGTGCGGCACGTGGCCGCCGGGGACGCGCCCGAGAGCTGGGGCTCCGCCCCGCCCGCGCACGTCGAGCGCCACCAGCTGCCGGGGCTGGCCGGCGAGCTGTGGCTGGGCTGGGACCACGAGCCGTCCCACCCCGATCCCCGGCTCGAGGCGGCACTGGCGATCATCACGACCGCGGTCGGCCGGCGTGCGGCCGAGGCCGAGCACGCCGACCTCGTGGCCCGGGTGGACAACGCCCAGCAGCTCGCCGACATGGGTGACTACGACTGGCACATCGGCAGCGACACCAACCGCTGGTCCGACCAGCTCTACCGGATCTACGGCCACGAGCCACAGTCCTTCAACGCCAGCTACGAGCGGTTCCTGACGATGCTGCACCCGGATGACCGCGACCCCGTCATGGCCGTCCACCAGGAGGCCTACCGCACGGGCGAGCCCTACCAGATGACCGAGCGCATCATCCGGCCCGACGGGGAGCTGCGCTACCTCGCCTCCAACGGCCAGGTGCTGATGGACGCGAGCGGGGCACCGTTGCGCTTCCGCGGCACCTGCATCGACATCACCGACCGCGTGCTGGCCGAGCAGGAGCACGAGAAGGCCGCCGCCCGCGCTGCCGAGCACGCCTCGCGGCGGCGCCAGGCCCTCGAGCTCAACGACTCCGTCGTCCAGGGGCTGGTCGCCGCGACGTACGCCCTGGAGCTCGGGGACCACGACCAGGCCCTGCGCCACACGGCCGGCACCCTGGCCGCAGCCCGGTCCATGATGGACGACCTGCTGGACGCCGGCGACAGCGACGAGCTCGAGCCCGGAGACCTCGTCCGCAGCACCCCGGCCAGCTTCGACGACCCGGAGCAGGTGCCGTGACGGTGGCCGCTCCCGAGCAGCGTCGCGTCCTGGTCGTCGACGACGCCGAGGACCTGCGCGCGCTGCTGCGCATCAAGCTCGACCGCGTCGAGGGACTGCAGGTCGTCGGCGAGGCGGTCGACGGTCTGGACGCCGTCGAGCAGGCCACGGAGCTGCAGCCCGACCTCGTGACCCTCGACGTCGCCATGCCCCGGATGGACGGGCTCGAGGCGCTGCCGCTCATCCTGGACGCGGTCGCCGGAGTCAGGGTGGTCGTGCTGTCAGCCTTCAACGAGGAGACGATGGCCCAGAACGCGCTGGCCGCCGGGGCCGCCCACTACGTGGTCAAGGGTGCACCCCTGAGCGAGCTCGTGGAGCTCCTGCAGGAGCTCTGAGCACGTCAGTCGTAGGACGGCAGCGTGACCTCGAAGACCGCGCCGGTGGCGCCGTCGAGGCGGTTGTGCGCGTGCACCTCACCGCCGTGGCGCAGCGCGATCCGACGCACGATGGCCAAGCCGAGCCCGGTGCCCTCGAAGTCGGAGCCGTGGGCCCGGTGGAACTCCTGGAAGATCCGCTCCTGCTCCCCCGCCGGCAACCCCACCCCGTTGTCGGTGACGGTGAGGCGCACCCATCCGGGCCCGGCGCGCTCCCCCGTGACTGCCACCAGTGGCGTGGTGCCGGGAGCGACGTACTTCAGGCCGTTGCCCACGAGGTTGTCGAAGAGCTGGGAGACGAGCACGCGGTCGCCGCTGACCCACGGCAGGTCGTCGCACCTGACGAGGTCGCCGGCGCCCCGCGCGGCGGCGATCGAGGTGACCACCTCGCGAGGGTCGATCTTCTCCAGCTCCAGGCGACGGTTGCCGGAGGCCGCGTGGTCGAGCAGGTCGGCGATCAGGGAGTGCATGCGGCCGCTGGCCAGCCGGAGCTGCTGGATGAAGCTGCGCACCATCGCAGGGTCGAGGTTCCCGACCTCGAGCTCGTCCTCGAGCATCTCGGTCCAGCCCTCGACCGCGGCGAGGGGGTTGCGCAGGTCGTGGGCCACGGTGCCCGCGAAGTTCGCGAGCTCCGTGCGTCGGGTGTACGCGTCCGTGGTGTCGCGGAACATGAGGAGGGCCCGCGAGCCGGCCTCGCCGTCCTCCCCCACGAGCGGCACCGCCGAGACCGCCAGCACCTGACCGAGCCCGTCGGGGGCGAGCACGACCTCCTCGTTCTCCACCGTCTCTCCCCGCATCGCCCGCTGGCTGGGGCGTTGCTGCGGCGCCACCCGCGTGCCGTCGGGGTGGAACACCTCGAAGCCGGGGTGCTCGTCGTCACCCCGCGCGGAGTCGGCGTATCCGAGCCGGTCCGCCGCGGGGTTGCTCACCACGACGTGGTCGTCGCGGTCGACGACCGCCACCCCCTCCGTCATCGACGTGATCACGGTCTGGAGCAGCTCGGCCTGGTAGCGGGTGCGCTGTCCCGCCGCGCGCAGCTCGCGCTCCAGCCGGCGGCTCTCCTCGCGACGCGTCGACAGCGCGAGGCCGATCACGAGCAGGGTGATCACGTACCCCTGCGCGAGGGCCGCCTGGGCGGTGGCGGACTCGATCTGCGCGAAGCGCCCGTAGCCGACGAGCGTGGCCGCGACCACACCCAGGCCCGTCACCGAGGCGTGGAACGCCGTCGCCAGGGGTCGGAAGCGGACACCGACCCACACGCTGGCCACGGGCAGCAGGAAACCCAGGGGGAGGCCGTTCGCGCCGAGGCCGGCCACGTGGAGCGCCACGGTGAAGGCCAGCGCTGCGGCGTACTCGACCGCTCCGAGACGGCCGCCGACCAGCGGAGGGCGCGGCCGCGGTTGTGACCACCGGTGCCCGACGAGCAGTCCCAGCGGTGCGATGAGCATGGCCCCGCTCAGCTGCCGGTTGAACCAGAGCCCCGCCGAGAGCAGGCCGGCCTGCTCGCCGACGAGCAGGCTGCCACCGACACCGGCCAGCGCGCCGACGGCCATGCCCGCACAGACCGCGGCGACGGCCCGGAAGATCAGCTGCACCGAGTCGAAGCCGCGGGTGCCACCGCAACCCCAGAGCTCCGGCGACCACCGACGCATCAAGGTCACGGCCACGAGCGTCTGCGCGACGTTGGATACCGCGAGCACCAGCCCGAGTGCCATCGGGGCCCCGGTCAGGACGTTGACGAGGAACGCCACCGCGGCCAGCAGGACGGTGTCGGGCGAGCGCCAGGTGGCACCGCGCAGCAGGAACCACAGCACCGCGACCCCGGCCGGCGGCCAGACCACGGCGAGCCCGCCGTCGGCGACCAGCAGGCGCGACAGCAGCCCGACCGCCACCCAGACGGCCGGGAACACCAGCATCAACGGCCACCGGCCCTTCGACCGGACGCCCCCCACCTCATGCATCGATCCCTCGCGACTCGTCATCCCTCCGAGAGACGAAAAGAACACTAGCGGCTCACGATTCGTCGGTGGCGAAGTCCTCGTTGTGCGTGCCCGGACGCGGCGCCCACGGCAGCTCCTTGGCGGGTCGTACGACGACGAGGCGGTCGCCGCGCGCGAGCTGGGTGACCACCGGGTCGAAGTAGCGGTAGACCTTCTCGTCGCGCACGACGGCGATCACCTGGTCGGGCAGCGACTGCGGCTGCTGGCCCACCTCGGAGACGAGGAGGTCGCGCTCGGCGACCTCGAGCCCGTCGCCGTAGGTGAGCAGGTCCTCCATCACCGAGCCCAGCGTCGGCGACATGGTGGACAACCCGAGCAGCCGCCCGACGGCGTCGGAGGACGTGATGACCGAGTCGGCGCCCGACTGCTTCATCAGCGGCGCGTTCTCCTGCTCGCGGACAGCCGAGACGATCCAGGCGTCGGGGTTGAGCTGGCGCACGGTGAGCGTCACGAGCACGTTGGAGTCGTCGCGATCGGTGGTGATGATGACCTGCTCGGCGCGGGAGACGCCTGCCTGGCGCAGCACGCCGCGGCGCGTGGCGTCGCCCTTGATCACGGTCAGCCCGTCGGCGTGCGCCTCCTGCTCGGCGACGTCGCCGGTGTCGACGACGATGATCGACTCCTTGTCGGCACCGTTGTTGAGCAGCGTCTCGACGGCACTGCGACCCTTGGTCCCGTAGCCGACGACGACGACGTGCTTTCCCATGTTCTTCCTCCACCGGGCGACCCGGATCATCTCGCGGCCCTGCGAGGCGAGCACCTCGAGGGTGGTGCCGATGAGCAGCACCAGGAAGGCGATGCGCGCCGGGGTGATGTAGAACGCGTTGACCATGCGGGCGACGTCGGACGTGGGTGCGATGTCGCCGTAGCCGGTCGTGCTGAGAGTCACCGTCGTGTAGTAGACGGCGTCGAGCAGGTCGACCTCGCCGTCATAGGTGTCGTTGTAGCCGTCGCGGTCGAAGTAGACGACGAGCACGACCGACACCAGGATCCCCATCGCCATCAGCAGCCGGCGCGACAGCTCCCACCAGGGCGAGCGCTGGATCTCGGGGAGGGACACCACGCCACGGGTCTCGCCCTCTCCAGGGTCGAGCAGGTCGTCCTTCACGGCCATGAATCTAGTCCGTCACCTGGTCGGAAGCGCGGGAGGCGGGGGTGATCCGTTCCCGGAGTCGCTGCACGAGCTCCGTCCGGGCGCTGGCCGTCGACTTCTGGGGGAACACGCTGTCGAAGGCCGCGTTGACCGCTGCACCGATCAGCACCGCCACCGACAGCAGGTAGAGCCACAGCAGCACGGCGATCGGCGAGGCCAGCGGACCGTAGATCGAGCCCGAGTCGGCGGCGGTCGTGGTCAGCACCCAACGCAGCAGGAAGGACCCGCCGATCCACGACACCAGCGCGAAGACGGCGCCCGGCAGGTTGAAGCTCCAGTTGGTCCGCACGGGCACCGACACGTGGTAGAGCGTGGCCAGGAAGCAGACCGAGACCACCACCACCGCGGGCCAGTAGAACTCCATGACGAAGAGCGCCCGCTGCGGCAGCAGGTCGCTCACGAGAGACGGCCCCGCGACCACCAGGGGCAACGTGAACACCCCGGTGATGATGGCCAGGATGTAGAGCATGAAGGACAGCGCGCGGGTCTTCACGATCCCGCGGTGGCCACCGAGCCCGTGCATGATCGTGATGGTGTCGACGAAGACGTTGAGCGCGCGAGAGCCTGCCCACAGCGACAGCACGAAGCCCACGGAGATGACGTCGAAGCGGCGCGACTGGAGGACGTCGTCGATGGTGGGCTCGATGATCTTGCGCACGGCGTCCTCGGTGAGCGCGCGCGAGGAGACGTCGATGACGCCCTGGCGCACCTGCTCGATGTCGGCCGGGGAGAACTGGCCGGTGACGAAACCGATCATGCCGGCGAGCGCGAAGACGAGCGGCGGCACCGAGAGGATGGCGAAGAACGCCGCCTCCGCGGCGAGCCCGGTCACGCGGTAGCGGAGGCACGAGCCGAAGGTCGTGACGACCAGTCGCCACAGCGTCTCCCGCATGCACCTACGGTATCGGCATGAGCCGCCCGAACCCGGCAGGCGGGCCTCCCCGGGCCGACCTGCGTGCGAGCACCAACCAGGTCCCGCCGCTGGTGGGTCACGACGTGGTCTCCTGCGACGCCGCGCTGGTCGAGGCCGTCGGCCGGCACTCCTCCCCCGACGTCGTCGCCGACCTCACGGCGCTCGGCACGCTCGCCGGGTCGGCCGAGGCGCGGGAGCACGGGATGCTCGCCAATCAACACCCGCCGCGGCTCTCGCCGTACGACCGTTGGGGCAACCGGGTCGACGAGGTCGAGTTCCACCCCTCGTGGCACTGGCTGATGGAGCGGGCGGTCGGGCAGGGCCTGGCCGCCGCACCGTGGGAGTCCGACTCCCCGCACGCCCACGTGCGCCGCGCAGCCGGCTTCATGGCGTGGTCGCACACCGAGCCGGGCCACGGCTGCCCGATCTCGATGACGTACGCCGCCGTGCCGGCGCTCCGGGCCGACGACTCGATCGCGAAGGAGTGGACGCCGCTGCTGGCGAGCGCCACCTACGACCCCGGGCTGCGGCCGCTCGCCGACAAGCAGGGCGCGTTGGCCGGCATGGGCATGACCGAGAAGCAGGGCGGCTCCGACGTGCGGGCCAACGTGACCCGCGCGGTGCCGACCGGCACCGACGGTGAGTACACCCTGCACGGCCACAAGTGGTTCACCTCCGCGCCGATGAACGACGTCTTCCTCGTGCTGGCACAGACGGGTCGGGACGGCGACCCCGGTGTCACCTGCTTCGTCGTGCCGCGGGTGCTCCCCGACGGGAGCCGCAACCGCCTCGACGTCGTCCGGCTCAAGGACAAGCTCGGGAACCGGTCCAACGCCTCGAGCGAGCTCGAGCTCGACGGCACGGTCGCGGTGCGGCTCGGCGACGAGGGGCGCGGGGTGCGCACCATCATCGAGATGGTGGCGGCGACCCGGCTCGACTGCGTCCTCGGCTCGACCTCCCTGATGCGCCACGCCCTCAACGAGGCGGCCTGGCACGTCGCACACCGCTCGGCGTTCGGCGGTGTGCTGGCCGACAAGCCGCTGATGCAGAACGTCGTGGCCGACCTGCAGCTCGAGGTCGAGGCGGCCACCGCGCTCGCCGTGCGCCTGGCCGCGGCCGTCGACCGGGCCGGCGACCCGCACGAGGCGGCACTGCGCCGGATCGCGTTGCCGCTCGCGAAGTTCTGGGTCTGCAAGCGCACCCCCGGCTTCGTGGCGGAGGCGCTCGAGTGCCTGGGCGGCAACGGCTACGTGGAGGAGTCGGGGTTGCCGTTGCTCTACCGCGAGGCGCCGCTGAACTCGGTCTGGGAGGGGTCAGGCAACGTCAATGCCCTCGACGTGCTGCGGGCGCTCTCCCGCGAACCGGAGGTGCTCGACGCCTGGCTGACCGAGGTCGGCGCGGCGCGCGGTGGCGACCCCCGGCTCGACCGTGCCGTCGAGGACACGTTGGCGCTGCTCGGCGACAGCGTCGGCCTCGAGGTGTCGGCGCGACGACTGGCCGGCCGGATGGCGGCCTGCCTGCAGGGCGCCCTGCTGGTGCGGCACGCCCCGCCCGAGGTGGCCGACGCGTTCTGCGCCTCCCGGCTCGCCGACGGCCACGACGGCACCTACGGGATGCTCGCCGGCGGGGACCTGACCGCGCTGGTGGAGCGGGCGACGCCGCACGCGTGACGGACGGGTCCTCACCGTCGAGGACTCACGCCAGGTCGAGGCCGGGGTAGAGCGGGTGCTTGTCGAGCAACTCCGCCGACGCGGCACGGACGCGGTCGGCGACGCCCTCACCCAGGACGTAGGACGCCTTCGACGGCTCCCCCGCCTTGGTCGTGCCGGGCTGGGTGTTGGACAGGACCTCGACCACGAGCTCGGCGGTGCGGTCGAACTCCTCCGCGCCGAAGCCCCGTGTGGTCAGCGCCGGCGTGCCGAACCGGATGCCGGAGGTGTACCAGGCTCCGTTGGGGTCGGTGGGCACCGAGTTGCGGTTGGTGACGATGCCGGCCTCGAGCAGGGCTGACTCGGCCTGGCGTCCGGTGAGGCCGAAGGACGACACGTCGAGCAGCACCAGGTGGTTGTCCGTGCCGCCCGTGACGAGTGTCGAGTCGCGTGAGAGGAAGCCCTCGGCGAGCGACTGCGCGTTGTCGGCGACCGACTGGGCATAGGTGCGGAACTCGGCGGTGCGGGCCTCGGCGAGCGCCACGGCCTTCGCCGCCATCATGTGCGACAACGGACCGCCGAGGACCATCGGGCAGCCGCGGTCGACGTCGGGGGCGTAGTCCTCCTGCGCCAGCACCATGCCGCCGCGCGGCCCGCGCAGCGACTTGTGGGTCGTCGTGGTCACGATCTGCGCGTGGGGCACCGGGTCCTCGTCACCTGTGAATACCTTGCCGGCCACGAGCCCGGCGAAGTGGGCCATGTCGACCATGAGGACGGCGCCCACCTCGTCGGCGATCTCACGCATCTTCGCGAAGTTCACCCGGCGCGGGTAGGCGGAGTAACCGGCGATCATCACCAGCGGCCGGAACTCGCGTGCCTTGGCGCGGACCGCGTCGTAGTCGAGCAGGCCGGTCCCCGGGTCGGTGCCGTACTGCTGCTGGTGGAACATCTTGCCGCTGATGTTGGGGCGGAACCCATGGGTCAGGTGCCCACCCGCGTCGAGGCTCATGCCCAGCAGCCGCTGGTGGCCGAACTCGGCGCGGAGCGTCTCCCAGTCCTCCTCCGAGAGCTCGTTGACGTTCTTGGCGCCGAGCTGACGCAGCCGGGGGCCCTCGACGTGGTGGGCGAGGATCGACCAGAAGGCGACGAGGTTGGCGTCGATGCCCGAGTGCGGCTGGACATAGGCGTAGGGGGCCCCGAACAGCTCGCGGGCGTGCTCGGCGGCGATGGCCTCGACCGTGTCGACGTTCTGGCAGCCGGCGTAGAAGCGGTGGCCGACCGTGCCCTCGGCGTACTTGTCGGAGAACCAGGTGCCCATGGTCAGCAGCACGGCCGGGGAGGCGTAGTTCTCGCTGGCGATCAGCTTCAGCGAGCTCCGCTGGTCCTCCAGCTCCTGGCGGGTCGCGGCGGCGATGCGGGGCTCCACGCCGCCGATGACGTCGAGGATCTGGGAGTACGCACTGCTGACGCTCTGGTTCACCGACTGCTGGCTCATGCGTCACACCCTAGTGACGCGTGCGGTGTGAGGCGGAACACGCCCACCGCGTGAACGCCGGATTCCTGTCTCACTATTTGGCAACGGGTCTCACATCATGGGATCTCCGTTTGTGGAAGGGGGGTCCACGCCCTGAGACTCGTCTGCATGATCACTGCTGCGACGCACGCCTACCTCGTGGTTCGACGCCACGTGGACCTCGGGCGCACCCGCAGCATGATGTGTCCCCGCTGAGAGCACGTGACAGGTTCCGACCCCGCCTCCAGCCAAGGACACTCCCCCATGTCAGACCTCCGGTACACCGCACAGGCCGCCGCTCGCACCGAGATCCCGCGCCCCCGGCGCGGTGAGGGCCAGTGGGCGCTCGGCTACACCGAGCCGCTGAACAAGAACGAGCAGTCCAAGAAGGACGACAGCCCGCTCAACGTCCGCGACCGGATCCTGCACATCTACTCCCAGCGCGGCTTCGACTCCATCGACCCGGCCGACCTGCGCGGCCGCTTCCGCTGGATGGGCCTCTACACGCAGCGCCGCCCCGGCATCGACGGCGGCAAGACCGCGGTGCTCGAGGAGGAGGAGCTCGACGACCGCTACTTCATGCTGCGCGTCCGCTCCGACGGCAAGCTCCTCGCACCCGACGCCGTGCGTGCCCTGGGCAGCATCGGCGTCGACTTCGCGCGGAACACCGCCGACGTCACCGACCGCGAGAACATCCAGTACCACTGGATCAGGGTCGAGGACGTGCCCGCCATCTGGGAACGACTCGACGAGTCCGGACTGCACAGCCTCGAGGCGTGCGGTGACTCGCCCCGCCCGTTCCTGGGCTCGCCGGTCGCCGGCGTCGCGGTCGACGAGATCATCGACGGCACCTCCGCCCTGGAGGAGATCGAGCACCGCTACATCGGCAACCCCGACTTCGCGAACTTCCCTCGCAAGTTCAAGACCGCCCTCACCGGCCACCCCTCCCACGACGTCTCCCCCGAGACCAACGACGTCTCCTTCGTCGGCACCGTCCACCCCGACCTCGGCCCCGGCTTCGACGTCTGGGTCGGCGGCGGGTTGTCGACCAACCCGATGCTCGCGCAGAAGCTCGGCGTGTGGGTGCCGCTCGAGGAGGTGGCCGACGCGTGGGAGGCCGTCGCCTCCATCTTCCGTGACTACGGCTACCGCCGGTTGCGGTCGCGGGCCCGGCTGAAGTTCCTCGTGGCCGACTGGGGCGTCGACAAGTTCCGCGAGGTCATGGAGAACGAGTACCTCGGCCGGCCGCTGGTGCGTTGCGCGTCTCCGGCGTCGCCGACCGGGCACCGCGACCACATCGGCGTCCACGCCCAGCGCGACGGTCGGAAGTACGTCGGGGTCGCCCCCACCGCCGGTCGCGTCTCCGGGACGCTGCTGGTGCAGCTGGCCGACCTGATGGACGAGTACGCCGTGCGCGGCGCGCGGTTCACGCCGTACCAGAAGATCGTCCTGATCGGCGTCGACCCCGCGGTCGTCGACGAGCTCCTCGACCGCCTCGACGAGATCGGCCTCTCGGCCCGGCCGTCCGGCTGGCGGCGCAACACCATGGCCTGCACCGGCATCGAGTTCTGCAAGCTCGCCATCGTCGACACCAAGAACCGTGCCCGGGACCTCGTCGCCGAGCTCGAGCGCCGCTTCCCCGACCTCGACGCGCAGGTGCCGGACGGCATCACGGTCAACGTCAACGGCTGCCCCAACGCCTGCGCCCGCACGCAGGTGGCCGACATCGGCCTCAAGGGTCAGCTGGTGATGCACGAGGGGCGGCAGGTCGAGGGCTTCCAGGTCCACCTGGGCGGCGCCACCGGGCTGGAGGCCAACTTCGGCCGCAAGCTGCGCGCCCACAAGGTCACCAGCGCCGGGCTCGACGACTACGTCACGGCCGTCGTCACCAACTTCCTCACCGACCGCCAGTCCGGCGAGCGGTTCGCGACCTGGGTCGCCCGCGCCGACGACGACCTGCTGCGAGGCGAGAAGGTGCTGCAGGCAACGGGAGGCAGTGGCTCATGAGCGAGCGCGCCGTGCCCTTCCACTGCCCCTACTGCGGGGAGACCGACCTGTGGCCCCACGAGCCGACCGACGGCTCCAGCGGCCACGGTCAGTGGGAGTGCCGCGGCTGCCAGCGTGCCTTCAGCGTCAAGCTCCTGGGGCTGTTGCGGCCGGGCGGGTCGTCGTGACCGCCGCGACCACGCGCCTCGCCAGCGAGCGACGTGGCACCCACACCGAGGGCCGCTCCCCGGAGGAGCTGCGCGAGCTCGTCTCCCACGTCGGCGCCGAGCTCGAGCTGGCTCCCGCCGAGCACATCATCGAGTGGGCCGCCGCCACCTTCGGCGACCGGTTCTGCGTCACGTCGTCGATGGGTGACGCCGTGCTCGCCCACCTGGCGGCCAGGGTCGCCCCCGGCCTGGACGTGGTGTTCCTCGACACCGGCTACCACTTCGCCGAGACCGTCGGCACCCGCGACGCCGTCGAGGCGACCCTCGACGTCACCCTGCTCACGATCACCCCGCACCAGACGGTGGCCGAGCAGGACGAGGTCCACGGCAAGGACCTCTACAAGACCGACCCCGACCTCTGCTGCCAGCTGCGCAAGGTCACCCCGCTCGCGGAGTCGCTCGCGTCGTACGACGCCTGGGCGACCGGCCTGCGACGGGCCGAGACCCACAACCGCGTGATCGCGCCGGTCGTGGGCTGGGACGCCCGCAAGGGCAAGGTGAAGGTGTCTCCCCTGGCGCGCTGGAGCGACGACCAGGTGGAGCAGTACATCGCGGACAACGGCGTCCTCGTCAACCCGCTGGTCCACGACGGTTATCCGTCGATCGGCTGCTGGCCCTGCACGCGCCGGGTGGCCCCCGGCGACGACCCGCGCAGCGGGCGTTGGGCAGGCACGTCGAAGACCGAGTGCGGGATCCACTGAGGAAGGAAGGACACACCATGGCTGCACCAGCACTGGTGGCCCTGGCTCACGGAAGCCGTGACCCACGGTCGGCCGCGACCATCAACGCCCTCGTCGACGAGGTCAAGGCGCTACGCCCCGACCTCACCATCGAGAAGGCGTTCCTCGAGCTGTCCCGACCGTCGTTCCAGACGGTCGTCGACCGGCTCGTCCGCAAGGGCCACGACGAGATCGTCGTCGTCCCGCTGCTCCTCACGGAGGCCTACCACGCGAAGGTCGACGTGCCTGCCGCGGTGAAGGATGCCTCCGAGCGCCACCCGGGCGTGAAGATCACGGCGTCGGCGATCCTCGGCCTCGAGACCCAGTTCCTCGAGATCCTCGACCTCCGGATGCGTGAGGCTCTCAAGGTCTCCCGGGTGCGCGAGCTCGACGCCCTGGTCCTCGCGGGCGCAGGCTCCTCCGACGCCATGGCCAACCAGGCGGTCGCCCGGCTGGCGCGGCTCTGGGGCACCCGGCACAAACTGCCGGTGACCGCCGCCTTCGCCTCCGCCACGCCGCCGACCACCGGCGAGGCCGTGCGCCAGTTCCGCGCCCAGGGCCGTCGTCACATCGCGGTCGCGTCGCTGTTCCTCGCCCCCGGCTTCCTGCCCGACCGGGCCAAGGAGCTGGCGTTCGAGGCCGGTGCGATCGCTGTGTCCGAACCGCTCGGCGCCCACCCGGAGCTGGCCCGGGCCGTGCTCGCGCGGTACGCCGTGGGCGCCGTCGAGCTGGTGCCGGTCTAGCCTCGGCCGGGGACACCCACCCTCACGCGATCCGTCGCTGCCCGGTGCCGGGCATGACCGGCGAGTCGATGCCTGTCGCCCGCGTGGACCCAGGCCGAGCTCCGCACGACCGGTGGTGGGTCGTCACCGACCCGGACGGCCGGCTGGCCTCCCACAAGGACAGCCGCGTTCCGTCGCCGTGACGGGATCGGGAGTTCGCCGCGCGCGCAGCCGACGATGGCCGGTCCGGGTACACGCCCCCGGGGCGACTGGCCGGCGGGCGACCCGGCGCTCGACGCCTCCCTCTCGACACGGCTGGGCGCCGACGTGCGCCCGCCGTCGAGCCGACTGCCCCACCAGGACGGCGGGTCGGTGTCGCTGGTCGGCACGGCCACCCTCCGGTGGTGCGTCATGATGGGGAGTCGATGCCGATCCTCGGCGGCTGCGTGAACCTGCTGGTCGAGACCGAGGAGCCCTCGTCGTGGAGTCGTGGATCGGCCTCGACGTCACCGCGGCGAGGTGGTGCTCCAGGTCCGGGAGCGGTCGAGCGCTGTCGCACCATCGATCTCGCCCGGGACGGTCTGGCCACCCCAGCCGGTGGCTGAAGCCGCTGGGGCAGGAGCGTGACCTCAGCCTGGCCGTCTACGCCGATGTCGTCGTGCCGGGCACGGTCTCGGTGGGAGACACCTGCAACACCGACCTCCACCTGACGCACGTGGGGTGCGACCAGCAGGCCCTCAGCTCGCGCGGACGTAGTCGATGCGGCAGGGGCGGGATCGGTGGATGCGGGCGACGGGTGGGGCGTGCGAGCGGTAGCGGTGGCCGGTGGGCAGGGTGGTCTCGACCTCGTGGCCCTCCACGGTCGGAACCGGTGAGGCCCGCCATCCGGGAGCCTGCTTGGCCCGGTTGCACGCCTCGCAGAGCCCCTGTCCGTTGGCAGCGGACGTGGGGCCACCGTCGGCGGCATCCACGGCATGGTCTCCCTGGCGGACCGGAGCGTCGCACCACGGGGTGCGGCACACCCGGTCGCGCAGGGTGATGAACCGGGCCAGCGAGTGGCGGAACCGACGGCCGCGGGAGTCCATGGTGAGCAGCTCACCGGTGGTGGGGCTGGTGTAGAGCCGGCGCAGCCACACGGTCTCCCCGCGGGTGCAAGCGCCGGTGACGATCTCGCGGGCGAGCTCGGCGGGGATCGGTCCATGCCCCTCGAGGTGGGCGGGCTCATCGCTCCTCCCGAACAGCGAGGCGTCGGACATCACCAGGCCCAGCTCCATGCCCGCCGCCTCGGAACGGGGCTCCACCCCGGCGTGTGCCAGCACGGCGGCGACCAGGGCGTCGGCCATCACCTGACCGCGTGAGCGCGCGTCGCCCTCGGCGCGGGCCATGTCGGCGATGCGTCCGAGGACGGCATGGACGGCGACGCCGTCCTTGACCGGCAGCAGGGCGCTGAGCCGGGACATCGTGTCGGGGGCGGGGCGGATGCTCACGTGGCGGTCCTGCTCGGCCCGTCGACGCCGCTGCACGACGGAGGCAGGATCGAGCCGGGCGGCCATCGCCTGGCAGGCACCGACGACCTCGGCGACACCCATCGCCTCCAGTGCCGCGCCATCACCGGCCACCTCGAGGTCGACCGTCCGTCGGTCGTCGAGGTCGAGGCAGGCGGTCTCGCGGGCGATGAGGGTGGCGGTCCACTCGGTGATCCGGCCGGTGCGCCACGCGGTCCACGTGTGGGGCAGCTCGGAGGCCACGATCCGGGCCAGGGAGAGGTGGCGCTGACCGCGGTGGGGTGACTCCCGTCGTGCGTGGGCGACCTGGTGGGCGATCCCGCGGCCCTGTCGCGCCCGGGGTTCACCCACCGCGGCGTGGCGGGCACGGGCGCTGGTGTCGAGCTCGGCCGACAACGCGGCCTGTGCTGCGGTCGCCGTACACACCAGCTCCTCCAACGCCCGGATGGCGTCGACGAGCCCGGAGCCGTCCAGCCCGGACCGGGAGGCGAGCGCAGCGGACAGCACCTGCTGCCACTGACTCACCTGCACCGCTTCATCGAACATGTGTTCGAGGATACGTGAGCCCACTGACAGCGGCCGTGACCCGCGCCGGGCGGCGCGGGTCAGCCAGGAGCGGGAGCGGTCATCTCCACCACCGGGCCGGCGTCGTAGGCGGCCTGGACGAGCTCGACGAAGGCCGCGACGGCGTCCTCGTTGGGGGCGAAGGGGCCGGGCACGAAGTGGGGCGAGGTGAGGCCGCGCTGCACCGACTCGCAGGCGCTCCAGTCCTGCTTGTTCGTCAGGTCCCAGAACTCCGTCGCCCACGACGCGTCCGGCAGCGTGCCGTCCGGTCCCGGCTCGAGGTACCAGGAGCACTCGATCCAGGTGCGGTCGGGCGCCAGCGGCACCAGCCGGTGGGTCATCACGTAGTCGGGGTGGGCCGAGATCAGGAGGTTGGGCAGCAGGTGGAGGTACTCCACCCGCTCGGGCGGCACCCCGGGGATCGGGTGGCCGCCCGACTCCCCCGTCAGCGACATCGTCGCCATCCCGTCGCGCAGCTCCATCGAGCCACCGACCCACTGGCCGGGCAGCCCGTGGTAGTTGTCGCCGGACGTGGGTGGGCTGACCTGGCACAGCTCCGGGTGGATCAGCGGGCAGTGGTAGCACTCGTGGTAGTTCTCCGCGATCACCTTCCAGTTCGCGGCGACCTCGTAGCTGTGCCGGGCACCCAGCCCGAGGTGCGCCACGTCGTACGGCGCCACGACGCCCTCGAGCGCGCCGACGTGGTCGGCGAAGGACGGCACCGACGCGTCCCCGAGCGCCGCGCGGGCGTGGCCGAACACCCATCCCTGCCAGACCTCGACCGGCAGCTCGACGAGGGCGTGCTCCTCGCCCGCGAAGTCGGCCGACTCCCGGAAGCCGGGCGCCGCCTGGAGCGACCCGTCGAGGCGGTAGGTCCACGCGTGGTAGGGACACAGCACCGAGGAACGGCTCGACGTCCCACCCTCGGCCAGCAGCTCGTGGCCACGGTGGCGGCAGGTGTTGGCGAAGGCGCGCACGGCCGGCCCGGACGCCGCTGAGGAACGCACCAGCAGCACCGGGACGTCGCCGACGGCCACCGCACGCTGCGTCACCTCGGGACCGAGCAGCTCCTCGAGACGTCCCAGGCAGGTCCACGTGCCGGCGAAGAGATGGCGCCGCTCCCAGGCCAGCTGGTCGGGCGAGGTGTAGCGCACGGCGGGCATCATCCGGGTCATGGGACCGATTCTCGCGCCACAGCGAGGTGGCACGCCACCACGTGTCCGGACGGGTCGGCCGGCAGCACCGGGAGCGAGGTGCCGCGACAGTCGGAGTCGACCCCCGCCGCCGCTGCCGTGCCGTCGGCCAGCGCCGGACAGCGCGGGTGGAAGCGGCAACCCCCGGGGATCCGCGTCGGGTCGGGGATCTCGCCCTTCAGGACGACCGGCTCGAGCTTCTCGGTCTCGGGGACGACCGACAGCAGCGCCTGCGTGTAGGGGTGCTGCGGTCGCGCCAGCACCTCCTCGGTGGGCCCCGACTCGACCACCCGGCCGAGGTACATGACGGCCACCCGGTCGGCGATGTTCCACGCCAGCCCGAGGTCGTGGGTCACGACGAGCACCCCCAGGCCGAGCTCCTCGCGGAGCTTGAGCAGCAGCGCCAGGATCTCGCCGCGGATCGAGGCGTCGAGCGACGAGACCGGCTCGTCCGCGACCAGCAGGTCGGGCGCCATCGCCAGCGCGCCGGCGATCAGCACCCGCTGCCGCTGCCCGCCTGAGAGCTCGTGGGGGTAGCGCAGGAACAGCGCCTGCGGTGGTCGCAACCCGGCCGAGGCGAGCGCGGCCGCGACGATCTCGGTCTCGGAGCGGGCCTCCGGGTCGCTGTCGACCAGTCCGTGGATGCGCAGGCCCTCGGCCACCGAGTCGTAGACGGTGTGGCGTGGGTTGAGCGCTCCCGCAGGATCCTGCAGCACCATCTGCACCCGCCGCCGCAGCGCTCGCAACCCCCGGACCGAGTAGTTGAGCGGCCGGTCGCCGAAGCGCACCTCCCCCGCCGACGGCTTCTCCAGCCCCAGCAGCGTGCGGGCGAGCGTGGTCTTGCCCGACCCCGACTCCCCGACCAGTGCGACGACCTCACCCGGCGCGAGCTGGAGGTCGGCGCCGTCGAGGGCTCTCGCGACCAGCCCACCGCGTGAGGCGAACTCGACCCGGACCCCCGAGGCGGTCAGCAGCTCCCCCGTCATGGCTGACCCACTCGGATGCAGGCAGCCGACCGGCCGGCGTCGTACGTCGCCAGCGCGGGCTCGGCGAGGCTGCACTCGTCGATGGCCCGGGGGCAGCGCGGGGTGAACGAGCAGCCGTCCGGCAAGGACCGCAGGTCGGGCGGGTCGCCCCCGAGGCCCGCCGGGGCATAGCGCGCCGCCGGGTCGCCGATCCGGGGGAACGCCGCCGACAAGGCGCCGGCGTAGGGGTGCAGCGGCGTGGTGAACACCTCGTCTGCGGCACCCATCTCGATCACGCGGCCGGCGTACATCACGGCGATCCGGTCGCACAGCTCCGCCAGCACCGACAGGTCGTGGCTGATGAAGAGCATGCCGACGCCGAGCTCGGCGACCAGCCCCGAGAGCACGTCGAGGACCTGGCTCTGCACCATCACGTCGAGCGCCGTCGTCGGCTCGTCGGCGATCACGAGGTCGGGCTTGCACGCCAGCGCCATCGCGATCATCACGCGCTGCCGCTGACCCCCCGAGAGCTGGTGGGGGTACGCCGCCGCTCGGGCCGCCGGCAGGCCCACCTGCTCGAGCAGGTCACCGATGCGCCGCGACACCTCGCCCTCGGCCAGGTCGGGCTCGTGGAGCAGGATCGGCTCGGCGATCTGCCGGCCGACCCGGTGCACGGGGTTGAGCGAGTGGAGTGCGCCCTGGAAGACGATGGACGCGCCCGCCCACCGCAGGGCCCGCAGCTTGCCCCACTGCATCGTCAGCACGTCGTCGCCCTGCACCCGCACCGCACCCGTGACCTGTGCCGACGGCGGCTGCAGGCGGAGCACGGTCGAGGCCAGCGTCGACTTGCCGCAGCCGGACTCCCCTGCCACGCCCACGATCTCGCCGCGGTCGACCGTCAGCGAGACGCCCCGCACGGCGGGCACGTCTCCCTCGGCCGTCCGGTAGGTGACCGAGAGGTCCTCGATCTCCAGCAGCCTGGCCGTCGCCCCACTCATCGACCTCTCCTGAGCCTCGGGTCGAGCACGTCCTCGAGGGCCTGCCCCACGAGGTTGAAGGAGAGCACGACCAGCACCACGGCCACGCCCGGCGGCACGATGAACCACCACGAGCCGGTGGTGATGGCCCCGACGCCGTAGGCGTCGTCGAGCATCGAGCCCCACGAGACCCGCGTGGGGTCACCGAGGCCGAGGAAGCTCAGGGTCGTCTCGGTCAGGATCGCGATGCTCGCCGTCAGCGTCGTGTTGGCGAACACCATCGGCATCACGTTGGGCAGGATGTGGCGGCTGATCTGGTGCCAGCGTCCGGCGCCCAGCGTGCGGGCCCGTTCGAGGTAGGCGCGCTCCTTGATCGACAGGGTCTGGCTGCGGATCAGCAGCGACGTGCTCGGCCACGACGTCACCCCGATCACGATCGCGATCGTCACGAGCGAGGGACCCAGCACTGTCGCGAGCACGATGGCCAGCGGCAGGAACGGGATGACCAGGAACCACTCCGTCAGCCGGAAGAGAAGTTCCCCGACGCGGCCGCCGAAGTAGCCCGACAGCAGCCCGACCAGGGTGCCGATCACCATGCAGATCACGGTCGCCAGCAGGCCCACCATCAACGACACGCGACTGCCCCAGATGAGCAGCGTCAGCACCGACCGACCCTTGTCGTCGGTGCCGAGCCAGTACTCCCCGGACGGCGCTTCCAGCACCCCACCGGTGGCCTGCGTGACCGAGAGCCCGTCGCTGTCGGCGATGACCGGGGCCAGGAGGGCCACGGCCACGAAGGCCAGCAGCAGGACCAGCCCGACCATCCCGGAGCGGCGCCGGCGGAACTCGCGCCACCCGTCGGCCCACGCCGTACGCCGCCGCTGCCGTGCGAGCCGGCGGGCCGAGATCGGCGTGCTCATGACCGCACCCGCGGGTCGAGCAGGCCGTAGACGAGGTTGGCGGCGAGGTTGGCCAGGATCACCGCTGCGGTGGCGACCAGGAAGGTGCCCTGGAGCACGGGGTAGTCGGGCACCGACAGCGCCTCCGTCGAGAGCAGGCCCAGGCCCGGGATCGAGAAGACGGTCTCGACGGTGATGGCCCCGCCGACGATCCAGCCGAAGCTGAGGGCGATCACCGTGGTGGTCGGCAGCAGCGCGTTGCGGACGGCATGGCGGTTGCGCACCTGCACGTCGCGCAGCCCCTTGGCACGCGCGGTGGTCAGGTAGTCCTCCCCGACCTCCTCCAGGAGCGAGGAGCGCATGATGAGCGCGTAGTCGGCCAGGTAGGCGAGCGTCAGCGTCATCACCGGCAGCACCAGGTGCCAGCCCACGTCCAGGACCCCCGTCAGCGACCAGACGTCGACACCCGGCGTCGAGAGCCCACCGGTCGGGAAGAGCCCCGGCACCGGCCCGAAGCCGACGGCGAGGGTGGCGATCAGCATCAGGCCGAGCCACCACTCCGGCATCGAGTACAGCGTCAACGAAGCCCCGCTGGAGAACCGGTCGAACCGGCTGCCGCGGTTCCACGCGCCCACGACCCCGATCCACACCCCGATCACCATGGCCAGGAGCGTCGCGCTGCCCACCAGGAGCAGCGTGGGTCCCATCCGGTCGACGATCAGGTCGGACACCGGCACGCGGTAGCGCAACGACGTCCCGAGGTCGCCGGTGAGCGTGCCCTGGACGAACGTCAGGAACTGCTGCGGCAGCGGCTGGTCGAGACCGTAGGCCTCGTTGAACGCCGCGAGGTCCTCGGGCGTCTCCATCCGGCCCCGCCCCAGGTTGCGACCGGGGTCACCCGGCAGGACCCGGAAGAGGAAGAAGTTGACCACGAGGGCGAAGACCAGGCTGCCCAGCGCACCGACTGACTTGCCCAGGGCGTAGCGGCCGTAGCTGCGCCGCTTCCCCCACCCACCCGAACCACCGTCGTCGTGGTCGTCCGAGGCTTCCGCCTCCGCGAGGGCACCGACGGTCACTCGCGGTCACCGACCGAACCGCGACGGCGCATCGCCACCACACCCCCGATGCCGAGCAGGAGCAGGACGACCAGGCCACCGCCCACGATGAAGCCGCTTCCCACACCGTCGTCGTCGCTGGGCGAGGACGCCTGGGTGACGCCCTCCTCGCCGGCGCAGGCGTCGGCCTCGGAGGCGGGGCGCATGTGGACGTAGTTGTGGACGCCGTACTGGATCAGGTAGACGCCGCCCGGGTCGGGCTGGGGGCGCATGCAGGCGAACCGGTCGGTGCGCCAGGCCTCGCCGACGCTGCTGTAGGCGGTGACCAGGTAGGGCGCGTCGTAGTAGAGCATCTCCTGCATCTGCTGGACCTGACCCTCGCGGGCCGCCTGGTCGAGCTCGGTCTGCTGCTGCTCGAAGAGCGTGTCGTACTCCTCCTCGCAGTACCACGAGTCCGACCACCCTCCCCGCTGGTCGCAGGTCATGTAGGACAGCATCGAGGTCGGGTCGGGCTCGACGTACCAGCCCCACTCGAAGGCGTCGAACTCGCCGTCGAGGATGATCTTGGTGAGGTTGTTCGACTCCACAGACCGCAGCTCCGACTCGATGCCGAGCTCGGAGAGCCACTCGGCGAAGAACTCCATCACGTCCTGCGAGGTCTCCGAGTCGCTGCGGCTGAAGAGGCGCAGCTCACCGATCGGGCTGCCGTCCGGCATGGTGCGCAGGCCGTCGGCGCCGACGGTGTAGCCGGCCTCGTCGAGCAGCTGAGCCGCCTTCTCGAGGTCGAAGGTCGGGGCGTCCTCGGCCGGCGGCTCCCAGCGGTAGCCGCTGTAGGCGGGTGGGATGATCGTCGATCCCGGCTGCCCGCCGCCCTGGTAGGCGGTGTCGATGATCTTGTCGCGGTCGATCGCGAAGTTGAGCGCCCACCGGAACGCCGGGTCGAGCACGGCCGGGTTGGGGTCGCCGATCGGCTCGTCGGTGTCGGTGTCGACCGAGCCCGCGTTGAAGGAGATCTCGTCGAAGCCCGGCGAGTCGCCGTTGATGGCCTCGATGTTGGCCTGCCCCTCGAGCGACCTGACCTGCAACGCGCTGATGCCCTCGACGAAGTCGACCTCGCCCTTGATCAACGCCTGGATGGCGGGGTCCTCGGACTTGAAGACCCGGAAGATGATGCCGTCGATGTGGGGCGCGCCCTCCCAGTAGTCGGGGTTGGGCTCGAAGGTGTAGGTCGAGCCACCGGCCGTGCCCTCGACGAGGCGGAACGGGCCGGAGCCCACGACCTCGCTGTCTCCGGGCTCGTTCGCGAAGCTCTTGACGTCGTCCTCGGAGATGTCGGCCCACACGTGCTCGGGGACGATCGGGATCGGGAGCAGGGGCATCGACGAGCTGGGTTTGTCGAACGTCAGCTCCACCGTCGCGTCGTCCGGCGTGGCGACGTCGGTGACACCCTTCAGGTAGGAGCCCCACGTCGAGCGCTCCGGACCGCCGTCCAGGATCCGGCCGAAGGTGTGGGCGACGTCGTCCGACGTGAGCGGCTCGCCGTCGGACCAGGTCACGTCGTCCCGCATCGTGAAGGTCCAGGTGAGGCCGTCCTCCGACGGCTCCCACTCCGTGGCCAGCGACGGCTCCGGCTGCATGTCGGACAGGGAGTAGCCGGTGAGCGAGTCGTACATCAACGCCCACATCTCGAACGACGACGCCTCGATGCCGAGGAACGGGTTGAAGGAGTCGACCTCGTTGAGGTAGGCGACGGTGAAGATCGCCTCCTCCTCGTCGGTGGCGGCCCCGGCCGGCGCTGCGGCCGCCGGTGCGAGCGACGCGGCGACGACGGCGAGAGACGCGACGAGCCTGACGGCGCTACGTTGACCGCCGTGACCACCGACCAGAGCCCGCAGCGACCGCCCCTGGCGCGCCAGGAACCCCACGACCGGACCGAGCACGGGGTGACCCGGCACGATCCCTATGCGTGGCTGCACGATGCCGGCTCGTCCGAGGTGAGGACCCACCTGCTGGCCGAACGAGCCTGGTACGACGCTGCGGTTGCTCATCTGCACTCCCTGACTACGGACCTCGGGTCCGAGATGATCGGCCGCCTGCCGGCGACCGAGGTTTCCCCGCGATGGAATCGTTCGCGTTTTTCCTACTACACCGAGACCCCCGCTGGAAGGGACTATCCGCGCATCTGCCGAGAAATACGTAACAATTCGGGGGACAACGCCACGGAATCTTTGTCTTCAGGCGTGCGTGGCGACGATTTCCGTGACGTTACGCAGGTCGTCGGGGACGGCCCCGAGGTGCTGCTGGATGTCAACGACGTGGCAGCCGGCGAGGACTACGTCGAGCTCGGGCTGACCCTCGTCAGCCCCGACGAGAACCTCCTCGCCTGGTCGGCCGACACCGACGGCGACGAGGTCTACGTGCTCCGGTTCCGTGACCTCCGCACCGGCGAGGACCTTCCGGAGGAGGTACCGCGCACCTACTACGGCGCGGCCTGGTCGGCCGACTCGCAGTGGTTCTTCTACACCGTCCACGACGAGGCCTACCGACCGTTCCAGGTCTGGCGACACCGCCTCGGCACCCCCGTGGCCGACGACGTGCTCGTGCAGGAGGAGGGCGACGAGCGGTTCGAGCTGCGGCTGCGCGCGACCCGTTCCGGCGACTGGGTGGTCGTGTGGGCCGAGAGCAACACGACCGCCGAGACGTGGCTGGTCGACGCCCACGCCCCCGAGGCCCCGCCCCGCCCGGCCGGGGGCCGCCGCGACGGCGTCCGCTACCGCGTCGACCACCGACGAGACCCCTTCGGACACGGGACGGGTGACCTGCTCGTCGTCGTCGACGACCGGACCGAGCAGCGCCTGATGACCTCTCCCCTGCCCGGGCCCGAGGGGCTGGACCACACCGCGTGGGCCGAGGCGCGGCCCGAGGACCCCGCCGTGCACCTCGAACGCGTCGACGCCTTCGGCGGCGGCGTCGTCGCCTCGGTGCGCGCCGACGGTGCCCACCAGCTGCTCCTCCTCCCCCACGATGACCTCGCCGGCTCCGGCATCCCCGTCACCACCGAGACGGCCGGCGGCGGGGTGCACCTGTCGACCACCACCGAGTACGACGTCGACCGGGTGCTGGTGGAGGACGAGTCCTGGCTGTCACCGCCGGTCTGGAGCGAGGTCGGCCTGGACACTGGCGAGCGGCACGAGGTGCTCCGGCGCGAGGCCCCGGGCTTCGACGCGGCGGCGTACGTCGTCGAGCGCAGGCACTTCCCCAGCACCGGCGGCGTGATGGTCCCCGCCTCGGTGATGCGTCACCGGGACACGCCGCTCGACGGCAGTGCTCCGGTGGTGCTCTACGCCTACGGCGCCTACGGCTACACGTTCGAGCCCCAGTGGGACCCGGCGCTGCCGACGCTGCTCGACCGCGGCGTGGTCTGGGTGCATGCCCACGTGCGCGGCGGCAGCGAGGAGGGACGGCACTGGTACCTCGACGGCAAGGTGCTCGCCAAGCAGCACACGTTCGACGACCACGCGGCTGTCGCCGACGGCCTCGCTGCGGCCGGGCTGGTCGACCCCGCCCGGATCGCCAGCCGGGGGCTCAGCGCCGGCGGCCTGCTGCAGGGCGCGGTCTTCAGCCAACGGCCCGACCGTTGGTGCGCAGTCGTCGCCGAGGTGCCCTTCGTCGACGTCGTGACCACGATGTTCGACGAGTCGACGCCGCTCACCATCACCGAGTGGGAGGAGTGGGGCGACCCGCGGGTGCGGGAGGAGTTCGACGCCATGCTGCGCTGGTCGCCCTACGAGAACCTGCCACCGGCGGGCGGCCGCCCCGACCTCCTGGTCACCGGCGCGGTCCACGACCCGCGGGTGATGGTGCGCGAGCCGGCGAAGTGGGTGGCCGCGCTGCGCGCGAGCGACCCCGCCTGGTCACCGCGCTGCCTGTTCCGCTGCGAGGTGGGTGCCGGCGCCCACGTCGGCCCCTCCGGCCGCACCGGCCACCTCGCCTACGAGGCGGAGGTCTTCGCGTGGCTGCTGGACAGGTTCGGCATGGTGGACCCCGACGGGACCGACGAGACCGAGGAGGGCGCGTGAGCGAGCAGGATCTGGCCGGGCTGGCGGACGAGGTGCTGGACGTCACCCGCGAGCTGATCCGGCGCGACACCACCAACCGGGGCTTCTCGGGCAGCGAGACCCTCGCCGCCGACTACCTCCACGACTACCTCGCCGGCCACGGCGTCGAGGTGGAGCTCGTCGCCCGGGAGCCGGAGCGGGCGAACGTCGTCGCCCGGATCCGGGGCAGCGACCCCGCCGCACCGTCGCTCGCGCTCGTCGGGCACACCGACGTCGTGCCCGTCGACGGGCAGGACTGGACCCACGACCCCTTCGGCGCCGTCGTCGACGACGACGGCTTCCTCCACGGGCGCGGCGCGGTCGACATGAAGGACGAGGTCGCCGCCCGCGCGGTGGCGATGGCGCGGCTCGCGCGCGAGGGCTTCCGTCCCCGCGGCGACCTGTGGTTCCTCGCGGTCGCCGACGAGGAGGACGGCCGCGCCGATGTCGGCATGCGCTGGCTGCTCGAGCAGCGCAGCGACATCCGGCCCGACCTCGCGATCAACGAGGGCGCCGGCTCCCGGCTGCCGCTGGCCGACGGACGCCAGGCGCTCACGTTCTCCATCGGCGAGAAGGGCACCTGCCCGGTGCGGGTGGTCGCGGTCGGCGAGTCGGGCCACGCCTCGATGCCGGAGCTGGGCCGCAACGCCGTGCCGCTCCTTGCCGACCTGATCGGCCGCATCGGGTCGGGCATGCCCGACCTGGTCCACTCCCCCGAGGTGGTGGCGACGATCGAGGCGCTGCTCGGTCGTCCCGTCGGCGACCTGGCCGCCGACCTCCGCGAAGCCGCTGCCCTGCACCCCACGCTCGGCCACGAGCTGCCGTCGCTGCCGGGGACGACGATGGCGCCGACGGTGCTCGGGGCCTCCACCGCACGCAACGTGATGCCGGCCCGCGCCCACGTGGAGCTCGACTGCCGGATCCTGCCGGGAACGACGCGGGCACAGGTCGAGGACGCGGTCCGGGCACGGCTGGGCGAGGGCAGCTACGAGCTCGAGCCCTGCGAGGACATGGTCCCGGGCAGCAGCTCACCCGCCACCGGTGTGCTGCCCGACGCCGTGGCGGCGTGGCTGGCCGAGGAGGGTGACGACGCGTTCCTGCTGCCGCTGCTGTGCGCGGGCTTCACCGACTCGGTGCACCTGCGCGCGGCCGGCGGCACGGCGGCGTACGGCTTCAGCCCGTTCCGGAGCACTCCCGCGGAGGTGATCGCGGCCGGCTTCCACAACGCGAACGAGCGGATCCACGTCGACGACCTCACGCTCTCCGCGCGCTTCCACCTCGACCTGGTCAGGCGGCTGCTCAGCTGAGCGCCGGACGCTAGTAGGTGATCGTCCGATCCGCCTCGAACGCGAGCTGCACCAGGCGGTTCGGCATCGCGAACTCGGCCGGCTTCCCGTCGAGGTCCTCCTCCGTCACCCCTCGAGCCTTGCTCGACATGCCGGACACGTAGAAGCGCCCACCGCCGTCAGCGATCGCGTCGAACGACTCCCGGAGGGAACCCGTCCCCAGCCCGGTCAGCGCGTCGAGGACCGGGGTCCGGACCAGCTGGACGGCGTCACCCGCGAGGAAGACCGACACCTCATGGCCCTCGTCGATCCCGGCCCGCGCGACCAGCAGGCCGAGCGCGGCGCGGGTCGGCGCCTCGGGACCGAAGGTGATGTGAACCAGCAGCTTGCCCATGGACGTCCCCCTTCTCGTCGGTGACCCCACTGTGCCCCTGCCTCGTGACGGTGGGCAAGGCGTGGCGCCCGACGAGTTCCCGGCCTCCGGGGAAGCACTGCGTCAGTCGCGCTGCTGGTGCTTCTTCTTGTAGGGCTTGTTGCCGCCCTTCGGGCTGCCGGAGTCGCGGCGCAGCTCGATCAGCTTGCCGGAGATGCGGGTGTCGGCGAGTCGCTTCTCGGTGCCGGACGGCAGGTCGGCGGGCAGCTCCACCAGCGAGAAGTCGGGCCGGATCGAGATCTTGCCGAAGTCCTTGCGCTGCAGTCCGCCCTCGTTGGCCAGGGCGCCCACGATCTGCCGGGGCTCGACCTTGTGGCGCTTGCCGACGGCGATCCGGTAGGTCGCCATGGGCAGCCCGTCAGGGTGTCCCGCGCCCCGGCCACCGGCAGAGCCGCCCGACCGCTCGGGGCGGTCGGGACGCTCGGTCCACTCGCGCCGCGCGGGGCGCTCCGGCTCGGGCTCGAGCAGCAGCGGCGTGTCGCCCTGGAGGACGACGGCCAGCGCGGCGGCGACGTCGACCTCCGGCACGTTGTGCTCCTGGACGTAGTGGCTCACGACGTCGCGGAAGAACTCCACCCGCTCGGTCTCGCCGAGCGCCGCCGAGATGCCGTCATCGAACCGGGCCAGCCTCGTGGTGTTGACGTCGTCGACCGTCGGCAGGTGCATCTGCGTGAGCGACATGCGATTGTTCTTCTCGATCGAGCGCAGCAGGTGGCGCTCCCGCGGGGTCACGAAGGAGATGGCGTCGCCACTGCGGCCGGCGCGGCCGGTGCGGCCGATGCGGTGCACGTAGGACTCGGGGTCGGTGGGGATGTCGTAGTTGACGACGTGGCTGATGCGCTCGACGTCGAGGCCGCGCGCCGCGACGTCGGTGGCGACCAGGATGTCGAGCTTGGCGTCCTTGAGCTGACCGATCGTGCGCTCGCGCACCTGCTGGGGGACGTCGCCGTTGATCGCGGCGGCGGAGAAGCCACGGGCCCGGAGCTTCTCGGCGAGGGTTTCGGTCTCGTTCTTGGTGCGGACGAAGACGATCATGCCCTCGAAGTTCTCGACCTCGAGGATGCGCGTGAGGGCGTCGACCTTCTGGGGGTAGGAGACGATGAGGTAGCGCTGGGTGATGTTGGTGGCCGTGGCGGTCTTGTTCTTGACCGTGATCTCGGCGGGCTCGGTGAGGTACTTCTTGGAGATTCGGCGGATCTGCGCGGGCATCGTCGCCGAGAAGAGCGCGACCTGCTTGTCGGCGGGGGTGTCGGCCAGGATCGTCTCGACGTCCTCGGCGAAGCCCATGTTGAGCATCTCGTCGGCCTCGTCGAGCACCAGGAACCGCAGCTCGGTGAGGTCGAGCGTGCCCTTCTCGAGGTGGTCCATGATCCGGCCGGGGGTGCCGACCACGACGTGCACGCCACGACGCAGCGCGCTCAGCTGCACGCCGTACCCCTGGCCGCCGTAGACCGGCAGCACCTTCACGCCCGGCATGCGGGCGGCGTAGCGCTCGAACGCCTCGCACACCTGCAGGGCGAGCTCGCGCGTGGGCGCCAGCACCAGCGCCTGGGGAGTCTTCTGCTTCAGGTCGAGGCGCGAGAGCAGCGGCAGCGCGAAGGCCGCGGTCTTGCCCGTCCCGGTCTGGGCGAGGCCGACGATGTCGCGACCCTCGAGCATCGGCGGGATGGTCGCCGCCTGGATCGGGGACGGCGTCTCGTAGCCGACGTCGCGCAGTGCGTCGAGCACTCGGTCGTCGAGACCGAGCTGGTCGAAGGGGGTCAGGCTCTGCGTCTCGTCCGGTGTCGGGTCAGGCATGGGACCAACGGTAGGCCCAGCGGGCGGTCCCGTGGGATTCCTCGCCGGGCCGGACTAGGGTGCTCGACGTGGATCACCCTGCCTCCGACGTCACCCTCGACGCCACCTTCGCCGTCGTTGCGCCGCTGCGCGACTCGATGGGCCTGACCTTCGACCGACTCGACGCCGACGGCATCGATGCCGCGTGGAGCGTGGGTCCTGAGACCCACCAGCCCTACGGCATCGTCCACGGCGGGGTCCACGCGATGGTCGTCGAGGGCCTGTGCAGCATGGCCGCCGCCCTGTGGCTGAGCGGCCAGGACGAGGGTGAGGGCCGTGTGGTCGGCGTGAGCAACACCACGGACTTCTACCGGGCCGTGAGCGAGGGTCGGCTCACCTCCGTGACCCGGCCGATGCACCGCGGGCGGTCGCAGCAGGTGTGGACCGTCGACACGACCGACGCCGAGGGCCGTCTGGTCGCCCACGGCCAGGTGCGGTTGCAGAACCTGCGCTGATCGCGGGGCGGGCACCGACTGCTACAGCAGGGCCCGGGCGAGGAGGACGAGCGCCGAGACTGCGCACACGACCAGCACGCTGCGGCGGAACACCTCGCGCGGGAGCCGGTCGCGCGAGCGCGTGCCGGCCCAGAGCCCGAGCACGACCGCCGGCACGCACAGGGCCGCGAGCCCCAGCGACGCGCGAGGCAGCTCGCCGGCGACCGCCAGCGCCGACAGGCTCATCACCACACCGGTGGAGAAGAAGACGGCGAGCGTGGCCCGGACCTGCGAGGGGCGGCCGTGCTGGAACAGGATCGCCACCGGCGGGCCCGAGATCGAGGTCGCGGTGCCGCCGACACCGCCGAGGAAGCCCGCGGCCACCATGGTCGCCGGGGTCACCGGGACGTGGAGCGTCCGCCACGACACCAGCACGGCGAAGAGCACCATCAGCCCGACCGCGAGGCCGATCTCCACGCTGGTGAAGATCACGACCAACCAGACCCCCGGCAGCGTTCCCACCGCGCGGGCCGGGACGATCCAGCCGACCGCCCGCCAGTCGACGTGCCGGTGGTCCAGCACCACCGACATGCCGGCGACCAGCAGGCCGAGCCACAGCGGCAGGGCAGGCATCAGCTCCGGTGCCACGATCGCCACCAACGGGGCGGTCACCAACCCCATGCCGAGGCCGGCCACCGCCTGCACCCAGGCGCCCAGGAAGGCGGCGGACACGACCAGCACGGTCGCGACCATCGCCACCCCGAACAGGTTCAGGCCTTCAGCAGGTTGCGCAGCACGAACTGCATGATGCCGCCGTTGCGGTAGTAGTTCGCCTCACCGGGGGTGTCGATGCGGACGACCGCGTCGAACTCCACGTCGCCGGCCGTGACCTTCACGGTGCGGGGCGTGGTGCCGTCGTTGAGCTCGGTCACGCCGGTGAAGGAGAAGGTCTCCTCGCCGGTCAGGCCCAGGCTCTCCGCCGTCTCGCCCTCGGGGAACTGCAGCGGCAGCACGCCCATGCCGATCAGGTTGGAGCGGTGGATGCGCTCGTAGGACTCGGCGATGACGGCCTTCACGCCGAGCAGCGCGGTGCCCTTGGCGGCCCAGTCACGGGAGGAGCCGGAGCCGTACTCCTTGCCGGCGAGCACGACCAGCGGCGTACCGGCGGCGAGGTAGTTCTCGCTGGCCTCGAAGACCGAGGTCTGCTCGCCGTCGCGCGTGAAGTCGCGCGTGACGCCGCCCTCGGTGCCCGGTGCCAGCTGGTTGCGCAGCCGGATGTTGGCGAAGGTGCCACGGATCATGATCTCGTGGTTGCCGCGGCGCGACCCGTAGGAGTTGAAGTCGCGCTGCTCGACGCCGTGCTCCTGCAGGTAGCGGCCCGCGGGGCTGTCCTTCTTGATCGCGCCGGCCGGGCTGATGTGGTCGGTGGTGACCGAGTCGCCCAGCTTGAGCAGGACCCGTGCGCCCTCGATGTCGGTGACCGGCTCCGGCGTCTCCGGCATGCCCTCGAAGTAGGGGGGCTTGCGGACGTAGGTGGAGTCGGCATCCCAGGCGAAGGTGTCGCCCTCCGGGGTCTCCAGCGAGCGCCACCGCTCGTCACCGGCGAAGACGTCCTCGTAGGAGTCGCCGAACATCTGGGAGTTGACCGCCTCGGCGATGACCCGCTCGATCTCGTCGGGCGAGGGCCAGATGTCCTTGAGGAAGACGTCGTTGCCGTCGGTGTCCTGACCCAATGGGTCGTTGAACAGGTCGACGGTCATCGAGCCGGCGAGGGCGTAGGCGACGACCAGCGGCGGCGACGCGAGGTAGTTCATCTTCACGTCGGGGTTGATCCGACCCTCGAAGTTGCGGTTGCCGGACAGCACCGACGTGACCGCCAGGTCGGCGTCGTTGACAGCCTGGCTGACCTCGGGAATGAGCGGGCCGGAGTTGCCGATGCAGGTGGTGCAGCCGTAGCCGACGAGGTTGAAACCGAGCTTGTCGAGGTAGGGCGTGAGGCCCGCGCGCTCGTAGTAGTCGGAGACCACCTTGGAACCGGGCGCGAGCGTGGTCTTCACCCACGGCTTGCGGGCCAGGCCCTTGTCGACGGCGTTCTTGGCCAGCAGCGCCGCCCCGATCATGACGCTCGGGTTGGAGGTGTTGGTGCAGGAGGTGATCGCCGCGATGGTCACCGCGCCGTGGCCGATGGTGACCTCCTGGCCGTCGAGCGTGAACGTGGCGCTCGCGGACTTGTCGTCGGTGTAGTCCTCCAGCGCCTTGTCGAACTCGGTGCCGGCCTTGGTCACCTCGACGCGGTCCTGCGGCCGCTTGGGCCCGGCCAGGCTCGGGACGACGGTGGCGAGGTCGAGCTCGAGCTTCTCCGAGAAGCGCGGCTCCGCGCTCGGGTCGTGCCAGAGGCCCTGCTCCTTGGCGTAGGCCTCGACCAGCGCGATCTGCTCCGGCGTACGGCCGGTCAGCTCGAGGTACTTCGTGGTCTCCTCGTCGATCGGGAAGACCGCGATGGTGGAGCCGAACTCGGGGCTCATGTTGCCGATCGTGGCGCGGTTGGCCAGCGGCAGCGCGGAGACGCCGGGGCCGTAGAACTCCACGAACTTCCCGACCACGCCGTGCTTGCGCAGCATCTCGGTGATGGTGAGCACCAGGTCGGTGGCGGTCGAGCCCTCGGGCAGGTCACCGTTGAGCTTGAAGCCGACGACCCGCGGGATCAGCATGCTGACCGGCTGTCCGAGCATCGCGGCCTCGGCCTCGATGCCGCCCACGCCCCAGCCGACGACGCCGATGCCGTTGACCATGGTGGTGTGGGAGTCGGTGCCCACGCAGGTGTCGGGGTAGGCCTGCAGCTCGCCGTCCACCTCACGGGTGAAGATCGTGCGGGCGAGGTGCTCGATGTTGACCTGGTGGACGATGCCGGTGCCCGGCGGGACGACCTTGAAGTCGTCGAAGGCGCCCTGACCCCAGCGCAGGAACTGGTAGCGCTCCTTGTTGCGCTGATACTCGATCTCCACGTTGCGCTCGAAGGCGTCGGCGGAGCCGAAGACGTCGGCGATGACGGAGTGGTCGATGACCATCTCGGCCGGCGCGAGCGGGTTGATCTTGGTGGCGTCGCCGCCGAGCTCGGCCATCGCTTCACGCATGGTGGCGAGGTCGACGACGCAGGGCACGCCGGTGAAGTCCTGCATGATCACGCGGGCGGGCGTGAACTGGATCTCCTTGTCGGGCTGGGCGTCGGCGTCCCAGCCGGCCAGTGCCTTGATGTCGTCGGCGGTGATGTCCGCACCGTCCTCCGTGCGCAGCAGGTTCTCGAGGAGCACCTTGAGACTGAAGGGCAGCGAGTCGACGTCGAGCCCCTCCCCCGTCACCGCGTCGAGCCGGAAGATCTCGTAGTCGCGGTCTCCCACGCTGAGGGTGCTCTTCGCTCCGAAGCTGTCCTGGCTCGCCATCTCGTCTCCTCGATCGGGGCTGGTGGTCGTCTGCGGACGTCACCGTCCATCTTGCCGCCGAGGGCCAGCCCTCTGGAAGTGAGGGCAGCCTTACCGACGGACTAAGTCTCTTGATGTCAAGATACCCTAGAAGTGGGTGGTCCGTCCATGCGGGTGGCGCCTACTCTCCGGCGCGTGTCCCTCCCCGGTCTCCAGCTGCTGCCACCCACCGCCGAGCTCGCCGATCAGTTCCTCACCTGGCGCCACGACCCCGAGGTCACCCGCTGGTTCATGCTCCAGCGGGTGGACCCCGACGAGCTGCTCGCCGACTGGGCGTCGTACGACGGCAGTGACCACCACCGCGTCGTGGCCGTGCTCGACGGCGAGGTGGTGGGCCAGGCCGTCGTGGGCGTGGTCGACGGCATGGGGCACAGCGGCCACGAGCACGAGTTCGTCGGGCGGGAGGGACGCCTGTCCTACTTCGTGCGCCCGGACCACGCGGGCCGGGGCCTCGCGACGACCATGGGTCGGGACGCCCTCGACCACGCCTTCGGACGGCTGGGTCTGCGCCGGGTGCAGGCCGGCTGCTACGCGGACAACACCGCCTCGTGGCGGGTCATGGAGAAGCTCGGCATGCGGCGCGAGCAGCAGGGCGTGAAGGACTCCTTCCACGCCGACCTGGGGTGGATCGACGGCTACACCTACGCGATCCTCGCCGAGGAGTGGGCGGGGAAGGGGGTCAGCGACCCTGCGACGTCCAGCCCTCCGGGGTCCCTGGCCCGATGCGCTGCTTGTGCCATGGTGTCCGGGTGACCGATCGTGACGATCTCGCCGATTGGCTGCTGACGTCCGGGGAGCGTGGAAACGGACAGACCCGGCTCGACGACGCCCACCCGGGACGGGCGTGGTCCGAGGGCAACCTCGTGCGTCCGCTGATCGACGGTGTGTCCTACTTCAACGAGCTGTACGAGTGCGTCGAGGCCACCGGTCCCGGCGACCTCCTCTTCTTCGCCGACTGGCAGGGAGACGCCGACGAGCAGCTCACCGGCGAGCCGGGCAGCGAGGTCCTGGCTGTCCTCGGACGTGCGGCCGCCCGCGGGGTCGACGTGCGCGGCCTCGTGTGGCACTCCCGTCCGGCAGCTGTCGCGGGAGAAGAAGGAGACAACGAGGAGTTCGGCGCGCGGCTGCGGGCCGCGGGCGTCGAGGCCTGGCTCGACATGCGGGTCCGGCCACGCGGTTCTCACCACCAGAAGCTCGTGGTGGTGCGCCATCGGGACGACCCGTCGCGTGATGTCGCCTTCGTCGGAGGCATCGACCTGTGCCACTCCCGCCGCGACGACGCCACCCATGGCGGCGACCCTCAGGCCTACGACCTGGCCACGGAGTACGGACCGACTCCACCCTGGCACGACGTGCAGGCCCAGATCAGCGGTCCGGCCGTCCACGACGTCGAGACGGTCTTCCGGGAGCGCTGGGAGGATCCTGCTCCGCTCGACGGCAACCCCAGTCGTTGGCGGACACACCGGCGAGGCGGCGCCACCCGAGCGACCCCGAGCCCGCTGCCGGCGCAGCCGCCGCCGCCGCCGCCCGTTCCCGGAGGCACGCACGTGATCCAGCTGCTGCGGACCTATCCCCACCTCCCGGGCCGCCGGGACTACTCGTTCGCCCCGGGGGGCGAGAGGAGCGTCGCGCGGGGGTACACCAAGGCGATCGAGCGCGGACGACGACTGATCTACGTGGAGGATCAGTACCTGTGGGGAGGTCACGTCGCAGAGATGCTCGGCGCCGCATTGGCGCGGAACCCCGAGCTTTTCGTGATTGGCGTGGTGCCCCTCCACCCCAACCTGGAAGGCATGCTGGGCCGACTGCCGCAGCTGGAGGGCCGACGCCGGGCGATCCAGGACCTCGTGCGATCCGCGCCTGACCGAGTCGGGTTCTACGGCCTGGAGAACCACGCGGGCGTGCCCGTCTACGTCCACGCCAAGACCTGCATCATCGATGACACCTGGACCACGATCGGCTCGGACAACTTCAACCTGCGCTCGTGGACCCACGATTCGGAGCTCTCTGCGGTGGTGCTCGATCGCGAGGGTGCGTACGCGAGGCGACTCCGGCTCACCTTGGCCGCCGAGCACCTCGACCGAGAGGTCGGCGACGCCCTCGACGAGATGGCGGACTGCCTGGAGCCCGCCGACATGTTCGCGGCCTATGCAGGGCATGCGGCACGCCTGGATGCCTGGTGCGATGCAGGTCGGGTGGGTCCACGGCCTCCGGGAAAGCTGCGCCGCATCGAGCAGGAGTCGCTGGGGCCGCTGGCCCGCGTGTTCGCCACGGTGCCCTACAGGTATGCACACGATCCGGACGGGCGGCCGCGAAAGTTGCGGCGCCGGGACGCCTTCTAGGTTCCCCTTCGGCTGTCGCGCCCCTGGCTGCGGCCTCCGCACGCCGGCTCCCTGCCGGCGGGCACACTGACCACGTGCAGACCTTCCTCCCCTACGCCGACTTCGAGCGCTCGGCGCTCGTACTGGATCAGCAGCGGCTCGGGAAGCAGCGCGTGGAGACCCTCCAGATCGTCCGTGCCCTGACCAGGCCGGACTACGGGTGGCAGCACCACCCGGCCGTCCTCATGTGGAAGGGGTTCGAGGAGGCCCTCGGTCGCTACGGATACGTCTGTTGCGAGGTCTGGACGAGGCTCGGGTTCAGCGACACCTGCGCCCTCACGATCGCGACAGACCTCCGCACGGCCGGCATCACCACTGTGCGGACGCAGCCAGAGCTGGCCGCCGCAGCCGCCCTGCCGTCATGGCTGGGTGACGAGGCGATGCACCGTAGCCACCAGTCGGCGCTCGTGCGCAAGGATCGCGAGCACTACCGCTCCCTGTTCCCCGACGTACCCGACGACCTGGACTACGTGTGGCCGGTGCGGTCCCCCGCCGTCGTCGCCGCCGAGCAGCGCAAAGCCGAGAACGCGGAGCGGCGCAGGCGCCGCCGGGAAGAGCAGGAGAGCGCGCAGCCCGACGACCGGGGTTGACGGGCGACCCCCGCGTGGCAGGGGATGGTGTGGTTCAGCGGGTCGCCAGGTCTCTCGCGATGGCCCGCGCCGCTTGACTGGCTTGTTTCGTGGCGTACCCGATCTGCGCGGCGCGTGGCACGAAGCCGATGAAGCGCAGGCCTGGTGCCGCGGGCACCTTGCCGGTGGTGGTGGGTCGGCCTCGTTCGTCGAGCACGCCGAGGTGTCCGACGAGCTTCTCGAGCCCCCGTCGGTAGCCGGTGGCGCAGACGAGGACGTCAGGGCGGATGGTGCCGCCGTCGGCCAGGTGGACGGCGTCAGGGGCCAGGGACTCGACAGCGCCGACGATCTCGAAGGCCCGGTCACGGATGGCGACGATGACCTCCCGGTCGACGATCGCCGGAGCGACTCCGAGCCGCTCGCTCCGGGCGAAGATGCCCTCTGCGGGTGTGGGGAGCCCGAACTCGCTCAGGTCGCCGACGGTCATCCGGCGGCCGAAGCGGGCGATGGCGTCGGCCAGCCGGACTGGTGAGTGGTAGAGCGGAACCGCGATCACGTCACCTGGCAGGCCCAGCGGGCCTTCGCGGAGCATGATGTTCGGCGGCGTGCGCACGGCCAGCCAGACCTGGTCCGCACCGCCGGTGGCCAGGTCGAAGGCGATCTCCATTCCGGAGCTGCCTGAGCCTGCGACCAGCACCTTCCGTCCGGCGAACGGAGTCGGGTTGGCGTAGTGCGCGGCGTGGACCAGGTCGCCGGTCCACGACTCACGACCGGGCCACTCGGGCACGAAGGGCTCGCGGTCGTAGCCCGTCGCCATCACCACCTGGGGAGCGTCGAAGGCGTCGTCAGCGGTGATGACCCGCCAGCCGTCACCGCTGCGCTCGACCCGCTGCACCGAGCTGCTCAACCGCAGCTCGATGCCGCCGTCGGTCGCGTGCTGCTCGAGGTGCGCGATCACCTGGTCGCGGGTCGGGTAGGTCGGCGTCCCCTGGGGGTACGGGCGCCTCGGCAGGTGCGAGAACTGTCGGCCCGTGTTCAGGCTCAGCCGGTCGTACCGGCTGCGCCAGGAGGACCCGACCTGGTCGGCCTGGTCGATCACCAGCGGCGCGATGCCACGGTCGGCGAGCGCCACGGCGGCCGACAGCCCCGAGGTGCCGGCGCCGATGACCACGACCTGCTGCGCGCGCATGTCAGACCCGCCTGGCGATCACGGCGCTCTGCGGCCCGGCCAGCGGCTGGTGCCGGTCGAGCTGCCAACCCGTCTCACCGAGCCAGCCACTCACCTCCTCGACGCTGTAGACATCGCCGTCAGCATTGTGTGCGGCGAACTCACCGGCCATCAGCGCTGCCGGCACGGGTTGGGTGTGGGTGGGGTCGGTCCAGAAGTCGGCCATCACCAGCAGCGCGCCGGGATCGACGGCCTGCGCGATCCGGGCCAGCAGTGAGGTGTTCGTCTCCGGCGTGTAGTAGTGGATGACGTTGTTGAGCATCACGAGGTCGTGGCCGGTCGGGATCGGGTCGACGAGGATGTCGGCGCCCTGCACGCTCGCACGGTCGGCCAGACCTGTCGCTGCCAGTCGCTTGTCCGTGACCCCGATGGCGATCGGGAGGTCGACGAGGGTGGCCGTCAGGTCCGGGTTGGTCTCCAGCGCGGCGATGGCCCAGGAGCCGTTGCCGCAGCCGAGGTCGAGGAGCCGGCGTCGGTCGTTGAGATCCATGCTCCCCACCAGGACGCGCGTGGGTCCGGCGAGGATGGCCTCGATGCCGTCGAGCACGACCTGCTGGGTCTCGGGCGGCAGCTCGACGGCCAGCTGGCTGGGTCCGTGCGCCAGGCTGGCTGCGAATCGAGTCCATTGCGGGTAGCTGATCTGGTCCCAGAACCGGAGGCCGGGTGCGAGCCCGCCGCGGGTCAGGAACCGGTCGGCCGGTGCGCTGTTGGCGTAGACCCCGTCCTGCTTGTGCAGCAGGCCTATCGCCACGCACCCGTCGGCGAGGATGCGGGTGGCGCGCGTGGTCAGTCCGGTGCGGGCAGCGAGCCCGGCGAGATCCGTCGGAGCGTCCTCGAGCGCGTCGAAGACGCGATACTCGTTCGCGGCGAACAGGAACTTGGCGGCCATGAAGCCGCTGGCGATCTGCATGATCGGGTCGGGCGTGATGTCGTCCATGCCGCCAGCATCCAGCTCCCGCTCGCGGAGGTAACTCCCAGATTTCTGGGCTGTTCAGCAGTTCCTGCGGGCCTATCGTGGAGCCATGGACGCCCACCGGCTCGCCGACCAGCTGCGCGGTCTGGCGAGTGACGGTCTGGACTGGACCGACTACGCGGCAGCGGCCGATCAGCTGCTCGCCAGGGCCATCGACTACGACCGGTCGTGCTGGCACACGGTCGACCCGGGAACGGTGCTGCTGACCGGCAGCGTGAACCGTGAGGTGGGCTGCAACGGGTCGTGGCTCGCGGAGTACGAGTACGTCGTCGAGGACGTCAACAAGTGGAGCTTCCTCGCGCGCTCGGGGCAGCTGGCGGGAGCCACGAGCCAGGCGACCCACGGCACCTTGACGCGCAGCGCGCGTCACCGGTCCCGCCTCGGGGCCGGGATCGGCGACGAGCTGCGCGGCAGCATGGTCGACACGGACGGCTACTGGGCTGCCGTGGGGCTGCTCCGCGACGACGACCGTCCGTGGTTCGCCGACGAGGACGTCGCCCTGCTCGCCGGCCTCTCCGCCATCGTCGCCGCCGGCGCACGTCGCGCGCTGGTGAGCACGATCGCGACCGAGGCGATGGCGGACACGGTCGGCCCCGGGGTGGTGACGTTCGACGCCCACGGCAACGTCGAGTCGCTGACGCCCGCGGCCGAGCAGTGGATCGGCCTCATGACCGAGGACCCGTCACCGGACACGCCCGGGGAGTCCCAGGTGCTCCACGCCGTGGCGGCCCGAGCCCGCAACGCGACGGAGGGCGATCCCCTGGAGACGGCCGCGCGCGCCCGCCTGCGAGCCGCTGACGGCACCTGGCTCCTGCTCTACGGAAGTCGGCTCAGCGGTGGCGACGCCCGCACCGTGGTCGTCATCCAGCAGGCCTCGCCCTCGGAGGTCGCGCCACTGGTCGCCCTCGCCTACGGATTGACGCCGCGCGAGGTGGACGTGACCCGCATGTGCATCGCCGGTCTCGCCACCAAGGAGATCGCCGCGCAGCTGCACCTGTCGGCGTACACGGTCCAGGACCACCTCAAGGCGATCTTCGAGAAGACGGGTGTGCGGTCGCGCGGGGCGCTGCTCGGGCAGGTGTTCCTCGAGCACTACCTCCCCCGATGGGAGCCAGTGGAGCACCCACCCGAGGGCTGGTACGGCTACCAGTCCCGCTCCTGATCCGCAGCGCGGTCGCGTCGTCCACGATCACGTGTGCGCCCGTCCGACCAAGGTCCGGTGCTCAGGCAACGACCACGGAGTCGCGCCGGGCAGCGCGACCTGAGGCAACCTTGGTGCCGAGCACGACGAGACCGACTCCGACGAGCATGATCACGAGGTTGATCACCCCGTAGCCCAGGGTCTCGGTACCGCTGTACTCGACGGGAAAGCTGCCGCTCGGTGACGGACCGAAGGCCACGGGCGGCTGGTCGGCCATCCAGGTCAGCAGGACGGTCAGGGTCTGGTAGGAGAAGACGATCGCTGCGACGGCGAGGTAGGCGACGATCGCCAGACCCCGCTGCTTGAGGAAGAAGCCGATGGCGAAGGCGAACAGGACGGTGAAGACGAGGTTCATGGCTGCGCTCCTGCAGTGACTGGCTGATGTGGTGCGACCAGCCTCGCGATCCGACACCTCACGGGCATGCGGGAGACCACCACTCTTGCGGTTGGTGGCAGCACTGAGGCGCTGGCGGCGCAAGCACTGGCACGATGCGGGTATGTCGCCCGGCGCCGCACGCCTGCTCACGGGCCTCGCGACGCTCGTCCTGTTCGCGAGCACGACCTACGCCGCGGCCATCCAGGACTGGCCGATCGTCCTGGCGTGCGCCACCTGCGGGGTTGCAGTGGCCGTGGCGTGGCTGATCGTTCGCCACGATCCGCGCTCACCGGTGGGGCCGGCGCTGGCCTGGACCACCGCGACCATCGCTCTGGTCACCGCACACGTCGGGCCCGCTGCGGATCTTCCGTGGTCGAGCGGCGTGTGGCCGCTCAACCTCGCCGGGTTGCTGGCCCTGATGCTGGTCTTCCCCGACGGACCGCTGGACGGCCGCCTCTGGAGGTTCGTGCCATGGGCGTTCGGCGCGGCCACGGCCGCGATGGTGACTGCTCAGTGGGGCGGCCAGCAGGTCGACGGCGTCGTGGTCGGCGGTCCCGACGGGCCCTGGGTCCCGCCGCTCACCGCACTCGCGATCGTCACGATCGGTATGTGCCTCGTGCTGGCCGCCGCCTCGCTCGTCGTGCGTTACCGCCGCGGCCTCGGGCGCACCAGGCGCCAGGTCAGGTGGCTGCTGCTGGCCGGGATCGTCGTCGTCGCCCTGCTGATCGCCGGCTGGCTTGCTGAGCTGGTGGGCGACGCCTCGCTGGGCGTGGCCTACACGCCGTTCCTCGTCGCCATCGTGGTTCTCGTCCCGAGTGCGGTCGGGACAGCGATCGTGCGGCAGGACCTGTTCGACATCGACCGCGTCCTCAGTGAGACGACCTCGTGGCTGCTGACGCTGCTCCTCTCCGCAGCCGTGTTCGGCGCCGTGGTGTACGGCGTGAGCCGGGCCGTCTCCGTCGGCACCGGTCTGACCACCGGCGTCGCCGCGTTCGTCACGGCGTTGACGCTCCTGCCGCTCCAGCGCCACCTCGCCACGTTCGTCGGCAGGGTCGTGGACCGCGACCGCTTCGTCGCCCTCGCCGAGGTCGAGCGGTTCGCCGCCGATGTGCGGACGGGACGACGTCCGCCCGAGGAGGTGGAGGCGGTGCTGCGCCGCGTGAGCGACGACCCGAGGCTGACGATCCACCTGGCCCGACCGATGGAGGGGTGGGCGAGCCTGTCCGGCGACTCGGTGCCGGAACCGGAAGGACTCGCGATCGAGGCCGGTGGTGACCTGATCGCCCGGGTCACGCTCGGCTGGGACTCGGCGCGCGCGCGTCGCCGGGTCGCCGACCTCGCCACGATTGCCTGGGTCCCCATCGAGATGAGCCGACTCCGGCTGGTGCTTCGCGACGCGCTTGCTGAGACCGAAGCGAGTCGCCTTCGTCTCGCCGAGGCCTCGGCACAGGAACGCCGCCGTCTCGAGCGCGACCTGCACGACGGTGCCCAGCAGCGGATCGTGGCCACGGGGATACGGCTGCGCCTCCTCCAGGAGCATCTCGCCCCCGACACGGCCGCGGAGGTCGATGCCGCGGTGCAGGAGCTGCGCGAGACGGTCGATGAGCTGAGGAGGATCGCGCAGGGTGTCCGGCCGAGCCTGCTCGACGACGGACTGGCCACTGCTCTGCTCGCCGTCAAGGAGATGACTCCCCTGCCAATGTCGCTCACGGTCGAGGAGCTGCCGGAGGTGAGCGACACCAGAGCCCTGACGGCGTACCTCGTCGTGAGCGAGGCCGTCGCCAACGTGCTCAAGCACGCCCGGGCCACGCGGATCTCGGTCTCGGTCTGCGCGCTCGACGACCGACTGGCGGTCGAGGTCAGCGACGACGGCATCGGTGGCCTGGCCGAGGACACCTCACTGCCCGCGCTGCGCGACCGGGTCCTCTCGGTCGGCGGAAGCCTCCATGTCGCCGACACTCCTGGCGGCGGCACGACCGTCACGGCGGTGGTCTGATGCGAGTCATCGTGGCGGAGGACTCGGTGCTCTTCCGCGAGGGCCTGGTCCGGCTGCTCGCCGACAAGGGTCACGAGGTCGTGGCCGCTGTCGGGGACGCGCCAGCGCTGCTTGCGGCGGTCATTGAGCACGGCCCGGAGCTGGCGATCATCGACGTCCGGATGCCGCCCTCGATGGAGTCGGACGGTGCCGAGGCCGCCGCGACGTTGCGAGCACGCCACCCCGGACTCGGCCTGCTCCTCCTCAGCCAGCACGTCGAGTTGCGCCACATCATGTCTCTCATCGGCACGCCCGGCTTCGGGTACCTGCTCAAGGACAGGGTGCTGGACCTCGACGAGTTCGTGTCCGCCGTCGAGCGAGTCGCCCAGGGCGGGAGCGCCCTCGACCCGAGCGTCGTACGGGCCCTGGTCCGTGCCCGGTCGGGGTCGGCGCTCGACGAGCTGACCGAGCGCGAGCACGACGTGCTCGCCCTCGTCGCGCAGGGCCTGTCCAACACCGCCATCGCCGCGAGGCTCGTCGTCTCGGAGCGCACCGTCGAGGCGCACGTCCGTTCGATGTTCGTCAAGCTCGGGCTGCCCGAGGTGGGTACGAACCGCAGGGTGCTGGCCGTTCTGACCTACCTCGAGGGCAGTTGACGAGGCCGACGGCCGCACGACCAGCCGCGGGCTGCACCGACCGCGATCCCCGGCGAGGGCTGTACTGATCCCTGTCCCGCAGGGTCAGCGGCGGATCTCCAGCAGCGCGACGCACTCGACGTGGTGCGTCATCGGGAAAGCACCGACGAGGCTGAGCGTGAACGCGATCCTCTGCGGTCGGCTGCGCTCGGGAGGCGAAACCGGCCTCTGGCCTGCGGCGATGCCGTTCTCGGGGATTGCGGGCGCCGGAGCGGTGTTGCGGGCCTTTGCGAATCAAAGCGAGCCCATTCCGAGCCCTTGGCGAGGCCTAGCGCAGAGGTGCAGCAGCCGCTCAGACAGCCATCCAGCTGGGGCATTCCGCCGCTGTCGACGCGGCAGACTGGCGGGATCAGGCCGAAGTGGGTGCGAGCCCGATCGCGGCGGTGCCGCCCACCAGCGGACACCCAGTCTCTGCCAGTCGGACGAGTCCGACGCCCAGCCTCGCATGACTGATGTGCCAACGCACGGGTTCCGAGCCACGGTCGTGATCGCGCGACGCCCAGGAACGACGCGGCGGATCTGGCCCATCACTTGGATGGCCTACTTCGACGATCGGATGCGGAGCCGACGGAGGTCTGCTTCGTCCGTGCCCGTCGCAGCCAGATCGGAAAGGTCGTCGTCGACGACGACGACACGACCGGCGAGTGCGTCGGCGTCCCCGGCGATGATGCGACGCATCAGATGCTGTGCACTCGTACCGTCGCCCCAGTGGTCGGACGCGCGGTCACCGAATGCGGGGAGCCACTGGCGACCGTCGATGCTCGACGCCAAATGTTCTGTCATCGGCGTTCGTACAAAACCAGGGTGCATGCAAACGGCGATCACCCCACTTCCTTCGAGCTCGCTCGCCAGGGTCTCGGTGAATCGTGCAATCCCGGCCTTCGCGGCCGCGAACGCGGAAACGTGCTCGCGGCCGTCATCGCCGAGGTTGCCGTAAACCGTCACGATTCGGCCCGCACGCCGCGGGATCATCGTTGTGAGCGCAGCTCGGGTGCACAACATAGTGCCGCGCAAGTCGACCGTCACCGACTGCCACCAGCGCTCGGGGTCGACACTTGCTATCGGACCCAATGCATCGATGCTGCCCGCACACGTAACCACCAGCGTCGGGTCGCCCAGCTCCGCGCTGGCACTCTTGAATCCCGACGTCACCGAACGGGATCGCTCACGTCCATCGGGATCGCTACCAGTGCGCCCGGATGGGAACTCAACGACTCCAGGTCGGTACTCGCACGGGCGAACCCTGCAACTCGGGCTCGATCTGCCGCGAGCGAGGTGGCGAGAAGCCGTCCGATCCCTCTGCTCGCTCCCGTGACATAGGCCACCGTGGTCGACACATCGTGAATCATTGCATGATGACAGGCGCTTTTCGTCGATCGCTCCCATCCCATCATCGACCCGAGGTGCGGCTGGTTGTACGGGCCCGACCGGCGGGACGAAGCGAGGCCCTAGAACCCTCGAGCGCTGGGTGTAGCCACGACTGATCCGCCACGACTGCACTCCCCCAAGGGGCTGGACAGCGGCCCCAGGTAGAGCGCCCACTCCGCGGCTTCAAAGTGAGCCATAAGGGCCTCAAAGTGAGCCTCAAGGCCAGACTTCGGCTTTCGACCTGCTGCGCGGGAATCCCATTACCGCAGGTCAGGACCGGTTTCTCGTGAGCAACGCGACGCACTCGACGTGGTGCGTCATCGGGAAGAGGTCGAAGGCGCGCAGGTCGGTGACGGTGTAGCCGTGCTCGGCGAAGAACGCGACGTCGCGGGCGAGGGCGGCCGGGTCGCAGGCGACGTAGGCGACGGCCCGCGGGGCCCGGTCGACGACCTGCTCCACGACCTTGCGCTTCGCGCCCTCGCGGGGTGGATCGAGCACGATCAGGTCGAACGGCTCGTCGTACGCCGCGTCGAGCACCCGGTCGACCGGCCCGGCGGTGACGTGCGCCTGCTGGCCGAGGTTGAGGCGGGCGTGGCGGCAGGCCTCGCGGTCGGCCTCGACCGCGGCGACGCGGGCGCCGGTGCGCTCGCCGACGAAGGCCGCGAACAGGCCGACCCCGGCGTAGAGGTCGAGCATCGACTCCCCCGCCTGCGGGTCCAGCAGGTCGAGCACGGCGGTCACGAGCGCCTCGGGCGCCCCCGGGTGCACCTGCCAGAAGCCGCCGGGTGCCACCGAGAAGGACCGTCCGAGCACCACGTGGTCGGCAGTCGTGGGCGCCTCCAGCAGGCACTCGTCGACCGGGACGACGTCGTGGGAGCGGTGCTTGCGCATGCCACGGCGCCCGTCGGGCAGCTCGACGTAGCGCTGCCGGGTGCGCCACCGCAGGCCGGCATCGTCGCCCGGCACCGCCTGCACGGTCACCGGCAGGTCGAGCCCGGCGAGCCGTGTCAGCTGCTCCCGCACGACCGCGGCCTTGAGGTCACGCTGCGCGGGCAGGGCCACGTGCTGGAAGTCGCAGCCGCCGCAGGCGTCCGGCCCCGCGTAGGGGCAGGGCGGCTCGACCCGGTCGCCCGACGCCTCGTGGACGACGACCGCGTCGGCACGCCAGAAGCGGTCACCGTCGGACCCCTCGGTCACCACGAGGTCGACGACCTCGCCGGGCAGCGCGTGGCGCACGAACACCACCCGGGTCTCGTCCGGGTCGACCGACGGGTCCGTCGCCACCCGGGCCACGCAGTGGCCGCCGTGTGCGACGGGCCCCACCTGGGCGCGGAACGTCTCGCCGACCCGGGAGCGGCCCCGCGCACGCCGCTGGCGCGGAGCGCGGCTCATCGACCGAGCTGACTGTCGTCCGAG
This sequence comes from uncultured Actinomycetota bacterium, assembly GCA_963754025.1. Classification (GTDB taxonomy): domain Bacteria; phylum Actinomycetota; class Actinomycetes; order Propionibacteriales; family Nocardioidaceae; genus Nocardioides. Next base: position 588,444 of record CAVWEC010000001.1, on the reverse strand, counting down.
CGGTCGCGGATCCGACCGCGGCGGATGTCGCCGGAGCGGATCTGTGTGTCCTCGCGCAGCGCGCGCTCCCGGGCGATCTGCGAGGAGCGCAGCTGGAAGGGCACGGAGATGACCATGACGCCCGGGGAGAACAGCAGCCGGCCCTTGAGCCGCAGCGCGGTCTGGTTGTGGAGCAGCTGCTCCCACCACCGGCCGACGACGTACTCCGGGATGTAGACCGCGACCACGCCGCGGGGGTTGGCCTTGCGGATCTCGGCGGCGTACTCCGAGATCGGCCGCACGATCTCGCGGTAGGGAGAGTGAAGCACCTTCAGCGGCACGCCGAGGTTGCGCTCGTCCCACTCCGACAGCAACCGGTTGGTGGCGACCGTGTCGGTGCCGACGTAGACCGCCTCGAGGAGGTTCGGGCGCGAGGCCTTCGCGAACGCCAGCGCGCGCAGCGTCGGCTTGTGGAGCTTGCCGACGAGCACGATCGCGTGGACGCGGGTCGGGAGGATCTTGTCGTCCTCGTCGGCCGCGAGCTCCTCGGCGACGTTGGCGTAGTGGCGGCTGATGCCCTGCATGACGGTGATGAAGGCGAGCATCGCGAGGATCGTGATCCAGGCCCCGGCGAGGAACTTGGTGACCACCACGATCACGAGCACCACGGCGGTCATGCCCAGCCCGAAGGTGTTGATGGCGCGCGAACGCATCATCCGCCGCCGCTCGGCCGGGTCGTGCTCGTGCTGGAGGTGGCGTGTCCAGTGGCGGATCATGCCGAGCTGGCTGAGGTTGAAGGAGACGAAGACGCCGACGATGTAGAGCTGGATGAGCCTCGTGGTCTCGGCGTCGAAGATCCAGATCAGCACCCCGCCATCACGGCGAGGAAGATGATGCCGTTGCTGTACGCGAGCCGGTCGCCGCGCGAGCCGAGCGCGCGCGGTGCGAGCCCGTCGTGGGCGAGGATCGAGCCCAGCACCGGGAAGCCGTTGAAGGCGGTGTTGGCGGCCAGCACCAGGATGATGCCGGTGACGGTCACGACGAAGTAGAAGCCTGGCGGGAAGCCGGCGAAGACCCCCTCGGCGATCTGCGAGATCAGGGGGTGCTGCTCGTAGCCCTCGGGCACGGCGCCCCCGCCGACGGAGCGGAGCCGGTCGACCTCGTGGGGATCGACGTAGCGCACGCTCATCTGCTTGGCCAGGACGATGATGCTCATCATCATCGAGACCGCGATGAGAGCGAGCAGGAGCAGCGTGGTCGCGGCGTTCTTGCTCTTCGGCCGTCGGAAGGCGGGCACGCCGTTGGAGATCGCCTCGACGCCGGTGAGAGCCGCGCAGCCCGAGGAGAAGGCGCGGGCGAGGAGGAAGACCAGCGCCACCTGCGTCAGCGGCCCCTCCCAGCCCTCGGCAGGCTCGATCTCGAGCCCGGCGCTCTCGGCGAGCGGCAGGCTGCCGCCCAGGAGCTGGAGGAGCCCGTAGAGGCACATGCCCAGGATGGACACCATGAACAGGTAGGTGGGCACCGCGAAGAACGTGCCCGACTCGCGGACGCCGCGCAGGTTGACCGCGGCCAGCACCAGCACCGCGATCACGGCCACCAGGGCCTCGTGCCCGATCAGTGCCGGGATCGCTCCGGCCGCGTACTGCGAGGCGGCCGAGATCGACACCGCCACCGTGAGCACGTAGTCCACGAGCAGCGCGCTCGCGACGGTGATGCCCGCGTTGCGGCCGAGGTTGACGGTGGCGACCTCGTAGTCGCCGCCGCCCGAGGGGTAGGCGTGCACGGTCTGCCGGTAGGAGGCGACGACGGTGAACATGACGACCGCCACCGCGATGCCGATCTTCCACGACCACACGTAGGTCGTGGCCCCCGCGGCGGCGAGCATGATGAAGATCTCGTCGGGGGCGTAGGCGACCGAGGACAGGGCATCGCTGGCGAAGACCGGCAGGGCGATCTTCTTGGAAGCAGCGTCTCGCCGAGCTGCGAGCTCCGGAGCTTGCGACCCAGCAGGATCCGCTTCGAGACGCCGCCGACACCCACGACGAGAAAGGCTAGACCCTGACCCCCGGTGCGCGCGCATCGTCTGGGATAACGTTCGTGTCGTGCACGTCGTGATCATGGGCTGCGGCCGCGTCGGCTCGACCCTCGCCCGCAGCCTCGAGGAGCGCAACCACACCGTCTCCGTCATCGACAGCGAGCCGGACTCCTTCCGACGCCTGGGCCCGTCGTTCAACGGCGACAAGGTCACCGGCATCGGCTTCGACCAGGAGGTGCTCGAGAAGGCCGGCATCCGCCGCGCCGACGCGTTCGCCGCGGTGTCGAGCGGCGACAACTCCAACATCATCGCCGCGCGGGTGGCGCGCGAGACCTTCGGCATCGAGCAGGTCGTGGCCCGGATCTACGACCCCGGCCGTGCCGAGGTCTACCAGCGGCTGGGCATCACCACGGTCGCCACGGTGAAGTGGACCGCCGACCAGGTGCTGCGCCGCCTGCTGCCCGTCGGCGCCGAACCCGACTTCCGTGACCCCTCGGGCACGATCCGGGTCGACCAGGTGCCGGTCCCGGAGAAGTGGGTCGGCCAGCGCACCATCCACCTGCAGGACCAGTCGAAGGTGCGGATCGCCTGGATCGACCGGCTCGGCGAGGGCATGCTGCCCACGCGCGAGACCGTCATCCAGGAGGGTGACCTGCTCCACCTCGTCATGCGCGAGGAGAACGCCGCCGGCGCCTACGCCGTCTTCGAGCGCGGACCCGAGGAGAACTGACGCCATGAAGGTCGCCATCGCCGGAGCGGGAGCCGTCGGTCGCTCCATCGCCCGGGAGCTCATCGGCAACGGGCACCAGGTGCTGCTGATCGACAAGGCCCCGGCCGCGATCAAGCCCGAGCGGGTGCCCGACGCCGAGTGGCTGCTCGCCGACTCCTGCGAGATGTCCTCGCTGGAGGAGGCACGCCTCGACCAGTGCGACGTCGTGATCGCCGCCACCGGCGACGACAAGGTCAACCTGGTCACCTCGCTGCTGGCCAAGACCGAGTTCGGCGTGCCACGCACCGTCGGCCGGGTGAACCACCCCAACAACGAGTGGCTCTTCTCCGAGGCGTGGGGCGTCGACGTCAACGTCTCGACACCGCGCATCATGTCGGCACTGGTGGAGGAGGCCGTCACGGTCGGTGACCTGGTGCGGCTGTTCACCTTCCGTCAGGGCAACGCCAACCTCGTGGAGCTCACGCTGCCCGAGGACTCGCCGTACGTCGGCAAGCCGGCGGGCCTGATCCCCTTCCCCGAGAACTGCGCCCTGGTGACCATCCTGCGCGACGGGCAGGTCTACTCCCCCGACGCCGAGGAGCCGGTGGAGTCGGGCGACGAGCTGCTGTTCGTCGTGAGCGCCGATGTCGAGAACGCCCTCGAGCGGCTGCTCGCGCCGTCACTCCACGGCGGCTGACGACTCCTTGAGGGGGGTGTGGTTGCGAGCGAGCAGCCACACCATCGCTCCGAGCGCGGCGAGCTGGAGCGGCCAGCCCAGCCCGATCTTCATCACCCCGAGCAGCGCGATCGCCGTGTCGGCGTCGATCGAGCCGGATCGGCCGCCGAGGTAGACCGGTGCCTGGAGGCTGGCCCGGATCACGCAGGGCAGCACCAGCATCCAGGTGAGGCGGCTGGAGAGCCTCACCACCTGCCGGTCGTCGTGCCACGCGGTCGGGTCGCCGGTGACGCTGCCGACCATGAAACCGACCAACGGCCAGCCGACGAGACAGGTCGTGGCCATCACCACGGAGTAGCCGGCGTTGTAGAGGATGCCCGGCAGGAAGTAGGCCAGGGCCTGCTCCTCCCCCGATGCCCCGCCCCGGGCCGCCATCGTGACGAACAACCAGCCGATGCCGATGCCGAAGAGCGCGTTGACGACGAACTGCACCGTCGAGCGCTGCACCAGCCGCAGCGCGAGCAGCACCAGCGCGGACGCGATACTCACCACCAGCGCCAGCTGGAGCTCGTGGAGGATCAGCCAGACCGCCGTGAAGAGGATCGTCGGCGCGGCGGCCTCGGCCATGCCACGGCGGCCGCCCAACGCCTTGGAGAGCTGGGCGCGGACGACCTGCTCGACAGTCTCGGTGTCGGCGTGCGGGCGGTCCTCCGCCGGCTGCGGGTCAGCGTCGTCGGTCACGGCAGCAGCTCGTAGCGTGGGTTGTACATGGTGCGCACGCCCTCGAGCCGGCCGATCCGACCGGTGACGCGCATCGAGCGGCCCGGGGAGATGCCGGCGATGCGCCGCCGTCCCAACCAGATGACCGTGAGCACCCCGGACCCGTCGTCGAGCTCGGCCTCGAGGGCGGGTACGCCGCCACGCGGGCGGAGCGTGATGGTGCGCAACGACCCCTGGACCGTCACCGGCACCCGGTCGGGCGCCTCGTCGATCGTCAGGGCCGCCTTCTGCCCGAGGTCGCGGCGCAGGTCGCGGGCGTGGGTCTCCGACACGTTCGCCCAGCGACTCAGGCTGCGCCGCAGCCGGTTCTTCTCGCCCACCCGGGAGGCCTCAGCCGTCCGCGAGCGGACCCTGGCCGGGGGTCCCGACCCGGCGTGCCTGCTCCGGGAGCACCACGGGGAGCGGGTCGCCGACCGGCATCGCCTGGTCGCCGCGGCGCACGGCCAGGCGGCTGAGCGCCTCCTCCCACACCTCGGCTGCCTCCGGCTCGACCGCGGGCTTGCCCAGGAAGGTGGCGCGCACCATCCAGCGCGAGCCGTTGATGCCGACGATGCGGGAGGCCTGCTGGCCGGTACGGCCGTCGGAGGTCTGGACGGTGAGCTGGCAGGCGAGCTCGGTGCCGAAGCGACCCTCACGCTCGGTGGCGGTGCCACCGCGGCGGGCCATGTCGGCAGCCAGCTGGGGCCGCACCTCGCTCCAGAGGTCGCCGTTGCGTGGCGCCGAGAAGGCGCGCAGCTCCAGGGCGCCGTCGGCTCCGGCGAGCAGCACGGACTGCACCTGCTGGGTCTTCTCGTCGACCTGGATGCGCAGCTCGCTGCCCGGCACGGGCGGCACCAGCATCGAGCCGAGGTCGACGCGCGGCACACCGTCGTCGCCGAGGTCCTCGGCGTCGTAGGGGCCGGGCTCGACGGGAGCCGACGGCGCGGCGGCGGTGCTATCGGCCGGGCTGCCGGCGGTGGGCACGGCGGTGCCCTCGACCTCGGGGGTGTCGGCGGCCTCGTGGCCCTTGCGGCGGAACTTCACGTGATCTCCTCCGGACCGGTCAGGAGCGACCGAATCCTCCGGTAGAACCGTAACCCCCGTCACCCCGGACGCTCTCGGGGAGTGCCGCCACCTGGGTGAACTCGGCCCGTTCGAAGCGCTGCACCACCAGCTGCGCGATCCGGTCGCCGCGGCGCAGCTCCACCGGCTCGGTGGGATCGTGGTTGATGAGCATGACCTTGACCTCGCCGCGGTAGCCGGCGTCGACGGTGCCGGGCGCGTTGACGATCGAGAGCCCGTGACGCGCCGCCAGCCCCGAGCGCGGGTGCACGAGTGCGACGTAGCCGTCGGGCAGCGCGATGGCGATCCCGGTCGGGACCATCGCCCGCTCCCCCGGTCGCAGCGTCACGTCGACGGTGGTCAGCAGGTCGGCACCCGCGTCGCCCGGGTGGGCGTAGGCCGGCAGCGGCAGGTCGGGGTCGAGTCGGACCACCTGGATCTCGAGAGGCACGGCCGGTGACACTACCGGCCACCCCGACTCCTACGATCGAGCCCGTGGAGAAGCAGTACGCCGAGCGGCTGACCGTCCCGCTGCGGTGGTGGGTGCAGGGGACGATGCTCGTCGCGAGCCTGTGGCTGGCGACCGTCGTCGCCCTCCCCGGCATCGTCGCCTGGAGCGTGACCGCGGCCGGCCTCGCCCTGACCGCGGCCCTGCTGCTGACCTACGGCGCGGCCCGGATCGAGGTGGCCGACGGCCGCCTGTGCGCCGGCCGGGCGGGCATCGACGTGCACCACCTCGGCGACGCCACCGCGCTCGACGCCGACGCCGCCCGCCGACTCGCCGGGCGTGACGCCGACGTGCGGGCCTTCCTGCTGCTGCGCCCCTACCTCAAGCGCGCCGTGCGGGTCGACCTGCACGACCCGGCCGACCCGGCGCCGTACTGGCTGCTCTCGACCCGCCACCCCGAGGCACTGGCCGCGGCGATCGCTGCGGCGAGGGGACCCCTCGCACCCCGGGGTGGTCCGGTCCCCGACTGAGTCGGGCTAGGGTCGGCACATGGCCAAGAAGAGCTCGTCGGACAGTTCCAAGGTGTGGTCGGCGATGTCGCTGGTCGCCGTGCTCGGAGCCGCGGCGGTCACCAAGAAAGCCCTGAACACCTCGTGGAAGGCAGCCACCGGCAAGACGCCGCCGGCGAACCCCGCCGACCCGGACGTCGAGATCCTGGAGGCGGTCGCCTGGGCGGCGCTCAGCGGCGCGCTGATCGGACTGGCCCGGATGGCCGCGGCGCGCCGGGCTGCCGGCTACTACGCGAAGTCGACCGGCCACCTGCCCCCCGAGCTGCGCAAGGACCGTGACGACCCCGACGCCCCGGCCCCGACCGTCTGAGCCCCGCGCGAGACACGGACGCCGACCACCCTCCGGGTGGTCGGCGCGCTCGTACTCGTCAGGCCCGGGCGTGCCCGGGCCGAGGACCGCTCAGGCGCAGTCCTTGCAGATCATCTTCTTCTCGTCCTCGAGCTGGCTGCGGTGGTGGACGAGGAAGCAGCTCATGCAGGTGAACTCGTCCTCCTGCTTGGGCTTCACCTCGACCGCGAGCTCCTCGTGCGACAGGTCGGCCCCGGGCAGCTCGAAGGACTCGGCAGCCTCGGCCTCGTCCTCGTCGACCTTGCCGGAGTTCTTGTCGTGACGGCGCGCCTTGAGCTCTTCGATGCTCTCCTCGGACTGGTCTTCCTCGTTCTTGCGAGGTGCGTCGTAGTCGGTCGCCATCTCTGCTCTCCACTCCCCATGAATTCGTGCCCTCGTGCCGCCCGTCGGCGCCACAGTGTGCACCATCCATGTCGGGTGCTGCACATCGGTTCGACGGGTGGCCGTCGAGTCATCGCGTGAACAGTAGGGGCGGGCCGGCTATTCCGCGTCGGACACGCAGAATCCGCACTCCGTGAGCAGGCTCACGAACTCGTCCCAGCCCGCCTCGGGGGTGCACACCACGACGGTGGGTGCGCCGTCGGCGCCGGGCCCCCCGAGGCGGGGCGCGACCACGCTGCGCAGCAGCCCGAACCTGGCGCCGGCCTCGCGCGCCACGAGGCTCGCAGCGCTCCAGTCCCAGCGCTGGGAGCCCTCCTCCACGTAGGCGTCGCCCGCTCCCTCGGCCACGTGGCAGATGTCGAGGGCGCTGGAGCCGATGCGGCGTACGTCGCGCACCTGCGGCAGCAGCCGCGCCACCTGGGCGGCCTGCTCGGCGCGGAGGTCGGGCCGGTAGCTGAAACCCGTCAGCACCAACCGGTGCGACAGCGGCGGCGTAGCGCGGACGCCGATGGGCCGGCCGTCCTTCGTCGCGCCGTGACCCAGGGCCGCGGCGAACACCACGCCGGTGACGACGTTGAGCACCACCCCGGCGACCACCTGGCCGTCGACCTCGGCCGCGATCGACACGGCGTACTCGGGGAGGCCGTAGAGGAAGTTCACGGTGCCGTCGATGGGGTCGACGATCCACAGGACGCCGCTGGGGCCGACGTGGTCGTCGCCCTCCTCCCCCAGGATCGAGTCGTCGGGGCGGGCCTCGAGGAGCAGCTTCCGGATCAGCTCCTCGCTGGCACGGTCGACCTCGGTGACGACGTCGGTGGCGCTGCTCTTGGTGTCGGCGACGCTGACGCCCTCCGCACGGCGGTCGCGGACCAGGGTGGCCGCCTCGGCGGCCACCTCCAGGGCGAGGTCGCGCAGCTCGACGGGAGTCGCCCCGACCCGGGCGCTCACGCCTCCACCCCGGCCACGGCCGGCCGGTCCTCGCGGGCGTTGGGGCAGCATCCGGTCGCACACCGGTCCCACGACGGGGGCAGCCCCCCGACGGACCTGCGCTCGGGCTCCCCACCCCGCTCGGCCGCGGCCCGCTCGACGAGCAGCTCACGGACCAGGGCCACGAACCGGGGGTCGACACCGGGCGTGGCGGCCCGCACCGCCGGGAAGTCGTACTTGCGGGCCGTGTCGAGCGCCTCGGTGTCGAGGTCGTAGATGACCTCCATGTGGTCGGACACGAAACCGATCGGCACGATCACCGCACCGGTGGCACCGCCCTCGGCGAGCGAGGCGATGTGGTCGTTGACGTCGGGCTCGAGCCAGGGCACCTGTGGCGGTCCGGAGCGGGAGCAGTAGACGAGCTCGGACGCGAACCGGTGGCCGGTCTCCTGGCGCACCCGCTCGACGACCTCGGCGACGGCGCTCCGGTGCTGGCGGACGTACCACTCGCCGTCCGGACCGCTGCGGTCGTTCATCGCCGTCGGGATCGAGTGGGTGACGAAGACGAGGTGCGCCTCGTCGCGGCTGCCCTCGGGCAGCTCGGCCAGCGCCGCGAGCGTGGCGTCGACGACCGGCTCCACGAACCCGGGGTGGTTGAAGTAGTGACGCAGCCGGTCCAGCACGGGCGCCCCCGGCACCTCGGCGCTCGCCGCTGCGAGGTCCTCGCGGTACTGCCGGCAGCCGGAGTAGGACGAGTAGGCCGCTGGTGACGAAGCAGGCCGCCCGCTGCACGCCGTCCTCGGCCATCTGCCCGAGCGCGTCGGTGAGGTAGGGGTCCCAGTTGCGGTTGCCCCAGTAGACCGGGAGGTCGATGCCGGCCCCGGCGAGGTCCTCGCGCAGCGCGGCGAGGAACGCCCGGTTCTGGTCGTTGATGGGCGACCTCCCGCCGAACGAGAAGTAGTGCTCCCCCACCTCAGCCAGCCGCTCGCGCGGGATGTTCTTGCCGCGGGTGACGTTCTCGAGGAACGGGATGACGTCGTCGGGCTGCTCGGGGCCGCCGAAGGAGACCAGGAGCAGCGCGTCGTACGGGCGTACGTCGGGACTCATGGCCCCCATCGTATTTGGAGCGGGGTCGAGCGCGGTGCTGTGGTGTCTCAGGGGGCGTCAGGACCCTCACCCGGACGCCGTACCGCCGCGCTCGAGGATGCCCGCCGTGAGGGGGACGGCCGTAGGCTGCGCTGGCCATGCTCGACACGTACCGCCGGATCCTGACCGTGCCGGGGAGCCGACGCTTCTCCGGCTCGGCGTTCGTCGCGCGGTTGCCGATCTCCATGGTCGGCATCGGGATCGTGCTCCTGGTCCAGGACGCGACCGGGTCCTACGCAGTGGCGGGAGCGGTCTCGGCCACCTACGTCGCCGCGGGCGCCGTGATGGCGGTGCTGCAGGGCCGCTGGCTGGACCGGCACGGGCAGTCGCGGGTGCTGCTGCCCATGGTCGCGGTCTTCACCGTCGCGCTGGGACTGATGGTGGTCGGCGTCCAGGCGGACTGGCCGATCCTGACGACCTACGTGCTCGCGGCGGTCGGCGGCGGCTCACTGCCGGCGGCGGGCACGTGCGTGAGGGCGCGCTGGGCCTACGTGCTGCGCGAGCGCCCGGCCGACGTCCAGACCGCGTTCGCGGTCGAGGCGGTGGTCGACGAGGCCGTCTTCATGCTCGGGCCCGTCCTGGTCACCGTGCTCGCCACCACCGTCAGCCCGTCGGTGGGCGTCGTGACCGCGGTGGTCGCCGGCCTGCTCGGCACCGTGCTGCTGGCCGCGCAGCGCTCGACCGAGCCCCCCGCCCACCCTCGCCGCCGCAGCACGGAGGCCCAGGAGCCCCTGCCGTGGCGCACGCTGCTGCCGGTGGCCGTGGTGATGTTCTCGCTCGGCTCGCTGTTCGGCGGCGCCGAGGTCGTGACCGTCGCCTTCGCCGAGGAGCGGGGCTCCCAGGCGTACGCCGGCCCGTTGCTGGCGCTCTGGGCGCTCGGCAGCCTGGTGGCCGGGCTGGTGACCGGCGCCGTGCACTGGACGCGGCCGCCGGTCGACCGCGTCCGGTTCGGAGCGCTCGGCATGTGCGTGGCGATGGCGCCGCTGGCGCTGGTCGAGTCGGTGCCGCTCATGGGCCTGCTGCTGCTCCTCGGCGGCTTCGCCATCGCGCCGACGATGATCGCGGTCACCACCCTCGTGGAGCGCTCGGTGCCGCCGTCGCGGCTCGCCGAGGGGATGTCGGTGCTGCACAGCGGCGTCGTCGCGGGCGTCGGGCCGGGGGCGGCGCTGGCGGGGCTCGTGGTCGACCGCTCGGGGGCGTCGGCGGCCTACCTCGTCTCGTTCGCGGCGGGTGCCCTCGCCGCCGTCGTGGCACTGCTGATCCCACGGCCGCGGGCGTGATCTGCGGCTAGGGTCCGCGCCATGGGCTGGAGCAACTGGTCAGGGCTGGCGGGGGCGACGCCGTCCCGCGTGTTCGCGCCCCGCACCACCGATGACGTCGTCGCGGCCGTCCAGGAGGCCCGACGCGCCGGGACCACGGTCAAGATGGTCGGCGCCGGTCACAGCTTCACGGCGATCGCCGCCCCCGAGGACACCCTGCTGCTGCCCACCCACCTCACGGGCGTCCGCGGCGTCGACCGCGAGGCGATGACGGTGACGGCCGCGGCCGGCACCCGGCTGCACGTGCTCAACCACGAGCTCGAGCGACGGGGGCTGTCGCTGCACAACATGGGTGACATCGCCGAGCAGACGCTGGCCGGTGCGATCTCGACCGGCACCCACGGCTCCGGTGGCCGGGTCGCCTCGCTGTCGGCCCAGGTCGTCGGGCTCGAGCTCGTCACCGGCACGGGCGAGGTGCTCCGGGCCACCGCCGACGACGACCCCGGGCTGCTGGACGTCGCTCGGGTCGGGCTCGGTGCGCTCGGCCTGCTGACGTCGGTGACCTTCCGCGTCGAGCCCCTGTTCGCGCTGCGCGCCCACGAGCGGCCGGTGACCTGGCGGGAGGGTCTGGCGTCGTTGCCCGACCTCGACGACGCGCACGACCACGTCGACGCCTACTGGTTTCCCCACACGGACCGGATGCTGGTGAAGACCAACGACCGGCTGCCCCTCGCCCAGGTCGACGACCGACCGCTCCCCCGCTGGCGTGGGTGGCTCGACGACGAGCTCCTGTCCAACACCGTCTTCGGCGGGCTCAACCGGGTCGTCACCCGGGTGCCGGCTGCGATCCCGAGGCTCAACGAGCTGTCGGGGCGGCTGCTGTCCGAGCGCACCTACACCGCGCCCGCCCACCGGGTCTTCACCTCGCCACGTCGGGTGGTCTTCAAGGAGATGGAGTACGCCGTGCCGCGGGAGGCCGGCATGGCGGCCCTGACCGAGGCTCGTCGCGTCATCGACGCCTCCGACTGGCGGGTCTCCTTCCCCGTCGAGGTCCGGTTCGCGCCGGCCGAGGACACCCCCCTCGCGACCAGCCACGGGCACGACCGGGTCCACCTCGCCTTCCACACCTACGTGGACGCCGAGCACGAGTCCTACTTCTCCGGCATCGAGCGGGTCATGCGCGACCACGACGGCCGACCCCACTGGGGCAAGCTGCACACCCTGACGGCGGCCGACCTCGCCCCGGCGTACCCACGCTTCGGGGAGTTCCTCGCCGTGCGCGACCGGATCGACCCCGACCGGGTCTTCGCCAACGACTACCTGCGGCGGGTCCTCGGTGACTGACGAACCTTTTGCGTCCCCCGACGCGTCTGGGGTGGCGTGACCACGAAAGAGAGACAGAGGGCCGAGTTCGCGGAGTTCGTCTCCGCCCGCTCGGCGGCGCTCCACCGGTGCGCCTACCTGATGGTGGGCGACGTCGGGCTCGCCCAGGACCTGGTGCAGGAGGCGCTGACCAAGACCTACGTCGCCTGGCCGCGGCTCCGCGACAAGGCCAACGCCGACGCCTACACCCGCAAGGCGATCACCACCACCGCCATCAGCTGGTTCCGCAGGAGGTCGTGGAACGAGCGGCCGACCGACCGCTACGGAGACGGCCCCGCCGCCGGCCACGAGGACCACGTGGCACAGCGGGAGTGGCTGTGGGCGGCCCTGCTCGAGCTGCCGGTGCGGCAACGCGCGGCGGTGGTGCTGCGCTACTACGAGGACCTCACCGAGGCCCAGACCGCCGACGCGCTCGGATGCGCCGTCGGCACCGTGAAGAGCCAGGTCTCGGCCGCGCTCTCCAAGCTCCGTGAGCGGCTCGGCGACAGACCTGGTGCTGACGACCTGCTCTCCCTCCACGACCTGGTGGTGACCCGATGACAGACAAGCTCCAGACTCTGATGCGCGAGCAAGCCGACTCGGTCGACTTCGCCGTCCCCGACCTCGACGCGATGGTCGCCACCGGCGACCGGCGCGTCCGCAACCGCAGGCTGGGCGCCACCGTCGGCACCGTCGCCGCGGCCGTCGCCCTGGTCGCCGCGGCCACCACCCTGCCCTCGTCACCGACCGACCGGGTCTCACCCGCGGCACCGACCTCCGGCCACCCGACGGTCAGCTGGGTCCTGGGATCGGACCTGCACGAGGCAGATCTGTCCTCGGCGCTGGACTTCCGGCCGCTCGCCTACGTCCGGACCTCCGGGGGCTACGTCTTCAGCGACCGCGAGGGCGCCGTGTGGTCGTGGGTCGACGGGAAGGCCACCGAGGTCGGCCGGACCGACCCACGTCAGCCCCGCCTCGTCGTGGACGAGGGGACCGCGCGCGCCGGCTGGTACGACGACGCCGACGGCTCCTTCGTCGTGCTCGACCAGCAGCAGGGGACCTTCGACCGTCACTACCCCACCCGACGCGAGGACGGGGTCACCGAGCTGGTCGCGCTGGACGGTGGGACCTGGTACTGGAAGGGCCCACGGGGCTCCCGGGCCTTCGACACCGACACCGGCCGCGAGACCACCATCGCCCTGGCCGCCGGCGAACGGCTGCTGGACGTGCAGGACGGTGCGCTGGTGATCGCCGGCAACGGTGACCTCGCCGTCGGGCAGCCGGACGACCGGGTGGTGTGGAACGACGTCCACGGCGAGTACGCCCGCCTGTCCGGCGACGGCCGGTGGCTGATGCTCGAGGGTGACCGGGCACGGGTGCTCGACACCGTCACCGGCGACCGGGTGGCTCTCGACCTCGACCGTGGCTTCGCGACCGGCTACGAGTGGCTCGACAACGACACCCTCGCGGTGCTCGCCGCCGTCGACGACGCCGCCCCCGCCGAGCTGTGGACCTGCGAGGTGCCGGCCGGCGGCTGTGACGCCGTCACCGAGCTCGACACGTTCGAGCAGCTCGGCGACACGTTCCTGCTCCCCGTCGGCGAGCCCATGGGCTGACCCTCCGTCACACGCTGGCGGGTCCCGACGGCAGCGGGGCCCGCCAGTCGCGGCCCATCGCGAGCAGCCGCCAGGCCAGGCAGACGCCGGCGCCGAGCAGGGCGCTGACGGCGTACGGCTGGTCGAGGCGGTCGAGCACGACGGCGATCGCCGCTCCCGCGAGCGCCGGGGTCGCGTAGAGCTCGCTGCGGAAGACGGCGGGCACGCGCCCCGCGAGGAGGTCGCGCACCATGCCACCGCCGATGCCGGTGACCATCCCCATCAGCGCCGCCGGCAGGGGGCCGAGGCCGTACTCCACCGACTTCAGCGCCCCGACCACGCAGAACAGCGCGAGGCCGAAGGCGTCGAGGACCCCCACCTGGCGCTCCAGCCGCCCCACGGTCGGGTGGTACCAGAACGTGACCAGCCCGGCCGCGACCGGCACCAGCAGGTAGCGCCAGTCGGCGAGCGCCGCGGGCGGCGTCGCGTCGATGAGCACGTCGCGCAGGAACCCCCCGCCCAGCCCCGTCGTGCCGGCCAGGACCAGCACCCCGAAGACGTCGAGCTCCTTGCGCACGGCCACCAGGGCACCGGAGATGGCGAAGACGAAGATGCCCGTCAGGTCGAGCACCACGAGCAGCGGAGACACGGCGGGACACTACCCTCACCAGGCGCCGACGTTACGCGGCGCACTGCGGGGCGCGGCGCCCCGGACCTGCTCCCCCGCTGGCGTAGGCTCGGCCGGAACCGGACCCGACCCGATCCTGAGCAGGAAGAAGACCCAGCCAGATGGCCCACCTCACGCTCGCCGGACTGAGCGATGACGGCAGGCGCCTGCTCCTGGTCAGCGCCCGGGGAGTCGAGTTCACCCTCGACGTCGACGACCGCCTCAAGGCCGCGCTCAGCGGCGACCATGCCCGGCTCGGCCAGTTGGAGATCAAGATGGACTCAGCACTCCGCCCTCGTGACATCCAGGCCCGGATCCGGGCCGGCGAGACTTCCCGAGGCCGTCGCCCAGGCCGCCCACACGACCGTCGAGGCGATCATGCCCTTCGCCGCGCCGGTCCTCGCCGAGCGCCAGCACGTCGCCGACCGGGCGCAGCGCGCCTCGGTACGTCGTACCGGTGTCCCCGGCGGCGGTGCCCGCACCCTCGGCGACGCGGTCGGGAGCCACCTCCGCTCGGCCGGGGTCAACCCCGACACCGTCGACTGGGACGCCGCGCGCCGCGAGGACGGCAGGTGGACCCTCACCGCGGCCTTCACCGTGGGCGCTCGCAGCGGCCTCGCCCGGTTCGTCTTCGACGCCCCCGGCAACTACGCCGTCGCCGACGACGACGACGCGACCTGGCTGGTGGGCGACGCCCCCGAGACGGCCGCCGAGCCCCCGGTCTCCAACGACATCGCCCGCGCCCGGGCCCGCCGAGCCGCGGCCAGCGAGCCACACGAGGACGAGGCACTGCCGCTGGGTGACGACGCCATCTCCATGGTCAGCTCCGACCAGCCGCTCGAGGCCTACCTCGACGACCTGCCGGACGAGCCGGTCGCTGCCCCGGAGGAGCCGGAGGGCGAGGAGCGCGACGAGGCGGTCGCCCGCGAGGACGAGCCCCCGTCCCGCAAGCCTGCCCGCAAGCGTGGTCGGGCCTCCGTGCCGAGCTGGGACGAGATCATGTTCGGTGGCGGCAAGTCCGAGTGACCACCTGCTCGCCCTGAGGGGTGACCCGGCCGATCACCTGTCGATACCCTCCGGCCATGTCGTACTTCGTCACCGGCGCCACGGGGTTCATCGGGCGGTTCCTGGTCGAGGAGCTCCTCGATCACCGCGAGGGTGAGGTCTTCGTCCTCGTCCGCGAGGGCTCGCTCCCCCGCCTGCAACGGATGATCGAGCGGTGGGACACCGACCGGGTGGTGCCGGTGGTGGGCGACCTGGGCGTCGACGCGCTGGGCGTCGACCCCGAGTGGGTGGCCGCCCACGTCGGCGAGGTCGACCACTTCTTCCACCTCGCCGCGATCTACGACATGACCGCCGACGACGCCACCAACGAGGCGCTCAACGTCGACGGCACCCGTCACGCGCTGGCCCTGGCCGAGGCGCTCCGCGTCGGCTGCTTCCACCAGGTCTCCTCGGTGGCCGTGGCGGGCGAGGCACACGGCCGGTTCGACGAGTCGATGTTCGACGAGGGCCAGCCGCTGCCCTCGCCCTACCACCGCACCAAGCACGAGTCCGAGCGCCTCGTGCGCGAGACTGCGAGCGTGCCGTGGCGGGTCTACCGACCGGCGGTCGTGGTCGGTGACAGCCAGACCGGGGCCATGGACAAGATCGACGGTCCCTACTACTTCTTCCCGCTGATGAGGCTGTTGCGCGACCGGTTGCCGGCCTGGCTGCCGCTGGTCGGCGTCGACCTCGGCGACACGAACGTCGTGCCGGTCGACTACGTCGCCAAGGCGATGGACCACCTCGCCCACCTCGAGGACCGCGACGGGGAGACCTTCCACCTCGTCAACCCCGAGCCCCAGCCGGTGGTCGAGATGATCAACGTGTTCTGCGCGGCCGCCGGGGCGCCGACCTTCGCCACCCCGATCGACCGCGAGGTCACCCACGCCGGACCGCTCGGCCTGATCCCCCGTCGGCTGCGTCCGCTGGAGCTCGCGACCAGCCTCGTGAAGTCGACGGCGGCCCAGGCGGTGCTCGGCCAGACCCTCGGGCGGGTGGGCATCCCTCCCGAGGTGCTCGGCCACGTGCGGTTCACCGCCACCTTCGACTCCCGGCGCACCGAGCAGGCGCTCGCCGGCTCCGGCATCGGCGTCCCCGACCTCGAGTCCTACGCCCGCACCCTGTGGTCCCACTGGGAGGCGCACCTCGACACCTCCACGGCCCGTGACCGGCGCGCCCGGGAGGCCCTGACCGGCAAGTACGTCGTGATCACGGGGGCCTCGTCCGGGATCGGGCAGGTCACCGCCCTCAAGGTCGCGCAGGCCGGGGGCGTGCCGGTGCTCGTGGCGCGGGGCCGCGAGAAGCTCGAGGCCACGCGGGCGGCGATCGAGGACCACGGCGGGACGGCGTTCGTCTACCCCTGCGACCTCTCCGACCTCGACGCCATCGACCGGCTCTGCAAGGACCTCGCGACCGACCTGCCGTCGATCGACGTCGTCGTCAACAACGCCGGTCGGTCGATCCGACGCTCCCTCAGGCTCTCGCACGACCGGTTCCACGACTTCGAGCGCACCATGCAGCTCAACTACTTCGGCGCGATCCGGTTGGTGATGGGGCTGCTGCCGACGATGCAGGAGCAGCGCCGCGGCCACGTCGTCAACATCTCCTCGATCGGGGTGCAGACCAACCCGCCGAGGTTCTCGGCGTACGTCGCCTCCAAGTCGGCCCTCGACTCGTGGAGCAACGTCGTAGCCTCCGAGCTGGTCGGCGACGGGATCACCTTCACCGGCATCCACATGCCGCTGGTGCGGACGCCGATGATCGCCCCGACCAAGCTCTACGACAAGTTCCCCACGATCAGCCCGGCGCAGGCAGCCGACCTGGTGGTCAAGGCGATGGTGGAGCGGCCCCACGAGATCAACACCCTGCTCGGCAACGCCGGCGCCGTGGTCCACACGGTGGCCCCCAAGGTGGCCTTCCGGCTGCTCAACATGGCCTACCACGTCTTCCCCGACTCGGCCGCCGCGCGGGGCACCGACGGCACGGACGGCGCGCGCGAGACGGAGCAGATCATGCTGGCCAAGGTCTTCAGGGGCGTGCACTGGTGAGCCACCGCCTCTGCGGCTGATCGCCGGGACGTCATACGAATCGGTCGCCATGGCGATCGGAACGCATGACGTCCGCTCTCACGCGCCTCGCGCCACGGGCCGGGCGGGGTCGGCGACCCACTCGCTCCACGACCCCGGGTAGAGCGCCGCGCGCACCCCGGCGACCTCCATCGCGAGGACGTCGTGGCACGCCGTCACGCCGCTCCCGCAGTACGCCGCCACGTCGGCGCCGGGGGTCACCCCGACGGCCGCGTAGAGCGCCGCCAGCTGGTCGGCCGGCCGGAAGGTGCCGTCGGCCGCCAGGTTGGTCGGCGTCGGCAGGTTGACGGCACCGGGGACGTGGCCGGCGACCGGGTCGATCGGCTCGGTCTCGCCGCGGTAGCGCTCCGGGGCCCGCGCGTCGACCAGCACGTCGACGTCGAGCACCCCGTCGGCCTCGACCACCGGCATGGCGCCGGGTCGGCCGTCGAAGCTGCCCGGCTCGGGCTGGTCGACGCTCGACGACACCGCTCCCCCCGCCGCCGTCCAGGCCGCCCAGCCGCCGTCGAGCACCCGCACGTCGCGGTGGCCGTGGTGGCGCAGCAGCCACCAGCAGCGAGCGGCGGCATGCCCCGCCCAGTCGTCGTAGACCACGACGGGGCGGTCGGCCGAGACGCCGCATCGCCGCATCGCGTCGACGAAGACGTCGCGCTCCGGCAACGGGTGCCGACCACGGGGACCCGGTGGCGCCGCGAGATCGGCGTCCAGGTCGACGTAGGCGGCGCCGGGCACGTGGCCGGCGGCGTACTCCTCGGGGCCGGAGGGCCCGGCCATCCGGTAGCGGACGTCGAGCACCGCGACCTCGTCGAGGCGCGCAGCGAGCTCCGTCGCCGAGATCAGGGGTCGGGTCATGGCCCCATCCTGCAACGCGGACGGGGACGCATAGAGTCCTCCCCCGTGGCGGAACTGCACTTCTTCACCGGAACCATGGACTCGGGCAAGAGCACCCTGGCCCTGCAGACCAACCACAACCACGCGGCCCGTGGCCGGGTCGGGCGGATCTTCACCACCCACGACCGGGCCGGCGAGGCGAAGCTCTCGAGCCGGCTCGGGCTCACCCATGCCGCGCTCGAGGTCGACCAGGACTTCGACTTCTGGACCTACGTCGTGCAGAGCCTCACCGCGGGCGGCCGGATCGACTACCTGATCTGCGACGAGGCCCAGTTCTACTCGCGCGAGCAGATCGACCAGCTCGCCAAGATCGTCGACGAGCTGCAGATCGACTGCTTCGCCTTCGGCATCCTCACCGACTTCCGCGGGTCGATGTTCGTCGGCAGCGCCCGGCTCGTCGAGCTGGCCGACCGGGTGCACACGCTGCAGGTCGAGGCGTTGTGCTGGTGCGGGAAGCGGGCCACCCACAACGCGCGTACCGAGAACGGTGTGATGGTCACCGAGGGCGAGGTCATCGTCGTCGGCGACGTGGAGGCAGCCGACCAGCCGCCGGCCGACGTGGCCTACGAGGTGCTCTGCCGACAGCACCACCGCCGCCGGCTGACGGCCGCCCGCGCCAAGGCCGTCTCGCTCGCCCCCGAGCCCCTCCCCTTCGGTTGACCTCGCGCTCCCACTGGTCCAGACCGATCCCGAAAAGCACTTCTCGCCGTCCGGCATCGGGAGGATTCTGAGGGTCCCAGGGCACGCGCCCACACGTGCCCGTGACAGGGGGCAGTCATGAGAAAGACCTACCAGATCCTCGCCTACGGGATCGCCGTCCTCGTCCTGGTGCAGGCGTTCGCCATCGCCTGGGCGTTCTTCGGGCTCAACGACTGGATCACGAACGACAACGGCGTGGTCGACAAGGCGTTGCTCGAGTGCACGGACTGCGAGATGCAGTTCACCGCGGAGTGGGGCTTCGCGATCCACATGTTCTTCAACGGCCTGCTCCTGATCCCGCTGGTCACGCTCGCCCTGCTCGTCGTGTCGTTCTTCGCCAAGGTCCCCCGAGGGGTCACGTACGCCGCCACGCTGGTCCTGCTGGTCGTCCTGCAGGTGATCGTGCTGCCCGAGCTCTCGCGGGCCGTCGACCCGGCGCTGGGCGGGCTCCACGGCGTCAACGCCCTGATCCTGCTCGGGGTCGCCCTCGCAGCGGGTCGCAAGGCATCGACGCCGACGCACGGGACGGCACCGACCACGGTGACGGGCGCGCCCGTCGCTTCCTGAGCGCGGCGTGGCCGGGTTCCGCGCCCGGCGGTGGCTGGCCGTGGCGGCCACCGTCGCCGTCGCGCTGCCCCTGGCCTGGTCCTGGCAGTCGAGCCTGCTCCCAGCGGAGTACGACGCCGCCGCGATGGGGCACGTCGACTGGGGTGGTGGGGAAGCGGGCACGCACGCCGACCATGTCGGCCGTCACGGGGTCGCGGTGGCCGACCTCGTCGTCGACCCGTCGCGGCCTGCCGACGTGACCGCGACCCTGGCGGTCCGCGAGGACGGCGACCGGATCACCGTCAACGGCTCCAGCCCCGGCCCGGTGCTGCGGGCCACCGAGGGCGACCTGCTCGAGGTGACACTGGTGAACGAGGACCTGCCCGGGGGCGCCACCCTCCACTGGCACGGCGTCGACCTGGTCAACGCCGCCGACGGCGTGGCCGGGGTGACGCAGGACGCCGTGCCCCCGGGTGGCCACCACGTCTACCGGTTCGTGGTCGACGACCCCGGCACGTACTGGTACCACTCCCACCAGCTCTCCCACGAGCAGGTGCAGCGCGGCCTCTTCGGGGCGCTCGTGGTGGAGCCGCGCGACGACGACGGTGCTCCCGCGGACGTCGACGAGGTCCGGATCCTCCACCAGTACGGCGCGGGGGGCACCCTCGACGGCCGACTGGGCGTCTCGGAGGTCGATGCCTCGCCCGGTCAGTCGGTCCGGCTGCGGCTGGTGAACACCGACAACGGGCTGGCCACGGTCTGGCTGCCCGGCACGACCTTCCGCGTGCTCGCCGTCGACGCGCGTGACGTGGCCGGGCCCGAGGACGTGACGGACGCCTCCGTCGCGATCCCGGCCGGCGGCCGCGTCGACCTCGGCTTCACGGTGCCCGCAGGAGGGACCCGGGTCGACTTCTCCAGCGGCGCCGCGCTGGTCGTCGGTCCGGCGGACCCGGGCGCGGCCCGGTCGCCCCGACCCGAGGAGCAGGTCGACCTCCTGACCTACGGCGCCGCGGAGCCGCCGGCCTTCGACGTCGCCGAGCCCGACCGCCGGTTCGACTACGTCATCGACCGCCGCCCGGGCTTCCTCGACGGCCGTCCGGGGCTGTGGTGGACCGTCAACGGCGAGATGTACCCCGACATCCCGATGTTCATGGTCACCGAGGGGGACGTGGTGGTCTTCGAGATCGTCAACGACAGCGGCGACGCTCACCCGATGCACCTGCACGGCCACCACGCGCTCGTGCTCAGCCGGGACGGCGTCCCCGCCACCGGCAGCCCGTGGTGGGTGGACTCGCTCGAGGTCGCGGTCGGTGAACGCTTCGAGATCGCCTTCCTCGCCGACAACCCGGGGATCTGGATGGACCACTGCCACAACCTCCCCCACGCCACGGAGGGCCTGGTGGCGCACCTGATGTACGACGGGGTCACGTCGTCCTACCGGATCGGCGGCGACCACCACAACCAGCCCGAGTAGCGGCAGGGTCAGGCGACGACGACCGGGATCAGCATCTCGGCGGGGGTGAGCGAGCCGTGGAGTCCCACGAGGGTGGCCTCGTACGGGAAGGCCGCGGTCGACAGCACCGCGGTGTCCCCGGTGCAGGCAACGACGACGTCGCCGAGCCGGGGGCGCACTCCGGGGTCGACCGATCCGAACCAGCCACGGCCGATCGCCTCGTCCCGCGTCAGGACCACGGCACGACCGGCCAGCGTCGAGCGCCACGCCGCCACCACGTCGTCGACGGCCCCTCGGGCCGCGTAGAGGTGGCGGAACCGGGCCTCGCCGCCGAGCAGCGCGACACCGTCGAGGAGCTCGGGGTGCTCGTCGACGTCGATCCTCGCCTCGGGCGGGGAGTCCACCATCCCGTGGTCGGCCACCACCACGAGCCGGGTCGAGGCCGGCAGCGCCTCGCGCAGCTGCTCGGCCTCCGCGTCGACCATCGCGAGCTGCTGGAGCCACGCCGAGGAGGCCACCCCGAAGCGGTGGCCCGTCCAGTCGAGGTCGCCGTCGTAGACGTAGGTGAGCGACGGTCGGTGCCGGGCGGCGGCCACCACGCCCGCGATCCGCTCGCCCACGCGGTCCGCCCCGACGTACTCGGCTCCCCGCTGGGACGCCACCGTCAGCCCGGTGTCACGGAACTCGCGCTTGTTGACCGACGTGACGGTGACACCCTCGCGCGCCAGTCGGGCGAAGGCGGTCGGGTGCGGCTGCCACTCGACCGGGTCGACCCGCTTGTCCCACTGCAGCGCGTTGAGCAGCCGGTCGGTGCCCGGGACTCGGGAGGTGAAGCCGACCAGCCCGTGGCTGCCGGGAGGCAGCCCGGTGCCGAGGGACGTCAGGCTGGTCGCGGTCGTCGAGGGCACGCCGGCGGTGCCGAGCCGCCGGTCGTCGAGCAGCTCGGAGAGGAACGGTGCCACGTGGGCGTGACGGCGCAGCAGCTCGGCACCGAGCCCGTCGACCAGGAACAGGACGTACGACGCCGCATCGGGCAGCAGCAGCCCCGGCCCCGGCCGGTCGGCCTCGGGCGGCTGGATCGGGCGCCCGAGCGCCGCGGCCACCGCAGGGACGACGTCGGCCAACGAGTGCGACCGGTAGGCGGGCTCGACGAAGGCAGGCTCGAGCCGCTGTTCTCCCCCGTCGGTCACGTCGGCCTCACTCGGGCCGGGTGCGCGCGCTCAACGACTCGGCGAACGCCAGCAGCCGCTCGACCGCGTCCGGTCCCTCGGCCGCGGCGGAGACGCGCAGTGAGAAGTCGTCGGCCGTGAAGGAGCCGGTGTAGCCGTGGTCGGCGTCGCACTCGGGGTCCTGGCAGCCGGCAGGCTCGAGATCGAGCCGACCCACCCCGCCCCAGCCGATCGTCAGCACCGCCTCCGCCGCCCGTCCGGCACCGGCGGCGGGGGTGGTCACCATCCGGGTCACGACGACTGACTTCACCGAGGACAGCGAGATCGCCTCCGTGGACGTGGAGGTGTAGGGCTCGGGCAGCAGGTCGTCGCCCGCGTGCTCGTCGGTGTGGGCCAGCAGCAACCGGCTCGGGGTCAGCACCACGACGGTCAGGTGACGGCGCACCTCGTCGCGGTCGAAGGTCGGTTCGTGGTGCACGAAGAACGACACGACGTGCTCGCCCCCGACCGCGCTGGCGACCCCGTCGCGGACGACCTCCGGGTAGTAGCCCGTGCGGTCGATCGCGTCACGGAGCTCGGCGGTGCGGTCACGGCCCTCGGTCGCGTTGTCGGTCGTGCGGCTGCGCATGGGGCGCAGTCTGTCACGCGTCGACGAACCGTCGGTGCGGACGTCGGTCCGGTCAGCCCGGTGTCAGCCCGGCGAGGTGTCGCCCGCCTGCGAGGGCAACCGGCGGGCGAACCAGTCGGTGCGCGACTGCGAGACCGGGTCGACCCGCACGCTGGCCCGCAGCACCGAGGCCCGGTCGGCGCCGGCGAGCACCAGCGGCAGCTCGAGCGTGGTGATCTGGGGCAGGTCGTGCTGGAGCTGCGATACCCGGAGCACCAGGCGCTCGACCTCGGCGATGTCGACGACCTCCGAGCCGCGGTAGCCGAAGAGCATCGGCGAGCTCTTGATCTCGCGCACCATCGCAGCCGCGTCGTGCTCGCCGATCGGCGGGATCCGGTAGGACCGGTCGGCGAGGAGCTCGGTCAGCGGGCCGGCGATGCCGAAGGAGACGACCGGGCCGAAGAGCGGGTCCTCCATGCTGCTGATCGCCACCGGCACCCCCGGCGGCGCGTTCTTCTGCACCACGAAGCCCGCGCTGTCGGTGCTGGTGATCAGCTCGTTGAGCGAGTCCCAGCCGTCCTTCATCTCCGCCGCGGAGTCGATGTTGCGCCAGACGTGGGCGAGGTCCGGTCGTTCGCGCAGATGGCCGGCCGTGGCCTTGAGGACCACGTCCCAGCCGAGCTCCCGGCCGACCTTCTGGGCGTGCTTCAGGGTGTCGACGCGGCGCTCCGACCAGGTCTCGATGCCGTACGCCGCCAGCAGGGCGCACACCTGGTCCGTGTCCAGGTCCACCCCGTCCGGGTGCTCGCGGAGCGCGTCGAGCACGATCTTCTTCGCACCGGCCGAGTCGAGCTCGGTGGCGTCGAGCGTGGCCCCGTCGGGGGTGCGCAGCCACACGGCGTACCCGACGACGCGCGCGAGCGCCCGCACCGCCGCCTCGACGGCGGGGTAGGACGGGACGGACCCGCGTCCGGCGACCTGGCCGGCGACGTCGGGCACGCGCAGCAGCTCGGGCACGCCCTCGGCGCCGAGGAACGAGGAGACCAGCGGCTTGTCGGACTGCTCCCCCACGGCGGCCAGCACGTTGGCGACGTCCTCTCCGGAGACGTTCAGCGGCGGGATGTAGACCGCGACGACGGCATCAACGTCGGGGTCGTCGATCGCGGCGTCGAGGGCGTCCTCGAAGTCGTCGGCCGTCGCGTCGGCGCCGAGGGCCACCGACTTGTTGACGACCAGCCCCACGGCGGCGGCAGCGTCGGCCGCCAGCAGCCCGAGGGCGTCGGAGTTGCCGACCACCGCGACCCGGCGACCGCGCGGCAGCGGCTGGTGGGCGAGCAGCTGGGCGACGTCGAACATCTCGTCGAGGTTGTCGACCTGGATCACGCCGGCCTGGGCGAACATCGCGTCCACGGCCTGCTGCGGAGCGGCGATCTTGCGCACCGCGTGGCCCATCGGCACGCCCTGCGTCGTGCGCCCGGAGCGGACGGCGACGATCGGCTTGCGCAGCGAGACCCGGCGGGCGACCCGGGAGAACTTCCGGGGGTTGCCGATCGACTCGAGGTACATCATCACGACCTCGGTGGAGTCATCCTCCTCCCAGTACTGCAGCAGGTCGTTGCCGGAGACGTCGGCGCGGTTGCCGGCACTGACGAAGGTCGAGAGGCCGAGGCCCCGGTTGTTGACCTTCTCGAGGATCGCCGAGCCGAGCGCGCCGGACTGGCAGAAGAAGCCGGCACGGCCGGCCGGCGGCATCAACGGCGACAGCGACGCGTTGAGCGAGGTGTCCTTGTGGGTGTTGATGACCCCCAGGCAGTTGGGGCCGATCAGCCGCAACCCGTAGGAGCGGGCCAGCCCGACCAGCCGCCGCTGACGCTGCCTCCCCTCCTCGCCGGTCTCGGCGAAGCCCGAGGAGATCACGACCAGGCCGTGCACCCCCTTGGCTGCGCAGTCGAGCACGACGTCCTGGACCGCG
The DNA here is from genome assembly GCA_963754025.1 of uncultured Actinomycetota bacterium. Taxonomy (GTDB): domain Bacteria; phylum Actinomycetota; class Actinomycetes; order Propionibacteriales; family Nocardioidaceae; genus Nocardioides. The sequence goes on along the minus strand of CAVWEC010000001.1, from coordinate 564,053 downwards.
TCGGCGGGGACGGCCACGATCGCGACGTCCACGTCGCCGGGGATGTCGTTGACGCTCTGGTAGGCCGGCAGCCCCGAGACCGCGTCGGCCGTCGGGTTCACGGCGTGCACGCGGCCGGTGTAGTTGCCGGTGACCAGGTTGCGCACCAGCGCCTGGCCGATGGTGTCCTGCCGACGGCTGGCGCCCACCACCGCGATCGAGCGCGGGTGGAAGAAGCGCTCGATCGAGGCCGACTCTGCCCGGTGCTCGCGGGCGACCATGACACCGACCGAGGTGTCGGTGGGGTCGATGCCGAACTCGAGCACCATCACGCCGTCCTCGTAGCCGCTGCCCACGTGGTAGCCGGCGTCGCGGAAGGTGTGGATCATCTTCTGGTTGTCCGGCAGCACCTCGGCGACGAAGCGCTCGATGCCTCGTTCCCGACCGGCCTGCGCGAGGTGCTCGAGCAGCAGCTGGGCGATGCCACGCCCCTGGTGCCGGTCCTCCACGAGGAACGCCACCTCCGCCTCGCCGGGCTTCACCACGTCGTAGCGGCCCACGGCGATCATCTGCCCGCCGAGCTCCATGATCATCGCGACCCGATCGACGTGGTCGACCTGGGTGAAGCGCAGGACGTCGCGGTCCGACAGCCTCGGCATCGGGCTGAAGAACCGGAAGTACTTCGACTCGTCCGAGACCCGCGAGTAGAACTCGACGAGCAGGGCGGCGTCCTCCGGCCGGATCGGCCGCAGGTGGGCCGTGCGGCCGTCGCGCAGCAGCACGTCGGCCTCCCAGTGACGGGGCGGCTCGGGCGCTGCCTCGATCTCGTCCTGCTGCCCCTCGGCCATGGAGTGGAATCTACCGGCCCGTCGTCGGGAGGTCGCGGTGCGAGGCAGCGAGCCACGAAACCGCGGGCCCCGGCCCGGCTTCGGCGTGCCCACCGGGAGCCGCGACGCGGGCCGGGACACAATGGGCGCCATGGCACGGCGTACCACGAAGAACCCTCCCCCGGACGACGACTTCGAGGAGCACATCCTCGACACCAACATCAAGGACGAGATGGAGTCGTCCTTCCTCGAGTACGCCTACTCGGTCATCTACTCCCGGGCACTGCCCGACGCCCGCGACGGGCTGAAGCCGGTGCAGCGCCGGATCCTCTACACGATGAACGACATGAACCTGCGCCCCGACCGCGGGCACGTGAAGTCGGCGCGCGTCGTCGGTGAGGTCATGGGTCGGCTCCACCCCCACGGCGACGGCGCGATCTACGACGCCCTGGTGCGCCAGGCGCAGCCGTGGTCGCTGCGACTGCCGATGATCGACGGGCACGGCAACTTCGGTTCGCCCGACGACTCCCCGGCCGCCATGCGCTACACCGAGTGCCGGATGGCGCCACCGGCCGTCGCGATGACCGCCTCGATCGACGAGGAGACCGTCGACTTCAAGGCCAACTACGACAGCCGCGAGCTCGAGCCCGTGGTGCTGCCGTCGGCGATCCCCCACCTGGTCGTCAACGGCACCACCGGCATCGCGGTCGGCATGGCCACCAACATCCCGCCCCACAACCTCGTCGAGGTGGTGCAGGCACTGCGCCACCTCATCACGCGGCCCGAGGCCACCCTCGACGACCTGATGCGGTTCGTCCCCGGCCCCGACCTGCCCACCGGCGGCAAGATCGTCGGCCTCGACGGCATCCGCGACGCCTACGAGGCGGGCCGCGGCTCCTTCAAGATGCGCGCGACCGCGCGGGTCGAGACGGTCGGGCGCCGCAAGGGCATCGTCGTGACCGAGCTCCCCTACGGCGTCGGCACCGAGAAGGTCGTCGAGCGCATCAAGACCCTCGTGCAGGGCAAGAAGATCCAGGGCATCGCGGACATCAAGGACCTCACCGACCGGGAGAAGGGGCTGCGGCTGGTCATCGAGGTCAAGAACGGGTTCGTCCCCGAGACCCTGCTCGAGCAGCTCTACAAGCAGACGCCGATGGAGGACTCCTTCGGCATCAACACCGTCGCGCTCGTCGACGGCCAGCCCCGCACGCTGGGCCTCAAGCAGCTGCTCGAGGTGTTCCTCGAGCACCGCTACGACGTCGTGCGCCGTCGCTCGCAGTTCCGGCGCGACAAGAAGGCCGAGCGCCTCCACCTCGTCGACGGCCTGCTGATCGCGCTCCTCGACATCGACGAGGTGATCCAGGTGATCCGCACCAGCGACGACAGCGCGGCCGCGAAGGAACGGCTGATGTCGGTCTTCGACCTCAGCCAGGCGCAGGCGGAGTACATCCTGGAGATGCAGCTGCGCCGGCTCACGAGATTCAGCCGGATCGAGCTGGAGAAGGAGCAGGAGGTCCTGCGCCGCGAGATCGAGGAGCTCGAGGCGATCCTCGCCGACGAGGCGCTGCTGCGCACCCTCGTGAGCGAGGAGCTCGGTGAGGTCGCCGCCACGTTCGGTACGCCGCGACGCACCGTGCTGCTCGAGTCGGCCGGCACCGCCGCGATCACCGCGGCGGCCGCCCCGCTCGAGGTGCCCGACGACCCGTGCTTCGCCTACCTCTCCTCCAGCGGCCTGCTGGCGCGCACCACCACCGACGAGCCGCCGGGCTCCGGCGGCGGCCGGAGCAAGCACGACGTGGTCGTCTCCGCCGTGCGCACGACCGCCCGGGGCACCGTCGGGCTGCTCACCAACCGGGGGCGCGTCGTCAAGCTCGGCGCCCTCGAGCTGCCGACGCTCCCGGCCTCGGCCAACGACCCCCACCTGTCGGGGTCCAACCCGGTCAGCGAGTTCGTCAGTCTCGAGCAGGGTGAGCGGGTGCTGGCGCTGACGTCGCTGGCGGCCGACGGCCCGGGGCTGGCCATCGGCACGAAGCAGGGTGTCGTCAAGCGGGTCAACCCCGAGATGCTGGGTCGCGACGACTGGGAGGTCATCGCGTTGAAGGACGACGACGAGGTCGTCGGGGTGGTGGAGCTGGCCACCGGCCGGGAGACGCTGTGCTTCGTGACCGGTCAGGCACAGTTGCTCCAGTTCAGCGCCTCCCTGGTGCGCCCGCAGGGTCGTGCCGGCGGCGGCATGGCGGGCATCAAGCTGGGGGCGGGCGACAAGGTCGTGTTCTTCGGCGCCTTCGCCACCGACGACGCCGTCCTGGTGACGTCGTCGGGCTCGTCGACCGCACTCCCCGGCACCGAGCCGGGCGCGGTCAAGGTGACCCCGTTCTCGGAGTACCCCGCCAAGGGCCGCGCCACCAGCGGCGTCCGCTGCCACCGGTTCCTCAAGGGCGAGGACGTGCTCGTCTTCGCCTGGGCCGGCCACGCGCCGGCCCGGGCGGCCGCGAGCAGCGGCGCGCCCGTCGAGCTGCCGGAGCCGACCGGCCGACGCGACGGGTCCGGCGTGCCGGGCAGCCAGCCGATCATCGCCTGCGCCGGTCCGGTCGCGGCCCGGTTGTCGGCGGGTCGGTCCACCGGCCCTGTGGAAGGCTGAGTCCATGCCGCGTCCCCTCGGGATCCTCGCCTGCGCCGTCGTGCTGGCACTGACCGGCTGCACCGCGGAGTCCCCCTCCGACGACCGCACCCCCGAGGAGGTGCTGGGCGAGGCGAAGCAGACCCTCGACGGCACGAGCGGCGTGCGCCTCACCCTGACGGCCGACGAGCTGCCGGCAGGCGTGTCCGGGGTGAGTCGCGCCGAGGGCGTCGGCACCCACGCCCCCGCCTTCGACGGCACCCTCACCGTGGTCCTCGGAGGCGCGTCGTTCGACGTCCCGGTGGTGGCGCTCGACGGCATCGTCCACGCCCAGGTGCCGCTCGTCCCCGGGTGGCAGGAGGTCGACCCCGACGAGTACGGCGCACCCGACCCGGCCCAGCTGATGTCGACCGAGGCCGGCTTCTCGTCGCTGCTCACCGCAGCCGAGGGCCTCGAGGAGGGTGAGAGCGTGCGCGGCGGCGACGACAACGCCGAGGTGCTCACCGAGTACACCGCCACCGTCTCCGCCGACGTGGTCGGCAACGTCATCCCGAGCGCCGAGGGCGACTTCGACGTCACCTACACCGTCACCGCCGGGGGCGAGCTGCGCGAGGCCGTCCTGACCGGCGTCTTCTACCCCGACACCGAGGCGATGACCTACACGATCGGGCTGTCCGACTACGGCTCCGAGCCGACGATCACGGCCCCGTGAACCGGCTGCTGCTGTCACTGGCAGCCGTCGCGGTGGCGTTCGCCGCCGCCGACACCTACGTCGTGGTGCTCGCCCTGCCCGACATGATGACCTCGGTCGGCATCCCGATCGACCAGCTGCAGCGTGCAGCACCCATCGTCTCGGGCTTCCTGCTCGGCTACGTCGCCATGCTGCCGATGATCGGGCGGATCGCGGACCTGCGGGGCCGGGTGCCGGTGCTGACGGCCGCCCTCGTGCTCTTCGCCTTCGGTTCGCTCGTGACCACGATCGCCTACGACATGCCGTCGATGGTCTCGGGCCGTTTCCTCCAGGGTGTGGGTGGCGGGGCCCTGGTGCCGGCGACGCTCGCGCTGGTGGCCGACCTCTACCCCGCCGACCGGCGAGGCGTCCCGCTCGGCGTCGTCTCGGCCGTGCAGGAGGTCGGTAGCGTCCTCGGGCCCCTGTTCGGCGCCGTCGTGCTGTCGGTCGCCGACTGGCGCGCGATCTTCGCCCTGAACCTGGCCGTGGGACTGGTGCTCGCGGCCGCCATCGCGCGGCTCGGTCGCGGGGTCGAGGCCCGCGCCTCGCCCTCCCGCACCCGCGACCCGGTCGGCGTGCTGCTCCTGCTCGTCGTGCTCGGGGCGGGAGGGCTCACCTTCCTGCAGCCCCCGCTCCTGATGCGCGACCTGTTCTGGGGTCAGCTGTTCATCCCCGCCACCGGCGAGGGTCGCTGGTCCACGGCCGTCGGGCTGGTCGCGATCGTGGCGGCCCTCGCCTTCGTCGCCCGCTGTCTCACGGCGACCCGGCCGCTGCTGGACCTGCGCGGCTGGGTCGGCGCCGCGCGGGAGGCCGACGTGACCGGGTCGCTGCTCCTCGCCGTCGCGCTGGCCGGCGTCGTGCTCGCCTTCGCCACGGCCGACCCCCGCGTCCAGGTCTTCTCCGACCAGGGCCGCTGGTTCCTGCTCGGCGCCGCCGTGGCCACGGTGCTGCTGGTCCTGCACCTGCGGCGCGCCGAGGCACCCCTCGTGCCGCGCGGCGCGCTGCGGCGTACGCCGGCCTGGGGCTCGGTGCTGGTCAGTTTCTTCGTCGGCGCCGCACTGATCGCCGCGCTCGTCGACATCCCGGTCTTCGCCCGCACCACCAGCTATCCCGACAGCCAGTTGCTCGCGGCGCTCGTGCTGGTGCGGTTCCTGGTCGCGCTGCCCGTCGGCGCGGTCGTCGGCGGCCTGCTCACGCGGTCGCTGCCCTCCGGGGTGGTCACCGCGCTCGGCATGGCCCTCGCCGCGGTCGGCTTCGGGTGGATGAGCACGTGGGGCCTCGCCGCGCTCGAGAGCTGGACCGCGACCGTGCCTCTGGTGACGGGCGGGTTCGGCTTCGGGCTCGCGCTCGCGCCCGTCAACGCGGCGGTGCTCGCCACCACGGAGTCGGCGGTCCACGGCCTCGCCTCGGCCTTCGTCGTCGTGGCACGGATGGTGGGGATGCTGGTGGGGATCTCGGCCCTCACGACCCTCGGGCTGCGGCAGTACTACGCCGAGCAGGCCGACCTGCCGCGGGTGCAGGACGTGTGCGACGGCGGCAGCCGGTGCGAGGAGTTCACGCTGCTGCTGCGCGAGGCCGGCATCGCCCAGGAGCAGGTCGTCTTCATCGGTGCGGCGGGCTGTGCCGTGGTCGCGGGGGTCTTGGCCCTCGTCCTCCTGCGCGGGGCACCCACGCGGTCCGCTACCGTCACCCCGTGGCCGACTTCGACGACCTGATCGCCGCCAACCGGACCTTCGCCGAGCACTTCGACCTCGGCGGGTTCGACGGGGTCGCCCGTGCGGGCGTCGCCCTCGTGACGTGCATGGACTCGCGCATCGACCCGCTGCGCATGCTGGGCCTCCAGGCCGGTGACGCCAAGATCTTCCGCAACCCGGGCGGCCGGGTCACGCCGCAGGCGCTCGAGGCGCTGGTGCTCGGCGTGCACCTGCTCGGGGTCGACCGGATCCTGATCGCACCCCACACCCGCTGCGCGATGGCCTCCAGCACCGAGGAGGAGCTGCGCACCCGGATCGCCGCCTCGGCCGGCATCGATGCCTCGTGGCAGCCGCTCGGTGTCGTGCCCGACCAGCTCGCGGCGCTCGAGCAGGACGTCTCCAAGGTGCGCAGCCACCCGCTGATCCCCGACACCGTGCCGGTGGGCGGCTTCCTCTACGACGTCGACACCGGGCTGCTCGACCGGAAGTTCTGACGCGGCCTACGGTGACGCCATGACCGGCGCCTCCTCCCTGCCTCTCACCCTCTCCCCCGACGTCGCCTCGGCGCTCGAGGCCGGACGTCCGGTGGTCGCGCTGGAGTCCACCATCATCAGCCACGGCCTGCCCCGGCCCCGCAACCTCGAGGCCGCCCGCGACTTCGAGAGGATCCTGCGCGAGCGCGCCGTCACCCCGGCGACGGTGGCCGTCCTGGACGGCGTCCTCAAGGTCGGGCTCACCGACGACGAGCTGGTGCGGATCGCGGAGGAGGACATCGTCAAGCTCTCCGTGCGCGACCTCCCCGTGGTGGTGGCGCGCGGCGGGTCCGGCGCCACCACCGTGGCCGCGACGTCGTTCGTCGCCGCGCTCGGCGGGGTGCGGGTCTTCGCGACCGGCGGGCTCGGCGGCGTCCACCGGGGCGCGCACGAGTCCTTCGACGAGTCGGCGGACCTGTCCGTGCTGGCCGACGTGCCCGTGACGGTCGTGTCGGCCGGGGTGAAGTCGATCCTCGACATCCCGGCGACGCTCGAGCGGCTGGAGACCCTGAGCGTGACCGTCGTCGGGTGGGGCACCGAGGAGTTCCCCAGCTTCTGGCTGACCACGTCCGGCGAGCGGCTCGACTGGTCGGTGCCGGACGGCGCTGCCGTGGCCGACGTGATGGCGGCCAACGACGCGCTCGGGCGTCGTACGGGCATCCTCGTGGCCAACCCGCTCCCGCCGGAGAAGCAGCTCGACCCGGCGGTGCACGACGCGGCGCTCGCCCAGGCGCTGGGTGAGGCGGAGGGGCTGAGCGGCAAGGAGGTGACCCCCTTCCTGCTGCAGCGGATCGTGGAGATCACCGGCGGCACCAGCCTCGAGGTCAACCTCGAGATCGCGGCCAACAACATCCGGGTGGCGGCGGAGATCGCGACGGCCTGGTCGACGCTGGCAGCACGCCGGTGACCCGGGTCCTCGTCGTCGGCGACCTGGTCGACGACGTGGTGGTCCGGCCACTGACGAGAGTGACCCGGGCGAGCGACACGAACGCCGAGATCCGGCGCAGCGAGGGCGGCTCGGCAGCCAACGTGGCGGCGTGGCTCGGCCAGCTCGGCACGGACGTGCGCTTCGTGGGGCGGGCAGGCCTCGACGGCGCCAAGCGACATGCCGCGGCGCTGGCGGCGTACGGCGTGGACGCCCGGATCTCCGCCGATCCAGACCTGCCCACCGCGACGCTGGTGGCCCTGCTCGACCCGGACGCCGAACGCACCATGTACGTCGACCGCGCGGCCAACGCGACGCTGTCGGAGGACGACCTGGCCGACGACGTGCTGGACGGCGTCACCTGGGTGCACGTGACCGGCTACTCGCTCTTCGACGACCGGGTGCGACCGGCCGTGCTCGGGCTCGTGGAGCGGGCCCGGGCTCGTGGCTGCCGGTGGTCGGTCGACCCCAGCTCCGTGGCGTTCCTGCGAGGCTGCCCGGACTTCCTGTCGTGGGTGGTCGACGCCGACCTCCTGCTGCCCAACGAGGACGAGGCCCGCCAGCTCACAGGGCTGACTCCGGTCGAGGCGACGGCCTCGCTCCCCTTCGCCGAGGTCGTGGTGAAGCTCGGGGCCGAGGGCGCGCTCAGCTCCGCCGGGTCGCGGATCGCCGCCCTGCCCGCGTCGGTCGTCGACACGACCGGAGCCGGCGACGCCTTCGCGGCGGGCTTCCTGAGGGTGCGGGTCGAGGGCGGCGGCACGGACGAGGCGCTGGCCTCGGGCGCCGCCGCGGCGGCCAGGGCGGTCACGAAGCTGGGGGCGCGGCCCTGAGTCAGTGCTGGAGATCCACGACCAACCGCGCCGGGTCCTCGAGCGCGAAGACGTCGAAGTCCGCCGGGTCGCCGTCGATGCCGACGAACAGCTGGGTGTGGCCCTCGAAGGTCCCGCCCACGTAGACCTCGCTGAGGGCACCGGCGGGGTCGGCCGGCAACCGATCGGGACCGTCGTAGTACTCGGCGTCGGGTCCCGGCCACTCCGTGCCGGTGACGCCGACCTGGAGGATCGACTCACCCGCGAGCCGCACCCGATGGCCGCTGCCGTCGAGCACCGCCGTGTCGACGTACTCGACCCGCCAGCCGGGGACCCCCCGGCCCTCGAACTCCAGGACCACCCGGTCGGACGTGTCGTGGCTCCCGACGCGCACGTCCACCAGGACCAGGTCCCAGGGCCCCGAGTGTCGAACGGTGTCGGGCCTGGCCGACGCGGGCTCCGGTGCGCGAGGGGTGGGGTCCGGGACCGGGGTCGCGTGCGCGGTGGCCGTCAGGATCCCGGCGACGGCCCCGCCCACGAGAGGGCTGACGATGGTCATACCGGTCAGACGCGCCCACCCGCCCTGCGGTTGACCTACGGGCGTGCCGATCACCCCGCCCTGTGGTGGGCGGGGTCAGGGGCGGGGCGCTCGTCGTCTGTGCAAGGTGTCGTTGCTGACGTCGCGGGTGCCGGTGTGGTCGCGGAGGAGCTGGTAGCCGTGGGGGCTCGTCCACAGATACGTGCCGGGCTCGAGGACGGTGTAGGTCCACGCCGTGTGGGTCTTGAGACGATGATGGGTGCGGCACATGGGTGCGATTTCGCACGTGCAGGTGGGACTGCCGGTGCCGTCGGGTCTCCAGGACCTCACGTGGTCACAGTCGCAGGATCTTGCGGGTCGGCTGCACCAGGGGAAGACGCAGGTGTGGTCGCGCAGTGCGACGCGTTCCCTGATGCGGTCGGGAACCTCGTAGGCATCGACGTGGACGTGGTCGTCGAGGTCGATCACCGGCTTCACGACGACCTGGGCGTCCGGGTTGCCGCACCACTCGCGGATGGTGTCGGCGGTGACCGGGGTGCGGGTGGTCTCGCACCGGCCCACGCCGAGGCCGGCCTCGCCACGTAGTGCGGCGTCGGTGAGATGGACGTACAGCACCGTCCTGCGGGCGGCTGTCCGCTGGTGTCCGGTGGCCGAGCCTGTCGACACCTGCTCGTCGTAGTCGAGGGAGAGTTGGCGTCGGGCGAGCTCGCCAGCGGCGATGGATCGGCGGACGTCGAGGGACGCGGTGCTGCCGAGGTCCCTGAGCTCGCTGGCAATGCCGCGGATGGCGTCGTCGAGGTCGAGGGCGTCGACGAGGTCAAGCTCGCCGGTCACGTAGGCGGTGCCGGAGAAGGAGGGCTGGGCGGTGTTGATGTCGAACCGCCGCCGGTCCTGAGCATCCCGGCGTTCCTGCTCAGCGGTCTCGGGCATGAGGCGTGCGACGGCCTCGTCGACGAGCCGGTCGAGCTGGGAGGGCCTTACCTTGCCTGCGACGGCGGCCACGTGGGCGTCGACGAACGCGGCGGCTTCCATCGAGACGCCGCGGCCGATGGTGGCGTCGGCCACGCGGCGGGCACGCCACGCCTGGACGGTGCCGGTCAGCACCTGCTCCCACAACCGCGGCAGCCGGTAGCGGAGCTCCAGGGCGTGGCCGAGGAAGTACTTCCCCGCCTCCGGCGTCAGTCCGACCGCAGCCCCGAACTCCGCCACGGAGAACTCTGCGATCAGCGGAGCACCCGGCCCGGCGAGCCCCACCGGACCCTCACCACCCGAGCGGAGGTGGTAGCGCTCGGAGTCCTCGATCGACTCGGCAGGGTGGATGACCGCCCACTGCACCGCGAGTTGCAGCAGGTCGACCTCCGCGGCGTCGGCCGCCGCCCTTCGGGCCCGCGCGGCCGCCAGCACACCGCGGGCGTCATCGGGCAGCACGCTGCTCCCGGCAACGGCTTCGGCGGTGGTGGTCATGGGGTCAATTCAAGCCGTGCCCACTGACAACTCTCGCCGCGAAATCGGAGCCGGGTCTGCCTGTGTGGACAGCACGCTCATGTCGAGATGCGGGCGTCTCCATCTGCCCCGATAGCCTCGGCCAATGCGCAACACACACATCGTCACCGGTAAGGCGGATGCGGCACTCGACCAGCGGCTCAACGACGAACTGGACCGCTTCAACGCAGCCGCGACTCCCGACGTCGCTGCAGCCGTGGAACTCACCATCAAAGCCGAGCAGGGCGGTGAGTTGATTGCGGGAGTCTCCGGCTGGACTTGGGGTCAGGCCGCTGGAATCGGAATGACGTGGGTGCACGAGGGCCAGCGCGGAACCGTGTCGGTGCGACCCTGTTGGCCGCGTTCGAGCGCGAGGCAGCAGACCGCGGCTGCACGCATGTGTTCGTTACGTCCTTCACGTTTCAGGCGCCCGGCTTCTACAAGCGCCTTGGGTACGAAGAGTCTTCCGCTGGAGTCCGTGCCGACACGCGGTCGGGATGACGTACACATGCGCAAACAACTCTGAAGCGCCGCGATCGGACGTCCGGGTCTACCGCGTCGAGGGGCTGCGCTCGCCGGATCTGCCGCTGACGGTGCGCGCGCAACTGCCGATGAGTGCGCGGTCGTGCCGATGAGCGGGCAGGAGAAGGAGGGTCCGGCAATGTCGGCCGTACAAGTTGCGCTGCCCGAGGAACCGAAGTCGTTGTTCGGCCCATTGGTCGATCCAGGCGGGCTCCTGCTGGGCGGACACTCGGCTGATTGGCCATGCTCAGGGCGTACGGAGGGAGTACCTGGAATGGCCGAACTGGTGCGCACGGATCGATCTGGTCTTGATATCTGCGATCGAGGCGCTCCTGACTGACGGACAGGTCCCCCACCACGTCGCTGACCGCCACGCGAGCAGCCTGGACGGGTTCATCGAGGTCATCAAGCAACGGTTCTGGTCCCGGATGAGCGGGAAGCAGAAGCGCGTGCCCTGTTGATCGACGCCGACCTGGGTGAGTGGCTGCACCAATGATCGGTAGCCATACCGTCGCTGCTCGTTCTCACCTCCACTGACTTCGGAGAGGCGCGATCGCTCATGGCGCTGAGCGGATGGCGGCACAGCGTTCGCTCGTGCCGCTGAGAGTCGGTTGGCCTCATCGTGCTCGTGCGAAAATCCACGCGTGAGGACGCAGGCAGCACGCGACGAGCAGACCGTGGTGATCGCACGCGTCGTCATGCTGTTCGGCCTGGTGCTCTTGGGCGGCATGGGGCTGCTCTGGCTGCTCGACCTCGCGAGCATCGCAGTGTCCCGCACGGAGACCATCCCGTTCGTCCTCGCCGTGCTCGCTGCGCTCGGCTACCTTCTTCGACGTCCTCACTGACCCCACGGAAACCGGTGGCCCCGCCGCGACCCGTGCTGACACGGTGACCCCATGCCGCTGACCATGCCGACACTGACCACGGACCGGCTCCGCCTCCGCCCCGTCGAGGACACCCACGCCGACGACCTCTTCGTACTCATGAGCGACGCCCACGTGCTCGCTACTGACTCGTCCCCGTGGACCGACCCGGACGGCGACGGCGTTCATCGCCGCAGCCGCCAGATGGCCGAGAAAGGGTCGGGGGCGCGGGTCGTCGTCGAGCGCGCCGAGGACGGCGCCTTCCTCGGCTGGGTCACCTTCACGTCGTGGGACCCGGACTTCCGCAGCGCCGAGCTCGGCTATGTCCTGACGAAGGCCGCCTGGGGTCACGGCTACGCGACCGAGGCAGCACGCGCCGTCCTCACGTGGGCGTACGCCACTCTGCCCCTCAACCGGGTGCAGTCCGAGGCCGACACCCGCAACCCGGCGTCCGCGCGGGTGCTCGAGAAGCTCGGGTTCGTGCTGGAGGGCACGCTGCGCGAGGACTGCGTGGTCGACGGCGTCACCTCCGACTCCTGGGTCTACGGCCTGCTGCGGCGCGACTGGGAGGCGGCCGGAGCCGGCTGAGGACTCGCGGTCAGTCGTCGCAGGTGTTGGTGGTGGCGACCACCCAGCCGTCGTCCGGGGCCCGGACGACGCGCACCGTGCCGAGGACGTGGGCACCGGAGCCGTCGGTCACGCTCAGCTCGCGCACGTCCGGACCGTCGTGGGCCACCTCCACCCGGCCGGCACGCGTCGCGTGGTCACGCGCCACGAGCTGACGGACCTGCTGCAGGGACGTGCCCCGGGTGTCGGCGGAGACCTGCACGGGCGTCCTGGCGCAGTCGATGCCCGGCGCCGCCAGCGGGATCAGCGCGAGTGCCGCGACGCCGGTGGTCACCACGGCAGCGATCACCAGCCCGACCGGGTCGGACCGGTGACGTGAGGATGAGGACGGACCCGCCACCCGTTCCATGCCCAGAGCATGCACGTCGCGCCGGGTGCACGGACTGAGGCGCGCCGACGCCGGTCAGGCGTCGAGCGCCTCGACATCGACCTCGTAGGCGCCCTGCACGATGAACTCCTTGCGCGGCGCCACCTCCGAGCCCATCAACAGCTCGAACACGTTCGAGGCCTGGTCGGCGTCGTCGAGGGTGAGCCGGCGCAGGGTACGGCGCCGCGGGTCCATCGTCGTCTCGGCCAGCTGGTCGGCGTCCATCTCACCGAGGCCCTTGTAGCGCTGCACCGGGTCCTTCCAGCGCACGCCCTTCTTCGTCAACTCGGCCAGCCTCCGCTGCAGCTCGGCGTCGGAGTAGGTGTAGACGTACTTGTCCATGCCCTTCTTGGGGTTGGACAGCTCGATCCGGTGCAGCGGCGGCACGGCGGAGTAGACGCGGCCGGCCTCGACGAGGTCGCGCATGTACTTGAAGAACAGCGTGGCCAGCAGGGTGCGGATGTGGGCGCCGTCGGAGTCGGCGTCGGCCATGAAGATGATCCGGCCGTAGCGCCGCGCCTCGACGTCGAAGTCGCGCCCCGACCCGGCACCGACGACCTGGAGGATCGAGGCGCACTCGGTGTTCTTGAGCATGTCGGCCACCGAGGCCTTCTGCACGTTGAGGATCTTACCGCGGATCGGCAGCAGCGCCTGGAACTCCGAGTTGCGCGCCAGCTTGGCGGTGCCGAGCGCCGAGTCACCCTCGACGATGAAGAGCTCGGTCTTCTCGTTGTCCGTGGCGCGGCAGTCGGCCAGCTTGGAGGGCAGCGCGGAGGACTCCAGGGCGTTCTTGCGACGCTGCGTCTCCTTGTGCTGGCGCAGCGTCTGCCGGGTCTTCGCAGCCCCGGCGACCTTCTCCATCAGCCGCTTGGCCTGGGCCTTCTCGGCGCGCTTGGTGGAGGTCAGGAACTTCTTCAGCTCCGCGGCCACCACCTTGCGCACGACGCTGCGGGCGGCCGGCGTACCGAGGATCTCCTTGGTCTGCCCCTCGAACTGCGGCTCGGCGAGACGCACCGTCACCACGGCGGTCATGCCCTCGAGCACGTCGTCCTTGATCACGTCGTCGTCGTTGACCTTGAGCGTCTTGGTCGGCGCGCATCGCGTCGTTGAAGGTGCGGGTGAGCGCGGCCTCGTAGCCGCTGACGTGGGTGCCGCCCTTGGGGGTGGCGATCACGTTGACGAACGACTTCACCTCGTTGTCGTAGCCCATCCCCCACCGCACGGCGACGTCGACGGTGAGCTCGCGCTCGACCTCCTGCGGCGTCATGTGGCCCTGCTCGTCGAGCAGCGGCACGGTCTCGGTGAAGGTGTCCTTGCCCTCGAGGCGCAGCACGTCGGTGACCGGCTCGTCGTGGGCCAGGAACTCCACGAACTCGCCGATGCCGCCGTCGTGGCGGAACTTCTCCTCGACCGGGGTGTCGCCGCGCAGGTCGCGGATGACCAGCTCGAGGCCCGGGACGATGAACGACGTCTGCCGGGCCCTCCCGAGCAGCCCCTCGAACTCGAACTTCGCGTCCTTGGTGAAGATCTGCCGGTCGGGCCAGAACCGGATCCGCGTGCCGGTGGTGCCCTTGGCGACGCGCTTGCCCTTGCGGGTCAGGCCCGACTGCGGGACGAAGCCGGCCCGGGGCCCCTCGCCGTCGAAGACCCCCGGCACCCCCCGCTGGAAGCTGAGCCCCTGCTGGGCCGGCGACCGGTCGACGTCGATGTCCATGCGCGCGGACAGCGCGTTGACCACCGAGAGGCCGACGCCGTGGAGACCACCCGTGGCGACGTACGAGCCGCCACCGAACTTGCCGCCCGCGTGGAGCTTGGTGGCGACCACCTCGACGCCGGGGAGCCCCGTCTTGGGCTCCTTGTCGGTGGGGATGCCGCGGCCGTCGTCGTGCACCTCGACGGAGTCGTCGGGGTGGAGCGTCACCTCGACCCGGTGGGCCGAACCGGCCAGCGCCTCGTCGACCCCGTTGTCGATGATCTCCCACAGGCAGTGCATGAGTCCGCGGGTGTCGGTCGAGCCGATGTACATGCCCGGGCGCTTGCGCACCGCCTCGAGACCCTCCAGGACGAGGAGGTGGGCGGCGTTGTAGGTCTGGTCGGCGATGGTGCTGCTCCTGCGTGCGGTTCGGCTGCGGGCGTCGTCCGGCGTCATCGGGCACGGCCCGGCGACGTCTGACAGGGACGAATCTACCCGCGACACGCCGGGGCCCGACGCAGGCACGCCTGCCGGGCGCAGGGTGCGGACGGGACTAGCGTGGCCGCACGCACCACCAGCACTGCCGGCACCACCCACGGGTCCCCGGACCGGACGGAGGGAGAGCGATGATCACGATTCGGTCGTCATTGCGCATTCCTCGCCTGAGTTCGGCAACGCAACCGCTCCTCACCGCGTCACAGTTCTCGTACGAGGCCCGAGACCTGGGATTCCCCTCCGGGCGACTTGGTCCCCGTGGTTGGATTGAGGTGTCGAGGGACACGTGGCAGTCAGGCACTTGCGGGAATCTTGGGCCCGGTCGCTACGTTCCACAGACACCACGAACGAAGAAATGAGGCCGATGTGACTACAGCCGTTGCCCCTGGTGCAGCCGCACTCAGCGCCGCAGATCGCTGCGACCGTTGCGGCGCACAGGCCTACCTCCGCGTCGAGCTCCAGACCGGTGGTGAGCTGCACTTCTGCGCCCACCACGCGCGAGAGCACGGCGACAAGCTCAAGGAGGTCGCCGCTTC
This sequence comes from uncultured Actinomycetota bacterium, assembly GCA_963754025.1. Lineage (GTDB taxonomy): Bacteria > Actinomycetota > Actinomycetes > Propionibacteriales > Nocardioidaceae > Nocardioides. The sequence continues at coordinate 548,813 of CAVWEC010000001.1, read as the reverse complement.
CGTGCACGACGAGACCCACAAGCTCTCCGACTCCCCCGCGGTCGCTCCCGACGAGGAGCACTGAACCTCCACCCACGACGTCGGTGACGGCCCCGGACCCTGTGGTCCGGGGCCGTCGCCGTTCCCGGGCTGTGGGAGGCTGACGCCGTGAGCGGGGTCGAGGTGCTGGTCGCGCTCGCGCTGCTCGTGGGTCTGGCGGGCATCATCGTCCCGGTGCTGCCGGGGGCCCTCCTGATCGGCGCCGCCGTCCTGGCCTGGGCGTTCCACGTCGACACCCGCACCGGCTGGATCGTCCTCGTCGTGGCGCTCGCGTGGCTGCTCGCCGGGGCGGTCCTCAAGTACGTCGTGCCGGGCCGCCGGCTCTCCGAGGCCGGTGTGCCCACCCGCACCCTGTGGGCCGGGGCCGGCCTCGGCATCGTCGGCTTCTTCGTGATCCCGGTGGTCGGGCTCCTCGTCGGCTTCGTCCTCGGCGTGTACGCCGCCGAGCGCGCGCGGCTCGGACCCGCCGCGGCCGGCCCGTCGACGAAGGCGGCGCTCAAGGCCGCCGGAGTCAGCATCCTGATCGAGCTCGTGGCGGGCACCGCTGCCACCGCCACGTGGGTGGTGGGCGTGGTCGTCACGTGACGGCCGTCCTCCTGGCGCTGGCCTCCGCGGCGGCGTACGGCCTCTCCGACTTCGTGGGCGGCGTCACCTCCAAGCGGGCGAGCCCGTGGAGCGTCGCGCTGGTCGCGCAGCTCGTCGGCGGCCTGGCCGTGCTCGCCCTGGCGCTGGTCGTCAGCGGCGATCCCACCGCCGTCGACCTGCGGTGGGCGGTGCTCGCCGGCGTCGCCAACGGTGTGGGCACCGGCTTCCTCTACCGGGGCCTCTCCTCGGGTCGGATGGGTGTCGTCGCCCCCGTCTCCGGCGTGGGGGCCGCCGTCGTGCCGGTCGCCGTCGGCGTGCTCTCAGGCGAACGGCCGTCGGCGCTGGTCTGGGTCGGCATCGTGGTCGCCCTGCCCGGGATCTGGATGGTGGCACGCGAGCCGTCGTCCGAGGACGTGACCGGCTCCGCCCGCCTCCGTCCGGGGCCCTCGACGGCGTGCTCGCGGGGCTCGGGTTCGGGGCGCTCTTCGCCTCGCTCGCCCAGATCCCCGAGGAAGCCGGGTTCCTGCCGCTCGCGCTCAACCAGCTCGTCGCCGGGATCGTCGTCATCGTGATGGCGTCGGTGCTGCGTGCCCGCTGGCTGCCCCGCGAGCCGGCTGCCGCGCTCGGCGCCGTCAGCGGTGTGCTCGGCGCCACCGCCACCGGCTGCTTCCTGCTCGCCTCACAGGCGGGCTACCTCACCGTGACGTCGATCCTCGCCTCCCTCTACCCCGCCGTCACCGTGGTGCTGGCCGCGACCGTGCTGCGCGAGCACGTCCACCGCGGCCAGGTCGTGGGCCTGCTGCTGTGCGGCACAGCGGTGGCGTTGGTTGCGGGCGGTTGACGCCTCAACCGCTCAGGCCGGCCTCGCGCGCCCGGACGATCGCCTCGGCACGCGTGGTGACGTCGAGCTTGGTGAAGATGCTGGAGACGTAGTTGCGCACCGTCTTCTCCGACAGGTGCAGGCGCGACGCGACCTCGGCGTTGGCCAGCCCCCGGCCGACCAGGCCGAGCACGTCGCGCTCCCGCGAGGAGAGCATCGGGAAGGCGACCGGCGCCGGGCCGTTCTGGAGGAATCCCCGCAGCCGGACGCCCACCTCCGGCCCGAAGACCGACTGCCCCGCGGCGACGGCCTCCAGGGCACGCCGGATGTCAGCCTGGCCCGAGCCCTTGAGCAGGTAGCCGGCGGCTCCCGCCTGGACGGCGGCGAAGACGGCCTCGTCCTCGTCGACCATGGACAGCACCAGCACCCGGACGTCGGGCGCCTCGGCGACCAGTCGCCTGGTGGCCTCGAGGCCGGACGTTCCGGGCATCTGGAGGTCCATCAGGACGACGTCCGGCCGCTCGCGCAGCACGGCGGCGACGGCTCCGTCCCCGTCCTCCGCCTCGGCGACGACCTCGACGCCCAGGTCCTCCAGCAGCATCCGCAGCCCCTGTCGGAACACCGGGTGGTCGTCGGCCACGACGACCCTCAGCCGCTCGCCCACGTCAGCTCCCCGCGCCCAGCCGCAGCTCGGCCTCGACACGCGTCCCCCGCGCCCGGGGACCACCCGGCACCAGCCGCCGAGCTCCTCGGCGCGCTCACGCATCGAGGTGAGGCCGACACCCGGGAGCACCGGGTCGGGCAGGCCGCGTCCGTCGTCGCACACCACGAGCAGCAGCCTCTCGGCGTTCGAGTCGAGCGTCACCTCGACACGCGAGCAACCCCCGTGCCGGATCGCGTTGGTGACCGCCTCGACGACGATCCGGTAGGTCGCGACCTCGACCGCCGCGGGCAGGCCGCCGAGCTGCCCGCTCGTCGTGATCTCCACCGACACCCCGCCGGGTCGTCCGCATGCCGCCTCGAGCGCAGCCACCAGGCCGAGCTCGTCGAGCGCCGGAGGTCGTAGGCCCCGCACCAGACGGCGTACGTCGTCGACGGCCTCCCGCGCCAGGTCGGTGGTGGCCCGGGCGATCTCACCGGCCTCGTCCACACGGCCGCGGGCGAGCGTCGACCCGACGACGTCCAGCCCCATCGCGATGCCGGCCAGCTGTGGCCCGAGCCCGTCGTGCAGGTCACGACGTAGTCGGCGCCGCTCGTCCTCACGGGCGTCGAGGAGCGCCCGGTGGGACTCGGCGAGGTCCCCGGACACCCGCAGGGCGTAGGCGGCCGACGCCAGCGGACCGCCCAGCGCCTGGAGCACCCGCAGGTCTGCCTGGGCCAGGCCCTCCCCCGAGCGTCGCGGCGTCACCAGCAACCGGCCCACCTGCTCGCCGTGGAGCTCGAGCGGCAGCGGCACCGCGTCGTCACCGACCTGGCCCTCGTGGTGCCAGAACTCCTCGGCCGGCGGGCGTGGCACCTGGACTGCCACCCCGGGGAGGCGCAGCCCCTCACGCACCACCTCCGCCGCCGAGGCCAGCGCCCGGGTGGGCGTTGCCGCGTGGCGCAGCGTCCGGTCGAGGTCCCTCAGCAGCGCGTAGGGATCGCCCCGACGGCCGTGGAACAGGCGGTCGACCTGCCGTTGGACCCGAATCCGGGCCGGGTGGAAGACGAGGGCGACCGCGAACGCCGCCACGAAGGGGACCACGCCACCGGACCTGCCGGCCAGGGCCCCCACCCAGGCCACGAGCGCGACGTAGACGACCGCCGCACCCGCCACCAGCACGGCCGCCACGAGCGTGCGGTTGACGAGCACGTCCAGGTCGTAGAGCCGGTAGCGCAGGGCAGCGACCGCGATGCCCGCAGGAACCAGCAGCACCACGAGGTTGACCCACACGGACGGCGCCAGCAGCACCACGAGCACCACCACGGCCACCGCGTAGCCGACCCAGCCGACCTGACGACGCTCGACACCGTCGGCCCGCACGATGCGCAGGACGGTCGACAGCAGCGAGACCACCAGCAGGGCCATCACCCCCCCGTCGAGGAACGCCTCCACGGGGCGGATCCACCCGTGCACGAGCTCGCTGCCCATCGGGTTGTCGACGCCCTCGAAGGGCCCGACCTGGCCGGGCGTCACCATGAAAGCCGCCGTGCCGACAACCATGAAGATCCCTGCCGCCCACAGTGGGACCCGCCAGAACGGATGGGGCAGCGGCCGACCGTACGGGATGACCTGCAGCAGCACCGTCGACACCAGCAACCAGGCAGGGAACCACGCCCAGGAGGACAGCCACGCAGCCCAGGGCAGGCTCGCGGCGTCGACCCGCGATGCCACCCCGGGGTCACCCCGGACCAGGAAGCCCGCCCACGAGAGGGAGGCGGAGTAGGTCGCAGCACTGGTGCCGATCGCCAGGAGCAGCCAGCCCATGCGGCGAGCCGGCACCGAGCCCACGAGGAGGGCTCCGGTCAGCGAGAACGAGACGGCGATCGACACCTCGGGCGATGCCGTGATCCGGTCGAGGTAGCCGTAGCCGCTGACCACCGGCAGCGCCACTGCCGAGGCGGCCAGTGCGCAGGCGATGACGGCGAGCAGCCGGGCGGCCACCAGGACCGCCCGGCTCCGCCCGATGGTGAGCACGGGCCCACCGTAGAGCGGGTCTCCCGCCGTCGTCAGCGCTTCCACCACTCCTCGCCGCCGCGGGCGGTGACGTGGTGGGCCAGGCCCACGGCACCCGCGAAGTACAGCCAGTGGGGATCTACCGGACCGACCGACCCGATGGTGAAGTCCAGCACGATGAAGAGCAGCCAGGTGGCCGGGATCCAGCGGGGCACCCCGGCGCCCCTGACCAGCAGACCGATCGACAGCACCAGCATGCCCAGCACGGTGCCGGCCATGAACGGCAGTCCGAAGACGACGGCGAGGACCGGGGAGGAGTCCATGGCCTGGAGGTAGGTCGCCGCGTCCCGCCCGGCGGGGTCGAGGATCGCCGTGAGCTGGATCAGCTCAGCGGTCTGGACGGCCATGAACCCGAACATCCCGATGGCGAGGAGCCACCCGGCCGTCCATCCGGTTCTGCGCGCCGAGCGGGCGAGCAGGTGCGCTGCGACCACGAACCCGATCGCCATGAACGGCACCGCCAGGGTGCCGGCGACGTGCATCGTGGTGATCGCGACCTCGTGCTCGTTGAAGACACGGACCTGGTCGGCGACCTCGTCGGGTCGCTCGACCACCTGTCCGAGCACCGCCTGGAGCAGGTTGCCCCCGCTCCCGAGGAGCAGAGCCGTCGCCGCGAGCCGGGGACCGACCGGAACTGGGTGACGCGCGGTGGCGTCGCGGCCCGGGGCCTCGCGATGGATGAGGATGGACATGTCGCCTCCGGGGTGGGAGAGGCGGGTCGGTCCCGCCTGGAGGCACCACCGTCGCCGGGCGGACGTCCCTGCCGCTTGTGTGCGACGTCCTGACCTGTCCGGGACACGCGCCGGGACGCTCTCGCCGGCACCCCTGCGGGCTAGGTTGGGGGCATGAGCGAGGACCGGACCACCCCCGAGACCGAGGCCACGACGCCCGAGACCCGGGTGGACGGTTCCGCCGCGCCCGACAAGGCCCGAACCTCCGGTGACGACCCGCTGCGCGGATCACGCACCAGCGGTCTCTGGACCGGGTTGGTGCTGATCTCGGTGCTGCTGATCCTGCTGATCATCTTCATCGCCCAGAACACCGACTCGGTCGCGATCTCGTTCCTCAGCTGGAGCGGTGAGGCCCCCCTCGCCGTCGCCCTGCTCGCGGCGACGGTCGCCGGACTGCTGATCGCCGTCACGGCCGGCAGCCTGCGCATCCTCCAGCTGCGACGGCGGGTCAGGCGCGAGAAGCGCTGACCCGCCGCGGTCTCAGGCGGGGCTGCCCGAGACCAGCCAGTCGGTGAACTCCCGCCGGTCGCCGAGCCAGTCGGTGACCGGGTGCGAGCCGTCGTAGAGGTCCCTCATGCGCAGCGCGACGCGGACGTCGTCGGGGTCACCGAGGCAGCCACGGTCGATCTCGACGACCACGACGTCCCGGCGCCACCGCAGGTCGACGGAGTAGTCGCAACTGATCGGCCCGTCGGAGCTGACCTTCCACTTGCGCATCCGCACCAACGCGTAGTCACTGCCGCTGAACAGCGGCGTGAAGAGGGCGAACTCCGGTCCACGGCGGTTCGGGTTCTTGTCGAGGTAGATCGCCTGGGTCGCACTCCCGCGCCTGCGCAGGTCGGTGTAGGAGATGCGCACGGTGACCTGCTCGGCGCCGTGGGTGATGCGGACCTTGCGCATGTCGGTGAGCGACGCAGTCGCGTCGGCTCCGTCGTCGGTGTTGATCGTCTCCGCCGACGCGGGGGCGACCCCCGCGAGGACGGTGGTGGCGGCCGCGGCCAGGGCGATCGCTGCGCGCGTACGTCGGGTGTGCTTCATGGTCTCGTTCCCTCGCGAGTCGGTGGTCGGTCACCCCCTCAGACGCCTCGTCGGCCCCGGGGGTTGCGACCTCTTCCGGGTCGAGTCCATGAGTCGCGACCGCGCCGCCCTGATACCTGCGACCTCCCCGGGGTGGTCGTTCGCCCTGCGGGCGGGCATCGCCACGCGGGTGCGTTCGTCGCGTTTTTCGTCCGCCGCCCGACCCGAACGTGAGAAGGTTGGCCCGGCTCGCTGCCCCATCCCCCCGGGCGGAGAGCTTCTGCGGCGCCGCCGGCCCTGATCCCCCACACCAGGCCGGCGGCGTCCGCCATGTCCGGTCGGACCGGACCGATCCTCAGTCGAGGTAGTCGCGCAGCACCTGCGAACGGCTGGGGTGGCGCAGCTTCGACATCGTCTTGGACTCGATCTGGCGGATCCGCTCACGCGTGACCCCGTAGACCTTCCCGATCTCGTCGAGGGTCTTCGGCTGACCGTCGGTGAGACCGAAGCGCATCGACACCACGCCCGCCTCACGCTCGGAGAGCGTGTCGAGGACGGCGTGCAGCTGCTCCTGGAGCAGCGTGAACGAGACGGCGTCCGCGGGGACGATCGCCTCGGAGTCCTCGATCAGGTCACCGAACTCGGAGTCGCCGTCCTCACCGAGCGGCGTGTGCAGGGAGATCGGCTCGCGGCCGTACTTCTGCACCTCGACGACCTTCTCGGGGGTCATGTCGAGCTCGAGGGCGAGCTCGTCGGGCGTGGGCTCGCGACCGAGGTCCTGCAGCATCTGCCGCTGCACGCGGGCGAGCTTGTTGATGACCTCGACCATGTGGACCGGGATCCGGATGGTGCGGGCCTGGTCGGCCATGGCGCGGGTGATCGCCTGCCGGATCCACCACGTCGCGTAGGTCGAGAACTTGTAGCCCTTGGTGTAGTCGAACTTCTCGACCGCACGGATCAGACCGAGGTTGCCCTCCTGGATCAGGTCGAGGAAGAGCATGCCGCGGCCGGTGTAGCGCTTGGCCAGCGAGACCACGAGTCGCAGGTTCGCCTCGAGCAGGTGGTTCTTCGCGCGTCGGCCGTCCTCGGCGATCCACTCGAGCTCCTCGAGGAGCTTGGCCGAGATCTTGCCGCCCTTGGCGAGCTTCTCGTCGGAGAAGAGACCGGCCTCGATCCGCTTGGCGAGCTCGACCTCCATCTCGGCGTTGAGGAGCGGCACCTTGCCGATCTGCTTGAGGTAGTCCTTGACCGGGTCGGCCGTGGCACCCGCGACCATGACCTGCTGGGCCGGCTCGTCGGTCTCGTCGGCCGCCGAGACGACGAAGGTCGAGGTCGAGGTGGCCTCCTCCTCGTCCGCCTTGATGGTCGGGTCGGCGACCACGTCCTTCTCGAACTGGTCGTCGGGGATGTCGGGCAGGACCTTCTTGCCGTCGGCCCCGACCGCCGGTGCGGCTGCCTTCTTCGCAGCGGCCTTCTTGGCGGGCGCGGCCTTCTTGGCGGCGGCCTTCTTCGCCGGCGCGGGCTCTGCCTCGGCGGCCTTCTTCGCCGGCGTGGCCTTCTTGGCGGCCGCCTTCTTGGCCGGCGCCTTCTTGGCGGCGGCGCTCGTCGTCTTGGTCTTGGTCGACGACGCGGCGACGGCACGGGAGCCCACCGGCATCGCGACGCTGATGCCGACGCTGCTCAGGTGGGCCATCAGGCCCTTGAGGTGACGCGGCTCGACCGCGGCGTCCTCACTGGCCTGTCGGACCTCGTCGGGGGTGATGCTGCCGGTCGGTCGACCCCGCTCGATCAGGGCGAGCACGGCAGGGTGTGCCAGCACCGCGGCGGGAAGCTGCTTGCGCGCGTTCGAGGACACGAACACCTCTCGTCAAAAGGCGGAAGGGCGCGGCGAGGCCCGGTGATGTCAAGAGCCGCGTGGTCATTCTGCCACGCGACCGAAGCCGCTCCGAACCCGGGCGGCGCGTCCCCTCCCGAGGATCATCCGGTGGCGGCCTGCTTCTGCTTCGCCGCGGCCTTCATCTGCTTCTTGTGATCGCGCACCTTCTGCAGCGACGTGGGGTCCACGACGTCGGCCACGGAACGGTAGCCCTCCTCGGCGTAGGCGCCCACGGCCTGCTCCCACCCCGCAGGACGCACCCCGAGCTGCTTGGCGAGCAGCGCGACGAAGATCTGCGCCTTCTGCTTGCCGAAGCCCGGCAGGGCCTGCATCCGCCGCAGCAGGTCACGACCGTCGGCAGCGTCGGTCCAGATGCGCGAGGCGTCGCCGTCGTAGTCCTCCACCACGATCCGGGCGAGCTCCTGGAGGCGAGCGGCCATCGACCCCGGGAACCGGTGGATCGCCGGCGGGGTCGCGCACAGCGCGGCGAAGGACTCGGGCTCAGCGCCCGCCACCTCGGCCGGATCGATGCTGCCGAACCGCTCGAGCACCTTCGCCGGCCCGCGGAAGGCGTGCTCCATCGGGTACTGCTGGTCGAGCATCATGCCCACCAGCAGCGCGAACGGGCTGTCGGTGAGGACCTCGTCGGCGCGGTCGTCACCGGTGATGTGGATCGCCATGCCGCCATCCTCCCTCACGGGGCCGGGTGCCTCAGGCGTCGGCCTTGACCGCCAGGACGGGGCACTTGGCGTCGAGCAGGATCCGCTGCGCGTTGCTGCCGAGGATCAGCTTGCCCACCGGCGAACGGCGGCGCAGCCCGATGACGATCAGCTCGGCGTCGGCGTCCTCGGCGATGCTGATCAAGTCCTCGGCCGGCTCGAAGCCGCGCACGAGCTGGCGCACCTCGTGGTCGAGACCGGCGTCGGCGAGCAGCCCCTTGATGCGCTCCATGTCGGCGTCGGCGCGCGCCGAGGCCTCCTGGTCGAACTCGCTGCCACCCCGGTGGGAGTTGGCGACGACGATCCGGGCGCCTCGCAGCTTCGCCTCGGCGATGCCACTGGCGAGAGCCGCCTCGCCCTCCGGCTTCGGCACGTACCCCACGACCACGGTCCCCATTGACCCTCCTCAGCCAGACACAGCCCTCGCGGGCCCTTGCCCGCAACCTACCGAATCAGGGCCACGAGGGGCAGACCTGTGGACGACACGCCCCCCGGCGGGCCCGGATCGGGCACCGTGGCACCGTGCCACCACCCGCTGGGCAGCAGCCCGACTCCCCCGGCCAGCTGTCGCGCCAGCGCGCGCTCCTGCTCCGTGAGGCCGTACGCCGCCACGCGGCCGGCGAGCGACGTCGCCGGTTCGCCCCGGTGCTGCACGTCGGTCGGCCGGGGGTCCGCGAACACACCACCCCGGCCTCCTTGACCGCGACCGACCACGGTCTGCGCTGCGACCTGGTCGCAGCCATGCTGGCGGCGACGACGGCGACGGGCCCGACGGACCCGCTGGTGTGGCTGACGCGCCCCGGCGAGCTGGACCGCGAGGACGTCGACGTGGCCTGGGCGGCCGCCGCCAGGGCTGCAGGCGCAGAAGCCGGGCGCGACGTGACCTGCGTGGTGGTGACGCGCCGCGGGTGGCACGACCCGGTCACGGGTGATTCCCGCACCTGGCGTCGGGTGCGGGACTGAGGGCGGGCGCAGCCCGTGGACCCGGTCAGTCCCAGGTGTGCACGGGTTCGTTGGTGTGCATGCGCTGGCGGTAGTCCTCCAGCGTCGCGCGCAGCGCGTCGTAACGGTCGAGGTCGGACCGGGCGCGCATCCGGCGGGCGAACCACTCCGCGCCGTTGGTGCCGGTGAGGCAGCGCTGCTCGATGATGTCGAGCAACCGCCCGGCCTCGTCGTCGGCCACGCCCCAGGCCGCCAGGCCCTGCCGGGCCATCGGCAGCAACCGCCGCAGGACGAGCTCGGTCACGCGCACCTGCCCGACGCCCGGCCAGTAGACCTGGGTGTCGATGCCGTGCTGGGCCGCGACGTGGAAGTTCTCCTCGGCCGCGGAGAACGACATCTGCGACCACAACGGACGCTCGCTCTCGGCCAGCGCACGCACCAGGCCGTAGTAGAAGGCTGCGTTGGCGATCAGGTCGACGACCGTCGGTCCGGCACCCAGGCACCGGTTCTCGACCCGCAGGTGGGGTACACCGTCGACGGTGTCGTAGACGGGGCGGTTCCAGCGATAGACGGTGCCGTTGTGGAGGCGCAGCTCCTGCAGCTGGGGGGTGCGCCCGTCCTCGAGCACCTCGAGGGGGTCCTCGTCCTCGGTGACCGGGAGCAGCGCCGGGAAGAAGCGGACGTTCTCCTCGAAGAGGTCGAACACCGTCGTGATCCACCGCTCGCCGAACCACACCCGGGGTCGCACGCCCTGCGCCTTCAGCTCCTCGCTGCGGGTGTCGGTGGCCTGCTCGAACAGCGGGATGCGCGTCTCACGCCACAGCTCCTTGCCGAGCAGGTAGGGGGAGTTGGCGCCGAGCGCGACCTGGATCGCCGCGATCGCCTGCGAGGCGTTCCAGTAGGCCGCGAACTGGTCGGGCGAGGTCTGCACGTGGAACTGGGTGCTGGTGCACGCCGCCTCCGGCACGATCGAGTCGGCGGTCGTCGACAACCGCTCGGGCCCTGCGATGGAGATCGCGATGTCCTCGCCACGCGCCGACATGATCTGCTCGCTGAGCAGCTTGTAGCGCGGGTTGGGGGTGATGCTGTCGAGGGCGAGGTGGCCCTCGGCCAGGGTGGGGAGGATCCCGATCATCACCATGTGGGCACCGACGGCGGAGGACTTCTGCTCCGCGTCGTTGAGGCTGCGCCGCAGCTGGTCCTCGAACTGGGCCAGGCCCCCCTCGCGCAGCCGTGCGGGCGGGACGTTGATCTCGATGTTGAACTGACCGAGCTCGGTGACGAAGTCGGGGTCGGCGATGGCGTCGAGCGCCTCGATGTTGCGCAGCGCCGGGTCGCCCCGGTCGTCGACGAGGTTGAGCTCGACCTCCAGCCCGGTCATGGGGTCGTCGGTGTCGAAGCGCGCTTCGCGCAGCATCCGCGCGAAGACGTCGAGACACCGACGTACCTTCTCGCGGTGCCGCGTGCGGTCGGCCCTGGAGAACTCCTGTGCGGACACCTCGTCGCCCATGGCCCGACCCTAGGGCCGGATCGGCCGCACGGCGAGCACTCTCGTCACGCGGGACTCCGCGGGTCGTCGGCGTCGTCCCAGGTCGAGGGGGGCACGGCGCCCTCCAGGGCCGAGGCGACCAGGGCCGCCAGCGAGTGGTCGGGCTGGTGCGCGCGGGCCCGGTCGACCCCGCACCACGCGAGCGCGCCGTCACCCGCGAGCCAGCTCACGAACGCCAGCACCGCGGCGGCGTGGGCGACGAGATCGTCGGGAGCGCAGCGCACCAGCGCCGACCACAGCTCCACGTGGGCACGGGCCTCGGCCCGTGTGACGTCACCCCACACGGCGTCGCGCACCGGTTGCTCCGCCACCGCCTCGAGCAGCCGTGCGGCCTCGGCCGGGAGCGGCGCGGTGCCCGCGAGGGCGTGGCGACGCGCTGTCGACGCCGCCCACTCCGGGCTCGCCGCCGGGGTCGGCCGGCTCCGCTCGACCGCGTCACGCGAGGTGACGTCGGTGTCGAGGGTGGCCGCGAGCTCGGCGCGCGAGCCGTGGATGACGCGGCCCCGCAGCACCGCGTCGACCACGAACGGATGGGCCGAGACGTCGTAGGGGACGCCATGGGCGCCCGGACCGTGGAACCGTGCCCGGAGCGGGTGCCAGCGGCCGGCGTGGGCGCGCAGCATCTCGAGGCAGGCGATGCCGGCCCGCTCGAACCGACGAGCCACGGTGCGAGCCACCCGCCGCGCCATGCGGTCGTCGTCGGTGAAGACCACCAGCACCGTCGCCGCGACCCGGTGGAGCAGCGCAGGGCGCAGCAGGGCGTCGGCGAACAGGTCGAGCTCCTGCGGGTCGCAGCCGGGCGGAGGCAGGTCGACACGGGCGTGGAACGGGGTGGGGCCCCCGAAGGTCAGCATCACCACTGACTCGTCGGGCTCGAACCCGAGCACGACCCGGGTGACGGCGAGCAGGTCTTCGGGCGAGCGGGCGGTCAGGAGCGTGGGTGCGGTGGAGATCGAGGTCATGGCTCGACCCTGTCCTCGGGCGGCGACGAGATCCGCGGCCCGGCCGGACCGTGGTGGACGACCTTGCGCACGGCCACGTTGTGGACGGTGTCCGGCGCGGGAGCGACGCGCCTCGACGACCTGTCGGTGGCCGTGGGTAGGTTGCGGGCGTGCGTGCGCAGGCCTCCGTGCTCCACCTCGACCTCGACGCGTTCTTCGCCGCGGTCGAGCAGCGTGACAAGCCCTCGTTGCGGGGCAAGCCGGTCGTCGTCGGCGGGGTCGGCGGTCGGGGCGTGGTTGCCACCGCGTCCTACGAGGCCCGCCGCTACGGCGTCCGCTCCGCCATGTCCACCCGCGAGGCCCGCGCCCGATGTCCCCACGCGGCCTTCCTCTCCGGCCGCTTCCACGCCTACCGCGACACCAGCCGGGCGGTGATGGCCGTGCTGCGCGACCTGTCGCCGCTGGTGGAGCCGCTGTCGCTCGACGAGGCCTTCGTCGACCTCGCGCCCGTCTCCCTGGCCGACCACGACGAGGCGACGCTCCGCTCGGTCGCCGAGCAGCTGCGCCGGGAGGTGTGTGAGGCGACCGGGGGCCTCACCGCCTCGGTCGGGGTCGGCACCTCGAAGTTCATCGCCAAGGTGGCCAGCGACCTCGACAAGCCCGACGGCCTGGTGGTCGTCATGCCCGGCACCGAGCGCGAACTGCTGCGGCCGATGCACGTCACGGTGATCCCCGGCGTCGGTCCCGCCACGGCCGAGCGGCTTCGACGAGCCGGCATCCACACCGTCGCCGACCTCGAGACCGTGAGTCTCGACGAGCTGGTGCGACTCCTCGGGCGCGCCCACGGCAGCGGGCTCCACGCCCTCGCCCGCGCCGACGACGACCGGCCGGTCGAGCCGGAGCGCGAGACCAAGTCGGTCTCGGTCGAGGGCACCTACGACACCGACCTCACCGACCGCTCACTGATGGCAGGGCTGCTGGCGCGCCAGGCCGGGCAGGTGGCCGAGCGGCTGCGCAAGAACGGTCTGTCCGGTCGGACCGTGACGATCAAGGTGCGCCTCCATGACTTCACCACCCTCAACCGTTCGACGACGCTGCCCTCCCCCACCGACCACGCCGCCACCATCGCCCGGTTGGCGCGCTCGCTGCTGGAGGAGCTCGACACCTCCGGCGGGGTGCGCCTGCTCGGGGTGGGGGTCTCGGGGCTGGCCGACTGGATCCAGGAGGAGCTCTTCGGCGACGAGGACCCCGGCGAGGACCTGCCCGAGGTGGCCGAGGTGGAGGTTCCCGCGCTGCGCTCGACCTGGTCACCCGGCATGGACGTCGAGCACACGGAGATGGGACGTGGCTGGGTCTGGGGGTCGGGGCGCGGCGTCGTCACGGTGCGGTTCGAGACCGCCGAGACCGGGCCCGGTCCGGTGCGCACCTACCCTGCAGACTCCCCCGACGTGACCGCGTGGCGGCCTCCCGAGGCCGACGGGTGACCAGCGGGAGTTGCGCCGTGCGTCCGGCGCCCTGTTGGCTGGCACATGAGGTGAGGGGCCCTTGATGGTATGAGCATCAGGGGCCCCTCGGTTGTGGCCGGTGTCGTGACGCCCGGTCAACCGGTCCGGTCCTCCGACCCCGCCGACCCCGTCACCGGGCCGACGCGGCGAGCGAACTCGCCGTGTGCGCCGCGGGGGCGAACCCCGCGTCGCGGATCTTCCTTCCGATCCGACCCCGACCTGCCGCGAGCGGCTGGTCGGTAGGAGCGTTTCTACGCGGCGCCACGGCCCCGCGCAAGGCTTCCTGCGACATTCCTCGGGTCCCACAGGCGCATCCACAGCCGCGGGCACACCCATCCACAGACGGGCCCCACTCCTCCACAGATCCGACGCCCGGCTGTGGAGGGAGCGTCAGGCCGGACGAGCCCAGTGCTCCTCCTCGACCACGTACCCGAGCCGCTCGTAGAGGCCCCGCGCGTGCACGTTGGGACCGAAGACGTTGAGCCCGAGCCAGCGGTGCCCGAGGTCGCGCGCCAGCCGGGCGCCGTGCACCATCGCGGCGGCCCCGATCCCCTTCCCACGGAAGGCCGGGGCGACCTCCACGTCGTAGACCCATGCCTGCGCCGGCCACCTCTCGCAGACCCAGACCAGCCCCGCCACCGCACCGTCCGCGCGAACCGACAGCAGGTGCTGGTCGGGACCGGGACGACCGGCCGGCAGCAACTCGTCGAACGAGGCTCGCGCGGTGGCGAGCGCCAGAGCGGCGGACTCCCCCGCCTCCTCACGCTCGCGGGCGTAGGTCACGACGGCGTCGGCGGTGTAGGCGGCCAGCTCGTCCCCCGACATCGGGGTGACGGTGACGCGGTCGGCGAGCCCGTCGCCCGGGAGCGGTCGCCGCAGGTCCAGCCGCATCGTCGTGGCCGTGCGCTCGAAGCTGCCGTCGGCGACGAATGCCTTCCTGGTCGGCTCGCCGGGCAGCACGCTGGCGGAGAGCGGGGCGCCGGCCAGCCGGGTGGCGAGGTCGCGGAGCGACCCGACGTGGTCGGGACGGACCGCCCGCGCGTCCAGGACCGGCGTGTGCTCGGCGTCGGCGCCCAGCCACACCCAACCGGCCTCGAGGCCGAGCAGCCGCGAGTTCGGGAGCAGCCTCTGCACCAGTGCCGACGCCGCGGTCTCGGCCTCGTCGGAGTCGTCGAATCGGTAGCGCCACCGGTACCGCACCTGGCGCTCCACGAGCCCGCGCACCAGCGGGTGGTCGGGGTCGGTCACCTGCTCCGGCTCGCTCACCCGGCGCACTCTAGATTGGCGGGCATGTCGCCGTCCCCCGTCACCGCGCCCGTCGCCGCACGGCGCCCCGTCGAGACCACCCACCACGGCCGCACCCGGGTCGACGAGTACGACTGGTTGCGCGACGCCGCCGACCCCGCGGTGCTCGCGCACCTCGAGGCGGAGAACGCCTACACCGAGGCCGCCACCGCGCACCTCGCCGAGCTGCGGGAGACCATCGTCGAGGAGATCCGCTCGCGCACCCGCGAGACCGACCTGTCGGTCCCGACCCGGTCACGCGGCTACTGGTACTACGGCCGGACCTTCGAGGGCCGCGAGTACGGCGCCACCTGCCGCGTCCCGGTGACCGACCCGACCGACTGGACCCCCCCGCGACCGGCCGAGGACACCGCACCCGACCAGCCCGCCCTCCCGGGAGAGGAGGTGCTGCTCGACCTCGACGCCCTCGCCGGCGACAGCGCCTTCTTCTCCATCGGCGGCTCCGCGGTCAGCCCCGACACCCAGCTGCTCGCCTACGCCACCGACACCACCGGTGACGAGCGCTACACGATCCGCGTGAAGGACCTCCGCGCCGGGCAGGACACCGCTGACGAGATCACCGGCGTGCTCGGCGGCGCCACGTGGCACCCCGACAGCGGTTCCTTCTACTACGCGACGGTGGACGAGTCGTGGCGGCCGGACAAGGTCTGGCGCCACGTGCTCGGCACCGCCCAGGCCGACGACGAGCTCGTCCACCACGAGACCGATCCTCGCTACTGGACCGGCGTGGGGCGCACCCGCAGCGACCGGTTCGTCCAGGTCGTCTCGGGCTCCAAGACCACCAGCGAGGTCCGGCTGCTCGACACCCAGCGGCCCGAGCGCGGGTTCTGGGTGTTCGCCGAGCGCCGCACCGACGTCGAGTACGGCGTCGAGCACGCCGTGATCGGTGGTCGCGACGTGCTGCTGGTCATGCACAACGCCACCGGCCCCGACTTCGAGCTCGGCACCGCGCCCGTCGAGCCGACGGCTCCGGAGGACTGGCGGCCGTTGATCCCCCACGACCCGTCGGTGCGGCTCGAGGACGTCGACGCCTTCGCCGGCCACCTCGTCGTCCACCAGCGCAGCGAGGGCCTCACCCAGCTGCGCATCCTGACCCTCGACGAGCAGGGGGTGGCCGACGACCACCTCGTCGGCTTCGACCAGGAGGTCTACACCGTCTGGTCCTCCGGCAACCCCGACTTCGGCTCCCCCGTCGTCCGCCTCGGCTTCACCTCGCTGTCGGTGCCGGCCTCGGTCTACGACTACGACGTCGCCACCCACGACCTGCGACTCCTGCGGCGCACTCCCGTGCTCGGCGGCTACGACCCCGCCGACTACGAGGAGCACCGGTTCTGGGCCACCGCCGAGGACGGCGAGCGGGTGCCGATGTCCTTCGTGTGCCGCCGGGGCGCGCTGGACGAGGGGCCGATCCCGGTGCACCTCTACGGCTACGGCTCCTACGAGGCCTCGATCGACCCGACGTTCTCGATCCCCCGACTCTCGGTGCTCGACCGGGGAGCCGGCTTCGCGATCGCCCACGTGCGCGGTGGCGGCGAGATGGGCCGGCGCTGGTACGACACGGGCAAGGTGCTCAGCAAGCGCAACACCTTCACCGACTTCGTCGCCTGCGCCCGCCACCTCGTCGCCCAGGGCATCGCACGGCACGACGCGCTCGTGGCCGAGGGTGCCAGCGCGGGCGGACTGCTGATGGGGGCGGTGGCCAACCTCGCCCCGGACGCCTTCTCCGGGATCGTGGCCGGCGTCCCCTTCGTCGACAACCTCACCACCATGCTCGACGCGTCACTGCCGCTGACGGTCATCGAGTACGACGAGTGGGGCAATCCCGAGGGCGACCCCGAGGCCTACGACTACATCGCCTCCTACGCGCCGTACGACAACGTCAGCCCCCAGGACTACCCAGCGATCCTCGCCGAGGTCTCGCTGCACGACACGCGGGTGCTCTACGTCGAGGCTGCCAAGTGGGTGGCCCGGCTGCGCGCGAGCGCCACGGCCGGCCAGTTCCTGCTCAAGTGCGAGATGGCGGCCGGCCACGGCGGGGTTTCCGGTCGCTACCAGGGGTGGAAGGACCGGGCTTTCAGCCTCGCGTTCGTCCTCGACCGCCTGGGTCTTGCCACCCGAGAGGGTGTGAGGGCCTGAGAAGTCCCTGAGAGATGCTGGCTGAGGCAACTTCTCGGTCTTCTCACCCGTCGTTCTGGGCAAGGACTCCGAATCCCTCGGGAACATCCCGGACAACGGGCTGGTTGTCAGCAGTACGACGAAAGGGGCGGCACCATGGCGACGACGACGGCGGCACGACCCATACCCACGGGGGCGCGAGAGATCGAGGGCCGCGACAGCGTCGGGCTCTACCTCGACGAGATCGCGCGCAACCCGCTGCTCGATGCCGCGACCGAGGTCGAGCTGGCCAAGACGATCGAGGCCGGCCTCATGGCCCAGCACCTGCTCGACACCGGCCGGGTCGCCCGCGCCAAGGGTGGTGCCCCCATGCGCGCCAGCCGCGAGGAGCTGGAGTGGCTGGCCGAGGAGGGCCAGAAGGCCATCAACACCTTCATCACCGCCAACCTGCGGCTGGTGGTGTCGATCGCCCGCAAGTACGGGCGTGCCCAGATGCCGATGCTCGACCTGATCCAGGAGGGTAATACCGGCCTGATCCGCGCGGTCGAGAAGTTCGACTACGCGAAGGGCTACAAGTTCTCCACCTACGCCACCTGGTGGGTGCGCCAGGCCATCACCCGCGGCATCGCCCAGCAGGCCCGCGTCGTGCGGCTGCCGGTCCACGTGGTCGAGGAGCTCAACCAGGTCGGCGGCGCGCGTCGCACGCTGGAGCGCCAGCTCGGCCGCGACCCCGAGCCCGAGGAGATCGCCACCGAGCTCGGCATGGACGTCGACCGGGTGCTCGACCTCCTCTCGTGGGGTCGTGAGCACGTCAGCCTCGACACCCCCATCGACGAGGACGGCGACACCTCGCTGGGCGACCTGATCGCCCAGGAGTCGACGCCCGGTCCCGACCTCGACGTGCTCGACCACGAGTCGCGTGAGCGACTCAGCGCTCTGGTGGGCCAGCTCGACCCGCGCTCGGCCGACATCATCCGCTCGCGCTACGGCCTGGTCGACGGTCGCCAGCACAAGCTGGCCGACATCGGCGTCAAGCACGGCATCAGCGCGGAGCGCGTGCGCCAGCTCGAGCGCGAGGCGCTCCAGCGGTTGCGCCGCCTCGGCGACCCCGACCTGGCCGCCTGACGCGCCCGGTCCTCCGTCACCGCCCGCGCCCGGAGCGCTGCCACGCTCCGGGGTCGCGGGCGGTGGTGCGTGCGGAGGCGGGCGGAACGGATCAGTAGCCGAGCTCGGCGAGCCGGGCCGCGGCCGCCTGGGCGCGGACGGTGACGTCGTCGGGCACGGGCACGTCGGCGGCGACGCGCGCCTGCCACATCTGCAGCGCCACCACCCGGGAGGCCGCCTCCTCGACGCGCTCGCGGGACACCTCGCCCCGCTGGATCCCCCGGGTGACCAGGGCGTGGGTCTGGGCGGGGTCGACGGGCATCAGCAGCAGGTCGGCCCCCGCGTTGAGCGCCTTGATGGCTGGGAAGCGCTCACTGAGGGCCGCCCCCATGCCGAGGGAGTCGGTGATCGCCACCCCCTCGAAGCCCAGGTCGTCGCGCAGGTAGTCGTACACCTTCGGGGCCTGGCTCGACGGCAGTCCGTCCTGCATCGCCCCGACGTCGAGGTGGGCCATCATGATGCTCGGCGCGCCGGCCTCGACCGCCGCCTCGAAGGGCTTGAGGTCACGGGCCCGGAGCTTCTCGAGCGGGGTGTCCAGCACGGGCAGCGTCTCGTGGCTGTCGGCTGTCGCGCCGCCGTGGCCCGGGAAGTGCTTGGTCGTCGAGACCAGTCCGGCACCGTCGTAGCCGGCCACCGCTGCCGCCACCGCCCGCGAGGCGAGGGCCGGGTCGGACGACGGCGAGCGGCTGCCGATGGTCGGGTCCGCGGCACCGATCGTCACGTCGGCGACCGGTGCGAAGACCCAGGTGAAGCCGAACGAGCGCAGCTCGAGCGCCGTGGCCCGGGCGGCAGCGGTGACGGCCTTCTCGCCTGCCCTGCCCGAGCCCGCGATGGCGGTGCCTGCGGTCTGGAAGGCCGGGAACTCGGTCGCGACCCCGCGCATGTGGGAGACGGTGCCGCCCTCCTCGTCGACCCCGATCACGGCCGGCCACTCGCGGCCACCGGCCGCGTGCGCCTGCTCGACGGCCCGGGTGGTCGCGGTGACCTGGGCGGCGTCGGCGACGTTGCCGGAGGTGACGCAGACACCGGCGAGGTGAAGGTCGCGGACCATCCTCGCGGGGACGGCGGGGTCGGTGCCGTTGTATCGGCCGACGATCACCTGCCCGGCCAGCCGGGCGGGACCCCAACCGGCCACGACCTCGCGCGCCTCGGCGACCTCGCCCTCGGTCGGCCCCCATGACGTGGGCGCGTCCGGGTCGATCTCGATCGTCTCGGTCGAGGTGTCGCGATCGCGGCCCGGCGAAGGGTCGGTGCGCTCGACGGGCGCGGGTTCGGCGCCACTGCAACCGACCGTCAGGCCGCAGATCGCGATGAGCGCAGGCAGGGTTCGGAGACGCACCCAGCGACGCTACCCCCGGAGGTCGGCGTACACCGCATCCACCCGGGCCCGCAGCTCTGCCAGGGTCCCGGTGTTGTCGATCACGTGGGTGGCGATCGCCAACCGGTCCTCCCGCGAGGCTTGGGCACCCACCCGTGACTCCGCTTCCTGGCGGCTCAGGCCGCGTAGCTCCATCATCCGCTCGACCTGCGCCTCGATCGGTACGTCGACCACGACCACGGCATCGAACGCACCTGCCTGCCCGGTCTCGGTGAGCAGCGGGATGTCGTGCACCACGACGGCACCGACGGGCGCGGCCGCCTCGAGCTCGGCACCCCGGGCGCGGACGCGCGGGTGGATGATCGACTCGAGCCTGCGTCGCTGGTCCTCCTCGGCGAACACGATCGCCCCCATGGCCGGGCGGTCGAGCTCACCGTCCGTGGTCAGCACCGTCGGGCCGAACGCGGCGACGATCTCGGCCAGCCCGTCCGTGCCTGCTGCCACGACCTCCCGGGCGAGCAGGTCGGCGTCGATCACGACCGCCCCGAGCTCGGCCAGCATCGCGGACACCGTGCTCTTGCCGGAGGCCACCCCGCCGGTCAGTCCCACGCGCATGCGGGCGACCCTACTGTCATCCGGCTGACCCCTCGTATAGCGTGCCGCGCACCCACACTCTCGGAGGGACTCGGATGAGCGGCATCGTGCGTGAACAGGCGGAGTACGACCACGAACCCAGTGATCGCGAGCCGAGTCGCACTCGGCGGGCCACCTGGGGTTTCCGCGGCCTGGGCGTCGGCCTCGCCCTGGTCGTCTACCTGTTGCTCGGCGGAGCCGACCTCTCCGAGGACGGCCGTGTGGTCGCCGCCGTCGCGACGCTGATGGCCGTGTGGTGGATGTCGGAGGCGATCCCGCTCTCGGCGACCTCGCTGCTGCCGATCGCGCTGTTCCCCGCCTTGACGGCTCTCACGATCGACGACGCGACCCTCCCCTACGCCGACCCGATCGTCTTCCTGTTCCTGGGCGGCTTCCTGATCGCGATCGCGATGCAGAAGTGGAACCTCCACCGCCGGATCGCACTGCTCACGCTGCGCCGGGTCGGCACCCATCCCCGCCGGATCATCCTCGGGATGATGATCGCGACCGCGTTCTTGTCGATGTGGGTGTCCAACACAGCGACCACCCTCATGATGCTGCCGATCGCGTTGTCCGTGCTGACGCTGGTGATCGAGAACAGCCACGCGAGCGCCAGCGGCGACGAGGCGGCCGAGCGGCTCTCGGCGTCGGAGAAGATCAGCGACATCGTCGACGACTCCGAGGTGCGGCTGTTCGGCGTCGCACTGGTGCTGTCCGTGGCGTGGTCGGCCTCCATCGGCGGGCTCGGGACACTGCTGGGCAGCCCGCCCAACGCCATCGTCTCCGGCTACATCAGCACCGAGCTCGGCAAGGACATCGGCTTCGCCCAGTGGATGATGCTCGGCGTCCCGATCGTCGTGGTGTTCATCGCGATCGCCTGGTTCCTGATCACGCGATTGATGTTCCGCTTCACGCTCGACTCGATCCCCGGTGGCGACGAGCTGATCGAGGGCCAGATCGCCGAGCTCGGACCGATCGGCCGCGGCGAGAGGGTCGTGCTGGCCGTGTTCGCAACCGCCGCCTTCTTCTGGATCGTCCCCGGCGTGCTCTCCAACATCGGCAGCCTCGGTGAGCAGCAGCCGTGGCTCGCTGCCTTCGACGACACCGTCATCGCCATCACCGCCGGCCTGGTGATGTTCCTGATCCCCGGCGACGACGACTTCCGGATGACCCTGGAGTGGCAGGACGCGGAGGACGGGCTGCCCTGGGGCGTGCTGCTGCTCTTCGGCGGCGGCCTCAGCCTCGCCGGTGCCGTGGCTGCCACCGGCCTCGACGAGTGGTTCGGCGCCCAGGTCAGTGGCCTCGATGCGCTGCCCATCGTGCTGATCCTGATGGCGGTCGTGGCACTGGTCCTGATGCTCACCGAGGTCACGAGCAACACCGCCACCGCGGCGACCTTCATCCCCGTGCTGGGCGGGGTCGCCGTGGGCATCGGGGTCGACCCGACCACGCTGCTGATCCCCGCTGCGCTCGCCGCGACGTGCGCGTTCATGCTGCCCGTGGGTACGCCGCCCAACGCGATCGTCTTCGGCAGCGGCGCCGTCAGGATCAGCGAGATGGCCCGCGGTGGTGCGGTGCTCAACGTGGTCGGCGTCCTGCTGATCACGCTGTTCACCGTGGCGATCGGTCCGTTCGCACTCGGCCTGGTGATCTAGCCTGAACCGGTGAGGATCGGGGGCCTGCAGCCAGACCGGCTGGTCAGCGTCCGCTTGATGGGCGGTGCCTCCGCGATCACGACCCTCGGGGCGCTGCCGCCCTTCCTGCTGGGCGCGCAGGCGGTCTGGGTGCGCGAGGACCTGGCCGTCGGACTGGGCGTCTTCGGGGCCGCCATCAGTGCCTTCTTCGCGGCCGCCGCGGTCGGCTCCTTCGGGGCCGGCGTGCTGCTCGACCGGGTCGGCCGCCGACTGGGGTTGGTCGCCGCCGGCCTGCTGGTCGCGGCAGGCGGGACCCTGATGGCCACTGCGGTCGTGGGACCGGCCAGCCTGCTGGGCACCATGGTCGTCCTGGGTGTGGGCAACGCCGGGTGTCAGACGGCCGCGAACGTGTCGATGGCCCGGGCGCTCCCCCCGGGCCGACGCGGTCTCGGCTTCGGCGTCAAGCAGTCTGCCGTGCCGCTCGCCATCATGCTGGGCGGCCTGGCGGTCCCCACGCTCGGTGGCGCCTTGGGGTGGCGCAGCACCTTCGTGACCACCGCCGCGGTCGGCGGCCTGGTGGCCCTGCTCGCCGTCCTCCGACCGCAGCCGGCCGGGACCGCGCCCGCCCAGCTCATCGAGGACCTCGACCAGCCACCCTGGCGACCGCTGCTGCTGTGCGGTCTCGGCATCACCTGCGCCAGCGCGGCCGCCAACTTCCTGGGCTCGTTCGTGGCGTCCTGGGGCTTCGAGATCGGACTCAGCGCCACCACGACCGGCCTGTTGATGGCGATCGGCTCCGCGGGCTCGATCGCGGTGCGGGTGCTCTCGGGGTGGCGGGCAGATGGTCGGGAGGGCGCCAACCTGCCGGTCGTCGCAGCCCAGATGTTCGCGGGCGCCGCCTGCCTCGTCGGCGTCGCGATCGGCACCACCGGCACCGTGCTCGGCTTCGGGTTCCTCGCCTTCGCCATCGGCTGGGCCTGGCCCGGGCTGCTGTTGTTCGCAGTCGCCCGGCTCGGTCGCGACAGCCCGGCCCGCGCGTCCGGGGTGGTGCAGGCCGGCGCCTTCGTCGGCGGCGCGCTGGGGCCGATCCTGTTCGGCACGATGGCGGGACAGGTCGGCTTCCGACCGACGTGGCTGCTCGCCGCAGGCTGCTTCGTGGTGGCAGGGAGCCTGGTGCTGCTGGCACGCCGCGGCTTCAGTGCCGACCTCCGCTCACGCCCCCCGCGCACACCCCTGGCGACCGGTGGGGCGCGGATCCCGCGCACCTGAGTCGGACGGCGAGCTCAGCAGGCGAACGTACGGCGGTACTGCTGCGGCGAGACGCCCCGGGCACGGGTGTAGTGGTGGCACCCCGCATGCCGCCCGCCGGCGGCGACCGTCGAGCCCTAGCATCGGCCCATGCCCGCCAACCGCAGCCGACGCGCGGTCGCGGCACGTCGTCGGCGGCGACGCCTGGCGACCTCCACCCACGACCTGACCGACGACCAGTGGCAGCGACTGCTGACCGCGTGGGCGGGCTGCGCCTACTGCGGCGCGGACGACCGTCCGCTGCAACGTGACTGCCTGCTGCCGATCGCCCGGGGTGGTCGCTACACGGTCACCAACGTGGTGCCGGCCTGCGGGTCCTGCAACGCCAGCAAGAGTGCGCTCGAGGTGACCACGTGGCTGCGACGGCGCCGTCTCGACGAGCGCGCGTTCCTCGAGCGACACGTCGCGGTGCTGGGTTCGGTGACGCGTAGCCTCCCGTCGTGACCATGCCCGCGGACCTCGATCCCGGTGACCGGGTCGCCCTGCTCCAGCCCGGCTCGACGGCGTACGTCGAGACGGTGATCGGGCTGCTGGCCGCAGGCGTGTTCCCCGTCCCCCTCGACCCGCAGCTGACCCCGGTCGAGCGGTCGCGGGTGCTCGAGGACGTCGGCCCCGCCCTCGTGGTCGACTCCCCCGCCGGGCTGGAGGAGCTCCATGCCTCGATCCCGCCCGCGCAGCGCCGCGCTCTCCCGCTCGGGCGCCCGATGCACGTCACGAGTGGCACCACGGGCCGCCCGAAGGCGGTCTTCAGCGGGACCCTGGGCCGCGAGGCAGCGAGCGCGCTGGTCGAGGAGGAGCGTGCGCTGTGGGGGTTCGCGGCCGAGGACGTCAACCTGGTCGTGAGCCCGATCCACCACAGCGCGCCGCTGCGCTTCGCGACGGGCACCCTCCTCGCCGGGGGCCGGCTGGTCTTCGCCGGTGGGTTCGACGTGGAGCGGCTGACCGCGCTCATCGTCACGGACCGCCCGACGACGATGTTCGTCGTGCCGACACACCTGCAGCGGCTGCTCACCCACTGGGAGGAGCACGGACACCCCGACCTGTCGAGCGTGCGGCTCCTGGCACATGCCGGCGCCGCCTGCCCGCCCGACCTCAAGCGGCGGCTCCTCGCCACCTTCCAGTCCGGGACCACCTGGGAGTTCTACGGCTCCACCGAGGGACAGTTCACCGCGTGCCGCTCCGAGGAGTGGTCGGCGCACCCCGGCAGTGTCGGCCGGGCCCGTCCCGGCCGGTCGATCTCCGTCGACGAGCGCGGGACCGTGTGGTGCGTGGTGCCGCCCCACGCCCGGTTCGAGTACTTCGGCGACTCCGAGAAGACGGCGACCGCGTGGCGCGACACCCCCGAGGGGCCGGCGTTCACCGTCGGTGACGTCGGGCGGCTCGACGACGACGGCTACCTCTACCTCGACGGCCGCCGCGAGGACCTCGTCATCAGCGGCGGCGTCAACGTCTACCCCGTGGAGGTCGAGAACGCCCTGCGCGAGCACCCGGGCGTCACGGACGTCGCGGTCTACGGCGTGCCGGACGACGAGTGGGGGCAGCGGGTGTGCGCCGCGGTCGTCGGCACGTCCACGGTCGAGGAGCTGGCGGCGTACGCCCGCGAGCGGCTCTCGCCCGCGAAGCGACCGCGCCGGTGGCGGTTCGTCGATGCGCTGCCGCACACCGCGACCGGCAAGGTGCGCCGCGGCGAGCTCGCGGGGCGGGACCCGGAGCGCTAGGAGGCGGCGAAGGCGCGGCGGTACTGCTGCGGCGAGACGCCCCGGACGCGGGTGAAGTGGTGGCGCAGCGCCGCGGCGTTGCCGAAGCCCACCTCGGCCGCCACCCAGTCGATCGTGTGATCGGTCTGCTCGAGGAGCTCCTCGGCGGCCTGCACCCGCTGCCGGGTCACCCAGGCGTGGGGCGTGGTGCCCGTCTCGTCGCGGAACCGGCGGGCGAACGTGCGCGGCGACATGTGGTGGCGCCGGGCCAGGGCCTCGACCCCGAGGTCGTCGGCGAGGTTCTGGGTGATCCACGTCAGCAGCGGGCCCAGCGTCTCGGCGTCGCAGTCGGGCACGGCCCGGGCGATGTACTGCGCCTGACCGCCGTCGCGGTGCGGCGGCACCACGATGCGCCGGGCTGCGCTCGCGGCGACCTTGGCCCCGAACTGCTGCCGCATCAGGTGGAGCGAGGCGTCGATACCGGCGGCGGACCCCGCGCCCGTGATCAGGGTGCCGTCCTGGACGTAGAGGACGTCGGGCCGCACCCGCGCCTGGGGGTAGAGCCGCTGCATGGTGTCGGTGTAGCGCCAGTGGGTCGTGCACTCGCGGCCGTCGAGCAGGCCGGCGGCAGCCAGCTCGAAGGCGCCGGAGCAGTGCGCGTAGACGAAGGCGCCGCGCGCGTGCGCCGCCCGGGCCGCGTCGAGCACGGCATCGTCGTGCTCCAGGAAGTCGTGCTTGGGCGAGAAGCAGACCAGGTCCGCGTCCTCGGTCGCCTCCAGCCCGTGGTCGACGTGGAGGTCGTAGCCGGAGCGGCCGCGGACCCGCCCGGGGCGCGGCGTGCAGACGCGGAAGTCGAAGACGGGGTTGTCGTCGTCGGGGTGGTAGGGCTCGCCCCAGACCTCGACCAGGGAGCCGAGACCGAAGGGCTCCGCGCCGTCCTGCACCACCACCGCGACTGTCTGCACCTCCCCATGGTGACGCAGGGTTGGCAGAAAATCAATGCAACCTGACTTCTCTGCCACTCGTGGCGGGATCTCGATGAGAGCAGTATTACTGCCATGTTGGAGCTGATGATCTTCCTGGCCGTCGTCACCGTGCTCGCGGTGATCGGCGCGGCCCTGCGCGACATCCACGACGACGACCCGACCCGGGCCGCCGCCTACCGCCCGCCCGCCAGCCACCGGGACGACACCTTCGTGCCGCACCACCGCTGACGGACCCCACGCACGACGCAGACCGGCCCGGCACCCCTAAGGGTGCCGGGCCGGTCGCTGCTACGTGGACCTACCTGCGGATCAGTGATCCTCCGGCAGGCTCAGGCACCGCCGCCGGTGAGCTTCTCGCGGAGCGCCTGCAGCGCCTCGTCCGAGGCGAGCGAGCCGGAGCCGGAGCCGGCGCTGGCGCTGCCGCCGGCGTCGGAAGCCTCGTCGCCACCGGTCTGCGGGGCGTCGCCACCGGAGGAGTACGACGTGGCCTCGCCGGCCTCGACCTCCGCCTTGGCGGCCTCGGCCTGCTGCTTGACGTGGGCCTCCCAGCGAGCGTGCGCCTTGGCGTACTGCTCTTCCCACACGGCGCGCTGGTCGTCGAAGCCCTCGAGCCACTCACCCGTCTCGGAGTCGAAGCCCTCCGGGTAGATGTAGTTGCCCTGCTCGTCGTACGACGCGGTCATGCCGTAGAGAGTCGGGTCGAAGTCCTCGACGTCGGCCGCGGCGTTGGTCTCGTTGGCCTGCTTGAGGGACAGCGAGATCCGGCGACGCTCGAGGTCGATGTCGATGATCTTGACCATGACGTCGTCGTTGACCTGCACGACCTGCTCCGGGATCTCCACGTGGCGCTCGGCCAGCTCGGAGATGTGCACCAGGCCCTCGATGCCCTCCTCGACGCGGACGAAGGAGCCGAAGGGCACCAGCTTGGTGACCTTGCCCGGCACGATCTGGCCGATCTGGTGGGTGCGGGCGAAGTGCTGCCAGGGGTCCTCCTGCGTCGCCTTGAGCGACAGCGAGACCCGCTCGCGGTCCATGTCGACGTCGAGCACCTCGACGGTGACCTCGTCACCGACGGTGACCACCTCGGACGGGTGGTCGATGTGCTTCCAGGACAGCTCGGACACGTGGACCAGGCCGTCGACGCCACCGAGGTCGACGAACGCACCGAAGTTGACGATCGAGGAGACGACGCCCTTGCGGATCTGGCCGCGCTGGAGCTGGGTGAGGAAGCCGTGACGGACCTCGGACTGGGTCTGCTCGAGCCAGGCACGGCGCGACAGGACCACGTTGTTGCGGTTCTTGTCGAGCTCGATGATCTTGGCCTCGAGGGTCTGACCGACGTACGGCTGCAGGTCGCGGACGCGACGCATCTCGACGAGGGAGGCGGGGAGGAAGCCACGCAGGCCGATGTCGAGGATGAGGCCGCCCTTGACGACCTCGATGACGGTGCCCTCGACGACGCCGTCCTCCTCCTTGACCTGCTCGATGGTGCCCCAGGCGCGCTCGTACTGGGCGCGCTTCTTGGACAGGATCAGGCGGCCTTCCTTGTCCTCCTTCTGGAGGACCAGGGCCTCGACCTTGTCGCCGACCTCGACGACCTCGTTGGGGTCGACGTCGTGCTTGATCGAGAGCTCGCGGCTCGGGATCACGCCCTCGGTCTTGTAGCCGATGTCGAGCAGGACCTCGTCCCGGTCGACCTTGACGATGGTGCCATCCACGATGTCACCGTCGTTGAAGTACTTGATGGTCTCGTCGATCGCGGCGAGGAAGTCCTCTTCGGACCCGATGTCGTTGACCGCAACCTGCGGCGCGTCGTAGTCCGGCAGAACGGAGATGGTGCTCGTCATAGGGGAAATGAATCCTTGGTGGTCAGAAGTCGTCGGGCGCGCGCAGGAGGCCCGTTTCACTACCGATGGATGCATAGCGAGCCCGAACCGCTCCATGTTGGGAGGGCAGGCCTGATGACGCAGTGATCCAGACTACGCGCCGGGCGTGTCGCCGTCCATTCGGGAGCAGGCCGCTGCCAGCTCCGCCGGCGAGCCGCCGTGCCGCCCGGTGTAGGCGGCCAGCACCGCCTCGCGCAGGACATCAGGCAGCCCGGGGGCGAGCAGCCCCGCCAGGTCGCTGAGCGGGTCGCCGGCATGGGCGCCACCCCACCCGGTGACCGCGCGGACGTCCTGCGTGACCGGGTCCACCAGGACGTGCCCGGGCCCGAGGGCCCCATGGACCACCGAGCAGCGCGGGGGAACCTCGCGGTCCTGCTGGTCGGCCCAGGCGCCCACCGTGAGGTCGGCCCCGAGGAACGGTCCCGGTCGCAGCTGCGGCATGCCTGCCAAGGTCGCGGCCACGGTCCCCATCGAGTGGCCCAAGCGGGCGAGCCCCTCGTCGTCGAGGTCGGGAAGCAGCAGGTCTCCGCGCAAGCCGGCCACGAAAGACGTCACCAGCAGTCCGGGGGCGCCGACGGCCGGGTCGGGGCGGCGTACCTCCAGGACCTCGGGGACCGGCACGAGACCGCGCACCAGGCGCAGCAGGGCGGCGTCGATCTCCGCGGCCGCGTCACCGCGATCACCCGGGTCGGCGTAGATCCGGACCACGCACCGCTCCCCCGCGACCTCCCCGAGGAAGGTCTGCCCGGAGTGCCCACCCGTGAGCGGCGTCAACGAGCTCAGGTCCATGGCCGTAGTCTGCGGGATGTGCAGGAGGTGTGGCCCCAGCCCTCGGTGAGCGTGGAGCGTCGGCCGGTCGACGAGTCGGAGTCGCGGCGTGCCAACGGCCCCGACTGGGACCGGTACGCCGACGAGTACCAGGCCACGCACGGTCCGTTCCTCGGCGACACCGGCTTCGTGTGGGGGCCCGAGGGTCTCACCGAGGAGGTGGCGGGCGTGCTCGGTCCCGTCGCCGACCGGGACGTGCTCGAGCTGGGTTCGGGCGCGGGCCAGTGCTCGCGCTGGGTGGCCTCCCAGGGTGGTCGCCCGGTCGGGCTCGACCTCAGCCACCGGCAGCTGCAGCACTCCCGTCGGATCGACGAGGCGACCGGGGTCGCGGTGCCGTCGGTGCAGGGAACGGCCACGGCACTCCCCTTCCGCGACGACCGCTTCGACGTCGTCTTCTGCTCCTTCGGCGCCCTCCAGTTCGTGGCCGACCTCGACGACGCGGTGGCCGAGAGCGCACGGGTGCTGCGCCTGGGCGGCCGGTTCGCCTTCTCGATCACCCACCCCACGCGGTGGATGTTCCCCGACGACCCCGAGGAGGGCGGCCTGCTGGCCAGCCAGTCCTACTGGGACCGCACGCCCTACGTGGAGGTCGACGACGAGACCGGGCAGGTGGCCTACGTCGAGCACCACCGCACGCTCGGCGACTGGGTGCGGGTGCTCGCGCGGCACCACTTCTCGCTCGTCGACCTCGTCGAGCCGGAGTGGCCGGCCGACCACGACCGTGTCTGGGGCGGGTGGTCACGCACCCGTGGCCTGCTCACCCCCGGCACCGCCATCTTCGCCGCCGACCTGGCCGGTTGAGCTGCCCCTCGCGGGCGCATCTCGACCTGGGGATGCGCCACGGCGCCGCGCCCCCGAGGGGGTGCGGCGCCGTGGGTGGAGGCGTGCGGTCAGAGCAGGCGGCGGCGGAGCAGCAGCCCGCCCGCACCCGCGCCGAGCAGCGCCAGCGCGGCGACGCCACGCTTGGTGTTGCGCGACCCCTGGCCGTCGTCGCCCAGCAGCTCGAAGCTGTAGGCAGTCAGGCCCTGAGCACCCTCGGGTGCGCCGTAGGCCATCTTCTCGGCGTCGGCACGATCGGCACCGGCCTTGATGGTGGCGTAGAGCTTGCCGTAGTCCTGCGCCGTGTCCTGACCGGCCTCGATCAGCTGGGACATGCCCTCCTCGGAGAGCCGTCCGGCGCCGTCCACGATCTGCGGAGCACCCTCCTCGGCCTCGCCGAGGCCGTCGGCCAGGCGCTGCGAGCCGTCGGCCGCGTCACCGAGACCGTCGGCCAGGTCACCGGCACCGTCGGCCAGCAGCTGCGAGCCGTCGCGCGCGTCGCCGGTGCCTCCGGCCAGGCGGCCGGCGCCGTCGGCGAGCGCGCCGGCGCCGTCGTCGATCTTGCCGAGGCCGTCGCTGAGCTGACCCGAGCCCGCATAGGCGTCGCCGGCGCCAGCGGCCAGCTGGTCAGCACCGCTGACCGCGCCGGTGAGCCCGTCGACCAGGTCGGCGAGTCCCACCTGGACCTTGCGCAGCCCGATCCTGAGGGCCGGTCCGTTGTCGTCGAGCGTCGCGGCACCCGTGGCCGCCTCGACGAGGCCGGTCTGCAGGTCGGTGGCGCCCGGGATCAGCCGGGTGTCCAGCGCACCGAGCGCGTTGGCGAGACCGCCGGACACCTGCGCCAGACCCTCGGAGGCGGCCGTCAGGTTGCCCTGGCTGGTGCCCACCCCGGCGATCAGCTGGTCCAGCGTGCCGTTGCACTGCGCCGCGGCCGCGTGGGTGTCGCAGAAGTTGGTCTTGACGGCCCGGAGACCGAGCACGAGCTCCGCGAGGTCGCCGCCGGGGGTGCCGGCGCCGTTGGCGGGCGCGAGGGCGGAGTCGAGGCCACCCTTCACCTGGTCGACACCGCCCTTGGCGGCGACCAGCCCGGGCGTCGCCAAGGACCCGTCGCCCCGGAGCTGCTGCAGGCCCCCCTTGATCAGGCCCGCACCGTCGCGCGCCGTCGGGAGCTTGGTCGCCAGCTGGTTGATGCCCCAGAGCAGGGTGCCGACCTGGTCGGCGCTGCCGACCTTCGTCACGATCTCGTCGACACCCGCCTTGAGCTGCTGGGCCCCGTCGAGCGCCTTGGGCAGGCCCTCCACGTCGGAGAGCTGTGCGAGACCGCTGCGGAGGCGCTTCAGACCGGCCTCCAGGTCCTTGCTGCCGGTGAGCGCGTCACCGGTTCCACTGGCGAGCCGGCCGGCACCGTCGGAGAGGTCGCCCGCACCGGCGTCGATCTGGCCGAGCCCGGCGCGGAGGTCGCCGGCACCGTCGGCGAGCTGGCGCGCACCGGGGGCCGCCTCGCCGGCGAGGCCGGCGGCGAGCTCGTCGCTGCCGTCGCTGAGCTGGATCAGGCCGCCGAGCAGGTCGGCCGCACCGTCGCGCAGCTTCAGCAGGTTGGTGTCGATCTCGACGGCACCCTCGGCGAGCTGGATGCCCGTGTCGGAGCCGCTCTGGTAGCTGTCGCCGGCGGTCTTGAAGGTCGGCACCTCGAGCGGGTTGACGGGCAGGGCCGTCACAGACGTGGCGGGGACCACCGCGTCGTCGACCTGGGCCCGGTAACTGAACTGCATCTCGTCGGAGCCCAGCGGCGGGAACAGCGTCATCGTGAAGGACAGCTTGGTGCCGCCCTGCCCGTCGCCGGCCACGTTGGCCTGCTCGGAGGTCACGTCGGTGAAGTTGGGCGGCACCGTGGTGGTCATCGACCCGACGATCGGGATCGGGACGTCGACGGTCTCGGTGATGGTGCCACCCTGGCCGTCGGGGAAGGAGACCTCCTGCGGCTGCGCCGAGATGTTGCGCACCGTGTAGACGACCTCGAGGGAGCCGCTCCTGCCCACCAGGTCGCCGGGCTCCAGCTCCTCGCCGTCCAGCAGGTAGGTGAGGTCGAACTCCAGCGGGAGATCGCCGCTGTAGTCGCTGACCGAACGGAGCCGCTCGTAGCCGTCGACCTCGAGCGAGACGCTCTGCACGCCGTCGTCGGACGACACGCCACCGAAGCCGTCGAGGTTGCGCAACCCCTCGGGCTCGACCGGGTTGTCGACGTCGACCGAGCCCTGACCGGTGAAGGAGAGCTGCTCGTAGACGGCCTGGCGCTCGATCTCGCCCGTCGGGCTCACGTAGACCTGCACGGTCTCGGTGTTGACGACGTCGACCGCGCCGGTCGCGTCGGCGGCCACGGCGCCCGGCGCCATCACCACGGCACCCAGCGCCATCACGGTCAGGCTGGCCCCGAGGACCCGTCGCTTGTTCAGTCGCGTGCTCACTTGGCGCCCTCCAGGACGTGGTCGTCGCCGGAGCCGTCGGCGCCGGCGGGGTCGTTCAGCTGCTGGTCGCGGTGGACGTCGCCGCGGCGGGCACCCGGCGCAGCGACCAGTCCGACGCAGACGCCGACCGCGACGCAGACGACCAGGGCCGTGAGCGTGTCGGTCGCGTTCTGCAGGACGCGCGGCGGCGCGGCGTCGTACGCCGCCTCGAAGGCACCGGCGAACGTGGCGGCGCCGAGCAGCACCGACCACAGGGCGAGCCGCCCCAGGGTCGCGGCCGCGGCGAGCACGCACACCAGCACCACCAGGGCGGTGAACACGGCACGGCCGCCCACGGAGTCGGGCAGCAGCGCGGCGCGGGCGAGGTAGCCCACCAGCGTCACCACGACGCCGAGGGCGAAGCCTGCGAGCCGGCGACCGGCCGTGGTGTCGGGCACGAGGGCGACGACCGCTCCGGCTGCGATGCCGAGCAGTGCTGTGGCTTCGAGCTCGAGGTCGAGCCACTCCCCCAGCAGGACAGTGAGAAGGGCTGCTGCGGCGAGCAGCAGCCCTGAGATCAACGTTCTAGGCATGACGATTCAGGCGTATCCCTCCAAGTGCACGGCCTCCCAACCGTGGACCACGCACGCGCTGCGGGGTCGCCGGAGTTTACACGCCAGTAACTTAAGTGCAAGCCTTCGCGACGCCCCCTCCCGCGGGGTGTGTCCGAGGCGCCGCGGCTCGGCCCCACCGCCTAGGCTCGGCCGGTGGCCAGCGCGTCGGAGCAGACCCCCTCGGAACCGGGCACCGCCCTGCGGGGAGGTGCCCAGATCGCGGTCGCCGTCGGCGTCATGAACGTCGCGACCTACGGCTTCACGATGCTGGCCGCGCGCCTGCTGGGTCCCGGTGCCTACGGCGGTTTCGCCGCGGTCATGAACCTGCTGATCGTGATCAGCGTGGCGGCGCTCGCCCTCCAGGCGACCGCCGCCCGTCGCATCGCGTCGGATGAGGAGCACGTGGCGCAGATCGAGCGCACCGTGCTGCGGACCAGCTGGCTCGCCGGCCTCGGCATCGGTGGCGCGTTGCTCCTCCTCTCCCCGGTGGTCGACCGCCTCCTGCGGCTCGACGACGTGCGCATCGCCTGGCTCGTCGCCCTCTCGGCGGTGTTCCTCACGGTGATGGGTGGACAGGCCGGCGTGCTCCAGGGCGAGCGGCGGTGGGCCCCGCTGGCCCTCCTCTACGTCGCCACGGGCGTGCCCCGGCTGGTGGTCGGCACCGGGCTGCTCGCCTGGCGCCCCAGCGAGATCGCCGCCGTGGCCGCGGTGGCGCTGACCACCGTGGCCCCCGTGGTCGTGGGCTGGTGGGCACTGCGTGGTGACCGGGCCACCGGCCCCGAGGCCGACCACCACGCCGGGCGCGCCGTGGTGCGGGAGTCGGCGCTCAACTCGCAAGCACTGCTGGCGTTCTTCGCCCTCTCCAACCTCGACGTCGTCGTGGCCCGCAACGTGCTCGACGACCATGCCAGCGGTCTGTACGCCGCAGGCCTGATCCTCACCAAGGCGCTGCTCTTCCTGCCGCAGTTCGTCGTGGTGCTGCTGTTCCCGGACATGGCGGCCCGGCGGCGCGGTCGACCCCTCGCCGCCGGGATCGCCGCCATCTCCGTGCTGGGCGCCGTCGGCGTGCTGGCAGCCGCGCTGCTGCCCGGGCTCGCCCTGGTCTTCGTCGGGGGTGACGCGTTCGCCGAGGTGGCGGGTCAGCTGTGGTCCTTCGCGCTCCTCGGCACGGTGCTCGCGGTGCTCCAGCTGCTCGTCTACTCGGTGCTCGCCAGTGACGGTCGTGCCAGCAGCGCCTGGATCTGGCTGGCCCTCGTGGCCATGCTCGCGGTCGGTTCGACCGCCCAGACGGCTGCGGGCCTGGTCGTCCGTGTCGTGTCGGTCGACGCGGTGCTGCTGGTCGTGCTGCTGGTGGCGGCCGCCCGACGCCGGGGGGCCGGCTGACGCGTCAGCCGGTCAGTGCGCCGCCTCGTGCCAGCTGCGACCGGTGCCGACCGAGACGTCCAGGGGCACGGTGAGCTCGGCGGCCGCTCCCATCTGCTCACGCACGAGGGCGTCGAGCCGCTCCCGCTCCCCTGCGGCCACCTCGAGCACCAGCTCGTCGTGGACCTGGAGCAGCATCCGCGAGGCGAGCCCCTCGGCCTCGATCGCGCGCTGGACGTGGAGCATCGCGACCTTGATCAGGTCGGCGGCAGAGCCCTGGATGGGGGCGTTGAGCGCCATCCGCTCCGCCATCTCGCGGCGCTGCCGGTTGTCGCTGGTGAGGTCGGGCAGGTAGCGGCGGCGACCCCAGATGGTCTCGGTGAAGCCGGACCGACGGGCCTCGTCGACGACTCCGCCGAGGTAGTCGCGCACGCCACCGAAGGTCTCGAAGTACTCCTCCATGAGACCGCGCGCCTCCGAGGGGTCGATCCGCAGCTGCTGGCCGAGGCCGAAGGCGGACAGGCCGTAGGCCAGCCCGTAGTTCATCGCCTTGATCTTGGCCCGCATCTCGGTGTTGACGTCGGAGGGCTCCACGTCGAAGACGCGCGCGGCGGTCACCGCGTGGAAGTCACGGCCGGAGCGGAAGGCCTCGATCAGCAGGGCGTCCTCGGAGAGGTGGGCCATGATGCGCATCTCGATCTGGCTGTAGTCGGCCGTCATCAGCGACTCGAAGCCCTCGCCGACGACGAAGCCCTCGCGGATCCGGCGACCCTCCTCCGTGCGGATCGGGATGTTCTGGAGGTTGGGGTCGGTGCTGGAGAGGCGCCCGGTGGCGGCGATCGTCTGGTTGAAGGTCGTGTGGATGCGCCCGTCGGGGGCGACCGTCTTGAGCAGGCCCTCGATGGTCTGCCGCAACCGCGACACGTCCCGGTGGCGCAGGAGCGCGGTGAGGAAGGGGTGCTCGGTCTTCTCGTAGAGGGACTGGAGGGCGTCGGCGTCGGTGGTCCAGCCGGTCTTGGTGCGCTTGGTCTTCGGCATCTGGAGCTCGTCGAAGAGCACCACCTGCAACTGCTTGGGCGAACCGAGGTTGATCTCCTTGCCGATGACGGCGAAGGCGTCCTCGGCGGCGCGCTTGACCTCCCCGGCGAAGTGGGACTCCAGCGACTCGAGGTGGTCGAGGTCGACGGCCACGCCGATCTGCTCCATGTGGGCCAGCAGGTCGACCAGGGGCAGCTCCATCTCGGCGAGCAGCCGCGCGCCACCGTGCTCCTCGATCGCGTCGTCGAGCGCCTCGGCGAGGTCGAGCACCGCTCGGGCCTGGAGCATGGCCGCCTGCTCGGCGCCGCTGCCCGACTCGTCGTCGTCGAAGAGCAGCTCCGCCTGACCGGTGTCGGCGGCGCCGGAGCGCAGCTCGCGCTTGAGGTAGCGCAGGGTCAGGTCTGCCAGGTCGTAGGAGCGCTGGTCGGGGCGCACGAGGTAGGCCGCCAGCGCCGTGTCGCAGACCAGTCCTCGCAGCGTCCACCCGCGCGCCGCGAGCGCGAGGATCGGGCCCTTGGCGTCGTGGAGCACCTTGGGCCGCTGCGCGTCACCGAGCCAGTCCAGCAGGGCGGCGTCGTCCTCGGGAGTGACCTCGCTGGCGTCGAGCCACGCCGCCGTGCCGTCGGCAGCCGCCAGCGCCACCGACCACACCTCGCCCGTGCCGGCACGCCACGAGCCCTGGACGGCGACGCCGGTGCGGGCCTCGCCGGACGCGTGGGTCGCCAACCACGCGGGCACCGCACCGGGCCCCAGCCGCTCCCCGGCCAGGTCGAACCCGGTCTCGTCGATCGGTGCGGCCGACTCGCTGTCGGCGACCTCGAGCAGCCGGGTGCGCAGGTCCCCGCGGAACTCGAGCTCGTCGAGGAGCTGGAGACCCGCCGTGCGGTCCCAGGTCGTGAGTGCGAGGTCGGTCGGCGCCAGCTCGAGCTCGAGGTCGCGCACGAGGGCGTTGAGCCGGCGGTTGCGCATCACGTCAGCGAGGTGCTCGCGCAGCGACTCGCCCTTCTTGCCGGTGATCTCGTCGGCCCGGGCGATGACGTTGTCGAGGCCGTCGTAGGTGGTGAGCCACTTGGCGGCGTAGCCCTGTCCCACGCCCGGCACCCCGGGCAGGTTGTCGGAGGTCTCCCCCACCAGCGCCGCGAG
Organism: uncultured Actinomycetota bacterium; assembly: GCA_963754025.1. Taxonomy (GTDB): domain Bacteria; phylum Actinomycetota; class Actinomycetes; order Propionibacteriales; family Nocardioidaceae; genus Nocardioides. The sequence goes on along the minus strand of CAVWEC010000001.1, from coordinate 513,079 downwards.
CTCGGGGTAGCGAGCCGGTGTCACGCCGTACTTCGCCTCGACGGCCTCGGGGGTCATGCGTGCGAGCTCGGAAACACCCCGCATCGGGTAGAGCACGGTGCAGGTGTCGGTCACCAGCTGCAGGGAGTCCCGGTCGCCGGTGAGGATCAGCACCTCGAGACCCTCGGCACCCGCGCGCGTGGCCAGGGTGGCGATGATGTCGTCGGCCTCGAACCCCTCCTTCTGGAGGTGGGGGATCCTGAGGACGTCGAGCACCTGCTGGATCAGCGGCAGCTGGGAGGAGAACTCCGAGGGGGTCTTGTTGCGGCCGGCCTTGTAGTCGGCGTACTCCTCGAGCCGGAAGGTCTGACGCGACTTGTCGAAGGCGACCCCGACGTGGGTGGGCTGCTCGTCGCGCAGCACGTTGACCAACATGGACGTGAAGCCGTAGACGGCGTTGGTGTGCTGGCCCTCGACGGTCGAGAAGTTCTCGACCGGCAGCGCGAAGAAGGCGCGGTAGGCCAGCGAGTGGCCGTCGAGCAGGAGCAGGCGCGGAGTCTCTGGCACGCCCGCGACTCTAGTCGTCGGCGGTGACGGGACCGACCCGGGTCAGAGGGTCGCGCGAGCCCGGCTCAGGCCTCGGCGACGTCGTCGCGGCGCATCGACCGACGAGCCGCGAGCAGGCGCGGCAGGTGCCGTGCCGGGGAGCCCCCCGGGCTCGACCGTCGGGTCGGTCGCGGAGCCGGGCGCAGCGCCTGGAGCCGGCCGCGGACGGCACTCGTGGGCGCGACGCGGAGGGTGGCGGCGGGGCCGAGGGCCAACCGCGCCATGAAGCGCTGCGAGTCACGGGAGCCGGCGCTGACGGCGGTGCCGACGTGACCGACGCCGATCTCCTCGGCGAACGCCACGGCCGCGTCCATGAGGGCGGAACCGATGCCGTGGCGCCGGTGCTCGGGGAGCACGTGGGGCGAGATCGCCTGCACCACGGGCTCGAGGTTGAGGGGGCTGAACGTGGTGACCTTCAGGTGGACGGCACCGACGACCGCGCCGTCGAGCTCGGCGACGACGATGCGCTCCTCGTGGAGGGCGGAGACCCGGTCGACGATCCGGCGCACGTCCTCGACCTGGTGGTCGCGGTCGGCCCGACGCAGCGCATCGGCCCAGATCAGGGCCAGGGCGGCGACGTCGGAGTCCTTCGCCGGGCGCATCAACAGCTGGGGACGCATCCCTTGCTCCTCGGGTGTCGGCCGGACCACTCCAGCCCCCGACGGCCCGGTACTCGGGCCGAGACTACGCTCGGGCCTCCCGACCTGTCAGAGGAGACCCCCTGTTCCCCGGAATCGGCACCGTCGTCAACGTCGCCACCGTGCTGGTCGGCGCCGGGCTCGGCGTGCTCCTCGGCCACCGGCTCATCCAGCGCACCAGGGACGTCGTCACCGACGGGCTCGGGCTGGTCACCCTCCTGATCGCGGCGTTGTCCGCCGCCAGCGTCACCGACCCGGCGCTCACGTCGGCCATCGGTTCCAGCGCACCGATGCTGGTCGTGCTCGGTTCGCTGCTGGTCGGCGGGATCATCGGCTCGGTGCTGCGGCTCGAGCAGCGCGTGGAGGGCCTGGGCGGCTGGCTCCAGTCCCGGCTGACCTCCGACCGGGGGTCGGCGGAACGGCGGCGGTTCGTGGAGGGCTTCGTCGCGGCGTCCCTGCTCTTCTGCACGGGTCCGCTCACTGTGCTGGGCTCCCTCAACGACGGCCTCGGCCGGGGCGCCGACCAGCTGTTCCTGAAGTCGGCGCTCGACGGCTTCGCCGCGCTCGCCTTCGCCGCGTCCTTCGGCTGGGGCGTGGCCGCGAGCGTGCTGACCGTGGTCGTGGTGCAGGGCAGCCTCACGCTGGCGGGCGTGCTGCTCGGCGACGTGCTGCCGGACGCCCACGTCGCCGCCCTCACAGCCGTGGGAGGACTGCTGCTGGTCGGCGTCGCCCTCCGCCTGCTCAGGGTGCGCGAGATCCCGGTCGCGGACCTCTTGCCAGCCCTCGCGGTCGCCCCGTTCCTGGTCGCGTTGACAGCCGCGTTCGGGTAACGCCTGGGTAACGGCTCCGCGTCGGCGTACCCACGGACTCGTGGGTGGGTATTGTGCGGCGGGTCACGATGCCGCCCGGGCGTCGGAACGGAGGACCCTTGCACTTGCTCAGGCACACCTCACGATCTCGGCTGACCGTCGTGGGAGCGTTGCTGGCGTTCCTCGCCGTGCTCGCGCCCGCGATCCCGGCCCAGGCCGCGGTTCCTGCCGCCGAGTCCGGTGGCCGCTGCACCTACGAAGACCACCCCGACGACGAGATCCACATCAAGGGTTGCCTCCGCGACGAGCGCGACGAGCCGCCCAGCCCGGTCGAGGGTGTGGCGGTCACCGTCGAGGACGAGTCGGGCGCCGTCATCGGCGAGGACACCTCCGACGCGAACGGCATCTTCGACGTGACGCTCGAGGGCGACCCGCTGCAGATCCTGGGCAAGACCTTCATCGTCAAGATCGACGAGAGCACGTTGCCTGAGGGCGCCGGGCTGCGGGACCCCGACAAGGTCGAGGTGTCGATCCGGTTCACCACCACCGGCGACCAGAGCGTCATCTTCCCGATCGGCGACCCCCTCGCCGGCTCCTCGGGGAAGCTGACCCAGGCCCTCCAGCTCACGGTCGGCGGCCTGGTGTTCTCAGCGCTCCTGGCGATGGCCGCCCTCGGGCTGTCGATGATCTTCGGCACCACCGGGCTCACCAACTTCTCCCACGGCGAGCTGATCACGTTCGGCGCGATCGTCGCGTTCGCCATCGACCGGTTGCCCGGGCAGATCGCGATCGGCGGGGCCAACATCACCGTGATCGTGGCCGTCATCGGCGCCTTCATCGTCTCGGCGGCGTTCGGCTGGCTCAACGATGCCGCGCTCTGGGGGCCGCTACGCAAGCGCGGCACCGGAGTCATCGCGATGATGATCGTGAGCATCGGTCTCTCGCTGTTCCTGCGCAACCTCTACCAGTACTTCGCCGGCGCCCAGAGCCAGAACTACTCGCAGTACTCCGCGGTGACCCCGTGGGAGATCGGGCCGCTGCTGGTCACGCCGAAGGAGGTCGCGGTCTTCCTGATCGCCATGGCCGTCCTGCTCGCCACCACGGCCCTGCTGCAGTACACCCGGCTCGGCAAGGCGACCCGCGCCGTGGCCGACAACCCGGCGCTGTCCTCCGCCACCGGCATCAACGTCGAGCGCGTGATCTCCGTGGTCTGGATCGGTGGTGCCGCCCTCGCGGGCCTGGCCGGCGCGCTGCTCGGCCTGACCCAGGGCTTCGACTACCAGATCGGCTTCAAGCTGCTGCTCCTGGTCTTCGCCGCCGTCGTGCTCGGCGGACTCGGCACCATCTGGGGCGCCATCGTCGGCGCCTTCATCATCGGCCTGTTCACCGAGCTCACGACGCTCTTCGTGCCGGCCGAATTCAAGTTCGTGGGCGCACTGCTGCTGCTGATCGTGGTGCTGCTCATCCGACCCCAGGGCCTGCTCGGTCGAGCCCAACGGGTCGGCTGAGGGAAGGACGCGACATGGACATCGGCAACATTCTGGGGTTCTCCCTCGAGCAGGCGCTCGGCCCGACGGCGATCATCTACTGCCTGGCGGCGATCGGCCTCAACGTGCACTTCGGCTACACCGGACTGCTCAACTTCGGCCAGGCCGGCTTCATGCTGGTCGCCGGCTACTCCGTCGGCGGTGCGGTCACGATCTTCAGCTCGTCGCTGTGGGTCGGACTCGTGGTCGGCATCCTCCTGTGCGTCGTGCTCGCCCTGCTCCTGGGCATCCCGACGCTGCGGCTGCGGGCCGACTACCTCGCGATCGTGACGATCGCGGCTGCCGAGATCATCCGGCAGACCATCGGCGCCGCGTCGTTCTCCGGCACCTTCGGCGGCCAGGACGGCATCACCGACTTCATCGGCGGCTTCCGTGCCGCCAACCCCTACTCCGAGCGCGTCGACCTCGGCATCGTCGAGTGGAGCGCCTACGACGCCTGGGTGATGACCGTCGGGTGGTCGCTCGTGGCGGCCAGCTGCCTCATGATCTGGCTGCTCATGCGCAGCCCGTGGGGCCGGGTGCTCAAGTCGATCCGCGAGGACGAGGACGCCGTGCGCTCGCTCGGCAAGAACGTCTACTCGTTCAAGATGCAGGCCCTGGTGATCGGCGGCGTGATCGGTGGTCTCGCCGGTGTGATGACGTCGCTGCGGTCGGCCGCGGTGGGTCCGTCGTTCTTCGCGACCGACGTCACCTTCTTCGCCTACACCGCACTGCTGATCGGCGGCGCGGCCCGGGTGCTGGGTCCCGTCGCCGGCGCGATCATCTTCTGGTTCCTGATCAACTTCCTCGGGTCGTTCTTCAGCCAGGCGACCCGCAACGAGCTGATCCCGACCTGGATCATGGACTCCCAGCAGGCAAGCCTGATGCGCTTCATCATCACCGGCCTCGGACTGATGCTGTTGATGATCTACCGACCACAAGGGATCTTCGGAGACCGAAGGGAGCTGGCCCTCGATGCCCGCTGACGTGACCACCACACCGGAGGACGGTGCGCCGGTCGAGAACGCGACCGGTGTCGACGTCTCGGCGGCCCGGGCCGCCCTCGAGGACGTGCCCCACGAGCCGGGAGCACCCAAGCCCGACCCGATCGTGGTCGCCGACGGCATCCGGAGGCAGTTCGGCGGACTCACCGCCGTCGACGTCGCGCACGTCGAGATCCAGCGCGGCGTCATCACCGCCCTGATCGGCCCCAACGGCGCGGGCAAGACGACGTTCTTCAACCTGCTGACCGGGTTCGACCGGCCCAACGAGGGGACCTGGTCGTTCAACGGCACCTCGCTGAACAAGGTGCCGGCCTACAAGGTCTCCCGGATGGGCATGGTCCGCACGTTCCAGCTCACCAAGGTGCTCTCGAAGCTGACGGTGATCGAGAACATGCGGGTCGGCGCGACCGGACAGCGCGGCGAAGGACTCTTCTCGGCGATGTTCGCCGGCCTGTGGCGACGCGAGGAGGACGCCAACACCAAGCGTGCGGACGACCTGCTCGAGCGGTTCCTGCTCATCAAGAAGCGCGAGGACTTCGCCGGGTCGCTCTCCGGCGGCCAGCGCAAGCTGCTCGAGATGGCGCGGGCCCTGATGGCCGACCCCGAGCTGGTGATGCTCGACGAGCCGATGGCCGGGGTCAACCCCGCGCTGAAGCAGTCGCTGCTGGGCCACGTGAAGTCGCTGCGCGACGAGGGCCGCAGCGTGCTCTTCGTCGAGCACGACATGGACATGGTCCGCGACATCTCCGACTGGGTCATCGTCATGGCTCAGGGTCAGGTCGTCGCCGAAGGACCGCCCGACTCGGTCATGAGCGACCAGCGAGTGATCGACGCCTACCTCGGGTCGCACCACGACCAGGACCTCAGCGAGGACATGGAGGACCAGATCCTCGCCGAGGCACAGGCCGAGATCGACGCCGAGCACGACGGACCGTCCCAGGAGGGCACCCGTGAGTGAGACCAACACCCCCACCGTCGACCGCAGCGCGCACGAGAAGGCCGCAGAAGGCGCGGTGCTGCGTGCGGACAACCTGATCGCGGGCTACCTGCCCGGGGTCAACATCCTCAACGGCGCCGACCTCTACTGCCAGGAGGGCGAGCTGGTCGGCATCATCGGGCCGAACGGGGCCGGCAAGTCGACGCTGCTGAAGTCGCTCTTCGGTCTCGTGAAGGTGGGGTCGGGCACGGTCCGGCTCAAGGGTGAGGACATCACCAACGAGCGCGCCGACAGCCTGGTCACCAAGGGGATCGGTTTCGTCCCCCAGACCAACAACGTCTTCCCGTCGCTCACCATCCAGGAGAACCTGGAGATGGGCGTCTACCAGCGCCCGGCGTCGTTCCGGAAGCGCTTCGAGTTCGTGGGCGAGCTGTTCCCGGCGCTCCTCGACCGACGCAGCCAGCGGGCCGGCTCGCTCTCGGGTGGCGAGCGCCAGATGGTCGCCATGGGGCGCGCGCTGATGATGGAGCCGTCGGTGCTGCTCCTCGACGAGCCGTCGGCGGGCCTGTCCCCCGTGCTCCAGGACGAGGTCTTCGTGCAGACCCGGCGCATCAACCGCGCCGGCGTCTCGGTGATCATGGTCGAGCAGAACGCCAGCCGCTGCCTGCAGATCTCCGACCGCGGCTACGTCATGGACCAGGGCACCAGCGCCTACACCGGCACCGGGCGCGAGCTCATCAAGGACCCCAAGGTCATCGAGCTCTACCTCGGGACGCTCGGCAAGAACTGACCTCTCGTCGACCCGAGAGGTGCAGGAATCCCCGGATGACCGGGGATTCCTGCACTTGTCAGGTGTTGCAACCCCTGACAAGTGACAGTTTCCCCTGACCAGTGCCGGGGGTCTGTTCCCTACGTACGCCGAACGCCCCCGGCCTGTGGCCGGGGGCGTTTCGGTGTCGTGGGGCGCAACGACGGCGGTGACCACCCCCACCCACGCGCAGGAGCCCCCGGCCGCGCGGCCGGGGGCTCCTGTCGGTGGTGCTGGGTGCTACCGAGGACGGGTCAGGTCACTCGACGAGGCCAGAGACCTGGTCGACCTGCTCGTACTTGTTCTTCGTGTACTCGTTGATGCCGATGGTGCCCGACGCCGGCGAACCGGTGTCGTTCATGTCGGTCGGACCGGAGGCACCCTCGAAGTCGATGTCCTCGCCGTCCTCGAGGAGCTGCGCGCACTCCTCGAAGGTGGAGCACTGGGTGCCCTCACGGGTGACGTTGACGATCTCGGAACCGATGGCCTCACCGTTGTCGCTACCAGCAGCGATCGCGGCCAGGCCGATGATCATCGCGGCGTCGTAGGACTGCGGACCGTAGCTGAAGTCCTTCAGCTTGGGGTCGATCTCCAGCAGCTTGTCGTTGAAGCCCGGGTCGGGGTTGCCGGACACCGGGAGGGTGCCCTTGACGCCGGTCAGGTCGAACTTCTCGTCCGAGTAGTCGGCCAGGTTGCCGTCGACGAAGTAGATCTGGATGTCCTGCGGGCCGATCCCCTTGGCGATCAGCTGCGGGATGATCTTGGTGGTCTCCTCGAAGGCGACGAGGACGAGCGCGTCGGGCTTGGCCGCCGCGATCTTGTTGACCTCCGCGGTGTAGTTCTGCGCGTCGGCCGAGTAGAGCACGAACTCGGCGACGTTGGCGCCCTTCTCCTGCAGCGTCGTCTGGACCTGCTCGGCCAGACCCTCACCGTAGAAGTCCTGGCGCGCCATGACGGCGACGTTGGAGAAGCCGTCCTCGACCGCGAGGTTGCCCAGCACGGCGCCCTGGAGGGCGTCGGACGGAGCGGTGCGGAAGTAGAGGCCGTTGTCGTCGTAGGTGTCGAAGCCCGCGGCCGTGTTGGCCGGGGAGAAGTGGACGACGCCGGCGCCGGTGATCTTGTCGATGACCGACACCGAGACGCCGGACGCAGCGGCGCCGATGATGGCGTCGACGTCCTGGTTGAACAGCTTGTCGACCTCGGAGCCCGCGATGTCGGGCGTGCCGTCACCGGAGTCGCCGTCGATGTTGACGACGTCCTCACCGAGGACACCGCCAGCAGCGTTCATCTCCTCGACGGCGAGCTTGACGCCCGCGAACTCCGGGGGACCGAGGAACGCGAGGTCACCGGTCTGCGGGAGCAGGTTGCCGATGGTGAGGACGCCGTCCCCAGCGGGCACGTCGGACGAGGTTTCGTCGTCGGTCGGCGTCGCCGAGGGGTCGTCCTCGCCGCCGCCACAGGCGGTCAGCACGAGGGTGGCTGCAGCAAGTGCTGCCCCGACGCGGGCGGCACGGGTAGTGCGGATCATGAGGCCTCCGGCTCACTAGACATACTCCGGGCCTACGCCCGGAATGGGGTGCTGGCGCCGAAAGTATCGTCCGGAGGTCCACTTCGGGAGCACATCCGGGTAACGGTCGTGGTCGTTGCCGATTCGTGACCTTCGCTCGGTATGCCCCGGAGGGCCCCGATTCAGCGGCTGCCCAGCCCCGGACCGTGCTCGACGACGCCCTCCGCGACCTGGCGCATCGAGAGCCGCAGGTCCATCGCCGTCTTCTGGATCCACCGGAAGGCGTCGGCCTCGGAGAGCTCGAGGCTGCTCTGGAGCACCGACTTGGCACGGTCGACCGCCTTGCGGGTCTCGAGCCGCTCGGTGAGGTCGGCGACCTCGCGCTCGAGGGCGTCCACCTCGGCGAAGCGGCTGACGGCCATCTCGATGGCGGGCACGAGGTCGGACGCCGAGAACGGCTTGACGAGGTAGGCCATCGCGCCGGCGTCGCGCGCCCGGTCGACCAGCTCGCGCTGGGAGAAGGCCGTGAGGATCACGACCGGCGCGATCCGGGCCGCCGCGATCCGCTCGGCCGCGGCGATGCCGTCGAGGACGGGCATCTTGACGTCGAGGATGACCAGGTCGGGGCGCAGCTCCTCGGCCAGCTCGACCGCCCGGGCGCCGTCACCGGCCTGGCCGACGACCTCGTAGCCCTGCTCGCCCAGCATCTCGGCCAGGTCCATCCGGATCAGAGCCTCGTCCTCGGCGATGACGACGCGGCGGACCGGGGACGGCGTGGGCGTGCTCACGCAGGCAGGTTATCGAGGCTCGCCCGCCACCCGGGCATCGGCGCCGGAGACCAGCCACGACCAGCCCTGCACGAGTGGCCCCGAGGACGCTGACCTCCCCCGGCTCCGTCTCGGGCCGGTCTGCAGGCGTCACCTCGTGACCGGACCGGTGCGAGTGCTCCGCTAACCTGTGGTCGCTTCCGCCCCGGTAGTCCAACGGCAGAGACAGTGGTCTCAAACACCATCCAGTGTGAGTTCGAATCTCACCCGGGGCACCTGTCGGTGGCCGCAGCAATGATGGCCCGATGTACGACCCCTCCACCCGCAGCGAGGCGCTGGGCCTGCTCGCTGACGGCCTCACCCTGTCGCAGGTCAGTCGCGCCACGGGCGTCAGTCGCGCTGCGCTCCGGGACTGGCGGTCCTCACCCCATCCGCGACCCGGGGCGAAGCAGTGCCCCCGGTGCGACAGCGCGCCGCTCGACGGCTCCCGCGCCGCCCGCTACTGGGCCCTCCGCGTCTCCTGCGACGCCCGACTTCCGGGGATCATCGACGACGTGGAGCAGTCCATCCGCGCTGCGCGGCCGACGGCACGGATCTTCCACGTCTCGGCGCCGGGAGTGGTGGTCGTGCAGGCCCACTGGCAGCACTGGTCATGTCTCTTCCCCCAGCACGGACCGGGCCGCAAGCACGAGCGTCCGATCCTCCTGGAGGACTGGCAGCGCGCCGTCGTCGCAGCGCAGCCCGCCCCCTTCCTCCGGGGGCTCTTCCACTCCGACGGTTGTCGGGTCGCGCAACTGGGCACGTCGCACAGTGGCGGGGGTCCCGAAGCGCTACGACTACCCGCGCTGGCAGTTCACCAACGTCTCCGCCGACATCCGTGACCTCTGCTGCTGGGCCCTGGACCTCGCCGAGGTGCCGTGGCGTCAGTCGAACACCCAGACCATCAGCGTCTCCCGGCGCCGGGCCGTGGCGCGCCTGGACTCGCTGATCGGGCCCAAGCGGTGAGGCTCAGGAACGACGGTAGGCGGGGGCGGCGGCGTTGATGGCGTCACCCATGCGGTGGATGCGCAGCGCGTTGGTGGAGCCCGGGATGCCGGGAGGAGACCCGGCGATGATGACGACCAGGTCGCCCTCGGACACCCGGCCGAACGTCAGCAGCTGCTCGTCCACCTGGCGGACCATCTCGTCGGTGTGCTCGACGGGCTCGGTCTTGAAGGTCTCCACGCCCCAGGTGAGCGCCAGCTGGCACCGCACCTTGTCCTCAGGGGTGAACGCCAGCACGGGCACGGTGCCGCGGTAGCGGGCGAGCCGGCGCGCCGAGTCGCCGGACTGGGTGAAGGCGACGAGGTACTTCGCGCCGGCCCGCTCGGCGACCTCCGCGGCCGCCTTGGCGATGATGCCGCCCCGGGTCCGGGGCTGCCACTCGATGGCTGCCATCCGACGGGGGTCGTACTCCTCGACCTGGCGCACGATCCGATTCATGGTGCGCACCGCCTCGATGGGGTACTCCCCCACGCTGGTCTCGCCCGACAGCATGACTGCGTCGGCGCCGTCGAGCACGGCGTTCATCACGTCGGTGACCTCGGCGCGGGTCGGGGTCGGGTTGGTGATCATCGATTCCAGGAGCTGCGTGGCGACGATGACGCGGGTGGCGCTCGTGGCAACGTTCTCACGATGCGGCGCTGGAGGAGCGGAGGTCTTCGAAATCCACCTCGATGCCAAGATCGCCTCGGGCAATCATGATGGCGTCGGCCGTCCGGATGATCGCGTCGATGTTGCGCACGGCCTCCTGATCCTCGATTTTCGCGACGATCTGCGCCTCGCCCTCCAGGCTTCCATGGCTTCGCGGAGCTGCTTCACGTGCGCCGCATCCCGGACAAAGGAACCGGCGATGTAGTCCGCGCCGCATTCCACTGCCAGCGCGAGATCCTTGTGATCCTTTTCCGTCAGGGCTGGCAGATTTAGGCGCACGCCGGGGAGGTTGATATGGCGGCGGGAACCCATCGTGCCGGGCGTGCGGACATCGCAGATGATGCGGTCATCGTTCACGCGGTCGATCCGCATCAGGAGAGCCCCGTTGTCCACGACGAGCGTGTTTCCGGCGGTCACGTCGCCCATCAGGCCGGGATAGTTGACCGTGGTCGAGAGCGGCAGGGACGCCTTCGCATCCGCGCTGCGGAACTCGACCTTGTCCCTTCCTGCAGATCATATGGCTTTTCAAGATCGCCGGTGCGGATCGAGGGGCCGGTGAGGTCGAAGAGGACGGCGGTGTGGGCGTTGCGCTTTTCGGATTCCGCGCGGATGAGCCGGGTCATTTCCGCCGCCCATTCATGCTTTGCGTGGCTCATGTTGAGCCGCGCCACCCCCATGCCCGCCTCGATCAGGTCCCGGACGATCTCCTGGGACGCGGTTGCAGGACCGAGGGTGCAGACGATCTTCGACGTGGCCACGGCACCACCCTAGCGAGTATTGGATCGATCAAACAACGAGCGGTCGCTCCGTCGGCGGGATCGGCGCGGGCAGGTTGGTCGATCCCGTGAGGAACGTGTCGACCGCGGCCGCGGCCGCCCTCCCCTCGGCGATCGCCCACACGATCAGCGACTGACCGCGACCGGCGTCGCCGGCGACGAACACGCCCGGCACGGAGCTGGCGTACGACGCGTCGCGCGTGACGTTGCCACGCTCGTCGAGCTCCACCTCGAGCTGCTCGACGAGTCCCTCCTGCTGGGGACCGGTGAAGCCCATGGCCAGCAGCACGAGATCGGCCGGGATCTCCCGCTCCGTCCCCTCGACCGGCTGGAAGGTGGCGTCGACCTCGACGAGCGCGAGGGCTCGCACGCGACCCTCGTCGTCGCCGACGAAGCGCTGCGTCGAGACCGAGTAGACCCGGTCGCCGCCCTCCTCGTGGGCCGAGGAGACCCGGAACAGCATCGGGTAGGTCGGCCACGGCTGGTTGGCGGGTCGCGTGTCGCCCGGCTCCGGCATGATCTCCAGCTGCGTGACCGAGGCGGCGCCCTGGCGCAGCGACGTGCCGAGGCAGTCGGCGCCGGTGTCACCGCCACCGATGATCACGACGTGCTTGCCGTCGGCCCGGATCTGGTCGGCCACCTCCTCGCCCAGCGAGGCCCGGTTGGACTGGGGCAGGAACTCCATGGCCTGGTGGACCCCGTCGAGCTCGCGACCCGGGATCGGCAGGTCACGACCCAGGGTCGAGCCGATCGCGAGCACGACCGCGTCGTAGCGGTCACGCAACCGCTCGGCGGTCAGTGCGTCGGAACCGACGTCGACACCGGTGCGGAAGATCGTCCCCTCGCGCCGCATCTGGTCGAGGCGCCGGTCGAGGTGCTTCTTCTCCATCTTGAACTCGGGGATGCCGTAGCGCAGCAGGCCACCGACCTTGTCGGCACGCTCGTAGACCGCCACGGTGTGGCCGGCCCGGGTGAGCTGCTGCGCCGCGGCGAGACCGGCGGGGCCGGATCCGATGACCGCGACGGTGCGGCCCGAGAGCCACTCCGGCGGCTGGGGGCGCACCGCACGGGACTCCCAGGCCCGGTCGATGATCGACACCTCGACGTTCTTGATCGTCACGGGGTCCTGGTTGATGCCCAGCACGCAGGCGGTCTCGCACGGCGCAGGGCACAACCGGCCGGTGAACTCCGGGAAGTTGTTGGTGGCGTGGAGCCGCTCGCTCGCCTCGTCCCAGTCGTCGCGCCAGACGAGGTCGTTCCACTCCGGGATGATGTTGCCCAGCGGGCAGCCCTGGTGGCAGAACGGGATGCCGCAGTCCATGCAGCGGCCGGCCTGGGTGTTGATGATCGGCAGCAGCGCGCGGCCCACCCCGTCGGGGTAGACCTCGTCCCAGTCGCCGAGCCGCTCGTCGACCGGTCGCCGGGTCGCGACCTCGCGGCCGTTCTTGAGGAAACCCTTCGGGTCAGCCATGAAGCACCTCCATGATGCGGGCGTCGGTCTGCTTCTCGTCGAGGCCCTCCTGGGCGGCCTCGTCGCGGACGGCGAGCACACGGGCGAAGTCGCGCGGCATCACCGTCGTGAACCGCTCCACGGCCGCCGGCCAGTCGGCCAGCAGCGCCTCGGCCACCTCCGACCCGGTCTCCTCGGCCATCCTCCGGACCAGCTCCTGCAGCTCGTCGGACTTCTCGCCCACCGGGAGCAGGTCGACCAGCTCGGAGTTGACCCGGTGGGACTCGAGGTCCAGCACGAAGGCGTAGCCGCCCGACATGCCGGCGCCGAAGTTCCGTCCGGTCCTCCCGAGCACGACCACCCGTCCGCCGGTCATGTACTCGCAGCCGTGGTCGCCCACGCCCTCGGTGACCACCGTGGCACCGCTGTTGCGCACGCAGCACCGCTCGCCGACACCGCCGCGGAGGAAGATCTCCCCCGACGTCGCCCCGTAGGCGATGGTGTTGCCGGCGATGACCTGCTCGTCGGAGCGGAAGGTGGCGGCACGATCGGGGCGGACGACGATCCGGCCACCCGAGAGCCCCTTGCCGACGTAGTCGTTGGCGTCACCCTCGAGTCGGAGCGTGATGCCCGGTGGGAGGAACGCGCCGAACGACTGCCCGGCGGACCCGGTCAGCGTGAGGTCGATGGTGCCCTCGGGCAGGCCCTCGCCCCGGTACCGCTTGGTCACCTCGTGGCCGAGCATGGTGCCGACCGTGCGGTGGACGTTGCGCACCTCGACCTGTCCGCGCACCGGTTCGCCGCTCTCGAGCGCGGCCGCAGCGATCTCGATCAGCTGGTTGTCGAGCGCCTTGTCGAGGCCGTGGTCCTGCTGCCGCGTGTTGCGAAGGTCCTGACCCTCGAACTGGCCGAACTCGCCGTGGGCGGAGGCCTGGTGCAGGATCGGCGTCAGGTCGAGGCCAGCCGCCTTCCAGTGGTCGACCGCCTCCCGCAGGTCGAGCGCGTCGACCCGCCCGACGGCCTCGTCGAGGCTGCGGAAGCCGAGCTCAGCGAGCAGCTCACGCACCTCTTCGGCGACGTACTCGAAGAACGTCACGACGTACTCCGCCTTGCCGCTGTAGCGCTCGCGCAGCACCGGGTTCTGGGTGGCGACACCGACCGGGCACGTGTCGAGGTGGCACACGCGCATCATGATGCAGCCGGACACGACCAGCGGCGCGGTGGCGAAGCCGAACTCCTCGGCGCCCAGGAGCGCCGCCACGACCACGTCGCGCCCGGTCTTGAGCTGGCCGTCGGTCTGCACGACGATCCGGTCCCGCAGGCCGTTGAGCAGCAACGTCTGCTGGGTCTCGGCGAGACCGAGCTCCCAGGGACCACCGGCGTGCTTGAGCGAAGTGAGCGGGGAGGCGCCGGTGCCGCCGTCGTGGCCGGAGATCAGCACCACGTCGGCGTGGGCCTTGGACACCCCCGCGGCGACCGTGCCGACCCCGACCTCGGACACGAGCTTCACGTGCACGCGTGCCGAGGGATTGGCGTTCTTGAGGTCGTGGATCAGCTGGGCGAGGTCCTCGATCGAGTAGATGTCGTGGTGCGGCGGCGGGCTGATGAGACCTACGCCCGGCGTCGAGTGCCGGGTCTTGGCCACCCACGGGTAGACCTTGTTGCCCGGCAGCTGGCCGCCCTCACCCGGCTTCGCGCCCTGCGCCATCTTGATCTGGATGTCGTCGGAGTTGGTGAGGTACTCCGAGGTGACGCCGAAGCGACCCGAGGCGACCTGCTTGATCGAGCTGCGGCGCTCGGGGTCGTGGAGCCGCTCCGGGTCCTCGCCACCCTCGCCGGTGTTGGACTTGGCACCCAGCCGGTTCATGGCGATCGCGAGCGTCTCGTGGGCCTCCATGGAGATGGAGCCGTAGGACATGGCGCCGGTCGAGAAGCGCTTCACGATCTCGGAGACCGGCTCGACCTCCTCGATCGGGATCGGCTGCCGGCCGGTGCCCTCGGCGTCCTTGAACCGGAACAGGCCGCGCAGCGTCATCAGCCGCGCCGACTGCTCGTCGACGCGCGAGGTGTACTGCTTGAAGACGTCGTACCTGCCGGCCCGGGTCGAGTGCTGGAGCCGGAAGACCGTCTCGGGGTCGAACAGGTGCGGTTCCCCCTCACGCCGCCACTGGTACTCGCCGCCGATCTCGAGGGCCCGGTGGGCCGGCGCGATCCCGGAGAGCGGGTAGGCCACGGCGTGCCGGCGGGCGACCTCCTGGGCGATCGTGTCGAGCTCGATGCCGCCGAGCTTGGAGGTGGTGCCGGTGAAGTAGCGGTCGACCACCGACTGCGACAGGCCGACGGCCTCGAAGATCTGAGCACCCGTGTAGGACGCGACCGTCGAGACGCCCATCTTGGACATCACCTTGAGCACGCCCTTGCCGAGTGCCTTCACGAGGTTGGCAACAGCCTGCTCGGGCTCGGCCTTGACGTAGTAGGCGTCGCGAGCCAGGTCCTCCACGGACTCCATCGCGAGGTAGGGGTTGACCGCGGCCGCGCCGTAGCCGATGAGGAGCGCCACGTGGTGGACCTCGCGGACGTCACCGGCCTCCACCAGGAGCCCGACCTGGGTGCGGGTCTTCTCGCGCACGAGGTGGTGGTGGACCGCACCCGTGAGCAGCAGCGACGGGATCGGCGCCTTCTCCTGGGTGGAGTGACGGTCGGACAGCACGATCACGCGAGCGCCGTCGGCGATCGCGGCCGAGACCTCTGCGCACAGCTCGTCGATGCGGGCCGCCATCGCGGCGCCACCGCCCTCGACGTCGTAGAGCCCGCGGACGATGTGGGTCGTGAAGCCCGGCATGTCGCCGTCACGGTTGATGTGGCGGATCTTGGCGAGGTCGTCGTTGGAGATGACGGGGAACGGCAGCACCACCTGCCGGCACGAGGCCGGCGCCGGCTCGAGCAGGTTGGCCTCGGGGCCGATCGTGCCGTTGAGCGACGTCACCAGCTCCTCGCGGATGGCGTCGAGGGGCGGGTTGGTGACCTGGGCGAAGAGCTGCGTGAAGTAGTCGAACAGCAACCGCGGCTTGTCGCTCAGCGCCGCGATCGGGGTGTCGGTGCCCATGGAGCCGAGCGGTTCACCACCGGTGTTGGCCATGGGCGTCAGCAGCACCCGCAGCTCCTCCTCGGTGTAGCCGAAGACCTGCTGGCGGCGGGTGACCGAGGCGTGGGTGTGGATGATGTGCTCACGGTCGGGCACCTCGTCGAGGTGGATCAGCCCGGCGTGGAGCCACTCGTCGTAGGGGTCCTCGGCGGCGAGGCCGGACTTGATCTCCTCGTCCTCGATCACGCGGTGCTCGTCGGTGTCGACCAGGAACATGCGGCCCGGCTGGAGCCTGCCCTTGCGCACGACGGAGGCGGGGTCGAGGTCGAGGACGCCGACCTCGGAGGCCAGCACGACGAGGCCGTCGTCGGTGACCCAGTACCGCGAGGGACGCAGCCCGTTGCGGTCGAGCACAGCGCCGATCTGGGTGCCGTCGGTGAAGACCACGCAGGCGGGCCCGTCCCACGGCTCCATGAGTGCCGAGTGGAACTCGTAGAACGCCCGGCGGGCGTCGTCCATCTCGCCGTGGTTCTCCCAGGCCTCGGGGATCATCATCAGCACCGAGTGGGGAAGCGAGCGGCCGCCCATGTGGAGCAGCTCGAGCACCTCGTCGAACGAGGCCGAGTCGGAGGCGCCGGGCGTGCAGATCGGGTAGAGCCGCTCGAGATCGCCCGGGATCACGTCGGACTCCAGCAGCGCCTCGCGGGCCCGCATCCAGTTGCGGTTGCCCATCACGGTGTTGATCTCGCCGTTGTGGGCGATGAACCGGAAGGGGTGGGCCAGCGGCCAGCTCGGGAAGGTGTTGGTGGAGAAGCGTGAGTGGACCACGGCCAGGGCCGAGGCCATCCGGTCGTCGACGAGGTCGGGGTAGAAGTGGTCGAGCTGGTCGGTCGTGAGCATGCCCTTGTAGGCGAGGGTGCGCGAGGACAGCGACGGGAAGTAGACGTCGGTCTCGCGTTCCGCGCGCTTGCGCAGGCAGAACGCCTGCCGCTCCAGCGCCATGCCGGCCACGCGTGAGCCCGCGCCGGCGACGAACAGCTGGCTGAACGTGGGCATGACGCTGCGGGCGGTGGCGCCCAGGACGTCGGGACTGGTCGGCACGTCGCGCCAGCCGAGGACCGCCAGGCCCTCCTCCGTGGCGAGCTCCTCGATCCGGGCGCGGGCCTTGGCCGCCCCCTCGTCGTCACCGGGCAGGAACGCCGTGCCGACGGCGTACGACCCGACGGGCGGCAGCGCGACGTCGACGACGTCGCGCAGGAAGGCGTCGGGGACCTGCATCAGGATGCCGGCGCCGTCACCGGAGTTGGGCTCGGCACCCGCGGCACCGCGGTGGTCGAGGTTGCGCAGGGCGGTGAGCGCCTTGGCCACGATGTCGTGGCTGGGCTCCCCGGTCAGCGTCGCCACGAAGGCCACGCCGCAGGCGTCGTGCTCCTGGCGGGGGTCGTAGAGACCCTGGGGCGGCGGGAACGCGTGCTCGGACACCGGTTCTTCTCCCGTCGTCGTCGACCGTCACCCGGAAGGGACGGACTCAGCGAAAGCGTGCGATGGTGCTTCGCGCAGGGGACGACGTTGGCCCAAGCGGCGAGTTCACGCTATCACTCGGAGGTGGTGGGCCCCTCGGTGTCTCTCAGCCCTCGGTCGCCGTCGCGGTCGTCGGGCTGGCCACCGGGCCGCTCGTCCGGCCGGTCGCCGGTCCCGGGGTCGATGCGCACGACCTCCTCGCGGCCGGGGTGACGCCGGGCGGACACCCAGAAGTACGCCGCGGCCGCGGCGAACAGCACGATCGAGGTCCACACGTTGAGCCGCAGGCCGAGGATGTCGTCCATCTGCACGTCGTCGATGCGGAGGTACTCGATCCACCCGCGCCCGAGCGTGTAGGTCATGACGTAGAGCGCCACCACCCGGCCGTGACCGAGGCGGAACCGGCGGTCGGCCCAGATCACGACCGCGAACGCGGCGAGGTTCCACAGGAACTCGTAGAGGAAGGTGGGGTGGAACGTGGTCCCGACCGGGAAGCCTGCGGCGACCGCGGTCCCGGAGCTGACCTCCAGCGCCCACGGCAGGTCCGTGGGCCCCCCGAAGAGCTCCTGGTTGAACCAGTTGCCCCAGCGTCCGAGCGCCTGCGCCACGAGCACGCCAGGAGCGATCGCGTCGAGCATCGGCAGCACCCTGATGCCGCTGCGGCGCGCACCGATCATGACGCCGATCGCACCCAGCGCCACCGCGCCCCAGATCCCGAGGCCACCGCGCCACACGTAGAGCGCGGTGATCGGGTTGCGGTCCTCGCCGAAGTAGAGCTGGTAGTCGGTGGCGACGTGGTAGAGCCGCCCCCCGACCAGCCCGAACGGCACGGCCCACAGCGCGAGGTCGGTCACCTCGCCGCTGCGCCCGCCGCGGGCGATCCACCGCCGCTCACCGATCCAGATCGCTGCGACGATGCCGAGGATGATCGACAGCGCGTAGCCGCGGATCGGGACCGGCCCCAGGTACCAGACGCCCTCCGAGGGGCTGGGGATCGTCAGGGTCAGCAGGTCGGGCAACAGGACGGGGAGCAGGTCGGGCAGCACCATCAGGCATCTCCCAGCAGCGTGTGGATGTCGGAGGCGAACTCGGAGGCGGAAGTGCCCTCGGTCCACAGGATCGGCACCTCGTCGTTGCCGTCGACGCCGAGGACCTGGGTGGAGTGGGTGACCTCGTAGCCGCCGCTCGGCAGCCTCTCCCCCTCCTCGACCGCCACCCCGACCTCGAGACCGATGTCGGCGATCGTGTCGAGGTCACCGGTGAGACCGACGAAGGAGGGGTCGAACCGGTCGAGGTAGGTGCGCAGCACCTGCTCGTCGTCGCGCGCGGGGTCGGTGGTCACGAAGACCACCTCGACCTGGTCGCGGTCGGCGTCGTCGAGCCGGGTGAGCCCCGCGGTGACGTTGGCCATCACGGCCTGGCAGATGTCCGGGCAATGGGTGTAGCCGAAGAACACGAGGGTGAGCCGCTCGTCCGTGTCGTCCGCGAGCGAGAAGTCCTGGCCGTCGGTGTCGGTGAGCGACGTGGCGGGCACGGTGTAGGGCTCGGTGAGGACGGCCCCGGCGACCTCCCCGGAGGCCGACCCGCCGCATCCCGCGAGCAGGGCGGTGACGGCCAGGCCGGCCACCGCCACGCGTCGTGGGCTAGCCACCCCGGACACCCCGGGCCAGCTCCTCGGTGAGCGCCCCGAGGGCGGCGAGGCCCGCGGACCGGTCGTCGTGGTCGAGCAGGGTGCGGACGAACGCGGAGCCGACGATCACGCCCTCGGCGTACGACGCCACCTCCGCGGCCTGCGCCCCGGTGCTCACCCCGAGCCCGACCGCCACCGGCAGCGACGTGGTCGCCCGGGTCCGGGCGACCAGCGGGCCGGCGAGGTCGCTGGAGGTGTCGCGGGCGCCCGTGACACCCATGACGGCGGTCGCGTAGACGAAGCCGCGGCAGGCGGCGGTCGTCATGGCGAGCCGCTGGTCGGTCGAGCTCGGCGCGACCAGGAAGATCTTGTCGAGGTCGAGGGAGTCGGCTGCCGCGATCCACTCGGGCGCGGAGTCGGGCGTCAGGTCGGGCGTGATGAGGCCGGAGCCGCCGGCGGAGGCGAGGTCCTCGGCGAACCGGGCGACGCCGTAGCGCTCGACGGGGTTCCAGTAGGTCATGACCACCGCCGGCGTTCCGGTGGCGGCCACCGCCTCGACGGTGCGGAGCACGTCGCGGGTGCGCACGCCCCCCTCGAGCGCACGCTGCGCCGCGGCCTGGATGGTGGGGCCGTCCATCACCGGGTCGGTGTAGGGGTGGCCGACCTCGATGACGTCGCACCCGGCTTCGACCATGACCTGCAACGCCTCGATGCCCCCCTCGACGTCGGGGAAGCCGGCGGGGAGGTAGCCGACGAGCGCGGCACGGTCCTCGGAGCGGGCCTTGTCGAACGCCACGGCGACGGACATCGGCGCGCTCACTTCCTGCCACCCAGGTCGAACCACTCCATGGCGGTCTCCATGTCCTTGTCACCACGGCCCGACAGGTTCACCAGCACGAGGCCGTCGGGACCGAGCTCACGGGCGAGGTCGTAGGCGCCGGCGAGGGCGTGCGCCGACTCGACCGCGGCGATGATCCCCTCGGAGCGGGCCAGCAGCTCCAGCGCGTCCATCGCCTGCGCGTCGGTCACCGGCGTGTACTGGGCGCGGCCGGTCTTCGCGAGGTGCGCGTGCTGGGGGCCGACCCCGGGGTAGTCGAGGCCGGCGGAGATCGAGTGCGACTCGACGGTCTGGCCGTCCTCGTCCTGGAGGACGAAGGTGCGCGCACCGTGGAGCACACCGCTCTCGCCCGCGCGGATGGTCGCGGCGTGGCGCCCGGTCTCGAAGCCCTCTCCCCGGCCTCGAATCCGTGGACGGCGACCTCCCGGTCGTCGAGGAAGGCCGAGAAGAGGCCGATCGCGTTGGAGCCGCCCCCGACGCAGGCCGCGACCGCATCGGGCAGCCGGCCGGTGAGCTCGAGGCACTGCGCCCGCGCCTCGTCACCGATGCCGCGGGTGAAGTCGCGCACCATGCTGGGGAACGGGTGCGGCCCGGCTGCCGTGCCGAAGAGGTAGGCGGTGTGGTCGACGCTGGCCACCCAGTCGCGCAGCGCCTCGTTGATGGCGTCCTTGAGCGTGGCGCTGCCGGAGTCGACGGGCACGACGGTCGCGCCGAGCAGCTGCATGCGTGCGACGTTGAGCGCCTGCCGGCGGGTGTCGACCGAGCCCATGTAGACGGTGCAGTCGAGCCCGAAGTACGCCGCCGCGGTGGCCGACGCGACGCCGTGCTGGCCCGCCCCGGTCTCGGCGATGACCCGCTGCTTGCCCATCCGCTTGGTGAGCAGCGCCTGACCGAGCACGTTGCGCACCTTGTGGGCGCCGGTGTGGTTGAGATCCTCGCGCTTGAGCAGGATCCGCGCGCCGCCGAGCTTGTCGCTGAGCCGGGTGGCGTCGTACAGCGGGCTGGGGACGTTGGCGTAGTCGCGGAGGATGCGGTCGAACTCGTCGTTGAACGAAGCGTCGGCGCGGGCCTCCTGCCAGGCCGAGGTGAGCTCGTCGAGGGCCGCGACCAGCGCCTCGGGCATGAACCGTCCCCCGAAGTCGCCGAACCAGCCGAGCTCGTCGGCGTCCCAGGAGGTCATGCCCGTCGGCCCGTTGAGGCCGGACTGCTCCGTCATCGCTGCACTCCCGTCATCTCGCGTACGGCGGCCATCGGGTCGCCGTCCTTCACCAGGGCCTCGCCCACCAGCACCGCGCGGGCACCCTCGCCCACGAAGCGCACGACGTCGTCGACCCCGGTGATGCCGGACTCGGCGACCAGGACCCGGTCGTCCGGCACCAACGGTGCCAGCCGACCGAAGGTGCCCGGGTCGACAGCCAGCGTCTTGAGGTTGCGGGCGTTGACACCGACCAGCTCGGCACCGAGGTCGACGGCCCGCTCGGTCTCGGCCTCGTCGTGCACCTCGACCAGCACCGCCATCCCGAGCTCGCCCGCGAGGTCGTGGAGGCGACGGAGGTCACCGTCGTCGAGCGCCGCGACGATCAGCAGCACCAGGTCGGCACCGGCCGCCCGCGCCTCGAGGACCTGGTAGGGCTCGACCATGAAGTCCTTGCGCAGCAGCGGGGTGTCGACCGCGGCGCGCACCGCACGCAGGTCGTCGAGGCTGCCGCCGAAGCGACGCTCCTCGGTGAGCACGCTGATCGCGGCGGCACCGCCGGCGGCGTACTGCTGCGCGAGGGCCGCGGGATCGGGGATGCCGGCGAGCTCGCCCTTGCTGGGGCTGCGGCGCTTGACCTCGGCGATCACGCTCGACCCGGCGCCGCGGAGGTGCGGCATCGGGTCGCGGGGCGCCGGGGCATCGGCGAGCGCCGCGCGGACGTCGGCCTCCGAGCGCAGCGCCCGGCGGCGACCGAGGTCGACGCGCACCCCCGCGACGATGTCGTCGAGGACGGACACGGCGTGCTCCCTGGTGGACCCGACCGGGTCCGGCTCGTGGGTGGGGTCAGTGGTCAGAGCTGTTGAGGCCCATCTTGGCCATCACGGCGAAGACGACCAGCGAGGCGACACCGATGGCGCAGCCGACCCAGAACAGCGACATGTTCACGGGGTCCTGCATCAGGGCCACGCCGCCGACGACGAACCCGAGCATCGCCACCGAGACCCCGGTCCAGGCGGCGGGGGTGTTGCCGTGGCTGTCAGACATGTGCGGGCTCCTCGGGGCAGGGTCTGCGGATCGCAGGGTGGACCGGTCGGGCGGGTCCAGTGTAGTGAGCGGGTCAGGCGGTGGGGTCGTGCCCCTCGTCCATCGACTTCCAGAGGTCGAGGTGGGTCTGCTCCCCGGGGTCCTGCTCCGCGACGCCGGCACCGCCGGGCGCGTCGTAGCGGCTGCCCATCTCGGGCCACTGCGGAGTGAGGCGGACGGCGAGGAAGCTGGCCCCGACCGATCCGAGCGCGGCGAGCGCGGCAGCCCAGAACCACACGGAGAAGCCGACCGCAGCGTCGCTCCCCTGCTCACGGAGCGTCTCGGTCACGGCGGACGGCAGGGTGGCCGCCGCCACGACCACGGACGCGAGCAGCCCTGCCGCGGCGAGGAAGGCCAACCCGGCCACCCCCCGGCGGACGCGACCGCGGGTGACGAGCAGCACGCCCCACGCGGCCAGCAGGACCAGCCCCAGCGCGAGCGACACCGGGACCTCCCCGGCCGAGGCGACCGGGTCGGCGAGCTCGACGCCCGGCACCGGGTCGCCGGCTGGCGCCGCACCTCGTTCGACCACCCACGGACGGGTGCCTGCGACCGCGGCCAGCGTCGCCGCGGCGAGCCCCCCCAGGATCGTGGGGCCGAACCCGCGACGCCGGCTCGGAGGGTCCGGCTGGTCGCTCACGCCCGGTGCACCAGGTCGGCGTCGAAGCAGGTGTGGTCGCCGGTGTGGCAGGCCGCGCCGTGCTGGGCGACCTTGAGCAGGAGGGTGTCGCCGTCGCAGTCGAGGCGCACCTCGCGCACGTCCTGGGCGTGGCCGGAGGTCTCACCCTTGACCCAGTACTCGCCGCGCGAGCGGGACCAGTACGTCGCCCGTCCGCTCTCGAGCGTGCGGGCCAGCGCCACGTCGTCCATCCACGCCAGCATCAGCACCTCCCCGGTGTCGTGCTGCTGGACCACGGCGGGCAACAGCCCCTCCGCGTTCCAGCGGACACGGGCGGCGATCGATGGGTCGAGCTCGGTCATGCTCACCAGTATCGCGCTCAGGCGGTGGGGCTGGACCGCTGGGCGACCCACGAGGCGTGGAGGCCTGCGTAGACCGAGCCTGCCTGGGTGACCAGCTGGTCGTGGGGCCCACGCTGGACGACGCGACCCTCGTCGACGACGACCACCTCGTCGGCGTTCTCGGCGGTCGAGAGCCGGTGGGCGATCGTGACCGACGTACGGCCCGACATCAGCCGCTCGAGGGCCCGTCCGATCCGCATCTCGAGCTGGGGGTCGACGGCCGAGGTCGCCTCGTCGAGCACCAGCAGGTCGGGGTCGGCGAGGTGGGCGCGCAGCAGCGCCACCAGCTGCCGCTCCCCCGCGCTCAGCGACTCGCCCCGCTGGCCCACCTTGGTGGAGAGCCCGCGCGGCAGACCGGCCACCCAGTCGGCGAGACCGAGCTCGTCGGCGCTGGCGAGGATGTCGCCCTCGGTCGCCTCGAGCCGTCCGTAGCGCACGTTGGCGGTGATCGTGTCGTCGAAGAGGAACCCCTCCTGCGGCACCAGGACGACGCTGCGGCGCAGGCTGGCGGCGGCGACGTCGCGCACGTCGATGCCGTCGAGCAGCACCCGCCCCTCGCTAGGGTCCATCAGCCGGGTGAGTAGCTTGGCGAAGGTCGACTTGCCCGAGCCGGTCTCACCCACGATGGCGATGCGCGTGCCGGCACCGATCGACATCGAGACGTCGTGGAGCACCGGAGCGCCACCGGGGTAGGCGAAGGTGACGTGCTCGAAGCTGATGTCGATCGGGCCCCGCGGCAGCACCTGTCCCTCGGGACCGGGGTCGACCAGGTCGGCCGGCGTCTCGAGGATGCCGATCACGCGGCGCCAGCTGGCGATCGCGTTCTGGGCGTCGGTGAGGATCTGGGTGCCCATCTGCACGGGACCGACGAAGAGGGTGACCAGGAACGCGAAGGCGAGCACCTTGCCCGAGGTCATGTCACCGGTCAGCCCCAGGAGCACGCCGATGACGAGCACGCCCGCGTTGGCGAGCCCGGCGGAGAGCCCTCCGAGCGAGAACGAGACGACGGTGTAGCGCTGGGCACTGATGCTGGCGGACTTGAACGCGTCGATGGAGGTGTCGATGCGCTCCTGGGTGCGGGCCTCGACGGCGTAGGAACGCACGACCTCGGCCCCCACCACGGGCTCGGAGATCGCCGAGAGCATCACGCCGACCTGGTGGCGCACCACGGCGTAGGCGGCGGTCAGCTTGCGCTGGAACCACCGGATGGAGAGGAACAGCGGGGCGAACGCGACCCAGACCACCAGCGCGAGCTGCCAGCTGTAGGCGACCATGACGACCGTCGCCACGATGACCTGTCCGATGCTGACCACGAAGATCAGGCCGCCGAAGACCAGGAACTGGCTGATCTGGTCGACGTCGGTGGTGACGCGGGAGACCAGGGCCCCGCGCCGCTCGGTGTTCTGGGTGAGCAGCGGCAGGTCGTGCACGTGGCGGAACGCCTTGACCCTCAGCGTGGCCAGGCCGCGCTCGGAGGTGCGGAAGAGCCGGCTCGTCATGAAGTAGGAGGCCGCGCTCGTCGTCACGACGCCGACGGCCGCCACCAGGCCCATCAGCACGACGAAGGACACGTCGGGCCCACCGGGGCCGCGCAGCCCGCGGTCGATGGTCTGCTGCACCGCGACCGGCACGATCACCTGGCCGAAGGAGGCGACGACCGCGAAGAACAGCGTGACCCGCAATCCCTCCCTCAGCTCGGGACTGACCGCCAGGCCACGGCGGATCGTCTCGAGAGGCGCCATCTCCTCGCCGGTGTCGAACCGGGTGCCCTGTCCGGTCGTGGCGCTCATCGGGCTGACTCCTCGTGGGTCGCGTGGTCGTGGGCGACCTCGTAGGCGTTGACCAGCCGACCGTAGGCCGGGCTGCGACCCAGCAGCTCCTCGTGGGTGCCGCGGTCGGCGACGCGGCCCTGGTCGAGGTGGATCACCTCGTCGGCCAGGGCGATGGTGGCCTTGCGGTAGGCCACCACGACCAGCGTGGCGCCCGGCTCACCGTCCCCGCCGCCGGTCGCACCGCCGCGCAGGGTCGCCAGGATGCGGGCCTCCACCTCGGGGTCGACCGCCGAGGTGGCGTCGTCGAGGACGAGCAGCCTCGGTCGGCGCGCGAGCGCACGGGCCAGCGAGATGCGCTGCCGCTGGCCTCCGGAGAGGGACGTGCCGCGCTCCCCCAGCGGGGTGTCGAGGCCGTGGGGCAGAGCAGCGACGAAACCGTCGGCCTCGGCCGCCCGCAGGGCCGCCCACACCTCGTCGTCCGGGACGTCCGCACCCAACGTCACGTTGTCGCGCACGGTGTCGTCGAACAGGAACGCGGTCTGGCCGACGACGGCCACGGAGTCGGACAGGGTGCCGTGCGCCAGCTCGCGCAGGTCGAGCCCGTCGACCAGCACCCGGCCCCGCTGCGGGTCGAACAACCGGGCCAGCAGGTGGGTCAGCGTGCTCTTGCCCGACGCCGTGGGACCGACGAGCGCCACCGTGCGGCCCGGTGCGACGTCGAAGGTGACGTCGTCGAGGAGGGAGACGTCGGGCTCGTAGGCGAAGCCCACCCCCGCGACCTCCAGCCGCGCCCCGGTGGCGGGTGCCGGCAGCACCGTGTCGCCGTAGGGCAGGGCGCCGGTGGCGTCGATGACCCGCTGGGTGCGCCGGAAGCCGACCACGCTGCGCGGGAACTCGCCGAGCAGCCAGCCGATCGAGCGGATCGGGAAGGAGACGATGGTGAGCAGGTAGGCGACCGTGACCACGTCGCCGGCGTCGGTGGCGCCGCTGAGCACCCGCTCGACGCCGACGGCGAGCACGACCAGGACTCCCAGGTTGGGCAGCGAGGCCAGGGTCGGGTCGAACACGGCACGGATGCGGCCGGCGCGGACGTTGACGTCGCGGAGCTCGAGCGCCTTGGCGCTGAAGCGCTCGGTCTCCTCCGTCTCGCGTCCGAGGGTCTTCACGACCATCGCGCCGTCGAAGGACTCGTGGGCGATCTCGCTGACCTCGGCGCGCAGGCCCTGGGCGCGCGTCATCAGCGGCGACGAGAGCCGCTGGTAGAAGAGGTTGGCGATCACGACCGCGGGGAAGACGAGCAGACCGACGATCGCCATCACCACGTCGGCGACGAGCATCTGGACCACCGCGACGACCATCATCACCAGCGTGCCGACCGCCATCGGCAGGGGCGCGATCGGGCCCCACGCGGCCTCGACGTCGGAGTAGGCGTTGGAGAGCAGCTGGCCGGTGGGGTGACGCTGGTGCCACTCCATGGGCAGCGAGAGGTACTGGCGGGTGACCTCACGCCGGGAGTGGGCCTGCATGCGGTACTGCATCAGGCCGGCACCGAGCCGGCGGGCGACGATGCCGACCGCCCGCAGCACGGCCACCGCCATGAAGAGCCCGAGCACCGCCCACAGCAGGCCGGTGGCGATCTCGCCGTCGCGGAAGGCCGGCACGACGACGTTGTCGGTCGCCCAGCCCAGCACCCACGCGTCTGCGACGGTCATGACGCCGAACAGGAGGCTGCCGACGGTGGAGAGGGCGAAGATCCAGGGCTCGCGGCGGATGGCCACGCCGAGCACGGCGAAGCCCTCACCGGTCGTCGACCCCCGGGCTGACAGTGGCTGATCCCGCTCGTCCGTCACTGCTGCTCCGCGCTCCCCTCGCCTCACCGCCCGCCCCCGACCGGGAACCCGGTCAGGCTATTCCCGTGGGGTGACAGCCCACGAATCGGTCGGGTCGCTGCCGTCAGCGGCGGACCGGATGGCCGGCCTCGGCCAGCGCCTGCTTGACCTCGCCGATGCCCAGGGTGCGGAAGTGGAAGACGGTGGCGGCCAGCACGGCGTCGGCGCCGGCGTCGACGGCCGGGGCGAAGTGCTCGAGCCGCCCGGCACCACCGCTGGCGATCACCGGGATCGAGACCTCGCGGCGCACGGCCTCGATCAGCTCGAGGTCGAAGCCGTCGGTGGTCCCGTCGGCGTCCATGGCGTTGAGCAGGATCTCGCCCGCGCCGAGCTCTGCCGCCCGCGTCGCCCACTCGACCGCGTCGAGGCCGGCCGACGTCCGGCCACCGTGGGTGGTGACCTCGAACCCCGAGGGCGTACGTCGCTCGTCCGTCGATCGGCGTGCGTCGACCGACAGCACCAGCACCTGGTTGCCGAAGCGGTCGGCGATCTCGGCGACCAGCTCGGGCCGACGGATGGCGGCCGTGTTGACGGCCACCTTGTCGGCCCCGGCCCGCAGCAGCCGGTCGACGTCCTCGTTGCTGGAGATGCCGCCGCCCACGGTGAGGGGGATGAAGACCTCCTCGGCGCAGCGGGAGACCATCTCCATGGTGGTCGCGCGGCCCTCGTGGGAGGCGGAGATGTCGAGGAAGGTGAGCTCGTCGGCGCCCTCCGCGTCGTAGGTGCGCGCGAGCTCGACGGGGTCGCCCGCATCGCGCAGCTCGCGGAAGTTCACGCCCTTGACCACCCGGCCGGCGTCGACGTCGAGGCACGGGATGACGCGCACGGCCAGGGTCACGGGGTGCCCTTCGTCAGCGCGAGCGCCTCCTCGAGGCTGAACCGGCCCTCGTAGAGCGCGGTGCCGGCGATCGCACCCTCGACGCCGGCGGGCACCAGCTCCATCAGCGCCCGGACGTCCTCGATCGTGGTGACGCCACCGCTGGCGACGACCGGACGGTCGGTGGCCGCGCAGACGTCGCGGAGCAGGTCGAGGTTGGGGCCCTGGAGCATGCCGTCCTTGTTGACGTCGGTCACGACGTAGCGGGCGCACCCCTCGGCATCGAGCCGGGTGAGCACCTCGTAGAGGTCGCCACCGTCGCGGGTCCAGCCCCGGGCAGCGAGCGTGCGGCCGCGCACGTCGAGGCCGACGGCCACGCGGTCGCCGTACTCCGCGATCGCTGCTGCACACCACTCCGGCTGCTCGAGGGCGGCGGTCCCGATGTTGACCCGTCGGCAGCCCGTCGCCATTGCGGCCGCCAGGGACTCGTCGTCACGGATGCCGCCGCTCATCTCGACGTCGATGTCGAGGGCGCCGACGATCCGTGCCTGCAGCTCACGGTTGTGGCCGTGGCCGAACGCCGCGTCGAGGTCGACCAGGTGGATCCACTCCGCTCCGGCCTGCTGCCACCGGAGTGCTGCCTCGACCGGGTCGCCGAACCGCTTCTCCGACCCGTCGACCCCCTGCACCAGCTGCACGGCCTGGCCGCCCTTGATGTCGACGGCCGGCAGCAGCTCGAGATAGTCGCTCACGAGCACCGAGCCTAGCCATGAGGTCGAGTCGTGGGTGGGTGACAGCCGAGTCGCGGACGCGTGACATGAGCCGCGTCACTCGACCGCGACTCGTGTGTCACGCGAGCACGACTCAACCCCTCAGAGGGAGGTGACCCAGTTGCGGAGCAGCGCTGCACCGGCGTCGCCGGACTTCTCGGGGTGGAACTGGGTGGCGGTGAGGGGTCCGTTCTCGACGGCGGCGACGAAGCGGTCGCCCCCGTGGTCCGCGGCTCCGGTCCGCGACCAGGTGACCAGCGGCGCACGGGTGCGGTCGCTGGTGACCAGGGTCCAGTCGCGCACCCCGTAGGAGTGGACGAAGTAGAACCGCTCGTCCTCGATGCCGGCGAACAGCGACGACCCGTCGGGCACCTCGACGGTGTTCCAGCCCATGTGCGGGACGACGGGCGCCTGCAGCCGCTCGACGACGCCCGGCCACTCGTCGCAGCCCGCGGTCTCGACCCCGTGCTCGACGCCTCGCTCGAACAGCACCTGCATGCCGACGCAGATGCCGAGCACCGGGCGCCCGCCGGCGAGCCGGCGACCGATCAGCCGGTCGCCCTTCACCGCGCGCAGGCCGGCCATGCAGGCGGCGTACGCCCCGACCCCGGGGACCAGCAACCCGTCGGCGGACAGCCCGGCCTCGAAGTCGGAGGTGAGCTCGACCGTCGCGCCGGCGCGCTCGACGGCGCGGACGGCCGAACGGAGGTTGCCGGACCCGTAGTCCAGGACGACGACTGAGGGCGCCACTGTCAGAGCGTGCCCTTGGTCGAGGGGACGCCGGTCTCGCGCGGGTCGAGCGCGACGGCGTCGCGGAAGGCCCGCGCGAACGCCTTGAACTGCGCCTCCACGAGGTGGTGGGGGTCGCGGCCGCCCAGGACCCGTACGTGGAGGGCGAGGTGGGCGTGGAACGCGAGCGTCTCGAAGACGTGGCGGGTCAGCGACCCGGAGTAGCCGGGGTCGCTGCCGATGACCACGAAGGCCTGCGCGTCGGGCTCACCGGTGTGGACGCAGTAGGGCCGGCCGGACACGTCGACGACGGCCTGCACCAGCGCCTCGTCGAGCGGCACGGTGGCGTCGCCGAAGCGGCGTACGCCGCGCTTGTCGCCCAGCGCCTCGCGGATCGCCTGGCCCAGCACGATCGCGGTGTCCTCGACGGTGTGGTGGGCGTCGATGTGGGTGTCGCCCTCGGTGCGGACGACGAGGTCGACCAGGCCGTGGCGGGCGAAGGCCGTGAGCATGTGGTCGTAGAAACCGACGCCGGTCGAGACGTCGTGGCGGCCGGTGCCGTCGAGGTCGACCTCGACGTGGACCTTCGACTCCGACGTCGCGCGGTCGAGCGTGGCGGTGCGGTTCACAGTTCCTCCAGGACCTGGGTGAGTGCCGTGCGGAATTGTCCCATCTCCGACGGCGTGCCGATGGAGACCCGCAACCATCCGGACGGACCGGTCTCGCGGATCAGCACGCCACGGTCCAGGAGCCGCTCCCACACGGCGTGCCGGTCGTCGAAGGTGCCGAAGAGCACGAAGTTGGCGTCGGAGTCGGCCACGGTCAGGCCCTGACCCCGCAGCCACGCGACCGTCGCGTCGCGCTCGACGCGGAGCTCGTCGACCTTCGCGAGCAGCTCGTCGGCGTGGTCGAGCGCCGCCAGCGCCGCCGCCTGGGTGACCGCGGAGAGGTGGTAGGGCAGCCGGACCACCCGGATCGCGTCGGCGATCGCCGGGTCGGCCGCCAGGTAGCCGAGGCGTCCCCCGGCCAGGGCGAAGGCCTTGCTCATGGTGCGGGTGACCACGAGGTTGCGGTGGGTCGGCAGCAGCTCCAGGGCGCTCGGGGTGCCGGCTCGCCTGAACTCGCCGTAGGCCTCGTCGACGACGACCAGCCCGCCCGGCTCGGAGCGCGCCGCGGCCTCGCAGAGCACCCCGATCGCGTCGTGCGGCAACGCTGTGCCGGTCGGGTTGTTGGGGCTGGGCAGCAGCACGACCGAGGGCCGCACCTCCTCGACCAGCGACCGGGCGTGGTCGAGGTCGAGCGCGAAGTCCTGCTCGCGGTGGCCGACCACCCACTCGGTGAGGGTGTCGCGCGCGTACTCCGGGTACATCGAGTAGGTCGGGGCGAAGCTCAGCGCCGTCCGCCCCGGGCCGCCGAAGGCCTGCAGCAGCTGCAGCATCACCTCGTTGGAGCCGTTGGCCGCCCACACCATCTCCGGGCTGACGCCGCTGCCCCCCGAGGCGTTGAGGTACGCCGCCAGCGCGGTGCGCAGCGACGCGAACTCACGGTCGGGGTAGCGGTTCAGGGTGGTGGCGGCCTCCCCCACCGCCCGCGCGATCGCGGCGGCGCAGGTCGTGCTCGGTCCGTAGGGGTTCTCGTTGACGTTGAGCTGCACCGGAGCCTGCTCGAGGCTCAGCTGCGGCGCGCCGTACGGCTCGAGGCCGCGCAGCCCCTCGCGCAGCGGCGGCCAGCTGTCCACCGACGTCACTGGGCGTCCAGCCGGATCGAGACCGCCTGGCCGTGGGCCGGGAGGTCCTCTGCCCCGGCGAGGACGGTGACGTGGTCGGCCACCTCGGCGAGCGCCTCGCGGGTGTAGTCCACGACGTGCATCGAGCGCAGGAAGGCGCGCACCGACAGCCCCGAGGAGTGGCAGGCGCAGCCGGCGGTGGGCAGGACGTGGTTGGACCCGGCGACGTAGTCGCCGAGGCTCACGGGTGCCCACGGGCCGACGAAGACGGCGCCCGCGTTGCGCACCCGGGCCGCGACGTCGCGGGCGTCACGGGTGTGGATCTCGAGGTGCTCGGCGGCGTAGGCGTTGACCACGGCGAGTCCCTGCTCCACGTCGTCGACGAGGACGATGCCCGACTGCTGTCCGCCGAGGGCGGTCAGCACCCGCTCGTGGTGCCGGGTGGCCGCGGCCTGCTTCTCCAGCTGGACGACGACCTCGTCGGCGAGCTCCTGGGAGTCGGTGACGAGCACGCTGGCCGCTGCCGGGTCGTGCTCGGCCTGGCTGATCAGGTCGGCGGCGACGTAGCCCGCGTCGGCGCTGTCGTCGGCCAGGATCGCGATCTCGGTGGTGCCGGCCTCGGAGTCGATGCCGACGACCCCGCGCAGGAGCCGCTTGGCGGCAGCGACGTAGACGTTGCCGGGGCCGGTGACGAGGTCGACGCGACGGCACGACCCCGCTCCGTGGCCGAACATCGCGATCGCCTGGGCGCCACCGACCGAGTAGACCTCCTCGACGCCGAGCAGGGCGCACGCGGCCATGATCGTCGGCTCCGGCAGCCCCCCGTGGTCCCGCTGCGGCGGGCTGGCCAGGGCGATGGAGCCGACCCCGGCCACCTGCGCGGGCACGACGTTCATGACGACGCTCGAGACCAGCGGGGCCAGCCCACCGGGCACGTAGAGCCCGACGCGGTCCATCGGGACCTTGCGGTGCGTCACGACGGCACCCGCGGCGACCTCGGTGGTGACGTCGTGCTCCAGCTCGGCCTCGCAGGTGGCCCGGAGGCGGCGTACGGACTCCTCCAGCGCGGTGCGCACGGCGGGGTCCAGCTCGGCCAGGGCGCGGTCCAGCGCCTCTCGCGGCACGGCCACGTCGTCGAGCTGCACCCCGTCGAACTGTGCGGTGAACTCGAGCACCGCCTCCAGCCCGCGGTCACGCACCGCGTCGACCACTGGTCGCACCAGGTGGGCCGCGGCCTCCACGTCGAGCTCGGCGCGCGGCATGACGGCGCGGTAGTCGACGGTGCCGGCGGTCTCGCCAGCGCTCCGGAGGTCGATGCGGCGGATGATCACGTCCCGATTCTAGTTTCGGCGCGTCGCGTCGCCGCGACCGCACCGGTGACTGGACCGGGGATAGGTTCGGAAGGGTGATGGACCCGCTGCCGATGTTTCCCCTCAACTCGGTGATGTTTCCCGGCGTCAGCATCCCGCTGCGGGTCTTCGAGGACCGCTACCGCGCCCTGGTCCACCACCTCCTCAGGGTGCCCGACCCGACGGACCGAGTCTTCGGAACCGTCGCGATCCGTGAGGGTTACGAGGTCGGCGACCACGGCACCCAGTCGCTGTACAAGGTCGGCTGCCGGGTGCGGATGACCGACGTCGAGCCGCGGCCCGACGGCACCTTCGACCTCGTCGCGGTGGGGCTCGACCGGATCGAGCTGGAGCGGCTCGACACCACCGGGTCCTTCCCGCTCGGCCACGTCAGCGCCCGACCCGAGCATCCCTCTCCCGTCCCCGACGGGGTGGCGGAGCAGGCGCGCGCCGTCTTCACCGCCTACCGGGTCGCGCTCACCGAGATCCGCTCCGACCCCTATCCCGCCCCGCTCCCCCAGGACGCGACCTACCTGTCGTGGACGCTCGCCGCCGTGGCGCCGCTCCCCATGCCCGACCGGCAGGCGCTGCTCGAGGCCGAGGACGCCGGACTGCGGCTCCAGCTGGTCACCGAGCTGCTGCGCACCGAGCTGCGCGCGATGAACGTGATCCCCTCGCTGCCGGCCACGGAGGTCGCGCGCACCCGATGGTCCCCCAACTGACGACCTGTGGCGAAGCGCAAGCAGGGCGGTACGCCGGCGACGGTGGCGCTGGCTCGGGCCGGGGTGGCCCACGAGCTCCGTCCCTACGAGCACGACCCCCGCGCCGAGTCGTACGGGGCCGAGGCCGCCGAGGCGCTGGGGGTCGACCCGACGCGCGTGCTCAAGACCCTCGTCGCCCGGCTCGACGACCGGGAGCTGGTGGTCGCGGTGGTGCCAGTGGCCGGACAGCTGGACCTGAAGGCGCTGGCCCGTGCGCTCGGCGGTAGCCGGGCGCAGCTGGCGCCGGTGGCGGACGCCGAGCGCGCCACCGGCTACGTGGCCGGCGGGATCTCCCCCGTCGGTCAGCGTCGGCCGCTCCGCACGGTCGTCGACAGCAGCGCGCTCGCCCACGAGACCGTGCTCGTCTCGGCCGGACGACGCGGGCTCGACGTGGAGCTGCGGCCGGCCGACCTGGTCGCGATCACCGGGGCGATCACGGGCCAGATCGGTCGCCATCCGTCAGGTCTGGCCTGACGTCACTCGGTCGTCAGGCGCAGGACCCCGTGCGACGTGCCGTCCTCGACCCACGCGGTGACGCCGAGACCGGCGAGCGGTGCAAGGTTCTCCTGCACCTCCTGCTGCCCCTCGAGCAGGCCGTCGAGCCAGCCGTTCGCGTCGAAGTTGACGAAGAGCACGGTGCTCGCGCGATCACCGTCGCGCACCACGTCCTGGTAGGTCGCCGAGTCACCGAGGTTGCCGTCGGCGAGCAGCCGGTTGCGGAAGTCCGGGCTCGGACCGACAGCCACGTGGTCCCCCTCGGCGTCGGTGCCGAGGAAGGTGTCCTCGGACCCCATGGCCTGCGAGAGCTTGCCGAAGACGTCCTCGATCGCGGCCGCGTCACCCCGTACCTTGGCGCCGACCGGGATGCCGCTGCCGTCGGCGGAGCTGAAGATCGCCTCGGGGTCGATGTCGCTGCCGACCGCGATCACGGCCGACTCACCGAACGCCGTCTCCACGTCGGCGAACGAGAGGCCGACCATCGCCTGCAGCTGCTCCTCCAGGTCGTCCGCGGTCATCTGGTCGCCGGAGGACGCCACCGCCTGGTCGACCAGCGTGGTCAACCAGCCCTCTCCGAGCCCGAAGCCGAGCGCCACCGCGATGTCGTCGGGCAGCGTGACGAGCACGTCGTCGCCGCGATCGGTCGACAGCGCGGCCGTCCGCTCCGAGCCGGTCGACACGGCGCCCTCGACCTCGAGCGCGCCGTCGGCGAAGCGCACCGTGGCAGCCATGCCGCCGAAGTCCTCGAGGGCCTCGGCCAGCTCCGGGGACGTCTCCGTGCCCGGCTCCATACCGTCGGTGCCTCCCAGCCCGCCCATGGTCCCCGGGATCATCCCCTGCGAGAACTCGTCGGCCAGGCCTGCGAGCGCCTTGCCGGCTTCGGGCGACGCGTACATCGTCATGACGCCCGGGTCACCGACCTCACCGATCCAGCGCTGGTAGTCGTCGTCGTCGGCGAGGCTGCCCCCGCCGGTGGCGTCGACGACCTGCTGGGCCAGGTCGTCGGTCTCCGCCACGACGGCCCAGTCGCCCTCGACCACCCAACCCATGGCGTCGTCCTCACCACCGCACGCAGCGAGCTGGGCGAGCCCGTCCTCGGCTGCGCCGGCATCGGAGACCTGGAGCACCCCGACCGGGGTCGGCGTGTCCTCCCCCAGGTCGACGGCGGCCACGGCGAAGCGGTAGCCCAGCCAGGGCTTCACGTCGTCCTGGTAGTCGAGACCCTGGCAGTCGGCCTCCTCGAAGGCCTTCGCCAGGAGGTCGTCGTCGGCGTCCATGCCTCCGATCTCCTTCTCGAGGCCGGGGAACTTCTTGATCATCTCGAGCGCGGCGATCTTCTGGCCGCCGCTGGGGTCCAGGTCGACCGAGGCGTAGCCGAGCGTGCCGGCCGGCAACGCCTCCGCCGGCTGAGAGCCCGTGGCGAAGAAGGACATCGCGGCCCACGCGGCGCCGCCGACGAGACCCAGCCCGACCACCGCTCCGCCGGCCACGAGCGCGGTGCGGCGGCCACCGCCGGAGCGGGACCCCGAGGTGTCAGGACCGACCGGCTCGCCGCCGCTCTGGTCGAGGAACTCGGGGCCGCCGGACGGCGGCGGGGTGGTGCTGGACATGGTGTGGCTCCCGTGGTGTCTGTGCCGGCCCGGTGCAGCGTGACGGGCACCGGTGGTGGTTCGACGGAGGCCGACGGAGGCCGGTTCCCGCTGGTCCGATCCTACCCAGCGTGGCCGTGTTGCGTGCCCGGATCGGGACGGACGGGGGTGAGACCGATGAAGACGACCACCAGCCCGGTCAGCGCCCCGGCGGGCAGGCTGGCGAGGGCGCTGGCGCCCACCACCTCGAGCGCACCCGGCAGCACCGTCCCGTCAGCGGAGGTGCGAGCGACGAGCGCTGGGTCGGGGGGCGCCAGCGCCGTCCCGACCTGCAGCATCAGCCACGTGGCGAGCACCGAGCCCGCGACCACCGCGCCCAGGGTGAGCAGCGCGACCCGGTCGACGAACCATGCGCAGGCAGCGCCCGCGAGCAGACCTCCGACGCCCGCGACCACGACGTACTGCCCGGTGCCGGTGAAGAGCTCCGGCAACCCCGCGTCGTCCGGCACCCAGGTGCGGTCGACGACGACCCCGCTGGGTGGCGTCCACCAGAGCTCCCACAGCACCCCGGCCAGGGCACCGACCGCCGCGAAGACGGCGAGCACGAGCGCGACGTCGCGCAGCAGCCACCAGGGGGACGCATGGTGGACCGGGCTCGGGTGGTGGCTGCTCAGCTCTGCAGACATCCGGGTCCCAGCAGCTGCTTGAGGTCGGCGAAGAGCGCCGGGCTCGGGCTGACCCGATGGGCGTCGCCCAGCTTCATCATCAGCGTCTTGTCGCGCATCAGGAGCTGCAGATGGACCTCGGTGACGCCGGGGTGGGTGCGCAGCACGTCCTTGAGCTGCTCGACGGTGCCGGCGTTGACGCGCGTC
Source organism: uncultured Actinomycetota bacterium (assembly GCA_963754025.1). Lineage (GTDB taxonomy): Bacteria > Actinomycetota > Actinomycetes > Propionibacteriales > Nocardioidaceae > Nocardioides. The sequence continues at coordinate 477,433 of CAVWEC010000001.1, read as the reverse complement.
TGGGGCAGCCTGAGCACGACCGGACCGGCCGGTCCGTCGGTGAGGTCGGGGACCGTCACCTCCTGGGCGTGGATCTCGGGCTGGTCCTTGCTGCGCGACAGCCGACCCCGCACCGTGATGATCGCGTCCTCCGACAGCAGCGTGCTGGCGAGCTGGTAGGAGCTCGGGAAGAGCAGCACGTCGATCGCGCCGTCGAGGTCCTCGAGGGTCACCATCGCCCAGGTGTCTCCCCGCTTGGTGACCTTGCGCTGGACCGAGGTGACCAGGCCGCTGATGGTGATCGACGACCCGTCGGCCCGCTCCTCGTCGAGCATCAGCTGTCCGATGGTGCAGTCGGTGCCCCGGGAGAGCAGGTGCTCGAGCCCGAGCAGTGGGTGGTCGGACACGTAGAGGCCGAGCATCTCCCGTTCGTGACCGAGCAGGGTCATCTTGTCCCACTCGTCGATGTCGGGGATGGTCACCGAGATGCCCCACCCGTTGCCGTCGCCGTCCTGGCTCCCCATGTCCGCGAAGAGGGAGTCCTGGCCGATGGCCTCGTTGCGCTTGATGTCGACGTACTGGTCGACGGCCGTCTCGTGGACGTGCACGAGGGCCCGCCGGAAGTGCTTCATGTCGTCGAACGCACCGGCCTTGACCAGCGACTCGATGACCCGCTTGTTGCACACCAGCGCCGGCACCTTCGACATGAAGTCGTTGAAGTCGGTGTAGCGGCTCTCCTGCTCGCGCGCCTCGACGATCGCCGAGACGACGTTGCTGCCGACGTTGCGGACCGCGGTGAGGCCGAAGCGGATGTCCTGGCCGACCGGGGTGAAGTTGGCGTGCGACTCGTTGACGTCGGGCGGCAGCACCTGGATCTTCATCCGACGGCACTCGTTGAGGTAGATCGCCATCTTGTCCTTGTCGTCCTTCACGGACGTCAGGAGCGCGGCCATGTACTCGGCCGGGTAGTTGGCCTTGAGGTAGGCGGTCCAGTAGGACACCATCCCGTAGGCCGCCGAGTGGGCCTTGTTGAAGGCGTAGTCGGAGAACGGGAGCAGGATCTCCCAGAGGGTGTCGGCCGCCTTCTCGGAGTAGCCGCGCTCGGCCATGCCGGCGAAGAAGCCGATCTTCTGCTTGTCGAGCTCGGCCTTCTTCTTCTTGCCCATCGCGCGGCGCAGGATGTCCGCTTCACCGAGCGTGTAGCCCGCGAGCTTCTGGGCGATCGCCATGACCTGCTCCTGGTAGACGATCAGACCGTAGGTCTCGCCCAGGATGTCGGCCAGCGGTGCGGCCAGCTCGGGGTGGATGGCCTCGACCGGCTCACGACCGGTCTTGCGGCGGGCGTACTTGTTGTGCGAGTCGGCACCCATCGGCCCCGGGCGGTAGAGCGCACCGACGGCGGAGATGTCCTCGAAGGTGTCGGGCCGCATCGAGCGCAGCAGCGCACGCATGGGGCCGCCGTCGAGCTGGAAGACGCCGAGCGTGTCGCCGCGCTGGAGCAGGGCGTAGGTGGTCTCGTCGGTGAGCTCGAGGTCCTCGAGCACCACCGTCTCGCCTCGGTTGACCGCGATGTTCTTGAGGGCGTCGTCGAGGACCGTGAGGTTGCGCAGCCCCAGGAAGTCCATCTTGATCAGGCCCAGCGACTCACACGTCGGGTAGTCGAACTGGGTGATGATCGCGCCGTCGGCGGGTCGCTTCATCAGGGGGATCACGTCGAGCAGCGGCTCGCTGGACATGATGATGCCGGCGGCGTGGACGCCCCACTGCCGCTTGAGGCCCTCCAACCCGATCGCGGTGTCGACGACGGTCTTGACGTCGTTGTCGGAGTCGTAGAGCGAGCGGAACTCACCGCCCTCGCCGTAGCGGGTGTGGGCGGGGTCGAAGAGCTGCTTGAGGGGGACGTCCTTGCCCATCACCGCCGCCGGCATCGCCTTGGTGATGCGGTCGCCCATGGCGAACGGGTAGCCGAGGATGCGGGAGGAGTCCTTGACCGCCTGCTTGGCCTTGATGGTGCCGTAGGTGACGATGTAGGAGACCCGGTCGTCGCCGTACTTCTCGGTGACGTACCTGATGACCTCCCCGCGTCGGCGCTCGTCGAAGTCGATGTCGAAGTCGGGCATCGAGACGCGGTCGGGGTTGAGGAACCGCTCGAAGATCAGGCCGTGCTCGAGCGGGTCGAGGTCGGTGATGCGCATCGCGTAGGCGACCATCGAGCCGGCACCCGAGCCACGGCCCGGCCCGACCCGGATGCCGTTGTCCTTGGCCCAGTTGATGAAGTCGGCGACCACGAGGAAGTAGCCGGGGAAGCCCATCTGGGTGATCACGCCGATCTCGAAGTCGGCCTGCTTGCGCACCGCGTCGGGGATGCCGGCCGGGTAGCGGCCCGTCAGCCCCTTCTCGACCTCCTTGACCAGCCACGAGTCCTCGTTCTCCCCCGGCGGGCAGGGGAACTTGGGCATGTAGGTGCCGTTGCCCTGGGTGAAGGAGACGTCGCAGCGCTCGGCGATCAGCAGCGTGTTGTCACACGCCTCGGGCATGCCGTTGCGATCACCCCACAGCTCCCGCATCTCGGCTGCGGACTTGATGTAGTAGCCGTCGCCCTGGAAGGCGAACCGCTTGCCACCCTTGTCGTAGGGCAGCTCGCTCATCACGCTGCCCGAGGAGACGCAGAGCAGGTGCTCCTGCGCCGACGCGTCCTCGCGGCGGACGTAGTGCGAGTCGTTGGTGGCGATCGGCGGGATGCCGAGGTCCTTGCTGAGCCGCAGCAGACCCTCGCGGACCCGGTTCTCGATCGAGAGCCCGTGGTCCATCAGCTCGAGGAAGTAGTTGTCCCTGCCCAGGATGTCCTGGAAGTCGGCGGCGGCCTGGCGCGCCTTGGCGTAGTCACCGATGCGCAACCAGGTCTGCACCTCGCCCGAGGGGCAGCCCGTGGTGCCGATGATGCCGCGGCCGTGCTCCGAGAGGAGCTCGCGGTCGGCCCGGGCGTTGTAGAAGTAGCCCTCCATGCTGGCCCGGCTGGAGAGCCGGAACAGGTTGTGCATGCCCTCGGTGGTCTCGGCCAGCAGGGTCATGTGCGTGTAGGAGCCGGAGCCCGACACGTCGTCCTGGCCGCCGTCGTTCCACCGCACCCGCTTCTTCTCGAAGCGCGAGGTGTTGGGCGTGAAGTAGGCCTCCATGCCGATGATCGGCTTGATGCCGTGGGCCTTCGCCTTCGACCAGAACTCGTAGGCACCGAACACGTTGCCGTGGTCGGTCATCGCGATCGAGCCCATGCCGAGCTCGGCGGTGCGCGCGAAGAGGTCGTCCAACCGCGCCGCGCCGTCGAGCATGGAGTACTCGGTGTGGACGTGCAGGTGGGCGAAGGAGTCGCCACTGGATCCAGCCATCGGTGGTGGAGCCACTCCCCTCGGGGATCGGACGGGCAGGCAGCAGTGACGGCAGTCCAGAGGGTCTCCGAGGAGTCCGCTGGCCGGTCCGTCGGCGGAACTGGGGGAAGAGTCAGCAGCCTACGGCAGCCGTCCCGACGATGGTGGCAGGACGCACCGACAGCGGCCTCGACCGGGGTCGCCCGACGACCCGCCGCGGCCCCCGTCATCAGCCCACGTCAGCCCACGTCAGCTGACGAGTGCCGGTCAGCCTGGTCCGGCGGCGGCCAGGCTCTCGGTGATGATCGCGTGCACGATCCGCGCCACCCGGTCCGCCCCGAGCGCCGGAGCGCGAGCGGTCAGCCGTGCCACGACCTCCGCCTCCCGGTCCGGGTCGCGGGCCGCGTCGGGCTTGTGGGGCTGGGTGGCCCGCGTGAGCGCGGCGCGACGGGACAGCAGGTCGCCGAGCTCGTCGTCGACCTCGTCGATCAGGCGGCGGAAGAAGGTGACCGGGTCCCGACCCGGCCAGGCCAGCCGGACGTCCGGCGCCTGCTCCTCGTTGCTGCGGCCGTCGGTGGTCTCGAGCTCGACGAGTCCGTGGCGGGCGTAGAAGCGGCGCGCGGGCTCGTTGGAGGCGAAGACCCACAGGCAGAAACCGTCGGGTCGCTGCGACTTGACGACCTCGAGCAGGGCGGTCCCGACACCTGCGCCCTGGTGGTCCGGGTGCACGTACAGGTCGTCGAGCCAGTCGCCCGTGACCTCGGCGTAGGCCACGACGGCTCCTGCCTCGGCGACCCACAGCACACGACCCTCGAGGTCCAGGGACGCGTGGAAGGCGCGGACCTGCTCGGGGGTGTGGACCAGCGCCGGCATGGTGGGCACCGCTGCGGCACGAGCGGCCAGGTGCACCTCGGAGACGGCGGCCAGGTCGTCCCGCGTGGCGGGCCGGAGCGTCAGCTCAGTCGGCATCACGGATCACGTCGAGGGCGTGCTGGAGGTCCTCGGGATAGGTCGACTCGTACTCCACGTAGTCGCCCGTGGCGGGGTGCTCGAACCCGAGCCGGACTGCCTGCAACCACTGCCGCTCGAGCCCGACGCGACGCGCCAGCACGGGGTCGGCCCCATAGGTCAGGTCGCCGACGCACGGATGCTTCAGTGCCTGCATGTGAACCCGGATCTGGTGGGTCCGGCCGGTCTCGAGGTGGACCTCCAGCAGGCTTGCGAACCGGTGGGCCTCGAGCGTCTCGTAGTGGGTGACGCTGTGGCGACCGTCGGCCATGACCGCGAACTTGTAGTCGTGACGGGGATGGCGGCCGATGGGGGCGTCGATGGTGCCCTGGAGCGGATCAGGGTGTCCCTGCACCAGGGCGTGGTAGGTCTTGTCGACCGTACGGTGCCGGAACGCGTTCTTGAGCACCGAGTAGGCCTGCTCGCTCTTGCAGATCACCATCACGCCCGAGGTGCCGACGTCGAGGCGCTGCACGATGCCCTGCCGCTCGGAGGCGCCGCTCGTCGCGATCCGGAACCCGGCTCCGGCGAGGTGCCCGACGACCGTGGGGCCGCCCCACCCCGGGGAGGGATGCACGGCGACGCCGACCGGCTTGTCGATCACGACGATCGAGTCGTCGTCGTGGACGATCTTGATGCCCTCCACGATCTCCGGCACGACCACGAGCGGATCGGCCTGCGAGGGGATGCTCACCTCCAGCAGCGAGCCAGGCTCGACCCGGTGGCTCTTGGCCACGGCGTCGCCGTCGACCTTCACGTGGCCCGACGCGACGAGGTCGGCAGCGCGCGTGCGCGAGAGCCCGAAGAGCCGCGCCAGCGCTGCGTCGACGCGCTCACCGTCGAGCCCCTCGGGGACGCTCAGGGTCCGGTGGTCGACCTCGGTCACCGCGGGTCCTCCGTGCGAGCCTCGCGGCGGCCGTCGAGGCCGACGCCACGGAAGGTCTGCAGCAGGATCACGCCGGCAGCGGCGTTGATGCAGATGTCGGCCACGTTGAACACGGGCCAGTGGGGAAGCATGAAGAGGTCGATCACGTGGCCGAGCATGGGACCGGGATCACGGAAGAGCCGGTCGGTCAGGTTGCCGCCCACGCCGCCGAGCAGCAGACCGAGACCGACCGCCCACCAGGGGTCGGCGATGCGGCGCGCGAACCACAGCACCGCGCACACCGCCGCGATCGCGAGGCAGCTCAGCGCGAAGGTGTACTGGGTGCCCGTGCTGAACGCGGCGCCCGGGTTGCGCACCAGGTGGAGCACGAACCAGTCGCCGAGCACGGCGACGTCACCGTCCGCCAGCCGCGTGACCGCGAGGTGCTTGGTGACCAGGTCGGTGACATAGGCCGTTGCGGCCACGCCGGCGAAGACCAGCTTGAGACGGGTCGCCCGCCGGGGGTCCCCCGCGGTCTGATTGCCGGAACCGTTGCTGGTGTCGTCGTCGCTCAGCGACGCTCCTCGCGCTGCTTGCATGTCAGGCACAGTGTGGCACGGGGGAAAGCCATGGCCCGCATCTTGCCGATGGGGTTGCCGCACGACTCGCAGGTGCCGTAGCTGCCGTCCTCGATGCGCGCCAGGGCGCGGTCGATCTGCGCCAGCTTCTCGCGCTCGTTGTTGACCACCGTGAGCTCGTGGTCGCGCTCGAAGCTGGTGGCACCCATGTCCGCCTGGTCGTGACCGGCGCCGTCGCCGGCGTCGCGCATCAGCCCGTCGAGCTCGGCCTCCTGGGCCAGCAACGTCTGGGAGACCTTGTCACGCATCTCCGTGAGCTCTGAGCGCACCTCGTTGATCTCGGCCTTGGTCCAGGCGCTCTCGCCCTCCTTGACCCGCAGCGCGCTGACCTTCTTGGCGGGGGCCTTCTTGGCGGGGGCCTTCTTGGCCGGCGCGGCCTTCCTGGCGGGGGCCTTCTTGACCGGCGCAGCCTTCTTGGCCGCCGCCTTCTTGACCGGCGCAGCCTTCTTCGCCGCCGCCTTCTTGACCGGCGCAGCCTTCTTCGCCGCCGCCTTCTTGACCGGCGCAGCCTTCTTCGCCGCCGCCTTCTTGACCGGCGCAGCCTTCTTCGCCGCCGCCTTCTTGACCGGCGCAGCCTTCTTCGCCGCCGCCTTCTTGACCGGCGCAGCCTTCTTCGCCGCCGCCTTCTTGACCGGCGCGGCCTTCTTCGCCGCCGCCTTCTTGGCCGGCGCGGCCTTCTTCGCCGCGGCCTTCTTGGCCGGCGCGGCCTGCTTCGTCGCAGCCGCCCCCTCGGCAGCCGGCTTGCGCCGGATCGCCTTGCGCGCCGCGGACACCGCCGAGCTGGCGAGTGACTTCTTGGTGGTGCGAGCCATCGGGTCAAGGCCTCCTGGGTGCGAGCCGCCCGTGGCGACCGCCACGACGTCGGGCGAAGGCTAGCCCGGTGACGGGGGTGCATCAAGCACCCCACGCGGTCGAGGACACAGCAGCGGGCCCGGTTCACCCTGCTGGGTGAACCGGGCCCGCTGGACAGGTCCGTGCGCGCGTAGGTGCGCCTGTGTCAGCCTTCGTCGTCGCCGAGGATCGAGCGGAGCCGCTTGGGCGCCGGCTCAGCGGGGGTCATCGGCCGACCGCCCTCAGCGGGAGACTCCAGGGACTCCAGCTGCTGGGTGAAGTACGACTTCAGGCGGGAGCGGTACTCACGCTCGAAGGAACGCAGGTTCTCGACCTCGGTGTTGAGCTTGTCGCGCTCGCGCTCGAGGTCACCGAACATCTGCTGGCGGCGCTCGGCGGTCTCGCCGTCGAGCATCTCCGCACGACGACGCGCGTCGGCCTCGAGCCGGTCGGCGCGTCCCTTGGACTCGGAGTCCATGCGCTCGGCCTTGGTGCGGGCCTCCCCGATGATCCGGTCGGCCTCGTTCTTGGCCTCCTCGACGAGCTCGTCGGCATTGCGGGTCGCGATCTCGAGGAGACGTGCCGCGGCGCTGGACGCCTGGGGCACGGTCTCGACCTTGAGGGTCTCGACCGGCGAAGCCGCAGCAGCGACGACGGGCGCGGCGGCCACGGGCTCCGGCTCCGGCTCGGGCTCGGGCTCGGGCTCGGGCTCCGGCTCGGGCGCACGCTCCTCCACCTTCGGGGCCGGCGGCGGGTCGAACGACGCCGTCTGTCCGGACTGCGCGGCGGACAGCTTCGACCGGAGGTCGTCGTTCTCCTTCGTGAGCCGCGCGAGCTCAGCCTCCACCTCGTCGAGGAACTGGTCGACCTCCCCCATGTCGTAGCCCTCGCGGAGCCGGACGGGAGTGAATCGCTTGTTGCTCACGTCCTCAGGCGTCAGCGGCATGACCTCACCCATTCTTGATCGCGTACGGAAATGACTGTCGTGGGAACAATAGCGCCTGCCCCGCTGCAGGTCAGCGAGCCGGGTCAGGCAGATCGGCCCGGGTCAGAGGACCCGGAGGACCACCGAGCGCAGCAGCAGCGCGGCGATCAGGACGATGATGAAGCTCAGGTCGAGCGCCACCTGTCCCAGCCGGAGCGGCGGGATCACCCGTCGCAGCGCCTTGATCGGTGGATCGGTGATCGAGTAGACCACCTCGAGGAGCACCAGCAGCACTCCGCGGGGTGACCACGACCGCGCGAAGACCTGGACCCAGTCGATGATGAACCGGATCCAGAGCAGCGCGATGAAAGCGGTGAGCAGGCCGTAGACGACCTGCCCGAGAGGGGACATCTGTGTCTCAGCTCTGGTTGAAGAAACCGCCCTCGGCAAGCCGCTGCTTGTCCTCGGCAGCCACGGTCACGTTGGGGGGCGAGAGAAGGAAGACCTTGCTAGTCACGCGCTCGATGCTGCCACGCGTGGCAAACACCAGGCCCGCGGCGAAGTCGACGAGGCGCTTGGCGTCGTTGTCGTCCATCTCGGAGAGGTTCATGATCACCGGCACCCCCTCACGGAAGTTCTCCCCGACGGTGCGCGCCTCGTTGTAGGTGCGCGGGTGCAGGGTGGTGATGCGGGACATCTCGGCGACGACTCCAGTCACTCCGGTGGGGGCCGAGGCCGGACGGCGGCGCTCGGAGAGGTCGGACACGGGGGCAGGACGGGACTCCCGGTGCTGCCGGGCGGGGACGGCCGAGGTCTCGGCAGTCTCGTGGTCGCTGTCGTAGTCGTCGTACCGGCCGGTGTCCTCGAGCAGGCCGAGGTACTCGCCGATCCTGCGCATCGCGCCGCTCATGACGTGGTAGTCCTCCGGGGTCCCGGCGCCCATGGGGGCGCCTGATGTGTGTGTGACATTACTTGTCCACCGGCCTCGGGCCGAGGATTGCGGACCCGACGCGCACGTGTGTCGCGCCGGCGTGGATCGCCGCCTCGAGGTCGGCGGACATGCCGGCCGAGAGGAAGGTGGCCTCGGGATGGTCGCCGATGAAGGCGGACCGGATCGTCGCCAGGCGTGCAAAGGCCTGCTCGGGGTCCTCCCCCAGCGGCGCGACGGCCATCAGGCCACGCAGCCGGAGGTGGGGGTGGTCGGCCACGGCACCCGCGAGTGCCGGCAGCGCGTCCGCGTCCACGCCCGCCCGCCCGGTGCTGCCCGGCGGGTCGAGGCTGACCTGCAGCAGCACGTCGAGGTCCGACCCGCGCTCCTGGGCCCCCCGGTCGAGACCCCTGAGGAGCTTGGCACGGTCGACGGACTCCACGACATCGGCGTAGGCCGCCACCGCGGCAGCCTTGTTGCTCTGCAGCCCGCCGATGAAATGCCAGGCCAGGTCGAGGTCGCCGCACTCCGCGACCTTGTCCGCCGCCTCCTGGTGACGGTTCTCTCCGACGTCTCGAACGCCGAGGTCGGCGAGCAACCGGACGTCGGAGGGTGGGAAGAACTTGGTGACCACGACCAGCGTCACCTCGTCGGCGTCACGCCCGACGGCTCGACAGGCCGCACCGATGCGGCCGCGGACCTCGTCGAGGGCGCGGGCGATCGTGTCGCGACGGCTCACGGAGCGACCATCCAGACGACGCCGGCGAAGCGCGTGGCGGCGTCGCCGTCGCGACGGTAGGACGGCAGGTCCGCGGACTCGCGTGTGCAGCCCCCGACCACGCGCACGTCCGTGACGCCGACGGCCTCGAGCTGGGCCCGCACCCCGGCACCGAGATCGAGCGCGGGGGTGCCCCAGCTGGTCTGGGAGCGTGCCTCCGGGACGAGCGCGGCCACGTCGTCGCGCAGCGCCGCCGGCACCTCGTAGCAGGCTCCGCACACGTGCGGGCCGACCCAGGCCGTCAGCCGCACGGCGCCGAGGTCGCGCATCCGGGCGACGGCCGCCGGAATTACGCCGGCCGCGAGGCCGGAACGACCGGAGTGGACGGCTGCGACCACCCCCGCCCCGGCGTCGGCGAGCAGCACCGGCACGCAGTCGGCGGCCCGAGCCAGCAGGGCCACCCCGGGCGTCGTCGTGACCAGTGCGTCACACGTGGGCGGTCGGTCGTCGCGCCCGTCGCTGACGGCGACCTCGGCGCCGTGAACCTGGTGCATCACCACCGGACTCGCGCCGGTCTCCGCGCGGATCGCCTCGAGGGCCGCGCTGCGCACGTCCGCCGCAGCACGGTCACCGACGTCGAGGTCGGCGTCGGTGAAGGCGACCTCGATGACCCGTCGGTCAGGGAGGCCGCCCTCGATTTGGTCGCGCAGTCTCAGCGTCAAGGAGCCAGGCTCACTTCAAGAAGTCGGGCACGTCCAGGTCGTCGTCGTCGAACTGGACCTGACGCGGCTGGGGCCTGGGAGTGGTGGGCTGGGTCTGCTGGACGGGAGCCGGTCGGTGCTGCTGCTCGCTCGCGGGAGCGGGCTGGGTGACCTGCTGGCTCGGCTGGGGCCGCACGGGCGCCTTGGCAGCCAGGGCCTCGACCGCTGCCCGGGTCTCGGCCTGGGACTGCTGCGGCTGGCTCTGCCGGCCGAGGACGGTGCCCTCGTTGCGTCGCTTGGGCATGCCCCCGTCGAAGCCAGCGGCGATCACGGTCACCCGCACCTCGTCGCCGAGCGCGTCGTCGATGGTCGCGCCGAAGATGATGTTGGCCTCGTTGTGGGCCGACTCCGCGACCAGCGCGGCTGCCTCGTTGATCTCGAAGAGGCCGAGGTCGGAACCGCCGGCGATCGAGAGCAGCACGCCGTGGGCACCCTCGATGCTGGCCTCGAGCAGCGGCGAGGACACGGCCATCTCGGCGGCGGCGATCGCGCGGTCCTCGCCGCGGGCCGAGCCGATGCCCATCAGGGCCGAGCCCGCGTTGGCCATGACCGACTTCACGTCGGCGAAGTCGAGGTTGATCAGACCCGGGGTCGTGATCAGGTCGGTGATGCCCGAGACACCCTGGAGCAGCACCTGGTCGGCCTGCTTGAAGGCGTCGAGCACCGAGACGTTGCGGTCGCTGATGGAGAGCAGCCGGTCGTTCGGGATGACGATGAGGGTGTCGACCTCCTCGCGCAGCTGCGCGATGCCCTCCTCGGCGGAGTTGGCACGGCGGCGACCCTCGAAGGCGAACGGTCGGGTGACGACGCCGATGGTGAGCGCACCCAAGGAACGGGCGATGCGCGCGACGACGGGCGCGCCGCCCGTGCCGGTGCCGCCGCCCTCACCGGCAGTCACGAAGACCATGTCGGCGCCCTTGATGACCTCTTCGATCTCGTCGGAGTGGTCCTCGGCAGCCCGGGTGCCCACCTCGGGGTTGGCTCCCGCACCGAGGCCGCGCGTCAGCTCGCGACCGATGTCGAGCTTGACGTCGGCGTCGCTCATCAGCAGCGCTTGGGCGTCGGTGTTGATGGCGATGAACTCCACGCCCTTCAGACCGACCTCGATCATGCGGTTGACAGCGTTGACGCCGCCACCGCCGATGCCGACGACCTTGATGATCGCCAGGTAGTTCTGTGCTGCCGCCATGGGGCTCTCGCCTCTCGCTTCCGGTGTGGATGTGGTGCTGGTCTGGGGTGCCCGTGAGGGCCGAGAACTGTAACCCTGAGGTGGAGGGTTATAGTTATGTCAACCTCGTGATGCCGAAGAACGTAAGCGCTGCGGCGCTCCTCGAGGCGCCGACACGCCGCGCATCGTGGACATTCGCCGAGGCGGGCGAGGTCAGGGCAGGAAGCTGGGACGCCCCGGGACGCTGACGTCGATGCCGGGCGGACCGTCGGCTCCCCCGGCGGGCGCCTCGGCGTCGGCCAGCATCGCCACGAGCACCTCGGCCTTGAGCTCGGAGTCGTCGGCGCTTCCCCACACCACGGTGCGGCCGTCGCGCATCACCAGGGACACCTGGTCGACTGTGGCGACCTCGACGTGGTCGACACGCTCCGCCAGGTCGTCGGGCAGTGCGGAGACGACGTCAGCCGCCTCCTCGAGCGCCTCGCGGCCCGCACCGGGCTGGGTGGTCACCCGAGGGAGACCGGACGGAGCCGACCGGTAGGAGTCGAAGACGACCCCCTCACGGTCGACGGCGCGCAGCCGGCCGCCGATGTCGACGACGGCCACCGGCTCACGCTCGGCCACGGTGATCACCACCGTGTCGGGCCACTCCCGGGTCACAGTGGCCTCGCGGACGTCCGCGATGGCCTGCACCCGGGTGCGCACCGAGTCGACGTCGACCCGGGCGAGCGGAGTCCCGTCGGTCACGCCGGCGGCGGCGAGCACCTGCTCGGGCGGCAGGTCGTCGGCCCCGGAGACCCGGACGTCGCTCACCGCGAGCACCTGCGAGAACCAGACCAGCCACACCGCGCCCACGAGGGCACCGACGAGCAGCAGTCCCGCCAACGCCGGCTTCCAGCGAAGCCAGCGCCGCCCCCACTGCCGGCGGGCGAAGGCACGCCGACTGCGGCGAGCGGCGGCCTCGCTGCCGGGGTCAGCCATCGGCACGGGCCTCCAGCAGGGCGAGGACGCGTGGACCCAGCTCGGTCACGTCGCCCGCTCCCAGGGTCAGCACCAGGTCGCCCGGACGCGCCCGTGAGACCAGTGCTGCAGGCACGTCGGCCAGGTCGGGGACGAAGGCCACCGAGTCGGCCGGGAGCGGGACCGCGTCGGCGACGAGCGCGCCCGTCACGTCCGGGTCCGCGTCCTCGCGCGCGAGGTAGACGTCGGCGACGACCACCTCGTCGGCTGCTCCGAGCGCGGCGCCCATCGCCGGGCCGTAGGTGCGGGTGCGGGAGACCAGGTGCGGCTGGAAGGCCACGACCACGCGCCCCTCGCCCGCGACGCCGCGAGCTGCGGCGAGGTCGGCCGCGATCTCCTGCGGCATGTGGGCGTAGGAGTCGACGACCCGCACGCCGTCGGCCTCGCCCTTGGGCTCCATGCGACGGCCACTGCCGGTGAACGCCTCGAGTCCCGCCCTCAGGCCCTCGGTGTCCAGACCGAGCCGGTGCCCGAGCGCGAAGGCCGCGAGCGCGTCGAGCACGTAGTGGCGGCCGGGGATCTGCAGGGTCACGGTCGTCAGAGCCAGGCCCCGGTGGTCGACCTCGAAGCGCGAGGTCGTGCCCTCGAAGGCCAGGTCGGTGGCCCGGTAGTCGACGTCCTGGCCGGTGCCGACCGTCACGACCGTGAGACCGCGGTCTCTCGCAGGCGAGGCGAGGGCGGCTGCTCCGGGGTCGTCCGCGCACAGCACGAGCACGCCCCCGGGATCGATCCGGTCGAGGAACTCCACGAACGCCGCGCGGTAGGCCTCCTCGCTCCCCCACTGGTCGAGGTGGTCGGCCTCGACGTTGGTCACGATCGCGGCGTGGGGCGAGTAGACGAGGAAGGCACCGTCGGACTCGTCCGCCTCCGCCACGAACCACGGACCGTCGCCGGCGTCGGCGTTGCGGCCGGTGGTGCGCAGCACCCCGCCCACCGCGTAGGTCGGGTCGGCGTCGGCGGCGAGGAGGGCCACGGTGAGCAGTGCGGTCGTCGTGGTCTTGCCGTGCGTGCCCGCGACGGCGAGCACGTCGAGGCCGTGCATGACGGCGGCGAGTCCCGCCGAGCGCGGCAGGATGCGCAGGCCCCGACGACGTCCCTCGACGACCTCCGGGTTGTCCTCACGGGCGGCGGTGGTGACGACGAGGGTGTCGGCTCCCTCGACGTGGGCTGCGTCGAAGCCGATCGAGACCGGGACGCCCAGCTCGCGCAGCGGGGCGAGGAACGGCGTCTCGTTGTTGTCGCTCCCGCTGACCGACACCCCCCGCCGCGCCATGATCCGTGCGATGGCCGAGAGCGCCGCGCCGCCGATGCCGACGAAGTGGACGTGGCCCAGCCGGTCGGCGGGGAGCAGCTCGTCGGGGACGGGGATCCTCACCGGCCGACCTCCGCGCACTCGAGCACGATGCGAGCCAGCTGCTCGTCGGCGTCGCGCGGCACCAGGGCGGAGGCCGCCGCGCCCATCGCCGCCAGGCGGTCGGGGTCGGTGGCGAGCTCGGGCACCGTGGCGGCGACCCACTCGGTCGTCATCGCGTCGTCGGCCACCTGGAGGGCTCCACCGGCGTCGACGATCGCGCGGGCGTTGCGGTGCTGCTCCCCGTTGCCGATCGGCAGCGGCACGAAGACGGCCGGGAGCCCGGTGGCAGCGGCCTCGGTGACGCTGCTCGCACCGGCACGGCAGATGGTCAGGTCGGCCGCGGCGAGAGCGAGGTCCATCCGGTCGCAGAAGTCGAGGACGACGTACGGCGTCGCCGTCGGGACGGGTTCGGCGCCGCCGTGCTTGCCCTGCACGTGGAGGACCTGGACGCCGGCGTCGGACAGGGCGGCCGCCGCGCCTGAGACCGCCTGGTTCAGCCGGCGCGACCCCTGCGAGCCCCCGGTCACCATGAGCGTGGGCAGGTCGGGCTCGAGGCCGAAGAACTCGCGTGCCTCGGGGCGCGTCCTGCTCCGGTCGAGGGTCGAGATCATCTGCCGCAGCGGCAGCCCGACGTACTCCGCCCTCGGCAGCGGGGTGTCGGGGAAGCTGACCGCGACCCGGGTGGCGACGCGGGCGCCGACCTTGTTGGCCAGGCCCGGCACGGCGTTCTGCTCGTGGACCACCAGCGGGATCCGGCGCCGCCGGGCGGCGAGGTAGGCCGGCATCGAGACGTAGCCGCCGTAGCCGACCACGACGTCCGGGCGCACCCGGTCGAGCACGTCGTAGGTCGCCCGCACCGCCTGACGGAGCCGCACGGGTACGCGTGCCAGGTCGGCATCGGGGCGCCGCGGCAACGGCACAGGCGGGATCAGCTCGAGGGGGTAGCCCGCCTCGGGGACGACCCGGTTCTCGAGGCCTCGGGGGGTGCCGAGGCACGTGATCTCGACGTCGGGGTCGAGTCGGCGCAGGGCGTCGGCCGTGGCGATCAGGGGCGAGGTGTGGCCGGCGGTGCCACCACCGGCAAGGAGGATCCGCATGGCGGGACCAGCCTAGAGGTCTGGCCCGGTGGCCCGAGCAGCCGCCAGCCCTGCCGAGCGCTGGCGGCGCCGCTGGCGCAGGGCGCGGGCCGCTTCGGGCTCCCGGCGCGCGAAGCCGATCAGCAGTCCCAGGGCCACCAGCGTCGGGACCAGCGAGGAGCCGCCGTAAGAGATCAGCGGCAGCGGGATGCCGATGACGGGGAGCAGTGCCAGCACCATCCCGACGTTGACGATCATCTGACCGACCAGCCAGGCGACGATGCCGAAGGACATGTAGCGCACGAACGGGTCGTCGGTCTGGGTCGCGACCTTGATGGCGGCGTAGGCGATGGTCAGGAAGAGAGCGATGACCAGCATCGTGCCGACCAGCCCGAGCTCCTCGCCGAGGACCGCGAAGATGAAGTCCGTGTGGGCCTCGGGCAGGTCGCCCCACTTCTGCGTGCTCGCCCCGATGCCCTCACCGAACACGCCCCCGGAGGAGAGGGCGAAGAGCCCGTGGGCCGGCTGCCAGCCCGCGTCGTGGTAGTCCTTGAACGGGTCGACGAAGTTGGTGAGCCGCTCGCGTCGCTCGGCGCTGGTCGTGGCCAGCCACACGGCTGCCACGCCGATGACCGACAACGCCAGGGTGAACAGGCGCGCCGGGGCACCGACAACCCAGAGCAGCGCGAGGAGGATCGCGAACAGCACGAGCGCGGTGCCGAGGTCCTTGCCGACGATGACCAGCAGCGTGATCCCGATGAGCATCGGCACCACCGGCACCATCACCTGGTGCAGGCTGCCGAGCCGACGTTCCTTCTGGGCGTAGACGTGCGCCGCCCAGAGCACGATCGCCAGCTTGGCGATCTCGGACGGCTGGATCTGGAACGGGCCCACGGCGAGCCAGTTCTTGTTGCCGTTGACGACGACGCCGAACTTCGCGGTGAGGCCGAGGAGCACCACGGACACGAGGATCGCGACCCACGAGATCTGTCGGATCGCCTGGTAGGGCAGCCGGGAGGCGATCCAGGCACACGGCAGCCCGATCGCGACCCACATCAGCTGCCGCTTGACGATGGCGTAGGAGTCGCCGTCGTGCTTCTCGAACGAGTAGACGCTCGAGGCGGAGAGCACCATGATCAGCCCGATCGTCAGCAGCAGCGCCGACGCCCCGAGGAGCAGGTAGTAGGAGGTGAGCGGGCGGTTGAGGGCGTCGCGCAGCGCTGCGTACCAGCGGAACGGGCCACCTGGGCGCGCCACCGGCTGCAAGCTGTCCCGGGTGGAGGGGCTGGTGGTGGCCACGCGCTCCCCTCCCGCTCTCTCAGCCGTTGTCGGCGGCCCTGCGTCTGACCGCCGCGGCGAAGGCGTCACCGCGCTCGGCATAGTTGGCGAACATGTCCATGGACGCGCAGCCCGGTGCCAGGAGCACCGTGTCACCGGTCCGAGCGAGCTCGGCTGCGGCGGAGACCACGCGGGCCATGGGGCCCTGCTCGGGCTCAGTCTCGCCGTCGACGACGGCGATGACGGGCACATCGGGCGCGTGTCGTGAAAGGGCCTCGGCGATGACGTGACGGTCGCGACCGAGCAGCACGACGCCACGCAACCGGCCGCGCACGGCCTGTACGAGCTCGTCGAACCGCGCGCCCTTGGCCAGGCCGCCGGCGACCCACACGACGGAGTCGTAGGCCGACAGCGACGACTGCGCGGCGTGGGGGTTCGTGGCCTTGGAGTCGTCCACCCAGGTGACCCCGCCGACCTCGGCGACCGTGGCGATCCGGTGTCCGTCGGGCCGGAAGCTGCGCAGGCCGTCGCGCACCGCTGACTGGGAGACGCCGTGGGCGCGGGCCAGCGCGGCGGCGGCCAGCGCGTTGGCGACGAAGTGGGGCGCCGAGGAGGCGAGGTCGTCGAGCGTGCAGAGCTCCGCGGCGCTCGTGCGCCTTTCCTCCACGAACGCGCGGTCGGCGAGAATGTTGTCGACCACCCCGACCATGCCCACGCCGGGCATGCCGAGCGTGAAGCCGACGGCCCGGGCGCCCTCGACCACGTCGGCCTCGCGCACGAGCTCCTCGGTCACGGGGTCGGCGACGTTGTAGACGCAGACGCGCTGCACGTGCTCGTAGATGCGGCCCTTGTCGGCTGCGTAGCCCTGCATGCCCCCGAGCGCGTCGTACCAGTCGAGATGGTCCTCGGCGACGTTGAGGACGGCGGCCGACTCGGCCGACATCGAGTGGGTGTGGTGGAGCTGGAAGCTCGAGAGCTCGACGGCGAGGACGTCGTAGGGCGTGGGGTCCATCACCGCCTCGACGACGGGCCGCCCGACGTTGCCCACTGCCACGCTGTGGAGGCCGGCGGCGCCGAGGATCGCGTCGAGCATCTGGACCGTCGTGGTCTTGCCGTTGGTGCCGGTGACCGCGAGCCACGGGACCGGGCGCTCGGGGTCGCGCAGACGCCACGCCAGCTCCACCTCTCCCCAGACCGGCACACCGCGCCCGACGGCCTGCTGGAGGAGCGGGTGGTCGGGGCGCCAGCCGGGGCTGACCACGAGCAGGTCGCAGTCGTCGGGCAGCGTGGCCGTCGCACCCTCCCCCAGCCGGACCGAGGCGCCGAGCACCTCGAGCAGCTCGCCCTGCTCGGCCTTGGTCTCGCTGGTCTGCTCGTCGAGCGCGGTCACCGAGGCGCCGAGGTGGGTGAGGTTGTCGGCCGCGGCGAAGCCGCTGACGCCGAAGCCCGCCACGGTGGCGCGGATCGCCGACCAGTCGCTGGTGCGGGAGTGGGAGGAGACGTCCATCAGTACCCGGCGACCCACTCGGCGTAGAAGATGCCGAGCCCCGCCGCGACGCAGAGCCCGGTGATGATCCAGAAGCGGATCACGACCGTGACCTGCTCCCACCCCAGCATCTCGAAGTGGTGGTGCAACGGCGCCATCCGGAAGACCCGTCGACCCTTCGTGACCCTGAAGAAGCCGACCTGGAGCATCACCGACAGCGTCTCGACGACGAAGAGACCACCCAGGACCACCATCAGCAGCTCGGTACGGGTGAGGATCGCGAAGCCGGCGAGCGCCCCGCCGAGTGCCAGCGACCCGGTGTCGCCCATGAAGATCGCGGCCGGGGAGGCGTTCCACCACAGGAAGCCGAAGCAGGCGCCCGTGATCGCGGCCGCGATGACCGCGAGGTCGAGCGGGTCGCGCACCTCGTAGCAGGTGCGACCACCCGTGAGCTCGCACGACTGGTTGTTCTGCCAGATGTTCACCAGCGTGTAGGCGGCGAACACCATCACCGACGCCCCCGTCGCGAGCCCGTCGAGACCGTCGGTGAGGTTGACGGCGTTGCTGGTGCCGGCGATGACCACCCAGAAGAGCAGCACGGCGAGCACCGCGGGCAGCGTCAGCCACTCGATGTCGCGGATGAAGGAGATGGAGGTGCTGGCGGGCGTGAGCTCGCGGTCGTCCTCGAGGGCCGGCAGCAGCGCGACGATGCCGAAGGTGAGCGCCACCACGGTCAACCCGACCATCTTGGCCTTGCTGCGCAGCCCCAGGCTGCGCTGCTTGACGATCTTGATGAAGTCGTCGAGGAAGCCGACCAGGCCGCAGCCGACGAAGAGGAACAGCAGCAGCAGGGCCGAGGCCGAGGGTGCGTCGAGCGTGATCAGCTTGGCCAGGAAGTAGCCGAGCACCGTCGCGGCGACGATGACGACCCCGCCCATCGTGGGGGTGCCACGCTTGGTGTGGTGGGTCGTCGGGCCGTCGTCGCGGATCTCCTGGCCGTAACCGAGGTTGGTGAAGGCCCGGATCGCGTAGCGCGTGCCGAGCAGCGAGATCAGCAGCGCCAGTCCGCCGCCGAGGAGGATCGCTCTCACCGGGTCAGGTTCCCTTCGTCACGGGCGGGTGTGGGGGCGCCGTCCGAGGGTCGGACGGCAACACGTCAGCGGCGTCATTGTCGCGCACCCGCCACCGGGCGCGGCCGCGGCCCGCCGTCAGTAGCCGACGACCCACTCGGCGTAGAAGACCCCGACGCCGGTCGCCACACACAAGCCGGTGACGATCCAGAACCGGATCACGATCGTGACCTGCTCCCAGCCGAGCATCTCGAAGTGGTGGTGCAGCGGGGTCATGCGAAAGACCCGGTGCCCCGGCTGGACACCGAAGACCTGCCGGAAGCGGACCGAGCCCCTGCTGGCCTTGAAGACGCCGACCTGGATCATCACCGAGACCGTCACCGCGACGAAGAGCCCCCCGAGCACGAGCAGCAGAAGCTCGGTGCGGGTCAGGATCGCGAAGCCGGCGAGTGCGCCGCCCAGGGCCAGGGAGCCCGTGTCACCGAGGATGATCGCGGCGGGCGAGGCGTTCCACCAGAGGAAGCCGAAGCAGGCACCCGTGAGCGCCGCGGCGACCACGGCGAGGTCGAGCGGGTCGCGCACCTCGTAGCAGGTGCGGCCGCCCACGAGCTCGCACGACTGGTTGTTCTGCCAGATGTTGATGAGCGTGTAGGAGGCGAACACCATCGCCGACGCACCCGTGGCGAGCCCGTCGAGACCGTCGGTGAGGTTGACGGCGTTGCTGGTGCCCGTGACCACGAGCCAGAACAGCAGCACCGCGAGCACCGCCGGCAGCGTCAGCCACTCGATGTCGCGGATGAACGAGATCGACGTGCTGGCCGGAGTCAGGCCGGTGTCGTCCGCCATGCCCGGGAGCAGGGAGACCACCCCGAAGGTGAGGGCGACCGCCGTCAGCCCGATCATCTTGGCCTTGCTGCGCAGCCCCAGGCTGCGTCGCTTGGCGACCTTGATGTAGTCGTCGAGGAAGCCCACGACGCCGCAGCCGACGAAGACCAGCAGGAGCAGCAACGCCGAGGCCGAGGGTGCATCGAGCGTCATCAGCTTGGCCAGGAAGTAGCCGAGCACCGTCGCGGCGACGACGACCACCCCGCCCATCGTCGGCGTACCACGCTTGGTGTGGTGGGAGGTCGGCCCGTCGTCCCGGATCTCCTGCCCCAGACCGAGCTCGGTGAAGGCCCGGATCGCGTAACGAGTGCCGAGCAGCGAGACGAGCAGCGCCACACCGCCGCCGAGGAGGATGGCCCTCACCGGGCGTTGCCCCCCAGCAGCCCCTCGGCGACGATCTCGAGGGCCCCGCCGCGCGAGGCCTTGACCAGCACCACGTCCTCGGCGTCCAGGCCCTCGTGCAGGAGCTCGAGCGCGACGTCGCGCCCGTCGGCGACCACGGCCTCGCCGCGCCAACCCTCGACGGACCGGGCGCCCTCAGCCATGGGAGCTGCCGCCTCGCCGACCACGACGAGCCAGTCGATCCCGGCCTCGGCGGCGTGGCGCCCCACCTCGCGGTGGGCCGCCGCTCCCCCGTCACCGAGCTCCAGCATCTCCCCGAGCACGGCCACCGTGCGTCCCGCGCGGTGGCTGCCGATCTCGGTCGCCGCGTCGATCGCCGCCGCCATCGAGGCCGGGTTCGCGTTGTAGGCGTCGTTGACCACCACCAGGCCGTCGGCACGGGTGCGGAGCTCCATGCGCCACCGGCTGGCCGGGGCGGCCGTCGTCAGCCGGGCAGCCACCGCGGCGACGTCGAGGCCGCGGGCGATCGCCAGCGCAGCCGCGGCGGTGGCGTTGGCGACCTGGTGCCGACCCGACTGGGTGAGCGCGACCGGGTGCCAGGCGCCCCCGTGGCCGAGCTCGAAGGACGGGCGTCCGAGGTCGTCGAGCCGTACGCCGCGCCAGGCGACGTCGCCCGCCTCGCCGAACGTCAGCACCCGCGCCTGCGTGCGGGCCGCCATCGGCGAGACCAGGGAGTCGTCGGCGTTGAGCACCGCGACCCCGTGGGCCGGGAGGGCCTCGACGATCTCACCTTTGGCCTGCGCGATCTGCTCGCGGCTGCCGAACTCGCTGAGGTGGGCGGTGCCCACGTTGAGGACGGTCGCGGCGACGGGGGGCGCGAGGGTGCAGAGGTAGGCGATGTGGCCCACTCCGCGCGCGCCCATCTCGACCACCAGGTGGCGGGTGTCGGCCCGGGTCTCCATCACGGTGAGGGGGACGCCCAGCTCGTTGTTGTGGTTGCCGCGGGTCGCGACCGTCGGGCCGTCGCCCGCGAGCACGTGGGCGAGGTAGTCCTTGGTGCCGGTCTTGCCCTGCGAACCCGTGAGTGCGACGACGCCGGCGTCGACGTGGTCGACCACGTGGCGCGACAGCAGGCCCAGGGCCGCGGTGGGGTCGTCCACCACGACCGTCGGCGACGCCACCGGGCGCGTGCCGAGCACGGCGTGGGCGCCCCCGGCATAGTCGTGGCCGTCGACCCTCTCGCCCACGACGGCGACGAACAGGCCCCCCTCGACGGGGTGGCGGCTGTCGACGTAGCCGGTGCCGGTGACGGTGGTCGCGGGGTCGCCGTGCACGGTGCCGCCGACGACCGAGGCGATCTGGGCGAGGGTCATCGGGATCATCGCGACAGCTCCTCGAGCACGACCTCACGGTCGTCGAAGGGGTGCACGGTGCCGTGCATCTCCTGGCCCGCCTCGTGTCCCTTGCCGGCCACCAGCACGACGTCACCCGCGGCCGCGCGGCTCAGCGCCTCGCGGATCGCCTGCCGCCGGTCCCCGACCTCGACGACCTCCGCGGTCGCGGCGTCGGTGCCGGCGAGGATGGCGGACCTGATGGCGGCCGGGTCCTCCGTGCGTGGGTTGTCGTCGGTGACGACGAGGACGTCGGCCAGCCGACCGGCGATCTCCCCCATCAGCGGGCGCTTGCCCGGGTCCCGGTCACCGCCGGCACCGATCACCACGATCAGCCGGCCCGTGGTGAGCGGACGCAGCGTGCTGAGCGCTGACTCGACCGCGTCGGGCTTGTGGGCGTAGTCGACGACCACCACGTAGTCCTGGCCGGCCTCGACCCGCTCGAGCCGACCGGGCACCCCCGGTCCGGTCGCGATGCCGGCGGCGACGCGGCGGGCGTCGTACCCGACCTCGGCGGCGGCGGCGATCGCCGCGAGCGCGTTGGCGACGTTGAAGTCCCCGGGCAGGGGGCAACCCGCAGCGAAGCGCGACCCGTCGGGTGGGACGACGGTGAACCGGCTGCCCGTGGCCTCCAGCTCGACGTCGACGGCACGCCAGTCGGCAGCTGACCCCGACGCCGAGAAGGTGCGCACGGGGACGGTCGTCTCCCCGACCAGCCGGCGACCGTGCTCGTCGTCGACGTTGACCAACGCCCGACGGGCCCGCTCGGGCGTGAAGAGCGAGGCCTTGGCGCGGTAGTAGTCCTCGAGGTCGGCGTGGAAGTCGAGATGGTCGCGACCGAGGTTGGTGAACACCGCGACGTCGAAGACGACGCCGTCCACCCGTCCCATGACGAGGGCGTGGCTCGACACCTCCATGGCGCAGGCCTCGACCCCCCGTTCGCGCATCATCGCGAACAACCCGTGCAGGTCGGGAGCCTCCGGCGTCGTGAGGTCGGTCTTCACGTCTTCGCCGGCGACGCGGGTGCCGACCGTGCCGATGACGGCCGCGGCGACGCCGGCGGCCTCGAGGCCGCCCTCTGCCAGCCGGGTGGTGGTGGTCTTGCCCTGGGTGCCGGTGATGCCGATGAGCCGGAGTGCCGCAGCCGGGTCGCCGTGCACCACTGCGGCGAGGCCGCCGAGGACGGCACGCGGGTCGCGGACCACCAGCAGCGGTACGCCGTCCGCGACCCGCGCCGCGCCGGCCGGGTCGGTGAGCACCGCCACGGCTCCCGCGGCGAGCGCGCCGTCGGCGTAGTCGGCACCGTGGGCACGGGCGCCGGGCAGCGCCGCGTAGAGGTCGCCGGCGAGGACCCGGCGTGAGCTCAGGGTGACGCCCGTGACCTCGGTCGTCCGGTCGCCGCGCACCTCGATCACCTCGGTGCGCTCGCGGAGCCAGTCCGCGAGCGTCCCCAGCGGGGTGCGGGACGGCCGGGAGGGCCGGGTCCGTGCCAGCAGGTCGTCGCTCACCACGGCGCCGAGGCTATCGCTGTCGGGACCGGGGCCGGCCGCCCGGTCGGCTCACCACTCGAGGGGCAGGTTCGACGGCTCGGCACCCGTGGGCGGCACGCCGTACCGCTTCAACGCGTAGCTCATGATCTTGCTGAAGGCGGGCCCGCCCACGGAGCCACCGCCGCCGCCGTTGCGGGGGTTCTGCACGACGACGTAGACGGTGAAGCGCGGGTCGTCGGCGGGCGCGAAGCCCGCGAAGGACACCGTGAAGGTGCCGTCGTAGCAGCCGCACTCCTCCCCCACGCGCTGCGCGGTGCCGGTCTTGCCGGCCACCCGGTAGCCCGGGACCGCGGCTCCGGGCGCGGTGCCGCCGTCGGGGTCGAGGACACGCTCCATCATGCGCGCGGTGTCCCGGGCCGCCTTCTCGCTCACGACCCGACGGGTGGTGGCTTCGTCGGTCCCGACCGTTGCGCCGTCGTCGGTCGTGGCGGAGCCCTGGATCGAGCGAGGGGTCCACGCGCACGCCGCCGTTGGCGATGGTGTTGACCGCCGCGGCCATCTGCACGGCGTTGACCGACATCGACTGACCGAAGGCGACCCGGTCGCCGATCAGCCGGTTCCACACTGCGGACGACGGGAGCACCCCCGCCGCCTCCTTGCGGACCCCGATGTCGGTCGGCCTGCCCAGGCCGAACCTGGTGAGGTAGCGGCGCAGCTCCCCCCGGTCGTACTCGTCGGCGGCGCGCACGGTGCCGATGTTGGAGGACTTGGCGATGACGCCCGCCAGCGTGAGCCGGATCCGTCCGTGGGAGAACCAGTCGTTGATGACGCGCCCGTCGCGGCGCAGCTCGGGGTCGACGACGATCCGAGTGCGTGGCGTCACCTTGCCGGCGTCGAGCAGCCCGGCCACGGTGAGGACCTTCTCCACCGAGCCCGGCTCGAAGACGTCGCTCATCGCCCGCGACCCGCGGTCGGTCGCCTGCGAGGCGGCCGGATCGGCGGCGTCGAACGTGGGGTGGTCGGCCAGCGACAGGATCTCGCCGGTCCGGGTGTCCATCACCACGGCGAACCCGGAGTCGGCGCGCGCGTCCTCCACGGACTGCCGCAGCACCCGCTGCGTGTACCACTGCAAATCCTGGTCGAGGGTGGTCTGGAGGTCCTGGCCGTCGACCGGCTCGACCACGGTGTTGTCACCGAGCGGTAGCCGGTTGCCGCCGCCCACCTGGTAGCGCGCCGAGCCGTCGGTGCCGGCGAGCAGGGAGTCGAAGGTCTGCTCGAAGCCGGCCAACGGGTCGTCGATCCCCATGAAGCCGACGAGGTTGGCCGCGACGTCGTGCGCCGGGTAGTCGCGCACCGGGTCGCGATCGGTGAACAAGCCCTTGAACCCGCGCTCCGCCGCCTCCTCCACCACGCGGGTGGCGACGGTCGAGGGCACCCGGCGCGCGATGTACTCGTAGCGGCTGCCCTCCTCCCGGAGACGCGGCAGGATCGTGAAGTAGTCGACGTCCAGGGCGTTGGCCAGGAACTTGGCCATCTCCGGCGCCTGGTCGGCCGTCAACAGCGGGTCGGCGACGACCATCAGGCCCTCGACCGACCTCGCCAGCGGCTCGCCGTTGCGGTCGAGGATGTCGCCGCGCCGGGCGGGGAGCGCGACGTCGACGATGCCCTCGGCCGCCGCCATCTCGGCGTACGCCTTGGGATCGATGCCCTGCAACTGCACCAACCGGGCGCCGAAGACCGACAGCACCATCGCGATCGCGAGGAAGCCGAACCGGAGCCGGAACAGCGGTGAGCCCCGCAGGCTCCCCCGCGGCCTGCGAGGTCGAGCGGGGCGCGAGCCCGGGGAGTCCGTGCGCACGAGGTGCCCCCGTTCAGCCGCGGTCGCGGGTCACGGGACGGCCACCCAACGGGTTCCGGGCGTCCGGAGTGGTGGCGTCGGGGAGGTCGTCGAGGGAGTCGGCTGTCGGGCCCTGACCGATCACCTGGCGTACCTCTTTCACGATCGGCTCGGGGTCGAGCACCGCCGGCTTCGGCTCCGGCCTCGGGAGCAGCCTGAGGCCTTGTTCGGCCGTGGCCGCGGAAGGCTCGCCGAGGACCTCACCGGTCTCGAGGTCGAGGTAGGCCGGCGTGCCGCCCGGGACCATGCCCATCGCCTGCGCGCGCTGCGCGACACGCTGCGGGTCCCGGAGGGTGTCGATCTCCATCTCGAGGGTCTGCTGGCGAGCGGCGAGGGTGCCGGCCTGCGCCTCCAGCGCCGTGGTCGCGAACGCCGCCTGCTGCATCGAGGTGTTGAACAGCAGCAGGCCCACCACACCGCCGAGCAGCACCAGGGTCACGAGGAAGACGAACGGGATCCGGGTGCGCTGCGGGGCACGACGCGGCACGACCCGCAGCCGCGCCTTCTCGACCGCCGGGCTCCCGATGAGCGGGGCGATCCTGCTGCGGAGCTGGGTGGCGGTGCTGCTCATGACGCGACTCCTCTGTCTCGTCCGCTGACTCGTTCGACCGCGCGCAGCCGGACGGAGGCGGCGCGGGGGTTGTCCTCGATCTCCTGCGGAGTGGCCTGCTCGGCGCCCCGGGTCACCGACCGGAAGGTCGGCTCCATGCCCTCGGGCACGAACGGCAGGTCGGGGGGTACGTCGGAGCGGGTGACGCCGTTGAAGGTCTGCTTGACCAGCCGGTCCTCCAGCGAGTGGTAGGACTCGACGACCACGCGGCCACCGACGTGCACTCCGTCGACGGCGGCGGGAAGGGCCCGGCGCAGGACGGCCAGTTCGTCGTTGACCTCCATGCGCAACGCCTGGAAGGTCCGCTTGGCGGGGTGGCCACCGGTGCGACGCGCGGGAGCCGGGATCTCGGCGTACAGCAGCGCGACGAGGCGGCCGGAGGTCGTGAAAGGCTCGCGCTCCCGCTCGCGGACGACGGCGGCGGCGATCTTGCGCGCGAACTTCTCCTCGCCGTACTCCCTCAGGACCCGGGCGAGCTCGGCGGCGGTGTAGGTGTTGAGCACGTCGGCGGCCGTGTCGCCGGTGGTGCCGTCCATGCGCATGTCCAGCGGCGCGTCCTCGCGGTAGGCGAAGCCACGCTCGGTGACGTCGAGCTGCATGGAGGAGACGCCGAGGTCGAACAGCACGCCGTCGACGCCGTCGAGCCCCTGCTCGTCGAGGACCTCGCTGATCTCGTCGTAGACGGCGTGCACGCCGGTGAACCGGTCGCCGTACGCCGCCAGCCGCTCGCCCGCGCGTCGCAGCGCCTCGGGGTCGCGGTCGATCCCGATCACCCGCGCCCGTGGGCAGCGCTCGAGGACGGCCTCCGTGTGGCCACCGAGGCCGAGCGTGGCGTCGACCATCACCGCGCCCTCGTGGTCGAGGGAGGGGGCGAGGAGGGAGACGACCCGGTCGAGGAGGACCGGGACGTGGGAGGGGCTGCTCACGTCAGCCCTGGTGACCGAGCGAGGTGAGCAGGAGCAGGCACCCGGCGACGACGCAGGACACGGTGGCCGAGAACGCCATCACCGTGACGGCGTCGCGCGCCTGGTGACGCACGCGCGGCCGCGGCTGCGAGCCGATGTCGACTGGTGTGACGCTCATGGTTTCTCGACCCCACGGATGTCTGGTGCTGGTAGGCGGCGGAAGTGCCGCGGATCGCCCGACCAGGTCCCTGCCCGCTCCCCGGGTGGGAAGTCTGCGTCTGGTGCCGGGGAAGGTGCCCCAGATGCGTGCCCTCTGGAACCGGGGAAGGTGCCCCAGAGGAAGGGTGGAGAGCGGGCCCGAGACCTCGCCGTGCGATCCGCTGTTGTGTTGTGTGGTGGTTCCCGAGAGGTGGTGCTGGTGGAGCGGGGTGGAGCGTTGGTGCTGCCGGTGCGGGTCAGTCCCGCGGGAAGACCTCCTGGCCCAGGTCGGAGAAGGACTCCTCGTGGGTGTCGGAGTAGGACTGCCAGCGGCTGGAGTCCCAGATCTCGAGCCGGTTGACGACACCGATCACGACCACGTCCCTGGTGAGGGAGGCGTACTCGCGCAGCATCGGCGGGATCGAGAGCCGGCCCTGCTTGTCGGGCTGGTCGTCGGACGCGCCGGCGAACAGCAGTCGGGTGTAGTCACGGACGGCGCGGTCGGTGACCGGTGCTGCCTGTGCCTGGAGGGCCACCTGCTCGAAGGCAGGACGTGGCCACACCGTGAGGCAGCGTTCCTGTCCCCTCGTGACCACGAGCCCCTCCGACAGCTGGTCCCTGAACTTGGCCGGGAGGAACAGCCGACCCTTGTCGTCGAGCCGCGGGGTGTAGGTGCCCAAGAACATCGGGCGACCTCCTCCCCGGGACCCCACGGTTGCGGGATCTTCCTCCACTGCGCTCCACCATACGCCACTTCCCTCCACCGTCAACCATCTTTGGCCCAAGTCGCCCGCGTGTTGCGCGGTTCCGGGCCGGCGGTGGTGCCGGTGCGGCGGCGCGCAAACCCGCAGGTCAGCGAGCCGGCGCCGCCCGACCGTGGCCTCGGGGGTGCCCGGTGGAGCGCCGTGGAGCGGGTGGTGGAGCACGGTGGAGCCCCGGGGGTGGCCGGGGAGCCGCGAGTGGGGGACGCTCGAAGGTGATCGCAACCATTTCGTGACGCGTGGTGTCTGAACGTCGTCATGACCGACCACATAGGTTCTGGGTGACGCAGCTCGCGGCCAGGGAGGACAACCAGTGGAGACGCACGAGACCGGTACCGGCGCCGGCACCGGAGGAGCCGACCTCGAGACCCTCGGGCGTGTCGTGGGCCGGGTGAGGGACAACGTCGAACGCGTCATCGAGGGCAAGCCCGACGTCGTCGCAGCGGCGCTCGTGGTGCTGCTCGCCGAGGGCCACCTCCTGATCGAGGACGTCCCCGGGGTCGGCAAGACCATGCTCAGCAAGTCGCTGGCCCGCAGCATCGACTGCTCGGTGCGGCGGATCCAGTTCACGCCGGACCTGCTGCCCTCCGACGTCACCGGGGTCTCGGTGTTCAACCAGAACACCCGCGAGTTCGAGTTCCGGCCCGGCGGGATCTTCGCCAACATCGTCGTCGGCGACGAGATCAACCGGGCCTCCCCCAAGACCCAGTCGGCGCTGCTCGAGTGCATGGAGGAGCGTCAGGTCACCGTCGACAACACGACCTACCAGCTCGACTCGCCCTTCATGGTCATCGCGACCCAGAACCCGATCGAGATGGAGGGCACCTACGCGCTCCCCGAGGCACAGCGCGACCGCTTCATGGCCCGGGTCTCGGTCGGCTACCCGGTGGAGGCGGCCGAGATGGCCATGCTCACCTCCCACACCCGTGCGAACCCGCTCGACGACCTCGAGCCGGTCACCGACGCCTCGGAGATCCGCAAGCTCTCCGGGATCGTCGGGCAGGTCTACGTCGCCGAGGCCGTGCAGAAGTACGCCGTCGCGCTCACTGCGGCGACCCGCCGCTCCAGCGACCTCACGCTGGGTGCCTCGCCGCGAGCGACCCTGCACCTGGTGCGTGCCGCCAAGGCCCGTGCCGCCGTCCACGGGCGCGACTACGTGCTGCCCGACGACCTGAAGTCGCTGGCCGAGCCGGTGCTCGCCCACCGCCTGCTCCCCAGCGTGGAAGCCGCGATGAGCGGTCGGTCGACCACCGACATCCTCACGGCCATCGTGACCTCGGTGGCGGTTCCCGGCGGGGCGCCGCTGTCGTGACCGCGCGACGCCGTCCCCGGGAGGCCGCCGATGCGTGAAGCGCTCGCCGGTCTGACGGTCCGCGGCCGCGCCTTCCTGGCGGCAGGCATCACGGCGACGGTCTGCGCGGTCGTGCTGGGACAGCAGCAGCTGACCCGCGTGGGCGTGCTCGTCGCGGTGCTGCCGCTGCTCGCCGCCCTGCTGATCGGACGCAGCCGCTACCGGCTCTCGCTCGTCCGCACCGTCACGCCGCAGCTGATCACCGCCGGCAACCCCGCCACCGTCACGCTCTCGATGACCAACGAGGGCCGCACGCCCAGCGGCGTCCTCCTGCTCGAGGACCACCTCCCCTACGTGCTCGGCACCCGCCCCCGGTTCGTCCTCGAGGGCATCGGCCACGGCTGGCGACGCGACGTCACCTACCAGATCCGCTCGGACGTGCGCGGCCAGTACGAGATCGGCCCGATGACCGTGCGCGTCTCCGACCCCTTCGGGCTGGTCGAGCTCGGGCGCTCGTTCCGCACCACGGTGCCGATCACGATCATCCCGCGGACGGTCCCGCTCCCCCAGGTGCCGATCGGTGGCGCCTGGACCGGCTCCGGGGACAACCGGCCGCGGGCGTTCGCCTCCGGCAGCGCCGAGGACGTCACGGTCCGCGAGTACCGCCGCGGCGACGACCTGCGCCGGGTCCACTGGTTGAGCTCGGCGCGCACCGGCGAGCTCATGGTGCGCCGCGAGGAGCAGCCGTGGCAGAGCCGGGCGACGCTCTTCCTCGACAACCGCTCGCGCAGCCACCGGGGCCAGGGGGTCGCCTCGTCGCTCGAGGCAGCGGTGTCGGCCACCGCCTCGCTCGCGGTCCACCTCGCCCAGCGCGGCTTCATGGTGAGGCTGGTGACGGCCACCGGCGACGACCCCTCGACGTCGTGGCACGTGCGTGACGCCGAGATGAACACGGCCCCGCTGCTGGAGTCGCTCGCGGTCGTGCAGGCCGTCGACCAGTCGTGGCTCGACACCGGCTGGCTGGCCGACCCCCACAACGGTGGCCTGCTGGTGGCGGTGACGGGCGCCGTGGGCGAGCTCGACGCCCCGGTCTTCCGCAGGATGCTCCACCACTCCGCCCCCGCGCTGGCGATCACCCTCGACGTCGAGGCGTGGGGTGGTCGACCTGCGGACGGTCCGGCGAAGCCGCTGCTCACCAGCCAGGGCTGGCGCGCGGTGACCCTGGGCCCGCGCGACCGGCTGCCGCAGGTGTGGCAGGACCTGGCCCTGACCAACGCCCGGTCCCCCCGGACTCCCGGCGCCACCGGCGACGTAGGTGCCGGAGCAGTCCGATGAGCCGGCTGCGACGCCCCAACCTGCTCGACGTCCTCGTGCTGCCCGCCACGGCGCTCGCGACGGGATGGCTCGCGACCACGTCGTGGCGCGGGTTCACCGACGCTCCCGGAGCGTTCCTCGCCCCGCTCCTCGCCCTGGCCGTCATGGTGCTGCTCCTCGGCGCCGGCGCCCGCCGGCTGCGGCTGCCGCCCCTCGCGGTGCTGCTGGTGCAGCTCGCCGCCGGAGGCGTGGTCGCCACCAGTGTCGTGGCGGGGACACCCGTCGTGTCCGGTGCCGGCTGGCTCTCCCTCGGCTCGGAGATCTCGGCGGCGGTCACGACCGCGCAGGCCTACCAGGCCCCGGTGCCGGCGGACGCCCCCGGCATCGACCCGCTGCTGGTGCTCGGCGGCTGGGCGTGCCTGGTCGTCATCGACTCCCTCGTCGGCGGTCTCCGGCGGGTGCCGCTGGTCGGGCTTCCGCTGCTGGTCATCTACAGCATCCCGGTCGGCATGCTCGGCGGCGGCGTGCCGTGGTGGAGCTTCACGCTCACGGCCGGCGGCTTCCTGCTGCTGCTCTACCTCCAGCACCGCGACCAGACCTCGCGCTGGGGTCGAGGCCTCGGCGGGGCGGAGGCCACGGCTGCAGCGACGTCGGGCTCGCACGCCGTGCGCGGCGCCGCCGCGACCATGGGGTCGGTGACCCTGTTGCTGGCGGTGCTCGTCCCGCAGTTCGTGCCCACCATGTCGCTCGACGTCCTGGGGTTCGGGCGCGGCAGCGGCAGCGGGGGTGGCGACATCACCGTCGACAACCCGATGACCGACCTGCAGCGCGACTTCCTGAGCACCCAGGACCAGCCGCTGGTGCGCGTCAGCACCGACAACCCCGATCCGCGCTACCTCCGCATCGCGGTGCTCAACCGATTCAACGACAACGAGTGGAGCACCGGCGACCGTGAGATCCCCGAGTCCCAACGGGCCGAGGGTCCGCTGCCCCTGAGCGAGGACGTCGACCCCGCGCTCCCCCGCCAGCGCTACGACACCGACCTGACCGCCATGACCGGCTTCGACTCGCGCTGGTTGCCGACCCCCTTCCCGAGCGAACGGGTCTTCGCCCAGGGCGACTGGCGCTACGACACGGCGACGCTCGACTTCCTCGCCGCCGACGAGGACCTCAACGCCGGCGGCAACAGCTACCAGGCCACCGAGGTGGTGATCGACTACGACGGCGCGGATCTCTCCGATGCCGGGTCGTGGGCCGGCCAGGTCGACCGCGACTACATCGAGGTGCCCGACGACTTCCCGACGTTCGTGCGATCCCTGGCCCAGCAGGTCACCCGCGAGTACCCCAGCCGCTACGAGAAGGCCGTCGCGCTGCAGCAGTGGTTCCGCGAGGGTGGCGGCTTCGAGTACTCCACGCAGAACGTCGACACCGGCAACGGCACCGACGAGCTCGTCGAGTTCCTGACCGAGGGCGACGGCGGGCGCGTCGGCTACTGCGAGCAGTTCGCCTCGGCGATGGCGGCCATGGCGCGATCGCTGAACATCCCGGCACGGGTCGCGGTCGGGTTCCTGACCCCCGACCAGATCGGCACCCGGACCTACGAGTACTCCACCGACGACCTCCACGCCTGGCCCGAGCTCTACTTCGAGGGGGCGGGCTGGGTGCTGTTCGAGCCGACCCCGTCCGACCGGGCCGCGGACGTCCCGTCCTACACGCTCGACCGGGTTCCCGACGTCGACCCCGGCAACAACCCCGACCAGACGCAGGCGCCGCAGGACCCCGACCGGAACCAGGGACCGGACCAGCAGCCCGACCCGGGCGCGCTCCCCGAGGACGACAGCAGCACCGGCGGCGGTCAGGGAACCTCGTGGCGACCGTTCGTCGGGTGGTCCGGCGGCGTGGTGCTGCTCGTGATCCTGCTCGTGACGCCACGCGTCGTCCGTCGCAGCCGGGCCCGGGAACGCCTCACCGGGGCGATCGAGCCGGCGTGGCAGGAGCTGCGCGCCACCGCCCTGGACCTCGGCCTCCCGTGGCCCGACCACCGCTCACCGCGCGACACGGGTCGGCTGGTGACCGCATGGCTGGGCGCGACCGACCCGGCTGCGGCGCTGCACCGCCCCCCGCGGGGGCGCGAGACCGCTCCGGAGGCCGGCGAGGCGCTCGACCGGCTGGTGCATCGGCAGGAGCAGGAGCGCTACGCCCGGCCGCGGGGCGACGAGCCGGTGCCGACCGATCCCCGCGTGGTGCGCGACGTCGAGACCGTGGTGGCGTCGCTGCGTGGTGGCGCGGGCGAGCGCGCCGTACGCCGCGCCACCTGGTGGCCCGCCTCGGTGCTGCCCTGGCGCACCCGCGCCTCGCGCCGCACGGCCGCCGCGCCTCCCGAGCTGGTCCGCCACGGCGGGGTCGTCGACCACGTCGGGTGACCGCACCGGGGTGAGCCGGGCACCGCGCGCCGCAGGACGCCCCACCCCTGCCGGGGTCGGGGAACGGGTCAGAAGCCGCCGGTCTCGCGACGACGGCGCCAGCGGCTCTCCATGCGCTCCATGAAGGAGCCGTGGGAGCGGGCCCGGGGCTGCTTGGGAGCCTTCGGCCGACGCTGCTTGCGACCGCCCTGGATGAGGGTGAGGCCGTCGGCCTGCGGAGCCTCCGGGAGCCGCCTGCTGGCCGGCCGCGGAGGGACGCTGTCCGTGCATCGCGGCCAGACCGAGAGTGGCGGCGCCGAGCATCACCAGGAAGCCGGCGATCCCCCACGCCCAGTGGACCGTGACCCCGACCATGAGCAGGGCGACCCCACCGAGGAAGACGACGCCGGCGAGGATCGCGCGACGACGGGCGACGCTGCGCAGCGAGGTGCCGCGCAGGGTGGAGGCGAACTTGGGGTCCTCCTCGACGAGGGCGCGCTCCATCTGCTCGAGCAGTCGCAGCTCCTCTTCGGAGAGAGGCACGGTTCCTCCAGGCTTCGGGTCCGGCGAAGGGGTGTCTCCCAGCATAGGCAGCCCGTGGTTGGGGCGGTATCCCTTCCCCCAGATTTCCTACCTACGCACTACGACTACCGCGGCCGTCCGGATCGGTGAGGAGACTGGCCGGTGCCACGGCGCCGCTGCCGAAGCGGTGGACCGCCCGGTCGACGGCCCGGTCGGCCTCGCGCCAGCCCTGCTCGGGCTCGCCGAGCAGCAGCTGGTGATGGACCCGCTCACGAGGTACCAGTCCCTCGACCCTCACCCCGACCAGCCGGACCCGCGCCCGCTGGAGGCCGAGGGCGTCGTAGAGCCGGGTGGCCGCCCGGTGGATCTCGACGGTGACGTCGGTGGCCTCGGTCAGGCTGCGGGACCGGGTGATGGTGGTGAAGTCGGCGAAGCGCACCGTGATCGTGACCGTGCGTCCGGCGACCCCGGCCACCCGCATCCGGCGACCGACACGGGCCGCGAGCCGCAGCAGCTCGCGCACCACCACCTCGCGGTCGTCGGTGTCGAACCCGAAGGTCTCCTGGGCGCCCATCGACCGGTCGGGCTCGCCGCCGAAGAACGCCGGCGCGTGCCGGGCGACGATCTGACGACGGTCGGCGCCCCACGCCAGCTCGTGGAGGTGGGCGCCGAGGTGGTGGCCCAGCGCGCGCTGGAGGGTACGGACCGGGGTGTGGGCGACGGCGCCGACCGTGGTCAGCCCCAGCCGGTGGAGCAGCGACCGGGTCTTCTCCCCCACCCCGTAGAGCTCGCCGACGTCGAGCGGGTGCAGCACTTCGACGACCCGTTGCGGCGGCACGACGACCACCCCGTCGGGCTTGGCGAGCCGGCTGCCGAGCTTGGCCACGCTCGGGGCCGCTGCCACCCCCACCGAGCAGGTGATCCCCTGCTCGTCGTGGACGACGGAGCGCAGCTGCTCGGCGATCTGCTGCGGGGACCCCAGGCGGCGGGTCGAGCCGCGGACGTCGAGGAAGGCCTCGTCGAGGGAGAGCACCTCCACGAGAGGGGTGACCCGGCGGAAGGTCTCGATCACCGAGGAGGAGACCGAGGAGAAGGTGTCGAAGTCGGGTGCGATGACGACCGCCTGTGGGCACAGCCGCCGGGCGCGGGTCATCGGCATCGCCGAGCGGACACCGCTCTCGCGGGCCCGGTAGCTGGCCGAGAGCACCACTCCCCGGCTGCCACCGCCGACCACCACCGGCACGTCGGCGAGCTCGGGCCGGTTGCGGGTGGCCACGGAGGCGTAGAACGCGTCCATGTCGACGTGGAGGACCGGGCAGTCCCACGACAGGTCGCTCGGGTCGCTCATGGCGACCACGGCGCAGGGCCAGCCCGGTCAGCGGTGGGCGAGCACGTGGAGCTGTGCGGCGAGCGGGGCGTACTCCGCCCGCTCGGAGACCGCCTGCTCGAGCTCGAGCAGCGCGGCGGTGGCACCGGGCTCGAGGTCGAGCAGGCTGCCGGGGACCAGGTCGCTGAAGACCCGGACCGCGTGGACGGAGGCGATGTCGAAACCGGACGCCGCGAGCAGGTCCTCGAGCTCGTCGCGGGTGAACCGGCGCCCCGCCCGGCCGACCGGCTCGGTGGTGTCGAGCAGCGCCCGGGCCTGCTCGAAGTGGCCGGCCAGGGCGCGGGCCACCACGGCGGCGTGGCGCTGCGCCACCAGCAGGCTGAGCACGCCACCCGGGCGGAGCACCTCGGCGATCGTGGCGAGGGCGGCGGCGGGGTCGTCGACGACCTCGAGCACGCCGTGGCACAGCACCACGTCGGCGCTGGCGGGCTCGACGCCTCCCTGGTCGCTGTCGAGCAGCGTGGACAGGTCGCCCTGCTGGCCGCTGACGGCGACCCCCGCCTCGTGGGCACGCCGGTCGAGCGCCGCGAGGGCGTCGGGGCTGGGGTCGACGACCCGGACCCGGTGGTCGAGCTCGGCGACCCGCACGGCGAAGCCGCCGGTGCCGCCACCGATGTCGAGGACGTCCTGACCGGGTGCCCGGTCGAGCACCGGCCGCAACCCACCCCACACCACCGCGGTGCGGGCTGAGTGACGACGCTCGCTGGGGCGCTCGTGGGGCATGGCCCCAACCCTAGGGCCTGCGGACGACTGCTCATCCCGGGCTCCCCGGGCTGCGGTGCCACAACCGGCGTGCGACGTCCTTGACGGGGTCGCCCGCAGGCTTGATGTCGGCGTAGGGGGACATCTGGAAGCCGCTGGAGTGGACCAGCACCCGTCGCTGCCCGGGCGGGGTGAAGCCCTGGGGAACGGTGGCGATCGTGGCGTGGACGGCATCGATGCCCTCGCGCTCCCACAGGTCGTGGAGGGCGGTCAGGTCCCAGGCGCCGGTGGCGCGCAGCGAGACGCCGCGGGGTCCGGTACGGCGCAGCTCGCCACGCACCACCAGCAACCAGGAGCCGAACACCGTGGCGGCGTAGGGGCCCTGGGCGTCCTCGAAGAAGGTGGCGTCGACCGGGCCGGTGGCGTCGTCGAGGGTGAGGAAGACGACCCGGCGGCCCGACCGGACCGGCGGGGTCTGGGTGGCGACCTTGACCCCGGCGACCAGCAGCTCGGCCTTGCTGCGACGTGCGAGCAGGTCACGGCTGCGGGTGGCGCCGAGCTCGTCGAGGAACCCGGCATAGCGGTCGACGACGTGGGTGGAGACGTCGAGGCCCAGGATCTCCAGCTCGGCGCGCAGCCGCTCCTCCTCGTCCATCTCGGGCAGACCGGAGACCTCGCCCTCCCCCGGCGCGTCACCGAGGTCGAGCGAGAGCTGGACCGAGGCCACCGGGTCGGGGTCGGGGGTGGCCCGCGACTGGGCGCTGGCACGCGCCCACACCCCGCCGGGGGCCAGCGCGTGGCGCTCGGTGGGCAGCGCGGCCTCACGGTCGAGCGGGTCGGTGCTGTTGCGGGCCGCCGTCTGGGACACGGCGTCCCCGGGACCCGCGACCGGCTGCTGCCGCGGCGAGGCCGTGGACCGGGTCGAGCGGCTGCGGCTGCCGAGTCCACGGCCGCGGGTCGCCCGGTCGAGGGACCGGGCGTGGCGGTCGAGCTCCATGACCTGCAGCAGCAGGTCGCGTCGGGTGGTGGGGACGGCCCGGGTCTCGGTCGCAGCCGCCGGGAGCGCCGATGCCGTAGATCCGGTCGAAGCCCCCGGTGAGCACCAGCCGCTCCACCACCGGCCGCGAGACCCGGGCGCGGTGCCAGAAGTCGGTGAGCGAGGCGTAGGGGCGCGCGGCGAGGATGCGGTCGGCCTCGGCCGCGCTCATCCCCCTCACCTCGTCGAGCGCGAGCCGGATGCCGTAGTGCGGTGCCGGACCGGTCGGGTTCCCCGTCCGCTCGACGACGTAGTGACGGTCGCTGCGGTCGACGTCGAGGCCGAGCACCTCGATGCCGCACTGACGTGCGTCGTCGAGGATCAGCCGCTTGGGGTACATGCCGGGGTCGTGGGTGAGCACACCGGCCAGGAAGTGGGCCGGCCAGTGGGTCTTGAGCCAGGCGGACTGGAAGGTCGGCAGCGCGAAGGCCGCCGCGTGGGCCTTGCAGAACCCGAAGCTGGCGAAGGCGGCCAGCACCTCCCAGACCCGCTCGACCACCGGCAGCGGGTAGCCGCGGCCCAGGGCCCGCGGGAAGAACCAGGTCCTGGTCTCCGCCATGCCCTCGACGTCGCCGAGAGCGCGTCGCTTCTCGTCGGCCTCGGCGTAGGTGATGCCGGCGAACTGCGCGATCATCTCGATCACCTGCTCGTGGAAGACCACGACGCCGTGGGTGCCGCGCAGGATCGGCGCGAGGTCGGGGTGGAGGTAGGAGACGTCCTTCCAGCCCTGCTTGACCTCGAGGTAGGGGGTGATCATGTCGCTCTTGACCGGGCCCGGCCGGAACAACGAGATGTCGGTGATGATGTCGGAGAAGCTGTCGAGGCCGGACTTGCCGACCAGCTCGCGCTGGCCGGGCGACTCGATCTGGAAGATGCCGAGCGTGCGGGCGCTGGAGATCAGGGCGTAGGTGTCGGGGTCGTCGTGGGCGACCTGCGCCTCGTCGTCGAGGTCGACGTGCTCGCCGTCGACCCGCGCGATCTCGGCGACCGCGTGGGCCATGGCCGACTGCATGCGGATGCCGAGCACGTCGAGCTTGAGCAGGCCGAGGTCCTCGACGTCGTCCTTGTCGAACTGGCTCATCGGGAACCCCGCGAAGGACGCCTCGACGGGGGTGCGGTCGAGCAGCGTCGCGTCGGAGAGCAGCACCCCGCAGGGATGCATCGCGACGTGGCGCGGCAGCCCGTCGAGCCGCTCGACGAGGTCGAAGAAGAGCTCGAGGCGCGCGTCGGTGAGGCCGCTGGCGGCGAGCTCGGGCAGGTCGCGCAGCGCCAGCCGGGCGTCGCGCGCCCGGATGTGGGGGAACGCCTTGGCGATCGCGTCGATCTCGCCCGGAGGCATGCCGAGCGCACCGCCGACGTCGCGCACCGCGTGGCGGACCCGGTAGGTGTCCATCATCGACACCGCCACGCAGCGCTCGCCGCCGTAGCGGTCGAGGATCGCCTCGTAGACCTCCAGCCGGCGCGCGGACTCGACGTCGAGGTCGACGTCGGGCAACGAGTGGCGCAGCGGCGAGAGGAACCGCTCCATCAGCAGGTCGTGGCGGATCGGGTCGATGCCGGAGATGCCGATCAGGTAGTTGACCAGGCTGCCCGCCCCCGAGCCGCGGGCCGCACAGCGCACCCCGAGCTCGCGGACCAGGTCGGTGATGTCGCCGACGGTGAGGAAGTAGGAGGCGTAGCCGAGCACGCGGATCGTCTCGAGCTCGTCGTCGAGCCGCTTCCAGATGCGTTGCCGGGGCGCGGAGCCGTAGCGCGCCCCGATGCCGGCCTCGCACCGCTCGCGCAGCAGCGCGTCGGCCGCCTCGTGCCCCCGGCTGCCCGCGAAGTCAGTGGCGAGCTCCAGCTCGGGCAGGTGGACCACCCCCAGGCCGAGGTCGTCGCGCGGGTCGAGCGCGCACCGGTCGGCGGCGGCGCGGGTCGCGGCCAGCAGCCGCCGCGCCTCGCGGTCGGACTCCCCCAGGCCGGCGAGGCGGCACACCTCCTCGGCGACCTCGGCCATCTGCTTGCCGGACTTGAGGAACCCCTCGGCATTTCCCCGGGTGTCGGAAGGACCGAGGTGGCGCATGTTCGCCGAGCCGAGGGCGACCAGCCGACGGGCGGCGTCGAGGACGTCGACGGTGGGGGCGTCACGGCGGTCGGCGTAGCGCACGGCGTTGGTGAGGACGGCGCCGAGCCCTGCCTGCCGGGCCAGTCCCATCGTGCGGGCGGCGTGGACGGAGGTGCCGGGTCCCCAGTCACCGCCGCTGCCCGGCAACCGGTGGCTGACCAGCTCGAGCAGCAGGTTGTCGGCCGGCACCACCTCGCGCCACGGCGCGAGCGCCGCCAGCGCGAGGTCGTCGCGGCGCCGGGTGAGTGCCGCGCCCACCGGGGAGTCGGGACCGAGCAGCACCACCACGTTCCCGCCGGCGAGATGGGGGGCGAGCAGGTCGAGGGTGGCCAGCGGCCGGCCCCGCTCACCGGCGAGGTGGACCTCGGAGACCAGCCGGCAGATCGCGGCCCAGCCGGCCGCACCGCCGCCCGGGCCACCGGCGTGGGCCAGCAGCCGGACCCGGCCGTGGC
This sequence comes from uncultured Actinomycetota bacterium, assembly GCA_963754025.1. GTDB lineage: Bacteria > Actinomycetota > Actinomycetes > Propionibacteriales > Nocardioidaceae > Nocardioides. The sequence goes on along the minus strand of CAVWEC010000001.1, from coordinate 439,271 downwards.
CGCCTCCCGCCGCGGGGAGGTCGCGGTAGGCACCGCCGCGCACCGGGGTACGGCCGGCGCGCCCCGCAGTGCCGGACGGCGCAAGCGCAGTGCCGGACGGCGCGAGCGGCAGGTCGACCCCCAGCACCGGGCGGATCCCGGCCTGCTGGCAGGCGCGGGCGAACTTGACCGCACCGTAGGTGCCGGCCCGGTCGGTGAGGGCGAGGGTGTCCATCTCCTGCTCCACCGCCCGTTGCACCAGCGCCTCGGGATGGGAGGCGCCGTAGCGCAGCGAGTAGCCGGAGGCGACGTGGAGGTGGACGAACGGGTCAGGCACCGCTGGCGACCGGGAGGTGGCTGTCGAACGCGGCGTGGGGCACCAGCCCCAGCGACTGCTCGACCAGTGCCAGGAACCGGTCGGCGTCGCGCACCAGGTCGTCGGCCTCGCGCTCGGTGACCGCCCGGGTGGACCCGGCCTCGGCCGCGGCCCGCTTGGGCGCCCCCGCGGCGAAGAACCGCGCCCACTCCTCCAGCTCGGGGACCACCTCGGAGAGCAGCACCCAGGCGTTGCGCTGGGGCCGTCGTCGTCCGGCGGTCGGCCGCGCCCGGGCGGCGAGCAGCGCCGCCGCCGCCCGCAGCGCGGCCACGTGGGCGCAGGCGTAGCGGGTGGGGACGTCGGGGGCGGTGATCGCCTCCTGGAGCGACTCCGCGGCTCGGCCGAGGTAGGAGTGGGTGGTCGCGGGCAGCAGGGAGGGTCCAGTGTGAGGACCAGTGTGGGGACCTGTCGTGTGGGTCATCGTCGACTCCCTCAGTCGACGCAGCCGACGAGCTGCCAGCGGCCGTCGGCCCAGTCGAAGGAGAGGTCGAAGACCCCGGTGCCGGGACCGTCCCCGTCGCGGCCGCTGACCGCCCCGTGGCCGGCCTCGACCCGCCAGAGCTCGCGCTCGAGGAGCAGGTCGACGGCCGGTCCCCCGGCGCCCGCACCGACCGGCACCTGCTCGACCGGATCATCGACACCGATCACCGCGCGCACCCCCGCGGCCTGCCACCACGGACCGGTCTCGACCCAGTGGGCCAGCACCGATCGGACCTTCCACAACCGCCCGCGCCACAGGAACTGCTCCGGGCCCTCACCTCGGTGTCCGGGCCCCTCCACCCAGCCACGCCGCACCTCCACGGGGTCGTCGTACCGCCTCATCGCCAGCTCCTCCTCGCGCCTCGTCGACCCCGACGACCCCGGACACCAGAGGCAGCGCCGACCCGGCGGGGCGGGGGTCGAGGTCGCCCCGCCGGGAGTGTTTCGAACGCATGTTCGAACAGTCCCAAGGTACACCTCTCCCCCGACAACCCGTCAAGGAAGTGGCCGAGAAGGCCGCGGGTCAGGCGCTGAGCTCGCGCTCCTCGGCGAGCTCGGCGCCGCGCACCCACTCGCCGCAGTCACGCTGCAGGATCAGCCAGACCAGCACCAGGTCGAGCAGCACGGCCACCGCGCCGAGCACCACGAAGGGGGTGGGGGGCGAGGCCTGGGCCACGACGTACGCCGAGAAGAGCATCGAGACCGCGAGGGCCAGCAGGGACCAGCGGGCCCAGCGGTGGCCGGCGCGGAACATCGCGCCGATCACCCAGGCGAGGCAGGCGTAGACGATGAAGGACACGACGGCCACCGGCACGAAGGCCGGGATCGAGATGGAGCTCTGCTCGAGGGCCTCCATGCCTCCCTGGTCGTGGTAGGCCTTCGCCGCCGGGTTGGAGTCGATCCACGACATCAGCAGGTCGTCGCGCAGCACCACGGCCAGCACCGCGCTCACCGTGCCGACGACCACCAGCGCCCACTGCACGCGCAGCGCGTTGCTCACCGCCGCCGGTCGTTGCCGTCCCATCCAGGCTGCTCCTCATCCGTCTCGCGGGTCTGCTTCTCGTAGGCTCGCCCCATGAGCGAGCACGCCGGCATCACCCGCTTCCGCGAGGAGCACGCCCGCCTCGGGGGCACCGGGGAGGTCGTGCTCCTGCCTGCCTCGGTCCACACCGCAGCCCTGGCCGCGGAGGCGCTGGGCTGCGAGGTGGGTGCGATCGCCAACAGCCTGGTCTTCACGTCAGACCAGGGGGACCACGGTAGCCCGGTCCTCGTGCTGACCTCCGGGGCGCACCGCGTCGACGTGCAGGCGACCGCCCGGCGCATCGGTGCCGGGAAGCTCGGACGCGCCGACGCCGACTTCGTACGCCGCCACACCGGCCAGGTCATCGGCGGGGTCTCGCCCATCGCCCACCCGGCGCCGGTGCCGACCTACCTCGACACCTGGCTGCGTCGCCACGACGTCGTGTGGGCGGCCGCCGGCCACCCCGCCGCCGTCTTCTCCACGACCGTCGACGAGCTGCTGGCGATGACCGGCGCCACCGAGATCGACGTCGACTAGTGGAGTCCCTGGCGCTCGCCTTCTCCAGCGGCTGGGCCAGCGGCATCAACGCCTACCTGGTCGTGCTGGTGCTGGGCATCGCCGACCGGGTCGGCGACCTCGCCCAGGTGCCCGACGCGCTGGGTCGCTGGGACGTGCTCGCGGCGGCCGGCTTCCTCTACGCCATGGAGTTCGTCGCCGACAAGATCCCCTACGTCGACTCCACGTGGGACGCGGTCTCGACCGCGATCCGGCCGACCGCCGGCGCGGTCATCGGGGTGCTCCTCGCCGGCGACGCCTCCTCCCTGGACCAGGCCGTGCTCGGCGTGGTCGGCGGCGGCACCGCACTGCTCTCCCACTCGATCAAGGCCGGCAGCCGGCTGGCCATCAACTCCTCCCCCGAGCCGGTCTCCAACGTGCTCGCCAGCCTCACCGAGGACGTCGCCGTGCTGGCCGTCGTGTGGTTCGCGATCGAGCACCCGCGCGCCGCGGCCGGCATCGCCGGGGTGCTGCTCGCGGGCGGGCTGGTCGTGCTCTACCTCGTGGCACGGCTGGTCCGGCGCGGCTGGCGGCGCTGGCGCCGTACGCCGGCACCGGCGTGAGGCGGGCCCCCACCGGATAGGTTCGGCGCCATGCGCGTGGTCGTCGTCGGTGGTGGGCTCGGGGGCACGGCCACGGCGGCCCGGCTCGCGAAGCTCGGCCACGAGGTCACGCTCGTCGAGCGGTCCGACGAGCTCGGCGGCGCGATCGGCTCCGCGGACGCTCGACGGCTTCGCCTGGGACAACGGCGCCCACTCGACGCTGCTGCCGGCCGTGCTGCGCGACCTGTTCCGCAAGTCGGGGCGACCCCTGGAGAAGAGCTCGACCTCGAGCCGGTCGAGGTGATCCGCCACCACCGCTTCCGCGACGGCAGCGAGGTGCGGCTCCCGGGCGGCTCGCGCGCCGCGCAGCTCGCCGCGTTCGACGCGCTCGGCCCCGGGCTCGGGCAGGCGTGGGTCGACCACGTGGCGTCCTACGCGGACACCTGGGAGCTGCTGCGCCGCCACTACGTCGAGGTGCCGACCGAGCCGCGACCGCGGGAGGTCACCAGGCTGCTCGACGACCGCGAGACGCTGCACCGGCGACTGCGCCGCGACTTCCGTGACGAGCGGCTGCGCCTGGTCGCGGGGCACCGGTTCGTCGCCGAGGGTCACGAGCTGCGCGACGTGCCCGTCGTGGCTCGGGCTCCACTCCTACCTCGAGCAGCGCTTCGGCGCGTGGACGGTGCCGGGCGGCTTCGCCGGTCTCGCCGCTGCCCTGGCGAAGCGCCTGGTGACCCGTCGGGTCGAGGTGCTGACCGGGACGCGGGCGGTCGACCTCGTGGTCCGGGAGGGCCGCTGCGTCGGGGTGGTGACCTCGGCCGGCACCCTCGACGCCGACGCCGTCGTGTGCGCGATCGATCCCCGGAACCTGCCGACGCTGGCGCCGTACGTCGCACGGACCCTGCCCGCGATCCCCCCGTTCGTCACCCACCTGGGCCTGGTCGGTCCGGTGCCCGACGTCGGCCACGAGCTGGTGCTGCACGGTGACCCCGTCCTGGTCGTGCGGGGCGGCGGACGGGCGCCGGAGGGTCATGCCGCGTGGACGCTCCACGCCCGCGGTGCACTGTCGGAGGACCTGGTCACCGCGCTGGCCCGTCACCACCTCGACGTGCGCGACCGGGTCGTCGTGCGCATCGACCGCTCCCCCCGGCTGCAGGTCGAGGAGGGCGGCGGCTCGGCCATGGGCGTGCTGTGGCAGGGCCGCGGCACCGCGCGCCACCGGCTCGGCCCCCGCACCCCGATCCCCCACGTGTACGCCGCCGGGGCCCACGCCGCCCCCGGAGGCGGCGTCCCGTTCGTGGGACTCTCCGCCGCGCTCGTGGCCCAGGTCGTGGGTCGGGCCGAACGGTGAGTCAGACCCGGATGTTGAGCTGCTCGAAGATCTCCAGCGTCGCCCGGGAACGGTTGAGCGTGTAGAAGTGCAGGCCGGGGGCGCCACCGTCGAGCAGCTCCTCGCAGAGCTCGGTCGCCAGGGCGATGCCTTCGGCACGCATCCGGGCCGGGTCACCCTCGTGGACGCGGATCCGCTCGACCACGTGGTCGGGGACGTCGGCGCCGATCAGCTCGGACTGCCGGCTGATGGCCGCCAGGTTGAGGATCGGCATGATGCCGGGCAGCACCGGGATGTCGACCCCCCTCGCCCGCACCCGCTCGACCAGCCCGAAGTAGTCGTCGGCGGTGAAGAACATCTGGGTCACCGCGAACTCCGCGCCGGCCCGCGCCTTCGCCACCAGCACCTCGGCGTCGTGGTCGACCGACGGCGAGGCCGGGTGCTTCTCGGGGAAGGCCGCGACCCCGATCCTGAAGTCGCGGGCGGCAGCGAGCTCGACCAGCTGCGAGGCGTACTCGAGCCCGCCGGGGGTGGCGGTCCACTCCGCCCGGGGTCCGCCCTCCGGGTCGCCGCGGAGCGCCATCACGTGGCGCACCCCGCCGGCGGCGTACTCCGCGAGGATGCCGTCGAGCTCGGCAGCGGTGTGGCCGACGCAGGTCAGGTGCGCGACGGGCAGGAGGTCGGTCTCGCGCGCGATGCGTGAGGTGAGCCGCACGGTGGTCCCGCGGCTGGAGCCCCCGGCGCCGTAGGTGACCGACACGAAGGTCGGTCGGTAGGGCTCGAGGGCACGGACGGCGTTCCAGAGCTGCTCCTCGCCGGCCTGGTCGGCGGGCGGGAAGAACTCGAAGGAGAACGAGCGTCCACCTTCGGCGATGAGCTCGGGCATGCTGCGGCCCCGGTCGGCGGTCACACCCACGATCGTACGTAGGATCGGGGCGTGACGTGGGACGGGACCGCCTTCCGGGCACGCATCCAGGAGGTGCTCGACGAGTTCCTCGACGAGATGGGTGCCCGCCTCGAGCCCCTCGGCCCCGACGCCGCCCGACTCCTCGCGGAGGCACGCGCCAGCGTCGGCGGCGGCAAGCGCTTCCGTGCCGCCTTCTGCTACTGGGGCTACCGCAGCGTCGCCCCGGCGCCCTACGACGAGCGTCCGCTGCTGCGGGCCTGCGCGGCCCTCGAGCTGCTCCACGCGAGCGCGCTGGTCCACGACGACCTGATGGACGCCTCCGACACCCGTCGCGGCCGCCCCGCCACCCACCGCGGGTTCGAGGCCGAGCACCGCGGCGACGGCTGGCGCGGCGACCCCGAGCAGTACGGCGCCGCGGCGGCCATCCTGCTCGGCGACCTGCTGCTGAGCTGGTCGGAGGAGCTCCTGCGCCGCTGCGACCTGCCGCTGGAGCGCGTGGCGGCGGCGATGGGCGTGTTCGACCTGTGCCGCACCGAGGTGATCGCCGGCCAGTTCCTGGACGTGTCCGTGCAGGCGCGCGGCCGCGCCGACGTCGATGCCGCCATGACCGTGCTGCGCTACAAGTCGGCGAAGTACTCGATCGAGCGGCCGCTCCACATCGGGGCCGCTCTTGCCGGTGCGGGCCCCGACGACCTGGCCGCGCTCTCGGCCTACGGGCTGCCGCTGGGCGAGGCCTTCCAGCTGCGCGACGACCTGCTCGGCGTCTTCGGCGACTCCGCCACCACCGGCAAGCCGGCGGGCGACGACCTGGTCGAGGGCAAGCGCACGGTGCTCGTCGCCCTCGCGCTCGACGCCGCGCCCGACGAGGACGCCGCGCTCCTCGACGCGAGCCTCGGCAACGACCTCTCCCCCGAGCTGCTCACGCGGCTGCGGGCGGTGATCGACGACTCGGGTGCCCACCGGGAGGTCGAGCAGGTCATCGGGCAGCTGGTCGACCACGCGCTCACGGCGCTCGACGCCACGGCCGCCCCGGACGACGCGCGGGGCGTGCTGCGCGACCTCGCGGCGGCCGCCACCGACCGCGTCGTCTGACTGCGTCTTCCGACCGCGTCCGACAACCGCGTCAGTCCAGCACGGGGACGCCGGCGACCTCGGGCCCCTCACCCCGCAGCAGCACCGCGAACGGCCCGCCCCGGTCTGCTGCCACCCGTCCCCCGAGCACGCTCAGGGCGACCGAGAAGGCGCGGGCCTCGCCCCTGGCGAAGGGTCCCCAGTCGTCCCACAGCAGCACCGTGCCGACGCCGGTGCTCCCGACGTCGGTGAGGCAGTCGGCGAGGGCGTCGAAGTTCTGTCCGTACCAGTCGGGGAACGCGAAGGTCTCCCCCAGCGCGCGGAGCACCTCGCCCTTGGTCCGGGCGTCGAGCCCGGCCACGTGGCCGAAGCCCCAGCCGGCGTGCTCGACGGTGTGGCGCACCTCGCCCGCGTCGTACCCCGCGCGCCACACGTAGAGACCCGGCGGCGTGCGGCCCGCCAGCAGTGATGCCAGTGCGCTCATCGTCAGCCTCCCCGGTCGATGCGGGCGAACGACTCGTAGTGGTCGTCGGTCCAGTAGAGCGTCCCGTCGGCCCCGGCCACGATCCGCCGAGCGCCGCGGTCGGCGGAGCCGGGCGTCTCGACGGTGTACTCGCGGTAGTGGCCCTCGGCCTCGTCGGGCAGCAGGCCCTCACGGTTGTGGAAGGTCCCGTCGTCCTGGTCGTGCGGGAAGGGACCACCCGTGTCGATGAGGTCGACCGTCTCGGCGGCCTCCGGCGGCAGGTCGGCGAGGGCCACCACCGGCAGCCCACCTCCGGCGCTCGTTCCGACGTCCCCGGGGGCCGGGGTGGTGCCCACGTCGGAGACCCACCACAGGGCCACGGCGAGCAGGGCGGCGACGAGGAGCGCGGCCCCGCTGCGCCGTCCGGTCACGGGCTCAGGCCATCGCCTGGGCGCGGCGCTTGACCTCCGAGCCACGGTTCTCGCGCAGCGCGTCGATCGGGCGACCCGGCAGGTCGAGGTCGGTGTGGAGCCACACGACGCACTCGTGGTCGTCGAACCCGTGGTCGTGCAGCATCGTCAGCAGGCCCGGGAGGCCCTTGACCACCACGTCGCCGTCGAGGAACCCGGCCGGCACCCGCGGACCGCGCCCGGACTCGGGGACGGCGGCGGCGAGCTGGTGCTCCCTGATCATGGTGCGGACCTTCGCCGGGGTGACGCCGAGACGCTCGGCGACCTGGCTCCAGTCGAGCCACTCGGGGACCAGGGTGGACAGGTCGACCTCACGGTCGCCGGAGGGGACAGCGGTGCCGGACATGGGGCCCATTCTCCCACTGCGGCCCACCCCCCGCCACGCCGGGGAGTCGCCAACTCACGGCCGGCGCGCCGCGTCCGTACGATGGAGCCCCGGATCCTTCCCCGTCCGGAGCCAGGAGGCCGACGTGCAGTCCCAGGAGCGCGCCCAGGCAGGCCAGCAGGGCCAGCAGGGTGCCGTCGGCGACCCCATGGTGGGTCGGCTCCTCGACGGTCGCTACCGGGTCGGTCCGCGCATCGCCCGGGGCGGCATGGCCAGCGTGCACGAGGGCCGCGACCTGCGCCTGGACCGCACCGTGGCCGTCGAGATCATGCACCCGGGGCTCGGGGACGACGACGACTTCGCGCAGCGCTTCGTGCGGGAGGCGCGCGCCGCGGCGCGGCTGAGCCACCCCAACGTCGTGGGCGTGTTCGACCAGGGTGACGACGACGGCACCGTCTACCTCGTCATGGAGCTCGTGCCGGGCCACACGCTGCGTGACGTGATCCGCAAGGAGGCACCGATGACGCCGGCGCGGGCCCTCGCGGTGCTCGAGCCCGTGCTCTCCGCGCTCGCCCACGCCCACCGCTCCGGCCTCGTCCACCGTGACATCAAGCCCGAGAACGTGCTGATCGCCACCGAGCCCAACTCCGGGGCCAGCCGGGTGAAGGTCGCCGACTTCGGGCTCGCCAAGGCCGTCAGCGCCGACACCCAGCACACCGCCACCGGCGGCATCCTCATCGGAACGGTCTCCTACCTCGCGCCCGAGCTGGTGGTGGACGGCAGGTCCGACGCCCGTGCCGACGTGTACGCCGCGGGGGTCGTGCTCCACGAGCTGCTGACCGGCAAGAAGCCCCACGAGGGCGAGTCGCCGATCCAGGTCGCCTACAAGCACGTGCACGAGGACGTCCCGCCACCCTCCCGGCTCGTGCCGGGGCTTCCCGACTACGTCGACGCGCTGGTGGCACGTGCGACCGCGCGCGACCGCGACCAGCGCCCCGCCGACGCGTCCGTGCTGCTCCACCAGGCCCATCGCGTCGCCCAGGCCCTCGCGACCGGCGAGACGAGCGACCCCGACCTCGCCGGCGACCTGCGGCCCCGCCCCGCGCCGGTCCTGTCGGAGGACACCGCGCCCGACCCGTTCGACACCGGCGAGCTGGCGACGCTGCTGGCGCCGGCCCAGGCGGCCGCCCACGTCACCGCCCGGGCCGGCGAGCACCACGAGCACACGGCCACGATCCAGCGCGAGACCGGGCCCAGCGCCCCGCTGGCGCCCTCCCGCCCCGTCGACGAGTCCGCCGACGAGCCCGCCGGCGCGCGGCCGGCCAGGCGCTCCCGACGCGGACCGTTGCTGCTGCTCCTCGCACTGCTGCTCGCCGTCGGCCTCGGCGTCGGTGCCTACTGGTTCGGCTGGGCCCGCTGGTCGCAGACGCCGAGCGTGCTGGGCCTCAAGGAGGCCGCGGCGACCACCAAGCTCGAGGCCGCCGGGCTCGACGCCCGGGTCGGCACGCCGGCGTACTCGGAGTCGGTGCCGAAGGGCGAGGTGCTGAGCACCGACCCCGCCGCCGGTGACCGGGTGCTCGACGGCGGCAGCGTCACGCTGGTGCTCTCGCTCGGCAAGGAGCGCTACGACGTGCCGAAGCTGCGGGGGCTCACGGAGGACGCGGCGCAGGACGCGATCGCGGAGCGCAACCTCGAGTTCGGCGACGCGGTCGGCCGCTGGTCCGACGACGTGCCGGAGGGCACGGTGCTGGGCAGCGACCCGAAGCGCGGCACCTCCCTCAAGCCGGGTTCCATCATCGACGTCTACGTCAGCCAGGGCCCCAAGCCGGTCGACGTGCGCGACTGGACCGGCAAGGACGCCGACCGCGCCGCCCAGTGGTTCAGCCAGCGCGGCATCGAGGTGACCTACGGCGCGGAGCAGTACTCCGACTCCGTGCCCGAGGGACGCGTGCTCAGCCAGACCCCGGCGAGCGGCACCCTCTACCGCGGCCAGTCCGCGCAGCTGGTCGTCAGCCGCGGCCCGGAGCTGGTCGAGGTGCCCGGCGGGCTGGTCGCCTCCGGCGTCGACGCGGCACGGGAGGAGCTCGAGGCGCTGGGCTTCGTCGTCGAGGTCGAGAACGCCCGTGAGTACATCGGTCTCGGCTACGTCTTCAGGGTGGACCCGCGCTCGGGCACGATGGTGCCGCGGGGGTCGACCATCGTGCTCTACCTCATCTGACCGACGTCTGGTCGGCGCACACCGCCGCGATTCCCGCCGTCCCCGACGCCCCGGATAGCGTCAGGTCGTGAACGCTCAGCGCAACCCCGTCGGGACCCACGTCACGGTCGGCGCCGGGCTCGTCAGAGGGGCACTCGCCGACGCCACGGCGATCGGCTGCGAGGCGTTCCAGGTCTTCGTCGGCAACCCGCGCGGCTGGGCGAGGTCCGACGGCGACCCGGCCGTCGACGCGGAGTTCCGTCGCGAGACCGGACGCCGCGGGCTGCGGACCTTCGTGCACGCCTCCTACCTCGTGAACCTGGGCTCGCCCACCCCGACGACCTACCAGAAGTCGGTCACCTCCGTGGCCCACGACCTGCAGCGGGCGGCCGCCATCGGGGCCGAGGGCGTCGTCGTGCACACCGGCTCCTACGTCGACCGCGGCGGCGACGGGGCCGCCGAGGCCGACCAGCGCCACGCCGCCGCCCTGGCTCAGGTGCGTGAGGGCCTGCTGCCCGTGCTCGACCGGCTCGGCGACGACGACCCGTGGCTGCTGCTCGAACCCACGGCCGGGCAGGGCCGGTCGCTCTGCGCCGGGGTCGACGACCTCGCGGCGTACCTCGACGCCCTGGACCGCCACCCGAAGGTGGGCATCTGCCTCGACACCTGCCACGTCTTCGCCGCGGGCGCACCGCTCGACGAGCCGGGCGGCGCCTCCGCGACCCTCGACCGGCTGGTCGTCGTCGCCGGGCCCGACCGGCTCCGGCTGGTGCACGCCAACGACTCCCTCGACGTGCGCGGATCGATGCGCGACCGCCACGCGCCGCTCGGGGAGGGTCACATCGGCACCGCCGCCTTCGGCGAGCTGCTGGCCCACCCCGCGACCGCCGGCGTCCCCTTCGTCCTCGAGACCCCCGGCTCCCGCGAGCCGGGCAACGCCGACCACGCCCTGCTGCTCCGGCTGCGCGAGGGCGTGGCGTGAGCGACGGCATCGCCGCAGGGCGCGACGAACGACGTACGACGCTGCTGGCGGCCGGGGCGCTGCTGCTGGTCACGGCGATGTGGGGCAGCACCTTCTTCCTCACCAAGGACCTGCTGCTGAGGGTGCCGACCACCGACTACCTCGCCGTCAGGTTCGCGATCGCCGCGGTCCTGATGGTCGTCGTCGCGCCGCGGGCGATGGGACGGCTCTCACGCGACGCACGGCGTCACGCGGTGGTGCTGGGTGCGCTCTACGGGCTCGCGCAGATCGTGCAGACGACCGGTCTCGCACACACCTCGGCGAGCGTCTCCGGCTTCATCACCGGGCTCTACGTGGTCTTCACGCCGCTGCTCGCAGCCGTGCTGCTGCGCACCCGCACCACGGCCTGGACCTGGGCCGCCGTGGGTCTGGCGACCGTCGGGCTCGGGGTGCTGAGCCTCGACGGCCTCGCCGTCGGCTACGGCGAGGCGCTGACCCTGGTGTCGGCCGTGCTCTACGCGCTCCACATCGTCGGGCTCGGAGCGTGGTCGCGGCCGCGCGACGCGCTGGGCATGTCGATCCTCCAGCTCGTGGTGATCGCGCTGATCTGCGGTGTCGCCACCGCCCCGGACGGGGTCGTGCTCCCGCCCACCCCCCAGGACTGGCTGGCCGTCGTCTACATGGCTGCCTTCGCGGGTGCCGGTGCCCTCCTCGCCCAGACCTGGGCCCAGGCCCACCTCTCCCCCACCCGCAGCGCCCTGATCATGAGCATGGAGCCGGTGTTCGCCGCCACCTTCGCGGTCGGCTTCGGCGGTGAGAGCGCGGACCTGCGGATGCTGGTCGGCGGGGCGATGGTGCTGGGCGCGATGCTGCTCGTCGAAGCCGGTCCACGGCGCAAGATCGAGGGCGAGGTTCCTCACCTCTCGGTCTAGCCTCCGGGCATGGTCGTCGTGATGAGCCCCGACGCCACCGACGAGCAGGTGGCGCACGTCGTCGAGCGCGTGGAGGCGGTCGGCGGCGAGGCGTTCGTGTCCAAGGGGCTGGTGCGCACCATCATCGGGCTGGTCGGCGACATCGACTCCTTCCACCACCTCAACCTCCGCACGCTGCCGGGGGTCGCCGACGTCCACCGGATCTCCGACCCCTACAAGCTGGTGAGCCGCCAGCACCACCCCCAGCGGTCGACCGTCTGGGTGGGACCGGTCGGCCACCAGGTGCCGATCGGGCCCGACACGTTCACGTTGATCGCGGGTCCGTGCGCGGTCGAGTCCGTCGAGCAGACCCACGCGGCCGCCCGGATGGCGCAGTCGGCCGGGGCCACGCTGCTGCGGGGCGGTGCCTTCAAGCCGCGCACCTCGCCGTACGCCTTCCAGGGCCTCGGGCTGCGAGGGCTGGAGATCCTGGTCTCGGCCCGCGAGGCCACCGGGCTGCCGATCGTGACCGAGGTGGTCGACGCCCGCGACGTCGGGGTGGTCGCCGAGCACGCCGACATGCTGCAGGTCGGCACCCGCAACATGGCGAACTTCGGCCTGCTGCAGGCCGTGGGGGACGCCGGCAGACCGGTGCTGCTCAAGCGGGGCATGACCGCCACCGTCGAGGAGTGGTTGATGGCCGCGGAGTACGTCGCCCAGCGTGGCAACCTCGACGTCGTGCTGTGCGAGCGCGGCATCCGCACCTTCGAGCCGGCGACCCGCAACACCCTCGACATCTCGGCGGTGCCGGTCGTGCAGGCCACCAGCCACCTGCCGATCATCGTCGACCCGTCCCACGCGGCCGGGCGCAAGGACCTCGTCGTCCCGCTGTCGCGTGCGGCGATCGCCGCGGGCGCCGACGGTGTGATCGTCGACGTGCACCCCGATCCCGAGACCGCACTCTGCGACGGGCCGCAGGCGCTGGACGGTCCGGCACTGCGTGAGCTCGCCGCCGCCTGTCGGCGGTTGCCGCCGGTGCTGGGGCGCGCCGACGCCGCCGACCACGTGCGCGGCGGCTGACCGATCCGGCACCGGCACCCTAGGGTTGGCCGGCGAGACAGGAGGCCCGATGCCCGCGAACCACTGCACCCGTTGTGGCGCCGAGCTCGGCGCGGGTCGCTTCTGCACCGGCTGTGGCCACCCGGTCCCGGTCGACGACGGCTCCCTGGCCGACTGGCGCACCGACACGGCGGAGCGGCCCCGGGTCGAGGCCCCCGTCCCGCCGCCCGCGGAACCCCCGAGCGCGGCGGCTCCGCCCGACCCCGCCCGCTTCCCCCTCTTCGCCGACGAGGCCGAGCCGGAGGGGCCGGAACCCGGGCAGCCGTCCGGTCCGGAACCGCCGCCCACGCCCGAGCCGGACCCCGAACCCGACCGGCGTGCGGCCTGGCTGCCCTGGGTGGTCGTCCTCGCCGGGATGGCGCTGGTCGCCGGGCTGGGTGTCTTCCTGCTGCTCGCCGACGGCGACGATGCCCGCCGAGGTGGCCACCGACCCGGTCGCCACCGACCCGGAGCCGAGTGACGGAGCCACGAAGCCCTCCGACGAGCCGAGCCCGGAGCAGACGACGACGCCGGAGCCGGCACCCGAGCGGCTCACCGACCTCGCCCGGTTCGTCGGCATCGAGGCGCCGAAGCCGGCGCCGCCGAGCCAGGACAACAGCGGCAACGTGGTCGCGCTACGACGTCGCGCAGATGGTCGACGGCGTCCCGGAGACCGCGTGGCGCACCCCCGGCGACGCGACCGGGTCGACCATCACGTTGACCTTCGACGAACCGACCGTGCTCTCCGAGGTCGGGCTCATCAACGGTTACGCCAAGGTCGGGCAGGACTCGAAGGGCCCGCTCGACTGGTACCACGGCAACCGGCGCGTGCTGGCCGTCGAGTGGACCTTCGACGACGGCACCGTGAGAGTCCAGAAGCTCGGCGACACCACGGTCGTGCAGACCGTGTCGTTGCGGAAGGTGGAGACCACGACGGTCCGCCTCCGGCTGGTGAAGGTCTCACCCCCGGGCCCCGGTCGGGCCTCGCGCAACTACACCGCGATCAGCGACGTGCGCCTCTTCGGCCGCACCGCCTGACCCGTCTCAGCCCAGTCGCGAGAGCACGGCGGCCGCCCGCTCGGCGGCGTCGCGGTCGACGTCGAGGTGGGTGACCAGCCGCACGGTGCGTGGCCCGACGGCGCTGACGCGCACCCCTGCCTCGGCGGCCGCCGAGACGAATCCGGATGCGTCGTCGTGCGGCACCACGACGATGTTGGTGTCGACGGTGGTCGGGTCGACGCCGCACGCCTCGGCCAGCAGCTGGGCGTGCTCGTGGTCGTCGGCGAGCCGCTCGACGTGGTGGTCGAGGGCGTGGAGGCCTGCCGCGGCCAGCACTCCCGCCTGCCTCATGCCGCCGCCCATCCGCTTGCGGCGGACCCGGGCAGCCGCCATGAGCTCGCGCGATCCCACCACCAGCGACCCGACGGGGGCGCCCAGCCCCTTGGACAGGCACACGGCCAGCACGTCCGCGCAGGCGCCGTAGTCCGTCAGCGGCGTGGCGGTGGCGACGTGGGCGTTCCAGATCCGCGCGCCGTCGAGGTGGACGGCCGTGCCCACCTCGTCGGCCCAGCCCCGCAGCGCCCGGAGCTCGGCCACCGGCACGACGGCGCCACCCGCGAAGTTGTGGGTGTTCTCCACCGACACCGCCGCCGTGGGGACGAAGAACGGCCCCATGTCGGGGGCGTACATCTCGCGGACCCGCGCGAGGGCAGCCGCCCGTCCGGCGAGTGCCAGGTGCGCATGGTGACCCCGCCGATGGCGCCGTGGGCGCCGAGCTCGGCGCGCGGCGATGTGGGCGCGCTCCTCGCAGAGCACCTCCTCGCCGGGCTCGACCACGCCCTGCACCGCCAGCACGTTGGCCATCGACCCGGTCGGCGTGAACAACGCCGCCTCGTGGCCGAACAGCCCCGCCACCCGCTCCTCGAGCGCCGCGACGGTGGGGTCCTCGCCGTAGACGTCGTCACCCACCTCGGCCTCGGCCATCGCCCGCCGCATCGCGGCGGTCGGGCGGGTGACGGTGTCGCTGCGGAGGTCGATCATGCGCCGATCCTGTCAGGCGCCCGCGCCGGCATCAGGCCTGGCGGAGCATCCCCGCGACGAGGAAGGCGAGCTCGAGGCTCTGCACCCGGTTGAGTCGCGGGTCGCAGACCGACTCGTAGCGGTCGGCCAGGCCGGCCTCGTCGAGCAGCTCGCCGCCGCCGACGCACTCGGTGACGTCGTCACCCGTGAGCTCGACGTGGACGCCGCCCGGCCAGGTGCCCAGGGCGCGGTGGACGTCGAAGAAGCCCTGCACCTCGTCGATCACGTCGTCGAAGCGGCGGGTCTTGTAGCCCGAGGACGCCTCGAAGGTGTTGCCGTGCATCGGGTCGCAGACCCAGGCCACCTGCACGCCCGCAGCCGTGACCTTCTCGATCAGGGTGGGCAGACCCTCGCGGATCCTCCCGGCCCCGAACCGGGTGATGAAGGTGAGCCGGCCGGGGATGTTCTCCGGGTTCAGCCTCTCCGCCAGCGCCAGCGCGTCGTCGGGCGTGGTGGTGGGACCGAGCTTCACGCCGATCGGGTTCTTGATGTGGCGCAGCAGCTCGACGTGGGCACCGTCGAGCTGGCGGGTGCGCTCGCCGATCCAGACGAAGTGGCCCGAGACGTCGTACGGCGCCTGGGTGCGCGAGTCGATGCGCGTCATCGCGTGCTCGTACTCCAGCACCAGCGCCTCGTGGCTGGAGTGGAAGTCGACCCGGTGGAACTCGTCGGGATCGGCACCGATGGCCTGCATGAAGGTGAGGGCCCGCTCGATGTCGTTGGCCATCGCCTCGTAGCGCTGGCCGGCCGTGCTCTCCTTGACGAAGTCGGTGTTCCACGCGTGCACCTGGCGCAGGTCGGCGTAGCCGCCGGTCACGAAGGCGCGCACGAGGTTGAGCGTGGCCGCCGAGGCGTTGTAGACGTCGACGAGCCGCTGGGGGTCGTGGGCGCGCGCCTCGGGGGTGAAGTCGAAGCCGTTGACCGCGTCACCGCGGTAGGCGGGCAGGGTGACGCTCTGACCGTCGACGGTGCGGGTCTCGTCGTCCGACGACCGGGGCTTGGCGTACTGCCCTGCGAGCCGGCCGACCTTCACCACGGGGACGCTGGCGGCGTAGGTCAGGACGACGGCCATCTGGAGGATGACCCGCAGCTTGTTGCGGACGTTGTCGGCGGTCACGCCGTCGAAGGTCTCGGCACAGTCACCGCCCTGGAGCAGGAACGCCTCCCCGCGGGCGACCGCCCCGATCTTCTCGGTCAGCTCGTCGCACTCCCCGGCGAAGACCAGCGGCGGCTGGGTGCGGAGCCGGGACACCGCGGCGTCCACGGCTGCGCGGTCGAGGTACGTCGGCTGCTGGGCGGGGCCCATGGCGTGCAGCGCGGCGAGGTCGGGGACGGTGCTGTTCACCGCTCAAGGGTAGGCGCCCGACGCACGGTCCCGGGAAACGCGGGCACGCGGTGGACAGCCCGACGTCAGCCGTCGAGGTGGTCGATGTCGCGGAAGCCGGTCCGTTGCGCGCGGATGCCGCGGTTGGTCAGCCACGTGAGGACCCAGAGCCCGACGCCGATCGCGAGCAGCACACCTGCGATGCGGTACTGCACCCAGTCGTCGGGGTCGCGGGCCCAGGGCCCGGCCAGGAACAGGCAGAGGACGGCGGCGACGACGGGGAACGCCGTCGGGGCCCGGAACGTGGTCTCCACCGAGGTGTCACGGCGCAGGACCAGGCAGGCGACGTTGACGATCGAGAAGACGACGAGCAGCAGCAGCCCGGTGGTGCCGCTGAGCGCACCGACGACGGAGCTCTCGGAGTCGAGGGTGACGTAGGTGATGAGCCCGAGGGCGAGGAGGGTCGTGAAGATGATGCCCGCCCACGGCGTGCGTCGCGTGGGAAGCACCCGGCCCAGCGACCGCGGCAGCACGTCCTGCCGGGCCATCCCGTAGACCAGTCGACTGGCCATGAGCATGTTGATCAGGGCGGTGTTGGCCACCGCGAAGACGGTCAGGAAGGGGAAGACGTCGCCGACCGGGAAGTCGGGCACGCCGGCCTTGACGACCTCGAGCAGGA
The DNA here is from genome assembly GCA_963754025.1 of uncultured Actinomycetota bacterium. Classification (GTDB taxonomy): domain Bacteria; phylum Actinomycetota; class Actinomycetes; order Propionibacteriales; family Nocardioidaceae; genus Nocardioides. The sequence goes on along the minus strand of CAVWEC010000001.1, from coordinate 422,503 downwards.
TGCCGGTCTCACCGTCGAAGGACTCGATGTCGCCGAGGGGCAGCACCATCACCACCGAGACCGCCACCAGCATGTAGAGCACCACGGCGATGCCGAGGCCGGTGAGCATCGTGCGCGGGAAGATCCGGGTCGGGTCCTGGGTCTCCTCGACCATGTTGACCGAGTCCTCGAAGCCGACCATCGCGAAGAACGCGACGGCGGTGGCGACGGTCGTCGCCGCGAACATGCCGCGGTCGGAGGAGGTCTCGAAGACCACGAGCCGGCCGACGTCGGCGCCGCCGGTGGCCATCGCGTAGAAGCCGATGAGCACGACGATCGCCAGCGCCGTCAGCTCCACGAGGGTGAGGACGACGTTGAACTTCACGCTCTCGCCCACGCCGCGCAGGTTGATCAGGGCCAACACCACCATGAACGCCAGCGCGACCAGGAGGATCGGCGTCTTCCCGGGGTCGCCATCCGCGACGCCGAGGCCGGTGAGCAGGTTGGCGGCCAGCAGGTTGGACGACGTCGACGCACTGGTGATGCCCGAGCAGACGACGGTGAACGCCACGAGGAACGTGACGAAGTGGAGCCCGAACGCCTTGTGCGCGTAGAGCGCGGCCCCGGCGGCGTAGGGGTACTTCGTGACCAGCTCGAGGTAGGCGAACGCGGTGAGCGTCGCCACGGAGAAGGCGATGAGGAACGGCAGCCACGCCACCCCGCCGACCTCGCTCGCGATGTCGCCGGTGACGGCGTAGATGCCGGCACCGAGGATGTCGCCGACGATGAACAGGAGGAGGAGCCGGGGCCCCAGCACACGCTTGAGCTCCGGTTGGGAGCTGTCCACGTCCTCGGTCACTGGTGCGTCCGCACTCATGGTTCCCCCTTCAAGGTCCGGACCGGCATCCTTGCGCAGAACCGGACCGGGCGGAAGCACCCCCGCCCGGGGTCACTCAGCCGAAGAAGACCTCGGCCTCGGCGTACTCCTCAGCGCTGACGAGCTTGAGCTCACCGGTGCCCTCGATGAGCGGGACCCGCACGATGTCGGTGCCGCGCAACGCCATCATGGTGCCGAACTCGCGGTCGGCGACGGCGTCCACTGCCTGCAGGCCGAACCGGGTGGCGAGCCAGCGGTCGAACGCCGTGGGCGTGCCGCCGCGCTGCACGTGGCCCAGGACGACGGCGCGTGCCTCCTTGCCGGTGCGGCTCTCGATCTCGTGGGCGATCCGGTCGCCGATGCCGCCGAGCCGGACGTGACCGAACGCGTCCTTCTCCTGGTTCAACAGGGTCATGTCGCTCTCCCCGTCGTCGCCCTGCTTCGGGACCGCACCCTCGGAGACCACCAGGATCGGCGAGAACCGCGACTCGAAGCGCGACTCCACCAGACGGCAGACCTCGTCGATGTCGAAGGGCTGCTCGGGGATCAGCACGATGTTGGCGCCACCGGCGATGCCGCTGTGGAGGGCGATCCAGCCGGCGTGGCGGCCCATCACCTCCACCACGAGCACACGGTGGTGCGACTCGGCGGTGGTGTGGAGGCGGTCGATCGCCTCGGTCGCGATGTTGACCGCGGTGTCGAACCCGAAGGTGAAGTCGGTGCCCGACAGGTCGTTGTCGATCGTCTTCGGCACGCCGACGACGTTCACGCCGAGGTCGGCCAGCTGGGTCGCGACGCCCAGGGTGTCCTCGCCGCCGATGGCGATCAGGGCGTCGACGCCGTCCTTGGCCAGGTTGTCCTTGATCTGCTCGACGCCGCCGTCGATCTTGAACGGGTTGGTGCGGCTCGAGCCGAGGATCGTGCCGCCGCGAGGCAGGATGCCGCGCACCTCCGGCACCCCGAGCGGCATGGTGTGGCCCTCGAGGGGGCCCTTCCACCCGTCTCGGTAGCCCACGAACTCGAAACCGTGGGTCTTGACGCCCTTGCGGACCACGGCCCTGATCACGGCATTCAGCCCGGGGCAGTCGCCACCACCGGTGAGCACTCCGACACGCATAGACACAGTGGGTCACTCCCTGTTGGATCGTTCACATCGACGTACCGACGCTAGCGGTAGCCCTCCTCCGCTGTCGACCGGCCCACCAGGCGGGACTGCGTCGCCGACGACGCTGGCTAGGGTGCCGCCCATGACGTTCTCGATCGTGGCCCGGTCGGCTGACGGCGCGGCCTGGGGCGTGGCCGTCGCCTCGAAGTTCCTCGGGGTCGGCGCCGTCGTCCCCGCTGCCGTGGCCGAGGTCGGAGCGGTGGCCACGCAGGCCGAGGCCAACGTGGCGTGGAAGGGCCTCGCGCTCGCCCACCTCGATGACGGCGCCACCGCTGCCGTGGCCCTGCAGCGACTGCTCGAGGAGGACGACGGCCGTGACCACCGGCAGGTCGGCATCGTCGACCTCGACGGCAGCGCGGTCTCCCACACCGGCAGCGCCTGCCTCGACTGGGCAGGTGGGGTGACGGGCGACGGCTACGCGATCCAGGGCAACGTGCTGGCCGGCGAGGAGGTCGTGCTGGCCATGCAGGCGGCGTGGGACACCTCCGACGACGACGCTCCCCTGGGCCGGCGGCTGCTCGCGGCACTCACCGCCGGCGACGATGCGGGAGGTGACCGCCGCGGACGGCAGAGCGCGGCCCTGCTCGTCGTGCGCGACGGCGCGGGGTACGGCGGCGGCGACGACCTCGAGGTCGACCTCCGGGTCGACGACCACGCCGACCCGGTCACCGAGCTGGCGCGGCTGCTGGACCTCAACGACCTCTACCTCACCGCCTCCACCGAGGAGGAGAAGGTGACGGTGACTCCGGACCTCGCGCGTGAGCTGGAGGAGTTCGCGACGGCCCGAGGCCACCGCGACTTCGCCGCCTGGGTCGGCACCGAGAACTACGAGATGCGCGTCGACCCGGAGCTGGCGTGGATCGACGAACGGATCCTCGACGTGGTGAGGGCAGCCACCGCGTGAGCGTGCTCGCGATCGACGCCGGCCAGCCCGGCGTGATCGCCGTCGTGGTGGACCATGCGGGCCGGGTCGTCGCCAGCAGCTGTGCGGAGCTCCGCCGGCACTCCCCGCAGCCGGGCTTCTCGTTGTGGCCGGTGCGGCCGTCCCGTGGTTGCGCGACGGGTCCCAGTCGACGGCTCGGCGTCGGTAACACTTATCGGGACCCCCACGCTCGTGGCCTGGTGATCGGGTCTGAGCCACGACACCGCGCGCGCCCACGTCGGCGCGCCGCCCTGGAAGCGGTCGCCTTCGAGGTGCGCGACATCTGGGTCGCTCGAGCGCCGCATCCACCCCACCGGCGACCGCACCGAGGTCCCTCCGACTATCCCTCCAGTTGGTCGAGGGCGAGGGTGGCCGCCGCGAGGTCGCGCTCGGCAGCCGCCAGCTCCTCGTCCGCGGCGGACTGCTCCGACTCCGCGTCGGAGAGGTCGTCGTCGACCTCCTCCTGCTGGTCCTCGATGCCCGAGAGGCGTCGCTTGAGCTCGTCGACCTCGCTCTGGAGCTGGAGGGCCCGGGCCTCGAGCTGGTCGACGGCCGACGCCGCCCCGGTGGCCGCCTCACGAGCGGCGTCCACGGCCCGTCGCGCCGCGTCGACCTCCTCGCGGGCAGCGGCCACGGCCTTCGCGTCCGCATCGGGGTCGGGGACCACGTGCAGGTCGGGGGGTGGGCGCTCGGTGGCGCTGGCCGTGAAGCCGAGCGCGTCGGGGGTGGCGACGGCCGATCCCAGGTCGACCTCGTCCACACCGGTCGAGGACAGCGCGGTGACGAGGAGACCGCTGCGCACCGCCTCTGCGCACCGGGCGTCGAGCATCGCGGCCGTCAGCGTGGCCTCGACCTGATCGGCGACGGCCTGGGTGACCTTGACGTCCTCTCCCGAGGCCAGCGCACGGGCGCCCGTGGTCACGGCCGCGGTCAGCTGCCGGCGCTGCCGGGTCAGCGCCCGCAGCTCCTCCCCCTGCATGCCGGCCGCCGCGTCGCGCAGGGCCGACCCGAGCTCGAGCACCTGTGCCACCTGACCGGCGTCGCGTCGTACGAGCAGGTTGACGACCCACGCGGCCAGCGACGGCTTCTTCAACGCCTTGACCGGTGCGGCGAGGTCCGTGCCCTTGAGCTGCTTGGCCCGGGCGTCGCGGGCGGGGGTGAACTCCCCGAGCGGCAGCGCGTAGAGGCTGTCGGCGATCTCCAGCAGCTGCTCACTCACGCTGGCGATCGTAGGCGCCGCTACATGTCGTTGCCGAGGAAGACCGGGTCACCGGACCGACGACCGAGGTGGGCGAACTCCTCACACGCACCCGAGGTCGGGACGCAGTCGTAGTAGGTGGTCCCCTTGCCGGTCATCACGGCGACCATCACCGAGCCGTCGGAGTCGACGACGGTGAACTCGACCCCGTCGTGCGGCGGCACCGCGAGCCGCACGGGCGAGGAGCCGTCGGTGGAGCGCAGCGTCGAGCTCCAGGCGACCTCGTGGGCTCCGTCGAAGGTGAGCAGCGAGTCGGGGCCCTCGGCGACCGCCGGGCGCCAGCCCTCGCCGAGGGGCTGGCCGCCGCAGCACACCCCCTCACCGAGCATCACCCGGTTGCGAACGTCGGCCACCGTGAACGACGACAGCCACACCGGCTCCGCATCGAGGTCGGCGACGTCGAAGACCCGCGTGCCATCGTCGGGGTCGCGCACGAAGACCTTGCCGTGGTCGATCCCCGCAACCTGCTGCCACTCGCAGGCCTCCCCGTCACAGGGCACAGTGGTGGTGCCGACCAGGCCCTCGTCGCCGCCGAAGCGGTAGACGGTGAGCACGACGTCGTCGCCCTCCCGGGTCAGCCAGGCGGCGAGCGGCTCGACGGCGTCGTACTTCACGCGGGGGTGGAACGTGCCCGGGTCGGACGGCGCCGCCACCAGCCGCCGGTCGGTGCCGTCCTCCTCGAGGACCCGCACCTCCTGGTCCGGTGTCACGTAGACGGCGCCCCAGGGCGTGGCGGCCGCGGACAGGTCGACCTCGTTGAGCCGGCTGAGCGGGAGGCGAGCCCCACCGATGTGGAGGTCGCCGCTCCCGTCGTCGTAGAAGACCCGCATCCCCTCGTCGAAGTCCATCGCAGGCAGTCGGGAGGGTTGCACCGAGCGGTCGTCGGGTCCGGGCCACGTCGCGACGGCGGTGCCGGCGGTGATCACCGCAAGGACCGCCAGCATCACGCCGGCACTCCTACCGGCACGGCGTCGCTCGCCGCTGCGTCGTACCGCCGCGAGATCGACCGGAGGGGCGACGACGAGATCGAGGTGCTCGTGCAGGCTGCGGGTCAGGGTGTCCTCAAGGGTCATGCCCGGCCTCCTTCCAGGACGTGCTCGCCGATCGACGAGCGCAGGTGGGCGAGGGCGGCCGACGCCTGGGACTTCACCGTGCCGGGTCGCACCCCGAGGGTGTCCGCGATCTCCGCCTCGCTGAGCCCCTCGTAGTAACGGAGCACGACGACTGCCCGTTGCCGCGGGGCGAGGGCGCCCAGCGCCGACCACACCAGGTCGGAGGTGTCATAAGCCGCGTCGCGAGACGGCGCACCGACAACAGGCAGGTCGTCGGAGACGATCTCTGATGCGGCCGCCCGACGACGCCACGAGAGCACCTCGTTGACGACCATGCGGCGCAGGTAGGCCTCGGGGTGGTCGGCCTTCCGCACGCGGCGCCACCGTGCCCAGGCCTTCCCGAGCGCTGCCTGCACCGCGTCCTCGGCCAGGTGGTGGTCACGCGTGATCGCGTACGCCGCCCGGTGGAGCCGCGGCGACACCGCTGCCACCAGCTCCTCGAAGTCCGCTTCCTCCTCGAGCCTCATCCCCCGCCTTCCCGCTCGCCGAACCTGTCACTCCTGTGACGCATCAGGAAGGGTGTGGGTTCGTCCGGGACAACGCGATCTTCTTGGGACGCGGGGCGGCCTCAGGTTGCCGGGGCTCACTCCCCGTCGTCGAGGCCCCGCTCGATGGCGTAGCGGGTCAGCTCGACACGGTTGTGCATCTGGAGCTTTCGGAGCGTGTTCTGCACGTGGTTCTGGACGGTGCGGTGGGAGATCACGAGCCGCTCGGCGATCTGCTTGTAGGACATTCCCTTCGCGACCATCTTGAGGATCTCGGTCTCCCGCTCGGTGAGCCCGTCACCGGTCTCCTCCTCCGGCGGGGCGTCGGCCATGCGGCGGAACTCGCCCAGCACCAGCCCGGCCAGCCCGGGGGTGAAGACGGTGTCACCGTGAGCGACGCGGCGGACGGCCTCGACGAGCTCGGAGCGCTGGGCCGACTTCACGAGGTAGCCGGTGGCCCCGGCCTTCACCGCGGCCAGCACGTCGGCCTGCTCGCCGGACGCGGAGAGAATCAGCACCCGGGCGGACGGGTCCTTCGAGAGCACGTCGGCGGTGACCTCGACCCCGCCCGGGCCGGGGATCTGGAGGTCGAGCACGACGACGTCGGGTCGCGCGGCCGGGAACCGCGCGATCGCCTGGTGGCCGTCGGCCGCCACCCCCACCACGTCGAAGCCGGCGTCCTGCAGGTCGCGCTCGACGGCGTCGCGCCACATCGGGTGGTCGTCGACCACCATGACGCGGATCGGCCGCTCTGCCCCGGTCTCCGTCATGGCGCCGAGACTCAGACCCCGGACGGCTCCAGCGGCCGCGCCGATGCAGCAGCGGGTCGGTGTCCTCGGCGACCACCACGTCGTCGAGGGTGCAGGTCGCCAGCCGCGACCAGCCGACGTCCCGGACGTCCTCGAGCGTGACCAGCGCCCAGCCGGCGCCGTCGACGAGTCGGGGACCGTGGTCGGTGTCGGTGAACTCGCCCGTGCGGAACGGACCACCGGGCGCCGGAGCGGTGCCCGCGAACGCCTCCGCCAGCTGGCGGTGGTCCCACGACAGGAGCTGGACGACGCCCCGGCCGGTCTCCTCGAGGGCCAGCGTGAGGTCGGCGTCGGGGTCGAGGAGCGCCAGCACCCGACCCGGTTCGCCGCCCGCCCCATCAACGACGTCACCGTCAGCCCCGCCGCCGACCGCCCCTGCCCCGCCGTCCACAGCGTCACGGCACCCCCCAGCCGGCCGCGGAACCGGCGCACCGGGTCGGGGTCGGGGTCCGCAAAGGGGTGGCTGGTGTGGATCGTCACGGGTCGAGCGTAGGTCGCGACTACGTCACGAACGACCCGGAAACGGCTTCAGCGGCTCCTCACACGCAATTAGCCTCCCCGCGTGACCGCGACTCCTCGTGAACGCCGATCCCCCGATCTCTGCGCCCCGCCAGCGGTCGGGTCGGCTCCTGGTGGCGCTCTTCACGACCACCGCCTTCATGGGGGCTGCTCTGCTGTTCACGGTGCAGCCGATGGTCGCGAGACTCCTGCTCCCGTCGTACGGCGGCAGCGCGACGGTCTGGAGCACCTGCTCGCTCTTCTTCCAGGTGCTGCTGCTCGCCGGCTACCTCTACTCTCACGTGACGACGAGCCGGCTGCCTCCACGGCGCCAGCCGTTGGTGCACCTGGTGGTGCTCGCGCTGCCGTTGGCCACGCTGCCGCTCGCCCTCCCCTCGGGGGCCGCACCGGGTGAGGACTCCCCGACCGTCTGGTTGCTGCGCACGCTCGCAGTGATGGTCGGCCTCCCGTTCGTCGTGCTTTCGACCACGGGGCCGTTGCTGCAACGGTGGTACTCCTGGGCCGACGGGCCGCGCTCGGACGATCCCTACTTCCTCTTCGCCGCCAGCAACGTCGGCAGCTTCGGCGGGCTCCTCGCCTACCCGTTCCTCGTCGAGCCGTACCTCAGCCTCGAGCAGCAGACATCGTTGTTCACCGTCGGGTTCGTGCGTGTTCGCCCTGATGGCAGGCAGCTGCGGGCTGCTCACCACCCGCAGCGGAGCGCAGCCCGTCACCCTTGCCGTCCCCATCGCCGCGGAGCGCCTTCCGTGGCGGCGCATGGCGCGCTGGTGCTGGTACGCCTTCGTGCCGTCGTGCCTCTTCCTCGCCGTGACCCCACCACCTGTCCACCGACGTGGCCCCGATCCCCCTGCTCTGGGTGGTGCCGCTCGCGCTCTACCTCGCGACCTTCGTGGTGGCCTTCGCCGTCCGGTCCCGCGACCGTGTCCCCGGTGCTGGTCCGGTTGTCCACCGGGCCTCGCTCTCGGCGGCACGATGCTGGTGCCCCTGTCCACAGGGTTGCCCCTCGGCGCCACCATCGCGCTCGACCTGCTGCTCGTTGTCGTCGTCGGGCTGGCGGCCACACCGGATCCTCGCCGCCGACCGCCCCGATCCGGTCCACCTCACGACGTACTACATCGTGGTGGCCGTTGGGGGGGCGCTGGGCGGCCTGGTCAACGGCGTGCTGGCACCTGTGCTGTTCGACCGGGTGCTCGAGTACCAGCTGATGCTGGCGCTGCTGTCCTGCCCCTCGCCCTCGGGGTGCCGCTCCGACGACCGCGCGACGATTCGCGCCCGCAGCGGCTTACGGCCGAGCGTCCGGCCTCGGGGGTGGCGTGACCCTGATCGCGGTCGCGACGGTCGGTCTCGTGATCGCCTCCCGCGGCGGTGATGCTGCCTTCTTGGCTGTCGGCGTTGCCGATCTTCGTCGCGCCTGGGCTACGTCCTCGCCACCCTGCCCCGGTCACTCGTCGTGGTTCTGCTCGCAACGGGCCGTCGCGCTGGCCGTCGTGCTCGAGCGGCGCAGTGGTGCTGCGCGAACGTACCTTCTACGGCAGCTACTCGGTGCAGTCCGAACCACCCGTGACCACCCTCAACCACGGCACCACCCTGCACGGGGTGCAGCTGGCGGACGACCCGACGGGTGCCAACGACCTACTACGGCGTGGACGCACCTCTCGGCGACGTGTTCGCCGCGACCTCCCCGACCCGTACCGTCGCTGTCGGGCTCGGGGTCGGCACGATCGCGGCCTACGGCGAGGCCGGTGACCGGATCACCTTCTTCGAGATCGACCCGGTCGTCGAGGAGATCGCGCGCGACGACCGCTGGTTCACCTTCCTCGCGGACAGCCCGGCAGACATCGAGGTCGAGATCGGTGACGGGCGGTTGCTCGCCGGACAGCTCCCGGCCGGCGAGGCAGACCTGATCGTGCTGGACGCTTTCAGCTCCGACGCCATCCCGGTGCACCTGCTCACGCCGTGAGGCCTTCCGCTCCTACGCCGGCAAGGTCGCGGACGGTGGAGTCATCGCGGTCCACGTGTCCAACCGGTACTTCGACCTGGTGCCCGTCGTCACCGCAGCGGCCGAGGACCTCGGTTGGACCGGAGCGGTCGGTCGCGGGGCGAGGGCGTCTGGGTGACGCCGAGCGCATGGGTCGTCATCTCGCCGGACGCGGACACTGGTCGACCGCGCTCGCGGACGGTGAGCGTTGGGATCCCCTGGACCCCGCGGACACGGTCGTCTGGACGGACGACTACTCCTCGGTGCTGACCGTCCTGCACTGAGCACTCACCGGGGAACGCGGAGCTCCCACTCGGTCCCGTGGGTTCCGGAGTCGAGGTCGGCGTCACCACCGAGCTCCCGGATCCGGGCGACGATCGACTGGGCCACACCGAGGCGGCCCTCGTGCTCGGCCTCGGCGAGCCGGTCGGCCGGGATGCCGGGGCCCTCGTCACGGACGCTCACCACGACCGCGTCGCCCACGTCCTCCAGCAGCACCCAGGCCGGCGCGTGGGCGCCCACGTGGACGGCGACGTTGTCGAGGCAGGCGCGCACGGCCGCGGTCAGCTCCACGGCGGCAGGGGCGGGCAACAGCACCGGGACACCCGGTGTCGACAACGTGACCTCGACCGGGTGACCCCGGGTCATCTCCTCGAGTGCGGCCGCGAGGTCCGTCGCGCCCGAGTCGGCGGCGCGGTCCTGCTGCCGGATGAGGGACCGCAGCGCCGTCTCCTGCTCCCCGGCCAGCCGGCCGAGCTCGGCGAACTCGGGCGAGAGTCGCCCGAGCTCGGCGCCACGCCGCTGCACCAGGGAGAGTGCCTGCAACACGCCGTCGTGGACCGCCCGAGCGAGCCGGGCGCGCTCCTCCCCCGCCACCGCCTGACGCAGCGCGGCGTCACGCTGCTCCTCCATGCGGGTCAGCGACCCGGCGAGGTAGCCCACGACGGGGCCCCCGACGAGGAGCAGGAAGACGTTGCCGTAGTTGGCCTGGGTCAGCTGACCGCGGATCGACAGGTCGGCCGCCGCCATGATCACCCCTGCGGCGAGCCCACCGCGCGTGTGCCACCGGATCGACCAGGCCAGCATCGCGCCCATCACCCAGAAGCCAGGGATGGTCGCGCGCAGGGTCTCGCCCTTGACCAGCGGCGAGACCAGGATCAGGCCGGCGGCGACGGTGAGGTCGGCGGCCAGCAGCCACGCCGTGCGCCGCAGCGGCTCGGCGTACGCCCACACGGCGAAGGCGGTCCACGCCACCATCGCCACGACGCACACCACCCCGGCGATCGGATGCCGGAAGTTGTCGGCGCGGTAGACGTTCAGGGCGACGGCGTTGACCAGGATCACGACCCGCAGCACCGCCAGGGCGCGGAAGAGACGGTCCTCCACCGCGAGGTCGGGCCGGGTCCAGAGCCGCAACCGCGGCCGTGCGTCGTTCAGGACGCCAGCTTCCCGTTCTCTCCGGCCGGGCCCTCCCCGTTGTCCTTCGCGGCCTTCTCCTGGCGCTTGGACTCCTCCTTGGCCCGGGTCGCGTACATGTCGACGTACTCCTGGCCGGAGAGCCGCATGATCTCGTACATGATCTCGTCGGTGATCGAGCGCAGGATGTAGCGGTCGTTCTCGAGGCCCTCGTAGCGCGAGAAGTCCAGCGGCTTGCCGAAGCGGACGCCGGGGCGGGTGAAGGTGCCGAACTTCTTGCCCGGGGGCGCCACCACGTCGGTGCCGAGCACGGCCACCGGGACCACCGGCACGCCGGTCTCGAGGGCGAGCCGGGCGACGCCGGTCTTGCCGCGGTAGAGCTTGCCGTCGTGGGAGCGGGTGCCCTCGGGGTAGATGCCGAACAGGTCACCCTCGCCGAGGATCCGCTTGGCGGCGCTGAGCGCCCCCTCGGCCGCCGAGGCGCCCGCCCGGTCGATCGGCACCTGACCTGCGCCGGAGAAGAACTTCTTCTGGAACCAGCCCTTCATGCCCGGACTGGTGAAGTACTCGGCCTTCGCCACGAACGTCACGCGGCGCTGGAGCGTGAGCGGCATGAACAACCAGTCGGCGTAGGACAGGTGGTTGCTGGCCAGGATGGCCGGCCCCTCCTCGGGCACGTGGTCGGCGCCCTCGACGTGGGGACGGAAGACGACCCGGAGCAGGGGGCCGATGGCGATCCACTTGAGGAACCAGTAGAACACCGTACGACCTCCCACGAATGGTCCTAGCCCGACGCGGGAACTCTAGACCCTCGCCGCCGTCGTGACCCATCCTCACTCGCACTCGTCCGGGACCCGTCTCGGTCACAGGTGGTGCACAATCCCGCCATGCCCCCGTCCGCTGGGTCACCGCACCCGCTCACGCGTCCCTGGTCCGCCCCTGCCTCACCCGAGCGCACCGGCGGTCGCCGGATCGGCGTCCTGCTCGTCCACGGTTTCACCGGGTCGCCGGCGTCGATGCGTCCCTGGGGGGAGCACCTGGCGGAGCAGGGGTACGCCGTGGAGGTGCCGCTGCTGCCCGGTCACGGCACCCGCTGGCAGGACCTCAACGAGGTCGTGTGGACCGACTGGACCGACGCCGCCTCCGCCGCGCTCGACCGGCTGCTCGTCTCGTGCGACGCCGTGGTCGTGGGCGGGCTCTCGATGGGCGGTTCGGTGGTGCTGCGACTGGCCGAGGAACGGCCCGGCGACGTGGCCGGCGTGGTGCTGGTCAACCCGTTCGTCTCGAGCACCCGCAAGGAGCTGCTGGCGCTGCCCGTGCTGCAGCGATTCGTGCCGTCGCTGAAGGGCGTCGTCAACGACATCAAGAAGCCCGGGCAGGACGAGGTCGGCTACACGCGGCTCCCGGTCAAGGGGCTCTACCAGGTGACCCGCATGTGGCAGTCGGTCGTGCCGGACCTGCCCCGGGTGACCCAGCCGCTGCTCTACTTCCAGTCGGCCGAGGACCACGTGATCGACCAGTCGTCGGCCGACACGGTGCTGACCGCGGTGTCGTCGCGCGACACCGAACGACGGATGCTCATCGACAGCTACCACGTCGCCACGCTCGACCACGACGCCGACGCGATCTTCGCCGAGTCCGCCGAGTTCGTCGCCCGGGTCACCGACCGGGGCTGACGTACCCTCGACCGCGTGAGCGGCACCGGCAACGACGACGAGACCTGGAGGGCCATCGTCGACAACTACGGCGAGCGCGCGGAGGTCGACGAGCCACCCGCCCCGCAGTTCACCACGTCGTTCGAGGTCGCCCTCCCGCCCGCCCGACCGGCGGTCGAACCGGAGGAGCGCTTCGTGCCGCCCGACCCCGGTCCCCTCCCGCCTCTCCGGCTCCCCGAGCACCTGCCGTGGCTCGGCGTCCTCGGCATCCCCGTGGTGTTGCTGGTGGCGCTCCTCGGTGGGGTGTCGGTGCCGTCGTGGCTCGGCTACCTGATGGTGCTCGGGTTCATCGGGAGCTTCGTCTACCTCGTGCTCACCATGAAGCGCGGCGGTCGTGACCCCTGGGACGACGGGGCGAGGGTGTGACCCCCTAGTCTCGGGCTCGTGAGCGTCAAGGAAACCGTCGAAGTCACCGGCCACCTCATGGACAGCGGCATCCTCAGCCGCATCCTCGACGACATCCGCGAGTACGGCGGCGACTGGGTGATCACCAAGATCGACGTCGGCCACGACTCGGGCGACACCTCCACCGCCTGGATCGACGTCACCTCGGACGACGACGAGTCGCTGCAACGACTGCTGATGCGGCTGCAGACCCGTGGTGTCAACCAGACCGATCCCGGCGAGGCGACGATGGCGCAGGCCGAGCAGGACGGCGTCTTCCCCGACGGCTTCTACTCGACGACCAACCTCGCGACCAAGGTGCGCCTGCAGGGCAAGTGGCTCACCGTGGACAACCCCGAGATGGACTGTGGCCTCGTGGTCACCGTCGACGACGCCGGAACTCCCACGCGGGTGCGGACGCTGCCGATGTCCGACATCGAGGCCGGCACCTGGGTCGTCACCGGCGCCTCCGGCATCCGGGTCGAGGTCCCGGAGGTCGCCGGGTCCGGTGAGTCGTTCGGCTTCATGGAGTCCGACGTCTCGTCGGAGAAGCCGCAGGCAGTGCTGGTGCGCCAGGTCGCCGACGGCATGCGTGAGGCGAAGGAGGCCGGCAAGAAGGTGCTCTGGGTGGGCGGACCGGGCGTGGTCCACACCGGCGCCGCCCCCGCGATGATCGCGATGGCCCACGCCGGCTTCGTCGACGTCCTCTTCGCCGGCAACGCGCTGGCCACCCACGACATCGAGTCCTCGCTCTACGGCACCAGCCTCGGCGTCGACCTCTCTCACGGCCACGGCGTGGAGCACGGCCACGAACACCACATCCGCGCCCTCAACACGATCCGCAAGGCCGGATCCATCCAGGCGGCGGTCGACCAGGGCGTGCTGACCGGCGGCATCATGCACGCCCTCGTCACGCACGGCAAGCAGTTCGTCCTCGTCGGCTCGGTGCGCGACGACGGTCCGCTCCCCGACGTCCACACCGACGTCCTGGACGGCCAGCGCGCGATGCGCGCCGCGCTGCCCGACGTCGGCTTCTGCCTGATGGTGGCGACCATGCTCCACTCCGTCGCCACCGGCAACATCCTGCCGGCCTCGATCCCGCTGGTGTGCGTCGACATCAACCCCGCCACCGTCACCAAGCTCGCCGACCGCGGCTCCTCGCAGGCCCGCGGCATCGTCACCGACGTCGGGCTCTTCCTCGAGCAGCTCGCCCGCGAGCTGGTCCCCGACTACACGCGGCCCTGAGGCCTGCCGGCCGGGTGGGGATTACCCGGTCAGCGGGTGAAGTTCGACGTTCGTGACGTTCACAAGCGTCACGAACGTCGGGTTTACCCGGTCGACCGGGTAAACCCGCGTTAGCCGAACGCCGCCCGGGCGAGGGCCGCTGCGCCCACGAGGCCGGCGGCGGGACCGAGCGAGGCGGGCACCACGGAGGGCAGGTCGCGGTGGCCGGCCCCGACGAGGGTGCGCGCCAACGCCTCGCGGGCCGGGTCGAGCAACCGGTCTCCGGCCTCGGAGACCCCACCCCCGACGACCACCAGCTCCGGGTCGAACGCGGCGACGAGGTTGGCGATGCCGACGCCGAGCCAGTCGCCCACGCGCGCGAAGGCACCCCGGGCGACCAGGTCGCCCTCGGCCGCGGCCTCGGTGACCATGGGGCCGGTCAGCCGGGAGGGATCGCCGCCGCACAGCTCGGCCAGGACGGTCGGCTCGGTGCCGATCCGGGCACGGGCGTCGCGGACCAGCGCGTTGCCCGAGCAGTACTGCTCCCAGCAGCCACGCCGACCGCACTCGCAGGGCGCGCCGTCGGGCACGACCTGCATGTGGCCGAACTCCCCGGCCATGCCGGTCGCCCCCCGCCACACGCGGTCGTCGATCACGAGCGCGCCGCCGATGCCGGTGCCCATCGTGACGAGCAGCATCGAGCTGCTGCCACGCCCGGCGCCGTACGTCGACTCGGCGTGAGCGGCACAGTTGGCGTCGTTGTCCAGCAGCACCGGTGCGCCGAGACGCTCGGCGAGCACCGTGCGCACGTCCTCGCCCCGCCACGGGAGGTGCGGCGCGAACATCACGCGGGAGCCGCGCACGTCGACGAAGCCCGCGGCAGCGATGCCCACGGCCGCCGGCGGCTGGTCACCCGCGGCGCGGCGTACGGCGTCGACCAGGGCGTCCTCGACGGCCACCGGCGCGACCACCCGGCCCGGGGTCAGCCCGCGGACGAGTCGTCCGGTCGAACCATCGGGGGCGACTGCGGCAGCGAGCACCTTGCTGCCCCGACGTCGACCCCGACGACGGTGCCGGCGCGGCCGGCCTCGTCGGCTGCCGGGTCAGCGTCGGGCGAGGTCGGCGGCACCGATGATCCCGGCGGCGTTGCCGAGCGTGGCGCGGCGGATCTCGGCCAGCGGCCGGTGCTCACGTCCCGGCAGGTGGACCTCGAAGGACTCGCGCAGCGGTGCGAGGAGCAGGTCGTCCGCCTCGCTGACGCCGCCACCGATCGCGACGACGGCGGGGTCGAGGACCGTGACCAGCGAGGCGATGCCCGAGCCCAGCCAGCGTCCGAGCTCCGTGAGCCGGCCGAGCGCGAAGCTGTCACCCTCACGGGCGGCCGCGGTGATCATCGGGCCGTCGATGTCGGCGACGACACCGCCGGCGCGTGCGAGCAGCGACTCGGCCGCCGGGACGCCGTTGGCCGCGATCTGTCGTGCCTCGCGCACGAGTGCGCTGCCGCTGGCGTACTGCTCGAAGCAGCCGTGGTGGCCGCAGCCGCACAGGATGCCGTCGGGCACGATGCGCAGGTGGCCGATCTCGGCGCCGACGCCGTAGGCGCCGCGGTAGAGCTCGCCGTCGAGCACGAGCCCGCCGCCGACGCCGGTGCCGACGGTGACGAGCATCAGGTCGTCGACGTCGCGTCCGGCTCCGAAGCGGAACTCACCCCAGGCCGCGGCGTTGGCGTCGTTCTCGACGACCACCGTCATGCCCGAGTCGGTGCCGAGCTCGGCCTCGAGGTCTCCCTTCACGTCGACGTCGACCCACGCCACGTTGGGCGCGAAGAGCACCCTGGCCCGGTCGGCGGCGACGTAGCCGGGAGCCCCGACGCCGACGGCCGAGAAGTCGTGGCGCTCGGCGAGCTGTCGCACGAGGCTCGCGATGGCGTGCTCGATGGCAGCCGGATCCTCGGCGGGCGACTCCACGCGCAGCTGCTCGACGATGGTCCCCTGCCCGTCGACCACACCGCCCGCGATCTTGGTGCCACCGACGTCGATGCCGCACGCCAGGGTCTCTGGACTGCTCATTCCTGCTCCTCCGGCCACCCGGTCCGGGAGTCCTGCCCGTCCTGGTCGAGGTCGATGTGCTCCACGTCCTGCTGCCTGGCTGTCCGCGGCTGCCCCGTCGCGGCCAGCACGCCGGCCGCTGCCTGCATGAGGGAGGCAGCGGCGGTCGCGAGGTGCTCACGGACCTCGGGGCTGACCTCCCGGATCGCGTGGACCGTCCGGCAGACGGGACACCACTGGCACTCCGGGGCACCCGTGGCGACGTGCTCGTCGAGGCTCCCGGACGGCGTCAGCGGCGTGCCCGGCCACGTCGCCGAGGTCGCTGCCGAGGTCGCCACCGTGGTCGCGCGCCCATCCGGAGAGCGCGCCGAACAGCTTCGCGGCCTCCTCACCGACGCTCCCGACGTCCTCGGGACCACCGGGTTCCGTGTGCTCGTTCAACTCTGACTCATTCCCGGGTCTCCTCGAACCTGACCTGCAGCTCCCCCTGCTCCACGCGCGCCCCCGCTGTGCGGTGGCGGGCCAGCGCGGCCGGCAGGGTCAGCAGCCGACGATACGACCCGACCGCTCCGCCCCGTGCACCGATCCCGGGTCCGGACGCGGGGCCGGTCGCGGGGCGCAGGGTCACGACGAGCTCGTCACCGTGGCGGGCCAGGTCGACGTCGGCACGGTTGACGAACGGGAGGGCCAGGTGGAGCACGGCACCGTCGGGGGTGCGCGCCACGCGGAACGGTCCCTGACCGGAGGGTGCGGCGAGCGGGTCGTCGGCGCCGTACACCTCGGACGCGAGGGCCACGAGCGCCTCGACGCCGACCGGCTCCGAGGGCTGGTAGGGCGAGCGCCAGACCGGAAGCCCGGCGAACGACTGGCCGACCTGCTCGAGCACCCCGCGCTGGGCGGCCACCCAACCCTCGCGCCAGCGATCGGCGCCGTCGCCGGGGAAGATCCGGTTGGCGACCACGCCGTCGACGCGGTAGCCGTACAGCGACAGCGTCGTCCACGAGCGCCGGGCCTCGGCGAGGACCACGTTCTCGGGGGTGAGCACCAGACGCACGCTCGCGTCGGGGCCGGTGAGCAGCTCGCGCACCTCGTCGAGCTCGGCGTGGAGCCGCTCGACGGCGTCGAAGACGGTTCCCTCCGGCATCGGGACCCCTGTCGTGCGGGTGAGCACGGGCTTGAGCGTGCGCACGACCCGCCGCTGCATCGGCAGCACCCGCTGCATGTACCAGCCCAGGGCCTCGGGCAGCGCCAGCAGCCGGAGCGTCTCCGCGGTGGGGGCGCAGTCGACGACCACGACGTCCCACTCCCCCGACCTGGCCTGCTCGCGCAGCTCGAGGAGGGCGAGGACCTCTTCGGCACCGGGAATCACGGTCAGCTCCTCGGCCGCGACCGGGTCGACCCCGACGACGTCGAGCACCGAGAGCAGGTAGCGCTGGATCTCCGCCCACGACTGCTCGAAGCGCAGCTGGGCGTCGACCTGCTGCACGAACAGCCGCTCGGCGACCTTCGTGGGCTCCGGGCCGACCGGCGTGCCGAACGCGTCGGCGAGCGAGTGGGCGGCGTCGGTGGACAGCACGAGAGTGCGGTGTCCGGCCGCGGCAGCGAGGGCGGCGGTTCCGGCCGCCACCGTGGACTTGCCGACGCCGCCCTTGCCCGTGAAGAGCAGGATCCTCACGACAGCTGTTCGACGCGCTTCTTCAGGCCCTTCAGCGCGGTGTCGATCAGGATCTTCTCGCCCTTGCGCTTGAGCATGCCGATCAGTGGGATCGAGAGGTCGAGGGCGAGCCGGTAGGTCACCTCGGTGCGGCCCCCGCCGAGATCACGCAGCACGTAGGCGCCGTCGAGGGCGCTGAGCATCTTGCCCTCCACGAGGCTCCAGGTGACCGCGTCGTAGCCGTCCCAGTCGTAGGCGAGCGTGTACTCGTCCTTGATGGGTGAGACGTCGAGCTTGAAGAAGACCTGCCGCGCCCACCCGTCGGGGCCCTCCTCGACGACCCGGGCCTCCTGCACGCCCTTGGCCCAGTCGGGATAGGCGGCGAAGTCGCCGATCACTTCCATCACGGACGCCGGCTCCGCGTCGACGATGATCGAGGAAGTGGTCTGCTCAGCCATGGCCAGCGAGCCTAGCCCACCGAGGGCGATAGCCTTCCCGGCGACCGTCCCTTCGTCGAACGCCGCCCAGGAGGCCTGTGTGCGTGAGTACTCCACGCCGTCCGTGATCGACATCCCGACCACGGGCAACCTCACCGACGACGTGGTCACCAACGGCACCCACCACCCCGACGAGGTCGTGCTCGCGCGGTACGACGACGGCGAGTGGCTGGACGTGACGGCCGCACAGTTCCTGGCCGAGGTGCGGGCCGTGGCCAAGGGCCTCCTCGCCGCCGGTGTCGTCGCGGGCGACCGGGTCGCCCTCGTGTCGCGCACCCGCTACGAGTGGACGCTCCTGGACTACGCGATCTGGTTCGCGGGCGCCGTGACCGTGCCGGTCTACGAGACCTCCTCGGCCGAGCAGATCGGGTGGATCCTGCGCGACTCCGGTGCCACCGCGGTCGTGGCCGAGGGAGCCGGCCACCTCGCCAAGGTGGACGAGGTGCGCGGCGACCTCGAGGCGCTCCAGCACGTCTGGTCGATCGACAACGACGCCGTCGACGTGCTGACCCGTCTGGGGGCCGACGTCGCCGACGACGACCTCGAGGCGCGGCGTACGTCGGTCACGCCGCTGGACCTCGCCACGCTGATCTACACCTCCGGCACGACCGGGCGGCCGAAGGGCTGCATGCTCACCCACGGCAACTTCATGACCGAGCTGGGTGTGGCCACCGAAGAGCTCTCGGCCCTGTTCGACCCCGCGTCCCACAAGGACGGCGCGGACGAGCAGCCCTCGACCCTGCTGTTCCTGCCGCTCGCCCACGTCTTCGCCCGGATCATCCAGGTCGGCTGCATCAAGCGGCGGGTGCGGCTGGGCCACACCAGCGACATCCCCCACCTCGTCGACCGGCTCCAGGAGTTCCGTCCGACGTTCGTGCTGGCGGTGCCGCGGGTGTTCGAGAAGGTGTTCAACACCGCCTCGCAGCGGGCCGCCGCCGACGGCAAGGGCGGGGTCTTCGACCGGGCCGCGCGGTGCGCGATCGAGTGGTCCCGGGCCCAGGACAGGGGTCGGGTGCCGCTCCGGCTGAGGGCCGAGCACGCCTTCTTCTCCCGCACCGTCTACCCCAGGCTGCAGCAGGCCATGGGTGGCTGCTGCCGGCACGCGATCTCCGGCGGTGCGCCGCTCGGCGAGCGGCTCAGCCACTTCTACCGCGGCATCGGGCTCACCATCCTCGAGGGCTACGGCCTGACCGAGACCACCGCGGCCCTGACGGTCAACCTCCCCGACGCCCACAAGATCGGCAGCGTCGGCCGACCGCTGCCCGGCACGACCGTCAAGGTCGCGGAGGACGGCGAACTGCTGTTCTCCGGCGGGCAGGTCTTCGCCGGCTACTGGGAGGCCGAGGCCGCCACCCGCGAGGTGCTCGCCAGCGGCTGGTTCCACACCGGCGACGTCGGCGAGGTCGACGACGAGGGCTTCGTGCGCATCACCGGCCGCAAGAAGGAGATCCTCGTGACCGCAGGCGGCAAGAACGTCAGCCCCGCCGTGCTCGAGGACCGGGTGCGCGCCCATGCGCTGGTCAGCCAGTGCCTGGTCGTGGGCGACGGCCAGCCGTTCATCGCAGCCCTCGTGACCCTCGATGCCGAAGCGGTGGTCCCGTGGGCCACCGAACGCGGCAAGCCGACCGACCCGGCCCGTCCTGACCCGCGACCCCGACCTGCTCGGAGCGATCCAGGCGGCCGTCGACGACGCCAACCAGGCGGTGTCCAAGGCCGAGTCGATCCGCAAGTTCGTGGTGCTCCCCCACGACTGGACCGAGGAGGGTGGCCAGCTCACGCCCAGCCTCAAGCTCAAGCGGTCCGTGGTCGCGCGCGAGGAGCGCGACGAGATCTCGGGCCTCTACTACCCCTGACCGCGCGGCGACGTACGTCAACGGAGGCCTGACAGCCCCTTCGGAGATCTCTTTACTTTTCCTCGTGGCAGTTTTGTGAAACAGGTGTGACTCACGGGGTTTCTCACTACAGTTTTCCGGGCCTGCCCCTTTGGTTCTCCGATCTCCGCATCGAGGACCGGCAGGACGAGCCGACCAACCCCGGAGATCGGCCTGAGATGGAGAGGTGCCCATGGACCGCAGAAGGATCCTGCTCGTCGTGGCGGTCGTCGTCGCCCTGGTGGGCACTGCGTTGGTCTTCCTGTACGTGCGGGGCGCCGACCAGCGCGCCGAGTCCAGGTTCGACACGGTGAACGTGCTGCAGGCGGTCGCTCCGATCGAGCCGGGCGAGACGATCGACGACGCCGCGGCCAGCGGCAAGCTGGCGTTGCAGCCGATCGCTCGCGACTACCTGCTCCCCAACTACCAGACGTCGGTCGAGAGCCTGACCGGCAGCGTCGCCACGCAGCGGATCCTCGCGGGCGAGCAGATCGTCTCGGACAAGTTCGGCGGTGAGGTCGAGACCGCCACGTCAGCGCTGACGCTGCCGAAGGGCCAGATCGCGATCTCGGTCAGCCTCAGCGACACCGCGCGCGTCGCCGGTTTCATCAACCCCGGGGCAAGGTCGCCATCTTCATGAACGGCACCGACTCCGCACGCGGCCAGACCTCACCAGGCTCCTGCTCGACGACGTCCAGGTCTCGCCGTCGGCTCGACCACGACCACCCAGACCACCACCACCGACGCCGAGGGCACGCAGACCACTGAGCAGCTGCCGCGGACGCTGATGACGCTGGCCCTGGACCAGTCGGGATGCCGAGAAGGTGCTCTACGCGCAGGGTGCCGGCGAACTCGCCTTCGCAGTGACGACGACCGACAGCCAGCGTCCGAGCACCGGGCCCGGTACTCCACCCAAGCCGACCTCTTCCAGTGAGCTGACATGCCAGTCGTCGTCGACCCCAAGTCCGACACCATCGACGAGCTGCTCCCGATGGTGCCCGCCGGTGCCCACTCCATCGACCAGATGGACCGGCTGCAGTCGTGGCTGGACAACCGTCCCGAGGAGTACGTCGTCGTGCTCGGTCCGCAGGTGGACCAGGCTGCGGCGCTCGCCCTCGCCGACGGGATGCGCCTGACCCGTCCCTCCACCAGCGTGATCCTCGTGCGCGACGAGGTCGACGCGCAGACCCTGCGCGAGGCCATGCACGCCGGGGTGCGCGACGTCGTCGCGATCAACGACGCCGAGACGATCAAGGCAGCCGTCGACCGGGCCTACCAGCTCTACGTCGCGCTGCGCGGCCCCGGTGGGGCCATGCACCAGGGCCGGATCGTCACCGTCTTCTCCCCCAAGGGAGGCGTCGGCAAGACCACGGTCTCGGTCAACCTGGCCCTGGCACTCGCCGACCGGGGCGCACGCAAGGTGTGCCTGGTCGACCTCGACCTCGCCTTCGGCGACGTCGCGATCACGCTGCAGCTCTTCCCGAGCCACACCGTGGAGCACGCGATCGGGTCCGAGGACTCGATCGACGCGCCGCTGCTCGAGACGCTGCTGACCCGCCACGCCGACTCGGTCATGGTGCTCGCCGCACCCAACCACCCCGACGTGCGCGAACGGGTCACCCCGATGCTGGTCTCGCGGATCCTCAAGGCGCTGCGCGAGTCCTTCGACTACATCGTGGTCGACACTGCCCCCGCCTTCGACGAGCAGACCCTCACCGCCCTCGACGAGACTGACGAATGCGTCATCGTCGCCACGCTCGACGTGCCCACCCTCAAGAACGTGAAGGTGGCGCTCGAGACCCTGGAGATGCTCGACATCGCCCGGGACCACCGCCACCTGCTCCTCAACCGTGCCGACGACAACGTCGGCCTGGGCGCGGAGCGGGTCGAGTCCATCCTCGGGATGCCGGTGGCCAGCATGGTCACCACGTCGATGGACATCGCAGCCGCCACCAACGCCGGCCAGCCGCTGATGAGCCAGAACCCCCAGCACGCGTTCAGCGCGGCGCTGCGGGACTTCTCGCTGCGACTGACGGGCGCACCCACGGCCCCCGCGTCGGCCTCCGGCCGACCGCAGCCCATCGAGGACGCGGAGAAGTCCGGACGCCGGTTCCGCAGGAAGAAGTGACCCATGAGCAGCCTCGGTGACCGCCTCTCCGCCGCCCGCAAGTCGGACGACGACGAGTCAGAGACCCCCTTCGAGTCCGACGAGCAGCTGGACGCGACCACGCAGCAGCCGGCGGTCGAGCCTGACGCGACCCCGACGTACTCCGCCAAGCACGCCAGCCCCACGAGCGGCACGACCGCGCCCAAGCCCGAGGCTCCGGTGCCGTCGTCCGGTGGCGGCCGCCGTGCGCTGCCCGCCACCCAGCAGGACCGGATGGACGAGCTGAAGCAGACGGTCCACGCCGAGCTGCTCAAGCAGCTCGGTCCCAAGCTCTACGGCGGCGAGATGGCCCCCGAGGAGCTCGACAAGCAGGTGCGGGTCGTCCTCACCGACGTGCTCGGCCGCCAGGAGCGGCCGATCAGCAACAGCGACCGGATCCAGGTCACCCAGGAGATCAGCGACGACATCCTCGGCTACGGGCCGATCGAGCCGTTCCTGCGCGACTCCGACGTCTCCGAGGTCATGGTCAACGGCCCCGACTCGATCTGGGTGGAGCGATCGGGCCGGCTGGCCCCCGTGCACGCCCACTTCAGCGACGAGGCCCACCTGCGTCGCACCATCGACAAGATCGTCTCGCGCATCGGCCGTCGCGTCGACGAGTCGAGCCCGATGGTGGACGCCCGCCTCCCCGACGGCAGCCGTGTCAACGCGGTCATCCCGCCGCTGGCGGTCGACGGGTCGTCGCTGACGATCCGCAAGTTCTCCACCGACCCCCTGGGCGCGGACGACCTGATCCGCTTCGGGTCCCTGAGCCCGGCCACGGCCGACTTCCTCGACGCCTGCGTGCGTGGCCGCCTGAACGTGATCGTGTCCGGCGGTACGGGCGCCGGCAAGACGACGACGCTCAACGTGCTCTCCTCCTTCATCCCCACCGACGAGCGCATCGTCACCATCGAGGACGCCGCGGAGCTCCAGCTCAAGCAGGAGCACGTGGTGCGCCTGGAGTCCCGGCCCGCCAACATCGAGGGCAAGGGCGAGGTCACCATCCGCGACCTGGTCAAGAACAGCCTGCGCATGCGACCCGACCGCATCATCGTCGGCGAGGTCCGCGACGCCTCGGCGCTCGACATGCTCCAGGCGATGAACACCGGTCACGACGGGTCGATCTGTACCCTCCACTCCAACGGTCCGCGCGACACGCTGGCCCGCATGGAGACCATGGTGCTGATGGCGGGCATGGACCTGCCGATCCGCGCCATCCGCGAGCAGGTCGCCTCCGCGGTCGACCTCGTCGTCCACCAGGCCCGTCTCAAGGACGGCACCCGCCGCATCACCCACATCACCGAGGTGGAGCGGATGGAGGGCGACATCATCACCCTGCAGGACATCTTCGCCTTCGACCACAACGCGGGCTTCGACGACGACGGCAAGTCGAAGGGCTCGCTCCGCTCCACCGGTCTGCGTCCGAAGTTCCTGGAGAAGATGCAGCACGCCAACGTGTCCGTCGACCCGCTGATCTTCGCCCCCGGCAGGGTCCAGTGATCCGGCGCGGCCTCGCGGGTGGCATCGTCGCGGCCGCGGCGCTCCTGTCGACCCCGTTCGCGACCCCCGCGGCCGCCGACACCGTCAGCGGCACCAGCCTCGACTACGTCGAGCGCACCGACGAGGGGCTGCAGATCCTGGTCTCGGTCCCGGCCGAGGCAGAGGTCGACACCGAGAGCGTCACCGTCAGCATCGACGGCACGGTCGCGCCGGCGACCGCCAGCCCGGCGGACTCCACCACCTCGGTCCGGCGTACTGCCGTGCTGGTGATGGACACGAGCAACTCGATGCGCGGCGACCGGATCGAGGCTGCCCGGGCAGCTGCGCTGACCTTCCTCGAGACCGTGCCGGAGGACGTCTACGTCGGGGTCGTGACCTTCGACAGCGACGTCGACGCCGCAGTCCAGCCGACACTGGACCGCGACGAGGCGCGCGCGGTCGTCGAGGACCTCGCGCTCTCCCGGCAGACCCGGCTCTACGACGGGGTCTCCGAGGGCATCGCCCTGGCCGGGACCGAGGGCCAGCGACAGCTGCTCGTGCTCTCCGACGGCGCGGACACGAGCGACTCCCCGCTCGACGACGTCACGGCCGCGATCTCGGAGTCCGACGTGCAGGTCAACGTGGTCTCCCTCGAGCAGGACCCGCCCCCGGCGCTCGCCGACCTGGCCGAGGCTGGGGAGGGCGAGTCGATCAGTGCCGATCCCGAGGCGCTCGCCGCGGCCTTCAGCGCGCAGGCCGACGTGCTCGCCCGGCAGGTGCTCGTCACCGCCGAGGTGCCGGCATCGGTCACCGCGGCCGAGGCCACCGTCTCGGTCACCCTCGGCTCCGACCGGGGCGACCTGTCCGCCGAGGCGTTCACACCGATAGGTGACGCGGCGACGACCACACCCACCGTTCCGGACGCCGGCTCCCCGCTCGTGCTGACCTCCTATTGGCTGTACGGCGGTCTCGCCGCCGTGGGCCTGGGTCTCGTCGGACTGCTGGTCATCCTCGTGCCGAAGAAGGCCGAGCCCCTGACCGGCGCTGCGCTCGCCTCGGCGTACACCCAGCGGGTGGCAGGCGTCGGTCGCGGCGACGACGTCGCCAACGACGACGCCCTGGCCCAGGCCACGCAGACCGCGGAGAAGGTGCTGTCGGCCAACAAGTCGCTCGAGAGGCGCATCTCCGAGCGGCTCGAAGGTGCCGGCAACCCGTTCAAGCCGGCTGAGTGGCTGCTGGTGCACCTCGGCATCTTCATCGGCGCTGGCGTCGCAGGCCTGCTCCTCGGCAGCGGCAGCCTGGTCGTCGGCATCCTCTTCCTGTTCGCAGGCGCCGTGGTGCCCTGGTTCTACCTCGGTTTCAAGCGAGGCCGGCGACGCAAGAAGTTCGAGAGCCTGCTCCCCGAGACCCTGCAGCTGATCTCCGGGTCGCTCGCGGCGGGCTTGTCCCTCGCCCAGTCGATCGACACGGTCGTCAAGGAGGGCCAGGACCCCGTCGCCAGCGAGTTCCGACGGGTGCTCGTCGAGACCCGGCTCGGCATCAGCCTCGACGACGCCCTCGAAGGGGTCGCCGAGCGGTTCGAGAGCAAGGACTTCGCGTGGGTGGTCATGGCCATCCGGATTCAGCGACAGGTCGGCGGCAACCTCGCCGAGCTGCTCGACTCCGTGGCCGGCACCATGCGCGAGCGCGAGTACATGCGCCGCCAGGTCGCCGCCCTGGCCGCGGAGGGGAAGCTGTCCGCATGGGTGCTCGGCGTCCTCCCGCCCGGGTTCCTGGTGTACCTGCTCATCACCAAGCGCGACTACGTGATGCCCATGTTCACCGAACCGATCGGTTGGATGATGCTCGCCGGATCCGGACTGCTCCTCAGTCTGTCGGCGTCTTCTGGATGTCGCGTCTCGTGAAGGTGGAGGTGTGAGATGACCCTGCTGTTCATCATGGGCGTGCTCCTCGTGCTGGCGGCGATCGTGCTCGTGGCCATGGCGGTCGGCAAGCCCCAACCGCAAGGGATGCACCGCTCGCTCGCGGTGCTCGAAGCCATGTCGACGGCACCTTCGGAGCTGACGGGGGACCTCGACCGTCCCTTCGGCGAGCGTGTCCTCGCGCCCTGCAGGCGCGGACGCTCGGGCTCGGCAAGCGCGTGACGGGCCGCGACTCGGCGGACCGCATCCGACACAAGCTCGACCTCGCCGGCAACCCCGCCGGGTGGGACGCCGACCGGGTGATCGCGATGAAGGTGATGGGAGCCGTGGCCGGCCTCGTCATCGGCTTCCTCGTGACCCTGCTCTTCGGCGCCGGCGCCTCTGTCACGGTGTTCGGTTCGGCTGCTGGCCTCGCGATCGGCTTCCTGGCCCCCAACCTCTACCTCTACCAAGTGGGCTATGACCGGGCCAACCGCATGCAGCGCGAGCTGCCGGACGCCATCGACCTGATGACCATCAGCGTCGAGAGCGGGCTCGGCTTCGACGCCGCCGTCCAGCAGGTGGCCACCAACACCGAGGGACCGCTGTCGGAGGAGTTCGCCCGGGTGCTGCGTGAGATGCAGATCGGGTCGAGTCGTTCCGACTCGCTGCGCAAGCTGGCGGACCGGACCACCGTCCCGGAGGTCAACACCTTCGTGAGCGCGATGGTGCAGGCCGACGCCTTCGGTATCCCGATCGCGCAGGTGCTGCGGGTGCAGTCGAGCGAGATCCGGGTCAAGCGGCGTCAGCGTGCCGAGGAGAAGGCGCAGCAGGTGCCCGTCAAGATCACCATCCCCTTGATCTTCACGATCCTCCCCTGCCTGTTCGTCGCCGTCATGGGACCCGCTGCCATCAGCATCATGGGCAACTTCGGAGGATGACCGCAGGTGGGCAGGGACGCCACGCACCTCCAGCTGGCGGTGCGTGCGCGGCTCCTCGCCCTGCTGGTCCTGGCGATCCCCATCGTCGTCCTCGGCGACCGGGTCTCGTTGCTGGCGCTGGCCAGCCCTGACCCTCGTCTGGGTCGGCTCGACCGTCGCTGACCGCTACTCCCCCACCCGCCTGCTGGTCCCCACTCTCGAGGGCATGGCCGTGGGCGGCATCGCCGCCATCACGCTCAGCCAGGAGGCAGGAGTCGTCGGCGCCCTCGCGGTGCCGGCGTTCACCGCCGGGCTGCGCGGTGGGGTTCGATTCATGTCCCTGGCGCTGTCGACCGAGATGCTGACGCTCGTGGCGGTCCACTACGCGAGGGTGGGGCCGCTCACCGCCGCTCAAGCCACCGACGCGCTGGTCTGGATCGTCACCGGCCTCGGCCTCGGGCCTGATCGCCAGCTACCTGCGGTCCGAGGCGCGGCGTCTCATCGACGACCCGCTGACCCCCTACCGCGACGCACAGCGACTGATCAGGCAGCTGTTGAGCCTCTCCGGCAATCTCGGTTCCGGACTGGACCCGATCACCCTCGGCACGCGGATCGCCGTCGAGGTCCGCAACGAGCTGCCCGTCGCCGCCATCGCGCGTGCACGTCTACCGAGGCGATCACCTCACCCCGTTGGTGGCCGGTTCGAGCTCCTCGGCGGTCGACCAAGCAGCGCTCGAGCCACTGGCGCACGATGCGTGGGAAGCGGACGGACCAGCTGATCAGCGACTCGACCTTCGCGCTCCCGCTGCTCACCGACAGCGGACCAGTGGCGGTGATCACCGGCCTCCTCCCGGCCACCTTCGGCATGAACGCCAACGAGGCCGGGCTGCGCGAGCGACTCGACACGCTTCGCGCCAACCTAGCCCCACTCGCGGTCCAGCTGGACACGGCGATGCTGTTCACGAGGCTCCGTGACGCGGCGACCGCAGATGAGCGGCGGCGACTGGCGCGTGAGATGCACGACGGCGTGGCCCAGGACATCGCCTCCCTCGGCTACCTCGTGGACGCGCTCGCAGCTGCGCCGGCCTCGGACGCACAGGCGGAGCAGCTGCGCCGCCTGCGCGAGCGGATCTCCGGCCGTCGTCTCGCAGGTCAGGATCTCGGTCCAGACCCTGCGCACCGACGTCCAGGCCAGCGAGAGCCTCGGGGCCGCCATCAGTGGTCTGGCGCGCCCCCTCAGCGAGAGCTCCGGCACGCCCGATCCGGGTCACCGTCAACGAGCGGACGGCACGACTTCGCCCGGAGGTCGAGGCCGAGCTGTTGCGCATCACGCAGGAGGCCATGAACAACGCGGTGCGACACGCATCCGCGAGCAGCATCGACGTCAGCTGCCGGGTCGCGGCGCCCACGGCCGAGATCGTGGTGCGTGACGACGGCACCGGCCTGGGAACGGGCAGGCCCGACTCCTACGGACTCGCGATCATGCGAGAGCGCGCCGGCCTCATCGATGCCGACCTCTCGATCTCGCCAGCCGAGCCCCACGGCACCGTGGTGACAGTGCGCGTGCCCTCCCGACACGCTGGATCCTCACACGCCGACCGACCCCGACCTGACAAGGTGACCGCATGACGACCGTACTGCTCGTCGATGACCACGAGCTGATCCGCGACGGCCTCTCCGGCGTCTTCGCTGCTCAGGACGACATGGAGGTGCTGGGCGCAGCCAAGGACGTCGGTGAAGCCATGTCGATGTACGAGCGGGGGAACCCCGACGTCATCGTCACCGACCTGCAGCTCCCCGACGGCACCGGGCTCGACGTCGTTCGCCGAGTGCGTCGCGAGAGCGATCGAGTCGGGCTCGTGGTGCTCACCATGCACGCCGGCGACGACCAGATCTTCGCGGCCATGGAGGCCGGAGCTTCTGCTTTCGTGGGCAAGGACGCGCCTTCGACCGAGGTCGTCAGGGCCGCCCGTCACGCGGCTGTCTCCCCTCGCTCGTTCCTGTGCGCCGGGCTCGCGCAAGCCATGGTGCGTCGTACGACCGGGGCTGCTGCACGGCTCTCCGAGCGCGAGCACGACGTGCTCGTGCACCTTGCCGAGGGCCTCAGTGCCGGCGAGATCGCGCCGCGTCTGCACCTCTCCGAGTCCACGGTGAAGTCGCACGTCGCGCGGATCTACCAGAAGTTGGGCGCCGTCAACCGTGCGCAGGCACTGGTGACGGCGATGCGCATCGGCTTGTTGTCGAGCATCGATCCGCGTCGCAACGGCTTCTGACGCGCTCACGCAACCACTGCGGCATAGCCCGAATTGACTATGCGGAAAGATCCGAATTTCGGCTACGAAGTGGCCACGAGTGCACCATCCTTTAACCCACGGAGGTCCCCGCCTCCTCTCGCAAGAGGAAAATCACCTGGCACAAGGAGCCCCCATGTTCGACACCTTCAAGATCCTGCTGGACGCCCGCCTCGCCAAGATGGAGGAGCGCGGCGCCTCGGCCGTGGAGTACGGCCTGCTCATCGCCGGCATCGCCGCCCTGATCGTGGTCGCCGTGTTCGCGCTCGGCCCCATCATCAAGGAGGCCTTCTCGGACACCTGCAACGAGATCAAGTCCGGCTCGACCAGCATCGCGGCCACCTGCAAGTCCTGACACAGCTTCGTCACGGGGGCCCTGGTCGAGTGTCGACCGGGGCCCCTTTCTGCAGGAAGGTCCCACGATGAACCAGTCCCCCCGGATGATCAGGGCGCCTCGGCAGTTGAGTACGCACTGCTGATTGCAGGAATCGCCGCGATCATCGTGATCGCTGTCTTCGCCCTCGGACCTGTCACCAAGGAGATGTTCACCGACACCTGCGACAACGTGCAGGGCGCTGGGAGCAGCATCTCCGCCACGTGCAACTCCTAGAGCGCCTGCGACCCGCGAGCGAGTCGCCCACGCCACCCCGGCAACGATGAGCGCAACGCCTCGGCCGGGGTGCCTCAGCCCGCCAGGTGCCGCAGCGACACCTGCCACTCCGTCGTGAACCGCCCCAAGCGACTGCCTGTCGTCGCCCGGAAGACGCGACGGAAGTCTTCGGCTCCATCGGCGCGGCGGTAGAGCCGCAGCAGGGTGGACTCACCCTCCTCGCTGCAGAGAGCAGCCGACAGGCGCAGCCACGCCGCCTCGTAGGCGGCGCCGAACGAGTCCGACTGCCCGTCGAAGTCCTCGTCGTCGGGTAGCGCGACGGGGCACGCCGTCCTCTCGCACCTGCCGGATGATCTGGGCTGCCGTGGTCGACAGCGGGAGGTCGACGTCACGGAGGGCCACATAGTCGGCGAAGCCCTCGGACAACCACATAGGTAGCGGGCTCGAGGGCGCATCGAGCGCGACGTGCACGGCCTCATGGCTCACGACGACCTGCGCCCCGGCCGGTCGGAGCTTCCGCATCTGCTCGGGGTTGAGGAACACGTGCACCGGGGCTCCGTCTTCCGCCGCTCCCGTCCTCGCCAGCGGCTGTCACCCCCGCCACGTTGCGGAACGTCCCGCGATCGACGTCCAGCGCGGCGTCCACTCCCCCGGCCCGTCGCGGCACCTCGATCACCAGGGTCCCGTCCCAGACCGGCAGAACACGACGGACCACGATCACAGCACGGCGCGCCAGAGTCGCGTAGCGATCGGCGTCGGAGGCGGCCAGCACGACGACGCTGTCTTCGCGTCGAACGTCGAGGGGGCCGGACATCCACACGGGCGTGGTGCCGCCGTCCCCACCGATCCGCGCGACGACGACGCGATCTCCGTCGGCCGCGAAGTCGATCCGCACGTCCGCCGCCGACGACGCGTCGTCGACGCCTGCGACACGCCAGGTGGTGGCGACCGTCGCGGACCACTCCCCTGCGATGCCCGTGCCTTCCAGCTCGTCCACGTAGCGGAAGCTGACGTCTGCCAACGGAGCGGTGCGCGCGTTCTCCACGAGGTCGCCGAGCAGGCTGCGCGTCGCACGGTCATCGGCGGACCGCCAGGGCTGCTGCTGCCTCCGGACGGTGGGCCCTGATGGCCCGAGTCAGGTCCTGCAGGACAGCGGCCGCCTCACCCGCGCGCACGCGCGGGGCGGCGTCGTCCGGGGAGGGCGCGACGTACGTGTCCTCGCGCAGCACGAGCCACACGGTCGCGGCCAGCGCCAGCGCCAGGAACGACGAAAGGCCGGCCACCCACCAAGGTGAGCGACCGGCCTTCCTCAGCGGGTCAGCCAGGGCGGACCGCGCCGGAGTAGGGCATCGAGTAGAGACCGGCGGTCGTGACGCCGGTGCTCGGGTTGGCGGCGTGGACGATCATGCCGTTGCCGATGTACATGCCGACGTGGCTGATGGGCTGGTAGTAGAACACCAGGTCACCGGGCTTCAGGTCACTGGCGGCGACATGGGGGCCCGAGCCGTACTGACCGCTCGAGGAGTGCGGCAGCGAGACTCCGGCCTGTGCCCAGGCCATCATCGTGAGGCCGGAGCAGTCGAAGGCGTTGGGGCCGGCCGCGCCGTAGACGTAGGCGTCGCCGACCTGGGCCATCGCGTAGTTGACGGCTGCTGCGGCGTTGCCGGAGACCGCCACGTCGGGCACCCGGGCCTGGCTGCGCGAGGCGTCCAGCGCCTCGCGCTCCTCTGCCTCGAGCTCGCTGAGCAGCTCCTTGGCCTCCTCGAGCTTCTTGTCGACCGTCGCCTTCTCATCGGCGAGGCGCTGCTCGGCAGCGGCGATCTCGTCGAGCCGCTGCTCGGTGGCGCCCTGACGGATGTCGAGCGCCTTCGCCTCGCGGGAGTAGGCCGAGAACATCTGCGACTGGAGGTCGTTGTAGGAGGTCAGCGTCGAGAGTTGGTCGAGGAACGCGCTGGGGTCGTCGCTCACGAAGACCTCGCCGACAGCCGACATGCTCTCGCCCTGGTACTGCCGGATGATGGAGTCGCGCACGAGGCCGCGCGCCGTCTCCATCTGCCGGTCCTGGCGCTTCTGGTCGGCCTTCAGGGAGGTGAGGTCCTGCTGGAGCTCATCGAGCTCGAGCTTGGTGTCGTGGTAGCGCTCCTGCGCCGCCTCGGCCTCGTGGTAGAGGTCGTCGACGCGTGCCTGGACGTCGTCGATGTCGGGATCCGCCTGGGCGGTCCCGGGAATGAGGGCCACGGATGCCACGAGGGCAGCACCGGACAGGACGCTGATGAGTCGCTTCCGACCGTCGAGCACGAGCGGGCGTTCTCCTAGGGTGTCGTACGCCTACCGGGTGAGCTGACGGGTTCGGGCACGACATGCCCTACCCCTGCTCCTCGGCCCGTGGTGCAGCCGCCTTGCAGGGGATTCACCCCAGGTGGTGATGGTTCCCCGGCTCCGTCATGGCCATCCCCCTGGCCCGGACTCGGCGCGGCGCCCGCGCGGATCCGGTCTGATCCACTTCCACGAGCACCTGGCGGGTCACATTAGTCGCTCCCGAAGCGGAGTCCAACTCCGCCCGGGTCCGTGTCACGGGTCGGGAGGCCGCGGCGTCACGCCGACTCCACGTCGGGGCCGTCGACCGGAGCCACGAGCCGCAGCGGTGGCACCAGGCCACCCGCGGCGAGCGCCCGGAGCGCCCCCAGCTCGTCGTCCTCGATCGTCAGCTCGGGAGGGGGCCCGAGCAGCACTGTCACCACGCAGTCGTGGCACTGGAGCCCACGCACCACACAGGTGTCGCAGTCGATTCGTGTCGCCATGTCACCGAGGATGAGGACAGCCACTGACAGGCTCTCGCGCCGACCGCCCCGGCCGGCGTGTCGCAGTCAGGCGTGGGGCTGCCCGGCAGGTGGCTGCGTCGCGTCGACGTCCTTGCGCCCCACCAGCTCGATGGCGTCCGAGCGGCCGCACCATCGGCAGGTCACCTGCTCGACGTTCTCGTCGCGCACCGAGCTCTCCTCCACCACGTGCTCGCCAGCCAGGTCGAAGTGCCAGTACTCGGTGGTCCGCCGCGCGCGGTCGACGTCGAAGCGGGTCAGGTTGCCGCAGCCGCCGCAACGCCACCGCTCGGTCGGACCTGGGATCTGGGTGCTCACGAAGGCCAGCCTAGGGCGCGCCTTGCCGACCGTTGTCGGCGCCGCGATCTAGCGTCGACGACGTGAGCACCGCCGTACCGACATCGACCCGCTGGGAGTCCCAGCGCAGCTTCGACCAGCTGGGCCGGTCCCTGCACGGCGTGACCTTCTGCGTCGTCGACCTCGAGACCACGGGAGGGTCGGCGGCTGCCGGCTCGATGATCACCGAGGTCGGGGCGGTCAAGGTGTGCGGCGGCGAGGTGATCGCCGAGTTCCAGACCCTGGTCGACCCACGCTCCGAGATCCCCGCGTTCATCGCGGTGCTGACCGGCATCACCAACTCCATGGTGGTCGACGCACCCCCCATCGAGTCGGTCCTCCCCGCGTTCCTCGAGTTCGCCGAGGGATGCGTGCTCGTGGCACACAACGCCCCCTTCGACGTGGGCTTCCTCCGCCACTTCGCGGAGCAGCAGGGGCGGGCGTGGCCGACCTTCGAGGTCGTCGACACCGCCAAGCTCGCTCGCCGCGTCATCACCCGCGACGACGCCCCGAACTGCAAGCTGTCGTCCCTCGCCAAGGTGTTCCACGCCACCACGACGCCCAACCACCGAGCCCTCGCCGATGCCCGCGCCACGGTCGACGTGCTCCACGGCCTGATGGAGCGGCTGGGCGGCCTCGGCGTGCACACCCTCGAGGAGCTCCAGACCTTCTCCGCCAGGGTGTCGACCGCGCAGCGACGGAAGCGTCACCTCGCCGAGTCACTCCCCCACGCACCGGGTGTCTACCTGTTTCGTGACGAGGACCAGCGCGTCCTCTACATCGGCACGTCGAAGGACCTGCGCACCCGGGTGAGGTCCTACTTCACCGCGTCCGAGACCCGCACCCGGATGGGCGAGATGGTCGGCCTCACGAGCGAGGTCACCGGCATCGTCTGTGCCACGCCACTCGAGGCCGAGGTGCGCGAGCTTCGTCTGATCGCCGAGCACAAGCCTCGCTACAACCGACGATCCCGCTTCCCCGAGAAGGTGCACTACCTCAAGCTGACGCGCGAGGCCTGGCCACGACTGTCCCTCGTCAGGCGGGTCGCTGACGACGACGCCGACTACGTGGGCCCGTTCTCCTCCAAAAAGGCAGCGGAGCGGTGCCTGGCGGCGCTCCACGACACCTACCCGGTCCGTCAGTGCACCGACCGCCTCCCGCGTCACTCGACCCGCGTCCCGTGCGTGCTCAAGGAGATGAACCGTTGCCTCTCCCCGTGCGACGGCAGCGTGGACGACCGAACCTACGCTGCCCTGGTCCGCCGGATCCGCGACAGTCTTGCGCGGCGACCGGATGACGTCGTCTCGGTGATCAACAAGCGCATGGAAGGCCTCGCCGCTGAGGAACGGTTCGAGGAGGCGGGGACCCATCGCGATCGCCTGGCCGCCTTCGTCCGTGGCACCGCCCGCACTCAACGACTGGCGGCCTTGACGCGTTGCGAGGAGATCGTGGCGACGCGACGCGAGGACGACGGACGATGGGGAGTGCACGTCGTGCGCTTCGGGCGACTGGCGGCAGCCGGCGTCATCCCCTCGAGCGCAGATGCGCGCGCGTTCGTCCAGTCTCTGCGCCAGGACGCCGAGACGGTCCGCGCCGGGCTCGGCGGCAGCGCCACCGCCGAGGAGTCCGAACGGGTCCTGCGGTGGCTCGAGTCGGACGGGATCCGGCTGGTGTCGGTCACTGGCGAGTGGAGCTGCCCTGTCGACGGCGCCACGCGTCACGTGGCGCGGCATGCGGCCGCCGAGGCCAGCCGCGCCGAGGTCGTCCCCTTCGGCGAACGGCGCACCCTCACCCCACAGCACCGCCCCGCCCGATAGCCTCGCCCCATGATCACCGCCATCGTGTTCGTCAAGGCCGACGTGGCGCGCATCCCCGAGGTCGCCGAGCAGATCGCTGCCATCGACGGTGTCAGCGAGGTCTACTCCGTCACCGGACAGATCGACCTGATCGCCCTCGTGCGGGTGGCCGACCACGACGACGTCGCCGCGGTGGTCGCCGACCGGCTCAACAAGGTCGACGGCGTCACCGCCACCGAGACGCACATCGCCTTCCGGACCTACTCCCAGCACGATCTGGAGTCGGCCTTCTCGCTCGGTCTGGACTAGGAGTCACCGTCCGGGGCCGCCTTCCGTACCCACCGAGGTGGCGTCGACGCGACGCCGTGCGTCACCATGCCCGAGTGGCTTGGCTCATCGGCGTGCTCGTCAGGACGTATCGACGCTCGCGGCTCTACCCCTCATGGGGAAGGCCGTTGGCATGGCTCTTGGGGAAGGTGCAGCCCGTCCGCGGCAAGGTACTCAAGACGATCGACGGCGTGACGTTCGAGCTCGATCTGCGTGAGACCATCGACGCATCTCTCTACTATGCCGGGTCATTCGAGGCAGCAACGGAACGGGCGATCGCCAGATGGGCGGCTCCCGGGGGCATTGCTCTCGACATCGGCGCCAACACCGGCTACCACACCTTTCGGCTGGCGCACTGTGTGGGGCGCGAGGGCCGAGTCATCGCGCTCGAGCCCATGACTCCCGCGCGCGTGCGACTGGAGCGCAACATGGCGCTGAACCCGCGCGTCCGGAACATCACCATCTCGGCCATCGGCATCTCGGATCGCACTCGACTCGAGCACGTGGCTTTTCAGTCGACCTACAGGCTCGACGGGCGTGACGAGGTCATGGCCGAGACGATTCAGCTGATGACTGTGGACGACCTGGTTCGCGATCTAGACCTGCCACGCGTCGATTTCATGAAGATCGACGTCGACGGCTTCGAGGGCAAGGTGATCCGAGGTGCTCGCGACACCCTTGCCTCGTGGAGGCCCGCCATCGTCTTCGAGATCTCACCGATGGCGATGCGCGAGCAGGGTGACGACGCCCGCGAGCTGGTCGACATACTCACTGACGCCGGTTACACGCTCCGCTACGAGGACGCATCCGAGACAAGCGACCTGGACGAGGTGTTCTCACGCGTCGGTGACTTCTCCATCAATCTCCTGGCCACCAGCAGCCAGTGAGGCGATCTGGTCGCGCGGCAGCAGCCGGGCACCATGGGGACGCATGAGTCGTGCGCTCACGCGGGTCCCGACTGCTTGGCCGCTTGACGCGAGACTCTTCGCCCCGCCACCACCGTCGCCCACTTGACCGGCCCGTCCCACAGGGGCGCGAAGGTGCGCGCGGTCTTCGACAGGTGACGCCGCTTCACCAGCTGCGCCTCACGCACGGCTGCAGGTCTCTGTGCCGACCGAGATCGCATCCTCGTGCCACCGGAACGCCGCGACCTCACGTCGGGTGGAGGCGAAGGGACCGACCTTTCGCAGACGAAGGAGCATGTCCAGATCCATGGCGCACTTCAGGCTCTCGTCGTAGTCCCCGGCTGCCTCGAGAGCAGCAACCCGCATCAGGGCCGCCGGCTGGGGCACCAGGTTGGGCCCCCACCCCTGGATCTGCGCTGCGATCCTCCCCGCCCGGTTCACACCGATCCGGCGCCCGGCCTGATCGACATACTCGCAAGCACCGTAGGCCACGCTGGCGGCCCTGTTCTCGTCGAGCATGGCTGAGAGCGTCGACAACCCCCGCGGAAGCAGGTAGTCGTCGTCATTCAGCCAGAGAACGTACTCGGCGCTGCCGACCTCGAGCAGCCCCACGTTGACTGCGGCGGAGAGGCCACGTCCGGGGTCGGGCATCACGACGGCGTCGACCGCATGAGCAACCTCGGACACCTCCCGACTCGGCAACGGCGCGACGAGAATGACGCGTGTCCTGACTTCCTGCGACTTGAGGCTGTCGAGCGCCTGCCGCATGTACGTGATCCGTCTGCCCAAGGTGGGCATGATCACTGCTATCTCCGACGGGACCACGTGTACTCCAGCTCCTTGGACGTGCGGGTGAGGCTACTCGGTGCATCCTGGACGCCTGAGCGGCCGCGCCGATCACGCGTCCATCGTCCATCCGCTGCCGACGGCATCAGGGATTCCGAGCACCGTGTGTCCGCGCTGCCTGCGGAGCAAAGCCGGGACCGCACGAGGTCGGACCGCGTCCGACTCGGCGCGTCAGGTCGCTCGTCCAGAGCTCTAGTGGCGGCCCTCGCGATCAGCCGCTCCAGCAAGGGGCTCACCCGCGGCGTCGTGTGCCTGAGATCCTCCGAGGGCACGTGATCCGGCGGCGAGGCCCAGCAGGAGCCACGTCCCGGCCGTGGCTGCTACGACCAGGCCGACAGGCGGATTGAGCCAAGCCTCGTCGTTCATCGACGGCGCGACAGCTTGCTCCTCCACGAGGAATGCGCCGATCGCGATCGCGTGCCCGCCGCCGAGGAGCCCCGACCCGATCATGACCAGCCGCGGCAGTTCACGGTTCGCGCTGCGCGGCGCACCCCTGGCGATCACGACGGAGGCCATCAACGCGACCCCGACCGCGTAGGCGAGCCCGTAGCGTCCTTGCCAGATCACACCATGGGTTCGATAGGTCGCCGCCGTCAGGACTATCGGTAATGCGACGACGACGACGACGCTGAGCACCAGCACCGCGCGCTCCCGCCAGCGTCCGAGAACACCTGCGGCAAGAAGCATCGCCCCCAGCACCAGCAGGTAGATGACGTACACCACGAAGGGAGAGGCGTCGCCTCGGAGCGGGAACGCGCCCACGATCTGGAGCAGCCAGACGAAGGGCTGGGCGCCGAGGTTCAGCGGGCCCTCGATCGACGGTGTGTCCTCCTGCACGCCCAAGAACGTGCCTCTGAGGGTCCACGCGGCACTCATGGCAGTCGCGAGCGTGACTGCCACGATCGACAGCACCACCACTCTCTTGTGCGCCGACACCAATCTCGTCGTGGCGCTCCAGCCGTGAAAGACCACCACCGTCACGACGATGAGGCCGAGCCACAAGGGGCCCAGGTATCGGAACGTCACGAGCAGGCCAGCCGCGACAGCCGCCACGACGAACACCCGGCCCTGCGCGTGCGGTGGGAGCGAGGTCAGCCGCAGGAGAGCGCACCACACCACCAATCCCGCCACCATCTCCGGCCCGTTGGGGGCGGGAATGACGCTGGAGTAGACGAAGATCGGCGTGAGGCACAGCAGGAACCCGAACCGTTCGATGGAGGTGTCGCCACCGCGTGCCCATACCAACGCAGCCAGCGCTATCCCGAGTGAGCAGAAGACGGCAGCGGCGATGCGCAGTGCGTAGTCGTACCCGGCGCCGCCGAACAGGGACGGGACACTCCCGATGACCGCGTAGTAGGCGGGGTGGTACTGCCCAGCGGCTGAAGCGACGTGGACAAGACCCTCACCTGCCGACTCGATGGCGTAGCAGTTGTCCCGGCCCGTGTACTCCAGGTAGGTGCACTGCCCCTCGGCCGCCTTGACGACGTCGCTGGGCACGGTCACCACCTGCCCCCGTCCGTCGGCCGCGGGCTCGTCCAGCGTCCACTCGCCCCTCATGATCCCTGCGGCGCGGTACACGTGATCGAACTCGTCGCTGGCGCGGAACGGCGGAACGGCGACGATCCAGATCGCCTGCAGCACCGACACCCCGAGCAGCACCCAGAGCGCGAACCGCCTGTGGTGGCGGGCGGACGACACCTGCGGGTCGCTGACCGTCATGTCGTCCTCGCACCTCACGTAGGCGTTGCAGGGGTCTCTACCGCCGATCAGGGTAGTGCTCGTCGTGCGCCAATGACGCCAAAGTCGAGACACCAGGCCAGCTGATTCCTAGAGTGAGTGCGTGATTGCCGCCCATCATCCCGACGCCTGTGTCGTCGTGCCGATGTACAACGAGGTGAGCCGCGTCGGCGCGGTCGTCTCAGAGCTGCGGGCCCACTTCCCGATCGTCGTCTGCATCGACGACGGCAGTCACGACGAGTCAGCGGAGGTCGCCGAGCGAGCCGGGGCCGTCGTCGTGCGGCATCCACTCAACCGCGGTCAAGGTGCGGCCCTGCAGACCGGTTTCGACTTCGTTCGGACGATGACGGACGCAGAGTTCGTCGTGACGTTCGACGCCGACGGCCAGCATCAGGCCTCCGACGCCTCGGCGATGGTCGAACGGGCTCGTCGCGAAGGGATCGACGTCGTGCTGGGCACCCGCGGTCAGGTCCGGCCGGACGGACAGCCCACGTCCAGGCGACTCCTCCTGCGTGCGGCACTGTTCTTCAGCAAGCTCAGCACGGGGCTGGAGCTCACGGACACGCACAACGGGCTCAGGGTCCTGCGCCGCAGCGCGCTCCGCGACATTCGCCTGCGCCATCGTGGCATGGCATACGCGTCCGAGCTCGAGATGCACATCTCGCGTTCGGGCCTCACCTGGGCTGAACAGCCGGTGACGATCGTCTACAGCGACTACTCCCGGGCCAAGGGACAACGGAACATCAACGCCGCGAACATCATGCTCGACCTGCTCTTCGCACGGCTGGAGTCGCGGTGATCATCAAGCTCCTGCTCATCCTGAGTGCGCTCGGCGCACTCGGGTGGCTGATACGTTCCCAGAACTCCGCTCATCGCCTCCTGGCAACCCGGCTGGCGGGTGTCGTCGTAGCCGGCAGCTGGATCGTGGCCGTCCTGAACCCGGAGCTCCTCACTCACCTCGGCAACGTGATGGGGGTGGGCCGGGGGACCGATCTTCTCCTGTACGTCCTCGTCGTGGTGTTCACGTTCACCACGGTCGGCTCCTATCAACGAGCGCGTCAGCTGGATGAGCAGGTCACTCAGCTGAGTCGTGCGTTGGCATTGATGGGTGCCGCCCGCTCAAGCGAGAACCGCGACATCACCAAGTCGGATGCCTGAC
Organism: uncultured Actinomycetota bacterium; assembly: GCA_963754025.1. Lineage (GTDB taxonomy): Bacteria > Actinomycetota > Actinomycetes > Propionibacteriales > Nocardioidaceae > Nocardioides. Next base: position 383,315 of record CAVWEC010000001.1, on the reverse strand, counting down.
CCCGGCGGGTCAGCCCGGTAGGAACCGGGCACCGTCGTCCAGTCCCCTCGGGATGCCCAGAGTCCTGTCGGTCCCGGCCGGCTCAACGGTCCCCCAGCCGTTCGGTCTCCGACGAGCCCGCGGCAGCCAGCATCGATTCCGCCACCACGACGACCTTGCTGGCGTCGGCCATCGTGACGATCCGCCGATCTCCGCCCCGGACCGCCTCGCAGAACGCACGCAGCTCCATCTCCAACGGCTCCGGCTTGGGTATGGCGTATCGCGTCACGTCACCCACCACCACCCCGCGGAAGGAAGCGAAGTTGTCCCACTCGACCGGTGCCACTCCGTTCGCATGGAACGTCAGGTCTGCGTTGATGGTGTCGGCGACGAAGGTCCCTCGTTCGCCCGACACCACCGTGACCCGTTCCTTGAACGGCGACAGCCAGTTGACCAGGTGGCTCACGACCGAGCCCTGCTCGAGACGGCCCACGGCAGCCAGGAGATCCTCACATTCACGGCCGGACCGGCGCGCGGTGCGGACCGACAGGTCTGCGTAGTCTGACCCCGTCACCCACCGGGTGAGGTCTATGTCGTGGGTTGCGAGATCGAGGATGACCCCCACGTCTGCGATGCGCTCGGGAAAGGGCCCCTGGCGACGGGTGACGATTTGGTACACCTCGCCGATCTCTCCGCGCTCGAGCCGGCTGCGGAGCTCTTGCACCGCCGGGTTGTAGCGCTCGATGTGTCCCACGGCACCCACCAGGCCGCGTGACTCGAAAGCCTCGGCCATCCGCAGCGCCGACTCCGCATCGGGCGCGACCGGCTTCTCCACCAGCGTGTGGATGCCGGCTTCCGCCAGCTCGAACGCCACCCGTTCGTGCAGGGCGGTCGGCACCGCCACCACAGCCAGGTCGAGGCCGAGGTCGATCAGCTGCTCGACCTCGTCGAGCACGGGACACGGCAACGGCATCGTCGCACCTGGTCGGGGTTCCACGACCCCGACGAGATCGACGTCCGGGAGCGCGCTCAGCACCCGCGCATGGTGGCGCCCCATCTGCCCGAGACCGACAAGACCAGCGCGCAGTCGGTTCATGAGACCTCACTCACGACGAGGTGCACCTGTTCAGCGACGTAGGAGACGTCGTCGTCATCCATTCCGGGCCGGATCGGCAGCGAGATGACCTCCTGGGCAGCGAGTTCGGTCTCGTGGAGGGCGTCGTCGGTCCGGTACGGGGCGAGACGGTGGATCGGTACCGGGTAGAAGACGCGCGCCTCGACCCCCCGCCCCAGGAGTGACTCCAGCACGGCGTCGCGCTGTTCGACTCGGATCGTGTACTGGTGGAACACGGGGACCACATCCTGTCGCACGGCTGGCAGGGTCACCAGGCCACGAAGCAGCGCATCATAGGTAGCGGCGATCTCCCTGCGCCTCGTATTCCAGCCCGCCAGCTTGCCGAGCTGCACGCGGCCGATGGCCGCTGCTGGCTCGGTGAGGCGGTTGTTCAGGCCGACCAGCTCGTTGTGGTACTGCCTCTCCATGCCCTGGTTCCTCAGCAGCCGCACGCGCCGGAGGACGGCCTCGTCTGCACTGACGACCATCCCTCCCTCGCCACAGGTCATGTTCTTGGTGGCATAGAAGCTGAACCCCGAGACGTGGCCGGCCGCGCCCGCGGCCTGCCCTTCCACCACGGCGCCGTGGGCCTGCGCCGCGTCCTCGACCAGCAACAAGCCGTGGCGCTCGGCGACACGTTGCAACCGCGACATGTCCGCCGGGTGGCCGAACAGATGGACGGGCATCACGGCTGCGGTGCGCGGGGTGACGGCCGCCTCGACCGAGGCCGGATCGAGGCAGTAGGTCACGGGATCGATGTCTGCGAACACTGGTCTGGCACCCGTGAGGGCAACCGCGTTCGCCGTTGCAGCAAACGAGAAGCTCGGTACCACGACCTCGTCTCCCACCCCGATACCCGCCGCCAGCAACGCGAGATGGAGGGCGCTCGTCCCTGAGTTCACGGCGACGCAGTCACGCCCATCGACCACGGCGGCGAACTCCTGCTCGAAGGCCTCGACCTCGCGACCCTGGACCACCTGTCCGCTGGCGAGGACGCGTCGTACGGCGTCCTGCTCCTCCTCACCGAACATGACCGTGGCGGCGCGGACGTGGCGAGTAATCACGCGGGGTCCCTGTGGAGCAGCGCGAGGGCCATGGGCCCGGTGAACATCGCAGTAGCAGCCAGCACGCAGGGCGTCAGCAGCCACATGGGCATCTCGAGCACCCACAGGTCCGAGCCGGTCAAGGGGCTCTCCCGTGCTCCCACGGCGATCAACCCGGTCGCATGGCTCACGGCCATCAGCACCCAGGCAGGCCCGACGAAGGCGAGGCCGAGGGTGTCGGGGCGACGGGCCCAGGCCGCCCCTACCAACAACGTCCCCCCGATGAGGTAGGGCATGACGTACCTCCCCTGCCACGACGTGCCGAAAGCAGCGAGGGTAGCCACCGTGATGGCGAACGGGATCGCGAACGACATGGTCACCGTCAACGCCAGGCTCGCCCGCAACCGGACGTCGGCCCAGCGAAGTCCTACGACCAGCAGGAAGCCCAGCAGGATCAGGTAGCACGGATAGACCAGCAGGGGCGCGGCGTCACCGCGTCGCGGAAAGGCCGCGATCGCCTGCAAGAGCCACAGCGGCAGCTCTTGCGCCGCCCTGGCCAGCCGGAAACCGAGGGACACCGGGCCGGGGTCCGCCTCGAGTCCGATGACCAAGGACCTCTGGCTCAAGGTCCAGGCGAGGCTCCCCACCCCGCTCAGCACCGCCACCACAAGGACCCAACGTCCCGACGCACGTCCGAGCAGGTCACGCACACGACGCCCCAGGGACGGCCAGGCGACCAAGGACGACCCCAGGATGAGAACCGCCCACAGCGGCCCCAGGGAACGCAGCTGCAGCAGCAGCGCTCCGGAGACTGCCGCCAGGAGCAGGTGCCGCCGCTCGGAACCCGGCTCGGTGTGGGCGATCCCGGCCAGACCTGCCCAGAGTCCCAGGCCCGCCATGATCTCGAGCCCGTTCGGGGCCACGACGGAGGTGGTGTAGACCACGGTCGGAGTGAGGCCCACTCCCACGGCGACCAGGACGCGGGAGGACGCCCAACTCCGCAGGCTGCTCAGTGCCGCTGCCAGCAGTCCCAGGCAGAGGAGGCTCGACACCAACCTCATCCCGTAGAGGGCATGGACGCCATCGAGAAGTGCGGTGGGATACCCCACAAGGGCGTAGAACAGGGGGTTGTACCGGCCCGCGCCAGATGCGATCTCCACCCGGTCTCCCTGCGGCTGACCGACGCAGTCCTCGGGACCGGTGTAGTCGAGCGCCTCGCACTCTGGTCGAGCCGCGTCGACGATCCCCCGGCTCACCGAGACCGTGGCACCGGTTCCGCGAGTCGCTGCCTCGGGGTTCGAGACCCATTCCCCGTGCGCCACCGACGACGCCCGGTAGACGTGGTCGAACTCGTCGACGCCGGCGAACGGAGGAAGCACTGCCATCCACGTCAGCTGCAACATCAAGAAGCCGAGCAACACCCACCTCATCGGGGAGCCGGGGGCTCGGGAGATCACCGTGTCCCCTCCTGGATGTCGAGGAACATGGCGAAGAGCAGGAGGTGGAGACCGCTCAGGGCGGGAGCGACGCTCAGCAGCACCGTGCCGGGACTGGCGATAGGGGGTCCGAGCGTGTTCACCACCACGAACACTCCCACTGCGGTGCCGAGCGCCAGGAGGCTGAGCCCGGCGAAGAAGAGCAGCGCCACCGGGGAGAACGACTGGACCACGTACTTGCGCCACATCCGTCGCCAGAAGCCGCGCCACAGGCCTCGCAGCATCCGGCCACCCGTTGATCCCAGACGAATACCCGAGACCTCGTCGCCGTAGCGTGCCGGCACCGGGACGTCGCGGGCCGGCACGCGAAGGATGTTCAGGTGGACCAACAGGTCGTTCTCGAAGTCGTAGCGATGGGCGATCCTCGTCGGATCGATCCGCTGGAGTGCGCTGCGGTGTATGGCGGTGTACCCGTTGAGGGGATCGAAGAGTCCCCAGTACCCGGAGGCCGCCTTCACGAGGAACGACATGGCGACGTTGCCGACGACCCGGTGACGCGGCATGCCGTCGAAGGACCCCACCGCGTAGAACCGGTTGGCCTTGGTGAACTGGGCGTCCCCATCTGCGATGGGGTCGAGCAGCGTCGGCAGGTAGTCGGGATCCATCTGCGCGTCGCCGGCCATGACCACGGACACGTCGGCCCCCAGAGCGAGCGCTCGCTGGTGCCCGGTGAGAATCGCGCCACCCACGCCCTGGTTGCTCTCGAGCGTGATGACCTCGAGTCGCTGGTCGCCCGTCGCGCGGGCCGCCTCCGAGGTCATGTCCGCGCTCGCGTCGTCGACCACGATCACGTGATCGACCAACTCGGGACACGTCTCGACGACGCGTGCGACGAGACGCTCCTCGTTGTGCGCGGGCACGACCACGGCTACGGTCAGGTCGCGGTAGGTCATGTGCGCCCCGGCTCCGTGTGAGGGCGCTCAGTCGTCGATGGACAGCACACCGCTGACCTCCCGATAGGTCTCGCCCGACACCGGGCATTCGAAGGTGGCGTCGCCGGTCGGCTCGAGCCGGCGGCCTGATCGTCCCACCCACGCGATCCGGCGAGCCGGCACTCCGACGACGAGCGCGTGGGCAGGCACGTCATCGACGACGACGGCACCAGCACCCACCATCGCCCACTCGCCCACGACGACGGGCGCGACGCACACGGCCCGTGCACCGACAGAGCAACCGTGGCGCAGGTCGACAGCGACCGGTTTCCAGTCATCGGCGCGCTTGAGAGCTCCCGTCCCTGTGACAGCGCGCGGGTACTGGTCGTTGGTGAGCACGACTGCGGGGCCGACGAACACTCCGTCGGCCAGCCGCGCGGGAGCGTAGACGAGAGCGTGGTTCTGGATCTTGCAGCGGTCGCCGACCACGACACCTGCGTCGATGAAGGCGCCGCGTCCCACGACGCACTCACGGCCGAGCGTGGCGCCGGTCCGGATCTGCGCACCCCCCCAGACGCTCGAACCGTCCCCCAACGTGGCTCCGGCCTCCACGACGGCTGTGGGGTCGACACGGATGGCGCGCGCGTCCGGCCAGAACTCACTCATGACCCGGCCATTCTTGCGCCAACGGCGCTTAGGGGTCTGGCGAATCGCCGGGATAGCCTTCTCCGCTGTGGATTGGCTCTCTGACTACTGGCTCGACGGCGTCGGGTGGGCGGGGAGCGCGCTCCTGGTCTTCTCGCTCATGCAGGCGAGGGTGCTGCGCTTCCGGGTGCTCAACCTCGCGGCCTGCCTGATCCTCACCGGCTTCAACGGTGTGCTGGGCATCTGGCCGATGGTGGCGATGAACATCGTGCTGTGCGCCATCAACATCTGGTTCATCGTCCGGCTGGTGCGCGACCGGCACGACGATGCCGCGTTCACGGTGCTGCGGGTGGCGAGCGACGACGCCTATCTCCACCACTTCCTCGGCGTCCACGGCGCCGACATCGCCCGCTTCCACCCGTCGTACGGCGCCACGTCGGGCGACGACCTGGCGTGGCTCGTGCTGCGGGGGGACGAGACGGTCGGGGTGACCGTGATCCGGCGCGAGGGCGACGTCGCGCGGGTCCAGCTCGACTACGTGACCCCACGGTTCCGCGACTTCTCCCCCGGCGAGTTCGTCTGGCGGGACGCCGGCGACCTGCGCGAGCGCGGCTTCCGTCGCGTCGTCACCCCGCCCGACATGGTCGGCGCCTACTACGACCGGCTCGACGTCGGCTTCCGGCGCGAGGGCGCGTCGTACGTGCTCGATCTCTGACCGGGGGTCACGAGGCGGAGGCGGCGACCCAGCGGTCGAGCGTGGCGCGGGCGGCGCCGGAGTCGACCGCCTCGGCGGCCTTGGCGTAGCCAGCCGCGAGGGCGGCTGCCGGCGCAGCGGCAGGCTCGTCGTAGACCGCCAGCGCCGCGCCGGCGTTGAGGAGCACCGCGTCGCGCACCGGGCCGCGCTCGCCGTCGAGCAGTCGTCGTACGACATCGGCGTTGTGGGCCGCGTCGCCGCCCCGCAGGTCCTCCGCGGTGGCGGGCGGGATGTCGAGGTCGCGCGGGTCGACGCTGGCCGTGGCGACCTCTCCCCCGTGCACGTGCCACAGCGACGACGTGGTCGTGGTGGTGAGCTCGTCGAGGCCGTCGTCCCCGCGGAACACCCAGGCGTCGACGCCGCGGGCGGCGAAGACCCCCGCCATCACCGGCGCCTTGGTGACGTCGGCGCAGCCGATCGCCTGCGCCTGGGGGTGGGTGGGGTTGGCGAGCGGGCCGAGCAGGTTGAAGGTCGTGGCGATCGCAAGCTCGCGCCGGGCCACCGCGGTGTGGCGCAGTCCGGGGTGGAAGGCGGCCGCGAAGCAGAAGGTGATGCCGACCTCGTCGACCATCGCCGCCACCCGGTCGGTCGGGAGGTCCAGCCGGATGCCGAGCGACTCGAGGACGTCGGCCGAGCCCGACTGCGAGGACGCCGAGCGGTTGCCGTGCTTGGCGACCCGGGCACCGGCCCCGGCAGCCACGATGGCGGCCATCGTCGAGATGTTCACCGACATCGAGCGGTCCCCGCCGGTGCCGACCACGTCGAGCAGCCGACCCTCGATCGAGATCGGGGTCGCCACCTCGAAGAGGGCGTCGGTGAGCCCGGCGATCTCCTCGGGCGTCTCGCCCTTGGCCCGCAGCGCGACCGCGAAGCCGGCGATCTGGGCCGCCGTCGCCTCCCCCGAGACGATCTGCGACATCACCCACGCGGTCTGCGTGGCGTCGAGGTCGTCACCGGCGACGAGGGCGGTGAGCAGCTCCGGCCAGGTGTGGGCCACGGGTCAGTGCGTGGCAGGGACCCGCGAGCGCAGCAGCGAGACGACGGTCTCGGCCAGCTGGACCGGGTCGAGCGGGTGGGGCACCGCGGCCTCGGCGCGCGACCACGCGGCCAGCCAGGCGTCCTGCGGACGACCGGTGAGCACCAGCACCGGCGGGCACTCGTAGATCTCGTCCTTGAGCTGCTTGGCGATGCCCATGCCACCCGCCGGCACGGCCTCGCCGTCGAGGATGACGAGCGCGATGCCGCCGGCGTCCATGTTCTGGATCACGACCGGCTCGGTGGCCACCTCGACGTACTGCAGCTCGGGCAGGTCCGGGTGGGGCCGACGGCCGAGGGCGAGGATCACCTGCTGACGCGTGTTGACGTCGTCGGAGTAGACGAGCACCTTCAGCGGCCGGGCGTTCTGGTCGGTCACGCGCCCGATGCTACCGGTCGCCCTCGGCCGCGGAACGGGCCCGTGCCTCCAGCAGGTCGAGCCGGCGGTCCTCGCGCGCGGCCTCCTTCGTCGACGACCTCACCCACTGCGCGAAGAGCACCCCGAAGAACATCAGCCCGATCAGGTCACCGCTCCCCCACAGGATCCCGCCGGCGAGGTGCTGGTCGTCCAGCGGGTCGGGCAGCCACGCGCCCATCGGCCCGTCGTGCAACGACGGGTACCAGTCGCCGCCGATGAGCGACTCCTGGCCCATGATCGTGACGCCGAGGAAGGCGTGGAACGGCAGCGTCAGCACCACCAGCAGCACCCGGAACAGGTGCGTGACCCGTCCCGGCACCGGGTCGACGCCCATCAGCGGCCAGAAGAACAGCGCGCCGACGAGCACCAGGTGGACGTGCATCATCTCGTGGACGTACGCCGAGTCGAGCGAGGCGCGGTACCACGGCGAGAAGTAGAGGGCCCACGGCGAGACGATGTAGAGCGTCAACGCCAGCGGCGGGAACGACAGCGCCTTCGCCACCCGCGAGTGCAGCACGGCGAGCAGCCACCGCTTCGGCGCGGCCGGCAGCGTGCGCAGCGCCAGCGTCACCGGGGCCGAGAGCGCGAGGGCCAGCGGCACCACCATCGAGAGCACCATGTGCTGGACCATGTGGACGCTCAGCAGCGTCGTGTCGTACGCCGCCAGCCCGCTCATCGTGGCGAAGGCGAACGCCCCCAACCCGACGCCGAGGGCCAGGCTCCGCCCCCACGGCCACGCGTCACCACGCCGACGCATCACGACCACGCCGAGCACGTAGAGACCGGCGGCCCAGACGGTGATCACGAACGGCAACGGCTCGACGTACCAGTCCGTCAGGGCGCGCTCGAGCGTGAACCTCGGGAGGTCCAGAGCGGTCGGGGAAGGGGCGCCTGGCACGTCCAGAACGATAGGACCCGAAGAAAGCGGGGGGCGGGATGGGCCTGTCGGCCTCCAACAGCCATAATGCTCCTGTGGCGACTGCAGCAGCGATCCCGGCTTCCCGACTCCACGGACACCACGACCGTCCGAGCATGGTCTCGGTCGGAACGATCATCTGGCTCTCCAGCGAGCTGATGTTCTTCGCGGCCCTGTTCGCGGCCTACTTCACGATCCGTGCGGTGTCGGCCGACCTCTGGGCCCAGAACACCCAGTTCCTCGACGTGCCCTTCGCGTCGATCAACACCACGATCCTGGTGCTCTCCTCCCTGACCTGCCAGCTCGGCGTCTTCGCCGCGGAGCGCGGTCAGGTGGGCCGCACGGGCGGGCTGCTCCAGATGGGCAAGTGGGGCCTGCGCGAGTGGTTCATCCTCACCTACGTCATGGGCGCGGTCTTCATCGGCGGCCAGGCGCTGGAGTACGCGACCCTGGTGCAGGAGGGCGTCACCATCCAGGACAGCGCCTACGGCACGATGTTCTACCTGACCACCGGCTTCCACGGCATCCACGTGACCGGCGGCCTCATCGCCTTCCTCTTCGTGCTGGGCCGCACCTACATCGCCCGCAAGTTCACCCACGAGCAAGCCGTGAGCGCCATCGTCGTGTCCTACTACTGGCACTTCGTCGATGTCGTGTGGATCGGGCTGTTCGCCACGATCTACCTCATCAAGTGATCCCCGCCGACCCGCCGACCAAGGACTCGATGTGCGCTTCCTGAACCGTTCTGCAGGCCGGATCTCGCGTCACCGCCGTGGCCCGCTCGCCGGGCTCGTCGTGCTGCTCCTGGGCCTCGTGCTGACCGGCGGGCTCTACACCGCCTTCTCCCCCGCCCAGGCCGACACCCGCGCCTCCGACGAGGAGCTGGTGCAGCAGGGCCGCGACCTGTTCCTGGTCAACTGCTCCTTCTGCCACGGCCAGAACGGCGAGGGTGTCCGCACCGTCGACGGCAACCAGCTCGGCCCCTCGCTCGTCGGCGTCGGCGCCGCCTCGGTCGACTTCCAGGTCGGCACCGGCCGCATGCCGATGGCCCAGCCGGGCCAGCAGGCGCCCCGCAAGGCGGAGTCGTTCAGCGACGAGGAGACCCAGGCGATGGCGGCGTACGTCGCCTCGCTCGGCCCCGGCCCCGCGATCCCGGACGAGTCCGACTACAGCATCGAGGGGCTCAGCGCCGAGGAGCGCCAGGAGGCGATCGCCAACGGCGGCCAGATCTTCCTCACCAACTGCACCGCCTGCCACAACTTCACCGGCTCCGGCGGCGCCATGCCCCGTGGCGGCTACGCCCCGCGGATCCTCGACGTCGAGCCCAAGTACGTCTACGAGGCCCTCCTCACCGGCCCGCAGTCGATGCCCAGCTTCTCCAACGGCAACCTCACCCCCGAGGACAAGCGCGACGTGATCGCCTACCTCGAGTCGCTGCGCGACGACCCGCAGTACGGCGGCTTCGGCATGGGCGGTCTCGGCCCGGTGGCCGAGGGCATGTACGCGTGGCTCGCCGGCATCGGCCTGCTGATCGGCTTCTGCGTCTGGATCGCCGCCCACACGACCCGCACGAGCAAGGAGAAGGTGGAGTCATGACGACCCCCGAGGGCGACAACCTCCCCGAGAAGCAGCCCACCGCGGGCGAGCTGGAGGCAGCCGACCCGATCGCCGACCCCGGTCTGCCCGCCCACACGTGGCGGCCGACGGACGTCGACCCCCGCGCCGAGCGCAGGGCCGAGCGGCAGGTGGCCCTGCTCTTCGGTCTCTCCGCCGTGTGCACCGTCCTCTTCGTCATCTCCTACTTCACCTTCGAGATCGGCGAGACCGTCACCACCATCGGCGGCCTCGGGGCCTCGACCGTGACGCTGGGCCTGAGCCTCGCCGGCGCGCTGCTCTTCATCGGCGTCGGCATCATCCAGTGGGCCCGCAAGCTGATGGCCGACGCGGAGATCGTGGAGATGCGGCACCCCGCACGCTCCAGCGACGAGGACCGCGAGGTCACGCTCGCCGCGCTCACCACGGGCATCGACGAGTCCGGGATCGGCCGGCGGCCGCTGGTCCGCAACTCTCTGCTCGGCGCCGTCGGCGTCCTGGCCCTGCCGGTGCCCCTCGTGCTGCTCCGCGACCTCGGTCCGCTGCCGAAGGACGCGCTCTACCACACGATCTGGGAGGAGGGGATGCGCGTCGTGCGCGACGTCACCGGCACCCCCATCCGTCCCGAGGACATGGAGATCGGCGACCTGATCAACGCCGAGCCCGCCGCGATCTTCGAGACCGACGAGGAGGGCGAACCGCTGGTCGAGGGCACCGAGCTCCACGTCGCGAAGTCCAAGGGTGCGGTGATCCTGGTCCGGATGGGTCCCGACGAGATCACCCCCGGCGAGGGCCGCGACGACTGGGACGTGGAGGGCATCCTCTGCTACTCCAAGATCTGCACCCACGTCGGCTGCCCGATCTCCCTCTACGAGCGCACCACGCACCACGTGCTGTGCCCCTGCCACCAGTCGACGTTCGACCTCGCCGACTCCGCGCGAGTCGTCTTCGGACCGGCTGCCCGTGCGCTGCCGCAGCTGCCCCTCATGCTTGATGCCGAGGGGTACCTTGTGGCTCAGCGGGACTTCACAGAACCCGTCGGACCCAGCTTCTGGGAGCGTGACTCATGAGCATCGACACCAGCAAGGTGGCCGACAGCAACACCACGGCCGCCACCGCCAGCAAGCCGAGCAAGGTCGGAGCCGCCGCCACGTGGGCCGACGACCGGCTCGGGCTGGCGACCGGCATGAAGAAGCAGCTGCGCAAGGTGTTCCCGGACCACTGGTCGTTCATGCTCGGCGAGATCGCCCTGTGGAGCTTCGTGGTCCTGCTGCTGACCGGCACGTTCCTGACCCTGTGGTTCAAGCCCAGCATGTCCGAGATCACCTACATGGGGTCCTACGACCAGCTCCGCGGCATCCACATGTCCGAGGCGATGGCGTCCACGCTCGACATCTCCTTCGACGTGCGCGGCGGTCTGCTCATGCGGCAGATGCACCACTGGGCGGCGATGCTGTTCATCGCCGCGATGTTCGTGCACATGATGCGCGTCTACTTCACCGGCGCCTTCCGCAAGCCCCGCGAGCTCAACTGGGTGATCGGCTGCCTGCTGCTCGTCCTGGGTGCGCTCGAGGGCTTCACCGGCTACTCCCTGCCCGACGACCTGTTGTCGGGCACCGGGGTCCGGGCTGCTGACGGCTTCGTGAAGTCGATGCCGGTGGTCGGCACCTACATCTCGTTCTTCCTCTTCGGTGGCGAGTTCCCGGGCGACGTGATCATCTCGCGGCTGTACGTCGCGCACGTGCTGCTGCTACCTGGCTTGATCCTGGCGCTCATCGCCGCCCACATGCTGCTGCTCGTCTACCACAAGCACACGCAGTACCCGGGTCCCGGCCGCACCGAGCAGAACGTGGTCGGCTACCCCCTGCTGCCCGTCTACGCGGCCAAGGCCGGCGGCTTCTTCTTCATCGTCTTCGGCGTCACCGCGCTGATGGGCGGCCTGCTCTCGATCAACCCGATCTGGAAGTACGGGCCCTACGACCCGTCGAAGGTGACGGCGGGGTCCCAGCCCGACTGGTACATGGGCATGCCCGACGGCGCGCTGCGCATCATGCCCGGCTGGGAGACGGCCCTGTTCTCCGCTCCGGGGGGCCTGCCCGGCGTCACGCTGTCGTGGAACGTGCTGCTGCCCATCATCGTGCTGCCCGGCGTGCTGCTGACGATCCTGATCGCCCTGCCGTTCCTCGAGGCCTGGATCACGGGCGACAAGCGGGAGCACCACCTGCTCCAGCGTCCGCGCAACGCGCCCACCCGCACGGCCCTGTTCGTCGCACTCATGACGTTCTACGGCCTCAACTGGGCGGCGGCCGGCAACGACATCTTCGCCATCCAGTTCGGCCTGAGCATCAACCAGATCACCTACTTCATGCGAGCGGCGGTGTTCATCGGCCCGGTGATCGCCTTCTTCATCGCACGGCGCTGGTGCATCTCGCTGCAGCGCTCCGACAACGAGAAGCTGATGCACGGCTACGAGACCGGCATCATCATGCGCTCCACCGAGGGCGGCTACTCCGAGCGGCACCTGCCCATCGCGGAGGGTCGGGCCTACACCCTGACCGCCCGTGACCGGGACGCGATCGCGTCGGAGAGCCCGGAGACGGACGAGAACGGCGTGAAGGGCCCGGGGACCTCCCGGATCGAGCGGCTGCGCCTCCGGCTCAACCGCGGCTGGTACCAGCACAACGTGCAGAAGCCGACCCCGCAGGAGCTCGAGGAGGCGCACCACCACGCCGAGCACGAGCACGCCCTGCAGTCCGGCCTCGACCACCCCGCCGACGGCCACCAGTTCGACGGCCACCACACCGTCGACGAGGAAGCCCTCCGCGGCAAGCACTGAGCGTCGAGTCGTGGACTTGTGACACGCGAATCGCGCCCCTGTGACCATCGAGTCGCGGGGGCGTGATGCGTTTCAGAACCTCTTGCGGCTCCGGGTACGACGCGCGAGCTCCTCACGCAGCTCGCCGCTCCAGGCGTCGATCGCCTCCGGGGTGAAGGATCCGCGGGTCAGGACCACGACGTACCAGCCGTGCTGGCGCAGCCACTCCCGCCGACGCTCGTCGTGCTCCCTCGCCTCGGGCGAGCTGTGGAACTCCTCCCCGTCGTACTCCACCGCCACCTTGGCGTGGATCCACGCGAGGTCGAGTCGGTAGGTCGGCCTCCCGTCGACCAGCACCCAGTGCTGCACCTCCGGCAGCTCCATCTCGTGGCTCGCCAGGATCTCGCGCACCCACGACTCCGGTTGCGACTCGGCTCGCGCGTCGACCAGGGGCACCAGTCGTCGCGCCTGCACCACTCCCCTGCGGCGCCGGTAGCGCGGCAGGCCGCGCTGCAGGTCGTGCCGGGAGAAGCCGTGTGCGCGCGCCAGCGCATCCATGGCTCCCAGCGCCGTGCGTGGCTCGAGGTTGCAGGCGAGGTCGAGGGCCGTGCGTAGTGGTGTCGTCACCCTGACCCCGCCGACCGAGCACCAGTCGTCGGGCCCCAGGTCTCGGCTACCACCGTCGCAGCCGGCGCGCTCCGAGGCCCGACGGAACCGCGGCGTCACGCACTCGAGCGGCATCGGACCGTCGAGCTCGGCGTAGGTGAAGCAATCGACGCCCCAGAGCCAGGCCGCCGAGCGGTCACAGAGGACCACGTCAGACGCCAGCACCAGCGCTGCCGCCCTGGCCCTCAGCTCGGTATCGAGGTCGACGCCGCTGGCGACGTACACACCGGTGAAGAGCCGTCGGAGGAGGCCGTGGTCGACGAGCCGGCACAGCGACCGGCGTGAATGACCCAGGCGCACGGCCTGTGCCGTGGTGAAGGGCGCTGTCTCGGGGAGAGGGCTTCTGAGCATGCTCGAGACATGCCCACTGCCGCGGCTCCGGACACCTGGCATGGCAGGACCTGTGGACAACCGTCGGCGAAGCGTCGCGGACGCACGGCTCGACGGTCACCGAGCCACGACTCGCGTGTCCCAGGCCCGCGACTCAACCATCTTCAGGAGAGGGCGGAACCCTGCTTCCAGGCGGCGAAGTCGATGTTCCAGTCGCCGTAGCCGTTGTCGAGCGTCATGGGGCGGTCGGTGCCCGTGTACTCGACGACGTCCCCGCGTCGGGTCATGCCGTAGAGCCAGGCGGCGTCGGCGGTCGACATGCCGGTGCAGCCGTGGGAGACGTTGGCACTGCCCTGGGAGCCGACCGACCAGGGGGCTGCGTGGATGAACTCGCCCGAGTAGGTCAGCCGCATCGCGTACTCGACGTCGCTGATGTTGTAGTACTCCGGGTCGTCGCGGCCGATGCCGACCGTCTCGGAGTTCATCCGCTTCTCGACGAACTTCTCGATGACCACCTTGGTGCCGGACCGCGTGATGAAGCCCGACTTGCCGGTCGTGATCGGGATCGTGCGCAGCAGCGAGCCGTTGCTGAAGACCTGCATCCGGTGGCTCTGCGCGTCGACCTTGTATACGTGGGCGTCGCCGACGGAGAAGTCGACGGCGCGGTTCTCCTGGCCGTAGATGCCGGCGCCGGCGGCGACGCTGTTGATGTCGAGGTCGACCGAGACGTCGGTGCCGGCCTTCCAGTAGGAGCGGGGGCGCCAGTGCGCCTCGTTGTCGCTGAGCCAGTGCCAGGCGCCCGGCTGCGCCGGGGTGCTGGCGACGTGCATGTTCGACTCCATCGACTTCTTGTCGGTCACGGGGACGTCGAAGGTGACGATGACAGGCATGCCGACCCCGACGGTCTCGCCGTGCAGGGGGGCGACGGAGGCGTAGGTCTGCTCGTCGAGCGTGAGGTCCTGGGTGCGGAACGCGGAGGTGCGCACGACCTTCTGGCCGTCGCCACGCTCCCCCACCGACCGCACGGAGTAGGCCCGGCCCGGCTCGAGACGGCCCGTGGCCGTCCACTCGGACCCGTCCTTGCTGAGCCTGCCCGCCAGCTGCGCGCCCGAGGTCGTCACGCGCACCTCGCGGAGGGTGCCACCGTCGGCGCTGACCTCGAGCACCTCGTCGACGGCGACCCCGCTGCCCCGGAGGCTGGGGGTGATCGTCAGCGGCTCGGTCTCGGCTGTCTGCTCGACCCCGTCGGCGTCGGCGGCCTGCGGGTCGGCGGGGGCGGCGCCCTCACCCGTGCAGGCGCTGAGCACCGACGAAGCGAGGAGGAGCGCGACGAGGCCGGTGAGCGGCTTCCGAGACATGGGCGGGATCCCTCCAGGGGGATGTGGGGTGGTGCAGGTGGGCGTCGGATTCAGGGTAACCGCGCACCCGGCACGGATCGCAAAACCGCGGGGCTGTGAGATCCGTCAGCGGATCCCACAGCCCCGCGGCTGAGGTGCGTGCGCGTCAGTGGGCGTGCTCGCCCCGGTAGTACTCGAAGATCCAGCCGGAGAGGGCGATGGCGCCCAGCACGCTGCCGATGATGAACAGCCACCAGGCGCCCAGGGCCGTGGCGTAGACGATGACGCCGAGCGTCAGCGCGCACCACAGCGGCCACCAGGAGTACGGCGGGAAGAAGCCCAGCTCGCCGGCGCCGTCGGCGACCTCGGCGTCCAGGCGGTCCTCGGGCCGCGGGTCCATCTTGGCGGCGTGGAAGCCGAGGTAGAGGGTCACCATCGCCGCGAGCAGCGTGGTCATGGTCAGCGCCGACGTGCCGGTCCAGTCACCGGTGATGAACCAGTAGGCCGGCGTGACCACCACCAGGAAGGCGGCGGTGATGCCGAAGATCCAGGCCTCTGCCTTCATCGGTTCTCCCCCGTCGTGTCGTCGTTGTCGAACCGCTCTGCGAGCAGCTCCTCGCGACCGTCGACGTCGGGCGCGTCCGCCGGACGGCCCTCACGCTCGGCGTCGTTCTGCTCGAGCTCCATGGCAGCGACCTCCGGGTGGTGGAGGTCGAAGGCCGGCGACTCCGAGCGGATCCGCGGGATGGTCACGAAGTTGTGGCGCGGCGGCGGGCAGCTGGTGGCCCACTCGAGCGAGCGGCCCCAGCCCCACGGGTCGTCGGTCTCGACGAGCGGCGCCCGACGGGAGACCCACAGGTTGTAGAAGAACGGCAGCATCGACAGGCTCAGCAGGAACGCACCCACCGTCGAGACCTGGTTGAGGAACGTGAAGCCGTCCTCGGGCAGGTAGTCGGCGTAGCGGCGGGGCATGCCCTCGACGCCGAGCCAGTGCTGCACCAGGAAGGTGGTGTGGAAGCCGATGAACAGCAACCAGAAGTGCACCTTGCCCAGCCGCTCGTCGAGCATCCGCCCGGTCATCTTCGGCCACCAGTAGTAGAAGCCGGCGAACATCGCGAACACCACGGTGCCGAACACGACGTAGTGGAAGTGGGCCACCACGAAGTAGGAGTCGGAGACGTGGAAGTCCAGCGGCGGGCTGGCCAGGATGATGCCGGTGAGACCGCCGAACAGGAAGGTCGTGAGGAACCCGACCGACCACAGCATGGGGGTGTCGAAGGACAGAGATCCCCCCCACATCGTGCCGATCCAGTTGAAGAACTTCACTCCCGTCGGCACCGCGATCAGGAAGGTCATGCCGGAGAAGAACGGCAGGTCGACCGCGCCGGTGACGAACATGTGGTGGGCCCACACGGCCACCGAGAGGATGGCGATGCCGAGCGTCGCACCGACCAGCCCGACGTAGCCGAAGAGCGGCTTGCGGCTGAAGACCGGCAGGATCTCGGTCACGATGCCGAAGAACGGCAGGGCGATGATGTAGACCTCGGGGTGCCCGAAGAACCAGAAGAGGTGCTGCCACAGGATCGGCCCGCCGTGGGCCGGATCGAAGACGTGGGCACCGAGCAGCCGGTCGGCCTCGAGCGAGAGCAGCGCACCCGCGAGGATCGGGAACGCGATCAGCACCAGCAGCGACGTGATCAGCGTGTTCCACACGAACAGCGGCATCCGGAACATGGTCATGCCGGGGGCACGCATGCAGATGATGGTGGTGATGAAGTTGACCGCACCGAGGATGGAGCCCAGACCGGCCATCCACAGACCCATGATCCACAGGTCACCGCCGATGCCCGGCGAACGGATCGCGTCGGACAGCGGGGTGTAGGCGAACCAACCGAACGACGCGGCGCCGCTCGGGGTCAGGAAGCCGGAGGCGGTGATGAGGCCGCCGAAGAGGAACAGCCAGTAGCTGAACATGTTGAGCCGCGGGAACGCCACGTCGGGCGAGCCGATCTGCAGCGGCATGATCACGTTGGAGAAGCCGAAGAACAGCGGGGTCGCGAACAGCAGCAGCATGATCGTGCCGTGCATCGTGAACAGCTGGTTGTAGACCTCGTCGTTGACGACCTGCATGCCGGGGTTGGCCAGCTCGGCGCGGATCAGCAGCGCCATGACGCCGCCGACGACGAACCAGGCGAACGACGTGACGAGGTAGAGCTTGCCGATCAGCTTGTGGTCGGTCGTCGTCAGGATCCGCACGACCTGCTGCCCCAGCGTCTTGCGCGGGGCCTGGGCGGTCGGCTGGGCTGCGGTGGCGGTCATTCCGCCTCCTCCTCGCTGTGGTCGTCGAGGCCGGCCTGCTCGTTGACGAAGTTGCCGCCGAGCAGGGGCTCCTCGGAGTAGTTGCCCCGGGCCTCGAGGTCGGAGAGGTACTGCTCGTACTCCGCCTCCTCGACGACCCTGACGTTGAAGAGCATCCGCGAGTGGTAGCTGCCGCAGAGCTCGTAGCACTTGCCGACGAAGTCGCCGGTGGTGGTCGGGGTGACCTCGTAGTGGTTGGTGCGGCCCGGGACCACGTCCATCTTCATCAGGAACGCGGGGATGCCGAAGGAGTGGATCACGTCGGGCGAGGTCAGGTTGAACTGGATGGTCTGGTCGACCGGGAGCACCAGCGTCGGGATCTGGCTGCCGGTGCCGGAGGTGTAGACGACCGGACCGTCCGTCGAGCCGTCGAGGCGGTGGTTGAACGTCCAGCTCCACTGCTGGCCCACGACCTCGATCGTGTGGTCCTGGTCGGTGTCGTCGAGCACGACGTTCTGCACGTTGACCGTGTGGTAGAAGAACACGACCACCATCACGATGGGGGCGATCGTGTAGAAGATCTCGAGCGGCAGGTTGTAGCGGGTCTGCACGGGGATCTCGTCCTCGTGCTTGCGCCGGTAGCGCACCACCACCCAGCCGATGAGACCCCACACGATGATGCCGGTGGCCATGGCCGCGACCCACGCCCAGCGCCACAGCTCGAAGGTGTGGACCGCCTGCTCGGTGGCCGGATCGGGCATCGCCAGGTTCTTCCACTCGTCCTGCGTCTCGGCCGAGCATCCGGCGAGGAGGACGAGTGCACCCATCGTGGCGACCAGGGCGGCACGACGCAGTCGACGCATCGGAGCCCGGTGGAGTTGCTGACCCACGAACGAGCCTTTCGTTCACGTGCGGACAGGACCCGGTCAGACTATCCGATCCTCACCCCGTGGGACGCACGGGGCACCGGCGTAGGTTGGGCGTCGTGACGTCGCCCCGCACCGAGCTCGACACGGCCTCCGGGGAGCCGCTTCACCCTGCGGCACAGGAGGTCCTGCTCGCGGCGTACGACCGGGGGTACGCCGATCCGCGACGGCTGCACCGCCCGGGTCGGCACGCTCGCCTGATGCTCGACAACGCCCGCGCGGCCGCTGCGGAGGCGCTCGGCGTACGACCCGACGAGCTGTCGTTCACCGGCTCCGGCACCGAGGCCGTGCACCGCGGCCTGCTGGGTCTGGTCCGGGGCTCCTCGAGGGGCCGACGGGTGGTCCACTCGGCCGTCGAGCACTCGGCCGTGCGCCACGCCGCTGCCTGGGCCGGTGAGCCGCTCGAGGTCGGCTGCGACGAGCTCGGGCGGGTGTCGACCGCCGACCTGGTCACGCACGCCGCTGACGCCGCCGTCGTGGCCCTCCAGAGCGCCAACCACGAGGTGGGGACGCTCCAGGACGTCGGCGAGCTCCGGGTGCCTGACGGGATACCGGTGTTCGTCGACGCCTGCGCTTCCCTGGGGCGGTTGCCGCTCCCCCACGGCTGGGCGGCTGCCGCCGGCTCGGCCCACAAGTGGGGCGGTCCCGCCGGGGTGGGCCTGATGCTGGTGCGCAAGGGCGCCCGCTGGCGCAACCCCTTCCCCGGCGACGACCGGGTCGACGAGCGGGTCGCCGGGTTCGAGAACGTCCCGGCCGCGCTCGCCGCCGCCGCTGCGCTGCAGGCCGTCGTCGCCGAGCGCGAGGAGGTCAACGCGCGCCAGCACGCCCTGGTCGAGCGGATCCGGGAGGCGGTGGCCACGATCCCCGACGCAGAGGTCGTCGGTGACCCCGAGCGGAGGCTCCCCCACCTGGTGACCTTCTCGTTCCTCTACGTGGACGGTGAGGCGCTGGTCCACGCCCTCGACCGTCACGGCTTCGGCGTCGCCAGCGGCTCGGCCTGCGCGGCCTCGACCCTCGAGCCCAGTGCCGTGCTCAGCGCGATGCGGGTGCTGACCCACGGCAACGTGCGCGTCTCCCTCGGCCGCACCACCACGGTCGAGGAGGTCGACCGGTTCCTGGGAGTGCTCCCCGGAGTGGTCGCGGGGCTGCGGGCCGAGGTCGGCCTGTGAGCGCGGACCTGGTGCTCGACTGCCGCGACATGCGCTGCCCGATGCCCGTCATCGAGCTCGCCCGCCGGATCGCGGACGTGCCGGTCGGCGACACCGTGGCCGTGGTGGCCACCGACGTGGCCGCACGTGTCGACGTACCCGCGTGGTGCCGGATGCGGGGGCAGGAGTACGTCGGCGAGGAGGTCGCCGACGACGGGACCCCGGCCTTCGTGGTGCGGCGCCGGTCGTAGCGGCGGCTACCGCAGGGTGCGGAGGTGCTCGCCGATCTCGGCCGCCGCGGTCCCGCCGTACGCCGCCTCGCAGCGGGCGAGGAAGTGGGAACGCGTCAGCGTGTACTCCTGGGTGCCCACCTGCTCGACGACGTAGACCGCCAACAGGCAGCCCAGCTGGGCGGACCGCTCGGCGGAGAGCCCCAGCTGAGACCGGCGAGCAGCCCCGCGCGGAAGGCGTCGCCCACACCGGTGGGCTCCTTCTTGTCGACCTCGGGCACGGCCGCCACCTCCACCGGCGCCTCGCCCTGCCGCTCGATCCGCACCCCGCGGGGGCCGAGGGTGATCACCCAGGTGCCGACCCTCTCGAGCACCTCGTCGTGGCTCCACCCGGTCTTCTGCGTGATGAGCGAGGACTCGTACTCGTTGCTGACGAGGATGTGGGCACCGTCGACGAGGGGCCGGATCATGTCGCCGTCACCGAAGGCGAGCTGCTGGCTCGGGTCGGCCACGAAGGGGTAGCCCCGCTGACGGCACTCGTCGGTGTGGCGGAGCATCGCCTCGGGGTCGTCGGGACCGACCAGCACGTAGTCGGGGTCCCCGACGCGGTCGACGATCGGCTTGAGCTCGATCTCGCGGGCCTCGCTCATCGCGCCGGGGTAGAAGCTGGCGATCTGGGCGTCGGCGGCGTCGGTGGTGCACACGAACCGCGCGGTGTGCCGGGTCTCGGAGACGTGCACCGACCGGCAGTCGACGCGGTGGCGCTCCAGCCACGCCCGGTAGTCCCCGAAGTCCTCCCCGACCGCGCCCACGAGCACGGGGGCGAGCCCGAGGTTGCCCAGTCCGAAGCTGATGTTGGCGGCACAGCCCCCGCGGCGTACGTCGAGGTCGTCGACGAGGAAGGAGACCGAGAGCTTGTCGAGCTGGTCGACGACCAGGGAGTCGGAGAACTTCCCCTGGAAGCTCATCAGGTGGTCGGTGGCGATGGATCCGGCGATCAGCAGGGACACGACACACAAGACTACCGATCGGTACTCGTGGGAGTACCCCGCGGTAGCCCCTAGCGTCGGGGACATGAGCCACGCCTCCGACGACTTCGCCACGCCTGCGCAGATGCGCGCCGACTGCCTCGAGACCGGACGCAACCTGCGGCTCGAGCGCGTCGCCGAGAAGGCTGTCGGCCCGGCACCGAGCATCCGCTACGAGGACTACCCGCGCGAGGTGCTCAAGCGGGACGTCCCCGTCAGCGACGCCGCGGTGCGACTGGCGCGGGCGCTGTACTCCGACTGACCCCGAGCACGACGGAGCCCCCAGCCTGCTGGCTGGGGGCTCTTCGTCGTTCAGGTGGTCTCGCTGCTCCCACCTGGTGTCGATCAGTGGAAGCTGTCGCCGCAGGCGCAGGATCCGGTGGCGTTGGGGTTGTCGATGGTGAACCCCTGCTTCTCGATGCTGTCGACGAAGTCGATCATGGCGCCGTTGAGGTAGGGGACGCTCATCCGGTCGACCACGACGGTCACGCTGTCGAAGTCGGTGGTGACGTCACCGTCGAGCGTGCGCTCGTCGAAGAACAGCTGGTAGCGCAGGCCGGAGCAGCCGCCCGGCTGCACCGAGATGCGCAGCTGGAGGTCGTCGCGACCCTCCTGCTCGAGGAGGCTCTTCACCTTGGACGCCGCGACCGCACTCAGGTTGATCTGGTCGGTACGGCGCTCGGTCTCGACCTGCTCGGTCATGTCTGTCGCTCCCTGGCTCGCTGGGTGGTACTGGTCTGACGACTTCAATGGTCGCACACCCTCGGGTATTCCTCGCTCATGCCGACGGCAGCGAGACCCGGACCGGCGTCGGCCGAGCCGGTTCAGCGCGACCAGGTGCGCGCGACGCGCTCGGCGACCTCGGCCAGCGCACCGCCGGCGTCGGCGAAGGCTCGCTCCTCCCCCACCAGCTCGACCAGCGAGTACGCCGACTCCACCCCGAGCGCCCGCATCTCGCGGGAACCGACGAGCACCGAGCCCGCCACCGCGACGCACGGCCGGATCGCCTCCGCGGCCACCGACGCGACGCCGTAGGGCACCTTGCCCGCACGGCTCGAGAAGTCGAAGGCCCCCTCGCCGGTGACGACGAGGTCGACGGCGCGGCAGCGCTCGAGCAGGCCGGTGGCGGCCGAGACGAGGTCGAGGCCGGGACGCCGCTCACCGCCGAGCAGGAGCAGGGCGTAGCCCAGCCCGCCGGCGGCCCCGGCACCCTTCTCGAGCGCCGTGCGCCGTCCGGCGGCCTCGGCGAGCTGCTCCAGGACCCCGTCGAGGGCCGGCAGCTGCTCCTCGCTGAGGCCCTTCTGCGGGCCGAACGTCTTGGTGGCGCCGAAGAGCCCGGTCAGCGGGTTGTCGACGTCGCTGGCCGCCACCAGGCTGACTCCGGGATCGGGCAGCGACACCGTGGTGACGCCGTCGAGGGCGGCGACGCCCGCGTCGAGCGGCCGGTCGGCGGTCGCCCCGAGGGCTGCGAGGAGGCCTGCTCCCCCGTCGTTGGTGCCACTGCCGCCGAGACCGACGACGACCGTGGTGGCGCCCGCGTCGCGCGCAGCGACGACGAGCTCGCCCACGCCGTACGTCGACGCCCGCTCGGCACCTCGGGCGCCGGTGAGGTGGAGTCCGCAGGCCTGGGCCGACTCGACGTAGGCCGTGTCGCCGACGAGCAGGACCTCGGCCGGCACCGGGTCGCCGAAGGGGCCGCGGACCACCACGGGCTCCCGCGTGCCGCCCAGCGCGTTGCCGAGCACCTCGACGAAGCCGGGGCCACCGTCGGACATCGGCAGCAGGTCGATCTCGTCGTCGGGCGCGTGGCGACGCCACCCCGTGGCGATGGCCTCGGCGGCCTCGACCGCGGTGAGGGTGCCGGCGAACTTGTCGGGGGCGACCAGGACTCGCATGCCCCCATCCTGTCGGACGACGTAGCCTGCGACGCGATGAGTCCCCTGATCCGGCCGATGCGCGACGACGACGTCGAGGCGTGCGAGCAGATCAGCTCCGCGGCGTTCCTCGAGCTCGACCGCCGCACCTACCAGCGCGCCTGGCCCGATCCGTCGTCGAGGCCTCCGCACCGCGTCACCGCCTGGCAGGCCCGCACCCATCACCTGCTCGCCACCGACCCCGGTGGCTGCTGGGTCGTGGAGGTCGACGGCGAGCTGGTCGGCTTCGCGACGTCGCTGGTGCGTGAGCTGATGTGGATCCTGGCGTCGTACGCCGTGCGGCCCGGGCTGCAGGGGCAGGGCCTCGGGCGGACCCTGCTGGAGGCGGCGCACCACCACGGCCGCGGCTGCCTGCGCGGCATGCTCAACGCCTCGGCCGACCCGCAGGCGCTGCGCCGCTACGCGCTGGCCGGCTTCCGGCTGCAGCCGCAGATGGTGCTGCACGGGACGGTGGCGCGGGCCGTGCTGCCCGAGGTGCGCCACGTCCGCGAGGGCACACCGGGTGACCGCGACCTGCTCGACTCGCTCGACCGGCGCACCCGTGGCGCCGCCCACGGACCCGACCACGAGGTGCTCGGCCGCGAGCTGCGGCTGCTCGTCACCGACCGGCCCGCCGGATCCGGCTACGCCTACGTCACCGACCGCGGCGCGCCGCTGCTCCTGGCAGCCACGAACCGCAAGGCGGCCACCTCCCTGACCTGGGAGGCGCTCGCGGCCAGCGACCCCGACGTCCCCGTCGAGGTGCCTCACGTCTCGGCGGCCAACGACTGGGCGGTCGACCTGGCGGTGGCGGCCAGGCTCGACGTCTGGTCGCGAGGGTTCCTCGCCCTGCGGCGGATGAAGGACCCCGCGCCGTACCTCCCCCACCCCACGCTGCTGTGAGCCGGCTGCCGGGACCGACCTAGGATCGGGTCATGAGCACCGTGGACCTGCCCCTGCTCCCCCTCGGCCGCGGCCGGGACCTGGAGACCGAGCGGGGGGTGGAGTGCCCCGGCGACCTGCCGGAGGCGTCCGACCCTGCCCTCGTGGCGCGTGCCCGGGCCGCCAAGGAGACGCTCGGCGACCGCGTGTTCGTGCTGGGCCACCACTACCAGCGCGACGAGGTGATCCAGTTCGCCGACGTCACGGGTGACTCCTTCAAGCTCGCGCGCGACGCCGCTGCGCGTCCCGAGGCGGAGTTCATCGTCTTCTGCGGCGTCCACTTCATGGCGGAGTCGGCCGACATCCTCACCGCCGACCACCAGCAGGTCGTGCTCCCCGACCTCGCCGCGGGCTGCTCGATGGCCGACATGGCCCGGCTGGCGCAGGTGGAGGACGCCTGGGACGCGCTCACGGCCGCCGGCGTCGCCGACAGCGTCGTGCCGGTGACCTACATGAACTCCAGCGCCGACATCAAGGGCTTCGTGGGCCGTCACGACGGCGTCGTGTGCACCTCGAGCAACGCCGAGACCGCTCTGCGGTGGGCGTTCGCGCAGCGGGAGGACGCGAAGGTGCTCTTCCTGCCCGACCAGCACCTCGGTCGCAACACCGCGGTGCTCGAGATGGGCTTCTCCCTCGACGACTGCGTCGTGTGGAACCCGCTGCTGCCCGGCGGGGGGCTCACCGAGCAGGAGCTGCGGAACGCGCGCGTCATCCTGTGGCGCGGCCACTGCTCCGTGCACGGTCGCTTCACGGTCGACGTCGTCGACGAGCTCCGGGCCAAGGACCCCGACATCCAGATCCTGGTGCACCCCGAGTGCACCCACGAGGTGGTGCTCAAGGCCGACCTCATCGGCTCGACCGAGTTCATCATCAAGACCATCGAGGCGGCGGCGCCCGGCTCTCACTGGGCGATCGGTACCGAGCTCAACCTCGTGCAGCGGCTGGCCGCCGCCCACCCCGACAAGAAGATCTCCTTCCTCGACCGCAACGTCTGCTACTGCTCGACCATGAACCGGATCGACCTCCCCCACCTCGTGTGGGCCTGGAGTCGCTGGTCGCGGGTCAGGTGGTCAACCGGATCGAGGTCGACCCCGAGACCGAGCGGTGGGCCCGGATCGCGCTCCAGCGGATGCTCGACCTGCCCGGCAAGTCCCACAAGGACTGAGCCGGACCGCTCAGGCGACCGGCACCTCGAGCCACACCAGGGTGCCGTGCTGACCGTCGCCGGCGGCGAGACCGTCCCCGAGGCCCATGCTGCCGCCGTGGCCGGCCACGATGCGCGCGCACGTGGCCAGCCCGATGCCGCTTCCCGGCACCTTGCGGTCGAGCCTCACCAGCGGCTCGAGCACCCGCTTGCGGTCGGCGACGGGGACGCCCCGCCCGTTGTCGGACACCTCGAACCGCCAGAACCGGTCGGTGCGGTAGCCCGCGACCTCGATGCGTGCGCGGACGTCGGGCCTGGCGAACGTGACGGAGTTGACCAGGAGGTTCCGCACCACCACCCGGATCGGTGCGGGGTCGGCGTCCACCACCGGGAGGTCGCCGACCACGAGGTCGACCTCCGCGAGGGCGGCACCGAGCTCCGCCACGACCTCGGCGACGAGCCCACCGAGGTCGATCGGCTCGCGGACGTCACGCACCCGGCCGCCGGCGAAGTCGAGCAGGTCGCCGATCATGGTCGACATCCGTCGCGCGCTCCGGCCCGCACGCTCGACGAGGTCACGGGACGGGTGGTCGCCGATCTCCTCCAGCGCGAGTCCGAGCGACATGATCACGGCCGCGAGGGGGTTCTTCAGGTCGTGGCTGACCTGACCCGCGAAGGCCCCGAGCGACTCGTTGGCCCAGGTCAGCTGCTCGGTGGCGGCTGCCAGCCGGCGCGAGGTGAGGTCGAGCTCGAGGACGTCGGCGACCCGGTCGGCGAGCAGCCGCAGCTCGGCCTCCATCTGGGCATCCACCGTCCGCGCCTCCCCGTCGACGAGGCAGAGCGTGCCGATCACGACGTCGTCCGGCGTGCGCAGCGGGTGGGAGGCGTAGAACCGGACGCGGCCCCGCTCACCGTTGACGAGGGGGTGGTCGACGAAGCGTTCGTCGCTGGAGGCGTCGGGCACCACGACGGGGCGCTGCTCGTCGACGACCAGCGCGCACATCGAGGCATCGCGGGGCATCGACCCGCCCTCGAACCCGATCGTCGCCACCTGCACCTGCTCGGCCTGCGTGTGGAGGTTGATGCTCGCCATCGGGACGTCGAGGACGCGGCTGGCCAGGTCGACGATCGCCTCGAGAGCCGGTGGGGTCGACCCGTCGAGCACGCCGTAGCGCTCCAGCGCGGCCGTCCGGCGCGCGCCGGCGTCGTCGGAGTCGCTCACAGGCCCGGAGCCTCCCACACGGCGAGCCACCGGTTCAGGTCCTTCTCCATCGGGAGCTCCTGCGCGAGGACGTCCCGCACGGTGATCTCGGTGAGGTTGTCGCGCTGCTGCGGGCCGGTCGGGGCGAAGGGGTAGAACGTGCCCTGCTTGTAGAGGTAGACCAGCCCGAGCCTGCGGCCACCCGGGTCGGCGAAGGGAACCAGGGTGCACAGCAGGGCCGGGCCGAAGCCCGCGCCCTCCAGGGAGGTGTTGACGGCATGGAGGTCGGTGCACAGTCCGGCGACGTCGTCGGGCTCGTCGTGCACCGTGAGCCAGGTGAAGCCGAAGGCGTCGGTGGTGGTGGTCACGTCGGGTGCCCGCGGGTCCGAGCGCACGAGCTCGACCGCCTCGCTCTGGGTGCGGTCGAACGCTGCCCCCGACGCCGCCCGGTAGCAGACCGAGGCGTGCCCCGTCGGCTGCATCCCGAGCTCCGTCTGGAGCAGGACCGCTGCGCTGGGTACCTCGAAGAGCGCATCCAGATCCGCGGCGACCGGCTCCGAACGCCCGGTGATCGCCTTCCAGAGCCCCATCAGGCGCCCGGACGGCCCAGCTCGGCCTGGATCCGGGCCAGCTGCTCGAGCCGCTGCTCCAACGAGGGGTGCGTGGAGGTGAGGGTCTTCAGGTCGACGCCCTTGACGGCCGGCGCGATGAAGAAGGCGTTCATGGCGTTGGTGGTGGCGCGGAGGTCCTTCTCCGGGATCGACGAGATGCCGCCGCTGATCTTCTGCAGCGCGCTGGCCAGCGCCGCCGGCTTGAGCGTGAGGTAGGCGCCGGCACGGTCGGCCGAGAGCTCGCGGTAGCGCGAGAGGAGCCGGGTCAGGAAGAAGCTGATCGCGTAGACCACCAGGCTCACCACCAGCGTGATCACGAAGAACGCGGCGGAGTTGCGGTCGCGGCGGCCGGCCAGGGCGCCGAACCGCGCGCCGTGCATGAGCATGCCGGCGACGATGCCGGCGGACGAGGCCACCGTCATGACCAGGACGTCGCGGTGGGCGACGTGGGCGAGCTCGTGGGCCAGGACCGCCTCGAGCTCCTCGGCCGTCAGCAGCCCCTGGATGCCCGTGGTGACGCAGACGACCGCCCGCTCGGGCGAACGGCCCGTGGCGAAGGCGTTGGGCACCGCCATGTCGGCGACCCCGACGCGGGGCTTGGGCATGTCGGCGAGCGCACAGAGCCGGTCGATCATGCCGTGGAGCTCCGGGGCCTGCTCGGGGGTGACCTCGCGAGCACGCATCGCCTTCATGGCGACGGTGTCCGAGTTCCACCACTGGTAGACCGCGATCCCGATGCCGACCAGCCCGATGATCGGGACGAGCTGGCCGTAGCCAGCGCCGGAAGCGGCGGCCATGAGGCCCACCACGAGCGCGACGAACAAGGCGCCGAGCAGGAACAGCACGGTGGTCATCCGGACCGTGAGGCCGGTGTCGGGGACGAAGCGGGACGATGCCACGACCTACCGCCTAACCGGGGATGAGGCCGTCGCCACTGAGCAGGTCGCGGACCTCCTCGAGGGTGGCGCCCGCGTGGGGCAGGATCAGGTCGGAGGTGTCGAGGGTGCCCGGCTCGTGGGGCACGGAGCTGTCGCGAACCCCGTCGAGCAGCGCTGCCAGGGCGCCGGAGAAGGCCGCCTCGTCGCCGCTGTCGACGCTGGCCTCGAGCGCCTCGTCGAGGCCGTTGAGCCGGTCGAGCGCCTCGTCCGGGACGTCGAACTGACCCTCGCCGAGGATCCTGATGATCACCGTCAGGCCTTGGAGTCGTCGTCGGCGTCGGCGACCTTCTCGGGCTCGGCGCGCAGGATGTCGCCGTCGGCCGGCTCGATGGCCTGCGGCTGCGACCCAGACTTGAGCCGGGCCAGCTCCGCCTCCACGTCGGTGCCCGAGCTCAGCGCGTCGAGCTCGCGAGCGATGTCGTCGCCGCTGCCCTGGGCGCTCACGTCGTCGAGCGCCCCGGACGCGATCAGCTCGTCGATCGCGCCGGCACGGGCCTGCATCTGGGCCGTCTTGTCCTCCGCACGCTGCACCGCCAACCCGACGTCGCCCATCTCCTCGCCGATGCCCGACATCGCCTCGTTGATCTTGGTCTGCGCCTCGGCCGCGGTGTAGGTGGCCTTGATCGTCTCCTTGCGGGTGCGGAAGGCCTCGACCTTGGCCTGCAGCCGCTGCTGGGCGAGGGTGAGCTTCTCCTCCTCACCCTGCAGCTGGGCGTGCTGTGCCTTGAGGTCGGTGATCTGCTGGGTGAGCCCGGACTTGCGGGTCAGCGCCTCGCGGGCGAGGTCCTCGCGACCGACGGAGATCGCCTTCTCGGCCTGGCCCTGGAGCTTGGCCTGCTGCTGCTCGAGCTGGTTGACCTGCAGCTCCACGCGCTTGCGCGAGGTGGCGACGTCGGCGACGCCGCGGCGCACCTTGACGAGCAGGTCCTGCTGGCGCTGGTAGCTGTAGTCGAGGGTCTCGCGCGGGTCCTCGGCGCGGTCGAGCGCCCTGTTGGCCTTCGACCGGAAGATGAGGCTGATGCGCTTCATGAGGCTCATGGACCAACCCTACGGTCAAGACCCCAACGCGTGCGAGCGCCCGGGCCGACCCCGGTAGGGTTGTCCTGTCCGGGTCCACTCCCCTGACCCCACCTTGCCACCGACCAGCAAAGGCGCCCCGTTGTTCCGCCGCACCAAGTCCGAGCCCTCCGCCACCACCGACTCCGCCGACGGGGAGGGCAAGCCCGGAGGCAAGGGCCGGCCGACGCCCACCCGCAAGGAGGCCCAGGCCGCCGCCAAGGCACGCGCCAAGGCCCCTCGCTCGCGCAAGGAGATGGCCGCCCAGCAGCGCAAGCAGCGCATGGAGTCGAGCCAGCAGATCCGCCAGGCCATGAAGACCGGCGACGAGCGCTACTACATGCCGCGCGACAAGGGCCCGGTGCGCCGATTCGTGCGTGACTACGTCGACACCCGGTTCTCGTTCCTGGAGATCGTGATCCCGGTGATGCTGGTGACGCTGGTGCTCCAGTACTCCGGCAACGTGGCCATGATGAACGCCGGCAGCTTCATGCTCATGGGCATGTTCTTCCTGATCGTGCTCGACATCGTCGTGCTGCGCTGGCGGCTGCGCCGCGAGCTCACGCGCCGGTTCGCCGACACCGACGAGTCGACCAAGGGCACCACCTGGTACGCCGTGTCACGCTCGATGCAGATGCGCTTCATGCGCCTGCCCAAGCCCCAGGCCCGGATCGGCCAGTCCATCCCCGAGCGCTACCGCTGACCGCGGGCCGCCGCAGCCCTGCTCAGGTGTCGTAGTCGAGGACGACCGTCGACGCCGTCGGGTGGGACTGGCAGGTCAGCACGTAGCCACGCTCGACCTCGTCGGGCTCCAACGCGTAGTTGGCGTCCATCTGGACCGTGCCCTCGACCAGCCGCGCGCGACAGGTGCCGCACACGCCGCCCTTGCAGGCGAAGGGCAGGTCGGAGCGGACGTCGAGCGCCGCCTCGAGGACGGGCGGGCCGTCGGGTCGCAGCGCGAACTTGCTGCTGCGGCCGTCGAGGCGGATCGTCACGTCGGCGGCTCCCTCAGCGCCGTCACCCAAGGAGGCGACCGGCGCCCGGGGCACCGGGTCGGCGTGGAACAGCTCCGTGTGGACACGCTTCGCCCCCCGGTCGGTGAGTGAGTCGCGCAGGTCGACCACCATCTGCTGAGGACCGCACAGGAACCAGTCGTCGGCGTCACCGAACCCGAAGGCGTCGACGATCCGGGTGAACCTGTCGGCATCGAGACGGCCGGAGAGCAGCTCGACGTCCTGTTCCTCACGCGAGAGCACGTGCACCACCTGGAACCGGTCGGTGAACCGGTCCTTCAGGTCGTGGACCTCGTCGAGGAACATCACCGACCGGCTGGTGCGGTTGGCGTAGACCAGCGTGACCTGCGCCGCCGGCTCCCCCTCCAGCAGCGCGGTCACGATCGACAGGATCGGGGTGATCCCCGAGCCCGCCGCGACCGCGACGTACGTGCGCACCGCCTCGGGGTCGAGCTCGGTGGTGAACCGGCCGGCCGGCGTCATGACCTCGAGCTCGTCGCCCACCTGCAGCGCCCCGACGACGCCGTCGGAGAACGCTCCGCCCGGCAACCGCTTCACGCCGATGCGCAGCACGCCGGAGGCCGGCGAGCTGCAGATCGAGAAGCTGCGCCTCGTGTCGTCGGAGCCGCGGATCGACAGGTGCTGTCCGTGGCTGAAGGAGTAGGCCGACCGCAGGTCGTCGGGAACGGCGAACGTGATCGCCACCGCGTCGTCGGTCAGCTCGTCGATGGCCGCCACCCGCAACGGGTGGAGCTCCGAGTGCGTGCCGCTCACAGCGTCTTGAAGTGGTCGAAGGGCTCGCGGCACGACTGGCACACCCACAGCGACTTGCACGCCGTGGAGCCGAAGCGGCTCGACTCGAGGGTGTCGACGCTGCCGCAGTGGGGGCAGCGCACGGAGAGCGTCAGCGCGACGGGACCGTCGGAGGTCGGCGCGGGCGGCGCGACGCCGTACTCCTCGAGCTTGCGCCGGCCCTCGGGGCTGATCCAGTCGGTGGTCCATGCCGGCGCGAGGACGAACTCGACCGAGACCTGCTGGTAGCCGGCGCTCGTGAGCGCCTCGACCAGGTCGGTGCGGATGGTCTCCATCGCCGGGCAGCCGGAGTAGGTCGGCGTGATCTGGACGTGGACGCGGCCCTGGTCGTCCTCGGTGACGTCGCGCAGGATCCCGAGGTCGTCGATGGTCACGACGGGCAGCTCGGGGTCGAGCACGTCGCCGGCGATGTCGCGGGCGGTCCGGGTGGTCACCACGTCGCCCCCGGGTGGGACCGGGCGACGTGCTGCATCTCGGCCAGCAGGTAGCCCATCTGCTCGGAGTGGAGGCCCTGACGACCACCACCCCGCGCGGCGGCGACCTCCGGCACGGACAACGTCGCCTCCTCCAGCACCGGCAGGAGGCGGGCGAGCACGGGGTCGCGCAGGGTCCCGGGGTCGACGGCCACGCCGTCCGCGACCAGCCCGGCATCGAGCCACGTGGCATCGAACAGCTCGTCGAGGTGGGGCCACTCGGCGTCGAGAGCCGTCTGCGCACGTCGGTGGCTCTCGTCGGTGCCGTCACCGAGCCGCACGACCCAGCGGGCGGCGTGGTCGAGGTGGTAGGCGACCTCCTTGACGGCCTTGCCGGCCACCCCGGCCAGGGTGGCGTCGGTGCTGGTCCGGAGAGCGGCGTAGAGCTCGTTCTGGTAGGCGCTGAACAGCAGCAGCCGGACCATCGTCACCGCGAAGTCGGTCTGCTCGCGCTCGACGAGGTGGACGTTGCGGAAGGCGCGCTCGTCGCGCAGGTAGGCCAGGTCGTCCTCGTCGCGTCCCTCTCCCTCCAGCGCTCCCGCATGGGCGAGCAGGGTGCGCGCCTGACCGAGCTGGTCGAGGCCGATGTTGGCCAGCGCGACGTCCTCCTCGAGCTGCGGGGCACGGCTGATCCACCAGCCCATCCGCTGGGCGGAGACCAGGGCGTCGTCGGCGAGTGCCAGCACGTAGTCGACGTGGGGAGTGGTCACAGGTGCTCGACCCCCTCGGGGACGTCGTAGAAGGTCGGGTGCCGGTAGATCTTGTCGGCTGCCGGGTCGAAGAACGCGTCGCGCTCGTCGGGGGTGGAGGCCTCGATGTCGGCGGACCTCACGACCCACAGGGAGACACCCTCCTGGCGGCGGGTGTAGAGGTCGCGCGCGTTGCGCAGGGCCATCTCGGCATCGGGGGCGTGCAGCGAGCCCGCGTGGACGTGCGAGAGGCCGCGGCGCGAACGCACGAAGACCTCCCAGAGCGGCCAGTCGCTCATGCGGCCCCCTCGCTGCGTGCCGACTGCTTCGCGGCGTACGCCGAGGCAGCCTCGCGCACCCAGGCGCCGTCCTCGTGGGCCCTGACCCGGTGGGCCAACCGCTGCTCGTTGCAGGGGCCGTTGCCCTTGATCACCTCGAAGAGCTCGGTGAAGTCGATGTCGCCGAAGTCGTAGTGGCCACGCTCCTCGTTCCACCGGATCTCGGCGTCGGGCAGCGTCAGCCCGAGCGCCTCGGCCTGGGGCACGGTCATGTCCACGAAGCGCTGGCGGAGGTCGTCGTTGCTGAAGCGCTTGATGCCCCAGGCCATCGACTGCGCCGTGTGTCCGCCGGTCGACGCCGCCTCTCCGGTGTCGGGCGGACCGAACATCATCAGGCTCGGCCACCAGTAGCGGTCGACGGCGTCCTGGGCCATCTCCCGCTGCGCGGCCGTGCCGTGGGAGAGCGTGTGGAGGATCTCGAAGCCCTGTCGCTGGTGGAACGACTCCTCCTTGCACACGCGCACCATCGCGCGGGCGTAGGGGCCGTAGGAGCAGCGGCACAACGGCACCTGGTTGACGATCGCCGCGCCGTCGACGAGCCAGCCGATCGCGCCGACGTCGGCCCAGGTCAGCGTCGGGTAGTTGAAGATCGAGGAGTACTTCTGGCGCCCGGAGTGGAGCTGGTCGAGAAGGTCGGCCCGGTCGGCGCCCAGCGTCTCCGCGGCGGCGTAGAGGTAGAGGCCGTGGCCGGCCTCGTCCTGCACCTTGGCCATGAGGATCGCCTTGCGACGCAGGCTGGGGGCCCGCGAGATCCAGTTGCCCTCCGGCTGCATGCCGATGATCTCCGAGTGGGCGTGCTGCGCGATCTGGCGCACCAGCGTCTTGCGGTAGCCCTCGGGCATCTCGTCCCGGGGCTCGATCCGGCCCTCGTCGGCCATGACCGCGGCGAAGGAGGCCGGCTCGTCGCCCGTCGCCGGGCGGACGCCGGGGGCCTCGCCGGGGGCACTGAAGTCGTTGCCGTACATGCCTCGACGGTACCACCGGTTGTTACACAAGTCAGCACCATCCCGCCCGGGGTGTAACATCTCCGCCGGTGGGAGGATGGCCGCATGGAACGCCCCTCCGCCGACGTCTCCTGCCGGGTCGCGTGGATCGACGACGCCCCCGCCGTCGCCGCACTGCAGCTCCGTGCGCGCGGGGTCGACCTCGCGTCGCTGCTGCCTCCGGAGGCACTGGCCGCCGACCCGACCGACGCCGAGCAGGCCTGGCAGCAGGTGCTGGCACGCCCCGTCGATGCGCGGGTGCGGGTCCTCGTCGCGCTCGAGCGCAACCGCGTCGTCGGCTTCGCGATCACCTCACCGGCCAGCGACCCCGACTGCGACCCCGTCGCCGACGGCGAGGTCCTGGAGCTCACCGTCGATCCTCCCGAGCGCGGCCGCGGCCACGGCTCACGGCTGCTGCAGGCCGCGGTCGAGACGCTCGCCGCGGACCGCTTCACCCGGGCCGTCACCTGGACCAACGCCACCGACGACGCCCTCCGGAGGTTCCTCGACTCTGCCGGGTGGGCACCCGACACCGCCCACCGCGAGCTCGACCTCGACGGCACCGGCGCCGTACGGGTGAAGCAGGTGCGCCTCCACACCGCGATCTCCGACGATTGATCCCCCTGGTTGAACGGGTGCGGCACCATGGAGCGATGAGCCCGCTGCCGCAGCTCTACCGCCTCGTCATCGCGGGGGTGGTGGTGGTGCTGAGCCTCGCCGGCGGGGTGTGGCTGACCCGTTGGCTGGAGCTGCCCCTCGGCGGCGTCGGCGTCGGCTTCGGCGCGGGCTGTCTCCTCGCCTACGCCGCCACCCGGAGCTGGTCGTCGGAGCGTCACGACGAGCCGGCGCCCCGTCGCCGCTGAGGTGCGCCTCCCGGTCTAGCCTCACGGCGTGACCACCCCGCCCGACGACCGCGCCGCGGTGGTGCGGGACAGCCTGGGGGTCGGGCTCGCGACGGGTCTCTACGGCACCTCGTTCGGTGCGGTGTCCGTGGCCGCAGGGCTCGACGTCGCGCAGACGTGCGCGCTGTCCCTGCTGATGTTCACGGGAGCCTCGCAGTTCGCCCTCGTCGGCGTGCTCGCCGGAGGAGGTTCGCCGCTCGCCGGTGCGCTCACCGCGTTGCTCCTCGGCACCCGCAACACGCTCTACGGACTGCGGGTGGGGCCGTTGCTCGGGCTCGGCGGACCGGCACGGGTGGCGGCCGCCCACCTCCTCATCGACGAGTCGACGGCCATGTCGGTCACCCGCACCGACCGGGGTACGGCACGCGTCGGCTTCCTCACCACCGGGTTGGCGATCTTCGTCCTCTGGAACCTCTTCACGCTGCTGGGGGCCGTGGCGGGGACGACGCTCGGCGACCCGCGCGCCTACGGTCTCGACGCCGCCGTGGGCGCTGCCTTCCTCGCGCTGGTCTGGCCACGGCTGACCGAGCGGCGCAACCAGGTCGTCGCGCTGGCTGCCGTGGCCGTCGCCCTGGGGCTGGTGCCCCTCACCGCGGCCGGCGTCCCGGTGCTCGCCGCCGGTGGCGTCGCACTGCTCGCGGGCGTGCTCACCCGGAGGGCGGACCGATGAGCGTGTGGGCGGCGGTCCTCGTCGGCGGCATCGGCTGCTACCTGCTCAAGCTGGTCGGCCTCTCGGTGCCTGACCGGGTCCTCGAGCACCCCGTCGTCGCGCGCGTCGCCGACTACATCCCGGTCGCGCTGCTCGCCGCCCTGGTGGCGGTGCAGGTGCTGGCCGACGGAGGCACGCTGGTCCTCGATGCCCGGGCCGCCGGCCTGGCGGCCGCCGTCGTCCTGCTGCTGCTCCGCGCCCCGTTCCTGGTCGTCGTCTTCGGGGCCGCGCTCGTGGCCGCCCTGCTGCGCCTGGTCGCCTGAGTCAGTCGAGCCCGAGGAAGTTCTCGAGACCCACGGTGAGCCCCGGGTGGTCGGCGATCGCGCGCAGTCCCGTGAGCACACCGGGCGTGAACGACGCGCGATCCATCGAGTCGTGGCGGATCGTGAGGGTCTCCCCCAGCCCGCCGAGCAGCACCTCCTGGTGGGCCACGAGCCCCCGCGAGCGCACCGCGTGCACCCGTACCCCGTCGACGTCGGCGCCGCGGGCGCCGTCGAGAGAGGTGGACGTGGCGTCGGGCACCGGTCCGCTGCCGGCCTCCTCCCGGGCGGCCGCGACCAGCTGCGCCGTACGCCGGGCGGTGCCGGAGGGTGCGTCGGCCTTGTCGGGGTGGTGGAGCTCGACGATCTCGACGCTCTCGTAGAAGGGCGCTGCCTGGGCGGCGAAGCGCATCATGAGCACCGCCCCGATGGAGAAGTTGGGAGCGATCAGCACCCCCACCCGGGGCGCGTCGCCCAGCCAGCCGCGCAGGGTGCCGAGCCGCGCGTCGTCGAAGCCCGTGGTGCCGACGACGGCGTGGATGCCGTGCTCGACACAGAACCGGAGGTTGTCCATCACGACGTCGGGATGGGTGAAGTCGACGACCATGTCGGCCTCCGACTCGACCAGCACGTCGAGCTCGTCGTCCGCGTCCACCCGGGCCACGAGCTCGAGGTCGTCGGCCTCCTCGACCGCACGGCAGACCTCGCGTCCGACCTTGCCCAGGGCGCCGAGCACGCCCACCCTCGTCCTCCGTGTGCCACTCACGTGCCCCAACCTATCCGGGGGTCGCTGACCGCGCAGGTCCGGTAGTGGCAGGCTATGGCCCATGCCCCTGCCGCAGATCCCGCCGCGCATCCGGTGGGCCGTCGACCTCATGGACGTGCAGCCCAACGACAACATCCTCGAGATCGGCTGCGGCCCCGGCCACGGCGCCGAGCTGATCTGTCAGCGGCTCCAGACCGGCAAGCTCTTCGCCATCGACCGCTCGGAGTCCGGCGTCGACCGCACCAAGCGTCGGTGCAAGGAGCACGTCGACAGCGGACGGCTCACGGTGCGCCAGATCGACCTGGCGACGCTGCGGGTGCCCGTGAAGCGCCTGACGAAGGTCTTCTCCTTCAACGTCAACCTGTTCTGGGTGCGCGAGGCGCGCGACGAGGTGGCGCTGCTCCACGAGCGGCTGGTGCCCGGCGGTGCCGTCTACCTCTTCTACGAGGCCACCCAGCCGGAGCTGGTCCCCACCATCGTGAAGAAGAGCTCTGCGACGCTCTCCGCCGCCGGCTTCCGGGTGTCCGTCGTCGAGCAGAAGGCTCCCCCCGTCGTCGGCCTCGTCGCCAAGCGCTAGCGCGAGCCGTCACTCGCGCAGGTTTGGGACCCACCGAGCCGTCACTCGTGAGGCTTTGCAGAACGCCGAGCCGTCACTCCCGGAGGTTCACCGCATCACGGCAACCCACGGAGATGACGGGTCGGCGTCGTACAAGCCTGCACCAGTGACGGCTCGCGCAAGTTCAAACCCTCCGCAGTGACGGCTCGCGCCTAGGAGGGTCCTACGACGGCGAGGATCTCGGGCTGGGTGAACAGGGCGCGGGCGACGGTGCGGACGTCGTCGCCGGTGACGGCGTCGACCCGGGCGATCACCTCGTCGAGGGGGATCAGCTCGTCGTAGACGAGCTCGGCCTTCCCCAGCCGCGACATCCGCGCACCCGAGTCCTCGAGGCCGAGCACCAGCCCGCCGCGGAGCTGCCCCTTGCCACGCGCGAGCTCCTCGTCGGTGATGCCCTCGGCCGCGACCGAGACCAGCTCGGCGCGCACGGTGGCGAGCACGTCGTCGACGCGGCGGGGCAGGCAGCCCACCGCGACACCGACGAGGCCGGCGTCGTGGTGGTGGGAGCCGAAGCTGTAGACGCTGTAGGCCAGGCCCCGGCGCTCGCGCACCTCCTGGAACAACCGCGACGACGTGCCGCCCCCGAGGGCGGTGTTGAGCACCCCGAGCGCGTAGCGCCGCTCGTCGTGACGGGTCAGGCCGTTGACGCCGAGCACCAGGTTGACCTGCTCGAAGGGACGCTGGATCGAGCTCGACCCGGGCCGCACGCGACGGACGCGGCTCGACTGCGCGGGCACCACCGGCACCTCGTCGCGGCCGAGGAACCCGTTGCGGGCGAAGGCCCGGCGGACCAGCCGGACGACGGCGGCGTGGTCGAGGTTGCCGGCGGCAGCGACGACCATGTTGGCCGGCCGGTAGTGACGCTTGTGGAAGCGCGCGACCTGGTCCCGGGTGAGCCGCTCGATCGAGTCGGTGGTCCCCGCGATCGGTCGGCCCAGCGGGCTGTCCCCCCAGGCCTGCCACGTGAAGAGATTGTGGACGACGTCGTCGGGGTCGTCGTCGTGCATCGCGATCTCGTCGAGGATCACGTCACGCTCGGCCTCCACGTCGGCGGCCTGGAGCAGGGAGTCGGTCACCATGTCGCCGAGGACGTCGACGGCCAGGGGCAGGTCGTCGTCGAGCACCCGTGCGTGGAAGCAGGTGTACTCCTTGGCGGTGAAGGCGTTGAACTCCCCACCCACCGCGTCGAGCGCGACGGAGATGTCCATCGCGGAACGACTCCGCGTGCCCTTGAAGAGCAGGTGCTCGAGGAAGTGGGAGCAGCCGTGCAGCGCCGGCGACTCGTCGCGCGAGCCGACGCCGACCCAGACCCCGACGCTCGCCGAGCGGACGCCCGGGATCTGCTCGGTGATGACCCTCAGCCCGCCGGGCAGGACCGTACGCCGCACCCGGCCCGTGACCTGTCCCTCGACGTTCCGCACCGTCTCGAGGGTGCGGGTGGCACCGATCCGCTGGTCAACGGACAACCGGCCAGCAGCGTGACGCTGCTGGCCGGTCGCCCGTGTGGTGCGAGAGGTCACTCGGACTCGTCCGCGCCCGCCTCGTCGGCGGTCTCGGCGGCCTCGGTCTCCTCGACGACCGGGACCAGCGACAGCTTGCCGCGGTCGTCGATCTCACCGATCTGGACCTGGATCTTCTGGCCGACCGAGACGACGTCCTCGACGGCGTCGACGCGCTTGCCGCCGGCGAGGGCACGCAGCTTGCTGATGTGCAGCAGGCCGTCCTTGCCGGGCATCAGCGAGACGAACGCACCGAAGTTGGTCGTCTTCACGACCGTGCCGAGGTAGCGCTCGCCCACCTCGGGCATGGTCGGGTTGGCGATCGCGTTGACCGCGGCCTTGGCGGCCTCGGCAGCCTCGCCGTTGGTCGCACCGATGTAGACCGTGCCGTCGTCCTCGATCGACAGGGTCGCGCCCGTGTCGTCCTGGATCTGGTTGATGATCTTGCCCTTGGGTCCGATGACCTCGCCGATCTTGTCGACCGGCACCTGGACCGTGATGATCCGCGGGGCGAAGCTCGACATCTCCTCCGGAGCGTCGATCGCCTCGCCCATCACGTCGAGGATGGCCAGTCGGGCGTCCTTGGCCTGGTTCAGCGCCGAGGCCAGGATCTCGGCCGGGATGCCGTCGAGCTTGGTGTCGAGCTGGAGGGCGGTGACGAACTCCCGCGTGCCGGCGACCTTGAAGTCCATGTCGCCGAAGGCGTCCTCGGCACCGAGGATGTCGGTCAGCGCGACGTACTGGGTCTCGCCGTCGACCTCGCCGGAGATCAGGCCCATCGCGATGCCGGCCACGGCAGCACGCAGCGGCACACCGGCCTGCAGCAGCGACATCGTGGAGGCGCAGACCGAGCCCATCGAGGTGGAGCCGTTGGACCCCATCGCCTCGGAGAGCTGGCGGATCGCGTAGGGGAACTCCTCGCGGGAGGGCAGCACCGGCAGCAGCGCACGGCGCGCGAGCGCGCCGTGGCCGACCTCGCGACGCTTCGGCGAGCCGACCCGGCCGGTCTCACCGGTCGAGAACGGCGGGAAGACGTACTTGTGCATGTAGCGGCGGTGCTTCTCGGGGGACAGCGTGTCGAGCTGCTGCTCCAGCTTGAGCATGTTGAGCGTCGTGACACCCAGGATCTGGGTCTCGCCACGCTCGAACAGCGCCGAGCCGTGGACCCGCGGGATGACGCCGACCTCGGCGTGCAGCGGACGGATGTCGGCCAGCCCGCGGCCGTCGATGCGGACCTTGTCGCGCAGCACGCGCTCGCGGACGAGCTCCTTGTTGAGCGAGCGGAAGGCCGCGCCGATCTCCTTCTCGCGACCTTCGAACTGCCCGGCGAGCTTCTCCAGCACGCCGGCCTTGATCTCGTCGGTGCGGCTCTCGCGCTCCTGCTTGTCGCCGATCGTCATCGCCGAGGCCAGGTCGGCCTTGGCGGCAGACTCGACCGCGGCGTAGGCGTCGTCCTCGTAGTCGAGGAAGACCGGGAACTCCTGGACCGGCTTGGCGGCCACGTTGGCGAGCTCGACCTGCGCCTCGACGAGCTGCTTGATGAACGGCTTGGCCGCGTCGAGGCCGTTGGCCACGATCTCCTCGTTGGGGGCCTGGGTGCCGCCCTGGATGAGGTTCCAGGCCTGCTCCGGCGCCTCGGCCTCGACCATCATGATCGCGACGTCACCGGTGTCGGTGACGCGACCGGCCACGACCATGTCGAAGACGGCGTCCTCGAGCTGGCTGTGGGTCGGGAACGCGACCCACTGGCCCTCGATCAGCGCGACGCGGACGCCGCCGACCGGGCCGGAGAACGGCAGGCCGGAGAGCTGCGTCGAGAGCGACGCGGCGTTGATCGCGAGCACGTCGTAGGGCGCGTCAGGGTTGAGCGCCATGACCGTGATGACGACCTGGACCTCGTTGCGCAGGCCCTTCTTGAAGGTCGGGCGCAGCGGGCGGTCGATCAGGCGGCAGGTGAGGATCGCGTCCTCGCCCGGGCGTCCCTCGGAGCGGAAGAAGGAGCCGGGGATCTGGCCCGCGGCGTACATCCGCTCCTCGACGTCGATCGTCAGCGGGAAGAAGTCGAAGTGGTCCTTGGGGTGCTTGCCGGCCGTGGTGGCCGAGAGCAGCATCGTGTCGTCGTCGAGGTAGGCGGTCACCGAACCGGCGGCCTGGCGGGCGAGCAGCCCGGTCTCGAACTTGACGGTGCGGGTGCCGAACTTGCCGTTGTCGAGAACGGTCTCGACGGCGGAGATGGTGGGTTCAGACATGGAGAGTGGTCTCCACTTTCTGTGCGCGGAGCGATCCCGCGGGTTGACCCGCGCCCAGTCAGGGTGCTGGGCGGCCGGTCTTCGATCGAGGCCCGCAGCGTCCGACCCCTGCGTCTATGCACGGGGATCGAGATCTGAGAGCCACTACCGAGGACCGGGCCGACGCGAGCGGATCGCTCCTTGATGGATTCTCTGGTGTTCAGTTGTGCAATCTAGCGCGCCTGATGCAGAAGGAGGGCCTGCCCCTCGGGCAGACCCTCCTCCTGACGTCAGCGGCGCAGACCGAGGCGCTCGACCAGCGAGCGGTAGCGCGCGATGTCGGTGTCGCGCAGGTAATTGAGCAGGCGGCGGCGCTGGCCCACGAGGAGCAGCAGCCCGCGGCGGCTGTGGTGGTCGTGCTTGTGCTGCTTGAGGTGCTCGGTCAGGTGGCTGATGCGGTGGCTCAACAGCGCGACCTGCACCTCGGGCGAACCGGTGTCGCCCTCAGCGGTGGCGTACTCGGCGATGATCTTCTTCTTGGTCTCCGCGTCGGTACCGATCGACATGGGGGCTCCTTCGGGTTCTCGTTGCGCGGCGCGCCGGGGCATGTCCACCCGGGCACTCTTGATCCGCGGCCGTTGCACGGCAACCTGGGGAGACTACCAACGGCAGAACCGGCCCCCCAATTCGTGGGGAGCCGGTTCCGGCGGTGTGCTGCGGCGATCAGACGGCCGGCGGCGGGTCCTGCCGCTCGGTCGAGCGCTGCTCGGTCGACTGCGTGCCGTCGGCGTGGGTGGTGGTCGCCGTCGTGGTGTGGGTGCGCTTGCTGTTGTTCTGGACCATCGCCAGCACCAGCAGCACGACGCCGCCCAGCACCAGGATCCAGCCGATCATGCCCACGTTGACCGGACCGATCTGCTCGTCGCTGATGGCCAGCGCGAGGATCAGCCCGACAACGATCAGGCCGATTCCGCCTCCGTAACCCATGGGTCTACCCCTTCGTCACGGCCGGTCCACGGTGACCGGCTCGCTGGCAGGGTAGCCACATCCGGTGCGCGGAGTGCCACTCCCCCGCCGTGGGTGGCAGCATGCCTCGGGTGACCTCCCGGACCGAGAAGCTCGGTGTGTGCAACCTGTGCGAGGCCATCTGCGGGCTGCGGATCACCCTGGAGGGTGACCAGGTGGTGGCCGTGCGCGGCAACCCGGACGACCCGCTCTCGCGCGGCCACATCTGCCCCAAGGGCGTCGCGCTCGGCGACCTCCACCACGACCCCGACCGGTTGCGCCGCCCGGTGCGCCGGGTGCGCGAGACCGGTGAGTGGGTCGAGATCTCCTGGGACGAGGCGCTCGACCTCGTCGCCGACGGCCTGGTCGCCACGATCGACCGTCACGGCCCCGACGCGGTCGGTGTCTACCTCGGCAACCCGAACGTCCACTCCCTCGGCTTCGCCACCCACGGCGTGGCGATGGTCAGGTCGCTGGACACGCGCAACCGCTTCAGTGCCAGCTCCGTCGACCAGGTCCCTCACCAGCTCGTGGCCTCGCTGCTCTTCGGGCACCAACTGATGATCCCGATCCCCGACATCGACCGCACCCGCTACTTCCTGGTCTTCGGGGCCAACCCGATGGCCTCCAACGGGTCGCTGATGACCGTCCCCGACTTCCCCCGCCGGGTGCGCGACCTCCGGGCCCGCGGCGGCCGGATGGTCGTCGTCGACCCGCGCCGCACCGAGACCGCCCGGATCGCCGACGAGCACGTGTTCGTGCGGCCCGGCACCGACGCGCTCGTGCTGCTCGCGATGGTCCGCGAGCTGTTCGAGATCGAGGGGGCGGTGCGGCCGGCGCCGTACGTGGCGGGGGTGGGGGTGGTCCGCGACGCGGTCGAGGACTTCACCCCCGAGCACGCCGAGGCCGTGAGCGGGGTCCCGGCGGCCACGCTGCGGCGGCTGACCCGCGAGCTGGTCGCGGCCGACGGCGCTGCGGCTTACGGCCGGCTGGGACTGTCGACGCAGGGCTTCGGGTCGGTCTGCCAATGGGCGATCCAGTGCCTCAACGTGCTGACCGGCAACCTGGACCGCGAGGGCGGGGTGCTCTTCACCGAGCCCGCGATCGACTTCGTGCGCACCGGGCTGATCGGCCGGGGCCACTTCGACCTCTACCGCAGCCGGGTCCGCCGGGCGCCCGAGTACGGCGGCGAGCTGCCCGTCTCGGTGCTCAGCGAGGAGATCGAGACCCCTGGGGAGGGGCAGGTCCGCGCGATGCTGACGATCGCCGGCAACCCGGTGCTCTCCACACCCGACGGCAAGGGGCTCTCCGCCGCGCTGGAGTCGTTGGACTTCATGGCCGCGGTCGACGTCTACGTCAACGAGACGACCCGGCACGCCGACGTGATCCTGCCGCCGACCACGATCCTCGAGCGCGACCACTACGACATCGTGTTCCACGGCCTGGCGGTGAGGAACACGGCGAGGTTCACCCCCGCCGTCGTCGACAAGCCGCACGATGCCCGACACGACTGGGAGATCTTCCGCGACCTCGCGCACCGGATCTCCTCCCGACTCGACCGCAGGCCGTCGCTGCGGGCGCGGCTCCGGCAGCGGCTGCGACTCTCCGTCAGCCCGACCCTCGCGATCGCGGTGCTGCTGCGGCGGGGCGGCCGGACCACGATGGCCGAGCTGCGGCGTACGCCAGCGGGGATCGACCTCGGCCCGCTGCGCCCCACGCTGCCCCACCGGCTCCGCACGCTCGACGGCCGGCTCGACCTGGCCCCACCGATGATCCTGGAGGACCTCGTCCGGGTGCGACGGGACCTGGCGTCCTCTCCGGAGGGGCTGCTGCTGATCGGGCGTCGCCACCAGCGCGACAACAACTCCTGGATGCACAACGTCGAGCGGCTGACCAGGGGCCGGTCGCGCCACCAGCTGCTGATGCACCCGCGGACGCCGCCGAGCAGTCCGTCATCGACGGCAGCACGGTCCGGGTGACCTCGCGGGTGGGGTCGGTGACCGTCGAGGTCGCCCTCACCGAGGACCTGATGCCGGGCGTGGTCTCCCTCCCCCACGGCTACGGCCACGGGGTCGGCGGCACCCGGATGTCAGGTGCGGCGCGCGTGCCGGGGGTGTCGATCAACGATCTCACCGACCCCGAGTGCCTCGACCTCTCCGGCAACGCCGCCCTGAACGGCGTCCCCGTCACCGTGGCCCCGGCCTGAGGTCGAGCTGGGCCTCCGCAACACACGAAGAGGGCCTCCGCAACACCCCATGATGTTGCGGAGGCCCAGCTCGAGGGTCAGGCGCTGACCTCGCCGAGGGCCGTGAGAACGTCGGACGGCGCCGACGCCTGCCGCAGCTGCGCGATCGCCTCGTCGTCGGTGAAGATCCCCGCCAGTGCGGAGAGCACCGTCAGGTGGTCGTCACCGGCACCGGCGATCCCCACCACGAACTCGGCCGGCTGGCCCTTCCAGTCGATCGGGTCGGCGTACCTCACGAAGGAGATCGCCGTCCGCTTGATCGACGGCTTGGCCTCGTTGGTGCCGTGCGGGATCGCGAGCCCGTTGCCCATGAACGTCGAGACCGAGGTCTCCCGCTCGTGCATGGCCTCGACGTAGGAGTCGTCCACCGCCCCGGCCGCCACCAGCAGCCGGCCGGCCTCGGTGATCGCCTCGTCGCGGGTCCTTGCGGTCCCCTCGAGCACGATCGACTCTTCTGACAGCACTTCGTCACTCACCTGTTCGCCCCTTCCGTGGCCACGTCAGGACTGGTCGCCGTTGGCCCGGCGGACCATCTCGACGATCTCGTCATACCGCGGACTGCTCATGAAGTTGTCGACCGACACGTGGATGGCAGAGGGAGTCTCCTGCCGCGCCCGTTCGGTGAGGTCCTGGTGGGTGACCACCAGGTCGACGTCGTCGGCGAGGTTGGAGATCGCCTTGTTGACGACCGTGACCTCGTCATGGCCTGCCTGCTGGATCTTCTTGCGGAGCACCGAGGCACCCATCGCCGAGGAGCCCATACCGGCGTCGCACGCGAAGACGATGCTGGTGATCGTGCCGGTGGCCACGGCAGCACCGCCGCCTCCGAGCGTCGAGCTGGCGACCGACTCCTTGCCCTTCATCTTCTCCATCTGCGCGGTGGCTCCGACCAGCTGGTCCTCGGGCTCCACGGCCTTGTCGGTCTTCAGGATCAGCGCCGCGACCAGGAAGGTGGCGGTGGCGCCACCGAGGATCGACAGGGTGACCCCGAGGTAGTCGCTGACCGACGACGAGGTCTGGATGTAGACCGCGAACACGGAGCCGGGCGCAGCCGG
This sequence comes from uncultured Actinomycetota bacterium, assembly GCA_963754025.1. Taxonomy (GTDB): domain Bacteria; phylum Actinomycetota; class Actinomycetes; order Propionibacteriales; family Nocardioidaceae; genus Nocardioides. Next base: position 339,273 of record CAVWEC010000001.1, on the reverse strand, counting down.
GGCCCGGAGGCCGACGTCGAAGATCACGTTGATCAGGATCTGCGTGAAACCGCCCGCGATCATCGCGACGAGCAGCTTGGGCTTCATCAGCACGAACGGGAAGTAGATCTCGTGGATGCCGCCGAAGAAGTGGATGATCGCGGCACCGGGGGCCGAGGCCTTGGCCAGGCCCTTCCCGAAGAACATGAACGCGAGCAGCAGGCCGAGACCGGCGGCCGGGTTCGCCTCGAGCAGGAACAGCACCGACTTGCCGGACTCCGTGACGTCGGCAGCGCCGAGAGGTGTCAGGATCCCGTGGTTGATGGCGTTGTTGAGGAACAGCACCTTCGCCGGCTCGATGATGAGCGAGGTGAACGGCAGCAGGTTGTTGTCGGTGAGCAGCTCGATGCCGCGGCTGCCGACGTTCACGATGGCGTCGATCACCGGGCTCATCGCGAAGAAGCCGAACGTCGCCAGGATGCCGCCCCAGATGCCGGCGGCGAAGTTGTTGACCAGCATCTCGAACCCGGGCTTGATCTTGCCGTCCCAGATCGCGTCGATGTGCTTCATCGACCAACCGCCGAGCGGGCCCATGACCATGGCGCCCGCGAACATCGGCACCTCGGAGCCGGCGATCACGCCCATGGTGGCGATCGCACCCACCACGCCACCGCGGGTGTCGTAGAGCATCTTGCCGCCGGTGTAGCCGATGAGCAGCGGCAGCAGGTAGGTGATCATCGGGCCGACGATGCCGCCGCCGGCGAAGTCGCCCCAGCCACCGATCCGGGCCACCCAACTGTCAGGGGCGAGGTTCCCCTCGCCGCCGAGGTTGAGCCAACCGACCTCGATGAACATGGCAGTGATCAGGCCCCAGGCGATGAACGCACCGATGTTGGGCATGACCATGTTGGACAGGAACGTCCCGAACTGCTGCACCCGGACGCGTGCGCCCGATCGCGGTGCTGCTGACGTGGTGGTCGACATGGGTCTCCTCCGCATTTCCTGACCGGGATCCGGTGACCCCAATCACGCGCTTGACGCCAGTAAACCTCACAACCGGGGCGATTGCCAAGCATTCGGGCACACTTTGTTGTCCGAATGTGTGGCATTTGTTCCGGTTTGTTGGTTACGGTCGTGGGAAGCGACATCCGGCGTACCGTGCTGGATGAGGACACTCGCCGACCAGGAGGAGAACCCGTGAAGGCGCTGCGCTTCCACGCCCCCCGGGACGTACGGCTCGAGGACGTGTCCGAGCCCCCTGCGCGGCCACGCGAGGTGACGATCCGGTGCACCCTGCTCGACCTGCGACCCGGACTTCCAGATCAAGAGCACGGACGCTCAGGCACCGACACACGGAGGAACCATGACGTCAGGGTACGACCGGTACCGCGCGGCCGATCTCGACCGGCCGGAGGAGAGCTTGGGCCTGGAACGTGTACGGCGCGGGCGCAGAGAACATGGGCAAGGATGATCAGCCCGAGTTGGTGGCCATCCCCAGAACCCGATGCCGACCAGATGCTGGTGCGGATCGACAGTGTGGGACTCTGCTTCTCGGACGTGAAGATCCTCCGCGCGGGCGGCAGCCACCCGAAGCTCTACAACCGCGACCTGTCCCAGGAGCCCACCCGCCTGGGCCACGAGGTCAGCCTCACGGTCATCGAGGTCGGCGAGAACCTCAAGGACCGGTACCACGCCGGCCAGCGGCTGGCCGTGCAGCCCGACATCTACCAGGACGGCAAGAGCACGGCCTACGGCTACACCATCCCCGGCGGGCTGATCCAGTACCACCTGATGGGCTTCGGAGATGCTCGACACCGACGACGGCGCCTGCCTGCTGCCCCTCCCCGACACGATGGGGTACGCCGAAGCCTCCACGCTGGAGCCGTGGGGCTGCGTGATGGCGGCCTACACCCAGCGTCGCCGCCTGGAGCCCGAGACCGGCGGCGTCATGTGGATCATCGGCCGGCCCGGAGACGAGAGGGAGTACACCTTCTCGTCCGGTCTGGACGCCCCGGACACCATCGTGCTCACCGACGCACCCGCCTCGGTGAGGGCGCTGGTGGAGAAGACCTCGGCCACGACGATCGTTCGCGATGGCCTGGGCAACGACGACTACCAGGCCCTGGTGGACGAGCTGACCGACGGCGCCGGCTTCGACGACATCGTCATGCTCGATCCCCGCTCCGCGGCGACGGTGGGGGCTGTGGCCCAGCACATCGCCCGGCGGGGCACCCTCAACCTGGTGGGCGAGACCGCCCTGGACGGTTTGGTGGACACCGACGTGGGCCGCCTGCACTACGACTACACCGCCTATCTGGGCGGCCGGGGACCGGATGTCGCCGCCTCCTACGGAGAGGCACGGAACCGCTGTGATCTGCGTCCCGAGGGCACCACCGTCTTCGTGGGCGCCGGCGGCCCCATGGGGTTGATGCACATCCAGAGGGCCATCCAGCAGCCCGACGGTCCCCGCAAGATCGTCGCCACGGAAGTGAGCGACGAGCGCCTGAAGAGCCTCGAGGATCGCCTGGCCCACCTGGCGGAGGACAACGACTGCGAGCTGCTCACCTTCAACTCCCAGACCGCGGAGGAGTCCCTCCACGACTTCGTCATGGGGATCACTGACGGCAAGGGGGCCGACGACGTGGTGGTCAGCGTCCCCATCGCCGCTGTGATGGCCGAGGCCGACACGCTGATGGGTCCCGACGGCATGCTGGTCTTCTTCGCCGGTGTTCCCAACGGCACCCTGGCGCCGTTGAACCTGAGCGCGGTCTACCTGAACAACGCCCAGTACACCGGGACCTCAGGGCTGACCATCCACGACCAGCAGCTGGTGGTGGACCTGGCCAACCGGGGTGAGCTCTCGCCGGGATCCATCGTGGGCGCCGTCGGCGGCATGCGGGCGGCCAAGGACGGCCTCCAGGCCCTGGTCGACGGCAGCTACTCCGGGAAGGTCCTGATCTTCCCGCAGATCCACGACCTCCCCCTGATGGGGCTCCATGAGCTGAAGGAGGAGTTGCCGGGTGTCGCCGAGAAGCTGGGCCCTGGCGATACGTGGAACGACGAGGCGGAGAAGGCGCTCTTCGACAGCCAGTTGAGCGGGTAGCGGTGACGGCCTTCGACAGCCTCAGGAACGGCGAGGCGATCAAGGTCACCGTCGAGCCCTGAGCCACGAGGCGACCCGGGGGCCCGACGGGAGAGCGGACCTCCGGGCGCTGCTCAGGTGAGGACGGCGCGCACGGCGTCGCGGGCCGACATCGGGTCGTGGGCGGCGAGGGCGGCCTCGGCGGCCTCCTCGCACTGCTCGGAGGTGACCCGGCCCAGCTGGGCACCGACCGGCCGCACGGCGGCGGCGGCCATCGACAGCGACGTGATGCCCATGCCGACCAGGGCGCAGGCCAGGAGCGGGTCGGCGGCGGCCTCGCCGCAGACGCCGACGGACTTGCCTGCTTGTCGCCCCGCCTCGGCGGTGATCGCGATCAGCTGCAGCACCGCCGGTTGCCACGCGTCGGTCAGGTGGGCCAGGTCGGTGGCCATCCGGTCGGCGGCCATCGTGTACTGCGTGAGGTCGTTGGTGCCGATGGAGAGGAAGTCGACGGCCTCGAGCATCCGGTGGGCCAGCAGGGCAGCGCTGGGCACCTCGATCATCACGCCCGCCTTGAGGCCGCGGTCGTGGACGGCCCGGCCGAACTCCTGGGCCTCGGCGACCGTGGCCACCATCGGCGCCATGACCCAGGTCTCGATGCCGGTCGCCCGTGCGGCCGCGGCGATCGCGTCGAGCTGCCGCTCCAGCAGGCCGGGGTTGTCGAAGGACAGCCGCAGACCCCGGACGCCCAGGGCCGGGTTCTCCTCGTCGATCATGTTGGCGAAGGCCAGCGGCTTGTCCGAGCCCGCGTCGAGGGTGCGGATCACGACGTAGCGGTCACGGTCGCCGGGACCGGCGCCCTTGAAGGCCTCGAGGACGTCGCTGTAGATCGCTGCCTGGTCGTCGACGGACGGCTCGTCCTTGCGGTTGAGGAAGCTCAGCTCGGTGCGGAACAGCCCCACGCCCTCCACGGGTGCCTGCAGGGCCGCGCCGCGCGCCGACTCCGCGTCGGCGACGTTGGCGAGCAGCCGGACAGGCTTGCCGTCAGCGGTCGCTCCCGGCCCCGACCACGACGCCAGAGCGGCGCGCTCCTCGCGGTCGGCGGCCACGCGTCGCTGTGACTCCTCGACGTCGGGGTCGACCTCGATCACGCCGGTGGTGCCGTCGACGAGCACGGTGCTGCCGGAGTCGAGGTCGAGCGCCCCCGTCGTGCCCACGACACAGGGGATGCCGAGTTGGCGGGCGATGATGGCCGTGTGGCTGGTGGGCCCGCCTCGCTCGGTGACAAGCGCGAGCACCACCGAGGTGTCGAGCCCCGCGGTGTCGGCCGGCGCCAGGTCGGCGGCCACGAGCACCGACGGCACGTCCGGCACGGGCACCCCCGGCTCGGGTTCGCCCACGAGCCGGGCCACCATGCGGCGCTCGATGTCGCGCAGGTCGGTGACCCGCTCGGCCATGAGACCGCCCATGCCGGTGAAGACGGTGACGAACGACTCGACCGCTGCCTGCACGGAGGTGAGCAGGTCGTCACCCCCCTTGAGCTGCTTGGCGACCGCGCCGCGCAGGCCCTTGTCGCGCGCCAGTCCCGCTGAGGCAGTGAGCACCTCGGCAGCCGCGCCCGAGGCGACGGCGGCCTTGCCCTCGAACCCGACGGCGACCTGGCTCGCGACCTCGTCGTAGCGTTCGATGGCTTGGGCCTCGGTGAGGTCGGAGCCGTCGTAGGCCGCGATCGCCTCCGGGGAGACGTCGGTGCGGGCGACGAGGACGGGCCCGTGGGCGATACCGGGGACGACAGGGGTGCCGGTGAGCGTGGCGGAAGCGCCGGATGATGTGGCCATGAACACAAGTTACCTGCGAGCCCCCCTTGACAGTCAACACATTCGGACGTAAAACAACAGATGTGCAGAAAATGACGACAGGTGGGAGGCACGCAATGTACGCCGAGGAGCGTCAGCAGGCCATGGCCCAGCTGATCGGACAACAGGGCCGGCTGTCGGTGGCGCAGCTGGCCGACACCTTCTCGGTGACCACCGAGACCGTACGCCGCGATCTCTCCTCGCTCGAGAGGATAGGGCTGGTCCGCCGCGTGCACGGCGGCGCCGTACCCGCGAGCTCGCTGTCGGTGATCGAGTCGGGGCTCGGTGAGCGCGACCAGGCCAACACCGCGGCGAAGGACGCGATCGCCGTCGCAGCCGTCAACCAGCTGCCCTCGACCGGCTCGATCGTGGTGATCGATGCCGGGTCGACGACCTCGCGGTTCGCGGGCGTGCTGCCGCGCGAGGTCCGGCTGACGGTCGTCACCCACGCCGTGCCCGTCGCGGCCAGGTTGGCGGGACTGCCCCACATCGAGCTCCACCTGCTGCCGGGGCGCGTGCGCCCCACCACCCACGCTGCCGTCGGCTCCGACACGGTCGCGGCCCTCCACGACCTGCGCGCGGACGTCGCGTTCCTCGCCACCAACGGCATCACCACCGACCACGGGCTCACCACCCCCGACCGCGACGAGGCCGCCACCAAGCGGGCCATCGCCCGGGCCGCGCGACGGTGGTCGTGCTGGCCGACTCCTCCAAGATCGGGTTCGAGACGTCGCAGCGCTTCGCGTCGCTCTCCGACGTCGACGTCCTGATCACCGACGCCGGCATCGACGCCAGCGACCAGCGGGCCTTCGAGAAGGCCGGCGTCGAGGTCGTGGTCGCATGATCATCACGCTCACCGCCAACCCGAGCCACGACCGCACGGTCGCGCTGCCCGAGCCGCTCCAGCGCGGGAGCGTGCAGCGCGCGTCCTCGGTGACCAGCCAGGCCGGCGGCAAGGGGGTCAACATCTCGCGCGCCTCCGTCTCGGCCGGGGTGCAGACCCTGGCCGTGCTCCCAGCACCCAAGGACGACCCGTTCGTCCACGAGCTGCTCGCGGCCGGCATCGACTGCCGTCCCGTCACCCACCCCGGTGACCTGCGCGTCAACATCACGATCAGCGAGCCGGACGGCACCACCACCAAGCTCAACAGCCCCGGGCCCCAGATGACCGACGCCACCCGCGCCGCGGTCGCCGAGACGCTGCGGCTGCGCGCCGACTCCGGCGACTGGGTCGTGCTCGCGGGTTCGCTGCCTCCCGGCGCCCCGCCCGAGTGGTACGCCGAGCTCGTGACCGGGCTGGCCGGCACCGGCGCCCGCGTGGCCGTCGACACCAGCGACGCCCCCCTGCAGGCGCTGGTCGACCGGCTGGAGGCCGCGGCACCCCACCTGATGAAGCCCAACGGCCACGAGCTGGCCTCCTTCACCGGGCAGGACGGCGACGCCCTCGAGGCCGATCCCCGAGCGGCGGCCACGGCGGCCCGCGACCTCGTCGCGCGTGGCGTGGAGACCGTCCTCGTGACGCTCGGCGGGCGCGGAGCGGTCCTCGTGACCGAGGCCGGGGCGTGGCACGCCGCTCCCCCGCCGACCACCGTGGTCAGCACCGTCGGTGCCGGCGACTCCAGCCTCTTCGGATACCTGCTGGCGGCCATCGAGGGCCGGCCGCCCGCTGATCGTCTTGCCCTCGCCGTCGCCTACGGCAGCGCCGCCGCAGGCCTCCCGGGGACCACCATCCCCACCCCGCAGCACGTCGACCCCACCCGGGTCTCCGTGACCGACCTCCCCTGAGGAGCACCACCATGTCCGACCTCATCACTCCTGACCTCGTCCGGCTCGATGCCGGGCTGGGCGAGACCAAGCAGGACGTCATCCGGTCCCTGGCCACCGTCGTGGACGACGCCGGCCGGGCGGCCGACGTCGACCAGCTGGTCACCGACGCCTTCGCCCGCGAGGAGACCTCCGCCACCGGGCTGCCCGGCGGCATCGCCATCCCGCACTGCCGCACCACGGGGGTGGAGGAGCCGACGCTCGCCTTCGCGCGGCTCTCCCCCGGCGTCGACTTCGGCGCCAAGGACGGGCCCGCCGACCTCGCGTTCCTGATAGCGGCCCCTGCCGGCGGCGACGCCGATCACCTGACGATCCTCACCCAGCTCGCCCGGGCGCTGGCGAAGCCCGCCTTCACCGACTCGCTGCGGTCGGCCGAGACCCCCGACGACGTCGTCGAGCTCGTACGACGCGAGCTCGGCCTGGACGGCCCGGCTGCCGCTGCCGCCCCGGCCGATGTACCCCGCCACGCGGCGCCCTCCCCGGCCGACGAGGCCGCGGCGGCCCCGGCCGGCTCCGGCCGTCGCCGCAGCCTCGTGGCCGTCACGGCGTGCCCCACCGGTATCGCCCACACCTACATGGCGGCCGAGGCCCTGGAGGCCGCGGCCGAGCGTGCCGGCGTCGACATCCAGGTCGAGACGCAGGGCTCGGCCGGCTCCACCCCGCTGTCCCCCGACACGATCGCGGCGGCGGACGCCGTGATCTTCGCGGTCGACGTGGGCGTCCGTGACCGTGGCCGGTTCGCCGGCAAGCCGGTCGTCTCCTCGGGGGTCAAGCGGCCGATCGACGACGCCGACGCGATGGTCGCCGAGGCGCTGCGCTACGCCGGCGACCCCCAGGCCCCCCGCGTCGAGGGGCAGGCGTCCGCAGGTGAGGGTGGTGGCGCCGCCAACGAGACCTGGGGCGGTCGTGTCCGCCGCGTGCTGATGACCGGCGTGTCCTACATGATCCCGTTCGTCGCGGCCGGCGGTCTGCTCATCGCGCTGGGCTTCCTGCTCGGTGGCTACGAGATCGCCAACCACGCGGGTGCCGTGCTCGCCGACAGCACCCTGTTCAGCCCGCCGGACCTCGGCGCCTACTCCGAGCCCTCGCTCGCCCACGTGCCGTTCGACTCGGGCGTCCTGGCCTACCTCGGTGCGGCGCTCTTCATGCTCGGCAAGCTGGCGTTCGCGTTCTTCGTGCCGGCGCTCGCCGGCTACATCGCCTACGCGATCGCCGACCGGCCCGGTATCGCCCCCGGGTTCGTCATGGGCGGCCTGGTCACCGACGTCTCCGCGTTCGGAGTGCCGCAGAGCGGCTTCCTCGGTGCCATCGTCGGCGGCACCCTCGCCGGACTGGTGGCCCACTGGATCGCGGGCCGCAAGGTGCCTGCGTGGGCCCGGGGCCTGATGCCGGTCCTCGTCATCCCGCTGTTCACCTCGATCGTCGTGGGCCTGCTCATGGTGGTCGTGCTCGGACGCCCGATCGCGTGGCTGATGACCCAGCTCGCCGACGGCCTCAGCTCGATGTCCGGAGGCAGCGCCGTCGCCCTCGGCGTCATCCTCGGCCTGATGATGGCCTTCGACATGGGCGGTCCGCTCAACAAGGTGGCCTACAGCTTCGCCGCCGCCGGTGTCGGTGGTGCGGCCCTGGCCACCGACGCGCCCGAGCTGCGGATCATGGCCGCCGTGATGCTGGCCGGCATGGTGCCCCCGATCGCGCTCGCCCTCGCGACCGTCGTACGTCCCCGGTTGTTCTCGGCGCCGGAGCGAGAGAACGGCAAGGCCGGCTGGCTGCTCGGCGCGTCGTTCATCACCGAGGGCGCCATCCCGTTCGCCGCAGCCGACCCGCTGCGCGTCATCCCCGCCATCATGGCCGGCAGCGCCGTCACGGGTGGACTCTCGATGGCGATGGACGTGGCGGTGCGCGCACCCCACGGCGGCATCTTCGTGCTCTTCGCCGTCGACGGGGTGCTCGGCTACGTCATCGCCCTCGCCGCCGGAGTGGCGGTGGGTGCCTTCGCCGTCGTCGTCCTCAAGACGATCGGCAAGAGCTCGGCCGACCTCGCTACCGTCTGACCCAGTCACACCTACAGGAGAGGGAACCCGCATGCCCAGCAAGTCCGTCGTCGTCGGCTCCGCCGTCGGCCTCCACGCCCGCCCCGCCGCCATCATCGCCGAGAAGGCCGGTGACCTCGGTGCCGACGTCACCATCAACGGTGTCGACGCCAGCTCCTCGCTGATGTTGATGACGCTCGGCGCCAAGAACGGCGACACCGTCGAGGTCGAGAGCGACGACCAGGCCGCGCTCGACGCCATCGCCGCGCTCGTCGAGCAGGACCTCGACGCCTGACCCCGGCTCAGCCGATTGGCGCCGGCGGGACCGAGGTCCCGTCGGCGCCGACGTCGTCCGGGGCGTCCTCGCGCAGCGCGAGGTAGCCGGCGCGGACCCCGACGGCGCGCTCGAGCTCGGACAGCACGTCGCTGAAGAACTGCTCCTTGTAGGTCTCGTCGGTCAGGACCGCGACGGCGAAGTAGAGCGCCGAGAAGGCTGCGAGGAACACCGACACCTGCACCAGCTCGACTGACAGGTTGTCGAGGTAGGGCAGGTGGTGGACCTCGCCCCCGGTCCAGCTCTGCTGGACCTCCGACGTCATCACGATGCCGCCGAACACGACGAAGAACGCCAGCACCGCGACGGCGAGCAGCAGCACCTGGGCGACCTGGGTGACCAGCAGCACGAGGATCAGGTTCCAGCGCTCGAAACCGCGCACGTCGCCGTAGCGCTGCACCGCCAGGCCGTCGCCGCGACGGTCGAGCAGCTCGACCACCGGAGCCTCGATCGGGGTGCCGCGCACGGCGCGACGGACCAGGCCCAGGTCGATGTCGTCGTCGACGCGGTCGACCTCCTCGGGCAGCCGCACGAGCAGGAAGAGCACCGCGATGCCTCCGAACAGCAGCGCCGTCAGCCACAGCACCGACCCGTCGAGCCGTGCGGAGAGCTCCCAGACCTCCGCATTGATGAACAGGAAGGTGATGAATAGCAGCAGCAGCGGCAGTGCCCGGGTGACCAGCGGCAGCAGCTGCCGCAGGCTCGCGCGGGTACGTCGCAGCGCCCAGCCCAGGATCGGGCGGGCGCGCAACGCGGTGAGTGCGTAGGAGACGGCGGCCAGGACCGCGACCAGCGACAGCGTGGCGGGGGCGAAGGACGCCTGTCCGGTGAGCCACGTCAGCCCGACCGCTCCCCCCACGGCGGCCGTGACGACCAGCAGCATCACCGGGACGGTACGCCGCGGCTGCAGCGCCGCTCGCGCCGCCGCGCGCTCCGAGGGCACGAAGTAGGGCAGCCCGTTACGGACGAACCAGGGCTCGATCTCCCGGCGCCACGCGCGCTCGCGCATCAGCCCCCCAGGAGCTCACGGGTGCGCCCGACGTCCAGGGCCATGGTCTCCAGCAGCGGCTCGATGCCGTCGAAGCGGACCATGCCACGGATCCGGTCGACGAAGTCGACCTGCACCTCGACGCCGTAGAGCTCGAGGTCGTCGCGGTCGAGCGCGTAGGCCTCGACCCTCCGCTCGCGGTCGCCGGCGAAGGTCGGGTTGGTCCCGACACTGATCGCCGCCGGGTACCGCTCGCCGGTGTCGCGGCGGGTCAACCATCCGGCGTACACACCGTCGGCGGGGGCCGCGCTGCCGCTGCGGATCGGAACGTTGGCCGTGGGGTAGCCGAGCTCGCGCCCACGGCGGTCGCCCTCGACGACGACACCGGTGACGGCGAACGGACGGCCCAGCGCCTCCGCGGCGCCGGCCACGTCGCCGGCGGCCAGGCAGGTGCGCACGTACGTCGACGACCACACCTGGGGACCGCCCTCGAGCTCGACGCCCTCGGCGCTGAAGCCTCGTGCGGAGCCCGCGTCGACGAGGGTCGCGACATCACCCGAGGCGCGGCTGCCGAAGCGGAAGTTGGCACCCACGACGACCGTCGCCGCACGGAGTCCGTCGACGAGCACCCGGTCGACGAACTCCTCGGGAGACCAGGCGGCGATCTCGCGGGAGAACGGGAGCGCGAAGACGTGGTCGACGCCGGCGTCCCGCAGCAGTGCCGCCCGGTCAGGGAGCGTCGTCAGTGCCGACGGCGCGTGCTCGGGGCGCAGCACGGCCATCGGGTGGGGGTCGAAGGTCACCGCGACGACCTCGAGCCCGTCGCGGTTGGCGAGCGCCCGGGCCCGGTCGATGACCGTACGGTGACCGCGGTGGACACCGTCGAAGTTGCCGATGACCACGACGCTGCGGCCTCGGTCGTCGGGGATCTCCGCCAGGGTTCGCCAGACCTGCACGGGGGAACCCTACTGACCGGTGGCGTCGACGAAGACGGCGACGGGGCGGGCGCCGTGGTCGGAGCCTTCGTAGAGGGCGAGGAACGTGCCGTCGGGGGCGAACACGGCGACGGGGCCGGAGGTCGGGGGCTCGACCTCGAGACGCCGGCCGAACCGGACGTCGGTGGCCTGCCGGTCGTCGAGCTCGACGGACGGGAAGGCGGCGCGGGCCGCGTCGGAGATCGGAGTCTGCTCGTAGTGCTCCTCGAGCTGGTCGAGGGTGCGGGCGGCGTCGAGGTCGAAGGGACCGACCGCCGTGCGCCGGAGTGCGGTGAGGTGCCCGCCGACCCCCAGCGCCTTGCCGACGTCGCGGGCGATCGCCCGGATGTAGGTGCCGCTGGAGCAGCGGACGGAGATGTCGACCTCGGCGCCGCGCAGGGCGGTGACCTCGAGCTCGTGCACGGTGACCGTGCGCGCCTTCAGCGTCACCTCCTCGCCGTCGCGCACGCGCTGGTAGGCACGCTTCCCGTCGACCTTGACGGCCGAGACGGCGCTCGGGACCTGCTGGAGGTCGCCGACCTGGGCCGCGAACGCCTCGCGGACCATCGCCTCGTCCAGGTCCTCGACCGGCACCCGGGCGACGACCTCGCCCTCCGCGTCGTCGGTCGTGGTGGTGACGCCCAGGCGGACCGTGGCGTCGTACCGCTTCTCGGTGAGCATCAGGTGGCCGAGCAACCGCGTGGCCCGGTCGACGCCCAGCACGAGCACCCCGGTGGCCATCGGGTCGAGCGTGCCCGCGTGCCCGACCTTGCGGGTGCCCGCGAGCCGTCGGACCCGACCCACCACCTGGTGGGAGGTGAGGCCACCGGGCTTGTCGACGACGACCAGTCCGGGTGAGGGGGTCACTCGCCCGACTCGTCCTCGTCGAGCTCCTCCGCCGGACGGGGCTTCTTGTAGGGGTCCACCTCACCGGCGTAGGCCGAGCCGCGTCGAGCGGCGGCCTCCTCGTCGAGCGCCTTCGCGCGGGCCAGGACCTCGTCGAGGTGACGGGCGTTCTCGGGCAGGGCGTCGTGGACGAAGGCCAGCGACGGCGCGTGGCGCATGCCGAGCTGCTTGGCCACCTCGGAGCGCAGCAGCCCCTTGGCCGACTCCAGCGCGGCCGCGGTGCTGTCGAGGTCGTCGCCCTCACCGAGGACGGTGTAGAACACCGTGGCCTGCTGGGCGTCGCCGGTGACCCGCACGTCGGTGACGGTCACGAAGCCCAGTCGCGGGTCCTTGACACGACGCTCGAGCATCTCGGCGACGATCACCTGGATCCGGTCGGCGATCTTGCGGACGCGTGGGTTGGTGCTGCTCATGGTCTCTCCGGCGGGGTGTCGGTTTCCCCGGCTGGCCGGGGATTCATGCACTTGTCAGGGGTTGCAACGCCTGACAAGTGCAGGTTTCCCCGGCTGACCGGGGAAACCTGCACTCGGTGGGGCGTCAGGCGCGCGGGATCTCGCGCATCTCGAAGGCCTCGACGACGTCGTCGATCTTGATGTCCTGGAAGTTCCGGAGCACCAGACCGCACTCGAAGCCCTCACGGACCTCGGACGCGTCGTCCTTCTCGCGTCGCAGCGAGGCGAGGTCCAGGTTGTCCTGGACCACCGCACCGTCGCGGAGCAGGCGGACCTTGGCGTTGCGGCGGATGACACCGCTGGTGACCATGCAGCCCGCGATGTTGCCGGCCCGGCTGGAGCGGAAGATCTCGCGGATCTCGGCCTGGCCGAGCGAGACCTCCTCGTACTCCGGCTTGAGCATGCCCTTGAGCGCGGCCTCGATCTCGTCGATCGCCTGGTAGATGACGGTGTAGTACCGCATCTCCACGCCCTCCTTGTCGGCCATCTCGGTCGCCTTGCCCTGGGGGCGGACGTTGAAGCCGATGATGATGGCGTCGGAGGCGGCGGCGAGGTCGACGTTGGTCTCGGTGATCGCACCGACACCGCGGTCGATGACCCGGAGGCTGACCTCCTCGCCGACGTCGATCTGCGAGAGCGCGTCCTCGAGTGCCTCGACCGAGCCGGACACGTCGCCCTTGAGGATCAGGTTGAGCTCCTGGCTCTCGCCCTTCTCCATGGAGGCCATGAAGTCCTCGAGCGTACGGCGGACGCGACGCTTGGCCTGCATGGCCGCACGCTCGCGCGCCTCGCGCTTCTCGGCGATCTGGCGTGCCATCCGGTCGTCCTCGACCACGAGGAAGTTCTGACCCGCGCCGGGGGCGGCGTTCAGACCCAGGACCATGGCCGGCCGCGACGGGTCGGCCTCCTCGATGTTCTCGCCGTGCTCGTCGAGCATCGCGCGGACCCGGCCGTGGGCCGGACCGGCGACGATCGAGTCGCCCACCTTGAGCGTGCCGCGCTGGACCAGGATCGTGGCCACCGGGCCACGGCCGCGGTCCAGGTGCGCCTCGATGACCAGACCCTGCGCGTCCTGCTCGGGGTTGGCCCGCAGGTCGAGCGAGGCGTCGGCCGTCAGCACGACCGCCTCGAGGAGCCCCTCGAGGTTGGTGCCGGCCTTGGCCGAGACGTCGACGAACATCGCGTCGCCGCCGTACTCCTCGGGGATCAGGCCGTACTCGGTGAGCTGGCCGCGGACCTTGGTCGGGTCGGCGTCGGGCTTGTCGACCTTGTTGACCGCGACCACGATCGGCACACCGGCCGCCTTGGCGTGGTTGAGCGCCTCGACGGTCTGCGGCATCACGCCGTCGTCGGCCGCCACCACGAGGATCGCGATGTCGGTCGCCTGCGCACCACGGGCTCGCATCGAGGTGAAGGCCTCGTGACCCGGGGTGTCGATGAAGGTGATGCGACGGTCGTTGCCGTCGACCTCGGTCATGACCTGGTAGGCACCGATGTGCTGGGTGATGCCACCGGCCTCCTTGTCGACGACGTTGGCGTTGCGCAGCGCGTCGAGGAGCTTGGTCTTTCCGTGGTCGACGTGACCCATGACCGTGACGACCGGCGGCCGCACGGCGAGGTCCTCCTCGTCGCCCTCGTCGGACCCGAACTCGATGTCGAAGGACTCGAGCAGCTCGCGGTCCTCGTCCTCGGGCGAGACGACGCTGACGACGTAGTTGAGCTCGTCACCGAGCAGCTCGAACGTCTCGTCACCCACGGACTGGGTGGCCGTCACCATCTCGCCGAGGGAGAACAGCATCTGCACCAGGGCAGCCGCGTCGACGTTGATCTTCTCCGCGAAGTCGGTCAGCGAGGAGCCGCGAGCCAGACGCACCGTCTCGCCGTTGCCCTTGCGGACGCGCACGCCGCCGATCGTCGGGGCCTCCATGGCCTCGAACTCCTGACGACGCGCCCGCTTCGACTTGCGACCACGGCGCGACGGACCACCCGGGCGACCGAAGGCGCCCTGGGTCTGGCCACGGCCGCCGGGACGGCCGCGGAAGCCACCGGGGCGACCGCCGCCGGGAGCACCGCCACCACCGGGAGCACCAGCGCCCGCGGGGGCGCCGCCACGGCCACGACCGGGCGCACCGCCACGGCCACCGCCGGGAGCACCGCGTCCGCCGCCGGGAGCGGGACGACCGCCGGGGCCCGAGCCGAAGGCGGCCGGGGACTTGGGCATCATCGCCGGGTTGGGGCGCGGCATGCCGGCACCGCCGCCGCCACCGGCGGGCGGGCGCGGCGGACGGTTGTCGTCCTGCGAACCCTCACGCGGCGCGGGGGCGGGCCGACGGCCCATGCCCTGGGAGGACGCGAAGGGGTTGTTGCCCGGACGCGGCGTACCGGGTCGGCCCACGGGGCGCGGGGCCGGCTTGGGACCGGGGGTGGCGCCGCCGGCGGGGCCGGAGGGCTTGGTGTCGGCCGAGCCAGTGTCGGTCGGCGTGTCGGTCGGCGCATCGGTCGGCGTCTCGGTCGACTCCGCAGCGGGGGCCGACTTCTTGGCCGGGGGCTTCGGCGCCGCCGGCTTGGGGGCCGCCGGAGCAGCAGCCGCAGCGGGCTGCTCCTCGGCTGCCGGGGCAGGCTCCGCAGGAGCCGGCGCAGCAGGCTTCCGGGGCGCGGGCTTGGGGGCCGCCTTCGTCGGCGCGGGGGCGGCGTCAGCAGGCGCAGCCGTGTCGGCGGCCGGGGCTGCCTTCAGCGTCGCGCCGTACTCCTTGCGGAAACGCATCTCCGCGGGGAGCTCGACGGTCGAGCTCGCCGACTTGACGAACTCACCCATCTCCTTGAACTTCTCGAGAACGAACTTGCTCTCGACTCCGAACTCCTTGGCGAGTTCGTGGACTCGGGTCTTGGCCACGTTTCTCCTTCTGGCCTGAGACCCGATTCCGGGGTGACTCTCAGACCGTTGGTGGGTGTGCTGCGAACAGCGGGCTCATCGCGAGGTACTCATCGAGTGCTCATGAGCTGTTGCTCCAGTTCTGTGTCGGTCGGTCACTGCTGTGCTGGTGGTTGCGTGTGCGCCTCGGCGGAGGCGACGTACTCCCCCACCGGTGCGGGGGCGAGGCCCTCGGCCCGGAGTGCCCGGGTGAATGCCCGCCTACGCACCGCGAGGTCGTAGCACGCGGTCGTGGGGTGCAGGTGCGCCCGCGGCCGGGTGCGGTGCCGGTGGGATCGGGGACGACGGCCGGGTGGCCTTCGTCGTCCGTGCCCGCCACGACACGCAACGACTCGCGCTTGGTGGTTCGCTCCCGGCACCCCACGCACGTGCGGACGGGTGTCTTCACAGGCGTGGACGACGGGGTGATCACCACCGACAACCTTAGCCGGTCCGGGCTCAGGATCTCGAACTGACCTCCCGGAGCCGGAGCCGTGGCGCTCGGGTCGCGGGTCAGGCCGGGGCTTCCTCCTCGTCGGAGCGGATGTCGATGCGCCACCCGGTCAGGCGGGCAGCGAGGCGGGCGTTCTGGCCCTCCTTGCCGATCGCCAGGGACAGCTGGAAGTCGGGGACGACGACGCGCGCCGAGCGCTCGGCCTCGGAGATGACCTGCACGGAGGTCACGCGTGCCGGCGAGAGCGCGTGCGGCGACCATCTCGGCCGGGTCCTCGGACCAGTCGACGATGTCGATCTTCTCGCCGTGGAGCTCCGACATCACGTTGCGCACCCGCTGGCCCATCGGACCGATGCAGGCGCCCTTCGCGTTGACGCCGGGGACCGTCGACCTCACCGCGATCTTGGTGCGGTGGCCGGCCTCTCGGGCGATGGCGGTGATCTCGACGGACCCGTCGGCGATCTCGGGTACCTCGAGGGCGAAGAGCTTCTTCACCAGGTTCGGGTGGGTGCGCGACAGCGTGATCTGGGTCCCCGCATGCCCTTGCGCACCGAGACGACGATGCACTTGATGCGGGTGCCGTGGGCGTAGGACTCGTCCGGCACGCGCTCACCCGTGGGCAGCAGGGCCTCGAGCTTGCCGAGATCGACCATGACGTCGTCGGGGTTGCGACCCTGCTGGATGACGCCCGAGATGATGTCGCCCTCCTTGCCGGAGAACTCACCGAACCGGATGTCGTCCTCGGCGTCACGCAGCCGCTGGAGCATGATCTGCTTCGCCGTCGTGGCGGCGATCCGGCCGAAGCCGGCAGGCGTGTCGTCGTATTCGCCGACCTGGTTGCCCTCGTCGTCGAGCTCGGCGGCGAAGACCGTGACGTGGCCGGTCTTCCGGTCGAGCTCGACGCGTGACTGCTCCACCGAGCCGGGGGTCTTGTGGTAGGCCGTGAGCAGGGCCTGCTCGATCGCCTCGACGAGCACCTCGAAGGAGATCTCCTTCTCGCGCTCGAGCGATCGCAGGATGTTGAGGTCGATGTCCATGTCCAGGGCTCCTGGTGGGGGGAACGGTCGCCGGGGCGGTTGAACTCGATCTGCACGAGCGCCTTCTCGACCTCGGCGTAGCCCAGGCTGCGGCGCTGGCCGCTCACGTCGAGGTGGGCCGCCTCGTCGTCGCACTCCAGGATGCGGCCGGTCAGCGACTCGCCGCCCGTGGTGGTGACCTTGACCAGCCGATCGGTGTTGCGCCGCCAGTGGCGCGGCAGCGTGAGGGGGCGGTCGACCCCGCGTGAGGTGACCTCGAGCGTGTAGGGCATCTCACCCATCACGTCGGAGTCGTCGAGCACGCGGGAGACCTCACGCGTGGCGTCGGCGACGTCGTCGAGGGTGACCCCGCCGTCCTTGTCGACGGCCACGCGCAGAATGCGGCGCTTGCCGGCGGGGGTGATCTCCACGGCCTCGACGTCGAGCCCGAGGACTCCCAAGGGGTCGATCAGCTCCGCCTCGATGCGGTCCCGGGTGGCGTCGTGCCTGGCAGTCACGGGGTCGACCTCCTTGTGCAGTTGGAGATGTCACCCTACCGGCTCCCCCGTGACCTCGTGCGGGCCGGGGATAGGGTCTGGCCGTGCTCGCCTCCCGACCTCCGCGGACCACCCGCCGCCGCGTCCTCGCGGTCGGCGTCGCGACCGGATCGGTGGTCCTGGGCGGCTCGGCCTGCGACCTCGTCGCCGGGACCGGCGAGCCGGGGGCGAGCGGTCCGGAGACTCCACCCACCACCCCGCCCCCCACCTCGTCGGCCACCTCGACCGCCGACGACGACGACGTCGACCAGCGGCTCGCCGGCCGCGTCGCCGACGACATCAGCAGCACGCTGGCAGTCGTCACGGCTGCCGGCCGCGGCCGGCGACAGCTCGCCCGGCGGCTGCGCGGGCTCGCCCGCACCCACCGTGCACACCTGGAGGAGCTGCCCGGTGGCGACGACCCCGGCCGGGTGCAGGTCCGGGGTGACGACGGGGCGGCGCTCCGTCGGGTCCGGGCCGCCGAGAAGCGCCTGCAACGGCGGCTCGCCGAGGCGGCGGTGGCTGCTGAGAGCGGCCCGCTGGCGGCGCGGTTGGCCAGCATGTCGGCCGCCGTGGCGCAGCAGCTCGCGTCGGAGCCGCTCACGTGAGCCCGGTCGACGCACTCCAGCACGCGCTCGCGGCGGAGCACGCAGCGACCTACGTCTACGGCGCCCTCGGGGCGGCGACCTCGGTGACGGCCAGCCCCGGCCTCTTCGCGGAGGTCTCGTCGGCCTACTCAGAGCACCGAGGGCGACGCGACGTGCTCTCCGCCCGGCTGCGCGACCACGGCGCCGACCCGGCAGCGGCCGAGCCCGCCTACGTCCTGCCCGAGCCGCTGGGTTCCGCCTCCGACGTGACCGCGGCGGCCCTCGAGGTCGAGCGGGCCACGGAGGCCACCTACGCCTGGGTCGTCGAGCAGACCAGTGGCGAGGACCGGCGGCTGGCTGTCACCGCCCTGACCAGCGCAGCGGTCCGCGCGCTCGCCTTCCGGGGAAGGCCCGAGATCTTCCCCGGTACAGGCGAGCACGCGGACCGTTGAGGGCCGAACCCGAGCCGGCCGGGCCGCTCGCCGCAGGAGTGGGGTCCCGCGGCCGGTGCCTCGTGCACAATCCTGCACTTCGACACCGCTCAACGCGAGGGCCACGCTTCCTCACCTTTTCGCATTGCAGGTTTGTGCAGCCGCCAGCGGGCGGCTGCAGCGTGAGCTCCGCCGCGGGAGGGCGACGCACGGGCCTCGACGGGCTCTGCGGAGCCCTGCCCCGGTCTGGTCCGGTCTGGACCGGTGGGCCGTCCGGCCGCGGGAGCAGCGCCGCGACGCCTCAGCGGCGGTAGGCCCGCCACATCTGCCGCATCCGCTTCTTCTGGCCCGGGGTGAACTGGTCCATGCAGGAGTCGTAGGAGTAGTCCATGTAGTTGTGGATCGGATCGACCCCGGGCCGCGCGGCACAGGTGTCGGTGCTGTCCGGGGGCAGCCCGAGGTGGAGTCGAGCTGCGCCGGGGTGTCATGGACCTCGTCGTTGCTGTCCGAGCACCCGCCCTGGAAGGTGTGGAAGAGGCCGAGCCAGTGGCCGACCTCGTGGGTGGCCGTCTTGCCCTCGTCGTAGTTGTCTTGCGAGCCGCCCGGCAGGGAGCGGAAGTCGACCCGGATGCCGTCGACGCCGGGTCGTCTGGTGTAGTCCCAGGGGAAGGTCGCGATCCCGAGGTAGTCGAACCCGACCAGCCAGATGTTGAGGGTCTTCGAGCCACCGATTCGGGTCGCCTTCCGGTACTTCTTGGTCTCCCAGTCCCGGTGCCACCGGGTGTTCGAGAAGCGGTCGACGCCCTTGAGCACGAACCTGACCTTGGTCCGGGCCGCCACGTCGGACTCGGTGCCGGCGAACTGCTCGTTCATGGCCGCGACCTGGCGCTCGATCACCCGTTTCGACACGTTGCCGGTGCCGTCCCGGGCGGCCATCACGTGGACCCGCACCGGGACCCGGATCTTCTTCTGGAGGCCGCCGTCCCGCTGCTCGGCGAGCAGCCGCTCGGTACGCGCCTCGATGCGCTGCTGGTCACCCACCGTGACCTGTCGGTGGTCGTCACCCTCGCGCCCGCGGGCAGCAGCCGACGCCGGGGCCAGGCCGTGGGCCGCGGGGTCGAAGCACGGGTCGGTGCCCGCGACGACGGCGGCTCCTGCCGGGGTCTGCAGACCCGAGAACACGAGCGCCGTGGCGGCCAGGGCGACGGCTGCTGCCCTCGTGGACGACGAGGACCGGAAGCTCGACTGCATGGCAGAAGGGTGCCTCAGGTGTCCCCTTCCCCACCAGCCGGGGTGGGGTGTGTCAGAGCCAGTGCCGGACGACGTCCGGGATCTGCGAGAGCCGTTCGACCACGGCGTCCGGCGTGCCCTCGGTGTGCCCGACCTGGTTGGCGGGGATCGTGCTGTGGGGGACGTGGACGGCACGCATGCCGGCGTTGGTGGCGCCCCAGATGTCGTCGAAGAGCCGGTCACCGACATAGACGCACCTCGACGGGTCGTCGATGCCCACCGCCCTGGCGGCTGCCCGAAAGGCGTCGGGCGAGGGCTTCGTCCACGGCACCTCGCTCGTGTAGACGTCGCCGTCGACCAGGTCGAGGACCCCGTCACGCTCGAAGAAGCCGCGGTGCCAGGCCCGCGGCCAGACCGTGTTGGAGAGGACGCCCACCTTGAGGCCCATGGCCTGCAGCGCCTCCCACATCGGCCGGACCTCGGGGTCCGTCGTGGTGTGGGGCTCCCAGAACGCGTAGTAGGCGTTCAGCAGCTCGGGGTCGTGAGCGAGGCCTGCCTCGTCGAACAGGTCGGCGATCGTCGCGCTCTGCTGGTGGTCACGGCTGCGGCTCCACACCACGTCCCCGGCGGCCAGGAGGCGGGCGGAGACCTCGTCGTGGCCGTGGTGGCTGTCGACCACGGCCCTGGCCAGCGCGAAGGACTCCGCGTGGAAGTCGACGTCGTGCCAGCGCGTCAGCGTCCCACCCCAGTCGAAGAGGACCGCCTCGACCGGGGCGTCAGCCACGCACGGTCTCCGTGATCCGGTCGACGGCCTCGCCGACGGCCACCTCGGTCCGCTCCCCCGTGGCCCGGTCGCGGACCTCGACGGTGCCGTCGGCGAGCCCTCGGCCGACGGTGAGGATCGTGGGCACGCCGATCAGTTCGGCGTCCTTGAACTTCACGCCGGGGCTGACCTTGCCGGTCCGGTCGTCGTAGAGCACGTCGACCCCGCGCGCGGACAGCTCCCCGGCGATCCGGGCGGCCGCCTCGAAGATCTCGCCGTCCTTGCCCGCGGCCACGATGTGGACGTCGGCCGGGGCGACCTCGCGCGGCCAGCACAGGCCGATCTCGTCGAGCGTGTTCTCGGCGATCGCGGCCACCGCCCGGGACGGGCCGATGCCGTAGGAGCCCATCGTGACCGTCACGAGCTTGCCGTTCTCGTCGAGCACCCGCAGGTCCAGCGCCTCGGCGAACTTGCGGCCCAGCTGGAAGATGTGACCCATCTCGATGCCGCGAGCCGTCTCCAGCACGCCGTCACCGCGGGGGCAGGTGTCCCCCGCCCGGACCTCGGCCGCCTCGATCGTGCCGTCGGCGGTGAAGTCGCGCCCGGGCACCAGGTCGATCACGTGGGAGCCGTCGATGTCCGCGCCGGTCACCCAGCGAGTGCCCTCGACGACTCGCGGGTCGACGAGGTAGCGGATCTGCGAGGACGACTTCTCCCCCAGCGCGCCGGGGCCGATGTAGCCCTTGGCCAGCATCGGGTACGCCGCGAAGTCCTTCTCGCCGAACGGCTCGAACTCCGCGGGGTGCACCGCGGCCTCCAGCCGCTTCTGGTCGACCTCACGGTCACCGGGGACGCCGATCGCGAGCGGCTCACGGCTGCCGTCCGGGTGCTGCAGCATCATCAGGACGTTCTTGAGGGTGTCCGAGGCCGACCAGGCCCGGTCCTCGCGGGGGAACGCGTGGTTCAGGTGGTCGACCAGGGTCTGGATGGTGGGGGTGTCGGGCGTCCGCTCGGCGTGGGCGGCCGGGACGTCGTCGTAGGCCTGGGCGGCGGGAGCGGGCACCTGCACGGCCTCGACGTTGGCGGCGTAGTCGCAGGTGGAGCAGCGCACGTAGGTGTCCTCGCCGACGTCGGCACGCGCGAGGAACTCCTCTGACTTCGACCCACCCATCGCGCCGGAGTGCGCCGAGACGATGACGTACTCGAAGCCGAGCCGGTCGAAGATCCGGATGTAGGCGTCGCGGTGGGCCTGGTAGGAGCGCTCGAGGCCGGCGTCGTCGACGTCGAAGGAGTAGGAGTCCTTCATCACGAACTCCCGGCCGCGCAGCAGCCCCGCGCGGGGCCGTGCCTCGTCGCGGTACTTGGTCTGGATCTGGTAGATCGAGAGCGGCAGGTCCTTGTAGGAGGAGTAGAGGTCCTTCACCACCAGGGTGAACATCTCCTCGTGGGTGGGCCCGAGCAGGTAGTCGGCTCCCTTGCGGTCCTGGAGCCGGAAGATGTTGTCTCCGTACTCCGTCCAGCGACCGCTGGCCTCGTAGGGCTCCTTGGGCAGCAGCGCCGGGAACGACAGCTCCTGAGCGCCGATCGCGTCCATCTCCTCGCGGATGACTGCCTCGATGTTGCGCAGCACCCGGAGCCCGAGCGGCAGCCAGGTGTAGATGCCCGGTGCGGCCCGTCGGATGTAGCCGGCCCGCACGAGCAGGCGGTGGCTCGGCACCTCGGCGTCGTTCGGGTCGTCCCGGAGCGTGCGCACGAAGAGGCTGGACATCCGCAGGATCATGCGGCGAAGGCTACTGGTCCCCCTCACCCCGTCTCCAACCAGTTGCGCGCAACCAAGTGCCGAGAACCGGCGTCTACAGATCGAGACCGGGACGTGCCCGGTCCAGTGACTCGGGGGAGACACCGATGAGCACCTTGCTGACCACCCTGGCTGCCGCCGTCGCAGGACTCGGGCTGCTGGCGCCGACCGCACCCGCCCCGTCGACCGTCCCGCTCGTGTCCGCCGCAGCGGCCACGACCGTCGACCTCAGCCGGCCCGGCACCCTGGAGCGCGGGGACGACATCCGGGTCCCCCACCTGGAGGGGAACGTCGTGGTCGACGGCGGACGCCGCATCGAGGTGCGGAACATCATCAGCCTCCTGGGCGAGTCCGGGGACGACTACGTCGTCTCGACGAGGTCGCGACGGGGGACCTACCGGATCAAGCTGGTGTCGGTGACCAGCGAGCAGTGGGTGCTCCTGACCGGCAAGGAGGCGCTGGGGGTCGACCTCTCCTCCGACGGCGAGCACCTCCTTCGCAACGACAACCGCCGGCGGGCCACGATCACGGCGTACGACGCGTCCGACGGCGCACCCCTCGCGAGTGCTCGCTTCGGTGGCGACGGCTACGTCCTCGACGCGGCGGCAGGCACCGCCGTGATCAGCTCGTGGAACGGCGAGCGGACGATGTCCTGGGACTTCGTCGGCGGCGGCAGGACCCTGCTGGCGGAGAAGTCCGGCTACCACGCCGACATCGCAGCCGATCGGCTGGCGACCTACACCGCCAGCCCCTATGACGGCGGCTGCACCGAGGTGTCGGCCCTGAGTGCTCCCGACGAGCCGCTGTGGAGCTCCTGCCGGCAGAAGGTCGCCGCCTTCTCACCCGACGGCGAGCGCATGCTCACCATGCACATCCTCACCGACGGCGTCGGGCCGGGCGCCGTGCACCAGCGGGCGGTCGACGGCACGAGGTCGGTGTCCTACACCTCGCGGTGGTTCGGCCAGCTGCAGTGGGAGGACGCCGACACCGTGCTGCTGGAGGCCAACAGCCGCCGCAACGGGGCCACCGTGCGCTGCGACCTCGACCAGTGCGAGCGCGCCACCGACGTGGCGCCCAGCAGCCCCTAGAACATCACGGTCGCGAACGTGGCCGTCTGCCGGAACCCGACCCTGTCGTAGGCCCGGCGGGCGGCCACGTTGTAGTCGTTGACGTAGAGCGACACCACCGGCGCGAGCTCGCGGCGCACGGCCTTCACCACGGCGGCCATGCCGGAGGCGCCCAGTCCGCTCCCCCGCAGCTCGGGGTCGACCCACACGCCCTGCACCTGGGCGGCGGAAGGGCTCAGCGAGGCGACCTCCGCCTTGAACACCACCCGGCCGTCGTCGATGCGTGCGAAGGACCAGCCGCGCGAGACGAGGTTCTTGACCCGGGTGCGGTAGAAGTCGGAACCGCCGAAGACCTCCGGGCTGACCCCGACCTCCTCGGTGTACATGGCGACGCACGCCGGGTAGAGCGCGTCGACGTCGGCGAGCGCCGTGCGACGCACGAGGGGGTCGGCCTCGATCCGCGGGTCGCGGTCGATCTCGAGGTGGGGCTGCTCCCACCGCTGGTCGCGCGGCGTGCCCCACGAGTCGGCCACGACCTCCCAGAAGGCGCGCACCGGAGCCTCCGGGCCCAGGATCGTCGACACGGTGCGCGATCGCGTCAGCGCCCGCTCGGCGAATACGCGCGCGTCGTCCTCGCCTGCCTGGACCGGCACCAGGTTGGCGGCGACGTGACAGGCCGCCGTGAGCCGGCCGTCGGCGAACCGCCCCCACACCTCACCGCCGAGCCACCGCGGCTCGAGGTTGGTCACGCGGGCGCGGTGGGCCGCGAACACGTTGACGACCGGGTCCTCGGCCACCAGGTCACCGAAGGCCCCGAGGTCCGGCGAGCCCAGCACCCTGATCCCGTGGCGGGTGGACAGCACAGCCGGAGCCTACGACCTGTCGGGGACGCGCGCAGCGGCCATGGCCGGCTGTCGGTCGTCGGTGCTTGGGTGGGGGCATGGGTGAGACGGGGACGCTGACGGGGAAGGTCGCCCTGGTGGCCGGGGCCACGCGGGGCTGCGGTCGGGCGATCGCGGTGGAGCTGGCGCGCGCGGGCGCCCACGTCTACGCCACCGGGCGGACCAGCCGCACGGCGCTGTCCGAGATCGGGCGCCCGGAGACGATCGAGGAGACGGGCGAGCTCATCGAGGCGACCGGTGGCACCGGCACCGCGCTGGTCGTCGACCACGAGGACGCCACGGAGGTCGAGGCCCTGGTCGCCCGCATCGACGAGGAGCACGGGCGGCTCGACGTCCTGGTCAACGACATCTTCGGCGGCGACAGGTACGCCGAGTTCGACAAGCCCCTGTGGGAGCACGACCTCGAGGGCGGTCGGCGGATGCTGCGGATGGGCGTCGACACCCACCTGGTCACCGCCCACCACGCTCTTCCCCTGCTCCTCCGCAGCGCCCGACCCGAGTCGCCGGGCTTGCTCGTCGAGATGACCGACGGCACTGCGGAGGCCAACGTCGGGTTCCGGCAGGGCGTGGGCCTCTACTACGACCTGGTCAAGGCCAACGTCTCCCGCATAGTTCTGGCGCTCACCCACGAGCTGGCCGACCACCCGGTCACCCCGCTCGCGGTCACGCCCGGCTGGATCCGCTCCGAGGCGATGCTGGAGAACTTCGGGGTGGCAGAGGACAACTGGCGTGACGCCCTGGAGCGGGTGCCGGGGTTCGCGATCAGCGAGTCACCGGCGTACGTCGGACGCGGGGTCGCCGCCCTCGCCGGCGACCACCGCCACGGCCGGCACCGTGGCACCACCCTCTCGTCGCACGACCTCGCGACGCTGTACGGCGTCACGGACGTCGACGGCTCGCAACCCGACTGCTGGCGACTGATCGCCGAGCACGGGTTCGACCACGCCGACGTCGACGTGTCCGACTACCGCTGACGGGTCAGGAGGAGACGGAGACGCTCGCCTGACCACCCTCGACGGGCTCCATGCCCTCGGCGATGCGCATCGCCTCCTCGATGAGGGTCTCCACGATGAGGCTCTCGGGCACGGTCTTGATGACCTCGCCCTTGACGAAGATCTGGCCCTTGCCGTTGCCGGAGGCGACGCCGAGGTCGGCCTCGCGGGCCTCACCCGGTCCGTTCACCACACAACCCATGACGGCGACCCGCAGCGGCACCTCGAGCCCGTCGAGACCGGCGGTCACCTCGTCGGCGAGCTTGTAGACGTCGACCTGGGCGCGGCCGCAGGAGGGGCACGACACGATCTCGAGGCGGCGCGGCTTGAGGTTGAGGCTCTCGAGGATCTGGATCCCGACCTTGACCTCCTCGACCGGCGGCGCGGAGAGCGAGACCCGGATCGTGTCGCCGATGCCCTGGCCGAGCAGGTGGCCGAAGGCGACGGAGGACTTGATGGTGCCCTGGAAGGCGGGCCCGGCCTCGGTCACGCCGAGGTGGAGCGGCCAGTCACCGGCCTCGGCCAGCAGCTCGTAGGCCCGCACCATGACGACCGGGTCGTTGTGCTTGACCGAGATCTTGAAGTCCCGGAAGCCGTGCTCCTCGAACAGGCTCGCCTCCCACACCGCCGACTCGACGAGCGCCTCAGGCGTCGCCTTGCCGTACTTCTCGAGCAGCCGCTTGTCGAGGCTGCCGGCGTTGACGCCGATCCGGATCGACGTGCCCGCGTCGGAGGCGGCCTGCGCGATCTCCTTGACCTGGTCGTCGAACTTGCGGATGTTGCCGGGATTGACGCGTACGGCGGCGCAGCCGGCGTCGATCGCGGCGAACACGTACTTGGGCTGGAAGTGGATGTCGGCGATGACCGGGATCTGCGACTTCTGGGCGATGGCCGGCAGCGCGTCGGCGTCGTCCTGGCTCGGGCACGCCACGCGGACGATGTCGCAGCCGGAGGCGGTGAGCTCGGCGATCTGCTGGAGCGTGGAGTTGATGTCGGAGGTGAGCGTCGTGGTCATCGACTGCACCGAGATCGGGCTCTCGCTGCCGACCCCGACCGAACCGACCTTGATCTGGCGCGTCCGGCGGCGGGGGGCGAGGACGGGCGGGGGCGCCTCGGGCATGCCCAGGTTGATCTCGGTCATGCGGCCAGTCTAGGGATCGCCGGTCAGGTCAACGAGATCGGGACGACGAGGTCACCGACGATCAGCACCACACCGAAGACCAGCAGCACCGAGGCCATCACGTAGGCGACCGGCAACAGCTTGGCGACGTCGACGTAGCCGGGGTCCGGCCGCCCGCGGAGCCGGGCGAAGCCCCGCCGCACGGCCTCGTAGAGTGCGCCGGCGATGTGCCCCCCGTCGAGCGGGAGCAGCGGGATGAAGTTGAAGAGCCCGATGAAGAGGTTGAACCCGGCGATGAGCGACAGCAGGAAGACCGTCTTCTCGGCGACGGGGAACCCCTCGGCGGAGACGGTCTCGCCGGCGAACCGGCCGCCCCCGACGATGCTCACCGGTCCGTTGCGGTCACGCTCCTCCAGTCCGACGATGGCCTGGCCGACGTCCCAGACCTTGACCGGCAGCGTCGCGATCGCCTGCACGCTGTCGACGGTCATGGTGCCCATCTGCACCAGGGTGAACACCGGGCCGCCGCGCTCGACCACGACCAGGGTGGTCGGGGTGACCCCCAGGAAGCCGACCTGGGTGAGGGTCTCGTCGCCCACCGAGCCGGGTCGGGCCTGGACCGTGGTCGAGGTGGTGCCGGTGAGCGTCTCGCCGTCGCGCTCGTAGTCGATCGTCGCCGTGCCGTCGCTGTTGCCGCGCACCAGGGTGCGCAGCTGGTCCCAGCTCGTCACCCCGGTCCCGTTGAACCCGACGACACGGTCACCGGGACGGAGCCCAGCCTCGTAGGCCGGCGCCACCGGGTCGTCGGCGGTGCACTCGCGCCCCTCCTCGGCGTACGGGACCACGCACTGGGAGACGGTGTCGATCACGGGTGCGCCCTCGCGCGGCTCCAGGGTGCGCATCCCGAAGGTGGAGAAGACGAGCAGGAACAGCACGAAGGCGATCGCCAGGTTCACGGTGGGCCCGCCGGCCATCACGATGACCTTCTTCCACCACGCGAGCTTGTAGAAGAGCCGGTCCTCGTCGCCCGGCCTGACGTGCTCCCACTCGGCGGCGCGCGCGTCGGAGATCAGCTGGGTGAAGAGGCCGGTGTTGGACTTCCGCACCCTCAGGACCCGCTCGCCGTTCTCGTCGTGGACGGGGTGCTCACGGTCCTCGTCGAGGTCCTCGGCCCCGGGCGGGAGCATGCCGACGATCTTCACGTAGCCACCGAGGGGGATGGCCTTGATGCCGTACTCGGTCTCCCCGATCTGCTTGCTCCAGACGGTCGGGCCGAACCCGATGAACCACTGGGTGACCTTGCCGCCGAACTTCTTGGCGGGGATCATGTGGCCGAACTCGTGGAGGCCGATCGACGCGAGGATCGCGACGACGAAGATCAGCACGCCGAGCGTGTAGTAGACGGCGGTCATGGCTGGTCGATGTGTCCCTCGAGGCGTGCGGCGGCAGCGGTGCGGGCCCAGGCGTCGGCCCCGAGCACGGCGTCGACGGTGAGCTCCTGCTCCGAGGGTACGTCGTGATCCCCCAGCACGCTGGCGACCGTGGGCACGATGTCGACGAAGGCGAGCCGGCCGTCGTGGAAGGCGTCGACACACACCTCGTTGGCCGCGTTGTAGACGGCGGGTGCCGTGCTGCCGGTCCGGCCGGCGGACCGGGCCAGCTCGACGGCGGGGAACGCCTCGTCGTCGAGCGGCTCGAAGCGCCAGTCGGCCGTCTGCGACCAGTCGATCGGGGACTCGGCGCCGGGCACCCGCCCCGGCCAGGCCAGGCCCATCGCGATCGGCACCAGCATCGTCGGGACTCCCAGCTGGGCCACGGTCGCTCCGTCGGAGAACTCCACCATCGAGTGGATGATCTGCTGCGGGTGGACCACCACGGCGATGTCGTCGAAGGGGAGGCCGAAGAGCAGGTGGGCCTCGATCACCTCGAGGCCCTTGTTGACCATGGTCGCCGAGTTGGTGGTGATGACCCGGCCCATGGCGAAGTTGGGGTGGGCCAGCGCCTGCTCCGGCGTCACCTCGGCGAGCTCGGCGCGAGTGCGGCCGCGGAAGGGGCCGCCGCTGGCGGTGAGCACGAGGCGGCGGACCTCGTCGAGCCGACCGGCACGCAGGCTCTGCGCGATTGCCGAGTGCTCGGAGTCGACGGGCACGATCTGGCCGGACGCAGCGGCGCCGGTGACCAGGGGTCCGCCGATGATCAGGCTCTCCTTGTTGGCCAGCGCGAGCGTCGTCCCAGCGGCGAGGGCAGCCAGGGTCGGGCGGAGGCCGACCGCGCCGGTGATGCCGTTGAGCACCACGTCGCAGGCCATCGACGCGACCTCGACGGAGGCTTCCTCCCCCAGCCCGGAGCGCGCCGGCGCGAACTCGGCGACCTGCTCGTCGAACAGCTCCTCCTGGGACCCTCCGGCCGACAGCCCGACGACCCGGAACCGGTCGGGGTTGGCCCTCACGAGGTCGAGCGCCTGGGTCCCGATGGATCCCGTCGAACCGAGGATGACCACGTCGCGCCTGCTCACCGGCCCATCCTCCCAGCCCCCCACGGCCGAGATGCCACCGGCGCTGAGGTCTCGACGGTCAGGCGGTGGTGGCGAAGGCCTCGACGACGACGTCGAAGGCCTCGTGGAGCAGGTCGTCGGAGATCGACAGCGGCGGGAGGAACCGGAAGACGTTGCCCCACGTGCCGCACGTCAGGGTCACGACGCCGGCCCGGTGGCACGCGGCGCTGACCGCTCCGGCCCGCGCCGCGTCGGGGGCACCGGTCGCGGGGTCGACCAGCTCGATCGCCATCATCGCGCCTCGACCACGGATGTCGGCGACGACGGGGTGGTCGGCACGGAGGGCCTCGAGACGCTCCCGCATGACTGCGCCGACCTGCCGCGCCCGTGCCGCGAGGTCGTGGCCGCGCATCTCCTCGATCGCACCGAGAGCGGCGGCACAGGCGACCGGGTTGCCGCCGTACGTTCCGCCCAGCCCGCCGGTGTGGACGCTGTCCATCAGCTCGACGCGACCGGTGACCGCCGCCAGCGGCAGACCTCCGGCGATGCCCTTGGCGGTGGTGACCAGGTCGGGCACGACCCCCTCGTCGTCGCAGGCGAACCAGTCGCCGGTGCGACAGAAGCCCGACTGGATCTCGTCGGCCACGAAGACGATGCCGTGCGCCCGGCACCACTCCGCCAGCGCCGGCAGGAAGCCGGGCGCCGGGACCACGAATCCACCCTCGCCCAGGATCGGCTCGATCACCAGGCACGCGAGGTTGCCCGCGCCGACCTGCTTGTCGAGGTGGTCGATCGCGCGCGCCGCCGCCTCGTCGCCACTCAACCCGTCGCGCAGCGGATAGGACATCGGCGCACGGTAGACCTCACCGGCGAACGGTCCGAAGCCCTGCTTGTAGGGCATGTTCTTGGCCGTCATCGCCATCGTGAGGTTCGTGCGTCCGTGGTAGGCGTGGTCGAAGACCGCCACCGCGTCGCGGCCGGTCGCCACGCGGGCGATCTTCACCGCGTTCTCGACCGCCTCCGCGCCGGAGTTGAACAGCGCCGACTTCTTCGCGTGGTCACCGGGGGTCAGCTCGGCCAGCTGCTCGCACACGTCCACGTAGCCGTCGTACGGCGTGATCATGAAGCAGGTGTGGGTGAAGGCCTCCACCTGCTCGCGCACCCGGCGTACGACGGCCGGCGCGCTGTTGCCGACGGTCGTCACGGCGATGCCGGAGCCGAGGTCGATCAGCTGGTTGCCGTCGACGTCGCGGAGGATGCCGCCGGAGGCCTCGGTGACGAAGACCGGCAACATCGTGCCGACGCCGTCGGCGACGTGCTGCTTCTTGCGCTCGAGCCGCCTCAGCGACTCGGGGCCGGGAACCTCGGTGACGAGGTGTCGCTTCTGCTCCAGGCTGGGACCACTCACGCTTGCATCTCCTTGATCCCCCACGGGCTGCCGTACTCCGTCAGCAGGTCCAGGAACGGCTGGGCGTCGAAGGCCTCGGGCCCCAGGACCCCGGCGCCTGCCCACGTGCCCCGCGCGACCAGCTCGAGCGCGACCACCGGGTTGACGGCGGTCTGCCAGACCACGCACTGGTGGCCGTACTCCTGCATCGACCACTCGTTGTCGACCACGTGGTAGAGGTAGGTCGACCGGGGCCGACCGTCCGTCCCGGTGCCGGTCACCCACAGCCCGGCGCAGGTCTTGCCGGTCATCCGCGGTCCCACGGTGGCCGGGTCGGGGAGCACCGCAGCGACCACGTCGCGCGGGCTGACCTCGACCCCCTTGACCGTCACCTTGTCGGTGCGGTCGAGACCGAGGGTGTGGAGCACCTTGAGGATGGTGATGAACTCGTCACCGAGGCCGTACTTGAACGTGACCCGCTGGCAGTCGACCCAGCGCGGCATGAGGAGCACCTCCTCGTGCTCGACGTTGACGCACTCGACCGGGCCGATGCCCTCGGGGAAGTCGAAGACCTCCGGCTCGCTGAAGGGTGGCGTGGTGAACCAGCCACCGTCCACGTCCGCACTCGCCCGCTCCCAGACGACCGGCGGGTTGAGGCACTCCTCGATCGTGGTCCACATCGAGAACGACGGCGCGAAGATCTCATTGCCGTCGTCGTCGCGGACCACGAGGTTGGCGCCGTCGCGGGTGCCGAGCTCGTCGATGTCGGAGAACAGGTGGTCGGCGGCATAGCGGGCGAAGACGTCCGACAGGCCGGGCTCCACGCCCATGCCGACCAGGGCCAGCCGGCCTGCCTGCTCCCACTCCCCTGCGACGGCGAACTGCTCGTCGCCGAGCTTCACCCCGCACTTGGCGTACGGCGTGTCCGGGTGGGGCCTGCTCAGCGACATCGCCATGTCGACGTAGTCGGCACCCGCGGCGAAGGCGCCGTTGAAGACCGGCATGTTGAAGACCGGGTCGACTGCGTTCATCACGTGGGTGACGCCGTGCTCACGGCACAGCGCCTCGACCGAGTCCTGGGAGGAGGCGTCGACCTGCGCGGCGACGTACCGCTCGTCGGTCGCTGCCGCCTTCTCCGCCTTCGCCAGGTCGTAGTCGGCGACGACCAGGGCCTCGAAGAAGTCGCGCCGTGCGGCGATGGCGGTGAAGGCGCCGCCGACGCCACCGGCCCCCACCAGGAGGATCCGCATCTCACTCACCGATGTAGGACATGACGTGCTTGATCCGGGTGTAGTCCTCGAGCCCGTACATGGAGAGGTCCTTGCCGTAGCCCGAGTGCTTGAACCCGCCGTGGGGCATCTCGGAGACGAACGGGATGTGGGTGTTGATCCACACCGCGCCGAAGTCGAGGCGCTTGGAGACCCGCAGCGCGCGGGCGTGGTCCTTGGTCCAGACGCTGGAGGCCAGTCCGTAGGGGACGCCGTTGGCCCAGCGCAGCGCCTCGGCCTCGTCGGTGAACTTCTGCACGGTCATCACCGGGCCGAAGATCTCGGTCTGGATCTGCTCGTCGTCCTGCTGGAGGCCCGAGAGCACGGTCGGCTCGTAGAAGTAGCCACGCTCGCCCTGGCGGGTGCCACCGGTCTCGACGCTGGCGTGGTCGGGGAGCCGGTCCACCATGCCGGAGACGTGGCCCAGCTGGTTGGCGTTGTTGAGCGGGCCGTAGTAGGTGCCCTCGGCCAGCGGGTCACCCGTCGGCATCCCCTTCGCCGCCTCGGCAAGGGCCGCGACGAAGTCGTCGTGGATGCCGGGCGCTGCCAGCACCCGGGTGGCCGCCGTGCAGTCCTGCCCGGCGTTGAAGAGGCCGGCGCCGGCGATGCCCTCGGCGGCGGCCTCGAGGTCGGCGTCGTCGAAGACGATCACGGGGGCCTTGCCACCGAGCTCGAGGTGGACCCGCTTCAGGTCCCTGGCGGCCGAGCCGGCCACCTCCATGCCGGCGCGCACGGAGCCGGTGATCGCCACCATCTGGGGCGTGGGGTGCTCGACCAGGGCGCGCCCGGTGTCGCGGTCGCCGCAGACGACGTTGAGGACCCCCGGCGGCAGGAACTCCTGGGCGATCTCGGCCAGCAGCGTCGAGCTGGCGGGGGTGGTGTCGCTGGGCTTGAGCACGACCGTGTTGCCCGCCGCCAACGCTGGCGCGATCTTCCAGATCATCATCAGCAGCGGGTAGTTCCACGGCGTCACCTGGCCCACCACCCCGATCGGCTCGCGGCGTACCCACGAGGTGTGGTCGGCCATGTACTCGCCGGCGGAGCGGCCCTCGAGCACCCGCGACGCCCCGGCGAAGAACCGGAAGTGGTCGGAGGCGTAGGGCATCTCCTCCTCCATGGTCAGCCCCCGCGGCTTGCCCGTGTCGCGGCACTCGACCTCGTTGATCTCCTCGATCCGGGCGTCGATGGCCTCGGCGAGCTTGAGGAGCGCGGTGGAGCGGTCCTGGGGCGTGGCCTCACCCCACCCCTCGAAGGCCTTCTCGGCCGCGCCGTAGGCCCGGTCGAGGTCCTCGGCTCCCGAGAGGGGGGCCGTCGCGTAGGTCTCCCCGGTGGTCGGGTCGACCACGTCGTAGGTCTCGCCCGATGCCGAGGGCACCTTCTCGCCGTTGACGATGTTCTGGAAGCTCGTGTCAGCCATGGGCCGACCCTAACCGTGGCCCTACGGATTCGGTAGGGGTCGGTGCACTTTGATGACGGAATCCGTTGTCGGGCGCAGGTTAAGGGGAGGCGACGGACGTTCCGACGCCCTGACACGCGCCGCGTCTCGCCGTCGGCCCGGATCCGCTGCCCACGGGGAGCGGGTCAGCCGCCCGCGACCGCCTCCCCCGCCACCCAGGTCGACAGGGCGCGGGCCGCGCCGATCTCCTGCACAGGCGCCTCGAAGGGGTCGCGGTCGAGCACGACGAGGTCGGCCACCGCGCCGGGCCGGAGCACGCCTGCGTCGTCGCGGTGGTTCACCCAGGCGCTCCCCGAGGTGTAGGCGGCAAAGGCGGTCGTCAGGTCGACCGCCTGCTCCGGGAGGAAGGGGTCGTGCCCCTCCCGACCGCCGGCACCGTGGGCAGTACGGGTGACGGCCGTGTGGATCGCGGCCAGCGGGTCGGGCGTCGAGACCGGCCAGTCGCTGCCCATCACCAGCCGGGCCCCGCTGCGGTGGAGGTCACCGAACGGGTACTGCCACCGGGACCGCTCCTCCCCCAGGAACGGCAGCGTCAGGTCGAGCATCTGGTCGTCGTGGCAGGCCCACAGCGCCTGCGCGTTGGCGGACACGCCGAGTGCCGCGAAGCGCGGCACGTCGACAGGGTCGATCACCTGGAGGTGCGCCACGTGGTGGCGCAGGTCGCGCCCGACCCCCGAGGCGGCCTCGAAGGCGTCGAGCGCGTCGCGTGTCCCGCGGTCCCCGATGGCGTGGACGTGCACCTGGAAGTCCGCGGCGGCCAGGGCGTGGACCGCGTCGCGGAGCGCCGCGGCGCTCAGGAAGGAGTGGCCACGGTTGGAGGTCGCGTGGCCGCACCGGTCCAGGTAGGGGGTGTTCATCGCCGCCGTGAAGTTCTCCGCCACGCCGTCCTGCATGATCTTCACGCTCGTCGCCCGGAACCGCCCGTGCGAGTACGCCGCCCGGCGCGCCTCGAGGTCGGGCAGCTGGTCGACTCCCCGGTCGCGGTCCCACCACAGCGCCCCCACGACCCACCCGGTGAGGTCGCCCCGCTCGGCGGCCCGACGGTAGGTCGGCCCCGGATCGTCCATGCCGGCGTAGGAGCCGACGATCGCGTCCTGCCAGCCGGTGATCCCGAGCTCGTGCAGGTGGGCCTGACCGGCGAGCAGCCCGGCGTCGTACTCGGCCTCGGTCGTGGCGGGTGCAAGCCGGGCGACCAGCGCCATGGCTCCCTCGTGCAGCGTGCCGGTGGGGTGGCCGTCGGCGTCCCGCTCGATCCGGCCGTCCGGTGGGTCCGCGGTGTGCCGGTCGATGCCTGCGACCTCGAGGGCCCGGCTGTTGACCCAGGCGCCGTGGTGGTCACGGTTGGGGAGGAAGGCGGGACGGTCCGCGACGACCGCGTCGAGGTCGGCCGCCGTCGGAGTGCCGCCCGGGAAGGCGGCCATCGCCCAGCCTCCACCGAGCACCCAGGGCCGGTCCGGGTGCGTCGCGGCGTACTCGGCGACGAGGGCGAGGTAGCCCTCACGGGTCTCAGCCTCGGAGAGGTCGCAGCGGGTGCGTTCCAGACCGCCCTGCACGACGTGGACGTGGGCGTCGGTGAAGCCGGGAGCCACCAGGCCGCCCGCCACGTCGACGACCTCGGCGGAGGTCAGGTCCGCCCGGTCCAGGTCGCCCACTGCCGCGACCCGCCCGTCCACGACCAGCACCTGCGCCGCTCCGACGTACCGGTGACCGTCGAAGACGCGGCCTCCCACGAACACGGTGCGTGCCACTTGCCCATCCCTCCGCAATCTGCCGTCGTACCTACGGATTTCGAATTCTGAAGAGAAGTTGACCACGGATTCACTTGCGAATCGAGAGATGCGGGAGTGATGATGTCCCCATGCCCCAGGACCACGCGCAGCTCCAGCAGTCCGCCAGGGACCACCTGTGGATGCACTTCACCCGACACTCGACCTACGAGCACGCCGACGTGCCGGTGATCGTGCGGGGTGAGGGGCCCTACATCTGGGACGACCAGGGGAAGAAGTACCTCGACGGGCTGGCCGGCCTCTTCGTGAGCCAGCTGGGCCACGGGCGTACCGAGCTCGCCGACGCGGCCTCGAAGCAGGCGCGCGAGCTGGCGTTCATGCCGCTGTGGTCCTACGCCCACCCCTCCGCCATCGAGCTGGCCGAGCGCATCGCCGGCTACGCCCCGGGCGGGCTCAACCGGATCTTCTTCACCACCGGCGGCGGTGAGGCGGTCGAGAGCGCCTGGAAGCTCGCCAAGAACTACTTCAAGCTCACCGGCAAGCCCACCAAGCACAAGGTCATCAGCCGGGCCATCGCCTACCACGGCACCCCGCAGGGCGCGCTGTCGATCACCGGCCTGCCGCCGATGAAGGCACCCTTCGAGCCGCTGGTGCCGAGCACCTTCCGGGTGCCGAACACCAACATCTACCGCGCCGACGAGGTCAGCAGCGGGCTCCTCGACGGCAGCGACCCGGAGCGGTTCGGACGCTGGGCCGCCGACCAGATCGCGGTCGCCATCGAGAACGAGGGCGCCGACACCGTCGCCGCCGTCTTCCTCGAGCCGGTGCAGAACTCTGGAGGCTGCTTCCCGCCGCCGCCGGGCTACTTCGAGCGGGTGCGCGAGATCTGCGACGAGTACGACGTGCTGATGGTGAGCGACGAGGTGATCTGCGCCTTCGGCCGCCTCGGCCACATGTTCGGCGCCGAGCGCTACGGCTACGAGCCCGACATCATCACCTGCGCCAAGGGCCTCACGTCGGGCTACTCCCCGCTCGGCGCGATGATCGCCCAGGACCGGCTGATGGAGCCGTTCCTCAAGGGCGACACCACGTTCCTGCACGGCTACACCTTCGGCGGCCACCCGGTCTCGACCGCCGTGGCGCTCGCGAACCTCGACGTCTTCGAGAAGGACGGCATCAACGAGCACGTCCGCGCGAACGAGGGCGCCTTCCGCGCCACCCTCGAGAAGCTCACGGACCTGCCGATCGTGGGCGACGTCCGCGGCGACGGCTACTTCTACGGGATCGAGCTGGTCAAGGACAAGGCTACCCGGGAGACCTTCAACGACGACGAGGCCGAGAAGCTGCTGCGCGGCTTCCTCTCCAAGGCCTTGTACGACGAGGGGCTCTACTGCCGCGCCGACGACCGCGGTGACCCCGTCATCCAGCTGGCGCCGCCGCTGATCTGCGACCAGCAGCACTTCGACGAGATCGAGCAGATCCTCCGCGTCGTCCTCGACAAGGCCTCCACCCTGCTCTGAGCCGAGGACGACCTCGGCGGGGGCGAGTGGCGCTGCTCGCGCCGGGCGAGCGGTCAGGCACGGGCCGCGCGGCGTCGGCTGGCGAGCTCCCCGACCACCACGAGGGTGAGGGCGAGCAGGAACATCACCGTGCCGATCACGTTGATCTGCGGCGGGATGCCGCGCTGGGCCGCGCCCCACACGTACATGGGGAACGTGACCTCCTGGCCGGCGTTGAGGTTGGTGATGATGAAGTCGTCGAAGGACAACGAGAAGCTGAGGAGCGCCGCGGCGAGGATGCCGGGGAAGACCAGCGGGAACGTCACCCGCCAGAAGGTCTGCCACTCGTTGGCGTAGAGGTCCATCGCCGCCTGCTCCAGGCGCGGGTCGAGCCCCGCCATCCGCGCCTTCACGGTCACGACCACGAAGGACAGGCAGAACATGATGTGCGAGACCAGGATCGTCCAGAAGCCGAGCTCGCCCGCCAGTCCCGCGGACACGAAGAGCGCGAGCAGCGACGAGCCCATGACGATCTCGGGCGAGGCCATCGGCAGGAACGTGAAGACGTTGGCCACCGCCCGGCCGCGGAAGCGGTGCCGGACGAGCGCGAAGGCCATCAGCGTGCCGAGGATCGTGGCCCCCACCGTGGCCAGGAAGCCGATCTGGATCGACAGAGTCACCGACTCGCAGATGCCGTTGGGATCGCACGGGTTCAACCAGTTGTCGAAGGTGAAGCCGTCGAACGAGTAGCTCTGGCGACTCGCCGGGTCGTTGAACGACATCAGGATCACGATGAAGATGGGCACGAACATGTAGAGCAGCACCAGCAGTCCCACACCGAGGACCACGTTGTCGGACACCCATCGTCCGGCCCGGGTCATGGTCGCGGTCCTGGTTCGTGGCGGAGCGCCACGACTCATACCAGCTCCTCCGTCCCGGCCCGGCGAATGTAGAACAGCACCATGATCACGATCGCGACCATGAGCGTCACCGACAGGGCCGCGGCCTCGGGGTAGGAGCCGCCGTTGAACAGGTTCTGGATGACGTTGCCGATCATGGTCGTGTTGGGGTTCCCCAGCAGCTCGGAGTTGATGTAGTCACCGGCGGAGGGGATGAACGTGAGCAGCGTCCCCGCCACCAGCCCCGGGAGCGACAGCGGCAGCGTGATCTTGCGGAACGTGGTGAACGGCGAGGCGTAGAGGTCGGCCCCGGCCTCGTGCAGGCGCGGGTCGATCTTCTCCAGCGACGCGTAGAGCGGCAGCACCATGAACGGCAGGAAGTTGTAGGTCAGGCCCGCGACGACGGCGAAGGGCGTGGCCAGCAGGTTGCCCTGCTCCCCCACCAGCTGCACCGCGACCAGGAGGTCCATCAGCCTGGTCGCCCGCAGCGCGTCGGCGAGCCACGCCTGGTCGCCCAGGATGAGCTGCCACGACAGGGTGCGCACGAGGAACGAGGTGAAGAACGGCGCGATGACGGCCACCAGCATCAGGTTCTTCCAGGCACCCGCCTTGAAGGCGATGGCGTAGGCCAGCGGATAGCCCAGCAGGATGCAGAACCCGGTCGCCATGCCGGCGTACAGCAGCGAGCGGAGGAGCTGCGGCGAGTAGTCCTGCAGCACGGTGAAGTAGTTCTGGACGTGCCCCGTCATCGCGTAGCCGGTCTCGAGGGAGCCGACCGGGTCGTAGAGGGACGTGGCAGCGAGCGAGATCATCGGCACCACGAAGAACACCGCCAGCCACAGCAGGGCCGGCAGCAGCAGGAGGTAGCCGGTGCGACCCGAGCGCCGCTGCTCCGGGGGTGGCGGCTTGTCCTGCGCGTCGGGGTCGGTGGCGACCGGGCCCGCGTGGCTCACGGGGCGTCCTCCCGCTCCACCCCGGCCGAGGCGTCCTGCGCGGCGTCGAGCAGGAAGGTGTGGTCGGGCATCCAGTGCAGGTCGACGGCGTCACCGACCCGGAAGTCCTCACGGGCTCCGGTGTTCTGCTCGAAGACGGTCAGCTCCTGCTCCCAGGGCATCCGCACGAGGTACTGGGTGGAGACACCGATGAAGCTGACGTCGGTCACGGTTCCGCCGGTGACCTCGTTGGACCCGTCGCCGGTCTCGGATCCGCTGGCGGCGAGGAACACCTTCTCGGGCCGGATGCCGACCCAGACGTCACCGGTCTGGTCGAGACCCCGAGCCCGCGGCACTCGCAGCCGGGCGTCGTGGACCTGCACCTGGACGTCGGCTCCGTCAGGTCCGAGCACGGAGCCGCGGATCAGGTTGGACTGCCCGAGGAAGTTGGCCACGAACGTCGTGCGCGGGAGCTCGTAGAGGTCGCGGGGTGGCCCCATCTGCTCGATCACGCCGGCATTCATCACGGCCACGGTGTCGGCCATGGTCATGGCCTCCTCCTGGTCGTGGGTCACGTGGACGAACGTGATCCCGACCTCGGTCTGGATCCGCTTGAGCTCGATCTGCATCTGGCGGCGCAGCTTGAGGTCGAGGGCGCCGAGGGGCTCGTCGAGCAGCAGCACCTGAGGCCGGTTGATGAGCGCCCGCGCGAGCGCGACCCGCTGCTGCTGACCACCCGACAGCTGCGTGGGCTTGCGCGCGGAGTACTCCGACAGCTCGACGAGCGCGAGGGTCTCGGCGACCTGCTCCTTCACGTCCTTGACGCCGGTACGACGCAGCCCGAAGGCGACGTTCTCGAAGATCGTCATGTGCGGGAACAGCGCGTAGCTCTGGAACACCGTGTTGACCGGCCGCTTGTAGGGCTTGTCGTGCGCGATGTCGCGGTCGCCGAGACGGATGGTGCCGGCGCTCGGCTCCTCGAGTCCCGCCACCATGCGCAGCGTGGTGGTCTTGCCGCAGCCCGAGGGGCCGAGCAGCGCGAAGAAGGACCCGGCCGGGACCGTCAGGTCGAGGTCGTCGACCGCGAGGAAGTCGCCGAACCGCTTGGTCAGGCCCTCCATGACCAGCTCGCCCTGACCGCCCGCGGTCGTGGTCTCCTGCGCGGCGACCGTGGCGTCGGCCATGGCCGTCAGGCCCCGATGGTCTGGTTGAAGGCCGCGTCGTACCCCTCGCGCGTCTTGATGTCGACGTTCTGGAAGGCGAAGGTGTTCTCGAGGTCGGCCGGGGTGGGGAACACCAGCGGCTCGCCCACCAGCGACGGGTCGACCTTCTCCATCGCCTCCTCGGCGCCCTGCACCGGCGTGATGTACCAGACCCAGGCGGCCAGGCGTGCGGCCACCTCCGGCTCGTAGTAGTAGTTCATCAGCGCCTCGGCGTGGGTCTTGTGGCTCGCCTTGTTGGGGACGAGCATGTTGTCGCTCCAGAGCGACGCGCCCTCCTCGGGGATGACGAACTTGATGTCGGGGTTGCGGTCCTGGAGCACCATCACGTCGCCCGACCAGGCCTCACAGGCCAGCAGGTCGCCACGGCTGAGGTCGCGGGCGTACTCGTTGCCGGTGAACTGACGCACCTGCCCGGACCCGACGACGTCCTCCAGCCGGGCCAGGGCCTCGTCCCACTCGTCCTGGGAGAAGTCACCGGGATCGGCACCGACCAGCTTCAGGAAGAAGCCCATGGTGTCGCCCATCTCGGTCAGCAGGCTCACCTTGCCCGACAGGTCGGACCGGGTCACCAGCTCCTCGAAGCTCGACACCTCACCGGTGTACTTGCTGTTGTAGGCGATGCCGGTCAGACCGCTCTGCCAGGGCACGGAGAACTTGCGCCCCGGATCCCAGGCCGGCTCCTGCAGCGACGCGACGAGGTTGGCGTCGACGTTGGGCAGGTTGGCGTGGTCGAGCTCCTGCAGCCAGCCCAGCGAGACCATGCGGGCGGCCATCCAGTCGGTGAGGACGATGATG
The DNA here is from genome assembly GCA_963754025.1 of uncultured Actinomycetota bacterium. GTDB lineage: Bacteria > Actinomycetota > Actinomycetes > Propionibacteriales > Nocardioidaceae > Nocardioides. The sequence continues at coordinate 299,358 of CAVWEC010000001.1, read as the reverse complement.
TCGCGGTCGATCGACTCGCACGCGCCCAGCTGGTTGCGCACCTTGGCGAAGAACTGGTTGTTGTCGTTGACGTCGGTGTTGTAGGTGACGTCGATGCCCGTCTGCGCGACGAACTGGTCGAGCGTCGGGTAACCGTCGCCCTTCTCGTCCATGTAGAGCGGCCAGTTGGAGAAGACGAGCTGCTTCTCCGAGTCGGAGAGGTCGGTGCTCCGACACGTCTCGGTGGTCTGCTGGGTGCCCTCGGTGCCGCATGCCGCGAGCAGACCGGTCGAGCCCAGCGCCATCGCCGAGACGCCCGCTCCGCGCAGGAACGAGCGTCGCGAGAACCCCCCGAGCTGCTGGGCGATCTCCAGCGCCAGTCGATCCGCTGCCGTGTCTCCGACCGGGCCTCGTCGCCACCTGTTGGTCATGGGGGTCATGCCTCCTCGTTCGCGGTGATGCCGATTCGGATCGTGTCATGGCGCACCAACCAAGACAAGGGATTCCGTGGGGAAACATGCTCGAAACAACGGAATCGCTCGCGAGCGATGGAATCTTGTGGGGGTGTTGTGGAACAGTGACCGACCATGACCAGGAGGAACGAACGCAGCGGGGCCCTCCTCGACGACGTCGCCAAGGCCATCATCGAGCAGCTGCAGCAGGACGGGCGCCGCTCGTACGCCGCCATCGGCAAGGAGGTCGGCCTCTCGGAGGCCGCGGTCCGCCAGCGCGTGCAACGCCTCATCGACAGCGGCGTGATGCAGGTCGTGGCCGTCACCGACCCGCTGCAGCTCGGCTTCGCCCGCCAGGCGATGGTCGGCATCGAGGTCGAGGGAGCCCTCGAGCCGGTGGCGGAGGCACTGGCCGACATGGACGAGGTCGACTACGTCGTGATCACGGCCGGCACGTTCGACATCCTCGCCGAGGTCGTCTGCGAGAGCGACGAGCACCTGCTCGAGCTCCTGTCGGAGAAGGTGCGCCAGATCGACGGGGTCGCCCGCACCGAGACCTTCATGTATCTCAAGCTCCGCAAGCAGACCTACTCCTGGGGCGTCCGCTGACCAGGTCCGCGGGCAGGTCCCTCTGGGCCGACACGGCGCCCCCGGCCCGGGACCACGCGCCGCTCCGCGGGGACACGACGGTGGACGTCGCCGTCGTCGGAGGCGGGCTGACGGGTCTCTGGACTGCGCACTACCTCGCCGAGACCGACCCGGCGCTGCGGATAGCGGTGCTCGAGGCCGAGACCGTCGGGTACGGCGCCTCGGGCCGCAACGGCGGCTGGTGCTCGGCCCTGTTCCCCGCCTCGCTTGACTCGCTCGCCGCGTCGAGCAGCCGCGCCGGCGCCCTCGCCCAGCACGCCGCGATGCGCGACAGCGTCCACGAGGTCGCAGGGGCCGCCGCCGGCCTCGGCATCGATGCCCAGGTCGCCCGCGGCGGCACGGTGGCGCTGGTCCGCTCCCCCGCCCAGCTGGCACGGGCGCGGGCGGAGGTCCGCCACGCCCGCAGCTGGGGCATCGGCGAGGACGAGCTCTCCCTGCTCGGCGCCGACGCCGCGCGCGCCCGCCTCGACGCCACCGGGACGCTCGCGGCGACCTACACCCCCGACTGCGCCGCGATCCACCCGCTGCGTCTCGTGCGGGGGCTCGCCGACTCCCTGGCAGGACGAGGAGTCGCCGTGCACGAGCACACGCGTGCCAGCACGGTCGAGCCCGGCCGGGTCGTCACCGCCGGGGGCACCGTCAGCGCAGGCACCGTCGTGCGGGCCACCGAGGGCTACACGTCGTCGCTGCCCGGCCACCGTCGCGACCTGATCCCGGTCTACTCCCTGGTGATCGCCACCGAGCCGCTGCCGGCGTCGACGTGGGAACGCATCGGGTTGCGGCACCGTGAGACCTTCACCGATCACCGTCACCTGATCGTCTACGGCCAGCGCACCGCCGACGACCGGCTCGTCTTCGGCGGCCGCGGCGCGCCGTACCACCTCGGGTCGCGGATCTCCCCCGCCTTCGACCGTGACGACCGGGTGTTCGCGGCGCTGCGCGCGACCCTGGTCGAGCTCTTCCCCGTCCTGTCCGACGTCCGGGTGACCCACGCCTGGGGCGGACCCCTGGGCATCGCCCGCGACTGGTGCGCGTCCGTGGGCCTCGACCGGGACACGGGGCTGGCCTGGGCCGGCGGCTACGTCGGCGACGGTGTCAGCACCACCAACCTCGCCGGTCGCACCCTGCGCGACCTGGTGCTCGACCGCGACACGGGTCTGACCCGACTCCCCTGGGTCGGGCACCGTTCCCGCCGGTGGGAGCCCGAGCCCCTGCGCTGGCTGGGCGTCAACGCCGGACTCCGGGCGATGACGTGGGCCGACGCCGAGGAACGGCTCACGCGACGGCCCAGCCTGCTGGCCCGGGCCGTGGCCCCCCTGCTGGGGTGACTAGCCGGTCGAGACCGAGCAGTTCAGTCCGTTGCGGCGCAGGTCGGCCGGCTTGCTGTCGGTGTCGAGCCAGACCCGGAAGAACTCCTCGAGCTGGCGTCCCGAGACCTCCTCGGCGAGACGCTTGAACGCCAGCCGTGTACCGAGGCCGCCGCGCCGCTCCTGGACCCATCGCTGCATCAGCGTCCAGAAGTCCTGCTCCCCGAGCCGGTTGCGCAACGCCTGGAAGGTCATCGCACCGCGGTAGTAGACGGCACCCGCGAAGATGTCGTCGGCACCGGGATCGCCGATCTCGAGGTGCCAGAAGCTGCTCGACTCCGGGCGCTGTCGGTACTGGTGGCACAGCGTCGCCTTGCCGGAGGGGCCACCGTGCGTCTCCTCCCACCGCCACTCCATGAACGTGGCCGCTCCCTCGTTCAGCCAGATGTCGCGCCAGCGGCGCAGCGCCACGGAGTCGCCGAACCACTGGTGGGCGATCTCGTGCACCACCAGCCACGTGTAGCCGCGGCCGGTGGCGGGGTAGGTGGGCAACGTCTGGTTCTCCAGGGCGAAACCGACGTCGAGCCCGGTGACCAGGCCGCCCACCTGGCCGAAGGGGTAGTCGCCGAGGTCGTCCTCGAGCTGCGCCACCACCCGCGACGTGCGTCGCATCAGGTCCATGTTGGCGTCACGCTCGGAGGGCGTCAGCAGCCGCGAGACCGCGGCGGTCCACGGCACCCCGCTGCGTACGCCGCGGCGCACGTCGAACCGCCCGGCGGCGAACATCGCGAGGTAGGTCGCCATCGGCTCGGCCGAGCGGTACCGGTGGGTGGTGACGGCGCCCCGCCGCTCGCGCGAAACCCGCTCGCCGTTGGCGAAGACCTGCTTGCGGCGGGGAACCGTGATGGAGATGTCCATCAGCGCCTTGTCGCTGGGGTGGTCGTTGGCCGCGAACCACCACGGAGCCATGTGGGGCTGGTTCATCGCGACCACCTCGCGGCGGTTGGCCAACCAGTTGCGCTCCCCGAGGTAGCCCAGGGCGTCGGGACGACCGGCGTAGGAGACCGTGACCCGGAACTCCTGGCCCTCCGCGATCGGCGTCACCGGCTCGATGCGCACCTCGTGGCGTGACGGCTTGCGGTGGTCGGCGACCACCCCGTCGACCCGCACGGACCGCACGGGCAGCAGCAGGTCGAGGTGGAAGGCGTCGAGGTCCTCGGTGGCCTGGACGGTCAACCGGGTGGTGCCGGTGAGCCGCCCGGTGCCGAACCGGTAGCGGTCGTCGATGCGGTAGCTGAGCACGTCGAGGCCACCGTTGCCGTCGAGCGGGAAGTAGGGGTCACCGATGCCGTCGGCGCCCACCTCGGCGTCCGGGTCGACCGCACCGAGCGCCGGAACTCCTGCCTGACCGGCCACCAGGAGCGCAGCAGCGAGCGCGCCGACGGCCAGGGTCGAGCGGGCGCGACGCAGTGGACGGGGGTGGGCCATGGGACGAATTTACTGGACACACGACCCGGGGGCGTCGAAATCGGTTGCACGGCACCCCGTCCGGCCCCACGATGGTCGGGTCGCGCGGCGTTCCGAGCCGTGCCCCGGGAGAAGGAGACGTGACATGACGACCACTGTCGCTGGCCTGTCCGCAGACCACACCTCTTCTCTCTCCTGGAGCACCGTTGAGCCCGTCCCACCCCTCGCAGCAGCCGTACCTCACCGCACGCCCTGACTCCGATCCCCTCGCGGGGATCGACGACCGCTTCGTCTTCGACTTCCGGTCCTACGACGAACCCGACGACGACACCCAGCGCTGGTCGACCTGGTCCAGCGTCGAGCCGTTGTGCCGCGGTCCGGAACCGCGACCCGACTGGGTCGTGACGTCGCGCGCCGCCGTCGACACCGACCTGGGGGTGCTCAAGACCGGCAAGGAGGCCGACGCGTTCCTGCTCGAACGTGCCGTCCCCGGGTCGGAGGCCGTCGGCCAGTGCGTCGTGATGGTCGCCAAGCGCTACCGCGGCGAGGACCACCGCGACTTCAACCGCTCGGCCGACTACACCGCGGGACGACGCGTGCGCAACACCCGCGACACCCGAGCCATGGCCCGGAAGTCCAGCTTCGGCCGGGCGGTCGCCGCGGGTCAGTGGGCCGGCGCCGAGTGGGAGTCGCTCAAGCGGCTGTGGGCGCTAGGCCTCGCCGTCCCCTACCCCGTGCAGCTCGACGGCACGGAGCTCCTCATGGAGTGGATCACCCACGAGGGCGAGACCGCGCCACGACTGTCGCAGACCCGACCCGGTCCGGCGCTGCTCGCGTCGTACTTCGACCAGGTGCGTGACTTCCTGGCCGAGATGGCCCGTCACGGGCTCGTCCACGGCGACCTGTCGCCGTACAACGTCCTGGCGGCCGGGGAGCGCCTCGTGGTGATCGACCTGCCTCAGGTGATCGATCTCGTCGGCAACCCGTCCGGCATGGACTTCCTGCTGCGCGACTGCGCCAACGTCTGCCGGTGGTTCCAGGCCCGGGGGCTCGCCGTGGACGAGCACGACCTCTTCGGAGAGCTGCTGGCCCACGCCTTCTAGGGTGCACCCGTGAAGCACAGCCACGGACGCGTCGTCGAGGTCGAGAGCCGGCAGGAGCTCGAGTCACGGCTTGCACGGGGCGCCCGCGACCTCGAGGGCTGGCGGATCCGGTCGGTCGACCTCACCGGCACGGATCTCTCCGACCGTCGGGTGGCGGGCGCGATCTTCCTGGGCTGCGAGCTCTCGGACGTCCAGGCCTCGGCCCTGCAGGCCCGGGGGGCGGTGGTGTTCCCGACGCTCCCCGACGTGCCGCTGGACACCTATCGGGCCGGGCTCTACACGGCGCGCGAGCTGTACGGCCACGGCCGCTACCACGACAGCCTGGACGCCCGGGGCTACGCCTGGTCGCAGCAGGCCTGGCACGACGGCCCCGACGCCGCCCTCGCTGCCACGCTCCACGACCACGCGATCGACGCCGCGCTCTCCGACTGGGTGCGCGACCGGCGGGTGGTCGGGGTGATGGGAGGTCACGCCGTACGCCGCGGCGAGCCGGCCTACGCCGAGGCCGCCCGGCTCGGCCACGGGCTCGGCGCCACTCTCACGGTCGCGACCGGCGGCGGACCGGGGGCGATGGAGGCCGCCAACCTGGGAGCCGCCCTGTCCCGCACAGGCGGACCCACGCTCGACGACGCGCTCGCCCACCTCGCCACGGTGCCGTCGTTCGACCGCCACATCAGTGCGTGGGCACGCGCCGGCTTCGAGGTGCTCGACGGGGTCGAGCGGCCGGCCGAGTCCCTGGGAGTGCCCACCTGGCACTACGGGCACGAGCCCCCCAATGTCTTCGCGACGGCGATCGCCAAGTACGTGCGCAACGCCGTGCGGGAGGCAGTGCTGCTGGAGATCTGCCACGGCGGGATCGTCTTCCTCCCCGGCGCGGCCGGCACCGTGCAGGAGGTGTTCCAGGACGCGTGCGAGAACTACTACGCCGACCCCGGCGGGGTGGCGCCGATGGTGCTCGTGGGACGGCGCTACTGGACCGAGGAGCTCCCCGTCTGGCCGCTTCTCCAGCGGCTCGCCGCCGGACGCGACATGGAGCGGCACGTCCACCTCGTCGACGACGTCGACGACGCAGTGGGCGTCGTGACCGGGGGCCTTCCCGCCGGGTGAGCCCGGCGGTGCGTCTCGCGCGGGGTCAGGCCTCCGTCGCCGCGAGCTGGCCGCAGGCGCCGTCGATCTCCCGGCCGCGGGTGTCGCGCACGGTGGTCGGGATGCCCTTGGCCTCGAGCCGGCGCACGAACTCACGCTCGTCCGCGGGGTCGGAGGCCGTCCACTTGCTGCCCGGCGTCGGGTTGAGCGGGATCAGGTTGACGTGCACCCAGCCCCAGTCGCCGTAGGAGTTGAGGACGTCGGCGAGCAGGTCGGCACGCCAGGCCTGGTCGTTGATGCCGCGCATCATGGCGTACTCGATCGAGACCCGGCGCTTGGTGCGCGCCGCGTAGTCCCACGCGGCCTCGACGGTCTCGGCGACCGAGTAGCGGGTGTTGATCGGCACCAGCTCGTTGCGCAGCTCGTCGTCGGGCGCGTGGAGGCTCAGCGCCAGCGTGACCGGGATGCCCTCGTCGGTGAGCTGACGGATGCGGGGCACCAGGCCCACGGTCGAGACCGTGACACCCCGGGCCGACATTCCGAGCCCGCCGGGGGTCGGGTCGGTGAGGCGGCGTACGGCACCGATGACGGCCTTGTAGTTGGCCAGCGGCTCACCCATGCCCATGAACACGACGTTGGAGACCCGACCGGGCCCCCCGGGCACCTCGCCCCGCGCCAGCGACCGCGCCCCGGCGACCACCTGCTCGACGATCTCGGCCGTGGACATGTTGCGCTGGAGGCCGCCCTGGCCGGTCGCGCAGAAGGGGCAGGCCATGCCGCAGCCGGCCTGGCTCGAGACGCACATCGTTGCCCGGCTCGGGTAGCGCATCAGCACGGACTCGACCAGGGCGCCGTCGAAGAGCTTCCACAGCGTCTTGCGCGTGGTGCCCTTGTCCGCCTCCATGGTGCGCAGCGGGGTCATCAGCTCCGGCAGGAGCGTCGAGACGAGCTCGTCACGCTGCCCCGCGGGCAGGTCCGTCATCTCCGCCGGGTCGTCGACGAGGCGCGAGAAGTAGTGGTGGGACAGCTGCTTGGCCCGGTAGGCCGGAAGCCCTGCGTCGACGAGGGCCTCGCTCCGCTCGGCCTCGGTGAGGTCGGCGAGGTGGCGCGGCGGCTTCTTGCGGCCGCGCGGTTCGGACATCACCAGCGGCAGCTGCCGGGTGGGCTCGTCGGTGGGAGCGTCGGAGGACATCCCCACGAGTCTCCCACGGCCGCGGGACGGCGGCCGATTCGTCGGCCGACGGCTCAGCCGTCGTAGCGCACCATGAAGTAGAGCACCAACGACGCCACGCCCAGCACGACGAGCGCGGTGAGCACCATGCCGAGCACGAAGTGGAGCCCGAAGCGGCGGGTGCGCGCGTTGGCCACCAGCGCCGTCGGCACCACCAGGGTCACCGCCACCAGCGGGAACAGCCTGGAGGCGGTCTCGTAGTGGAAGAGCAGGCGCAGCAGCGCGGCGAAGCCGCCGGGCACGACGGTCACGAACAGCATGCCCCCGAAGAAGCCGGTGAGGGCCTCGAACGTCGGGTGGTCACGGTGCCACCAGTCCCGCGGTGGACCGGGGTCCTCCCCCACTGGGTTCACGCGGCCCGGCTGCGCGGGGCTCGGGCCCGCAGGGCCCGCCTCGGAGCTGGTCGGCATGGGTGCACGCTACGCCGTGACGACCGGCTCCGGGCGCAGGCTCGACGTCCGTGACGCGCGGTCTAGAAGACCGTGTAGTGGAGCAGCAGCCAGATCGGGGCGATCGTGGCCAGCAGCGAGTCGAGCCGGTCCATCAGCCCGCCGTGGCCGGGGATGACCCGGCTCATGTCCTTGACCCCCAGGTCGCGCTTCATCACCGACTCGCAGAGGTCGCCGAGGGTGGCCATGACGACCGCGATCAGACCGAGCGCGACCCCGACCCACCAGTCGCCCCCGAGCAGGAGCACCACGAGGGCGACGCCGGCGGCGACGCAGAAGACGAGCGAGCCGGCGAAGCCCTCCCAGGACTTCTTGGGCGAGATCACCGGCGCCATCTGGTGACGGCCGAAGAGCACGCCGGCGACGTACCCGCCGATGTCGGAGGCGATGGTCACCAGGATGAAGGCGATGATGCCGCGCACACCGTCGTCCCACCGGTCGAAGTCGGTGGCGCCGCCCTCGGCGAGCAGCAGCGCGACGAACGAGCCGAGGAAGGGGACGTAGATCAGGGTGAAGACCGAGGCCGTCGCGTCCTGGACGTAGCCCTCGACGCCACGGCGCAGCAGCCACAACATGATGACGAGCGCGGTGACGGCCGTGGCGGTCACCAGGGCCGGGGCACCGTAGAAGTAGGCCACGACGACCATGACGACGCCGCCTGCCATGAGTGGCTGCTCCGGCAGGTCGATCCCCTTGGCGAGCAGGCCCTGGCGCAGCTCCCACACCGCGACCACGACCGCGGCCGCGACGATGCCGAGGAACGCGATCTTCCAGAAGATCAGCGAGGCGGCGATCGCCGCGAGCAGCACGACGGCGGAGCCGATCGCGGCCGGGAGGTTGCGTCCCGCGCGACCGTGGTCCTGCGCCGCGGGTGAGGTGGTCATCGGGCCTCAGACCTCGAGGAGCTCGGATTCCTTGTGCTTGAGCAGGTCGTCGATGGAGTCGGTGTGGTTCTTGGTGATGCTGTCGAGCCGCTTCTCGGCGCCGGTCACGTCGTCCTTGCCCACCTCGCCGTCCTTCTCCAGCTTCTCGAGGCTCTGCTTGGCCGTCCGCCGCAGGTTGCGCACGGCGATGCGTCCGTCCTCGGCCTTGGAGCGCGCGAGCTTGATGTACTCCTTGCGACGCTCCTCGGTCAGCTCGGGGAACACGCAGCGGATCGACTTGCCGTCGTTGGAGGGGTTGACCCCCAGGTCGGAGTCACGGATCGCCCGCTCGATGTTGGCCAACGCCCCCATGTCGAACGGCGCCACGACGATGGTGCGCGCGTCCTGGGAGGTGAAGGAGGCCAGCTGCTGGAGCGGCGTCTGGGTGCCGTAGTAGTCGGCGGTGAGCCTGGCGAACATGGCCGGGTTGGCCCGCCCGGCCCGGATGGTCGCGAACTCCTCACGGGTCGCCTCGACCGACTTGTCCATCTTCTGGTCGGCCTCGTTGAGGATGGCGTTGATCACGGCTGCTCCTGTGGCTGCGGTCGGTCTGATGCGTGCGGCGGCTGTGCGTCAGCCGGCGCTGACGAGCGTGCCGATCTTCTCACCTGCGACGATGCGGGCGATGGCGCCCTCCTCCTCGGCGCCGAAGACGATCATCGGCATCTTGTTCTCCATGCAGAGGGCGAACGCCGTGGCATCGGCGATGCGCAGCCCCTGCTGGAGCGCGTCCTGGTAGGTGACCTCGTCGAGCTTGGTGGCCGTCGGGTCCTTGCGGGGGTCGGCGGTGTAGACGCCGTCGACGCCCTGCTTGGCCATCAGCACGACCTCGCACCGGGTCTCGAGCGCCCGCTGCGCCGCGACCGTGTCGGTGGAGAAGAACGGCATCCCCGCACCGGCGCCGAAGATCACCACCCTGCCCTTCTCGAGGTGGCGCATCGCCCGTCGCGGGATGTAGGGCTCGGCCACCTGACCCATGGTGATCGCGGTCTGCACGCGGGTCTCGATGCCCTCCTTCTCCAGGAAGTCCTGGAGCGCCAGGCAGTTCATGACCGTGCCGAGCATGCCCATGTAGTCGGCGCGCGCCCGGTCCATGCCCCGCTGCTGCATCTCGGCGCCGCGGAAGAAGTTGCCGCCACCGACGACGATGCAGACGCCGACACCCTGGCGGGCGACGCTGGCGATCTCGCGGGCGACCTGCGAGACCACGTCGGGGTCGACGCCGACGTTGCCTCCGCCGAAGACCTCGCCGGAGAGCTTCAACAACACGCGCTGGTACCTGGTCAAGGGGCTCCTTCGTCGGTGGTGCACACGGCCACCGCGACCCTATCGCGGCGGGCGTGTCGCGGTCAGGTCGAGCCCCCGTGGAGGAGCCGCTCGGCGGCTCACGCCACGACACCGAGAAGCACGACGCGCCGGCCGGACCGTGTGGTCCGACCGGCGCGTCGCCGGAAGCGTGCTACGTCAGGCCCCGACCTCGAAGCGGACGAAGCGGGTCACCTGGGTGCCGACCTCGTCGAGGACCGACTTGACCGACTTCTTGTTCTCCGTCACCGACGGCTGCTCGAGGAGGACGACCTCCTTGAAGAAGCCGTTGAGGCGACCCTCGGTGATCTTGGCGATGGCCTGTTCGGGCTTGCCCTCCTCGCGCGAGGTGGCCTCGGCGATGGAGCGCTCCTTCTCGACGAGGTCGGCGGGGACCTCGTCGCGGGTGAGGTACTTCGGGCGCATCGCGGCGATCTGCATCGCCGCGCCGCGGGCACCGGACTCCTCGCCGGCGTACTCGACCAGCACGCCCACGGCGGGCGGCAGGTCGGCGGCACGCTTGTGCATGTAGGAGACGACCTCACCGTCGAAGTAGGCGACCTGACCGAGCTCGATCTTCTCGCCGATCGTCATGGCCAGGCCGTCGACGACCTCGCCCACGGTCTGGTCGCCGAGGGAGACGGCCTTGAGGGACTCGGTGTCGCCGGCCTTGGCCTCGGCCGCAGCGTCGACGATCCGCTGCGCGGCCGCGACGAAGTCGTCGCCCTTGGCCACGAAGTCGGTCTCGCACTTGAGCTCGACCAGGGCGCCACCGGAGGTGGCGACCAGGCCGGCCGAGGCCTCGCGCTCGGCACCGCGCTCGGCCATCTTCTTGCCCAGCTTGATGCGGATCAGCTCGGCGGCCTTGTCGAAGTCACCCTCGGCCTCGTCGAGCGCCTTCTTGCAGTCCATCATGCCCGCGCCGGTCAGCTCACGGAGCTTCTTCACGTCAGCGGCGGAGATCGCCATGTGTCCTCTTCCTCGAGTACTCGGTGGTGATGAGCAGGTGGGAGGCCCGACCCTGGCCGGGCCACCCAGCAACTGCGGTGGATCAGGCGTCAGCCTTCTCGTCGGCCTTCTCGTCGGCCTTGGCCTCGGCGTTGACGAAGCCGGCCTGCTCGGCGGCCTCGGCGGTGCGGAACCACACCTCGGCGTTGGTCCGGTCGTACCAGGGGCTGGTCGGCGCGTGGAACTTCTTCGAGGTCTTGTTGCCCTTGATGTCGAAGCCCTCGGGCGCCTCACCGTTCTCGAGCGGGGCGGCGGAGTCGGCGCCGAACTCGCCCTCGGCCTTGGTCTCGTCCGTGGCCTCGGCCTTGGTCTCGTCCGTGGTCTCGGCCTCGGTTGCGGACTCAGCGGCGGCCTCGGCCGCGGGGGCCTCGGCGGCGGCACCGGTGGCCTCGGCCGCAGGGGTCGCCTGGTCCTTGTCGCCACCGGTGGCGGCCACGGCGGCCTTGTCGGCGTCACCCTCGAGGAGCTCGCGCTCCCACTCGGCCAGCGGCTCCTCGGCGCCCGGCTGGGCCTTGCCCTCGGACTTCGAGCCGGAGCGGGCGATCAGACCCTCGGCCACGGCGTCCGCCACGACGCGGGTCAGCAGGCCGACAGCGCGGATGGCGTCGTCGTTGCCCGGGATCGGGAAGTCGACCTCGTCGGGGTCGCAGTTGGTGTCCAGGATGCCGATGATCGGGATCCGGAGCTTGCGGGCCTCCTCGACGGCGAGGTGCTCCTTCTTGGTGTCGACCACCCAGACCGCGGCGGGGGTGCGGCTCATCTCGCGGATGCCGCCGAGGGTCTTCTCCAGCTTGTCGCGCTCGCGCTTCATCTGGAGGAGCTCCTTCTTGGTGCGACCGGAGCCGGCCACGTCCTCGAAGTCGATCTCGTCGAGCTCCTTGAGGCGGTTGATCCGCTGGTGCACCGTCTGGAAGTTGGTGAGCATGCCGCCGAGCCAACGCTGGTTGACGTAGGGCATGCCGACGCGGGTCGCCTGCTCGGCGATGGCCTCCTGGGCCTGCTTCTTGGTGCCCACGAACATCACGGTGCCGCCCTTGGCGACGGTCTCCTTGATGAAGGCGAACGAGCGGTCGATGTAGGCCAGCGACTGCTGCAGGTCGATGATGTAGATGCCGTTGCGCTCGGTCATGATGAAGCGCTTCATCTTCGGGTTCCAGCGTCGGGTCTGGTGACCGAAGTGGACGCCGCTCTCGAGAAGCTGGCGCATGGTGACGACTGCCATGGATGTCTCCTGTTGCTCCGAGCAGGCCCACCGTCGTGCCCGGCCTTGTGACCGCAGTGCGGCAGGCCGAGCCGGCGCGATGCCTGCTCATCGGGGTTTTCAGTTGCTGCCTCGGACGGGTGCCCTCGGCCCTGACGTCCACGCGCGGCCCGACCCGGCTCACCGGGACCGAGGACCGACGCCCGCGGGCGACCGGAGCCAGGGAACAACTCCGTCGCGGTCGGTGGACGTGCGAAGTCACCTCACGGGTGTGAGGTGCTCCGCACAGAGTAGTCCAGGCGGCGGGAACGCCGCCAATCGCGACGACGGTGCACCAACGGCCGTCCACAGGGCGGCTCAGGCGCACCTGTTCCCCAGTTTCGCAGGGTCTCGGTTGTCCGCCGTCCCAGGGCGCCCGAGGCTGGGCGGATGCTGCTCCCGACCACCCTGCTGGCTGCCCTCCTCACCCTCCCTGCTCCCCCGGGCGACTCCACGGGGCCGGTCGGGCGATGGCCGTTGCGGCCGCAGCCGCCGGTGGTGGCCGCCTACGACCCGCCGCAGTCGCCGTGGGGAGCGGGCCACCGCGGTGTCGACCTCGCCGGCGCCGTCGGCCAACCGGTGCGTGCCGCCCTGCCCGGGACCATCGCCTTCGCCGGCACGATCGCCGGACGTCCGGTGGTGGTGGTCCACCACGGCGACACCCGCACCACCTACGAGCCGGTGGTCACCGAGCTGACACGTGGCGAAGAAGTGGCGGCCGGCGACCCGATCGGCGCACTGGCGACGCCGGGGTCCCACTGCCTGCCACGCGCCTGCCTCCACTGGGGCTGGCTGCGCGGCGACACCTACCTCGACCCGCTGCTGCTCGTCGGCGGCGGACCGGTGCGCCTGCTCCCTCTCGAGGGGCTGGTGCCGCCCGAAGTGCCGGTGCGCCGCGCGGGCGTCGCGTCCACGTGGCAGCCGCTGGCCGAGCAGTGGGCGGCCCGCCGCTGGTGGTGAGCCTCAGGCCCGTGGGTGCGCCTGCTGGTAGGCCCGGCGCAGCCGGTCGGTGGTGACGTGGGTGTAGAGCTGGGTCGTCGCGAGCGAGGCATGGCCGAGCAGCTCCTGCACCGAGCGCAGGTCGGCGCCGCCCTCGAGGAGGTGCGTCGCTGCGGTGTGCCGGAGGCCGTGGGGGCCGAGGTCCGGGGCGCCGGGCACGTCGGCAAGCCGCCGGTGCACCAGCGTGCGCACGGCTCGCTGGTCGATCCGCCCTCCGCGAGCGCCGAGGAAGAGCGCCGGCCCCGATCCGCTGCGCGCCAGCGCCGGGCGTCCCCCGTCGAGCCACCGGACGAGCGCGCGGGCGGCAGGCGCACCGTAGGGCGTGCTCCGCTCCTTGCGCCCCTTGCCGAGCACCCGCACGACCTGGCGCTCGCGGTCGAGGTCGTCGACGTCGAGGCCCACGAGCTCCCCCACCCGGATGCCGGTGGCGTAGAGCAGCTCGAGCATCGCCACGTCCCGCGTGCCGAGCGGGCTGCCGTCGTCGGCCAGCCCGGAGGCAGCCTCCAGCAGTGCCTGGGCCTCGTCAGCACGGAGCACGCCGGGCAGCGTGGCCCGGGCCTTGGGAGACCCGAGGCTGGCGCCGGGGTCGACCCGAACCCGCCCGGTGCGGGCGAGCCAGGCGGTGAACACCCGGGCGGCCGTGGCCCGCCGCGCGAGGGTCGTGCGGGCCTTGCCGCGGGTCTGCTGGTTGGCGAGCCAGCTGCGCAGCGTGCGCAGGTCGAGGTCCTCCAGCGATCCGGCACCCATCCGGTGGGCGTGGTCGAGCATCGACGACAGGTCACCGAGGTAGGCCCGCACCGTGTGGGTCGAGAGGTCGCGCTCCGAGACCAGGTGGCGCTCGTAGTCGGCGAGAGCGGCCACGAACTGCTCGGGCAGCACCCGCTCCGGCTCGACCTGCTCCTCCGACATGGGTCGATGCTAGGTCGGCCTCCGTGGCGCGTCGGGGACCTCACGGGCCGCCTCGCCGAGCCGCCACCCCGTCGGCACCTGCTCCACAAAGCCCTGCCGGAGCATCTCGGTCAGGGCGGCGCGGGTGTCACCGGGGCCGACGCCGGCCGTGCGTGCCACCGACTCGAGGGGCGCCGCCCGGTGCACCGGCACGGCATCGAGCACCTGTTGGTGTCGTCGAGGCAGCCGGTCGCGGGCCCGGTCGGGTGCACGGGGCTCCTCGAGCAGGTGCTCGCCGCTGCTGCTGACGACCTCGAGGACGTCGGGCGCGCTGGTGACCAGAGCCGCGGCTCCCGACCTGATCCAGTGATGGACCCCCTGTGACTGGGCGCTGGCGACGGAGCCCGGCACCCCCATGAGGGGTCGCGACAGCGCGTCGGTCCACGCCGCGGTGTTGAGAGCGCCGCTGCGCGTCGCCGCCTCGACGAGGACGGTGCCGCAGGCGAGCGCTGCGATGAGCCGGTTGCGGGCGAGGAAGCGCATCCTCATCGGCGCACACCCGGGCGGCAGCTCGGACACGATGGCGCCGTGCGCGGCGTGGTGGTCGAGGAGGTCGCGGTGTGCGGCCGGGTAGGCCCGGTCGACGCCGCACGCCAGCACCGCCACCGACGCGCCGCGGAGTGCCAGCGCTCCCCGGTGGGCGGCCTGGTCGATCCCGAAGGCGGCCCCTGACACGACGGCACGGTCCTCCCGGGCCAGCCCGGCACCGAGGCCCCGGGCGACGTCCTCACCGTAGGTCGTGGCGGACCGCGACCCGACGACGGCCACGGAGCCTCGGAGGCTGTCCAGGCGGAGGGGTCCTCGGACCCAGAGCCCGAAGGGACGGCCCTGCATGCCGCCCACACCCTCGACCTCCTCGAGGTCGTCGAGCTGGTCGGGCCACTCCTCGTCGCCGGGTACGAGGAAGCGGATGCCGCGGCCTGCCGCACGCTCGAGGTCACGTGCGGGGTCGACGTCGACCACCCGGCCCGCGGCGTCGGCCGAGAGGTCCTGGTCGACCCGCTCGTGGCGCAATCGACGGTAGAGCTCGGGTGCCCCCATCTGGGCGAGCAGCCGGGTGGCGCGGGCACTGGCCGGCTCGACCAGGCGGGTCAGGGCCGCGCGGGCGGAGCGGTCGTCGATCACGACGCCACCTCCGACCGGAGCGATCGCGAGAGCAGCGGTTCCCCGGTGCGCAGCCGCAACGCGGTGTCGACGTCGTCGACGCTCGGGCACTCGGTGCCGCGGAGGTCGGCGATCGTCCAGGCGATGCGGTGCACCCGGGTCGCACCGCGACGGCTCAGCCCGCCGCGGTACAGGACGTCGTCGATGACGCGTTGCTCGCGGCGGCCCAGTGGCCACTCCTTGAGGAGCACCGGTCCCGGCACCTGGCCGTTGAGGGCCCACGAGCGGTCGGCGTAGCGCGTCGCCTGCCGGTCGCGAGCAGCCGACACTCGTTCCCTGATGGCGATGGAGGGCTCCGGCGGACGAGTCGGGTCGGCCGCGTCGTGGGGCTTGAGCGGCTGCAGGTGGCGGGTGATGTCGATCCGGTCGGAGATCGGTCCCCGCACCCGGTCGCGGTAGTCACGTCGTTGCCGCTCCTTGCAGGTGCACCGGTTGGCCTGGACGTCGGCGGAGAACTCGCCGCACGGACAGGGGTTGGCGGCGAGGACGACCATGCCCCGGGCCGGGTAGGTGACGACGTCGTCACCGCGGGCGATCGTGACCTCACCGCTCTCGAGCGGCTGGCGCAGCGAGTCGATGACGTCGGTGCGCAGGAGGGGGAACTCGTCGAGCAGCAGCACGCCGCAGTGGGCGCGGCTGATCTCGCCGGGACGGACCTTGCCCGTGCCGCCACCGACGATGCTGGTCTTGCTGGCGTCGTGGTGGGGCGCGGAGAAGGGCGGGCGCCGGATCAGTCCGTCGCCGTCCTGCAGCGCTCCCGCCAACGAGTGGAGGGCGGTCAGCTCGAGCGACTCCGGGAGCGTGAGGTCGGGCAGGATCGTCGGGACCCGCTCCGCGAGGGTGGTCTTGCCGCAGCCCTTGGGGCCGGACAGGAGCAGGTGGTGGCCACCGGCCGCCGCCACCTCGACGGCGTAGCGCGCGTCCTGCAGCCCGAGGACGTCGGCCATGTCGACCTCGTCGAGCCGCTGCTCGCCCCGCCAGCTCGAGCAGGCGGCTGCCCGACATGGGGGCGACCGGGGGTGCCTCGGGGACCGGATCCCCGGTGATCTCGGCGATCACCTGGGCGAGTGACCGGACCCCGATGACGTCGATGCCCGGGACCATGGCTGCCTCGTGGGCCTGCGGCTCCGGCACGAAGATCCGCCGGATCCCGCGCTGCGCCGCGGCCAGCGTCATCGGCAGCACGCCGGGCACCGCCCGCAGCCCGCCGGTCAGGGTCAGCTCGCCGACGAACACCGAGCCGCCCACGTCGGCGGGACGCAGTTGGCCGTCCGCCTTGAGCACCGCGAGGGCGACCGCGAGGTCGACGTGGGTGCCCCGCTTGGGCAGGTCGCTGGGTGAGAAGAGGATCGTCACCCGCTTGGTCGTCGGCCAGTGGAGACCGGTGTTGTGGATGGCCATGCGGCAACGATGGGGCGCCTCGTTGATCGACTGGTCGGTGCGCCCCACCAGGGTGAGGGTGGCCTGACCAGCCGAGACGTCGACCTGCACGTCGACGAGGTGGCCCACCGCGCCGTCGAGCACGATCGTGGGCGTCGACGCGACCGGCATCAGACCAGTCCCCGCACGTGCTCGACCAGGGCCGCGCCTCTCGCGGGCCGGAGCACGGCCACCAGGTCGACCCGGATCTCGGGCGGCCGGATCCGGTGGGCCTCCGCCCACCGCTCCCCCAGCACCAGCAACCGGGCGAGCTTGTCGTCGGTGATCGCCTCGTGGGGGTGGCCGTGGGCCGTGCTGCTGCGGGTCTTGACCTCGCAGAGCCACCAGTGCGGCCCCGTCGCGCAGCACCAGGTCGAGCTCACCTGCGTCGCAGCGCCAGTTGCGGTCGAGCACCACCATGCCGGCCTCGACCAGGTGGCGCGCGGCCACCCGCTCGCCGTAGGCCCCGAGTGCCTGGTTGTGGGTTCCCGGGTCGTTCGTCGTCGTCATCGCTGACCTCCTCGGAGACCAGCGTCGCGGCGTACGGCGACAGCCTGGGCTGCCTCACCGGTCCCGTGTGGACGACGTCCTCTCGGGGACCATGCTGTGGACGACCGACGGCTCAGTTGACCATCGTGACGATCTTGGGCCCGCTGCCGAAGTAGTCCTGCAGCGGAGTGCCGTCCGCGGGCGCCGGCAGCGCGTCCATGTCGAAGAAGAACACCCGGATGGCGCGCAGCTTTTTGGGATGCTCGACGACGAGGCCGTTGTCGGTCGACCCCGTCACCAAGGGGTACTGCCGCGAGGCGCCGGTGGGCTGGTCGGTGATGAAGGCCGGCACGAAGTCGACGATCGGCATCCATTTGGTGCCGTTGGGGTCGGTCTGGATCTTGGGCACGATCAGCAGGCGCGGGGACTTCCAGATGTCCTGGGTGAGGAGCGGCTGGGTCCCGTTGTAGCTCATGGTGTCGCTGAGCTTGAGCGTGTTGTTGACCAGGAAGCAGCTGAGGACGTCGGAGACCGCCGTAGATGCCGCGCGGCGGTCGGCCGAGCGCCTGGCACGCCGGCGCGGTGCCCACGAGGAGCTTGCCTCCTGGGTTCTTGAGGTAGCCGTCGTAGGCCGGCTGGGCCTTGAGGCCGGTGACGCTCTGCAGGCAGTTGGTGTTCTGCTTGCCGACGGAGTCGGTCAGATGACACCGCTGGCGTGGGACTGGCCCGATGGCTGCCGGGATCGGGGTTGCCGTCCACTTGGCGAGGGTGGTGTCCGGCCGGATCCCGTCCCTGATGTTGCGCTCCAGGTCCTGCAGGTCGTTGCCGCCCCACGGCACGTCGAGCGAGCCGAAGTTGCCGCTGGAGGAGTCGGGGTCGCCGACAGCGTGACCTCGCCGACCAGCAGCGGCCGGGCCTGCGCGCGCGCGGACCAGGTGTTGGAGTTCTTGTTGTGCACCCGCAGCCACCAGACGTCCTGGTAGCTCGCCACGTCGTTGGGGACGGCCACCGTGATCTGGGTGCTGCTCTGGGCAGGCGACGCCACGGGAGTGGCCTCGTGGACCGTGGTCTGGTCGGAGCTGAAGAAGCCGACCTTGTCGATGTTGGCGGCGCCCATGGCGGTGCCGGTCAGCGTCACCTGCGGCCCGGCAGGGTTGCCGACCGGCTGCAACGGGATCTGGTTGGATCGGGTTCGGGTCCACGGCGGAGAGCACCGAGGTGTTGCTCTGTCCGTCGTGGGCCAGCGCCGGGACCGAGAACGGGATGCTGGGTCCGCCGGCGTCGCTCTTGAGGACTTGCGGTCCCTGGTCGCAGGCGTCCGTCGCGTAGTACGGCGCCATCCCGAGGGACGGCGACGAGATGCGCGCCGTGGCGACGCTGCTGACGCACGTGCTGCTGAAGCCCATGATCGCCGCCAGCCCGAACTGCACCCGCGTAGCGGGGTAGACGACCTCAATCCGGGTCGTCCCGGTCGGGAACGTCACCTCACCGTTGGCCTGGATGCCGTCACTGAGGTGGGCCGCCGTCACCGGCGAGCCGGCGTTCGGGTTGCACGAGTTGTCGCCGTCGTTGCTCACCGGGTTCTCGTTCAGGCTGGCGGCCACCAACTGCACCGTCACGACCGAGGTGTCCGGCAGGCCGTGGGCACCGTTCAGGGCGCCGAAGTCCGCCGAGTTCTGCGTGACCTGCTTGCGGTTCATCGCGTTTCCGAGGTCGACTCCCAGCGCCGCGATGCTGAACAGCACGACGACCAGGATGGCCATCATGACGGCGATCGCGCCCGAGTCGTCCCGCTCCCTGCGCCAACGACCGGCGCGCAGCGCTCGAACGAAGCGCCTCACGCTCCACACCCCTGGTCCGTCGTGTCCTCGACCCGCGCCGTGACGGTTCGCGACACCTTGGGGTCCTCGAGGAACGGCACGAACGGGAAGTTCAGGTTCACGGTGTTGAACGTGATGACCACCTTGACGGAGCCGCCGACCTTCGCCGAGCTGGCAGCCGACCCCAGGGACGTCGTGCCGTCGGTGTCGAAGTACTCCCGCGTCACCGTGGGCGTGCCCACCTTGGCGGCGCCCAGCCGGTTGCTGACCAGCGTGTTGAGCGAGGCGGAGGTGCTGCAGTTGCCGACCGTCAGCTGCCGGGTCGCGACGTTGACGGTGTTGGAGCCGGTCTGGGCGGAGTAGAAGTACAGCCCGTACTGGATCAGTCCGAAGACGAGGACGAGGAGGATCGGCATCACCAGCGCGAACTCCACCGCCGAGGCACCTCGGTCGGTACGGCGACGCAGCATCGCGCTCACTCCTCGCTGCAGGTCCACGGGGGGGGACGACTACAGGCTAGGGCTCTTCAACCCTTCGTCGAGCCGCATCCGACAAGATGACCCCTTCGGTCTAGTCATTCATGACTAGAAAGGGTCAGTCCGGTCGTGGGACACAACGAACTCCGTGGGATGCAAGACTTGTCGCGAACCCGAGGGGGAGACGAGACATGAGGGCAAGACGACGAAGCCAGAGCGGCGCCGCGGCTGTCGAGTTCGCCCTCGTCATGCCCCTGCTCTTCCTCGTGATGTTCGGCATTCTCCAGTACGGGCTCTACTTCAACGACTCCCTCAACACGCGTCAAGGTGTCCGCGAGGGGGCGCGCATCGGAGTGGTCGGCGACTTCGCAAGCGAAGCCGGCTGCACGTCCGGTGGTGACCTCGACAAGGTCGCGTGCAAGACGAAGTCCCGCATCGACGCCCTGACCGGGACCGCCTACGTCCGAGTGAAGGCGACCGCCTGGACCAAGGGGCTCCCGCTCACGGTCTGCGCGCTCGTCAAGACCGAGACATCAGGGCTGCTCTCGATGCCCGGCGACGGGTGGATCTTCTCGCGGACCCAGATGTCGATCGAGAAGGCGACCCCCGCCCCGGGTTCTCTGTCCGGCGCCTACGGGACCCTGCCCGCCGGCGCTCCCTCCTGGCCGACTGGATGTGTCTGATGAGGCGTCGTGAAGGATCCGAGCGGGGGGCCGTGGCGGTCATGGTCGCCGTGGTGGCCACGGTGTTGTTCCTGGTCGCGGCGCTCGTCGTCGACCTCGGCCTCGCACGCGACATCCGCCGGCAGTCCCAGAACTCCTCGGACGCGGCTGCTCTCGCGGCCGGCAACGCCCTGTACACACCGCTCAACGTCCCCGACTTCGCCATGGCGGTCACCGAGGCCAAGACCTACTCACTGGTGAACTTCGGGATCCCGCTCACCGCCTGGAACTCCTGCACCGACCCGGACAAGCTCTCCTACGTGCCCCCCGGCTCGACACCCTGCGTCTCGTTCGACAGCAGCACGAGCCCGAGCAAGGTGCGGGTCCTCATGCCCTCCAAGACCTTCAACACCGGTCTCGGCACGTTGGCCGGCGTCAACACCATCACGATCTCGAGCTCGGCTCGAGCCGCCCTCGTCCCCGGCGGGACCGTGGACTGCGGCTTGTGCGTGCTCGGCCAGGGCCCGCACAGCATCATCAACGGCGACGTCCAGTCCGGCGGTGCGGGAGTGCACTTCAACGGTTCCGTGTCCACCGGTCCCAACGGCGAGGTCTGCTCCGGGACGCTGAACGCCGCGGGTCAGTGCCTGCCCCCGACGGGTGGTGTGGGCGTGCAGAGCGGCGCCAGCGGCAACTTCACCCCCGCCGCAGTGGTCAACGGCCTGGAGATCCAGGACCCGTTGAAGGACTCGCTGTCGCTTCCGCCGGCACCCATGCCGACCATGACGCCGGCCAAGTCGGACCCCTGCACGCAGGGACCCGGGTGGTACCCGAACGACGTGAACTTCGGCAACGGCCTGTGCACGCTGACGTCCGGGACCTACGTGATCGCCGGGACCTGGGAGCTGAAGAACACCACGAACCTGGTCGGCGCGGGCGTCAGCATCTACGCGACCTGCAAGACCGGCTCCACCGTGAGGACGTGCGGGCCCACCAATGCCGAGTCCGGCGGAACGTTCAACCGGAAGAACGGCAACATGACCATCTCCGCACCCCTGACCGGCCCCCTCAAGGGCTTGGCCATCGTCTACGACCGCCTCAACAACTCCCCCGTCGACCTGCAGGGCAACGGCATGAGCACCCTCACCGGGTCGATCTACGCGCCGGCGAGCATGCTCTACGTCAACGGCGGTTCCGGCAACACGATCACGGGCGGCACCGTCATCGTCAACTCGGTCTACAGCAACGGCAACGGGACCTACCTGACCCTCATCGGCGGCAACACGGCGAGCTGGACCAAGCCGCCAGAGGGTCTGCACCTCGACCAGTAGGTCAGGCCAGGGGCTTGTCGATGTCGGAGGGCGAGAGCTCCTCGACGTTGACGTCCTTGAAGGTCAGCACCTTGACGTTCTTGGCGAACCGGGCGGGACGGTACATGTCCCAGACCCAGGCGTCGCTCATCGAGACCTCGAAGAAGACGTCGCCCGACTCGGTGCGCGCCTTCACGTCGACCTGGTTGCAGAGGTAGAAGCGACGGTCGGTCTCCACGACGTACTTGAAGATGCCGACGACGTCGCGGTACTCCCGGTAGAGCGTCAGCTCCATCTCGGTCTCGTACTTCTCGAGGTCCTCGGCGCTCATGACTCCACATTCTGCATCGCGGAGGCCGGTTCGAGGCCCGCGGCCCGCCGGACGTTGACGAACCGCATCCGGTGTTCCGGGCAGGGGCCGAGGCGGGTGAGGGCCTCGGCGTGGTCGTCGGTGATGTAGCCCTTGTGGGTCGCGAAGTCGTAGCCGGGAAAGTGGTCGTGCAGACCACGCATGATCCGGTCGCGCGTCACCTTCGCGATCACGCTGGCCGCGGCGATGCAGGCGGCCACCCGGTCGCCCTTCCAGACGGCGAGCCCCGGAGTGCCGAGGCCGTCGACGGGAAAGCCGTCCGTGAGCACGTATGCCGCCGGCACCTCGAGCAGCGCCACCGCGCGCCGCAACGCCTCGACGTTGGCCACGTGCATGCCGAGCCGGTCGCACTCGGCCGCGGGCAGGACGACCACCGACCAGGCCGACGCCCGGCGCACGACCTGGTCGTAGCACCGCTCGCGTGCCCTCTCGGTCAGCAGCTTGGAGTCGGCGAGCCCCGGCACGACGCCCCCCTTGCCGGGCGGCAGGATCACGGCACCGGCCACCAGCGGTCCCGCGCAGGCGCCCCGGCCGGCCTCGTCGACCCCGGCGATCGGGTCGAGCCCGACCCGGCGGAGCGCACGCTCGTAGCCGTAGAGCCCGGCGTCGCGCCGGACGGTGAGGCCGCGGGGCAGGGTCGACACGGTCAGGAGCGGTCCGGCACGTCGGCGAACGAGTCGGGGCGACCGACCCAGTCGAAGCGCGACCCGGGCCAGATCAGGACGAACACCTTTCCGACCACCAGGTCGACCGGCACGAACTCGTCGCCGGGCACGCAGTCGGTCTCGTCGGGGCGGCACATGTGGGCGGTGGAGTCGGCCGACTGGCCGCGGTTGTCGCCCATCACGAAGACGGTGCCCTCAGGCACCGGGCCGACCTCCCAGTCGCAGGCCGGGACACCACGGGGGCCGGCGCACTGGGTGCCCTGCTCGCGGATGTAGGGCCCCTCGTCGAGGGCCACGTCGTTGACCGAGAGCCGGCCCTTCTTGTCGCAGCAGACGATGGTGTCGCCGGCGACCCCGACGACCCGCTTCACGAGGTGGCCGCCCTGCGGGTAGAGCCCGATCGTCCCCATCACCTTCGCCAGCGGGCTCTCCGGCCCGGCCTCGTCGGCACCCGAGAGCCAGCCCCCGGGGTCGGCGAACACGACGACGTCACCACGCTGCGGCTCGCCACCGAACCAGTAGGAGGGCTTCTCGACGAGGATCCGGTCGTTCTTGATCAGCCCCGGTTCCATCGACTCCGAGGGGATGTAGAACGCCTGCACGAACAGGGCCTTGATCACCACGGCCAGCACGAGCGCCAGCCCCAGGAGGAGCACTGTCTCCTGCCACAACGGCAGGTGCTTCTTCTCCTTGCGGTCCCGCTGGCCGCGGACGTGCGACGACCGCGGCCCCTGCTCCTCCTCGGTGGTGGAGGCGAGGGAACCGCGGTCGTCGGAAGTCACGCTGTGAAGGGTAACCAGTGGATGTCTGGTGCCCGGATCAGCCCTCGCGACGCTCCTTGATCTTGGCCTTCTTGCCGCGGAGGTTGCGCAGGTAGTAGAGCTTGGCGCGTCGCACGTCGCCGCGGGTGAGGACCTCGATCTTCTCGAAGATCGGGGAGTGCAGCGGGAAGGTGCGCTCGACGCCGACGCCGAAGGAGACCTTGCGGACGGTGAAGGTGCGGCCGACGCCGGAGCCCTGGACGCGGATCACGACGCCCTGGAACTGCTGGACGCGGGAGCGGGTGCCCTCGACGACCTTGACGTGGACGTTGACGGTGTCGCCGGCGCGGAAGTCGGGGACGTCGTCGCGCTTGATGGCGTTGCCGAGCTCGGTGATGACGTTGGTCATGTCTCTCCTCACGGGTGCCACAGGTCAACCGCGGTATGAAGGGATCACGCTGGCGGTCCAGCTCATCGGCCGGCGGCGCCGGCTCCCCCTGTGGCAGGAGCTCCGACGCAGATCCCCTGCCGGGTGACGTGCACCCTCGGAGGATCCTGGTTTGGCCGACTGGACCGATCGCCCAGTCTGCCAGAGGCCGGGCACGCGGCGGAAATCAGCGTCGCCGACGCAGCATCCCGCGCTCCGGGCGGTAGCCCTGCTTGCGCAACGCCCTGACCAGCGGCTTCTCCTGCTCGGGAGCGAGGCCGCCGAGGTCCACGGCGTACGCCGCCACGCCGGCCGGAGCGCGCGACACCCCCTCGGCCACGACGACCGCCTCCAGGCCCGCGTCGTGCAGGTCCGGCGCGACCAGCAGCGGTCCGACCCGCCACTCCTGACCCTCGGCGACGAGCGGCGATGCTGCGACCAGTCGGCCTCCGACCCGGAACGTCAGGCAGGAGCCCGGGTCGGCGACGGGGCCGTCGTCCGACAACAGGCAGGCCCGTGCCAGCGTGAGCAGCTCGCCCGCGTCGGCGGGGGTGCCGATCGCCACCGCCAGCTCGACGTCGCCGTGGCCGACCACGCGGGCCGGGTGCGCGAGGTCGGGGCGACGCTCGGCGGTGCGGTGCAGCGCCTGGTCGCGACGCCAGCGGGCGATGGCACCGTGGTCACCGCTCTGCAGGACCGTCGGCACGTCGAGACCGCGCCACGAGGCCGGCCTGGTGTAGACGGGGTACTCGAGCAGGCCGTCCTCGTACGACTCCTCGGTCAACGACTCCGCGTTGCCCATGAAGCCGGGCAGCAGCCGCGCGACCGCCTCCACGACGACCAGGGCGGCCACCTCACCCCCGTTGAGCACGTAGTCGCCGATCGAGACCTCGCGCACCTCCACCCGGGTGGCGTAGTGGTCGACGACCCGCTGGTCGATGCCCTCGTAGCGGCCGCATGCGAAGACCAGGTGGTCCCGGGTCGCCAGCTCCCGCGCCGTCGCCTGGTCGAAGGGCACGCCGGACGGGGTCGGCACCACCAGGGTGCTGCCCTCCCCCAGCACCTCGTCGAGCACCTCCCCCCAGGGCTCGGGCTTCATCACCATGCCCGCCCCACCGCCAGCGGGGGTGTCGTCGACGGTGCGGTGGCGGTCACGGGTCCAGTCGCGCAGGTCGTGCACGTGCACCTCGAGCAGCCCGGCCGCCCGCGCCTTCCCGGCCAGCGACAGCCCGAGCGGGGAGAGGTAGTCCGGGAAGATCGAGACGACGTCGACGCGCATCAGCCGAGCGCGAGCCGGTCGGTCGTGCGCACGTCACGCAGCGGGTTCAGCGCGCACCCGCCGATGGAGTAGATGTAGCCGTCGTGGACGACCACGCCCATGCCGTGGCGCGAGAGCGTGAGGGCGTTGCCCTCCTCCCACGTCTCGAGCTCCGCAGCGTCCATGACGAAGGCCGACTCATGGAGCGTGATCCAGAGCTTGCCGTCGGCGAGGGCGAGCCCGGCGCGCGACATCGGCTCGGGCAGGTCGGCCAGCGGGCGCCAGCGGCCCGTCGCCGGGTCGAAGAGGTCGACCAGCGCGCTGTCCTCGAAGTCGCTCTGCCCGCCGGCGACGACCAGACCCTGGGGGGTGGCCACCGTCTTGTGCGAGTCGCGCGCGCGACGCTTCGGCATCGGGGTGTCGAGGGTCTGCCAGGTCTCGGAGCGCAGGTCGAAGACGTCCACGGCGGCGATCTCGCCGTCGAGGTCACGGCCGCCGATGACGTAGACCTTGCCGTCGTGGAGCGTGGCCGTGTGGGCGTAGCGGGCGTGCGGGACGGGCGGCAGCTCACGCCACTCCCCCGACCGGGTGTCGAGCACGGACGCGAAGTCCATGGCCTGGCTGGTGGCGTCGAAGCCGCCGAAGGCGTAGATCCGAGGACCGGTGGCGACGGTCTCGAACGAGGCGACGCCGAGCGGCATCTCGATGTCGGAGGTCTCCCAGGTGCCGGTCGCCGTGTCGAGGACCTCGATGGAGAGCAGCCGGTTCCCGCGCTCGCCTGTCATGCCGCCGAGCGCCCAGATGTCGTCACCGATGACGGCCGTGCCGAAGTCGTCACGCGGGACGGCGAGCCCGTTGACGGGCTGCCACTCGGGGTAGACGTCGGAGGTGGTGGTGATGCCGTCGCTGTCGGTCGGGGCCGACGTGGAGGTGGCGGCTCCCGTCGTGGGGCTCGGGCAGGGGAAGGTCCACCGCCGGAGGCGCACCCGGTGACGGCCAGCGCGAGAGCCAGCGTGGCCACCAGGGGGCGCCCCCGACGGGAAGGAGCAGTCGGCACCGTCAGGAGTCCCGGCTCTCGCCGATGTGCATGACGTCGCGAGGCGCCGCGAAGTGGCACGCCGACAGGTGCTCGGACTTGTCCCGGATCTGGAGCAGCGGCTCCTCGGTCGCGCAGATGTCCTCGGCCATCCAGCACCGGGTGCGGAACCGGCAGCCCGAGGGCGGGTTGGCCGGGCTGGGGACGTCGCCCTGCAGCACGATGTGGTCGCGGTTGCCCTTCCGGCGAGGGTCGGGCACCGGTACGGCGGACAGCAGCGCCTGCGTGTAGGGGTGCGTCGGCCGGGCGTAGATCTCGTCCTCGGTGCCGAGCTCGGCGGCCTTGCCGAGGTACATCACCATGACCCGGTCGGAGATGTGGCGCACCACCGACAGGTCGTGGGCGATGAACACGTAGGAGAGGCCGAACTCCGTCTGCAGCTGCTCGAACAGGTTGACCACCTGGGCCTGCACGGACACGTCGAGCGCGGAGACCGGCTCGTCGCAGACGATGACCTTGGGCTTGAGCGTCAGCGCGCGGGCGATCCCGATGCGCTGGCGCTGGCCGCCGGAGAACTGGTGCGGGTAGCGGTTGATGTGGTCGGGGTTGAGGCCGACCACCTCGAGCAGCTCCTGCACCACCGTGTTCTGCTCACGGCCCTCGAGGGCGTCGCCGTGGATGAGGAAGGGCTCTCCGACGATGTCTCCGACCGTCATGCGCGGGTCGAGCGACGAGTAGGGGTCCTGCAGCACGATCTGGATCTCGCGACGCATCCGCCGCAGGTCCTTGGCGCTGCGTCCCACCATCTCCTCACCGAGGAGCTTGATCGAGCCCTCGGTGGGCTTCTCGAGCCCCATCAGCATCCGGCCGAGCGTCGTCTTGCCGCAGCCGGACTCACCCACGACGCCGAGGGTCTCGCCCTTGCGGAGATCGAACGAGACCCCGTCGACGGCCTTGACGTGGCCGATCGTGCGCCGGAAGACGATGCCCTGCGTCAACGGGAAGTACTTCTTGACGTCACGGACCTCGAGCACGACGTCGGGGTCGGTGCTCGGCGTCGGGTCCTGGACCTGTGTCACATCGGTGCTCACTTGCCCATGACCTCCTCCCAGTAGTGGCATGCTGCAAAGCGGCCACCCGGAACTGCGTACAGCTCCGGCTTGTCCTCCTTGCACCTGTCCTTGGCGAACGTGCACCGCGGGTGGAACGAGCACCCTGGCGGCTGGTTGGTCAGCACCGGCGGCAGACCCTTGATGACGGTCAGCTCCTGCCCCTTCTGGTCGACGCGCGGGATCGACTCCAGCAACGCCTTCGTGTAGGGGTGGGCCGGAGCCTCGTAGGTCTGGTAGACGTCGGCCTGCTCGACGGCGTTGCCGGCGTACATCACGCAGATCTTGTCGGCGACGTCGGCCACGACACCGATGTCGTGGGTGATCAGGATCAGGCCGAGCTTCATCTCCTGCTGCAGGTCGGCCAGCAGCTGCATGACCTGGGCCTGCACCGTGACGTCGAGGGCCGTGGTCGGCTCGTCGGCGATGATCACGTCGGGCTTGAGCGAGAGCGCCATCGCGATCATCACGCGCTGGCGCATCCCCCCGGAGAACTGGTGCGGGAAGTCGTCGACCCGGGACTTGGCTGCGGGGATGCCGACCAGGTCGAGCATCTCGATCGCCTTGGCCTTGGCCTCCTTGCGGCTGGCCCCCTGGTGCACCCGGAACAGCTCGCCGAGCTGCCACCCCACGGTGAAGACCGGGTTGAGCGAGGACAGGGCGTCCTGGAAGATCATCGCGATCCGGTTGGCCCGGACGTGACGACGTGTCTTCTCCTCCATGGCGAGGAGGTCGACGCCGCGGTAGCGCACCTGCCCCCCGGCGACGCGCGCCGGTGGGGTGTCGAGGATGCCCATGATCGCCTGCGCGGTCACGGACTTGCCGCAGCCGGACTCGCCGAGGATGCCAAGGGTCTCGCCTTCGGCGACGGAGAAGCTCACGCCGTTCGACGGCCTTGGCGATGCCGTCGCGGGTGTGGAACTCGACCTTGAGGTCCTCGACCTCGAGCAGGGGTGCGGAGGGGTCGAAGGCCACGCCGCTGAGCGGCGACTTGGCCGGGCCCGAGGAGACGTCGCTCCCCGGCTTGGTGGTGGTGTCAGTCATGGGAACCTCAGCGGCTTCGCGGGTCGAGGGCGTCGCGGAGCACGTCACCCAGCAGGATGAACGCCAGCACCGTGACGACGATGAACATGGCGGGATAGATCAGCAGGTAGGCGAAGCCGGCGAGCGCCAGGGTCTGGCCCTCGTTGACCAGCAGGCCCCACGACACCGTGGGCCGCTGGTAGCCGACCCCGAGGAACGTCAGGGTCGCCTCCGCGCTGATGTAGCCACCCAGGGCGATCGTCGAGAGGACGATCACCGGCGCGATGCTGTTGGCCAGGATGTGCTTGCGGATGATGAACAGGTCGGAGGCGCCGAGGGCACGGGCCGCATCGACGTAGTCGCGCTGCTTGGTCGCCATCACGCTTCCCCGCATGACGCGGGTGATGGAGGTCCATCCGAAGATCACCAGCACGGCGGTGATCGTGAACCGGTTGCGCACCGGGAAGAGCGCCAGGAAGACCAGCGCGCCGAGGATGAACGGCAGACCGAAGAAGATGTCGGTGATGCGGCTGATGATCGTGTCGACCCAGCCTCCGAACCAGCCCGCGACCGTGCCGGAGACGACGCCGACGATGGCGGTGCCCGCAGTGGTCAGGATCGCCACGATCACGGAGTTGCCGGTGCCCCAGACCAGGGAGTCCCACATGTCGCAGCCGGCGTTGGTGTAGCCGAACGGGTGGCCCCAGGTCGGGCCGACCCGGGCGTCGACCAGATCGCAGGCGCCACGAGAGTTCGGGGGACGGGCCTGCGAACAGGGCCGGCAGGAAGGCCATCAGCAGGATGACGAGCACGAGGAAGGCCGAGACCCAGAAGACGGGCTTGCGGGAGAGCTCGTAGCGGACGTCGCCCCACAGGGTGCGGTTGCTTCCGGAGGTGCCCTCGGAGGGAGCCTGGGCGGGTCCGCTCGCGGCGGATGCGATGTCACTCATAACGGATCCTCGGGTCGAGAGCGGCGTACAGGATGTCGACGATGAGGTTGGCGACCAGGAAGACCACGGTCAGGATCGTCACGACACCCAGGATCACCGGTGGGTCGTTGGCCTGGATGGCCTGGAAGGACAGCTGGCCGACGCCACGGACGTTGAAGATCGCCTCCGTGACGATGGCGCCGCCGAGCAGCAGGCCGATGTCGATGCCGATGTAGGTGACCACCGGGATCAACGAGTTGCGCAGGGTGTGGATGCCGATCGTGCGGCGGGTCGTGAGGCCCTTCGCGCGGGCGGTACGCACGTAGTCGGAGCGCAGGTTCTCGATCAGGCTCGTGCGCGTCAGTCGCGCGATCGCGGCGAGCGAGAAGGCCCCCAGCACCAGGCCTGGCAGCACCAGGCTCAGCCATGGATAGTCGGGGTTGTAGCCGACGTTGAACATCTGGCCCAACCAGTCGGGTGCCCAGCTGCTCTCCCGCAGCCACAGACCGAACTTCAGGCCGACGAAGAGCAGCGCCAGCGAACCGAACACGAAGACGGGGAAGGCGATCAGGAGCACCGTCGAGGCGCGGACGAAGTTGTCGATGAACTTGTCCTTGCGCAGGCCGGCCATGACGCCGAGGAAGATGCCGACGATGCTCTCGAAGACGAGAGCGATGACGGTGAGCCGCATGGTGACGGGGAACCGCTCGAGGATCAGGTCGGCCACGGGTCGCTGCTGGCGCAGCGTCACACCGAGGTCACCCTGGAGGTAGCCCTGGAGCCGCTCGCCGAACATGCCCAGGCAGGGGTTGAAGTTGTCCTTCAGGCACGGGTCGTCGAGGTTGTTGAGGGCCTGGAGCTGGAGGATGACCTCGCGCGGCGGGGCGTTCTCGCCGAACAGCGCCCGGACCGGGTCACCCACGAACTGGATGGTCATCACGCTCAACAGGTGGAGCAAGAACAGTGTCCCCAGGATCACGGGGAGGAACTGGATCAGTCGGCGGGCTACGTAGCGCCCCATGTGCGTCCCTTTCGGTCACTCAATGCACGCAACCATGATGCGGGGGCCGAGCCCTAGGGCCCGGCCCCCGCTCAGGTTGCCAGTGGACGTTACCTCACGGTGGGGTCACTGACCC
Source organism: uncultured Actinomycetota bacterium (assembly GCA_963754025.1). Classification (GTDB taxonomy): domain Bacteria; phylum Actinomycetota; class Actinomycetes; order Propionibacteriales; family Nocardioidaceae; genus Nocardioides. The sequence continues at coordinate 269,159 of CAVWEC010000001.1, read as the reverse complement.
CACCAGGAGGTCACTGAACGACGGAGATCTCCGCGAAGGCGATCTCGGCTGCCGCCGGGTCGTAGCGCACGTCCCCGACCTCGTCCGAGAAGGCGATCGCCGTGGCGCCGCTCCACATCGGGATGATCGGCATGTCCTCCAGCGCGACGTCGCCCGCCTGCTGGTAGAACTCGATGCCCTCCTCCGGCGTCGCCGCCTCGTCACCCTGGACCAGGAAGTCGTCGACCTCGGAGTTGGAGTAGCCGGTGTAGTTGGAGTCACCGCCGGTGCCCACGATCGGGCGCAGGTAGTTCTCCGGCGACGGGTAGTCCTGGCCCCAGCCGAGGCGGAAGGGACCGGTGAACTCCTGGCCGTCGAGCAGCTCGAGGTACTGGGCCCACTCGGTCGACTGCAGCTTGTAGTCGATGCCGAGGTTGTCCTGGACCTGGCGAGCAGCGGCCTCGACCCACGCGTCGTGACCGGCGTCGGCGTTGTAGTAGAACTGGATGGTCTCGCCCTCCAGGTCGACGCCCGCGTCGGACAGGACGGTCTTGGCCTGCTCCGGGTCGAACACGCAGTAGCCACAGGCGTCCTCACGCGAGCCGGGGATCGGCGGCGTGACGATGTCGGTGGAGGGGTAGGCCAGGCCGTTGAGGACCTGGTCGACGATCAGCTGGCGGTCGATCGACATGGAGATCGCCTGGCGCACGGCCGGGTCGTCGAACGGAGCCTGCGCGGTCGGGAAGCCCATGTAGGTCAGCGTGGAGGTCGGCTCCTCGATGATCGAGTCGCCCAGCGTGCCCTTGGCCTCGAGGTAGACCTCGGGGGCCAGGGTGATCACGTCGAGACCACCGTTCTGGAAGTCACGGAACGCCGCGGTGGGGTTGGAGTACATCTGGAACTTGACCGCGTCGGCCTGGGCCGCCTGGTCGCCGGCGTAGTCCTCCCAACGGGTCACGTTGATGGCCTCGTCGTGCTGCCACGGGCCGTCCATCATGTAGGGGCCGGTGCCGACGGGCTCGTCGTTGCACGCCTTGATGTCGTCGAGGCACTCGTCGGCGATCGGGGCGAACGCCGGGGCGTAGGACATCTGGGCGCCGAAGGCGGAGAACGGGCCGTTGAGGGTGACCTCGAAGGTCCGCTCGTCGACGACCTCGAAGCCGCTCATGGTCTTGCCCTCGCCGGCGCCCTCGATGCGCGACATGAAGCCGGCGGTCGCCTGGGCGTTCTTCGGGTCCTGCGAGTAGTTCCAGGCGTTGGCGAAGTTCTCCGCGGTCACGGGCTCGCCGTTGTGCCAGGTACGACCCTCCTTGAGGGTGACGGTCCAGACCGTCTGGTCCTCGTTGGGCTCGATGCTCTCGGCCAGGCCGTCGAAGACCAGCTCACCGGACTCGGCGTCGGTCGAGACCAGCGGGTCGTTGATCATGTCGAGCACCTGGGAGCACTCGGACTCGTAGCAGTTCGACCCGGGGGCGAGGAACGTGGGCTCCGTGACCTCGGCGATGTACTCGCCGCCGGGCTGGCCGGTGGGCTCGCCACCGGTCTCCGGGGTCTCCTCGCTGCCGCCGCCACCACAGGCGGCCAGCCCCAGCACGAGCGCCGCTGCCACGGCGGTCGTACGCAAAGGCGTCCTGACCTTCATTGGTCCTCCTTCAAGAATGTGCGCATGAAACGCTTAGCGCCGCCAACCATGTACTGCGTCACAGTGGGTGGCAAGCACCCCCGCCCATCGTTACCGGAACGTGTCCGCCCCTCCACACACCCGTGTCTGGCCGCTTCTTGACGACTGCAGGAGTCGCCCCGACGGGGCTCAGCGGTGCCGGCCCTCCATCGCTGCTCAGTCGTCCTCGGGCAGCGGCGTGACGAGTCCCGGACGGTCGGCAACGACCACGCGTCGGGCGTCCAGGTCGACCTCGGGCACGAGCTCGGAGACGAACGGCACCAGCGCCTCGCGGCGGTCGGGGGTGCGCACGGTCAGCAGGTCCTGGGCGCCTCCGTGCACCAGTGCGCTGACCTCGCCGAGCTCACGACCCTCGAGGTCCACGACGGTGAGGCCCACCAGCTGGTGGTCGTAGTACTCGTCGGGGTCAGCGGGGCGCTCCCCCGGGTCGACGGTGACGGAGAGGACGATGCCGCGGGCGGCTTCGGCGGCGTTGCGGTCGGACAGCTCGTCGAAGGTGGCGAGCAGCCGTCCCTGGTGCCAACGGGTGCGGGTGACGGTCAGGGCGGCGTACGGCGCGGCCGAGCCGCGCGGCGCCTCCACCCTCAGCCTGGCATCAGGCGCGAACCGTCGTTCGGGCTCGTCGGTGCGCACGTCGACCGTGACCTCGCCACGGATGCCGTGCGGCTTGCCGATGCGCCCGACCACGACCTCGATCTGTTCCGCCACGGCGAGGAGCCTAGAACGAACGACCGGGCGCCACCCGCGAGGGGTGACGCCCGGTCGAGTGGTGCTGGTGCTCAGCGGCGCCGATCCGTGTCCACGAAGTCGACCCGCGCGCCACCCCGGCCCGCCAGGGCCGAGACGACGGTGCGGAACGCCGTGGCGGTGCGGCCGGAGCGGCCGATCACCTTGCCGAGGTCGTCGGGGTGCACCCGGACCTCGAGGATCGAGCCGCGTCGCAGCTGCTTGTCGCGCACGGAGACGTCGTCGGGATGGTCGACGACTCCCCGCACGAGGTGCTCGAGCGCATCGGCGAGCACGGGCTCAGGCCTCGCTCTTGCCGGCGTCCTCGGCGGTGACCTCCTCGGAGGCCTCGGCCTCCACGGCGGCGCCCTCCGGGGTCTCCGACGTGGGAACCTCGCGCGGCTCCTCCGTCTTCTCGGCCTTGGCCTCGTCCTCGACCTTCTCGGTCTTGGCCTCGTCCTTCTTGGGCTCGTCCTTCTTGGCGGCCTTCTTGGTTACCGCGGAGCCCTTGGGCTCGCTCGCGGCCTCCTTGAGGGCCTCGTTGAAGATCTCGAGCTTGTCGCGCTTCGGCTCGGCCACCTTGAGGGTGCCCTCGGTGCCCGGAAGGCCCTTGAACGTCTGCCAGTCACCGGTGACCTTGAGGATCGCCTCGACGGCGTCGCTCGGCTGAGCGCCGACACCGAGCCAGTACTGCGCCCGGTCGGAGACGACGTCGATGTACGACGGGTCCTCCTTGGGGTGGTACTTGCCGATCTCCTCGATCACGCGACCGTCACGCTTCTTGCGCGAGTCGACGACGACGATGCGGTACTGCGGCACCCGGACCTTGCCCAGGCGCTTCAAACGAATCTTGACGGACACGTCTGTGGTGTCTCCTCGTATGTGGTGTGTGGTGAGCACGCGGGCACGGGTGGGGTCCGGCTCACGCTCTCGATGTGCGGTACGACCTCCGGATGAGAGGGTCCGGTGGTCGCACGACTCAGCAGGGCATTCTGCCAGAGGCCGACGCGGCCGGGTAATCGACGAACCAGTCCGCCGGAAGCATCCGGCGGGCAGACTCTCACGCATGACCCAGAGTCCTGACCCCTCGGGGTACTCCGCACCCCCCACGGCCACCAAGTACCGGCCGCGTGCCCGGTGGTGGGTGGTCGGCGGCGCGCTGCTCGTGCTGGCGCCGCTCGCCTTCGTCGCCTCGCTGTTCACGGTGCTGGCACCGCTGTTCCAGGAGGACGCCGTGCTGCCCGCCGACGGCCAGCCCCGCCAGGTGAGCGTGGCCGCGGGCGAGGAACGGGCCCTCTTCACGCCCCAGGGGTCCTCGGCCTCGTGCTCGGTCACCGACGGCAGCGGCACCGACCTCAAGCTGCGCCGCGTCTCGGGCGAGTTCACGGTCAACGAGTGGCTGGCCGTCGCCCGCTTCGACACCGGTGACGGTGACCTGAGCGTCGCCTGCGACGGCGGCGGCACGACCGACGAGGTCAGGATCGGCTCGCTCCCTGCCGGCAGCACGATCATCGTGGGTCTGCTCGCCGGCATCCTCGTGCCCATCGCGCTCGGCGGCGCGGGCCTGGTCGTCCTCGTCGTCACCGGCGTGCTCCACGCCAGCCGGCCACCCCGCCCGGACCCCGCCTGAGCCGCTCAGCCGACGACGCGGCCACGCAGCACGACGCGCGCCGGCCGCCAGAGGACGGACAGGTCGGCGCGGGGGTCGGCGTCGTACACGACGAGGTCGGCCTCCGCTCCCTCCTCGAGCCCCGTCCAGCCCAGCCACTCCCGACCCCGCCACGACGCGGCCCCGAGCACGTACTCGGACGGCAGCCCGAGCTCGTGCATCGCCTGCACCTCGCCCGCGAGGTGACCGTGGCGCGCTGCTCCCCCGCCGTCACTGCCGACGTAGAGCGCCACCCCCGCCTCGTAGGCCGACATCAACGCCTCGCGCCGTCGAGCGTGGAGCTCGTCCATCGTGGCGGCGTAGTCGGGGAACCGGTCGCGACCCGCGGCCGAGAACTCCGGGAACTTGTCGGTCTGCATGACGGTCGGCACCAGCGCCACCCCGCGATCGGCCATCTGCTCGACCTGGTCGACCGAGAGGCCGGTGCCGTGCTCGATGCAGTCGATGCCGGCGTCGAGGAGCCCCTGCAGCACGTCACGGCCGAAGCAGTGCGCGGTCACCTGCGCCCCGTGGGCGTGGGCGGCCTCGATGGCGGCCGCGAACGCCTCGGGCGGGAAGGACGGCATCAGGTCGCCGTCGTCGCGCGAGATCCAGTCGCCGACCAGCTTGACCCACCCGTCGCTCCCCCGCGCCTCCCGGGCGACGGTCTCGGCCAGGTCGTCGGGCTCGACCTCGTGGGCGTAGTTGCGGATGTAGCGACGGGTCCGGGCGACATGACGACCCGCACGCACCAGGCGCGGCAGGTCGTCGCGACCGTGCACCCAGCGGGTGTCGGCCGGGGAGCCGCAGTCGCGCAGGAGCAGTGCCCCCGCCGTGCGGTCGTCGAGCGCCTGCTGCTCGGTCTCGGCGTCGCCGACAGCACCGTGGTCCTCGAGCCCGAGGTGGTTGTGGGCATCGACCAACCCCGGCACGAGCCACCCCTCGGCCACGGTCTCGGCCCCGGCCTGGCGCTCGTAGGTGACGCGACCGTCCACGACGTAGAGGTCCCTCACCTCGCCCTCGGGCAGCACCGGACCGTGGAACCTCAGCGCGGACATGGCCGCCACGCTAGTCGACTGCTCAGCCGATCCGGTCGATCAGCCAGGTGGGGCTGAGCACCTGCGCCGGCGAGACGTTCGCGGCGAGCGCCCGGTCCGCGGTCACCACGGTGACGTGCTTGCCAGCGGCGGACGCGCGTTCGGCCTGGCGGCGGATCTCGGTGTCGCCGTCCTGGTGCGCGTGGACGACGCGCAGGGACTTCGGCCCGCCGGCCGACACCCCCTTCTTGGCCTGCCCCTCGAGCACGAGCACGATCTCGTCGTGCGGCACGTCGGCGTGGAGAAGCCCGTCGTGGAGCCGCTGGGCTGCGCCGGCCCGGTCCTTCCACCAACCGTCGGGCCGCGCGCCGACCACGTTGGCGGCGTCGACGACGAGGACGGTGGTCATCGGTCCTTCACTCCCGTGGCGTCCGGACCCATGACCCCATCATCCAACATCCAACATCGCCTCGCCTCCGGCGCTCGAGGCGCTGGCGTCGCTCCACGACTTTCCAGAGTCGGGTGCAGGCAATCCTCTGATCCCCTAGGCTTTCGGCCACGCACCGGTCTCCCCCCGATCCGAGTGCTGAGCGGCCCCCGCCCTGCGCCCGTCGGCGCGGCGGGGGCCGCTGTCCGTCCCACTCCATGTGTAGGGGTGAACCGCGGCCACCACCGGGGCCGTAGATTGGTCAGTGCCGCACGAGCCGGGGGGCTCCGTGAACGGCGCAGCATCGGGGGATGCTGTCTGGGGGTTCGACCCGCAGTGGGCGGCCTTCCGCGCCGGGGGGCGACTGGAAGGCCGCCCGATCCCCCGCGTCCTCACCGGTTGGCCGTGCCGGGGGCCCCTCGTGCGTCAGTCCGCGTCCTTCAGCGCTTTGACCTCGTCGCGAGCACTGACGATCGCGGCGTGCTGGCGAGCGACCACCGTCCGGAACCCGTCGCTCAGGTCCTGCTCGAGGGCGTCCTCGTACTCGGAGACCGCGTGGTCCTCACCGCTGGCGGCAGCACCGAGGACTGCGCCGGCGTCGTCCCCGCTCACGGCGTCCTTCAGGGCCACCCACCCGCGGTGCAGAGCGGCCGCAGCCGTCCCGCTCTCGTCCACGTCGTCCCCGTAGTCATGGCCCATCTCGACGATCTCGCGTCGGAAGTCGGCGCGCTGCTCAGCGAAGCGCCGCAGGGTGTCGGCCCACTGAGGACGGTCGCTGTCACCGAGCTTCTCCGCAGCCGTGGCGAAGCCACGTTCGCCGTCCTTGAGCGTCTCGACGAGCTCCTTGGCAGCCTTCTGGTCGTCCGACATGTGCGCTCCTTGGTCAGGGGATGTGGTCGTCACACGACCGTACCCAGCGCCGATCACCTGTGAGGCCACCCCTTCGCATGGGTTGGCCGGCGCCGGTGTCAGCAGCTCAGCATCGCGAGGAGCTCACTTGAGGTACTTCGAGAAGTCCTTCGGGAGGTCGAGGGCGGCCGCGGCCTTCTCGTAGTCGACCTCGTCGGCGCCCGTCGCACCGAAGGGGTTGGCGTCACCGGACGCCGCCTTCTGCTGGTCGGCCTGCTTCTGCTGGGCTGCCTTGGCGGGGTTGCCCGACACGCGCTTGCCCTTGCCCTTCTTGGCCTGCTGCTTGCCCTTGGCGCGCTTGCCGGGACCCGGCATCCCGGGCATGCCGCCCATGCCCGGCATGCCGGGCATGCCACCGCCGCGGGCGAGCTGCTGCATCATCTTTCGCGCCTCGAAGAAGCGGTCGACGAGCTGGTTGACGTCCGAGACCTGGCGCCCGGACCCCTTGGCGATGCGGGCGCGACGGGAGCCGTCGATCAGCTTCGGCTCCGCCCGCTCGGCGGGGGTCATCGACTGGATGATCGCCTGGATCCGGTCGATCTCGCGCTCGTCGAAGTTCTCGAGCTGGTCGCGGAACTGGCCCATGCCGGGCAGCATCCCCATGATCTTCGACAGCGAGCCCAGCTTGCGCACCTGCTGCATCTGCTCGAGGAAGTCGTCGAGGGTGAAGTCGCCCTTGCCGCCGGCCAGCTTCTCGGCGGCCTTGAGGGCCTGCTCCTGGTCGAAGGTCTTCTCCGCCTGCTCGATCAGGGTGAGCATGTCGCCCATGTCGAGGATGCGCGAGGCCATCCGGTCGGGGTGGAAGAGGTCGAAGTCGGTCATCTTCTCGCCTGCGGAGGCGAACATGACGGGCTTGCCGGTGACCTTGGCGATCGAGAGCGCTGCACCACCGCGGGCATCGCCGTCGAGCTTGGTCAGCACCACCCCGTCGTAGCCGACCCCGTCGAGGAACGACTGCGCCGTCATCACCGCGTCCTGGCCGATCATCGCGTCGACGACGAACAGCACCTCGTCGGGCTGCACCGCGTCGCGGATGTCGGCGGCCTGCTGCATCAGCTCGGCGTCGACACCGAGCCGACCCGCGGTGTCGACGATGACGACGTCGTGGAGCTTGCGCTTGGCCTCCTCCACGGAGGCACGGGCGACGCCGACGGGGTCACCGACGCCGTTGCCGGCCTCGGGGGCGAAGACGGGGACGCCGACGCGCTCGCCGTTGACCTGCAGCTGGTTGACCGCATTGGGTCGCTGGAGATCGGCCGCGACGAGCATCGGCGTCTTGCCCTGCTCCTTCAGCCACAGGGCGAGCTTGGCCGCCAGCGTCGTCTTGCCGGCACCCTGGAGGCCGGCCAGCATGATGACGGTGGGGCCGGTCTTGGCGTAGCGCAGCCGACGCGTCTCGCCCCCGAGGATCTCGACGAGCTCCTCGTTGACGATCTTCACGATCTGCTGGGCGGGGTTCAGCGCCTGGCTGACCTCCTCGCCGCGCGCCCGTTCCTTGACAGCCGCCACGAACTCCTTGACCACGGGCAGCGCGACGTCCGCCTCCAGCAGCGCGATCCGGATCTCGCGGGCGGTGGCGTCGACGTCGGCGTCGGAGAGCCGACCCTTGCCGCGAAGGTTCTTGAAGGTGTCGGCGAGCCGGTCGGAGAGAGTGGCGAACACGTGGCTTCCTGGCGCTGGGTGGGCGTGCGGTGAACAGCACCCAACCCTAGCCCGCGCTGTGGTGCCGAACGCCTTCGGCGGGGCAGTTCAGTCGTCCGCGTCGGGTGTCAGCACCGCGCGCACGGCATGGGCGGCCTCGGCGGCCCTCGGCTCGGAGAGCGCCCCGGCGCTGGCCTCCTGCAGGTAGAAGACGTCGACGGCCTGCGGCCCGAGGGTGTCCACGTGGGCGGACCGGACGGTGATGTCGAGCCGCGCGAGGGTTGCCAGGGCGAGGTGGAGGACACCCGGTCGGTCGGCGGCTCGCACCTCGAGAACGGTCGCACGGCGCGATGCCTCCGGACGGATGGTGACGCTGGGGTCCAACGCCCCCGCCCGGCCGCGGCTCAGCCGGGCGGTGGGGTCGATGCGACCCTCGACGATCGCCTCGAATCGCGAGCGGAGCACGGCCGGCTGCACGAGCTCGTCGGCGACGTACCAGACGGAGACGGCGTGCTCGCCCTCGGCGAAGGCGCGGGCGGCGCGCACCGAGGCCCGCTGGAGCGCGAACATGCCGGCGACGTCGGCCAGCAGGCCCACGCGGTCGGGCGCGACGACGGTGATGCGCGCACCGTCCTGCTCCTCCTCGACCAGGATCTCGACCTCGCCCTCCCCGGGCAACCGGTCGGGCAGTGCCGCGGGGCGCTCCGGCTGCGGGACCCGGTCCTCCAGCGAGGCCAGCACCCGGCGCGCCAGGCCCCCGATCAGCCCGGCTCGCCAGTTCGACCACGCCTGCGGGGCCGTCGCGCGCGCGTCGGCCTCGCTCAACGACCGCAGCAGCGTCACGTTCTCGGCGTCACCCAGCCGACTGGTGAGCAGCGACACCGTCGCCGGGTCCTCCGGGTCGCGCGTGGTGGCGGTCTCGGCGAGCAGCAGGTGCCACCGCACCAGGGTCGTGATCCGGTCGACGGCCTCGGGCTCGAAGCCGAGCCGTTGCGCGACCTCCCGCGCCACCGGCTCACCCGCGATGCTGTGCTCGGTGAGCCCGCCCTTGCCGATGTCGTGGAGCAACGCCGCGACCATGAGGACGTCGGGCCGCGACACGTGGCGGATCAACGTGGCGGCCTCGATGCAGGTCTCCACCACGTGACGGTCGACCGTGAAGCGGTGGATGGGTGAGGCGTGCGGCAGCAGCCGGATCCGCCGCCACTCCGGCAGCAGCCGGTCGAGCGCGCCGGCGTCCTCCAGGGCCTCCCACACCGGCAGCAGACCGCGTCCGGACGCCAGGAGCCTCACCAGCAGCTGGCGGGCGGAATCGGGCCAGGGGGTCGGCAGGTCGGCGCCGTCGCGCACCAGGCGCGTGATCGTGGCCGGCGCCAGCACGGCGTCGCGCTCGGCCGCCTCGACCGCGGCGCGGAGCAGGAGCAGCGGGTCGTCCTCGGGTCGCGCCCGGGAGTGGAGCACGACCTCCCCGCGGGACAACGCGAGACCGTCCGCGAGACGAACCAGGTCCGGTGTCCTGGCGCCGCGGCGCGACTCAGGTCGGGTCAGCAGCGCATCGACGCGGCGCCACGTCAGCCGCGAGCGGAGGTGGATGCGGCGACCCAGCTCGCGGACGTGCACCTGCGCGGCGCGCTCGTCGGGCAGCTCCAGGCGGGTCGCCAGCGCGGCCCACACCTCGGGGGCGATCCGGTCGGTGCCCCGACCCGCCACCTCGTGCAGCCCGTCACGCACGTCGAGCAGCGCCCGTCTGCTCTCCTCCAGCTCGATGTGAGGCACGTCGACCACCCATGACGCGACCAGCGCCTTCAGCACGGTCGCGTCGCGGAGCCCGCCTCCGGCCTCCTTCACGTCCGGGACGGACAGGTGGGCGAGCTCGCCGACGAGGTCGTGACGCGACTGCACCAGCTCGCGCAGCTCGGGGAGGCGCGAGCGTGCGTCGCGTCGCCACTCGGTGAGCATGGCCGTGCGCAGCCGCGCCGTGAGGCTGGTGTCGCCGGCGAGGTGGCGCGTGTCGAGCAGTCCCAGCGCCACCTTCACGTCGCCGCGCGCCGCCTGGACCATCTCGGGGAAGGACCTCACCGAGTGGTCGAGCCGGGTCCCGCTGTCCCACAGCGGGTACCAGAGATCCTCCGCGGATCGGCCGAGGTCGATGCTCTCGTCGTGGACGAGGACCACGTCGAGGTCGGAGTACGGCGCGAGCTCGCCGCGGCCGTAGCCACCGACCGCGACGAGCGACACCCCGGTGACGGGAGCGCCGGACTTCTCGAACGCCGCGCTGCAGAGCGTGTCTGCTGCGGTGGTGCGATCGGTCCGGTCACTCGCCGTCATCGGGGTGTCGGTGAGCGACCCTCAGAGGGCCGCGTCGTCCTGCTCGCCGGTGCGGACGCGGACCACCGAGTCGACCGGGGTCGTCCACACCTTGCCGTCACCGATCCGTCCGGTCTGCGCGGTCTTGACGACGATCCCGACGACGTCGTCGACGTCGGCGTCGTCGACCACGATCTCGATCCGGATCTTCGGCACCAGGGCGATGTCGTACTCCGCGCCCCGGTAGACCTCGGTGTGACCCTTCTGCCGCCCGTAGCCGCTGACCTCGCTGACCGTCATGCCGGTCACGCCGAAGGTCTCGAGCGCCTCGCGGACGTCCTCCCACTTGTGCGGCTTGATCACCGCGGTGACGAGCTTCATGCCTTCACTCCTTCCCGGGAGGCGCCGGTGGCACCAGCCACGACGCCCGACTTCACGCCGCCACCCACACCGGTGTGCAGGTCGTAGGCGCTCTCACCGTGCTCCGCGAGGTCGATCCCGTCGACCTCGGCCTCCTCGGTGACGCGCCAGCCCAGCGTGTACTTGATGGCCAGGGCGATGGCGAGCGTCACGAGGCCGGACCAGGCGATCGCGACCAGGACTCCGAGCACCTGGGCCACGAGCGAGCCGAGGCCGCCGCCGTACAGCAGGCCGTCGACCGCACCGGCGGAGCCCGTGGTCGAGAAGAGCCCGATCAGCACGGTGCCGATGATGCCACCCACGAGGTGCACGCCGACCACGTCGAGCGAGTCGTCGAAGCCGAGCTTGAACTTCAGGCTCACGGCCCAGGCGCACGCCGCACCGGCGACCACGCCGATCGCGAGGGCACCGAAGATGTCGACCGCACCCGCAGCCGGGGTGATCGCGACCAGACCGGCGACGATGCCGGACGCAGCACCGAGGCTGGTGGCCTTGCCGTGCAGCAGCCGCTCGACCGCCAGCCAGCCGAGGATCGCCGCCATCGTGGCCAGCGTGGTGTTGGCGAAGGTGATGCCGGTCTCGTTGAGGAACTGCGTCTGGTAGGCCTCCCCACCCTCCAGCGCCTCGTCGCTGAAGACGATCGACCCCACGTTGAAGCCGTACCAGCCGACCCACAGCATCGCCGCGCCGAGCATGGTCAGCGTGAGGTTGTGGGGCCGGGTCTTGTCCTTGGGCCAGCCCAGGCGCCTGCCGACGACCAGCGCGAGCACGAGGCCCGCGACACCGGCGTTGATGTGGACCGCGGTACCACCCGCGTAGTCCTGGGCGCCGATCGAGGTGCAGATCAGCGCGGAGTCGGTGCACCCGAACACCATGTGGGCGAGCGGGAAGTACGAGAGCGTCGCCCAGAGCGGCACGAAGACCACCCAGGCGGAGAACTTGACCCGGTCGGCGATGGCCCCGCTGATCAGTGCGGTCGTGATGACCGCGAACGTCAGCTGGAACATCATGAACGTGTAGCCGCCGTGGTCGACGTCCTTGAGACCCAGGTTGGTGAAGGGGGAGGCGAAGAACGTGCCGTCACCGCCGAACACCATCGAGTAGCCCCACAGGACCCAGATGATGCCCACGATGGCCATCGCCACGTAGGACATCATCATCATGTTGAGCACGGACTTGGACCGCGTCATGCCGCCGTAGAACAGCGCCAGTGCCGGGGTGGTCATCATCAGAACCAGCAGCGTCGCCACCAGCATGAAGGCGTTATAGCCGTCCACAGGACCTCCATGGAATTGAGCTCGGAAGGGTGGCCCCCGCGTCGACGACACTGTCGACCAGAGGTCCACCCCGATGCCCAGAACCATGGCGAGCCGAGGTTTCGTCGTACGGCGGACCGTGTTGCCGGCGTGCAACGACTGCCGCCGCGGTGTTACGGCTGCGTTAACGCGGCGTGCGGCCGCGACCGTTCGGCGGCGGCGCGGGAACTAGCCCAGGAGGGCGTCGACGAAGGCGCCGGCGTCGAACGGCGCGAGGTCGTCGGGCCCCTCGCCGAGGCCGACCAGCTTGACCGGGACACCGAGCTCACGCTGCACGGCGACCACGATCCCGCCCTTGGCCGAGCCGTCGAGCTTGGTGAGCACGATGCCGGTGACGTCGACGACCTCGGAGAACACTCGGGCCTGGATCAGACCGTTCTGGCCAGTGGTGGCGTCGAGGACGAGCAGCACCTCGGTGACCGGTGCCTGCTTCTCGATGACGCGCTTGACCTTGCCGAGTTCGTCCATCAGGCCTGCCTTGTTCTGGAGCCGGCCCGCCGTGTCGACGATGACCGTGTCGACGCCCCGGTCGACTCCGGACCTCACCGCGTCGAACGCGACGGAGGCGGGGTCCCCGCCCTCGGGCCCGCGGACGACCTCGACGCCGACCCGCTCCCCCCAGGTTGCGAGCTGGTCGACCGCGGCGGCTCGGAAGGTGTCGGCCGCCCCGAGGACGACGGACTTGTCCTCGGCGACGAGGATGCGGGCGATCTTGCCGACGGTCGTGGTCTTGCCCGACCCGTTGACCCCGACGACCAGCACGACACCCGGCTGACCGTCCTCGCCGGTGACACGCAGCCGGCGGTCGAGGTCGGGGCCGACCAGCGCGACGAGCTCGTCGCGCAGGACGCTGCGGGGGTCGGGCGTCTCGCCGCCGTCGACGCGCAACCGGGTGCGCAGGCCCTCGACGACCTGCTGGGTCGGCGCCACGCCCACGTCGGCCGACAGGAGCGTGTCCTCGATCGCCTCCCAGGTGTCCTCGTCGAGCTTGTCGCGCGAGAGAAGGGCGAGCAGCCCGCGGCCGAGGCCGCCCTGGGAGCCTGCCAGCCGCGCGCGGAGACGCTGCATGCGGGAGGCGGTGCCCTCCGGCTTCTCGAGCGCGGGGGCGGGAGCCTCCTCGACGGGAGCCGGGGCGGCCTCCACCGGGGCCGTGTCGAGGTCCTCCGGCGCGGTGCTCGGCGGCGCGACGACATCGGTGCCGGCCGACGGCGGCGCCGAACGACCCGAGCGCGACCGCGCCAGCAGCCCGACGACGAGAGCGACGCCGAGGACGGCGACCGCGATGACCAGGTAGAGGAGCTCACCCATGGTGCTCATACAACCAGTCGGTTCGTGCCCCGTACGAACCGGCGGCTCGTGCGGGGATCAGTCCTCGCGGAGGGCGGCGAGGCTCCGGGCGGCGTCGGGTTCGTCCTGCTCGAGGATCGGCCCCGCGCCCGTGGCCCGGTCGAGGGCGTCGCCCAGCCACGGCACCCCGGGCATCTCCTCGCCGCGGTGGGGGAAGGCCGTGTAGGCCACCACCAGGCCGGCGACGGCCACGATCACGACCATGCTGATCACGATGAAGGTCACGCCGTCACCGTGCCACAGCCCCTCCGGGCGCGACCAACCGCCGCGCCGCGGTCAGCTGCGGAGCAGCGGGGTGACGGCGTCGCGGACCACGGCCGGCATCTCGACGGTCGGGCGGGCCGGGTCGGTGTTGTCGACGTAGACGTGCACGAACCGACCCTCCGCCGCCGCCCGGTCCCCCTCGCCCTGGAACAGCCCCACCCGGTAGACGACCGAGGAGCGTCCGACGCGGTCGACGACGACCCCGAGGTCGACCGGCTCCGGGTAACCGATCTCGGCGAAGTAGCGGCAGCCCACCTCGGCGACGACGCCGATCGCGTCGAGCGTCCTGATGTCGGTGCCGGTCGCCGTGGCGAGGTGGTTGTTGACGACGGTGTCGATGAGCTCGAAGTAGCGGGCGTTGTTCATGTGCCCGTAGACGTCGATGTCGGCCCAGCGGGTCGTCGCCTGCTCCCAGTGGACGTAGTCCGCGCGCCTTGGCCTGGTCGACGCCCTGGTCGACGCCCCGGTCGACGCCGACGGCCCGGTCGGCGACCCGGTGGTCATGCGGGCTGGGCGTCGCGCAGCCGCTGGCTGATGACCGTGGAGACGCCGTCGCCGCGCATGGTCACGCCGTAGAGGGCGTCACCGACCTCCATCGTGCGCTTCTGGTGGGTGATGACGAGCAGCTGCGAGTTCTCGCGCAGCTCCTCGTAGATCTCCAGCAGCCGACCGAGGTTGGTGTCGTCGAGCGCTGCCTCGACCTCGTCGAGGATGTAGAAGGGCGACGGGCGCGCCTTGAACAACGCCACCAGGAAGGCGACGGCGACCAGCGACCGCTCACCGCCGGAGAGCAGCGAGAGTCGCTTGACCTTCTTGCCCGGCGGTCGGGCCTCGACCTCGACGCCCGTGGCGAGCATGTCGCCGGGGTTGGTGAGCACCAGCCGCCCCTCACCGCCCGGGAAGAGCCGGGCGAAGGTCGCGTCGAAGGCCTTGCTCACGTCGGCGTACGCCGTGGTGAAGACCTCCTCCACGCGGGCATCGACGTCGCGGACGATGTCGAGCAGGTCCTTGCGGGTCTTCTTGAGGTCCTCGAGCTGCTCGGTGAGGAACTTGTGACGCTCCTCCATCGCGGAGAACTCCTCCAGCGCGAGCGGGTTGACCCGGCCGAGCATCGACAACGAGCGCTCGGCGGCCCGCAACCGCTTCTGCTGCTCCTCACGCACGAACGGCACCGGCTCGGGCGTCTCCTCGCCCTCCTCTACCTGCCCGGTGAACGGCACGGGCTGCTCGGGCCCGTAGTCGGCGACCAGGTTGTCGGGGTCGAGGCCGAGCTCGTCGAGCGCGCGCTCCTCGAGCTGCTCGATGCGCATCCGCTGCTGCGCCCGCGCCACCTCGTCGCGGTGGACCGAGCTGACGAGCTCGTCGTGCTGCCGGGCCAGGTCGCGCAGCCGGCCGCGGACGGCGAGCAGCTCCTGCTCCTGCCGCTGGCGACCTGCCTCGACCTCGCTGCGGGCCTCGGCGGCACCCTCGAGCGACGTCTCGAGCCGCTCGAGGACGACGCGGACGGCGACGCCGACGGCCTCGGCCGCGCGCCCCTCGCGGAGCAACCGAGCCCGGCGTTCGGCGGCCCGGGCGCGGGACTCGCGCTCGGCCTGTGCCGCCCGGGCGAGCTGGTCGGCCCGGCCGTGGAGGGCGCGGGCGCGCTCCTCCGACGTACGCAGCGAGAGCCGGGCGTCGGTCTCGCCCTGTCGAGCGGCGCGGGCTGCCTCGGCGAGGTCCTCGCGGGCACCGGTGTCGGGCTCCTCCTCGGGCGCTTCCTCGGCAGCGGCAAGTCGCTGCTCGAGGTCGGCGAGGCCGGCCGCGTCGGCCTCGCGAGCAGCGCGGGCACGGGTGATCGCGGCGACCAGCCGCTCAGCCTCGCCACGCGCGGCCCGTGCCTGGGAGCCGTACTGGCCGAGCTCCTCCGCGACGGCGGCGAGCGTGGCGTCGGACTCGTGGAGCTTGGCGAGGGCGACGTCGGCCCACTGCTGGGCCGCGAGGCGCTCGGCCTCGAGGCGGGAGATGTCGAACCCGAGCCGCTCGGCGGTGGCCGTGGCCTCGGCGAGCTGTTCACCGGCCTCGTCGACGGCGGCCTGGACCTCGATCAGGCTGGGCTGGCTGCTGGAGCCACCCGAGGCGAAGTGGGCGCCGAGCACGTCACCGTCGCGGGTGACGGCGGTGACGTCGGGTGCCTCGTCGACCAGGCGACGGGCGGCCACCAGGTCGTCGACCACCGCCACCTTGTGGAGCAGCCTGGTGAGCGCACCCGAGAGGTCGGCCTGGGCCTCCACCACGTCGAGGGCGTACGTCGCACCGGCGGGCAGGCCGGGCCACTCCCGGTCGGAGACGGGGGCGCCGCCGAGCAGCAGCCCGGCGCGTCCGAGGTCGTCGGTCTTGAGGTGGCCGAGCGCTCCGACCGCGGAGTCGGTGTCGACGACGACGACCGCGTCGGCGGCCGAGCCCAGCGCGCTGGCGACCGCGGCCTCGTAGCCGGTGCGGACCGACAGCAGGGCCGCGACCGACCCGAGCAGGCCCGAGACGTCGTCGCTGGCGGCGAGCAGGGCGCCGGCACCGTCCTTGCGGTTGAGCCCCATCTCGAGGGCGTCCTTGCGGGCCTGCAACGAGGCGCGGTCGCGGTCGGCCTGCTGCACCTCGTCGCGCAGCTTGGCCAACCGCTCCTCGAGGTCCTCGAGCTCGGCGCTCGCGGCCTCGTGCTCGGCGTCGAGGCCCTCCTCGCCGGCGTCGAGGCCCGCGACCCGGGTCTCGAGCGCCGTGAAGTCCTTCTGGGCCCGGGCGGCACGGGCCTCGGCCTCCTGCCTGGACTGCTCGAGCCGGCCGATCTCGTCGTCGGCGGCCGCTGCCCGGGACCGGATCGTGTTGACCTGGCCGTGGAGCCGCGCCAGCCCCTCACGCCGGTCGGCCGCTGCCCGCTGGAGTCCGGCGATGCGTCGCTCCTCCTCGGCGGCGGCGTCCTCCGCCGCACGGCGAGCGGTGACCGCCTGCTCCAGCGCCGTCCGGCGCTCGTCGACCTCGGCGGCGATCCGTTGCTCCTGCTCACGGACCTCCGCAGCCTCGACCTCGAGCTGCTCGGGGTCGCGGCCGCCGGTCTCGCCCTGCTCCTCGACCGAGCGGGAGTTGCGCACCCGCTCGGCCGCGAGCGACTGGGTGCCGCGCATCCGCTCGCGCAGGCCCGAGAGCGCGAACCAGGTGTCCTGGGCGGCGGAGAGGGCGGGCAGCGACTCGCGCAGACCGGCCTCGAGGCGTGCCTCCGAGCCCTGGGCCTCCTCGATCGCGGCCTCGACCTCGGCCCGGCGCTCGACCAGCACCGTCTCGTCGGCGAGCTCCTTCTCGAGCGAGCCGCGGGCGGTGACCAGGTCGTCGGCGAGCAGCCGGGCACGCGCGTCACGCACGTCCATCTGCACGCCCTGCGCCTTGCGGGCCACCTCGGCCTGGCGACCCAGCGGCTTGAGCTGGCGTCGGATCTCGCTCAACAGGTCGTTGAGGCGGTGGAGGTTGCCCTCGGTGGAGTCGAGCTTGCGGAGCGCCTTCTCCTTGCGCTTGCGGTGCTTGAGGACGCCGGCGGCCTCCTCGATGAAGCCTCGCCGGTCCTCCGGCGTCGCGTGGAGGATCGTGTCGAGCTGGCCCTGCCCGACGATCACGTGCATCTCACGGCCGATCCCGGAGTCGGACAGCAGCTCCTGCACGTCGAGCAGCCGGCACCCGGTGCCGTTGATGGCGTACTCCGAGCCGCCGGACCGGAACATCGTGCGGCTGATCGTCACCTCGGCGTACTCGATCGGCAGCGCGCCGTCGGAGTTGTCGATCGTCAGCACGACCTCGGCCCGGCCCAGCGGCGGCCGGCCGGAGGTGCCGGCGAAGATGACGTCCTCCATCTTGCCGCCACGCAGGCTCTTCGCGCCCTGCTCGCCCATCACCCACGCGAGCGCGTCGACGACGTTGGACTTCCCCGAGCCGTTGGGGCCGACGATGCAGGTGATGCCGGGCTCCAGCTGCAGCGTCGTGGAGGAGGCGAAGGACTTGAACCCCTTGAGGGTCAGGCTCTTCAGGTACAACGCAGGGCTCCTCACTCGGTGTGACGGTCGCCGAGGGGTGACGGGGAAGCTCAGCGCCGATCACCCTACCCGGCTGCTCCCCCCGATCGGCGGACCGCGTCCAGCGACTCGCTCACGCCTCGGCAGCCGCCTCCTCGTCCGCGTGGACGACGAGCGACAGCTGGCGCCAGAGGAGGCCGAGCACCACGGCTGACCCCGCGAAGGCGAACCAGTACGGCGCGGTGAGCCCCCACAGGTCGGCCAGCGCCCCGCCGAGCAGCTGACCCACGACCAGGCCGCCGAAGAGTCCCACCCGGTAGACCGAGCCGACCCGGCCCTGGAACTCCGTGGGGGTGACGCGTTGCCGCACCGCGTTGGAGAGCGTGCTCCAGACGAACGCGTAGGCGCCGAACAGGAACATCACCACCAGGGCGACGACCTGCGACCGGTTGACCGCGAGGACCAGGTGCATCAGGGTCTCGGCGACCAGGCAGGTCTTCATGACCACGGCCAGGGAGAAGCGCCGCTCGATCCGGTCGTAGGACAGCGTCGAGACGACGCCGCCGATCGCCGTCATGGTGGTCATCAGGCCGAAGCCGACCTCGCTCATGCCGAGCAGGTCGGTGGCGTAGAGGACGAGGACGCCCCAGGCCGCTCCCCACGTCACGTTGAAGAGCAGGATCGTGAGCGCCAGGGTGCGCACGGCCGGGTTGCCCCACAACCAGACGAGCCCCTCGCGCACGTCGCGGCCGACGTGGGTCTCGACGCTCCTCCGCGGCATCGGCGGCACCGCCACCCGGCGGATCAGCACCACCGCGAGGGCCAGCGCCAGCGCCTGCGCGCCGAAGGGGACGGCCGTGCCCAGGCCGAACAGCAGCGCGCCGACGGGGGCGCCGGCCAGCTGGTTGAGAACGAGGAAGCCGCCCATGGTGCGGGCGTTGGCCACGCCCAGGTCCGCCTTGGCCACGAGCATCGGCAGCAACGTCGCGTGGGCGGAGTCGGCGAACACCTCGGCCACGCCGAGCGCCAACATGGTGGCGAGCACGACCCAGACGTTCACCCGACCCGCCGCGATGGTGCCCACGAGCACGGCCAGCACCACGATCCGCAGCAGGTTGGCAGCGACCGTCACCCGCAACCGGTCGAGCCGGTCGGCGATCGCGCCTGCGTGGAGGCCGAACACGAGCCACGGCACCCGCTGGAGCGCGGCCGCGAGGGCCACCAGCACGGCGGTGTCGGTCTGCGACGCGACGAGCAGGGGGCCGGCGGCGAGGGCGATGCCGTCGCCGAGCTGGCCGACGTAGAAGCTGGCCAGCAGCTTGCGGAACTCCCCGCCCAGCCGGGCCGGGACCAGCCGATCGAGTACCCCCACGAGGTCGAGAGGCTACGCGCCCCCGGCTGCCGTGGTCATCCGCCCGTCAGTGGTCGAAGCGTCGCCCGCGACGACGTACGGCGACCGCCAGCACGAGCGCTCCGCCCACCAGTCCCGCCGGGACCGCTCCCCCGGCGACCCGCTCTCCCAGGCCGCCGGCCGGGACACCCGAGCCGGTGGGCTCGATGCCCACCCGTCCCGGCACGTCGACGCTGTAGACGTCGACGCCGCGGACGAGGTCGATCGAGTAGACGACGTTGGTGTCCTTCCCGGTCTGGCGGCCCTGGGCGTCGTAGGCCGGCACCCACATGGCGTCCCAGACCTCGCTCGCGAACCAGTGGGCGTAGCCGTAGGACGTGATGTCGCGGGGATCGCGCACGTCGAGCAGCTGCATCCCCCCGCCGTAGAACCCGGCCGCGACGATCCCGCCCGCGCGGTAGTCGAACCAGTGCGAGGAGCAGAAGGTGCCCTGCGGGAGCGGGAAGTTGCCCAGATCGGCGAGCTCGACCTTGTCGAGCGGGACGATCCCGCCCTTGCGTCCGTCGAGCCGCTTGACCCACCACGTCTGGAAGGAGCCGGCCTGGGTGCAGTCGGTCTGCTCGTAGTCCTCCTCGGTCACCAGGAGGACGTTGCCGTTGGCGAGGGAGGGTTGCTTGCCGGGCCGGAACCTCTGCGCGTGGGGGCGGAAGGAGTTGTGGTGGATGAAGTCGTTGTAGCCCTCGGCCGCACCCTGGCCGGCCTTGCCGGTCGTGGCCAGCATCCGGGGGCGACGGGGGCGGTCGACGTCCCACATCGAGGAGCCCTCGAAACCGGTGTGGGTGCCGATGTCGGCGGCGTCGAAGTTCCACTTGTGCCCGGCGGTGGGTGAGTGGAAGGGCTGCAGCCCGGGCTCGTCGCGGTCACCGTCGACCTCCCGCGGGTTGTCGAGGTCGCGCAGGTCGAAGACGGAGAAGGACTCCGAGCGGCTGTCGCCGGCGCTGTAGGCGTAGCGGCAGTCGGTCTCCTCGACGCACGCCACCGTGTGCGTGGACGTCGTGGACGGCACAGTCGCGAGCACGTGCACGTCGGTCGGGTCCGTGACGTCGACGAGCATCAGCTCGTTGCCTCCGCCGTTGGTGTGACCGATGCCGTTCTTGTCCACGGCGGCGTCGTAGAGGTCGATCCCGACCAGCACGAAACGCCGGGTGCCGTCGGCCGTCGAACGCTCACCGCAGTTCATCGCCTCGTTCTCGAAGACAGCGTTGGCCATGGCTCCGGCACGGGTGGGCGACGTGGGGTCGGAGACGTCCCAGACGGTCACCGACTCCAGGCCGCTGGTCACGAAGTGCGGTGCGGTGGGCAGGAAGCAGCCGGAGATGCCGAGGGTCCCGGGCTGGCTCGCGAGGTGGGCGACCTTGCCGCTGATCAGCGGGGTGTCGTCCTCGGCGAGCAGCTGGGTACGGACCTCGCGGTTGCGGTCATCGCCGCCGTGGGCGGACGCGGGCGCCGCGGTCGAGACGGCGCCGAGGAGCAGGGCCGCTGCGGCCAGGGTGGGGAGCTTGCGCATGCCACCTCAACGAGGCGACGTGCTGTGGGTCACGCACGGATCGTGCGAGCCTCCTGCAGCGGGTCAGGCAGGCTGCAGGTCGGCCTCGGGGACGACGGTGCGTGCGGCGTCGGCGGCCAGCGCGTCGTTCTCGCGGGCGAGCCGCAGCGTGAGGGCCTCGAGCTCGGACACGCGGGCACGCAGCCTCGCGTTCTCCGCCGCGAGTCGAGCCGGCGTCCGGGGGTCGTGGTGCTGCAGGTGGCCGATGAGCGCCTTGGCCATGGAGGAGCCTTCCGAAACTGGTGTGCACCCGGGACTGGGCTGTCTTCAAGAGTCCCACCGAAGGTGGGCGGGGTCAATGCGGGGGGCGGTGGTGCTCTGGTGGCACTCAGGAGGCCGTCCGGCGCGGGCCCCGCGTCCGGCGGGGCGCCGGCTGGCACACGGGACAGAAGAAGGACGACCGGTTGGTGAACGCGATCCGCCGGATCGGCGTCGCGCACCGCTCGCACGGCTCGCCCTCGCGGCCGTAGGCGTGGAGGGACCGGTCGAAGTAGCCGGACTCGCCGTTGACGTTGACGTAGAGCGCGTCGAACGAGGTGCCGCCCTGGGCGAGCGCCGCCGACATCACGGTGCGCGCCTCCTCCAGCAGCCCGCGCACCTGGGTCGCGCTCAGCCGCTCCCCCGGCCGGTCCCCGTGGAGGCGCGCCCGCCACAGGGCCTCGTCGGCGTAGATGTTCCCCACTCCCGAGACCAGCCCCTGGTCGAGGAGCAACCGCTTGACCCCGGCCGTACGGCGCCGCACGCGGCGGACGACGTCAGCCTCGTCGAACTCGGGGTCGAGCGGGTCGCGAGCGATGTGGGCGATCTCGGCGGGCAGGTCGGCTCCCCCCTCCGAGAACACGAGGCCGCCGAACATCCGCTGGTCCACGAAGCGCAGCTCGACCGGGCCCCCGGGTGCCTCCGCCAGGGAGAACCGCACCCGCAGGTGCCGCTCGTCGGGCGCGCCGGCGTGCTGCACGAGCATCTGGCCGCTCATGCCCAGGTGGCCGAGCAGCGCGTCCTTGTCGTCGAGCGGGAGCCAGAAGTACTTGCCGCGGCGCCGAGCGGCACCGAGCCGGCGTCCGGTCACGGCTGCGACGAAGCCGGCACTCCCCCGGTGGTCGCGGCGCAGGGGGCGCTCGTGGAGCACCTCGACCGCGGCGACGACGGACCCGGTCACGTGGCGCTCGAGGCCGGCGCGGACGACCTCCACCTCGGGGAGCTCGGGCACGGGGGTCAGTCGTCCGGGTCGGACTCGTCGCTGGCGTCGAGCCCGGCGACGATCTCGCCGTAGGCCGTCTCGGCGGCGGCCTGCTCGGCCTCCTTCTTCGAGCGGCCGAGCCCGTTGCCGTAGAGGACGCCGCCGACCCGCACCTGAGCCGTGAAGGTCTTCATGTGGTCGGGGCCCTCGTCCTCGATGACGTACTCGGGCACCCCGAGTCCGTGCTCGGCCGAGAGCTCCTGCAGCGAGGTCTTCCAGTCGAGCCCGGCCCCCATCGCCGACGCCGCCTCGATGAGCGGGTCGAAGAGCCGGTGGACGACGACGGCGGACACCTCGAAGCCGCCGGAGAGGTGGATCGCACCGAGCACGGCCTCGACCGTGTCGGAGAGGATCGACGCCTTCTGACGACCACCGGTGGCCTGCTCACCCCGGCCGAGCTTGACGTGGTGGCCGAGGCCGATGTCACGACCGACCCCCGCGAGGGCGCGGGCGTTGACGACGGCGGCACGGAGCTTGGCCAGCCTGCCCTCGGACAGGTCGGGGTGGGTGACGTACAGGGTCTCGGTCACCACCACCCCGAGGACGGCGTCGCCCAGGAACTCCAACCGTTCGTTGGTGGGCAGACCGCCGTTCTCGTAGGCGTAGGACCGGTGCGTGAGGGCGCGCTCCAGCAGGCCGGGGTCCAGGACGGGGTCCCCGAGCGCAGCACGCAGCTCGACGTAGTCGGTCACCTCGGTGGTCACCGTGCCTGCTGAGACGTCAGAGGACCTGACGACGGTCGGCGCGGGCGCCGTACTGGCCACACTCGCCGCACGCGCGGTGCGGGAGGTGCTTGGCACCGCAGGCCGGGTTGGCGCAGGTGACCAGGGTCGGCGCAACGGCCTTCCACTGCGAGCGACGGTGGCGCGTGTTGCTGCGCGACATCTTCCGCTTCGGAACAGCCATGTCTCTTCTCCTCGTACTGGGCCGGGTCGGCCGTGGTGCCGTGCCGACCGGGGTGCCGGTCGGATCAGTCTGGAAATTCTCGGGTGCTACTCGGGGTCCTGCTGGTCGGCCTGCAGCCCTGCCAGGCCGGCCCACCTCGGGTCGACCGCGGCCTCGTGCGCGTGGTCGGGGTCGTCGGCGAGCCGGGCCCCGCACTCGGGGCACAACCCGGGACAGTCGTCCTCGCACAGCGGCTGGAACGGCAGTGCGAGCACCACCGCGTCCCGCAGCAGTGGCTCGAGGTCGACCAGGTCGTCCTCGAGCCGGCTGACACCGTCGTCCTCCGCCTCATCGGTCGGGACGTGGCCCTGGTCGTCGTAGACGTACAGCTCCTGGAACGTGACCTCGACGTCGTCGGAGATCGGCTCCAGGCACCGCACGCACTCGCCCTCGAGCCCGGCCGTGGCCGTGCCCGTGACCAGCACCCCCTCCATGACCGCCTCCAGCCTCAGGTCGAACTCGACCTCAGAGCCTTCGGGGACACGCAGGACCTCGATGCCCAGCTCTGCCGGAGCCGGCACCGTCCGTGCCACCTGGTGCTGGGACCCCGGGCGGCGGCCGAGCTCGCGAGTGTCGAGCACGAGCGGCGCTCTCGGGTCCAGGCTGGTCAGGTGAATCACTTCCGGGTCCGGAACGACAGAACCCGAGAAGCGTAACGGTCCCCGGGTGGGTGGACCAAACTGCCTCAGGCGCCGGGCTCCTCGGCAAAACGGCTGGTCAGCGCGTCGTGGACGAACCCGGGCACCAGGTCCGACACGTCTCCCCCGAAACGCGCGACCTCCTTGACCAGGCTGGAGGCGAGGAACGACCACTCGGGGCTGGTGGGCATGAACACGGTCTCGACGTCGGTGAGCGAGGCGTTCATCTGCGCCATCTGGAGCTCGTAGTCGAAGTCGCTGACCGCCCGGAGGCCCTTGACGATCGCGTGGACTCCCTCAGCGGCGCAGAAGTCGGTCAGCAGCCCGGTGAAGCCCGCGACCCGGACGTTGTCCCACTCCTCGCAGGCGCGGCGGAGCATGCCGAGGCGCTCCTCCGGCGTGAAGAGCCGGCTCTTGGACTGGTTGACGCCGACGGCGACGACGACCTCGTCGAAGAGCCGGGCGGCGCGACCGATGACGTCGAGGTGACCGTGGGTCACCGGGTCGAACGAGCCGGGACAGACGGCACGACGCACGGTGCTACTCCTGGAGGCTGGTGGTGGCCGGGCTCGCCGCGGCCGACGGGGCGGCGTGACCGTACCAGAGCGTGGTCTCCCCGTAGCGGCGCTCGCGGACGTCGGTGAAGCCGTCAGGGAAGCTCGGTGCCGTGGTGCGGGCAGACCGCTCGACGACCACCAAGGCCCCCGGGACCAGCCAGCCCTGGCCGTCGAGCTCGGACAGCGCCTCGTCGACCTCCTCGACCGACAGGGGGTACGGCGGGTCGAGGAACACCACGTCGTACGGCGCTCGCGGTGGCCGACGCAGCGTCGCGGCCACCGACGTTCCGAGGACCTCGGCCGCCCGGTAGCCGACGGCGCGGGCGTTGGTGCGGATCAGCGTCGCTGCCCGCCGGTCGGACTCGACGAGCGTCACGACCCCGGCGCCTCGCGACCAGGCCTCCAGCCCGACGGCACCGGAACCGGCGTAGAGGTCGAGGAAGCGGAGGCCGGAGAGCGAGCCGCACCACGACTCGATGGTGGAGAAGAGGGCCTCGCGCACCCGGTCGCTCGTCGGTCGCGTGGTCGAACCGCGGCTCGTCTGCAGCCGTCGGCCCCCGGCGGTTCCCCCGATGATCCGCGTCATGGACGGGCGCACCCCGGTCCAGGCGTGGAGCTCGTCATGCCTTCTCCATGAACTCAGACTGCCGCGAATGCTCGAGGTTCGCCACTGCCGTGGCGAGCAACGGGGTGCTTTCCAGCGTCGGATCGTCGGCCAGGAGGCGCTCGGCGATCGCCCTCGCCTCGACGATCGTCTTCTCGTCGCGCAGCACCCGCAGCGTCTTGAGCCCGGACCGGAAACCGCTCTGGGAACGGCCGAGCACGTCGCCCTCGCGGCGCTGCTCGAGGTCGACCCGGCTGAGCTCGAAGCCGTCGGTCGTGGCAGCGACGGCGTCGAGCCGGTCGCGGGCCGGCGAGCCGGTCTCGGCGCCGGTGACGAGCAGGCAGAGGCCCGGCAGCCCGCCACGGCCGACCCGGCCCCGGAGCTGGTGGAGCTGGGACACGCCGAACCGCTCGGCGTCCATGAGCACCATCGTCGTGGCGTTGGCGACGTCGACACCGACCTCGATGACGGTGGTCGAGACCAGCACGTCGATCTCCCCGGCGGCGAACGCCCGCATGGTCCGGTCCTTCTCCTCCGCTGCCAGCCTGCCGTGGAGCATCGCGAGCCTCAGTCCGGCCAGCGGGCCGTCGGCCAGCTGGGGCAGCAGGTCCTCGACCGCGGTGAGCCGTGCCTGCTTGTCCGGCTGCACGACCTCGCCCTCGTCGTCGAGGTCGTACTGGTCGCGCTCACCCTGCTCCGGTTCGTCACCGGTGATGCGCGGGCACACCACGTAGGCCTGGTGACCGGCCTCGACCTCCTCGCGCACGCGTTCCCAGACGCGCGCCAGCCACGACGGCTGCTCGGCCGCGGGC
The DNA here is from genome assembly GCA_963754025.1 of uncultured Actinomycetota bacterium. Taxonomy (GTDB): domain Bacteria; phylum Actinomycetota; class Actinomycetes; order Propionibacteriales; family Nocardioidaceae; genus Nocardioides. The sequence goes on along the minus strand of CAVWEC010000001.1, from coordinate 243,673 downwards.
ACCACGTTGGTCTGGATCGGTGCGCGGCCGGCGGGCAGCTCGGAGAGCACGGACGTCTCGAGGTCCCCGAAGACGGTCATCGCGACCGTGCGCGGGATCGGGGTGGCGGTCATGACCAGCACGTGAGGGGGCGAGCCCGCCTTGTCCGTGAGCGCTGCCCGTTGCTCGACACCGAAGCGGTGCTGCTCGTCGACGACCACGAGGCCGAGGTCGGCGAGCTGGACCTGCTGCTCGAGCAGCGCATGGGTGCCGATCACCAGCCCCGCCTCCCCGCTGGCCATCGGCAGCAGGGCCTCGCGCCGCTGGGCGGTGCTCATCGACCCGGTCAGGAGCACGACCCGGGTGGCCTCGGCCGCACCGCCGAGCATGCCGCCACCGGCGAGGTCGCCGAGCATCGAGGTGATCGATCGGTGGTGCTGCTGGGCGAGCACCTCGGTGGGCGCCAGCAGGGCCGCCTGCCCGCCGCTGTCGACGACGCGCAGCATCGCGCGCAGGGCGACCAGGGTCTTGCCCGAGCCGACCTCGCCCTGGAGCAGCCGGTTCATCGGGTGGGGTCGAGCCAGGTCGCGCTCGATCTGCTCCCCGACCTCGCGCTGCCCGCGGGTGAGCTCGAACGGCAGCCGCGCGTCGAACGCCTCGAGCAGGCCTCCGCCACCGGTGCGGGCCCGGGCCCCCTGCGACGCGTGGTCGGTCCGGCGCCGTGCGAGCACCAGCTGGGTGACCAGCGCCTCCTCGAACCGGAACCGCTTCTGGGCCGCTCCCACCTGCACGTAGTCGTCGGGACCGTGGATCCAGCGCAGGGCGGTCATCACGTCGAGCAGGCCGAGCTCGCTGCGGAGGGCCTCCGGGAGGCGGTCGGGCACGTCCTCGACCAGGTCGAGGGTCGACTGCACGACCTTCTGCACGTCCCAGGAGTACAGCTTGGCGGTGAGGGGGTAGATCGGGAGCAGGCCCTTGAGGCTCTCGGCCAGGCCGCCGTCACCCACCTCGTCGAACATGACGGAGTGGGGCCCGGCGATCTGCCAGCTGCCGTTGAACCGCTTGGCCTTGCCGACGAACATGCCGTAGCGACCGGGCTGCATCCGCCCCGCGTCCTTCTCGGCCACGCCCTTGTGGGCGCTGAAGAACGACATAGTGAAGCTGGGGCCACCGGTGGCGATGCGCACCTGCACGCGCTGGCCGTACCGCCGGGTGCGCCGGTCCTGGAATCCCTTGACCTCGCAGGAGGTGACCCGGCCGACGACGCTGATGTCGTCGCCCTCGACCGGCTCGGCGTCGCTGACCTCGGAGGTCTTCACGTAGCGGCGGGGGAAGTGGTGGAGGAGGTCGCCCACGGTCTCGAGGCCCAGGCCCTCGCGCACGAGCTTGCGCTTGTTGGTGGACTGGCCGAAGACGGCGGCGACCGGGCTGTCAGGGGTGATCACGGGGTCATCACGGGTGTCACTCCACCCCCACGAGCAGCGGGTAGCGGTCCTGCCCGCCGTCGTAGACGACGACGTCGACCGCCGGGTGGCGCTCCTCGACGTACGCCGCAGCGCGGTCGGCCAGGTCGGCTGGGCCGTCTCCGCCACGGACGATGGTGACCATCTCGCCGCCACCGCCGACGAGGCGCTCGAGGACGTCGCAGGCCACGGCGTAGAGGTCGTCGCCGACGACCGCGAAGTCACCGGCGACGACACCGAGCACGTCACCCGGCTCGCAGGGGCCCGCCATCGTGATCGCCCGGCGAGCGGCGACCGTGACCGCACCGTGGCGGGCGTGGCGGGCGGTGGCGGTCATCTCGAGGACGTCGTGCTCGAAGCTGCGCCCGGGGTCGTGGACGGCCATCGCCGCGAGGCCCTGGACCTGCGCCTGAGTCGGCACGACGACGGCGCGCACGCCCTCGTCGGACTCGGCGGTGCCGGCGGCGATCTGGGCGACGCGCACCGAGTCGGCGTCGTTGGGCAGCACCAGGACCTCCCCAGCGCCGGTGGCGAGGATGGCGTCGAGCACGTCGCGCGTGGACGGCCGCTGACCCGGCCCGCCCCGCACCACCGCGGCACCGGCGTCGGCGAAGAGCGCCGCCAGGCCGTCACCGGCGGCGACCGCGACCACGGCGCGGCCCCGGCGCTCGCGCGGCTTCGCAGCCGAGAGCTGCTCGGCGAAGTGGGTGACCCGCACCCGGTGAGGTCGACCGGCCTCGATGCCGGCCTCGATCGCCGCCCCGACGTCGTCGACGTGCACGTGGACGTTCCACAGCCCCTCGCCTCCCACCACCACCAACGAGTCGCCCAGGCCGGCCAGCGTGTCGCGGAGGGTCGAGACGGACGCGTCGTCGGCGTCGAGCAGGTACATCACCTCGTAGGCAGGGCCGTCCTCGGTGAGCTCGTGGGTGGGGTCCGGCACCGGGAGGCGGCGGTGGGCCGGCGTCGTCACCGGGCTCGGACGCCGCCCGGTGAGCACGGTCTCGGCGGCGTCGAGCACGACGCTGAGGCCGCGACCCCCCGCGTCGACGACGCCGGCGTCGCGCAGCGCCGGCAGCTGCTCAGGCGTGTGAGCCACGGCCTCGCGGGCGGCTGCGGCGGCCGCCGTGACGACCTCACGGGCCCGGGCCCCGGGACGGGCCGCCTCGGCTAGGGCGGCGTCGGACGCTGCCCGGGCGACCGTCAGCATGGTCCCCTCGACGGGCGTGCCCACCGCGGCGTAGCTCGCGTCGGTCGCCTCCCTCAGGGCGTCGGCCATGACCACCGCGTTGCGCTCGTCATCGCCGGCCCGGCCGATGCGGGCCCCGACGGCGCCGAGCATCTGGCTGAGGATCACCCCGGAGTTGCCACGGGCCCCGAGCAGGGCGCCGCGACCGAAGGCGGCGAGCGCCGAGCCCAGGTCGGACGCGTCGCGCTGAGCGGCCTCCCGCACCGCGTCGCGGGCGGAGGAGACGGTCAGGTACATGTTGGTGCCGGTGTCGCCGTCAGGCACCGGGAAGACGTTGAGGGCGTCGACCTCCTCGCGCACCTCGGCGAGGGCGTCGGTGGCGACGTCGACGAAACGCAGCACCACCTCGAGCGTGATCGTGCCCCCGGTCGGTGCCTTCATCGCCTGCCTTCGGTCGTGGTGCACGCCCGGATCCACGGTGCGCGCCCGCGGTCGTGCATGCTGTGGAGGGGACAGGTTAGTGGCAGGTCCCGACGATTCGCTGCGCCGGACCGGCATCGGATACGCTCGTCCGGTTGCCCGCTCGGCGGGCCGTCTACACACACGCTTACGAATTTCAGGAGTTCCGGTGGCTGCCGTCTGTGACATCTGCGCCAAGAAGCCCGGCTTCGGCAACAACCGTCCGTGGTCCCGCAAGATCACGAAGCGTCGCTTCGACCCCAACATCCAGCGGGTCCGCGCGACCGTCAACGGCACCCCGAAGCGCCTCAACGTCTGCACCGGCTGTCTCAAGGCCGGCAAGGTCACCCGCTGACCTGACCCACAGGCTTCTGCGAAGGGCCCTCACCCGACGGGTGGGGGCCCTTCGTGCGTCCGCTCAGAAGTGAGTCCAGCCGGTGGGGCCCTCGTGGGGGCCGCCGTCGACGGTGACCCCGCTCCCCTCGGCGACGCTGCCGACGACGTGCCAGCCCTCGGGCACCGAGCCCTCGGGGAACGTCGCGAGCAGCGCGTGGTCGTCGCCGCCGCCGAGGATGAAGTCGAGCGGGTCGGCACCGAGTGCGCCACCCACCGCCACCAGCGGCTCGGGCACCTCGAAGGCGTCGCGGCGTACGTCGATCGCGACGCCGGAGGCCTCCGCGAGGTGCTGCGCCTCCGCAAGCAGCCCGTCGGAGACGTCGATCATCGCGGTGGCACCTGCCTCCGCGGCGTGCAGCCCGGCGTCGTAGGGCGGTGCGGGGCGTCGGTAGGCCTCCACCAACACGCGGGGGGAGCGGAAGCCGCGCCCGAGCACGGCGAGTCCCCCCGCGGCCCAGCCCTGTCGGCCCGTGAGTGCCACGACGTCGCCCGGTGCGGCACCGCTGCGCAGCACCGGGGAGACGGTGCAGCCTCCGATGACCGTGACCGCGATCATCACCTGGTCGGCCCGCGTGAGGTCGCCACCGACGACGCTCGCGCCGACCAGGGCGCACTCCTCGGCGAACCCGCGGGCGAAGTCGAGCGCCCACTGGGCGGGAAGGTCGGGAGGGCAGGCGAGCCCGATGGTCAACGAGGTGGCACGGCCACCCATCGCGTTGACGTCGGAGAGGTTCTGGGCCGCGGCCCGGTGGCCCACGTCGATCGCCTCGGCCCAGTCGCGGCGGAAGTGTCGACCCTCGACCATGAGGTCGGTGGAGACGACCACGTGACCGTTGCGCACCCGCAGCACGGCGGCGTCGTCCCCGGGCCCGACGAGCACGTGCTCGCCCTGCTCGAAGAGCGTCGTGAGCGCCTCGATGAGCGCGAACTCGCCGACGTCGGAGACCGTGGCGTCAGGGGGAAGGGCCATGCGGGCCATCACACCATCCCGGGGTGACGGTGCTGTCCCGCGGGCACCTACCGACGCGTGTGACCCACGCGATAGGTTGACCCGGCACCAGCCACTCGAAGACGAGGAGTTCCGATGGTCGTCCAGGCGTACATCCTGATCCAGACCGACGTGGGCAAGGCGGCCGAGGTCGCGCGCGAGATCGCCCAGGTCAAGGGCGTGACCCTCGCCGAGGACGTCACCGGTCCCTACGACGTGATCGTCCGGGCCGAAGCGCGCAATGTCGACGAGCTGGGCAAGCTCGTGGTGTCGAAGGTGCAGAACCTCGACGGCATCACCCGCACCCTGACCTGCCCGGTCGTACACATCTGAGGCACCCCCGCGTGTCACTGCGACGCCCCGTGACTGGCTGGTCGCGGGGCGTCGTGCTGTGCGTGCCGCTGCTGGTGGGTGGCTGCGCCGTCGGCCCGTACGGCGCCAGCCCTCCCCCGGCGACCGACGCGGCCGCCTGCCCGGCGCTCATCGCCTCGCTGCCCGACACCCTGGCCGGCGAGGAGCGCCGCGAGGTGACCGGTGGCGACGCACGCGTCGCGGCCTGGGGCGACCCGGCGATCGTCCTCACCTGCGACGTGCCGCTGCCGGGTGACTTCACCGACACCTCCACCTGCATCGAGGCCAACGGCACCGGCTGGTTCGTCCCCGACGCCGTGCTGGCCTCCGACGACGAGACGCTGGACGTCACGATGACCGCGGTCGGCTTCCGACCGCGGGTCGAGATCGTGCTCCCCGGCGTCTACCGTCCCGACGGCTTCCAGGCCACCGCCGGCACGATCGGCCGACTGGTGTCCTCCCAGCTCGAGCTCGAGCAGCGGTGCCGCTGACCTGAGCGACTCCGGACCCCGTGCCTCGTGTGCCTGAGCACGCCCTCTGGGCCGGTCTCAGGCACACGCCGCGAGTCGTTCTGCCTAGCGCAGGCCGGTCGTCCGGCGCAGGGCCAGCTGGATCAGCCGGTCGACCAGGCTGGGGTAGTCGAGACCGCTGGCGGCCCACATCTGCGGGTACATCGAGAGCGGCGTGAAGCCGGGCATCGTGTTCAGCTCGTTGATGACCAGGTCGCCGTCGGGGAGCACGAAGAAGTCGACCCTGGCCAGGCCCTCGCACGACACGGCCTCGAACGCACGTGCCGAGAGCTCGCGGATCCGCTCGGCAGTCGCCTCGGGGACGTCGGCGGGGATGTCGAGCCGCGTGGCCTCCTCGGGGAGGTACTTGGCCTCGAAGTCGTAGAACTCGTGGTCGCCGGTGACGGTGATCTCGGCCGGGACGGAGGTGTCGCAGCCGCCGTCGAAGGCCTCGAGCACCCCGCACTCCACCTCGCGCGAACCGACCGGCGCCGCGACCTCGAGCAGCACCTTGGGGTCGTGCTCCTGGGCGACCCGGATCGCCTCGTCGAGCTCGGAGGCGTCGTGGACCTTGCTGATGCCGAAGCTGGAGCCACCACGGGCGGGCTTGGCGAAGACGGGGTAGCCGAGGGCGGCGACCCGCTCGTGGCAGCCGGCCGGGTCACGCTCCCACTCGCGCGCCGTGACGACGACGCCCGGAAGCACGGGGAGGCCGGCCTCGCGCAGCACCACCTTGAGGTAGGCCTTGTCCATGCCGACGGCGCTGGCGAGGACGCCGGCGCCGACGTAGCGGACACCGGCCATCTCGAGCATCCCCTGGAGGGTGCCGTCCTCACCCCACGGACCGTGGAGCAGGGGGAAGACCACGTCGACCTCGCCGATGACCTCCGGCACCGAACCGGCGTCGGCGACCACGAGGTCGGTGGCCCCCCGGTCCCGCAGCAGGGTGACCGCGGCCCGCTCGCCGTCGACGTGGGGCAGCTCGCGACCTGAGATCGCGAGCCGCTCGGTGTCACCGGACTCGAGGACCCACCGCCCGTCGGCGGCGATGCCGACCGGCACCACGTCGTACTGCTCGGGATCGATCGCCGCCAGCACGCTGCCGGCGGTCACGCACGAGACGCCGTGCTCACTGGAGCGGCCGCCGAACACGACGGCGACGCGGGGCCTGTGCGGGGTGGGTGCGGTCATCGCGCCCGACCCTATCGGCCTACGCTGGCGGCCATGGCCGACGACCCGAACCTCAAGCCCTCCACCGTCGCCGTGACGGCCGGGCGCCCGCCGCACGAGCCCGACCAGCCGCTCAACCAGCCGCTGGTCATGGCCTCGACGTACGTCGCCGGCGGCGACCTCGAGTACGGCCGCTACGGCAACCCCACCTGGACGGCCTTCGAGGAGGCGCTCGGCGCGCTCGAGGGTGGACGGTGCCTCAGCTTCTCCTCGGGTCTCGCCGCGGTCGCCACGGTCCTCGACCTCGTCGGGCAGGGCGCGAAGGTGGTCGCGCCACGACACGCCTACCAGGGCAGCATCATGCAGCTGAGCGACCTCGAGTCGCGGGGCCGCCTGGTCGCGACCCTGGTCGACGTCACCGACACCGACGCCGTCGTGGCAGCCTGTGAGGATGCAGCGCTGGTGTGGCTGGAGTCCCCCACCAACCCCGCGCTCGAGGTGGCCGACATCGAGACGATCACCGCGGCAGCCCACGAGGCCGGCGCCTACGTCGTCGTCGACAACACCTTCGCCACGCCCCTGCTGCAGACGCCGCTCGACCTCGATGTCGACATCGTCGTCCACTCTGCGACGAAGTTCCTCGCCGGTCACAGCGACGTGCTGCTCGGCGCCCTGGTGACCCGCGACGAGCAGCTGCACGGCGTCCTCAAGGGACGTCGCGACCTCGTGGGCGCGACCCCCGGCACGTTGGAGGCCTGGTTGGCGCTGCGCGGCCTGCGCACCCTCCACCTCCGCGTCGAGCGGGCGCAGGCCAACGCCCAGGAGCTGGTGCGTCGCCTCGAGGAGCACCCCGCGATCAGCGAGGTGCGCTACCCGGGCTTCGGGGCCATCGTGGCGATCGTGCTCGCCCAGGGCGCGATGGCCGGGGACCTGCTGGTCCGCAAGACGAGCCTGTGGGTGCACGCCACGTCGCTCGGCGGGGTCGAGTCGACCTTCGAGCGACGTCGCCGCTGGAAGACCGAGGCCGCCACCATCCCCGAGGGCCTGGTGCGGATGAGCGTGGGCATCGAGGACGTCGACGACCTCTGGGACGACCTGCGCCGGGCGCTCGACGGGGTCGTCGGCTAGTCCGTCTCCGCCTTGGTGTCGCGGTCGATGAACGCCTGCATCATGTCGGCGGCCGTGATCCTCCCGGCGACGACGGCGTCCACGTGGTGGGCGATGGGGGCGTCGACCCCGGTGCGCCCGGCCAGGGCGAGCAGCGACGAGCACGACTTCGCGCCCTCGGCCACCTGGCGGGTCGAGGCGTAGATCTCGTCGGTCGTCATGCCACGGCCGAGCTTCTCCCCGAACGTGCGGTTGCGGGAAAGGGGTGAGGAGCAGGTGGCGACGAGGTCGCCGAGCCCGGCGAGCCCCATCAGGGTCAGCGGGTTCGCTCCCAGCGCCGTGGCGAGCCGCGCGGTCTCCGCGAGGCCGCGGGTGATCACCGACGCGGTGGTGTTGTCCCCGAAGCCGAGACCGACGGCCATGCCGACGGCGATGCCCACGACGTTCTTGTAGGCACCACCGAGCTCGCAGCCGAGCACGTCGCGCGAGGTGTAGGGCCGGAACGCGGTCGAGTGGCACATCTGCTGCAGCCGCCGGGCCACGTCCTCGTCGGCACACGCGACGACCGAGGCTGCCGGCTCGCGGTTGGCGATCTCCCGGGAGAGGTTGGGCCCGCTGACGACGGCGATCCTGTCGTCACCCGCGCCCGTCACCTCCGCGATGACCTCGCTCATCCGCTTGAGGCTGCCGAGCTCGACGCCCTTCATCAGCGAGACCATGGGCACCTCGGGCAGCACCGGCGCCCAGTCGGTGAGGTTCTCGCGGAAGGTCTGTGACGGCACCGCGAAGACGATGGCGTCGGCACCGTCGACCGCGACCTCGGGGTCGTGGGTGGCGGTGATCGCCTCCGGGAGCTTGGTGTCGGGCAGGTAGTCGGGGTTCTCGTGGCGCTCGCGGATGGCCTCGCAGACCTCCTCCCGACGTCCCCAGATCGTCACGTCGTTCCCGGCGTCGGCGAGCACGATGGAGAACGCCGTCCCCCACGAACCCGCGCCGAAGACGGCGACCTTGTTGCTGGGGCTCACGGGCGCTCCTTCTTGTTGGGGTTGCCGATCTGTCGAACGCCGGAGGCGCGCGGGTCGTAGCGCTCGGCCGGCGGGGTCTCGTCGCGCAGCTCGGCGACCAGCCCCGTGATGGCGTCCATGATCCGGCCGGTGGCCGCGTTGATCGTGGCCGTGTTGCGCGGCGCGGTGAGGAGGTCGGACAGGTCGACCGGGTCACCGGCGATCATGCGGACGGTCTTGCGGGGCACCAGCCTCGGCCTGGCGGCGTAGGGCGGCAGCAGCTCGTGCGCGCCCCACTGCCCGACCGGGATCACCGGGCAGCCGGTCTCGAGCGCGATCCGCGCGGCACCGGACTTGCCGGTCATGGGCCACAGCCCCGGGTCGCGGGTCAGCGTCCCCTCGGGGTAGACGACCACGCACTCTCCGGCGCGCACGGCCGCGACCGCGGCGTCGAAGGCGCCGACGGCGTTGCGGGTGAGCCGCTGGACGGGGATCTGGCCCGCCGAGCGCAGGAAGCCACCGAGGAAGCGGTTGGTGAAGAGCCCTGACTTCGCGAGGTAGCGCGGCAGCCGGCCGTGGTCGTAGAGGAAGTGGGCCGAGAGCAGCGGGTCGACGTGCGAGATGTGGTTGAACGCCACGATGCAGCCACCGCTGGCGGGGATCTTCTCTCCGTCGATCCACTCGCGGTCGCTCACGGCGAGCAGCGTCGGCTTCACGATCGGCACGGCGACGTTGAAGGTCCAGCCACGCTTCTGCCGCAGCTTGCGTACCGTCACGGGCCATCCTTCGTGGTCGTCGATCCTCAGCGACCCCCGGGTCCGTAGGCCGGAGGCTCGCAGCAGGCTACCCCCTCGGGTGGCAGGATCATCGCCGATGAAACGCCCCCCGTTCGTGGTCCTGGTCCCGGTGAAGTCACCGACCGTCGGCAAGTCGCGGCTGCAGGTGCCCGACCACCTCCGCCCCGGTCTCGCGACCGCCTTCGCGCTCGACACCATCGCGTCGGCGCGCGCCACCGACGGTGTGCTCGAGGTGGTCGTGGTGACGGCCGACCCCCTGGTCGCCACCCGGTGCCGGGCCTCCGGACTCACCACCGAGCCCGACGCAGGCGGGCTGAACCCCTCGCTCGTGGCTGCCGCCCGGGCGGTACGTCGCCGACACCCGGGCGCCATCCCGGTGGCCCTGTGCTCCGACCTGCCGTGCCTGGTCCCCGACGACCTCGAGGCGGCCCTCGAGCAGATCGGCACCGGCGGCGCCTGGTTCGTCGCCGACGCCGACGGCGCCGGGACCACGACCTACGCCGCGCCGTACGACGGCTTCACCCCCTGCTTCGGCGAGGGATCGCGGGCAGTGCACCTCGCCGCGGGCGCGCGCCCGGTGGTCGGAGACGTGCCGACGATGCGACGAGACGTCGACGACGAGGGCGCCCTGTCGGCGGCGCTACGGCTCGGGGTCGGCGTCCACACCGCCGACGCGGTCGCGCTGCTCCCCTGACCCGGGCACGCAACAGGGGCCGCCCGGTGCGGGCGGCCCCTGTCGACGGCGTGTCAGGACTTCTTCGCGGCCTTCTTGGCCGGAGCCTTCTTGGCCGGCGCCTTCTTGGCCGTGGTCTTCTTCGCCGTGGTCTTCTTCGCCGGCGCCTTCTTGGCGGCCGTCGTCTTCTTCGCCGGCGCCTTCTTCGCCGTCGAGGTCGACTTCTTGGCCGGCGCCTTCTTGGCGGGCGCCTTCTTCGCGGGTGCCGCCTTGGTCGCCGCCTTCTTCGCCGGCGCCTTCTTCGCCGGCGCCTTCTTCGCGGGCGCCTTCTTCGCGGGCGCCTTCTTCGCGGGCGCCTTCTTCGCGGGCGCCTTCTTCGCGGGCGCCTTCTTGGTCGTCGCGGACTTCGCGGCCGATGCGGCCTTCTTCGCCGGAGCGGAGGCAGCCGAGACGGTCAGCTTGGGCAACTTCTTGGCCCCGGACACGACGTTCTTGAGGTCCTGGCCCGGCGTGAACTTCGGGACGTTCTTCTTCTTCGTCCGGATGGTCTGCCCGGTCGAGGGGTTGCGGGCCGTGCCGGCCTTGCGGACCTTCCGCTCGAAGGAGCCGAAGCCCGTGATGGCTACCTTCTCCCCTCGGGCGACCTCACGCGTGATGGTGTCGAGGACCGACTCGAGGGCGTGCGAGGCCTGCTTGCGATTCCCCTCGAAGCGCGCCGAAAGCTTGTCGATGAGCTGTGACTTGTTCACTGTCTTCCCTTCAATGAACGCTACGGAGGTAGGGCTCTTGACCCGACCACTCCCCTGCAAACTAGGGATTAGTGGCGCGGCTCACAATGACCACGCCGAACTACGCACGGGTTTTTCATGGAGGCTCACGACCGCCACGACCCCCTGCACACCGCACGGAATCGACGAAACCCCCTACGCCGTAGGGGGTTTCGTCGTCGACAGAGGCCTCAGGCGGTCACTGGCTTCCAGGTCGGCCGCCGTGACTCGAAGTCGGCGATGTGCTCCTCGTGGGAGAGCGTGATGCCGATGTCGTCGAGCCCCTCGAGCAGGCGCCACCGCGTGTAGTCGTCGATGTCGAAGCTGTCCTCGACCCGGTCGGGCCCCTCACCCGCGACGACCGTGCGGGTCTCGAGGTCGACGGTCACCTCGGTGCCCGGCTCGCGCTCGATCAGGTCCCACAGCCGCTGGACGACCTTCTCGTCGACCTGCGCGGCCACCAGCCCGGCCTTGCCGGAGTTGCCGCGGAAGATGTCGGCGAAGCGGGACGAGACGACTGCCTTGAAGCCGTAGTTCTGCAGCGCCCAGACGGCGTGCTCCCGCGAGGAACCGGTGCCGAAGTCAGGGCCGGCGACGAGCACCGAGCCCGCGTCGTACGGCGCCGCGTTGAGGACGAAGGCCGGGTCCTTGCGCCAGGCGGCGAAGAGGCCGTCCTCGAAGCCGGTGCGGGTGACGCGCTTGAGGTAGGACGCCGGGATGATCTGGTCGGTGTCGACGTTGCTGCGACGCAACGGCACCCCGATGCCGGTGTGGCTGGTGAACTTCTCCATCTCAGAGCTCCTCGAGGTCGGCCGGGGACGACAGCGTGCCGCGGACCGCGGTGGCGGCGGCGACGGGGACCGACACCAGGTGGGTGCGGCCGCCGACGCCCTGCCGCCCCTCGAAGTTGCGGTTGGACGTCGATGCGCTGCGCTCCTGCGGGGCGAGCTGGTCGGGATTCATGCCCAGGCACATCGAGCAGCCGGCGCCGCGCCACTCACCACCGGCGTCCTTGAAGATCACGTCGAGACCCTCGTCCTCGGCCTGGAGGCGCACGCGCACCGACCCCGGGACCACGAGCAGCCGGGTGCCGTCGGCGACCTTGCGGCCCTTGACGATCTCGGCGGCGAGCCGCAGGTCCTCGATGCGGCCGTTGGTGCACGACCCGACGAAGACGGTGTCGACGGCGATCTCACGCATCGGCGTGCCGGCCTCGAGGCCCATGTAGGCCAACGCCTTCTCGGCGGCCAGCGCATCGCTCGCGTCATCGAAGTCGGCGGGGGTCGGGACGTCGGCCCCGAGTGGCACACCCTGGCCGGGGTTGGTTCCCCACGTGACGAACGGCGTCATCTCCGAGGCGTCGAGGACGATCTCCTTGTCGAAGACCGCGTCGTCGTCGGTGCGCAGGCTCTTCCAGTGCTCGACAGCGGCGTCCCAGTCGGCCCCCTTCGGCGCCCGGGTGCGGCCCTCGATGTAGTCGAAGGTCGTCTGGTCGGGGGCGATCAGGCCGGCCTTCGCGCCCCACTCGATCGACATGTTGCAGACCGTCATCCGGCCCTCCATCGAGAGCTCCTCGATGGCGGGGCCGCGGTACTCGACGACGTACCCCTGGCCGCCGCCGGTGCCGGTGTGCGCGATCAGCGTGAGGACCAGGTCCTTGGCGGTGACCCCGTCGGGCAGCGAACCGTTGACGGTCACGGCCATCGTCCGGGGCCGGGCCTGCATGAGGGTCTGCGTCGCGAGGACGTGCTCGACCTCGGAGGTGCCGATGCCGAAGGCGAGCGCGCCGAAGGCGCCGTGGGTGGAGGTGTGGGAGTCACCGCACACGATCGTCATGCCGGGCTGGGTGAGGCCGAGCTGCGGGCCGACGACGTGGACGATGCCCTGCTCGATGTCCCCGAGCGGATGCAGCGTCACCCCGAACTCCTCGGCGTTGCGGCGCAGGGTCTCGACCTGCGTGCGGCTCACGGGGTCGGCGATCGGCTTGTCCCAGTCGACGGTCGGGACGTTGTGGTCCTCCGTCGCGAGGGTGAGGTCGGGCCGACGTACGCCGCGGCCGGCGAGCCGGAGCCCGTCGAAGGCCTGCGGGCTGGTGACCTCGTGGATGAGGTGGAGGTCGATGTACAGCAGGTCCGGCTCACCCGGTTGCGACCGGACGACGTGCTCGTCCCACACCTTCTCCGCCAGGGTCCTGGCCATCACTCACTCCTCCTCGTCAACGGGTCGGTGTCACCCTACGCCTTGCCATCCATCATTCGAGACGGCAGTATTGCCATATGGACACCTCAAGTGGAGTCGGCGTCCTCGACAAGGCCGCCCTCGTCCTCACCGCCCTGGAGTCGGGCCCGGCGACACTCGCCGGGTTGGTCGCGAGCACCGGCCTGGCCCGACCGACCGCCCACCGCCTCGCCGTCGCCCTCGAGCACCATCGTCTGGTCGCCCGCGACCTGCAGGGCCGCTTCGTGCTCGGCCCCCGGCTCGCCGAGCTCTCCGCGGCCGCCGGCGAGGACCGGCTGCTCGCCACGGCCGGCCCCGTGCTCGCCCGGCTGCGCGACATCACCGGTGAGTCAGCGCAACTGTGGCGGCGCCAGGGTGACCACCGCATCTGCGTGGCCGCCGCCGAGCGGCCCTCGGGACTTCGCGACACGATCCCGGTGGGCACGCAGCTGACGATGAACGCCGGCTCGGCCGCCCAGGTGCTGCTCGCCTGGGAGGATCCCGACCGGATGCAGCGCGGGCTCCAGAACGCCCAGTTCTCGGCAGCGGCGCTGTCCGGGATCCGCCGTCGCGGCTGGGCACAGTCGGTCGGCGAGCGCGAGCAGGGGGTCGCCTCGGTGTCCGCGCCGGTCCGCTCCCCCGGCGGCAAGATCATCGCCGCCGTCTCCGTCTCCGGTCCGCTCGAGCGGCTCTCACGGCAGCCCGGCCGGATGCACGCCCCCGCCGTCCTCGCCGCTGCCGAGCGCCTGTCCGAGTCCCTCCGCCGCGCCGCCGCCGACGGCTGAGGCGCTGCAAGTTTCCCCGGCCATCAGGGGATTCCTGCACTTGTCAGGGGTTGCAACACCTGACAAGTGCCAGTTTCCCCGGCCATCAGGGGATTCCGTCAGCTGATCGCCGCCCGCACCACGTCCGCGTCGGTGAGGCCGTCGGCGGTGAGCAGGTAGTCGACGATCTCGTCGTCGGTGAGGCGATGGCTGTGACGCAGGCCGCGGGCGATGGTGGCGAGGTACGCCGGCGCGGGCTCACCCGGCTCGAGGGCGGCGATGTCGTCGGCACTGAACGTCAGGACAGGGCGGCCGTCGAGCTCCCCGGTGCGGTGCAGCGTCTCGTAGCGGCCGGGCCCCAGCACCTGACGGCCGTGCGTCAGCACCTCCGCGAGGTCGTGGTCGGCCCCGGGGTCGCGCCACATCTCCTGCTCGACGACGTCGCAGAAGGTGGCGTGCGGCAGTCGGTAGGCGGTGCTCAGCACCGACCCGCCCCCCTCGGGGGCGTGGAAGGCGATCGCTCCGCCCCAGGTCCGGGAGTGCCACGCGAAGACCAGTCGACCCGGCATCGTGAAGGGCCGCTGGTCGAGCGCCGGTGTGGCCGCCCGGGTCCCGGGGTACGTCGTGGCGGCCCCCGGCGGGCAGCCGCCCAGGAGGTAGCAGCCGAACCGGTCGGGGTCGACGTTGGAGCCGTAGGCGGCGTACCAGAGGGTGTCGTCGGTCATCGTCGACCCACCCTGTCATGAGGTCCCCTCAGAAGAGCGCGTCCTGCTCCAGCTGCAACAGGGTCTGCTTGCGCTCGAGGCCACCGGCGTACCCGGTGAGCGTGCCGGTGGAGCCGATGACGCGGTGGCACGGGACGACGATAGGGATCGGGTTGCGGCCGTTGGCCAGGCCCACGGCGCGTGAGGCCGCGTTGGTCCTGCCCAGCCGGTGCGCGATCTCGCCGTAGGAGGCGGTCTCGCCGTAGCCGATGCCGAGCAGCTGCTGCCAGACCAGCTGCTGGAAGGGCGTGCCCTCCGGCGCCAGCGGCAGGTCGAACTCCTTCAGCTCCCGCGCGAAGTACGCCGTCAGCTGCTCCACCGCCTGCGCCAGCACCGGGTGGTCGTCCTCGCGCCCGCCGATCGGGCGGCCGGTCGACGGCCGGAACGGCGAGAACTCGATGGCGGTCAGCGATCCCCCCTGCTCGACGATGCGCAGGTCCCCCACGGGGCTGTCGATCACGGTCCACATGTCAGTCATCCTCCTTCAGGGCGACGTCGAGGACGTCGAGGGTGTGCCACAGGTGCAGCAGTGCGTAGGAGCGCCAGGGGCGCCAGGGCTCGGTCAGGGCTGTCAGGTCGGCGCGGTCGTGACCCAGGCCGCGCAGCGCCGCCCTGACGCCCAGGTCGGTCGGCAGGAACATGTCGGGGTGTCCGAGCGCCCGCATCGCGACGTAGTCGGCTGTCCACGGACCGATGCCGGGGAGGGCGACGAGGGCAGCGCGGACGTCGTCGCGGTCGGCGCCTCCGGTCAGGTCGACCTCGCCCCTGACGAGGGCGCTCGCGAGCCCGACCAGGGCGCGCCCGCGGGCACGCGGCATCGGCATCGTCTCCGGGTCGGCCTGCGCGAGCTGGGCGGAGGTGGGGAAGAGATGGGTGAGGGTGCCCTCCCGCTCGGGCAGCGGCGTGCCGTGGGCAGCCACGATGCGGCCGGTGACGGTGCGGGCACCGGCGACGCTGACCTGCTGCCCCACCACGGTGCGCACCGCCATCTCGTCACCATCGGGGTGTCCGGGCACACGCAGGCCGGGCCGGCGGCGTACGAGTGGACCGACCACCGGGTCGCCGGCGAAGGCGTCGGCGACGGCGACCGGGTCGCAGTCCGCGTCGAGCAGGCGACGGGTGCGCTCGACGGCGGCACCGATGTCGCGCAGGTCGGCGAGGCGGTAGGTGGCCGGCACCATCGCGGTGCCGTCGCGACCGAGCTCGTCGGACAGCTCGAGCCGGACGGTGCCGGCCCCGTGGGGCAGGGCGAGCGTCCGGGCGTACCAGGCGGCACGGTCCACTCCCGCCTCCTCGACACCCGGCACCGCGTGGGCGGCGAGGAAGGCGTGGAGGGCCCGCCCAGCGAAGGGGGTGCGAACGGCCAGCCTCATCCGCACCTCGCCGGTGGCCGACCGGCCACCCCGACCGCCGCGGAGCTCGGTGGGGCTGGCGGCGTAGACCTCCCGGACCGTCTCGTTGAACTGACGGATGCTGGCGAAGCCCGCAGCGAACGCGACGTCGGCGAAGCCGAGGTCGGTGGTCTCGATCAGGATGCGCGCTGTCTGCGCGCGCCGGGCCCGGGCCAGGGCGAGCGGCCCGGCGCCGAGCTCGGCGGTGAGGATGCGGGAGAGGTGGCGGGGGGTGTAGCCGAGCCGGGCGGCCAGCCCCTCGACCCCCTCGCGGTCGACGACACCGTCGGCGACCAGCCGCATCGCACGTCCGGCGAGGTCTGCGGCCACGTCCCAGTCGGGGCTGCCCGGTGTCGCATCGGGCAGGCAGCGCTTGCACGCGCGGTAGCCGGCCGACTGCGCGGCGGCCGCACTCGGGTGGAAGCTCACGTTGTCGAACTTCGGGGTCCGCGCCGGGCACGAGGGCCTGCAGTAGATGCCGGTCGTGCGTACGGCGGTGAAGAACACGCCGTCGAAGCGGCGGTCACGACTCTTGACGGCCCGGTAGCAGGACTCGGGGTCTACCCGGGAGTCCAGGCGCGGCATCGGGGTCATGGCTCCATCCTGCGTCCACCCGTCGACGAAAACCGGCGGAAATCGGACACGACGACATCCTAGGCTGACCCCATGCAGCCACCCGAGATCGCACGGATCGGCGACGACGACTGGCAGGAGTTCCGGGAGGTTCGGCTGGCGTCGCTCCTCGAGGCCCCGGAGGCGTTCGGCTCGAGGTACGACGATTGGGTGGACGCCCCCGAGGAGCGGTGGCGCGCCCGCCTGACCGGTGTACCGCTCACGATGGTGGCCCGTCGCGACGGCGCCCCTGTCGGCGTCGTCAGCGGCTGCCCCGCTGAGCTCGAGGGCGACGAGGCCGTCGAGCTGATCTCGATGTGGGTGGCGCCCGCCGAGCGCGGCACCGGGCTCGCGGGACGGCTGATCGACGAGGTCACGACCTGGGCCGCCGGCCTGGGGATGCCGACCCTCCTGATGGTGCGCGTCGGCAACGACGCGGCGCGGGCGGCGTACGAGCGCGCCGGCTTCGTCCCCAGCGGGATCCCCGACCACCCGGCCGACGAGCCGCCGGAGCTGCTGATGGTGCGTCGGTCACCCGTCGAGCGCGGCGCTACGGCGTCATAGGGGGCGTCCAGACCCTCACTCGGACACCACAGCACCGCGCTCGACCTCCGGGGACGACGAAGGCCCGGTCTCGTGTGAGACCGGGCCTTCGCTGCGTGGTACCCCCGACCGGATTCGAACCGGCGCTACCGCCTTGAGAGGGCGGCGTGCTAGGCCGCTACACAACGGGGGCAGGCACTGCGTGGTGCTGCGATTCGCAGCGGTCGAAACCCTAGCGAAGCCAGATGTTCCAGACCAAATCCCGGGCCTCCACACTCGGAGGAACCGGGATCTCGCTGGGATACTAGGACTCGAACCTAGACTAACTGGACCAGAACCAGTCGTGCTGCCAATTACACCATATCCCAATGGTGGCAGGCCTTTTCCGGCCTGACCGAGCGACCCCTGAGGGCCGAACGGAACCTTACACGCGGGTCTCGGGGGCGGCCAAAACGGCTGGGTCGGTCCGGGTCGCGAGGCCCATCCGGCGAGCCACCCACCAGGCCAGCGCGAGGTAGACCAGCGACTGCGTCAGCGTCACCGGGAGGTTCCACCAGCTGCCACCGGTCGGGTTCAGCGCACTGGCCATGTCACCGAACGCGAGCGTCACCCCGAAGGCGAGCCAGTTGTTCAGCACGTGCATGGCGATGCCGGCCTCGAGGCCGCCGGTGACCACGACGAGCGTGCCTGCGACGAGCCCGAAGGCCAGCCGGTCGACGAAGATCGGCGCGTCCTGGGCCCCGTGGGCGAGCGCGAACAGCAGTGAGGAGAGCAGCACGGCGAACGCCGGGTGGCGTGCCAGCCCTCCGAACGCCTGGAGCAGGTAGCCGCGGAAGGCGTACTCCTCGGCCGCCGCCTGCAGGGGCGTCAGCAGCAGCACCACGAGGATGAAGTCACGCAGGGTCGGAGTCATCTCGTTGAGCTCGCCCGACAGCGAGGCCGAGGCATCCTGCGGCACGAGCGCCGACACCACGAGCGTGGCCACCAGCGCGACGCCGGACAGGCCGAGGCACACGACGAGGTACTTCCAGCGCAGCCGCGGTGCCACCGAGGACAGCCAGCGCGGACGCAGCCCGTGGAGCAGCCGGACGATCACCCAGGTGACGGGGATCAGGCCGGCGAGGGTGATGTTGAGGTAGGCGAGGCTGGCCGGTGAGGGGTTGCTGAGGTCGACGAGACCGCCGACCTGGCTGCCGACGTCCTGCCCCGTGACGGCGTACCACACCACGAACGGCACCAGCACGACGAAGGGCAGCACCAGCACCATCGCGAGGGCGAGCAGCAGGAGGCCGACCAGCGACCGCCACCAGGTGCCGGACCAGCCCCCGCGCAGGATCAGGTGGTAGGGCAGGCCGTCCCTCTCGGTCCCGGCCACGCGCCCGTAGGGGTCGGTGGCGTAGGGGTCCTGCAACGGCACCTGGTTCACGCCAGCGACCCGTCGAGACGCGCCAGTGACCGGTCGCGGCCCAGCAGCTCCATGGACTCGAAGAGCGGCGGCGAGACCTTGCGGCCCGAGACAGCGATCCGGACCGGGCCGAACGCGAGCCGCGGCTTCAGGCCGAGCTCCTCGACCAGGGAGCGTCGCAGCGCCGCCTCGATCTCGGCGGTCGACCAGTGCGTGGTCGCGGCCAGTGCGTCGCGGGCGGCGCGGACCACGTCACGACCGGCGTCGTCGAGCTGCTCGTGACGCTCGAACGACTCCTCGTCGGCGAAGAGGAACCCGAGCATGTCGACGGCCTCGGTGAGCTTGTTCATCCGCTCGGCCACCAGCGGCATCGCGAGCTCGAGGAGCTGCGCATCGGCGTCGTGCACCGGGTCGCCGACGACGCCGGCGGCCTTGAGGTGCGGCAGCACCCGGTGGGTGAGCTCCTCGACGGTGAGCATCCTCAGGTGGTCGGCGTTGATCGCCTCGGCCTTCTTGAGGTCGAAGCGCGCGGGGTTGGGATTGACGTCAGCGATGTCGAACGCGTCGACCATCTCCGCCAGCGTGAAGACGTCGCGGTCCGCCGCGATCGCCCAACCGAGCAGCGCCAGGTAGTTCAGCAACCCCTCGGGCACGAACCCGGCCTCGCGGTACATCTTCAGGTGGGCCTGCGGGTCGCGCTTGGACAGCTTCTTGTTGCCCTCGCCCATCACGTAGGGCAGGTGGCCGAACTCCGGCACGCCCGAGGAGATGCCGAGCTCGACGAGGGCCTCGTGGAGGGCGATCTGACGGGGGGTGCTGGAGAGCAGGTCCTCGCCGCGCAGCACGTGGCTGATCCGCATCAGGGCGTCGTCGACCGGGTTGACCAGCGTGTAGAGCGGGTCGCCGTTGGCGCGCGCCAGCGCGTAGTCGGGGACGAACTCGGTCTCGAAGGTGATGTCGCCGCGCACCAGGTCGTGCCAGGTGATGGAGCCGTCGGGCATCCGGAACCGCACCACGGGCTCGCGGCCCTCGGCGCGGAACGCCGCGACCTGCTCGTCGTCGAGCTCGCGACAGAACCCGTCGTAGCCCTGCACCTTGGAGCCGGCGGCCTTGCGGCGGTCGGTCACCTCCTCGGTCGTGCAGAAGCACTCGTAGGTGAACTTCGACCCGGCCAGCTTGTCGAGCACGTCGCGGTAGACGTCGCCCCGCTCGGACTGGAGATAGGGGCCGTGGGGCCCGCCGACCTCGACGCCCTCGTCCCAGGTGAGGCCGAGCCACCTGAAGACATCGAGGATGGCGTCGTAGGATTCCTGGGTCGAGCGCTCCTTGTCGGTGTCCTCCATGCGGAAGACGATCGTGCCGCCGTGGTGGCGGGCGAAGGCCCAGTTGTAGAGGGCGGTGCGGGCCAGGCCGACGTGGGGCGAGCCGGTCGGGGACGGGCAGAACCGGACCCGGACCGGGCCGCCGGTGGTGGTGGTCATCTCTTCTCCACGGTGTTCGTGAGGCTGCCGAGCTGGACGCCGTTGCCGGAGACCTGGATCTCCACCTCGTCGCCCACCTCCATCGGACCGACGCCCTCGGGGGTGCCGGTGAGGATCACGTCGCCGGGCAGCAGCGTCATCACGCTGCTGACGTGGGCGACGAGGGTCGGGATGTCGAAGATCAGGTCACGGGTCGACCCGTCCTGGACCAGGTCGCCGTTGAGCCAGGTCCGCACCCCGACCCCGTCGGCGAAGGCCTGCGGGTCGATGTCGGTCTCGATCCAGGGACCGATCGGGCAGAAGGTGTCGAAGCCCTTGGCGCGCGTGAACTGGACGTCGCCCCGCTGCAGGTCCCGAGCGGTGACGTCGTTGGCGATCGTGTAGCCGTAGATGACGTCGGTCGCCTGCGCGGCCGGGACGTCGCGGCAGATGCGGCCGATGACGACGGCGAGCTCGCCCTCGTAGTGCAGGTCGCTCGTCTGCTGCGGGTAGCGGATGGACTCGCCCGGGCCGATCACGCTGGTGTTGGGCTTGAGGAACATCAACGGCTCCTCGGGCAGGTCATGGCCCAGCTCGGCAGCGTGGGCCTCGTAGTTGCGCCCGATGCCGACGACCTTGCTGCGCGGTAGCACCGGCGCCAGCAGCCGGACATCGGCGAGCCGGTGCTCCTCCTGGGTCGCCTTGACGCCCATGTACAACGGGTCGCCTGCGAGCGTGACGACGACGGCGTCGTCGTCGAGCTGGCCGTGCTCGTCGACCTCCCCCGTGACCACGCCGTACTGGGGGTCCTCACCGGTCGTGAACCTTGCGATACGCACGACCCCGACCCTAGCGAGCCGTCGTGTGCGACCTCGATTCGGCGGCGGCGCGCAGGGCGGCCAGCGTGCGCTCGACGTCCGCTTCGGTGGTGGACCAGTTGCACACCGAGATCCGCAGCACCGCCCGGCCGTGCCACACCGATCCGGTGGTCCAGGCGGTGCCGTCGGCGAGCATCGCGGCGACGACGGCCCGGGTCCGGTCGTCGTCGCCGAAGCTTGCGCAGACCTGGGTGAACACGACGTCGTTGAGGACCTCGACACCCTCGACCGCGTCGAGTCCGACGGCGAACGACGCGGCGTGAGCGACCATCCGGTCCACGAGGTCGGCCACGCCCTGCCGGCCCAGGGAGCGGAGCAGGGCCCAGACCGCGAAGGCCCGGCCGCGGCGGCTCAGCTCGGGGACCTTCTCGAACGGCTCGCCGGCGGCGTCACGCACCAGGTACTCCCCCGTCATCGACATCGCCTGCCGGAGGGCGGCCGCGTCCCGGACGATGGCGAGACCCGAGTCGAAGGGGACGTTGAGTGTCTTGTGCGCGTCCGTGGCCCACGAGTCGGCGTGCTCGTAACCCGCCACCAGGTGCCGATGTCGCGGCGAGGCGCCGGCGAACAGGCCGAAGGCCCCGTCGACGTGGACCCACGCACGGTGGCGCCGCGCCAGCGCGATCGCCTCGGCGAACGGGTCGAAGGCGCCGGAGTGGATGTTGCCGGCCTGGAGGACCAGCATCGTGGGCCGTTCGTCGCCGTCCTCGAGGGCCCGCTCCAGCGCGACCACGTCGATCCGCCCCTGCTCGTCGGCGGGCACCACCTCGGGAGCGCCCAGCCCGAGGTAGCGCAGCGCCACGTCGACGGAGTCGTGGCGCTCGGCCCCCACCAGGGCGCGCACACCGGGCGAGCCGACCAGACCCCGCTCGGCCACGTCCCACCCGGCCCGGGCCAGCAGCGCGTCGCGGCCGGCGGCCAGGCAGGTGAAGTTGGCCATCGTCCCGCCGGTGACGAAACCGACCGCACTGCCCTGCGGCAGGCCCAGCAGGTCGTTGACCCAGGCCTCGGCGACGTCCTCGACCGCGGTGTGGGCGGGGGTGACGCTGCGCAGGCCGGCATTCTGGTCCCAGGCAGCGGTCAGCCAGTCGGCGGCCAGCGCGGCGGGGTGGGTGCCGCCGATGACGAAGCCGAAGAACCGACCGGACGGCATCGCGGTGAGGCCCGGCTCGCACGCCTCGGCGAGCAGGTCGATGACGTCGGCCGGTTCGGTCGGCCCCTCCGGCAGGTCACGACCCAGCCGCTCCACGATCTGCGCCACCTGCTCGCGCGGGGGCACCGGGCGAGCAGCGAGACCGGTCAGCCACTCCTCGGCGTGGGCGTGGGCACGGGCAAGGGCCAGGGTGGCTGCCGCACGCGGCGCTTCGTCGGACACCGGCCCATCCTCGTACCCTCGACGGGTGCACGTCGAGGGAGGATCGCGACCGGTCTGGCGCGGTCGCGCCGCCGCCCACGCGGCCCGGCTGGCTCCCTACGTCGAGCCGCACCTCGTCCGCCGCGCGCGCGGCGAGAAGCACCCGGTGCACGACTTCATGTTCGGCTACTACTCGCAGCGGCCGGCACAGCTGGTGCGTTGGTCTGCGGGGTTCCCGTCCTCCGCCTCGGTCGAGGACGTCGCAGAGCGGCGGCCGCTGCTCGAGGCGACCCGGCGGCTGCTCGCAGCGACGGCGGCCCGCCCTGCACACACCGGCTGCTTCGGTCTGCACGAGTGGGCCATGGTCTACCGATCCGCGGCCCACGGCACCCGCCATCCCCAGCCGCTGCGGCTCGGGGACGACGCCACCGACGAGGTCGTGGAGTCCCACCGCATCGCCTGCTCGCACTTCGACGCCTTCCGCTTCTTCACGCCCGACGCGCGACCACGCAACACGCTCCAGCCGGGTCGCGACGACCGCCCCGACTTCGAGCAGCCGGGCTGCCTCCACGCCGGCATGGACCTCTACAAGCACGCCTTCCGGCTCAGCCCGCTGATTCCTTCCGATCTCGTCGCCGACGCCTTCGAGCTGGCGTGGGAGATCCGGGTCCTCGACATGCGCGCGGCGCCGTACGACATGAGCGGGGTGCGCCTCGACCCGACCGGCGAGGAGTGGACGCCGGTGCGGATCGAGACGGCCGAGGGCAAGCGTGAGTACGCCGCCGCGCAGGCGTCGTTCGCGCAGCGCGGCGCCCCCCTGCGTGCCGCCCTGGTCGCGGAGTGCGACCGGCTGCTGGCCGCCCTCGACCGACCTCACGCCGCTCCGGAGCCGCCCTGTCCGGGGCCCCGGTTACGGTGACCGCGTGACCACCACCGACGGCCGCGACTTCCGGGGCGACGACTGGTACGCCGACGACCTGGGCGACGCCCGCTTCACCGACTGCACGTTCACCGACGTCGACCTGTCCGAGGCGACCACGAAGGGCGCGGTGTTCGAGGGCTGCACCTTCGCCGGGGTGCGGTTCAACGCCTCGACCCACACCTCCTCGTCGTTCGTCGCCAGCACCTTCCGCCGCTGCAACTTCTTCGAGGCCACGCTCGAGGGCTGCAAGATGAGCGGTGCGGTCTTCGCGGAGTGCACGTTGCGGCCGATGCGGATCATCGGCGGTCAGTGGGGTGGGGTGACGATGCGCGGCGCGGCGTGGCCGCACGTCGACCTCTCCGACCTCGACCTGCGGGAGGCCGACCTCTCGATGGCCGACCTCACGGGGGCGGTGCTGCGCGGCGCCCGCCTCGACGGAGCAGTGCTGCGCGACACCGTCCTCCACGAGGCCGACCTGCGAGGAGCATCGCTCGACCGCGTGGACCTGTCGGCGGCCCGACTGCGGCGCACCCGGCTCGACCTGCAGGGTGCCGTGATGCTCGCGGAGCTTCCACGGCGCCGACGTCGACGCCGCGGTCTAGGAGACGCGCGCCCGCAGGCCCGCCAGCACGAGGTCGACGCCGGTCGCCACCTCGGCGGTGAAGTCGCGCTCGAGGTCGTCGTTCTCCACCGCCCCCGCGGAGCCGGCCTGACGGCGCAGTTGCTCGTCGGTCGCGTGGCCGAGCACGAAGTGCACGAGCGTGCGCGCGGCGGCGTCCGCGAGCTCCTCCGGTCGCCGAGTCCGTCCACCAGCACCGACACCAGGTCGTCGTACGGCGCAGCGCCGCCCAGACCGAAGGCCCGGGCGGTGGCCACCACCTCGGCGCCGTCGCGCCAGGCCAGGCAGGAGTCCCGCAGCACCAGGCAGCCGATCCGAGCCCGCTCGTCCCACCGTCCGTCGGGCAGGCTCCGGGCGCCACGGGCGAGGATCTCGTCGGCGACCGCCGCGAGCAACGCCTGCTTGTTCGGGAAGTGGTGGTAGAGCGCACTCGGCTGCACCCCGAGCTCGGCGCCGAGGCGCCGCATCGTCAGGTCGGGCAGGCCGTGCCGGTCGAGCACGAGCAGGGCCCGGTCGACGACGTCCTCACGGCGGTGGCGCACGGTCCCGATGCTAACCTGAACGCCGTTCAGTTCAAGGACCGAAGGACACCCATGGCCAGCAACCGTCGCACCACCACCACCGACCTCGCCCTCGTCGCCGCCTTCGCCGCCCTGATCGCCGTCTGCGCACTGCTGCCGGCCATCGAGCTGGGCATCGTCGACATCACCCTGCAGACGTTCGCGGTGATGCTCGCGGGGGCTGTCCTCGGAGCACGGCGCGGCTTCCTGGCGGCGCTGCTCTACGTCGCGGTCGGGTGCGCCGGCCTGCCGGTCTTCTCCCAGGGCGGCGCCGGGCTGGCCACGCTGGCAGGGCCCTCCGGCGGCTACCTCGTCGGCTTCCCCCTGGCCGCCGGGCTCGCCGGCCTCGTGGTCGAGCGACTCCCCCGCCAGAAGCTGGCGACCAGCGTGCCGCTGATCTTCCTCGCCGGCCTGGCCGGCAGCTTCGCCTTCATCCACCCGCTCGGCATCGCCGGCCTGGTGACCAACGCCGGCCTGACCTGGACCGAGGCATTCCGCATCGACCTGGCCTTCTGGCCCGGCGACGCGATCAAGAACCTCGCCATGGCCGTGGTCGCCACCGCCGTCCACCGCGCGTTCCCCGACCTGCTCGGCCGACGGACGTCCTCACGTGCCACGCAGCACACGCCGACCGCTGCGTGAGCCGGATCGAGCTGCACGACGTCACGGTCAGGCTGCCGACCACCGAGGGTGACGTCGAGGTCCTCCACCACACCTCGCTCACGCTGACCGAGCATCGGGTGGCCCTCGTCGGCGCCAACGGCTCGGGCAAGTCGACGCTGGCCCGGCTGCTCAACGGGCTGGTCACCGCCAGCACGGGGAGGGTGAGCGTCGACGGTCTCGACGTCGCCGAGGAGGGCGCCGCCGTACGACGTCGCGTGGGCTTCTGCTTCACCGATCCCGCCGCCCAGCTGGTGATGCCGACCGTCGCAGAGGACGTGGCCCTGTCGTTGCGGCGACTCGTCCCCGACAAGCGGGAGCGCCGGGAGGCGGCCGTGGCCGTGCTCGCCCGGTACGGGCTCGCGGACCTGGCCGACCGCAGCGTCCACGCGCTCTCGGGCGGGCAGCGACAGCTGCTCGCCCTCGCGGGCGTGCTGGCGACCGAGCCGGAGGTCCTGGTCGCCGACGAGCCGACCACGCTCCTCGACCTGCGCAACACCCGGGTCGTCGGTGACCTGCTGCTGTCGCTGCGCCAGCAGCTGGTGCTGGTCACCCACGACCTCGACCTCGCCCTGCGCTGCGACCGCGCACTCCTGGTCGAGGACGGACGGGTGACCGCCGACGGGACGCCGACCGAGGTGGTCGACCGCTACCGGAGCACGGCATGAGCCTGATCGGGCTCCACCGCCCCGGGACCACGCTGCTCCACCGGCTGCCCGCGGGTGCCAAGCTCGCCGGTCTGCTGGTCCTGAGCATCGTGGTCGTGGCCACCCCGGGGTGGCCCGCCGCCGTCGTCGCGCTCGCGGCAGCCCTGGCGACGGCCGCCTGGTCGCGCACCGGCTGGCGGCCGTTGTGGCGCTCGCTGCGGGTGCTGGTCCTGATGACGACGGTGCTCGCGGCGTACACGACGTGGCAGCGCGGCTGGGAGCGTGGCATCGAGGTGAGCGCGAGCCTGCTCGCGCTGGTGCTGCTCGCCACCGTGCTGACCGCGACCACGGCCGTGGACGACCTGCTCGACGCCCTGACCCGCGCGCTGGGGCCCCTGCAGCGGCTCGGGGTCGACCCCGAGCGCGTGGGCCTCGCGTTCGCACTGATGGTGCGGGCGATCCCGACGACCTTCGACCTGGCCCGCGAGACCCGCGAGGCCGCGCGCGCACGGGGCCTCGAACGCGATCCACGGGCGCGGCTCACGCCGTTGGTGATCCGGACCGTCGCCCACGCCCGGGCGACGGGCGAGGCCCTGCATGCACGCGGCGTGGGCGACTGAGGCGGGCGATGACGCCGGTGGCACGGGCCCGCCCGCCGGCTCAGTCCTGGTGGTGGCGCCGTAGACCGAAGGTGACGCCGTCGACCAGGGCGGCCCACGAGGCCTCGATGACGTTTGGACCCACCCCGACGGTGACCCACGACAACTGGCCGTCCGTGGTCTCGATCAGCACGCGGGTGACCGCGTCGGTGCCGTGCCCCTGGTCGAGGATGCGGACCTTGTAGTCGATGAGCTCGAACTTCGCGACCTCCGGGTAGGCCTGCCCGATCGCGTCGCGCAACGCGTGGTCGAGGGCGTTGACCGGGCCGTTTCCCTCACCGGTCACGACGTAGCGGACCCCGTCGGCGCGCAGCTTGACCGTCGCCTCGGAGAGCGCCTCGTCCCCGGGCCGGGTCTCGGTGATGACGCGCCACGACTCGACCTCGAAGTAGGACGGACGCGATCCCTCGACCTCCTCGACGAGCAGCAGCTCGAAGGAGGCGTCGGCCGCCTCGAAGGTGTGGCCGCGCTGCTCCAGGGCCTTGACCCGGTCCGTGATCCGGGTGACCAGGTCGCGGTCACCGGAGAGCTCGAAGCCCAGCTCACGGCCCTTCAGCTCGATCGACGCCCGCCCGGCCATGTCGGAGACGAGCAGCCGCATGTCGTTGCCGACCCCCGTCGGGTCCATGTGCTGGTAGAGGTCGGGGTCGACCTTGATGGCGCTCGCGTGCAGCCCGGCCTTGTGGGTGAAGGCGCTGGTCCCGACGTAGGGCTGGCGGCTGGCGGGCGGGAAGTTCGTGACCTCGGCGACCGCGTGGGCCACGCGGGTCGCGTCGGCGAGCAGTCCCTGGGGCAGCACCTGCCGGTCGAGCTTGAGCTCGAGGTTGGCGACGACGCTGACCAGGTCGGCGTTGCCGGTGCGCTCGCCGTAGCCGTTGATCGTGCCCTGCACGTGGCTCGCACCCGCGTCCACAGCGGCGAGGGTGTTGGCCACGGCACAGCCGGTGTCGTTGTGGCAGTGGATGCCGACCTTGGCGGCGCCGTCCCCACCGACGTGCGAGACCACGTCGTGCACCACATCGGCGACCCACCCGGGCAGCATGCCGCCGTTGGTGTCGCACAGCGCGACGACAGAGGCGCCGGCGTCGTACGCCGTGCGCAGCACCTCCAGGGCGTAGTCACGGTTGGCGCGGTAGCCGTCGAAGAAGTGCTCGGCGTCCAGGAAGACCTCCTGGCCCTCCTCGCGGAGGTGGGTGACCGTGTCGCGGACCATCGCGAGGTTCTCCTCCAGCGTGGTGCGCAGGGCGAGCTCGACGTGGCGGTCGTGGGACTTCGCCACCAGCGTCACCACGCTGGCGCCCGAGTCGCGCAGAGCGGCGACCAGCGGGTCGTCGGCCGCCTTCACCCCGGCCCGTCGGGTGGCGCCGAAGGCGGCGAGCCGGGCGTGGCCGAGGTCGAGCTCCCCCCGGGCGCGGCGGAAGAACTCGGTGTCCTTGGGGTTGGCGCCCGGCCACCCGCCCTCGATGTAGCCCACGCCCAGGGCGTCGAGGTGCCGCGCGATGGTCAGCTTGTCGGCGACCGAGAGGCTGAGGCCCTCCTGCTGGGCGCCGTCGCGCAGCGTCGTGTCGTAGACGTGGAAGTCGCCGTGGAGGTCCATCGGTATCTGTTCCTGTGACTGGTCGGGGCAACAAAAAACCTCCTGTGGGGTGCAGGAGGTGGGCGCGTCGACGGGGTCGACGCGCTAGCGAATGATGACGCGGCGGCGTTCGCTCATGGCCTCAGTGTGCCACCGGTGACCGCCGGGCGAGACCGGGTTCTCGCGATCCGGTCAGGGCAGCCGCTGCACCGGGTTGCCGACCGGCTCCCAGTGGGTGCCGCGCTGGGCGACCAGCGCACCGAGGGCGGCGGTGCCGCCGACGACCAGCAGGAACGCCACCAGCCAGGGCCCGGAGCGGCGCGCGAGCGGCTGCACCATCCGGACCACCGGGCCACGGAAGCGCGAGCCGCCCGGACCCAGCCACAGCGACATCGCGGTCACCAGGCCGGTGGCCAGCAACGTGACCTCCTGGCCCGCCGTGACCGCGTAGCAGATGAGCGCACATGCCAGGCCGAGCCCGAGGCTCCAGAGGACGAGCAGCAGCGCGCCCGGGATCGCCTGCACCAGGTGCCAGGGCGAGGCGAGCAGCAGCTGCGGGCCGTCGTACCACTTCGCGCCCCGCAGCGACCGGCGCAGGCCGGCGGCCGACCCTGCGAGCGAAGCGCCGCGCAGGAACCAGGTGGCCAGCCCGAGCAGCACCAGCGTCAGCCACGGGTACGCCGCCAGGCCGACCGCGGCTGCGGCGGCGAGGGCCACGAACAGCCCGCCGCGCCTGCTGCGCTCGGCCAGGCTCGCCCTCGGCGCGGGCGGCTCCTCCTCGAGCAGCCGCGTGCCGTCGTCGTCCTCCTCGTCGAAGAAGCTGATGGTGCGGTCGTGGGCACTGCCCGCCAGTGCGAGCGGCACCGTGTAGAGGTCGTCGGGCGCGGCGTGCGGGGCGGGGTCGGCCACCACCGGCAGCGGACCGTCGACCAGCCAGTCGAGCACCTCGTCGAGCGTCGGCCGCTGGTCGGGCTCGGGGTGGAGCGCCGCGTGGACGACTGGGCGGAGGTCCTCGGGCAGCCCGGACAGGTCGTGCTCACCGCGGCGTACCCGGTCCATGATCGCCATGGAGGGACCGCGACCGAAGGGCGGACGGCCGGTGCCGGCGAAGGCCACGGTCGCGGCCCACGAGTGGACGTCGGAGGCCGGGCTCGCGTCGTCGCCGTGCAGGATCTCGGGCGCCAGGTAGCCGGGGGTGCCCAGCAGCCAACCGGTGTGGGTGAGCCGCGGATCGTCGGCGACCCGGGCCAGCCCGAAGTCGATCAGGATCGGTGTGCGGCCCTCCATCAGCACGTTGGACGGCTTCACGTCGCGGTGGAGCACCCCGACGTCGTGCACCGACGCAACGCCCTCGGCGAGGCACTCGGCGAACCACCGCAGGTCGTCACCCTCGATCGGGCCCTCCTGGGCGACGTGCTCGTGCAGGCTCAGGCCCGGCACGTAGCGGGTGGCGACGAACGGGATGTCCCCCCACGGGTCGGCGTCGACGATCTCGGCGACCCACCGGCTGCGCACCCGCGAGAGCGAGCTGACCTCCTGGGCCAGCCGTTGGCGGGCCTCCTCGTCACCGATGACGTGGGGTCGCATCACCTTGAGCGCCACCCGGTGCCCGTCGGCGCGTCGCGCGAGGTGGACCACCCCCATGCCGCCCTCGCCGAGCCGTGCCAGCAGCGTGTAGCCGCCGACGCGGAGCCCGGGGGGCGCCTGCTCGGGACGGGGGGCCGTGGTCACCAGAGCAGGGTACGTCGCGCGGACCTCCCGGCCCCGGATTCACGCGCTGACGCTCGCAGCCGCCTGCGCGTCAGCAGACGCGGTGCATCCAGCCGAAGGTGTCCTCCGCCCGGCCGAACTGCATGCCCACCAGGGCGTCGCGGATGCGCATGGTGAGGTCGGTGCTCGCGGGGGCGGGGGTGACGACGGACGGCGAGCGCAGCTCGCCCACCGGGGTGACGACGGCGGCGGTGCCGCAGGCGAAGACCTCGGTGATCTCGCCGCTCGCGACGCCGTCGCGCCACTCGTCGATGGAGAACTTCCGCTCCTCGACCGAGTGACCGAGCTTGCCGGCGAGCTCGATGATCGAGGCCCGGGTGATGCCCTCGAGGATGGTGCCGGTCTCCGGCGTCACGATCCGGCCGTCGGCGTGCACGAAGAAGAGGTTCATGCCGCCGAGCTCCTCGATGTAGCGGAACTCCTGGCCGTCGAGGAACACGACCTGGTCACAGCCCTGCTCGATGGCCTCGCGCTGGGCGGCGAGCGAGGAGGCGTAGTTGCCGCCGGTCTTGGCGGCGCCCATGCCGCCGCGCCCCGCACGGGTGAAGGTCTCCGAGAGCCAGAGGTTGACGGGCTTGACGCCGCCCTTGAAGTAGGCGCCGGCGGGAGAGGCGATCACCATGAACGTGACGTGCTGGGCCGGACGAACCCCGAGGAACGTCTCGGACGCGAACATGAACGGCCGGAGGTACAGCGACTTCTCACCGGCGCTGTCGGGCACCCACCGCCGGTCGACCTCGACCAGCGCGTCGACGCAGGCCACGAAGTCGTCGACCGGGAGCTCGGGGAAGGCCAGCCGCTGCGACGAGCGCACCATCCGCTCGCCGTTGCGCTCGGGCCGGAAGGTCCAGACCGAGCCGTCGTCGTGGCGATAGGCCTTCATCCCCTCGAAGGTCTCCTGCGCGTAGTGCAGCACCGCCGTCGCCGGGTCGAGCGTCAGCGGGCCGTAGGGCTCGATGCGCGCGTCGTGCCAGCCGGCGTCCGGCGTCCACTCGACCGTCAGCATGTGGTCGGTGAAGTGGGTTCCGAAGCCGGGGCTGGCCAGGATCTCGGCGAGCCGGGCGTCGTCGACCGGGTGGGCGTTCGCGGAGGTGCTGATCTGCATGGGGTCAACCTATCGAAGGGTGCGGGGAGCCACAGGTGCCTGCACACCCCCCGCCGACCCGGCGCTCAGAGGCGCGAGGCGATCGCGTCGCCGACCTCGGCGGTACGACGGGGGGTACCCGGTACTCGTTCGGCGAGGTCGGTCAGCACGGCCTTCTCCACGCGGGCGGCCGCCTCGGACTCACCGAGGTGGTCGAGCAGCAGTGCCGCGGACAGGATCGCCGCGGTCGGGTCGGCCTTCTGCTGGCCAGCGATGTCGGGCGCCGACCCGTGCACCGGCTCGAACATCGAGGGGGCGGTGCGGTCGGGGTTCACGTTGCCGCTCGCGGCGAGCCCGATGCCTCCGGTGACCGCCGCGGCGAGGTCGGTGATGATGTCGCCGAAGAGATTGTCGGTGACGACGACGTCGAAGCGCGCCGGGTCGGTCGACAGGAAGATCGTGGCGGCGTCGACGTGGAGGTAGTCGACCTCGACGTCCGGGAACTCCCGGGCCACCTCCCCCACGATCCGGCTCCAGACGGCACCTGCGTGGACCAGCACGTTGGTCTTGTGCACCAGCGTGAGCTTGCGCCGCGGCCGCGCCTGGGCCCGGGCGAACGCGTCGCGGACGACCCGCTCGACCCCGAAGGCGGTGTTGAGGGAGACCTCCGTGGCGACCTCCTGCGGCGTCCCGACCCGGATGGCTCCGCCGTTGCCGGTGTAGGGACCCTCGGTGCCCTCGCGCACGACCACGAAGTCGACCTCGCCCTTGGCGAGCACGGACTCCGCGAGCGGCGTCTCGACACCGGGGAAGATCCGCGACGGCCGCAGGTTCACGTAGTGGTCGAGCTCGAAGCGCAGCTTGAGCAGGAGACCACGCTCGAGGATCCCCGGCGGCAGGTTCGGGTCACCCGGCCTGCCGCCGACGGCACCCAGCAGGATGGCGTCGTGCGTGCGGATCTCCTCCAGCACGCTGTCGGGCAGCACCTCGCCGGTGGCGAGGTAGCGCTCGGCCCCGAGGTCGTAGCGGGTCTGCTCGATCGTCGCGTCGGAGGCTGCCTCGAGCACCTTGACCGCCTCGGCGGTCACCTCGGGCCCGATGCCGTCGCCGCCGATGACCGCGAGCTGGTGACTGGAGGAACGCACTGTCGTCATGGGCGCCGAGGCTAGTTGTCGTCGGGCCGCATGCCGCCGTTGTCCCGCAGGTCGAGCGAGGTCTGCACGGCCTCGTGGCTGTGCGGGTTGTCGGGGTCGTGGCTGGACGGGCCCCAGTCGGGGTACATCTCGTACATGGCGGAACTCCTGGTGACGGTGGTGGTGGGATGGCCGTCCCCGCGGCGGGTGCGTCGGTCCGGCCGCGGATCGCGCGGATGGACCTGACGTCGTCCAGGAGAGAGCGGGTCGCGCGTTGATTCCGGTGGCCCGCCGCGGAGGGTGCTCGATCGAGACAGGTGTTGATCCTGATGAAGATCGAGGGGGTGATCCGGATCCGGATCGGTGAGGGGCCCGCAACGCCGAACTCCGCGGCGAGGTGGCCCGCTCCTCAGGCCTCGCCGCGGCAGTCGATAAGTACGAACACGCTCCGCATGATGGGACGACGGTACGTCGTCGGCAGCGAGGGCGCGACCGGATTCGCCGAGCCGTTCGACATGCGAGACACCCGTACCGGAATGGAAGACGGCGGGATGCCACACTCCGCCTCATGAGTGCCCCTCCGGAGCTGCCCGACGTCGTCCGCCGCGCCTTCGACGTCTCGCGCCAGGCCGGCTACGCCTCGTTCTGCCGGAACGAGACCGGTCGACTGCTCGCCACCCTCGCCGCCACCCGCTCGGGCACCCTCGCGGAGTTCGGCACCGGCACCGGTGTCGGGACGGCGTGGCTGCGGTCCGGTGTCCGCGACGACGCCTGCATCCTGACCGCCGAACTCGACTCCAAGCTCGCCGGTGCCGCAGCCCGGATCTTCGAGGACGACCCGCAGGTCGAGGTCCGTGCCGCCGACTGGGCGACCCTGACCGAGTCGGGACCCTTCTCGCTGCTCTACCTCGACTCCGGCGACCCGGAGTCGGTGCGCGTCGACGTCGTCGCCGACCTGGTCGAGGAGGGCGGGATCGTCGTGCTCGACGACTTCACGCCCTGCGAGATCTGGCCGCCCATCAGCCACGGCCGGGTCGACACCCTCCGCGAGGAGTGGCTCACGGACAAGCGGTTCACCACCGTCGAGGTGATGGTCGCCCCCGACGCCTCCACGCTCATCGCGACCCGGCGCTGACTCTCCCCGACCTGACGCGCCGTCGTGCCCGCCACCACCAACGGCGGAGCCGACGACGCCAGCGAGGCGTCGTGCGGAGCCGGACGTCGTGCAGCACCAGCGGCCGTTTCTCACCCAGCTCGGCCACCTGCGCCAGGTAGAGCTCGGCGCACGCGAGCGCGTCGCCGAGAGCGTCATGGGCCCGCACGGCGGGGAGGCCGAAGCGTGCGCGGGCCTGCCACAGCCGCAGCGCACCGCGAGGCGGTTCGTGGACGCCGGCGTGCGCCAGCACCCGTCGCTGGAGCCGCAGGGTGCACACGGCCGTGAGCGGTGGGGGCTCCTCGCCGAGACCGCGGTAGGCGGCGCGGAGGAACCCCGTCTCGAACGGCGCGTGGTGGGCCACCATGACCCGTCCCGCGAGCGCGTCGCGCAGGTCGGCCAGCACGGCGGGCAGGGGCCTCCCCTCCTCGAGGTCGTCGTGGGTCAGGCCGTGGACCGTGACCGCCTCCCCCGGGTCGCCGTGCGCGACCACCCAGCGGCGGGCACGTCCGAGGTCGATGCGTCCCCGGTCGACCGGCACCACGCCGACCGAGAGGATCGAGTCGTGGTGGACGGAGAGCCCCGTCGTCTCGAGGTCGACGGCGAGCAGCGCGAGGTCGCCCACCGGCGTCCGGTCGTCGGGGGTCATGTCAGGGCGCGCACCGGGTAGCGCTGGGCGAGCGCCGTCTGCGCCGACCGGATCACGCCGAAGGCCGCGCGCAGGTGGCGCTGCTCGAAGGAGCTGAGACCGCTGGGCGCGACGTGGTTGTCGGGTGGGCGCCCGGCCGCGACCTCGGAGGCCTGGTGGCGCAACCGCAGCAGGGACAGGAACTCCCACGCGTCCCGCAGGTCGGCGGCGAGCGGGGCGCTCAGGCGGCCGTCGGCGACCGCGTCGTCGAGCCGCGCGAGCGTCTGGGTCTGCGGCGATCCGGCGGCCAGGGCGTGGAGCCGGGCGATCTCGACCAACGGGAGCAGCCCACCACGCTTGAGGTCGAGGGTGTCGCGATGGTCGCCGGACCGCTCGACGACCAGGTTGCGGAAGAAGCCGACGGGCACGCTGCGCGTGGCCGCTGCACCCGCCAGGTGCGCCAGGAACAGCGAAGAGCCCCGGGCGGTCCTGACCTGGCGGTCACGGAGGGTGGCCGTGAGGCCGGGGTCGCCGGCGAGGTGGCGCAGGTCGAAGAAGACGGACGCGTCGAGCACGGCGGCGGGCGCGGGCGTCGACGTCCAGTGCTCCACGTGACCGAGCCAGGTGGCCAGCGGCGCGCGCCACCGCGGGTTGGTGGCCATCTTGTCGCCGCGGCAGCGGGGGTAGCCGGCCGTCTCCAGCCCTCCGGTGACCCGCTCGGCCAGGGCCGCGAAGTACGCCGCCACCTCCTCGTCGAGGACGCCGTCGCGGGCGGCGTCGTCGGCCAGCACCAGCGCGTGGTCCTGGTCGCCGCCGAGGGCCTGCTCGAACCTTGCCCGCGAGCCCAGCGTCAGCCAGGCCCACCGCGCCGGGGCGGGGCCCAGCTCGGCCTCGGCGAGCTCGATCAGGCGGCGCTCGACGGCGTCGCCGACGAGGGTCACCACCCGCCCGCTGTCGTGGGCGGAGGTGCCCTGGCGCACCAGCCCCGCGACGACCCGCTCGAGCCGCAGCGCGACCGCCGCGACGGCCTCGGTGTCGGACGCCTTGGACACCTCGCCGACGAGGTGGACCGGGTCGGCCTGCTCGAGCCGCAGCAGGTCGGTGGCAGTGATCATCCCGACCGGCGGGCCGGCGGGCTCGGCGCCGTCGACGAGGGGCAGGTGGTGGATGTTGCGGCGCACGAGCTCGAGCAGCACCTCGAGCGCCAGCTGGTCGGGGGTGCCGGTCACGGGGTCGGGGGTCATCACGTCCTCGACCGGGGAGCCGAGGTCGCGGCCCTCGGCGACCACCCGGCTGCGCAGGTCGCGGTCGGTGAGGATGCCGACCAGGCGGGAGCCGTCGGTCACCAGCACCGATGAGATTCGCTCGCGGTCCATGAGCCGGGCCGCGTCGCGCACGGTGGTGGATCGCTCGACGGTGATCGGCGAGCGGGTGACCAGGTCGCCCACGCGGGTGCGCAGCACCTCCCCCGGCGACTCCGGGCCGGTCACCGGTCGCGCGACCGCCTGGCGCAGCAAGGAGCCGGCCTGGGTGGCGAACCACGTCGTCAGGGCGGGGTGGACCTCGCGCAGCGCGTCGACGACCTCGCCGGGCACCACGAGGAGCAGGGTGTCCTCGATGGCGGTGACGTCCCCACTCTGGGGCGCCCCGGTCACGAGCGCCTCTCCACCGACCGTCGTGCCGGCTCCGCCCCGCTCCACGAGCCGGTCGGTGGCGTCGCGCAGCTCCACGGCCCCGGAGCGCACGACGAGCAGCTCGGTGACCTCGCTGCCGCCGGCGAGCACGAGGCTCCCCCGCCGGCGGTAGTCGACGCTGAGCCTCGGCAGCAGCCGGGTCAGCTCCTCGACCGGGACGTGGTCGAAAGGCGGGTGGGACGCGAGGAAGTCACGGATCTCGGCGAGCTCGACGTCCAGGGCCACGGAGCCATCATGCCGGTCGCCCCGGACACCCCGGCTCCCGCCCGACGCGCCACGGCCCGCCCGGAGGACCGGGCGGGCCGTGGCGTGGTGCAGTGGATCAGTCGTGCGTCAGACCCTCAGGTCAGCTCCCACCGCCGGCGACGACGATGTCGAAGTTGAGCAGCGAACCGTTGGTGCTCGTCACCTCGATCGTCGTGCCGGTCTGTGGCACGTCGACGCCGTACCAGCCGGGCTGGTACCGGCCCTGGTGGTCGCCCGTGGCCGCGTGGCCGTCGGAGTTCGACCACCAGCTCTGGGTGTCGTCGAACGTCGAGACCGCCGGGCGGGTCGGGATGACCAGCTTCTCGACGTTCCCCTCGCCCAGCTCGCGCTGGAGGGTCACCTGGTCGGTGTTCTCCAGGCCGAAGGTCGAGTCGAACGACGCGATCCGCGGGCGAGCCAGGTCGCCGTTGGGCCAGTGGAGGAACTCCGGGTGGGCGTCGATCGGGAGGACCTCGCCACCACCGGGGTGGTCACCGACGTTGTTGTCGGCGTACTGGTCGTTCCAGTAGGAGATCAGGAGACCGTTCTGGTAGGGGTAGGTCTCCACGAAGTCCGGCTTGCTGAACGGGAACGAGAAGTTGTAGGCGGTGGACAACGAGTCGTCGTCACCGTCGTACTGCCGGTTCTCCAGCACGTAGGCGTTGAAGAACGCGTTCTGCACGACGCCCGTAGTGGTCGAGAACTCGACCGGCTCGTCCTCCCCCGGCGGGGTGGCGCCGTCGAACACCCAGCCCTGGTCGGTCTCGGCCGTGCCGATGGAGGCACCGTCGATCTCGATGTTGTCGACGAGCAGGCCGCGCTCGACGTACGCGACGTCGGTCCAGTAACGGAACCGCACGGCGTCGGTGCCGGCGGGCAGGGTCGCGCTCAGGTCGACCCAGCCGTCGGTGTAGCCGGTGATGCCGTTGCCCTGGTTCTGCTCGTACGGGTCCTCGTCGGTCGACAGGTTGGTGTCGACAGTCTCCCAGCTCACGCCGCCATCGTCCGAGGCTTCGAGATAGGCGTAGTCCCAGTCCTCCTCGATCTGGAGGTCGACCTTCGCCGTGAGCGTGCCGGCCGTGATGCCGGTGGTCTTCGTCATGGTCGACTCGACGTTGTCACCGCGACCGGACCAGAACATCTTCTCGCCCGCGAAGGGCTCACCGATGGTCTCCTCGACCTCGTTGGGCGGAAGCTCGACGATGGCCGCCTGCGGACCCTCGTTGGTCGCCGGGACGTTGCGCGACAGCGTGCCGCTGGCGACGTCGCCGGGACCGTAGAGGTCGTAGAACGGCCCGGGGCCGTCAACGCCCTGCTGGTCGAGCCAGCCGAGCTGGAGGAGCTCCCACGCACCGAGATCGGTCGGGTCGTCGCCCGTGGTGTCGCCACCGTCACCGATGTTGGAGCCGGACGACATCAGGGTCCAGAACGCCGTGTTGTTCTCGGCACCACCGGTGTTGCCGGAGGTGTCGTAGAGGTCGGGCAGGCCCAGGTCGTGGGCGTACTCGTGGGCGAACACACCGAGGCCGCCGTTCTCGGGCTGGATGGTGTAGTCACCGGCGAAGATGCCCGTGGAGTTGTTCGGGATCTTCTTGCTCGAGAACGAGCCCTTGCGGGTGCCGATGTCGACGCCGGGGAAGCCGGGGACCGTGGTGTTCTGGAGGGCGGCGTACCAACGGTGCGACCAGATCGCGTCGGAACCGTAGATCGGGTCGGAGGCGGCGGCGTCGCCACCCGCGTGGACGATCTGCATGTGGTCGATGAAGCCGTCGGGCTCGTCGAAGTTGCCGTCGAGGTCGTAGTCGTAGCGGTCCTGCTGATCGAAGGTGCGCAGGTACTTGCGGATCGCACGCATCTTCATGCCCGAGTCGAGCTTCTGCTGCACCCACACGGCCAGCGAGTCGCGGACCAGCGCCTGGGTGGAGCCGCAGACGACGCCACCGCAGTAGTCACGGCCGTAGAGCGCCTGGTTGAACGGCACCCGCACCCACCCCTGCACGTCACCGGTGAAGGTGTAGCGACCCGACGACTGCCGGTCGTAGTACGCCTTCATCCGCTTGAAGTACATGTTCTTGTAGTGGCGCTTGTTGTAGTTCTTCTTCCAGATCGTGGAGTTGTCGACCTCGCGGTCGGGCTGGGGGATCTGGTTGTGCCGGGGGCCGTTGAAGCGCATCGGCTGTGGGTCGGCGACCTCGGCGTCGTCGTCGAAGGTGCCGGGCGCGACGCTGTTCGGCAGGTTGCTGTCGTCGTACTCCTTCTTGCCGAACTCCACCAGGATCGTGAAGATCCGGTCGCTGCCCTCGACCTCGAGCGGCACCTTCGTGGTGTCGTCGGCGCCGCGGGCGTAGGGCCGCTTGCCCTCGACCACGCGCTGCAGCGCCTTCTCGCGGATGGCGTCCTGCTTGGCCTTGATCGGCAGGGGGTGCTCCGGTTCGTGACCCGTGAGCGGCTTCTCCAGCCCGCGCGGCCCGGGGATCCCGGAGTCGCTGGGTGGAGTGGCACCGGCGGTCGTGGACACCGCCAGGCCCGAGATGACCAGGGCGCTGGCGGCCAGCGCCACCGGGGTCCTGGGACTGAAGAGTCTGTTCTTCACGTTGCTCCCTCGTTCGTTCCACACGATGCCCGTCCGGACACGTGAGAAGACCCGGTCCAAGAACGGGCCGGGGCAGGACATACCTACGTCGGACGAGGCGGTCGGCGGTAGATCCTTCGGACGCTGAGGGAGCATCGTTACCACACCGTGACCTGGCTCACGGATAGCGGACGACTGCGCGTCAGGGCACGCGTGGCCCGGGTTCCGCCTGCGGAGAGCCCACCGGGACGATCCAGCCCGGCAGCATCCGCTGGGTCAACGGACCGATCGCCAGGGCGTAGAGCACCGTCCCGACGCCGAGCGCTCCGCCGAGCAGCAGTCCTACCAGCACCACCGCGACCTCGAGCCCGGTGCGGATCATCCGCAGCGAGCCGCCCGTACGCCGCGCCAGCCCCGTCATCAGGCCGTCCCGCGGCCCGCGGCCGAGCTGCGCGCCGATGTACATCGCGGTCGCCAGTCCGTTGAGGACCACGCCGCCCACCATCAGCCCGATCCGCGCGACCCACGACTCCGGTGCCTCCAGCAGCACCAGCGTCGCGTCGGCCGCGAGGCCCACGACGACAGCGTTGGAGACGGTGCCGAGCCCCGGCGTCTCCCGCAACGGGATCCAGAGCAGCAGCACCAGGAAGCTGAACAGCACCACCGCCTGACCGAGCGTGATCGGCACGTGACGGATGAAGCCCGAGTGGAGCACGTCCCACGGTGCGAGTCCGAGGTCTCCGCGCACCATGAGGGCGAGCGACACGCCGTACAGCACCAGGCCCACGTACAGCTGCGTCAACCGGCGGCCCAGCCGCCCAGCCCTCAGCTGAGCGACCGGACCGAGGTCGGTGAGGTTCACACCAGGCTGACGGCGCGCACGGCCGTGGCGTCGATCGCGCCCTGGATCTCGGCGAGGGTGTCGGCGGGGATCGCGGAGTCGACCGACAGCGCGACCAGGGCGGCGCCGCCGCGGGCGGACCGCGAGACCTGCATGCCGGCGATGTTCACCGCCGCGTCACCGAGGATGCCGCCGAGGGTGCCGACCATGCCGGGACGGTCCTCGTAGGTGAAGAACGCGAGGTGGTCGGTCGGCTCGAGGTCGACGTCGAAGCCGTTGACCTCGACCAGCCGCTCCTTCTGCGCGATGCCGACGAGGGTGCCGCTCACCGAGACCTGCGACCCGTCGGCGAGGGTGCCGCGCAGGGTGATCAGGTTGCGGTGGTCGGGGCTCTCGGCCTCCGTGACCAGCCGGACCGCGGTGCCGCGCTCGGCTGCGAGCAGAGGGGCGTTGACGTAGGAGACCGCGTCCTCGACGACGTCGGAGAAGACGCCCTTGAGGGCGGCCAGCTCGAGCACCTTGACGTCGTACTCGGTGATCTCACCACGCACCTCGACGTCGAGCTGCTGGGCAACCTCGCCGGCGAGACCGGTGAAGATCCGGCCGAGCTTCTCGGTCAGCGGCAGCCCGGGCCGCACGTCCTCGGCGATCACGCCGCCCTGCACGTTGACGGCGTCGGGCACGAGCTCGCCCGAGAGCGCGAGGCGCACGGACCTCGCGACCGCGATCCCGGCCTTCTCCTGGGCCTCGTCGGTGGAGGCGCCCAGGTGCGGCGTTGCCACGACGTTCTCGAGCTCGAAGAGCGGGCTGTCGGTGCACGGCTCGCTGGCGAAGACGTCGACCCCGGCGCCGGCGATGCGGCCGGTCTTGAGCGCGTCGTAGAGCGCGGCCTCGTCGACGATGCCGCCGCGGGCTGCGTTGACCAGCACCAGCTGTGGCTTGGCCCTGGCCAGCTCGTCGGCGCCGATCAGACCCACGGTCTCGGGGGTCTTGGGCAGGTGGACGCTCATGAAGTCGGCCTCGGCCAGCAGGGTGTCGAGGTCGACCAGCCGCACGCCCATCTGGGCGGCGCGCCCGGCCTGGACGTAGGGGTCGTAGGCGATGACGTTCATGCCGAAGGCGCTCAGCCGCTGGGCGACGAGCACGCCGATCCGGCCGAGGCCGACGATGCCGACCGTCTTCTCGTAGAGCTCGATGCCGGTGTACTTCGACCGCTTCCACTCGCCGTTCTTGAGCGCGGCGTGAGCCGGGCTGATGTGCCGGGCCGCCGCGAGCATCAGCGCGACGGCGAGCTCGGCGGCGCTGACGATGTTGGAGGTCGGCGCATTCACGACCATGACGCCCGACTGGGTGGCGGCCTTGACGTCGACGTTGTCGAGGCCGACCCCCGCACGGGCGATCACCTTCAGCCGCTGCGCCGCGGCGAGGGCCTCGGCGTCGATCTTCGTGGCCGACCGCACCAGGATCGCGTCGACGTCGGCGATCGCGGGGATCAGCTCGGAGCGGTCGGCGCCGTTGGCGTGGCGGATCTCGAAGTCCGGGCCCAGCGCCTCGACGGTGGCGGGGCTGAGCTCCTCGGCGATGAGCACGACGGGCTTGTCAGTAGTCACAGCGGGGTCCTCGTCTGATGTGGATCAAGGGTTGCGGAGGTCGCACGACGCTGTGCCTCGCCAGCGTAACCGACGTGCGACCGTGGGTCAGGTCGTGGCTCGTCAGACGGCACAGCAGTCGGGGCCACACGTGTCGGCACCGTCCGCGCCCGGGACGAGCTGCAGCTGCGGGTGGGCGTCCGCCCACGCCTGCTCCAGCACCTGCGTGAACACCTCCGCCGGCTGGGCACCCGAGACGCCGTACGTGCGGTCGACGACGAAGAACGGCACGCCGGTGGCCCCGAACGCGGTCGCCTGCTGCTGGTCGGCACGGACCTCGGCGCCGTACTCAGCCGAGATGAGGACGTCCTCGACGCGCTGGCGATCGAGGCCGACCTCGAGCGCGACCCGGGTGAGGACGCCGTGGTCGGTGGGGCTCTCCGCGCCCTCGAAGTACGCCGCCAGCAGCCCCTCCTTGAGCCGCCGCTGGAGGGGGGCACCGCCCTCGGCGAGCGCGAGGTGGAGCAGCCGGTGGGCGTCGTGGGTGGAGCCCCACAGCGCGTCGCCGTTGCGGAAGGTCAGTCCTTCCTCGGCCGCCACCTCGGCGACCCGGGCCTGCATCTGCTCACCCGCCGCCCGGCCCCCGCCGTACTTCTGCCCGAGGTGGTCGACCACCGAGGTGGTCGGCTCGGTCGGGGCGGCCCGATCGAGCTCGAAGGAGCGGAAGACGACCTCGACCTCGTCGGCGTGAGCGAAGTCGACGAGCGCCCGCTCGAGCCGGCGTTTGCCGATGAAGCACCACGGGCACACGATGTCGGACCAGATCTCGATCTGCATGACGGTCCCAACACCACCGGGTGGCCGCGTGTTCCGGAGGGACACCCCACGGCTGTCGGCTGCTCCGGGCATCATCGACCCATGGGAGTGATGGACGAGGCCGAGCGGTTCGAGCCGGAGTCGCTCGATGAGTGGTCCGCGTGGTTGCGCCGTCACCACGCCGACACCCCCGGGGTGTGGCTCGTGACGCGCAAGGCCTCGGCCTCCCCCGCCTTCGACTACGACGCGGCGGTGCGCGAGGCGCTCCGGTGGGGCTGGGTCGACGCCACCCGCCGCACGGTCGACGAGCAGCGCAGCATGATGTGGTACGCCGCGCGCCGGCCCGGCAGCGTCTGGACCCGCAACAACAAGGAGCGGGTCGCCGACCTCGAGGCGGCCGGCCTCATGGAACCTGCCGGCGCCGCCGCGGTGGCCGCCGCCCGCGAGAGCGGTCGGTGGACGCTCATGGACGACGTCGAGGACCTCGTGGTGCCCGACGACCTCGCCGAGGCGCTGGCCGGCCGGCCCGGTGCCCGCGACCACTGGTACGGCTTCACCCCGTCGGCGCGCAAGCAGGCGCTCGCGTGGATCGTGCTCGCCGGGCAGCCCGCCACCCGCGCCACGCGGGTGGCCGAGGTCGCCGACCGCTCCGCGCGTGGTGAGCGGCCCCGCACCTGATCAGGCGACCTCGCTGCGCTCCTGGCGGGCGACGGTGCCGCGTCGGGCGACCAGGGTGACCCCGAACCCGATCAGCAGCGCGGCCAGCACGCCGAGGTTGGCGAACGCCCAGGCCCCGTCGCGGCCCCCGAGACCGAGGGGGCCGAGCAGGTAGCCCTGCCAGTTGTTCCACGAGGCAGCGTCGGAGAAGAGGTTGATGACCAGGCCCCAGCCCACCACCGACGCGAGCGCCAGGGTGCCGAGCGACACGACGTCGGCGGCGCCGTAGCGGCCACTGGCGTCGAACAGCGCGGCCTCGTCGTAGTCCTGTCGCCGGGTGGCGATGTCGGCGATCATGATGCCGGCCCAGGCAGCGAGCGGGACGCCGAGGGTGATCAGGAAGCTCTGGAACGGGCCGAGGAAGTTGTCGGCCAGGAAGACCACGTAGACGGTGCCGATCGTGAGGATCACGCCGTCGACGAACGCCGCGGCCGGCCGGGAGAGGCGCACGCCCAGCGAGAGCAGCGTGAGCCCCGAGGAGTAGATGCCGAGCACCGCACCGCTGACCAGCGCCAGGATCGCGGCGAGGAGGAACGGCACCAGGAACCAGTCGGGCAGCAGCGTCGAGAGCGTGCCGATCGGGTCGTTCGCGATGCCGTCGAGCAGCGCGGGTGACGAGCTCGCCAGCGCCAGCCCGAAGACCACCAGCAGGCAGGGCGCGATCGCACCGCCGAAGGTGTTCCAGCCGACGATCGCTCCGCCCGAGGCCTCACGCGACTGGTAGCGCGACCAGTCGGCCGCGATGTTGATCCAACCCAGCCCGAAGCCGGTCATCACCATCACCAGCGCCCCGATCACGGCCTGGCTGGAGCCCGACGGGACCGCGGTCACCGCGTCCCACGAGATCTCGTCGACGGTGAGGACGACGTAGACCAGCGTGACCGCTCCGGTGATCCAGGTCAGCCACGACTGGAGCCGCATGATCACGTGGTAGCCGGCCACGCTGGCTGCCACGATCAGCGCCGCCACCAGCACGGTGGCGACGACCTGGGTGGTCGTTCCGGCCGCCCAGCCGAGCCGGGTGAAGACGGTGGTGGTCGCGAGCACGGCGAGGATCGCCAGGAAGGTCTCCCACCCGATGGAGACCAGCCACGAGATGACGCCCGGCACCTTCTGGCCGGTGACGCCGAACGCCGCCCGGCTCAGGATCATCGTCGGCGCCGAGCCCCGCTTGCCCGCGATCGCGATCACGCCGCAGAGTGCGAAGGAGACGACGATGCCGACGAGGGCGACGGCGACGCCCTGCCAGAACGAGATGCCGAAGTAGAGGATGAACCCGGCATAGCTCATGCCGAAGACGCT
Source organism: uncultured Actinomycetota bacterium (assembly GCA_963754025.1). GTDB lineage: Bacteria > Actinomycetota > Actinomycetes > Propionibacteriales > Nocardioidaceae > Nocardioides. The sequence continues at coordinate 200,245 of CAVWEC010000001.1, read as the reverse complement.
GACGTTGGCCGCGAACCACGGCCAGAAGAGGTCGGCGGGGCGCGCGCGACGCTCCGACTCCTCGATGATCTCGATGCCGGTCGTCTCCACGCCGAGTCGCCGGGTCTCCTCCAGGGTGCTCATGGGTCGATGCTCCCACCGTCGGCGCCGGGACCCGAGGACCCCGGGGCCGCGCCGGGGCCGCGCCTTCCCACCGGACGTCATGCGGATCGGTCGTCATGACGACCGGTTCGCATGACGTCACGCACTACCAGCCGGCGCCGAAGCAGGTGAGGGGCAGTCCCCCGGGAGGTGCGAGGCCGGCGAGGACGTCGGCGGGCGCGCGGCCGGCCGCCAGCCCCTCGTGGAGGGCGGGGAGGGTGGTGGCCGCCAGGTCGTCGGACAGGGCTGCCGGTGCGGCGACCACGCAGCGGGCCCCGGCGTGCAGCCAGGCCGCGGTCATGCCGAGCAGCTCCTCCGAGCTCCGCACGGTCGACCGACCGAGCTCGCAGGCGGAGAGCAGCACCAGGGCCGGCAGCCGCGGCAGCACCTCGACGTCGTAGCCGAACCACGGGCCATCGACCAGCTCGAGCCCCGAGAAGAGCGGCTGCTCGTCGGCGTGGTGGCCGTGCGCAGCGACGTGGAGGACGTCGGACGCCGCCGTGAGCGAGGCCACCGCGGAAGCCGTCGAGCCGTCGCCCGAGACGGTCGTGGCCCGCGCGCCCCACACCGAGGCGCAGGCCGCCACCTCCTCCTCCGCCCGGGGTACGCCGGGGCCCGCGACGAGCCCGACCCTCGCCACCGGCGCGGGAACCGGTGCGGCCGCCCACATCGACGCGGACCGGGCCACCGTCACCGGCCGGCCGACCAGCGCGGGCAGCATCGACCACGGCACCCCCGCGAGCCGCCCGCACGGCACGACGACGAGCCGACCCGACCCCAGCTGGTCGACCAGCGGGTCCAGGAGCTGGGTCTGCAGCGCCGCCAGCCGCGAGGCGAGTGCGGCGAGCACGCCGGCGCGCAACGGCTCCGGCAGGCCCGCGGTCGCCGCGAGGTCGAGGTCGGCGGCCAGCCCGGGCAGGGTGGCGTCGACGGGCGCCGCCGGTCCGAGCCGGTGCAGACCCACCCGCCCGGCGGCGACGACGAAGGCGTGGAGCACCCCGTCGGCCACGACGTAGCTGACCAGGCTGTCGCCTCCGAGCGCCTCGCACACCTCGTCGAGCGGCAGCGGCTCGAGGACGGTGCCGGCGCCCGGGCGATACCAGGAGTCCTCGCGGACCCGGTTCCGCAGCCGCGCCACGTGGTCGTTCGGTGCGGAGGCCGGGAGGGTGCGCAGCGCCGCGAGCCGGTCGGCGGCGGCTCGGTCGGCCGGGAGCCGCACCGGAGGGACCCGCGCCACGAGCGCCCGGGCGCGCTCCGACCACTCGTGGACCACCGCGGGTCGACCGTCGGCGACCGCCTGCTGCAGCCCGACCTGCGCCAGCGCCTGCCCGTGCCCGACGAGGGAGGACTGGAGGTCGAGGCTGCCGAACGACGACTGCCAGCCGTGGAGGTCGGCCAACCCGTCGCGCACCAGCGCGAAGGACGCCGCCCTCCGGCCGCGGCGCCAGGCGGCGCGGGCGCGGACCTCCTGGCGCAGCAGTCGGACGTCGAGCCGCTCCTCCCCTCGTCGTGGCGCCGCCGCAGGAGTGACGGGCACGGCGCCGGGCACCTGTTCGGAGGCCAGCGCCAGGTGGAGCAGGACCTCCGCCCGCTCGGGCATCCCCCGTCGGCCGAGCCGGTCGGCGAGCCCCTCCCCGGTGACGCGCGTGCGCTGCCACCAGGACGTCGCACGGAGCGGCCGCGCGACGTGGCGGCGTACGTCGGCGCACAGGGCGAGCGCCTCGGCCCGCAGCGCCCAGGTGGTGCTGCCCCGCGCCTCGAGCACCCGGCGCGCCCGGCCGGCGGCGACAGCGGCGGCCGTCGGGTCGACGAGCAGCAGCGCCCGCGCCCGGGCCACCAGCGCCTCGCCCTGGAACTGCCGCAGCCGGCGCCGGGCGTAGGTCGACACCGCCTCGTCGAGCTGGGCGGCCGCGGCCAGCGGCATCCCGGCAGCGACCAGCACCTCGGCACGGTCGGCTGCGCCGACCGCACGGGACACCGGCGAGAGCGGCGCCAGCACGACCGACGCCTCGTCCATCAGCCGCAGGGCGCTGACGAGGTCGCCCCGCAGCAGCTCGACGTAGCCGAGGTTGTGGGTCGCCATCGCCTGCTCGACCGGGATGGTGCTCACGGCCCGCGCCTCGGCGAAGTCCTCGAGCGCCCGCACCGGATCGGCACGCTGGAGGTGGATGTTGCCGCGGTTGAGGTGCAGCCGCCCCCGCAGGTCGGGCTGGTCCGCGACCAGCGGCAGCGCCGTCGCCAGCTCGACGAGGGCGGCCTCCGTCTCGCCGCGACGCATGAGCAGCAGGCCGAGCTGGGAGTGCACCGTGCCGCGGACCGTCTCGTCCAGGCCGCGCAGGGCCAGCGCCTGGCGGCACAGGTCGATGCCGTCGTCGGGCGAGCCACGCTCGGCCCGGGCGTGGGCGAGCGACTGGAGGGCCGTCGCCCGCTGCTGGACGTCGACGGCGCGCTCGACCGCGCGCGTGAGCAGCGAGACGGCCTCCGCGTGCCTGCCCGCGGTGCTCGCGTCACGTCCGCGCCGGCTCAGCTCCTCCGAGTCGAGCACTCAGCCTCCCGGCATCGGCGCCCCTGGTGGGAGTGCCTGCTCGCGCGCCTCCCGCACCAGGTCGACGAGGCCCGACCGGTCCCCCTCCGGCAGCCGGTCGACCAGCGCCTGCGCGAGGCGACCCGCCTGCACGGGCGCCGCGAACGACGTCCCGCTCCAGGTCGCGAACCCACCGGCCGTTCCACCGTCGGCGCGGCGTCCGTAGTTGTCGGGGTCGATCGCCTCCCGGCGCCAGCCGTACGCCGTGGTGCGGGCGCTGGGCTCGAGCCCGCCCTGGAACGGCGGCATGGTGCTCACCACTGCGGCGCCCGGGGCGTAGCAGGTGACCCAGTCGCCGGTGTTGCTGAACAGGGCGACGGAGTCGAGGTTGGGGTTGAGCGCCCCCACCGAGGTCACGGGCACCCGCGCCGTGTCGTCGACCACGGGTCCGCCTCCCCCTGCCCAGGGTGCGAAGGCTGCCGGGAACTGCGGGCGGGCGATCCCGTCGTTGCCGGCGGAGACGACCACCGCGCAGCCGTTCTCGCCGAGGATACGGAGCAGGTCGAGCATGGTGGAGTCGAAGAGCGCGTCGTCGTCGGGCGTCTCGTGGTAGTAGCCCATCGACAGCGTGAGCACGTCGAGGCGCAGCCCCGTGGGCCTGCCCACGGGGTCGGTCTCCCCGGCCCCGTCGCGCCGGACGAGCTCGGCGATGCCGGTCAGGGCCAGGACCAGGTCGCTCTCGACGATCGGGCCCTCCGAGGGCACGATCCGCCAGCTGTAGAGGTCGGCGTCGGGGCAGGCCTGGTGCACCAGCCCCGCGATGAAGGTGCCGTGCCCGGACAGCCCGTCGAGGACCCCGTCGAGCGGCCCGACCCAGTCGCCGCCGACCTCGGGGCGGGGCGGGTGCGCGGCGGCGGCGTGGCCCACCGGGTCGCCGTCGAGAGGCACGTCGCGGGTGACCACGGCGTCGAGCCACGGGTGGCTGCCGCAACCGGTGTCGAGGATGCCGACCGCCGGCCGCCGTCCCCGCACCTCCGGGTCGGGACGGCGGGCGGGGGCGGCTCCGGTCCACGCCACCGGCTGGCGACCCCCGTCGACGCTGCCGTAGCCGGCTGCGGGGTTGGACGCGTGGTACGGGTTGGAGGCGTGGTAGGGGTTGGAGGCGTGGTAAGGCGAGGCCGACAGCCCCACCAGCCCCGTGAGCAGGTGGTCGAGGCCGACCCCCGCCAGCGCCTGGTTGCCCAGCAGCAGCCGCGCCTGCTGGACCAGCCGCCAGGCGTCGGGCGTGAGCGGCAGCGGGGTGTCTCGCTGGGGCTCGGTGGGCTGGCCCTGCTCGGCCGGCCCCTCCCCCTCGGGCGCCCGGACCACGATCTCGTAGCGGGTCAGCCCGACGACCTGCTTGCCGTGACGGGTCTGGCGCAGCGGGTAGCCGCCGTCGAAGACCAGGGTCCAGCCGAAACCGCGCGCGACCTCGCGGTCGAGCCACTCGACGAGCGGGAGCTCGGAGCCGTCGCGCCGGCGTACGACGCGCTCGGCGGCGGCGACGTTGACCAGCAGCCGGCTGGCGACGTAGACCGTGGGCCGCGGCACGACGGGGCCGTTGCCGACACCGCGGTCGGGCAGGCTGACGGCCGACTCGGGGTCGAGGGTACGGCCACCGGTGCCGCGCAGGGCGTCGGGTGCGGGCAGCAGGGGCTCGCGGTCCACGACGAGATCGTGGGGCGACGAGGGTCGGGGCGTCTGCATCCTGGTGGGGTCCTCCGTGCTCACAGGTCGAACGGGCTCGTGCCCAGGAGTCGTGCGGCGGCGGGGCCTGTGGCGGCGACCACCAACCGGGTGGTGCCGCGGGCGAGGTCGGGGAACTCGAAGCGGCCCGGAGCGGCGACCACGGCCGGGGTGTGGCGCCGACCCTGCACCGCAGTGACCGACCAGCCGTCCTCGGGCGTGAGCCAGGCGTCGACGCGGCAGCGCCCGACGCCGGCGGGCGTGACGCGCAGCAGCAGCTGGAGCTCGTCGGCCGAGAACTGCAGCGTGACCGCTCCCGCGCCGGCGCGGGTCCCGACGAGCTCGTCGCTGCGGTCGAGGAGCACCAGCAGCTCCAGCTCCAGCGCGAGGTCGTCGGCGTCGAGGGCGTCCTGCACGGCCTGCAGCGAGCGCGAGACGAGCCCCGGCGGAGCAGGGTCATGGGTCTCCCAGGCCACGGCGAGCCGGTCGAGCAGGGGGTCGCGCTCCGGGACGTCGGCACTCATGGCGTGCTCCTCTCCTCGAGCAGGGCGCGCAGCTTGCGCAGGCAACGCATGCGGGTCGGACCGATGCTGCCGATCGGCATCGCGAGGTCCTCGGCGATGGTGGCGTAGTCGGGGCGGTCGGAGAAGGCGACGATGCGCAGCAGCACCTGGCAGCGGTCGTCGAGCGCCCGCACCGCGTTCCAGAGCCGGCCGTCCTCGTCGAGCGCGACCGCCTCGGTCTCGGCCGACGCCCGGGGCGGGGCGACCCGGTCGAGGACGTCGTCCTCGGTGAGGGTCGCCCGGCTGCCTTGGCGTGAGAGCCGCCAGGCCTCTCGCCGCGCTGTGGTGGTGAGCCAGCCGCCGACCGCCTGCGGGTCGCGCAACCGGTCACCGGAGCGGACGAAGGCCACCCAGGTCGTCTGCACGACGTCCTCGGCCGACTGCTCCGAGAGCGAGCACGCCCGGGCCACGTGCCACAGCACCGGGGTCATGAGCCGCACCAGCTCGTCGAGGCCGGAGTCGTCGCCGTCGAGCCAGCGCCGGCAGAGGTCGGCGGCACGGTCCCACGTCGACGGGGCAGCGGACGCGCCCGGAGTGGGGGTCGCTGCAGCAGGCTCAGGAATGGCCATGCGGTCCTCGAGTGCCACGGTCATGCGGGGAGGAGGCACAGCCCACGATCCTGATACCTCCCCGGCGGCACCCGGTGCGCCGCCGCCCACGACCACTGTAGTGCGGTGCGGCCTCGAGGGGACAGGGTCGCGACGCGGCTCCGGGACGGGGGTATCAGGGCGCGGCCCGGCCGCTCCTGAGCCCACGAGTCGCCGGCGGAGGGAGTCGGCGGCCTCACCGACAGGGGAAGTCATGAACATCCGTCTCACCACCGCAGCCACGACCGTGCTCGCAGCGGCGCTGCTCGCCGCCAGCACCCCGACACTCAGCCAGGCCGCTGGTGGCAGCGCCAGCCGCTCCGATGACCGCCACTCCGCGGCTCCGACCGCACGCGACGCGCAGTCCCGCGCGTCCATCGACCCGTGCAAGGGCAAGGCCCAGAAGCGCGCCTACAGCGGCGGCCACAGCGGTTGGTTCACTACCAACGGCTCCGACGTCGTTCCCGGTGCCAGCTACCGGTTCAAGGGGCCCTCGGGCGGCAAGGACGCCGTCTTCGTCACCGTCACGGCCTTCGACACCTACACCGAGGCGGGCACCAGCGGCAGGGCCCGCGTCCTGCTCGACGGGGTCGAGATGGCACCCGCCGACACCTCACCCGAGTACTTCTACAACAACAACAACTACGAGGCCCTGGCCGGTCAGTACTGCGCCCGGGTCGGCTCGGGCTGGCACCGGGTCAAGGTGGTCCTCGCAGCCAGCGGCGGCGGCTACGCCTATCTCTACAACCCGATGCTGCACGTCGAGGTCGCCGACTGACACACCACCCGGACCGGGCCACACCCCACCCGGGGGGAGGGTGTGACCCACGCACGGTGGGGGTCCGTGCACCCACCGGGCCCGGGTCGACCGCGGGGGGCGGTCGGCCCGGGCCATCGGCGCGGGTCAGCGGGACGGTGCCTTCCTTGCCCCCCGCCTGCGGGGCTCGCCTCCGGCACACCTCGCTGCGCTCGGCGTACCTCCGGCTCACTCCTCAGCGGGATGCGGTGCCCTCGACGTAGTCGGAGTCGTGCGACTTCACCCAGGACATGAGCTTGCGCAGCTCGCGGCCGGTCTTCTCGATCGGGTGGGTCTCGCCGCGCTGGCGCAGCTCCCTGAACTCGGGGCCGCCGGCGTCCTGGTCGCCGATGAAGCGGTGGGCGAAGGTGCCGTCCTTGATCTCGGCCAGGATCACCTGCATGTTGGCCTTCACGTCGGGCGTGATGACCCGGGGGCCGGAGACGTAGTCGCCGTACTCCGCGGTGTCGGAGACCGACCAGCGCTGCTTGGCGATGCCGCCCTCGTACATCAGGTCGACGATCAGCTTGAGCTCGTGGAGGCACTCGAAGTAGGCGACCTCCGGCTGGTAGCCGGCCTCGATCAGCGTCTCGAAGCCGTACATCACCAGCTGCGAGGCACCGCCGCAGAGGACCGCCTGCTCACCGAACAGGTCGGTCTCGGTCTCCTCCGCGAACGTGGTCTTGATGCCGCCGGCGCGCAGGCCGCCGATCGCCTTCGCGTAGGACAGCGCGACGTCCCAGGCCTTGCCCGACTCATCCTTCTCGACCGCCACGAGCACCGGGACGCCGCGACCGTCGACGTACTCACGTCGCACGAGGTGGCCGGGGCCCTTCGGGGCGACCATGAAGACGTCGACACCGGCGGGCGGCTCGATGAAGCCGAACCGGATGTTGAAGCCGTGACCGAACACGAGCGTGTCGCCCGGGGCGAGGTGGGGCGCGATCTCGTCGCGGTAGAGGTCGCGCTGCACCTGGTCAGGGGCCAGGACGACGACGAGGTCGGCCTCCTCGACGGCCTCGGCGGGGGTGACGACCCGCAGGCCCTCGGCCTCGGCCTTGGCCCGCGAGCGGCTGCCCTCCTTGAGGCCGACGCGGACGTCGACGCCGGAGTCGCGCAGCGAGAGGGCGTGGGCGTGGCCCTGGCTGCCGTAGCCGATGACGGCGACGTTCTTGCCCTGGATCAGGGCGAGGTCGGCATCGTCGTCGTAGAACATCTCAGCCACTGGTGGCTCTCCTTCTTCGGTGGGGTTGGCGGGTCAGGCCCCGGCGCCGGCGGCGGGCGGGGCAGGGATCGGGACCGGGCGCAGGGTGCGCTCGGAGATGGAGCGGGAGCCGCGACCGATCGCGACCATCCCGGACTGGACGAGCTCGCGGATGCCGAAGGGCTCCACGACCTTGAGGAAGTCGGCCAGCTTGTCGGCGTTGCCGATGATCTCGACGGTGACCGAGTCGGGCGCCACGTCGACGACGCGCGCCTTGAACAGCTGCACGGCGTCGAGCACCTGGCCGCGCGTGGTCGTGTCGGCGCGGAGCTTCACCAGCAGCAGCTCACGGTTGACCGAGGCCGCGCTGTCGAGCTCGACCACCTTGATCACCTCGACCAGCTTGTTGAGCTGCTTGGTGACCTGCTCGAGCGGCGAGCCTTCGACGTTGACCACGATCGTCATCCGGGAGACCTCGGGGTGCTCGGTCGGTCCCACCGCGAGGGAGTGGATGTTGAAGCCGCGACGGCTGAAGAGTCCGGCGATGCGGGTGAGCACGCCGGGCTTGTTCTCGACCAGGACGGAGAGGGTATGGGTGGTCATCACACGTCGTCCTCGTCGAAGTCGGGGGCCAGGTCGCGGGCGTACCGGATCTCGTCGTTGCTGGTGCCCGCGGCGACCATCGGCCACACCATCGCGTCGCGGTGCACCCGGAAGTCGACCACCACCGGCACGTCGTCGATCTCCATTGCCTTCTGGATGGTGGCGTCGACGTCGGCGGGCGAGTCGCACGCGAGGCCCACGCAGCCGTAGGCCTCGGCCAGCTTCACGAAGTCGGGGATCCGCTTGCTGTGCAGGTCGGTGTTGGAGTAGCGCTCGCTGTAGAAGAGCGTCTGCCACTGACGCACCATGCCGAGCGACTCGTTGTTGATCACGGCCACCTTGATCGGGATGTCGTTGATCGCGCAGGTGGCGAGCTCCTGGTTGGTCATCTGGAAGCAGCCGTCGCCGTCGATCGCCCACACCGTCGTGTCGGGCAGCCCGGTCTTGGCACCCATGGCCGCCGGCACGGCGTAACCCATGGTGCCGAGACCGCCGGAGTTGATCCACGTGTTCGGCTTCTCGTAGCCGATGAACTGCGCCGCCCACATCTGGTGCTGGCCGACGCCCGCGGCGTAGACCGCGTCGGGGCCGGCGATCGCGCCCAGGCGCTCGATGACGTACTGCGGGGGCAGGGACCCGTCGGAGGGCTGGTCGTAGCCGAGGGCGTACTTCTTCTTCACCCCGGCGAGGAACTCGACCCACGCCTCGTAGTCACCGCTCTGACCGGCGTCCGCCTCGGCCTGCAGCGCCACGAGCAGGTCGGCGATGACCTCCTTGGCGTCGCCCACGATGGGGACGTCGGCGTGGCGGTTCTTCCCGATCTCGGCGGGGTCGATGTCGGCGTGGACGACCAGCGCCCCGGGCGCGAACGTGTCGAGGTTGCCGGTCACCCGGTCGTCGAACCGGGCGCCGAGGCTGACGATCAGGTCGCTCTTCTGCAGCGCGGCCACGGCGGCGACGGTGCCGTGCATGCCGGGCATGCCGAGGTGCTGGGGGTGGCTGTCCGGGAAGGCACCGCGGGCCATCAGCGTGGTGACGACCGGGATGCCGGTCAGCTCAGCGAGCCGGGCCAGCTCGGCGCTGGCCCCGGCGCGGATGACGCCGCCGCCGACGTAGAGCACCGGACGGCGCGATGCCAGCAGCAGCCGGGTGGCCTCACGGATCTGCTTCGAGTGGGGCCGCGTGACCGGTCGGTAACCCGGCAGGTGGAGCTGGGTCGGCCAGTCGAAGGTCGTGGTCGCCTGCAGCGCCGACTTCGCGACGTCCACCAGCACCGGGCCCGGGCGGCCGGTCGAGGCGATGTGGAACGCCTCGGCGACCGTGCGCGGGATGTCGGCGGGATCGGTGACCAGGAAGTTGTGCTTGGTGATCGGCATCGTGATGCCGCGGATGTCGGCCTCCTGGAAGGCGTCGGTGCCGATGCTGGCGGCACCCACCTGCCCGGTGACGGCCACCATGGGCACGGAGTCCATGTGGGCGTCGGCGATCGGCGTCACCAGGTTGGTCGCCCCGGGACCGCTGGTGGCCATGCAGACCCCCACGCGTCCGGTCGCGGCGGCGTACCCCTGGGCGGCGTGGCCGGCGCCCTGCTCGTGGCGTACGAGGATGTGGCGGATCGAGCTGTCCATCAGCGGGTCGTACGCCGGGAGGATGGCGCCGCCGGGGATGCCGAAGATGGTCTCGGTCCCGGCCGCTTCCAGAGACCTGATCAGACTCTGGGCGCCTGTCATCTCGCTCATCGGGGTGGTGTGTCCTTCGTTCGGTCTCGATGCCGTGCGCGGCCCAACAAAAAACCCCTCGGTTGCGGAGGCAACGAGGGGCGGACGCGGCGGCTGGTCAGCTCAGGCGGACTGGTCAGTCGGCGCGTCCGGTGCGTACAAGAAGCAGCTCGTGCATGTCGTCACAGTACGCCCCGGCTCGTCAGGCCGTCAGCCCACCCTGCCACTCGTCCCAGATCGTGGGACGCGTGTCCCAGCAGGTGAACGCCGTGGGCATGGGGACGGACGGATGCCCGGACATTTCGAGGTCCAGCACCGTGCCGACCTGGCCGCGGGCGGGACCACCGGCTCTTCTGAGCGTGAGCACGCGGGTTGCCCGGTCCCCATCGACGGAGCTGATCAGGGTCTGGCCCCAGATGTCCGGACATGCTTATAGTGACCGGCGTCACGGAAAGAGGCGATATGCAGCGCGATCTCGGGGTCGACCGGTCGGCCGTCATGTCGTCGAGCCGACCCTCGGCACGCACGGGCTCCTGGTACGGCCGCCTCGTGGCGCCCCTCGTCTCGGGCCTCGACGCCGAGATCGAGCAGCGGGGCGAGTCGCTGGCCCGCGACATGGAGCTGCGCCACCTGGCTCACCGGGTGGGAGACCGCGAGAGCGTCAGGGCCTTCGAGTTCCGCATGCGCGAGACCTACGGCGAGCTGCTCCCCCGTCTGCTCGTCCGGGGTCTCGTCAACGTGGTGCCTCATCTGGGCGTGCTGCTCGCCCTCTACTACCTGCTGCCGGTGCTGACCCTGCCCGGAGGCGCGGTTCTCTCGACGGTGAGTGCCTACATCGCCGTCGGGATCACCGTGCTGCTCGTGCGCGCCCTGTCGAGGACGTGCAGGAGGCATCGGCAAGGCGCGAGAACGCACCAGCAGCCGGACAACACCTGAACGTCGTAGTCCCGACCTACTCGGAGAAGGGAAGCTGCATGTCCAGCGCTCCAGGATCGACCGACACCAGACCTCTGGCGAAGAAGAAGAAGCTCGACACCACCCTGGTGGTGATCGCCGTCCTGGCGGTCGTGGGCCTGGTGGTCACCACCCTCATGGGGACGCGCACGTTCGGAGAGGCGGGGGTGTCCACTCCCGTCGTCGTTCCCTTCGCCTGGTCGATGTTCGTGGGCGTGGTGTTCTCGACCATCGGCGCGGCGGGCGGCACCCTCTCGGGCGTCGGTCACATCAGCGTGATCGGCCTGCAGAACGCCAACGACATCAAGCCGATGAACCAGATGCTGACGCTGGTCAGCCCCTTCTTCTCGGTGCCGACCTACCTGCGCCAGCGCCGCGTGGTCCTCACCCTGGCCGCGCTGCTCGCCGTGGGGGCCGTGGTCGGCTCGACGCTCGGTGCGTGGTTCTCCTCCAACGTGCTCTCGAGCCTGGAGTCGTACAAGCCGGTCTTCGGGGCGATCACGCTCTTCGTCGCGCTCCGGGCGCTCTACGAGACGACCGGCCGCTACCGCCGGCACAAGCAGGCCCTCTCGGCGGCGTCCGAACGCTTCGAGCGGGCCGCCAGGTCGGCCCCGGAGGACTCCCGGGCCCACGGGGTCGAGACCGTCGACTGGTCCCCGAGTCGCATCACCATCTCGTTCTTCGGCGAGAAGTTCGGCTTCAACCCGGCCTGGCCACTGCTGGCCGGAGTCGTCATCTCCTTCCTCTCGGCGATGCTCGGTGTGGGGGGCGGGTTCCTGCTCGTCCCGTTCATGGCCACGATCCTGGGGATGCCGATGTTCGTCGTCGCCGGGACCTCGCTGGTGGCGATCATCATCGGCAGCCTGGTCAGCATCACCAGCTACCTGACGCTGGGCTCGCAGCTCGACGTACCCCTGATCACCATCGAGATCGTCGGGATCATCATCGGATCGCTGGCCGGCCCCTTCCTCTCCACCTACCTCAAGGAGAGCTGGCTGCGACTCGGGCTCGGCCTGATCCTGCTCTACGTCGGCATCGGCTACCTCCTGGGCGGCGTCATCGAGGGCGCGACCGGCATCAAGATCATCTAGGCCGCAGACACCCACCGCACTCGGCACGGAAGGCCAGGCAACGTCGATGACCATGCAGGACGGATCGGGACGCAGGACCATCCTCTTCGCGGGGGGTGGGCACGCACACCTCTACTCGCTCAGACGCACGCACGAGCTGCGCGCAGCCGGCTTCGAGGTGGTGCTCGTCAACCCCAGCCGGTTCCTCTACTACTCGGGCATGGCGCCCGGGCTGCTCTCGAGGATCTACCGACCCGAGGAGGACCGGATCGACGTCAAGTACCTCGTCGAGAAGGGTGGCGGCACGTTCGTCAGGGACCGCATCAAGCAGGTCCACCCCGAGGCCGGCCTGGTCGAGCTGGAGAGTGGCCGGAGCCTGCACTACGACGCCATGAGCATGTGCCTGGGCAGCGGGGTGCCGAACCACGACTTCGCGAAGCACCAGGACCACTTCACCCCGGTGAAGCCCGTGGAGAACATGGAGAACCTCCACTGGAGGCTTCGCGCCCTGGGCGAGCTCGAGCACCAACCACGCGTCCTCGTCGTCGGCGGAGGTCCGGCAGGGTGCGAGATGGCGTGCAACAGCCAGAAGGTGTTCGAGGACCACGGCATCGAGGGACGGGTCGTCCTCGCCAACTCCAACAGGCGGCTCCTCAAGTCAGCCCCGCAACGGGCGCAGCGGGAGACGCTGCGGTTCCTGCGCGAGCGGGGGATCGACGTGATGCTCGACTCCGAGGTCGTGGGACTGGACGAGGGTGCTGCCCGTACCCGCGACGGTCGACAGATCGAGTTCGACCTGCTCATCCTCGCGGTCGGCATCAAGCCCCCGGCGATCTTCCGTGAGTCGGGGCTGACCGTCGCCCACGACGACGGGCTGTGGATCAACGAGCACCTGCAGAGCGTCTCGGACCCGCGGATCTTCGGTGGGGGCGACTCGGTGTCCTTCCACGGCAAGCCGTTGACCAGGCTCGGCGTGTTCGCGATCAGGCAGGGGCCGGTTCTCTTCCACAACCTCCAGGCGTACCTCCGCGGGGAGCCTCTGAAGGCGTTCGAGCCCCAGTCGAAGTTCCTCTACATCCTCAACCTCGGAAACTACGAGGGTCTGGCGATCTGGGGTCGGTTCGTGCTCAAGGGCACGTGGGCCTGGAACCTCAAGCACCGCATCGACACCAGGTTCATGAAGGTCTACCAGTACCCCGAGGACCGCCCCGGTGAGGTCAAGGAGTACTTCGCACGGCTCTCCGACGAGGACGTGCGAGACGTCGGGCAGGGGATCTGGGGGCAGGGAGCCTCGAGTGCCGCCCTGGGAGGCGCGACAGCCGTTGAACACCTGGCGGCGGACCCCCGGGACCCGACGCGACCGGAGCCGAGCGGCGCCGTACCGGAACCGCTCGTCGACGCGCAGATGCCTCGAGGACGAGACAGGAAGGACGACCGGTGACACAGACGCAGACCCGCGGGTACGCACGCCCGGAGATGCTGGCCGAGACGGACTGGCTGCTCCACCGGCTCGACGACCCGAACCTCAAGATCATCGACTGCCGCGACGAGCCGGAGGACTACGACGTCTCCCACCTCCCGGGCGCGGTCTACATGAACTACAAGCTGACGAAGACCGAGGACGGCGGCCTGCACGTCCTCACCCCGCAGGAGGCGCGAGACGTCTTCGGGGCGATGGGGATCGGCGACGAGGACGAGGTGGTCGTCTACGACGACATCGGCTCCTACGCCGGACGGATCTGGTGGACTCTCTTCCACCTGGGTCACGAGCACGTTCGCATCCTCGACGGCGGCTGGACGAAGTGGGTGGCCGAGCGCAAGCCCGTGACCCGCGAGGTCCCCCGGCCGCAGCCGGCCACGTTCACGCCGCGCCCCCGCGAGGACGACATCGTGACCGCGGACGAGGTGATGAGCCGCATCGGCGACCCCGACACGGTCATCTTCGACACCCGGAGCGCAGTGGAGTACTTCGGCATCCTGGAGCGGCTCGGCTACCACGACCGGGCGCGGCGCGGCGGTCACGTCCCGTCCGCCCGTTGGGTCAACTGGTCCCGATCGCTCGAGCGGGACCACACCCTGAAGCCCGCCCCCGAGCTCGATGAGATGTTCGCCCGGGAGGGGTTCGACCCCGAGAAGGAGACCATCGTCTACTGCCAGAGCGCGGCCCGGTCCGGGCACCAGCTGTTCACGCTCCGGCTGCTCGGCCACGACCGGGTGAGGAACTACGACGGCTCGTGGAAGGAGTGGGGCAACAGCGACCGCCCGATCCAGGCCAGGCCGGTGCCCTCGAGGGCCACCCTCGGCGTCGTTGCTCTCGGCGGCGTAGGCCTCGTCGCGCTCGCAGCCTCCGCCGTCGTCGCCGGCCGGTCGATCCGCTGAGCGCGGTGCGCGGCTGCGGTTCCACGTCGCCGTCCTCCCCGGGCCGCGGGCACGGGTCCGGCTAGGCCCCTCGCCGCTCAGCCGCCCTGGCCGCGATGCCCTCGTCCGAGCAGACACCGGATCCGCGACGGTTCACGCAGACCAGGCCGACCAGGGTGCCGTCGTCGGCGACCACGGCCACGCGCCGCACCTGCCGGTCACGGAGGTCGTCGAGCACCCACGCGGCAGGTCGCGTGGGAGGCACCGTACGTCCCTCGAGCCGCGCGTGGGGGCGGGCCGGCTCGGCGTCCTCGAGGCTGGACAGCACGTCCTCCCGCGTCAGGGTCCCCACCAGCCTGGTGTCCTCGGTGAGCAGCACGAGGTGCACGTGGTCGTCGGCCAGCTGCTGACGGACGGCGCCGATGGTGGCGTCAGCAGGCAGCGTCTTGGGGTGGCGGACGGCCAGGTCGGCCACACGTGCTCGGTCCATTCCGGTCAGACCACCGCCAGCGGGAGCGGACGCCCGACGAGGGTGCGACGCACCACGGGGAGCGCGCCGGCGATCCGCATCAGCTCGGCGGAGGAGGACGCGTGCGGAGCGGAGACCACCGCCGGCACCCCGGCGTCACCGGCCTCGCGCAGCGTCACGTCGAGCGGCACCTCCCCGAGGAGCGGCACGTCCAGGCGGGTGGCGAGCTCCCGTCCTCCCCCGGACCCGAAGAGCGGGGTCCGGGCACCGCAAGCGGCGCACTCCAAGGTCGACATGTTCTCCACGACGCCGGCGACCGGCATCCGCATGTCCAGCGCCATCCGGCCGACCCGCTGGGCGACGGAAGCCGCGGCCGGCTGCGGGGTGGTGACGGTGATCAGCTGAGCGTCCGGGAGCAGCTGCAGCAGGGACATCGTCACGTCCCCGGTCCCGGGCGGCAGGTCGACCAGGAGGACGTCGAGCTCGCCCCAGTGGACGTCGGTGAGGAACTGCTCGATCGCCTTGTGCAGCATCGGCCCGCGCCACACCACGGGTTCCTCGTCGTCGACGAAGAACCCGACCGACATCAGCGCCACGCCGTGGGCCTCCACGGGCAGCATCACGCCCTTCAGCGCCACCGGAGGCCGGCGCACGCCATAGAGCAGAGGAATCGAGTAGCCCCAGACATCGGCATCCAGGACGCCGACGCGCTGCCCCTGGGCGGCGAGCGCGGCGGCCAGGTTGGCGGTCACCGTGCTCTTGCCCACCCCGCCCTTGCCGGAGGCGACGGCGTAGACCTTCGTGCCCGAGTCGATCCCGAACGGGTGACTGCCCTCGGGGCGGCCGCCGCGGAGCCGGTTGGCCAACGCCATCCGCTCGTGCTCGGCCATCGCAGACCACCGAACCTCCACGCGGGTGACACCCGCGACCGCGCCCGCCGCCTCGGAGACCGCCGCGCCGAGCGTCTCGCGCATCGGACAGGTCGGGGTGGTCAACCGCACCGTCACCTCGACGCGGCCGCGCCGGTCGACCACGACGTCCTCGAGCATGCCGGCCTCGGCGAGGCCGAGGTGGAGCTCGGGGTCCTGGACATCGCCGATGGCCTCACGCACCGCGGCCTCGTCGACCGGGGTGGTGGTACCGAAGACGGGCATCAGTCGGTCCCCGCCGGGACGTGGTACGCCGAGCGCTTGGGCGTGACGTGACGCATCATGAACTCCGGACGCCGCAGGCCACCAGGGCCGGGACCCGGGCGGGCCATCTCGAGCCAGCGCCGGTAGGCCTCGCGGGACTTCGCCATGTCGACCTCCACGTCGCCGTACTGGTCACCGGGGTGGGCCTTCTCCACCCGCACCTTCTGGTGCCAGCAGTGCATGCCCGAGACCGGGTCGGGCTGCACCGGGAACGTGAGGTTCTGGTGCACACCCGGGTCGTCCCAGTAGATCCGCGAGGAGTCGGGGTCCGCGCTCTCGAAGGGACGGATGCCGTCGGTGTAGCGCAGCTTCCACACGCCGCTCTCCGGGTCGCTGCCGGTGCGGTCGAGCTTGACCTTGCCCATGACCCAGCGGGAGCCGGGGTGGCCGTCCTGCATCCACCGGCCCATGTGGTGCGACAACCCCACCACGCCGGGTCGGATCGCCTCGGTCGACCACACCCGAGCCACGAAGTGCCCGATCTCGGTGGTGATCCGGACCAGGTCGCCGGTGGAGACCCCCAGGCCCCGTGCGTCGTCGACGTTGGTCCACAACGGGTGGGTGTTGGAGATCTCGTTGAGGTACTTGGCGTTCCCCGAGCGGGTGTGGATCAGCGTCGGCAGCCGGAAGTTGGGCATGAGGACGAACTCGGAGTTGGTCGCGGTCGATCCGGCGCGCCGAGACCTGGGACTCGAAGTAGCCGGGGACGGCCTGGTCCTCCCAGCCCCAGTCGGCGAGCGTCTCGGAGAACAGCTCGAGCTTGCGCGACGGCGACAGCCACCCCTGGGTGACGGTGCCGTCCGCGTGGCGGACTCCGACCGAGTCGACCTCCCCCACCAGCGGGGGGGCCACGTCGAGCCCCGGGTCGGCCTTGCGGACCACACCCTTCTCGTCGACCGTCGTGCCCGAGAGCTCGTCGTCGGACAGGACCCGCTCGTCGAGGCGGTACTGGTCCTTGGCGACCTCGAAGACGCCGTACTTGCGCATGTACTGCAGCGGGGTCAGGCCCTGGTCGGCGGCCGCCTCCGGGAGGCCGGGCACCGACTCGGCGAAGAGGATCTCGTAGTACTCGTCCATCGTCATCTTCTGCCCCGGGTGCTCACGGGACTCGAAGTACTGACGGATGCCGAGCGAGCCGTCCGGGTCGATCTCCCACGACAGCGCGAACCAGAACTCGTTCTCCTCCCAGACCTCACCGGGGTTGGTGTCGCGGGAGTCCTGGAACGGCATGTTCTGCTGTGCCATCACGACGCGGCGGACCGGTTGCCGGAACGACAGCCACTTGCCCGCGTGGGTCTCCATGGAGACCGTGTCGTGCCGCTCGCCCGCGTGCCCCATGGGCAGCACGTAGTCGGCGAAGGTGGCCGACTCCGACCAGGTCGGCGTGAGCGCGACGTGCAGGCCCACCTTCGACTCGTCGGTGAGCGCGTCGATCCAGGTGAAGCCGTCCGGGTTGACCCAGATCGGGTTGTAGACCCGGCTGAAGTAGACCTCGAGGTGGCCGCGCCCGTCCTTGAGGAGGTGCGGCAGCAGGATCGACATCTCGTTGGTGCAGAGCGGGAACTCCGGCGGCCACAGCATCTCCGACCACACGTCGTTGGGCTCCGGCTTGACCGGGAAGTGCGGGATGAACTTGTCCCAGCCGTTGGGGTGGGTGCCGCCCTCGGTCCCGACCGCCCCCGTCAGCACGTTGAGGAAGAACAGGGCCCGGGTGATCTGCCAGCCACCGAGGTTGCCCGCGGTCGCGGAGCGCCAGGTGTGGGTGGCCAGTCGGGTGCCGGCCTGGGCCACCAGCCGAGCCAGCTCCTCCACCTGCGCGACGGGGACGTGGGCCAGCTCCGCGGCCCGCTCGAAGGTCCACTCGGAATAGTCGTCCTCCAGCCGGTCCAGGAAGGTCTCGAAGTCCACCGGTGCGTCGGGGTGCTTGCGCCGGAGGTAGACGTCCCAGTTGACCCAGCGCTCGACGAACCGGCGGTCGATCCGGCGCTCGCGGATGAGGTGGGACGCGACCGCCAGGAAGATGGCCCCCTCGCTGCCCGGCCACGGCGAGATCCACAGGTCGGCATGGGCCGCGGAGTTGGAGAGACGCAGGTCGAGGACCACGACCTTGGCGCCGTTCTGTTTCGCCTCCATGATCCGCTGGGCGTGGGGGTTGAAGTAGTGACCGGTCTCGAGGTGGGACGAGAGCAGCACGATGGTGCGCGCGTTGGCGTAGTCGGGTGAGGGCCGGTCGAAGCCCATCCAGTGCGTGTAGCCGGTGCGCCCGGAGGACGAGCACACGTTGGTGTGGCTGTTGTGGCCGTCGACGCCCCACGCCGCGAGGACCCGCTCGGCGAAGCCGTCCTCCCCCGGTCGTCCGACGTGGTACATCACCTCGTCGCGACGGTCCTCCACGATCGCCTTCCGGATCCGGCCCGCGATGTCCCGGAGCGCCTCGTCCCAGCTGACCTCCTCGAACTGCCCGGAGCCCCGCTCCCCCACGCGGCGCATCGGGTGCAGGATCCGCTCCGGGTCGTTGGTCTGGTTGATGGTGGCCGGCCCCTTGGCGCAGTTGCGGCCACGTGAGCCGGGGTGCACCGGGTTGCCCTCGAACTTCTTGATCGAGAGGTCCTCGTGGTCGACGTAGGCGAGCAGCCCGCAGGAGGACTCGCAGTTGAAGCACGTGGTCGGCACGAGCGAGTAGGTGTGGGGCACCTTGCGCGGGTGGGCCTTCGCGTCGTGCTCGACGTGGTGGTCCCACGTCGACGGGTCGGGGTAGTTGCGCAGGTTCTCGTGGGAACGCAGCCCCGGCATGGGCATTCCCGTCGCGTTCTTCTCCTGGGTCATGCGATCCCTCCGATGGTGGGGTCGAGCGTCGGCAACGTCATGAGAGGGGCGGGTCCTGGCCTGCCCGCACGAAGCAGGACTCGTAGGCCAGCAGGGCCGGCTGCACCAGGATCCCCGCCAGCACCAGGGGCCAGACCGGGCCCGCGAGCCAGCCGAAGGCGGCCAGCACGAGGGCCACGGCCGCCGGCGCGACGGCCCCGAGCCAGAACAGCCGCGCGTAGCGTCCGTGGGTGATCTGGTGGGCGGCCACCGCCGCCTGGCGGCTGGCGTGCGTCCCGGAGTACTCGATGGCGACCATCAGCAGGTGCGCCAGCGTGCCCAGCGTGAAGAACGCCGCCACGAGGCCCCACGCGCTCGCACCGAGGTCGACGAACGGCCCGACGATGGCGAGCGCACCTCCGCCGACCATGGCGGCCTGGGCGAGCAGGTGCCAGAACAGCAGCGGCGACTGCCACAGGTCGCGTCCCTCGGCCTGGCCGAAGAGGAAGGCCGTGTAGCCGGCCATCATGGCCGCGACCGGGATGCCGACCCAGGCGAGCACCGTCATCGCCCACCCGAGGTCGAGCGCCCACGCCAGCGCCCACAGGATCGACCCGCCGGCGAAGGCGCTCAGCACCAGACCGCCGAGCACCAGCCACGAGGACCAGTGGGGCTTGGTGAACAGGTAGTAGAAGCGGTCGGGTCGCTTGAGGTCCCACACCAGCAGGACGCCCGTCACCGCGGCACCGGCGAAGCCGAGAACCGGGGCGATGATCCCGCCGACCACGCCGAGGTCGAGGCCCATCAGGTGCGCCAGCAGCGCCAGGGCCAGGGCACCCGCACCGACCCCCTTGGTCCACAGGTAGGTCGTCACCCGCCAGCCCCAGGGGCGCGGGTGAGCGGTGTTGAGCGTGGTGCGGTCACGGGTCATGGGGTCCGGGGCGAAGTCGCCGCGGGTCGCCAGCCGCTGCGCGTCGGGCTTGGCCCAGATGTAGCTCTCGTCGACCGGGGCCGCGAGCGGGTCGAGGACCGCTCGGTCGGCGCCGAGGTAGAACACGTTCGGCCCGGTGTTCTGCTCCGGGGCGCGGACCGCCGTGTCGTTGGTGCTGACCAGCTTGGCGATCCCGGAGGTGGGGTCGTCGAGGTCGCCGACCCAGATCGAGTGGGTCGGGCAGACGACCACGCAGGCCGGCTCCAGGTCGTCGTCGATCCGGTGTGCGCACAGGTTGCACTTCGCCGCGGTGTGCGTGTCCTCGTCGATGTAGATCGCGTCGTAGGGACAGGCCTGCATGCAGGACTTGCAGCCGATGCACCGGTCCTTGTCGAAGTCGACGATGCCGTCCTCGCGCTTGAACAGCGCCGTGGTCGGACAGATCTTCAGGCAGGGGGCGTCGGTGCAGTGGTTGCACCGCATGACGCCGAAGGAGCGCGTCGTGTCCGGGAAGCTGCCGGAGTCGACGTACTTCACCCAGGTCCGGAACTGCCCGACCGGTACCTCGTGCTCGGTCTTGCACGCGACCGTGCAGGCATGACACCCGATGCAGGTCCGCTGGTCGATCGCGAAGCCGTAGCGCACGGCGCGGTCCTCTCCCTCGAATCGTTCGGTCTGGTGTGCGGTCCCAGCGTGGTCGCCGGGCGGCGTGTGCGGTAGACCACAAACCTTGTCGGGGTCATAAACTTTGGTTGTGACCACCCGCGAACCCACCCTGTCGTCGTTGCGACTGCTCGTCGAGGTCGGCAGGACCCAGAGCCTCGGCAAGGCGGCCCGTGCCCACGGCATCAGCCAGCCAGCCGCCAGCAAGCAGATGGTGCTGCTCGAGCGCAGCGTGGGTCTCCAGCTCCTCGAGCGACGGCCGGTCGGGTCCTACCTCACCGAGCACGGCAAGGTGGTGGCCGCGTGGGCCGCAACCATCGTCGACGCCGTGGACCGCCTGATGGGCGCGGTGTCCTCGCTGGCCGCCGCCACCTCCAGCAGCCTGAAGGTCGCCTCGAGCCTGACCATCGCCGAGCACCTCGTGCCCGGCTGGTTGGCCGCGCTGCACACCGAGCTGCCCGAGGTGCACGTCGGGCTGGAGGTGGCGAACTCCGAGACGGTGATCCGCCGGGTCCGCGAAGGTGAGGCCGCGCTCGGCTTCGTCGAGGGACCCGACCTGGACGCCGACCTGGAGCACGTGACCGTGGCTCGCGACCGCCTGGTCGTGGTGGTCGCCCCGGGCCATCCCTGGGCGAGCCCCGACCACCGCGTGGACCGGGCGCTCCTCCTGGCCACCCCGCTCGTGGCGCGGGAGCCGGGGTCCGGCACCCGGGCCACCCTGGAGCGCAGCTCCCCGGACGTCACCCCGGCTCCGTCGCTCCTCGAGCTGGGCTCGAACGAGGCGGTCAAGGGCGCAGTCAAGGCGGGCGTCGGGCCGGCGGTGCTCAGCGACTTCGCCGTGCGTGGCGACCTCGACCACGGCCTCCTGGTCGAGGTCTCGGTGGACGACCTCGACCTCACCCGCAACCTGGTCGCGGTCTGGAGCCGCTCGACCCGGCTCAACACGAGCACCCGTCGTCTGCTCGAGGTCATCGCCACCGCTCAGGCAGGCTCTCCCGGCGACCGGACCGCGGGCAGCCGGCCCTGATCACGGTCGGCCCACGGCCGTCACCCGGGCGCGGGCCGCTCCAGCGTCTCGGGCGCCGAGAGCCACGGGGCCGCGGCCACCAGTGCGACCGCCCCGGTCAGCGCGAAGGCCCAGCCGAACCCGGCGGCGTCGGCGACCAGTCCCACCAGCACCGGCCCCAGGATCGCGCCGGCGTCCTGGGCCATCTGGAAGCCGCTCAGCACGGTGCCGCCGCTGCGGTGGTTGCCGATGACGTCCGCCACCGCCGCCTGCTGGCCCGGGTTGACGAGGCCGGCACCCACGCCCGAGAGCACCGACAGGGCCAGGAGCACGGTCAACGACCCGCTCTGCCCGAGGAGGCCGAGGCCGACCGCGGTGACGACGAGCCCGGACACGACCAGGGGGCGGCGCCCCACCGTGTCGGCGACGCGACCGGCCACCTGGAGGGTGAGGGCCGTGCCGAGTGCCGCGAGCGCGAGCGCCACGCCCGCCACCCAGGTGTCGTCGTGCAGGGCCACGGCCAGCTGCGGCAGCACGGCCACCCGGACACCGAAGTTGCACCAGCCGTTCGCGAACCCCGAGGCGAGGCTCGCCCGGTAGGTGCGGTCGCCGAGCGCCTCGCGGAAGCGCATCGGCGGGGCCGTCGGGCCACCACCCGCTGGCCGCAGCCGGGCACCGGTCAGCCGGACGCCGACCACCGCCGCGGCCACCACCAGCGCAGCGGCGTACACGATGAACGGGAGGCGGAGCCCGAAGCCGGCGAGGAAGCCACCGACCACCGGTCCGAGCATGCCGCCGACCAGGAAGGCGCTGGCGTACGCCGAGGAGACCCGGCCGCGGATCTCGGGCGGCGCGAGGCGCACGAGCAGCGCCATGGCCGAGACCGTGAACATCGTCGAGCCCAGCCCCCCGAGACCACGGAAGACCAGCAGCTGGACGTAGGAGTCGGCGAACGCCGTGGCGAGCGACGAGGCGGCGACGACGAGCAGGCCGGTCAGGTAGACGGGCCGCTCCCCCAGCCGGGTGGTGAGCCAGCCGCCCGCCGGCGCGAAGACCAGCCTGAAGAAGGCGAACGCCGAGACCACCATCGAGGCGGCCGCGACGCCGACGTCGAAGCTGCGTGCGTAGGCCGGGAGCACCGGTGAGACCAGCCCGTAGCCGATCGCTATGACGAACGCGGAGGCGACGAGGACCAGGATCTCGCCGGGGATCGGTGGCCGCTGGGGGTCACGGGTCCGGCGGCGCACCCGCCCAGCCTGTCAGGGCGTTGGTCGTCGGGCCGCGGTCAGGTCGGAGAGCCGGCTGCGTTGGCCACCGGCCGCGTCGAAGTTGGCCGGGTCGAGCCACGCGTCGTACGCCGGGCGCAGCGTGCGCCAGTCGTCGTCGGTCATCGCGAACCAGTCGGTGTCGCGGTTGCGGCCCTTGACGACGACCGCGTGGCGGAAGCGGCCCTCGTAGGTGAAGCCGAGCCGCCGGGCGGCCGCGGCCGAGGGCGTGTTGAGCGCGTCGAGCTTCCACTCCACGCGCCGGTAGCCGAGCTCCTCCACCACGTGCTCCAGCAGCAGGACGACCGCCTCGGTGGCGGCGGCGGTGCGTTGCAGGCCACCGGCGAACAGGACCGCACCGATCTCGACCGTCCCGTGGTCGGCATCGACCCGCATCAGGCTGACCACCCCCGAGGCCTCCCCCGTCGCGGTCGGCACCACGGCCCAGGTCACCGTGTCCTCGGCCGCCGCCCACCCGGCCACCCGGCGTGCGGTGGCGGCCGGGTCGGCGGGCCGCTCATCGGACCGGTAGGTCCACCACGGGTCGGCGTCGGGACCCGCGAGGTGGGCGTGGAGATCGGTGACGTGCTGACCGGCGACCGGCTCGAGGGTCACGTGCCGCCCCCGCAGGACGACGCGCCGCGGGTGTGGCCGGGGCGTCCACTCGATCGGGTCGCCGACCGGTTGGCCGTGCTCGTTGACCCGCGTCACGGCCACGCCTGGGCGATCTCCTGGTGCTGGCCGTCGACGACGATCCGCGCGGTCGCGCCGTTGAGCAGCGGCAGGTGGGGCGGGACGTGCCCGATCTCGAGATCGAGTACCACCGGCAGGTCCAGCATGCCGAGGGCGTCCGCCACGGCGTAGCCGCGCTCGCGGAGCCAGCCGACGCAGAAGTCGACGCGGGCGGCGCCGGCGCCCGCGACGCCCGCGGACGGCGAGGTGACGGCGATCGTGCTCCCGCGACGCAGCGGCTCCGGGAAGCGCAGCTCCACCTCAGCCGACCTCGGCCAGGACCTCGCGGACCGCCTCGAGGCCCTGCTCGACCTCGCCGAACGAGGTCGACAGCGGTGAGAGACCGATCCGCAGGCCGTCGGGGTCGCGGTAGTCGGGGATCACGTCCCGCCGCCACAGCCGCTCGGTCGCGGACTTCATGGCCGGGTGGAGCAGGGTGACGTGGCCGCCGCGCCGGGCGGGGTCGCGCGGGCTGGCGACCTCGACGCCGAGCTGGGCCAGCATCTCGTCGGCGAGCTGGACGGCGTGGTCCGTCAGGGCGACCGACTTCGCCCGCACCGCCTCGATGCCTACCTCCTCGACCAGCTCGAGCATGTCGTGCACGGGCACCAGGGCCAGCACCGGCGGGGTTCCGGACTGGAACCGCCGGACGCCGTCGGCCGGCGTGTAGGTCGGGCCCATCACGAACGGGTCGGCGCCGCCGATCCAGCCCTGCACCGGCTGGGTCAGCGTGCCGAGGTGGCGCTGCGCGGCATAGAGGTACGCCGGCGCGCCCGGCCCGCCGTTGAGGTACTTGTAGCTGCAGCCGACCGCGAGGTCGACCTGCCAGGCGTCGAGCTCGACGACGACCGACCCGGCGGAGTGGGAGAGGTCCCAGAGCACGAGCGCGCCCGCGTCATGGGCAAGCGAGGTGATGGTCGGGGCGTCGGCGATCCAAGCCGACCGGTAGGCGACGTGGCTGAGCACGACCAGCGCGGTCTGCTCCCCCACGACGGCCGCCACCTGCTCGGCCCGCACGCCCTCCGCCGGGTCGACGTCGATCCAGCGAAGGGTCAGCCCGCACTCCTGGGCCACGCCCGCGGCGACGTACCGGTCGGTCGGGAAGTTGTCGCGGTCGAGCACGATCTCGGTGCGCCCGGGGCGGGCGGCGACGGCGGCGCGCATCGCCTTGTAGAGCAGCACGGTCGTCGAGTCGCCGAACGTGACCTGGCCGGGTGCGGCGCCCAGCGCCACCCGGCCGAGGGTGTCGCCGAGGGTGAGCGGCAGGTCGAACCAGCCCTCGTCCCACCCACGGATCAGGCGGCCGCCCCACTGGCCGGTCACGAACTCCGCGAGCCGGTCGGCCGTGACCTGCAGCGGTCGGCCGAGCGAGTTGCCGTCGAAGTAGACGAGGTCGGTCCCGGCCCCCACGAAGCGGTCGCGGTAGCGGGCCAGGGGGTCGGCGGCATCGAGGTCGGCTGCGCTCACGCGCCCGACCCTAGTGCGGCGGTGCCCCGACCCACTGGTGGCGTCGACGTTCAGCCGCAGACGGCGCCGTGGGCAGCGGACTGCACGACCTTGGCGTACTTGCCGAGGACGCCGCGGGTGTACTTCGGGGGCAGCGGCTCCCAGCCGTCACGGCGCGACGCGAGCTCGGCCTCGTCGACGAGCACCTCGAGCGAGCGTCCCGCCACGTCGAGCCGAATCGGGTCGCCGTCGCGCACGAAGGCGATCGGGCCGCCGTCGACGGCCTCGGGGGCGACGTGGCCCACGCACAGCCCCGTCGTACCGCCGGAGAAGCGCCCGTCGGTCAGCAGCAGCACGTCCTTGCCGAGCCCGGCACCCTTGATGGCGCCGGTGATCGCGAGCATCTCGCGCATCCCCGGACCGCCCTTGGGGCCCTCGTAGCGGATGACGACCACGTCGCCGGCGCCGATCTGGCCGGCGGCGAGGGCGTCCATCGCCGCCCGTTCGCCGTCGAAGACGCGCGCGGTGCCCTCGAAGACCGACTCGTCGAAGCCGGCCGACTTCACGACCGCTCCCTCGGGGGCGAGCGAACCCTTGAGGATCGTCAGCCCCCCGGTGGCGTGGATCGGCTCGGAGAAGCGGCGGATCACGTCACCGTCGAGCGGCGGCGGGGCGAGGTCGTCGAGGTTCTCGCGCATCGTCTTGCCGGTGACCGTGAGGGTGTCGCCGTGCAGCAACCCCTCCTCGAGCAGCGCTCGCATGACGACGGGGATGCCGCCGACCTTGTCGACGTCGTACATCACGTACTTGCCGAAGGGCTTGAGGTCGCCGAGGTGGGGCACCTTGTCGCCGACGCGGTTGAAGTCGTCGATGGTCAGCGGCACCTCGGCCTCGCGCGCCATGGCGAGCAGGTGGAGGACGGCGTTGGTCGAGCCGCCGAGCGCCATCACGACGGTGATCGCGTTCTCGAAGGCCTCGCGGGTCATGATCTGGCGCGCCGTGATGCCGTGCCGGAGCAGGTTGACCACGGCCTCGCCCGAGCGGTGGGCGAAGCCGTCGCGACGCCGGTCGACGGCCGGCGGCGCGGCACTGCCCGGCAGGGACATGCCGATCGCCTCGGCGACGGCAGCCATCGTGTTGGCGGTGTACATGCCGCCGCAGGCGCCCTCGCCCGGGCAGATCGCCCGCTCGACGCGGTCGACCTCCTCCCGGGTGATCTTGCCGGCGAGGCAGGCCCCGACGGCCTCGAAGGCGTCGATGATCGTGACGTCCTCGCCGTCGACCTGCCCGGGCATGATCGACCCGGCGTAGAGGAAGACGGAGCTGCAGGTCGAGCCTCGCGGCAGCCATCATCATGCCGGGCAGCGACTTGTCGCAGCCGGCGAGCAGCACCGAGCCGTCGAGCCGCTCGGCCATCATCACGGTCTCCACGGAGTCGGCGATGACCTCGCGGCTGACCAGCGAGAAGTGCATGCCCTCGTGGCCCATGGAGATGCCGTCGGAGACCGAGATCGTGCCGAACTCGAGCGGGTAGCCGCCGGCCGCGTGCACGCCGTTCTTCACGGCCTTCGCGAGCCGGTCGAGCGAGAGGTTGCAGGGGGTGATCTCGTTCCAGGACGACGCCACGCCGATCTGGGGCTTCTCCCAGTCGTCGTCGCCCATGCCCACGGCCCGGAGCATGCCGCGAGCGGCGGCCCGCTCGAGGCCGTCGGTGACGTCGCGCGAACGGGGCTTCAGGTCGGGCGTCTCAGGCATGCTGCCGACCCTATGCCCCGCCCCTCCCCGCTCACACCACGTCTCGCCGTACGCCGGGCCGCGCGAGCCGTCACCCAGGAGGGTTTGAGACCGTCGGAGCGGCGTACCGCCCCCACCGTCGCCGCCACCTGGGTCGGAGCCCGCCTCGTCCACGACGCCCGCTGAGGCCGCCCGCTCGCTTGTAACGCCGGGTTAGCAGCTGTTCCACCCAGGAAATGGCCTGGGTGGAACAAGCGCTAACCCGGCGTTACAAGCCGCTTCAGGCCAGCCGAGCCGTCACTCGCGCGGGTCTGATCACGCACGAGTGACGGCTCACGGCACTGCAAAGCCACGCGAGTGACGGGTCACCGTGCGGGTCACTGTGGGGGTCAGCCGCGCCCGGCCTCGGCCTCGGCCTTGAGCGAAGCCAGCCCCCGCTCGAAGTCGGCGCCGATCGCCTTGTCGACGAAGAGCCTGCCCATCAGCGACATGACCACGTTGCGCTTTCCGGTCATGGTCCAGGTGACGCGCGTGCCGGAGTCGAGCGGGACCAGGTCGAAGCGGGTGACGTTGGTGGCCTTGAAGGGCTTGAGGAAGCGCAGGTCGACGACGACCGCCGTGGGGGTGGAGGAGGTGATCTCCATGGTCCCCTCCCCCGCCTTCTTGTTGCCGGACCAGGCGTAGTGGGCGCCGACGCCCCGGTCGGGGCCGGTGTAGGTGCGCCGGAGGTCGTGGTCGAGCCCCTCCCAGGGCGACCACCGCTGCCACTCGTGGAAGTCGTCGACGAGCGCGTGGACCCGTTCGGGCGGCGCGTCGACCGTCGTCGCGCGGGACATCGAGAAGTCAGCCATGACAGCAACCTAGCCGCGGACGGGCTCAGATCGACGCGGCTCGCACGACCAGCACGTCGGGCAGGTCGCGGTGGATCTCGAGCCACGTCCCACCCTCGTCCGGAGAGCAGAAGACCGAGCCGTTGCGACCACCGACGTAGAGGCCGGCGACGTCGTGGTCGTCGGCGCACATCGCGTCGCGCATCACCGCGGCGTAGAAGGCGTCGGGCAGCTCCCCGCCGCCGAGCAGCTCCCAGCTGGCCCCAGCGTCGGTGGTGCGCGCCACGCGAGCCTTGCCGTCGACCGGCCAGCGGGCGCCGGCGTCGCTGATCGGGAAGGAGTACGCCGTGCCGCCGCGGTGCGGGTGGGCGACCATGGCGAAGCCGAACTCCGCGGGCAGCCCCGGCGCGATGTCGTTCCAGCTGGCGCCGCCGTCGTCGGACCGGTAGACGCCGCCGTGGTTCTGCAGGTAGAGCCGCTCGGGGTCGGCCGCGTCGCGCGCGACCTTGTGGACGCACTGGCCGAACTCGGGATAGCTGCGCTCGCCGGGCATGAACTCCGCCTTGACCCCGGTGTTGGACGGCGCCCAGGTGGTGCCGCCGTCCTCGGTGACGTAGACGCCGCCGGTGGAGATGGCGGCGAGCACGCGGTCGGGGTCGTGGGGGTGGGGCAGCACCGTGTGGAAGGCCTGTCCCCCGAAACCCTCGTTCCACTCGGTGCGGTGGGGGTGGTCCCACAGGCCGCGCACGAGCTCGAAGCTCTCGCCGCGGTCGTCGCTGCGGAAGACCGCACCGGGCTCGGTGCCGGCCCAGACGACGTCGTCGTCACCCGCGGCGGAGCCGGGCTGGAGCTGCCAGACCGACGCGAGGGAGGCCTCGGTGTCCTCGGGAAAGCGGATCGCGCCGTTGGCGGTCTCGTCCCACGTCTGGCCGAGGTCGTCGGAGCGGTAGACCTGCGGGCCGAACCAGCTCGACGACGAGCCGGCCAGCAGCCGCGGGGTGTCGCCGCGCTTGTCGACCATCGCGGAGTAGACGCCCTGCATCTCGAAGTGCGGCCCGCTCCACTCCCAGTCGTGGCGGGCCCCGTCGGACCTGCCGAGCCACATCCCCTTCTTGGTCCCGACCATCAGCACCGTGCCAACCATCACCCGGACTCCTCCCCATTTGTTCCTACTAGGAACAGTAGTCTGGGAGAGCCATGCGTCAAGACCTGCCGATCACCTCCTGGGCGCTGCTCGGCCTGCTCTCGTTCGGAGACGACTCCGACCCCGGGATGACGGGTTACGAGCTCAAGCAGCGTGCCGACTTCACGCTGCGCTTCTACTGGGTCTCCCCGGCGATGAGCCAGGTCTACTCCGAGCTGGCGCGCCTGCACGACGCCGGCCTGGTCGCGCCCGACGGGCAGGGTCGCGGGCACCCGGTGGTCGATGACGACCGTCGGCCGCGCGGCCCTCGAGGAGTGGATGCGCGAGGCCCCGGCCGGCTTCCCCGTCTTCAAGCACCCCGTCGCCCTGCGGCTGATGATCGGCCACCTCGCCGACCACGAGACCCTCACGAGGATCCTCGAGGAGTACGCCGAGGAGGTCGCCTCCGCGCGCGCCGACCTCGCCGACGTACGCTCCTCCCTGGAAGGCGTCGACGCACCCGGCGAGCCCTTCCACCATCCCTCGCTGGTCGCCGACTGGGGCCTGGCCCACTTCGACAGCGAGGCCGAGATCACCCGCACCATGTTGGCCCGGCTGCAACGCCTGCGCGAGGAGGAACGCTGACCCGGCTGTCGCCCGTCTGGCTCGTGCTGGGCGGGATCGCGTCGGTCCAGCTCGGCGCCGCCGTCGCGAAGACCCTCTTCGGCGAGATCCCGCCGACCGGGATGGTGTGGCTGCGGCTGGTGACGAGCGCGCTGGTCCTCGGGCTGTTCGCCCGGCCGGCCCTGCGCGGCCGCAGTCGCGACGACTGGCTGGTCGTCATCGCGTTCGGGCTCACGCTCGGCATCATGAACTGGGCGATCTACCAGTCCTTCGCCCGGATCCCGCTCGGCATCGCGGTCACCATCGAGTTCGTGGGCCCCCTGACGCTCGCGGTGCTCGGCTCCCGCCGACCCCGCGACCTGGGCTGGGTCGGGCTGGCCGCGGTCGGGGTGCTGGCCCTGGGTCTGCAGCCCGGCGACGTCACCCTCGCCGGCGTGGCCTTCGCGCTGCTGGCCGGAGCCGCGTGGGCGGCGTACATCCTGCTGAGTGCGCGCACCGGCACCCGATGGCCCGGGCTCGACGGCCTCGCGGTTGCCAGCATCGTCGCCACGGTGGTGCTCACGCCGGGGGCCCTGCTGGTCGCGGGCGAGCAGTTGCTCGACCCGCGGATCCTCGTGCTCGGTGCGGCCGTCGGCCTGCTCAGCTCGGTCGTGCCCTACTCGCTGGAGATGGTGGCGCTGCGCCGGATCCGGCCGGCGGTCTTCTCCATCCTGATGAGCCTGGAACCCGCGGCCGCCGCGCTGGCGGCCATCATCGTGCTCGGCGAGCTGCTCACCGTCACCCAGTGGCTGGCCGTGGCGTGCGTGGTGGCTGCGTCCGTCGGCGCCACCCGGTCGGGTCGACGCCAGGTGATCGGCGAGCCCGCACCCGACTGAGCCAGGCCGATGGAGTTCACACACTCGTCACCTGCGCTTGACGTGCCGGAAAGGCCGGGCCCGGCAGGATGGCTCCATGCTGCTGCTGCGCCACCTCGACCGCTGGGCCCACGCCTCCCAGCAGGCCGCCCGGCGCAACGCGATGGTCGCCGCCACCGAGGCGGGACGCCGCCGGGTCGAGCGCGAGGACGCCGAGGCATACGTCGCTGCCGCGGCCGACCGGCACGCGCCGGTCGAGGTCGAGCACCCGGTCGCGGCCAACCACTGACGCCGGACACAGCCTGACCCGGCGTCCGGGACCCCTCGGGCACAATCGGCCGCATGGCCTCCCCCGCTGCCCGCGAGACCACCCGTGCCCGGCTCGCCTTCACCGACGTGCTCTCCGACGACGGCACCCGGCTGCGCGCCTGGACCAACGACCCCGACGGCACCCTCGAGGGCCCGACCGTCGTGCTCTGCAACGGCCTCGGCACCAGCCCGTGGGCCTGGCCCGCCCTGTTCGAGCCCGGCTGCGGCGTCCGCGTCGTCAGCTGGAACCACCGAGGGGTGGGCGGCTCCGACCGGCCCGCCGACCCCACGCGGGTGGGGATCGAGGAGTTCGTCGAGGACGCGTTGTCGGTGATGGACCACTTCGACGTCGACTCGGCGGTGCTGATGGGCTGGTCGATGGGCGTCAACACCATGTTCGAGCTCGCCGCCACCCACCCCGAACGGGTGCGCGGGCTGTTCGCGGTGGCCGGCGTGCCCGGCGACACCTTCGCCACGATGCTCGGCCCGCTGCGACTGCCGCACCCTCTTGCGCGGACCCTCACCGTCAACGCCTCCCGGCTGCTCAAGCACGGTGGCTGCGCACTGACCCCGGTCGCCCGGCGGATCCCGGTCGGACAGCTGGCCGTGGCCGCGCTGAGCCGCACCGGCTTCATGTTCCCCGTGCCCGACCCGGCCCTGGCCGCCCGGGCGGTCGCCGAGTTCCTGACCACCCCCGTCGACTGGTACTTCCACCTCGCGCTCCACACCTCGCGCCACGCGCGGGTCAGCCTCAGCGGGCTGAGGATCCCCGCCTGCTACGTCGCCGGCCGGTGGGACGTGCTCTCCGGCTCCCGCGACATGCGCACCGCCGCGCAGCGGATGCCGGACGCGACGTTCGTCGAGCTGTCCGGCTCCCACTTCCTCCCGATGGAGAAGCCGACCGAGATCCACCAGCTGCTGCTGGAGTTCCTCGAGCGGGTCGGCTGACCACGGTGCGCCGTACGGTCGCCACGCTGGTCCTGCCGCTGCTCCTCCTCGCCGCCTGCGGCGAGGACCCCGACGCGGGGCCGGGGCCCGCCACGGTCACCGCCACCACCGGCAGCCCGGACCCGTCGGTGGCAGACGAGCAACGACGCCCGCCCGAGGTCGTCGGCACGGTGACCTCGGGGCTGGCCGTGCCCTGGGGACTGGACTTCCTGCCCGACGGCCGGGCGGTGGTGACCGAGCGCGACAGCGCCCGGGTGCTGCTGGTCGACCCCGACGGCGGCGACCCGGTCGTGGCCGGCACGGTCGCCGAGGCGTCGCCGCAGGGCGAGGCCGGCCTGCTCGGCGTCGCGGCGTCGCCCGACTTCCGCGCCGACCGCACGGTCTACCTCTACGTCTCCACCGACACCGACAACCGGGTCGTGCGCGCCACCCTCGACGGCGACGTGCTCGGGCCCCGCGAGGTGGTGCTCGACGGCATCCCGCTCGGCACCATCCACGACGGCGGCCGGCTCGCCTTCGGTCCCGACGGCTTCCTCTACGTCTCCACCGGGGAGACCGGCGTCGGCGAGCTGTCCCAGGACGCCGACTCGCTCGGCGGCAAGGTCCTGCGCATCACCACCGACGGCGCACCCGCGCCGGGCAACCCCGACCCCGGGTCGCCCGTGTGGAGCCTGGGCCACCGCAATGTCCAGGGGCTCGCCTTCGACGAGGACGACCGGTTGTGGGCCAGCGAGCTGGGCCAGAACACCTACGACGAGCTCAACCTCGTCGAGCCCGGCGCCAACTACGGCTGGCCCGAGGCCGAGGGGCGCAGCGCGGAGGGGTCGTTCACCAATCCTCGCGTCGTCTGGTCGACCGGCGAGGCCTCGCCCTCCGGCCTCGCCTACGCCGACGGGTCGCTGTGGATGGCTGCCCTGCGCGGTGCCCGGCTGTGGCGCGTCGACGTCGCGGACGGCGACGCGGCCGACGCCACCGACTTCCTCGTGGATGAGTACGGCCGGCTCCGCACGGTCGTCACCGCCCCCGACGGGATGCTCTGGGTCACGACGTCCAACCGCGACGGCCGCGGCACACCGTCCGGCTCCGACGACCGGATCCTCCTCGTCGACCCCGGCAACGGTTGAGTCGTGGGTGAGTGACCGTCGAGTCGTGCCTCAGTGACACCCCACGCGTCACCCGGCCGCGACTGACCTGTCCCACACCCACCACTCAACCCCCGGGGGCGGGCCGCACCAGCGCGCGGCGCGAGGCGCGGCGGAGGGTGGTGAGCACGGCAGGACCGAGCAGGGCGATCGCCACGGCGTTGGTGATCGCGCGGACCGTGTCCCAGCCGCCGGTGGAGGTCAGCAGCGTGTAGAGGCCGAACCGGTGGAGGTTCTCCAGCAGCGGCGCGCCCGGCACGTACGACAGCGAGCGCTCCTCCCCCGGGATCGCGATGCCGGCGACGAACGGCCAGCCCGACAGGTTCATCAGCAGCCCGAAGACGTACGCCGCCACCACGCCGTAGCAGCACAGCAGCACGATCTCCGCCCGACCCGTCGGGCGGCGGGGCAGCAACCCCGCCCCCATGCCGACCCACGCGGAGACGAGCATCTGGAAGGGGAGCCACGGCCCCACGCCGGCCGTGAGCAAGGCGGACGCGAACAACGACGTGCAGCCGAGCACGAACCCGAAGCCGGGTCCGAACACGCGCCCGGCGAGGATCAGCATGAAGAACGTGAGCTCCACGCCCGCGAGACCGGGCGAGAGGGCGCGCAGCACCGCGTTGACCGCGCTGAGCACCCCGAGGATCGCCAGCACCCGCGGGTCGAGGCCCCCCTCGCTGATCTCGGCGAGCACCACGACCACCACCAGCGGGAGCAGCGCCAGGAAGAGGAACGGCGGGTCGATCCGCTGCCCCGGTGCCGCGTCCAGCAGCAGCGGCCAGCACAGCATCATCAGGCCCGCGACCGACGCGAGCCCGAGCACCAGGCCGGAGCGGACGGTGAGCCGCACCGCGACCCCGGTGCTCATCGCGCCCTCACCACGTCGTCGACGGTCAGCCACGGCGCCCCGAGCACCTTGGTCACCTGCGGCGCGAAGGCCGGGGACTGGGCCAGCACCTCGCGCACCGGGCCGCGCGAGACCAGCTCCCCCTCGGCCATGACCAGCGCCTCGTCGGCTGCCTGGGCGACGAACTCCACGTCGTGGGTGGCGACCAGGACGGCCAGGCCGTCGGCCGCGAGGTCGCGCAGCACCTCCGCCAGCGCAGCCTTGCCGGGGTAGTCGAGGCCGCGGGTGGGCTCGTCGAGCAGCAGCAACCCCGGGGCGCCGACCAGCACCAGGGCGAGCGCCAGCGAGAGCCGCTGCCCCTCCGAGAGGTCGCGCGGGTGGGCGCCCGCAGGAATGCCGGGGGCGAGCCGGTCGAGCAGCGCGCGACAGGCGCCGGTGCCGCCGTCACCGGCGGCGCACTCGTCGGCGACGGTCTCGAGGTAGAGCAGGTCCGAGGGCACCTGCGGCACGAGCCCCGCGAGCCGCCGCCGTCCCGCGGCGTCCTGCGTCGCCGGGTCGGTGCCGCCGACGGCCAGCCGGCCGGCGTACCGCTCCCGACCGTGGAGGGTCCACAGCAGGCTGGACTTGCCGCAGCCGTTGCGCCCCATGAGCGCGGTGACGTGGCCGGCGCGCAGCCGCAGGTCGACGTCGCGCACCGCCACGGTGGTGCCGTGGCGGACGGTGAGCCCGGTCGCGACCACCCGGTCCTCACCGGCCACCGAGGGCGCCTCGGCGGGCGGCGGCAGGTCGAGGCCACGGGCAGCGCGGCGCGCCTCGCGGACGGCCAGCGGCAGCGGCGACCAGCCGAGCACCCGGCCGAGCTGGACGATCGGGGGCACGACGGGCGCGTCCGCCAGCACGGTCGCGGGGTCGCCCACCACGATGCCGCCGTCACCGGTGAGCCGGCAGACGCGGTCGGCGAAGGGCAGCACCCGCTCGAGCCGGTGCTCGGCGACCAGCACGGTGAGGCCGAGGTCGTGCACGAGGCGGGTCAGCGTCGCGAGCACCTCCTCGGCTGCGGTCGGGTCGAGGGCAGAGGTCGGCTCGTCGAGCACCAGCAGCCGCGGGTGCATCGTGAGCACCGACCCGATCGCGACCCGCTGCTGCTGCCCGCCGGACAGCGTGCGGAGGTCGCGGTGGCGCAACTCGGCGATGCCGAGCAGGTCGAGGGTCTCCTCGACGCGTCGGCGCATCGTGTCGGGTGACAGCCCGAGCTGCTCCATGCCGTAGGCGAGCTCCTCCTCGACCGTGTCGGTCACGAAGCCGGCCGCCGGGTCCTGGCCGACGTAACCGACCCGGTCCGCACGCTCACGCGGCGGGACCCGGGTGATGTCGACGTCGTCGAGCAGCACCGAGCCCACCAGCTCGCCACCGGTGAAGCGGGGCACCAGGCCGGTGACCACGCCGAGCAGGGTCGACTTGCCCACGCCGGTGCGGCCGGCGACGACGACCAGCTCACCCTCCTCCAGCACCAGGTCGACCGCGTCGAGGACGGTGGCGCCGGTGTAGCGGAAGGTCACGCCTCGCAGCTCGATCACGCGCCCACCGCCCGTCGCTGGTCGGGTGCACAGAGCGCGGCCCCGAGCGCGAGCGTGAGCCCGACCAGGGTCAGCGCGCTCACCTGCGGCACGGCGTCGAGGGGCGGGTAGGCCAGGGTGAGCCGGTCGTGCGCCACCCACCAGCCGGCGTACGCCGCCACCAGGCCGCCGGCGACCACGACCAGCTCGGGCCACCGCCACCGGTCGGGCCGGTAGCGGGTGCGCTGCACGCGCGCGCCGGCGCTGACCAGGCCGAGGCCGGCCACGGCGAGGCCTCCGAGCAGCATCGGCAGCGCCAGCCAGCGGGGGGCCGTGGCGTCGAGCACGGCGTAGGTGCCGACGCAGACGCCGACCAGGCCCAGCAGCATCAGGGTGCCGGTGCGGACCCGCTGGGCGCGGGTGGCGTCACCGGCGCGGCCGTAGCCGCGGGCGTCCATGCCCGCCGCCATCGCGAGCGACCGCTCGAGGGCGTCCTCCAGCACCGGCACCAGGAACCGTCGCAGGCCACGCACCCGACCGGTGTCGCCACCACGCAGGGACTGGGCGGCTCGCACCCGGCGGGCGCTGTCGGCGAACTGCGGCAGCATGGTCACCGCGACCACCAGCGCCGTCCCGACCTCGTAGAGCGCGGGCGGCACCGAGCGGAGCAGCCGCTTGGGGTTGGCCAGCGCGTTGGCGGCGCCGACGCTGATCACGATCGCGGCGAGCCGGAGTCCGTCGTAGAGCCCGGCGAGCAACGACTCACGGGTGATCGGTCCGAGCAGCACGATGCCGGCGACGGCGTCGGGCAGCTGGATCTCCGGCAGGTCGAGCAGGACGGTGCCGGGCACGCCGGTGCCGAGCAGCAGCCGGAAGGCGACCCGGACCACCACGATCACGGCACCGAGCACGACGTACAGCCGGAAGGAGTCGGCCCAGGGCTGGTCGGAGCGACGCAGCGCGACCGCTGTCGCGGCGACGCCGACGACCATCAGCAGCACCAGCGGGTTGGTGGTGGACGACGCGGCGACCGCCAGGCCCAGGGCCCAGCACCACCAGGCGACGGGATGGAGGTCCCGTGGCAGCCGCGCCGTCCCCGAGCCCATCGCCGGGTCAGGCAGCCCGACGACGCAGGTACGCCGCCAGCCCGGCGATGCCGAGCGCGCCACCGGCAGCCGACGGACCCACCCACACGGGCAGCCCGCCGTCACCGCCGTCCGAGGGCGGTTCGGCAGTGGTGGCCGTCGAGTCGTCGGCGTCCGTCGTCACCGAGGCGCTGGGCTCCTCGGTCGGTGCGTCGTCGCGGTCTCGCTGCCGCTCCTTCTTGCCGGCCTTGTCCGTGGAACGATCACCCGCCTTCGCGCCGCCGCGGTCGCGCGACTGCTCGCGGCCGCCGCCATCGATGCCGGAGCTCGACTGTGACGGCGTCGACGACGGGGTGTCGGTCGACCCGCCCGGCGTCGTACCCCCGCCGTTGCCGTTGCCACCTCCCCCGGGCTTGGGATTGCTCGGCTCGGGGCTCGACTCCGGCTCGTCCTGGGTCGGGGTGGTCGAGGGGTAGTCATAGCCCCCGCCGTTCTGCCAGGCCCAGGCGACGCTGCCGCCGTCCGGGATGTTCAGACTGTCGACACCCTGCTGGGAGAAGGCCCAGCCGCCGTCACCGTCAGCCCAGAACAGGCCCCAGAAGGCGTTGGCCGGGGGCATCCGCTGGCAGGCGTCCTGGGTGCGGTAGCCGTCGACCTTGCACACGGCGCCCGGCTGGGAGGAGACCCGCGTCAGCTCGTGACCAGCCGCCCCGAAGAGCGACGACGCGGTGTCACCGCCACCGTCGGGGACGCAGCTGACGCTCACGCCACTGCCGCCCGAGCGCGCGTAGTCGACCACGACCGTCACCCCGGTGTCGCCGGAGCAGGCGGCGGCCGACGCCGACGGCGCCCACACCAGCCCGGCTGCCGCGACCAGGAGCGTCGCGGCAACCGGACGGAGGAGGTGTCGCACGATCAGCACCCGGCGACGTACCCGAGGCCGGGGACGGCCTGCGCACTGGTACGACGCCACTGGTCGCGGCTCGCGGTGGTGATGCCGTCGCTCTCGGCGGCGGTCATGGCACGGGCGTCGTAGGCGACCGCACCCTCCTCGCCCGCGAGGGGGGTGCCGGTCCGGTCACCGGTCACCTGGAGGTCGGCCACCCAGCCGGCAGCGTCGGCCGCCGACTCGCAGCGGCCCGCGTCACCGAGCACCCACGCCGCGAGGCCGGTGCTGTTGGCGTTGGCGGCCTCGGTCTGCGCGCCGCCGCCGTGGGAGCCGTCCGCACCCTGGGTGCGCTCGATCCAGTCGAGCCCGTCGCGGATGGCGGTGCGCACGGCCCGGTTCTTGAACGCCTTCGGGAGGGCTCGCAGCCCGGCGACGGCGAAGACGGTGGCGTCGGTGTCCGCCCGGTCCTTGCTCGCCTTGCAGGACTGGCGCTTCGCGTCGACGTCCGAGAACAGCAGTCGGAACCACCCGGCACCGCACTGCTGCCTCAGCAGGAACTTCCTGACCTCGTCGGTCTTGGCAGATCCCGACCGGGCGAGCGCCTCGACCGCGAAGGCCTGGCCCAGGGTGTTCGCGCTGTCGGCGTACGACGTCTTGTCGGCGAGGCGGCCCTCGACCCGATCCTTCATGAGCACCCGCTTGTTGAGCCGGCGGAACAGGTTGGTGCCGCCGAACCGCTTGCCCTCACCGCCGCTGGTGCGTTGGGCGAAGACCATGAGCTTGGCGACCGAGTTGGCGTAGATGTCGGGGCTGTCGAACCGCGTGTAGCTGTCGACCCGTGACTTCATGGCGGTGCGGATCGCCTCGACGTCGGCGTCGTGACCGCCGGTCTCCTGGAAGGCGAAGCCGACGTCGAGGGTGAGGCCGTGGTCCTCGAAGTCGTACTGGCCGTTGTAGACGACGGAGTCCTCGTTGAGCTGGGCGGCCAGCCAGGTGGCACCGTCGTCGACGGGCGCGGCTCCGGCCGGGGCCTGGAGCATGGTGGCGGTGACGATTCCGGCCGCGACGACGGCGACCGGGCGCAGGAGTGTGCGCATGATGGGTCCTTCCCGCTGCACACGGCGGACCAGCGCTCGCTGGGTCCCCGCCGTTCTTCCTCGACAGCGTTACTCGGGACGACGTGGGGTGGGTGCTCCGGCTCGTGTGCACCCCGTGGCAACGGGATGTCACACCTACGGTTGCGGGTCAGCGCCGGACTTGGACCGGCTTCCCCCAACACACGCGTGATTCGGATGTGACAGGTCGTTGAGCAGGCTCACCCTAACCCCTCCCCACCGACCGACCACATGGTGAGCCGTCACTCGCGCAGGTAAGGAAGTGGCCGAGCCGTCACTTCTGGCGGTTCGACCCTGCAGAAGTGACGGCTCAGGGGGGTGCAAACCTGCAGAAGTGACGGCTCGCGCTCAGGTGAGCTTGTCGAGGATCAGCTCGCGGACCCGGGCGGCGTCGGCCTGGCCGCGCATCTCCTTCATCACGGCGCCGATGAGGGCGCCGGCGGCGGCGACCTTGCCGTCGCGGATCTTGTCGGCGACGTCGGGGTTGGCCGCGATGGCGTTGTCGACGGCGGTGGACAGCGCGCCGTCGTCGGAGACGATGGCCAGGCCGCGTGCCTCGACGATCTGCTGCGGCGTGCCCTCGCCGGCCAGCAGCCCGTCGAAGACCTGACGGGCGAGCTTGTCGTTGAGCGTGCCCGCGTCGACGAGCGCCTGCACCTCGGCGACCTGGTCCGGGGTGACGCCGAGGTCGCCGAGCTCCTGGCCGGAGTCGTTCGCGCGCCGGGCCAGCTCGCCGAGCCACCACTTGCGGGCCGCCTGCGGGGCGACGCCCGCGGCGATGGTCTCCTCGACCAGGCCGAGCGCGCCGGCGCCGACGGTGTCGCGCATCTCCAGGTCGGAGAAGCCCCACTCCCCCTGCAACCGGGCCCGCCTGGCCGTCGGGTTCTCCGGCAGGGTGGCGCGCAGCTCCTCGACCCACTCGCGCGACGGTGCGACCGGCACCAGGTCGGGCTCGGGGAAGTAGCGGTAGTCCTCGGCGTCGGACTTCTCACGACCCGAGGTGGTGATGCCGGTGTCCTCGTGCCAGTGGCGGGTCTCCTGCAGGATCGAGCCACCCCCGGAGAGCACGGCGGCGTGCCGCTGCACCTCGTAGCGGACGGCGCGCTCGACCGAGCGGAACGAGTTGACGTTCTTGGTCTCGGTCCGGGTGCCCAGGACGCCAGAGCCCTTCGGCGCCAGCGACAGGTTGACGTCGGCGCGGAGGTTGCCCTGGTCCATCCGGGCCTCGGACACGTCGAGGGCCAGGATCAGGTCGCGCAGCTGCTGCACGTAGGCGCGGGCGACCTCGGGGGCCCGCTCGCCCATGCCGGTGACCGGCTTGGTGACGATCTCGATCAGGGGGATGCCGGCACGGTTGTAGTCGACCAGCGAGTGGTCGGCCCCGTGGATGCGACCGGTCGCGCCGCCGACGTGCAGCGACTTGCCGGTGTCCTCCTCCATGTGCGCGCGCTCGATCTCGACCCGCACGGTCTCGCCACCGTCGAGCTCGACGTCCATCCAGCCCTCGAAGGCGATCGGCTCGTCGTACTGCGAGGTCTGGAAGTTCTTGGGCATGTCCGGGTAGAAGTAGTTCTTCCGCGCGAAGCGGCACCACTCGGCGATCGAGCAGTTGAGCGCCAGCCCGATCCGGATCGCGGACTCGACGCCGACCCGGTTGACCACGGGCATCGCGCCCGGCAGTCCCAGGCAGGTCGGGCAGACCTGGCTGTTGGGCTCGCCGCCGAACGTGGCGGGGCAGCCGCAGAACATCTTGGTCGCGGTGTTGAGCTCGACGTGGACCTCGA
The DNA here is from genome assembly GCA_963754025.1 of uncultured Actinomycetota bacterium. Classification (GTDB taxonomy): domain Bacteria; phylum Actinomycetota; class Actinomycetes; order Propionibacteriales; family Nocardioidaceae; genus Nocardioides. The sequence continues at coordinate 160,649 of CAVWEC010000001.1, read as the reverse complement.
GCCCCAGCGCCGGGTCGTACGCCGCCAGCGCGTCGTCGAAGGAGAGCAGGTCGGTCATCTCAGGCCTCCAGCCCGGTGGCGCGGTCGAGGAGCGGGCCGCCCCACTCGCGGGTCAGCAACGTCTCCAGCGCGGCGCCGACGCGGTAGACCCGGTCGTCGGCGAGCGCCGGGGCGAGCACCTGGATGCCTGCCGGCAGCCCGTCCTCGTCGGCCAGGCCGCTGGGGACCGAGATGCCCGGCACCCCGGCGAGGTTGGCCGGGATCGTGGCGAGGTCGTTGAGGTACATCGCCAGCGGGTCGTCGAGCTTCTCGCCGAGCTTGAACGCCGTGGTCGGCGCCGTCGGCGAGACCAGCACGTCGGCCCGGGTGAAGGCGGCGTCGAAGTCGCGCGTGATCAGCGTGCGCACCTTCTGGGCCTGCCCGTAGTAGGCGTCGTAGTAGCCGCTGGAGAGCGCGTAGGTGCCGAGGATGATGCGCCGCTTGACCTCGTCGCCGAAGCCGGCGTCACGCGTGGCGCGCATCACCTCCTCGGCGCTGGGGCTGCCCTCGGGCACGACTCGCAGGCCGTAGCGCATGGCGTCGAACTTCGCGAGGTTGGACGACGCCTCGGCGGGCAGGATCAGGTAGTAGGTCGCGAGTGCGTGCACGAAGCTCGGGCACGACACCTCGACGACCTCGGCACCGGCCTCGACCATGAGGTCGACGGACTCCTGGAACCGGGCGAGCACGCCGGGCTGGTAGCCCTCGCCACCGAGCTCCTTCACGACACCGACCCGCAGCCCCGAGAGGTCGCCGGACTCCCCGGCGCGCACGGCACCGACGAGGTCGCCGACGGGCTGGTCGATCGAGGTGGAGTCGAGCGGGTCGTGGCCACCGACCAGCTCGTGGAGCAGGGCCGCGTCGAGCACGGTCCGGGTGACCGGGCCGACCTGGTCGAGGGAGTTGGCGAGCGCCACCAGGCCGTAGCGGCTGACGCCGCCGTAGGTGGGCTTCACGCCGACGGTGCCGGTGACGGCGCCGGGCTGGCGGATCGAGCCGCCGGTGTCGGTGCCGAGGGCGAGCGGGGCCTCGTAGGACGCCACCGCGGCGGCCGAGCCGCCGCCGGAGCCGCCCGGGATCCGGTCGAGGTCCCACGGGTTGCGGGTGGGTCCGTAGGCCGAGTGCTCGGTGGAGGAGCCCATCGCGAACTCGTCCATGTTGGTCTTGCCGAGGATCGGCAGCCCAGCCTCGCGCAGCCGGCGCACCACCGTGGCGTCGTACGGCGGCACCCAGCCCTCGAGGATCTTCGACCCGCACGTGGTGGGCAGGCCTCGCGTGGCGAGCACGTCCTTGACGGCGATCGGTACGCCGTCGAGCGCCGACAGCTGCCGGCCGGCGGCACGTCGCGCGTCGGAGGCGGCCGCCTCGGCGAGAGCGCCCTCGGCGTCGACGTGGAGGAAGGCGTGGACCCGCTCGTCCACCTCGGCGATCCGGTCGAGGTGGGTCCGGGTCACCTCGACGGAGGTGACCCGGCCGGCAGCGAGGTCGTCGGCCAGCGACGCGGCGGTGGCGGTGGGGACGCTCATGCCTCCTCCCCCAGGATCCGCGGCACGCTGAAGCGCTGCTCCTCCGACTCCGGGGCACCCGAGAGCGCCTGCTCCGGGGTCAGGCCCGGCACGACGACGTCCTCGCGGAAGACGTTGGTCAACGGCACCGGGTGCGAGGTCGGGGGCACGTCACCACCGGCGGCACCCTGGATCGAGGCGATGGACTCGAGGATCACGCTCAGCTGGGGGGCGAGGTGGTCGAGCTCGGCATCGGAGAGGTCGATCCGGGCCAGGTCGGCCAGGTGGGCGACCTGCTCCCGGGTGATGGACGCACCGGACGGTTCAGGCATGGACGCCATCCTAGGGAGCGGCCTCGAGGCGACGACACGCGGCCGTCGGGCCTATTCTCGCGGCCGTGACCTGGTCCTACCGTCCCGCGCTCGACGGGCTCCGCACGGTGGCCGTCTACGCGGTGGTGCTCTTCCACACCGGTCACCCCTGGGCGTCGGGCGGCTTCCTCGGCGTCGACCTCTTCTTCGTGCTCTCCGGCTTCCTGGTCACGGGGGTGCTGCTCTCCGAGATCGACCGCACCGACCGGCTGCCGGCTGGGCTCCTTCTACGCCCGTCGCGTCCGCCGCCTGCTGCCGGCCGCGCTGGTCGCGATCGTGGTCACCTGCATCGCCTTCGTGCTGGTGCTGCCGGTCACCGAGCGGGTCTCGCTGGTCGCCGACGCCCAGCACGCCCTGCTCTACGTCGCCAACTGGCACTTCCTCGCCGAGTCCGGCGACTACTTCGCCGCCGACGCCGAGCAGAGCCCGTTCCTCCACTTCTGGTCGCTGGCGATCGAGGAGCAGTACTACGTCGTCTTCCCGGTGCTGTTGTGGTTGCTGAGCAAGCGCGGCCGCCGCTGGACGGGCGTCGTGCTCCTCGCGGTGCTGCTGGCCTCGGTCGGCGCCCAGCTGTTCTGGGCGGAGGCCGATCCCACCCACGCCTACTACGGCACCGACGCCCGCATCTACCAGCCGTTGGCCGGCTCGCTGCTCGCCCTGCTGGTCTTCGGCCGCGGCCACCGGCTCGCCCACGCGCGCTGGAGCCTCGCGACCGCCGTGGCGCTGCCGTTCTTCCTGCTGCTGTGCACCGGTCTGGTGCCGATGTCCCCCTCCTGGCGCGGGCTGCTGGCCACGGTGGTCGCGGGCGCCCTGGTGTGCGGCGTCGTGCTGGCCGAGGACAGTCGGCTCACCCGGCTGCTCAGCCACGCGGTGCCGGTCTACCTCGGCAAGATCTCCTACGGCACCTACCTGTGGCACTGGCCCGTGATCAAGCTGCTCGAGGAGACCGTGACCACCCGCCCGGTGCTGGTCGCCGCGCTCGCGGTGCCGATCAGCACGGTGATCGCGGCCGTGTCCTTCCGGTTCCTGGAGACGCCGGTGCGGCGCTCGTCGTACCTCGACCGCTTCGCGTGGACCCCCGCGGTCGCCGGCGTCGCCCTCTCGGCCCTGATCGCCGTGACGGTCGTCCCGGTCGTGCTCGGCCAGGACCGGCGGCCACCCCTCGCCGAGGTCGACGGCACCGGCCAGGTCACCGCACCCGAGACGGTGGACGTGCCCGCGGACGTCGACTGGGAGCAGGTCGTCGGCGACTACGGCGACGTCGGCTGGTGCACCGCCGAGGATCTCTCGGCGTGCACCGTGGTGGAGGGTGACGGCGCCCACGTGCTGCTGCTCGGCGACAGCCAGGCGCAGTCGCTGGTGCCGATGTTCACCGAGCTCGCCGAGGAGCGGGGCCTCACCCTGTCGCTCAACGTGGTCGAGGGGTGTCTGTGGCAGGAGGGCCTCTACAACCGCAAGTCCTCCGACGAGGAGAAGCAGAACTGCGTGGACGCCCGCGTCGACTGGTACGACGAGGTGCTGCCCGAGCTCGACCCCGACGTCGTCGTGATCATGTCGCGCCCGCGCGACGACCCCGACCAGTGGGCCGACCTGGTGCGCCGCCGCGACGACCGGCGGATGTCGCTGGCGAAGATGACGCGGATCGAGACCCGGCGCACGCTGCGCGACATCTCCCGGACCGTGCCGCGCACCCTGGTCGTCGACCGCCTGGTCATGCCCGAGACCTTCGACCCGCCCGACTGCCTCACCACGGTCAGCGACGCCGCCGACTGCTCGGTGCCGGCGACCACCGTGCTGAGCGCCACCGACCGGCTCGTCCACCGGCTCGCCCTCGAGGGGCCCGACGTGCAACCGGTCGACCTCAACCCCGCCCTGTGCCCCGACTCCCCCGTCTGCCTGCCCGTGGTCGACGACGAGGTCGTGTGGCGCGACGACCACCACGTCACCGCGTCGTACGCCGTCAGCCGCCGCGACGCCGTGTGGGAGGTCCTCTCCCGCACCGGCGCGCTCGGCTGACGACCCCGGCTCCCCACCGCTCGCCGGCCCGGGTCGCCGGCACCCCTGGAGGTGTGTCGCGGCCGGCGCGCGTCCCCCTAGGCTCGCCCGGTGCCTGCTCCGATGATGATCCCCTCCGCGGACCACTACTGGTCGACGCTCGTCCGCCACGACGCGGAGGGCGCCTACCAGGTGGTGCGGCGCATGGTCGACATGGGCGTGTCGCTGCCCGACGCCCTCGAGGGCATCGTGGTCCACGTCCAGCAGCGCATCGGCGACACCTGGGCCGCCGGCGAGTGGACCGTCGGCCAGGAGCACGCGGCGACCGCCATCTCGGAGGAGGTCGTGCGGCGCCTGATGGACGAGGTCCCGCCGCCGGGCCCGGGCCGACGCCCCGTGGTCGTCGCCTGCGCCGAGCGCGAGTCCCACAGCCTCGCCGCCCTGGTGGTGACCGCCTCGCTGCGCGCCTGGGGCTGGCCGGCCGAGTACGTCGACGCGACGACCGGGCAGCTCCTCGGCCGCATCGGTGAGGTCCAGCCGGCGGCGGTCCTGGTCAGCGCGTCCCTCTCCTCGTCCCTGACCCGGGTGGCGCGGTGCGTCGACGCCGTGGCCCGGACGGGTGTGCCGGTCATCGTGGGTGGCGCCGCCTTCGACAGCCGCGGCCTCCGGGCCTCGCGGCTGGGCGCCAGCGCCTACGCCGCCACGCCTCGCGCCGCGCGGGCGCTGCTCGAGGGTCTGCCCGAGAGTCTGCCCCACACGGTGCTGCCGCAGCCGGGGGTGCTCGAGGAGGAGGTCGCACGACTGGAGCAGCGGGCCGACGAGCTGTCCCGCGAGGTGCTCGAGCAGGTGCTCGGCCCGGGGACGGCGCCGGTCGACGGGGGCGGTCCCGACCACTGGCAGGTGGTGCTGACGACCTACACGCCGCACCTGGTCGTCTCCCTCGCCGGAGGTCTGCTCACCGACGACCCCACGGTGCCGGTGGCCGCCCGCGACTGGCTCGCCGGCGTGATGGCCCGCCGGGGCGCCCCCGCCGGGGTGGCCGACGAGGTGTGGGCGGGGCTGCGGTCGCGGCTGACCGACTTCCCGGCGACCATCGCCCTGCTCGCCTGAGGCCGCTTGGACCTGCCTGCGACCGTGGACGGGTGCCCTCCCTGCGCCGTTCCCTGGTCCCGGTCCTGCTGCCGGTCCTGCTGACCGGCCTGCTCTCCGGCTGCTCGGCGGGCAGCACCGCCCCGTCTCCCTCGCCGGTGCCGTCGCCCGCGTCGACCGGCCCGAGTGCCGCCGACGGCCCGCGCGAGGCAGCCGCCGGACCGGCGCTGCGCTACGTGGCCCTGGGCGACTCGTTCACGGCCGCTCCCGGGCTGCCCGGCTCCTCGCTGCCGTGCCTGCGTTCGGAGGAGAACTACCCCGCGCTGGTCGCCGAGGCGCTGGGCGACGCCCGCCGGGTGAGCCTCGAGGACCGCAGCTGCATCGGTGCCGACACCTCCTCGCTCTCCTCGGTCCAGCAGCTGGGTGGCGGACGGGTCCCCTCCCAGGTCGAGGCGCTCGACCGGCGTACCGACCTGGTGACGTTGTCGATGGGCGGCAACGACGACGGGTTCTTCCTGCGTCTGCTCACCGGCTGCCTGGGTCTCTCCGGCTCCGCGGAGGTGCCGTGCGAGGCGACGTCGCTCGTCGAAGGGCTCGACGGCGTGCGGCAGCGACTGGTCGACGCCGTCGCGGACGTACGCCGCCTGGCGCCGCGGGCGCAGGTGGTGCTGGTCGGCTACCCCCTCATCGTCCCCGAGCAGGGCACCTGCCCCGGGCTGCCCGAGGAGGCCGCGGACCGGGAGGTGGCGCGCCAGGCCAACCAGGCCCTCGTCGACACCGTCGCCGCTGCCGCTGCCGACGCGGGGGCGACCTACGTCGACGTCGCCCGGGCCTCGCGCGGCCACGACCTGTGCAGCGACGACCCCTGGGTCAACGGCACGGGCAGCGACCCGAGCGGCGCGATCCCCTTCCACCCGCTGCCGGCCGGCCAGCAGGCGGTCGCCGACCTGGTCGTGCGAGCCGTGGGCTCGTGACGGCCCGGCCGGGTCTCACTGGGTGCGTCCCACTTCCCGGGTGATCGAGGACCGCGAGAAACGCACTTTCGTGCCGAGAGTCGGGCACTTGGCTTTGGAGCAGGCACACTCCCGACTGGCTTCTAGCCGACGATGGTATCCGTCGCTTGCGACCACTTGCAGCGCCAGCCGTGGCGGTCGTTCACGTACACGTCGAGGTGCCAACACTCAAGATGCCCGCCGCCTCCCGGAACCGCGACATCAATGACCGAGGAGTACTTCACCACGGCCACGTCTTCCGACGCCGTCACCTCGATAGCGCTCACCGGCTCGAATCTCGAGTAGGAAACTGTCCCGGAGGAGAGACCGTCGAGGTAGAACGACCTGTCCCACAGGACCCCGCTCGGAGTGCACAGCACGAAGTCATCGTGATGGAGGGCTTCCAACTCTGCCCGATCACCGCTCACGATCGCAGCAAGCCGCCTGCGTTCGAGTTTCGGGAAGTCCACCTCCGGAGCCTACGTGACCGTGCCGGGGCTCTTCCGCTTCGCACGCCCGACTCGGCCGCGATCCGTGCGTCCCGGCTGGGGTCAGCAGTTCTCGGCGTCAGACGGACACAACGGGCGTTGGCGACGCCCGGTCACACGGCCGCATCCCTCGTCTGGTTCCCATACGTACGTTCGGCTACGTGCCGCGACGCCGGATCTGCCGCATTCCGCGCGGTCATGCTGGCGCCTGGGAGTGCGCGCCGGGGAGCCTGAGCACGCGACAGGTGGTGCAGCCTGGTGACGATGCAGGCGACCTGGAGCCAGCCGGTCGCGGAGGTGGTGGCGTTCTCGAGCGACTCCGCGAGTCGGCGGGAGCGGTCGAGCCGTCCGTGCGCAACCTCCACGTGCCAAGCGTGCCGGATGGGACGGAACACCGGCTGCAGAGCATCGCGTCCACCACCGGCCGCAGGTCCGGGTGCCGTCTAGGCCCGCCACCGCAGTCCCACCCACATGGGACACCCCCAGTCAGATTCCCTGGGGGCCGGCCTCGAGCAGCTGCTTGAAGCCGGCCTCGTCGAGGACCGGGACGCCGAGCTGCTCGGCCTTGTCGGCCTTGGAGCCGGCGTTCTCGCCGACCACGACGTAGTCGGTCTTCTTCGACACCGAGCCCGCGGCCTTGCCGCCCCGCAGCAGGATCGCCTCCTTGGCCGAGTCGCGGCTGAAGTCGTCGAGCGAGCCGGTGACCACGACGGTCAGCCCCTCGAGGGTGCGCGCGACGGACTCGTCGCGCTGGTCCTCCATCGAGACCCCGGCGGCCGCCCACTTCTCCACGATCTCGACGTGCCACGGCACCTCGAACCAGGCGGTCACCGCCGCTGCGATGGTCGGGCCGACTCCCTCGGCGGCGGCGAGCCTGTCCTCGCCGGCGTCGCGCAGCGCCTTCATCGAGCCGAACTCCTGGGCCAGCGCGCGGGCCGCGGTGGGACCGACGTGGCGGATCGAGAGCGAGACCAGCACCCGCCACAGCGGGACGTCGCGCCGGTCGGCGAGCTTCGCGAGAAGCGCGCGGCCGTTGGCGTTGAGCACCCGCCCGTCCTGGGCTTGGCTGTCCTCGTCACCCTTCTTGGCGGCCCGGGTGTAGAGGTCGGTGCGCAGCAGCCGTTCTTCGTCGAGGTCGAAGACGTCGCCCTCGTTGACCACGACCCCGGCCTCGAGCAGCGAGACGGCGCCCTCGTAGCCGAGGTGGTCGATGTCGAAGGCCGACCTGCCCGCGACGAACGAGAGCCGCTCGCGCACCTGACCGGGGCACCGCTCGTGGTTGGGGCAGCGGAGGTCCTTGTCGCCCTCCTTCTGCTGGGCCAGGGGCGTGCCGCACGACGGGCACTCGGTCGGCATCACCCAGGCCGCGATCCCCTCCGGTCGCAGCGGCAGCACCGGCCCGACGATCTCGGGGATGACGTCACCGGCCTTGCGCAGCACGACGGTGTCGCCGGGGCGCACGTCCTTGCGCGTGACCTCGGAGGCGTTGTGGAGCGTCGCGTTCTCGACCGTCGAGCCGGCCACCCGGGTGGGTTCCATGACGCCGTAGGGGGTGACGCGGCCGGTGCGCCCGACGTTGACCTCGATGGAGAGCAGCTTGGCGTTGACCTCCTCGGGCGGGTACTTGAAGGCGATCGCCCAGCGGGGCGCGCGGCTGGTGGAGCCGAGGCGGCGCTGGAACGCGACGTCGTCGACCTTCACGACGACGCCGTCGATCTCGTAGTGGACGATCGAGTGCCGGTGCTCGCCGGCGTGGGCGACGTAGGCCTCGACCTCCTCGAGGGTCGCGAGCACCTGGACCGCCTCGGAGACCGGCAGGCCCCACGCCGCCAGCGCCTCGTAGGCGTGGGACTGCGCCTTCGGCTCGAAACCCCGGCGCTCGCCGATGCCATGGCAGACCATGCCCAGCGCACGGGTCGCGGTGACCCGCGGGTCCTTCTGGCGCAGCGAGCCGGCGGCGGCGTTGCGCGGGTTGGCGAAGACCGGCTTGCCGGCGTCGGTCATCTGCTCGTTGAGCCGCTCGAACGCCTCGACGGGCAGGAACACCTCGCCCCGCACCTCGACCAGCTCGGGGACGGGGAACTCCTCGGTGCCGGTGAGCCGGACCGGCACCGCCTCGATCGTGCGCACGTTGGGTGTGACGTCCTCACCGGTGCGGCCGTCGCCGCGGGTGAGCGCGCGCACCAGGCGACCCTTCTCGTAGAGCAGGTTGATCGCGAGACCGTCGACCTTGAGCTCGCACAGCAGCGCGGGCCGCTCCACGCCGTCGCGGCTCAGCCGCGCGTGCCACGCCTCGAGCTCCTCGACGGAGAACGCGTTGTCGAGGCTCTGCATCGGCTGGAGGTGGTCGACCGCGGTGAACTCGGTCGACACCGCGCCGCCGACCTTCTGGGTGGGGCTGTCGGGCGTGCGCAGCTCGGGGAACTGCTCCTCCAGCTCCTCGAGCTCGCGCATGCGGCCGTCGAAGTCGGCGTCGGAGAGCGTCGGGTCGTCGAGCACGTAGTAGCGCCAGCGGGCGTCCTCGACCTCCTCGACCAGCTCACGGTGGCGCTCACGAGCATCCTCCGGAGCCGGCTGCGGCCCCGCGTCTCCCGTCGTCATGGGCTCCATCCTGCCGCACCGCGCTGACACCCATCTGCCACGCTGGTGGCTCCGAATGCATCACGTGGAGGCCCCTTCTGTGACCCAGACCGACATCGCACCCGCGCTCGAGGGATTCGCGTCGCCGACCACCCCCACGGGGGTCGTCCTGATGCTGCACGGCGGCAAGGACCGCAGCCACCAGCTGGTCGACAGCAAGAGCGCGTCGTGGCGCCGCTCGGCGGCGATGGCGCGCTCGATCTCCGGCGAGGTCGAGGCCGCCGGTGCCGCGGTCCGCCTGTTGCGCTACCGGCGCCGCGGCTGGAACGGTGGCGCTCCCGTCGAGGACGCCCGCTGGGCGCTCTCGGAGGTACGCCGCGAGCTCGGCGACCTGCCCGTGGTGCTGCTCGGCCACTCCATGGGCGCCCGCACCGCCGCGCACGTGGCCGACGACGAGTCGGTGCGCGGCGTCGTCGCACTCGCCCCCTGGTTCCCGCCCACCGAACCGGTGCACGCCCTCGCCGGTCGCACCCTCGTCGCCGCCCACGGCAGTCGCGACAAGATCACCTCCGCCCGCGCCACCCGCGCCTTCGTCGACCGCGCCGGCTCCGCGGGCGCCAGCGCCTCCTTCGTCGACATGGGCCCGGTCGGCCACTACATGCTCCAGCGGATCTCGGCGTGGAACGACCTCGCCGTCCGGGAGTCGCTCGCCCTGCTGGAGGGCTGAGGCGACTACTCGGGTTTACCCGGCCGGCCGGGTAAACCGCACGTTTGTGACGCTTGCAAGCGTCACGAACCCTGAGCCTTCCCCGCCGACCGGGGAATCTCGTCTTCCGGCGCCCTGCGCTTCAGCCGGGGTCGGGTCAGCCCGTCAACCGGCGGCCCGTGGCGGCTGCCACCTGCAACGCGCGGCGGGTCGTCGCCGGGTCGGCGCCCGCGAGGCCGCAGGCCGGGCTGACGGCCAGGCCCGGCGTCGGCTCGAGGCCGAGCATGTCGAGCCAGCGGTGCACCCGCTCGACCACGACGCCCTCGTCGCCCCCGTCCGGCGGTACGACGCCGAGCACGACGCTCTCCCCCGCCTCGAGGGCTCCGGCCAGCTGGTCGTGGCCCTCGGCGGTGACCAGCGCGAGGTCGACGGCGACCCCGGTCGCACCGGCGCCCCGCAGCAGCGCCAGCGGCGCGTCGGCCGCGCAGCAGTGGACCCAGGGGTCGGCTCCGGACGCCGAGACGGCGGCGAGCACCGTCTCCAACGCGGCGCTGGCCTCCGGAGGTGCGACCGAGCGGTGGCGGTGGAAGCCGGAGGCGGTGGGCACACGCCCGGCCAGCACGGCGGGCAGCGCCGGCTCGTCCACCTGCACCACCCACCGGTTGACTCCGGGCAGCCGGCGCCGCAGGTCGGCCACGTGGCGGCGTACGGCCTCGGCGAGCGCCTCGGCGAGCTCGCGACGCAGCCCGACGTCGGCCAGGGCGAGGTCGCCGCGCGGTCTCTCGATCGTGGCCGCGAGGGTCCACGGTCCGGTGACCTGCACCTTGAAGGAGCCTTCGTAGCCCTGGGTCTGCTCCTCGACCTGGTCGAGGTCCTGGGCGAGGAGGCTGCGCGCACGGCGCTGGTCGGCCCCCTCGGCGTCCGTCACTCGCCACCCCGCGGGCTGGAGGTCGAAGGCGAGATCAGTGGCGACGGCGACAGCGCGACCCGTCATGGTCGCGGTGGCGCCACGGCCCGGCAGCTCCGGCACGTAGGGCAGCCCGGTGGGCGGCACCAGCTCCCCCGTGACGACCCGCACCGCCTCGGCGTAGTCACGCGCGTCGTCTCCCGGGTGCGACCCGATGCCGGTGCCGATCACACTGCCCCGACTCGGTCCGTGGCTGCGATGGTCGCCGACCCGACGACGCGGGTGCCGTCGTAGAACACCACCGCCTGGCCGGGCGCGATGCCGAACGCCGGGTCGAGCAGCTCGACGTCGACCCCGTCGTCGGCGACGCCCACGCGCGCCCCGTGCTCGGCGCCGTGGGCGCGCAGCTGCACGGTGACCTCGGGGCCCTCCAGCACGGTCGGGACCGTGCCGCACCAGCGCGGCCTGGTGCCGCGGAGCCGGTGCACCGCGAGGCGCTCACGCGGCCCGACGGTCACGGTGCCCGAGACCGGCTCGATGTCGAGGACGAAACGGGGCTTGCCGTCGGGCGCGGGGCGGCCGATCCGCAGTCCCTTGCGCTGGCCGATGGTGTAGCCGAAGGTCCCCTCGTGCCGGCCGAGGACCTCGCCGGTGCCGTCCTCGACGATGTCACCGCCCCGGTTGGGGGCACGATCGCCCAGCTTCTCGGCGAGCCACCCGGCGTTGTCGCCGTCGGCGACGAAGCAGATGTCGTGGCTGTCGGGTTTGTCGGCCACGAGCAGACCCCGTGCGGCGGCCTCCTCGCGCACCTGCGGCTTGGAGGTGTCGCCGAGCGGGAAGAGGGAGTGGCGCAGCTGGTCCTGGTCGAGCACGCCGAGCACGTAGGACTGGTCCTTGCCGTGGTCGACGGCGCGGTGCATCTGGATCAACCCGTCGTCACCGGGGAGCAACCGGGCGTAGTGCCCGGTCGCGACCGCGTCGAAGCCGAGCCCGAGGGCGCGGTCGAGCACCGCGGCGAACTTGATCTTCTCGTTGCAGCGCAGGCACGGGTTGGGGGTCCGGCCGGCGGCGTACTCGTCCATGAAGTCCTCGACCACGTCGTCGTGGAAGCGGTCGGAGAGGTCCCAGACGTAGAACGGGATGCCGATCACATCCGCAGCCCGGCGGGCGTCGTTGCTGTCCTCGATGGTGCAGCAGCCGCGGGCGCCGGACCGGTAGGACGCCGGGTTGCGCGACAGCGCCAGGTGGATGCCGGTGACGTCGTGGCCGGCCTCGACCGCGCGGGCGGCGGCGACGGCGGAGTCGACGCCGCCGGACATGGCAGCGACGACTCTCATCGGCGTGCTGCCCTCGCCCGTTCGACGACCGGACCGATGGCGTCGACGACCGCGTCGACGTCGGCCGCGGTCGAGGTGTGCCCGAAGGAGAATCGCAGCGAGTGCCGGGCCTGCTCGGCGTCGCACCCCATGGCGAGCAGCACGTGGGAGGGCTGTGGGACACCGGCCGAGCAGGCCGATCCGGTGGAGGTCTCGATGCCGCGCGCGTCGAGCAGCATCAGCAGCGAGTCGCCCTCGCAGCCGGGGAAGCCGAGGTGGGCGTTGCCGGGCAGCCGCTGCGGGCCCACGGGGGCGCCGTGGAGGTGCGCATCGGGCACGACCTCCTGCACCCGCAGCACCAGGTCGTCGCGCAACGCCGCGATCCGGGTGGCGTGCTCGTCCTGCCCCTTCACGGAGTGCTCGATCGCCGCTGCGAAGCTCGCGATGGCCGGAACATCCAGGGTGCCGCTGCGGATGTCGCGCTCCTGCCCACCACCGTGGACCAGCGCACTCACCGACACCTCCCGGCGTACGACGAGGGCACCCACTCCGTAGGGGCCACCCACCTTGTGGCCGGTGAAGGTGAGGGCGTCGAGACCGGACGCGGCGAAGTCGACCGGGACCGCGCCCACCGCCTGGACCGCGTCGGAGTGGACGGGGATGCCGTGCTTCCCGGCGATCTCGACGATCTCGTCGATCGGCTGCACCGTGCCGACCTCGTTGTTGGCCCACATCACCGAGATCAGGGCGACGGATCCGGGGTCTCGCTCGACCGACTCGCGCAGGGCGTCGACGTGCAGCGAGCCCCGCTCGTCGACGGGCAGCAGCTCGACCTCGGCGCCGTCGGTCTCGCCCAGCCACACCAACGGGTCGAGGACGGCATGGTGCTCGACAGCCGTCGAGAGGATCCGGACCCGTCGCGGGTCAGCGCCACGGCGCGCCCAGAAGATGCCCTTGAGGGCGAGGTTGTCGGCCTCGGTGCCCCCGGAGGTGAACACGACGTCGCCGGGTCGCGCCCCGATGGCGCGGGCGATCGTCTCGCGCGACTCCTCGACGACACGGCGGGCCCGGCGGCCGGAGGCGTGCAGCGAGCTGGCGTTGCCGACCTCCACGAGCTGCGTCGCCATCGCCTCGGCCGCCACGCGCAGCATCGGCGTCGTGGCAGCGTGGTCGAGGTAGGTGGGGCGGGGTTCCGTCATGGCCTCCCCAGCCTACGGCGTGGACCGACCGAGCTGCCCCCGCCGGCACCGGCGAGCGGCCGGCGCGGTGCCCCACCGCGTGGCCCCGGGCAGTCCCGGGTCACGTGCTTGGGCGGCAGCGCGAAACGGACCCGGCGTCGACGCGGCCCAGCGACGCACGACGGCCGTCCCCGCGCAGCGCCGCCGTGTCCACCAGGGTCACCCAGTCCGGCCATCTCTCGGCCGTGCATCACCATCCGCGAGATCCCGGGCTCGACCGGCCGCGCTTGTTGGACCACCGGCCGTCGCCGGGGCGCAGCGGTACCATCAGCGCACCCCGGGCGCTGCCGCGCGACGCAGCCACCGGCCTGTGGCCGCCCTGCAGGAAGCCGGCCGTCGAAGGGGCGATCCGCTCTCCTCGACGTTCCAGCGTCCGCGGTCGCCGCAACGCCCGGAAGGGCCGGTCGGCGAGACGAGGTCCTCGTCGTAGCGCGCGACCCATGACACCACCGTGGCCAACCGCCGACACGGCCGGTCGAACCCGGCCATGAAGCCGCCGATGGTTGCCGGCGTGAGGGGGTCCCACCCGCCGTACCACCGCGCGAAGGCCTCAGGGCCCAACGGCGTCACACCGGTGGGCTCAGGGGTCGGCGGCGTGCTCACGGCACCACACGCTGCTCGCTCATAGGACGATCAGGTCGTCGCGGTGCACGACCTCACGCTCGTACGCCGACCCGAGCTCGCTCTTGAGCTGGCCCGTCGAGCGGCCGAGCAGGGCGGGCAGCTCCTCGGCGTCGAAGTTGACCAGTCCGCGCGCGATCGGGGTGCCGGCCTCGTCGGTGAGGTCGACCGGGTCGCCCGCCACGAACGCCCCGGTCACCGCGGTGACTCCGGCGGCGAGCAGCGAGGCCCGGCGCTCGGTGACCGCCCGGACGGCACCGGCGTCGAGCGTGACGGCGCCCTTCGGCTCGGTGGCGTGGGCCAGCCACAGCAGCCGCGTGGGCCGCCGCTTGCCGGCGGGGTGGAACAGGGTGCCGACCTCGTCGCCGGCCAGCGCCGCGGCGGCGTGGGGGGCGGCGGTCAGCACGACGGGGATGCCCGCTCCCCCGGCGATCCGCGCGGCGTCGACCTTGGTCTGCATGCCGCCGCTGCCCAGGCCCGCCGCCCCGGTCTTGCCGATGCTGACGTGGCTGAGGTCGTCGCCGGCGGCGACCTCGCTGATGAGCGTGGTGCCGTCGCGGCTGGGGTCGCCGTCGAAGAGACCCTCGACGTCGCTGAGCAGCACCAGCAGGTCGGCGTGGACGAGGTGCGCCACCAGCGCCGCGAGCCGGTCGTTGTCGCCGAACCGGATCTCGCTCGTCGCCACCGTGTCGTTCTCGTTGACGATCGGCAGGACGCCGAGCTCGAGGAGCTTGGCGAGGGTCTGGTAGGCGTTGCGGTAGTGGGCGCGGCGCGTGACGTCGTCGACGGTCAGCAGCACCTGGCCGGTGGTGATCTCGTGGCGCGCCAGCTCCTCGGTGTAGCGGTGCACGAGGAGCCCCTGTCCCACCGAGGCCGCCGCCTGCTGCGCGGGCAGCGCCCGGGGTCGCCGGCTCAGCCCCAGCGGGGCCAGCCCGGCCGCGATCGCGCCCGAGGAGACGAGCACGACCTCGGTGCCGCGCAGCCGGGTCGCAGCGAGGACGTCGACGAGGCGGCGTACGCGCTCGGGGTCGATGCCCCCGGCGGCGGTGGTCAGCGACGACGACCCGACCTTGACCACGACCCGGCGAGCCGTGGTGACCGCCTCCCGGCTCATGAGCGCTCCGGCTCCTGCCCGGGGTCGTCCTCCGCCCAGTCGGGGTCGTCGGCGCCGCCGATCTCGTAGGAGGAGGGACCGAAGGTCTCGCGGTCGGCCTGCTCCTCGGAGCTGCCACGCAGCCGGCGGGCGACGTCCGCGCGGGTCTCGTTCTCGGTGCGCTCTCCCATGCCCTCCTGGATGTCGCGTCGGCGACGGGCGGCGGGGCGCACGTCGTCGAAGCGCGAGTCCTCGCCGCGCCGGGCGAGGTTCTCCGCCCCGGCGTCCATGCCCGGCTTGAAGTCGAAGACCACGGCGTCGTCGGGGTGGCCGATGAGGACGGCGTCACCCTCGACGGCTCCGAGCGCGATCAGCTTCTGCTCGACGCCGAGCCGGTTGAGCCGGTCGGCGAGGAAGCCGACTGCCTCGTCGTTGCTGAAGTCGGTCTGCCGCACCCAGCGCTCGGGCTTGGTGCCGCGCACGCGCCAGCCCTCGCCGGTGGGCTTGACCGTGAACTCGTCGGAGCCGTCGACGGACCCGGGGCGGAGCACGATGCGGCTGGCCTCGACGACCGGCGTGGCGGCCCGCGCCTCCTCGACGATGGCAGCCATCGCGAAAGTCAGCTCGCGCAGCCCCTTGCCCGAGGCCGCCGAGATCGGGAAGACCCGCAGCCCGCGCTCCTCGAGGTCGGCGAGCACGATGTCGGCGAGGTCGCTGCCGTCGGGCACGTCGACCTTGTTCAGCGCCACCAGCCGGGGCCGGTCCTCGAGACCGCCGTAGCGAGCCAGCTCGTTCTCGATCACGTCGAGGTCGTCGAGCGGGTTGCGGCCGGGCTCCATGGTGGCGGTGTCGACGACGTGCACCAGCGCGGCGCAACGCTCGATGTGGCGCAGGAAGTCGTGGCCCAGCCCGCGCCCCTCGCTGGCCCCCTCGATCAGGCCGGGCACGTCGGCGACGGTGAACGTCGTGTCGCCACCGGTGACGACCCCCAGGTTGGGCACCAGGGTGGTGAAGGGGTAGTCCGCGATCTTGGGTCGTGCCCGGGAGATCGCGGCGATCAGGCTCGACTTGCCCGCACTGGGGAAGCCGACCAGGCCGATGTCTGCCACGACCTTGAGCTCGAGCACGATGTCGAGCTCGTCACCGGGCTCACCGAGGAGGGCGAAGCCGGGTGCCTTGCGCTTGGACGACGCCAGCGCGGCGTTGCCGAGGCCGCCGCGGCCGCCCTGGGCGATGACCATCTCGGTGCCGGGGCCCACGAGATCGGCCAGGACGGTGCCGTCGGCGTCGGAGACGACCGTCCCGTCCGGCACCGGCAGCACCAGGTCGCCGCCGTGGGCACCGTTCTTGTGGGCGCCCGCACCGTGACCGCCGTGCTCGGCGCGTCGCCTGGGGCTGTGGTGGTAGTCGAGCAGCGTGGTGACGTCGTTCTGGACCCGCAGGATCACCGAGCCACCCGGGCCGCCGTTGCCGCCGTCGGGCCCACCGAGCGGCTTGAACTTCTCGCGGTGGACCGACGCGACGCCGTTCCCGCCACGACCGGCGGCGACGTGCAACGTCACCCGGTCGACGAAGGTCGGGATGGCCATGGTGGGTACCTCGGTTCGGGGGTCGGGTGCGGTTCAAATGCCGAAGGGCGCCCCGGCAACGGGACGCCCTTCGATGGTCTGCAGGAGTGACGTCAGGTCACTCGCCGGGAACGACGTTGACGACCTTGCGGCCGCGCTTGGTGCCGAACTCGACGGCACCGCCGACGAGGGCGAAGAGCGTGTCGTCACCGCCGCGGCCGACGCCGCTGCCCGGGTGGAAGTGGGTGCCGCGCTGGCGGACGAGGATCTCGCCGGCGTTGACGGCCTGGCCGCCGAAGCGCTTGACGCCGAGGCGCTGGGAGTTGGAGTCCCGACCGTTCTTGGTCGAGGCCGCGCCCTTCTTGTGTGCCATAGCAGTAGTCCTTCGCTGGTGACTCGGAGCTGGTCCCGGAGGGGCTCAGAGGGAGATGTCGGTGACCTTGACCTGGGTGTACTTCTGGCGGTGACCCTGGCGCTTCTTGTAACCGGTCTTGTTCTTGTACTTCTGGATCACGATCTTGGGGCCCTTGGTGGCACCGAGGACCTCGACGGTCACGGACGCCTTGTCCAGCGTCTTGACGTCGGAGGTGACCGTCTCGCCGTCGACGGCCATGACCACCGGCAGGGTCAACGTCTCGCCGACGGCCGTCGAGACCTTGTCGATCTCGATGACGTCGCCGACGACGACCTTCTGCTGGGTGGCGCCTGCGCGCACGATCGCGTACACCGCGGTCTCCTTCACGTCTGAACTGGGCTGTGCATGATTCTGGGCATGATTCTCGTCATGAGTCTGGCTTCGTCGCACCTGCGGCACTCCGCGAACCCGGTGTGGTCCGGGGTGCCGAGCAGGGAAGGCACGCATCACGCACCGAGGGTCAATAGTACGGACGCTCATGGCCTGCAGCAATTCGGGGCGACCCGGCCTCCTGGCCGGCCCCGGCTCAGCGCTTGCGGGCGCTGCCGCGCTTCTTGACCGGGACGTGCTCGACGGTCGGCTTCGTCCCCGACTCGGCGTCCGCCGTGCCGGGCTCCACCACGCCGTCGGCCGGCGGCAGACCCACCACGCCCGAGGCGCTGGAGTCGTCCTGCGAAGGGGTCGCCGCCGCTGAGGTCTCGGTGGCGGCGGGCGGACCAGCGGGGCGGCTGGCGCTGCGGCGACGGGTCCGGGTCACGACCTTGGGCGCCGCCGGCGGCGCGGGCTCGGGCTCGGGCTCGGGCGCGGGCGCGGGCTCGACAGCCGCGGGCTCGACCGGTTCCGGGGTGACCTCGGTCTCCGGCCCCCGCTGGCTTTCCCGCTGGGTCTTCCGCCTGCTCTCGCGCTGGGTCTCACGCTGGGGCTCGGCCGACGTGTCGACCTCGGCCTCGGCAGGCTCGTCCGCCACCGGCTCCGCCGGCTTCTCCTCGGACTCGGGGTGCGGGCGGGACATCGCGGCCACGTCCTTGGGCGAGGGCGACTTGTCGTGGGCGTCGTCCGGCCTGGACTGCCGGTTGCCCTCCTGACCGTAGGGCTGGCCGTCCGACTGGTCGCGTCCCTTGCCGCCGCGGGCGCGACGCGCACGCTTGGGCTCCTGCTCCCGCTTCGGCTCCACCGGCGCGTCGGCGATGACGACGCCACGGCCGTGGCAGTGGTCGCAGGTCTCGGAGAAGGCCTCGAGCAGGCCGGTGCCGATCCGCTTGCGCGTCATCTGCACCAGGCCCAGCGAGGTGACCTCGGCGACCTGGTGCTTGGTGCGGTCGCGGCCCAGGCACTCGACCAGCCGGCGCAGCACGAGGTCGCGGTTGGACTCCAGCACCATGTCGATGAAGTCGACGACGATGATGCCGCCGATGTCGCGCAGCCGGAGCTGACGCACGATCTCCTCGGCCGCCTCCAGGTTGTTCTTGGTGACGGTCTCCTCGAGGTTGCCGCCCGACCCGGTGAACTTGCCGGTGTTGACGTCGACGACGGTCATCGCCTCGGTGCGGTCGATGACCAGCGAGCCACCCGAGGGCAGCCAGACCTTGCGGTCGAGCCCCTTGTGGATCTGCTCATCGATGCGCCAGGTGGCGAAGAGGTCGGTGGCAGCACCGTCGTGCTCCGACGAGTGCTGCTCGAGCCGCTCCGACAGGTCGGGCGCAAGGTGGTCGACGTAGGACTTCACCGTCTCCCATGCCTCGTCGCCCTGCACGACGAGCCGGGAGAAGTCCTCGGTGAAGAGGTCGCGCACGACCTTGAGCATCAGGTCGGGCTCGCCGTAGAGCATCTGGGCTCCACCGCTGCCCTTCTTGGCGCCCTTCTCGATGTCCTCCCAGCGGGCCTTGAGCCGCTCGACGTCGCGGGTCAGCTCCTCCTCGCTGGCGCCCTCGGCGGCGGTGCGGACGATGACACCCGCGCCGTCGGGGACGATCTCCTTGAGCAGCGTCTTGAGCCGGTTGCGCTCGGTGTCGGGCAGCTTGCGGGAGATGCCGGAGTTGGTGCCGTCGGGAACGTAGACCAGGAACCGGCCGGCGAGGCTGATCTGGCTGGTCAGCCGGGCGCCCTTGTGGCCGACCGGGTCCTTGGTGACCTGCACCAGGACGGTCTGGCCGGAGGAGAGCACCGACTCGATCTTGCGGGGCTGGCCGTCCTGGTGGCCGAGGGCCGACCAGTTGACCTCGCCGGCGTAGAGCACGGCGTTGCGGCCCTTGCCGATGTCGATGAACGCCGCCTCCATGGAGGGCAGCACGTTCTGCACGCGGCCGAGGTAGACGTTGCCGATCAGCGAGGTCTGCGACTCGCGGGCGACGTAGTGCTCGACGAGCACCTTGTCCTCGAGCACGGCGATCTGGGTGAGGTCCTGACGCTGGCGGATCGCCATGACGCGGTCGACCGACTCGCGGCGGGCCAGGAACTCGGCCTCGCTGACGATGGGGGCGCGGCGGCGGCCGGCCTCGCGGCCCTCGCGACGACGCTGCTTCTTGGCCTCGAGGCGGGTCGAGCCGGTGACCGACTGGATCTGGTCCTCGGCCGAGCGCTGCTGGCGCACCCGGGTGGTGGTGTTGCGCGGGTCGTCACCACCGTCGCCGGAGTCCTCGCCGGAACGGCGGCGGCGACGCCGCCGGCGCGAGGAGGACGAGCCGCCCTCGCCCTGCTGGTCGCTGTCGCCGTCGTCGTCGTTGCCGGCTGGGGCGTCGGCCTGCTGGTCGGGCTGAGCGTCGGCGTCCCCGGCCTGCTGGTCGGAGGCCGCGTCGTCGCTCTGCTCCGCGGAGTCCTCGCTGCCCCCGCCGGACTTGCGGCGGCGACGACCACCGCGGCGGCGACGCCGGCGGCCCGACGAGCCGCCCTCGCCCTGCTGGTCGGAGCTCTCGTCGCCGGACTGGCCCGACTCGTCCTCGCTCGCGGTCCCGGTGTCCTGCTCGGACTCCGCCGCGGCGGGCTTCTCCTCCGGCCTCCCGGAGTGGGCGTCCTCGGTCTCGGCCACCGTGTCGTCGCTCTTCTTCGCGGCGGGCTTCTTCGCCGTCGTCTTCTTGGCGGCGGCCTTCTTGGCAGTGGCCTTCTTCGCCGGGGCGGCCGGGACCTCGGGCGCCTGGAACAGCGGCACCTGGGCGGCGCCACCGTCACCGGTGGCTGCGGCGACCTCCGGCTCCGCCTCGGGCGCCACCGGCTGCGTGGCGGTCGACTTCTTCGCGGGCGCCTTCTTGGCGGCGGTCTTCTTCGCCGGCGCCCTCTTGGCAGCCTTCTTCGCCGGCACCTCGGCTGCGGGTGCCTCGTCGGTGGTCGCGCCGGTGGTCGTGCCAGTGGTCGTATCGGCGGGCGCCTCGTCGGGGGCGGCCACCTTCGTGGCGCTCGTCGAGCGGCTGCTGGTCCGCTTGGCGGCGGTCTTCTTCGCCGGCGCCCTCTTGGCAGCCTTCTTGGCCGGCGCCTCGGCGGCGGGCGTCTCAGCGGGGGCGGACTCGCTCCCGGTGGATCCCTGGTTGCCGGGTTCCTGGTTGGTGGGGGTGTCCTCGAGCATCAGCTGCTCCCTCTACCCGGCGCCGGGGCGCCGGACTTGTCGGCGACCTCCGGGCGGCGGGTGGTGCCCTGCCGCACGTGGCCGCAAAGCCTTCGTGTGGCGACGACCCCCTCCGCGAGGTGCGTCGACCAGACACCTGACGCCGCCCACCGCGGTCGCCGGGCCTCGTGGCGGAGGTCTGTCACCCACTCCACCGGCCGCGTCGCGGTCTTGCGACGACGGGCGCTCGTCGTGCCGCTGCAACGGGTGCACCGGCGAGAACGTCGTCGGGTCGGCCCTGCGGTCGACCACGGCGAGTATCGCACACCACATCCTGATCGGCCGGATGGTCGGCGAGCCGGGCCGGCGGCGCTCAGGCGAACGGCGGCCGTACGACGCCCGCGTCGTCGTCGAGCACGCCCTGCTCGACCCGCGTCAGCAGCGGGGCCGGCCCGGTCTCCAGCGGGTGGACGGAGCGCAGGGCGGAGAGCACGTCGTCGGGCCGGACCGCCGGCACGGTGTGGCGCAGCAGCAGGTCGAGACCCGTTCCGTCGGCGGTGAGCGCCACGGCCGCGGCGCGCGCGTCGAAGGCGCGCAGCCCCTTCTTGGTCATCCGCTCGACCGTCACCTCCTCGGCGGCGAGGAAGGCCGTGACGGCGGCGGCGAGGTCGTCGGGGGGCGCGTCGGTGTCGATGCGCCAGCGACTGGCCGTGAGCAGGTCGGCGAGGGCCCCGCCGGGCGACTCGGCGACCGCGACGACGTCGAGCCCGTCGGGCAGCACGGCGTCGATCTCGCGACCCAGGGTCTCGGGGTCGAGCCGGGTGGCGAGGCCGATCTCGAGGTACTCGGCCTCGCTGGCCGAGCCGGTCGGCGCGGCCCCGGCGTAGGAGATCCGCGGGTGGGGGTTGAAGCCCGAGGAGTAGGCCATCGGGACGCGGGCCCGGACCAGGGCCCGTTCGAAGGCACGCGAGAAGTCGCGGTGGGAGGTGAAGCGCAACCGGCCGCGCTTGGCGTAGCGGATCCGGATCCGCTGGACGGGCGGTGCTTGCTGTTCGGGCTGCTCACGCACCCGGACAGGGTAGGACCCTGCCCGGGTGCGTCCACATCGAGCGGGTCTCAGCCGATCAGCGAGTAGAGCAGCCGGTTGGGCGACCCGGTGCCCGGGTTGGTGACCTTGCCGGTCGTCGAGCCGCCGATGATGGCGTTGCCCACCGTGCTGGGCGAGGCGCTCGGGCTGCCCTGGAGGTAGAGGGCGGCGACACCGGCCACGTGCGGGGTGGCCATGGACGTGCCCGAGATCGTGTTGGTCGCGGTGCTGGAGGTGTGCCAGGCCGAGGTGATGCTCGAGCCGGGCGCGAACAGGTCCACGCACGAGCCGTAGTTGGAGAAGCTCGAGCGGGCGTCGGTGCTCGTGGTCGAGCCGACCGTGATCGCCGCGGAGACGCGGGCGGGCGAGCCGTTGCACGCGTTGGCGTTGTCGTTGCCCGCGGCCACGGCGTAGGTCACACCGTCGTTGATCGAGCTGGCCACCGCGTTGTCGAGCGTGGTGGAGACCCCGCCTCCGAGGCTCATGTTCGCCACTGCCGGGGTGCCCGCCGTGTGGTTGGAGGTCACCCAGTCGACACCGGCGATGACGCCGGAGGTGGAGCCGGAACCGTTGCAGTCGAGCACGCGCACCGGGACGATCGTCACCGACTTGGCGACGCCGTACGTCGAGCCGCCGATGGTGCCGGCGACGTGGGTGCCGTGCCCGTTGCAGTCGCTGCTGCCGCGGCCGTCGTTGATCGCGGTGGCGCCGGCGACGACGCGGCCGCCGAACTGGCTGTGCGAGGCGAGCACGCCGGTGTCGATGACGTAGGCGCGGACCCCGGAGCCGGTGCGGTTGTAGGTGTAGGAGTTGGTCAGCGGCAGGTTCCGTTGGTCGATCCGGTCGAGGCCCCACGTCGCGGGCGACTGGGTGGCGTCGATCGCGACCCGCTGGTCGGCCTCGATGTAGGCGACGTCGGGGTCGCGGCGCAGCTCCTCGACCGCGGCGTCGGACATCTGCGCCGAGAAGCCTGTGAGCGCGGCGGTGTAGCGGTCGACGTCGGTGGCGCCGTCGGCCTTGGCCTGCTTCACCGAGTCGGTCGTGTCGGCCCGGGTGGCGCCCTGCTCGAGGACGACGATCCAGCTGCCGTCGACGGCACCGGCCTTGTCTGCCCCGAGCACGGGTGCCCGGTGGTCGACCGGGGCGGGGGCCGGAGCGGCGCCCGCGCTGCCGGCCGTGGTGGCGGTGAGTGCGCCGAGCGCGAGGACGGCGGCCGATCCGAGCGCCGTCCGAGTGGCGATGCCGCGTCGCCGCGACCGAGTGATGATGCTGGACATGCAGTTCCTCCCGAGAGTGATCGTGCTGTGGACCCACCGGAGCGGGTGCCCCGACGTAACCACGGTCCCGGGGCCGGGACGACCCCCGCTCGGCTGCAGGTTCGTGCAACGCACGAACCTGCACGTCCTGCCCGTCCCGGGTCCGGGCGCAGCGGTGCCCGGACCGCCGGAGCGGCCCGGGCACCGGGTCGTGCGAGGCGTCAGCCGGTCGTGATCGAGGTGTCGTCGATGACGAAGCTGGTGCCGAGGCTGCTGTCCTCGGTTCCCGTGAACTTCAGCGTCACGGTCTGCCCGGCGTACGCCGAGAGGTTGAAGGAGCGCTGCACGTAGGACGGACCCTTGTTGAGGTTGGAGTAGGTGCCGAGCGTCGTGGTGGTGCCGCCCGACACGACCTGGACCCGGAGCGTGTCGTAGGCCGTGCTCGACGTGGTCTCCGAGCTGCTGATGTAGAGCCAGAACGACAGCGTGGCGCTGCCGCCCGAGGGGATGGCGACCGACTGGGAGAGCGTGTCGGTGTGGCTGGTGCCGTAGCCGTTGAGCCAGCCCTTCCACGAGCCGGTGCGGGCCGGGGCGCCGGAGCTGCTGGTGATGACGCCGGCGGTGGCGCTCCAGCCGGTGGCGCCGGACTCGAAGCCGGGGTTGCTCAGCAGGTTGCCTCCGGTGGGCGGCGGCGTGGTGCCGCCGGTGAGCGGCGAGTAGAGCAGCCGGTTGGGCGATCCCGTCTGGGCACCCGAGACGACACCGGTCGTCGCGGTGGAGGTGATCGCGTTGGCGACGGTGGTCGGCGACGCGGTCGGGGAACCCTGGAGGTAGAGCGCTGCGACACCCGCGACGTGCGGCGTGGCCATGGACGTGCCCGAGATGGTGTTGGTGGCCGAGCTGGAGGTGTGCCAGGCCGAGGTGATGCTCGAGCCCGGGGCGAACAGGTCGAGGCAGGTGCCGTAGTTGGAGAAGCTCGAGCGGGCGTCGGTGCTGGTGGTCGAGCCGACGGTGATCGCCGAGGCGACCCGCGACGGCGAGCCGTTGCACGCGTTGGTGTTCTCGTTGCCTGCGGCCACGGCGTAGGTGACGCCGTCGGCGATGGAGTTGTTGACCGCCGCGTCGAGGGCGGAGGAGACGCCGCCGCCCAGGCTCATGTTGGCGACGGCCGGGGTGCCGGCCGCGTGGTTGGAGGTCACCCAGTCGACACCGGCGATGACGCCGGAGGTCGAGCCGGAGCCGTTGCAGTCGAGCACCCGGACCGGCTTGACGGTGACCTGCTTGGCCACGCCGTACGTCGTGCCGCCGATGGTGCCGGCGACGTGGGTGCCGTGCCCGTTGCAGTCGGTGGTGCCGCGGCCGTCGTTGATCGCGGTGTAGCCGGAGCCGACCCGGCCGCCGAACTCGTTGTGCCTCGCCAGCACGCCGGTGTCGACGACGTAGGCCGTCACCCCCGAGCCGGTGGGCGTGTAGGTGTAGGCGTTGTTCAGCGGCAGGTTGCGCTGGTCGATCCGGTCGAGGCCCCAGGTCGCGGGCGACTGGGTGGCGTCGATGGAGACCCGCTGGTCGGCCTCGATGAAGGCGACGTCGGGGTTGGCGCGCAGCTGCTCCACAGCGCGGTCGGGGAGCTTGGCGCTGAATCCCGACAGGGCGCTGGTGAATCGCTGCACGTTGCGCGCGCCGAGGCCGCGGGCGTCGCTGGCAGCGGCGCGGCCCTCGGACCTCGACGCCCGGCCCTCCATGACGACGATGTAGCGACCGTCGATCGCGGTGGCGCGGTCGGCGCCGATGACGGGTGCCGGGCGGTCGTGCGCGGGGGCGGCCTCCGCAGCGGTGAGGGTGAGCGGGGCGAAGCCGAGGCTGACGGCACCGAGCACGGCGCCGGCCGCGGTGACGGCCCGGCCGCGGCGTGGTGCGCGCGGGGATGACGAGAACGTGGACATGGGTGTCTCCGAGACTCTCCGTGGGGGTCCCAGCGGTCGCTGAGTGCTTCGGAACGTAGTGAGGGCCGGAGCGGCGGGCGAGCATCGTCGTGCCTCATGTTCGTGCAACGCACAAAGATGAGGCGTAACCCGTCACGGCAGCGGCTCCCCCTTCATCAGCCGCGACTTGTAGACGGTGGAGACGACCTGGCCGTCGAGCCAGTCGGTGAGGCGGGCCGCCTCCGCGTCCAGGGCACGCCTGGCGTCGGGGCCGGGGTCGTCGCGCAGCAGCACCTCGACACGTCCGGCGTCGTCCTGCACCCAGGCCCCGACGACCCGGCCGTCCCACCAGGCGGTGGTGCCGCCGTTCCCGTTGCTGTCGAAGAGGTACGGCGTCAGCGCGGGGTCGAGGTAGAAGTCGCGCTCCTTCCACCCCATCGTCGTCGGGTCCAGCACCGGCAGCAGCAGCCCTGCCGGGTCGACCGGCTCCTCCGGCTCGAGGTCGTCGGGCAGCAGCCAGCCGCTGGCGTCACCGTCGAGCACCACCTCGACCGCGCCCACGTCGGCGAGCGCGCGGCGTACGGCGGCCTTGGTCGCGCCCAGCCACCACACCAGGTCGGCCTCGGTCCCGGGGCCGAAACGGGCCAGCCAGCGCCGCACGAGCTCGGCGTACCCCGCGGCCTCCGCGAGGGCCAGCGGCTCCTCCCCCAGCCACGGTCGCATCAGGGTCCACTGCGGGCGGGAGGTGCGCCAGTGGCCGCCGTTGGTGCCGCGCACGAGGTCGGCCCGCGCGCCGAGCCAGGTGAGCACGCGGGGCGCGACCTGGACGGGGCCTCCCCACTTCGCGCCGGGGTTCGGCGACGTGCCGACCTTGGCGTCGAGCATCGGAACCCCCTGCCGGATCTGCTGGGCCCCGAGCTGCCCACGCTCCTCGAGGAGGGCGAGCACCTCGGCGCGCGCCACGTCGAGCCAGGCCTCGCCGTCAGTGGTGAGGCCGCTGCCGACGGCGTCCTTGGCGATCCGCCGCTTCTCCTGCCCGGCGACCCGGGCGCTCGCGCTTCCCCAGGCCGCGGGCAACAGCTCGCGGGGGAAGGCGAACAGGGTGCGGCGCATCGCCAGCTGCTTGACCAGGCTGCGGTCGTCGTAGAGGGCCCGGTCGACGTCCTCGACCCCGACCCCGTCGGTGCGCGCGGCGACGGAGAGGTAGACGCTCGCCGGCTCGGTGGCGTGGAGACAGACGACCGCCTCGGCGGCCGTCACCGGGTCGGTCACGCGGTGCGGTCCGAGCGCGTGGCGGCGTACGAGCCTCGAGCGACGCTCGATGTCGGGAACGTGGCGCACGACGCCTATCCTGCACGCACCATGACCTCCTCCTCCACGACGTCCCGCACCCGGGGTCGGTTGCTCGTCCTGGTCGGCCTGCTGGTCGTGGCGGTCAACCTCCGGCCGGCCGCAGTGAGCGTGGGGCCGGTGCTCGAGGAGGTGACGGCAGCGCTCGGCTTCTCGTCCACGTCTGCCGGGCTGCTGACGGCGCTGCCCGTGCTCGCGTTCGCTGTCGTGGGGGTGCTGGCGCCGTGGCTCGCGCGGGTCACGGGGCTGCACCGCACGATGCTGATCTCGCTCGCGTTCGTCGTGATCGGGCTGGCCCTGCGCGCCGGCGCCATGGGCGAGGCCGGCTTCCTGTTCTTCTCCATGCTGTCGCTGGCGGGGATGGCCACTGCCAACGTGCTGCTGCCGTCCCTGGTGAAGCTGCACTTCCCGGACCGGATCGGCTTCGTCACGGCGCTCTACACGACAGCACTCGCCATCGGGTTGACCGGCGCGCTGACCTTCACCGTGCCGATCTCCGAGGCCACCGGTTCCTGGCGGGTGGGGCTGGGCTCGTGGGCAGTGCTGGCCCTGGTCGCCGCGCTGCCCTGGCTGCTGCTGATCGCGCACGACCGCCACGCCGAGCCGGCAAGCCGCGACGTCCGGGTCCTCGACGTGGCGCGCACGAAGCTCGGCGTGGCCATGGCACTGCTCTTCGGGGTGCAGTCCATGCACGCCTACGTGAGCTTCGGCTGGTTCGCCCAGCTGTGGCGGGACGCGGGGTACTCCCCCGCCACCGCGGGGCTGCTCGTGGGCCTGCTCGCGGGGGTTGGGATCCCGCTGTCCCTGTGGCTCCCCGCGCTGGCCGGCCGCCGACGCGATCATCGCAGCCTGCTCACGGGAGTCATCGTCTGCTTCCCCGTCGCCTACGTCGGCCTGATCGTCGCTCCTTACTCCCTCGCGCCTCTGTGGGCAGTGCTCGTGGGTGTCGGCAACACGATCTTCCCGCTGCTGCTGACCCTGATCGGGCTGCGCGCACGCACGGCTGCCGGCACGGCCGCACTGTCCGGCTTCACCCAGTCCGCGGGCTACCTGCTGGCGGCCCTGGGGCCGTTCGCGGTCGGGTTGTTGTACGACGCGACCGGTGGCTGGACCGGCCCACTTCTGCTGATGCTGGCCCTCGTCGCCCCCATGCTCGCGTTGGTCCCCTACGTCGGACGCCCGCGGCAGATCGAGGACCAGCTGCGACCCACGGAGCTGGTCGGCTGATGCGCCGCGGTCCGGTGGCCGTGCTCGTTGTGGGCCTGGTGCTCCTGGTGGCGCTGGTGGCCCTCGCCGCCGCCCGCCCGGTCCCGGTGACCTCGACGTGGCCCGACCTCGACCCCCTCCCCTCCGCCGACCGGCCCTCACCTCAGCCGACCGAAACCGGCGGCACCCTCTCGCCCTGCCCCGGCGGGGTGCGCCTCACGGCGACGACGTTCAACATCCACTTCGGCAAGACATCCACCGGCGAGCCAGGGCTGGCGCGGATCGCCCGGGAGATCCGGGCGTGGGACCCGGACGTGGTGGTGCTCAACGAGGTCGACCGCGGCCGCGGCCGCAGTGGCGGTGTCGCCCAGGCGAAGGTCCTCGGTGCGCTCACGGGGATGCGGGCGACGTACGGACCGAACCGGAGGTACGGCGGCGGCTGGTCGGGCAACGCGGTGCTGTCGGCGCTGCCGGTGGTGCGGTCGAGCAACAAGCGGCTGCCGTTCGTCGAGGGCACCATCCCGCGGGGGTTGCTGCGCGTGACCGTCGACGTCGACGGCGTCCTCGTGGACGTCTTCGCCACCCACTTCGAGAACTCCTCTCCCGCCGCGCGCCGTGCGCAGGCCCGCGCGGTGGCGCGTGCCGTCACCCGGTCGAGCCGGCCGTTCGTGCTGGGCGGCGACCTCAACGCGTCGCCCGGCGGCGTCGCCCTGCGGGTGCTGGAACGCGCGCGGATCGTCGACGGCTGGGGTGTGGTGGGCCGCGGCGACGGGTTCACCGTCCCGGCCCGCGCACCCCGCAAGCGGATCGACTACCTGCTCTCCGACGACCGGGCGGTGCCGCTGCGCTCCGAGGTCCTGCTCAGCGCAGTCAGCGACCACCGGGCGGTCCGGACGGTCTTCGAGGTCCCGGCGACCTGCTGAGACCCGCCGCCCGCGAGCGCCTCCGGCTCAGGCGCCACCCGTCGGCAGGAGCCGCGGACCGACGGGATGCAGGGAGACCCGACCGACATCGCCGTCGACGACGGCCAGCATGTCCCCCACCCCGGGCACCAGCGGAAGCTCCTCGCAGCCGACCACGGCGGGCACCCCCAGGGACCGGGCGACCTCGACGAGGTGCGCGCCGGCAGAGCCGCCGACGGTGACCAGGGCGGCCGCGTCCCAGAGCATCGAGGCCAGGCCCGGCACCGGGAAGGGCGCCACGATGACCGATCGTGGGGGTCGGGTGGCCGGGAGGTCAGTGACCGAGCGCACGGCCAGCACGTGGCCGGCGCCGACACCCCCGGATGCGGACATCCCCTCGTAGGCGGTGCCCCGGGTCTCGCCCACCCCGGCCAGGAACGGCTCCCAGCGGCGGGCACCGGCCCAGGACTGACGCAGCTGCCCGAGGTCGTGCAGCACCTCGTGGGTCTCGCACCCGAAGATCTCCTCCGGACGTCGCAACCGGCCACGCTGGGTCATGCCCCGTCCGGCGCGCAGGAGGTGGACCAGCAAGCCGTGAGCCCGTTCGGGATCGGGGCTGTCGAGGTCGTCCAGCGTCCGCAACGCCGGAGCCGGGTCGTCGCTCCGCAACCCACGCATCACGTCCCGGCAGCGCTCCAGGACGTCACGCCCCTCACCACCCCAGGCCATCTGCGTCAGGGCCAGGGCCTCGGACCGGGCCCAGGCGAGGTCGAGATCAGTTGCTCCTGTGGGAGCACCCAGGTCGAGGATGCCGGGATCCGGGAGTGCCAGCGCCCAGGGCAGGACCAGCTCCTCGCTCAACCCGCCGGGGAAGGCGACGGCGAGCCGGACCACCGAGTCGGCGCGCGGGTGGTCGAGCCCGGTCAGACCGGCACGGAAGCGCTCGGGACGCTCCGCGCTGGGCACGGGGGCAGACGTGCTCTGCAGCAGCACCAGCTGACCGTCGACGACGGCCCACTCGATGACGGCGTGCCCCAGCACCCGGACGACCTGAGCCAGCAGGTCCGCCACGGCGGTCGCCTGCTCCGCCGACAGGACGGGATCGTCGACGGCATGCACGGTGCCGTCCTGGTCCACCGTGGTCCGCTGACCGGCGGTCCAGCCGGCCATGAGCGCTGCGGGCGATCCGACCACCGACTCGATGACGGTGCCCCCGGCCCGGCCGGCGCGGGCCAGCCCGGCGACGCTCGGCTCGACGCGGGGCTGGATCAGCACCGCCATGCTCAGTCCGTCGGCGCCATGACCGACGTGGTCGTCGCGCTCGACGACCTCCACGCCGAAGGCCGACGCCAGGCAGCCCCTGACCGCGACGTCCACGTCCTCGACCCCGATCTCGTCGAAGGAGCTGAAGGCACCCGACCACTCCCCGCTGCTCTCCACGTTGGCCGAGGAGCGGACGATCACGTCACCACCGAGCTTCACGACCGCGTCGCGCAGCTCGACGCGCAGCTCCTCCGGCAACCCCTGCGCCATCACCGCCCGCCGGGCGCCTCCGCTCCCCGATGACCGGAGCGCGGCGGCGCCGGCCCGCAACGAGGTCACGACGGCGGAGGGGGGCAGCACGACTCCCGCCAGGACCGGCAGCCCGGCCGCCTTCGCCCTGCTCAGGCCGGCCCCCTTCCCACCCGCCACCTCGACCCTCGCGCAGCGCGGGTCGACGAGGTCGAGCATGAGGGCGACCTGCTCAGTCGACGACGACGATCTCATGGGACTTGAACGTCGAGACGAGCTCGGCTCCCGAATCGGTCACGATCAGCATCTCCTCGAGCGCACGCCGAACTCGTGGACCTTCCCGTGCTGCGTCTCGAGTGCGAAGACCATGCCCTCCTCGATCTCGATCGGGATAGTCGAGCGACCAGATGCGCGAGATGACCGGCTGGTCGTACTGCGCCAGTCCGAGACCGTGGCCCCAGAGGTTGGCGGCGGCCTGGTCCTCGTCCTCGTAGCCCCAGACCTCCTTCGCCGACGGCCACTTGCAGGCGATGTCAGCGCGTCGTGGCGCCGGCCTTCGACCGCATCGATCGAGTCGCAGAGCCACCCGTGGGCCAGGTCGTAGTACTCCTTCTGCTCCTTGGTCGGCTTGCCTCCCGACGCAGTAGGTGCGGTAGTACGCACGACTTGTAGCCGTTCCACGTCAGCGCCGCGAGGTCCATGAACACCATGTCGCCGGGCTGGATGATGCGGTCGGAGAAGTTGCGCCAGTTCGGCCAGGTGTTCGGGACCGGACGAGACGATGACGTCCTCGACGTCCTCCATGCCGGGGATGTTGTAGAGCTACTCGAACCCGATGCGCGGTCACCTGGTTCTCGGTCATGCCCGGGCGCAGGAACTTCATGAACTCCCAGTGCGTCGGTGTCGCCGATCGCGCCGACGATGCGGACGCACTCCTGCTCGTCGACGTTCTTGACGGCGCGGGCCTCCATCATCGGCGTCATGCCGTCGGTCCAGTTGATGTCCTGCACCTTGAAGACGCGGATCATGTTGATGTCGATGAAGTCGCACGCCGAGCTTCTGGCCGACGACGCCGCGCTTCCTCATCGCTGAGGAGCGACCGTGGTGAACTTGTTCACCTGCTGCTCCGAGGCCGGGCCGGCCGCGCCCTTGATCCAGGAGTAGGAGTAGCGGATGTTCTCCTTCGGGATCCACGGCGATGTGCCGCTCAGGTGCTGGAAGCCGATGTCACCCTGCTCGAACAGATCGGTGCCTTGCCGCTCGCACAGCACGCGTAGCGCAGGCCGGGCTTGAGGCGGTTCCAGCCGGGCGTGAGCGTGCCGAGTGACACGTAGCGCATGTTCTCGTCGAACATGAGGAGCATGGCGCCGAGACCATGCCGGCGCATCGCCTCCCGGGCACGGCGGAGCCGCCACTCACGGACGGCGGCCCAGTTGATGCCTTCCTTCCAGTCGACGCTTGCTACACCGAATGCTTCCTTCAAGGTTCGATCCTCTCTGTGTGCGCGTCGCACTCAACCGTTGACGCGGTAGTCGGGTGACTGCCCACCCAAGACCTTGATCACCTGGGTGACGGCCTTGCGCTGGGACTCCTGGAGTGATGCCTCGCTGTAGTAGGCCGTGTGGGGCGTCGAGATCAGGCCGGGCACGCCCCCCTGGACCGTCCGGTCCGGAGGCTCGGTCTCGAAGACGTCGAGGCCGGCCCGCAACCGGCCCGACCACAGCTCGGGGAGGAGGTCGTCCATGCGGACGAGCGGGCCCCGGGAGGTGTTCACGACGCAGGCGCCGTCCGGCAGCAGGGCCAGTGCGGCCGCGTCGATGACCCCGCGGGTGTCCTCGGTCAACGGGGCGTGCAGGGAGAGCACGTCCGAGCGCGAGAGAAGCTCCTCGAAGCCCACGGCCTCGGTCGCGTCGCCGGTGTCGCCCACGAACGGGTCGTGGCAGATCACTCGTGCCCCGGTGGGTCGGAGCAGGGTCGCGAGGTGGCGGGCGATCCGGCCGTACCCGAGCAGCCCGACGGTCAGCTCGGAGAACCGGGCGACGGGTCTGATCGCAGCGACCCCCCACTCCCCCTGCTCCACCAGCCGGCTCGACTCGGGGAGCTTGCGCACCGACGCCAGGATCAGGGCGAAGGCGTGGGTCGCCACCTCCTCGAGGCAGTAGTCGGGCACGTTCGTCACCGCGATACCGCGGTCACGGGCCGCACCGAGGTCCACATTGTCGACGCCGATGCCGTAACGCGCCACGACTCGGCAGCGCTCGAGCCCGGCGAAGAAGTCGGCGTCCAGCGGCAGGTAGGTGTTCAGCAGGCCGTCGGCGTCCCTGGCCTCGGCGAGGGCACCGCCCCGCGTGCCGTCGGCGACCACCAGTTCGATCCCGAGCTCGGCGAGAGCTGCTCGCTCCAGGTCCACGTCCGGGAACACCTGGTCGGTCACCACGACCTTCTGACCAGCCATGACCGTCTCCGCTCTGTCTGTCCAACTCGGTCTCGATCACATTACATACATCATGTAGGATCTACAAGGCATAATCCATCGAGACTCAGAGGACGCCATGACTGCCACACCTTGGAAGACCGACCGCTGGTACACCTCTCCGTGGAACTTCGACGAGGAGGTCACCGCCGGCTTCCGTCCGGCCGATGACGTCGTCATCCACGACGTGACGCTGCGCGACGGCGAGCAACAGGCCGGGGTCGACCTCACGGCGGACGACAAGGTCCGGATCGCGGAGGGGCTGGCCGATGCCGGGGTCCAGCGGATCGAAGCCGGCCTGCCGGTGGTCTCGCCGCAGATCTCGAGGCGGTCCGGCGGATCGCCGCGCTCGGCCTGCCGAGCGACGATCTACGCGTTCTCCCGCTGCATGGTCGACGACGTGAAGCGCGCCGTGGACTGCGGCGTCAAGGGCGTGGTCATGGAGGTTCCCTCGAGCCGGCACCTCATCGAGCTCGGCTACCGCTGGAGCGTCGAGCGGGCCATCGAGCTCTCGGTGGAGGCCACTGCCTACGCCCACGAGCACGGGCTGCTCGTGTCCTTCTTCCCCATCGATGCCACCCGTGCCGGGATCGACGACTACCTCAACCTGATCGGGGCGGTGGCCAAGGACGGGCACATGGACTCGTTGGTCCTGGTCGACACCATGGGCGTCCTGGCGCCGCACGCGGTCGAACGCTTCGTCCGGGTGAGCCGGGAGCGCTTCGACGTCCCACTCGAGACGCACTTCCACATGGACTTCGGCCTGGGCATCGCCAACAGCCTGATCGCCGTGGCCCACGGCGCCTCGACCATCCAGACCACGATCACCGGCATCGGCGAGCGCGCAGGCAACGTGCCGATGGAGGAGACCGTGATGGCGCTGCGGACGCTCTACGACCGGGACGCCGGCATCGACACCGTCAAGCTCAAGGCACTGGCGGGCCTGGTCGCCGGCATCACCGGGGTCACCCAGGCACCCAACCGGGCGATCGTCGGCGACACCCTGTTCGAGGTCGAGTCCGGCATCATCGCCACCTGGGTCCGCAACGTGCGAGACGAGGCACTCACCGAGTGCGTTCCCTTCGATCCGCGCATGGTGGGCCAGGAGCTTCCCCGGATCGTGCTGGGCAAGGGCAGCGGCGTGGACAACGTCGCCGAGCACCTGGCGCTGATCGGCCGGGAGGCCGACGAGGACCAGAAGCTGGAGATCCTCCGCCAGGTCAAGGCCGCGGCGCTGGCCAAGCGGACCATCCTCGACGTGGACGAGTTCACCGCCATCGTCGAGGACACGCTCGGGCCCCGCGACTGAGAAGTCGGGCCGAGGGCCCCGGCGGCACGCGCCGCCGGGGCCCTCGGCCCGGTGGGGGGTGGTGGTGGACCTACCGGACCCTCTTGTTGAGGGCCTCTCCGGTCTCGAGGTCGAAGAAGTGCAACCTGTCGGCCTTGAAGCCGATGGCCACCCGCTCCCCCACCTTCGGGGGGGAACCGGGCTCGAAGCGGGCCACGAACCGATGCGCCCCGGCGGCCGCCTCCCGCTCCTTGGCGCTGAAGGCGTCGTCGTCGTCGAGGGCCTCGCGCAGCTCCTCGGTGAGCACGGCCGGCAGCTGCGTCTCGAAGTGCACGAGCATCTCGGCTCCGAGCATCTCGACCAGTACGACCACCCGGTCGCGCCAGGCGGCGTGCTCCGACAACGGCTGCTGCACGAAGTGCTCGGGCCTCATCCCGACCGCGACGTCCTGGCCGATCCGGGCCGCGACCTCCGGGTAGCGAGCGAGTGCCTCGTCCGGGATCGTCATGACGTTGCCGTCGTTCAGGTCGACGGTCGGACGCGCCGCCGTCCCGCCGATCCGCGCCTTGCCCAGGTTCATCGCCGGGGAACCGATGAAGCCGGCGACGAACAAGTTGTCCGGGTCGTCGTAGAGCCGTTGCGGCTGGGCCACCTGCTGCAGCACTCCGCGACGGAGAACAGCGACGCGGTCACCCATCGTCATGGCCTCGATCTGGTCGTGGGTGACGTAGAGGGTCGTGGTCCCCAACCGGTTCTGCAGGGAGGCGATCTCCGCCCGCATCTGAACCCGCAGCTTGGCATCGAGGTTCGACAGCGGCTCGTCCATCAGGAACACCTGGGGGGACCGTACGATCGCCCGCCCCATCGCCACGCGCTGCCGCTGACCACCGGAGAGCTCGCGGGGCTTGCGCTCCAGCAGGTCCAGGAGGCCCAGGATCTCCGCGGCCTCCCGCACCCGGTGCTGCATCTCCGCCTTGCCGATCCGACTGATCTTCAGGGCGAAGCCCATGTTCTCGCCCACGGTCATGTGCGGGTAGAGCGCGTAGCTCTGGAACACCATGGCGATGTCACGCTGCTTGGCGGTGAGGTCGTTGACGACCTCACCGTCGATCAGCACGAAGCCCTCACTGACCCGTTCGAGCCCCGCGGCCATGCGCAGCGCCGTTGACTTGCCGCACCCGGAGGGTCCGACCAGGATCACGAACTCACCGTCCTCGACGACCAGGTTCAGGTCGTCGACGGCGCGCGTCCCGTCGTCGAAGGTCTTGACGACTTCCTCAAACTCCAGACTGGCCACGAGTCACCTCTCCGCTGCTCGACGTCGGACGTGGATGCACAGGCGTGGATCGCTCACAGGGCCACCTCAGATCGGCCGATCCGACTTGGCGACACGGACCGACACCAGGGCCGGACTGCCCGACGCCACCACGGCGAGGGCCTCCTGGAGCGCCGTACGGAACTCGGCCTCGTCGGCGGCCGCGAAACCGGCCACGCCACACGCCTGCGCGATCAGATCCGCACGAGGGGTCTCGTCGAACTCGGCAGCCACGTAGCCGTGGCGAACCTGCGCCCCCTCGGGGTACCCGTCCCTGCCGGCGAGCCGGACGCTGTTGTAGGCGGCGTTGTCGACGACCACCACGAGCGCAGGGATCTGGTGGGTGCGCAGGAACCACAGGACCGCGCTCGGGACGGCGAACAGGAAGGAGCCGTCGCCCACCAGGGCCACGGGCGTCCGTCCGGATCGCGCGAGCCCGTACCCAGCGGCGGCACCGAGCGCCCACCCGAGGTAGCTCCCACCGTTGCGGAACCAGCCGTCGGGGGCCACGTCGCGGACCTGCAGCGCAATCGGGTTGGCGGAGGTGACGGCCTCCTCGAAGACGGCGACGTCAGGGGGCAGCATCTCGTCGAGCACCTGGCCGACCGCGCTCGGGCTCATGGTCTCCCCCGCTGGTGCGGGCTGACGGGCCCACGCCCGTTCCGTCCACGCCTCGTGCTCACGGGCGAGCCGGTCGACGCGGTCACGGATCCGCGCCCGGGCCTGGGCATCCAGCCGGGCGGAGACCGCCTCGTGGAGCGCGAGCAAGGTGCGGCGGCTGTCGGCGCGGACGCCCAGGTCTGAGGGGAATCCCCAGGTCTGGACGTTCTGGCAGTACGGGTCGTGACCGATGTGCACGAGCCGGGTCCCGGCCCCCGGCTCACCGTCGAGAGGTACGTAGGGG
This sequence comes from uncultured Actinomycetota bacterium, assembly GCA_963754025.1. Taxonomy (GTDB): domain Bacteria; phylum Actinomycetota; class Actinomycetes; order Propionibacteriales; family Nocardioidaceae; genus Nocardioides. The sequence continues at coordinate 124,976 of CAVWEC010000001.1, read as the reverse complement.
ACGTCGTGCTCGACGACGACCACCAGGTCGGACGTGGCGACTGCGGTCGTGGTGTCGAAGCCCAGGTGGTGGGGGTGCCGGAGCGGGAAGTTGACCCGACCGCGGTACTCGACGATCCCGATGCCTGCGAGGTCGGAGAGGGCGACGAGCGCCTCGACTGCCTGGGGATCACGTCCGAGATAGCCGACGACCAGCACGGGTCGCTCCGCCTCGAGGATCCAGTCGGCGATCCGGTCGACGTCCTCGGTGTTCGGTGACCCAGCAGGGACGGCCGGGTACCGGCGAGCGAGGATGTCGCCGCCGAGGTCGGTCTCCTCCATCAGCGCCTCGCGCGGGAAGGTGACGTACGCGGGCCCGGCAGGGTCGGACTCCGCGACCTGGAAGGCTCGCTGCATGGTGCGGGGAATCGCCGCCGCCCGGTAGGCGATCTGCTCGTTCTTGATGTAGTTGCGCACGATCATCCCCTGGTCCGGGACGTCCTGGAGCCAGTTGATGTACTTCGAGCGGCCACCCGGCACCGCCTCCACCGTCACCGGCGACCGGCCCGCACAGAGCACAACAGGGGTGCGGTTCGCCTTGGAGTCGTTCAGCGACCCTGCGGCGTTGGCGGTGCCGACGTCGACGTGGACGAACGCGACCTGGGCCTTGCCGGTCGCGAGGAAGAAGCCCTGCGCGGCAGAGCTGGCCAGGCTCTCGAAGGGGCACATGACGAGCCCGGGCAGCTCCTCCCCCGCGTGCGACAGCTTCGCGAAGGCCTCCTGCACCGGGAAGGTGTCCGTCCCGGGTTCATGAAGACGAACTGCACACCGCGGTCCTGCAACGTGCGGAGAAAGAGCTCGGCGCCGGTGGCGAGATCAGACAAGACAACCTCCTGGGGCTGCAAGGGTGTCCACATCATACACGATGTAATATACTTGTTCCATGCACCAGACCTACGGGCTTCACATCGACGGCGCCGTCGTCGCCGCGCTCTCCGGCTCCACCCTGCCGGTGGAGAACCCAGCGACGGGCGAGACCGTGTGCGTCGTGGCCGACGCCGGGCCCGAGGACGTCGCTCGGGCGGTGCGCGCTGCGGACACAGCGTTCCGCGACGGACGATGGTCACGACAGCGCGGTCGGGAGCGGGCCCGGGTGCTCCAGCGGGCAGCAGCCCTGCTCGCCGACGCCGCCGCCGACTTCGCACTCATGGAGACCATCCAGACCGGGCGGCCGCTGCGTGAGATGACCGCCCAGGTCGGCCGCGCGCCCGAGTGGTTCGAGTACTTCGCGAGCGCCGCCCACACCGCCGAGGGCGTGGTCCCGGACTTCGGCAGCCCGCACCTGAACATCGTGCGGCGCGTCCCCATGGGCGTCGTGGGGCTGCTCACCCCGTGGAACCACCCGTTGCTGATCTTGATGAAGAAGCTCGCGGCCGCGTTGGCGGCCGGCAACTCCGTGGTGATCAAGCCTTCGGAGTACGGACCGGTCGCGGCCCTCGAGCTGGCCCGGCTGCTCGAGAGCGCAGGCCTCCCCGCGGGCGTGGTCAACGTCGTGACGGGGATGGGCGCCACCGCCGGCTCGGCGCTGGTGGAGCATCCCGACATCGCCAAGATCGACCTCACCGGAGGCACCGCGACCGGACGCGTGGTGGCCGCCGCCGCCGGACGGCGACTGGTGCCGGTCGCGGCTGAGCTCGGCGGCAAGGCCGCGGTCGTGGTGTTCGAGGACACCGACCCGCGCGATGCTGCTGCGGGAGCGACCTTCGCTGCCTTCGTCGCCACCGGGCAGACCTGCGTCCAGGGATCCCGGCTGCTCGTGCAGGAGAGCGTGTACGACGAGGTGGTCGCCGAGTTCGTCCGACGGACCGGGGAGCTGCGGGTCGGCGACCCGCTGGACCCACAGACCCAGCTCGGGCCGCTCGCCTCCAGCCAGCAGCTCGCCCACGTCTCGAACGCCGTCGAGGTCGGCCGCGGCGAGGGCGTCTCGGTTCTCCACGGGGGTCGCCGCCTGACCGAGGCACCGCTGGAGCACGGCTACTACTACGCGCCCACGGTGGTCGACGACGTCGCTTCCGAGATGACGGTGTGGCGCGATGAGATCTTCGGCCCGGTGACGGTGATCCGCTCGTTCCGTGACGAGGCGGAGGCGATCGCCCTGACCAACGACGCGCAGTTCGGCCTCGCGGCCTCGGTCTGGACCCGGGACCTCGGCAGGGCCCATCGGGTCGCCGACGCCCTCGACGTGGGGATCGTCTGGGTCAACGACCACCACCGGATCGACCCCTCCTCGCCGTGGAGCGGGCGCAAGGACAGCGGCATCGGTGCCGAGAACGGTCTGGACGGCTACCGCGCCTACACCGTCCCCAAGAGCATCATCGTCAACACCTCCGACGACCGGCCGGACTGGTTCGGGTCCGCCGCCGACGCTCGCTACTCCTGACCAGGGACGGGATCACCGTGCACGTCCACGACCTCCGCGACGCGGAGCGGTACGACCCCGCCGAGCGGGTCGAAGAGGTGATGACCTCCGTGGCCGGAGGGGACTTCACCTGCGCCTGCTGGGAGCCGGGGCAGGTCAGCCCGTACCACTGCCATCCCTGGGCGACCGAGGCGTACCTGTGCCTGGAGGGCGGCGGGACGATGCGCACGCCGACCGGCACCGCCGAGGTCCGGCCGGGATCCTTCGTCGTGCACCCTCCCGGGGAGCTCCACGAGTACGAGAACGGCCCCACCCGCTCGCTCCTGTACCGGGTGCGCTACGGCAGCGACCTCAGCCCGCGCACCGTCGCCTGGCGCGGCAACGCCGCGTGGCGACCCGACGACCTCGACGCGGAGTACCTGCGCGACCACCCGGTGACCGACGCGATCAGCGCTGCTCGGCCCCGTCCCCCGGGGCGTCCGGTCCCATGAGCTGGTCATGAGCGGCCTCGAGCGTCTTCGTCGTGAGATCCACGTGCTCGCGCGCCAGCTTCTCCGCAGCGGAAGTGTCCCGGCTCCGGATCACCTCCACGAACGCCCGGTGGTGCTCGTTGGCCAGGCCCAGCTGGTACTCCTGCTGCCGCAGCGCGAGCGCGATGTACGGAGCGGCTGCGGCCCGCAGTCCGAGCAGGATGGAGTGCAGTCGGGTGCCGGCCAGGGGCGTTGCCAGCAGCTCGTGGAAGCGCCCGTTCAGGTCCACCCAGCGACCCACGTCGGACTCGGTCTCCATCTCGCGTGCCAGCTTCTCCGCCTGTCGCAGCGCGTCCGGGTCGCCACCGGTCTCGGCGACGCGTCGCATCGCCTCGGCATCGAGGATGCGAGTGAGCGACTGGATCTCGACGAGCTCTGCGTAGTCGAGCTGCTTGACCACGGCGCCGCGGTGCGCATCGAGGGTGATCAGGCCCTCGGTCGCGAGGTCACGCAACGCCTCCCGCACCGGCGTGGTGCTGACGCCGAGCTGCTCGGCCAGGTCGGCCTGGATCAGGCGGGACCCACCACGGATCGAGCCGCGCAGGATCGCGGAGCGCACCGCATGGCGCACGTACTCATGAGCCGTCATCCGGCTCTGGTTGGCGACGGGTCACCCAGCGGGGGGAGGCTCACGACCGCACCCCGTCTCGCGCTAGAGCCGCCGGTCGCTCATGTCGGATCCTCGCTTCTCTCGCCCCGTGCGCGGACACCCGAATTGGCCGCGTCGAGGATTGTCCCAGCATCTGCGCTGGATGACACATCTAGGCCCCAACAACCACGCATATCATACATATCGTGCCACGCGATCTGGCCCGACAACAGCCCTACGACGATTCGGAGATCCCGTCATGCCCGATCCCCAGGCAGCACCCACCGCCACGCCGCCCCTGAACCTGGCCTCCGTGGGTCTGGGATGGTGGGACGACCAGCTCGCCCAGGCCGTCCAGCGTTCGGGCGCTGCGCGAGTCGCCTCCTGCTTCGCGCGCAGCGAGGACGCGCGGGCGTCGTTCGCCGGCGCCCACGGTGCGGGAGCGCCACGAGCTTCGCGGACCTCCTCGCCGACGACACCGTCGACGCCCTCGTGCTGGCCACCCCGCACTCGATCGACCTGGAGCAGATCACCGCGGCTGCCGAAGCCGGCAAGCACGTCTTCGTCGAGAAGCCGCTCACCGTGTCCTACCGCGAGGCCGTCGAGGCCGTCCGGGTGACACGGGCCAACGGTGTCGTGCTGCAGGTGGGCCACCACCCGCCGCCGGGTCTCCGCCACCCGCGCCCTGCGACACCGGGCAGACGAGGGTCGCTTCGGCCAGCTTCCACCTGATCGAGGCCAAGATCGACCACCCCCTCGGACCTGGTCCCCCGCGGCGGCTGGCGGGGGAGCCCGCGGAGTGCCCACTCGGCGGCATGACCGCCCTGGGAGTCCACATGGTCGACGCCATCCACTACCTCGGAGGACCGGTGTCATCGGTCTACGCCTCGAGTCGGCAGCTGCTCGGTCGCGGTCGGCTCGACGACGCCACCACCTTGTCCCTCGAGGCTTCGAGTCAGGCGCACTGGCGACCTTGATGACGTCGCTGGTGGTCGCGCGCGAGACCAGCGTGGCCGTGCACGGACACGAGGGTTCCGGCTGGAGCGAGATGGACGGGGCCGAGCTCTACGTGCAGGACGTCGGCTCGGACCGGCGCGAGCGTGCGGAGCTGGAGAACACGGATGCGCTGGCGCTCCAGATGCGCGAGTTCGCCGAGTGCGTCCGGACCGGCGCCGACCCTGAGGTCACCGGCGAGGTCGGCGCCGAGGCGGTCGCGGTCCTCGAGGCGGCTCGCATCAGCGTCGCGGAGCGACGTCCGGTCGCCCTCGCGGACGTGCGCTCCGGGAAGGAGGCCCTGTGATGCCCGCCAACCACCCCGTCGTCGACGTGCACTGCCACTTGATGACCTCGGCCGCGACCGCGCTGGTCGCAGAGCACTACTCGGCCGACCACATCCTCGCCAACGAGCCGTACGACCTCCACGCGGGAACTCCGAGTCGCGAGCGGAACAAGGAGCTCGGCCCCACGCTGTTGCCGAAGCTCCGGGACCTCGAGCCGCGGTTGGCGGACATGGACCGGATGGGGGTCGACATCCAGGTGCTCGCACCCTTCGTCTCCCAGAACTACTACTGGACCGATCCAGCCCTCGGCCAGGAGCTGGCTCGACTGCAGAACGACAGGCTCGCCGAGGCCGTGGCGGACCACCCGGACCGGTTCGCGGCCATCGGGACCGTCCCCCTGCAGGACACGAACACCGCGATCGCCGAGCTCGAGCACCTCGTCGGGCACCTCGGAATGAGCGGGGTGCAGATCTCCAGCAACATCAACGGCCTTGACCTCGACGACCCGCGGTTCCGACCGTTCTGGGCCCGGGCCGAGGAGCTCGACGCGGTCGTCCTCATTCACCCCTCGGGCTTCACCGACGGCCGCCGGCTCGACGACTGGTTCCTCACGAACCTGATCGGGAACCCGCTCGACTCGACGATCGCGCTGACGCGGTTGATCTTCTCCGGACGGTTGGCGGAGTACCCGTCGTTGCGCTGGATTGTCGTGCACGGCGGCGGCTACACCCCGTTCTACAACGCCCGGCTGGATCACGGTTGGGAGAATCGGCCGGAGGCCCGGGTGAACATCGACCGACCGCCGAGCAGCTACCTCAAGCAGGTCTACTTCGACACCATGGTGTTCTCACCCCGCGAGCTCTCCCACCTCATCGACTTCGCGGGTCCCGGGCACGTCCTGCTCGGGACCGACTATCCCTTCGACATGGGCGAGACCGACCCCGTGGGGCTCACCAGCCGGGTAGCCCTCTCGGGAGAGGACCTGGCGCGCGTCCGTGGCGCCACGGCCGTGGAGGTGTTCCGGCTCGCGTGACCGGGTCCCGCCCAGGGTCCTAGCGCCGGATGCCGGCCACGAGACGCTCGAGGTTCCCTCCTGCGACGGCGGCACGCTCGGACTCGACCAGCCCGGGAACGGCCTCGAGGGTGTCGAGCGGGGTCAGGTCACCAGAGGGGAAGGGATAGTCACTGCCGAGGACCACCCGGTCCTCGCCTGCCCAGTCGATCAGGAACCGCACCACCCGTGGGTCGTAGAGGATGGCGTCGTACACGGCGTTGCGCAGCTGCTCGCTCGGCGGGCGCCTCAGCCCCCACTGACCGAGGTTCCCCTCGACCCCCCGATCCCACCGGGCCACCTGCCAGGGGACGAAACCGCCGCCGTGCACGAGCACCAGCCGTAGCTCCGGGAAGCGCTCGAGGACCCCGCCGAGCACCAGGTGCGACACAGCCGTCGTGGTCGCCGCCGGTCGACCGACCACGTTCTCGATGACGTCCAGGCGCCCTCCCGAGGACGGCACGAAGGACGGATGGATCAGGATCGGGCACCGCAGCTCCTCGGCCACGGCCCAGAAGGGGTCCAGCACCGCGTCGCCGAGCTCGAGGTCCGCCACGCTCGTGGCGATCTCGGCGCCGATGAAGCCGTCCTCGGTCACCGCGCGCTGCAGCTCGCGACCTGCGGCCACCGGGTCCTGCAGCGGCACGTAGCACAGGCCGAGGAAGCGATCGGGGTGCTCCGCGACCATCGCGGCCAGGCTGTCGTTGAACATCCGCGTGTATCGGCGGGCCACCTCGTCCGTCAGCGCATAACCGGTGAGGTCGATCCAGCCCGAGACGACCTGCACGTCGACCCGCGCCGACGTCATCGCGGCGAGGCGGCGCTCCACGTCCACCAGACCTCCGCGCACCGGACGGGTGGCAGCCGCGCCGGCGAACCGGATGCGCGGCCCCGCGTCCGCGTCGATGACCTCGACCCCGTAGTGACGGTGGTCGCGCCGCAGCTCGGCGAGCAGGGCCGGCGGGACGCAGTGGGCATGCACGTCGTAGGTGGTCACGGTCGGACACTCCTCGGTCTCGTGGGACTGACGGTTGTCATCCCGTAACAAGCATCATATATTGTGTCGAACGTCACTCGGTGTGAACTCCACCCAAGAGGAGCCCGACAGCAGATGGCACGCGGCACGCAGGAACGGCATCGCCGTCCGGGGCAGCGATCACCCGCCACCACGGGTGCTTCCGACCGGAACAGCACCGATGCCCGCGCGCGGGCCAAGGCCAAGGTGAGGGCGAAGTCGCGTGCGAAGCAGCGCGCCAACGTCATGATCGGGCACCACCCGGCGACGCCGTACCTCCTGTCCCTCCCGTCGATCCTCATGATCACCTTCCTGCTCGCGTTCCCGGTCGGCTACGCGATGTGGGGCAGCCTCTTCGACACCGACTACCTCGGCGGGCCGCAGACGTTCGTCGGCCTCGACCTCTACGTCGACCTGTTCCGGGACCCGGAGTTCCTGGGCTCGATCGGGAAGACCTTCGTCTTCGTCGTGGGGACCATCGTCGTCGGCATCTCACTTGCCCTGGTGTTCGGCTTCGCGCTCTACCGCGCGACCGGCAAGCTGCGCATCCTGCGCGGCCTCACGATCGTCCCCTACCTGGTGTCGGGCGTCGCGACGGCCGTCATGTTCCGCATGCTCCTCAACCAGGACTTCGGCTACGTCAACCGGGTCCTCGGGTTCTTCGGCCTCCCCCAGCCGGAGTGGTTCTCCGACGGCAACTGGGCCATGGTCGCCGCGGTGCTCGCCCAGGTGTGGGGCGACCTGCCGCTCGCGGTGCTGCTGATCCTGGGCGGGCTGCAGACCATCGACAGCCAGCTGTTGGAGGCCGCCGAGGTCGACGGTGCAACCGGATGGATCCGAGCCACCCGGATCTCGATCCCGCTGATCATCCCGCAGCTCCTGCTCGGAACGATCCTGCTGAGCTATCAGGCACTCACCTCGCTCAGCGTCATCATCGGCCTGACCGGCGGGGGGCCGGTGGGGGCGACCCGCACCCTCCCGATCGCGCTCTACGAGACCGCCTTCATCGACCTCGAGACGAACGAGGCGCTCGCGATCGTGGTCGTGATCCTGCTCTTCAACGCCCTCCTGACCCTCGGCTACCTCGGCATCTCGCGCCGCTACAACATGGAGGAGATGTGAGCTCCACGAGCCGGCCGCCGACGAGGACGTCGACCCGAAGGCCGAAACCGCCTGAGAGCCTGCAGAGCCGTATCGCGAACCGCATCAGGGACAACATGAATCGGATCGCGATCGCGGTCCCGCTGGTCTTCCTGGCAGGGTGGACGATCTTCCCGATCGTGGTCACGCTCTCGACCTCGTTCAAGTCGCGTGCGGCCGTCTCCGCGGACCGGGGCCTGTTCCCGTCCGACCCGACGCTCGACGGCTACCGCTCGGTGCTCGAGCGCGAGGGCTTCCAGGACGCGTTCATCAACAGCATGGTGGTCGGTCTCGGCACTGCTGTGCTGACGCTGATCATCGCGGTGCCCGCCGCCTACGCGTTCGCACGCTTCGCCTTCCGCGGCCGGCACCTGCTGCTCCTGTTCACGCTCCTGCCCCGGCTGATCCCGGGACTGGGACTCATGGTCCCCCTCTATCGACTGGCCGTCTGGCTCGGAGCGATCGACCAGCTGATAACCCTGATCGTGGTGTTCACGGGGACGGTGCTGCCGCTCGCGGTCTGGCTGCTCGTCGGGTTCTTCCAACAGGTCCCGCGAGACCTCGAGGAAGCCGCCAGCGTCGACGGGGCGGGGCTCTACATCCGGATCAGGTACGTCGTCCTGCCGCTCGCCGTGCCCGCGATGATCACCATCGCCGTGCTGGCGTTCCGCGAGGCCTGGAACGAGTTCAACCTGGTCCTCGGCCTGACCTCGACCGCCGGGAGCCGCACCCTCCCCTACGAGCTGTTCCTGATGACCCAGACCACCGGGTTCCAGGACAACCCGGGCCAGGCAGCCTTCGCCATCTTGACGATCATCCCCTTCGTGTTCCTCTACCTGCGGATCGAGAAGTACGTGGTGAGCGGCATCACGAGCGGGTCGGTGAAGTGATGGCGCACGCCACGCTCGCGGAGCGCTCCACCACCACGCCCAGCGCGACCCCACTGCCGACGGAGGAGGGGGTGCCTCATCTCAGGGACGGCGCATACCTGCGCCAATGACCAGTGCGGGCCCAAGGCCCGCGAGTGACCAGCAACGTCCCGGTTCCGCACGACGCGTGACCGGGGAGAGGTAGCGACATGCAACGCAACGTCACATCCCCGGACAGGTCCACCCCGTCCGTCCGCAAGATTCTCTCGGTCGCGTCCCTGTCGGCGGTGCTCGTGCTCCCACTTGCCGCCTGCGGCGGCGACGACGAGGCAGCCAGCGACCCCAACACCCTGACCATCTGGTTCAACGGCGAGTCGGTACCCGAGGACGAGTTCGCCGCGCTCGAGGAGGAGCACGGCATCACCGTCAAGTGGGACATCCGAGGCGACGCGATCCTGACCGACCTGCTGCGGATGCGTGACGCCGGTGAGGACCTCCCGGACCTGATCGAGATCGACGCCTCGCTCACCCCGGTGTTCCTGGAGGCCGACCTGATCGCGCCACTGACCGAGGACGTTGCGACCTGGGAGGAGGAGGACCCCGAGCTCTACGCCACCGTCCCCGAGTCGGTCTGGGAGGACGGGACCTACGACGGGGAGATCTACCACTACCCCAACAAGAGCCTCGTCGACGCCATGTACTACAACATCAACCTGCTCGACGAGGCCGGCGTCGAGCCGCCCCCCTACGAGACCTACGACGAGATGCTGGAGGCCGCCCGTCAGGTCCAGGCAGCGCTGCCCGACCTCCCGGCGTACTACGGCACCGGTGGCACGAGCTCGGACCGCATGTTCCGGTGGCTGTACTCGTTCGGCACCCCGTTCGACGGCCCCGTGCCGCAGCTGACCTCGGAGCAGGGCGTGGCCACCATCGAGTGGCTGCAGACGATGCACGACGAGGGCATCGTCGACCCCGAGTTCATGATCGGCCAGCAGGACGAGGCCAAGGGGGCCTTCGTCGCCGGCAAGCTCCCGTTCATCGACGAGGGCCTGAACGGCGGCCCGGGCTTCATGCTGGACGACTTCGTCTACGGCGAGGACTGGGCCACCGCCCCCTCCCCCGTCGACGAGGCCGACGGGGGTCAGGCCGTCGGGTTCCCCCGCGGCTGGTCACTGATCCAGGGCACCGAGAACAGCTATGAGGCCAGCCTCGTGCTGCGCTACCTGTCGGAGCCGGAGATCGCCGCCGAGCGTTACCTCGAGCTGGAGACCGGCATCGTGCAGTCGATCCCGGTCCTCGAGAACGACATCCCGGAGGCCCAGCCCTTCTTCACCCCCGAGCTGATGGAGCAGTTCCGCTCGCTCGAGGTCCAGGTGCCCCCGTCGACCTTCACCAACTCGGTCGGCGAGGTGCTGGTCGACCTGGTCGAGGAGCTCACGGTGACCGGCACCGACGAGAGCCCCGAAGAGGTCGCGGAGCGCTACCAGGCCCAGCTCGACGAGCTGGGGTGACCACCGGCGTGCCGTCCCGTCATCCACGGGGCGGCACGCCACCCACCGGGCCAGGAGGTCCTGATGAGCACCACCCCCGCCGGCGAGCTCCGCGACGGCATGCGCGTCGACTGGGACGTACCCATCGAGATGGACGACGGAGTGGTCCTGCGTGCCGACGTCTACCGTCCCGTCGAGGACGGGCCGCACCCGGTACTGCTGAGCTACGGCCCCTACGCCAAGGGACTCTCCTTCCAGGAGGGCTATCCCTCGGCTTGGGAGGCCATGGTCGAGCAGCACCCCGACACTGCCGCCGGGTCGACCAACAAGTACCAGAACTGGGAGGTCGCCGACCCTGAGAAGTGGGTCCCCCACGGCTACGCCTGTGTCCGCGTCGACGCCCGCGGCACGGGTCGTTCGCCCGGCGTGATCGACCACTTCTCCCCGCGTGAGACGCACGACCTCTTCGACTGCGTCGAGTGGGCCGGCGTCCAGGAGTGGAGCTCGGGCAAGGTGGGGCTGAGCGGGATCTCCTACTACGCCATGAACCAGTGGCAGGTGGCCGCGCTCCGGCCACCTCACCTGAGCGCGATGTGCGTCTGGGAGGGAAGCAACGACTGGTACCGCGACGCGACCCACCACGGCGGGATCGTGAGCACCTTCTTCGGCAACTGGTTCGACATGCAGGTCAAGACCGTCCAGCACGGGCTCGGCTCCCGTGGCAGGACCAATGCCAACACCGGGCAGCTGGTCTGCGGCGACACCACGATGACCGAGGAGGAACTCGCGGACAGGCGCGTCGACTTCCCCGGCATGATCCTCGCGCACCCGTTCGACGACAACTACCACCGTGACCGGTCGGCAGTGCTCGAGGACATCACGGTGCCGCTCCTCAGCGCCGGCAACTGGGGGGGCCAAGGACTCCACCTGCGGGGCAACGTCGAGGGTTACCTCCAGGCGGGAAGCCCACAGAAGTGGCTGGAGATGCATGGCATCGAGCACTGGACGCACTACTACACCGACTACGGCGTGGAGCTCCAGCGGCGCTTCTTCGGGCACTTCCTGCACGGTCGCGACACAGGGTGGGCCGAGCAGCCGGCCGTGCAGCTCAACATCCGCCACGTCGATGGCAGCTTCGAGCTGCGCGGCGAGGACGAGTGGCCCCTCGCGCGGACGTCGTGGACGCCGCTGTCCCTGCGTCCGGACGACACCGCACTCTCGCGGGAGGAGCCGACCTCTGTCGAGCAGCGGACCTACGCCGCGGACGGCGACGGGATCACCTTCCTGACCGAGCCCCTGGCTGAGGACACCGAGCTCACCGGCCCCAGTGCCGTGACGCTCTTCGTGTCCTCCTCCACCACGGACGCCGACATCTTCGCTGTGCTGCGCGTGTTCGACCCTGACGACCGGGAGGTCGTGTTCCAGGGGGCGATCGACCCGCACACGCCCGTCGGGCAGGGCTGGCTACGTGCGTCCCACCGCAAGCTGGACCCCGAGCGCAGCACGCCGTACCGGCCGTGGCACACCCATGACGAGGCGGAGCCCCTGGTCCCGGGCGAGGTCTACCGGCTGGACGTCGAGGTGCTGCCCACCTGCCTGGTCGTGCCCGCCGGCTACCGGATCGGTCTGACGATCCGCGGCCGGGACTACGTCTACCCCGACGCGGCCGGCGCCCGGCTGTCGCACTTCAAGAACGCTCTCACCGGCTGCGGTCCCTTCCTGCACGACGACCCCCGGGACCGCCCCGCCGAGCTCGTCCGCAACCGCGTCACCATCCACTCCGGACCGGACCGCCCTTCGGTGCTGCTGCTGCCTGTGGTGCCGTCCCGCCTCGGTCCCGCCGAGCGCTCCGGGCCGTCAGCCTGAGCGGCATCGCACACGGACCGACCACCTGCTGATCAGTAGGCCCCGGTGAAGTAGGCACTCACCACGAGCAGCGCGGGCGTCGTCCCCACGACCGCCCACCACGCGCTGGCCCCCACGCTGCGAGCCACCACCCACACGGCAGCCGCCCCGAAGGCCGCGGAGGCGAGGAGCGGCGCCGCGTCACGCACCAGCTGGTCGACGGGATCGGTCTCGGGACCCCACCGGGTGAAGGCCAGGAGCACCCACGCGATCAGCGCGAGCAGGATGGCGAGCGGCGACGTGAGCAGTAGGACGCCGAGTCGGGATCTGGTCACGCCTCCTCAACGACGACAGGACCCCTGCGGTCACGCCACCCCGGACACGCCAGCGCGACTCGGCACCGGGCGCGGGACGTCATACGAATCGGTCGCCATAGGCCTCCATTCGTATGACGTCCTGCACGACCGCCGTCCATACTCCGTCCATGGGCACCCACGTCGCGCAGCGCCAGAACACGCGGCACGTGATGGCGATCGCGTTCGTGCTGACCGCGGCCGTCGCCTGGGCGGCGAAGCTCGTCGTCGACGGCGGCCAGCCCTTCCACAACGACGAGTTCCGGACCTGGGGTGTGGTGCTCACGGTCGTCGCGGCGGCCGGGGTCGGACTCGCTCGGGCGCGACGCCACTGGGGTTGGCGCCTGGTCGCCGGCACCGTCCTGGGGATCGCGGTGGCCCTGCTGGCCGTCGTCATCCAGACGCTCGCGCGCTCCGCCTGACCTCGACGGAGGGGACCCTGCCGGTTAGCGTCGTCGCCATGGGCGCCAGCATCTACGAGGCCATGGGTGGTGACGACTCGGTGCGTGCGCTTGCCGAGGCCTGGCACCGTCGCTGCCTCGACGACCCTGCCGTCGCCCACGCCTTCCACGCTGGCGTCCACCCCGAGCACACGGAACGACTCGCTGCCTACTGGGCAGAACAGCTCGGCGGCCCGACGGCGTACACCGGCGGGCTGGGTGAGCACTCGAGCGTGGTCCGCATGCACAGCGGCAACGGACCACACGAGCAGATGGACGGTCGCGCGGTCGCCGCGTTCATGGCCGCGCTCGACGACGCCGACATCCCTGCCGACCCGCGCCTTCGCGAGACCCTCGTCGCCTGGTTCGTCTGGGGAACAGCGCTGCTGAACCACCGCTGGGCCGACCCGGCGGACGTGCCCGACGACCTGCCGCTCCCGACGTGGGACTGGGACGGCACTGACGGCTGGTGAGCCTCAGACGACGCTGAGCGGCAACAGCTTCTGGCCCGTCGGGCCGATCTGGATCTCGGTGTTCATCTCCGGGCAGACGCCGCAGTCGTAGCAGGGCGTCCAGCGGCAGTCCTCGACGTCCTCGACCGAGTCGGGGTCGGCGGCGGCCGCGAGGGAGTCCTCCCAGTCGGCCCACATCCAGTCCTTGTCGAGGCCGGAGTCGAGGTGGTCCCAGGGCAGGACCTCGTCGTAGTCGCGCTCACGCGTGGTGTACCAGTCGACGTCGACCCCCGAACCCTCGAGGGCGCGCGAGGCGGCCTCCATCCAGCGCTCGTAGGAGAAATGCTCGCTCCAGCCGTCGAACCGGCCGCCGTCGCGCCACACCTGCTCGATCACGGGACCGAGCCGGCGGTCGCCACGGGAGAGCAGTCCTTCGACGATGCCGGGCTTGCCGTCGTGGTAGCGGAAGCCGATGGCGCGGCCGTAGCGCTTGTCGGCGCGCACGGTCTCGCGCAGCACCCGGAGCCGCTCGTCGGTGGTCTCCTGGTCGAGCTGCGCGGCCCACTGGAAGGGCGTATGGGGCTTGGGGACGAACCCGCCGATCGACACGGTGCACCGGATGTCGTTGTGGCCCGCGACCTCGCGACCCTTGGCGATGACCTTCTTGGCGAGCTCGGCGATCTGGAGCACGTCCTCGTCGGTCTCGGTCGGCAGGCCGCACATGAAGTAGAGCTTCACCTGCCGCCAGCCGTGGGAGTAGGCCGTGGCGACGGTGCGGATCAGGTCCTCCTCCGTCACCGCCTTGTTGATCACCTTGCGCATCCGCTCCGAGCCACCCTCGGGCGCGAACGTCAGGCCCGAGCGCCGGCCGTTGCGGGAGAACTCGTTGGCGAGGGTGATGTTGAAGGCGTCGACGCGGGTGGAGGGCAGCGACAGCGAGACGTTGGAGCCCTCGTAGCGGTCGGCCAGCCCGGTCGCCACGTCGCCGATCTCGGTGTGGTCGGCGCTCGACAGCGACAGCAGGCCGACCTCCTCGAAGCCGGACTTGCGGATGCCGTTCTCGACCATCTCACCGATCGTGTTGATCGAGCGCTCGCGCACGGGCCGCGTGATCATGCCGGCCTGGCAGAAGCGGCAGCCGCGGGTGCAACCGCGGAAGATCTCGACCGAGTAGCGCTCGTGGACCGTCTCGGCCAGCGGCACGAGGGGCGCCTTCGGGTAGGGCCAGGCATCGAGGTCCATCAGCGTGTGCTTGCGCACGCGGTGAGGGATGCCGGGCTTGTTGGGGACGACGGCCTCGATGGTCCCGTCGGCCGCGTAGGCGACGTCGTAGAAGCGCGGCACGTAGACGGCCCCGGAGACCGAGAGGCGCCGCAGCAGCTCGATCCTGCCGCCCGGCCGTTCCTCGTCCTTCCACTCACGCACGACGTCGGAGATCGCCAGCACGACCTCCTCACCGTCGCCGAGCACCACGGCGTCGACGAAGTCGGCGACCGGCTCGGGGTTGAACGCCGCGTGTCCGCCGCAGACCACGACGGGGTGGTCGTCACCGCGGTCGACCGCGTGGAGCGGGATGCCCGCCAGGTCGAGGGCGGTGAGCAGGTTGGTGTAGCCGAGCTCGGTGGAGAAGGAGACGCCGAGCAGGTCGAAGGCCCCCACCGGGCGGTGGCTGTCGACGGTGAACTGCGGGATCGGGCCCTGGTCGTCACCCTCACGCATCACGGCCTCGAGGTCGGGCCACACGGAGTAGGTGCGCTCGGCCATGATCCAGTCGCGCTCGTTGAGCACCTCGTAGAGGATCGCGACGCCCTGGTTGGGCAGACCCACCTCGTAGGCATCGGGGTACATCAGCGCCCACCGCACCGACACGGAGTCCCAGTCCTTGACGGTGGAGTTGAGCTCGCCCCCGACGTACTGGATGGGCTTCTGCACCGACGGCAGCTGGGGCTCGAGCCGGGGGAAGACCGACGCGACGGACACGACAGAACACCTCGCGAGACTTGTTGGGAACCGGTCCATCGTACGCGTCCGTCTCGTCTGGACCGATTCAACGGACGGTGCCATCCGGCTGCGAGGAGCCACCCCGACCACCTAGTCTTCGGGCAACCGAGAGGTTGGGATCTGTGGGGATCGTGGGGATCACTGTGGGCACCACCGCGGGACGCCGTCTGGCGCTCGTGGTGGCGCTGTCGTGCGCCTTCACCGTCCTCGGCCTCCACGAGGTTCCGGCCCCGGGCACGCCCACCGAGATGTGGGCGACCCACGCCGCCGCATTCGTCTGGACCTCCCTCGTCTGGGACGGCCGCAGCAACCCCGAGCCCGTCCTGGCGGGCCACCTCACCGCCCAGCTGGTGCTCTTCGGCGGGGTCGGCCTCGCCTTCGGCTGGTCCCCGGTCGACCTGGCCTGGATGGGCCTGACGAACGTGGGCGGCGGCGTGCTGCTGCTGGCGCTCTACGCCCGGCTGCGCGCCGGGACGACGTGGGCGCCGGTGACACCCGGCGCCAACGTCGGCCTGCTCGGCCTCGCCGCGGTCGTGTCGTTCCTGATCGCGCTCGTCGGCGGCTTCCCCGGCGTGACGCTCGGAGACCTCGACGAGCCCACCCTCTGGTGGGTGATGCGCGGCACCGTCTTCGCCTACGTCGCCGGCGTCACGCTGATGATGATCTTCCACTTCGACCAGGAGGTGGTCGAGCCCGCGCCACGCTGGGCCGTCGTCGCGCTGGCGCCGCTCGGTGCCCTCTGCGTCTGGCTCACCTACCTCGACCCGTCGCTGCCCCTCAGCTGGTTCCTGCTGCTGCCCGCCCTCGCCGGCGGCTCGTTGCTCGCCCCCCGGGGCGCCGCCGTCTATGCCCTGGTGATCGCGATGATCAGCGCGCTGGCGACGCTGAGCCCGACCAACCAGTTCGCCTACGTCGGACTGTTCCCCGCGTCGGTCATCATCGACGCCCTCGTCACCGCGGCCACGTTCATCACCGTGCACCTCGCGGTCCTACGGCTGCAGCGCACCACCGCCACCGCCGAGCTCGACGGACAACGTGCCGCGGCGTCGGAGCAGGCACTGCTGCTCGGCACCGTCTTCGAGACCATGTCCGAGGGTCTCGTCGTCCTCGGCCCCGACGGGGCGGTCGCGCTCCACAACGGCGCCGCGCGACAGCTCCTGGGACGCCCGATCCCGGTCGGCCGGCCCTTCGACTGGGCGCAGTACTTCGGGCTCACGGCCCCCGACGGCAGCGCCGTCGAGCACGAGGACCTCGCCTGGGGTGCCGGTGGCACCTACCGGGGCGAGCTGCGCGTCGGTGACCGGGTGCTCGACGTGGTCTCGTGGCCGCTGGGCGACCGCGGCGGACGGACGGTCGTGCTCTTCTCCGACGTCACCAGCAACCGCGAACGACTCAGCGAGCTCGCCGGCTTCGCGGGCGTGGTCGCCCACGACCTGCGCAGCCCGCTCGCCAGCCTCCACGGGTGGCTCGAGATGGCCGAGGACACCCTGGCGGTCGGGAAGCCCGAACGCACCCGCGAGTTCGTCACCCGGGCCCAGGTGAGCAGCATCCGGATGCAACAGGTCATCGAGGACTGGCTGGCCTACACCGTGCAGCGTGACGGCGTCCTGACCCGGACCGAGGTGCCGCTCGCCCACGTGGTCGACGAGGTCGTGGCGTCCTACGGCAGCGAGACGGGACTCGCCCCGGAGTTCGTGGTCGACGTCGAGGGCACGGTGGCGGCCGACCGGGTGCTGACGACGCAGCTGCTGGCCAACCTGGTCGGCAACGCGGTGAAGTACTGCCCCCAGGGCGACCGACCCCACGTCGAGATCCGTTCCTCCGCCGACGTCGAGGAGGGCTTCGTGCAGGTCGAGGTGAGCGACCGCGGCATCGGCCTCCCGCCCGGCGAGGAGGAGAAGGTGTTCGAGGAGTTCCACCGGGCCGACGCCCACCAGGATGCCTACACCGGTACCGGCCTCGGTCTGTCGCTGTGCCGACGCATCGTCGACCGCCACGGCGGCTCCATCACCGCACGCAACAACCACGACCTCGGCACCACGTTCACGTTCACGCTGCCGGCGAGGTGAGTGCCCGGCCCCTCACTAGGGTTTCGGCATGAGCAGCGAGGTCGTACGAGGTCGACTCGGGTGGACGGTCGCCGTACCGCTGTCAGCGGCGGTGGGGCTGGTGCTGACCTGGGGCCGCTCCCCCGGTGACCTGGTGCTGCTGGTCGTGGCCGTGCTGCTGGTGGGCGCCGTGCTGGCGGCGGTGCACCACGCCGAGGTCGTCGCCCACAGGGTGGGCGAGCCCTTCGGCTCGCTCCTGCTCGCGGTCGCGGTCACGGTCATCGAGGTGGCCCTGATCGTCACGCTCATGGTCAGCGGTGGCGAGGGTACGGCGGGCCTCGCGCGCGACACCGTGTTCGCGGCCGTGATGATCACCGTCAACGGCATCGTGGGGCTCTCGCTCGTGGTCGCCGCGCTGCGGGACAGGTTCGCCGTCTTCAACCCCGAGGGCACCGGGTCGGCACTGGCCACGGTGATCACCCTGGCCACCCTCACCCTGGTCCTCCCCCGCTTCACCACCTCGGCGTCCGGGCCGGAGTTCACCGGCGGGCAGCTCGCCTTCGCCGCGGTCGCCTCGCTGACGCTCTACCTGATGTTCGTCTTCACCCAGACCGTCCGGCACCGCGACTTCTTCCTGCCCGTCGAGGACGGAGGCACCGCCCCCGACGAGGACGAGGACGGGCACGCCGACCCGCCCACCGGGCGTCAGGCCCGCGCCAGCCTTGCCCTGCTGCTGGTGTCGCTGGTGGCGGTCGTCGGCCTCGCGAAGGTCGAGTCGAAGCCGATCGAGGCGGCGGTCGACGCCGCCGGGTTCCCCCACGCCGTCGTCGGTGTCGTGATCGCCCTGCTCGTGCTGCTGCCGGAGTCGATCGCGGCCGTGCGGGCGGCGATGCGCCGGCGTACGCAGATCGCCCTCAACCTCGCCTACGGCTCGGCGATGGCCTCGATCGGCCTCACGGTCCCCACCATCGCCGTCGCCTCCATCTGGCTCGACGGGCCGCTCAACCTCGGCCTGGGCAGCACCGAGATGGTGCTGCTGTTCCTGTCGGTCGTCGTGGGCGTGCTCACCGTGGTCCCCGGCCGCGCCAAGCCGCTGGCCGGCGGCCTGCACCTGGCGATCTTCGCGGCCTTCCTGTTCCTGAGTGTCTCTCCCTGACCGCCAGCCGTCAGAAGTGACGGCTCGGCACTGTCCGAACCGACGCGAGTGACGGCTCGGCACGGTCCGAACCGACGCGAGTGACGGCTCAGCGGCGGACGAGGACGCGGGCCTGGGGCCCGAGGCGGGCGGCGGGGCTGGTGGCGCTGCGCACGTGGATGTTCTGCAGCAGGCCGACCGCGAGCAGCACCGCGAACATCGAGCTGCCGCCGTAGGAGACGAGCGGCAGGGGCACGCCGGTGACCGGCATGATGCCCAGGCACATCCCGATGTTCTGGAAGGCCTGGAACCCGAGCCAGCAGGCGATCCCGGCCGCGGCGATGCGGCCGAAGACGTCGTCGGCCCGCGACGCGATGACCAGCGCCCGCCAGATCACGACGCCGAGCAGCAGGATCAGGAAGCCGGCCCCGACCAGCCCGAGCTCCTCCCCGGCGACGGTGAACACGAAGTCGGTGTGCTGCTCAGGGACGAACCCGGAGTGGGTCTGGGAACCCTCGAAGAGACCTTCGCCGAGCAGCCCGCCGTTGCCGACCGCGATCCGGGCCTGCTCGGTGTTGTAGCCGGCGCCGCGCGGGTCGAGGTCGGGGTTGGTGAAGGCGAGGAAACGGTCGACCTGGTAGTCCTCCAGCAGGCCGAGGGCGACCGCCACGCCCGCCGTCGCGAGCCCGCTGCCGGCCAGCAGCACCAGCCAGCGACGCGGAGCACCGGAGGCGGCCAGCACGCCGAACACCGTCGCCGAGAGGACGAGCATGGTGCCGAGGTCGGGCTGGAGCAGGATCAGCACCGCCGGGACCGCTGCGATGAGCAGCATCAGCACCACGTCGATCCAGTCGACGGTGCGCCGGCGGCGTACCTCTGCGCGCTCGGCCACGACCAGCGCCATGCCGATCACCACGGCGAGCTTGGCGAACTCCGCGGGCTGGACCGACAGCCCCCCGAGCTGCACCCACGACCGCGAGCCGTTGATGGTCGCGCCGTTGGTCAGCACCAGGACCAGCCCGCCGAGCGAGGCCACGTAGACCGCAGGAGCGAGGATCCGCACCCACCGGTGGTCGGTGGCCATCACCATCACCATCAGCACCAGGCCGATCGCGATGTTGACCAGCTGCTTGCGCAGGTACGTCGTGGGGTCGCCGCCGGTGAGGTCGTCGCGGGCCGTCGTGGCCGACCACACCAACAGCGTGCCGAGGACGAGCAGGCCCGCGACCGCCGCCATCAGCACCCAGTCGAGGCCGGGCACGCGCGAGGCCTGACCGGGCCGTGCGACCCGGACCGTGCTCATCGCGACCCCCTGGCTGCCGGCGGCAGGATGGAGCCGTCGCGAGCGAAGGTCGGCAACCGCCCGGGAGCGACCACGCCGGGGATCGCTGCCCGGGAGGCGTCGACGGTGGGGCCGTCGATGCCGTAGAGCGCCTCGTAGATCTTGCGGACCGCCGGCCCGGAGGTGCCCGAGCCGGTGCCGCCCTGGCTGACCATCATCACGACGACGTAGTCCTCGGTGTAGGACGCGACCCACGACGTCGACTGCTTGCCGTAGACCTCGGCCGAACCGGTCTTGGCGCGGATGGTCACCTGGTCGAGCGGGAAGTCGATCAGCCGCCACGACATCGTGCCCTGGCGGGCGACGCCCTGGAGCGCCCGGTCGATGTAGCCGAGCACCGAGCCGGGCACGTCGACCCGGTCGGCGACCCGGGGGGCGAAGCGCTTCAGCACGGTGCCGTCGGCGCTCACGATCGCCTTCGCGACGCGCGGCTCGTAGAGCGTGCCGCCGTTGGCGAGGGCGCCGTAGGCCCGCGCGAGCTGGAGCGGCGTGACGATCGTGTCACCCTGCCCGATGGCGAAGTTGACCGCGTCGCCGGCGCGGTAGGCGTAGCCCTCGACGCAGAACTCCTTGGCGAAGAGGTAGACGAAGTCGCTGATCCCCTGGTTCTGCTCGGCGTCGCGCGGCCGGGAGGCGATGTCGCAGTAGTAGCCCTTCATCTGCTTCCAGTAGTCGCGCTTCCAGGCGCGGTCGGCGATGCGGCCCGAGGCCTCGCCGGGGATGTCGATGCCGGTCTCGTCACCGAACCCGAACTCCTGGGCCTCCGTGACCAGCGGGTCCTTGGCCTTGACGTCGTCGACGTCCGAGCCGAACTTCTGCCAGTAGTGGTAGCCGACGCGGTAGAAGAAGGTGTTGCACGAGACCTCGAGCGCACGGTCGAAGCCGATCGAGCCGTAGGCGCCCGACTCGTAGTTCTTGAACACGCGGTTGCCGACCTGGAACCCGGAGGAGCAGTCCAGCCGGGTCTCGGGGCCGAAGCCGTTGGTCATCGCGCCGGCGGTCATGAAGGGCTTCCACGTCGAGCCGGGAGCGAACTGGCCCTGCATCGCCCGGCCCAGCAGCGGCGTGCCCGCGTCCTCGGAGTAGAGCCGGGCCAGCTGCTTCTTGGAGATGCCGCCCACCCAGACCCCGGGGTCGTACGTCGGCTGGCTGGCCATCGCGACCACGCGCCCGGTGCCGGCCTCCATCACCACGACCGCACCGGAGTCGGCCACGTAGTTGCGGCCGGTGACGTCGTCGTGGGTGGCGCGGGCGGTACGGATCGTCTCGGCGAGCTGCTTCTCCACGACGCCCTGCACCTCGGCGTCGATCGAGGTGACCAGGGTGTCGCCGGGCTGGCTGGGGATCTCGCTCTCCTGCCCGATCACCCGGCCCCGCGAGTCGACGGCGACCCGCTCGTAGCCGGGCATGCCACGCAGCCACGCGTCGTACTGCTTCTCGACGCCGGCGCGGCCGACGGAGGAGGCGCCGTTGACGGAGCGGTCGCCCGCACCGCTGGCGCGGTCGTACTCCTCCTCGGTGATCGGGCTCAGGTAGCCGAGGACGTGGGCGAGGTTGATGCCGAAGGGCTGGGGGTAGGCCCGCACGCTCTGCTGCTCGGCGATCACCGAGGGGTGGTCCTCCGGCTGCTCCAGGATGCGCAGCGCCACCCGCTGGGGGACGTCGCGCGCGATCGGCACGGGCTGGAAGGGCGAGCCGTTCCAGCAGACGCCCGGCACGCTGCCCTCCTCGCCGCACGTCACGAGCTGCTGGCGGATCCGTCGCGGAGCCCGGTCGACGGTGTCGGAGAGCCGCTGGACCAGCCGCTGCTGCTGGGGCTCGGTGAGCCGGCCGAGGAGGGTCCGGTCGATCGAGACCACCCACGACATCCGGTTGGTGACGAGCGGGCGGCCCTGCGCGTCGACGATCAGGCCACGCTGGGGCTGCACCACGATCTCGCGCACCGACTGGTTGGCGGCCTGGGCCGTGTAGGCGTCACCGCTGACGACCTGGAGGTAGTAGAGCCGCACGAAGAGCGTCGCGAACAGGCTGAAGACGAGCGCCTGGATCACCAGCAGCCGCAACCGGCTGCGGGTGTCGCTGCTGGTCATGACCGGCTGCTCACGCGAAGGCCCGGGCAGGCTCGAGCCGGCGGAACATGCCCATCAACGGCGGCAGCACGAACGGCGTGAGGAGCACGTCCCACACCACCGCCACGAGGATCACCTGGAGCAGCGTCGAGACCTCGAAGGTCGTGACCCCGAGCAACATGCCCGACAGGGCGAAGACGGAGGTGCCGACGAACGAGGCGAGGGCCACGGTGGCGACCACGGCGGTCGCGGTCGGACGCTGCTCGGCGTGCACCCGTCCGGCGACGTAGCCCACGAGCACGAGGGCCAGCGCCCACTGGCCCGCCACGTGGTCGGCCGGCGGTGCGAGGTCGAGGACGACGCCGCCCGCGAATCCGAGGACGGCGGCGAACTGCGCGCCGCGGGTCACGGCAGCCGCGACGACGACCAGCAGCACCAGGTTGGGCACGATCCCGTGCCACGCCAGGTGGGGGAAGACGCTGACCTGCAGCACGAGCGCGACCACGACGGCCGCGAGCGCCACGAGGGACCGGACCAGGCTCATCGGATCACCTCAGCTCACCGTCGGGCTCGATCACGGCCCGGTCGCTGGGAGTGCCGGAGGGGACGACGACCCCGACCAGGTCGAGCGCACCGAAGTCGACGAAGGGCTCGATGACCGCGCGCTGCGAGGTCTCGCGGATCGAGGAGTAGACGCTGGTCACCCGGCCGACCGGCACGCCCGCGACGTACGGCGCCCCGCCGTCGCTCCCCCAGGTGACGACGGTGTCGTGCTTGGCCGGCACCTCGGCCTGGTCGACCAGCTCGAGGTCGAGCTCGCCCTCCGCGCCCAGGTCACCGCGGCCGCGCAGGAACCCCATCTCCATCGACTCCCCGACCCGCCCACCCACGACCGAGCCGGTGTCGATGACGAGCAGCACCGTCGCGGTGGTGCGGGTGGTGCGCAGCACCCGGCCGACCAGGCCGTCGTCGTTGACGATCGTCTGGTCGGGGCGCACGCCCGCGTCGGAGCCGGCGTCGATGGTGACGGTGCGGGAGAACGACTGGGAGGCCCCGATGCCGATCACGCGCGCCGGCACCAGCGCCTGGCCGAGGTTCTCCGAGGCCGCCGTGAGCCCGTCGTACTCGGCGAGCCGGTTGCGGTCGTAGCCGGAGCGCGCCACCTGCGAACGCAGGTCGGCGTTCTCGGCCTCGAGGGAGCTGAGCTGCGCCTCGAGGGATCCGCGCGTGCGGAAGAACTCGGGGACGGCGGTGATCGGTCGCACCACGGCGGCGGCCACGTTCTCGACGGGACCGAAGACCTCGCCGACGGCGCCGCGGACCGGCTCGAGCGGCGAGTCGCCGTCGCCCTGGACGTCGAGCGTGATCAGGGAGGCGCAGGCCAGCACCAGGGCGACCAGCAGCGCCCTGGAGGGACGGCGCCGGTCGGCGTCGAGGTCGCCGAGGCTGCGCCAGCGGCGCTCGCGCTGACCCATCAGAACCGCCGGGGCTCGCTGACGAGCACCTGCTGCAGCGCCTCGAACTCCTCGACGCACCTGCCGGCGCCGAGGGCGACGCTCACGAGCGGGTCCTCGGCCACGTGGACGGGCATGCCGGTCTCGTGGCGCAGCCGCTCGTCGAGGCCGCGCAGCAGTGCACCGCCACCGGTGAGGACGATGCCGCGGTCCATGATGTCGCCGGCGAGCTCGGGCGGGGTCTGGTCGAGCGTCGAGCGGACCGCGTCGACGATCGCGTGGAGCGGCTCCTCGAGGGCCTGCCTGATCTCGGCGCTGGAGACGACGACAGTGCGGGGCAGGCCCGAGACCATGTCGCGGCCCCGGATCTCGGCCTCCGGCTCGTCGGGCAGGGGGAACGCCGAGCCGAGCGTCATCTTCACCTCTTCGGCGGTGCGGTCGCCGAGCATGAGGGAGTACTCCTTCTTCATCCACGCCACGATCGCCTGGTCGAGGTCGTCGCCGGCGGTGCGGATGGACAGGCTTGTGACGATGCCGCCGAGGCTGATGACGGCGACCTCCGTGGTGCCGCCGCCGACGTCGACGATCATGTTCCCCGTGGCCTGGTGGACGGGAAGCCCGGCGCCGATCGCGGCCGCCATCGGCTCCTCCACGATGAAGACGCGACGCGCCCCGGCCTGGTAGCCGGCCTCCTTCACCGCCCGCTGCTCGACCGCGGTGATGCCGCTGGGCACGCACACGACCATGCGGGGCTTGGCGAAGTAGCGCCGGCGGTGGACCTGCTGGATGAAGAACCGCAGCATCTGCTCGGTCGCCTCGAAGTCGGCGATCACGCCGTCCTTGAGCGGCCGGATGGCGGTGATGTTGTCGGGGGTGCGGCCGATCATGCGCTTGGCCTCGTGGCCGACCGCCAGGATCTCGCCGGTGGTGTCGTTGAGGGCGACGACGCTGGGCTCGTCGAGCATCACGCCCTTGCCGCGCACGTAGACGAGCGTGTTGGCGGTGCCGAGGTCCACGGCCATGTCACGGCCGATGAAGCTGTTCGCCATACGGGGTGCCCACCCTCGTGCTCGTCGTACCTGGGGAAGTGGGGTACGCCGGGACCGACGTTCGGCCGAGGAAGCCCCCGCGAGCAGGGTAAGGAGCCGGGACGGGCTATCCCGGGAGACACGCTGGGAGGGTCAGCCGAACCAGATCGAGATCTCGCGCTCGGCGGACTCCGGCGAGTCGGAGCCGTGCACCAGGTTCTGCTGGACCGCGAGGCCCCAGTCGCGGCCGAGGTCACCGCGGATCGTGCCCGGGGCAGCGCCGGTGGGGTCGGTGGCGCCCGCGAGGGAGCGGAAGCCCTCGATGCAGCGCTCGCCCTCGACGACCAGGGCGGCTACCGGGCCGGAGAGCATGAACTCCACGAGCGGCTCGTAGAAGGGCTTGCCCTCGTGCTCGGCGTAGTGGGCGGCGAGCAGCTCGGGGGTCGCGTTCCGCAGCTCGAGGCGGACGAGGGTGTAGCCCTTCTGCTCGATCCGGCGGATCACCTCGCCGGTGAGACCGCGGCGGACGCCGTCGGGCTTGACGAGGACCAGGGTGCGCTGGGTGGCCATGGCCGGGAGCCTAGCCACGGCTCGCTCCGTCATCGGTCGCGGGTCCTGCAGAACTCTTGTGCACAGAAGATGTGCAGAGTTAGTGTGCGTCCATGTCCGACGTCCTGAGGCTCGACGCGCAGGCCCTGCGTGTGCTCGCCCATCCGCTGCGCTCCCGGTTGCTCTCCGAGCTGCGCCTGCACGGTCCGGCGACCGCCACCGAGCTCGCCGACCGGCTCGCCACCAACACCGGTGCCACCAGCTACCACCTCCGCAAGCTCGAGACCGTCGGGCTGGTCACCGACACCGACACCGGTGAGGGCCGGCGGCGGGTGTGGGAGGCAGCCACCCGGGGCCACACCTGGGAGCCCAGCGACTTCACCGGCGACGAGCAGGCCGAGGAGTCGATCGCGTGGTTGACCCGCCACTACGTCGCCCAGCAGGCCGGGCGCGCCGAGCAGTGGTTCCAGCACGGGCGGGGCTGGCCGCAGGAGTGGCGCGACGCCCTGGGGTACGCCGACGACGGCGTCCTCGTGACGCCCGCCCAGGCCCGCGAGCTCGCCGCCGAGCTCCAGGACGTGCTGGGTCGCTACCGCACGGCCGGCTCCGGCGACCCCGACGCCCGTCAGGTGCTGGTCAGCACCCTGGCCGTGCCCGTGCAGCCGCGGTTCGGGGGCGAGGCATGACCGCGCACCTCTCCCCCGCCGCGGCCCGCCGGGCCTTCCTGACCCTGACCTTCACCCGGTGGTTCCCGGTGGGACTGGTCGTCGGGGTGCTCACGCTGTGGATCGTCGAGCGCGGCCTCACCATCTCGCAGGCGCTCACCGCGTTCGCGCTGCAGGGCATCGTGGTGTTCCTGCTGGAGCTGCCCACCAGCGGCTTCGCCGACGCCTTCGGCCGCCGCCCGGTCCTGGTGGCCGCCGCCACGGTCAACCTCGTCGCCGGAGCCGTGATGATCCTGGCCGACTCGTTCTGGGGATTCGTGCTGGCCGGTGCCCTGCAGGGCGTCTTCCGCGCCCTCGACTCCGGGCCGATGGAGGCGTGGTTCGTCGACACCGTCCATGCCACCGAACCGGGAGCGGACGTCGACCGCACCCTGGCCGCGCAGGGCACCGTGCTCGGCGGTTCGATGGCCGTCGGGGCGGTGATCTCCGGCGGCCTGATCCTGTGGAACCCGTTCGACTTCGAGTCCGCGCTGCTGCTGCCGATGCTCGGCTGGGCGCTGCTGAACGTCGTCCACCTGCTGGCCATCGCGGTGCTGATGAAGGAGCCGCGCGCGCACCTCGACGCCTCCGGAGCCCGCCGGGCGCGGCAGTCGGTGCGTCAGGCACCCGGAGTCATCCGCGACGGGCTCTCGATGCTCGCGCGCAACCGGGTGCTGCGCTGCATCGTCCTGGTCGAGGTGTTCTGGACCGCCGCCCTCGTGATCTTCGAGACCTTCCAGCCGATCCGGCTCGCCGAGCTGGTCGGCGGCGAGGCTCAGGCCGGCGCCGTGATGGGGCCTGCGGCTGCCGCGGCCTGGGGGGTGTTCGCGGCCTGCTCGGCGCTCGCCGGGCTCGCCAGCCGCCGGTGGGGGGTTGCGCGCACCGCGATCGCGGCCCGGCTGCTCAACGGCCTCGGCGTGGTCGCGATGGGCCTGGCGACGGGTCCGGTCGGGCTGGTGGTGGCCTACCTGTTCACCTACGGCATGCACGGAGCCGGCGGGCCGATGCACCAGGCGCTGATGCACCGTGAGGCCACTTCCGCGAACCGGGCGACCGTGCTGTCGATGGGGTCGATGGTCTTCTTCCTGACCTTCTCCGCGCTGGGCCCGCCGCTGGGCCTGCTCGCCGAGGCCACCTCCACCCCGGTCGCGATGGTCGCGGCCGGTGCCTTCAGCGTGCTCGGCGCCCTGCTCTACCTCCCGGCGCTCCGCGCCGAGCGGTCACGCCCTCAGGAGTCGGTGGCCGTGGCCTCGGGACCGGTGCCGTAGGCCGCGTGGGCCGCGCGCTCGGACTCGATCCTGCGACCGAGCAGGTACGCCGTCGCCCACAGCGCGGCGAAGATGCCGCCGAGCACGAACATCGCGGGCACCAGCACGCCGAGCCCGACGGCGGCCACCTGGACGACCCAGCCCGCGACGTACCCGGCCTCGGAGCGGAGCATGCCGGCGACCACGAAGCAGGCGGCGGCAAGCCCCAGCCCCACGGCGAGCGCGGTGCCGACCCGGACGTCGGCGAGCGTCGCCATCACCGGGGTCGACAGACCCACGACAATCCCCTCGAGCGCCAGCACGGCGGCGCACATGCCCCGTCGCGGCGACCGGCCTGCCGCCGGCCGCTCGCTCATCGCGCACCCTTGAGCAGGGCGCGTGCCTCACCGACGGTGACGACCGATCCGGTGACGAGCACCGCGCCCGAGCCGATCGACGACCCCGTCTGCTCCTCGGCGATGGCGGCCGCGCGGTCGATGGCGTCGGCCAGTCGTGGCACGACGGTCACGCGGTCGTCGCCGAAGACCTCACGCGCGGCCTCGGCGAGCCGGTCGGCGCGCAGTGCGCGGGGCGTCGAGTTCTGGGTGACCACGACGTGGGCGAGGTGCGGCTCGAAGGCGGCGAGCATCCCCTCGTGGTCCTTGTCGCCCATGACGCCGATGACCCCGACCAGCGGGTCGAAGGCGAACGAGTCGTCGAGCGCCGCTGCCGCGGCGCGGGCGCCGTGCGGGTTGTGGGCGGCGTCGAGCACGATCGTGGGGCTGCGGCGCACGACCTCGAGCCGGCCGGGCGAGCTGACCTGCGCCAGCGCCGAGGCGACCAGGTCTCCGTCGAGCGCCTGCTCGGCGGCGAACGCCTCGACGGCCGCGAGGGCCACCACGGCGTTCTGTGCCTGGTGGGCACCGTGGAGCGGGAGGAAGACCTCCTCGTAGCGACCGCGCAGGCCCTGGAGCGTCACCACCTGCCCGCCGACGGCGGCGGCACGGGTGACGACGCCGAAGTCGACGCCCTCCCGCACCGGGGTGGCCCCGACCTCCGTGCAGCGTGCGAGCAGCAGGTCGAGGACCTCGGGCTCCTGGTCGGCGATGACGACCGTGGCCCCCGCCTTGATGATCCCGGCCTTCTCCTGCGCGATCTTCACGGGCGTGTCACCGAGGTACTGCGCGTGGTCGACACCGATGGGGAGCACCACGGCCACCCTGCCGTCGGCCACGTTGGTCGCGTCCCAGGCGCCACCCATGCCGACCTCGACGACGGCCGCCTCGACCGGGGCGTCGGCGAAGGCTGAGAACGCCATGCCGACCACGGTCTCGAAGAACGAGAGCGGGTGCGCCTCGGAGGAGTCGACGAGGTGGGTGTAGGGCGCGACCTCGTTGAAGGCACGCACGAACTCCTCGTCGGTGAGCGGGCTGCCGTCGAGGCAGATCCGCTCGCTCATCTTCTCCACGTGGGGGCTGGTGAACCGGCCGGTGCGCAGCTCGAGGGTGCGCAGCAGGGTGTCGATCATGCGGGACGTCGACGTCTTGCCGTTGGTGCCGGTCAGGTGGATGACCGGGTAGGCGCGTTGGGGGTCACCGAGCAGCTCGGTGAAGGCGCGGATCCGGTCGAGCGAGGGCTCGAGCTTGGTCTCGGGCCAGCGGGAGAGCAGGGCGTCCTCGACCTCGGCGTAGGTCTCGGCCGGACGCGCGGCGGCAGCTTCAGTCATCCCCGCGAGTCTAGGGCTCGCGGGTCACCCGATCCTCATCTCGACCATGTCCACGACCGGCTCGTAGCCCAGGGCGGCGTACAGCTGGTTGGACGTCGGGTTCGCCTGGTCGGTGTAGAGGCAGGCGCGCGAGCCACCCTCGAGGATCCGGCGGGTGACCTGCGCGACCGCGTTGCCGGCGTATCCCCTCCCCCGCTGCGAGGCCGGCGTGTAGACCGGACCGATCCGTGCGGCGCCCAGCACGGGGAGGTGGGCGCCGCTCAGGTGTACCGGGACGTCGTCCTCGTCGACCCAGAACCACCACCGCTCCTGGGCGATCCCGCGGCGGATGTCGTCGAGGTCCGCGGCCAGGTCGTGGTGGACGCCGGGCTCGCGTCCGGCCTGCTCGTCGGCGTCCCTGGCGAACGCCTCGCACCACGACAGCACGAGGGCGGCCTCGTCGTCCCGGGCCGCGCGGAGGCTCCCGGGTGCCGGGCGCGGGTCCACGACGCTGCGGGCCTCGTGGAGGCGGCTCCGCACCGCCGTCTCGGCCACGTCGCCCTGGAGCATGGCGAGCACCCCGGCGCACACACTGGCCGCTGGGAGCGCCCCGTTGACCCCGGTCACGCGCTCGCCGCGGGCGTGGAGCACGTGGGCGAGGGCCGCGGCGTCGTCAGCGGGCATGGGCAGCAGGAACAGCGGGTACGGCGCGAACGGCGCCGTCCGCATGCCGACGCCGGCGACGTCCCCGACCTCGTCGCGCAGCACCACCCACCACCGGTGCGGCAGGTCGTGGTCGATGCCCTCCCGGTCACGCCGGGCCTGCTCGTCGGCGTCGGTGATGACGACCGAGCCCAGCACGGGTTCCGCGGCGAGGTGGGCGCGGGCGGCCTTCAGGAACTCCGCGGGGTCGTCGTGGAACTCCAGCCCGGGGATCCCCTTCGCACCGCCGCGGCGCGCACGGTCGGAGGTGCGCTTCTTCGCTCGCTTCGCCATGCCCCGACGCTAGAGCGTCGGCGGCACCGGACGCGAACCCGTTTTCCCTGCTCAGCGCGCTACAACTAGGCTTTCCTGCCATGACCGAGACCCTCCCCCCGTCCGCGAACCCGACGACCGCCGAGCCGCGGCCCGTCGTCGTACCGGACAAGCCCGCTCTCGAGGGCCTCGAGCAGAAGTGGTCGGAGCAGTGGAAGGCCGACGACACCTACGCCTTCGACCGCACCGCCGAGCGCGAGGACGTCTACTCGATCGACACCCCGCCGCCGACCGTCTCGGGTTCGCTGCACGTGGGGCACGTCTTCAGCTACACCCACACCGACCTGATGGCACGTTTCCAGCGGATGCGCGGCAAGAGCGTCTTCTACCCGATGGGCTGGGACGACAACGGCTTGCCCACCGAGCGTCGGGTCCAGAACTACTTCGGCGTCCGCTGCGATCCGTCGCTGCCCTACGACGCCGACTTCACGCCGCCCCAGAAGCCCGATGCCAAGCGCCAGGTGTCGATCAGCCGCCCCAACTTCATCGAGCTGTGCGAGCAGCTCGTCGAGCAGGACGAGCAGGTCTTCGAGCAGCTGTGGCGCACCCTCGGCCTGTCGGTCGACTGGAAGCAGCACTACACGACCATCGGCACCCAGGCACAGCTGGCCAGCCAGCGCGCGTTCCTGCGCAACTACGCGCGCGGCGAGGCCTACCTCCAGGAGGCGCCGACCCTCTGGGACGTCACCTTCCAGACCGCGGTCGCGCAGGCCGAGCTGAAGGCGCAGGAGTACGACGGCCACTACCACCGCGTCTCCTTCCACCGGGGCGACGGCGGCACGGTCGAGATCGAGACCACCCGTCCCGAGCTGATCCCGAGCGTCGTGGCCCTGATCGCCCACCCCGACGACGAGCGCTACCGGCCGCTCTTCGGCCAGAGCGTCTCCTCCCCCGTCTTCGGGGTCGAGATCCCGGTGCTCGCGCACCCGGCCGCCGAGATGGACAAGGGCGCCGGCATCGCCATGTGCTGCACGTTCGGCGACCTCACCGACGTCACGTGGTGGCGCGAGCTCGACCTGCCGGTGCGCACCCTCATCGGCCGCGACGGCCGGATGTCGCGCGAGACGCCCGAGTGGCTCTCCGGCGAGGCCGCCGCGGCGGCGTACGAGCCGCTGAAGGGCAAGACCGCCTTCTCGGCACGCGAGGCGATGGTGGCGTCGCTGCGCGAGAGCGGTGACCTGCAGGGCGACCCGACTCCCACGAAGCGGATGACCAACTTCTACGAGAACGGCGACAAGCCGCTCGAGATCGTCGCGACCCGACAGTGGTACATCCGCAACGGCGGCCGCGACACCGGGCTGCGTGACGAGCTGGTCGAGGACGGACGCCAGATCGACTGGTCGCCGGCGCACATGCAGTCGCGCTACGAGAACTGGGTCAGCGGCCTCAACGGCGACTGGCTGATCTCGCGGCAGCGCTACTTCGGCATCCCGTTCCCGGTCTGGTACCCGCTCGACGCGGACGGCGAGCCCGACTACGACCACCCCCTGCTCCCCCGCGAGCAGGACCTGCCGATCGACCCGTCGACCGACGCGCCTGCGGGGTACTCCGACGAGCAGCGCGGCGCGGCCCACGGGTTCATCGGCGATCCCGACGTGATGGACACCTGGGCCACCTCGTCGCTGACGCCGCAGATCGCGGGCGGCTGGGAGACCGACCCCGACCTCTTCTCGCGGGTCTTCCCCATGGACCTGTGCACGCAGGGTCACGACATCATCCGCACCTGGCTGTTCAGCCGGGTCGTCCGGTCCCACTTCGAGCACGGTCAGGTGCCGTGGCGCCACGCCATGCTGTCGGGCTGGATCCTCGACCCGGACCGCAAGAAGATGTCGAAGTCCAAGGGCAACGTCGTCGTGCCCAACGAGATCCTCGAGAAGTTCGGCACCGACGCCGTGCGCTGGCGCGCCGCGATGGCCCGCCCGGGGATGGACTCACCGTTCGACGAGAGCCAGATGAAGGTCGGACGCCGGCTGGCCATGAAGGTGCTCAACGCCTCGCGCTTCGTGCTCGGCATGGGTGCCAGCGAGCTGCACCACTCCGCGGTCAGCGACCCTGTCGACTGCGCACTGCTCGGCCGGCTCGAGGTCGTGCTCAACAAGGCGACCGACGCCTTCGAGAACTACGACTACACCAGCGCGCTCGAGGTCACGGAGAAGTTCTTCTGGGAGTTCTGCGACGACTACCTCGAGCTGGTCAAGGAGCGGGCCTACGGCGACGACAGCAGCACCGGCACCGCATCGGCGCGCGCGACGCTCGCGATCGCGCTGGAGGTGCAGCTGCGGTTGCTGGCACCGTTCCTGCCCTACGTGACCGAGGAGGTCTGGTCGTGGTGGCGCGAGGGCTCGATCCACCACGCACGTTGGCCCGAGAGCGCGGACCTCGGCTCGGCCGCAGCCGCCTCCCCCGCCCTGATCGACGCGGTCGCCGCTGCGCTGATCGGCATCCGGGGTGCGAAGTCGCAGGCGAAGGTGTCGATGAAGGCCCCGCTGTCGCGGGTCGAGGTCGCCGGCCCGGCCGAGCTGGTCTCCCGGGTCGAGCTCGCGGCCCAGGACCTGACGGCGTCCGGCAAGATCACCGGCGAGCTGGTCTTCACCGTCGACGAAGCGGCCACGGAGATCGCGGTCACCGCGGAGCTCGCCGAGGGGTGACCCGCGAGCGAGGGCGTCAGTCGCGCTGACCGCGGGTGGCGGCAGGTCCGGCCAGGTCCTCGTCGTCGGCGGGAGGCTCGGGTGACTCCGGCTCCTCCTGCTTCTCAGTCTTCTCCGGCTTCTCCTGCTTCTCCTGCGGCTCCTGGGCAGCGGGGGCGGCAGCGTCAGCAGTGCCGTGGTTGTCGCTGTCACCGGCGTCAGGCGTCTCGGCGGCCGGCTGGTCCGTCTCCTGCGTCACCTCGTCCTCGGGCTCGGGCGCGTCGCCCTGCTCCTCCGCGGGCGGGGTGACCTCGGCGCCGTCGTCGGTCTCGGGGTCGCACTCGCCATCGGTGTCACCACCGTCGGTGCCGGTGTCGCCGTCGGTGTCGGTGTCGGTGTCGGTGCCGTCGGGGTATCCGTCGGTGTCGCCGTCACCGTCTTCCCCGCCGTCGCCATCGGTGTCCGGATCCGTGTCGGTGTCGGGCTCCTCCGGCTCCGTGTCAGGCTCCTCCGGCTCGGTGTCGGGATCCGTGTCGGGGTCCGTGTCGGGATCCGTGTCGGGATCCGTGTCCGGGTCCGTGTCGGGATCGGTGTCGGGCTCCTCCGGCGGGACGTCGGGCAGGAGCGGCGGGACGACCGGCTCCTCGCCCGAGCCGTCGCCGTCGGGCGCCGGGATCGGGTCGAGCGGGCTGGGCGGCGGGGCGACGGGCTGGCCTCCGTCCCCACCACCGTCACCGGGTACGAGTCCGGGGAGTCCACCCGGCGCGGGTCCAGGCGCGGGCCCAGGCCCCGGAGCGGGCCCGGGATCCGGGTCGGGGTCACCGCCGCCACCCGGCGCGGGTCCGGATCCGTCGTCCACGATGATCGAGGTGACGGGCTGGTTCGCGGGCTGATCAGCGGACGGGGCCGCGGCAGGCGTCCCGTCGGGGAGCGCTCCCGTAGCGGGAACGTCCGGCACGGACGCCGCCACCAGGTCCTCGAAGGGGGCCACCGTGGGTTCCAGCACGGCGGGCGCGTCCGAGGCGCCGGGCTCGGCCGGCGCGACGGGACGCGGTTCGAGCGGCTCGCCCAGTACCCGGGTCTGGGACTCCGGGCTCCCCCCGAACAGCCGACCGAGCAGCGAGTCACGGTCGAGCTGGTACCCGCTGATCGCGAGCCCTTGGGCCACGACGACGGACCCGGCCAGGGTGACCAGGACGTACGCGACCAGTGGTCGTCGGTGTGCGGGATTCATCAGAGTGTGCGCGCCCTTCCGAGATGTCACACCAGTGTGAACTCGCTCCGCGGGCTCCTCCCGCCGAACGAGGACAAATGGCCCGAAATGACTAGACGCTCTAGTCCGTTCGGAGGATCGGGCGAGCTGGGGAGCTCAGCCCTTCTTCTTGTC
The DNA here is from genome assembly GCA_963754025.1 of uncultured Actinomycetota bacterium. Taxonomy (GTDB): domain Bacteria; phylum Actinomycetota; class Actinomycetes; order Propionibacteriales; family Nocardioidaceae; genus Nocardioides. The sequence goes on along the minus strand of CAVWEC010000001.1, from coordinate 91,194 downwards.
CTTGCCCGGCTTGGACGGCTTCTCGGGCGTGTCCTTCTCCTGACCCTTGGCCTGCTTCTCCGGCTTGTCCTTCTTCTGGTCCTTGGACTGCTTGGCCGGTGTCTCCGGCTTGTCCTTCTTCTGACCCGTGGCCTGCTTCTCCGGCGTGTCCTGCTTGTCCTGCTTGTCCTTCACGGGCTTCTGGGAGGTGCTGTCCTGCCCGTTGCCCTGCTCGGGGCCGGGAGGCCCCGACTCGTCGCGGGGGTCGTCGACGGGCCCGCTGCCGTCGCTGCCGTCACTGCCGTTGCCGGGCGCCGGGCCGCCGAACGTCTGTCCCGCGCTGCCCGAGCCCTCGTGGTCATCGCTGCCCCCGCTGCCGGACCCCCCGCCGAGGATCTCCGCACGGATCGTGACGGTGCCGTTCCCGGCGTCGGTGGCGGACGTCGCCGAGCCCGGCGCGGCCAGCGTCGACAGCCCCGGGTCAGCCGAGGCCAGCGCCAACGTGTCGTCGTCGAAGGAGATGCCTGCAAGGGGCGACCCGCTCCCGGCGCGCCCCGCCGACGGGGCGCTCGTCTGACGGTCGACCGCCAGTCCCCCGGCGGTCGGCTGCGCCCCGGTCCCGAGGTCGAGCGAGATCGTCGGCGGGATCAGGCCGACGCCCGCCAGACCCTGTGCCGCGACGACAGCCCCGGCCACCGTGACCAGGACGTACGCGACGAGAGGTCGCCTGTGTGAGGTGTCCATGAGACTGGGGGGTCCTTCCGAGATGAGACACCAGTGTGGACGCCGGCACGGTCCCGACCAAGCCCGGGCAGGCCAAATGACCCGAAGTGACCACCCCTACCTGACCCGGACGGGTGACGCGATCGGCAGCTGCGTCAGGCGCTCTTGCGCTTCTTGGTCTCCGCCTCACGGGGGACCAGCGTGGGCGCGACCTCGTCGGTGACGACCTCGCCGGTGACGATGACCTTGCCGATGTCACCGCGCGAGGGCACGTCGTACATCACGTGGAGGAGGACCTCCTCGATGATGGCGCGCAGGCCGCGGGCACCGGTGCCACGCTCCATCGCCTGGTCGGCGATGGCCTTGATCGCCTCGTCGGTGAACTCGAGCTGGACGCCGTCGATGTCGAAGAGCTTCTGGTACTGCTTGACCAGGGCGTTGCGCGGTTCGGTGAGGATCTGGACCAGGGCTTCCTGGTCGAGCTTGCTGACGCTCGCGATGAGGGGCAGCCGGCCGATGAACTCGGGGATCAGACCGAACTTCGTGAGGTCCTCGGGGCGGACCTGGGCGAGCAGGTCGTCGGCGTCACGCTCCTCCTTGCCGCGTACCTCCGCGGTGAATCCGAGCGTCTTCTTGCCGACCCGGCTCTCGATGATCTGCTCGAGGCCCGCGAACGCACCACCCACCACGAAGAGGATGTTGGTGGTGTCGATCTGGATGAACTCCTGGTGAGGGTGCTTGCGTCCGCCCTGCGGGGGCACGGAGGCGGTCGTGCCCTCGATGATCTTGAGCAGCGCCTGCTGCACGCCCTCGCCGGAGACGTCGCGGGTGATCGACGGGTTCTCGGCCTTGCGGGCCACCTTGTCGATCTCGTCGATGTAGATGATGCCGGTCTCGGCCTTCTTGACGTCGTAGTCAGCGGCCTGGATCAGCTTCAGCAGGATGTTCTCGACGTCCTCACCGACGTAGCCGGCCTCCGTGAGGGCCGTGGCGTCGGCGATGGCGAACGGCACGTTGAGCATGCGGGCGAGGGTCTGCGCGAGGTAGGTCTTGCCGCACCCCGTGGGGCCGATGACCAGGATGTTGGACTTGGCGACCTCGACCGCCTCCTCCTTGGAGTGCTTGCCGACGGCGGGCTGCAGACCGGCCTGGACGCGCTTGTAGTGGTTGTAGACCGCCACCGCGAGCGACTTCTTCGCCTGCTCCTGACCGATCACGTAGGAGTTGAGGAAGTCGAAGATCTCCTTCGGCTTGGGCAGCTCCTCGAGGCCGACCTCAGCACCCTCGCTGAGCTCCTCCTCGATGATCTCGTTGCACAGGTCGATGCACTCGTCGCAGATGTAGACGCCGGGTCCGGCGATCAGCTTCTTGACCTGCTTCTGGCTCTTCCCGCAGAAGGAACACTTCAGCAGGTCGCCACCGTCACCGATGCGTGCCACTCGCCATCATCCTCCGGTCGGTCCGGCGCCACGGGCGGCACCGGACGGTGCGTCAAGCATGCCGTCCCCCGGGGACAGCCCGACGACGGTACCCCGTGCGACCGGCTGACGCGCCGGTGACACGAGGAACTCGCCGATTCGGGTCATGCGGGGGTCATTCCGGGCCTGGGGTCGCCTCAGGCGAGCGCCGGGCTGCCCTTCCGGGGCTGGATCACGGCGTCGATCAGGCCGTACTCGACCGCCTGGTCGGCCGTCAGGATCTTGTCGCGCTCGATGTCGAGGCTCACCTGGTCGCGGTCGCGGCCGCTGTGCTCGGCGATCATGCTCTCGAGCAGCTCGCGCATGCGCAGGATCTCGTTGGCCTGGATCTCGATGTCGGAGGTCTGACCGAACGTGCCCTCGGTGTAGGGCTGGTGGATCAGGATCCGGCTGTTGGGCAGCGCCGTGCGCTTGCCGGGCGATCCCGCAGCGAGCAGGATCGCCGCCGCCGAGGCGGCCTGTCCGATGCACACCGTCTGCACGTCGGGCTTGATGAAGCGCATCGTGTCGTAGATAGCGGTCAGCGCGGTGAACGAGCCACCCGGGCTGTTGATGTAGATCTGGACGTCCTGGTCGGGGTTCATCGACTCCAGGCACATCAGCTGGGCGATGACCGCGTTGGCCACGTCGTCGGAGATCGGGGTGCCGAGGTAGATGATGCGGTCCTCGAACAGCTTGGCGTAGGGGTCGATGCGGCGGAAGCCGTAGGACGTCCGCTCCTCCCACTGGGGGATGTAGTAGTTCATGCGCTGGTCCTCGTCACTTCTTGTCGGAGTGGGCCGGGCGGCCCTGGTCGGCGGCCTCACGGGCGCTCTTGACGACCTGGTCGACCAGGCCGTACTCGAGCGCCTGCTCGGCGGTGAACCAGCGGTCGCGGTCGGCGTCGGCCACGACCTGCTCGAGGTCCTGACCGGTGTGCTGGGCGATCAGCTCGAGGAGGACCTGCTTGATGTGGAGCGACTGCTGCGCCTGGATCTTGATGTCGGACGCGGAGCCGCCCATCCCCGACGAGGGCTGGTGCATCATGATGCGCGCGTGAGGGAGCGCGTAGCGCTTGCCCTTCGTGCCGGCGCAGAGCAGGAACTGACCCATCGAGGCGGCGAGGCCCATGCCGACCGTCGCCACGTCGTTGGGGATGTAGTTCATCGTGTCGTAGATCGCCATGCCGGCGTCGACGGAGCCACCGGGGCTGTTGATGTGGAGGAAGATGTCGGCCTCGGGGTCCTCCGCGGACAGCAGCAGCAGCTGGGCACAGATCGCGTTCGCGTTCTGGTCGCGGACCTCCGAACCGAGGAAGACGATCCGCTCGCGCAGCAGGCGCTGGTAGATGTGGTCGTCGAGCCCGTACATCGAGGCGCCGCCGTTGGCCTCCGGGGAGAACGAGGGGCTGGAGTTCAGGTTCACGTCGCCGACCCTAGCCGCTCCGGTGGACACATCCACGGGCCGAGGGGGGCTGTTCGCCGACAGCAGATTTTGCTGCCACCGGTCCGGCGCGGCCACCGAGGTCACCCGGCCAGCAGCCGCAGTCCCGCGGTCACCACCACGGCGGCCAGGCAGGCCGCGAGCAGCGGGGCACGCAGGAGGAGCAGCACCCCCGCCACCGCGACCCCCACGGTGTCGGCGCCGACCGTCAGCCGCTTCCCGTCGGCGAGGACGGATGTCACGACCAGCGCGGTGAGCAGTGCCGGAGCCATCAGCGCGATGACGCCGCTGGCCCAGCGCGGCAGGGCACGGCCGCCGACGAACGCGGGCCCGATCCCCTTCGTCAGCAGCCCCATCGCCGTGAGCGCACCGATCAGGAGCCAGACCTGGGCCTCCGAGAGCATCATGCGGCCTCCCCCACGCTCCGGCGCGCCTCGGGCTGCGCCAGTCCGACGAGGGCGGCGGCACTGGCCGCCAGCACCGGCACCCCCGGAGGGGTGAGCGGCACGAGCACCAGCGCGACCCCAGCGCCGAGCAGCGCCGCCACCCGGGCGCGGGGCCGCCGCAGGTCGGCGACGAGGATGCCGAGGAAGAACGTCGGGAAGAGGGCATCCAGGCCGAACCGCTCGGGGTCGCCGAGCAGGTCGGCCCCCAGGGCCCCCACCACGGTGCCGACGAGCCAGCCGACGTACTGGGGTGCCGTCGTCCCGAAGACCAGGGCACGGTCGAAGGTCCCGTCGCCCCGGCTGCCCAGCGCCCACGACGAGTCGACCGTCGCCTGCCCCTCGAGCGCACGCCGCAGCGGACCGCCCCGGAGGGAGGGCGCCAACGCGATGCCCATGGCCAGGAACCGCGAGTGCATCAGGGTCGCGGCGCCGAGGGCCGCGGGGATGCTCCCGCCGGCGCCGACGATGGCGAGTGCCGCGAACTGGGCGGAACCGCCGAAGACGAGGGCCGAGGTCACGATCGCCTGGAGCGGCGTGAAGCCGACCTGCACCGCCAGCACCCCGAACGACATCGACAGCACGGTGGCGACCGTCGCGTAGGGAACGCCGAGGCGCAGCCCGCGCCGGAAGGAGTCACCCACCCGGTCAGCGTAGGTGGGGGTCGGCCGAACCGTCAGCCCAGCCAGTCCTGCAGCGCCCGGTCGACGCGCGGGTGGTTGAGGAGCGCCAAGTGGTCGGTGCGCCCGACGTGCAGCACCTCCGCCCCGGGGAACAGGTCCCGGCCGCCGCGACCACGCCCGTACGCCGACGGCGGCCGCACCAGCAGGTCCCCCATCACCACACCCAGCGGGTGCCGCGGGGAGCGGCTCAGCGTCGCCGACACCAGCCGGTAGCGCGCGTGCGGCAGTGCCGGCACGTCCTCGGCCAGGCCGTGCACGAGGTCACGCACCCCCGTCGACCGCCAGTCGAGGATCCGTCCGAACGCCGCCGACTCCGGCAGCCGTCCCAGCAGGCTGCTCCCGGTGCCGACCTGTCCCGCCAGCGGCGCCCCGAGGTGAGGGGTGCCCAGCGTGACCACGTCGGTGACGAGCCGGTGCCAGGCAGGAGGGTGCTGCTGCTCGCCCACCACGGCAGCGGCTGCGCGCATCACGAGCCCGCCCATCGAGTGACCCACGAGTGCGACCCGGGTGACCGGCACCGGCCACGCGCCCACCACCCGCTCGAGCAGCGAGGCCAGCGCGACCCCGTTCTCGCGCAGCGGCAGCCCGCTGTTGGCCCGCAGCATCACCGGGGTCCACCCGGAGCCGGCCAGCGAGGCGGCGTACGTCGTGCCGCGGCGGTCACGGCGCAGGTCCCACGCGGCCTCGCTCTCGCACCACCCGTGGAGGAAGACGACGACCTGCCCCGTCGCGCCGGGGTACGCCGCAGCGAGCCCCGCGCCGCCGGGGTCGACGTCGCGGCCGTCGACGCGCACCGACATCGCGATCGCCATGCGCGGACGCTCCCTGGCCAGCCGGTCACCGATCAGACCGTTGACGGTGGCGTTGAGGAACCGGCCGTAGGGGTCCGCCTCGAGGGCCGGCCCCGGGTGGCGGTCGGCGACGGCGCCCAAGCCGCGGGAGGTGGCACGCAGGCCGGCCCCGAGGCCGGAGTAGACCCCGCCGGCGATGCCGCGGTGCACCGGGCCGCCACCGAGTCGGTCGAGCCAGGCGACATGGGTGTCGCGCACGGTCCGCACCACCAGCTCGTCGGAGACCTCCGCGAGCAGGGAGAAGGCGTCGAGGACGCCGGGCCCGGAGCGAGGCATGACCGGAGGATAGCAGTTCAGTGAACAGATGTTCACCGTCCGAGGGCCCCGCCACGCGACGAGGGCCCCGCACCGGGTGGGTGCGGGGCCCTCGGACGAGGTGGGGTGCTCAGGCCTGGGAAGGCTCCTCGGACTGCTCGGCAGCCTCGTCGTCGGCCGCCTCGGGCTCGCCGATCGTGCCGTCGGGCTGCAGGTTCTTCAGCTCCACGTGGTTGCCGGAGGCGTCGGTGACCGTCGCGGCCTCGACGATCTTCGCCAGCGCCTTGCCCCGCAGGATCTCCTGCACCATCTCGGGGATGTGGTTGTGCTCGAACATGTGGTTGGCGAACTCCTGCGGGTCCTGCCCCGACTGCTGGGCGCGCCGCACGAGGTGGGAGGAGAGCTCCTGCTGGTCGACGCCGAGCTCCTCCTGCTTCGCGATCTCGTCGAGCAGGAACTGCGCGGTGATCGCGTCGCGGACCCGGCGCTCGAGGTCGGCCTCGAACTCCTCCACGGTCTGCTTCTCGTCCTCGAGGTACTTGTCCATGGTGATGCCGGCGTAGGCGAGCTGCTGCTCCATGTTCTGACGGCGCGAGGTCAGCTCCTCGGCCACCAGCGACTCCGGCAGCGGCACCTCCATCTTCTCGAGGAGGGCCTCGAGGACGGCGTCACGCGCCGCGGCGGCCTGCTCGAGGCGCTTGCCGCGACCGAGGCGCTCGCGCACGTCGGCGTGGAGCTCCTCGGCGGTGTCGAACTCGGAGGCGAGCTGGGCGAACTCGTCGTCGAGCTCGGGCAGCTCCTGCTGCTGCACCTGCTGGACCGCGACTGCGACCTCGACGTCCAGGCCGACGAGGTCGCCGCCGACAAGCTGGCTGGTGAAGGTCTTCTCCTCGCCCTTCGACATGCCGGTCAGCGCCTCGTCGAGACCGTCGAGCATGCCGCCGCGACCGACCTGGTAGGACATGCCGCTGACCTCGGCGCCCTCGACGACCTCGCCGTCCTGGGTGGCCTTGAGGTCGAGGACGACCATGTCGCCGTCGGCCGCCGGGCGGTCGACGTCGAGCAGCGTGGCGAAGCGCTCGCGGAGCGCCTGGACCTGCTCCTCGACGTCGGCGTCGGTGAGCTCGACGTCCTCGACCTCGGCGGAGATGCCGTCGTAGTCCGGGACCGTGATCTCGGGCTTGACGTCGACCTCGGCGGTGAACTCGAGCGTGTCGTTGTCGTCGAGGCGGGTCACCTCGATCTCGGGCTGGGCGATCGGCTCGAGCGAGTTCTCCTGCAACGCCTCGACGTACATCTTCGGCAGCGCGTCGTTGATCGCCTGGTCGAGGACCGCGCCGCGGCCGACCTGGCGGTCGATGACCGTCGGCGGGACCTTGCCCCGGCGGAAGCCGGGGACGTTGATCTGCTTCGCGATCTGCTGGTACGCCGCGTCGAGGCTCGGCTTGAGCTCCTCGAAGGGCACCTCGACGGTCAGCTTGGCCCGGGTCGGGCTCAAGGTCTCGACGGCGCTCTTCACAGGCTTGTCTCCTCAGGTGTTTCGATGACAGGGGCCCGTCGGGCGACGGGCAGGCCGGCTGCGGCCGGACGCGCGAGGTCACGCGCGAGGGTCGGCCGCGACACGGGCCGCCTGCCAGACTACCGACCGCCGGCGTACGCCTGAAATCGTCTCCGCGCCGCCCGGACGCAGCGGGCGCCGGTCGTGCACGGGGTGGGGCGGCGGGGGCCTGCTCCGCACCGGCCGCCCGCGGTCAACCCTCCGGAGTGACGGCTGGGCCTGCCCAACCCTCCGGGGTGACGGCTCGGGGCCTGCCAAACCCTCCGGAGTGACGGGTCGCGCAGGGGTGGTGGGTCGGGGCGACAGGACTCGAACCTGCGGTCTCCTGCTCCCAAAGCAGGCGCGCTAGCCACTACGCTACGCCCCGCCGAACGGGCCTCGGGTGCCCTCGCGGACACCGGGGAGACCCCCTCGGAGCGGATGACGGGAATCGAACCCGCGTAGCCAGTTTGGAAGACTGGGGCTCTACCATTGAGCTACATCCGCGACGCTCCCGACACCGCCTGCGGCGGCCGGTCGAGCAGAGGTCATGGTGCCACAGCAGCCGCACGACGCGTGACACCAGGGCAGGCCGCGGGCCCCGACCAGCCCACCGTCGGCGCACGATCGGCTGACCGTCAGCGACGGTGGAGCAGCACCAGCGCCCGGTCGTCGTTGCGCGAGCCGATCGAGTCGATGAGCCGCTCGGCTCCCCCCTCGAAGGTGCCCCGCAGGAGCTGGTCGGTGCGGCCGAGCATCTTGTCGATGCCGAGGCCGATCTCGCGGTCGCGGGTCTCGACCATGCCGTCGGTGTAGAGCAGCAGCGCGTCACCGCGACGCAGCTCACCCTCGACGGCCGGGAAGTCGACCCCGTCGAGCAGGCCGAGGGCCGGGCCCGGGTCGGACTGGAGGTCCCACCGGCCGGAGCCCGCGGCCCGGTGCGCCGCCGGCGGGTGCCCGGCGTTGCGCACCTCGTAGCGACCCGAGTCGAGGTCGAGCGAGACGTGCACAGCCGTGGCGAAGCCCTCCTCCCAGTCCTGCCGGACGAGGAAGGCGTTGGCGGCCGGGAGCAGCTGCTCGGGCGGGACCGCGCCGAGGAGGCCGCCGAGGGCGCCGGCGAGCAGCAGCGCGCGGGTGCCCGCCGCCTCACCCTTGCCCGAGACGTCGACGACGACGACCTCGAACCGCTGGGTGCCCGACGGACGGGCGCTGAGCATGAAGTCGCCGGCGAAGGGGGTGCCGCCGGCGGAGCGGAGCGCGCTCTCGGCGCCGTAGGAGACCGGCAGCTGGGGCAGCACGCTCTGGCGCTGGATCCGGTCGCGCAGGTCGATCAGCATCGACTCGCCCTGGATGCCGGCCACCCCGAGGCGGCTGCGGCGGAACGAGGTGAGCAGGATGATGAAGGCCGCGCTGAAGATCACGGCGACGCTGCCGACGATGCGCGGGGTCAGCCGCTCCTCCTGGCCCTGCTGGGCGAGCAGGCCCACCAGGGCCACCAACAAGGAGACCACGAACCACGGCAGGTGACGCGGACCCAGGTTCAGGCTGCCGAGCAGCATCGGCAGCAGCAGCGTGACGAGCGGGACCTTCTCGGGGAACGCCGCGATCGCGGTCACGATCACCACGGAGGCAGCGAGCAGCAGCCACAGCATCCGCCCCTCCGGCGATGTGCTGCGGCGGAGGGAGGTGGCGGCCCGTGCGCCGGACCGACTCTGCTGCGCCATCGCGGTCACTGTACGGCCCGCGAGCGGAAGCGGGGCTGACATCGCGAACACCAGAAGAGGTTGCGTCCCGCCAGCACCTCGGTGCGCACCGGTCGCCCGCACACGAGGCACGGCTGGCCCGTGCGGCGGTAGACGTAGACCTCTCCGCCGTGGTCGTCCTCGCGGGCGTCACGCCCCATGGCCTCGGGGGTGTGCTCGGGGCGGACCGTGTCGATCCGGCCGAGCCGCACCCCCTCCTGCATCAGCGCGACCAGGTCGTCCCAGATCGCCCGCCACTGGCCGACGCGCAGCGTGCGGCCCGGTCGCAGCGGGTGGAGCCGCTGCCGGAAGAGCACCTCGGCGCGGTAGACGTTGCCGACGCCCGCGACCACCGACTGGTCGAGCAGCAGGTCGCCGACGGGTCGGGGGCTGCGACGGATCCGCTGCCAGGCCCGGTCGGGGTCGGCATCGGCGCGCAACGGGTCGGGGCCCAGCGAGGCGAGCACCTCGTCACGTCGGGCCGGGCCGACGAGGTCGCAGCGGGTGGCGCCGCGCAGGTCGGCGTACGACGCGCCGGTGGGCGTGGCGGCGACCAGCCGCAACCGCACCTGCCCGACCGGCTCGGGCACGGCCGCAGCGCCGGTGGTGACGTCGAAGTGGCCGATCAACCCGAGGTGGACGTGGATCAGCCGGTCGTGCTCGAGCTCGACGAACAGGTGCTTGCCGGCCGACTCGGCACCGACCAGCACCGAGCCGTCGACCAGTGCGGCGTCGGCGGCGAAGCGGCCCTGCGGGCTCGTGACCCGCACCCGGTGGCCGGCGAACGCGCCGGCGAGGTCGCGTGCCAGCCGGAAGAGGGTGTGCCCCTCGGGCACCGGTCAGCCGCCGTGGCCGAGGGCCGACTCCGGCAGCGGCGGCAGCTCGCCGGTCGTCTCGTACGACGTGAGCTGGCCGATCCGCCGGACGTGGCGCTCGTCGCCGCTGAACCCCGTGGCCAGGAACACCTCGACGAAGCGGGTCATGTCGTCGAGGGAGTGCAGGCGGCCGCCGACCGAGACGACGTTGGCGTCGTTGTGCTCGCGGCCGAGGACGGCCGTCTCCTCCGACCACACCAGCGCGCACCGGATGCCGGCGACCTTGTTGGCCGCCATCTGCTCGCCGTTGCCGGAGCCACCGATGACCACGCCGAAGACGTCGTCACGGCCCGCTGCCCGCTCGGCGGCGACGCCCTCGGCCGCCCGGAGGCAGAACACGGGGTAGTCGTCGAGCGGGTCGTGGACGAAGGGGCCGTGGTCGACGATCTCGTGCCCGCCCGTGGTGAGGGCGGCGATCAGCTGGGCCTTGAGGTCGAGTCCGGCGTGGTCGGAGCCGAGGTGCACGCGCATGGCCGAAGTGTCCCAGCCCCGGCCGGGTCGTGCCTCAGCGGGCCATCAGGGCGTCCATCGCGACCGCGACCGCCGCGGCGACCCTGAAGTCGACCCGCTGGTCGGGGACGTTGACGGTGTACTTGTCGCGCACGCTCGCCTGCCGCTCGACGCTGAGGAGCGGGGTGCCCTGGCCGTCGACGTAGTCGAAGTGGATCGGGAGGAACGGGATGTCCAGGAACCGGCGCACGACCGCGACCACCGGGCTGCGCTCCTGACCGGTGCCGGAGTAGCCGGGACCCTCGACGTGGAAGGTCGAGCGCAGCAGGCTCGCACCGAAGTCCTTGCGGAAGAAGCCGATCTGCTGGCCGGACTCGTCGCGGATGTCGTAGCCCGAGTTGAGGTCCAGCTTCTTGCGCGCCTTGAACGAGAAGACCGCCCGCGTCTTCGACTCGTCGCTGTAGAAGGTGACCTCCTCCTTGAACGCCATCCGCTTCTGCTGGGCCACGCCCATCAGCTGCCCGAAGCTGCCGTCGGGGTTGGCCGCGTACAGCGCGTAGCGGTTGGTCGTCATCGCGAACTTCTGCTGGACGTAGAAGCGCGGCAGGTGCATCTCGGCGGTCATGGGGCGGAGCGTAAACGGGTGGCACCCGTCGCGTCCGCGGGACAGGCTGGGGCCATGCCGGAAACCACTGTGCCCGTCGACCTGGCCACCGACGACGAGCGGTTCCTCGCCACCGACCTGCTCGTGTGGTTCGACGAGCCGGAGTCGCTGCCGACCTCGACCACGCTGGAGGGGGTCCCGCCCGACCAGCGGTTCGCCGCCGACCTCGACGGCGCCGACCCACGCACCTACCCCGGCATCTACGGGGTCCGCCCGATGCAGCTCTCGGTGCCGTACGCCGGCGGCGGACGGTGGCTGCCGATGGCCGGCCTCACCTGGGTCGGCGTCCACCCCGACCACCGGCGACGCGGCGTCCTGAGCGCGATGCTGCGCCACCACGTCGAGCAGACCCACCGCGAGGGCGTCGCCCTCTCGTGCCTCCACGCGAGCGAGGCCGCGATCTACGGCCGCCACGGCTGGGGGCTGGCGTCGCAGTCGATGACGCCGTCGCTCGGTCGGGGGGCGACGTTGACGGCTCCCGGCCTCGACGACGCCGTCGCCGGCCTCACCACCAGGCTCGCGACCGAGACCGGCGACGACCTCGTCCGACGGGTGCACGCCTGCGAGCTCCGCGTCGGCGAGCACCAGCCCGGTTCGGTCGTCGGCTCGGAGAGCTACTACCGGGCCGTGCTGCGCGAGACGCCCGAGCGGCTGCGCGGCAAGGAGCCGCGCCGGGTGCTCGTCGCGACGCGCGAGGGCGTCGACGTCGGGCTGGCGGCGTTCCGCCGCTCGGCGAAGTGGGAGCAGCACCGACCGGCAGGGACGCTCGAGGTGCAGGCGCTCGTCGGCGATCCCGCCACCCGGCTCGCGCTGCTGCGGCGGCTCGTCGACTTCGACCTGATCTCCACGGTGAAGCTGCCCGAGATCGCCCTCGACGACCCACTCTGGTCGTGGCTCGGGCCCCGCTCGGCGAGCGACGTGATCCCCGCCGACAACCTGTGGGTCCGCATCGTCGACCTGGCGGCCGCGCTCCCGCAGCGCACGTACGCCGCCGACTGCGACGTGGTCGTCGACCTCGACGACCCGTTCGCGCCCTGGCAGGCCGGCCGGTGGCGGATCGTGATCTCCGGCGGCGAGGCTCGCGCCGAGCGCACCGAGTCCGCCCCGGACGTGGCGCTGCCGGTGTGGGCCCTCGGCGCGGCGTACCTCGGCGGCGGCAACCTGCTCGCCCACCAGCGCGCCGGGCTGCTGCCCGACGTGCCTGCTGTCGGCGAGCTCTGGCGCGCCTTCCGCACCGACCTCGCGCCCCAGGCCGCCATCGGCTTCTGACGCCCCGGTCAGAGCGAGTCGAGGAAGCCGGCCACGCCGTCGAGCGCCCGGGCGGACTGCTCGACCTCGGGTCGGCGCCAGAAGCCGTGCTGGACCCCGGGGTAGACCTCCACCCGGACGGCGACCCCGTCGCGCGCCAGCGCCGCGGCGTACCGCTGGCCGGTGGTGGTCAGGACGTCGGTCTCGGCGAGCTGCACCAGCGTCGGTGGCTGGCCCGCGAGGGAGTCGCGGCCGAGGACGTGGAGAGCCTCGTCGCCGGCGGCGCCCTGGAGGTAGGCGTCCCAGAACATCAGGCACCGCTCGATCGGCAGGTCCGGCGCCTCGAGGCTGCGGTCGTACGACGCGGTGGTGGGGTCGACGAAGGGGTAGACCTGCACCTGGCCGGCCCAGCGGTCGGGATGGCGCAGCGCCTCGGCGATCGCGAGCGCCGACCCGGCCGAGTCGCCGACCACGACGAGCCGCTCGAAGTCCTGCCCCGCGAGCCAGTCGGAAGCGGTGGCCGCGTCGTCGACGGCTGCCGGCCAGGCGTGCTCGGGCGAGCGGCGGTAGTCGACCAGCAGCACCGCCCAGCCGGTGCGGTCGGCGAGCCGGCGGGCGAACCCGTCATGGGTCACCAGGTCGCCCATGGCGAAGCCGCCGCCATGGAGGTAGAGCATCGCGTCACGGGCGCCCGCGGGCACGTAGAGCCGGGCAGGGACGCCGCCGGCATCGACGTCCTCGACCCGATCGACCGGCACCTTGTGCTGGGCCTCCCCCTCACGGCGCGCGTCCGCGCGGGCCGCCTCGGCTCGGCCAGGACCTCCGGAGGAACGGTGGATGCGGACATCGGCTCAGCCCAGCCGGGCCAGCTCCTCGTCGACGACGGACGGGTCGAGCTTGGTCGAAGACCGGGGTCGGCTTCGCGACCGTGGCACCCACCTTCACCGGGCGCGACTCCCAGGCGGGGGTGGCGGAGTAGTCGCCGGTGATGACCAGGTAGCTCTCGTGCCCCGCGCCGTTGTCGGGCTCGAGGCTCGGCGACCTGCTCGCTGCGCGGCATCGGCATGAACTCGCCCTCGCCGCCCAGCACCGCGTGCACCTTGTTGGCGGAGTGGGGCAGGAAGGGCGCCAGCAGCGTGTTGCAGTCGCTGACGCACTGGGCGGCGACGTGGAGCACGGTGGCGAGCCGCTCGCGCTGCGCCTCGTCCTTCATCTTGTAGGGCTCGGTGACGGTGAGGTACTTGTTCACCTCGCCCACGACGCGCATCGCCTCGGCGATGCCGGCACGCAGCCGGTGGTGGCCGACCAGGTCGCCGACCTTGTCGAAACCCCCGCGCACGGTGGTGAGCACGGCCTCGTCGACCGGGTCGAGGTCGCCGCAGGGCGGGATCTCACCGAAGCTCTTCGCGATCATCGTCGCGGTCCGGTTGACCAGGTTGCCCCAGCCCGCGACCAGCTCGGAGTTGTTGCGGGTCACGAAGTCGGCCCAGGTGAAGGCGGCGTCGGAGGTCTCCGGGCCCGGCTGCACAGATGAAGTAGCGCAGCGGGTCGGGGCCGTAGCGCTCGAGGAAGTCGCCGACGTAGATGACGTGGCCGCGGCTGGTGGAGAACTGCGCGTCCCCCATCGTGAGGTACTCGCTCGAGACCACCTCGGTGGGCAGGTTCGAGCTCGCCGTACTCCCCCGGCTCGCCACCCAGGTCGCCCCGGCCGGCGTAGGCCAGCAGCTCGGCCGGCCAGATCTGGGAGTGGAAGACGATGTCGTCCTTGCCCATGAAGTAGTACGACCGGGCGTCCTCGGCGTTCCACCAGTCGCGCCACCGGTCGGGCTCGCCGAGGCGGCGCGCCCACTCGATGGAGGCGGAGAGGTAGCCGATCACGGCGTCGAACCAGACGTAGAGCCGCTTGGTCGGCTGGTCCTCCCAGCCCGGCACCGGGATCCCCCAGTCGATGTCGCGTGACATCGCGCGCGGCCGGATCTCCTGGAGGATGTTCTGGCTGAACTTGATGACGTTGGGACGCCACGTGCCCGACGCCTCGCGCTCGTCGAGCCACTCGCCGAGCGCGCCGGCCAGGGCCGGGAGGTCGAGGAAGTAGTGCTGGGTCTCCACGAACTCGGGCGTCTCGCCGTTGATCTTCGACCGCGGGTCGATCAGGTCGGTGGCGTCGAGCTGGTTGCCGCAGTTGTCGCACTGGTCGCCGCGCGCCTCGGCGTACGCGCAGATCGGGCAGGTGCCCTCGATGTAGCGGTCGGGCAGGGTGCGCCCGGTGCTGGGGCTGATCGCCGCCTGCGTGGTCTGCTCGACCATGTAGCCGTTGGCGTGGCAGGTGCGGAACATCTCCTGGACGACCGAGTAGTGGTTGCCCGTGGTCGTGCGGGTGAAGAGGTCGTAGGACAGGCCGAGATCGACCAGGTCCTGCACGATCACCGCGTTGTTCTGGTCGGCGAGCTCCTGGGCGCTCACCCCCTCCTTGTCGGCGGCGACGAGGATGGGGGTGCCGTGCTCGTCGGTGCCGCTGACCATGAGCACGTCGTGGCCCGCCATCCGCATGTAGCGGCTGAAGACGTCGGACGGCACACCGAAGCCGGCGACGTGGCCGATGTGGCGCGGGCCGTTGGCGTAGGGCCAGGCGACGGCCGACAGGACATGGCTCATGCGCGCAATCCTAGGTGTGGACCCGCGGCCCCTCGCACCCGGTTTGCCGGCGCGGACGTAGCGTGACCGCATGGACGGGGACCTGCTCATCGCCGAGGACCTGCTGCTGCTCCTGCTCGACGACGAGAAGGGGACGATGGCCGCCACCCAGCACCAGCCGCTGCTCGGTGGCGCGGTGCTGATCGAGCTCGCTCTCGACGGTCACGTCGAGGTCGGGGCGAAGCACAGGCTGTGGCGCACCACCCCGGTGCACGTCGCCGCGGGGGCCGCCCCCACGGATCCCGAGCTGAAGGCCGCCCTCGCCCTCGTGGCCGAGAAGGAGCGGCACGCCCAGGACCTCGTCGGCCGGCTCGGCAAGGGCGCGCGCGAGCGGCTGCTCGACCGGCTCGTCGGGCGCGGCATCCTCGAGAAGCGCGAGGGCACGGTGCTGCGGTTCTTCCCCCACACCACCTGGCCCGCGGCCGACATCGCCCACGAGCGACAGGTGCGGGCGCGGCTGCAGGACGTGCTCGTCACCGGCCTCGAGCCCGACTCGCGCACCGCCGCGCTGGTCGCCCTGCTGCACGCCGTCGGTCAGGCGCACAAGCAGGTCGACCGTGCCGGACGGTCCGCGGGCGACGTACGCCGGCGAGCGAAGCAGATCTCCGAGGGCGCCTGGGCCGCCGACGCCGTCACGGACGCCGTCCAGGCCTCGCAGGCCGCGATGACCGCCGCCGTCCTCGCCGCCACGTCGGCCGCGACCACCTCGGCGAGCAGCAGCTGACGGGGCCCGGGTTTACCCGGTCGGCCGGGTAATTTCATTGTTCGTGACGTTTGCAAGCGTCACGAAGGTCGGGTTTACCCGGCCGGCCGGGTAAACCCGCCGTTCTCTTCCAGGCGGTCGATCCGGGCCTGGGCGACGCGGCGGATGCCGGGGAGGCGGCGGTAGAGCCGCTGCCCCGGGCAGGCGGTGTCGTTGGTGTCGCGGTGGCCGTCGACCACCGGGAGCCGTGCCCGCTCGCCGTCGGCGTACTTGTCGCTGCCGGTGGAGCGGACCCAGACCTTGCCGGTCGCGTCCCGACCGTGCCGGTCGAGCTTCCAGGCAGCGAGCCGCGCGACCATCCGCCGCGCGTCCTTGCGCGGCGTGCGCTCCTCGAAGGTGCCGATCACGGCGATGCCGACCGACGTCTTGTTGAAGCCGAGGGTGTGCGCGCCGCGCACCAACCGGCTGGGCCCGCCGGAGCGGCCCACCCATGCCCGGCCGAAGCGGTCGACGAGGAAGTTGTAGCCGAGGTCGAACCAGCCGAGGTGGTGGGTGTGGTAGCGGTACATGCCGCGGATGATCCCCGGCACGTCCGTGCGCCGGTAGCCGTTGCCCGTGGCCGTGTGGTGCACGTGCACCTGCTTGAGCCGCTTGTTGTAGCGGGGGCGGCCGTTGCGCCAGCTCGGGTCGGCGTCCCAGTCCTGGCGGGTCCTCATCGCAGGCTTCGGCGCCGAGCCCCGCTCCGCCGAGGACGTACGCCGCGCGGCCGACGCGGCCGCGGGGCGGCCGTCCGCGGGGTCGATCAGCACCAGCTCCAGGCCCGAGGCCCGGCCGGTGACGCGCACGTCGACGTCCTGCGACTCACCGACCCACACCAGCTCGGTGGCCGTCAGGCCCGCTTCCCCCTCCCCCTCCCCGGGGGTCGGACCGTCGGCGAGCCGCGGCAGCGTGAGCCACGGTCCGTCCGGCGTCCGCACCTGGACCACCGGGTCACCGGCGGCCCAGGTGGCGCCGACCATCGCGTAGGGATCGGTGCGCAGGCTCGACGTACCGGTCACGAGGGCGACCTCGGCCGAGCGCACGCCGGCGCCGGGCGCGGGCTCGAGGGACACGCGCTCGGGCGAGGGCGGCGCACCGGCCGCCGGAGCGGCCAGGAGCGGGAGGGTGAGCACCAGGGTCAGGATTCGCGGGGGGAGGCGCATGACTCCTGCATCATGCGTCACGCCCCCCGCGACCGTCGACCCCGCCAGCGTCGGGCCGCGCGGTTCAGCTGTAGTCGAGCTCGCCGGTGCGGCTGCGCTTGAGCTCGTAGAAGTAGGGCACCCGGGCGAGCGCGGTGCACGCGTCCCAGAGCAGCCCGGCGTCCTCGCCGCGCGGGATCCGGCTCAGCACCGGACCGAAGAAGGCGGAGCCCTCGAAGGCGATCGTGGGGGTCCCCACCTCGTCCCCGACCTGCTCCATGCCGCGGCGGTGCGACTTGCGGATGTCCTCGTCGTAGGAGTCGTCGTCCATGGCGTCGGCCAGCTCGGTGGGCAGCTCGGCCTCGGTGAGCGCGTCCTCGATCATCTCGCGCGTGAACTCGCGGCCCGCCTGGTGGCGGCGGGTGCCGAGCGCGGTGTAGAGCGGCAGGAGCGCGTCCTGGCCGTGCAGGTTCTTCGCGGCCATGCACACCCGCACCGGGCGCCAGGCGGTGGAGAGAAACTGCCGGTACTCCTCGGAGACGTCCTTGTCCTCGTTGAGGAAGGCCAGGCTCATCACGTGCCAGGTGACGGAGATGTCGCGCACCTGCTCCACCTCCAGGATCCACCGGGAGGTGATCCAGGCGAAGGGGCAGGCGGGGTCGAACCAGAAGTCGGCATTGGTGGTCTGGACAGCTGTCATGCCCGTCGCAACCACGCGACGTCGCGGAGGATTCCTCAGCGTCGTGTGACGCGCACCGAGTCCCGCGCCCGGACGGCCCGGACGACGTCGGTGCCGTCGTAGCGCACCCGCACGGCGTGGCGGCCCGGGTCGAGGCGGCGGACCACGAGGCGCAGTCGGCCGTCCTCGACGACACCGGTGGCCGTGCGACCCCCGATCGTCACGGACGCGGGCCCGGACACGTGCTGGAGACCCGGCGCCGAGAGGCGCAGCCTCACGACGGCCTTGCGGACCATGCCCAGCGACTCGACCTCCAGGGTCGGCACGGTGGTCACGGTGCGCTCGGGACCGAGCGTCACGGTCGCGTCCTGGTAGCCGGGGTGGGTCAGGCCGACCCGCACGGACAGCTGCCGGCCGAGGTCGGCGCCGTCCACGGTGTAGCTGGCACCTGTCTGCCCCTCGATGACCTCGTCTCCGCGGAGCCAGGTGTAGGTGACCTCTGCGCCGGCCGGGGTGTAGGTGCCGGGGGCCACGGTGAGCGTGCGCGCCACCTTGGGCTTGCCCGAGATCGTGAACGGCTCGGAGACCTCGAAGAGGCCGGCCTCGACCACGGGCGTCGGCGCGGAGGTCGCCGCCAGCGCCTGGTAGCCGTCCTTGCGGTGCACGACCCGGGCCGTGACCCGGGCACCGATGTGCTGCTGTCGGAGCACCAGCCGGTTGCCGGTGACGCCCTCCACCAGCACACCGTCGGCGTACCACTCGACGGTCGAGCTGTCGGCGGCGGGCGTGGCCGTGCCGCGGTCGAGCTGGAGCACCTCGTCCACGCGGGGCGTGCCGGTGACGGTCGGCGCCGTGGCGGTGGTCATCAGGCCGCGACGCACCTGGGTCGTGCGCTCGCTCGTGGCGGAGCCGTCGACGTAGCCGCGGGCCGCCGCGGTGACGCGCACCGACAGGCGGGTCTTGAGCAACGCCTGGGTGACCTCGAGCGCCGTGCCGGTCGCTCCCTCGATCGGCTTGCCGGCCGAGAGCCACTGCACGGCGTACGTCGATGCGGAGCGCCAGCTGCCGGTGTCGGCGGTCAGGGTCTCGCCGATGCGGGGGGTGCCGGTGACGGTGGGTGCCTGCTTGACCTCGACCGCGCGGTCGGCGAAGTGGACGAAGCCGGTGGGCCAGCCGCCACCGTCCTTGGTGACGGTGCGCCAGTGGAAGTCGCCGCCCCAGCTGTCCTCGGAGATGATGATCTTGCGGTTGTTGACGACCTGCTGGACGTAGGCCACGTGTCCGCTCGACCCGACGGAGTCGTAGGCGTCCCACCAGGCGACCGCACCCACCATCGGGGTGCTGTCGGTGATGGAGCGGTTGGCGCGGCCCCAGTTGTAGGCCATGCCGGTGCCGTCCCACGGACGCTCGGTGGACATGCCGTTCTTGACCATCCGGTAGGCCACGTAGTTGGTGCAGTTGTGGCCCGAGTACATCCGCCACCACATGTCGCTGCTCGCCGAGCGGTAGCCGAAGTGCGAGTAGCCGGCCGCGGCGCAGCCGGTGTAGCCGGTGCAGAGGTAGGAGGTGGTGCGGGCGGCCTCGGCCGTGGCGATGGGCTCGGCCTGCGCCGGGGGGAGGGGCGTCACGAGGGTGCTGCCGAGCAGGCCTGCCGTCGCCAGGACCAGCGCCGCTGCTCGGAGCAGGGCGCGGCCGTGGGACGTCCGGGGGGCGGGGGTCACGAGACGACAGTCAACCCGATGTCAAGGAGGCGCGCACTACTTTCGTCCCAATTTTCTCTTCCGTCCCACTCGCCCGCACTGCCCCGTGCGCCACGCCAGCACAGGGGCAGCCAGGGATTGGGTTCGAGACATGTGCTCTGTGATGATTCGCTGCATGCCCGGGACCAACCTCACGCGTGACGAGGCCGCCGGCCGCGCCGCACTGCTCGACGTCACCTCCTACACGGTCGATCTCGACCTCACCACGGGGGCGACGACGTTCGGCTCCACCACGACGCTGCGGTTCACCTGCCGCCAACCGGGCAGCGACACCTTCGTGGACCTCGTCGACGCGACCGTCCACTCGATCACGCTCAACGGGCGGGCGATCGACCCCGCGGCGGCGTACGCCGACAGCCGGATCGCGCTCTCCGACCTCGCGGCGGACAACGAGCTGGTCGTGGTCGCCGACTGCACCTACAGCCGCAGTGGCGAGGGCCTCCACCGCTTCGTGGACCCCGTCGACGACCGGGTCTACCTCTACAGCCAGTTCGAGGTGCCCGACGCCCGCCGCGTCTTCGCCACCTTCGAGCAGCCCGACCTCAAGAGCCGGTTCACCTTCAACGTGGCCGCTCCGTCCCACTGGGTCGTCGTCTCCAACGCTCCTACTCCGTCGCCGGTCGAGTCCGGCGACGGCACCTCGGTGTGGCACTTCCCCGAGACCAAGCCGATGTCGACCTACATCACCGCGATCGTCGCCGGCGAGTACCACGGCGTCTTCGACACCTACGAGGGCGAGCACGGCACGATCCCGCTCGGCCACTACTGCCGCCAGTCGCTCGTCGAGCACCTCGACGTCGACGAGCTGCGTCAAGCGCACCCGTCAGGGCTTCGAGTTCTTCGAGCGGATCTTCGGCTACCCGTACCCGTTCGAGAAGTACGACCAGCTGTACGTGCCGGAGTACAACATGGGCGCGATGGAGAACGCCGGTTGCGTGACCCTGCGCGACGAGTACCTCCCCCGCGGCCGCCAGGACGCCTCGTTCTACGAGTTCCGCGGCTCGGTCATCCTCCACGAGATGGCCCACATGTGGTTCGGCGACCTGGTGACCATGAAGTGGTGGGACGACCTCTGGCTCAACGAGTCGTTCGCCGAGTGGGCCTGCTACCACGCGGAGGTCGAGGCCACCGAGTTCACCGAGGCGTGGACCGGCTTCACCAACGCGCGCAAGCAGACCGGCTACCGCCAGGACCAGCTGCCCAGCACCCACCCGATCGCAGCGGACAACCCCGACCTGCACGCGGTCGAGGTCAACTTCGACATGATCACCTACGCCAAGGGTGCTGCCGTGCTCAAGCAGCTCGTGGCCTGGGTGGGGCTCGACCCGTTCCTCGCCGGGCTGCGCAACTACTTCCACGACTTCGCCTTCTCCAACAGCGAGTTCGCCGACCTCCTGACCGCGCTCGAGAAGGCGTCGGGCCGTGAGCTCGACTCGTGGGCGCGGGAGTGGCTGCAGACCGCAGGCGTCAACACCCTGACGCCGGAGTTCGAGCTGGCCGAGGACGGCACGTACGCCGCGTTCGGCGTCCGCCAGACCGCGCACCCGGACTGGCCGACCCTGCGTCGCCACCGGATCGCGATCGGCCTCTACGACGACGTCGACGGTGCGCTCGTGCGCCGCGAGCGGATCGAGGTCGACGTGCGCGACCACCTCACCGAGATCCCCCAGCTCGTCGGCGTGCAGCAGCCCGACCTGCTGCTGCTCAACGACGACGACCTGACCTACGCCAAGATCCGCCTCGACCAGCGCTCGCTCGCCACGGTGGTCGACGGCCTCGGCCGCCTCGACGACTCCCTCGCCCGCGCCCTGTGCTGGGGTGCCGCCTGGGACATGACCCGCGACGCGGAGATGCGCGCCACCGACTTCGTGCGGCTGGTGCTCGACAACATCGCCACCGAGACCGACCCGTGGGGCATCACCGCACTCCCGCGCTTCGCGGCGCTCGCGGTGGCGTCGTACTCGGCCCCGGCCCACCGGACCGAGCTGCGCGCAACCTGGGAGCAGGGCCTGCGGAACCTCGTCCGCGACGCCGCTCCCGGCAGTGACCACCAGCTGACCTTCGTGCGCCAGCTCGCGGCTGCCGCCCACACCGACGCGGCGCTCGACGAGGTGCACGCCATGCTCGACGGCACGTCGGTGCCCGACGGCCTGGTCGTCGACCAGGACCTCCGGTGGGTGCTGCTGACCGGCCTCGCGCGCGCCGGCCGTGTCGGCGAGACAGAGATCGCGGGCGAGGAGGAGCGCGACGGCACCATCTCCGGCCAGGAGGACGCCGCTGCGGCCCGCGCCGCCCAGCCGACCGCGGAGGCCAAGGCCGCCGCGTGGGCGGTCGTGCTGGACCCGGCCACGCCCAACGAGACCTCGCGCTCGGTCGTGCTCTCCTTCATGCGGCCCTTCCAGGAGGACGTGCTCGAGCCCTACCTCGAGCAGTACCTGAGCGCCGCCGAGACGCTCTACGACGAGATCGGCACCCACAAGGCGGCCGTCGTCCTCGAGTACATCTTCCCCAAGCCCCTCGGCTCCCCCGCGCTGCTCGCGCGGGTCGACGAGTGGCTGGCGAGCACCGACACCCGGCCGGGGGCCCGGCGCTACGTGGTCGAGGGTCGCGCCGACGTCGCGCGCGCCCTCGCCGCCCAGGAGCACGACGCCCGCGGCTGAGGCCGCAGCCACCACCAGGGGCCGTCACCGCAGCCGCGGTGGCGGCCCTTCGTGCGTCGGGAGGGCGTCAGTGACCGGCCGGGGGTTGCCGATTGGTCACCACCAGCACATTTCCGTCCCGGAACCTGCCGTTGGGGACCAATCGGCGTCTCCCACGACGGCTGCGTTCAGCGGGGCGACGTCGAGAGGCGCCGCAACGGCGCCGCAGGGTCGGGATCAGTCGCGTGCGTGCTCGGCGAGCTGGGCGATGCCGCGGGTCAGGCCGTCGACGAGGTTGCCCTCGGCGAAGGACGACTGCATCTGCAGCAGCGCCAGCTCGACCTCACTGTCGGTCAGCCGTCGGCGCACGACCTCACCGGTGACGACCTCGAGCCGGCGGGCACCGGGGTCGACGAGCACGAGCACGGACCGGCCGGGGGCGACGGTCGCGGCGTGGAGCCGCTGGGCGAAGTCGCGGGAGTCGCCCTGGGAACGGCCGACGAAGACGGAGAACTCGAAGCGGCAGGACTGCTCCGCGGCCCGGATCGCGCGGTCGACCTCGAACCGGTCGCCGTGGCTCAGCTCACCAGCTGCCACTGCCGCCACCGGTGGTGTGGGCGCTCTCGGTCGTCCCCGCCTCGAGCTCGGCGGGCTCGCGGCGCGGGCCGCCGAACCACTCGTCCTGCGTCCGGGCGCCCGGGGCGAGCTTCTCGCCGCGGGCCAGGGCGGGCACGTAGACCGCCAGCGCGATCAGCACGGCGAGCGCGAGCGGGATGCCGGCGACGGTCAGCATGAGGTTGAGGAAGCCCACGTCGTCGGGGCTGCTCCACCCCTCCGGGACCTCCGCGCCGGCGGGGCTCGCGAGCAGCACCGGGACGGTGGCCACGGCGAGCAGCAGGGAGGTACGACGGATCAGCGGCGAGGTCACGGCAGCAGCCTATCGAAGCCACGGCCCCCGCGCCGAACCCCGTCCGTGGCCCGCTTGAACGCCGGACATACTGGGGGCCATGTTCGATTTCGCTCAGCCCTGCTCCGACGAGGAAGCCGTGTGCCAGTGGGTGCAGGACCAGACCGGCAGCAACGCCGCCGGTTGGGTCGCCGACTTCCTGATCGGGCTCCCGCTGGCGCTGCTGGCCCTGCTGCTCCTCGGCCTCCTCATCCGGTGGGTCCTGCACCGGCTCGTGGACCGGATCGTGAAGCGCGCCGAGACCGGCATGCTGCCGTCGCGCGTGCAGCGGTTCTCCCTCGGCTCGCTCGGTCCCGGAAAGATGCGCACCCCCCAGGAGATGGCGACGGCCACCAGGCGGGTGCAGCGCGCGAAGACGATGGGGTCGCTGCTCAAGAGCATCGTCACCGGTGTCGTGGGTGCGGTGATCGCGACCATGATGCTCGCCGAGATCGGGGTCAACGTCGGCCCGATCATCGCCTCCGCCGGAATCATCGGTATCGCGCTCGGTTTCGGTGCCCAGAGCCTGGTCAGCGACTTCCTGTCCGGTGTCTTCATGATCACCGAGGACCAGTACGGCGTCGGTGACGAGGTCGACCTCGGTGACGCGATCGGCACGGTGGAGGCCGTGAGCCTGCGCGTGACGCGCGTGCGCGACATCAACGGGACCGTCTGGTACGTCCGCAACGGCAACATCACGCGGGTCGGCAACATGAGCCAGAACTGGGCGCGCACCGTGCTCGACATCTCGGTCGCCTACCACGAGGACCTCAACCACGTGCGCAGCGTGCTGGAGGACGTCGCCCACGACGTGTGGGAAGACGAGGACTTCAAGGGCCGCGTCATCGAGGAGCCGTCGGTGTGGGGTGTCCAGGACCTCGGCACGGACGGGGTGGTCGTGCGGGTGGCGCTCAAGACGGCGCCGCTCGAGCAGTGGGGCATCGCCCGCGAGATGCGGGCCCGGATCAAGGCGCGCTTCGACCACGAAGGCATCGAGATCCCCTACCAGCAGCGTGTGGTGTGGCACCGGGATGCCCCCGACAACGTCACCGCGACCACCGAGGAGCCGGCCACGGCCTCCGCCGACACCGAGGACAGCCGAGCGTGACGACCACCTTCTACGACGAGGTCGGCGGGTTCGAGACCTTCCGGACGATCGTCCACCGTTTCTACGAGGGCGTGGCGACCGACGAGGTCCTCCGCCCGCTCTATCCCGAGGAGGACCTCGGACCGGCCGAGGAGCGGTTCCTGCTGTTCCTGGTGCAGTACTGGGGCGGCCCGACGACCTACTCCGACACCCGCGGCCACCCGCGACTGCGGATGCGCCACGCGCCGTTCGCGGTGACACCGGAGGCCAAGGACCGCTGGTTGGTGCACTTCCGGGAGGGGCTCGACGCCGTCGCGCTCACCCCGGAGCAGGACGCACGCTTCTGGGACTACGTCACCCACGCCGCGCAGTTCATGGTCAACTCGTTCGACTCACCCGCTCCGCCGCGGCCCTGAGCCGCCCGGCGTACTCCTCCGGGGGTGCGGCCGGACGGCCGGTGACGGGGTCGAGGAAGACCACGACCACCCGGGCCCGGGACAGCACGGTCCCACCGTCGCAGATCTCGCCCTCGATGGTCATCGAAGTGGTGCCCACCTGCGAGATCCACGACCACGCGTCGTACGGCTCGGGGCGGAACAGGATCGGCACGGCGTAGTCGACGTCGGTCTGGGCCACCACGACCGGCGGCCGCTCGCCGACGCTGCCCAGGTCGCTCCACAGCCGCTCGAAGAGCCGGATCCGCGCCTCCTGGAAGTACTCGAAGTACTTCACGTTGTTGGTGTGGCCGTAGACGTCGACGTCGGAGAACCGCACGTGCACCGGGTAGTGCCCGAGCTCGTCACGGACCGGCTCCACCTTGCGCATCCGTACCGGGTCGGCGGTCTCGCGGTAGGGCTCCAGCGCGGCCCGCTCCTCCGGCAGGAGACGCCGCGGCCGTTCGGTGGCGAAGACGTACGGCGTCAGCAGGGTGCTGGCGCGCAGGTAGACGCGCCGGTCGCCGTCGGGGGACTCGTGGAAGACCTCGTAGGCGAGGGTGAAGCTCGCTGCGCGCACCTCGGTCACCCACACCTCGATCGAGACCGTCTCGGCCTCGAACACCAGCGGGTTGACGTAGCGGACCTCGTGGCGGACCACAACGACTCCCTCGACCAGCCCGGTCTGCGCCGTGGCGGCCGGACCGTGGTGGCGCAGCAGGTCGACCCGGGCCTCCTGCAGGTAGTCGACGTAGGTCACGTCGTTGACGTGGCCCAGCAGGTCGAGGTCGGCCCACCGCATCGGACACTCGTAGACGTGGCGCACGGTGCCGACTCTGCCAGAGCCGGGTCGCGGGACGTCATACGAATCGAGCCCTATGGCCTCTGGTTCGCATGACGTCGTTGCCGACGAGCAGCCCACGGCAGCGTGATCAGCGCCCAGACGACAGCGATGACCACGACCTCGGTGACGACGTACCAGGGCCAGGGGCCGAGCAGGTCGAGGGCGGAGCCGGTGCCGGGCTTGGCGTTGAGGTACCCGTAGTTGGTGTCGAGGGCCGTGTTGAAGGTCATCACGACCGCCACCCAGACCGCGGTCACGCCGACGGTGAAGCCGTAGAGCCGCCAGCCGGGACGTACGCCGAGCCCGGCGGTCAGGTAGATCGCGGCCCACACGACGAGCAGGTGCATCACCCAGAACCCGAGGTAGCGCGGGTGCGGGAAGTCCTGGACGAGGGCCGGGGTCAGCATCGCCTGCGTCGTCAGGGTGAGGCCCCAGTAGTAGGTCAGGGCACAGGCCCACCGCGTCCGGGTCCAGAGGCCGTAGACCGCCACCATCCAGGCCAGGTCGCACAGCTGCAGCGGCAGCGAGGTGTCGAAGTCCCAGTCGCCCGGCAGGAGCTGGAGGACCTGGAGCGGGACGGCGGTGGCGACGATCCCGATCGCGAACGCGCGGCGTGAGCGCTCCTCGGCGGCGGTGTCGCGGACCCGGCGTCCCAGCACGACCACGAGGGGGATGACGGCGACGAAGAGAGCCAGCATCAGCACGTGGCTGGTGCCGAAGGCCTCGAACCGGGAGTCCATGTCGCCACCATCCTCGCGGACCGCGCGCGCGGCCACCCGCAGCCGTACTCAGGGGTTGGCCCGCGGCGGTCCACCAGACCCCGCGGGCTAGGGTGACCGAGCAGTAACCAGCTGTCCCCCTGATCGGAGTCGTCATGCCCGAAGCCGTCATCGTGTCCGCCGCCCGCTCCCCCATCGGCCGGGCCAACAAGGGCTCCTTGAAGGACCTCCGCCCCGACGACCTGGCGGCCTCGATCGTGCGCGCGGCCCTCGACAAGGTGCCGGCGCTCGACCCGCACACGGTCGACGACCTGTACCTCGGCTGCGGCCTCCCCGGTGGGGAGTCGGGCTTCAACATGGGCCGGGTCGTCAACGTCATCAACGGCATGGACGACGTGCCCGGCGCGACGATCACCCGGTACTGCGCCTCCTCGGTGCAGACCACCCGGATGGCCTTCCACGCCATCAAGGCCGGCGAGGGCGACGTCTTCGTCTCCGCCGGGGTCGAGACGGTGTCGCGCTTCGCCCGGGGGACCTCCGACCACTGGCCCGACACCCGCAACCCCCGCTTCGGCGACGCCGTCGCCCGCACCGAGCGCCAGGCGCAGGGCGGTGAGGACTGGCACGACCCCCGCGAGGACGACTCCGTCCCCGACATCTACATCGCGATGGGCCAGACGGCCGAGAACGTCGCCAGGTTGCGCGGCCTGACCCGGCAGGAGCTCGACGAGTTCGGCGTCCGTTCGCAGAACCTCGCGGAGCAGGCGATCGCCGACGGCTTCTGGGCCCGCGAGATCACCCCGGTGACCACGCCCGACGGCACCGTCGTGAGCGCCGACGACGGTCCCCGGGCAGGGGTCACGATCGAGGCCGCCTCGGAGCTGAAGCCCGTCTTCCGGCCCGACGGTGTCGTCACCGCTGGCAACTGCTGCGCGCTCAACGACGGCGCCGCCGCCGTCGTGATCATGTCCGACACCAGGGCCGCCGAGCTCGGCCTCACCCCGCTCGCACGCATCGTCGCCACCGGGGTCAGCGGCCTCTCCCCCGAGATCATGGGCCTCGGCCCGGTCGAGGCGTCGAAGCGCGCCCTCGCCCACGCCGGCATGAGCATCGGCGACATCGACCTCGTCGAGATCAACGAGGCCTTCGCCGCACAGGTCGTGCCGTCCTACCAGGACCTCGGCATCGACCTCGACCGGCTCAACGTCAACGGTGGCGCGATCGCCGTCGGCCACCCCTTCGGTATGACGGGCGCCCGGTTGCAGAACACCATGCTCAACAGCCTCGAGTGGCACGACAAGTCCACCGGGCTGATCACCATGTGCGTCGGTGGCGGCCAGGGCATGGCGTTGATCCTCGAGCGAGTGTGAATCGCTAGGCTCCGGCCATGGACGACACGGGGGTCCGATGGCTCGACGAGGACCAGCAACGTGACTGGCGCGCCCTGCTGGTGGGGACGACACTGCTCTTCGACCGCCTCGACGAGGACCTCAGCCGGCAGCACGGCGTCTCGCTGACGGAGTACGAGATCCTGGTGCGGCTCTCGGAGACCGAGGGTCGTCGGCTGCGGATGGCGCAACTGGCCGACTCGCTGGCCCACAGCCGCAGCCGCGTCACCCACACCGTCGGTCGGCTCGAGAAGGCCGGCATCGTGGAGCGGATCAAGTCGCCCGAGGACGGTCGTGGCGTGGTCTGCGCGATGACCGCCGAGGGCTGGCAGCTGCTGCAGGACATCGCGCCGACCCACGTCCGGGGTGTGCGCGAGAACCTCGTCGACCTCGTCGCGCCCGAGGACCTCGTGGCCATGGGCCGGGTCATGAACACCGTCGCCGACCACCTCATCTCCGCCCACCCCGAGCTCGAGATCAGGGACGACCGGCCCTGATCACCGGTGGTCGGGTGGTCTCGACGCGCGATCAGTCGCGCGTCAGCCGGCGATGGGTGACCCGGTGCGGTCGGGCGGCCTCGGGCCCGAGCCGCTCGATCTTGTTCTCCTCGTAGGCCGCGAAGTTGCCCTCGAACCAGAACCACTTGGAGTCGTCCTCGTCGTCGCCCTCCCAGGCGAGGATGTGGGTCGCCACGCGGTCGAGGAACCACCGGTCGTGGGAGGTGACCACGGCGCAGCCCGGGAAGTCGAGGATGGCGTCCTCGAGCGACGACAGGGTCTCGACGTCGAGGTCGTTGGTGGGCTCGTCGAGGAGCAGCAGGTTGCCGCCCATCTTCAGCGTCAGCGCCAGGTTGAGCCGGTTGCGCTCACCGCCGGACAGCACGCCGGCCTTCTTCTGCTGGTCGGGGCCCTTGAACCCGAACGACGCGACGTAGGCGCGTGAGTTCATCTCGAAGTTGGCGACCTTGATGAAGTCGAGCCCGTCGGAGACGACCTCCCACACGTTCTTGTTGGGGTCGATGCCACCACGGCTCTGGTCGACGTAGGAGATCTTGACCGTCTGACCCACGTTGAGCTTGCCGCTGTCAGGCTCCTCGCCCCCGGTGATCATCCGGAACAGGGTGGTCTTTCCGACACCGTTGGGGCCGATGACGCCGACGATGCCGGCGCGCGGCAGCGAGAACGTCAGGTCGTGGATGAGGGTGCGCCCCTCGAAGCCCTTGCTGAGGTCGGTCGGCCTCGAGCACGACGTCACCCAGGCGCGGCCCGGCCGGGATGTTGATCTCGGAGGTGTCGATCTTGCGCATCCGGTCGGCCTCGGCCGCCATCTCCTCGTAGCGGGCGAGACGGGAGCGGCTCTTGGTCTGCCGGGCCTTGGCGTTGGAGCGGACCCACTCCAGCTCCTTCTCCAGCATCTTGGCGCGCTTGGCGTCCTTCTGGCCCTCGATCTTGAGCCGGTCCTTCTTCGTCTCCAGGTAGGTGGAGTAGTTGCCCTCGTAGGGGTGGGTCTGGCCCCGGTCGAGCTCCAGGATCCACTGGGCGACGTTGTCGAGGAAGTAACGGTCGTGGGTGATGGCCAGGACGGCGCCCGGATAGGAGGCGAGGTGGCCCTCGAGCCACTGCACGGACTCGGCGTCGAGGTGGTTGGTGGGCTCGTCGAGGAGCAACAGGTCGGGCTGCTGGAGCAGCAGCTTGCACAGCGCGACCCGGCGGCGCTCGCCACCGGAGAGGTTGTCGACGATCGCGTCGGGAGGAGGGCAGCGCAGCGCGTCCATCGCCTGGTCGAGCCGGCTGTCGAGGTCCCAGACGTTGGCAGCGTCGAGCTCGCTCTGCAGGTCACCGGCCTCGGTCGCGACCTTGTCCTGGTCGGCGTCCGGGTCGCCCATCATCATGTAGAGCTCGTCGAGCCGGGCCATCTTGCCCTTGATCTCGCTGACGGCCTCCTCGACGTTCTCCTGGACCGTCTTGCCCTCGGTGAGCGGCGGCTCCTGCTGGAGCATGCCGACCGTGGCACCGGGGTCGAGGATCGCGTCGCCGTTGTTGGGGTTGTCGAGCCCGGCCATGATCTTCAGCAGCGACGACTTGCCGGTGCCGTTGGGGCCGACGACGCCGATCTTGGCGCCGTGGAGGAACGAGAGGGTGACGTTGTCGAGGACGACCTTGTCGCCGTGCGCCT
Organism: uncultured Actinomycetota bacterium; assembly: GCA_963754025.1. Lineage (GTDB taxonomy): Bacteria > Actinomycetota > Actinomycetes > Propionibacteriales > Nocardioidaceae > Nocardioides. The sequence continues at coordinate 61,595 of CAVWEC010000001.1, read as the reverse complement.
TGCGCACATTGCGCAGGGTGAAGACATATTCAGCCATGATCGGTGAGCCTACCGGCGCGAGCCGGACCCACCGAAACACCGCGTCAGGCAGCCTCCTCTCCCGTCGACTCCCCCGCCGACTCCCCGGACTGCTCCGTCGCCGGCGGCTGCGCGTGGGTCGGTTCCTCGCGGGGTGCCGCCGGCTCCCGACTCGGCTTGGAGAAGCGGCTGCACCCGCGGTTGAGGTCGTGCCCGACGAAGGCCGCCTCGACCTCGAGCGTCGAGCACTCGACGTTCTCGCTGTTGACCCACGTGGACTGGCTGAGCCGGCCGTGGACCACCACGGGGTCACCGCACTGCAGCGAGTCTGCGCAGTGCTCGGCAAGGCCGCGCCAGACGTTGACGGTGAACCACTGGGTGGGCCCGTCGGACCAGGTGTTGCTGGCGCGGTGGAACCGCCGGGGCGTGCTCGCCACCCGGAAGGACGCCACCGGCACCCCGGCGGCGGAGCGCAGCCGGACGGCACCGCCGAGCCAGCCCTGGAAGGTCACGGTCGAGTCGTTCATCTTCTTGCCTCCTGGATCGGTGCGCGACCCGGGTGGTCGCGCACCGGTCACCCTCGGCGGCACCGGCGACAGTCCCGGGCGTCTCCGACCGCAGCTGTGGACCCGCCGGCGGGCCGGCGCGCTGTGGAGGACGAGCGGCGCGCGTCAGGACCGGTTCAGGAAGGTGTCAGGGCGCGGTCGAGCCCGGCACGCACGGCACGGTAGGCCTCCAGCTCGGACTGCACCGGTCCGATGACGAGCTCCGCGACCACGCCGTCGATGGCCTCACGCAGCCGTCGGTCGGCGCGGCGTGCCCGCGCGCGGGCGGTGAGGCCCACCAGCAACCGGCACAGCAGCGCGAGCAGGATGCCCAGCCCGACCCCGAGGAGGATCAGCAGCACGGGCACCGGGACCCCGGCGTACGCCGGGGTGTCCGGGACGGACGACCCCGCCCAGCCGATGGCCGCGAGGCCACCGAGCCACACGGCACCGGCCAGGGCCGCGAGGAGCAGCACCCACTGCAGGACGCGCACGGCGCCCGCCCAGACCGGGATCCGGCCGACCCCGAGGTCGGTGGCCCCCAGCGCCCGGTCGAGGCCGTCGTGGAGGTCGTCGAGACGCGACGTCGACGCCCGCCGCACGGCGCCGGCCCAGGGGCCGCCCAGGCCCTCGCTGACCTCGTCGACCAGGGCTCGGACCTCGGTGTCGACCCGCGCCTGCTGCACGGAGGTCGCTTGCGGGACGGACGTGCGGGCGGTGCCGGTGAGCTGCTTGCCCGCATCACCGAGGTCGAGGTGCAGCCGCTTCAGGGGGTCGGGCTTGAGCCGACCGAGCCAGGCCGTGACCGGCCAGCCCGTGGCGCGCCGGGCGCGGACCCGGGTGGAGTCCTCGACCGCCTTCACGACGGTCGGCACGCCCGCCGCCTCGGCCACGGCGTCCTCGAGCGCGGCGACCCGCTCGGAAGGCAGGCCGCGCACCGTGGCGCGGCCGGTGGCCGCGTCGAGCCGCTCGGCGGCGACCTTGAGGTCGGCGACCATGCGGGTGCGGGTGGTCCGCTTCGCCGACACCCGGTCGGCGACCTCGGCCTTCAGCTCGGGGATGCCGAGCTGCTCCCGAGCGCTCACGCCGTAGACCGGGACCCCGGTCAGACCATCGGCATCGAGGAGTCGTCGCACGTCGGCCAGCATCGCCTCGCGCTGTGCCTCCGGCACGCGGTCGAGGTGGTTGAGCACGACGACCATGACCTCCCGGTGCGTGGCCAGCGGCGCGAGGTAGCGCTCGTGGATCGCTGCGTCGGCGTACTTCTGCGGGTCGAGGACCCAGACCAGCAGGTCGGCGAGCTGCACGAGCCGGTCGACCTCGAGGTGGTGGGAGACCTCGGTGGAGTCGTGATCGGGCAGGTCGAGCAGGACGACGCCGTCGAGCTGGCGGTCCTCGCGGCCGGTGTCGAGCATCGAGTCGCGCACGGTGCGGTGACGCTGCGCGATGCCGAGCCAGTCGAGCAGCTCGTCGGCGCCGTCGACGCCCCACACGCACGCCGTGGCCCACGACGTGGTCGGGCGGCGCACGCCGGTGGCGGCGAGGTCGAGGCCCACGAGGGCGTTGAAGGTGGAGGACTTGCCGGAGCCCGTGGCGCCCGCCAGCGCCACGACCGTGTGGTCGGCCGAGAGCCGTAGCCGGGTGGCGGCGCGCTCGGCAACCGCGGCGGTCTCGTCGACCAGCGCGTCGTCGAGACGACCCCGCGCGGCCGCCACCGCCTCGTCGAGGCCCTCGAGCCTCGCTCCGACGTCAGGACTCCGCGAGACCAGCCGCCTGGCCTCCTCCAACACGCTTGTCATCGTCTCCCTCGGCAGCGGTACGGGTGTTCGCCTCACCCTAGGGCGCGGAGGTGTCGGACTCCTGATCGGCAGCGAAGCGCAGGTCGTCGACGCGTCGCGCGGCCTTGCGCAACCGGTCGGAGGCGGCAGGATCGACGCCCAGCGAGTCGAGCAGGTCGGTGTAGCGCCGACGCTCGAGGGCGAGCAGGTCCTCGGTGCGACGGGCGAGGTCGCGGCGGGCGCGCTCGGCCAGCGACCGCACCGCCTGGTCGCCGAAGACGGCCTCGAGCAGCTTCTGGCCCAGCACGGCCGTGCCGCCCGCCACCCCGGCCTCGGCCCCGACCAGGGCACCACCGGTGTGGGCGAAGACCACCACCATCAGCGCGACCCCGAGCCCGTTGACGCCGTAGGCGAGGAACCTTGCGGTGCCGCGCTTGGAGGCACCCTCGGTGCGCACCATCTCCAGCACGCCCTGCTGCCAGTCGCGCACGGCCCGCTCGGCCCGGCGCCGGAAAGCACGCGAGGCGCGGCCGAGGTCCTCGCCGGCGTCGGCGAGCAGCTCCTGGCCGGGCGCGAGCGTCTGCCAGGAGGCCTCGGCCCGCTCGGCGGCGGCCTCGGCGTGCTCGAGCAGCAGCGTCTCGAGCCCGGACTCGACGGCGACGGTCACCCGCTCCGCCTGCTGGGGCTTGCCCTTGACGGTGTTGACCACGCGGTCGCGCAGCCAGCCCACCCGGTTCTCGAGCGAGCGCAGCAGCTCGCCGGTGCCGACGAACTCCTGCCAGCGCGCGAGCACCTCGCCGCGCAGCAGCGTGCCGTCGGCGCTGGCCTCGTGGACCTGGGCGATCGCCGTGTCGTAGGCGGTGTCGACGTCCTCGCGCAGCCGGGCGGCCACCGCCACCTGCTCCTCGGCGGCGTCGGCGACGCCGTGCGTACGGCGCGCGAGGGTGCGGACGGCGCCCTGCAACGTCTGGCGCACCACCTGGCTGCGCGCCTCGGCGTCAGCGGCCAGGGCATGGAGCCACGACCGGATCTCCGCGACGTGCTCGATCTCGAGCAGGCCCTCGTCGCTGACCGATCCCTCGGTCACCGTGAACAGCGGCGAGTCCTTGAGCCCGCGGCTGGCGAGCATGCGGGCGAGGTGGCTCGCGACCTGCTCGACCGCTTCGTCGGGGGTGCGGTCGAGCACGATCGCGACGGACGCCGAGCGCTCGGCGGCCTTGCGCAGGAAGTCCCACGGCACCTGGTCGGCGTAACGGGCGGCGGAGGTGACGAAGAGCCAGAGGTCGGCGGCCGCGAGCAGCTGGGCGGCGAGGGTGCGGTTCTGCTCCTCGACCGAGTCGATGTCGGGAGCGTCGAGGATCGCCAGCCCGGCCGGCACCTGCTCGCTCGCGACGAGCTGGAGGGCACCGGGGTCGTTGGTGGCCCGGTCGACGCGCTCGAGGTCGGGGAGCAGCTCGGGGCGGCGGAACCACTCGGCGTCGTCGGGGTGGTGGACCAGCACCGGCGAGCGGGTGGTCGGTCGGAGCATCCCGGGCTGGGTGACGCGGGAGCCGACGATCGAGTTGACCAGCGTCGACTTGCCGGCGCCGGTCGAGCCCCCGACGACCGCGAGCAGCGGCGCGTCGGCGCTGAGGACCCGTGGGATCACGTAGTCCTCGAGCTGGTCGACCATCTCGACCCGCGTGTCCCGGTGCTCCGCGACGCCGGGCAGCCCCAGCGGCAGCCGGAGCTCCTGGAGGGCGTCGTGGAGCTGGGTGAGGGCCAGTGCCATCTGACCAGCCATCTGACCTGCCAGCTGGCCGGCTGCGCGGGCGTCGGGCCGGGCGGTCGGGTGACCGTCGCTCATGGGGTGGGTACCACCTGTCCGGGGAAGGAGACGTGCGGGCGTGCTGCGGCGATGCGGGCGACGTAGGCCTGGCCGCGGTCGGCGAAGTCGGGCGGCGGGGTGCCGCGGAGGTAGCGGTGGTGGAGGAACCCGAGCTCGATCGCCGCCTGCTGGTAGTCGCGCATCGCCCGGTGGGCGGGCTCGCCCCCGAGGGCGCGGGCGTGGTGCCTGCTGGAGCGGCGCGCGCCGAGGTCGACCAGCCAGCCGATGTCGGTGGCCGGCACGAGTCCGCGGTGGGCGGCGTCGGTCAGCGCCGCCGTCAGCATCCGTCGCTCCGACCGCCGGGCCCAGACGGCCAGCGCGACGAGGCCGAGGAAGGCGGGAGCCATGACGGCGATGTAGACGCCGGCGAAGCCCTGGATGCCGTAGAGGGTCGAGCCGTTCCAGAGGCCGTGGCTGAGCACGGCGAGCAGGTAGCCGACCGCCGGCGCGACCACCCGCGTCGACGTACGCCGCGAGCCGACGGCGATCCCCACCCCGATGCCGATGAACGTGGTGAACAGCGGGTGCGCGAAGGGGCTGACCAGGCAGCGGAGCACGAAGACGCCGGTGAGCTCGGTGGTGCCGCCCGGTCCGACGCCGCTGGTGCCGTTGTAGGCGGCAGCGAGGTAGAGGATGTTCTCGACGAAGGCGAAACCGATGCCGACCATGCCGGCGTAGACGATGCCGTCGAGGATGCCGTCGAGCTCGTGGCGACGCCACCAGAGCAGCAGCACCAGGAACATGCCCTTGGCGGCCTCCTCGGTGACCGGCGCGACGACCGCGAGCGACTGGCGGTCGCTGAAGCCGACGACCCAGCCGCCGATGCCCTGCACCAGCAGGGCGGCCGCGGTGGCGACGAAGCCGCCCCACAGCAGCCCCAGGGCGAGCAGGCGCTTGGGCTCGGGCTCGTAGCGGTCGAGCCAGAGGTAACAGGCGACCAGCGGACCGACCGGAACTGCCGCGAGCACGGTGGCCAGCACCATGGAGGAGGGTGCCCCCGACAGGGCGATGACGACCAGCACCGGCAGCGCGCCGAGCACCACCAGCACCGTCACGACGACGGTGAAGGCGACGTTCTCGCGGAGGGTCCCGGGCACCCGCGCAGCCTACTTGTCCTCCCCGTCAGGGCCGCCCCCGCGCGGCGTACAGTGGCGGCCGTGAACGAGACGGAGAAGCAGGCAGGCAACGAGCCCAGGACCGAGTCACACGACCCCAAGGTGCCCACCGCCTGGGCCGAGTTCATGCGTCAGGGCTGGGGCGACCGCGAGCTCGACCTGCCGCGTCACCCCGTCGCCGACCACGCGGCGCGGCGGCGTACGGCGCTCGCGGAGGCCTTCCCCGGCGAGCGCCTCGTGCTGCCGGCGGGCACCTTCAAGGTGCGCTCCAACGACACCGACTACCGGTTCCGTCCCGACACCGCCCACACCTACTTCACCGGCAACCAGACCAGCGACGCCGTGCTGGTGATCGAGGACGACCACCACGTCCTCTACGCGCGTCCGCGCTCCGACCGCGACTCCGACGAGTTCTTCCGCGACCGGCAGTACGGCGAGCTGTGGGCCGGCCGTCGGCCGTCGGCCAAGGAGATCGGCGACTCCCTCGGCATCGAGGTCAAGCACGTCCAGGACCTGCCCTCCTTCGACGACGACCGCAAGACGCGCGACGTCTTCACCGACGACGACCTCGGCCGCGTCGCCTCCGAGATGCGGCTGGTCAAGGACGACTGGGAGATCGGCGAGCTCCAGGAGGCCTGCGACATCACCGCCCTCGGCTTCACCGACTCCGTGCAGGAGTGGGACCGGGTGCTCGAGTTCGGCGAGCGCTGGATCGAGGGCACCTTCTTCCGCCGGGCCCGCGCGATGGGCAACGACATCGGCTACGACTCGATCGTCGGCGGCGGCAGCCACGCCACCACGCTCCACTGGATCGACAACACGGGGCCGATCGAGCCCGGCACGCTGGTGCTGCTCGACATGGGCGTGGAGAACCGCAACCTCTACACCGCGGACGTCACCCGCACGCTGCCGGTCGACGGCACCTTCACCCCGCTCCAGCGCGATCTCTACGACCTCGTCCACGCCGCCCAGGAGGCGGGCATCCAGGCGGTGCGCCCGGGGGTGAAGTTCCTCGCCGCCCACGACGCGGCCATGACCGTGCTGGCCCACGGCCTGTCCGACATGGGGCTGCTCCCCGTCTCCGCCGAGGAGGCGCTCGATCCCGACTCGAAGGTCTACGCGCGCTGGACCCTCCACGGCACCAGCCACATGCTGGGCATGGACGTGCACGACTGCGGCAAGGCCGCCGACTCCGCCTACCGCGAGGCCGACCTGGCCGAGGGCATGGTGCTCACGGTCGAGCCCGGTCTGTACTTCCAGGAGGACGACCTGCTCGTCCCCGAGGAGCTGCGGGGCATCGGCATCCGCATCGAGGACGACATCCTCGTCACCGCCGACGGCCACCGGAACCTCTCCGCCTCGCTGCCGCGCACCTCGGGCGACGTCGAGGCGTGGATGGCGTCCCAGCGCCGCTGACGCCTCACTGGTGGACCGTGAGGGTCAGACAGGAGTAGGTGTCTTGTCTGCACCCCGAGTCGCTGGGTCACTGCCGAGCTGACGCGAGTCCCGCTTTGGTGAGGACCTGCCTGAGAGTTGCGGGGCCTGGTGGCCCGGGACGTGCAGATCGGCCATAGGGCTTTGCGCCACGTGGCCCTTGCGGGCTGCCGGAGCGCCTCAGTGAGCGACCGACCGTCACGTCCCGGACCGGAGTGCTTGATCCGCGGGCAACGGAAGGGAGCACTCTCATGCAGGCTACGCCCGGTACATCCACCTTCGCTGGGATCGATTGGTCTTGGCAGCATCATGCGATCTGCGTCGTCGACCAGGACGGACGTCGGGTCGAGGAAGCCACCGTGCCGCACACGCGGCCAGGGCTGGCAAGGATCACCGTCGCTGCTACGCCGGCACGGCGTGGTCCGGGTCGGGATCGAACGTGGTGACGGGCCGGTGGTGGAGCATCTGATCCGCACGGGGTTCGAGGTCGTGGTGATCTCCGCACGGCAGGTGAAGTCACTCCGCGCCCGCTACGGCAGCGCGGGCAACAAGGACGACCGGTTCGACGCTTTCGTCCTGGCCGACGCGCTGCGCACCGATGCCGGCCGGTGGGCGGTCGTGCGACCCGACACCGACCAGACGATCGCACTGCGGATGCTGGTCCGTGCCCGCCAGGACCTGATCGGGCATCGGATCGCGGTGCACAACCAGCTGCTCGCGGTGCTGCAGCACAACTTTCCCGGCGCGATCGGCCTGTTCAGCCAGCTCGACAACACCATCAGTCTGGCGTTCCTGCGTCGCTTCCCGACCGAAGCCAAGGCAGCCTGGCTCAGCGAGCTACGGATGGCGCACTGGCTCAAGGCCAACAGCTACTTCGGTCGCCAGACCCCGGCGCGACTTGTCGAGCACCTCCGCGACGCGGCGGCAGGTCGCACCGCCGGACCCGCCGCGGAAGCCGGCGAACTCATCGTGCTCACGCTGGTCGATCTGCTCACCACACTCCGCGCAGCAACAAGGCGAGCTCGAGGCCCGAATCAAGGAAGCGCTCCTGGCCCACCCCGACGGCCCGATCTTCCAATCCCTTCCCCGTGCCGGCACCGTCCGCGCCGCCACGCTGCTGGCCGAGATCGGCGACTGCCGAGCCCGGTTTCCCGACCCCGCATCCCTGGCCGCCGCGGCCGGTGTCGCACCCTCGACCCGACAGTCCGGCAAGCACCGCAACGTCGCCTACCGACGCGGCTGCAACAAACAGCTCCGCCATGCCCTGATCGACTGGGCCCAAGACACCCCACGAGCCAACGCCTGGGCCCGCGACACCTACGACCGCGCACGTGAGCGTGGCTGCCGACACCCCCACGCAGCACGGATCCTGGCCCAAGGCTGGACCAGGATCCTGTGGCGCTGCTGGCACGACCACGCGACCTACAACCCCGATCTACACGGCCGCCTCGGCATCCTCCAACAGGAGGCCGCTTGACATAGGGCTCTCAGGTCACCCGGCGGTCTGCGAGGAGCGCGCCGCCGCCGAGGGCGGCCACGGCCACCAGCACGGCGAACGCCGTCCACGGCACGGAGCGGCCCAGCGCGAACCCCAGCACGAGGTACACCGCCATCACGGCCAGGAAGGCCACCAACCCCCGCGCCAGCCACTGCCGGCCGGACCCGGCGGCGGCGTACCACCCGGCCATGACGACGAAGCCCACCGCGACCAGCAGCAGCACCAGCGTCGGCACGGCGACCACCGGCACCGTGGGCCCCAGCAGTGACGACAGGCTCGAGGTCACGACACGCCAGAGCACGAGCAGGGCCGCGAGGGCGGCCAGGATCCGGGGAGTCGTCACGCGCCTGATCCTGCCGCACCCCCGTGGCCGCGGTCGGACGGTGGGGTCTGGTCAGGTTCCGGAGGACTCGTAGGAGAAGGCTGCGGAGGCCTCACGCACCAGGGCGACGGCGGTGGAGAGCGTGCGGCTCTCCTTGCGCCCGCGGGTCAGGTGACGCAGCACGACACGGCGCATGCCCAGCCCGGGGAGGTCGATCACGTCGAGGTCCTCGAGCGGGAGGGTCTCGAGGGCGAGGGCCGGGGCCAACGTGACGCCCTCCCCCGCGGCGACCAGCGCCAGGGCGTTGCGGAAGCTGAAGAAGGTGTGGCGCGTCGACTCCTCGCCCCCGAGCTCGTTGCGGACCCGGCGCATCGCCTGCGCACTCGCCGCCGCCGGGTCGAGCCCGATCCAGGGCATGCCCAGCCGGCCGAAGTCGATGACGTCGGCCGTCATGACCGCCCCCGCGGGCACGACCAGCTTCCAGGGCTCGTCGAGGAGCGGGACGTCGGTGGTGCCGCGGGGTGCGGAGTAGCCCTGGCCGGAGTCGAGCTCGATCGCGATGGCGTCGAGCGCCCCGGATCGCAGGTCGCGCATCAGCTCGGGCTCCTCCGCCTCCACGGTCCCGAACTGGAGGCCGGGGTGCCGCACACGCCAGTCCGGGAGTGCCGGCGCGAGCACGGAGGCGAGGAAGGACTGGAAGCCTCCGATGCGTACCGACCCGCTGACCTGGGCGCCCTCCTCCTCGAGCCGGGCGCCGGCCACGGCGAGGGCGCGTTCGACGTCCTCGGCCGCCTCCGCGAGCGCCAGGCCCGCCGGCGTGAGCACGCTGCCGGACGACGCGCGTCGCAGGAGCTCGTGACCTGTCTCACGCTCCAGCTTGGAGACCTGCTGGGAGACCGCCGACGCGGTCACGCCCAGCTCGTCCGCCGCGGCGAGCACCCCGCCGTAGCGAGCAACCGCGAGCAGGAACCGGAGCCTTCCGGGATCGATCTTCACTTAAGTGATGCTAAACGCCGGATGTCTTGAAGTGCAATTGCATTAACCCTTCGGCCCGGCCCACCATGGTGCTTGTCCGGCCGATCCGCGGCCCGTTCGGAGAAACTCGAGGAACACAGAATGCTTGCGCTGGCCATGGGGTGGTTGGGAACGATCGGCAGCGTCGGCGCCTACCTCCTGCTCAGTCGCGGGCGGTGGCACGCGACCTCGCTGCGCTACTCCGCGCTCAACGGCCTCGCCGGCGTGCTCGGCGGCTGCGCCACCGCGGCGTACGGCGCCTGGCCCAGCGTCGCCGCCAACATCGTGTGGACCGCGATCGCCGTCCAGGCTGCGCTCACGACGCTGAGGGAGCGACGCACGGTGATCGCCCCGGTGACCGCGCTCCCCGACCCGGAGCCGCCGATGCAGCCGCACGCCGCCCTCCGCGCCGCCTGAGGCCCGTCCCTCGCGGACGGCCCTCCTTGACGGGACCATCCCGATCGCCAATCATCGTCGTATGGCGATGACATCGACTCCGGCCACTGACAGACGCACCGCCGTCGCGGAGCCCCTCGACGCAGCGGCGTGCCTGTTCCACGGCTTCTCCGACCCCTCCCGCCTCGCCATCCTCCGCCACCTCGCGCTCGGCGAGCACCGGGTGACCGACCTGACCGCCCACCTCGGACTCGCGCAGTCCACGGTCTCCCAGCACCTCGCATGTCTGCGGGACTGCGGTCTCGTGACCTCCCGCCCCGAGGGCCGCGCATCGATCTTCTCCCTGACCCACCCGCACGACCTCGACGACCTCTTCGCCGCAGCCGAGCGACTCCTGGCGCACACCGGCGACGCCGTGACCCTGTGCGCGAGCCACGGCCGCGACGCTCTCCGCGAGGACGCACGGTGAGCTCGACCGGCACCCACCAGCACGACACGGTCGTGACCGAGGAGGACCGTCGCCGGTACGGACGGCGAGCCCAGCTGCTGGCCGGTGCCTCGGTGACCTACAACGTGTTCGAGGCCGCCATCGCCATCACCGCCGGGATGGTCGCCGGGTCGATCGCCTTGGTCGGGTTCGGTCTCGACTCGGTCGTCGAGGTGTCCTCCGGGCTGATCATCCTGTGGCAGTTCCGACACCCGCTGCCCGAGGCGCGCGAGCAGGTCGCGCTGCGACTCATGGCGCTCTCGTTCTTCGCGCTCGCCGCCTACGTCATCGTCGAGTCGGTCCGGGCGCTCACCACCGCGCACGAGGCCGAGTCCTCGACCGTCGGCATCGTCCTGGCCGCCGCATCACTGGTGATCATGCCCTTCCTGTCGTGGGCTCAGCGCCGTACCGGACGCGCGCTCGGCTCGAACGCGGTGGTGGCCGACTCGACCCAGACCTTGCTCTGCACCTACATGTCAGCCGTGCTGCTGGTCGGCCTGCTCCTCAACGCCACGGTCGGCTGGTGGTGGGCCGACCCCGCCGCGGGAATGGTCATCGCTGCCGTGGCCCTCAAGGAAGGCCGCGACGCGTGGCGAGGGGAGGGATGCTGCGCACCGCCCCAGGCAGCGTCCGCGGCAGCGGCTGACGGCTGTGGCGCAGGAGGCACCTGCTGCTGATCCCGGCGACGGCCACGCCCGAGCATGCAGGTCGAGGCGCCCGCTCGTCGCTCGCGCAGCCTCATACAGTCCGGCGGCCATGGCGCTCGAATCGCATGACGTCCGGCCGGCTCCTGGCTCCTCGCCACCGGGACCGCGGGCCGGAACACCTCGCAAGGCATAATCCGATTGGGTCGTCCCAGCGCGACGGTCCCCTGCCCCCGTAGCTCAGTGGACAGAGCAGCGGCCTTCTAATCCGACGGTCGGAGGTTCGACTCCTCCCGGGGGCGCCCAGGACCTTCGGTCCAACACTTATGGTGCATTCGACCCATGGCCCGGGCACCGGCCCCGTCCTACCGTGGAGGGCAGAAGCAGTCACGCTTCCGGCCCGGGTGGTCTGTCACCGGGGCCGTCCCGGCAAGGGGTGGTCGTGTCCACCACGCGCCGGGGGCAAGGACCCCGCCGGTACCCGAGAGCCGTCGGGGTCCTCTGCTGTCCGGTCAGCGGCGGTGCCGCTCCAGCCGCGAGCCCTCGATGTCGACGCTCGGCAGGGCGCGGTCGAGCCAGCGCGGCAGCCACCAGGCCCGATCGCCGAGGAACGACATCACCGCCGGCACCAGCGAGAGCCTCACGACGAAGGCGTCCACGAGCACGCCGAACGGCCAGCGCGAAGCCCATCGACTTGATCACCGGGTCCTCGACCAGCACGAAGCCGGCGAACACCGAGATCATGATCAGTCCGGCGGCCACCACGACGCGCGAGCCGTGGCCCACCCCGGAGACGACGGCCTCGCGGGCCGAGACGCCATGCACGAAGTCCTCACGCATCCGCGAGACGAGGAAGACCTCGTAGTCCATCGCCAGGCCGAAGAGGATGCCGATCAGCAGGATCGGCAGGAAGCTGACGAGGGGGCCTCCGGTGTCGAGCCCGACCAGCTCGGCGAGCCAGCCCCACTGGAAGACCGCGACGGTCGCACCGAAGGTCGCCCCCACGGTGAGCAGGAAGCCGAGGGTGGCCTTGAGCGGCACCAGCACGGAGCGGAAGACCAGCATCAGCAGCAGGAAGCTGAGCCCGACGACGACCACGAGGTAGACCGGCAGCGCGCCGGCGAGCTTGTCCGAGACGTCGACGCCGACCGCGGTCTGCCCGGTGAGGGAGATGTCGGTCCCGGTCTGCCGCGCGGTGTCGGCGACCGCGGCGCGGACGTCGCGCACCACCTCGTCCGTGGCCTCGTCGCTCGGGCCGCTGGTCGGGATGACCGCGACGAGCGACGTCAGCCCGTCGGCACTCACCCCGCCCGGCTGGGCGGCCAGCACGCCGTCCACCTGGGAGGCGACACCCACCGCCTGTTCCGTCGCCTGCTGCACGCCCGGGGCGTCGTCCCCGTGGACCACGAGGACGAGCCGACCGTTGAAGCCCTCGCCGAAGCCCTCCGCCACCAGGTCGTACGCCGCACGCTTGCTCGTACCGGCGGCCGCCGTGCCGTCGTCGGGCAGCGCCAGCCGCATGTCGGTCGTCGGCACCGCGAGGACACCCAGACCGATCACGGCCGCGAGGATCACCGGCACCCGACCCCGCACCACCAGCCGGGCCCAGGCGAAACCTCGGTTGGAGGTGTCGTCCTCCGCGTCGACCTCCCCCGCCGCGGCGCGTGCCCGCTGTGCGCGCGAGCGCACCCGGTCACCGGCGAAGCCGAGGAACGCCGGCAGCAGGGTGATGGCCACCAGCACCGCCACCGCGACGGTGCCGGCTGCCGCGAGGCCCATCGCGGTGAGGAACGGGATGCCGACGACCGACAACCCGGCGAGCGCGATGATCACGGTCAGCCCGGCGAAGACGACCGCGGAACCCGCCGTACCGACCGCGTGGCCGGCGGCCTCCTCACGCTCCATGCCGATCGCGAGGTCGTGGCGGTAGCGGGAGGTGATGAAGAGCGAGTAGTCGATGCCGACAGCGAGTCCGAGCATCAGCGCCAGCACGGGGGTGACGCTGGTGAAGTCGAAGACGTGCCCCAGGAGCAGCAACCCGAGCATGCCGGTGCCGACGCCGACGAGGGCGTTGACCATGGTCATGCCGGCAGCGACGAGCGAGCCGAACGTGAGCACGAGGACGACCAGCGCGACGGCCACGCCGAGCGCCTCGGTCGAGCCGATCTCCGGCTCCGTCATCAGGGGCTCGCCGCCCGCAGCCACCGACCAGCCCTCGGGCGCGTCGGTGCCGAGCTCCTCGTAGGCGTGCCGCTCCGCCTCGGTGAGCAGGTCGGCGGTCTGCTCGAACTGCACGGAGAGCAGTGCGTAGCGGCCGTCGGGGCTGATCGCCTGCGTGTCGTAGGGGCTCTGGGCCCCGACGACGCCGGGCAGCTGGTTGGCCTGCTGCACCAGCCCGAGTACGACCTGCTGGTTGGCCGGGTCGGTGAGGACCTCGCCCTCGGGAGCACGGATCGCCACCGTGCCCGAGGCGCCGCTGGCCGACGGGAACTCCTCGGCCAGGGCGGTCAGCGCCCGCTGCGACTCCGTGCCCGGGATGGTGATGCCGGCGGTCGGTGCCGTGCCGGCGACGGCCAGCCCCGCGCCGAGGCCACTGAGCAGCAGCAGCCACACGACGAGGACGGCGCCGCGGCGCCGGTAGGCGAGGCGGCCGAGACGGTAGAGGGCTGTGGCCACGTGGGAGCTCCAGGACGAGAGAAACGGGACCCGTTGAAGTTAGCCGACCGGCTAGGTGACTGCCAAGCCGATCGGCTAAGTTGTGGCGCATGGCACGCCCCACCACCCCCCGCGGTCAGGGCCGCACCCGGGTCACGGTCGCCGCCCTCGAGCTCTTCGCGCGGCGCGGCGTCAGCGGCACCTCGCTGCAGGACATCGCCGACCGCCTCGGCGTCACCAAGGCTGCCGTCTACTACCAGTTCCGCTCCAAGGAGGAGATCGTCCTCGCGGTGGTGGAGGAGGCCTTCGGCGACCTGCGCGCCTTCCTCGAGGAGGCCGAGGCCGCGCCCGACCCGCGCGCCGCGACCGAGCGGGCACTGGTCGGTCTCGTGGACCTGATGATCGCCCACCGGCAGGCGATCGCGGCCCTGATCCTCGATCCCGAGGTCAACCGGATCCTGGAGGCACATCCCGACCTGGTGGCGCTGACCGACCGGCTGGACGCGCTCCTCGTCGGCCCGCGTGGCGGGCTGTCCCGGCGGGTGGCGGCCTCCGTCATCGGGTCGGGCCTCGCCCACGCCGGCATGGACCCGGAGCTCGCGGACGTCTCCGACGCCGACCTCCGGCGCGAGCTCCTCGCCGTGGGGCGCGCCGTGCTGCTCGGGTAGTCCTCAGCGGTCCTCGGGCGTGGCCTTGTCGACGATCGGCATCTCGTCGGTGTCGCGCACCTGCTCGACGAGCTTCTCCTTCTCGTCCTCGGGCACCTCGACCCCGGCCTCGTCGAGGCCCTCCTCGAGGTGCTGGCGTACCTCGGACCCCTCGGCTGCGTGCTCCCAGGCCTCGGTCGAGTCGGCGACGTGCTGGGCCGCCTCGCGGGCCGCCTCGTCCTGCTGCTTCTCGTCGGTCATCGTGCGCTCCTCTCGTCGGCGAGCCAGGCGAGCGCGTTGAGCGCCGCCCAGCCCAGGGTCACGCCCGCCACCTTGCGGCGGACGTCCGGGTCGTCGGTGGTCGTGGTCAGCACCAGGCAGTCGCCCACGTCACCCGCGATGCGCAGCGCCATGGCGGCACGGACCAGCGTCGGACGACGGGTGAGTGTCAGCGAGCTCGTGGCGAGGTCACGCACGCCGTAGGTGCGCGCGAGCCGGTCGTGCCCCGGCCGCTCGGAGGACGGCGCCTCCAGGGCGTCGGCGAGGTGCCCGGGCCGGGCCAGGGCGTAGCCGCCGTAGACGGCCGTGGCGGCGCTCATCAGACGACTCCAGCGGTAGGTGCTCACACCAGCTCCTTCTCGTGGTGACAGGCGTCGAAGCCCGCGCGCAGCCCCCAGCTGACCGCCTGCGAGCGACGGGTGACGCCGATCTTGCGGTAGGCGGTGCGGACGTAGGTCTTCACCGAGTTGATGGAGATGTAGGACCGGTCCGCGATCTCCTGGTTGGTCAGGCCCTGGGTGATCAGCGTCAGCACCTCCAGCTCACGCGGGGTGAGCCCGGAGGTGCGCAGCGCGGGGTGGCACTCCCCGTCGTGGGGCAGCGAGCGCGCCCGGTCGTCACGGTCGTGGTTGATCTGCTCGATGCCGCGCACCAGCTCGGCACCGCAGAGCCGCTTGGAGAGCCGTCCGTGGGCGCCGCACGCGACCGCCCACGTCACCTGCGGCGCATCGAGGTCCCAGCCGAGCACGATCACGGTCGCGGGCGACGTACGGAGCAGGGAGTGGAGCGCCGCGTCGTGACCCGCCTCGAGCTCGCGAGCGCCGTAGAGCACGACGTCGACGTCCGGGTCGTCGGCCTCCACCACGGTGACGCGGTCAGCGAAGCGGCCGAGGACAGCGCAGACACCGGCGTGATCGATCTCGTGGTCGTCGACGACCCCGATGCGTACGAGAGGCACGGACGGGAACCTATGCCACCCCCCGTTCACCCCTGAGGGTGAATTCATCCGTGGGCAGGGTCAGCGGTGGACGACGACGCGCCCGCGGTCGGGCGCGAAGCCGTGCTCCATTCCCCACCTCACCGCCTGCGAGCGTCGGGTCGCGTCGATCTTGCGGTAGGCGGTGCGCACGTAGGTCTTCACCGAGTTGATCGAGATGTAGGCGCGGTCGGCGATCTCCTGGTTGGTCAGGCCCTGCGTGATGAGCGCCAGGACCTCCGACTCGCGGTGGGTCAGGCCGTGCTCGCGGCCCGGCCAGGCGCCCGCCAGCGCCTCGGCGACCTCGTCGACCGGCATCGGCGCCGTGACCACCTCACCCGCGTGGATCGCCTCCAGGGACTTGGCGATCTCCTCGCCGGTGAGCCCCTTCGAGAGGTAGCCGCGGGCCCCGGTCCCGAGTGCGCGGTCGACGAGCTCGCGCTCGACGTTCCAGGAGAACACCACGACCTGGGCTCCGGAGTCGTCGACCAGGGTGTCCAGGTCGATCCCGTCGCCCTGGACCCCGCCGAACGTGTCGTAGAGGACGATGTCGACGTCGGTGATCACGCCGGTGCTCGCCGCCATCTCCACGACCTGGATCCGGTCGCGGAAGGGAGCCAGCAGCCCGGCAACACCGGCGACCACGATCTCGTAGTCGTTGACGATCGCGACGCGCACCGCAGCCATGAGCAGAACTTACGACACCCCGGCGCGTTCGTCGCGACACTCCGCCGAAGATCCCCGGCGCCGGGTGCCGTCCGGGCGACGATGGCCACGGCCCCGGGCGGTATGAGCGCTCGGGGCCTCAGCCGTTCTCGGCCAGGTACCCGTCGATCTCGGCGTGGAGCTGCTGCTTGAGCCCGTCCGAGGCGTACGACGCCGCGACCGCCGTGTGGGCCAGCCCTGCCACCCCCGACTCGTCGAGGTCGAGAAGGTCGGCCGCGACGGCGTACTCCTCGTTGAGCGTGGTGCCGAACATCGGCGGGTCGTCGGAGTTGATCGTCACCGGCACCCCGGCCTCGACGAAGGTGCGCAGCGGGTGGAGGTCGAGCGTCTCGACGGCCCGGGTGGCGATGTTGGAGGTCGGGCAGACCTCGAGCACGATGCCCTGGCGCGAGAGGTGGGCGAGCAGCTCGGGGTCCTCCGCGGCGCTGGTGCCGTGGCCGATCCGCTCCGCGCCGAGCAGCTTCACGGCGTCCCACACCGTCTCGGGGCCCGTGGTCTCGCCGGCGTGGGGCACGCTGCGCAGGCCGGCGGCGCGGGCGGCGTCGAAGTGCGGCTGGAACTGGGGCCGCGGGACGCCGATCTCCGGTCCGCCGAGGCCGAAGCCGACGAGGGCGTCGGGCGCGTGGTGCAGGGCGTAGTCGAGCGTCGCCTCGGCGGCAGGGATGCCGGACTCGCCGGGGATGTCGTAGACCCATTGCAGCACCAGCCCGAAGTCACGCTCCGCCGCGACCCGCGCGTCCTCGATCGCCTCCGTGTAGGCCTCGATCGGGATGCCGCGGATCACCGAGGTGTAGGGGGTGCAGGTGAGCTCGGCGTAGCGGAGGCGCTGGCCCTCGGCCATCTCGCGCGCGACCTCGTAGGTCAGCGTCCGCACGTCCTCGGGTGTCTTCACCAGGTCGACGACGGCGAGGTAGACCTCGACGAAGTGGGCGAAGTCACGGAAGGCGAAGAACTCCCGGAGCGCATCGGGGTCGGCCGGGACGACGCCCGGGTGTCGCTCGGCGAGCTCGGAGACGATCCGGGGGGACGCCGAGCCGACGTGGTGCACGTGCAGCTCGGCCTTCGGCAGGCCTGCGATGAAGTCGGTGATGCTCACCCCAGCGAGTCTGGCAGCGGGGGCGGACGATCACCGAAACGTCACGACCCGGACGCCACAGCTTCTCGTACGGCTGCCACGGAGTCGGCGGGTGTCCCCTCGACCTTGTCGCCGTCCACGAACACCGTCGGGGTCCCGTTGACCCCGTCCTTGGACATCTGGTCGGTGGCGTTGACGACGAACTGGTCGAAGCGGCCCGACTCGATGCCCTCGCGGGCGGCGGCCTCGGGGGCCCCGGCCTCGACGGCCCAGGCGACCAGCTGGTCGTCCGAGGGACCCGCGGTGCCCTCGGCCGGCTGGTTGACGTAGAGCAGGTCGTGCATCGCCACGAAGGCCTCGGGGCCGGCGAGGTCCTGCACCACCATCAGCGCGTTGGCGGCCCGGGAGGACCACTCGTTCGCCGACGCGGTGTCGAGGAAGGAGACGACGTGGTACTCGACCTTGACCTCCCCTGCCTCGACCGCCTGGGCGACGTCGTCACCGATCTCGCTCTCGAAGTCGCGGCAGATCGGGCACTGCGGGTCCTCGTAGAAGCTCAACGTGGTCGGCGCGGTGGCGTCTCCCACGACCACGGAGTAGCCGTCGACACCCTCGGGCGTCGAGGCCTCGTCCCCGGAGGAGTCGAGCGTCGAGCTGACGAGGTAACCGAGGCCGATGATCACCACGACGGCCACCACGACCGTCGTGACGGTCGTTCGCCGACGCCGTCGCTCGTCGCGCTGCTGGCTCTCCAGCACCTGCGCGGCGCGCGTGGTGCGGTTCTCGCGGGCGGCCTTCTTGCCCATCAGGTGCTCCTTCTGCTCACGGGGGGGCCGCCCAGCAGGCGGTGGTCGAGGGACAGGCGCGAGGCGGGTCGGACGACGAGCCAGGCGGACGCCGCCAGGAGGGCCACGTCGCGGGCGATCTCCCACGGGTACTTCTCGCGGGCGTCGGCGTCGAAGCCGCCGCCACCGAAGCAGCCGCAGTCGATGCTCATGCCGCGCGCCCACGCCGAGGCGATGCCGACGATGAACGCGACGAAGAGCACCGACGACACGGCCGCCGCGGGCCGGGTCAGCAGACCGAGCACGAGCAGGGCGCCGACGACGACCTCGACGACGGGCAGCAGGTGGCCGACCGTGGGCACGACCGCCTCGGGCAGCAGGTCGTAGGCGCGCACCGCGCGCACGCTCGCGGCGGGGTCGGGCAGCTTCAGCGCGCCCGCGACGATCCAGACGGCCCCGGTCACGACCCGCGCGACCAGCCCGATCCAGCTCCTCATGGTCCGCACCGTAGGGGCGCCTCCTGAGGGATCGCTGACCGACCTGAGCGGAGGCTGAGCGTCCGCACGTTGCGCGTAAGGTGACCCCTCGTGAACGAACGACTGGTGTGGATCGACTGCGAGATGACCGGCCTCTCCCTCGAGAGCGACGCGCTCATCGAGGTCGCCGCGCTGGTCACCGACTTCGACCTCAACGTGCTCGGCGACGGTATCGACCTGATCATCAAGCCGCCGGCGGAGGCGCTGGAGCAGATGGGTGACTTCGTCCGTGCGATGCACGAGAAGTCCGGCCTGCTCGACGAGCTGTCCTCCGGCATCACGCTCGCCGAGGCCGAGGAGCAGGTCCTCACCTACCTCGGCGAGCAGTGCGCCGACGGCAGCCGCCCGCCGCTGGCCGGCAACAGCGTCGCCACCGACCGGGCCTTCATCAGCCGTGACATGTCGGCGCTCGACGAGTTCCTCCACTACCGGATCGTCGACGTCTCCTCCATCAAGGAGCTCTCGCGCCGCTGGTTCCCCCGCGCCTACTTCCAGTCGCCGCCCAAGCGCGGCAACCACCGCGCGCTCGCCGACATCCAGGAGAGCATCGAGGAGCTGCGCTACTACCGCGAGGCCGTCTTCCAGCCCTCCCCCGGGCCGGACACCGACACGGCCCGCGAGATCGCCGTCCGGCACGGCGGCTCGCTCACCGGACTGACAGCCGAGGCCACCGTGGCCACCGAGGCGACCGGCGACGACGCGCCCACCACCGGCTGACACGGGCTGACACCGGCTGCCACTGGCCGCTCGAGCGCGGTGCTCCGGCGTCGTAGGACGCGTCAGGACCCTCACCTCGACGCCGTGGCGCCGCGCTGGACGAGGGATCACGGACGACGACGGCCCGATGCGGAAACTGCGGCGGGTGGCGGCTAGACTCTCTCCCGGTTCCCGGCCGTGGTCGGGGCAACCATGGTGGGTATAGCTCAGCTGGTAGAGCGCCGCCTTGTGGTGGCGGATGTCGCGGGTTCAAGTCCCGTTACTCACCCCAGACGGTCAGCAGGGCCCCGGCGTCGCGCCGGGGCCCTGCTGCTGTGTCCGGGTCGTGTCGCCGGCCGGTCAGGGAGCCAGGGTCAACAGGCTCATCGACGGCATCGGCATGGTGGTCGTCACCCGCACCGCACCCGACTCGTCGGCCGTGACCGACCCCGCCGGGTCGAGCTGCTCGAGACGGTCGGCCTCGCGCAACGCCGCCCACTGCTCGTCGGTCGGCCACGCCTGGCCCTCCGAGCGGAGCGAGGCCCACACGGCCGCGACGTTGGAGTGCTCGCTCGTCGACCCGCTCGTGCGTCAGGGAGTACGCCGCCCCGGGGGTGAGGCCGGTGACCTCGACGGTCACCTCCCGGGCCAGCGCGGGGTCGCCGACGGCCTTCGACTGGTCGAGGGTGAGGTTCCACAGCAGCGACCGTGTGAGTGCCGTCCTCGGCCGACGCGGCGACCGTCTCGACCAGCGACCCGGCGCCGTCGCCGGCCGCGGTGACAGCGGCAGCCGGCGCGATCCGAGCCGCTCCAGCATCGCGAGCGCCCACCAGCGCGGCTTGCGCAGCTCGCCGACCGTGCGGAGGCCGAAGCCGCCGTGCAGCAGCTCAGGCGGGCGGCCGAGCTCCTCGAAGTGGTCGGAGACCACCCAGTAGGACAGCGCCTCGATCCGGCCCATGGCCGAGGCCATGCCGCGGAGCAGGAACATGCCGGAGAACACGGCGTCGCTGACCTCGTTGAAGTGCGTGGGCGTGACGCCCCACTCGGTCCACCAGATCGGGACGTCGTGCCGGCCGTAGCGCTCCAGCATCGGCCGGAAGTCCAGCGGCGGGCTGCCGTAGGTGTGCGTGGTGAGGAAGTCGACCGGCGAGCCCGTGCGCGAGGCGTGGGCGAGCAGCTCCTCGACCCAGCCGGCGGCGGCGGACGACGGACCACCGACGAGCAGGCGCTCGTCGACGGCGCGGACGGCTGCGGCCGTGACGTCGTAGAGCTCGAGGTACTCGGCCGGGGTGCCGGACCAGAAGACCTCGAGGTTCGCCTCGTTCCACACCTCGAAGGACCAGTGCTCGACGACCTCGTCGAGCCGTAGCGCTCGAGCGAGGTGGGCGACCAGGTCGCGGACCAGGTCGTGCCAGCGCCCCAGTCCTTCGGCGGCGAGACGATCGCGTCGTAGTCGAACACGGTCTTCGTCGGGTCGCTCGCCAGGTCGTGCGGCATGAACGACAGCTCCACGACGGGGTACATCCCGAGCGAGCGCACGTGGTCGTAGACCCGGTCGACGCCGGTGAAGTCGTGCACCGGCTCGCCGTCGGTCCGTCGCGGTAGACCCGAGGTCGTCGCAGAGGATGCGCGTGGGCGCGCACGTGGGAGACCCCGAGCTCGGCGTGGGCGGCCGACAGCGCCGAGGTCAGCTCCTCGCCACCACGACCTGCCCGCCGGTCCGGTCGGTCGAGAGCGCGTGCGAGAGGTGCTCGCTGCCGATCATCATGCGCCACGGCCGCGGCAGCTCGCCGAGGTCGCCGGTCGCGTCGACCGTGACGGTCACGGGGCCGCCCTCGCCGGCGAGGGGCGTCGCCGCCACCGCGTCCCCATCGGGCCGCCGACGTGCACGTCGGACAGCGCGGTGACGCGGTACCACCGCTCCACCCCGGGGGTCCCGGTGGTGTCGACGTACGGCGGGTGCGGCACCGAGGTGACGTCGCGGCCGTGGTGGTCCAGCGCCTCGAAGTCACCGTCGGCGGTCGGGCTCACGTGCAGCTGGTAGCCGATCGCGCCGGGCACCGGGTCCCAGGTGAGCGTCACCTGGGAGGCCCCGGCGACCGCGGTCAGACCGGTGGGCGGGTCGAGCTCCGGGGCGGTGCCGCGGAAGTCGCCGTCCCAGGCGCCGGAGCGGAGGCCGATCCGGTTCTCCCAGTCGGTGCGGGCGTCGATGCTCACGAAATCTCCTTCTCGTCGGGGGTGGTGCTTCGGGGGTGGTGCTCGGGGTGGCGGGTCAGCGCGGGGAGGCGCCGAACACCTCCTGCTCCATCAGCGGCTTGACCTCGTCGGTGAGCCCACCGGGCGTGACGTAGTCGCGCATGTCGTCGCCGGCGAGGGCGTTGCCGAGGGCCGCCATCACCATGCCCTGGTCGAGCGAGAGGTAGCGCTTGCTGACCTGGCCGCTCCCGACCGCGACGGCGTCGTAGAAGCCGCCGGGGCCGTAGGCGTCGAAGTCGTCGCGGAGGTTGGCGAGGTTCTCCAGCGCTGCGGCCGGGGCGTAGCGCAGGGCGAGGAACGACGCGTGCGGGGTGACGACGCCGTCGCCGTAGTCGGCGGCGGTGGGTGCCGGCTCGCCCTCACGGCCGCACTCCTCCCACGGCTGGTCCCAGTCGGTGCGCTCCTGGTCGGAGGTGTAGCCGACGCCGTCGAGGCCGAGCGCGTCGACGCCGTACTCGCGGTAGCCGCCGGCGGGGTTGTTGGACGGCGAGAAGCCCCAGTAGCCGTAGTCCGTCTCCTCGAGGCCGTGCTCGATCTGGCCCTGCACGTAGAGCGGGTGGTTGACGCCCCACGACCGCGCGCCCCAGGTCTCCTCGGGCACGAACAGCGGCACCATCAGCGCCTCGAACATCGAGCCGCCCCAGGTCGGGACGACCTTCATGCCCCGGTAGTCGAGGGCACCCTCGTAGACGTCGACGTCCTCGCCCCCGGCAGCGTAGGTGCGCCACTCGCCCGTCGGCTGCGCCTCGGTCCACGACCAGTCGCAGGTGTCGCCCGGGAACGTGCGGAACGTGCCGAAGTAGTGCTTCTGCGGGATCTGGCCCTCCGCGATGCCGAGGTAGGAGGCCATCCGCGGCTCGGTGTTGAAGGCGCCGTAGTGGTGGCCGGTGTACCAGACGTCCTGGCCCATGCCGCAGTAGTCACCCTCGACCCGGGCCTGGTCGCCGAAGTCCACGTCCCAGAAGCCGCCGCGGATCTGGCCGCCCTGGCCCTCGGCCTCGTTGTAGTAGCAGCCGAAGTCCATGTCCTCGCGGATCGCGTCGGCCTCGTCGGCCAGCCGCGGCTCCGCCCGAGCCGCGAGCAGCAGGCCGGTGGCGAGCCAGCCGTTGTCGACGCTGGACATGAAGGGCTGCACCTCGTCACCCGACTCGGGCCAGACGCGCAGCTTCTCCAGAGTCCTGGGGTTGTACCAGTTGTAGAACTGGCCGCTGGGGTCGTGCTTCTCGAGCCGGCCCACCGTCTCGATGGTCCGCGCCATCCGCTTGCGCGCGTCCTTCGCGTCGATCAGGCCGGTGTCACGCGCCGCGACGGTGCTCCAGAGGTAGGCGCCGATGTTGGTGGGCGAGGTGAAGGTGCTGCGCGAGCGGGGCTTGAGGTCGCCACCGATGTTGTCGGCAGGCAGGCCGGTGCGTGGCACCACCATGGCGTCGAAGGAGCGCCAGGTGTCGGCGGCGTACTCCTCGAGCACGGCCGGGTCGTCCGACGCGGCGGCGGCCGAGCGCTCGGCCGTGGGGCGCTCTGCGGCCGAGCGCTCTGCGGCACCGAGGGCCGACACGTGCGGCGAGGAGCCGACGAGGATGGCGCCGGCCGCGACAGCGGCCAGCAGGGGTCGACGGAGCTGGAGGTTCATGGTGCGGGTGGACCTTTCCGAGAGGTGTTCACTTGATGCCGGTCATCGCGATGCCCTGCATGATCCGGCGCTGGAGCACCAGGAACACGGCGAGCACCGGGAGCACGACGACCACGGAGCCTGCGAGGAGCAGCCCGTACTTGGTGGCGTTCTGGCCGACGGAGTAGAGGGCGAGCGCCACGGGGAGGGTGAACTTGTCCTCCGACGACGCGATGACCAGCGGCCAGAGGAAGTTGTTCCACGACGTCAGGAACGTGAGCACGCCCAGCGTGGCGAGGGCCGGCCCGCACAGCGGCAGCACGACCGAGAAGAAGATGCGCAGCTCGCTGGCCCCGTCGACGCGGGCGGCCTGGATCAGCTCGTCCGGGATGGTGAGCACGAACTGCCGCATCAGGAAGACGCCGAAGGGCCCGGCGAGGAACGGCAGGATCATGCCGGTCAGGCTGTCGGCGAGCCCGATGTTGGTGGTCAGCACGAACAGCGGGATGAAGGTGACCACGCCCGGCACCATCAGGGTGCCGAGGACCAGTCCGAAGACCACCTTCTTGCCCGGGAAGTCCAGCTTCGCGAGCGCGTATCCCAGCATCGAGCAGAAGACGACGTTCCCCAGGGCCACCACCCCGGCGACGATCGCCGAGTTGGTGAAGTACGTCGGGAAGTCGAGCTTGCTGAAGAGCGTGGAGTAGTTGTCGATGGTGATGGTCTCCGGCCACCAGGTGGGCGGGATCGACATGACCTCGGCCTCGGGCTTGAACGACGAGACCACCATCCACACGAACGGCAGCACCACGAAGAACAGCCCGACGGTCATGACGACGTACAGCCATCCGGGGGTCCGGACGTTGCCGTCCCTCGACTTGGGACGGGGGCCGTGGTCGAGGGGTTCCGGCGGGGGCGGCGCAGCCGCCGGGGTCGGGGTGTCGAGGGTCTGGCTCATCTCAGTCCTACTCTCAGTCCTTCTCCCGGAGCAGCCGGAACTGCACCCAGGTGAGGAGCACGATGGCGAGGAACAGCAGGTAGGCGGCCGCGCTCGCGTAGCCGTAGTTGCCGTAGCCCCACTGGTCGAAGGTGAAGAAGGTGATCGACCGGGTGGCGTCGAGCGGGCCGCCCTTGGTCATCACGAAGGCCTCCTCGAAGAACTGGAGGTAGCCGATGGAGGTGATCACGGCGCCGAAGAGCATCGTGGGGCGCAGGATCGGCAGCGTGATCAGCCGGAAGCGCGACCAGCCGGCCGCACCGTCGGTCTCCGCCGCCTCGAGCAGCTCCTTCGGCACGGTCTGCAGGGCGGCCAGGAAGATGACCATCAGGGTGCCGAAGTTGCGCCACACCGCCATCACGACCAGCGAGGGCAGTGCCAGCGTGGTGCTGTCGAGCCAACCGGGACCGGCGATGCCGACCCAGCCGAGCACGGTGTTGACCAGCCCGCCGTTCTCGCGGAGCAGGAACTTCCACACCACCGAGACCGCCACGATGCTGGTGACGACCGGCAGGTAGAAGGAGACGCGGAAGAAGCCCTTGAGCCGCTGGATCCGGTTGAGGCCGACCGCGACCGCGAGCGCGGTCGCCATCGTGAGCGGCACACCGAGCAGCAGGTAGAGGAGCGTGTTGAGCGTGACCTTGCGGAACAGCGGGTCGGCGACGAGCTCGGTGTAGTTCTCCAGCCCGACGAACTCGACGCCGAGCGGCGTGCGCACGTCGGTGCTGCGCATGTCGGTGAAGCTCATGCCCAGGCTCGCGAGCACCGGTCCCGCCGTGAAGACCAGGAACAGGGCCATGAACGGCAGGGCCAGCACCCACGCGGCGACAGCCTGCTGCCGCCGCGTGGGGTCCACGGGCCTGCTCTGCTGCTTCCGGGCGGGCGCGCCCGGCTGCGGGGCGGGCGCCGTGGTCTGGGTCGTCATGTCGCTGTCAGAGCCCGGTGCCGATGGCCGCGGCCTTCGCCTGCATGTCGGCGACGGCGTCCTCGGAGGTCAGGTCGGTCTTGGAGGCCTGCTCGGTGATCGAGTCGATCGCGCCGGCGACCTGCTCCCACGTCGGCACCGCCGGCGGGGAGGCAGCGGTCTCGAGCTGGGTGCCGAACACCTGCAGCTGCTCGTCCTCGGCCAGCTCACCGCTGTCCCAGGCCGACTGCACGGCCGGGAGGTCGCCGACCTCCTCGTAGAACGCCTGCTGGGTCTCGGCCTCGCTCAGCCACTGGACGTACTTCCACGCCGAGTCGGCGTTGTCGGACTCGTTGAAGACCGCGAGGTCACCACCGCCGACGAAGGAGCTGCCCTGCTCCCCGTCGGGACCGGGGATGGT
Source organism: uncultured Actinomycetota bacterium (assembly GCA_963754025.1). Classification (GTDB taxonomy): domain Bacteria; phylum Actinomycetota; class Actinomycetes; order Propionibacteriales; family Nocardioidaceae; genus Nocardioides. The sequence goes on along the minus strand of CAVWEC010000001.1, from coordinate 35,915 downwards.
CGCCACCGCGTACTGGTCGGGCTTCACCCCGGCGTCCTCGACGAGGCCGGCGTGCCACGGGCCGGAGACGAAGGCGCCGTACTGGCCCTTGGCGAAGCCGCTCTCGAGCTCGCCCGGGTCGAGCAGCCGGGTCGGGCTCAGGCCCTCGTCGAAGTAGGAGGTGTAGTAGTCGAGGGCCTCGGCCATCTCCGGGCTGTCGAGGGTGTACTCCGAGCCGGCCTCGTCGGTGAGCGTCGCGCCGTTGGACCACGCGAACGGCAGCATCGTCTGCCACGACCCGGTCTGGCCGGGCTGGAGGTTGAGGCCGTACTCGGCTCCTGCCTTGTCCTCGAGGTCCTGCGCGAAGGTCTTGAGCTCGTCCCAGGTCGCGGGCGCCTCGTCCCAGCCGGCCTGCTGGGCGAGGTCGGAGCGGTAGTAGAGCACGCGGGTCTCGACGTACCACGGGACGCCGTAGGACGTGCCGCCCACCTCGGTGGAGGCCCAGGCACCCGGGAAGAAGTCGTCCTCGTCGACGAGGTTCTCCGGGGTCGGCATCAGGCCACCGGCCTCGGCGAACTCGCCCATCCAGGTGGTGCCGACGAGGCTGACGTCAGGGGTCTCGCCCGAGGCGATGGCGCCGGCGAGCTTGTCGTGGGCGGACTCCCACGGCACGGCGGTGACCTCGACGGTGGCGTCGGGGTTGGCCTCCTCGAAGGCAGCGGAGAAGTCCTGGAGCACCTCGCCCTCGGTGCCCATGGCCCAGACCTCGATGGTGCCGGTGGCCTCGCCGCTGGAGACCTCCTCGCTCTGCGCCTCGCCGCCGGCTCCGCTGTCGGTGCGGCCGCAGGCGGTGAGCAGCAGGCTGGTCGCGGCCAGTACGGCGACGCCGGCCAGGCCTGGGGTCCGTCGGTGGGTGCTTCTCATCGGGGTGACCTTTCGTGGGTGTTTCAGGGGGTCTCGAGGGGGTCTGATGGGGGTCTGATGGGGGTCTCAGGCTGCGGACCGGGTGGTGCCCCGGACGACGAGCTGCGGTGGGGAGGTAGGTGTGCAGGCCACCGGCGCCCCGAGCGGTGCCGGTGACCTGTCCTCCGATCAGGTCGTGGAGGAGGCGGGCGGCGGTCGCACCCAGCTCCCGCATCGGCTGCCGGACCGTGGTGAGGTCGGCGTACCGCGCGGCCATCACGTCGTCCCAGCCGGTGACCTGGACCCGGCCGGGCACGTCGACGCCCCCGGCACGCAGCTCGCTGAGCATCCCGAGGGCGAGCTCGTCGTTGGCGCAGGCGATGGCGTCGGGCAGGTCGCCGGCCGCGAGCAGGGCGACGCGCCTCGGCGGCGCCCGCCTCCTCGCTGAGCTCGGCGCACTGCACCAGCCGGGAGGTCGGCGCCCGCAGCGGTGGCCGCGTCGCCCAGCCCCTGCCAGCGCTCGGCGACGTCGGGGCTCGCGGCCGGGTCGCCGACGAAGGCGATGCGGCGGGCGCCACCGGCCACCAGGTGTTCGCCCAGGGCGCGGGCGCTGCCGGCGTTCTCGGCGTTGACGGTGGCGAGGTCACCGACCGGTGGCCGGGCCACGAGCACGATGCGGGTGCCCCGCGCGGCGAGCTGCTCGACGACGTCGTCACTGATGGTGCGCTGGAGCACGACCAGGCCGTCGCAGCGGCCCGCCATGTCGCGCACGGCGGCGTCGGCGTCGGCGCGACCGTGGGTGGAGAGGATCAGCACCGACCGGCGCAGCTCGGCGGCGACGTCCTCGTAGCCCATGACCACCTCGGCGTAGTAGGGGCCGGAGAGGTCGGGGAACACGATCCCGTTGGCGGCGTAGCGCCGCTCGGCGAGCTGGCGACCGAGCTGGCTGGGGGTGTACTCGAGGTCGCGTGCCGCAGCCATCACCCGGTCACGGGTGTCGGGGCGCACCGACGTGGAGTCCCGCATGGCGCGCGAGACGGTCGCGATCGACACGCCCGCCTCACGGGCGACGTCGCGGATCGTGCTCGGCATGGCGGTCTCCTGGGTGGCCGTGGTGTAACCGGTTTCTGTAACCGGTTACACCGTGGCGGTCGTGCCCGCTCCTGTCAACCCCCTCGCCGCCCACCAATGTCGGCAAACGTTTACGCCCGTCGCGCGTGACGCGTACCCTCGACGTCGCGGCCCGTCGGACCCCCTCGCCGGCTCCCCGGCGACGTCGAGCCGCAGATGCGGAGGTCTCGCATGACCGTCGCCGAGCCTCTGGCCCGACCTACGACGCACGCGACCCGCTCGTCGGCGACGCGTCGCGCACGTCCGTCCCGCACGGGGCTGCTGCTCGGCGTCACCGCCTTCACCGTGGCGGCGCTGCTCAGCCGGCAGACCGTCCTGCCCGGCGGTTCCTTCGCGCTCGTGTGGCCGGCCGCCGGCGTGAGCCTCCTGTGGTTCCTGCTGCGCGACGCACGCCCGAGATCGGCCGACTCCGCCGCCCTGGCAGCGGCGGCGTTCCTCGCCAACTGGCTGACCGGCGCCCCCGTCGCGCTGGCCGCCGTGCTGGCCGTGGCCAACGTGGTGCAGGTGCTGGTGCACGTCGGGCTGATCCGTCTGGCCACTCCCGAGCTGATCGGCCGCTCGCCACGGCTCTCCACGCTCCAGCAGCTCGGCACCCTGGTGTGGACGGGCGGCGTCGCCGCTGCCGCGGCCGTCGCCACGGGCACGGCGGGCGCCTTCCTGGTCGTCGGGGCCCTGGCGGACCCGGCCGAGCTGGTCGTGTGGTTCGGCCGACTCCTCGCGGGGTCGCTGGTGGTCGCCGCCACCGGCCTGGTGGCCGTGCGCTGCTACCGCTCCCGGTGCGACGGCACCGCCGTCATCATCGCCCGTCGTCCCCTCGAGGCGTGGACGCTGGGGTTGACCACCCTGATCGCCATGGGCCTCGTCTTCACCACCGAGCTGCCCCTGACCTTCACGCTTTTGGTGCCACTGGTCTGGAGCGCCAAGCGGTTCCCGACGGTCGTCGCCGCCGGGCTCGCGCTGACCGGCGGCGTCGTGGCCGTCGTCCTCACGCTGCTCGGGCAGGGCCCCTTCACCGTCATCGAGGACCCGCCGCTGGCCGCCCTCACCGTGCAGGGCTACGTGACCGTCCTCACGATGCTCTGCCTGTTCGTGGCCATCGGTCGCGACGAGCGGGAGACGCTGCTCGTCGAGCTCGCTGCAGCGCACGACGAGAGCCGTCACCAGGCACAGCTGCTGAGCTCGATCGTCGACGCCATGGACGAGGGCGTCACCGCCGTCGACGCGCGCGGCGTCGTCCTGCTGCAGAACCCCGCAGCGATGGACCTGCTCGAGATCGACGCCGTCCACTCCCCCGACCAGCTCGCCCACCGCGGCGTCACCGCCGGGGGACAGCAGATCCAGCACGACCGACGACCGTCGGTGCGGGCGCTGCACGGCGAGCACGTGCACGAGGACCTCCTCGTGCAACGCCACGACAGCACCACGCGCCACCTGCGTGTCTCCGCCACGCCCCTCGAGGCACTGTCGCCCGACGACGTCGCCCGCGCCGTGATGATCTTCCGCGACGTCACCGACGAGGTCGAGCAGGAGGCCGCGCTCCGCGCCTTCGCCGCCACGGTCGCGCACGACCTGCACAACCCGTTGGCCGCCATGATCGGCTGGAACGAGGTCATGCTCGAGATGTTGCGGTCCGGGAAAGCCGACCCCGCCGAGCTGCTGCGACTCGGCGAGCGCCTCGGTGGCTCGGCCGACCGGCTGCAGGAGCTCGTCGACGGCCTGCTGGAGGACGCCGCGAGCAAGGGTCGCGAGCTCGACGTGTCGACGGTCCAGCTCGGTGACGTCGTGCGCGACGTGGCGCGGGCACGGGGCGCGGAGGACTTCGTCACCTGGGCACACCTGAGCGCCGTCCGCGCCGACCGGCTGCTCATCAGCCAGCTGCTGGACAACCTCATCGGGAACGCGCTCAAGTACGTCGCCCCGGGCACGACCCCGCACGTCGAGGTGAGCACCTCCGCGGAGAGCCCGGGCTGGGTGTCGGTCGAGGTCGCCGACAACGGCATCGGCATCCCCGCGGGCGAGCACGAGCACGTATTCGAGCGTTTCGCGCGCGCCCACTCCGCCGACGCCCGCTACCAGGGCACCGGACTCGGGCTCGCGATCGTCCAGCGCATCGTCGCCCGCCACGACGGCCGGATCGCAGCCCGGCAGGGTCAGGGCGGCGTGGGTACCGTCGTGGAGTTCACGCTCCCCGCCGCCTGACGCCTGCCCAGCGACCCCGACCGGGAGGTCAGGGGGTGACGAGCCCCTGACGCAGGGCGATCGACAGCGCCTCCAGCTTGGAGTGCGCACCCAGCTTGCGGGAGATCCGTGCCACGTGGTTGCGCACGGTGTGGAGGCTCACGACCAGCCGCTCGGCGATGGCGGCGTTGGTGAGGCCCTCGGCGACCAGCTCGAGCACCTCGACCTCACGGTCGGTGAGCCGGACCTCACGCTCCTCCGACCGCTGCTGCATCAACGGGAGCAGCCGCTCGAGCGTCGCCTCCGGCAGCACGGCTTCGTCGGCGGCCGCGGCCCGGACGGTGTCGACGACCCGGCGCACGCCTCCCGACTTGGACAGGAAGCCAGCGGCTCCGGCCTCGACCGCGGCCACGAGCACCCGGTCGGAGGTGGTGCCCGTGAGGACGACGACGCGGGTGCCCGGGTGGCCCTGCAGCAGCGAGGGGATCGAGGCGATCCCGTCGCCGTCGGGGAGTGCGACGTCGAGCAGCACCACGTCGGGCCGCGAGGTCCCGACCAGCCGACGGGCCTCCGCCAGCGTGCGGGCAGTGCCGACGACCTCGAGGTCGGACTGGGTGCCGAGCAGGGCAGACAGGCTCTCGACGAGCACGGCATGGTCGTCGACGAGCAGCACGGTGGTCACACCGGTCGCAGCGGTCACGGGCCTCCCTCCACGTGGAGTGCCCAAGGTACCGGCCGAGACCGCCCGGATCAGGCAGGGACGTGCCCGAATCGGCCCTTCTGGAAGTCCTCGTAGGCCGAGAGCACCTCGGCCTTGGTGTTCATCACGAACGGGCCGGCCCACGCGAGCGGCTCGCGGATCGGCCTGCCGCCGAGGACGACCACGTCGAGTCGGGGGAACGGCTCTCCTGGCGCGGCGCCGCGGCGAGGGTGACGTAGTCACCGGAGCCGAGCACCGCGGCCTGACCCGCGCGGATCGGCCGCCGGTCGGTGCCGACGCTGCCCTCCCCGTTCAGCACGTAGACCAGGGCGTTGTGGTCGACGTTCCACGGCAGGTCGAGCCGCGCTCCCGGCTCGACGGTGGCGTGGAGCAACGTCATGTCGGTGAACGTCGACCCGGGGCCGGCGTACCCGCCGACGGAACCGGCGATGACGCGCACCAGCGCGCCGGCGTCGTCGGACGTGAGCAACCGGACCTGGCCGGAGCCGATGTCCTGGTACTTCGGGGCGTTCATCTTGGCCTCGCGTGGCAGGTTGACCCACAGCTGCAGACCGTGGAACAGGCCCCCCTTCTGGACCAGCCACTCCGGCGGTGCCTCGATGTGGAGCAGCCCGGAACCGGCCGTCATCCACTGGGTGTCACCGTTGGTGATCGTGCCGCCGCCCCCGTGGGAGTCCTGGTGGTCGAAGACGCCGTCGATGATGTAGGTGACGGTCTCGAAGCCCCGGTGCGGGTGCCAGGGGGTGCCCTTGGGCTCGCCCGGCGCGTAGTCGACCTCCCCCATCTGGTCCATCATGATGAAGGGGTCGAGCAGAGCGAGGTCGAGGCCGGCGAAGGCACGACGGACGGGGAAGCCCTCGCCCTCATAGCCCTGCGGCGCGGTGCTGACCTGCCACACGGGTCGGGGCTGGTCACCGAGCCCGGGAGCCTTCAGTCGCTCCAGCGTGGTCAGGTCGTCGACGGTCACGGCGGGCATCGGGGCCACCTCCTCTAGGGGTCACCTGCTCCAACGATAGTTGAAGTCTTGACATTCCCGGTACAGGCCAGTGGCACCCGCACCCAGAACACCGTCCCCTCACCCGGTCGGCTGTCCACCAGCATGTGGCCCCCGTGCTCCTCGATCACCGTCCGGGCGATCGAGAGCCCGAGACCGCTGCCCTGGATCGCGTGGTGCCGCGCCAGGCTGGAGCGGAAGAAACGGGTGAAGAGGTGCTGCTGCTCGTCGAGCGGGATGCCGATCCCCGTGTCCCGCACCGACAGCACGGCTTCTGACCCCTCGGCATGGAGGCTGAGGCGCAGGGCGCCCCCCTCCGGGGTGAACTTCACGGCGTTGCCGAGCAGGTTGACCAGCACCCGCTCGAGCAGCTCGCGGTCGCCCAGCACGTGCACCGGCTCCCGGGGCAGGTCGATCCGGGCGTCGAGCTCGCGGTGCTCCCAGGACGGCGCCACGACGTCGTAGGCCGTGCGCGCGACCTGGGCGAGGTCGATCTCCTCGGTGACGTCGGCCTGGCGCTCGTGGAGGCGCGAGAGCGTCAGCAGCTCGTCGATGAGCGAGAGCAGCCGCCTGCTGTTGGAGTCGATGCGGCGGATCGCGCTCTGCTGCCCCGCGTTCAGGTCACCGAACTCACCCTCGAGCAGCATCTCGAGGTAGCCGACGATGCTGGTGATCGGCGTGCGCAGCTCGTGACTGACCGAGGACACGAAGGTGTCCTTGGCCAGGTCGAGCTCCTGCAGCTGCTGGACCGCGCGGCGCTCCGTGTCGAGGGCCTCGATCAGGGCCTGGCGGGCCGCCACCTCCTCCGTGACGTCGGCGGAGGTGCACACCCACCCGGCACTGTTGCCGGAGGAGTCGCGGATCGGGCTGAGGGTCATGGCGTGGGCGCGCTCGGTGCCGTCCTTGCGCAGGAAGCTCATGTTGGTGCCGGCGTGGCCGGGCTGCGCGAGACGCATCGCCACGAACCCGAACTCGTCGGGGACCCCGAGCTCCGCCGCCTTCGCGGAGATCGCCGCGTCCGTGTGCAGCATCGACGTGGGCTGGCCCATGACCTCCTCCGGCGAGTAGCCCAGGAGGCGTCGCGCACCCGGGTTGAACAGGTTGACGCGCCCCCTGGCGTCGGCGCCGATGATCGCGACGTGGGCGCTGTCGACGACCCGGCTGAGCAGGTCGCGCTCACGCTCCACCCGGTCGACAGCGGCGTTCTCCTGCGCCACGACCGCGACCAGGACCGCGACGACGACCGCGCAGACGGCGATGAAGGTCTGGAGCACGATCGCCGCCTCCCCACCGGGCATCTGGAGCTCCCCGGTCGAGGCAGCCAGCGGGCCGTAGCCGAAGCTCGTCAGCACCGTGCCGATGAACGTGAGGAGCAGCAGCTGCAGCTGGGCCTGGCGCACCGAGTTGCGCATCGCGCTCCACACCAGGATCGGCACCAGCGTGAACAGCAGGCTGTAGGAGTGGTCGAAGGCGAAGACCAGCGTCGTGACGACGGCGAGCAGCACCCATTGGGCGACGCGCTCGCCGCGGACGCCGCGGAGCCGGTCGTCCTGCTCGAGGAAGAACGGCAGCAACACCAGCAGCGCGGACAGGTGCCCGACGAGCACACCGAGGCCCGTCACCAGCGGCGGAGCCGAGGTGAGCGTGGCCGCGGCGACGGCGGTGCCCACGCCCGCGAGCACCGAGCCTGCACCCACGGCGGCGGCGTAGCGACCCAGGTCGCGCAGCCGCGCGGTCTCGACGAACCCCCGCGTCAGGACCCCTGCCACGACCAGCGCCTCGACCGCGACGAGGACGCCCGAGGCCACGGCGTAGGGCCATGGCCGGTCGACGAAGAGGTGGCTGCCGACCGCGACCAGGGCCACCACCGTGCCGGCGATCCAGACCCGGCCGCGGCGCGTGACCATCACGAGCGCGACGGCCAGCCCCACCGGCCACATCTCCGACCCCAGGGACCCGGTGGGCCGGCTGACCACCGCCAGCAGGGCCACCGCGACCAGGGCGAAGGTCAGCACCGAGGCACGCACCGACTGCGGTCCGGTCACCTGACCCCCCATGGCTGGACAGGGCTAGGTTTAGCCCGTGAGTTCGCAGAGGCAAGCGTATGACGTGACCGTGGTCGGAGGAGGCCATAACGGACTAGTCGCCGCCGCCTATCTGGCCAGGGCCGGGTTGTCGGTGCTGCTGCTGGAGCGGCTCGCCCACACCGGCGGAGCCGCGGTGTCGGCACACGCCTTCTCGGGCCACGCTGCGCGGCCCTCGCGCTACGCCTCCCTGGTGTCCCTGCTGCCCGAGCGGCTCGCCGACGAGCTCGGTCTCGACGTGAGGCTGGTGCCACGGCCCGTGGCGTCGTTCACCCCCACGCTCCGCGACGGCGTCGCCGGCGGGTTGCTCGTGGAGCACTCCGGGGCCGGTGCCACGGCCGACTCCTTCCGTGCGCTCACCGGCGGTGACGACGAGTACGACGCCTGGCGGGCGTTCCGCGCCGCGGTCGGCGAGCTCGCCGCCGAGGTGGCGCCGACCCTGCTCGAACCCCTGCCGGTCGAGCGCGCTGTCCGCTCGATGGTCGACGCAGAGCTCTGGGAGGACCTCGTCACCAGGCCGATCGGCGAGGCCGTGGAGCGGCGCTTCACCGACGACACGGTGCGCGGTCTCGTCGCGGCCGATGCCCTGGTCGGCACGTCCGCGTCGCTCCACGACCCCTCCCTCGTCCAGAACCGGTCCTTCCTCTACTCCCACCTCGGCAACGGCACCGGAGAGCGGCGGGTACCGGTCGGCGGCATGGGTGCGCTCTCCGACGCGCTGGCCAAGGCCGCCACCGGGGCGGGCGCGGAGATCCTCACCGGCGCCGGCGTCTCCCGCATCGGCGGCGGCGACGACGGGGCCGACGTGACGTGGCACGACAACGACGGCACCCACACCGTGCAGAGCCGCCACGTGCTCTCCAACGTGGCGCCGTGGGTGCTGCGCATCCTGATGGGTGAGGGCGAGGACCTCGAGACCAAGCCCGAAGGCTCCCAGCTGGCGATCACCCTGTTGCTCGACCGCCTGCCCCGCCTCAGGTCCGGCGTCGACCCGGCGCTCGCCTTCGCCGGCACCATGCACCTCGCCGGGGGCCGCAACCAGCTCGAGCAGGCGTACGCCGAGGCCGCGGCCGGCCGGATGCCGTCGGAGGTGCCGGGACAGGTCTGGTGCGCCTCCCTGACCGACCGCTCGATCCTCGGCGACGGTGTCCCCGACGGCAGGCACACGCTCACCTACGTCAGCACCCACACGCCGGCCCGGCTCTTCGAGCACGACCGGGAGGCCCGCCGGACCGAGGCCGTCGACCGCGCGCTCGCGGCGCTGGACGAGCATCTCGTCGACCCGGTCCGGTCGTGCCTGGCCACCGACGCCGACGGACACCCCTGCCTCGAGGCCAGGGTCCCGCAGGACATCGAGGCCGACCTGGCAATGCCGGGCGGCCACGGCTTCCACGGCGACCTGGAGTGGCCGTGGGCACCCAACCGCGCCCGGCTCGAGACCCCCGCCCAGCGGTGGGGTGTGCAGACCGGCGTCGGCTCGGTGCTCCTGTGCGGCTCCGGCGCCCGCCGCGGCGGTGGCGTCTCCGGCCTCGGCGGCCACAACGCCGCCCAGGCCGTGCTCGAAGCGCGCTAGCCGCACGGGCGCTCGCAGCCGCCCTCGATTTCTCGCTGTCGACGCCCCGGTGTAAAGTTCACGTCGCTTCACAGCACGCGCCATTAGCTCAATTGGCAGAGCAGCTGACTCTTAATCAGCGGGTTCGGGGTTCGAGTCCCTGATGGCGTACCGATCACTGCAAGAGCCCGGGTCCTCCTCGACGGAGCGGCTCGGGTTCTTGCTTTCGACGGGTTCCGGTTGTCGCGTACGGCGACGTCGAGCCGTGCTTGCGGGACGGCGAGGGCACCATCATGTGCCCCGACGACGCCGGGACGGGGTGACGCGGACCTCACCGTCGACGGTTTGCCCCCAGCGACCCACCGCCGGGACGCTGGGGGCATGGCCGCGCCCGTGACTGTGTCGATCACCCGCCACCTCGACCCCACCAAGTCCGCCGAGATGGTGGCGTGGGTGCGTGCCGGCGCCACGCTGGCCGGCGAGTTCCCCGGCTTCCTCGGGGCGGGGTGGGTGCAGTCGGGGCCGGCGTCGCGCGAGTGGCACATGCTCTACCGGTTCGCCGACCACGACGCCCTCGCCGCCTGGGAGTCGTCGACCCAGCGCTCCTGGTGGCTGGGCGCCGCGCAGGACCTCGGCGTCGTGGAGCAGCGCGTCGAGCGGCGTACGGGCATCGAGGGCTGGTTCGACGAGCCCACCGCGGCCGAGGTCGTCGAATCCGGCGGGCCGCGCCCTGCTCCTCCTCGCTGGAAGCAGGCGACGGTCATCTGGCTGACCTTCTTCCCCCTCAGCCTGCTCACGACGGTGCTGCTCGGCCTGGTCGCGCCCGATCTGCAGGTCGTGCTCAAGGTCCTCCTCAGCACGCTCGCGATGACCCCGATCATGACCTACCTGGCGCTCCCCTTCATGACGGCTCGACTCGCCTGGTGGCTCCACCGCTGAGACCTGCTACCTCAATTGGTGTATCCCGGCTGACGACTGCACCGACCTCCCTGATTTGGACCGACTGTCGGCGTAACCGATCCATGTGGGACCACGACCAAGAGTGAGGTGATCAGCCATGGCCCCTGTCGCCATCGCACGTCCGGTACTTCGTCGGCGTCGAGCCGTGCTCGCGGCCGGCACGGCCGCGGCCCTGGTCATGGCGGGGGCCTTCTCCATGCCCTCAGCCGGGAAGGTGGCAGCTGCCAGCGGTGCCGCACGACCGACGGGCGTCGTCTTCAAGCTGACCTTCGACCGGCGGGGTGCGGTGCGCCAGGGCACCGCGTTCAAGAACACCGCAGGCAAGGGCAAGGTGACGGTGAAGACTGGCCAGCGGCCGGTTCAAGCGGGTGAAGGGCAAGCCGGGCAAGGCGCTGCGCTACCCGGTGGACGGCGGCTACGGGCTGCTCGAGGGACCCGACCGCAAGGCGTGGGACCCGGGTCGGCGCGACTTCCGCTTCGGGGTCCAGGTCAAGGTGCCCTCCAAGCAGGCCACCCGTCACATGAACGCCTTCCAGAAGGGCTACCACAAGCAGGCCGGCGGGCAGTGGAAGCTGCAGATCGACCGCGGGCTGCCCAGCTGTGTCGTCCGGGGCGACATCGACCGCATCCTCGTGCGCGGCAGCGAGGTCGTCACCGACGGCAAGTGGCACCGGCTGTTGTGCTCGCGCACCAGCGAGCACGGCGTCCGGCTGATCGTCGACGGCGAGGTGGCTGCCGCCAAGGACGCCCCCACCGGCAAGGTCGCCAACGGCGCGCCGCTACGGATCGGGGCCAAGAAGCTCGGTCCGGGCAAGGTCGACCAGTTCCACGGCCGGCTCGACGTTCCCTACCTCTACGTCTCCTCGGTGAGCTGACCCCCCGACGCGTGCGGCGACGCCGTCGGCACGACCGTGCCGGGTGTCGGAGGCCCCACCTAGCCTGAAGGCGTGATCGCCCGACTGCTGACCCTGCTCCTGCTCGGCTCCGGCCTGGTCCTGGCCGGAGCCGGGCCGGCCGCCACCGGTCCCGTGGCGACGGCCCGCGACGTCGTCGTCGAGAAGCGGCTGGGCCGGCTGATCCGCCGGCTCGACGTCGGGCGGGAGCGCGGCGGCGGCTACGACCGCGACGCGTTCGTCCACTGGGTCGACGCCGACGGCGACTCCTGCGACACCCGCGACGAGGTGCTGCTGCAGGAGGCCGTCGACGAGCCGACGGTGGGCAGTGGCTGCGACCTCTCCGGTGGCGAGTGGTTCTCCTGGTACGACGCGGAGGAGGTCATCGACTCCTCCGACCTCGACATCGACCACGTCGTCGCGCTCGCGGAGGCGTGGGCCTCGGGTGCCCGCGGGTGGACCCGCGGCACCCGCAAGCGCTTCGCCAACGACCTGGGCGACCGACGCAGCCTCACGGCGGTCAGCGCCTCGTCCAACCGGTCGAAGTCCGACAGCGACCCCGCCGAGTGGCTGCCCCGCAAGAAGGCCCGCTGTCGCTACGTGCGCGACTGGGTCGTGGTGAAGTCACGCTGGCAGCTGCGCGTCGACAGGAGCGAGAAGCGCACGGTGCGCCGCCTCGTCCGCAGGTGCGGCTCCGGCGGCGACACCGTGCGCTTCGAACGCGCTCGCGTCGTCAGACGCTGAGGGTCACACCATCCGCAGGAACTCCAGGTGCTGCTCGTACTGGTCGAGGCAGTCGTGGATGACCTGCGAGCCGCCGTAGCCCATCACGTCGTAGTCCTGGGCCCCGGTGTCGAGGTGGACGTCGAGCCGGGCGTACTGGTCGCGGTCGCCGATCATCCGGCCGCCGTAGGTCGGCACCGGCGAGACCGTCACCTGCACCCGGTACCGGAACGGGTGGTCGGGGTGCTCGGGGTCGTCGGCCCGCAGCTCGACGTAGCGGCCGCCGTGCGCGTCGTCCTCCGACGGGTCCGCGACCCCGGCCGACGTGGCGGCGGGGATGCCGCGCTCCTCGAGCTCCGTCGCCACCTCGGTCAGCGCCGGTGCGACGACCCGCTCGAGGTGCCGCTCGGCGTCGTCCACGTCGACGAAGTTGGTGACGCGGGCGATGCGCGAGGTCCACGACTCGCGGTCGGCCTCGGGTGCGGGCGGGGGTCGGTGGTGGGTGCCGGGGGCATCCACCCGCTGCATCTCGCGCCGCAACGCCTTGTAGAGACCCCACATGACCAGGATCATCACGAGCGCGAACGGCAACCCCATGATCACCGTGGCGTACTGGAGGGCGTAGATCCCGCCCACCGCCAGCACCGCGATGGTCAGCAGGCCCGTGACCGAGGCCCAGACGATCCGCTGCCAGGCGGCGCAGTCCTCCTGGACGTGGCGCAGGTTCGAGCACAGGTTGCCCATGACCAGGGCACCGGAGTCGGCCGAGGTGACGTAGAAGCAGCAGTCCCACGAACGTGGCGACGGCGATCACCGCACCGGAGGCGGGGTACTGCTCGACCAGCATGAAGAAGCCGCGCCCGTCGTAGTTCTGGGCCGCCTCAGCGAAGGCCTCGTCCCCTCCGCGCACGCGGTCGAGGGCGGCGTTGCCGAAGATCGACACCCACATCACGATGTAGGCGAAAGGGATCACCATGGTGCCGGCGACGAACTGACGGATCGTCCGGCCGCGGGAGATCCGGGCCAGGAAGAGGCCGACGAACGACGCCCAGGCGACCCACCAGGCCCAGAAGAAGAGCGTCCAGAGGTTCATCCACTCGTTGGCCTGGTCGAAGGCCATCGTGTCCATGGTCAGGCCCGGGAACGAGGCGACGAAGTCGCCGACGTTCATCACGACCCCCTCCAGCAGCAGCTGGGTCTTGCCGGTGACGAGCACCCACCCAGCGAGCGACAGGGCCAGCACCACGTTGAGCTGGGACAGGAAGCGGATGCCCTTGTCGACACCGGTCGTCGCGGAGATCGCCGCGATGGTGATGGCCAGCACCGCGAGGCCGATCTGCGCGGCCAGCCCGACGGGCACGCCGAAGAGCTCGTTGAGGCCGATGTTGAGGAAGACCACGCCGATGCCGAGGCTGGTGGCCACGCCGAAGATGGTGCCGAGCACGGCGGCCGTGTCCACGGCGTGCCCGAGGACGCCGTCGATGCGCCTGCCGAAGATCGGGTAGAGCGCGGAGCGCACCGCCAGCGGGAGGTTGAGCCGGTAGGCGAAGAAGCCGAGGGCCATGCCCATGAGGGCGTACATGGCCCAACCCGTGATGCCGTAGTGGAACAGCGTCCACACGGTGGCGTCGCGCGCGGCGTCCACCGTCCCGCCGTCACCGACCGGCGGGGCGACGTACTGCGTGACGGGCTCGACGACGGAGAAGAACATCACGTCGGTACCGATGCCCGCGGCGAACAGCATGGAGGCCCAGGCGAAGGTCGAGAACTCCGGCCGTGAGTGGGCGGGGCCGAGGCGCATCGTGCCGAAGCGCGAGATGCCGAGGTAGAGGACGAACACCAGGATCGCGGTGCCGAGGGCGATGTAGAACCACCCGAAGGCGCCACCGACCCACACGGTCCAGTCGTAGATCGTCGCGTAGGCCTCGTCCGGCCAGAAGATGGCCCACAGGGCCACGGCCACGACGCCGACCAGCGAGGAGATGAACACCGGCCACTTGACCGGCGGACCGCCCCACGTACTGCGGGGTGGGGTGCTGTCGGCCGGGGACTCCTCGGCCACCCTGGTGTCGGTGCTCATGCGCTGTCTCCTGTCTCGTCGGACTGCCGGACGCCGGAGGCGCTGGGCAGGTCGGACTTGACGTCCCACGCGTCGTTGCGTGGGTCGCCGGGCGGGTACGGCGGCATGCCGGCGCCGTGGCGGTACCACGGGACGTGCTCCGCCGGGAGCGGCGTATTGCCCGCGATCAGGTCCGCCGCCTTCTCGGCCACCATCATCACCGGGGCGTAGATGTTGCCGTTGGTGACGAACGGGAACACCGAGGCGTCGACGACGCGGAGCCCCTCGGTGCCGTGGACCTTCATGGTGGCGGGGTCGACCACGGCCATGTCGTCGGTGCCCATCTTGGCCGTGCACGAGGGGTGCAGCGCCGTCTCCGCGTCCTCGGCGACCCAGTCGAGGATCTCCTGGTCGGTCTGGACGCCGGGTCCGGGCGAGATCTCACCGCCGCTGAACGCCGCGAACGCGGGCTGCTCCAGGATGGTGCGCGCCGCGCGCACCATCTCGATCCACTCCCGACGGTCGTTCTCGGTCGAGAGGTAGTTGAAGAGGATCGAGGGGTGCTCGCGGGGGTCGGTCGACCTGATCCGCACGCGGCCGCGGGTGTCGGCGAACATCGGGCCGATGTGCACCTGGTAGCCGTGGACGCCGTAGTCGGACTCCGCCGGCTTGCTGCCGTCGTAGCGGATCGCGATCGGCAGGAAGTGGAACATCTCGTTGGGCCACTCCACCTCCTCGTTGGAGCGGATGAACCCGCCCGCCTCGAAGTGGTTGGACGCGCCGACCCCCTTGCGCGCGAACAGCCACTCGGCGCCGATGCGGGGCTTGTGGTGGTGGGCCAGCCACGGCGCGATGGAGACCGGCTGCTTCGCCGAGTGCTGGATGTAGACCTCGAGGTGGTCCTGGAGGTTCTCGCCGACGCCGGGCACCTCCACGGTGGGCGTGACGCCGGCAGCGCTCAGGTGCTCGGGGTTGCCGATGCCGGCGAGCTGCAACAGCTGGGGGCTGTTGAACGCCCCACCGCACAGCACCACCTCGCCGGCGCTCACGGATCGGTGCAGCTTGCCGCCGCGGGTGTAGTCGACGCCCGTGGCCCGGTTGCCCTCCATCCGGACACCGGTGACGAAGGCGAGGGTCTCGACGTCGAGGTTCTTGCGGTGCATCACGGGGTGGAGGTAGGCCCGCGCCGCGGACAACCGCCGTCCGCGGTGGATGTTGCGGTCGAACTTCGCGAACCCCTCCTGGCGGTAGCCGTTGACGTCGTCGGTCAGGGCATAGCCGGCCTGCTGCACCGCCTCGAAGAACGCGCCGAAGAGCGGCGACGTGGCCGGACCCCGCTCCAGCACCAGCGGGCCGGAGCCGCCGCGCCAGCTGTCGGCCCCGGCCAGACAGGTCTCCATCCGCTTGAAGTAGGGCAGGCAGTGGGCGAAGTCCCAGCCCTCCATGCCCTGCTCGCCGGCCCAGCGCTCGTAGTCCATCGGGTTGCCCCGCTGGAAGATCATGCCGTTGATCGAGCTGGAGCCGCCGAGCAGCTTGCCGCGGGCGTGGAAGACGCGTCGGCCGCCCATGTGCGGCTCGGGGTCGCTCTCGTACTTCCAGTCGTAGAGCCTGTTGCCGATCGGGTAGGGCAACGCGGCCGGCATGTGGATGAAGGGGTCCAGGATCGAGTCGTTGCGACCCGCCTCGAGCACCAGCACGCTGGTCGACGGGTCGGAGGAGAGCCGGTTGCCCAACGCCGAGCCCGCGGAGCCCCCGCCGACGATGACGTAGTCGTAGTGCTTCCTCACGAGGCCCCTCCGGTGCGGTCGGCGAACCAGCCGGCGGGGGCCGGCCGGGTGTTGTGCCAGATGTGCTTGGTCTCGCGGTACTCCTCGAGCCCCATCAGCCCCAGCTCGCGGCCGTTGCCGGACTGCTTGAAGCCGCCCCACTCGGCCGCGGCCACGTAGGGGTGGTAGTCGTTGATCCAGATCGTGCCGTGGCGCAGCTTCGACGCGACCCGCTCGGCACGACCGGCGTTCTCGCTCCAGACCGCGCCGGCGAGGCCGTAGATGGTGTCGTTGGCGAGGCTGATCGCCGCCTCCTCGGCCTGCTCGCGGGTGTCGCCCTCGAACGTCTCGACGGTCAGCACCGGCCCGAACGACTCCTCACGCACGCACCGCATGTCGGTCGCGCAGTGGTCGAGGATCGTCGGCTCGAAGAACCACCCCGCGTCGTACGCCGCGCCCTCGGGGCGACCCCCGCCGCAGCGCAGCTCGGCACCGTCCTCGAGGGCGTCGGCGACGTACTGCTCGACCTTGGCCCGGTGGGCCTCGCTGACGAGGGGCCCGGTCTCGGCGTCGTCGTCGAAGGGACCACCGAGGCGGATGTCCCGGGCCCGGGCCACGAGCTGGTCGACGACCTGGTCGTGGATGCTCGCCTCGACGATCAGTCGGGCGCCCGCCGAGCAGACCTGGCCGGAGTCGAGGAAGACCGCGGTCAGCGCGTTGTCGATCGCGGCGGGCAGATCGGCGTCGGCGAAGATCACGTTCGGGTTCTTGCCCCCCAGCTCGAGGGCCACCCGCTTCACCGTCGCGGCCGCGTCGGCCATGATCCGCTTGCCGGTCTCGAGGCCACCGGTGAAGGAGACCAGGTCGACCCGAGGGTCGGTGACCAGCGGCGCGCCGGCACTGGCGCCGGAGCCCAGTACGAGGTTGGCCACGCCGTCGGGCAGGCCGCAGTCCTGCAGCGCCCGCATCAGCCACATCGAGGTGCTGGGCGTGAGCTCGCTGGGCTTGAGCACGAACGTGTTGCCGGCGGCCAGGCAGGGCGCGACCTTCCACGCTGTCTGCAGCAACGGGAAGTTCCACGGGGTGATGAGCGTGCAGACGCCCACGGGCTCGTGGACCACGCGGCTGGACACGTCGGGCATGCCGGTGTCGACGACCCGGCCCGCATCGGCGGTGGCGACGTCGGCGAAGTGGCGGAAGACGCTGACGATGTCGTCGACGTCGATCTGCGACTCCACGAACCGCTTCCCCGTGTCGAGCGACTCCAGGCGTGCGACCTCGTCCTTGTCGGCCTCCAGCCGGTCGGCGAGGCGTCGCAGCAGCGCCGCCCGCTCGACCGCCGGCGTCGACGGCCACGGTCCCTCGTCGAAGGCCGTGCGCGCCGCGGCGACGGCCGCAGCCGCGTCGTCGGCTGTCGCCTCCGCGACGACGACGACCTGCCGGCCGTCGGCCGGGCAGTTGATGGTCCTGGTTCCCGAGTCCTGTGCGGCGACCCACGCGCCGCCGATGAACAGGGTGTCCATGGCCTCCCTCTTTGGGTTGTCCGGATGTCAGTGTTCCGCGTCCGGTGCTCCCCCGTCGTCGCCGGTCCAGACCAGCCACGGCGCCCTACGCAGATGTGGGACCGGGCGGCGTTCACCCGTGACGGCTCCCAGCGGTCCCTGCCCGATCACGGGGGTCCGCGGGCCGCGCCGCGGTCACCCGCGACGGCACCGGTCAGGATCGACCGGCCACAGCAACCTAGCGACCCCGGGCCCGACCTGGCCACCCCGCTCGTGACACTGCCTAGGGTGGCGGCGTGACCACGTTCCGGCGCTTCTGGTGGGGCGAGGCGGTGTCGGGCATGGGAACGCCGATCACCACGCTCGCGCTGCAGACCCTCGTCCTGGTCACGCTCGGGGGCGGCGCCACGGAGGTGGGGCTGCTCAGCTCTGCCCGGTGGCTGCCCTACCTGCTGGTCGGCCTGGCGGTCGGCGCCCTCGTCGACCGGGTCCGGCGACGCCCGGTGATGGTGGTGACCGACCTGGCCCGCGCGGGGCTGCTGGCCTCCGTCCCGCTCGCGTGGGCGCTCGACGTGCTCAGCCTGCCGCTGCTGCTGGTCGTCGTGCTGCTGTTCGGCACCGCCTCGCTCGTCAACGACGCAGCCTCTCTCTCGTTCGTGCCCCGGCTGGTCCCCTCCGACCGGCTGCAGTGGGCCCACGCGCGGCTCGACGCTGCGGGGGCCGTGGCGCAGACCGCGGGACCCGCTCTCGCCGGCGGGCTGATCCGAGTCCTCGGGGCACCGCTCGCCGTGCTGGTGGACGCCGCCACCTACCTCTTCTCGGCCGCGACGGCAGCCTCGCTGCGGGGTGTTCCCGAGCCGGTCGTCGAACGTCCCGCGCGACGCCACCTGCTGCACGAGATCCGCGAGGGAGCGCACTGGGCCTACGGCGCGTCCGGGCTGCGCCGGCTGGCCCTGGCCACCCACGTCTGGTTCGCCGGCCAGGCCGTGCTGATCGTGCTGGTCGTGCCCTACGGCTACCTGCGGCTCGACCTCAGCGCCCTGCAGGTGGGGCTCGCGCTCGCCGTCGGCGGCATCGGGGCACTGGGCGGCGCCGCGTCCAGCGCCGTCCTCGGACGCAGCCTCGGCACCGGCGGGGCGATCATCTGCTCCTACGCCGTCAGCGCGGCAGGTGTCCTCGTCATGCTGGTCGCTGCCGAGGCGCCGACCGGGTGGTGGGCCGCCGCCGTGCTCGGCGTCGGGCAGCTGGCCCACGGCTGGGCGATGGGCCTGAGCAACTCCCACGAGATGGCCTTCCGCCAGTCGCGCACCCCCGACGGGCTGCAGGCGCGCACCAACACCACGCTGCGTTCGCTCAACCGGGCGGTGATCGTGGGCGTCTCACCCGTGGTCGGCGTGCTGGCGGACCGCCTCGGCACCCGACCCGTGCTCGCCTCGGCCGTCCTGGCCTTCGGGGTCGCCGCCCTCATGCTGGCCCTCTCCCCGTTCCGTCGCGCCCGGGTGTACGACGACCGCGAGGTGGTTCAGAGGTAGAGCCCGGTGGCCTTGTCCTCCGAAGGGTCGCCGGCGAGCCGGTCGGCCGCAACGGCGTGGACGTCGCGCTCGCGCATCACGAGGTAGAGCTCGCCGTGCACCTCGACCTCGGACTTGTCCTCGGCGTCGAAGAGCACCCGGTCGCCCTGCTCGACCGCCCGGGCGTGAGGTCCGACGGCGACGACGCGTGACCAGGTGAGGCGTCGGGCGCCCATCGCGGCGGTCGCGGGGATGACGATGCCGCCGCTGGAGCGACGTTCACCGGAGTCGCGGTCGACCTCGACCAGCACCCGGTCGTGCAGCATCTTGATCGGGGACCCGTCGGGGTGCTCGGCCACGGCGCGTCCCCGGCTCAGCGCGCGACGTGGCGAACGGCCACGAGGAGCGCGACGGTGCCGACGACGGTGCCCGCGACCTTGAGGATGTTGTTGGTGCGCGGAGCGCCCGTCTCGGAGTCGACGAAGTACTGCTTGATGCTCGTGACCTCACGCGACACGATCGTCTTCGGGTGGGCGCGGTGGAGGAGCTCGTCGATCGTGTGGGCGAGACGCTCCCGCGTCTCCTCGATCTCGTGCTCCAGCGACGTCACCTGGTTGCTCACGCGGGCAACGCTAGCCGATGGCCCTCGGGTCGAAGCCGAAGGGCAGCTCCAGCCGGTGCTCCTTCATGAGCACCTCGTCGGTGAGCAGGTCGTACGTCGCCCCGTCCGCCACGACCGAACCGCCGGCGAGCACGACCGAGCGCGGGCACAGCTCGAGGGCGTAGGGCAGGTCGTGGGTCACCATCAGCACCGTCACGTCCAGGGACCGCAGGATGTCGGCGAGCTCGCGGCGCGAGGCGGGGTCGAGGTTGGACGACGGCTCGTCGAGCACGAGGATCTCCGGCTCCATCACGAGCACGGTCGCGACCGCCACCCGTCGACGCTGGCCGAAGGAGAGGTGGTGGGGCGGCCGGTCGGCGAAGTCAGCCATGCCGACCCGGTCGAGCGCGGCCATCACACGGCGGTCGAGCTCGGCCCCCTTGATCCCGTGGTTGGCCGGGCCGAAGGCGACGTCCTGCCGCACGCTGCCGAGGAAGAGCTGGTCGTCGGGGTCCTGGAACACGATGCCGACGCGGCGGCGTACCTCCTGGAGGTTCTCCTTGACCACCGGGAGGCCACTGACCGACACCGTGCCGGCACCGCCGGTGAGGATGCCGTTGAGGTGGAGCACCAGGGTGGTCTTGCCGGCACCGTTGGGGCCGAGCAGCGCGACCCGTTCGCCGCGGTGGACGTGGAGGTCGACGCCGCGCAGCGCCTGGTGGCCGTCGGGATAGGCGTAGGCGAGCCCGCGGACGTCGAGGGTGGGGGTCGTCATGAGGGCAGCCTGCCGGTGTAGCCGCGCGAGAGCATGGCGAGGTGCACCCGCTCGCCGCGCTCGTAGGAGCGGATGAACAGGGCCCCGAGCGAGCGCGCCAGAGCCGGCCAGTGCCGAGGCCGGCGGGGGTCGCAGCCGCGCGAGCGCATCGCGGTCAGCATCCGCGAGAGCTCGCCGGAGACGACGTCGAGGTAGCGGATCATGAAGCCCATGATCTGCACGACGAGCTGGGGCATGCGGAGCCGCTCGAGGCCCCGCAGCACGTCCTGCGGCTCGGTGGTGGCCGCGAGGGTGAGCGAGCCGAGGACGCCGAGCGTGCCCTTGGCGAGCAGCCCCCACGCCGCGAGCAGGCCTGGCTCGCTGAGCGCGACGCCGAGGACCTCGACCTGCGGACCGTGCGAGATGAAGGGCATCAGCAGCGCGAACACCACGAAGGGCACCTCGACGACCAGCCGCTTCAGCAGGTAGCCGAGCGGCACCCCGCTGGCGCGGACCACGACGAGCAGGACCGCGAGGTGGACGGCGTACGCCGCGAACCACTCGCGGGGCGTGGCCACGACGAGCAGCACGAACCCCAGCAGCGCGAGGATCTTGTGGTGCGGCTGGGCCCGGTGGACGACCGAGTGGCCGTGGAAGTGCAGCCGGTGGCCGTGGCCGGCGCCCATCAGTCGTCGCTCGAGGCGGGCGTCCGGCGGCGTACGACGAGGGCGAGGCCGCCGGCGAGCAGCAGCGTCACGCCGATCCCGATCACGCCGGCGAGCCCGCCGGCGACGCGCTGGTCGTCGACGCCCCTGACCGAGTAGTCGGCCAGCGGCCCGTCGGCGACGGCGTGGTCGTCGGCGGAGTCGGCGAAGCCGACCTGCTCGGCGACGTGCTCCAGGCCGTCGGGGTGGGCGGAGGCGTAGTAGCTGGCGACGCCGCCGAGGAGCAGCGCGACCAGCAGGCCACCGAGGAGGAAGGTGCGGGTCCTCACGCGGCGGCCTCCCGGCTCGTCGTCGTGACCAGGTCCGCGCGGCGGGCCGCGAGGGCGGGCCGGGCGCCGTGGACGAGGTCGGGACGGGCCGCGACGACGCTGCTCACCACGAGACCGGTGACGAGGGCCTCGCCGACGCCGATGAGGACGTGCCAGCCGAGCATCGCGGTGAGCATCGCGTCGAGCGGTACCGGCGCCTGGCCACCGACCGCGAAGAGACCGACGAAGGCAGCCGCGGTCACCGGCACGGACAGCAGGGCCGCGACGCCGGCGATCGCCGGCACCACGGAGAGCTTCGTGGGCAGCACGGCCCGCAGCCCGACGAACACCAGCCAACCGGCGCCGACGGCGACGATCGAGAACAGCGAGATGTTGGTGCCCAGGGCGGTGATGCCGCCGTCGGCGAAGAGCAGGCCCTGCACCAGCAGCACCACGGCGAGGCAGAGGGCAGCCGTCCACGGGCCGACGAGCACGGCCGCGAGCGCGCCGCCGAGCAGGTGGCCCGACGTACCCGCCCCGACCGGGAAGTTGATCATCTGGGCCGCGAAGACGAACGCCGCGACGAGGCCCGCCATGGGGGCGGTACGGTCGTCGAGTTCACGGCGGGCGCCGCGCAGGGCCACCGCGATCCCGGCCACGGCGACCGCGCCGGTGGCGATCGAGGTGGGTGCGTCGAGGAATCCGTCGGGGACGTGCATACGCACACCCTACGTTGTTGCACATGGTTCGCAACAACGGTCCGATCGGAACAGGAGCACTCCCCCCATGAGCCAGCGGCTCTCCCCCGGCGACCCGGCGCCCGACTTCACCCTCGAGTCCGACGGCGGCGAGCAGGTCAGCCTCGCGGACCTGCGCGGACGCAAGGTGATCGTCTACTTCTACCCCGCCGCGATGACCTCCGGCTGCACCAAGCAGGCCTGTGACTTCACCGAGTCGCTCGACTCGCTGCGGGGCGCCGGCTACGAGGTCGTGGGCATCTCGAAGGACCAGCCGGCCAAGCTGGCGAAGTTCCGGGAGCGCGACGGCCTCACCCTCACCCTGCTCTCCGACACCGACCTCACCACCCACGCGGCGTACGGCGCGTACGGGGAGAAGAAGCTCTACGGCAAGGTCGTCGAGGGGGTCATCCGCTCCACCTTCGTCGTCGACGAGGAGGGGACGATCGAGGTCGCGCAGTACAACGTCAAGGCCACCGGCCACGTCGCCAAGCTCCGGCGCGACCTCGCCCTCGACTGAGCGGGGGCAGCCCTAGACTGGGCCCGCTCCTGCCGGAGTGGTGGAATCGGTAGACACGCAGGTTTTAGGTACCTGTGCCTTCGGGCGTGGGGGTTCGAGTCCCTCCTTCGGCACCGGCGGACCACCAGGGTCCCTTCCCGCGAGCCGTCACTGGCGAGGGTTTGCACCCCGTCGAGCCGTCACTCCCGCCGGCTCACACCTGCGCAAGTGACGGTTCGGCCACCTGCAAACCCTCGGGAGTGACGGGTCACGCCTTCAGGGTCGCGGCGACGAGGGGGGCGATCTCGCGCAGCGCACGGCCACGGTGGGAGATCGCGTCCTTGTCGTCCGGGGTGAGCTCGGCGGTGCTCAGCGAGGGGTGGTCGACCGCGGCGAAGAGCACGTCGTAGCCGAAGCCGCCGCTCCCCCGGGTCTCGCGCAGCACCCGCCCCTCCATCCGCCCCTCCACCACGAGCTCGGTGCCGTCGGGGTGGCAGAAGGCGACCGCGCAGGCGAAGTGCGCCGTACGCCGCTCGTCGGGCACGTCGTCCAGCTGGTCGAGCAGCAGCCGGTTGTTGCGCGCGTCGTCCTTCGGCGGTCCCGACCACCGGGCCGAGAGCACCCCGGGCATGCCGTTGAGCGCGTCGACGCACAGCCCGCTGTCGTCGGCCAGGGTGGGCAGCCCGGTGGCCGCCAGGCCAGCACGGGCCTTGAGCAGCGCGTTGCCCTCGAAGGTCGGCTGGTCCTCGACGGGCTCGTCGTACGCCGCCACGTCGTCGAGGCCGAGCACCCGCACGCCCGCGACGCGCGGAGCCAGGATCCGCTCCATCTCACCGAGCTTCTTGGCGTTGCGCGAGGCCAGGAAGACGCTGGGGGCGTCGCTCACCGCGCGAGCGCCTCCTGCTGGATCCGGGTGAGGTCGGCGCAGCCCTTCTCGGCCAGGCCGAGCAGCGCGTCGAGCTCGCTGCGGTCGAAGGCGGCCCCCTCGGCGGTGCCCTGCACCTCGATGAACGATCCGTCGCCGGTCATCACGACGTTCATGTCGGTCTCGGCGCGCACGTCCTCCTCGTAGGGCAGGTCGAGGCGCGGCACCCCGTCGATGATGCCGACGCTGACGGCCGCGAGGGACCCGGTCAACGGCTCACCGTGGAGCGCACCGGTCGAGCGCAGGTGCGAGACGGCGTCCGCGAGCGCGACGTAGGCGCCGGTGATCGCGGCGGTACGCGTGCCGCCGTCGGCCTGGAGCACGTCGCAGTCGAGGACGATGGTGTTCTCGCCGAGGGCCTGGTAATCGATGACGGCACGCAGCGAGCGTCCGATCAACCGCGAGATCTCGTGGGTGCGACCACCGATCTTGCCCCGCACCGACTCACGGTCGGACCGGGTGTTGGTCGAGGCCGGCAGCATCGCGTACTCGGCGGTGACCCAGCCCAGGCCGGAGCCCTTGCGCCAGCGCGGCACGCCCTCGGAGGCGGACGCCGCGCACAGCACGCGGGTCCGTCCGAACTCCACCAGCACCGAGCCGGCCGCGTGGTCGAGCCAGTGGCGGGTGATCGAGATGGGACGGAGCTCGTCGTCGGCGCGACCGTCGGCCCGGCCGGCGGGGGTGAGGGGGCTGTTCATGCCCCCGACCCTAGTGACCGGACGAGAAGGCGGGCCGGGCCCCACCCCCGTGGTGAACCCGACCCGCCGGTCTGAGGGGCCGTGGCCCTACTTCAGCTCGGTGCGCAGCGCACGCCGGAGCCCGGCGGCGAGCGGCACCACTACCCAGATCAGGGTACTGACGATCACCTGTCCCGGGACCGCATCCGGCCCCGGCATGTCGGGGGTGGTCAGCGGAGCGGTGGCGAACCCGATGTCGAACCACGGGATGACGTCGGGGCCCCAGCTGACGAGGCTGTAGATCGGGCCCCACACCATCAGCGGCAACAGCAGCGCGACCACGTAGTAGATCGCCACCGCCGTGGCGCTGTTGAGCAGGACCAGCCCGAAGCCGAAGGCCATCAGGAAGTAGAGCAGCTGGGTCATGAAGGCCCAGAACACCGGCCCCGCCTCGACGGTCCAGCTCGGGCTCTCACCGAGCACGCCCTGGAGCCCGGCGCCGACCGCGGCCAGCACCAGCGCGAGCGCGATGGTCGTGACCGCCAGCACCAGCACCGTGACCAGCTTGGCCGCCAGCACCCGCCCCCGGTGCGGCTCGAGCGCGAAGGTCACCAGCGAAGTGCGCTGGGTCCACTCGCTGGTGACGGTGATGATCGCGAAGACGGGCAGCAGCAGCGACACCGGCACCACCATGATCTGGGTGGCCCAGGTCGTGTAGCCCGGGTCGAGGTCGTTCAACACGATCACGAGGAGCGCGACGACGGCGACGGCCGCCATCAGCAGCCCCGTGACCAGCAGCAGCCAGAACCCGGCCCGGGTGTCGGTCATCTTGCGGGCCTCGACCGACACCAACCGCCCGAAGGGCACCCGTGGCGTGCCGCTGACGTCGAGGGTCACGGGTGCGGTCGGCGACGACGTGGCGCTCATGCGGGGGCCCCCTGGCTGTCGGGCTGGTCGGTGGCGGCGGAGGGGTGCCCCTCGCGCTGGGTGTCGGCGGTCAGCTCGAGGAACAGATCCTCCAGGCCGCCGCCCGCTGAGCGGAGGTCGCTGAGCACGAGCTGCTCCTTCGCGGCGACCCGACCCACCTCGACCGGCTCGGCGGCAACTCGCAGGCCGTCGCCGGCACCGCGGACGTCGTACCCGGCTGCCGCGAGCGCGGACTCGAGGGCCGAGGTGTCCTCGGCCGTGACGAGCGTGTCGGTACGGCGCTCGGCGAGCAGCGTGCGCCGGTCGCCCTGGGCGACGATGCGGCCTCGTCCGATGAGGATCATCTCGTCGGCGATCTGCTCCACCTCGTGGAGCAGGTGGCTCGACAGCAGCACGGTGCCGCCGCGGTCGGCGTACTGCTTGAGCAGCGAGCGCATCCACCGGATCCCTGCCGGGTCGAGGCCGTTGGCCGGCTCGTCGAGGATCAGCACCGACGGGTCACCGAGCAGGGCGTGCGCGATGCCGAGCCGCTGCCGCATGCCCAGCGAGTAGTTGCGCACGCGGCGACCGGCCTCGGTGCCGGTGAGCGAGACCAGGTCGAGCATCTCCTCGACCCGACTGTCGGGCAGGCCCATGGTGCGGGCACCGACGGTCAGCACCTCACGGCCGGTGCGGCCGGCGTGCTGCGCCGCCGCGTCGAGCAACACCCCGACGTGGCGGCCGGGGTTGGGGATGTCGCGGTAGTGGTGGCCACCGATCGTCACCTCACCCCGGGTGGCGGGCGTCAGGCCCGTCATCACCCGCATCGTGGTGGTCTTGCCTGCTCCGTTGGGCCCGAGGAAGCCGGTGACCCGGCCGGGCTCGCAACGGAACGACACGTCGTCGACGGCCGTGAAGCCGCCGTACGACTTGGTCAGTCCGCTCACGTTGATCACGGGCACCAGCCTCGCGGCGACGCTGCGGGGGCGGATCCGTCCCAGGGATG
This sequence comes from uncultured Actinomycetota bacterium, assembly GCA_963754025.1. Classification (GTDB taxonomy): domain Bacteria; phylum Actinomycetota; class Actinomycetes; order Propionibacteriales; family Nocardioidaceae; genus Nocardioides. Next base: position 9,881 of record CAVWEC010000001.1, on the reverse strand, counting down.
AGATCCCAACGGACGACCCCGACCAAAGTAGGACGCCCCCGCGACCATGGCAGGCTGCCCGGGACTGACCGGGGTCCTACGCTCGTCGCCGTGGAGCGTCCCGACCCCGCGGAGTACCAGCCGCCGCTGACCCTGTGGGGCCACACGTGGCGCTACGCGATCTGTCTGGCGCTGTCGGCGATCGTGTGGAGCCCTGCGTTCCGCGGGCAGTGGGTCGAGCACCGGTGGCTGTGGTGGACCGACCTGCTCGTCGGGGTCGCGGCGTACGTCGTCGTGCACTTCCGCAGGCGCTGGCCGTTCGCCGTCACCCTCGCCACCGCGGCCATGTCGCTGGTCTCCGGGGTGGCGGCCGGCCCCGGCACGCTCGCCGCGGTCTCGCTGGCCACCCGACAGCGCCTCGGCCAGATCGTGGTCGCCGGGCTGGCGGGAGTGGTGTTCTACCAGGGCTACGTCGACACCCAGCCGATCCGTGACCAGGACCCGTTCTGGGTGGCGTTCACCTTCAACGTCGCCATCACCGTCGGGATCTTCGGCTGGGGCATGTACCTCGGGTCGCGGCGGATCCTGCTCTGGTCACTGCAGCAGCGGGCACTGCGTGCGGAGACCGAGCAGGCGATCCGCGTCGCGCAGGCCCGCACCACCGAGCGTGCCCGGATTGCCCGCGAGATGCACGACGTGCTCGCCCACCGGATCTCCCAGATCTCCCTCCACGCCGGCGCGATGGCCTACCGCGACGACCTCGACGCCGCCGCCCTGCGCGACAGCGCCCAGGTCGTGCGCACCCAGGCCCACGAGGCGCTGACGGAGCTGCGCGACGTGCTCGGGGTGCTGCGCGACGCCGACACCGGGGCGCTGACCGAACGTCCCCAGCCGACGTACGCCGACGTCGCGGGGTTGGTGGCCCAGGCCCGGGCCGACGGCCTGGCCGTGACCTTCGACGACCGCCTCCCGGACCACGAGCCGCTGCCCGAGGTCGTCGGTCGCACCGTCTACCGGATCGTGCAGGAGGGCATCAGCAAGACCAACCGAACCAGTAGGTGCGCAGAAAGTACGTATTGCTCTCCAGCGGCATCTCTCCCCTGATATGGGCCAGCAATTCCGGGACGCCATGGGCCCGCATCGCCGGCAGGGCGGGGTCGAGCTTCAGGGCCGCCAGCGCCCGCACCTCCTCCAGCGCCCCGGCGCCCAGCATGGCGTCGAAGCGGGCGGCGATGGCGTTCCGCAGCGCCTCCCGCGGCGGGTCCAGCCGCAGCGCGGCGAAGCGGAACGGCGCCGGCCCGGTATGCGCCCCCTCCCGCTGCCAGGCCGCCAGGCCGCGGCCGGTGCCGAGCAGCACCTCATAGGCGCGGGCGAGGCGCTGGCTGTCGCTGGGGCGGAGGCCGGCGGCGGTCTCGGCATCGAGCCGGGCATGGATCGCGGCGGGGCCGAGCGCGGCCAGTGCGGCCCGGGCCTCGGCCCGCGCCGCGGGCGGCACCGGCGGCAGGGCGGAGAGCCCCTCGGTCAGCGACAGGAAATAGAGCCCGGTGCCGCCGCAGAGGATCGGCAGCGGCACGGCCGCCATCTCGGCCAGCGCCGCGGTGCGCCACCAGGCGACGCTGGCCGGCTCGGCCGCGGGCCGGGTGCCGTAGAGGCCATGCGGCGCGGCGGCCTCCTCGGCCTCGGTCGGGCGGGCCGTCAGCACCCGCAGCTCGCGGTAGAGCTGCATGGAATTGGCATTGATGACGGTGCCGCCGAAGCGCCGCGCCAGCGCCAGGGCGAGGGCCGACTTGCCGCTGGCGGTGGGCCCCGCGACGAGCAGGGCGAGCGGGCGTTGCGTCATGCCACGGCCGGCGGCATGGTCCGGCCCGCATGTCCCATATCCTGACCCTGGTCGCCCCCGCGGGGGACCTCGACACCCCGACCCTCGCCCGGGTCCGCGCCGCCCTGGCCGCGCTCGGCGCCGACGCCGGCACGCCGGACTGGCTGGCCGAGGCCGAGGCCGCCGACATCCCCTTCGCCGGCCTCGCGCCAGAACAGGCCATCGCCGCCGCCCGGGCGACGCTGGGCGAGGCGCCGGTCGATGCCATCGCCACCCTGTCCGAGGGCCGCCGCAAGCGCCTGCTGCTCGCCGACATGGACAGCACCATCGTCACCACCGAGACGCTGGACGAGATGGCCGCCTTCGCCGGGCTGAAGGACCTGATCGCCGAGATCACCCGCCGCTCGATGAACGGCGAGCTGGATTTCCGCGCCGCCCTCCACGAGCGCGTCGGCATGCTGAAGGGCCTGGACGTAGAGCGCGCTGGAGCGCACCTGGGAAGCGACCGAGATCACCCCCGGCGCCCAGGCGCTGGTCGCCACCATGCGGGCGAACGGCGCGCATTGCGCCATCGTCTCCGGCGGCTTCACCTGGTTCACCGGGCGGGTGGCGGAGCGGCTGGGGTTCCATGCCCACTACTCCAACACCCTCGAGCTGGCCGATGGTAAGCTGGCCGGCACGGTGGCCGAGCCGATCCTCGACCGGACGCCAAGCTGGCGACCCTGCAAGGGCTGGCGGCGGCGCAGGGCCTGTCGGCTTTGCGGGTGCCGACCGTCGGCGACGGCGCGAACGATCTGGCGATGCTGGGCGCGCCGGCCTCGGCGTCGCCTGGCGGGCGAAGCCGGTGGTCGACGCCGCCGCCCGCGCCCGGGTGGACCATGCCGACCTGCGGGCGCTGCTCTTCGCCCAGGGCTACCGCGCGGCCGAGATCATCCCGGGGGCCTGAACCGCCGCCGCGCCGCGGGCCGCGGCAATGCCACGTCGCATCACTTGATATTATACAAATCTATAATACATAAAACGGCGACCAGGAAGGCTCGCCACATGCCGATACCGCCCGACGCCCCACCCCCCGAGCCTGCCCTGCGCGACGCGGCCCCCGCCCTGCCCGAGGCGGCGACCGGCTGGGTGCCCCGCCTCGGCGCCGCGGCCATGCCCTTCCGCGTGCGCACGACGCGCGGCGAGCGCAGCCTCGCCGACTATCGCGGCCGCTGGCTGCTGCTGTTCTCCCACCCCGCCGACTTCACCCCGGTCTGCACCTCGGAGTTCATCGCCTTCGCCCGCGCCCATGGCCGCTTCCAGGCGCTCGGCTGCGAGCTGCTCGGCCTCTCGGTCGACAGCCTCTTCGCCCACCTCGCCTGGGTCCGCAGCATCGAGGCCGGCTTCGGCGTCGAGATCCCCTTCCCCATCGCCGAGGACATCTCGATGGGGCTGGCCCGCGCCTACGGCATGCTCCACCCGGCCGACACCAGCACCGCGACGGTCCGCGGCAGCTTCCTGATCGACCCTTCCGGCACCATCCGGATGCTGAGCTACTACCCGATGACCACCGGCCGCAGCGTCGAGGAGCTGCTGCGCACCCTGGCGGCGCTGCAGGAGAGCGACGCCTCCGCTCCACCCCGGCCGACTGGCGGCCCGGCGAGGACGGGGTGCTGCCGCCGCCGCTGACCGTGCAGGAGGCCGCCGCGCGCAGCGCCGCCGGCGCGCCGGACTGGTACTACCTCGCCCTGGCGGCGCGGCCATGACCGGCTGCGACCCGGAGGCCGCCGCCGACTTCCTCCGCGGGCTGGCCGACCCAATGCGGCTCCGCATCCTCTGCCGCCTGCTCGAGGGCGAGCTGGCGGTCGCCGGCTTCGAGGCCGAGCTCGGCCTGCGGCAGCCCAACCTCTCGCAGCAGCTCGCGGCGCTCCGCGAGGCGGGGCTGGTGGCCACCCGGCGCGAGGCGAAGTCGGTGGTCTACCGCCTGGCCGACCGCCGGGTCGCCGGCATGCTGGAGGCGCTGCGCCAGGCCATGGGCGGCCCCGCCGCGCCGCCGCCGGAGCGGATCCTGGTGAGCCTGCCGCAGCCCCGCGCCGCCACCCCGCCCCGGCCCGCCGGCGAGGCCGGGGTCTTCGCCGCCGCCGGCTGGGACCTGCCGCCGGCCAAGGGGCCGCGGCCATGATGCAGGCGGCCCTCTCGCTCGGCTCCGGCGGCATCGTCGGCTTCGTGCTCGGGCTGATCGGCGGCGGCGGCTCCATCGTCGCCACGCCGCTGCTGCTCTATGCCGTGGGCCTCTCGCCGCATGTGGCGCTCGGCACCGGGGCGCTGGCGGTCTCGGCCAATGCCTTCGTCAATTTCGTCGGGCACGCCCGGGCCGGCAACGTCCGTGGAGCATCGCCGCGGCCTTCTCCCTGGCCGGTGTCCTCGGGGCGCTGGCCGGCTCGACCCTCGGCAAGGCGGTCGACGGCGAGCGGCTGATTTTGCTGTTCGCGGTCATGATGATCGTGATCGGCGGCGCCATGCTGCGGCCGCGGCGCGACGGCGCGGGCGCGGCCCCGGCCGCGCTCACCCGGGCCATGGCCCTGCGGGTCGGCGGCGTCGGCCTCGGCGTCGGGTTGCTGTCGGGCTTCTTCGGGATCGGCGGCGGCTTCCTATCGTGCCCGGGCTGATCCTGGCGACCGGCATGTCGATGCTCAACGCCGTCGGCACCTCGCTGCTCGCGGTCGGCGTCTTCGGCCTGGCGACCGCCATGAACTACGCCGCCTCCGGCCTGGTGGACTGGCCGGTCGCCGGGCAGTTCATCGCCGGCGGCATCGCCGGCGGCTGGCTCGGCATGCGCGCCGCCTGCCGGCTCGCCGCCGAGCGCCATACGCTGAACCGGATCTTCGCCGGCATCGTCTTCACCGTGGCCCTCACCATCATCTGGCGCTCGGTCGGCCACGCCTGACAGCACCGCGCCACAAGAAGGATATCGCCATGTCGGACATCCCCGCGGGCATCGACGCCGGCACAAGGCCGGAGGTCACGCCCTTCTTCGACGAGGACACCAACACCATCAGCTACGTCGTCAAGGACCCGCCTCCGACGCCTGCGCCGTCGTCGACAGCGTGATCGACCTCGACTACGCGGCCGGGCGCACCGCCGCCCGCTCGGCGGACGAGATCATCGCCCATTCCGCGCGCACGGCCTCCGCCTCGAATGGCTGATCGAGACGCACGTGCATGCCGACCACCTCTCCGCCGCGCCCTACATCCAGCGCAAGCTCGGCGGCCAGCATCGGCATCGGCGACCACATCACCGTCGTCCAGGAGACCTTCGGCAAGATCTTCAACGAGGGCACCGAGTTCCAGCGCGACGGCAGCCAGTTCGACCGGCTGTTCGAGGACGGCGACAGCTACATGATCGGCACCCTGACGGCGCACGCGCTGCACACGCCCGGCCACACCCCGGCCTGCATGACGCATGTCGATCGGCGACGCCGCCTTCGTCGGCGACACGCTGTTCATGCCCGACGGCGGCTCCGCCCGCGCCGACTTCCCCGGCGGCGACGCACGGACGCTCTACCGCTCGATCCAGCGGGTGCTGAGCGCTGCCGCCGGCGACGCGGCTCTTCATGTGCCACGACTACGGCCCGAACGGCCGCGAGATCCGCTGGGAAACCACCGTCGCCGAGGAGCGGGCGCACAACATCCACGTCCGCGACGGCATCGGCGAGGACGAGTTCGTCGCCGATGCGCACCGCGCGCGACGAGACGCTGGCCATGCCGCGGCTGATCATCCCGTCGCTGCAGGTCAACATGCGGGCCGGGCGGCTGCCGCCGCCCGGCCCTGACGGCAAGCGCTTCCTCAAAGTGCCGCTCGACATCCTCTGACCCGCGACGGAGGCCCGGATGACGCAATTCACACCCTGGTCGGCCGCGGCGGGCGGCGCGCTGATCGGCGCCGCGGCGGCGCTGCTCTGGGTCGCGCTCGGCCGCATCGCCGGCATCAGCGGCATCCTCGGCGGCCTCGCCGGGGCGCCGGCCGGCGAGCGCGGCTGGCGGCTCGCCTTCCTCGCCGGCCTGGTCCGGGGCCCCGCTGCTCGCCGCCGCGGCCTTCGGCGCGCCGGAGGCGCTGGTCGCGGCGGGGCCGGCGCGGCTGGCCCTGGCCGGGCTGCTGGTCGGCTTCGGCACCCGGCTCGGCACCGGCTGCACCAGCGGGCACGGCGTCTGCGGCATCGCCCGGCTCTCGCCGCGCTCGATCGCGGCGACGGGCGTCGCTTCACTGGCCGACGGCGGCGGCGACGGTCTTCGTCGCGCGCCATGTGGCTGGGCCGAGCCCTGAGCCGCGTGCCGCGGATCCTCGCCGCCCTCGCCGCCGGCCTGCTGTTCGGCCTCGGCCTCGTCGTCTCCGGCATGGTGAACCCGGCCAAGGGCGCCGGGCTTCCTCGATGTCGCCGGCGACTGGGACCCGAGCCTCGCCTTCGTCATGGCGGCGGCGATCCCGGTGGCGGCGCTCGGCTTCCAGCTCGGCGGCCGGATGCCGGCGCCGCTCTGCGCCCCGGCCTTCGCGCCGCCGGCGCGGCGGCGGATCGACGCGCGGCTGCTCGGCGGCGCCGCGCTCTTCGGCATCGGCTGGGGGCTGGCGGGCTTTCTCCCGCCCGGGGCCGGCGCTGGCCTCGCTCGGCTTCGGCGGCTGGTCGGTGCTGGGCTTCGTGGCGGCGATGCTGGCCGGGATGGGGCTCCACCGCCTGGCCGAGGGCGGCGCCACGCCCCCGCCCCGGCCGCGATGGCCCCAGACAGGTTGCGCCAGCGCAATGCGGTCCCGGCCGCGGCCGCTAATCTCCGAGTCTTGGCAGGAGAAAGACCATGACACGCAACGTGGGTGGCATCGACAAGGGACTGCGGATCGCGGCCGGGCTGCTGCTCCTGGCCCTCGGCTGGTTCGGCCCGCTCGGCTGGTGGGGGTTGATCGGCCTGGTGCCGCTGGTGACCGGGCTGATCGGCAACTGCCCGGCCTACAGCCTGCTCGGGCTGAACACCTGTCCGCTCGACCGCCGCAGCGCCTGACCGCGGCCGCCCGCCTCGCCCCGGCTTCGGGCCGCGCCGCCTTCCGGGGTGAGCGAGGCCGGCCCCGGCCTGCCGTCGGCACGGGGGCGGCGGCGCGGATGATCCACGGCGGGCCGGTCCATGCCGGCGGGCTGCCGATGACAAGCGCCGCCGCCGCCGCATATCTGGCACGGGAAGCCTGCCGGCCTGCGGCGGCGGGAGGATCGGGATGCACCGTGCCGTGACCATCATCGTCGTGGCGCTGGGCGTCCTGCTGCTGGCGGCCGGGATCTGGCTCTACAACCCCGACCTGCCCCGTGCCGCGTGGGAGCGCCGCTGGGCGCCGCCACCCTCCCGCTTCGTCGAGGCGGCCGGGGTGCGGCTCCACGTCCGCGACACCGGGCCGCGCGACGGCCCGGCGGTGCTGCTGATCCACGGCTTCGGCTCCTCCCTGCACACCTGGGAGGCCTGGGCGCCGCTGCTGCAGGACCGCTTCCGCCTGGTCTCGCTCGACCTGCCGGGCTTCGGCCTGACCGGGCCCGACCCGACCGGCGACTACTCCGACGAGCGAGGCATCGCCGTGCTGGGCGGCGCCTGCTGGACCGGCTCGGGGATCGGGCAGGCGGCGGTGGTCGGCTCCTCCATGGGCGGCGCGGATCGCCTGGCGCTTCGCCGCGGCCGAGCCGGCGCGCGTCTCGAAGCTCGTGCTCATGGCGCCGGACGGCTTCGCCAGCATGGGCCGCGAATACGGCCGCGCGCCCGAGAAGCTGCCCTGGCTGATGCGGCTGCTGCCCTATACCGCGCCGAAGCCGCTGCTGCGCCGGACGATGCGGAACGCCTACGCCGTGCCCGGCGTGCTGACGGATGCGGTGGTGGAGCGCTACCACGCCATGCTGCTCGCGCCCGGGGTGCGGCAGGCCATCCTCGACCGGCTGCTGCAGTCGCGCCTGCTGCCGCCCGAGCCGATCCTGGCGACGATCCGTGTGCCGGTGCTGCTGCTCTGGGGCGAGCGGGACGGCGCGGTGCCGGTCGCCCATGCCGCCGACTACGCGCGCGCCCTGCCCGATGCGCGGACGGTGATCCTGCCCGGGATCGGCCACGTGCCGATGGAGGAGGCGCCGGAGGCCTCGGCGCGGGCGCTGCGGGCCTTCCTCGAGGGCGGGGCGGGCGACTGACGCCCGCCGCCCGGTGGTGCGGGGGCCGGTCGCCCGGCCCCCGCCTCAGTCTCAGCCCGGGCTGCCGCGCTCGCCGCGCAGCCGCAGCGGCACGAAGCGCTGGCCCTGGGCGGTCTCGATCAGCAGCAGCGCGCTCGGCCGGTTCTGCTTCCGCAGCGCCTTCAGCCGGGCCACCACCTCCTGCGGCGTGTTCACCCGCTCCTGCTGCACCTCGACGATGACGTCGCCGGGGCGCAGCTCGCGCTCGGCGGCGGGGCTGTCGGGGGCCACCTCCATGATGACCACGCCGCGCTGGTCGGGCTTCAGGCTGAAGCGCTCGCGCGCCTCGGGGAGATCGGGCCGACCCGCAGGCCGAGGCCCGAGAGCTCGGTCGGGCGGTTGGCCGGCGGCGTCGGGGTGGCGGCGGCCTGCTGCGCCTCGGCGGGCAGCTCGCCGACCGTGACGTCGAGGCTCTGTTCGCGGCCGTCGCGCCAGACCACCACCGGGGCCGGGCGGCCGACCGGGGTCTCCGCCATGATCGCGGCAGGATGCGCATCTCGTCGCACCGTCCTGGCCGTTGAACTCGCACGATGACGTCGCCCGGCTGCAGGCCGGCCCTTGGCGGCCGGGCCGTCCGTCGGCGCGCCGGCGATCAGCGCGCCCTTGCCGTCGGTCAGGCCCAGGCGCTGGCGAGTTCGTCGGTCATCGTCTGCATCGCACGCCGAGCCAGCCGCGCTCCACCTGGCCGTTCTCCTTCAGCTGGTCGATCACGTTGCGGCCAGGGTGGAGGGGATCGCGAAGCCGATGCCGATCGATTGCCGCCGGAGGGCGAGAAGATCGCCGTGTTCATGCCGACCACCTCGCCGGCCGTGTTGAACAGCGGGCCGCCGGAATTGCCCGGGTTGATCGAGGCGTCGGTCTGGATGAAGTCGTCATAGGGGCCGGCGCCGATCTGCCGGCCGCGGGCCGAGACGATGCCGGCGGTCACGGTGCCGCCGAGGCCGAAGGGATTGCCGATGGCCAGCACCCAGTCGCCGACCGCGCAGCCTGTCGCTGTCGCCGAAGGCGACCGTCGGCAGCGGCCTGCCGGCCTCGACCTTCAGCAGGGCGAGGTCGGTCTTCGGGTCGGTGCCGACCACCTTGCCCGGCAGCTCGCGGCCATCGGCAGCTCGACGCTGCACCGCGTCGGCGCTGCCGACCACGTGGTTGTTGGTCACGACGATAGCCGGCGGCGTCGATGATGAAGCCCGGAGCCGAGCGACGGCGCGCGGCGCGGGCGCTGCTGCTCGGGCCCCTGGCCGGGCTGGCCGGGCTGGCCGGGCGGTTTCGCTTGAAGAAGTCGCGGAAGACTCCTCGAAGGGGCTCCCCGGCGGCGCCTGCGGCACTTCCGGCGCATCCGGCCGGTTGGCCCGGGCGGCGACGTTCTGGGTGGTCGAGATGTTCACCACCGCCGGCAGCAGCTGGCGGGCCAGCGGGGCGAAGGACTGCGGCGCGTCGCGCATCGGCACCGCCGGCGGCGCCCCCGGCATCGGCCTGGGGGGCGCTGGCGGGCGGGGCGCCGAGCGCCGGCTGCGCCCTGGGCGACAGCGGCAGGGCGACGAGCAGGGCGGCCAGCGGGACAGCGAGACGGGGGTAGGATGGGCGCATCGGGGACACCTCGGGGGCGAAGGGGGAAGCGCATGCTTCCCGCCGGCCGGCTTGTTAGCGAAGACTAGGACACTTGGGTTGCAGCGCCGGATCGCGCCACCCGGCGATGGAGGTGCGGCCCGGCGCCGCACCCCCACCGATCCGTCATGCTCGCGCCGCAGGCTCGGCGGGGCGCGGCCGCGGCCGGTGGCGCCGGCGTGGCCGGCTCGGCCGGCGGCGCCGGCCGCGGCACGACCACCGCCGGGGAGGCCGGCGGCGGCAGCGGCGTCGCCGCCG